>CAWAMC010000004.1:0-1548285 GCA_963783035.1 uncultured Gammaproteobacteria bacterium
CTTGCTCTCGCGCCGATGATGGCGACGCCATAACCACGCCACGACATCGCCGCAGCCACGCAGCCACGGCCACGGCAAGCGGCCGGCCAGGCCGGCGATGGCGAACAAGAGGCGCGCGAAAAGATCGATCATCAGCCGCGCAGTCTAACCAACCGCTTCCAAGCCAGTCGCAAAACCGGTAGAGCGGAGCGCAACTCCGCTAACCGCTAACCGCTGACCGCTGACCGCTGCCTCACCACTCGTTTTGCTTAGGCTATCATCCCGAGCCGCAGGCGAGGGGCCTGTTTTCTTCTCATCGATCGATAGGCGAAAGCAGGTCCCTCGCCTGCGGCTCGGGATGACAAGCGCAATAAAGCACCACGCTCTCGTACGATTCCCAATTCCCCCGCACTAATCACCCACCTCGGCGCATCCATGCTCGCCCTCATCCAACGCGTCACCCATGCCCACGTCGTCGTCGCTGGCGAGACCGTCGGCGCGATCGGGCCCGGACTGCTGGCCCTGATCGGCGTGCAGCCCAACGACGGCCCGGCCGATATCGCCAAACTCGGCGACCGGCTGCTGCGCTACCGTGTGTTCTCGGACGAGGCCGGACGAATGAATCGCTCCCTCACCGACGTCCAGGGCGGCCTGCTGCTGGTCAGCCAATTCACCCTCGCCGCCGACACCGCGTCCGGGCTGCGGCCGAGCTTCAGCACCGCCGCCGCGCCAGAGGATGCCCTTCGCATCTTCGACGAACTTGTCGCCTACTGCCGGCAACAGCACCCATTCGGGGTCGAAACCGGCCGTTTCGGTGCGAACATGCAGATCAGTCTGACGAACGACGGCCCGGTCACGTTTTTACTTGGTGAGGCTCGAGCCCGCAGCGAGGCAAGGGCCATCGTCGTTGCGGGCTCGCTGGGCCGGAACTTCATGGCGCTCAGGCCCTCCAATACGTCTGAATCTTCGCGGCGCCCTCGCCCGTACTGGTTTGAACATATCGACACGATTCGCGTCGATTTGACCTAACCCGCTCGACCCTACTCGCTTGAATTGGCGCATCCACGCACCACATCGGATCCAGTCTCGCTCTTTAAGCTTGATCCGCTCTGCTGTTTTCATGGTCCGATCCGCGAATCGGACCACATAACCGACGCCGTTTCCCGTCCCGGCATCCAGTCGCCCCTCTCGGGCTGTTATAATTACGGGTTCACTTTCCCACGGTGGCGCCATATGGCCAACGAACGGCAAGGCCCCCCAGTCCGACATCAAGCTCCTGATCAGCAAGGGCCTGGAGCAGGGCTATCTGACCTACGCCGAAGTCAACGATCACCTGCCCGACGACATGGTCGATCCGGAGCAGATCGAAGACATCATCGGCATGATCAACGGCATGGGCATCGAGGTGCACGAAGTCGCGCCCGATGCCGAGACCCTGTTGCTCGCCGGCCGGCGCCGCCAGCGGCCGCGAGGTCGACGACACCGCCGCCGAGGAAGCCGCCGCCGCGCTGACCGCGCTGGACGGCGAGGGCGGCCGCACCACCGACCCGGTGCGCATGTACATGCGCGAGATGGGCACGGTCGAGCTGCTGACCCGCGAGGGCGAAATCGCCATCGCCAAGCGCATCGAGGAAGGCCTCGACCCAGATGATGTCGGCGCTGGCCAGCTTCCCGTGGTCGGCGCAGCAGCTGCTCGAAGACTACGAACTGCACAAGGCCGGCAAGAAGCGCCTGGCCGAGATCGTGGTCGGCTTCGACGAACGCCGAGGAGCCGGAGCCGAAGTCAGGCCGCGAAGCGGCGGTGGAGGCGCCGAGAGACGACGACGACGATGCCGCCGAGAGATGGCGACGAGCCGAAGCCGAAGAGACCGGCCCGACCGGCCCGGATCCGCTCGAAGTCGCGCGCCGCATGGAAGCCATCGCCGCCGCCTATGTGCGCTTCCAGAAGGCCTACGCCAAGCAGGCGCCGACAAGAAAGCCGGCCGCGCGCGCAGGACATGGCCGAGTCTTCATGACCCTCAAGCTGCCGCTCCCGCTGACCGACACCCTGGTGCGGAAGCTGCGCGAGGTGCTCGGTCAGGTCAAGGATCACGAGCGCCGCATCCTCGACCTGTCCACCCGCGTCGCGAAAATGCCGCGTAAGGATTTCATCAAGGCATGGGAAGGCAACCAGACCAATCCCGGCTGGGTGGACGAAATGCTCAAGCGCAAGCAGAAGTGGTCGTCGGGCCTGCGCGATGTGCAAGAACTGATCATCGCCGAGCAGGAAGCCACGATCGCGATCGAGAAGGCGCTGGACGTGACCCTGGCCGACATCAAGGACATCAACCGCGCGATGGCCTATGGCGAAGCCAAGGCGCGCAAGGCGAAGAAGGAAATGGTCGAGGCCAACCTGCGCCTGGTGATTTCGATCGCGAAAAAATACACCAACCGCGGCCTGCAGTTCCTCGACCTCATCCAGGAAGGCAACATCGGTTTGATGAAAGCGGTCGACAAGTTCGAATACCGCCGCGGTTACAAGTTCTCGACCTACGCCACGTGGTGGATCCGTCAGGCCATCACCCGCTCGATCGCCGATCAGGCGCGCACCATCCGCATCCCGGTGCACATGATCGAGACGATCAACAAGCTCAACCGTATTTCGCGCCAGATGCTGCAGCAGTACGGCCGCGAAGCCACGCCGGAAGAGTTGGCGAAAGAAATGGACATGCCGGAAGACAAAATCCGCAAAGTCCTGAAGATCGCCAAAGAACCCATTTCGATGGAAACGCCGATCGGCGACGACGAAGATCCGCACCTCGGCGATTTCATCGAGGACACCAACGTCGAGTCCCCGATCGAGGCCACCACCAACATCAACCTGCAGGAAACCGTGCGCGACGTGCTCGCCGGCCTCACCCCGCGCGAAGCCAAGGTGCTGCGCATGCGCTTCGGCATCGATATGAATACCGACCACACGCTGGAAGAAGTCGGCAAACAGTTCGACGTCACCCGCGAACGCATCCGTCAGATCGAAGCCAAGGCCCTGCGCAAACTGCGCCACCCCAGCCGCAGCGAACAACTGCGTAGCTTCCTCGATATCGATTGACGGTCGATCGATTGCGCCCGATCGATCGGCGACGAAGCGACCGATTCGATCCCACGACGAGCCCGCCGCATGGCGGGTTTTTGGTTTCCATCGCAACGCGCCCTGGACATCGTCCTCGCAGGAGCGCCTTCAGGCGCGATCGCCGACAGACTGCGTCCCGTTGCGCAGCGCTTATCGACAAGCGAAAGACGCGACGCCGAAACCCAGTTTCTCGCCGCGCTTTGCTAAGATTCCGCACACGGGCCTATAGCTCAATGGTTAGAGCGCGGGACTCATAATCCCTCGGTTCCAGGTTCGAGTCCTGGTGGGCCCACCAACATAGGCGCGAATCATCGTCGCGCAAGTCGGGCATCGGTGTGCGCTTACGACCCGAAGCGGTCATTAGGACATTAGCAAAGCTGCTGTCTGCCTTCGCCTTCGTCGTCTGAAGCCTTCAACTGGCGATCCTCATCCGGCGAGATACCTAACCGCTCATAGAACAGGCGTGCAAAATCAATTCGTTCTAAATCACGATCAAACCTTCCTTCCAGCATCCTGCTTCCGCTAACTGACGCGCTGCTCCACCTGGGCGCCCAGGGCAAGAACGTTTGCGTCAGGACCGTGCAACGCACGAAAAATCTCGAATTCATGGAAGGTTCCTTCCATTCCACCGATGAAGACGGCAGTCTCAATAGGCGCGAGAGCATTGCCTCCGAAGCTCAACAAGGCTGCTCGGCAAATCTTCTCGCACCTCATCGACAGTATTGTTTCGAAGTACTTATCCGGAAACCGATTCTCAAAAAATCTTGATTGGTATAGCAACACTGGTGGCGCGAACTCCATTCCAAAGTCTTTGCAGACGGCATGCACCATCGGCGTGATGGAAGGGTGTCCGCCCCAAACGATACGCCGACGCCCGAGGCACACCGTAATCAATTCGCGTACCGCGAATTGAATCAAGAAGGGATCAGCTGACTCATAGAAATTGCCACGCTCTTGTTCCGGCACACTGGCGCTCAGGAAGATTTCTTTCATGGCGTCCACCCTGCAAGGTCCCAAGCCGCTTGGCTGGAACGTATCCGGTAGGCTTTTGGAATATTTTTTGCCAGCCATTCGAGGTGCTCGTTCCAACTCGGCAACACACCCACATGATCGTACAGAACCGCAGAAGGCTGGCCGTTCAACGTCATCGCCTCATGCAACGCGGTGGAATCTGGAACGCCTATCACAGGACTAACGTCAAGATCGCTGCCGCCCGGCAATTTCACTCGCATCGTGAAGTGTGGGCCTACACCCAGCACTTGACCCTGAATGCTCTCGATCGCCAGGGTCAGTTGCGTCATGGCACTGATCCGCCTCGCAGCAAAACTCAGGCTTTCCTTAAGGCGCTCCAGCTGATGGCGATACGGTCCAGGGCTTCGGAGTGCGAGGGCGAGGGTCGATCCGTTCGGAACTCCTCGGGGCACGATCTCGACCCGGCTGCAAGTCTGCGTGTCTTTGGACGGCGTCGTATCAGGCCATTGAACGCGCAATACGCCGATGTTCTTGGAGAGCGCTCGGCCGAACTCTTCGCGTGTCCATCGGCTCTTGAAATAAGTTGGCGTTTCCAGCATCACCATGACGTCGACGTCGCAGAGCTTGTGCCACAGAGCTTCCTGGAAGTCGACAGCACGCGCGACGCCATGGGTATCAAGAAAGACTTCATAGCCACGCGCTGATAAAGCATCGAAAAGCTGCAACGCAGCCTCTCTGGCCTCACACCGGCGGTAGCTCGAGAAACACCCGGCGTTGGCGGCGAAGTAGCCCAAGACACTCTAGTACGGTCGACAATAATCGATCCGAACCACCTACATCGGTCATGTGGCAATTGAGGAAGCGCAGTTCAACGGGGATCTCTGCACTAACGCTGGTTTCCGTACTCGCTACCGGAATGATAGTGACGCTGGATGGATCGAGCACGCCACTAACTGTCTTGTGGCCACCGCCTAGTGCACCGAAATAGACCGCCACCGCAGTCGTGCGCTGTGGCGGCGCAAAGCGTGCAGGTCCAATACGCAGAACCAAGTCTGTGTCGAAATCCAGTTGATAGGCGGTCGCAGCGGCACGAAGTCCTTGCTCCAGATCACGAAGCTGTTCAGGCGTAGGATCACCCAGTGTCGCCACTTCATATAAAGCCATTTTCGCCACCTGCAGATGTCTTTGCACGATACCTGCTTGTCCGTCATGGCGTCTAAAGCGCCTGCCATCGACACCTGAGTCACGGGAGCAACACGCTATCGCACAATCTATGCTTCGAACCTAGCAAGACATTGATGAGTCACCCCCTATCGAACCGAAATCAGGCGAGTGCCATTTCTTCCTGAAATGGAAGTTTGAACGAGCCATTGCGAACTCGCAAATCATACATTTCCGCCACCTGGCGCTCGAACTGACGCTGCCCGCCATAACTCGGATGCCGAACCAGAGTCACGGGGCACCGACCAGAAACCCGCGTCGCAGCGGAAAACGCATCGTTGCCGACCGCCAGTACACGGCGTGGTCTCAACAAGTCCAGCAACAAACTCAGAATTTCTTCTCCGGCTTGGCGCTCGCGCGCATTGTGTTGACGATTCGTGAATGGTGAACCCGGCTCGTGAGGGTGCAGCGGAAACACATTCCAGAGAAATATGGGCTGTTCGATCTGATCAAGCATGCCCCATATCACCGCAGCAGTTCGCTCGGAGACGGCTTCTCCCACAGTCTGTCGTTCTGCGCGCACACTCCAGCGCTCTGCATGCCGAGAGACGTGTATGTCGTCTGTCAATGCGAGGCCAGTACGCCGCCCGCCGCGGTACCCAAGGTCACGGCCGACCCAGACCGCATCAACGACTGTCTCCGTCGCCTTCGAAACGACCGCAGACAGTGCTTTTGCACGCTTCTGTGGTGCGTCTTTTCGATCATGGACCTCGCAGCGATCACAGTAAGGATTGAACGTGTGATCAAAGCTCAGAGACGCAACTGCCCTAACGAAAGGATGGACACTCATGCTTAGCCCTCCAATGGTTCATATTTCAGCGTTCTGGCTTTTCGATCACCGATCACCAATCCGCCCTTCGCTTCACGCACCTGACGAAAGACGTCATACCCTTGAATAATGGATTGTTCCCACAACTTCATTGGGCACTGCTCAACCTCGTAACCAGCAACAAATTCCTGGATCGTCTTGAGGATGCCCAACGATACGCGATCATGGCCATCAAAATAGTCCAAAGCCTTCGCACGAGAGAACAACCAAGCGGTCAACCCTTCTTCGACTACAATTGCGCGACCACTATCCTGCTCTTCGTCGTACTTCTGGTTACTTTTTCGCTTGTGCTTGATCAGCGCCCTGAACACAGGCGACCAGTGAAGAATAGCGGCGTTTGCGAGATGAAACACGTCGTGAAAGCGGTAGCCATCGGGGTCAGCGATGTTATCAGTCAACGGGTCGCCGATGAAGATGCCGTTACACTGTAGATAGCTCTTGCCGCTCGACCGCTGATCGATCCGAATCTTAAACGTTTGAGGGAGTTGCTCTTCGATGCTGAACTCGGCATCGAAGTTGATCAGGTCAGCGAAGTTCGGTTCCAGGAATGCGCTGCGTACCTTACGCAGATTCGCTTGGACGACATTGGAAAACGTGAGTCCCGTCGCATGAAGCGCATCGAGGTAGTGTTTTGCGAATCCGACTAACGCAGACATCGATGGCTGGTTATGCAGTAATTCTGCGGTTGACCACCCCAGTGATGCAAGCGCCGCATCCAATTCGGGCGTAACCGCCGGTACCACGACTGTAGCGATCGACCCTGTTGTTAGGTCACTCGCGGCCAGCACCGTCGCGTATTCCCCGTCACCCACCGCTTGTTCGAAGACGGCCTCCAAGGCAATGTCGCAGCGACGGCACAGGGCCGCCAGATACCAGAGCGTGTCGCCAAACTCTTCCTCAGCCGCTCGTCGGTACTCCGGAAAACCCTTCTTGTCCCGGACATGCTTTTTGGCCGTGGACATGATGCCACCCACCTCGCCAAAAAGACCGTGTTGCACCGGTCGCAGATCGACCGCATCCAACACATCGGTCGGCACGATCTGCGATGCGTAGACGGACAACAGGATCGAGCCATTTGTGATCGATGGCTTATTCACGTAGCGACATCCATTCGAAGGGTGGCCCCTGGTAACCGGGGTCGCCTAGTGAGGCGATCCACTGCTGCACTCTCGCGACAAATGCGGGGTCATCAAACGCACGGTAGCCCGGCCCTTTCTTGCATAGCGAGCTGCCATCTGACGCAACGAGGGTGGATGGGATCCTTGGGCCAGTACCGCCGAGATAGACGAAGTCATTGCTTAGCAGAACACGGTTGATCTTCGTATCTCGCTTGACATGATTGGCGTTCCGAGAGCCGTCATCATTTGTGTGAAAGGAGTCTCTTTGACACCAATGCCCGCGCGCAGATTCCCTGAAATAGACGTTGTCGCCGCTACTTTGCTTGCGGCTGCCCGTCCTATACGGCTTCTTCAATTCAAAGCGTGGATCTGCGTCGTATTCTTCGAAAGTCATGACTTCTGTGACGCGCATGGCGTAGACAAGATGCTTCCCGCGCCTCACCTGCTTGTCGCCACTCCCAGTGCCAATGACCAAGTCGCCGACCTGGGCGACCTTGCGAATCGGCCCTTTGCACGTTGCCAAGCTACACCACCCATAAAATGGGTTTGGGGCGAACCCGCTGTCGTATCGAACGACGTATGAGTACAGTCTCATCAGCAGGGATGTCTCTTGAGCGGGACAGGCGGGCATGGCCTTCCGTCGGGCATCTCCCAGCCATCCTTGCCATTGATGGCGTCAATGATGGCATCGCCATTCCAACCCACGACGGCATCAGCGTATTCCTTCAACGCATCCGGGAGTTCGCAGCCCTTGTCGCCCTGCTGCCAGACGCCAATGATGCGCATGCCTTGCTTCGCGGCGTACTCGATCTCCCAGTTGACCCATTCGCTGTTCTTGGTTAACGGCGATACATAGCAGATAAACGTCCCGGCCCACTTGATCAGCGGCGCGAGGATGCCCGACTTGATGTAGTCCGGGTCTTTGGCATTATTGAACTTGCCGGTATGGATCGACGCATCGCGGATGGCCATGCCTTTCGTCGCGAGCAGATCCTTCAGCTTCTGCAGGCCAGCATCGTCCTCGTGGACGTGGCTGATAAAGACGTTCCTGATATCGGCCACAGGCCCTCCTCCCGTGCTCCGCGGAGGTATGCCGCCTCCGGTCCATGTTCGGGGCACGTTAGCGCACTTCTTCCATTGCATCAACTAGAAGGAGACACTCAAGAAAAAAGGGCATATTCAATTGTCGAAAGTCTGCCTCTGGCCGAAATCAAACATCACACAAGACAGTCAACGCTTGCAATCTTTTCGGGTGCGGCCACTTCATCGAGCAGTCGCCGCGCGCTGTCTCACCCCATCCTCGCACTACGCCCCGCCATCTCCTCCTGCTGCACCACCTGCCCTTGCACTGGCGGCGTTAACGTCAACGGCTGCTCGAGTTTCGCGATCTGCGCGCTGCTTTGCGCGAGCGGTTGATTGACGAGGTCGCCGACGTTTCCGACGGCGGTTCGTGCCCACGGTGTGATGGGGTCGGTGGTGTTGGTCATCGCCACTTTCGTGCCGTCGGGCGTGAATGCGGCGAAGCCGATCGTATCGAGTCCGCGCGCACGCGCCTCTGCGGTGAGGCCGCCGGCGAGTTGCACGCTGGCATCGTCCGGTGTGCGGCCCAACGCGCGATCGCGCGCATGCACGGTGTCCAACAACGTCGCGAACATCGCATGATGTGGATGCGCGGTGTGGTCTAGGCGCAGCGCTGCGTCGTCGCGCGACGATGGTGCGGCGCCATCGCGCGCGGGCTCGACGGGCTGTTCGGGCGTTGGTGTTGGCGTCGTTGTTGTCGGTGTACCCGCGTGTGCGCGCTGGATGTCTTCCGTCGTCGTGATTGCGGCGATGGCGTAGGTTCTGCCGTCGGGTTCCAAACGCATGCTGGCGATGGGGCTGTCTTGGTCGTAGCGGCCATTAGCATTCGGCTGCAATGACAGCGCCGTGGTATTCGGGTCGAGCCCGTTCGCGGTCATCGTTGCGCGCACGGCGATCGTACTGGCGTCGATGCGTTCCGCACTAGGTGTGACGCCAGCGTTCGCGTACGCACCCATCACGGTATCGCGCAGACGTGCCTCGTCGGTCATCGGCGGCGGCGCTGGGATCGGTTGTGGCGGCGGAAGTCGCGCCAGCAGCACTTCGCGCGTGGCGTTCAATTCATCGCGCAGATTACCGGTCGCGGTGGAGTTGTACATCATGCCCGTGCTGATCCACTCGCCATCCGCGCGGCGTTGGTAACGGTTTTCGTCCGATGCGACCAAGGTGTCCACATCGGTGCGTGCATTGCGAACCGCTTCGGGCATCGGCCCATACGCGGCCCAGCCGTTGCGGATGTAGGTGTCTTCGTAGCGCGCGGCAATCGAGGCCGGACTGTTCGTTGCGTTCTCCACCACGATCTGTGCTGCCTGCCGATCCAGGCGCTCGGTGCGGGCGGCATCGACGGGCACCGTGGTGGAATACGGCGTCATCCCGCGCTCGACGAACGGTCCATAGACCTTGCGTTCCCACTGCCCGCTATCGGGATTGCGCTCCCAATTCGACGGCCGGCTGCTCGGCGCATCGCCTGCTTCAGCCGCGAGTGCGAAGGGAGTGCGTTGTGCGGGTGGGCCGCCGAGTATCAATTCCACCGATGCGCTGGTCGCCTGGTAGTTGAGGGCGTTTTCCGTGGCCGGCGATGCGCGCAGATCGCCGCGCCGGGCATTTTCGATCCCGTCGTCGGTGCTGTCGATCGGCGCTCTTCGCCGCCAGCCATCGGCTGGCTTGTCCGGGTCGTAGCTCCAGGATTGGCCGGCGAGTTCCTGGTTGTAGATGCGACGGTTGTCGGTCCACTCGGCGATTTTCTCGCCTGCGAAGACACCCGCGACACCGCCGATGGCACCCGTCACCAACAGGCCAGGACCCGATTCGACGCCTGCGACAGCACCGGCTGCCATGCCGATGCCCGCACCGGTCCAGCCTCCGACGCTGCGTGCGCCAAAGTGAATCATCGTCGACTCGGCAGCCGTGCTATTGCCCTCGACGGTCAACCGATGCGCGGTGCGCACGCTCTCCGCACCATCGTAGATTTCCAGCGCGAGACCGGCGACGCCGAGGGCACGCCCCGCTTGTATGTGTGCAGGGCGAACACGATGTGGCGCGTCGATCTCCGACGACGGCAGGTCATATTGAAATGTATTCAGGCGCGGGCTTTCGCCGGGGCGGAAATCGGCCTGTGCTTCGTAGCCGTCGCGGAAGGCTTTGTACTCGCTATTGCCGATGAACCTCTGCTCGTAGGTTTCATCGAGCAATTCCGCACTCATCGACCGATGGACATCGGGGTAATTGCGCATGATCTGTGGGGAGTCGAAGTACTTGTCGTCCGACCAGATGCGGGTGATGCGACCGGCCTCTTGTTCTCTGGCGGCGACTTCCAGCATGGAGACTTCACCGGCGCTTTTTGACGAAAGCGTGCCAGCGCGGAGGCGTTGTTCCGTATCTGGCGCAGACAAGATCGGAATATTTCTATCGACGAGGTACTGGCCAAGTTCTGCTTTTAGCGGGCCATCCTCAATTTCTTCCAAGACCGTTTCTGTAATTGCGAACTTGCGATCTTGTTCTTCTGCCGCTTGCAGGTAGGTATCGAGCAGTTTCGGGCCGCCAGCGTGGTAGGCGTAGATGAGGCTGTTGGTGTCGGCGAGGAAATATCCGTTGCTCATGGCTCATACCCTCGCATTTCACGCAGCAACGCTTGCAGATGATCGCGGACCTTGCTAACCAAATTTCTGTTATCGGCATGAGTCAAGCCAGGAATCCATTTGTCGACAAGACGGCGGACTCTCCAAGACAGTTCGCTGTCGATTGCATTGTTCTCACGCTCTTGTCTGAGATACTCGACATAGTCCTCGGGCAATTCTTGTTTGAAATATTCGACAAAGGCTTGCACTTCGTCATCGCGCCACTGACGCCATTTCGCACGCTCCGCCATAACTTCAGCGTGATTTTGAACCATGTTCTCGAATATCTTTTCTCGGCTTAGCGTTCGCTTCCCTGGGCCACTAAGGACGCGCAAAATATTCGCCCGCAAATTCTCATCTTGCAGCGCGTCGATCTTGGCTTGGAGTTCTTGGCTGATAGGGTTGTCTGTGCTCATGCTGGCTTTTTTAATAAAAGTTGATTTAATCAAGCGATGCATCAGAGATGCACTGTTGACAGAGATATATTCCGCAATTGTCTGCATTGATACTGCATTCGCACTTTTTGCAGCGGTTCTGTAGATAGCCTGGAATCCCGTAACAACGCCAAGCTACCTCGTCCGATGGCACGTAGTTGTGCAGGTCACTATGTTGTTCCATATCATAAAAATCGACACACCTGCCATCACTAGCAGTGATCCATTCGATGTAGTCCCACGCATTGGCGTCATTGAAAATCACGATGCGCCACCCGTTGCTTGCTTCGTACCCAACTGCGCCTGAATAGACCCACTGTGGTTCTCGATGTGGCGTCAACACGATCTCACCAGACTCGATTGCATGAAGAAACGAGAGAATTTCTTCTTTGCTTAACGCAAGTGTATTGTCGTCAGTTGCACAATCCTTGCGCTCTTGCCGCACGTATTTGGTATAGCCTTCAGGCAGTCCCTGGTTGAAGTAAGCGAAAAATCTGAATAGATGATCATCGCGCCACTGACGCCATTTTGCACGCTTTGCCATGACTTCTTCATAATTGGCCAGCATCTCTTCAAAGATATGCTGGTTTGACGTTTTGTGCTTCCAGGGCAGATTAAGCCTACGCATAATATTCGCACGCAAATTCTCATCTGGCAGCGCGTCGATCTTGGTTTGCAGCTCCGGGCTGATGGGTTCTTGCGTCATCATGGCTCTTTTCTCAGACGTAGGGTGGCCTGCACTTTGAGCATGGACAAGATTGTTGGTGTCCGCGAGAAAATATTGCGATTTAATTCTGGCGATGGCAATGACGTCATGTCTGTCGTCCTTCGATGATTTGCACTCTTCATGGTTCTACGATGTCGGGCCGCCCCTTCGACAAGGTGATGGGGATCGGTGGTTCGCCATCGGCTTTGAACGCGATCCCGTCTTCCGAAAACACCAGCGGTATGCAGTTACTGGTACGGTAACGGATGTCAGCACCACCCCTGCGCGCAGTGAAAGTGCACAGCCACCGCAGATCTGGGCGAAACGTCCAGTAGACATTTTTTGTGGGCCCAGCACCCCGCCTTTCGTTCAAGTTCTTCACCCTTGCCGTCACGGCCAAGATACAGCGAGGCCTGAGCTTCCACGGTATGGCGCGGCGCAACTACCAGCGTAGAACCGGTGATCGATGCCAAGAGGCGATCGGACGCACGTCTCCCCTGTGGCGATAGGTGCCGGACATCGCCCTGTTCAAGCATGCCCATGAACTTGACCTCGTGATTCTCACGAAGCACGACGAGACTGTCCGTGATCGACAGGTCAAGGCATGTCTCTTCTACCTTGAACGCAAGACAAAGTCGCCCATCCGGCCGACTGCGCCATCGGCCAGCGCTAAGTTTGGCCTCACCGACGTAATCGCTCACGCTGTCGTGATCGTCCAGCAGCTGCAACGAGCCTTTGGGCATCATGTATATGGCACCGCCGCTCGGCTTGTGCCCGCCGACAGGCGTCAAGAGCAACGTATTGCCCACCAGCATCGGCAGCGCCTCGGCACCCACGTAGCGCTGCGGGGAGCGGCCCGTGACACGCGCTTCTAGGCCCAACGGATCGTCTTCCTTGATTTCGGCAACGAGAACATGATCGTCCGTGCCCCGAAACGTGACGCGGGTATCCGATAAGGTGACGGTCGCGCACTCACCGGGATCTGGAAAGCCACGGAGGACTCTGGTGATGCAGAACTGTCCGTCCGACTGCTGGAACCAGTGGATGGGAACAGGCTGCGTATCACGGGTCGTGTCGAAGGCCCAACCCTTTCCATCCGCGCGCAGGTAGGTGTCCGACAGTAAGGCACCTGCTGGCCTGTCGGGAAACACCAGCGAATTCCCCGCCAGACGGAACCCCGGCGAGCTGACCGAGGAGGAGCTTGCGGCGGACGCTACTCCCCAGCAGCCCGATATCACGAGGCCGCTCAGCGCAAACACACGGCCTAACCATCCCTTACGCATCACGACTCCTCAGCTTTGGTGCCAGATCGTTGCTTCATTGTATGAAGCAACTCGCTCCGATCTTGAAGGGACGGCGATGGTGCGAACACATCGCGGTGATGGGCCAGAAGATGCGGCTCCTTCACTTTGCCGAAGGTAGCGCCGCTCATCGTGCTACCGGTCGTTCCAGTTCGGATGTTGGCCCGCGAACGGAGTGTCGGCGTGGTTGTCCTGTGGCGCATCGGCGAGTCCTGTTCCTTGTCCAGCAGTTTACCCGGCGGCGGGGTGGCAACGCTGCGGCGTGTGCGCTCCTGCACGAATGACAGAAAAACCCATTGCAAATCGATTGCCTGTCGGTTGGATAGAAAAGATCGATTTTCCAACCATCCTTCCACCTGCCTTACAACCGTCCGATCAATAGTGTGTGCCTCGCCCGCTGCAATCGCAGCCTATCGAGAAACACATCATGCAAGCGCGCAATACAGCGCAGGCCGTCATCGACGAGCCCCGCGCCTTCGATGAACATGCGGCCAATGTCATGAAGCCCATACTTCTCGAAATCGTCCGCTGAAATATATTCATTTACGAAGCTTATCTCGTCTTCTCTTTGAATTAAGGCATCACACAGCTTCATAGCCACGGACTTAAATTGGCCCCCGCTCGAACGAGACAGCACCATCGGGAATGATCGCGCCCGGGAGCTTACTGGACACCCAGATGTGCGTTGCCCGGCTGATGTCGACCGGTTGGTCGAAGCAACCTGCTTTGATGTTCATGGTTGCAGGAGAGCCCGTGCTTTGATGCCATAGGCGAGACCCGCAGTTCGAACAAAATGCGCATTCGAGGGTGTACCCTGAAGCCGTAATCCGCGACCAGTAAGAAGGGCTACCTTGAAAAACTTCGAGCGCTGTCCGATCGATCGCGTAAGAGATTCCGAATGCCGAGGAAGACTGCTTTTGGCACTCCGTGCAGTGGCATACATACAGCGCTTCGGGCACGGCAGGCGCGCTGTAACGGATGTGCCCGCACTGGCAACCGCCGAGTCGTCGTTCTAGCGTTGGCGAGTTCGTCTGTGACATAAGCCCTAACACCTGAGTTAATCCACGTCGCGAAGCGGCGTTGCTTTGAATGAATTGTGAGCCTTCGCCTTATTCAACCGGCTTTGGTCTCTTTTGAGCAAACTCGTTTTCCAATAAATCGAGCCAAGCGTCTACGCGGTAGTGTTCTTCCGGAGCAACCTTGAGAAGTCCTTCGAGTACTTGCTTGGCTTCCGAAAGCTCACCGAGGTGATAGTGCGCTTTGGCCAAGGCCCAGTGCGCTTCTGCTCGCCTCGGCTGCGCAGTCACCCACTCCATTGCCGTGAACTTCGCGGCTTTACTTTGGCCAGAAGCGAGCAAATCATCTAGCTCTGCTTGCTTGGACTGACTGCTGTTATTCCGTCGATTCTCTTTCATAACGCTAATCATGTTCACGGCGAGGAAGAAAAAGATCGCCGCGATCAGGAGGACACCAGCGCCAATGAACATCAAGAGCCACTTGATGCTATTGAGTTCGCGAACGACAGGCTCTACAGATTCCAAAGCAGCTCCGATGAAGTCTAACGTCGAATGATGCCGCCTCACCGAAGCGACGGCTGTGTGCTCGTACTTGTCGCCTGTAGTGAAGTCTTGCGTCAACTTTGAGCGAGGCCCGAAAGGACAGGTATACCAAATCGTCCTTTGGCCTAGCACCCTGGCACGACAGTAACATATCGTCGTTTGTTAGGCCGGTGTAACTGTTAATGAGATCGCCCTTTGAGTCTTTTCAATTCCAGCCGAAACGCTTCGCACACGTCTTCACAATGCGCTCGGTGATGGCCTTCTGCCAAATCGAACGACTTACTGTCGGGCAAAATAAGCCTTGCAAAGAAATAGGGGTCGCCTTCGCTATCGCTGCTATCGACAACTTCTGGTGGCGAGATTGATTCCAACGACAGCGTCGCTCTGACGCGCTTGAAAGGATAGCGCCAGATGAGGGCCAGTTCGCTACCGTTGATCGATGCGAAGAAGCATGGCTTCTTCATCGCAAAAAACCCGAGCGCCAAACCACCCATCCAAAACAAGATCAAAAAAATCAACGTGGTGGGAAACGAAAATTGATCCGGTGGCCCATCCTTAGCCAATACAAACGTAAAAGACAAAAGCAAGGTGAACCAGGCGCAGGTGAAGGCCCAAATGAATCCTGAGGTTCGGTTCTTGAATTCCATAAACCTGCTTAGTGTGGAGTAGCGCCCGCATAAACAAGAATTAGGCAGCGCTTGGGCTCAGGCATATGTAACCCATCCGCGAAACGCAAAGCCTACGTAGAAGACGCTGATATCGGAAAAGCCTGCCTTTCGCATGAGTGCTTCGTCCTGCTCGGGCGCGAGGATCGGCAACTGCTTGCCGATCGCGACAGCCGCCGTCCTCGCTTGTTCGGGATCTACGCCAGAAGAGATGGCAAATGCAGCGCATCGAGACAACCACAGTTCGCGTTCTGCGCTATCTTGCGAAATGCTGTAGTGCATGGCGACGAAAGCCCCGCCGGGCTTCAACCGTGCGCGTATTTCACACAGTGTTCTGTAGCGCTCGGCTTCGGTCGTGAAGTGCAGCGTCAAGAGACAACACGCCGCATCGAACGGCCCCGCGGGTGCCGCCTCGATATAACCATGATGCAGTTGAACGCGAGAAGCTAGCGGCCCGAGCGCTGTCTTCGCCAAGCTCAACATTTCGGCAGAGGGATCAACGCCATCGAATAGCCAATCTGGGAACGACTGTGCAAACGATTTGAGTTCCATGCCGCCGCCGGCGCCAACGACCAAGACGCGCCCATTCGACGGTGTTCGCTCGGCCAGCAACAGGGCCGTCATACGTTGCATATCGTTCAAGCCCGGCACACGCCGGGTTGCGTTCTCTGCGTAGTCGGCGATCACTTTGGGGTCTGAAAAGGATGACATTCTATACGGCCTACTGCATGAGTTAAGCCACCCTGCTGCGGGTAGCGGACACTTGCTAGCGTAGCGCAAAGCACGCGGCCGATGCCACGCGCTGCGGGCGACGCGAACGAATTTCTTAGGCCGCAACGCACGCTGCGACTAGGACGCTGGCAGAAAGCGAGACACCTTCATGCGCAACAATTGGACGAGCACCGGGTCCATATAGTCGTAGTCGTCCGGTATGTCCAAACAGATGACGCGCTTGCCTCCAAGATGCGCGCGGAACTTCTTGGAAAGTTTGTTGCGATGCGCTTTCTCCATCACGAATATCATATCTGCCCATGAAAGAAGCTCAGGCGACACAGGATTGCCAGCGTCGTTGCCCAGACCAGCCGACTGCGTTTCGACACCAGGCCAGTGTGCGAAGACCTGTTCCGCAGTCGGGCTGCGGAGGCGGTTTTGAGTGCAAATGAAAAGGACGTTGCGCGACAAAACGATTCCTTCGATGTAACGCCTTAATTAAGCCGTCTCATAGCGAGGCAGCGGACGCTCGCTAGCGTAACGCAGGCACATGTTCGATGCCACGAAACGGGGTCGGCTTGAACGAATTACTAGGCCTCATCTATGGCGCCGAGAAAAACGGAGTTGAACAAGACGTACCGCAAGGCCGAGCGCCTGGCCAAAACGGGTCCGGGGAATACGACCAGATCGAGGCCGATTTTCACCAGGCAAGGTAATTTCAAGCCTCCAACGGTCCAGTCGAACTGCCGACGACTTTGCAATTCGCGAAATGCGAACAGCAACGTCATGCGCAAGAGGGTCGAGAGTCTTGTTGCCAACATGAAGTAGAACGGGTGTGAGATGACGTTTTCCGCCAAACTGATCTACTTGTATGGCGCCGGGAAAAGTAGTTCCAGACTGAGTCGAGAATGTTGCGGAAACGATGTAGCTGCCATAGCTTCCAGGCATAGGCAGCTCTGCAGTAGGCACCACACAAGATTCGTCAGCTTCATTATCGCTCTCGCCGTCAAGTAAGAATTTCCAAACGGCGTGCAGTCGCAAGTCTTCTGCCGAGAGTGCGTAGACTGGAATCGGTGGAGTTTCTGTCATGAGGCCTAACGCCTGAATTAAGCCGCCCCGTTGCGGGGCGGCGGACGCGTGCTAGCGTAGCGCAGGCGCGTGGCCGATGCCACGATGCGACGTTGGCTTGAACGAATTGTTAGGCCCACGCGGTATAGTTAATCGACATCATGCTTCAATCCGAATGCACCTGCCAAAAACACAACCCGATCCAACCCAGCCGTTGATCCTGCCCTTGTTGTTCCCAATTTGGAACCGATCACCTTGGATCGCTTTGATAAGGTGTAAGTATTCATTCCCAGCGACTTTGCACAAGACAATATCTCCGACTTTGAGTACCGAATGATCGGTGATCGGAGCAACCGTACAAAGCTGTCCAGAGTCAATCTTTCCTGCCATTGAGCCGCCGCTGGGTCGAAACGAAACTTCCTCGCCGGCTTTCAACTTCTCAATGTAATGCGCAGCCCAACCCATTCTTAAAAAGCCCTTTTTTTGTAATCGCCAATAATAGTTGTCCCATCCACGATTGAGAGTGCGCTACCAATGCGGCCTAACGCCTGAGTTATGCCGCGCCGCGAAGCGGCATCGGCTTGAATGAATTTTAGGCCTCATGGCCTTCAGTACCAAGGTAACCATGTAACCGCACCTATTAAGTGATTCGATACCTATTCCATGCCACGTCGTCAAGGTATTCGACACCGACCCCTCCGTCTTTAACAGCCCACATCCGAAAAACGCTGTCATCAGTTTGACGCAGAACTAGGTGAGGCGTTTGATGATGAAACTCCATTTTCCACCTGCCCTCTTGACGCCTAGTCGATTCTGAAGGAAGTGATAAGCCACCAGCTCTAACTGAGCTAAAGGTCTTCTCCTCATAACGAAAACTATGGTCTTCATATAGATAAATGGCGATGGCCCTTTGATAATAGACCGATCCCCCCGAATAGTCGCCATCATATGAATTCTCATCTTTCTTTAGAACTTTTCCCTTAAGTCTCATTGCGGCTTCCAGCAGAAAAACGGGATGCATACCTTTTCCTCCTTTTTCGTTAACTGCGACCTCAAACCGTTCTCGTGGTCTCGCGATGAACGCCTAACGCCTGAGTTAAGCCGCCCCGTGGCGGGCGGCGGACGCGTGCAAGCGTAGCGTAGGCACGTGGCCGACGCCACGATGCGGGGTCGGCTTGAACGAATTGTTAGGTCGCGGTTTCACGGGCGCTCTGAACAACGAGAGAGGGAAAACCGTGTCTTTATTCGTACAGGCCAGACTCCAAGGAAGTATGTGGCGATCGGCGCTTCGCTTCGAACCCGAACAGTCAAACGAAAATTGCTTTCTTCATAGCAATAGTTCTTGTCATTGAAGTGATTGAGAGTGACTGTCCTGAGCTGTACAAATAAAACATGCTGACTTAGTTCGCCAGTGTTCGAACGATACTCAAGTGTGTGAACGGAGAACACAAATAGAGAAAGTAGCCCCATCAGGCCAAAAATCCATTTAATGCTCGAGCATCGGCGCGTGCACTTTATTGTTGTTGCGATGGTTAGAATGCCAAGTAGAAATGTTATTGCCGGAGGAACCCTCATCACAACCGTGGGAAATGTGTCGAAATACAAATCTAATGCAGGTAACGCCATGACAATGCATACGGCCAAGCTTATGGCCATGCCAATTGTAATTGATAGAGTTTTCAGCAGTGTCATACTTTGGCGCGACCTAACGCCTGAGTTAAGCCGCCCCGCAGCGGGGTGGCGGACGCGTGCTAGCGTAGCGTAGGCACGTGGCCGATGCCACGATGCGAGGTCGGCTTGAACGAATTGTTAGGCGACACTGTCCGTAAGCCCAAGCATATCTGTGAAGTCATCGAAGTCTTTGGCTCCTTGTGTCCATTCAGTGCGCTTGGATTCCGAGTGCCAGCGTAGACGGAGTACAGGCGGGTTTGATTGATTGGCGGCGAAGTCTAGGATGATGGTGAATCCGAGCCCATGCCGAAGTCATCGATAACGAGCGCCTGTTCCGGTACGATTTGGTTCAATGCACCGAAGCGCTGCCAAAAATCGCTTGCGCCGCCTCTCGAGACATAGTCCGCAATTGTATGAAATGGCGGTGGCTGAAGGCAGATGAGAGTCTCGTCCTCAGCGAAACATTGCACGCGTTCGGGAGCAACGAGTGGATTGAACTCTTGTGCGGTCATGGCTGGACCGCTTGCAGAAGGCCAAACACCAGTCTCTATGAGACGCACAAGTCCTGGTGGAAGTAAGAGATTCTTCACGCTCGCCTTTGTCGCCTAACGCCTGAGTTAAGCCGCCCCGCAGCGGGCGGCGGACGCGTGCTAGCGTAGCGCAGGCACGTGGCCGACGCCACGATGCGGGGTCGGCTTGAACGAATTGTTAGGCCCCGGGCCGGATTGATGCTGAACGAATAAGTGCGTTGTCACAGGCTGCTTGCAACTCAGGGAAGCGAGCTGAAAGAGCCGAGTAGACGCGCTTTGCGTCAGGAACATCCGCAAATAGCACTGTCTCGTCATAGGCAAGCGCTACCTTTGCACGCTCTAAATCACCGGAGACAAGCCAGGATTCTAGGGTTTGATGTATCAGATGTCCGTTGTCTTCAGTTAGCCAGACTAAGTGACCAAGAACATCAGCAAGCCAAAACGGGTCAGTGTTATTGCCGCGATGCTTGAATAGGAACTCTGCATGATTTAGCAGCATTTGAAGAGCGGCCTAACGCCTGAGTTAAGCCGCCCCGTAGCGGGGCGGCGGACGCGTGCTAGCGTAGCGTAGGCACGTGGCCGACGCCACGATGCGGGGTCGGCTTGAACGAATTGTTAGGCCCCGTTCGCCGCGCAATTAAATATGCAAGCAAAGCCGAAGTCGCGACTGAAAATTCGTAGCCGTAGTTCCACCAATTGAGAGAGAAAAAGTCTTGTAAGGTCCAAAAGCCTTCGGACAGTACAATGGCAAATCTAGTCACAAATACGCCCAGCAAAAAAGCAATGACTGAAGCTATTGTGGCGTGCAGCAAAAAGCGATAAACAGCCAGCAGAATGGCTATTGAAAGCAAACCAATGGTTGCTGAAATCATTGAAACGTCTAAGACAAAAATACCGAGCTCCAATACCCCGTACTCCTTAAACCATCCAAAGAAATCAGATGGAATGGCAATCGCCATGATGATAGCCATGATATAGATTGAGGCAAGTGCTACTGCGATGCCTAATAGAGCAAAGAGTGCGAACGGTTGAATTGAGGTTCGAAGCATGGTGTCTCTCTCGGGGCCTAACGCCTGAGTTAAGCCGCCCCGTGGCGGGGCGGCGGGTGCGTGCTAGCGTAGCGCAGGCACGTGGCCGACGCCACGATGCGGGGTCGGCTTGAACGAATTGTTAGGCCGCACGCCTATGACGCCAAGAGGACAACAGGCCTAAGAATGTACCAACCAAGAGACCTATAACTGCTGCTGGTAGCAGTTGATGAAAGAAAAGATGGCCGATGACCAAGCCTAAGCCTAAGCCAAAAATTGGATGCATGCCTAGACCGCGAAATGGTGGATAGGCTAAGCGATTTTTATCGGCTTGGCTTATGAGCCAGCCGAATCCTGCACTGAGCATTCCGACGAAAGAAATTGCCAGCCCAGAAAAGCTAAGGATGTTTGCTGTGGCCGGCGAGACCAACGCTAGTAGCGATGATAGAAATGTTAGCGACCCGAGAAGAATCAATGCGCTGCCGCAATAGATGAATGGGCGAGTAAATTTTTTCATTGCAGTTTCCATTGATGTTTCCCGTGCGGCCTAACGCCTGAGTTAAGCCGCCCCGTGGCGGGGCGGCGACTGCGTGCTAACGTAGCGTAAGCACGCGGGCGCTGCCACGACGCGGGGTCGGCTTGAACGAATTGTTAGGCGCCGCACTGACCCGATAGCTCAACGACTTGTCCAACAGATAACTTGGCAGTGTCTGATTGCGTTGCTAAGTGAAATGTAAAGACGTTGAGGTCTGGGCTACCGTCAGCCAAGAGAACGTGAGGCTGTGAAAGAAGAGGCTTTATTGGGATGCCGCTAAGAGTGGGTTTTTCCGGAAAGTCGAAATGGCCAAGCTGAATCTGGCGGGCGAAAACATAGCCTTCGCCTCTGACTGACGCGACGTATTCAATCCGGAAATTCATGTTGAAGTGTCTATGAGGCGCCTAACGCCTGAGTTAAGCCGCGCCGAACGCGGCAGTGGGGAACCAGTATTGCGCGCACGATCGTAAGTTTCAACGAAGCCAGGAAACGGCGTCGGCTTGAACGAATTGTTAGGCGCGTGGGAGCCCGAGAAGAACAACGCCTCGACACCGCTGCCGAAACAGCGAAGCCGAGGAAACCGAGCGCGCCACGACGAATGTCCGCGTTGCCAGAAGTGAGCAGCCGACACAACCTAACGCGTCATTGCCGCGTCACGGCGCCATGTGTGAGCGCGCTGAGCAAACTTGGCCGAAGAAGAAACGCGCCGAGCATGTATCCGAAGAGCAACGCCAACCGAAGCCGATGAATCGCCGTTGCGAACAACAAACCACACAATCGCTTTTAGGCGTCTAACGCCTGAATTAAGCCGCGCCGCGAAGCGGCGTCGGCTTGAGTGAATTGTTAGGCCTCAGCGATCGCTGCAATAGAGATCTTGAGGCCAGGGACACGAACTGGAAGCTTGGCTCCTTGACGCGCCGGAGGATTGGATGGGAACCATCTCAACCATTCCTCGTTCATGCCAGAGAAGTCATCCTCCTCTGCGAGAACGACGGTGACACTGACCAGCTTATCCAGAGAGCTGCCCGCCTCATCGAGGATGGCCTGAATGTTGATTAGGCACTGCCGGGTTTGCTCTTGAATAGTGGATCCAACGATAGCGCCAGTGACTGGATCAGCTGGGGCAGTGCCTGAGACAAATACCAAGCCGGCCGCTTTGACCGCTTGACTGTACGTGGGCGGTGGCTTGGCTGCTTTGGATGTAAAAACAAGCTGTCTGGCCATCTTTTGTTCCTTGTTGGAGCTAAGAGGTGGCTTGGTCTGAGGCCTAACGCCTGAGTTAAGCCGCCCCGCAGCGGGGCGGCGGACGCGTGCTAGCGTAGCGTAGGCACGTGGCCGACGCCACGATGCGGGGTCGGCTTGAACGAAGTGTTAGGCGACGCCAAAATGAAAATGAATGATATTGGAGCGCTCGTAAAAATCAGCAAGAGAAGGCTCCCGAAGGGGTGTGTAAATCACACAGTGCCGTTATCCAGCCATCCACAATCTTTTCCGATCCGACGGCACCGCATATTTCACATATATTCGCACTTTCCCAATTGATCTCATCGAGAAATTGCCCATACGAGTGGCCATGAGGGTCAATTCGAAACGTCAATCTACCGTACTTTTGAAATGTTTCAGTGATTGTTACGCCTGCCGGGAGGCTGTCAAAGGCCCTATCAACTAGCGGCAGCCATCCTGCGCCGCAAGTTTCTAGAATGAGTTGTTTGGCCTCAGCTCTGGTCATCTATTTCAAGTCGCCTAACGCCTGAATTAAGCCGCGCCGCGAAGCGGTGTCGGCTTGAATGAATTGTTAGCCCTCATCGTGCTCACATTCCAGCAACGGCATGAGCTCGCCAAGACCTTCCCATTCCGGGTCCTCAATTTGCCTAAACACATGGGGCTCCGGAGCATGAGCTTTGAGCAATGGATGAAGCGAGCGCAAGAATGTGTCTGGATCAGCAACAAAATAGCGCCACGTCCTCCTGCCATTGCCAGTCAGACAAGCAACCTGGATCCCTAGACGTGGTGTCTCTATTGCGACCTCTAATGCATCCTCAAAGCTCCCCATGCGCTTCATATCTGCTTGGCGGGGCATTCCGTCTTTCTTGGCTGGGTAAGGCCACTTGATGATCATCATGATCGGGTGCTGCGACCGAACCTTCTTGGTCGGCATTTGAGTGCGAAGGCGAAAGACCGTGTCCAAATCGTCATCATCAAACTGGGCGCGAATTGCGACCCAGCTGTCTGCAATCAGTTCCTTTGCCACAATCTCTCCTATGAGGGCTAACGCCTGAGTTAAGCCGCCCCGCAGCGGGGCGGCGGACGCGTGCTAGCGTAGCGTAGGCACGTGGCCGACGCCACGACATGGGGTCGGCTTGAACGAATTGTTAGGCGCGTGGGGACGCGAGAAGAACAAAGCCGAGGCACCGTCCGAAAGAGTTGTCACCGAAGCCGATAACGCCCCGGTGCGAGAAGCGAACAACACAAATGCTTTTAGGCGCCTAACGCCTGAGTTAAGCCGCGCCGACCGCGGCAATGAGCGGCCAGTATTGCTCGCACGGTGGGAAGTTTCAACGAAGCCAGGACACGGCGTCGGCTTGAACGAATTGTTAGGCGCGGAGGAGCCCGAGAAGAACAACGCTGCGGCACGGCTGCCGAAACACCGAAGCCGAAGAAACCGAGTGCGCCTCGCACACGTACAGGCGCCGTGCCAAACGAAGCTGCAACACACGTTTGCGAAGAACACACTCCGTACCGTGGAGAAATCGTTGGCCGTGCATGAGCGCACCCTGCCCTGCAACCGAAGAAGAACGCGCCGACAGACTATCCGAAAGCGTTGCCACCGAAGCCGATAACGCCCGGTGCGAGAAGCAAGCAACACAAATGCTTTTGGGCGCCTAACGCCTGAGTTAAGCCGCCCCGTGGCGGGGCGGTGGACGTGTGCAAGCGTAGCGTAAAGCACACGGCTGACGCCACGACATGGGGTCGGCTTGAACGAATTGTTAGGCGCGTGGGGACGCGAGAAGAACAAAGCCGAGGCACCGTCCGAAAGAGTTGTCACCGAAGCCGATAACGCCCCGGTGCGAGAAGCGAACAACACAAATGCTTTTAGGCGCCTAACGCTTGAGTTAAGCCGCGCCGCGAAGCGGTGTCGGCTTGAATGAATTGTTAGGCGTGACGGATGCCAGAAACGGACAAGCCACCACGCCTTTCCCGAAAAACCGAAGCCCCACAAACCGGGCGCGCCCCGCACACCAACCGCGCGGCGAAAAGTGAAAAACCCACGCCGCCTCACCACCCATGGCCCTGTCGCGAAGCCACGCCTGAGCGCGCACCGCACGGCTACCGAAGCAAAAACGCACCGACCAACATTCCGACAAGCGCTACCGCCGAACCCGGAATTGCTGAAGCGACACCACCACCACAAACGAATGCTTTTTGACGCCTAACGCTTGAGTTAAGCCGCGCCGACCGCGGCAGTGGGGACCAAGTATTGCTCGCACCACGGCAAGTTTCAACGAAGCCAAGATACGGCGTCGGCTTGAACGAACTGTTAGGCGCGACGGATGCCGAGAAGAACAACATACGGTGCTGTTGCCGAAAACCAAAGCCGCACAAACCAGACGCGCCCCGAACCCTGTCCGCGTAAGCCTGCAATGAGCAGCCGACACCGCCGCACACACCACGGCCCCGTCACGGAGCCAAGCTTGAGCGCGCACCGCACAGCAACCGAAGCGAAAACGCGCCGACCAACATTCAGAAGAGCACTGCAGCCGAACCCGGAATTGCTGAAGCGACAAGAACACTACAAACGAATGCTTTTTTGACGCCTAACGCCTGAGTTAAGCCGCCCCGTGGCGGGGTGGCGGACGCGTGCTAGCGTAGCGTAAAGCACGTGACCGACGCCACGACATGGGGTCGGCTTGAACGAATTGTTAGGCGCCAGCTCGCGGGGTACGCAGCGCAATCTGCAAAACGATAGCTAAGGCTAGAAGGGCAGAAAAAACTTTGAATGAGGCCAACTGGTAGACCGGGACGTCAATGTACGAGAGAACCTCGTTTGGATTATGGCTACAACGCCAATCGACGTAGTCAAAGGCTCCGCCGAAATCTAGACAGGAGTCCGGTGCGAACCAGTCTCCCAAGAGACTCCAGCCAGCAATGATTGCGGCAACCCAACCTAGCGCTTTTAACGAGTTGCGATAAATTCGTTTCATGGCGCCTAACGCCTGAATTAAGCCGCGCCGCGAAGCGGTGTCGGCTTGAATGAATTGTTAGGCGTGACGGATGCCAGAAACGGACAAGCCACCACGCCTTTCCCGAAAAACCGAAGCCGCACGAACTGGGCGCGCCCCACACACCAACCACGCGGCGAAAAGTGAAAAGCCCACGCCGCCTCACCACCCATGGCCCCGTCGCGAAGCCACGCCTGAGCGCGCATGACTCTGCAACCGAAGAAGAACGTGCTGACTAACCGCCCGGAGAGCATTGCTAACCCACGCGCGAAAGATTAAACCCCGACAACACAACGACTAGACCGCTTTTTTGACGCCTAACGCCTGAGTTAAGCCGCTCCGCAGCGGGGTGGCGGACGCGTGCTAGTGTAGTGCTTCGAAATTAACGAACCATTTCATCTCAGCACGGTCATAAATTTGCACAGTGACCTTGGACGAATGACGATGAAAAAGCCCCTCATCCTTGACGACAGCCAGCGCAGTATTCTGAGCCAATGGGTGCGCTCGCGGACTGTCAGTATCCGTTGGCGCGCACGCGCACGCATCATATTGGCTGCAGCCAAGGGCGGAACAGATCAGGCCATTGCTGCCGAGCTGAGCACGACGCGGCACCGTGTGGCTCGTTGGCGTGCGCGTTTCATGGAGGGAGGTGTGGAGGCGCTGAAGAAAGATCTTCCGCGAGGTGGCCGCCCACCCAGGGTTGATGCTGGAAAAGCTGAGGAAATCGTGCGATTGACCACACAGACCACACCTGCGAATGCGACGCATTGGAGCACACGCAGCATGGCGGCGTATGCGGATGTGAGCGATAGCACGGTGCTGCGGATATGGCGTGCTCACGGGCTCAAGCCTCACCGAGTGGAGTCGTTCAAGTTGTCGAACGATCCGCAATTCGCGGAGAAATTGGAGGCGATTGTCGGCTTGTATCTGTCGCCACCGGAACATGCGCTGGTGTTGTGCTGCGATGAGAAGAGCCAAATTCAAGCGTTGGACCGGACCCAGCCGGGGTTGCCAATAAAACGAGGCCGGGGCGCAAGCATGACCCACGACTACAAGCGCCACGGCACCACGACATTGTTCGCAGCACTCAATGCCCACGATGGCACAGTGATTGCTGACTGCAAAACACGGCATCGACACGAAGAGTGGCTGGCGTTTTTACGGCAGATTGATCGAGAAACACCGAAGGACAAAGTGCTTCATTTGATCTGCGACAACTATGCAACGCACAAACACCCCAGGGTCAAAGCCTGGCTGAAGAAACACGCGCGTTTCCATATGCATTTCACGCCGACATCGGGTTCATGGCTCAACATGGTCGAGCGGTTTTTCCGCAGCATCACCGTCGATCGTCTGCGCCGTGGAGTCTTCCAGAGTGTCGCTGAGCTTACCCAAGCAATCGAGGGTTATATCGCCGCTTACAACGAGAACCCCAAGCCCTTTGTTTGGACTGCGAAGGCCAATGACATTCTGCAGAAAGTCATGCGTGGGCGGGCTGCGTTGAAAATGGTTCAAACAAGATGAAGCACTACACTAGCGTAGCGCAGGCACGTGGCCGACGCCACGATGCGGGGTCGGCTTGAACGAATTGTTAGGCGGCAACCAGCCATCCCGATGCAATGGAACCTTGACACAGCAGTTACACACGGAAGCCAACTAACGTAATGCACGAGAAGCGTGAGTTCGCACAGCGCCAGAGCCAGAACCAGAGAGGGAACCGAGCTGCTGAACCTTCCGAAGAGAATCTAGAATTGAAGGGGAGATGAACGCTTCAAGCCATGTAATATATTTCTAGTGTTCGTAATCTTCAAAAATGACTTTAATGTTTTTCGAATCCCAAAAAACATCATGGCGGATAGAATAAAATTCATTATTTCCATCATATCTCATCAAAGAAAGATCATTATCTTCAGAATACCTGCACCAATAATGTCTTTTTTTGCACAAGAAATTTGTAGGGATTCTAGATTTATTTATATTTACATAGCCTTCAAACATTACCCTTAAATTTTGTATTGTTTCCGGAATTCCGTTTCTCTCGAAAATGCCATTATCGATATTTGTCATTATGTGCAAAGCGCTATCACTGTTGTATGTGCACCAGTATTTTTTTCCTGGAACTAAATGTTTTTTAGGTATTAATGAATTCTTCATAATGAGTTAAATTATCCTACCTATTTATGGGTCGATGCTCTGAAATAAGTGAGTCACTACCATTGCCGCCTAACGCTTGAATTTAGCCGCGCCGCGAAGCGGTGTCGGCTTGAATGAATTGTTAGGCGTGACGGATGCCCGAAACGGATAAGCCACCACGCCTTTGCCGAAAAACCGAAGCCCCACAAACCGGGCGCGCACCGCACACCAACAGCGCGGCGAAAAGTGAAAAACCCACGCCGCTTCACCACCCATGGCCCCATCACGAAGCCAAGCCTGAGCGCGCACCGCACGGCTACCGAAGCGAAACGCACCGACCAACATTCCGACAAGCGCCACCACCGAACCCGGAATTGTTGAAGCGACAACACCACCACAAACGAATGCATTTTGACGCCTAACGCCTGAGTTAAGCCGCCCTGTGACGGGGCGGCGGGCATGTGCGAGCGTAGCGTAAAGCACATGGCCGATGCCACGACACGGGGTCGGCTTGAACGAATTGTTAGGTTGCAACTAGCAGGGAAACGACCTGACAGATGCCACCAATAATTTGTAGAGCAAAACCAATTATCAGCAACTTTTTCCCAAATTCCTCAGCTTTCAATACGTGCGCATCTGCGCCATGCATTTGGATATTCTGAATTGTTCTATCACCGCTAGCTATTCTGGCAGCTATCTGAAAATTTAGATCATGAGCTTGAACAGCGAAGGACACCGCGCTCAGTATGCTTGTTATGCGGTAAGCCAAAATCATTGTGCCTATAAGGCTTAGAGCTAATCCGATGATTTTCAGAATTTCCATAACGATGATCTCTCCATTGCAACCTAACGCCTGAGTTAAGCCGCCCCGCAGCGGGGTGGCGGACGCGTGCTAGCGTAGCGCAGGCACGTGGCCGACGCCACGATGCGGGGTCGGCTTGAACGAATTGTTAGGTGCCAGCGCGGAAGTGCATTGCCCACAGGCTTTCAAATTCAGATGCAGTGATGGCGATGCCATCAAACTCTGGGTCTGCATTGATTTGAGTAAGCGGAGGAACAGCTTGATCTCCTAGCTCAGTTCCAGCGGATCTATGAGTGCGAGAAGCAAAGCCTACTCTCCCGTCTGTGAAGAATTCTAATTTCCTTATTTCATAACGGTTGTCGTCGATTTCAGATACGAGGCGAACTGGATAGTCTTCGTTGTTCTGTCTCCAACTAACGTCGATGTACTCCATGGCACCTAACGCCTGAGTTAAGCCGCCCCGCGGCGGGGCGGCGGACGCGTGCTAGCGTAGCGTAGGCACGTGGCCGATGCCACGATGCGGGGTCGGCTTGAATGAATTGTTAGGTGCCGCCCGATTACGGCACATAGACTAGATCAACTTCAATGCTGAAGCCCGAGTCCTGTTCCCTGACTCGCGTGTGCAGTACAAGATCACTCCGACCTTCTTGCTCGGTCCAAAGGTCTACCAGCGCTGCCCAGTGGTCGCCGTACCAAATGCAAACAGACGAATCCCAGGTTTGTTCAGGGAGTGCAACCAAGGTTGCACCATAGCCCTCAACGTAATCTCGTATTTGAGAGGCTCTGTCCGCCGACACGGGCGGAACACCACTGATCCCGGCGTCTAGTCCAAAGTCCCCAACTACAAAAGCGTCCACGATCTCGCAGATTTGCTGTCGCCATGCGGTGGGTATGGGCCGTTCCGATTCCTCATCTTTCACCGCGAGAACTTCGTCGCTTTGGCTCGGTTCTTTCACTTTGCGAAGCACTCCTGTGCAGCACCTAACGCCTGAGTTAAGCCGCCCCGCAGCGGGGTAGCGGACGCGTGCTAGCGTAGCGCAGGCACGTGGCCGACGCCACGATGCGGGGTCGGCTTGAACGAATTGTTAGGTGCCAGCGCGGAAGTGCATTGCCCACAGGCTTTCAAATTCAGATGCAGTGATGGCGATGCCATCAAACTCTGGGTCTGCATTGATTTGAGTAAGCGGAGGAACAGCTTGATCTCCTAGCTCAGTTCCAGCGGATCTATGAGTGCGAGAAGCAAAGCCTACTCTCCCGTCTGTGAAGAATTCTAATTTCCTTATTTCATAACGGTTGTCGTCGATTTCAGATACGAGGCGAACTGGATAGTCTTCGTTGTTCTGTCTCCAACTAACGTCGATGTACTCCATGGCACCTAACGCCTGAGTTAAGCCGCCCCGCAGCGGGGTGGCGGACGCGTGCTAGCGTAGCGTAGGCACGTGGCCGACGCCACGATGCGGGGTCGGCTTGAACGAATTGTTAGGCGCGTGGGAACCCGAGACGAACAACGCCGCAGCGCTGTTGCCGAAACACCGAAGCCGAAGAAACACAGCGCGCCTCGAAGCATGTCCGTGTTGCAGAAAGTGAGCGGCCGACACAACCTCACGAAACATTGCCGCGTCACGAAGCCAAGCCTGAGCGCGCACAGCGCACGTAGCCGAAGAAGAAACGCACCGAGCATGTGTCCGAAGAGCAACACCAACCGAAGCCGATCAATCACCATTGCGAACAACAAACAATACAAATATTTTTTTGGCGCCTAACGCCTGAGTTAAGCCGCCCCGCAGCGGGGCGGCGGACGCGTGCTAGCGTAGCGCAGGCACGTGGCCGACGCCACGATGCGGGGTCGGCTTGAACGAATTGTTAGCCCTATGGCAGGCGCCTGAAATACTCCCGATAGTGGGAGTTTGGCAGCGCGTTGTCTGCGCCGCCGGTGTAAATCCACATGATGTCGGAGCTTTCAAAGTTGTACGTTGTAACTACAGCATTACCGGAGACGGGCTCACGGCCAGATGTGACAATAACTCGGCCGGCCGAGTACAACACAGTATATGAAGCTTGCTCATTGAAGCCGACCATATGGTGCTTTTTGCCCTCTATGCACACGTCATAGTCTGGGAGTGACGAGCTGACCTGGTTTTGTGTGAAGGTAAGTGTTAGCCGTCCCATCATGTCGCTAAGAAATTTTCTTGTCTTGTCCTGCAGTTTCACATTTTCATTCATAAAGCTCATTGTCAGTTCTTTGTCTGACTGCCATGTACCAATCAGGGTAGGGCCGGCCAAGACAGGCGAGCTTATGCTTATTAGCAGGACGCTCGCGAGGAACTTCTTCATAGGGCTAACGCCTGAGTTAAGCCGCCCCGCAGCGGGGTGGCGGACACGTACTAGCGTAGCGCAGGCACGTGGCCGACGCCACGATGCGGGGTCGGCTTGAACGAATTGTTAGGCACCACCTTTTGAGAGCACTTTGCGAACACCATCTGCCGCTGCAGACGCTGACTGAAATGCTGCAAAAGCAGGATGCTTTGAGGCAAATGACCCTACAAGATCAAATGTAGTCTGCATTGCCTGTTCAATTCTCTCTGGGTTTACTTGCTTTTTTGAAAGTACATCGACAGGGATTTTGTGTGCGTCGAAGCAGGGAATGCCAGCCACAAAGATTTGATATTTGTAACCTATCTCTGCTCGCCTCTCGTCGGAGAAGAATCCGTCCTCTCCATGTTCTTCTTTGTAAGGAAACATGACGACTGAAAGCTCACTTTTCTTAGTAAGCTCTCGCTCTCTCTCATATGATTGAAATCGCTCAGTCAATTGAGTCCTAACTTCAGCAAGTTCAATGCTTAAGCGGGAAATTCTGTTGCGTAGCAGCAAGTAAGTGAGCAGTGAACCACTTGCCAAAGCTGCCAAAATGTAACCGATGACTTGTGCATCCATTTCAACCCCCCTGTTACTTTCCGTGGTGCCTAACGCCTGAGTTAAGCCGCCCCGCGGCGGGGCGGCGGACGCGTGCTAGCGTAGCGTAGGCACGTGGCTGACGCCACGATGCGGGGTCGGCTTGAACGAATTGTTAGGCACCAGCGGCATGCTGTTGCGCACCAATTGCGGCGGCCCACTGTTTACGGCCTGATAGAACAAACCGATGCTCATTACCGCCAGTGGTCCGCACAGCAAGAGAGTTTGGGAATAGTGGAAAGACGCCCAAGAATTTTGTCCAGCACAGTTCTGTGCCTTTTACCTCAGAGAGAGGAATTTCAGTGGCGCCCGTCTGCACATTGAAAGAGTGGGACTGAAAGAAGAGTCGTTGATCCGTCAAGAATAGCCGACCGCCAACAGTCTCTACACCTCGCTGGAGGTTGGCGCCGCCTTCTCGGATGAGCTTTTCGTTTGAGTGCAAATCTATCTTCATATGGTGCCTAACGCCTGAGTTAAGCCGCCCCGTGGCGGGGCGGCGGACGCGTGCTAGCGTAGCGTAGGCACGTGGCCGACGCCACGATGCGGGGTCGGCTTGAACGAATTGTTAGGCCTTGGTGCGTGAGCGCAATAAAAGTACATAGTCGGAAGCCGAGCCATCCCAACCGCACTTGGAACAGCGATTGTTGTTAAAGACATGGATGCAAGCAGGCTTACCGTAAATGACGTGCGAACATTCTGGACAAAGCGATGCCATAACAGATGACGCAGCAAAGTAGTCACTGCCACATTCGTCACACCGTTTCTCGATATCGGTCATTAAGGCCTAACACTTGAGTTAAGCCGCCCCGTGGCGGGGCGGCGGATGCGTGCAAGCGTAGCGCAAAGCACGCAGCCGACGCCACGACGCGGGGTCGGCTTGAACGAATTGTTAGGCCCGCGGCCGAGAAAGCACGGACGCCAAAAGTTTGAATTGCTGACGGAAGTGGTTACTACATTGGTCTCCGACACGTTCAAGTTGAATTATCAGAGACGGATCATTCTGAGCTGCAGCTAGGAACACAGGGTCACGAATGCGCTCATCTAGAAACGGACCATCTGACGAAGCATTAACCCCGCAATAGAATGCCACGCCACGAAGCGCTGAAAACGACACGTCCGTATCTTGGTCGGATGCCATGTTAAGCAACAAGCTTACTGCGGCGGGATTTCTAGGGTCTAGAACCTCGGTGAGGCAAGTGCGCCATTCTTTTTTTTGCTCTCTCCATGTACGAGAAAGCTCATCCCAGTCCGTGGCCGAGAACTGTTGCATGAGCTCCAGCGCTTTTTCATGGCCGCAGCCATCAGACCAGTCCATTGAGTCTGGGTTTTGCGAGTCCAAGTGGGTGGAGAACGTCTCGATCGTCGAATGCATATTGAGCGGGCCTAACGCCTGAGTTAAGCCGCCCCGCAGCGGGGCGGCGGACGCGTGCTAGCGTAGCGTAGGCACGTGGCCGACGCCACGATGCGGGGTCGGCTTGAACGAATTGTTAGGTGCCGCCGGTCTTGCCGAGAACCGCATACGAGTAGCCCCAGTACACTAGCGGGCCGCAAATAGCCCCAAGAAACGACAAAACGAAAATTGTTGTGCCAATTTGCAGCCACAGTGGTTCAGAGCTGGGCCAGCTTTCGCGAAGGTCGCGGATGGCTGCGACAAAGAGCCAGGCAAGCCCTGCGACAAAATGAGAGTTGCAGCATTGCCGAGCAGCAAGCGAACTGACGGGAGCCAATAAGCAAGCGCAGCAATGACCATGCAAGCATCAGAAGCCAGTTCTGCTGAAAGAGAAAGCTTTGAGCCATTTTCACGCAGATGATCGCGCGACCATTTGTAAGTGAAGACACCATACCCAGCTAAATAAATAAGTAACCACCAAGGCATGTGCGGCACCTAACGCCTGAGTTAAGCCGCCCCGCAGCGGGGTGGCGGACACGTGCTAGCGTAGCGTAGGCACGTGGCCGACGCCACGATGCGGGGTCGGCTTGAACGAATTGTTAGCCCCCAGCCCGCGCTTGAATGTGTATGGCGGATACGCCTGCCGTCCTTGCAGCGTTTGACCAAGCATCTAATTCCTCGGCTATGTTGCCAGAGAGAGCCCAGCCAGTTGCTGATTTTTGAGCAAGAGACAATGCCTCAACAACAAAGTGCGGCCAGTTCTCTGACGAGTGCTCAGTGTCAGCCGTGACTATGAACCCACCTTTGTGGTACGGAGCGGCAGAGACATCAGTTGCTGCTATGCCGATAGCATTGAAATGAGTAGATACAACGCGATTGGCAGATGTATCTGATTTGCAATCTGTGAAGATGCGCCAGGAGACTTTCATTGGGGCCTAACGCCTGAGTTAAGCCGCCCCGTAGCGGGGCGGCGGACGCGTGCTAGCGTAGCGCAGGCACGTGGCCGACGCCACGATGCGGGGTCGGCTTGAACGAATTGTTAGGCGGCAGTTGGCTACTTGCTGATCTCGCTAGATACGTGCGCGGCTATCTCTCTGGTGTTTCTGACGAACTCCGCCTCTAGATCAATTCCACACTTGTTTGCCAGAACAATAATTGACCATAAACAGTCCGACAACTCATGACCAAGTTTCGCTTTGCAGTCGTCGATATCTCGAACACCGGCATGTGCCTGGATCAATTTTGCTAGATCGCCAACGTCCCCTACAAAGCCCAGCGCAAGTTCTTCAATGGTCCAAATCCGCCCATATCTTTTGGTCTCAAGCAGTTCATATAGATCGTTTAGCTGTAATGCGGATTTTTCAAGATCGCTGAAGTTCATGTCATGCCGCCTAACGCCTGAGTTAAGCCGCCCTGCAGCGGGGCGGCGGACGCGTGCTAGCGTAGCGTAGGCACGTGGCCGACGCCACGATGCGGGGTCGGCTTGAACGAATTGTTAGGCGCGTGGGAACCCGTGAAGAAAAACGCCGCAATGCTGCTGCCGAAAAACAGAAGCCAAACAAACCGAGCGCGCCTCGAAGCATGTCCGTGTTGCAGGAAGTGAGCGGCCGACACAACCTCACGAAACATGGCCGCGTCACGAAGCCAAGTGTGAGCGCGCACGATCCTGTGAACGAAGAAGACCGCGCCGATGTACGATCCGAAAGCATTGCCACCGAAGCCGATGAATCACCGTTGCGAACAACACACCATAACGAATGTTTTTAGGCGCCTAACGCCTGAGTTAAGCCGCCCCGCAGCGGGGTGGCGGACACGTGCTAGCGTAGCGCAGGCACGTGGCCGACGCCACGATGCGGGGTCGGCTTGAACGAATTGTTAGGCCCCATTTATGGCAAGCGAAATGGCGTTCTTAAAGCGGACCTCATCATCCAGAAGCTCCCGATACATTTGGTACGGGAGCTGACCATCATTTACTTGAGCCTCGATGAAGCGCGCTAGCCGCCACTCGTCTGGGTCCGGTTTGTCAAAGTCGAAGTCTATGCCACCAACATCTGGTGCCTTGAAGATGTCTACGCCGACTCCGTGAGGACGAACAAACCAGCATGTGCCAGGGATCTGTCTAAGATGCCGATTTTCTGGGCGAAGAATGTCCTGCGCATTAGTAAGGCCAAATGCCCGAACAAGCAATTCTTGCGCCCATGCGAGATTGGCGTACCAAAGAGGAATTGCTTGCTTCACTAGTTGCAGATGCAAATCGGTCATGGGGCCTAACACCTGAGTTAAGCCGCGCCGACCGCAGCAATGAGCGGCCAGTATTGCTCGCACGGCGGGAAGTTTCAACGAAGCCAAGACACGGCGTCGGCTTGAACGAATTGTTAGGCGCGGAGGAGCCCGAGAAGAACAACGCCGCGGCACGGCTGCCGAAACACCGAAGCCGAAGACACCGAGTGCGCCTCGCACACGTACAGGCGCCGTGCCAAACGAAGCTGCAACACACGCTTGCGAAGAACACACTCCGTACCGTGGAGAAATCGTTGGCCGTGCATGAGCGCACCCTGCCCTGCAACCGAAGAAGAACGCGCCGACTGACTATCCGAAAGCGTTGCCACCGAAGCCGATAACGCCCCGGTGCAAGAAGCAAACAACACAAATGCTTTTGGGCGCCTAACGCCTGAGTTAAGCCGCCCCGCAGCGGGGTGGCGGACGCGTGCTAGCGTAGCGCAGGCACGTGGCCGACGCCACGATGCGGGGTCGGCTTGAACGAATTGTTAGGCCTCCCGCGAGACATGCGCAGCGGATCCATCTGCGTATGCACTAAAGCCGCCGCCAACGAGCAAACTGCGTGCTTCTGCGAGAGCGACGATAGCGTCCATGAATTCATTTGCTTGATCAACCGTGATCAATCCAGCCCCATCCTGTTCGAGCCCGAAGTTGAAGTGCCAAGCAGTTTGCGCGTCTTTGCTAGACATATTTGTAAGGCCTAACGCCTGAGTTAAGCCGCCCCGCAGCGGGGCGGCGGACGCGTGCTAGCGTAGCGTAGGCACGTGGCCGACGCCACGATGCGGGGTCGGCTTGAACGAATTGTTAGGCACGCTAATCAACGACGGACAGTCTAATCTTTGCACCATCTGGTAGGTCTTTGATCTCTTTGGCGATATGACCAGATGCTATGACCAGCTCGTGAAGTGGAACCGATGCCAGGTTGTCACCACCGTATGTGCCACCAACTGCGCCGGGAATTTTTAGGCAGTACTTGTAGCCTGGCCTAAGTGGGCCAAGACTCTCCTTAGCTTGTTCTACCAGGGCGGTCATATACCAGTCGTGGAGGAATTCTTGATCGTGCGAGAGTGCATCTAGCTCCGAACGATTTTCTGCTACGACCTCGCAATAGAGATCCTCAGGGCAAAGGCGCCAATAGCGCCCGCTATGGTCTTTGATCATGAGATTTCCGAAATCGTTGTCCCCAACGATTTGCTCAGGGTCAAGGCCGATCCAGCCCCATGCTTCTTTGACAATCGCGATTAGTTCCACGCGTGCCTAACGCCTGAGTTAAGCCGGACCGCTTGCGGCGTGGCGGACGGTGCTAACGTAGCGTACGCACGTGGCCGAGGCCGCGAAGCGGGCTCGGCTTGAACGAATTGTTAGGCCTCGCCGGCGATTGGCGCTTTGAGACTCCGCACGATCTAGCTGTTGGCTTTGACAAGCGCGCCCGCTCCGCACAGAACAGCTAGCGCAAGCGGCACGAAACCTAGCTTACTGTCTTGCGACAGCAAGGCGCCAGCCGTGATGAGCGCGCAACAGGCAGCGATTGCAAATTGCTCAGTAGTGAGACGCTTTAGGTTGTTGCATTACGGAATCTCCATTATCTTTTTGTGAGGCCTAACGCCTGAGTTAAGCCGGGCCGCTTTGCGGCCTTGGGCAAGTGAAAATGTATAGCACTTGCACGAGGCCGCGAAGCGGGCTCGGCTTGAACGAATTGTTAGGTTGCGACTGAGTACTGCCAATGGATCACCATTTCACCGTCTAGATCAGCGACTAGCTGACCCTTGGAGAAGCCGAGGCGTGACAACACCGTGCTGGAGCCGACATTGTCCGGTAGAACATACGCGTCGACGTGAGTCACCAAGCCACTAGATGCCGCGAGGTCTAGTAACTGGCTCACTGCGGCGGTCGCCACACCCCGACGCCTGGACGATTCAGCTACCCCGTAGCCGATCTCAACACGGCCGTTGACCGGATCCCCTTTGAATCTGCACCCTCCAACGATCTCTCCTGCAGGTTTGGCGATGATCAGGAAAGGGACACACCAGCGTGCTGGAACCCCGGCATCAAACTGCGACAAGGACCGAGCCGCGACATGCGAAGGCGGCAACGCGCCCTGCGGCGCATGGAGAAGAACCGGTTCGGACGCTGCGAGCAAGCGCAAGTCCGATGGATCCATGAGAGCGAGCTCGATCTGTGCTTTTTCGACAATCTGCGACATTGCTCGCTCGCAACCTAACGCCTGAGTTAAGCCGGACCGCTGCGCGGAACGGCGGCGAGTGGTACACGTCACGGCATGCAGCCGAGCCGCGAAGCGGTCTCGGCTTGAACGAATTGTTAGGCGGCAACCCGTAAAGGAAATTCATGCGGTGGGTCGGTCCAGAATTGAAGGGCTGCTTGCATCTCTCTTGGTGTTACTGCGCTGTACGCAAATAAACAGAAATATACAAAAGCAAATTGGCCACGCTATTAGTCCAAAGGCAAATACGATTGCAAAAAAGATTCCGATACAGGCTGCGCTTATGGCCCACGGGATGACTAGATCGCCAGAGTAAAGAGTTCAAGATACGTTTGATCATACCGACAGTCACCATTGCCGCCTAACGCCTGAGTTAAGCCGGACCGCTGCGCGGGCGGCGGACGCGTGCTAGCGTAGCGCAGGCACGTGGCCGAGGCCGCGAAGCGGGCTCGGCTTGAACGAATTGTTAGACGGCAAGCCCTTAGTCCCAAGCACTGTGCTCTTCCGCCCACTCATAAAGAAACCATAGTTGCTCCAGCTCAAAAATGCCTTTCTCAAGCTCCCGGCGCTCGAAGCGAGTGTGCCCCATGCCTAATGATTGGAGCATGATTTGGTTAGCAAGAAGAGAATGTGCGATATGGTTCCGATAGTCCACAACGCTGCCAAGTAGCGCAATGAAGTCCGGACGAAGGCCGTGGTCTCTTAGTTGGTTTTTTACTTGACCGAGAGTGGCACGTTCAAGACTCTCAAGCGTTACGCCATATCTCCGATGAAGGAGTTGTTTGAGACTAATTTCAAAGGCTTGAGCTAGCCCCATGAACATTGCAAACTGCTCGAAGAAGTTGAGCGTTTTGTACTTCTCAAGCCGCTTCCAAACCTCAGTCTGGATCTGCTCAAAAGTGAGCGCTGGTTCTTCGGGTTGCATAATATCTTCCATGCCGTCTAACGCCTGAGTTAAGCCGCCCCGCAGCGGGGCGGCGGACGCGTGCTAGCGTAGCGTAGGCACGTGGCCGACGCCCCGATGCGGGGTCGGCTTGAACGAATTGTTAGCCGCCAAGCGGCTACTTGAAGCCACCTGATTCAACAACGAATACGTAAGGATTGGCCTCGCCCAGTGTGCGTACGACCGAGCCAGTGACCGTAACTGAGGACGCGCGATGCATGGCAAGCCCAGTGAAAAACGTTCCGCTCGGTGTAAGAGCGCCGATAGCTGCGCTTGACGAATCATTTTTGCTCATGGCTAGAAATAGGACTTGGCCAGGACATGCTTCATTGCGGAGGGTGCTGCTGTGTTGATACATCTGCGCCACACCATCTAAGGTTATGCGCTTGCCGACATACCGGGAAGGGTCAGCGATTACAGCGCAATGCAGATTCACAGGCGCATGCTGGTCACAGCCTGAGATTCCAAGTCCCACTACAAGTAGTAGAAAACGTTTCATGGACGGCTAACGCCTGAGTTAAGCCGCCCCGCAGCGGGGCGGCGGACATGTGCAAGCGTAGCGTAAAGCACATGGCCGACGCCACGATGCGGGGTCGGCTTGAACGAATTGTTAGGCGCGGAGGATGGCCAGACAACAAAGTCACGGCGTGCTGACCGAATGACGAAGCGACAACACCCGTGCGCGCCACGAAGAATGTCCGTGTTGCCCGAAGTGAGCAGCCGATACAACCTCACGAAACATTGCCGCGTCACGGAGCCATGCTTGAGCGCGCCGAATGCGCTTGGCCGAAGAAGAAACGCACCGCGAATTTATCCGAAGAGCAACACCAACCGAAGCCGATGAATCACCGCTGCGAACAACAAATCACACAATCGTTTTTTGGCGCCTAACGCCTGAGTTAAGCCGCCCCGTGGCGGGGCGGCGACTGCGTGCTAGCGTAGCGTAAAGCACGCGGGCGACGCCACGACGCGGGGTCGGCTTGAACGAATTGTTAGGCCCGCGTGTATGGGTTGCTGAGAGCATGATCTACGTCTGCATTGTGGCTTGGCTGCAGAGTGATGCACCGCCTCACATAGCCCGCCATGGGCTGATCTGGGTCAAGCCAAGAGAGGTTGACTAATTTTACAAGTACATCTGCGTCTGGATGTTGCCGAAGCCACCACTGAAAGAGACCGTGACGATCATGCTCGGATGCGTCCTCATGTCCTGGCTCATAGCGAGATATTTGCCCTGCCAAGAACTCCACGGGAAGCATCTGCCAGGAGTGCCACTCTGGCGGAAATTGCATAAGCCTCAGATAGGTGTCTTGATCCATCAGATTGCGATGCGGGCCTAACGCCTGAGTTAAGCCGCCCCGCAGCGGGGCGGCGGACGCGTGCTAGCGTAGCGCAGGCACGTGGCCGACGCCACGATGCGGGGTCGGCTTGAACGAATTGTTAGGCCCCAACCTTACATGTTGGCCATGCAAGCGAAAACACTAGAATTGCGGTGCCAAGACAATAAAGAGAACGGTAGAGCCATTGATTGACTCGCTCTGTGAGCGAAACCCCGCCGTATGTTTGAACGTCCCAGCCACGCACAAAAAGCGTGCCCCAAAGCAGAAAGCATGAGCCCGCTACTTGTAGCCATGAAATCGTAGCAACCTCGGCGCAGTAGTAGCGTCCTATTAACTTTGCAAGCACATAGCCAATTGCTGCAGATGCGATGACTAACATAAGCGAACTGGCTAGTGCTCGCCGGACGACAAGGTGACGCGAGTCTTCTGCGGGAGAAGGGCCGCTATTCAGACGTGCGTTGTCCTCGTCTTGGGCAGATTTGAATGCGCTCGGGCGAAATAGCAAAAGCGCGCACAGCTTAACCGCGCGGAAAAAAGACACTGGCGTGCTCGATGTATTTGCCATTGGGGCCTAACGCCTGAGTTAAGCCGCCCCGCAGCGGGGTGGCGGACGCGTGCTAGCGTAGCGCAGGCACGTGGCCGACGCCACGATGCGGGGTCGGCTTGAACGAATTGTTAGGCGGCACTAGGCGGATAGACAATAAGCGCGACACCTAGGTCAAAAGCTAATTGAACTGCCTCGCGTATCTGGTCTTTCATTGAAGATAAGTCCACATCTTCCGACAGCTTTACCGCATTTGTGAACTGATAGGACTCCCACCCAAGCTCCGATAGTCTAAAGGCAGCCTTATTCTCGGCCTCTGACCAATCTAAAGAATTGACGAAAATATTTGCCTGCAATTCTTGCCCAGCCGGATAATTTGGGTGATTGCGGCCAGCGATCAAAGTGCTTTTGAGAATGATCATATGCCGCCTAACGCCTGAGTTAAGGGGTGCCGCGAAGCGGCATCCCCTTGAACGAATTGTTATGCGACAGCTGACCGCGCAGACGGATCAAACCTCGTGCCCGATTCGGGCCGGTCGAGTTGGAACGCACGAGCGGTACACGAACTGTCACCTGTCCGAACATCTTGCAAAAGCGGTGTTAGCGACGCCGTAAAGCGCGGCTTTACGACGACGCGTCGCACCGCTTTTGTAGCAGAAACATCGCCTCAGCGGTAGTCAGAGAATCACCCGATGCTGTGTCAGAAAACACTGACCCATGTCAGGCGTTGTTTCCGATCGCGACGGCAGTCGGTGCTGTTGCATAACGCCTGAATTAAGCCGCGCCGCGAAGCGGCGTCGGCTTGAATGAATTGTTAGGGCGCAGTGTCATACACGGAAACCTCAAGCCCTAATCCCAAATCTCCCGCTGCTGCCACCAACTCAGGCGGGAGGCGAATATATTGCGTAACGGTATCCTTGCGCCAGATCCCGAAGTCTAGAGTAGCGCCACCCGCAGCAGTGCAAAGAGCACGAACTAACAAGTGATGTGTTTGTAGAAATGTTAGAGCGTCCAGTACTTGGCCGGGGAGATTATCTCCGCCCTTGTCGCTGACGGGTACGTTGATCGCATTACCTCGGTGGGAGGCAACGAGTGATGAATATTGGCGAAGGAAGTCCGTTGGTGAGAAGGACGGCGATGCAGCTCTTAGTACACATCCAGCCATTCTTGTCTGCGCCCTAACGCCTGAGTTAAGGGGTGCCGCGAAGCGGCATCCCCTTGAACGAATTGTTATGCGACAGCTGACCGCGCAGACGGATCAAACCTCGTGCCCGATTCGGGCCGGTCGAGTTGGAACGCACGAGCGGTACACGAACTGTCACCTGTCCGAACATCTTGCAAAAGCGGTGTTAGCGACGCCGTAAAGCGCGGCTTTACGACGACGCGTCGCACCGCTTTTGTAGCAGAAACATCGCCTCAGCGGTAGTCAGAGAATCACCCGATGCTGTGTCAGAAAACACTGACCCATGTCAGGCGTTGTTTCCGATCGCGACGGCAGTCGGTGCTGTTGCATAACTACTAGTAGACCCCAAAATGGGGCGTAGCCCATACGCTGCCACCATCGCTAAGCGGCTGTCAATCAGAAAATACCTACACGAAATCGCGGAGAAATCTGATACCAACGGCATCCGGAAAAGACCATCGTTGCGATAGATAGATGGCGCGGACACCCCGATATGTCTTATTCCGGTAAGCAGCCCCCGATATTGGCGTCCGATCTTCAACGTAATCGTAGCGGCGCCGAGGTTTCACGGCCACGTCTGTTGGACGAAGTTCGCAGCCGTTTGCGCTTGAAACACTACAGTATCCGAACCGAGCAGGCCTATCTGTATTGGATTCGCCGGTATATCCAGACCAATGGTCGACAGCACCCGCGCGAACTTGACGGGGTGGCGGTGGAGCGTTTTTTGTCGCTGCTCGCGACGCGCGATAAGGTCGCATCCAGTACGCAGAACCAAGCCTTATCCGCTTTGCTGTTTCTGTACCGAGAAGTGCTGGGCATGGAATTGCCTTGGATGGAATCCGTGGTGCGCGCTAAACGTCCGCAGCGATTGCCGGTGGTGCTGTCCAAGGGCGAAGTCGCGGTCGTGCTGCGGCATCTGTCCGGCCGCGATTGGTTGATGGCGAGTTTGTTGTACGGCAGCGGTCTGCGTTTGATGGAATGCGTGCGTTTGCGAATCAAGGATGTGGACCTGCAACGCAACGACATTACGGTTCGCGATGGCAAGGGCGCCAAGGATCGTAAGACGGTGTTGCCCGTCAGTCTGCGCGAAGCCCTGCGACTGCAGATCGAAACCGCACGACTGGCCCATGCGCGCGATGTGGACGCGGGATTCGGGGAAGTGTGGCTGCCGAATGCGCTTGCGCGGAAGTATCCAAACGCGGCGACGCAGATGGCGTGGCAGTACATGTTTCCTGCATCGCGACGTTCCATCGATCCGCGCGACGGCCGTGAGCGACGGCATCATATCGATGAGAAACAGTTGCAGCGCGCCGTTGCGGCGGCGACGCGGCTTGCGGGTATCGATAAACCCGTGACGCCGCATGTGCTGCGCCATAGCTTCGCGACGCACTTGCTGGAATCGGGCGCGGATATCCGCACGATTCAGGAGTTGCTCGGGCACAAAGACTTGGCGACGACGCAGATCTACACGCATGTGTTGAATCGCGGCGCGGGTGGTGTGTTGAGTCCGCTGGATCGTTGATCGTGTACGGGCAGATGAGCTGCGCTGCGCTCTACCGCAACAAAATGCCGACGAAGGTCGGCGGTGTTTCGGTGTGGATCATGATTTGATCGATGCTCGTTCGAGTAGCGGAGCTGCGCTCCGCTCTACCGTAATAAAAACGCCGGCGATGTTTCGCCGGCGTTTCGGTGTTGCTTCGCGATGTCGTTGCGATCAGTTGAGTTGGCAGGTCGCCGGCTTGGCCGAGGTGAACAGCCCGGACGTCGCCCATTCCGGGTGATCGATGAACGGGTTGCGATTGCCTTGGAAGCTATAGATCACTTCGTTGCGCTCTAGCTCAGCGGCATCCGGCGGATCGGCTTGGTGCCAAGCGATCAGCGTGGACAACAGGCCCATGTACGCCGGGGAGCTGGAGGTGGCGACGATCAACGCGGGGTTGTCGGTCATTTCCAGATCCGGTTCGTTCTGGCCGGTGGTCGGGTGCGTGCCGCCTTCGTAGCGAATCGCCATGTACAGCACCGCGCGCGCCATATCGCCTTTGCGCTTGCCCCAGGTCTGGAAGTAGCTGGCGTTGAACCAGTTGGAGTTGCCCGGATACACGCCGGTGCCGCCGCCCGCGCCGTTGTAGACTTCGGTCGGCGCGCTCGGTGCAGCCGCTGCAATTGCCGTAAGGCTTATTGCCGCGATCCGAGTTGTAGTTGGCATCGGACAGATACAGCATGTGCGTGTCGGTATGCGGCGAGTTCGGCAAACCGAGGTTGCCGGTTTCAGCGCTGAAGCCCAACGACTTCGGCCACGTGTGTTCGCGGTTGTACTTGATGCCCGCAGCGCCGCCCGCACGATCGGTGATCTTGGCGTAGCTGTGGTTGCGATACACGTCGAGAACGCGACCGGCGTTCAACGGATCTTCGTCGGCGATTTCGAGAATCGTCCAGGTGTTGGTGGTGCCGCCGCTGTACGGATACGCGGTGTGGCCCTTGATCGTGGCGTGCAGCGAGCAACGCAATTGCGAGGCGCTGCTGGTATTGACCTGCGCGTAGTAACCGGTGCCGCCACCGCCGCCGGAAGCGACGTTGAAGTTCACCACCGTGTTGGCTGCGGGCTTCGCGCCGCCGGCATCGGTGATGTTGTTGGCGACGACGGTGAAGGTGCAGGCTTCGCCAGCGACCAGCGCGGTGTTGGTGGAGATCGAGAAGCTGGTGCCGCTGCTGGGATAGGTCAGCGTCTTGGCGCCCGAGGTGCAGGTGAGCGTGAACGCGCCGGCGGCGGCGGTGACGCTTTCGCTGAAGGTCGCGCCGAGATTGCCGGCTGCCGGGAAGTCGGTCGCGCCGTTCGTGGGCGTGGTGCCGGTGACGGCTGGCGGCGTATTCGGCGGCGTGGTCGTGAACGTTTGACCGGCGTTGCAGGTGCCGAAGCTGGCGGTCGCTGGCGCTTGCCATGTGAAGTTGGCCGAACCGGTGCCGGTACCGGCGAGACGCAGCGAACGACCGGCCGGGTCGGAACCGGTTTCCGACACCGACAAGTTGGTGCTGGTCAGACCAGCGGCCGGGCCGTTGCTGGCTTTGATCTGGCCTTCGTAGCTGATGAACTTGACGACCTGGCCGCTCGGGTTCACCAAGGCGATGCCATCGTTCGGCCCGTTCTGAATACCGTTGGTGGCGTAGGTCAGCGTCGCGATGCGCACTTGACCGCCGCAGGTGACGAGGCTGCCCGCGGGCACTAGGTCGTTGTCGTAGGTCACGGCGCGATGTCGGCGTGGAGCCGTTGTACAGGTACACGCGATAGCTGCTCAGCGTTTCGCCGGCGGTGGCGACGATTTCGATGCGCTCGCCGGTATCGCCGGACGAGGTGGAATCGTCGTAGTGGAATTCGTTGATGAAGACTTCCGCATTGGCGGCGCCGGACACGAGCAGCAGGGCGCAGGCCAGAGGTGACACCTTGGACAACAAACGCGACATAAGCTGGATCTCTCTCGGATGGATGGACGGAATCCGTACGTCCCCGACGGATTCGGCGGCGGGTCCGAAGGAACGGCCCGCGAGGTTCCGGCACGGCTTCATCGCCGCGGGAACGCCTGCATGCGGCAGGCGGTAGCACATCGCGGCGAATCGCCCGCGATGAAGGACGGCGCAATCTAGCCGAGGAATGTGACAGCCGCTAGCGCCGCCGGACGAAAGGTCGCGAATCGACGGTGATCCCGTACTGATGATTGCGTTCTGGTACGGAGCCTTTCGTGCGGTTCGATGCACTATCGCCGTCACGCGGTTCGTTGCGACGTGCTTCGGCCGAAACAGGGGCCGGGTCACATTTGTCGAAACAGATGCAGGTAACTGCGACTGACCGGCAGCACTTCGCTGCGTCCCTTGAGATGGATATCGGCGGTGTCGTTGGCGCCGCGAGCGACATGGCTGATCGCGCGAAGATTCACCGCGACCGAGCGATGGACTTGCGCGAATTGCTCGGCGTCCAACTGCGTCATGAGTTCTTTCAGCGGCAGTCGAATCAGGGCTTCGGCGGGTTGGCCGGCATCGTCGCGCCACGCGACACGGGTGTACTTATCGTCCGAGCGCAGATAGTCGATCGCCTCGGTCGGAATCAATTTCAGCGTTTGCCCCACCGAAGCGCGAAGCCATCGCAGCGGCGCCGCGGTCGCGACCGGCTGCAAGCGTGCAGCGAGCTGCAGCAGCAACGCGTCCGTGTTGAGCGCCGGCTGCGCCGCGCGCAATCGCTCTTGCAACCGCGATACGGTTTCGGCCAGGCGTGCGGGGTCCACGGGTTTGACGAGATAATCGAGAACACCGTGAGCGAACGCCTGTACGGCGTAATGATCGAACGCGGTGACGAACACCAGATGCGCGCGGCGGCCGATGCGCTGCGCCGCTTCGATACCCGACAACCCAGGCATATGCACGTCGAGAAAGCAGATGTCCGGCTGCAGCGTCTCGAAGCATTCGATCGTTTCGCGCCCGTTGCGCGCTTGGGCGACGATCCGAAGCGCCGGCCATGCCGTCGCGAGCTGACGCGCCAAGGCCTCGCGCAATAGCGGTTCGTCGTCGGCGATGAGCGCCGTCGGTTGCGCGATCGTGTTCCCGGTCGCGTCGATCACTGTCATGACTGCGCAGGGATCGCCGGAAAATTCAGGGATGCGAGCACGCCGGCCGGTTCGACGGCATGCACGTCGAGTTGCGCGTCGCCGCCGAAATACAGTTGCAAGCGCTGCCGCAACGACGACAAACCCGTTCCCGCGCCATCGCTTCCCTCGTGCAAACCGATGCCCGTGTCTTGCACGCGAATTCGGCAGCGGCCTTCGCTCACGCGCACGACGATGTCGATGCGGCCGCCCTCTTCGGCCGGGTCGATGCCGTGGCGCACCGCGTTCTCGACCAAGGTGAGGATCGTCATCGGTGGGCAACGCAATGCACCGGCGCCCGGTTCGATATCGAACGCATAGTGCAGCCGATCGGGAATGCGCATGTGCATCACATCCAGGTAGGCGCGCACCAAGTGCAGTTCGCGGTCGAGCGTCGGCTCGGGTTCGTGCAAGCGCGGAATCGCAGCGCGCAGGTACGCGACGAGACTGCGCAACACCTTCGAGGCCTGCGGCGAACCGGTATCGACCAAGGCTTGCATGTTCGCGAGCGTGTTGAACAGAAAGTGCGGTTCGATTTGCGCCTGCAACAAACGCAAACGCGCAGTCATGGCTTGGCGCTCCAACTCGCTGCGTTCCAGGGCGAAGGATTCGGCCTGATCGCGTACGACGACGTCGCGTTGGCGGATCATCGCGCCCAAAGCGATCCAGGGCGCGAAGAGCAGGCCCGAGATCGCGAGCTTAGCGAACCCGGCGAGGCGCTCGTTGTCTTGCCAAAAGTCTTGCGTGCCGTCCATCCTCAGCAATAAACACGCGAGCAACGCAGCCGGCGTGATGATCAGAACGATCCCGACCAACTGCAAGATCCAACGATCCAGCCAATGCGGCAGGCGTCGCGGCCATTGCTCGAAGATGCCGAACGCCAGCATCACCGATAGACCGACCACGATCACTCGCAGCGCTAACATCCACAACGGCACGTCGGAACCGAGCTTGAGCAATAAGGTGATGGCGAGCGAGGTCATCAACGTGAAGCGGAACCGCCCCGCGCCGAACATCAGGCGCAGGCCCTGCGGCTTCATTTGCGCTTGCGGTGTTGCGGGGGTGTTCGTTGCGGGATGCATGGTCGACTTAGCTTAGCAGGCCGTCGAGTCGCAGCCCGCACGAGAAATGGACGGATCGACTGCGGACGGATCGAAACAACGACGGCTTGCGCTTGCATGGAAGGCGCCGACGATGAAGCGAACGTCCGCGTAATCCGCGGAGCGGTCTGGACGATCGTTTTTTTGGCGGCGTGCATATGCCTCCGGCTAGCCATCTGATCATCGACGCCCGTGGTCGCAAATACTTATAGGTATTGCAGCCACATGACCAATCCAGCCGCCGCAACACCGGCCGCCGTCAGTACGGCACACAGCGAAAGCACTGCGGCGACGGCGATGCGTGCCGCTGCATGTGCGCTGCTCGCGGCGCGAAAATACAGTTCGGCGACGGCCAGCGGTAGTAAGGTTTGTGCGAATCCCAGACATGTCAGGAACGGACCTGTGAACGTCTCCGGGTCGAAACCGACCGGCCCTTGGTTCACGACCAACCACAACGATAGACCGATGCGGAAAAACCAGACGCCGCTGACCGCAAGAAACAGACGAACGACCCAACGACGGTGACGGTCGATCCGCCGCGCTCGCGCTTCGCGCCATGCCCACAGAGCGAACACGAAGATCAGCACCGCATTGAGACTGACCGCCGCATGCTGCGCGGTATCGCCGACAGCACCGCCACGGATCCAAATCAATCCCAGTCCGCCGAGACTCAGGATCAACGCCGATGTCATATACATGCGCCCGACCCAGCGATGGAACCACGGCCAACGGCGTCGGATCGGCGCCATGAACTGCAATGCGCCGCCGACGATGATGACCACCGCGAACAGCAAATGCAGACCCAGCACGAGGTTTCCGACACTGTCGCCGGGCACATAGCCTTTCGCCAGCACTCGGTTCCAGCCGGCGAAATCGCCACGCAGGGCCGCGCCGCCGTAGAACGACATCAGATACGCCACGAAAAACAGTTGCCCGGCGATCGCGATACCGAACCAAGCGCGCGCCGCCCAGAACATCGCCGACGCGTCGGCTGGGGCGGAGGCTCCGGCGATCGTCGTTGGATTGTTGAGCGCGAGGGTCATCGCAATGTCTCCGTGGTGGGTGGCGCTGCCGCCCGAGAAATACGCGGCCGCACTGGCGGCCGACGCCGCCTGGGCAAGGGCTCGCCATCACGCTGACGCGATCGGACACGAAAGACGACACCGATGCGACGAACGACGGGCGTCATGTCGCCAGCGACGCTGTCGATGCGCGAAACGCGTCGCTTCCATCGAAGCGTGGCGCGGCGTGCGCGGATCGAAACTCGCGCGAGCGTTCGATCGCCGCCTGTTAGCCTATGCCGATGACGCAAGACGCCTTCCCCATCGCGCCCCTGTTGCCCGAGATCGCTCGATCCCTCGCGGCGCATCCGCGCCTAGTGCTCGAAGCGCCGCCCGGCGCAGGCAAGACGACCCAGGTACCGCTCGCCTTGCTCGGCGCCGATTGGCTGCGCGGGCAGAAGATCGTGATGTTGGAACCACGGCGCGTCGCCGCGCGCGCAGCAGCGGGCTTCATGGCGAAGCAATTGGGCGAAGCCGTCGGCGAGACCGTCGGTTATCGCATTCGCTTCGAGAACAAGGTGTCGTCGAAGACGCGGATCGAGGTCGTGACCGAAGGCATCCTCACACGCATGCTGCAGGACGATCCGATGCTCGAAGGCATCGGCGCATTGCTGTTCGACGAATTCCACGAACGCCATCTCGCGGGCGATCTCGGTTTGGCGCTCGCACTGGACGTGCAAACGGGCTTGCGTGAGGATCTGCGCATCGTCGTGATGTCGGCGACCTTGGACGGCGAGAAGCTCGCGCAATTTCTCGATGCGCCGCGATTGAGCAGCGTCGGGCGCAGCTATCCGGTGCGTATCGCGCATCTGCCCGCGCGTCGCGACGAGGCGCTGGAACATCAGATCAAGCGCGCTGTCGAACATGCGCTCGCGACGCATCCGGGCGATGTCTTGGTGTTTCTGCCGGGGCAGCGCGAGATCGGCAAAGTACAGACGTTATTGGCGACTGCGTTGGACGGTGCGCGTTACGAAGTCCTCGCGTTGCACGGCGAACTGCCGATCGAACAACAGACGCGCGTGCTGCAGCCGGCGGACGACGGACGTCGTCGCGTGGTGCTCGCGACCAATGTCGCCGAATCCAGCGTCACCTTGCCCGGCGTGCGCGTGGTGATCGACAGCGGCCTCGCGCGCGAACCGCGTTACGACCCTAACAGCGGCTTCTCGCGTTTGGAGGTGGTGAACATCGCGCAGGCGTCGGCCGATCAGCGCGCCGGTCGCGCCGGTCGCGTCGCGGAAGGCTTCGCGTATCGTTTGTGGCCGGAATCGCAGCGGCTGGAACCGCAGCGCCGCCCCGAAATCGCACAAGTCGAACTCACCGCGCTAGCGCTCGAACTCGCGGCCTGGGGCAGCGATGCGTTGCGCTTCGTCGATGCGCCGCCGATCGGCGCGATGGCCGCCGCACGCGATCTATTGCAGCGGCTCGGCGCATTGGATGCGCAGCGTTCGATCACGACGTTGGGACGCAAGATGCTTGCGGTCGGTACACATCCTCGGCTCGCGGCGATGCTGTTATCGGCCGCACGACGACGAACAGTCTTGAAATCGCACTGGCTTGCGACATCGCGGCCTTGCTCGAAGCGCGCGATCCTCTGCGTGCGATTCCTGGGCAAGGCCGCAGCGATGCGCTCGCCGCACGCTGGCAAGCCTTAGCGGCGTTTCGCACAGGGCGCGTGCCCGGCGATGCTTCGCGCAGCGCGCTGCAAGCGATCGATGCCGCCGCGGCGCAATGGCGCCGTCGTCTGCGCTGCAAGTCAACATCGCCACCGAGCGTGCCCGCGCACGCGCTCGGCGATCTGCTCGCGCACGCGTTTCCCGATCGCATCGCGTATCGCCACGCGCAGCGACCTGCGTCGCTATCAACTCGCGAACGGACGCATGGCGCAGCTGTTCGACGACAGCGCGTTGATCGGCGAGCCGTGGCTCGTCGCCTGCGAGCTGCGTTATCGAGGCCAAAGACGCGAAACTGCTGCGCGCTGCGCCGGTGGACGAAGCGTGGCTGCGACGCGAATTCGCATCGCGATTTTCCGATCGCGACGAAGTGCGCTGGGATGATGCGCGCCGCGCACTCGTGGCCGAACGCGTGCAGCGTTTCGATGGCATCGTGCTCGACGCACGGCCCGCCGGTCGCGTCGATCCCGCGCAGGCCGCGCGTGCGCTGACCGATGCGGTACGCGCGCACGGGCATGGATGCGTTGCCGTGGCGCGAATCGCTGAAACAATGGCGTGCGCGCGTGCGATGCGTGCGCGCCTGGATGCCGGATCTCGGCTTGCCGGACCTTTCGGATGCGGCCTTGCTCGCGACGCTCGACTCGTGGCTGATGCCCGCCTTCGTCGGCAAAACTCGACTCGATGCGCTCAGCGAAGACGCGATGAGCGATGCCTTGAAATCAGGCTTCGATTGGTCGCTGCGTCAACGGCTCGATGCACTGGCGCCGACGCGCATCGTCGTGCCGTCCGGCATGGAGCGCGCGATCGAATACGCGTACGACGATGCCATCGACGCGCCGCAACCGCCGGTGCTCGCGGTGAAACTGCAGGAACTCTTCGGCCTCGCCGATACGCCGCGCATCGCCGACGGGCGCGTACCGCTGACACTGCATCTGCTTTCGCCTGGCGGACGTCCGCTGCAGATCACGCAGGATTTACGCAGCTTTTGGGAGCGCACGTATCCGGAAGTGAAGAAGGAGATGAAGGGACGGTATCCCAAGCATCCGTGGCCAGAAGACCCGTGGAACGCTACAGCCACGCATCGTGCGAAACCGAGAGGGACGTGAAACGCCTTCTGATTCGAATGAGATTTGCTTAAACGCCAATCCCCGGGTTTCGTCATCCCCGCGAAGGCGGGGATGACGCGCTGTCGGTGAGTACCATTCCTCTCTGTTTCTTTTCATTGCGCGTGGCGATGCACTCATCTTCGTCGTGGTGACGAACGATCGCTTGCATCCTCGCGCCGGGAGAGGACAATTGCGGTCTCGAAATTTCGGCACAGTAGGAGAACCGCATGAGCGCCATCGACGAACTCGGTAAACGCGGTGCCGCCGTCTTCGGCAAGGCGCGCGAAGCGGTCGATACCGTATCGCCGAAAGTCAAAGCCTGGATGAAGACCGGCGCAGCGCTCGGTGCCGCGCGCACCGGCGCGCGCGTGGCGAGCGGCGTCGTACGTCGTAACCCCGCGCTCGCGATCGCCGCAGTCGCGGTCGGCGCAGGTTATCTGGCCTATACCGCGTATCGAAAACACGCGGTAGCGGCCGCCGAGCACGCGAAGACGCAGCCGATCGAAGCCACCGCCACCGTGGTGGAAACCCGCAAACGTTCCACCGCCTCGCGTCGTAAGGCATCAGCCGTAGCAGAAACGGTTGAGCCGGATACGCGCTCGACGAAGACGACGTCCGCAACGAAACCGCGCGCACGCAAGCGCGCCGCACCGAAAGCATGACCTTGTGGCACGCCGCCGCGAGGCGCGTGCTGTTCTTCATGCGGCACTGAGCGTCTGTTCACCATCTCCAATCACCATCGATGGTGCCGTTGGCTGTCATCCCGAACGCCCGCGTAGTGGGCGGAGGGACCTGCTGTAGCGGTACAAAAACAGGTCCCTACTCAGGCTACGCCCTCGTTCGGGATGACACTTCATTGCCGAATGCCAGCCTTTGAACAAGTTCTAAAGCGTTTTGCCGCGTCCGCCACGCTTCGCTTGCGAATCTCGGCGTGGCGCCTGCTGAAGCGATGGCGCGCCATCATCCAACACACGCCATTGCCCTGGCTGCAGATCGTTCAAACGCCAGTCGCTGATCGCCACGCGCACGAGTCGCAACGTCGGCAATCCTACGGCCGCCGTCATGCGCCGCACTTGACGATTACGGCCTTCGTGAATGATGAGTTCGAGCCAGGCATCGGGGATGGTTTTGCGAAAACGCACGGGCGGATCGCGCGGCCATAACGCTGGCGTTTCGATGCGCGATGCTTGCGCCGGACGGGTGATGCCGTCGTTGAGTTCGACGCCGCGTCGCAGTGCGTCCAATTGCGAATCCTGCGGGTCGCCTTCCACCTGCACCCAATAGGTCTTCGCGCGTTTGTGTTGCGGGTCGGTGATGCGATGCGCCAATACGCCGTCGTCTGTGAGCAACAGCAGACCCTCGCTATCGTGATCGAGGCGGCCGGCCGGGTACACGTTCGCCGGCAGAGCCGAAGTCCGCCAGCGTTCGTCGAGGGCCGCTCGGTCCGGCATCGCCGCTGCGGTCGGTGAATTGGCACAGCACGCCGTACGGCTTATTCAGGGCGATGAGCATGAGGCGATGGCTTCGATGGGCGTTGTCTTCGCGAATTCTTCCGCGAAGATCGCGCTTATCCCAACGCTACCCACACCGGCGCATGATCGCTCGGGCGGTCCCACGTCCGCGGTTCGCGATCGATATCGGCCGCGACGGTCGTCTCGCGTAACGCATCGGACACCAAGGTCAAATCGATGCGCAATCCGAGATTACGGCGAAACCCCGCTTGCCGATAATCCCACCAACTGAAGAAGCCGCCTTCGCTGTGATGCATGCGATACGCATCGTGCAAGCCGAGATCGAGCAAACGCTTCAGCGCCGCGCGCTCGGCGGTGGAAGTGAGGATGCTGTCGTCGTTCCATGTGTTCGGGTCGTGTACGTCGCGATCGTCTGGCGCGATATTGAAATCGCCCATCACCACCAAGCGCGGATGTCGCGACAACTCATCGGCGATCCACGCATGCACGGCCTCGAACCAGCGCAGTTTGTAATCGTATTTTTCGGTGCCGACATCCTGACCGTTCACCACATACAGATTGACGATGCGTACGCCGTTGACGGTCGCAGCGATCGCTCGCCGCTGCGCGTCGTCGAAATTCGGAATACCGATTTGCACCTCGTCCAGCGCATGCCCACGTGCGAGCAGCGCGACGCCGTTGTAGGTCTTCTGCCCCGCGAACACGCTGCGATAACCCAAGCCCGCAAGCACCGCATCCGGAAACTTGGTGTCCTCCATCTTCGTTTCCTGCAAGCCCACGACATCCGGCTGCGCATCCTGCAGCCATTGCTCGAGATGCGGCAGGCGCACGTTGAGGGAGTTGACGTTCCAACTGGCGATTTTGAAGGGCATACGTTCGGAAGGCGTGTCGGTCATGCGCGCATCTTACGCGGACACGTGGTTTGCGGGAGCGGCGGAAGACTAAAGACGTTAGCGCGTTTGCTTCGCCTTCCACGCGGCGAGCACTTCCGCTTCGCGCTCGGCTTTGATGCCGGCGCGCGAGCCCGCCTTGCGTCGCTCTTCGGGCTGAGAATCGAACCACGCGAGCGTCGCCTGTACCGTATCGGCGATACTGCGGAACGTCAGTTCCGCCGCGATCGCTTTCGCATTACGGCGCGTATGGAACCCAGCCGTATCGCCGCTGCCGGGCACCCACACGGGCATGTCGCCCCAGGGCGAGACGTTCTGCTTTTCGAGGAATTCCCACGGGACGAAGGTCAATGTCGCGCCTTGCGTGGTGGACGCGCGAATGCCGTACAGCAAGGCCGCCATGTCGAGGTCGTAATCGGGGCCGATGGCGTTGAACGCGCCGCGGGCATTGTTCTCGGCCAAGCGGATCATCCATTCGCCGAGGTCGCGGCTATCGATGAATTTCACGAGATCGCGGCCGTCGCCGGGACACAACACTTCACCGCCACGACGCATGCGCAAGGGCCAATACGTGAAGCGATCGGTGTCGTCGCCAGGGCCGACGATCAACCCGGGGCGCACGATGGTGGCGTTTTTGCCGAAGTGCTTGCGGGTTTCGGCTTCGGTCGCAGCTTTCAGGCCCGCGTACTTGTTCATGTCGGCGCGCAGGCTGGTCATCGTCTCCTTCAACGCGTCGCCATCGAATGTCGCGAGCGGCCCGTTCTCGTCTTGCCCCGGCGTCGCGTTATCGGCATAGGCCGATAGACTCGAAATCATCGTGTACGCGCCGACATGGCCTTTCAACACGGTGGCGGCATCGCGAATCCACACCGGCACGCTGCTGGGATTGTCGATGCACACGTCCCAGCGTCGCCCTTTCTCGACTTCGGCTTTAATGGATGCGTAATCGTTCTTGTCGCGATCGCCGAGCAATTGCTGCACGTCGCCGGGCCATTCCGGTTGTTTGCGGCCGCGATTGAAGATGGTGACGCGATGCCCGCGCGCCAATGCGTAACGCACCTGATGCGGGCCGGTCAGACCGGTGCCGCCGAGGATCAAAATATCGAGCGGTTTCGACGACGCTGAAACCTTCGCATCGGTCTTCGTCTGGGCCTCGGTGCCCGGCTTCGCCGACGATGCCGCGCCCGCTTGGGCATAAAAACTGGGGCCTGTGGCGGCCGCGGCGATACCGATCGCACCGAGTTTCAACAGACGACGACGATCGATCGGCATGGCGGTGGTTCCTGATGTGCACGCGGCGGTGCGCCGATACTGGGCGCAATCGCTCGGGGGCTCCCGTGCCGGAAGTCAGGACGCGTAGTCTCGACGCCGGCCCTTTCCGCCGGCCCCACGACCCGCGACAATAGCCGCCTTGGCCGACGCTGCGTCGGCCTTTATGGAGAACCCATGACTGACTTCAGTCCCGCGGTGCCCGCTGGCGGCGCCAAGATCACCAAGTCCCCGCACGGCCTCAATGTGCCGGATCGTCCGATCATCCCCTTCATCGAAGGCGACGGTACCGGCCCCGATATCTGGCGCGCCAGCGTGCGCGTACTCGATGCGGCCGTCGCCAAAGCCTACGGCGGCCAGAAGAAGATCGAGTGGATGGAAGTGTTGGCCGGCGAGAAAGCCTTCAACGCGACCGGCAACTGGCTGCCCGACGCCACCGTCGAAGCCTGCCGCGAGTACTTGGTCAGCATCAAAGGCCCGTTGACCACGCCGGTCGGCGGCGGCATTCGCTCACTCAACGTCGCGCTGCGTCAGATGCTGGATCTGTACGTCTGCTTGCGCCCCGTGCGCTGGTTCGAGGGCGTGCCCTCGCCGGTGAAGAAGCCCGGCGATGTGGACATGGTGATCTTCCGCGAGAACACCGAAGACATCTACGCCGGTATCGAGTTCGAACCCGGTTCGGCCGACGCGCAGAAAGTGCTGGATTTCTTGCAGAAGGAATTCCCGAAAAGCTTCGACAAGATTCGCTTCGGCACGAAAGCCAAAGGCGACGAGTGGAACAAGGTACTGGAAGGCATCGGCGCGCCCGCGCGCGATCTGCCGGTGCAGGTCGGCGTCGGCATCAAGCCGGTGAGCTATCTCGGTACCGAACGTTTGGTGCATAGCGCGATCGGTTATGCGATCCAGTTCAAGCGCAAATCGGTCACGCTGGTGCACAAGGGCAACATCATGAAGTTCACCGAAGGCGCGTTCCGCGACTTCGGCTACAAGATCGCGCGCGATTTCTACGGCGCGGTGGAACTCGACGGCGGTCCGTGGCATGTGATTCCCGAAGGCAAACCCGGTGCCGGTCTGATCATCAAAGACGCCATCGCCGACGCGTTCTTGCAGCAAATCTTGCTGCGTCCGCGCGAATACGACGTGTCCGCGACGCTCAACCTCAACGGCGACTATCTGTCCGACGCGCTGGCCGCACAGGTCGGCGGTATCGGCATCGCCCCGGGCGCGAATATCAACTACGTGACCGGTCACGCGGTGTTCGAAGCGACTCATGGCACCGCGCCGAAGTACGCGGACCTCGACAAGGTGAACCCAGGTTCGGTGATTCTCTCCGGCGAGATGATGCTGCGTTACATGGGCTGGACCGAAGCAGCCGACGCGATCATCAAAGCGATGGACGGCGCGATCGCCAGTAAGAACGTCACCTACGACTTCGCGCGCTTGATGGATGGCGCGACGGAAGTGAAGTGCAGTGAGTTCGCGGATGAGATCATTAAGCATCTTTGATTTGCGAGCAGTGCGTTAGAAACAAAAAGCCCGGTTCTCGCCGGGCTTTTTTTGTGCTCGTTCGCTGACTCGCCGCGCGGGAGCATATTCAGTTCAAGCTCGGCCGCTTATTCCTGACAGCCGATGTCGTGTATCGCAGGATAGAGTCGATGCTCTGTTCGATTCCGCCGATGGAGCAACGCCATGAACCATTCATACTTCAACCCTACACGCCGCTCGCTATCGTTGGCGTCGTCTTACGATAGCGGCACGATGCGGCTCAAGAATTCGTTCCTGTCGTGGGCGCAGGCATGAGCGCGCATTCGTCGGCTCGGATCGACTCGTCTTCCACGGACTTCGATTTTTTCATCGGCGATTGGCAGGTGCAGCACCAGCGTCTACGAGAACGGCTGGTCGACAGCGATGTTTGGATCGCATTTGGAGGCACGTGTAGTGTGCGCAGCTTGCTCGGCGGTTCGGGCAACGTCGACGACAATGTCCTTGAGATGCCCGACGGCGCGTACCGCGCCGCGACCTTACGAGCGTTCGATCCCACGACGCGATCGTGGTCGATTTGGTGGCTCGACAGCCGCTTTCCGCATCGGCTGGATCCGCCGGTCGTCGGTGGTTTCGAAGGCACGCGCGGCACGTTCTACGCGGACGACATCATCGATGGCGTGCCGATCCGGGTGCGATTCTTATGGCTGGTATTCGACCCGCAGGCGCCTCGTTGGGAACAGGCGTTTTCCAAAGATGGCGGCCTGACATGGGAAACCAACTGGCGGATGGCGTTCACACGTGCACAGGTTTGAGCGCCCCGTCGTACGCCGAAAGCTTCGGCGGATGGATCGCCACAAAACGACAACGCCCGGCACGAGGCCGGGCGTTGCGGTGATCGGTGCGTCGGCAACGGCGACGGCACCAGGGTTTGAGGGTGCGGCGTTTAGGCCGCTTCGAGCTGTTCGTTGCGAAGCTCGAGCACCGCGTCCACCACCGCCTGCACGCGCGGCAGGGCGATCAAGGCCGGTGCCGGGGCGGCCGTTTGCTCGACAGGGCGGCCCAGGCGGGCATGGCCGTAGCGGAGAGTGCGGCGGTAGGTGCGGGTACGCGGGGCGGTCTGGACGACCGGCGGAAGGGACCATTCGGTCTTGAAGTACTGCATATTGAAATCCTTGGAAGTATTGAGAACGCCGGTGTCCGGTCCCGGCGACGCGCATTATATTGCACTGCAACATAAATTTAACGAAATTTCGTGCGCGCATTCACATTTCAGACGGGTCAGGCCGCCTCGGCCGTGGATTCGGCCGCCTCCTGAGCCGGGTGGATCGGTGGCACCGCCAGCACTTGGCGAACCGCGGCGGCGAGGGGTGGCGCCGTCGGTCGCGGTGGGACGCTCCGGCAGCCGAAGCGACCGCGGCGCCCCCGGTAAGTCAGGTGGTCGGCGCTACGCTGGGGCGGGTGGAGACGAAGCAGGTCGGTTTTGAACAAGTCCATCGAGAAACTCCTGATGCGTTGAGGGTTGGTGGTGGGAATCGGCGACGACAGGATTTGGGCGCGCGGGTACGCGCCCTCCGGGATAGATCGAAACGTCGAAACACGGCGCGCGCATCGCCGCCCCGCCGAAGCGGGATTGCGACGAACTCGACGAAAACGCACTGCGCATGGGCGCCCGACGGCACGTCCCTGTGCCGGGGCCGCGTCGCGCCCGCAGGCGGCGATGGCGACGGCCCTATCGATCGTCCATGTGCTCCGGGCATTCGTTGGCGCGAAGCGGTACGCGATCCGCGCGAACGAGATCTCCGGCAACACGATGTGATGCGGCCTCGATCGTCGTATGAATCCCGATGACACTCTTATTGCGACATACGTCTTGCGACATGCGAATACGATACGCAACAGGCATCTCATCGATTGCGATTGCGTTCGTCGCCTGGCGCCGACAGTCGCCGATATCGGCACTTCCTCGCGGCGTGCAATATGCGCGCGCCAACGTACGCATCGCGCAGCACATCGAAGATATGTGCGTCGTAACCTGGAAAAATGGCTTTTTCGGGTGATGCGCGGTCGCTTCGATGTATCGCGTCGCACGTCTCTTTCGGCGACTGGATCGGCGTGATTTCGATGCCCTCGCTGCCGACCGAGCGCATAGAATACTCAACGGCGATCTCACCGTTCGCGACTGGAAAAAACGAAGACGCATTCGTCGAAATGCGCATCGAAATCTCATCGTCTCGCGCGTCAGGCGGCCGTGCCGAGAACATCGATCGCGGCGATGCGAACGTCCGCACAAGCATCGCGCAGCGCTTTTGTCTGGACTCGCGCGATGCCTCGGACGCTCGTCGCTTAAAACCGTTTTAACGAGGTCGCCAGCGAGTTGCGTTACCCTGTCCGCCCATTCCCGAACGACATGCCGCCATGCGCCTCGCCTCTCTGTCTTCGCTGCCGCTCCGTCCGTTGCTCGCCCTCGCGCTGTGCGCGCCGCTGCTGATGTCTTGCGCGACCTCAGGTGGCGGCGACGATACCGCGGCCGAAGCCGCGAAGGCGGCTGCCGATACCGCCGCGCTAGACGCCGCGATCGCCGGCGCATGGCGCGACCCGAAAAACAGCATGCGCGACGCGCATCGCCATCCGCGCGAAACGCTGATCTTCTTCGGCGTCGACGCGAACGAGCGCGTGGTCGAGATCACGCCCGGTGGCGGCGGTTGGTACGCCGAAATCCTGGCCCCGTATTTGCGCGAGAACGGTCACTACACCGCCGCGATGGTCGACCCGATGGCGGCCGCCGAGGGCCGCAGCCGCGATGCGCAGCAGAAATATCTCGTCGATCTGAAGGCCCGGCTCGCCGCGCACCCCGCGCAGTTCGATCGCGCCGAGTTGCGGATGTTCTCGCCGAAGCAACCCGCTTTCGCCGACGCCGGCACTGCCGATACCGTGCTGACCTTCCGTAACGTGCACAACTGGGTCGCTGGCGGCACCGCCGAGCTGTATTTCAAGGCGTTCTACGATGCGTTGAAACCCGGCGGCACGCTCGGCGTGGTCGATCACCGCGCCAAACCCGGCACCGATCTGGAGAAGATGAAGAAGTCCGGGTATCTCACCGAAGAGTTGGTGATCAAATTCGCGACCGACGCCGGCTTCCGCTTGGATGCGAAGAGCGAGGTCAACGCGAATCCGAAAGACACTGCCGACCACAAGAACGGCGTATGGACGCTACCGCCGACCAACCGCCACGACCCGGAAGATGCGGCGATGTATCGGGCGATCGGCGAAAGCGATCGGATGACGCTGCGGTTCGTGAAGCCGGCACGAGAGTAAGCTCCGACCGTATGGAACCGTCCGCCGTGCAAGCCTTCAAGCTTGCCGTGATTTCGGCGCTCGGCTTGTCGCGCGACACCTTGCATGTCTACGCCGGCATGGCGGTATTTCTGATCGTCGCGCTGCTTTTTCGCAAGCCGCTGCGCTCGTTCGTGCCATTGTTCGCGGTGGTGTTGATCGCTGTCGCAGTCGAAGCGCTTGATGCGATCGACGATATTCGCTGGTTCGGGCATTGGCGCGCTGGCGCGAGCCTTCACGACATCGCGAACACGTTGTTTTGGCCTGCCATCTTGTTTCTACTGTCGCGTTTCAGCCGCCACTTTCGCACGGGCGGCCGCGGAGACGCGGTCTGACTGAGGCGAAGCGCCGCGCTTACCGCTTCGCTTCGATCAACTGCCGCAGCAAATCGATCTGCTCGCCCTGCGCGGTCAGAATCTTCTCCAATTGTTCGACCCGCAACTGATCGAGTTTGTCGTGCAAGGCCATGATTTCGAGTTCGGCCTTCAAGTTCACGGCGTAGTCGTGTTCCGCGGCTTCGCGATCGCGCGCGGCTTGACGGTTCTGGCTCATCATGATGATCGGCGCTTGCAACGCGGCCAGCATCGACAGCAGCAGATTGAGAAAGATGAAGGGATACGGATCGAACGTATGCGCGCGCAATAACCACGCGTTCGCGATCACCCACAGCGCGAGAAAACCGAGAAAACTGCCGATGAACGCCCAGGAGCCGCCGAGACGGGCGACGCTATCGGCGACGCGCTCGCCGACGCTTCTTCTGTCGTCGCCCGCACGCGGCGGCGCTTGGCTCATCCGTTCGCGTCGATGCATCTGCGTCAACACCGCGCGTTCGGCCTCGCTGGCATGCTCCCATGCTTTGCCCAGCCAACGCAGCGAGAGGTGCGAAAGTTCGTGGGTATTCATCAGATCGCGCTCCGCTGAAAACAGCGACAGCATACGGCGTTCTGTCGCGTCGGCCTGGAATTCTCGATAGCCGTATTTCTCGACGGCCGCATCGCGCAACATCCGCACAGACTGCGGATGTTGCGTTCAACCGTCTATATGATGTTGCGTTCAACCGTCTATATTGGGATCGCGCCTGCCAAAACCCGTCGACGACATCTCGATCGCGTTCATCGCCTGCCGCTCATCGCGCCGCTATTTCGCTGGCGTTTCTTCGGTGGCCGGTTTGCTCCGCAACGCCGCCGCCATCATGCCCAGTCCCGCCGCGAGTAGGCCGAACATCATCAGCGTATTGAATAGGCTGGTCGAACGGAAATAGATCTGCAGGTTCGATAAGATGCCGACGAAGACGATCACCACGCCTGCGGCGAGCAAGATCCAACCGGCGATCGATTTGCCGTTGAAGAAGATCAAACCGACGCCGAGGATGAAGGGGATCAGCGAGAGGCCGAAGCCGTTCACGCCCCAAAGATACCAACCGCCACCGGACGATACGTGCACTTGGTTGGTCAACAACCAACCGCCGGCCACTGCGCACATCAGGCCGATGAAGAATTGTCCGATGCCGCCGGGTGTGCCGCCTGCGCCTTTCATCGTGCTTTGCCCCCGATCATGAGCGTGTGCCGAAACGAATGCGCCGGATCATAGCGCAGCAGGCGCGAATGCGCGCAGCGGCCGAAAGTCCTTGCCGTCGTCGCGACCGCGCATCAACCCAACAACTGCAATAAGGCCGCGCGCGGCAGCTTGCCGGTGTCGTTGCGCGGCAACGCATCGACGAGGCGCAACTTGCGCGGCAAGAACACCGCGTCGACGCTCTGACGCAGCACTTCGAGAATGCGCGCTTCGTCCAACCCAGGCGCGACTGCGAGCGCGGCGATACGCCGCACGCCGGTAGCGGCGCAGGGGTCGAGCTGGAACACCACGCCATCGAGCACGCCCGGCACCGCGAGCAAACGTCGGGTGAGATCGCCCAGTGATGCGCGTTTACCGGCGATTTCGAGCAGATCGGCTTGCCGACCGCACAGCAAGAAGCGGTCCTCGCTTTGCAGTTCGACCAGATCGGCCAAGGCGACCGGCGCGGGCAAATGCGCGGCATGCACCACGGTGCCGTCGGGTTGCGGTTGCAGACGCACGCCGGGCAGCAGATGCCACGCTTCTTCGTGCGCGGTGCGCCGTTGCGCGATCACGCAGGTTTCGGTGGACCCGAACAATTCGCGCACTTCGCAGGCGAAGCGAGCTTCCGCCGCTTGCGCCAACGCAGTCGGCAACGGCGCGGTGGCGGTGACGATGCCTGCCATCGGCGGCATCGCCACGCCTGATTCGACCAATGCGCGCAGATGCACGGGCGTGGTGACAAGCACGCAAGGTGCATCGCTCTCGCCGAGCGTGCGCGCCACGTCGTCGGGAAAGAAGGGGCGCGCGCGATGCACCGCGGCGTCGCCGAGTAGCGGCAGCAAGATCGACAATTCCATGCCGTACATGTGCTGCGGCGGCACGGTAGCGACGATGCGCTTGTCTTGGTCTTCCGGCCATAAGTGATCGAGCGCGGCGACGTTCTGCGCATTGCTGCGGTGCAAACTGCCCCAGGTTTTGGGGTTGGGTTTAGGCGCGCCGGTGCTGCCGGAGGTGAAGCCGATCATCGCCAGCGCATCGGTATCCACGCGCAGCATGTCGGCAACGCGTTGCGGCAACGTCGCCGGCAACACATGCAAGCGCGGCGGCGCAGGCGCGAAGTCGGTGTCGGCGATGCAATAACTATCGGGATGTTGTTGCAGCACATCGTCGATGGCCTGCGGCGTGCGCGAGGGCGGCAACAGGTTGATTTGGCCGCGCACAGCGACGGCGCAAAACGCCACCAGAAAGCGGTAGCGGTCTTCGCACAACAAGATCGCGCTGGGTGCGTCGGGCAGGCTGTCGGCGACGCCCGCGACATCGGCGAGAAAGTGCGATACGGCGATCTGCGTACCGTCGCCGAAAGCGATGGTGCGCGCGACCGGACCCGCCACCAGCGCGAGTGCGCGCAGGGGCGTGACCGAGGGTTTGACGACTGCGGACATTCCGCGATTCTCCTACAACTACCGATGCCGGCGGCATCGCCCCTGTTTCCAAACCGCATCCCGAACCGCCCATGGCACGGCCACATTCGCGGCCTCCGTCGGCATTCGGGAGCGGTTGTACTTTACGCTGGCGGGCCCTCCGCCCTCAAACGCATCGCCTTTGTGAACGCCCTTCGATTCGGTCCCGTGACCTGCCGCCGCTGGCCCTATCGCCGCGGCGAATCCGCCGAACCACGGGTCCGCGCTTGGCTGAGCGAGGCCTTGGGTCTGCCAGAGACCTCGTTCCACATCGTCCGCGACGCCTACGGGCGCCCGCATCTCGACGGGATCGACGGCGAATTAACTGTCAACGCCCGTGAAATAGACATCAATTGGAGCCATAGCGGCGATTGGCTGCTGGCCGCCTATGCGATCGGCGCCCAGGTTGGGGTCGATATCGAATGGCTGCGCCCCCGGCCCAAGGCCCTGGCGTTAGCTGAGCGCTTCTTCGCCCCTGAAGAAACCGCCGGCTTAGCGGTGCTGGCCGAAGACCGCGCCGCGTTGGAACGGCGCTTCACGCAGTTATGGTGCGCGAAAGAAGCGGTGCTCAAAGCGCATGGCCGTGGCCTCTCGTTCGGTTTGGACAAGCTGCGATTCGCGCTGAATGAAGACGTCGACGCGCAGGACGCGCCGCAGCTGATCGCCTGCGATCCCGCACTCGGTCGCCCACAAGACTGGCATCTGCACGCTTGGATGCCGGGGCCGGGGTATTTGGCGACCGTGGCTTGGCGCGAGCCGGGGGTAGATTCCAAGCGTCGCAGCGCGCGCTAACGGGCTGTTTTCGATCACCCGCGGGCGATGCTGACGACGTCGATCTCGATCGCGATTCCCAGCGCTCACCCGTCATACTTTCCGGCATGACCGCACACGACCTTCCCGCCGCCGCTCGCGACGATCTTGTCGCCGGCTTGCAGGCCCTCCGGCTCGATCCCGACTTGGCCGATCCGCTGGCGCGTTATCTCGCACTGATGTTGCGCTGGAACGCGGCCTACAACCTCACCGCGATCCGCGACCCGCGCGAGATGGTCAGCAAGCATCTGCTCGATTCGTTGGCGATGGTGCCTTTCGTCGGGCCAGGGGTTGGGGTTCCGACCCTCGCCGACCTCGGCACCGGCGCGGGACTGCCCGGCATCCCGTTGGCGATCGCGCATCCCGGCCTGCGCGTGACCTTGGTCGAGTCCAACGGCAAGAAGGCCCGTTTCATGCGCGAGGCGCTGCGGACGCTGAGCTTGAGCAATGCCGAGGTCGCCGAGTCGCGGATCGAAGCCCTCGATCGCCCGGGCGCGTTCGCTGCGATTACCGCCCGCGCGCTAGCGACCCTGCCGTTGATCTTGGAGCTGGGCGGGCATTTGATCGCCCCCGGCGGAACGTTGTTGGCGATGAAAGGAGCACGCCCGGACGAGGAAATCGCCGCCCTGCCCTCTGGCTGGACGCTGCGCGCGATACAGCCGCTGCAGGTGCCGGGTTTGGAGGCCGAGCGTCATCTGGTGACGGTCGGCCGGGCTTCTGAGACCAAAGTGGGTGCGTGAAATCCTGGGACGTCGCTCCCGAGTCGGTCGTCAACAGGCATAATCACGGGTTCGGCCTGCCGTCGGCAGCCGCGTCCTACCGCACGAGGTTCCGATTCCGACCATGGCCCGCATCATCGCCGTCGCCAACCAGAAAGGCGGAGTCGGTAAGACCACGACCTCGGTCAATCTCGCCGCCGCGCTCGCGCAGGCGCCTAAGCGCGTGCTGTTGGTCGATCTCGACGCCCAAGGCAACGCCACCATGGGCAGCGGCGTGGACAAACGCGAACTCGCCGGCTCCAGTTGCGATGTGATCTTGGAAGAGATGCACGCGGCCGATGTGATCGTGAAGACGCCCGAGGGCTTCGACCTGATGCCCGGCAACAGCGATCTCACCGCCGCCGAAATCGAATTGATGGACGAGTCCGGCCGCGAGCAACGGCTCAAGCGCGCGCTGGATCCGTTGCGCGAGAAATACGACTTCATTCTGATCGACTGTCCGCCGGCCTTGTCGCTGCTGACCTTGAACGCGTTGACCGCATCCGATTCGGTGCTGGTGCCGATGCAGTGCGAGTACTACGCACTGGAAGGTTTGAGCGCATTGCTGCAGACGATCGACGCGTTGAAAGCCAAGCTCAATCCAGCGCTCGAAATCGAAGGCGTGCTGCGCACGATGTTCGATGTGCGCAACAATCTCGCCAATGCGGTCTCGGCCGATCTGATCGAACACTTCGGCGACAAGATTTTCCGCACCGTCGTACCGCGCAACGTACGCTTGGCCGAAGCCCCGAGTCACGGCCAGAGCATCATCGCTTACGACAAAGGTTCGCGTGGCGCCATCGCGTATCTGGGCCTCGCCGGCGAAGTGATGCGTCACGCACGCGAACGTAAACAATCCGCGACCCCATCGTCGCGCAGCCCCGCTTCGGAGACCTCCGCATGAGCACCGCGAAACAAGCACCTGCCAAGAAACGCGGGGGCCTCGGTCGCGGCTTGGAAGCCTTACTCGGCCCGAAAGCGGCCGCCGAAGCGCCGCCGTTGCAAGCGACCTCCGCGGATATCTTGCGGATGATGCCGATCGATGCGCTGACCCCCGGCAAATACCAGCCGCGGCGCGCGATGGACCCGGGCAAGCTCACCGAATTGGCCGAGTCGATCAAAGCCCAAGGCGTGATCCAACCGATCGTGGTGCGCGAGATCGCCAAGGACAAAGGCGGCAAGGTCTATGAAATCATCGCCGGCGAACGCCGCTGGCGCGCATCGCAGCAGGCCGGGTTGACCGAAATTCCGGTGGTGCTGCGCGAAGTCGACGACCGCACCGTGGTCGCGATGGCGCTGATCGAAAACATCCAGCGCGAAGATCTCAATCCGCTGGAGGAAGCGCAGGCGCTGCAGCGTTTGATCGACGAATTCGATCTCACGCATGCGCAGGCCGCCGAAGCCGTCGGCCGCTCGCGCGCAGCGGTGTCGAACCTGCTGCGTCTGCTCGAATTGCCGCCGGATATCCGCACGCTGGTCGAAACTCGCGCGCTGGAAATGGGCCATGCGCGCGCGCTGTTGTCGCTCGCGCCGCAAGCCGCGGTCGCGCTGGCGCGCCAAGCCGCGGACAACGGTTGGTCGGTGCGCGAAGTCGAACATCGCGTGCAGCAACTCGCCGCCGGACAAGTGCCCGATGCGAACCGCGGCAAATCCAACAAACCGGCGAAAGCCAAACCGCAGGCCGATCTCGTCGCCCTCGAACGCGAACTGTCCGAATCCCTGGGCACCGTAGTGAATGTGTTGCACGGCCGCGGCAGCAAAGGCCGCTTGGTGATCCACTACACCGATCTGGATACGCTCGACGGGATTTTGGAGCGATTGAAGGCGCGCAGCTAAGCGGCGACGCGACATGTCCCGAAAAGCGCTTTCAGCAGATGAACGTCGGTTTTATCGAGACCGTTTGCGTACTGCGCGTTATGTCGCGCTGGCGGATGCAGAAAGTTTTTCTGAGATATGTTTCGCAGTCGAGGCCCTCGGCATGCGTTTGTACGAGAAGCAGGGGATGCTTGGGAGCTATCGAGGCGAGATCGTCAAATTAGCGAATGCAATTCCAGTCAGGCAGACGCTCGCTCAAGATTACCCTGGATGCTTTTCGCAATTCGATGCGCTGTACAACACGCTGAACAAAGCAAGAAACGACGTGATGCATACCGGCGCCTACGCGCGCCATGCCACATCGGCAGCGATCGAGTTATGCATACATTTGGAGGAAGCGCTTATGGCGCCACAGGCGACATCTAGCAAAGTGTCGGACTACATGGTCAAGTCGGTCGTACAGGTCGAGTACTGGCATCCCGTGGCACATGCACGACAACTAATGCTGACGCATTCGTTTTCTTTTCTACCTGTGTATATCAATGAGCAATGGAAATTGCTGTCCGAGCTTTCGATAGCGAAGTTCCTGCCGCACTCTCTTACGAGCGATGAGCGTAAAACCAACTTGGCGACATCAATCGAAGCGGCCAGTACGAAGGGTCTCGACTTGCTACCGTCTGAAACTGTGCAGGTGGATACGGATGTCAATACCCTTTTGACGAAGGCCAGTCCCGGGACAACGCCAGCGCTCTGGCTGGTGACGGGTGAGAACGAACAAAACCGGGCGATCCTCTTGGGGGTGCTGACGCCGTTTGAGTTGATGTAACTCCTACGGGCTTCCGTAGCACAGTCGTGCTACATTGTCGCCAAGCCCGTCCTAGAGCCCATCGCATGGCGACGCCCACCACCACGATCCGCATTCCCGACGAGCTGAAGGCACGGTTGGCTAAGCTCGCGGAGCAGGAAGGCACATCGACCCACAGCCTGATCCTCGATGCTATCGCCGAAAAAGCCGATGCGATGGAGCGTCGGCAGGCTTTCCACGCGGAAGCCCGCGAGCGCTACGAGCGCTACATCGAGACCAGTGAGGCGATTCCGTGGGATGAGATGCGCGACTACTTGCGTCGGCGTGCGCGAGGCGAATCGATCGCGCCGCCCCAGGCGCGCCGGCTCGACGACTGAGCCATGACCCGAGTCGTCGTTCTTCCCCGGGTCGACCTCGACTTGGAACGCATCCTCGAACACCTACTGCTTCATGAAACCCTCGATCTGGAACAACGCATCGAAGACATCGTCGCGGCGTTGGACGTGTTGATGACCAATCCCATGATCGGCAGACCTGCGGAAGGGGGCTTTCGCGAACTGGTCATCGGGCGCGATCATCGAGGCTATCTCGCGCTCTACGCTTACGACCCGCGCTCGGATGAAGCGGTCATCCTCGCCATCTGTTCGCAAAAAGAATCCGGATATCCCTCTCTATGACCCAACCCCATCTTTCCGTCGTCGTCCCCGTCTTCAACGAACGCGACAACGTCGCGCCGCTGGTCGGCGAAATCGTCGCTGCGTTGCGCGACAACGCGTTGTTGAACGGTAGCGCGTTCGAGATCGTCTACGTCGACGATTGCTCGCGCGACGATACGCTCGACGTGCTCAAGCGATTGAAAGCCGACGTGCCGGAATTGCGCGTGATCAAACACGTCAGTCAAAGCGGGCAGAGCACCGCGGTACGCAGCGGCGTGAAAGCCGCACGCGGCGCGTGGGTCGCGACCCTCGACGGCGATGGTCAGAACGACCCGGCCGATATTCCGAAACTGCTCGCCGAGCGCGAAACATCCGCTGCCGACGTGAAGCTGTTCGCCGGTTGGCGCGTACACCGCAAAGACACCGGCAGCAAACGTTGGGCCTCGAAATTCGCCAATGCGATCCGCAGCCGCATGCTCAAAGATTCCACGCCCGACACCGGCTGCGGTATCAAATTGTTCGAGCGCGAAGCGTTTCTCGACTTGCCGTATTTCAATCACATGCATCGCTATCTGCCAGCGCTGATGCAGCGCGCGGGCTGGAAGACGGTCAGCGTGCCGGTGAATCATCGTCACCGCGCCAGCGGCGTTTCGAAATACAACAACCTCAATCGCGCACTCGTGGGTCTGCGCGATCTGCGCGGCGTCGCGTGGTTGATCGCGCGCAGCAAGCGCACCGCGGTCGAGGAGTTGTGATCGTGGACGCCATGCTCGTGAACATCGTGCCCGTGGACATCATGAACACCCCCATTCCTTGGCTGGAATGGACCGGTCTGCATGCGTCGCCGTGGAAACTGATCGGCCTGACCGGCGCCTTGATGTTCGGCAGCCGTTGGGTGGTGCAATTCATCGCCAGCAAACGCGCGGGCAAGCCGGTGATCCCGCGCGTGTTTTGGTACATGAGTATCGTCGGCAGCTTGATGACGCTGAGCTACTTTATTTTTTCGTCGAAGCAGGATTCGGTCGGCATCATCCAGAACCTGTTCCCTGCCTTCACCGCCTGCTACAGCCTGTATCTCGACATCAAGCATCGCGGTTGGCATCGGGACCGCAACACCCACTAAGGACCGCGGGGGCGACGCTCGTCGCCGCGTCGCCCACTGACCTTCCGGGCAATACGTCGCGGTCGGCCGATTGGTGTAGTCTCGTCCAATCTCGGGGGAGATCGTCGATTCAAGGGGGCATCATGGTGCGTTGGCAGCGGTGGGGTGTCGCGTTCGCGGCATTCGCGCCAGGCGTAGCTTGGGCGCAGAGCAGTACGGAAGAGATCATCCATACGGTCTGGATCGCGACGTGCGCGGGTCTGGTCTTGATGATGCAGCCGGGCTTTGCGCTGCTGGAAAGCGGGTTCTGCCGCGCGAAGAACGCGGTCAACGTCATCATGAAGAATTTCACCGATTGCGCGATCGCCTCGCTGGCGTATTGGGCAGTCGGGTTCGGGCTGATGTTCGGCACCAGCGCAAGCGGCCTGATCGGCACCACCGATTTCTTTCCCAGCGGCGGGGGTGCGTCGTTGGTGAACGTGCTCTATCAAACATTTTTCGCCGCCACCGCCGCCACTATCATCAGCGGCGCGGTGGCCGAACGCATCCGCTTCGTTCCGTATCTGGTGGGCTCGGCGATCGTGGTCTGCTTGATCTATCCGCTGTACGGCGCATGGATATGGGGCGGTACCGCGGACAATCCCGGTTGGTTGCGGGGAATGGGCTTCCTCGACACCGCCGGCGGCGCAGCGGTGCATACCATCGGCGGCTTCACCGCGCTCGGTGCGCTGGTGGTGCTCGGGCCGCGCTTCGGTCGCTTCGCCCGCACCGGCGAAACGCGCACGATCCCGGGCCATAACTTACCGCTCGCGGCGCTCGGCGCGTTTTTGCTGTGGGTCGGTTGGATCGGCTTCAACGGCGGCGCGGCCGATACGGATTTGAACGACTTAGGCAAGATCGTGCTGAACACGCACCTCGGCGCCGCTGCGGGCGTGCTCGGGGCGATGATCGCCCTGGGCATCCACCGTCGTCCGCTGTTGATGTCGGCAGTGATCAACGGCGCGCTCGGCGGTTTAGTGTCGATCACGGCGGGGGCGAAATACATCGATCCTGCCTTCGCGATCGCGATCGGGATGGTCGGCGGCATGATTTGCGTCGTCGGCCCGGCGGTACTGCAGCGGATGAAGATCGACGACGTGGTGGATGCGGTGTCGGTTCACGGCTTTTGCGGCCTGTGGGGCACGATCGCCACTGGCATCTTCCACAGCGAACGCATGTTCGACGTCGGCCAGATCGCGGTGCAGGCCCTCGGCGCAGCGGTCGCCGCCACGTGGGCGTTCTGCATGGGTTGGTCGGTCTACAAGCTGTTGGACTTGGTGATGGGCCTGCGCGCCAGCACCGAACACGAACAGCGCGGCCTTGATTACACCGAGCACTACGAAATCGGCTACGGCGAATTCATGGCGGCGCGCACGCATCGCGACCTCGGCGGCGAGGACTGAGCATGTCCGGTGCGGAAAGCAGCATGGGCCTGAACTACAGGCGCCGTGTGATCTATCAAGCGCTGCACGACACATTCGCCGATGCGGCCGTAGCGCGCGAGTATTTCGACCTGTGGCAACGCGACCACAGCCAGGAAGTGCATTTCGTCGTCACCCGTTTCGCTTCGGCGGTGGCGAAAGCCGCCGGTTTCGACGCGCAACAGAAGTCGCAGTTCCAGCGCAAGCTGTTCCACGGTCTGACCCAGCCGTACGAAACGCTGCCGCGCGTGCCGGAAGGCTGGATCGCAAGCAATGTCGGGCGCAGCAGCGACGATCGCACCGCAGCCGTCGAAGTGTCGAAGCCATTGGCCGCATCGACCCCTACCCCGATCGCATCGCATGCTCCCAACGCGCGTGCACCCGTCACGCAAACGCCTGTCGCGAACACCATACCGACAACCGCAGCGCCGACATCGCCCGTGCTCGACGTCGGCTCACCCGAACGCATCGTCTTCGCTGCTTTCGCGCAGCATTTGACGGCCGCGATCCTCAACAAAGCGGATCGTCATCTCGGCATACTGATCCAAGCGGTCGCCGATTTACCGGTCGGTTCCGATCCGCGCGAACAGGCGCTGTTCGCGCAATTCCAACAGTGGTCCGAAGCACGCTTTCGCTCCGAGTTGCTACCGCCGCTGCGCACGGGCGAAGACTTGCGCTATTTCACCCATCAGTTGTATCTGCTGGTCGCCGACCTCATCGGCCCGATGCAAGCCGATCGTTTATTGGCCGAAGCGACGGCGCTGTCCGAACGCTTGCCGGAAGCCGCGAATTTTTCGCCGCAGACGTTGCTGTAGAGCGCCAAGACGCGGATCCGGCCGAAGCCGGATCCGCGGTGATCTCGTCAGCACTATCGCAACCGTGCGATATCCGAAGGATCAAATGCACATTACGGCCCGATGCCGCAGCACAAGGCTGCCGGCAACGGCGAGCGCGGCAGCGGCGGCAACGGGATCGTCGGCAAAATCGGATTCGGCGTCACCGTCAACAGCCCATTCGGAAACAGTGCGGTGATCGGCCTGCTCCACGGCACGCTGCAGAACGTTCTCATGCCGCCGCCACTCATCCGCACCGAATAACCGTCGAGCGGGTCATTCAGGCCATCCCAATTGCTTCGGGTGGCGCCGACGAAATGCGCGCCGTTAGAACCTTCGGCCACATCCATCACGGTTTCGGCGCCGGCCAACCCGAAGGTCTGCGTGCCGTAGCGTTGCCCGATGAAACCGGGGAAGGCGGTGAGTTGGATCGGCACCATCAGATGCGTCCACACATCGCGGCTGTTCACGCCCAAAAATGGACCAGCGACATTGCCGGCAATCAGCAATTGTCCGACCGGCACACCGCTGAAGGTATTGGTGCGCGTGGTCGTCACCGCTTGCGCGGTTTCGCTTTCGTTCGGCGACCCCCAATGGACCTGCCGCTGCAACACGCAGCCTATGTTGCGATAGCTAGCGACGAAGGCCTGCGGCAGCGCGCCGACGGCGGAGGTACGGGTTTCACCGACCGGCGTGAAGCCCGGCGCGATGGTTGCGGTGCCGTGGGGAGCGATGTCGTTGAAGCGCGACACGCCTTGGCCCGGTAGCCGCGAGCCGCAGAGGAAATTGCCGTTGTTGCCGTCGATCTGGAAGATCGCAGCATGGTTGGCGATGCCGCCAGCGACCACTAGATTGTCTGTCAGCGAAGGCGTGTTCACTTCGGCGATGCCGCGGCCGAACAAAGGCGCGCCGCTGGGCGTGTTGTAATCGCGCATCCAAATCAAGGTGCCGTTACTCCTCACGCGCACCACGCGGACGTACTTCACGCCGCCCGCGGTATATTCGCCGAGCGCGATCAGATCGCCTGCAGCGGTACCGAAGCTCGCGTCGCCGGTATTGGCGCGGATGATGTCCCAAGCGATATTGACGCCGACCGTCGTACCATAACTGCGGCGCCACAACATCGTGCCGTTGCAATCGACCTTGCTGATCGTTAAACGGGTTTGCGTGGGCGCGGTGAGCGCATCGAACGTACCGACGATCGCGAAACCACTGCCGTCGGTGTATTCGACGATACCGTCGCCACGATCGGAACGTCCGCTGTCGTAGCTGAAACCCCATGACGGTATGCCAGTGGGAGTGGCCGTGTCCTTGCGCTCCACGACGAGATTTTCGAAACCGCCGCTCGCTGATGCACGCTGCGTCCCGACCGCCGCTTGGCCGCCGCCGGTACAAAACTGCACATCGGTCACACCGCGCAATTGTTCACGCTGTGGATTGGGGCCGGAATGCACCTCCCAGCTCTGCGCGAACCCGGACATCGGCCACGATGCGAACGCGGCGAGCGCGAGCGCGGATAAGGAAAGACGTCTGCGAATCTTAGTATTCATAGCATGTTCTCCTGAGTAAGCGCCGGAGCATGTGTGTCGAAGATCTCTCGTACGACGCGCCGTCGGCAGACAACGAATTTCACCAAAACATGGTTCGCGATGCGGCAGAGCATCGCGATGCGTATGCCCACGATTTCAATCGAGGGCCTGTTAACGCGATCGGAGTGTGTTGCGCTGAAAACCCGGTGGTATGCCACTGAATTCGCAATGCGATGCATTCCGACGGCACTGGCTAGTCGTGGCTCAAGGTCAGAAGGTTCAAAAGGTCGAAAGATTTTTAGGGCAACGCTGAATAAGTCAGCGTTGCCACGGCACATGGCGGCCGCTCGCAAATCAAGCACGCAAGTGATTGATTTGGCGCGAGCGAGTTCGGGCCTGTACCGAACTCGCGACCACTGAACACGTCCAGAGCCTGCCCCGGACTTGATCCGGGGATGGACGTGTTCAGTGTTGCCTTAGGCAAGCGGCCCGCACACCCAACCAACCGCCACGCCAGTCCCCATAAGCACCCGATCATCCGTCGTCATCGCCCACACGATGTTCGTGGTGCTGGCCTTGTGTGCTGGCCTTGAGTACCGATCGGCGATTGCGATGGGGCACCTGAGCGGCAGCCGGTCCGAACCAACCCGGCGCACGATCGCGATGGGCGCTTGCGTCCGAATAGAGCGTAAATTCGACGCGCCGGTGCGATGAAGCACCCACGGACTGCGAGTTCTTCCCGTCGGGCGATTACGATGCGGCACATGCCGCTATGTTGCATTCAAGCTTTGGATGCGCGCCGCAGTTGACGCAATAACATGTAGATCGCGACCAACGCGCCTAACGCAATGCCGATCGCCCACCATTCCTTCGCGGTGAGCGTCGCGGTGATCGCCAGCATCGCCAGTAGCGAAATCGCAGGGATCAGCGGCCCGCCCGGCATCACGAACGGTGCGGCGCCTTCATGCCGCAGATCGATATGCTGCGCGCGCCACGCGGCGAGACTGACGAAGCCGTACGTCAAACAAATCGCGCCGCCGGAAATCAAGGCCAACGCATCGAAACTGCCGCCCAGCGCCAGCGTCCACGCCAAACCCGCATGCACCGCGAGCGCGAGCAAGGGCACGCGATGGGTCGCGGTAACGCGGCCGAACGCGCGCGGCAGATAACCATCGCGACCCAAAGCGAACACCAATCGCGACGTGCCGAATAAATTGCCCAGCAAGAAGCCGCCCATCGAAATACAAGCGGTGATGAGCAGGGCGATGCGCCCCGGTTCCCACAGCGCACCCGCGGTATCGGCCACCGGCACGCCACTCGCACCGAGCTTCGCGCCCAGCAAACCTTGGGCGACGATCTGCAGGCCCAGATACAACACCACCACCAACACGATCGCGGCGATGGTCGCGCGCGGCACGTTGCGCGCGGGGTCGCGCAATTCGCCCGAGGGTACCAGCGCGGTTTCCATGCCCGAGTAGGCGAACATCACCAACACCATCGAAGCGCCGAGCGCGGACAGCGACGGCACGTCGCCGAACGCGAAACTCACGTTGCTCCAATCGACGAACCACACACCCACGAGGATCAACAGGAACAACGGCACGAGTTTGAGTGTAGCGAGCACCGCGATCGCACGCGAACCGAGCTTCACACCGAACGCATTCAGCGCGAAGAGCAGCAGATACAGCACCGTCAACAAGACGATACGCGCGGTCTTGTCGGCGAACATCGGCATCAGATTCGCCATCTGCACCGCGAACGCGGCGGCGACGCCGGCGCTGGAGGCGACATTGCTGATCCACATCAGCGCCCCGGCCAGAAACCCTGCGAATGGGCCGAACACCGCAGTCAAATACGTGTACGGGCCGCCGGTGGATTGGGTGCGGGTGCCGATCGCCGCGAAGCACAGCGCGATCGGGATGATCGCGAGCGCACCAGCGATCAATGCCAACGGCGCCGCGGCGCCCATGCCGGCCGCAAGCGAGGAGGGCATCTTGAAGATGCCGCCGCCGACGATGACATTGATGACCGCGGCGGTGAGCGCGAAGGTGCCGACCGCGCGGATCAATGCGGCGTCGCCTTGCAGGCGACCGGTCGTGGGGGTGGATGCGCGTTCGGGTGCGGACATGTCGGGTAAGTTCCTCGGCGAAGCGCGAAGCCTCGCATGCCCGGGCAGGTTTGACGAGAGCGTGTTCGACAAATGTGTGTTCGATAAGCGTGCTTGGCTGCATCGCCAGCGGCCCGCGTCGGCGAATGCGGTAGCATCGGCACCACCTCCGCCACTCAAGCCGGATCCATCGCATGCGCATCGCCCTACTGACGCTCTCCCTCGCTTGCGCGCTCGGCGTACCACTCGCGTATGCGGCCGATACGCAACGCCCTGAAGTCGTTCAACAGGCGCAACGCTTGCAATCGAAAGTACTGGCATGGCGGCGCGATTTCCATCAATACCCGGAACTGGGCAATCGCGAAGTGCGCACATCCAAACGTGTCGCCGATCATCTGCGTTCGCTCGGGCTTGAAGTGAAGACCGGCATCGCCACCACCGGCGTCGTCGCTATTCTCAAGGGCGGTAAACCGGGGCCGCGGATCGCGATCCGCGCCGATATGGATGCGTTACCGGTGACGGAACGCAATGCGCTGCCGTTCGCATCGAAAGCCACGTCGACCTTCCGCGGCGAAACCGTCGGCGTGATGCACGCCTGCGGCCACGATGCGCACACCGCGACGTTGATGGGCGTCGCCGAAGCGATGGCGGCGATGAAAGCGGAGTTGCCGGGCGAAGTGCTCTTCATCTTTCAGCCCGCCGAAGAAGGCCCGCCTGATGGCGAAAACGGCGGCGCCGAGGAAATGTTGGCGCAAGGCATCTTCCGCGACTTCAAACCCGAAGCGGTGTTCGGCCTGCACGTGTTCAGCACGCTCAACGCGGGGCAGATCGGCTACCGCGCCGGCCCGGCGATGGCCGCATCGGATCGCTTCAATATCGTGGTCAAAGGCCGCCAAACGCACGGCTCGCGGCCCTGGGGCGGGGTCGATCCGATCGTCGCCGCCGCCGATGTGATCGGCAGCGCGCAAACCATCGTCAGTCGTCGTCAGAACATCTCGAAACTGCCGGTCGTCGTGACCTTCGGCGCGATCAAAGGCGGCATCCGTTACAACATCATTCCCGACAGTGTCGAATTGATCGGCACCATTCGCACCTTCGACGAAGGCATGCGCCAAGCGGTGTTCAAAGATTTGCAGAACGTCGCCGAACACGTCGCCGCCGCGCACGGCGCGACCGCAGTCGCGCAGATTCCCGACACCAAAGGCAACCCGGTCACGGTGAACGACCCTGCGCTCAGCGCGAAGATGCGGCCGAGTTTGGTGCGCGCCGTCGGTGCGGCGAACGTGGTCGATGTCGATCTGAACATGGGCGCCGAAGATTTTTCCTTCTATGCCCGCGAAGTGCCCGGCTTTTTCTTCTTCGTCGGCGCCACGCCGGCGGGGCAAGATGCGTTGAAGGCGCCATCGAACCACTCTCCCGAATTCTTTCTCGACGAAAGCGCGCTGGATGTGGGTCTGCGTTCGATGTTGCAGGTGACGTTGGATTATTTGCATGGGGCGAACTAAAGCACCTAGAGCGACAACGATCGTACTGCTGACTATCGCGAGCGTATCGGCCATCGTCGGCATCGGTGGTTATCCACTCGCGAAACGTGCGTTGGCCGACCGCGAAACGTCGCGAAATCGTGAGGTGTACGCGACGGGTTTGTCGCCATGCAAAGCACCGGCGGTCGATGTGATCGACAAAATCGACCATGCTCTCCGCCAAGTCTTGCCCCCGAATCCAGACGTGTCGATCACGGCGTTTCCGGCCTTCTCGCCACCGCACGGCATCCGCATCGCGGGCGAAAACGTGGTTTATTTCCGATTGCGGCCTCAGCGCGATGGTAGCGATATGCGTGCATCCAGCCAGGAGGACTGGATACAGATCGACGCTGTGAGCAAAGCCAAGATCGAACTGCCGATCGCTCGATCAATCCGCGATACGCTCGCACACGAGACCGCGCATGCCTATGTCGAGCCGCCACTGGGTCTTGATGGCGTGACCTATTATTTCCGTACGGCGAATCGCGGTTGTGCGACGACATGGTCGTCAGGGACAGAAACGCGTGCGTCGATGTGGACGGCGTTGTTCTATGCATTGTCGGAATGGGCTCAGCCGGACGCGCGGCCGCACGATGAAGCCGAAGTGCGGCGATGGGCAAAAGCATTGAAGGTCGACTAATCGGCGATATGCGAAATTACCTTACAAACGCGCGATAATTCCGCGATGACCGCTCCCACCATCCCCCTCGGCCGCGACGTCGCTTACCCGCAACACTACGACCCTGGCCTACTGTTTCCGATCCCGCGCGCGCAGGCGCGCGCCGAGTTGGGCGTGAGCGACAACGCGCTGCCCTTCATCGGTCACGACCGCTGGCATGCCTACGAGCTGAGTTGGCTCGATCCGCGCGGTAAACCGCAGGTCGCGACGGCGACGTTGTCGGTGCCGGCCGATTCACCGCAGTTGATCGAATCCAAATCGCTGAAGCTGTATTTGAACTCGCTCAACGCCAGCCGTTTCGACACCGCCGAGACCGTGCGCGGCACGATCGCGGCCGATTTGTCGCGTATCGCGGGCGGGAACGTCGAGGTCGCCTTCGGCTTACCTGGGTTCGATGAGCGTGCGTTCGACGAGCATGCGAACGCGCAAGAAGCGGATTCGATCGACGCGCTCGATATCGCGATCGACGACTACGGCCCGCCCAATGCTGGGTATCTCGCGCTCGTGGAGGAGACCGTGGTCGAGGAGTCGTTGCGCTCCGCTTTGTTGAAATCCAATTGCCCCGTCACCGGCCAGCCGGATTGGGCGACGCTGCATCTACACTACCGCGGGCCGCGGATCGACCGCGCCGGCTTGTTGCGTTACTTGGTGTCCTTCCGCGATCACGCCGAATTCCACGAACAGTGCGTCGAGCGCATCTTCATCGATGTGCTGCGCCACTGCCGGGCGCAGGCGTTATCGGTGGAGGCGCGTTACACCCGCCGCGGCGGGCTGGACATCAACCCGTGGCGGGCGACGCCGGGCCTGCCCGCGCCGTCGCCGGGACGAGACGAGCGGCAATAAGCGAGCCCGCGCGGAGACGGTTTCGGCATCGGGATAAAAAAATTCGAAATCGATATGGATTCTTAACAATCATCGTGTCATCGTGAGCGTTCCCGTACGGGCAGGAGCCGTGACCCCATGACCACCCCCGATAAGAAACCCGATTTTTCCAACGTCCAAAGCTCGGTCAGCAGTACCGAACAAGAGCGCCCAGACTTCAGCAACGTCCAATCGAAAGTCACCTCCACCGAAGAAATCGTCGGCGGTAGCGGCGGCGGTGGCGGTGCTGGCGAACAGACCTACACCATCGAAAAGGGCGACACGCTCTCGTCGATCTCCAAGCGCTTCTACGGTAAGGCCAAGTACTGGTCCAAGATTTTCGAAGCCAATCGCGACACGATCGACAACGCCGACAAGATCTATCCCGGCCAGACGATCAAGCTGCCGCAGATCGACACCGATGGCGACGGCGATCTCGACGATCCGTCCGTCGGCTGATCCGCGCCGCGCGCACAGACACCACTTCTATTTCCCTCACCGCATCGAGGACTGACGCATGAACCATATCCGCACGCTCCAAACCGCCCTGCTCGTCGCCGTCGTCGGCAGCGTCGCACTGGTCGGTTGTAAGAAGAAAGAAGAGCCGAAAGTCGAACCCACGCCCGCCCCGGCCGTCATCGAACCGGCACCTGCCGTGGTCGCACCGACCGCTTCGGTCGCTTCGGTCGATCTGGGCACCGCGACCGGCCCGGACATGAAGCTCACCGCTACCACCATGAGTTTCAAGCCGAAAGACAAGTTCATCGTCTCGGTCGGCACCACCACCAGTGATATGGCCGCTTCGGTTCCTGGCAAGCTCAACGCCAAGCTGACCTTCGCCAACGGTGCCGAGATCATGCCCGTCGACGAGAAGAGCCTGGACTTCAATTTCACAGGCCCTGGTACCACCAATTTCGAATTCAGCAAGCCCGATGGCTGGCCGGTCGGCAAGTACAAGGTCGAAGTGTCGTTGAACGGCACCCTGGTGCAGAGCAAAGAGTTCGAAGTCACGAAGTAAGTCTTCGTTCTTCGGCTAAGCTTCTCCGAAGGGCGCGACGCGAGTCGCGCCCTTCGTCGTTTTCAGTATGCGTTCTCGATTCGCGCACCTCGCGCATACCGATCGCATGGGTCACTCGAATGTGTCGACCAAACACGCGATCGAACGCACCGATCAATCCTTACGTTTGCGCCGCACTTTCGCGCGATAGTGGCCCACGAAACTCGTCTGCCAGCTCGCGCCGTCGTCGTCCGAGGTATCCCACTGCTGATCGACGCTGCCGTCGGGTTTGGGCGTCCACACGATGCGCTGTCGCTGCACGCCGCCCTTGCCGTTGGGCAGCGTGCCTTCCATCGCCATCGCGCCATCGTCGCGCAAGCCGCCTTCCAAACGCAAAATCACGCCATCGGAACCGATCCAGAACTGGGTCCAGCGTTTCGTCCCGCGATCGTAGACGTTCAAGCTGTGGCCATCGTTGCCGCCCGCATTCACCCAATGCTCGCGCAACGCACAACGGGACGCGACCCGCGTGATGGTATTGCCGCCGACGCGGGTCTTGCCGTCCGCACCGCCGAACACCTCCCACTCACCTAGCCAGAAATCGAATTGACGATGCTCCGGCGCTTCGCAGAAGGGCGGCGGCGACGCAGGCGGCGATGCGGCCGGCGGTGGCGTGGACGATCCTCCGCTCTGAGCGAAGCTCGAAGCCGTGGCCAAGAAGGCCATCAGAATCAGCGAACGATACGGGCGCATCGGCGAATCTCCGAGTGGACAGGGTACAAGCGTACAGGCTCGGGGCGGGATCGCGCTTGTTTTCGATTGGCGTCGTGCTCGCACGCATCGCGCGTTTTAGACGCACCTGCATTTGAGGCGCTAACCCTCCGAATCGTTCAGAGCTTCCTCAACTCGATTACCCTGTACGTCGTTTCCGCTGCCGCATCGCCATGACCACCACCGAACCGCTCGACGACGCTGAACTCGAACGCCTGTCCGATCTGCTCGATACCCGTGCGGTGCCGTTCAAAGGCTTCAATCTCGAAGCCTTGGATGGTTTCCTCTCGGCCTTGGCGGTCGGTCCCGACAACGTGCCCGCCGAGGAATGGCACCCCGTGGTCTGGGGCGGGAAACCACCGCGTTGGGATAACCCCGAGGAAGCGGCCGATGTCGAAGGCTTGCTCGCGCAACACTGGCGTTTGGTCGAACTGCGTGTGCGCCATGTCGGCGGTGAATTGCCCGATCGCCTCGCCCCATTGCTGTGGCTGCCCGAAGACCCGACCGCGCACGAAGACGATGAACTCGATGTCGGTCGCGACTGGGCCTATGGTTTTTTTCGCGGCGTCGAACTGCGCGAAACCGCATGGGACGCGTGGTTGGACGAACATGTGTGGATCGACGAAATTTTCGGTTTGCTCGATCGTCTCGCCAGCGGCGAGGTCATCGGCGAAGATCCCACCGCCGAACCCGAGCCGCTCGCGTACGCAGAACGTTTGGGCATCGTGTTGGAATTGCCGGAGATCCTCGCCGACTTGCATCACCATCGCATCGATGCGCTTACGCCGCGCACGCAACTGCGCCGCGAAACGACGCCCGAACGCAACGATCCATGCCCCTGCGGCAGCGGTAAGAAATACAAGAAGTGCCACGGGGCTTGAACCGCAAGCGCACGCGTTGAAACAGAAGCACGGCGGCTGCGGTCGCCGTGTTCGATGACGTGGGCCACGCGCTTCTTGGTGCCGCGATCGCCGCGAATGATTCGTATCTCCGCGCAGGTATCGTGAACACTATCGAGATCAGGGCCTCCGCTTGATCGCGATCAAACTCACGGGTGTACGCTTCGCGAACAGTGAGCAGTCCCCCGTTCGGAGCACGCCCATGTCGCTGCCCTCCTCGCAGAAATACGCCTGGCCCGTTCGCACGATCCATTGGCTCAGCGCCGGCTTGATCTTGCTGGCGTATCTCACCAGCGAATTGAGCGAAGAGATCGAAGACGGCGAGTTCGCCGGCCCCGACTGGCATGTCGTCGCCGGGTTGGGATTGTTGGTGTTGTTCTTGCCGCGCGTGTTGGCGCGACTGTTCACGCGCACGCCGCCGATTGCGCCCCCGCCCGAACGCTGGACGGTGCTACCAGCGAAGTTGACCACGCTCGCGCTATTGCTGTTCGTCGTGGTGCAGCCGGTGCTGGGCGTGCTGTTGGTGTGGTCCGAAGGTCAAGCGCTCGCAATCCCGTTCACCGACATCATGTTGTCGCCGTTGATCGTTCTGGATGAAGATTTTCTCGAAGATGCCCACGAAACGCTGGGCAATGCCTTTTATGCCGTGATCGCGCTGCACGCGCTGGCTGCACTATGGCATCACTTCGCGAAGCGAGACAACACGTTGCGGCGGATGTTGTGAGTCGGGGTGGCGGTGAGATCGATGCAACGCGCGCATTGGGTGCGAGTTACGTCGGGAAACTGCATGCTCAGCGAGATTCCCTCTCCTCGTGCTTAGCACGGGGAGAGGGTGCCCGAAGGGCGGGTGAGGGGCGCTCTTCGCGATGCAGTGCGGCGACCTTCGCCCCTCATCCGGCGCTACGCGCCACCTTCTCCCCGCTTTGCGGGGAGAAGGAAAATCTCATCGTTATGGTGAGAGCGACGCAGCCCCCATTTTTGAGGCACGCCCAGTGAAGTGCATGGCTGCACCTATGTTACGGGTGTTGAACGGATTGTTAGAGCCTGCTGGCGTTTGTGGGGGTCATGATTATGATGGTTCCATCTGCAGAAGAATGTACTCGTTCTTCGCGTTCCATTTCACTTTGTCTGTCAGGGAAAAAAACTACAATTCCGCCGCTTATGCTGCCTATAGCCATGTATTTTTCTACCTGCGCAACAGCACTCGAATAGCCCTGTTTCATCATGCCCCTTTTTAGCTCAACTACAACTTTTTCGCCTGTTAGCTCTACCAAGACATCAGCGCGATAGTGTCTCGAACTGTCTAGCGAGACCTCAGTCTCTACTGTCAGATCTGGCGCAATAGATGACATGAAGCCATGCAATGCACCGATTACCTGCGATTCGCTTTGCTTGCTGATCCCTGAACTTAGAGGGATATGATGCAGGCAAAATTGTCCAAGTAAATCTGCCGTACGCTCTAGAAGACTTGCGTTTTTAGATTTCTCAAGATTAGCTGCTAGAGCTATCTTTTGAGCTTCCGCATCGACTTGAGCTGCGTTAAAAGCTAGGCGTTCAGCTATCTGGTCAAGTAGCAGGCAGGAAAATGCAGAGACGGAAACTATGGCAAGGAATGCCTCGCTCTCATCAAAATCGAGCTTGTAGTCATGCGCGGATGGGTTTCGCCACTCAGTTCTATAGGTAGTCATTTGGCTGAGAACGCGGCTTCTGAAAGTATTGTTCTGCTCTAGATAATTCTCAATATCAAATGGGCGCATTCTTGATGGATCTTGCCCAGCAAGAACTCTATATGCCTCCTTTATGCTTCCTTCAAAGGCTTGGTTTGTTCGATAGATAGCATCGGTAAATGCTGTTTCGTCGTCTGAATCTTGGCCTCTGGAAAGATGCCGAAAAGCAGTTTCAATATGAAGCAATACCGACTTCAGCCCAGGCAAATAATCGCCTTCGTGAAGGACGTCGATTTTCTTGCGGAGCGTATCGACAAGATCCATTTTTTGGCCCTAACCCTCAGTAAGGATCCACCGGCAAAAACGGCGCAGTCGCATTCCGCCCATCGACCGAAATCGTGGCAGTCGCACCGTTGTGCGTGCGCGCGACGAAGTCGAACCACTGCCCCGCAAGCAAGAGGGTGCGCTGCAGATTGCGGTAGATCAGCGGTTGCCCGGGCACGACTTGCGTCCGTTGCGTGTTCGCGTCTTCTCCGATGACGTAGACCGCGCCGCCTGTGTTGCTATCGACGATGCCCACACCATTACGATCGATGAATAGCGAGGTCTGTTCGTCGATGGCGAGACCGGTGATCTGCGCCGTGGTGCCGTCTTGTCGCAGCCGCGCCAGGAAGGCGAGCGTACGGCCCATGCGGTCGCGCGCATGGAAATGGCTGTCGGTGATGATGTTGTCCATAATCGGGAACTGCAGAAAGTTCGTGGTCAACATCATGAAAGGGTTGTAGGGGTTCGCCAGCGCTTCGGCGCTGGTGATGCCGGCGATGCCATCAGGGTCGTAGACGAATTCGCCCATCACCGCGAGTCCGGCAGAAGTGCCGCCGATCACCGCACCGCGCGCATGCGCGGCGTGCAGCGCGTCTTCGACACGCGTGCCTTGCCATGCATTCACGTAGGTGGATTGATCGCCGCCAGCGATGAACACCAGCTCGGCGGTGCGGATCGCCCAATCGACGTAATCGCTATTGGCCTTGTCGCGGGTGTCGACCAGCATGGTCTCGACCGAATCCGGTTTCAGCGGGCCGACGACGAGGTTGTAGAGATAGTTGTTGTAGCCGTCTTTGCCGGAGGTGCGCAGGATGACGATGTCGCCGCCGTTGGCGACCGGATACGCGCGCTGCGAGAAACCGGCATCGACCTCGGTGCTGCCGCCCATCAGCAACAACGCCGGCCCGCCGACTGGCGCGCGCGCGGAATCCGCGGAACTGCCGGTCAACCACACGCGCAGTTTCGCGGGCTTCGCAGGCCTCGGTGCAGCGTCGGCGGATACCGGTAGTGCGAACAGTGCGACGGCGAGTGCGAGCAAGAGCGCGCGCGTGGTGGTGAGTGTCATAAGAATCCTTTCCTTGTCGGTGGTGTTCGTGTGAGTGGCGGCTTATTTCGCGAGAAAACGCATCAAGCGATCGATCTTGCCGCGATACGGTGGTTTGAGCAGATCGGTCGCGTTCATGCGCGCTTGCCACACCACCGGCATCGCTTTGGTGAACGCATCGAAGCCGGCGCGGCCGTGATATTGGCCCATGCCGCTGGGGCCGATGCCGCCGAACGGCAATTCGTTCGCGGCGAAATGCAGCAGGGTATCGTTGACGGTGACGCCGCCGGCGATCAAACGCGAGAGGATGCGCTCGACCGTCGCGCGATCGCGACTGAAGGGATACAGCGCGAGCGGGCGATCGTGCGATTCGACATAGGCGATGGCCTCGTCGAGCGATGCGTAGCCGAGGATCGGCAAAATCGGCCCGAAGATTTCGTCTTGCATCACCTTCGCGTCGTCGCCGGGGTCGAGGATCAAAGTCGGCGGTAGCAGATGTTGGGATTCGGCCTGCGCTGTGTCGACGCTCGACAATTCGATCACGGTCAATCCGCGTTCGCGCGCGTCGTCGATGTAACCGCGCAAGCGGCGATACTGCCCTTCGTTCACCACGCGCGTGTAGTGCTCGGCCTGGCCCATGTCGGCGCCGTAGCGCGCATGCACTTGCGCGCGCAACGCGTCGACCAAGGCATCGCGACGCGCGGCGTCGATCAAGATGTAATCCGGTGCGATGCAGGTCTGCCCGCCGTTGAACCATTTGCCGGTGGCCAAGCGCGCGGCGGCTTGTTCGATCGGAAAATCCGGGGCGACGATCGCTGGCGATTTGCCGCCCAGTTCCAGCGTGAGCGGCGTGAGATTCGGCGCGGCTGCGGCCATCACTTTGCGGCCCACGGCCGTAGAGCCGGTGAAGACCAAATGATCGAACGGCAAGCCCGAAAACGCCGCACCGATCTCCGCGCCGCCGAGCGCGACCGCCACGCGATCGGCCGGAAACACATCGGCCAACAACGACTGCAACCATGCGCTGGTGCGCGGCGTGTGTTCGGACGGTTTGACGAAGACGTGATTGCCGGCGGCGATCGCAGTGGCCAACGGCACTAGCGCCAAGTTCACCGGATAATTCCACGGCGACATCACGCCGACCACGCCCACCGCTTCGCGTCGCAACTGCGCCCGCGCCGGCCATAGCCGCCAACCGACCGACGCGCGCTTCGGGCGCATCCAGCCGCGCAAATGCTTACGCAGATGATCGATCTCGGTCAGCACGGTCATGCCGTCGGCGATCAACGTTTCGTGCTCGGAACGATGGCCGAAGTCCGCGCGCACCGCGGCTTCCATCTCGCCCATCCGCGCTTTGAACGCGGCTCGCAATCGCGCCAGATCGTCCATCCGCTGCGCGTAGTCGGGCCGCTTCGCGCGCCACGCCGCACGCAAGCGGTTGAGCGTGGGCGCAAGCTCGGCGACCTCATCGGCAGGCGGCACGCGTTCGGCATCGGGCGCCGGGGCGTTCGGATCGCCGTCGCTGGTGTGGCCAGCGGCAGTGGCGGCGGTGATCGCCGCGTTCGCGGCGATGATGGCGGCGTTGGCCGCAGTGACGGTGGTGTTCATCGCCGCAGTTTAGAGCCTGTTTGAGCGCTTAGCGCGAGCCACCGTGCTTAAATGCGCCCATGAACGACGCCCACGCCCTCATCCGCCCCTACCTCGGCCAGTTGCCCACGCTCGGGCAGCGGGTCTACATCGATCCGGCCGCCGTCGTCATCGGCGATGTCGAACTGGCCGACGATGTGTCGGTATGGCCCGCCACCGTCATCCGCGGCGACGTGAATTTCATCCACATCGGTGCGCGCACCAATATCCAAGACGGCAGCGTGGTCCACGTCAGTCACGACGGCCCGCACGCGAAGCTCGGCGGTTTCGCCACGCGCATCGGCAGCGACGTGACCATCGGCCACAAAGCCATCATCCACGCGTGCACCATCGAAGACGCGGCCTTGATCGGCATGGGCGCGATCGTGCTCGATGGCGCGGTGATCAAGACGCACGCGTTCGTCGGCGCTGGCGCGCTCGTGCCACCGGGCAAAATAGTCGGCGAGGGCGAGATGTGGCTCGGCAGCCCGGCGAAGTTCGCGCGAAAACTCAGCGACGCCGAGATCGAAGCGCTGTACTACTCGGCGCAGCATTACGTGAAATTGAAAGATCGGTATTTGAATCCACCGGCGTGATGGTCGCCCGCGCGCGCGACTTAACGCTCATGACTTGCGTGCGGCGACTCCTTCGCGTCGCGATCGCTCCAATAACGATTCGCCGCTCGCTTTCGAGAAGCGAGTCGCAACACGATATCTTCGATCGAATGATGCGATCGGCATTTCTTATCCTCCGTGCGCAGTATGATTTCGGCTGGATCGATCTCGACACGTGACCCATGCCCGAACTCCCCGAAGTCGAAACCACATGCCGAGGTCTCGCGCCGCATTTGGAAGGGCGACGGGTGCTGGCGGTCACGTTGCGCCGCAACGATTTGCGTTGGCCGATTCCCAGCGAAATCCGCACGGTGTTGCCGACGCAGCGGATCGATGCGGTGCGGCGGCGCGCGAAATACATCTTGATGGAGACCGACGCGGGCACGGCGATCTGGCATTTGGGGATGTCCGGCAGCATGCGCGTGTTGCCGGTGACGACACCCGTGACCGCGCACGATCATGTCGACCTGCTGGTCGACGGCGCGCGCGGGGGGTCGCGGGTGTTGCGTTTCAACGACCCGCGCCGCTTCGGTTGTTTGCTGTGGCAACCGCCGGGCGAGACGCACGCGCTCTTGAAAGCCTTGGGCCCGGAACCGCTCTCGGACGAGTTCGATGGCGATTATCTGTACGCACGCAGTCGCGGTCGCAGCGCGCCGATCAAGGCGTTTTTGATGGACCAGAAGGTCGTGGTCGGCGTGGGCAATATCTACGCCGCCGAGGCGCTGTTCGCGGCCGGCGTATCGCCGTTGCGCGCCGCCGGCAAGGTCTCGCGAGAGCGCTACGGCACGATCGCCGCCGAGGTGCGTCGCATCCTGCAGTACGCGATCGTGCGCGGCGGCACGACCTTGCGCGACTTCATCAGCCCGGACGGGGCGCCGGGGTATTTCGAGCAAGAGCTATCGGCCTACGGCCGAGGCGGCGAAGCCTGCCCGCGCTGCGGGCGGCCGATGAAGCAGGCGATGCTGGCCCAACGCGCGACCGTGTGGTGCGGCCACTGTCAAAAATGAGGCGCCGCGGCCGTCGCCGCTCCGGCGGCTATCGCATTCGCGGTATAGTCGCCGCCTGCGAGGCGCTCTCCACATGATCGAACCATCCGAACCCGCTGCGATTACCCAATGGCTCGATGCCGCGCGCGAAGGCGACCGCGAAGCCTTGGATCGCGTGCTATCCACGCTTTATAACGAACTGCATGCGATGGCACGGCGCCAGCTCGCCGGCCAATACGGGCAGACGCTCGACGCCACCGCGTTGGTGCACGAGGCCTATCTCAAATTGATCGGTCGTCGCGATGTGCAATTCGACGACCGCGCGCATTTCTTCGCCTACGCCGCATCGGCGATGCGCAGCGTCGTGGTCGATTACGCCCGGCAGCGTTTAGCGCAAAAGCGCGGCGGCGATCTGCACCGCGTCACCGAATTGCCGGACGATGTCGAAGGCGGTTTGCGTCTGGACGAGGATCTGCTCGCGCTGGACACCGCGTTGACCAAGCTGACGCAGGTCGATACCAAGCTCGCGCAAATCGTCGAGCTGCGCTATTTCGCCGGCTTGTCCGAACAAGAAATCGCCGAGCTGTTGCAGCGTTCGGAGCGCAGCATCCGCCGCGACTGGCAAAAGGCGCGCATGTACTTGCTGGCTTCGCTGGGCGAGCCCGACGGCCACTGAGGGCATCGTCGTGGCGTCCGCCGCTCTCGGCGCCGCCGGGTGCCGGCCAACAGCGCCGCCGGCTTCAGTCCGCGCATCCTCCGGTGGTACTTTGATGTCCCGCGCCCCTGCCGCCATATTCCCGAGCGACTGACCGACCGATGGACGCCGAACGCTGGCAGCGGCTCTCGCCGCTGCTCGACGCTTTGATCGAACTGGAACCGCCCGCACGTGCCGTGCGGTTGGCCGAGCTGCGCGAGGAAGATGCCGCACTCGCCGACGAATTGGAAAAATTGCTCGCGTTGGAAGACGACAATCAGGACTTCCTCAGCGAACCGCTGGTGACGCCACCGCCGATGGCCAAGCCCGACACCATGATCGGGCCGTACAAATTGGAGCGTTTGATCGGCGAAGGCGGGATGGGGCAGGTGTGGTTGGCGCGACGCGCCGACGGGCTTTATCAACGTCGCGTGGCGCTGAAATTATTGCGCCCGGGTCTGGCCGATCCGAACTTGCGCCAACGCTTCAATCGCGAACGTCAGATCCTCGCGCGTCTGGGCCATCCGCATATCGCGCGGCTGCTCGACGCCGGCATCAGCATCGACAACCAACCGTATCTGGCGTTGGATTACGTCGAAGGCGAGGCGATCACCGACTGGTGCCGCGGCCGCGACCTCGACACCGAAAACCGCATCAAATTATTTCTGCAAGTCTGCGAAGCGGTCAGTCACGCGCACGCGAATTTGATCGTGCATCGCGACTTGAAGCCCTCGAACATCCTGGTCACGCCGCTGGACGAAGTGCGGCTGTTGGATTTCGGTATCGCCAAGTTGCTCGACGGCCCCGAAGTCGGGCGCGACAACACCCGCACCGAAGTGCGCGCCTTCACCTTGCACTACGCCGCGCCCGAACAGATCCGCGGCGAGCCGGTCACGACCATGACCGATGTGTATTCGCTCGGCGTGGTGCTGTACGAATTGCTGGCGGAAACCAAGCCCTATCGGCTCAATCGCCAAACCGACGCCGCGTGGGAAGAAGCGATCCTTATCACCGACCCGCAGAAGCCGTCGATGAACCTGTTGCGCGAAGCCGACAGCGACCCTTCGCGCAAAGCGATCCTGCGCCGCCGCGGCAAGGAAATCGCGGGCGATCTCGATAACATCGTGCTCAAAGCGCTGTCTAAGCGCCAAGAACTTCGCTACGCCTCGGTGGAAGCGTTCGCGCTGGATCTCAACCGCTATCTCGAAGGCAAGCCGGTCTTGGCGCGGCCGCAGAGTCTCGCCTATCGCAGCCAAAAATTCGTGCATCGCCATCGTTGGGTGCTGGCGACGGCGGCGCTGATGCTTTCGGTGCTGACCTCGGCCCTGGGCATGGTGACTTGGCAGGCCGAAGCCGCTCAAAAAGAAGCCAATCGTGCGCAGGCGTTGCAGAATTTCGTCACCGGCCTGTTCGAACAAACCGGCGGTTCCACGAGCGGCCCACTCGATGTGCGCGAACTGCTGCGTGCGGGCGAACAACGCGCCAATCGCGAACTGGCGGCGCAGCCGTTGACGCGCGCAGAATTGTTCGGCGTGTTAGCGAAATTGCGACTGAATCTGGGCGATTATCAAGACGCCGAACGCCTGTTGCTGCTGCAGCGCACGCTGCTGGAACCGATCACGAACGCGCCGAACAGTTTGCGCCTGGCCTCCGCATCGGATTTGGGCCGGGCGCAGCGCGAGCTGGACAAGGTGCCCGCCTGCATCGAACAGATGGCGCCGCTGGAAGCGTTGGCGCGCGCGCAACAACGGCCGTTGCCCGTCCATGTGGCCACGTTCTATTCCGAATTGGGCAGGTGCCAACGCGAAGCGGGCAAGGGGCCGACGGCGCGCGTGTTGTTTCAGCGTTCGCTGGAGATTCGCGGCAATACGCTCGACGATATCGCGGGTGTGGTCGAGAATCTCGGCGATCTCGCCGGCTTGGATCGAGATGAAGGTAAGGACGCCGACGCACGGCGCGGTTATCGCAATGCCCTGGCGCAATTAGAGACGAGCGTGGGCGATCGTCATCCACTGGCGATCGATCTGCAGCGCAATCTCTGCGCATTGGAACGTCGAGGCGGGCAATTGGCCATCGCCGAGCGCGACTGTTACGAAGCGCTGACGCTGGCGCTGGAACTGCGCGGCGAAGATCATCCCGATGCGATCGATGCGAAGCGCCAGTTCGCTGCGATCCTGGTCGATCAAGGGCGGCTCGATGAAGCCGAAACGGCGTTCAAACAAAGCCGCGCGCAGTTGCTCGCGCGGCTCGGCGCACGGCATCACGAAATCGCCCGCGACGACAATAGCTTGGGCATCATCGCGTTCGAGCGCGGCGATACCGATGCGGCGCTGGTCCTCTTGGATCGCGCGCTCGCGATACTGCGCAAAGAGCCCGGACGCGAGCAATACCAAAACGTGTTGTTCAACAAAGCGATGGTGCTGCACGAAGCGGGGCGTCATCAGGCCGCGCTGCCGTTGCTGCGCGAGGTGGAGCGTTTGCGGATCGAACGCGTCGGCGCGGACGATCCGTTGCTCGGCGACAGCGCGCGCTTGCTCGGCGAAACGCTTGCGGCGTTGGGCCAAGACGCGCAAGCGCGCGCCGCGCTGCAGCGCGCCGTGAAACTCACCCACAAGGGCTATGGCAGCACGCATCCGAATACGCGCCGCGCCGAACTGTCGATGGCGTTGTTCGATTTGCGCAAACGCGCGTCCGACAGCACGACATCGAACGACGGCCTTGCCAACGATGATGCATCGACCTCCCCCGCGGTATTGGCGCGCTTGGATGCGCTCGCCACGCTGCCGCAGGGCGATCCGGAATTGCGCAAGATCGCTTGGTTAGCCGGTGCCGCCGCCGCGGCGACGCGCTGCGCACAAGCCGATCGGCTCGGCGAGCGCGAGGGCGAGCCGGAGACGTTGCAAGCGCCGCGAGCGTTGGAAGCGCTCGCAGCGCTCGAGACGAAGGTTCGGGCCGCGATGCCGCAAGGCGGTTCGGTGCTGCGTCAATTCGAGCGTCTACGCCAGGGCTGCCAATGACCGTCCACCTGTACACGAGCCTTCACATGTCCACCAAGTCTCCGTTGGTTTTGCCTCTCGTGGTCGCGCTATCGCTGTGCAGCGCTTGTGCGCGCTCCGAGGTTCACGACGCGCCCCGCGAGAAGCCGCAGGGCGGCACGATCGAGGGCCGCATCCAACACCCAGCGCATGTGATCCCGCCGATGCGCATCTGCGCGATCGGCAGCGGTGCGCCGAACGAAGCACGACGCGTTTGCACCCGCAACGATCGCGATCAAAGCCGCTATCGCATCGTGGGATTACCGGCGGGCGACTACATCGTCATCGCCGAAACCGACGCGCGCATGCCGCTGTATCGCTTCGGCGGGCATATGCAGCAGGTGCAGTGCATCCGCGCACCCTGTCCCTCGATGCCGGCGACGGTAACGGTCGGCGAAGGCGCGCACGTGGACGGCATCGATTTGAACGAATTCTTCGCCGAGCGCGAAGGGTTTCCGGCGTTACCGTCGGAGTAAGCGGCGCGGCGGTCGCATCAGCCCAGCGGTAACGGCTGCTGCAAGGGTTCGATACGGCCCTCGCCGCGCATCACTTTCTTGAACTCGGCGCGACTGACCGACACGTAACGTTCGTTGCCGCCGATTTCCACTTGCGGGCCGTCTTGCACCGCAAAACCGCTCTCGTCCACGCGCACGGTCATCGTCGCTTTCTTGCCGGTATGGCAAATGGTTTTGATCTCGGTGAGTTCGTCGGCCCAGGCCAATAAATATTGGCTGCCCTCGAACAATTCGCCGCGGAAATCCGTGCGCAAGCCGTAACACAGCACCGGGATGCGCAGGGCATCCACCACTTCGCTCAGTTGCCACACCTGCGGCTTGGTCAGGAACTGCGCTTCGTCCACCAACACGCAGTCCACGCGGCCGCCTTTGTCGATGGCCGCACGCACCCAGAGTTTCGAGATCGTCGGTGCGCGAAAACGCCTCGCCCTCGGCGCGCAAGCCGATGCGCGAAGACACCACGCCGCTGCCGTCGCGAAAATCCAAGGCCGGCGTGAACAGCAAGGCTCGCATACCGCGCTCGCGATAATTGTGGGCCGACTGCAACAGCGTCGTGGTCTTGCCGGCGTTCATCGCCGAATAATAGAAATACAGCTTAGCCATGCGTCCGGAACCGGCCCGGCGCAACGCCGGAATGCGGGAAAGACAAGGATTGTCCCCGGCTTCCGCCGACCGGCGCAAGCACGGGCCGCGCCGCTGCTGTTCGAGCGCCGGGAATGGCGAGCGAACCGGCGGACGAGCGTCTCCGCATCGCCTTACTGCTTCGGTTCTCGATTCGGTTCGGGTTTCGATTCGGGTTTCGTTTCGGACTCGGCCTTGGGCGCCGTCGCCGGCTCGCGCCACAGCGAGGTCGCTTCGAAATCGCCGACCGTCGCATGGCCTTTCTTCCAAACGGCGTCTTCCGCCTGCCAATATCGGTCGGAATCGATGCGGTCCGGCCTGTAGATGCCGCTGAGCGCATAGTTTTCGCGAGGATTCAACAATACTTTCGCGTTCTTGGCTATTTGCCGGATACCGAGCGAACCGACGAACCCGGTATGCGAGCCCGTGATCTTGCGCTTGGCCTGCGCCATAGCGTCGTTCTGTCGTCGTTTCGCCTTCGGGTCGCCGAACTCCGCATAGCGGACGTTGCCGAGCGCCGGTACTTTCGCGCGCTCCTCGGGCGTGAGTTCGGCCCACATCTTTTCGCGAATCGCCAAGAACTGCGGGTACCCGCGTTCGGCCGCGATATCCGCCCACACGTAAGCTTCGACCCGGTCGCGGGTCACGCCCACGCCATGCCAATACAACATGCTCAGCCGATGCTGCGAATACTTGTCGGCGTAGCGGGCCGCGTTTCGGAACTGATCGGCCGCTTCGGCCCAACGTTCGTTCGCGGCTAGCCATGCCCCCTCGATCCGATGGCGTTCGTTGGGCAAATGGCTCGCGGCCAGCTTCAACACGCTGTAGTCGTCGCGGGTTTTTTGGTCGCTTTCGGCGGCGACATCGATCGATGCGACCCTCGTCGCGTCGATCGACGAGGGCGATGGCGTCGGCTCGCCTGGATGCGCGGATACCGGCAGCGCGATGAGCATCAAGAATGCGAAGGGCAAGCGCATCGCCTGCCGGGAACGGATCCGAACGCACGAACGAGCGATATGCTTCATCTCGATAGTCTCCTGTGGCGATACGACGTTGCGATCGTAGGCGTTGGAAGGAAAACGCCCCGGGAAGGAAGGACATCAAGCCACTGGATCGTACCGATGGCCTCGCTATAAGAAGATGAGATGCGCGTTCGAGGAAAACGGTTGCAGTCGATATCGAGCGTCAAGGCGTCTTCGCCGGCTCCTGCGTCTGAGGCTTGGTCGCCGACTGTTTCGAGGTCGTTTCGAACTCGCCGATGGTGACGGTGACATTCTTCCAGGCGTAATCCTCGAACTCCCAATACTTGTCCGGGTCGGTGCGCGCGGCTTCGTACATGCGTTCTAAGTTCACCCCGCCGGCATCGCCGAACAGGCTGATGCCCGAACCGCGCGAGACGACCTCGACGCCATTATCGAATCCGGTGCGCGAACCGGTTTTTTTGCGTTTGCCTTGCGCCACCGCATCGGCGAAACGTCGTTTGGACACCGGGTCGCCGTATTCTTTGTACAGCGTATTGCCGCGCGCCGGGACGGCCGCTTGTTCCCGCGGCGTCAGTTCGGCCCACATCTTTTCGCGGATCGCGAGGAACTGCGGGTAGCCGCGTTCGGCGGCGAGATCGGCCCAGACGTAGGCATCGACGCGATTGCGACCGACGCCGATGCCATGCCAATACAGCAAGCTCAACCGATGCTGCGAATACTTATCGGCGTAGCGCGCCGCCTTGCGGAACGAATTCGCGGCGTCGCGCCATTGGCCGTTGGCCGCGGCTCGCGCGCCGTAGATGCGATACAGCTCGTTGGGATGATTGACCGCCATCTTCGCGAGCGCATCGTAGTCGTCGACGGTCTTGGCATCGGTGTCGACGCCCACGATGGCTTGTTCGGCCTTTTCGGGCGAGACCGTTTCGGGCATCGCATCGAACGCATGCGTCGGCGCGGCCAGCGCGCAAACGACCGCGAGCACGAGGGCGGATACGCGCGGGGCGCGCTTCATGGTGCTTGTGATGATGTTCATCGTGATCTCCAACGGTGGGGCGTAAGCGCGGCCAAGCCGACGTTCGTCTGTAGTCTCAATTCGGTACGTGCGCCGGCACATCCGGTTCGGGCGCGTCGATCTTCGGCGCCGTTTTCGGAATGCGCGAAGCGCGGCTTTCGGCCGGCGCGGCTTCGATCGGCGTGGTATCGATCTCGCCGACCGTCACCTTGCCGATCTTCGGCTTCATCCATTGCCGGTCCTGCCACGCCCAGTATTTTTTCGCGTCCCAATAACGTTCGTCGTAATACTTGCTGCCTTCGATCGCCTGTTCGCCGGAGGGGCCCGGAATTTCGATGCGAACGCCGCGATCGAAGCCGGTGCGGCTGCCGGTCATTTCGCGACGGCCCACGCGCAATTTGAATTCGTAGCGCGGTTTAGCGGCGGTATCGCCGAACAGCGCATACAGCGCTTGTCCTTCGGCGACCGCACGCGCGCGCTCGGTCTCGCTGAGCGCTTTCCAGTAGGTTTCACGCAACAGCAGAAATCCGCGATAGCCGCGTTCGGCGGCGAGATCCATCCAGGCGTAGGCCAGCGCGGGGTCGCGTTCGACGCCTTGGCCGTTCCAATACATCTCCGCGACCATGCCCTGCGATGGTTTGTCGGCGTAAAAGCCGGCGCGTCGGAAGAAGCGATACGCCACGTCGAAGTTCTGCTTGCGATAGGCCTCCATCCCGAGCATGCGGTATTTGAGATCTTGATGGTGGTCGAGAAAGCCCGCGGTGATCAGCAGCGGATCTTCGCTCGGGTCCGGCGGGTCGCCGCGCTCGGCATGCGCTGCGGCGATCGGCATCGTTAGCGCGACCGCGAGCGCCGCGGCGAAGAGCGGGCGGCAACGTGAAGGCATGGCGTGGGGCATGAGGGGGAAATCGTCCTGAGTGGTCCTGATCCGGATGCATACGTTAGCGGATTGGTCGCAACAAGACGGGTAAACTGATGACCTACAGGACATTGGTCATCCCCTCTTCTTTCATGCACGGTCTCAACCCCCCTCAACGCGAAGCGGTGCTGCACGCCGACGGCCCGCTGCTGGTGCTGGCCGGCGCCGGCAGCGGCAAGACCCGGGTGATCGTGGAGAAGATCGCGCATCTGATCCAAGCCAAGCATTACCCCGCCAAACGCATCGCGGCGATCACCTTCACCAACAAAGCGGCGAAGGAAATGCGCGAACGCGTGGCGCGTCGGATCAAGGGCGATGCGGCCGAGGGCCTGACGATCTGCACCTTCCATGCGATGGGTTTACGGTTTTTGCAGATCGAACACGCCAAGCTCGGTTTGAAGCGCGGGTTTTCGGTGTTCGATAGCGACGACTCGATGTCGCAAATCAAAGACCTGATGCCCGGCGCCAAGCCCGATGCGGTGCAGGCGATGCAAGGCTTGATTTCGCGCGCCAAGAACGCCGGTCTGTCGCCCGAGCAGGCCTTGGAGGCTGCGCTGGCGCCGCGCGAACGCGAAGCAGCCGTGCTGTACGCGAAGTATCAACAGCGACTGCGCGCTTTCAATGCGGTGGATTTCGACGATCTGATCCGTCTTCCGGTTCAACGTGCTGGAAAGCGACGAAGAATGCCGGATGGGTTGGCGCGAACGCATCGGCTATCTGCTGGTGGACGAATGCCAGGACACCAACGATGCGCAGTACCGCTTCCTCAAAGGCCTCGCCGAGCGACAAGGGCCATTTCACCTGCGTGGGCGACGACGACCAGAGCATCTACGCCTGGCGCGGCGCGAATCCCGAGAACCTGTCGCAGTTGGGCAAAGACTATCCGACGCTGCGGATCGTCAAGCTGGAACAGAACTATCGTTGCAGCAATCGCGTGCTGCGCGCGGCGAACGCGCTTGATCGCGAACAATCCGCACGAACATCCGAAACGTTTGTGGAGCGATCAAGCCGACGGCGAGCGCATCCGCATTCTGGAATGCCGCGACGGCGAACACGAAGCCGAACGCATCGCTGCGGAAATCCAATTCCTCAATGCCGCGAAGCAAGCCGCCGTGGCACGAGTTCTGCATCCTGTTCCGCGGCAATCACCAATCGCGCGCGCTGGAAAAAGCGCTGCAATTGTTGCGGATCCCGTATCACCTCAGCGGCGGCACCGCGTTTCTGGATCGCGGCGAAGTGAAGGATGCGCTGGCGTGGCTGCGCTTGATCGCCAATCCCGACGACGACGCCGCGTTCTTGCGCGCGGTGCAGTCGCCCAAGCGCGAGGTCGGCGCGACCACGCTGGCGCAAACTCGCCGAAATGGCGCAGCACGCGAACTTGCCGCTCTCGCGGGCGGCGGAGTCGATCGCGTTGCTCAAACAATTGCAGCCGCGCGCGGCGAACGCGCTTAGCGTGTTCGCCGATCTCGTGCGCAATCTGCGCAGCGAAGCGCAGCGGTTGCCGCCCTCGGAACTGGTGCGTCAACTCAATGAGCGCTCGGGGCTGATCGCGTCGCTGCGCGCGCAATGCAAGACCGATCAACTGTTCCAACTGCGCCGCGGCAATCTCGACGAACTGGCCGATTGGTTCGATGGTCCGCGCGGCTCGGGCCCGGGCGAACTCGCCGCGTCGCTCGCGTTACTCAGCCATGCCGACAAGGGCGACCCGGGCAATCAAGTGCGTTTGATGAGCTTGCACGGGGCGAAGGGTCTGGAATTCCGCTACGTCTTCATCATCGGCATGGAAGACGGCACGCTGCCGCACGAGGCCAGTCTCGAAGAGGGCCGGCTCGACGAGGAACGTCGTCTGCTGTACGTCGGCATCACCCGTGCGAAAGAACAGTTGTGGCTGTCGTATTCGCGCGAAGCGCAGCGTTGGGGCACGAAACTGCGGCTCTCGCCCAGTCGCTTTCTCGACGAATTGCCGAGCGCGGAGATTCAACGCGACGGCGCCGATCCAGTCGCCGATGCGGCGCGCAAACAAGAACGCGCCAGCGCCGGTTTCGCCGCGATCAAAGCGATGCTCGAAGGCTGAGGCGCCGCGCATCGTGATCGAACTTCTCGTCGTGTGCAGCGTCGCGTTGCTCGCATCGCTGCTGACGTTTTTCTCCGGTTTCGGCTTGGGTACTTTGCTGTTGCCGGCCTTCGCGCTGTTCATGCCGCTGCCGCAGGCGGTCGCCGCGACCGCGGTCGTTCACGGTTTGAACGGCGTGTTCAAGCTCGCGCTGATGCGTCGGCATATCGATCGGCGCGTCCTGCTGCGCTTCGGCCTGCCGGCGGTGTTGGCCGCTTTCGTCGGCGCGTGGTTGCTATCGCGATTGGGCGCGCTGCCGTCGGTGTACGACTACAGCGTTTTCGGTCGCGCATTCGCCATCGTGCCGATCAAGCTCGCCATCGGTTTGTTGTTGTTGTGTTTCGCGTCGATCGAGTTGGTACCGACGCTGCGCGATCTGGAATTCGATGCGCGCTGGATGCCGCTCGGTGGTGCGCTCAGCGGCTTCTTCGGTGGCTTGGCCGGCATGCAAGGCGCGCTGCGCAGTGCGTTTCTGGTGCGCGCGGGGTTGGATAAGCATGCCTTCGTCGCGACCGGTGCGGCGATCGCCGTGCTGATCGACGCGACGCGGCTGTCGCAATACGCGCGGTCGCTCTCGGCCGCGTTCGCGCAATTGGATATCGGCTTGCTCGCCGCCGCGGTCGGTTCGGCCTTCATCGGCGCGTATGCCGGCAGCAAAGTCCTGACGAAAACCACGCTCATGGGCGTGCAACGGATCGTCGCGGCGGCTTTGTTCGTGTTCGCGATCGGGTTGATCGCCGGTGCGTTGTAACACGTGTGTGTTGTAGCGCGGGTGTGCCGTAGCGCATCGTCGCTACGAGGCGACTCGCCGCTATCCGACTTGCTGCCCGCTGCGCTGCTGGTTGCGATCTTCGCCCTGCGCCATCGCTTGACGTTGTTCTTGGCTGAGCGCGATCTGCCGCGAATGCTCGTGTGCGGGTGTCGCCACGGCGGCGTTCAAGTCCACGTAATCGTTGAATACAGGCGATTTGTCGCCGAACGGCTTGTACATGATGTGGATGCGATCGCCGCCGTCGGCACCGCCGCCACGCACCGCTACCATGTCGTCGATCCTCGGCATCAGTCCGTTCTCGCTCGCTCTGCGCGTCATCGCCATCGCGAGGTTCTGGGTATCCTCTTCGGGCAAGCCGAGCCGTCGCGCCTGTGCAAGCGCTTGGTCATGCCGCTCGCGTGCGGCATGCGGCAGTAGGTCGATGCCGTGAGGATCGATGCTGCGGTTCGTGCCTTGCGGCGTGGCCGCGGCAAATTGGGTTGATCCCTCAATCGTACCTGCATCGGCGATCGTGCGTGGGCTACGTACGATCTCGCGATGAGTATCGTCAGGATGGAACTGACGACGCTCGGTGGCGCGTTCGAGGCGCACCTCGCGGGTTTCGTTGAGGTCGGCGATGGTTCTGGCATCGGTCTCGCGTCGCATCGTTGGTGGCATCCCCATCCCGCCGCTGACTTGCCACCACTCTCCGGTCGTGCGATCGCGCATGTGATAAAAGCTGGTCGCCCCGATCACGTCGGGGTTGACGTTACTGCGCATCTGCGTCGCGGTGCCATAGGCCAGTCCCATGCGTCCTGTGTAAGCCAAGGCATCGAGTTTGTTGTCGTCATAACGGGCGACGTCCGCCGTGGTCACGATACCGCGTCGCGTGCCGAGTGCAGCGTTGTTCAACATGTTGTCCCAGACGCGTTCGGCCGCCTGATCGCCGCCCTGTCGGCGCGCGGCTTCCAGCAGTTCGCGCGGGGTCCACGCATTCGGGCTGATGCCGACCTGTTGGAATGCGCGATCGTGCGCGCGCTGCACATCGCTCACCGGCAGATTCAATGCCAAATCCGGACGGCCCGCGCGCATCCGCGCTTCGCGTTGCTCCAGATCGAGACGAACGAGATTCTCGCCGAAATTCTCCCAGCCGCGCTCGCTGAGAGACACACGATTATTGTCGCGCGCATACTGCTGCGCGTAAGCGTTGGCGACCGCGCCGGGCATGTTGTCGTTGCGCACCACACCGAGCGCAAGCTTGCCGTAACCGTCGTTGCCCGGCATCTGCGCAAGATAATTCCAATACAGCTCGCGATTGCCCTGTTGCGCGTAGTGGCGCAGCACCTCCATATCGCGTTCAGTCATGCCCGGCATATTCGGATTCCTCTGTCAGTCGTCTTGAATGGGCTCGTTCAACGCGCGCGATATGTATCGAATATCTCGCGCACGCGCGCCTCGATCCGCTGCCAATCCTCCAGCATGACGCGCGGATAGTCCGCAGCGATCCGCACAGCGCCATCGGCCACCAAGAAATCGTGCGTGCAGCGTGCGATCTGTTCCGCTGCCGGCGCGCGCACAAGGCCGATGCCGTCCTGCAGGCGCAGCCCATCGGCCACCTGACGCTCGTCGCAGACGATCACCGAGGTCAAACGCCCGGTTGGATCGCGAGCCAGATACCAATCGGTGAACGTTTGGTCTTCCGCCGCCGAGGCCGCGCTTTCGCCGTATTGCCGTTGCAGGAACGCGCGCGCTGCGGGCGCATCGATGTAAAACGGCGAGAGACCGTGGACAGGTTCGCCTTTAATTCTTAGCGCGAGATTCCGCGCGGGATCATCGCGCTGCTCAGGCTCATTGGGATCGGGTTCGATCAATCGTTGCAGCGCCGCATTCCCCGCAGCGCCCTCCACCGCGGTGGCGCCGAATTGAATGCGGCTGTCGTAGGCGGCGGCGTCGCGCGATGGCATCTGCCCAGGTGCGGCCGGCGCCAAGTTCGGCCACAGCAGCGTCAATCCGACGCTGCCATCGTCATACGGGCCGTGTTGATCGCTGTAAACGTTGGCCGGGAAACGGAAGACATGCGCACCCAGTCTCGCCTCGACTAAGGCCGCAGTATCGCCACCGTTGGCACGTCCTTGGGCGAGGGGGGAGGGGTCCGAAGTGTGCATGGCGGCGGTGTCCTGATCCGCATTCGGCTGACGCGGACGATCGGGCGCGCAGGCGGTCGCAAGCGCGCAGGCGAGAACGGCGGAAAACGGCATGGCGGTGAAGGTAGGCAATGGGCGTTCGCTGTCGGGCTGGGAAAATGGTAGCAGTTGCCGCGATGGAAGCGTCGGCCATGGCGATGCGATGCGCAATCGCGCTAGCACCAAGGGCGTGGGGCTGGTGGCATCGCTAGCGAACACCTCCTTTCCAAGGCTCGGTTACACTCGAAGATCACAACCAGCACGCACGCCGAAGATGTCGATCCGTCGCACCCCCATGGCCATCATCTTTTCTATGGTGCTATTCGGCTTAGCCGGCTGCCGCACCATCGCAGCGCCCGCCGAGCAGGCGACGACAGCGCCAGAACCCACGACCGTGACGGTGGTTGTGGCCGACGACAATCTCAACGCAACGCTGTGGATGCAGCGTTCGGTTGAATACCGCGGGGTCGGCGAGAGCCTCTATCGCGCTGCTGCGAGCCGCTTGGATGCCGCCCTGGCGGACCCTACGTGGGACGCGCTCGACCCCGAGGAACGCGCCAACCCAGCACGCGGCCTACCGCCCGCGGTGATCGTGGATGTCGACGAAACCGTGCTCGATAACTCGCCTTACCAAGCGCGGCTGGTGCGCGATGGCGGCCAGTACGATGAAGCGACGTGGGATGCCTGGGTGCAAGAGAAAAAGGCCCGTCCCGTTCCGGGCGTTCTCGAATTCGCGCGTGCCGCCAGCGCCCGCGGCGTGACCATTCTGTACATCACCAATCGCGCCGAGCACCTGGGCGGACCGACGCTCGAGAATCTGCGCGCCGTCGGTCTACCGGCGAAGGACGACAGCGTGTTTCTCGGACTGGGCACCTTCGTCGAGGGCTGCGAGCAAGAAGGTTCGGAAAAGCGCTGCCGTCGCGAGCTGGCCGGGCGCAAGTACCGGATCCTGATGCAGTTCGGCGATCAGCTCGGCGACTTCGCCCAAATCGTCGCCAATACCCCGAACGACCGCGGCGCACTGTTCGAACGCCATCGCGCTTGGTTCGGCGAACGCTGGTGGATGCTGCCCAATCCGAGCTATGGCTCCTGGGAGCCGGCCTTGTTCAATAACGCCTGGAGCGAGCCGCGCGAGATCCGGCGTGCCCGTAAACGCGAGGCCTTACAGACAGAAGACTGACCCTTTCCTAGAACCTATCTCAAAATCGAAGCAACCGGATCACTTGGTAGTTTCGTCATTCCGGCGACAGCCGGAATCCAGTTTTTACCGATGCTTTTGAAGTCTGGACCCCGCTTGACCAGCCTTCGGCTGTTGAAAACCGCCGGGGTGACGTCTGAAAAAATGATGTCAACTGATTTTGAGATAGGCCCTAGTTGTTTTTATATAAATCAATGCCTTAGATGTTCTTTGGTGAAGTGTTGCATTAACATCGGGCTGCAGATAATCTGTACGTCATCCGGCCCGGCCGGAACCATGCCACAACCGTAGCTCACCGGCGCAAGCCGGTTTATTCAGGAGGCCGCAAGGCCTCCTTTTTTCTTGGGTTCGTTGAGGCCGCGGTCACAGCGACCGCCCTTGCCCGCTCCGCTGCGCCCCGCCAAGATGGGCGCGAGAGGGGCCGCCCGTCGGCGCCTCAGCGAGGGGACGATGCGATTTCGAATCTGGTTCAAGGGCACATTGCTCGTGCTGCTGGCGCTGTGCGTCGGCGGTTGCGGTAGCGATCGTCCGGAGGATACCGGCGCGGCCAACGAGCCCGCCGCAGCAGTCCTGTTGTTGGCCGCGCACCTGCGCGCCAACGATCTCAACGCCTTCGTCCATGCGGCGGTACCGCCGGACTTACAGTCGCCCCTGCAGCAGGCCTGGCGCGAGAACCGCAGCCGCTGGCCGCTGGACGAATTGCCCTTCGGCGAACGCGTCCCGGGCATCGTCTCGGCGCTGGCCGCACCGAAAGCCGAACAACGCCTGCGTCGGGATTTCGACCAACAGTTCGCCAACGCCAACCGCGATATCCGCGCAGCGGCGAGCACATTGGGCTTGTTCGGCGCGAAATTCGTGCAAAGCGACGCTGCGCTCAGCGAAGAAGAACGCGCGCACTTGACCCAGCAGATCCGCGCGCTGAGCGAATGGGCGAAAACCGCCAAGCTCGGCGATACCCAGCGTGCGCGGCGCAGCATCGCCCAGCTCACGACGGCGGCCCGGCGCAGCGGCCTGAAACAGCCGGACGATTTCGGTCGTTTCGGGATGGCCGAAAGTCTGCGTCGGTTAGGCCCAGTGTTCGGCAGCCTCAAAGGCGCGCTGAATCAGTATGGGCTGGATATCGACCGCAGCCTGGAGGACATGACGGCGACGCTGGAATCGCAAGACGGCGACAGCGCTCGGGTGCGCATGCGTTACCCGCTGGGCGGGCAGACCATCGACACCGTGGTCGCGCTGCAGCGCGTGGGTGGCCGCTGGTATCTGCGCGATTACTTGCGCCATGCCCGCGCCGCCGCCGCGCCGCCGCCGGAGGTGCCACAGCCGTTGCCGGCGCCGCCCGATACCCACGGCGAGGCCCGAGGCGCCGACGCCGGCGCCGAGTTCGTCATAATGTCGGCGACTATGCCGACTCAACCGACTTTGCCGCTGTTCGAGGGCGCTCCGCCACCGGACCCCAGCGCACCCAAAACCGCAGACGCCGACGAGGCCGCTGCGGTGCCGACGCAGGCCACCGAACCCAGTGCCGTGGCGCCGACGCTCTCGGCGCCGGGCGAAGCCCTTCCGGCGGTGAGTGCGTCGGCCATCGACGACGCTGCGTCGACGCCTGTCGATGCGCAGGGCGAGGAACACACGCCTGAGGCCGCACCGGCCGACGAGCACGATCCGGAGCAAGCCGAGTTGCCGATGTCCGCCGCGCCTGCGGTCGAGACCACGCCCGAAGCCACCGCACCGGTGCCGCGCGGCCGACGACCCTGGTGGTCGCGGTTATTGGGCAAAGTGATCGAACCTTGGATCGAGCTGCGGATCGAGTCGCTGCCCGAGGGTTTGGTCGCCGATCCGCGGCCGGTCTGTTATGTGCTCGAACGCTATGGCCTGTCGAATGCGCTGATCCTCGACCGTGCCTGTCGCGATGCCGGCCTACCTTCGCCGTTGCGCCCGCTGCCGGTCGCCGGCGATCCGCTGGGCCGCAAGCGCGCCTATGTCGCGTTGTCGCGCCGTCACGGCAGCGCGCTGAATCTCGCCGCCGATCTCGCCGCGGGCAAAGCGCCGGCGCCGGCGAAATCGCATTCCGAATCGCTGGCGCGTCTGCTGCGATGCGCATCGCAGCGACGAGACGATGGACGTGCGTCTGGTCCCGGTCTCGATCTTCGTCGGCCGCGCGCCGGAACGACAGAGCGGTTGGTTCTCGGTGCTGTTCTCGGAAAACTGGACGATCGTCGGCCGCTTCGCGGCGCCTACTCGCGATTTTGCTCAACGGCCGCGACACCATGGTGCAATTCGCCACGCCGGTCTCGGTGCGCGACGTGGTGAACGAAGGTCTGCCGCCCGAACGCACCGTGCGCAAACTCTCGCGCGTGTTGCGCACGCATTTCAATCGCATCCGCGAAGCGGTGGTCGGGCCCGATCTGTCCACGCGCCGCATGCTGATCGACAAGGTGCTCTCCGCCGAACGCGTTCGTCAAACGATCGCCGACACCGCGCGCCGCGAGAACATCAAAAACGAAGACGCATGGAAGAAAGCCCATGCCTACGCTTACGAAATCGCCGCAGACTATTCGCACCCGGTCGTGCGCTCGGCGTCAGTTCCTGTTGACGACGATCTGGAACCGTATCTATCGCGGCGTGTTGGTGCATCACCTGGACGAAATTGAAGCAGGATGCGCCCGGCTACGAGGTGGTCTACGTGCCGAGTCACCGCAGCCACATGGACTATCTGCTGCTGAGTTATCTGCTTTACACCAAAGGCATCGTGCCGCCGCATATCGTGGCCGGCGTCAATCTGAACCTGCCGGTGATCGGCACGCGTGCTGCGCAAGGGCGGCGCGTTCTTCATCCGCCGCAGCTTCCGCGGCAACGCGCTGTATTCGGCGGTGTTCCGCGAATACATGGCGCAACTGGTCGCGGGCGGCTATTCGATCGAATACTTCATCGAAGGCGGGCGCTCGCGCACCGGCCGCCTGCTGCCGCCGAAGGGCGGCATGCTGGCGATGACCGTGCGCGCTTATCTGCGCCAACCGACGCGGCCGGTGCTGTTCCAGCCGGTCTACATCGGCTACGAAAAAGCTGATGGAAGGCCGCAGCTATCTGGACGAGCTGACCGGCAAACCGAAAGCGAAAGGAATCGATCTGGCAGCTGCTCACCGGCATCCCCAAAGTGCTGCGCGAGAACTACGGCCAAGTGGTGGTGAATTTCGGCGAACCGATCCGCTTGAACGATGTGCTGGCCGAACACGCGACCGAATGGGACGGCCAGCCGGTGTCGGACGAAGACAAACCGAAATGGTTGTCGGAAACCGTCGACGCGCTTGGCCGATCGCATCCAGATCAACGTCAATCGCGCCGCCGACGTCAACCCGGTCAATCTGCTGGCGCTGGCGCTGCTGTCGACGCCCAAACACGCGATGGGCGAAGCCGATTTGTTGGCGCAGATCGCGCTTGTCGAAAACGCTGCTCGCGGAAGTGCCGTATTCCGATCGCGTCACCGTCACGCCGCACACGCCCGAGCAGATCGTCGCGCACGGCGAAGACATCGGCATGCTCGCGCGCACCGCGCATCCGCTCGGCGACGTGTTGCATGTCTCTGGCGACGACGCGGTGCTATTGAGCTACTACCGCAACAACGTGCTGCATCTGTTCACCGCCAGCGCCTGGATCGCCTGCTGCTTCCTGCACAATCGGCGCATGAGCCGCGCCACGCTGCTCGCGCCTGGGCCGTTCGCTGTATCCGTTCTTGCAGGCGGAGTTGTTCCTGCCCTGGGACGACGACGGTTTCGCCGACAGCATCGAACGTACGATCCAAGTCTTCGTCCGCGAAGGGTTGCTGCAGCAAGTCAGCGACGACGACGACGGCATCCTCGCCCGCAACGCCGGGCAGACCGACGAAGTGTTCCGCCTGCGCGCGATCGGACACCCGCTGCAACAGGCGTTCGAGCGTTACTACATCGCGATCTCGGTGCTGGCCAAAAACGGCCCGGGCACGCTCGGCGCGGGCGAACTCGAAAGTCTCTGCCATCTCGCCGCGCAACGCTTGAGCCTGCTGTACGCGCCGGCTGCGCCGGAGTTCTTCGACAAGAGCCTGTTCCGCAGCTTCATCCAGAAACTGCGCGAACTGAAATTGGTCTGGACCGACGAGAACGGCAAACTGGTCTTCGATCACCGCCTCGAAACCTGGGCGAAAGACGCGAAGACGATTCTCGGCCGCGAATTGCGGCATACGATCGAGAAGGTCAGCCCGGAAGCGGTGAAGTCCGGGTCCGACGACACCGAAGCGCCTGTTGCGTAAGCGCGCTTCGTGTCGCCGCAAACGTCGCGGCTGATCCGACCGGATCGGCCGGCCGATAATCGGTTCGCAGAACACGGCATCATCCACTTGCCGTTCGGCAATCGCGCGTTGCCGTATCGGCTCGACCGTATTTCATTCGATATGCGACGGCGCACATGCGCCATGCGCGAGCGCCGTCGAGACATGCACCCGCCGTCGATGCGCAGCGATGCTTTGAGCCGCACGCATTGGATCGACGTTGCACGGTGAACAGATTGTTGAAAAACGCTCATGACTGAGCGTTTTTCGATTCGCGCATCAGGCGCATATCGTGACGCGCTCGCACCGAATCAATTTTCTCTGTGCTCGATGATTCGGCGCTGTGCGTCTCGCTTTTCGGGCCGATGGATCCGTTATACCTGCGGCTTGTCGCGGGCAGCACGTCCGTGCACTGCAGCGAAGCTGACGACATCCGCATTGCTTTAATGCTTTCGTTGTCCTTTCAAATCTGGACGCCGCGGATTTCTCGGCGCATTCGGTCGTGTCGCCGGCGTCCGCGTCGGCTGCACCTGTGCCGGCGCCGCATTGCTGCTGCGCACCGGCGGGCGTGTCGATGGGTAGTTCCCGCCCGTGCGCATCACCTTCGGCACCACGCGGATCATCGCGCTGCGCTGCGTACCGTCGTTGAGCGTGATGTCCAAACGCAAACAACCCGTCCCGGTGTAGTTGATCCACCAGTTCCGTCGATACATACCATCGCCCAGATGCGCGAAGCTGTTCGTCTCGCCCGACGGCGCGGTGGTCAGACCCACGCCCGTGCTCGGGCATGCGATATCCGTCACCGTCGACTGCGTCAGCGTCGCATTCGTGATCGCCGCGCCGTTGGCGTCGAACAACCGCCATTCCAACGGCACCGAACGCGGCGCTTGCACCACGTACACCTGCGACGGATCGATCAACGGCGCCGACAGCGCCGCGTAGCCGTACACCACGCGGTAGGTCGACGAACGACTGACGCTATTCCCTGCGCGATCGGTCGCGGTGCAGGTCACGCTGCGCGTGCCGAGACTGCCGGTGACGAATCCGCTGCAGCTTTGCGTCGCCACGCCCGACAAGGCATCGCTCGCACTCAACTGGAAGTCGTGCGTCGCGTTGAGCAGCACCGTCGCCGGCGGCATCGTCACGTTCAACGTCGGCGCGGTCTTGTCGATCTTCACCGTTACCACGTTGCTCGGCGCGCTGACGTTGCTAGCGTAGTCAACCGCCGTTTGCGGGGTGGACGACACCGCCTCTCCCTCCTGGCTCAAGGTTTGCGCGAACGGGCAGACGTTGATGCCCGACAGCGCATCGTTGCAGGCGAAGGCCACGCCGACATTGGTGCGATACCAGCCTGCGGCATTCGGCGGGGTCGTCGCGGACGCCGAAATCGTCGGCGCAGTACGGTCGATCGACAGCGTACGGCCGCCGATCGTTTGGTTACCCGCGATGTCGCCGACCGGCACCACGTAGGTCAGGTCGCGGCCTTCCTGGGTGAAGGTGTACGGCGACGGGCACGGCCCGGCCAAGCCCGACAATGTCTCGGTGCAGGTGAAGTCGATGGTCACGTCGCTGCGGTGCCAGCCGAACGCATTCGCAGGCGTCCGCAGCTCGGTCACCACCAGCGGCGCGGTCTTGTCGAGATTGATCGAAAACCCAGCGACGGTGGTGGCGTTTCCGGCCATATCGCGCACGGTCTTCGCCGACACTTGGATGCCCGCGCCCTCTTGCGAAACGGTTTCGCTGGCCGGGCACAGCGCCGCCAAACCCGACGTGACGTCGGTGCAGGTATAAGACGCGGTGACGTTCTGGCGATACCAACCCGCGGCGTTAGGCGCCGCACTCAGGCTCGCGAGCACCGTCGGCGCGACCGTGTCGCGGCGGATGGTCGTGAAGCCGACGCCTTCGCCCGCGCTGCTGAAGGCGCTGCACATGAAGGACACGCCTGTGGTGTCGGCGACGACCGATCGATCGGCGCAGCCGCTGGTTTGGGTCACAGTCGTTTCCGGCTCGTTGATCGACCATGTCAGACCGACGTCGCTGCGATACCAGCCGTTATCGCCCACGGTGCCCGTCAAGATCGGCACGACCGTCGGTGGCGTCGTGTCCCGGCGGACGTACCATGTATAGGTCGCAGGCGTTGGATCGACATTACCTGCCCGATCGACGGCGCGCACCCATAATTGAAAGGGCGTCTCTTGGATGGGATAGCTTTGGGTGAAGACGGAACCGCAACCGCCATACGAGCCTTCGGTGCCGTAGAAACTGCACTGATAACTCTCGACACCGGAACGATCGCTGCCTTGCTGGGCGAATTCGAAGGTGATGTCGTTGTAGGGCAGGTTGGTGTAGTACACGGGGGGAGGGGTGCGCACGAAGCGCGTATCGGGTGCAACCGTATCCCGTCCGAGAAGAATCGTGCGTGAGGTCGTCCCGCCTTCGCTGGTGGCGCTGCAGACGAACGACGCGAGATCTGCATCTTGCGTGATCGCGGCGGGTAAACAGCCGGTCTCCACGGTGAAGGGAGTTTCGTTATCGCTCACTTGCCACTGCAATTGCACATTCGAGTTGTACCACTCGGCCTGGAATTCTTCGCCGTTCACAAGCGCGCTGATTGCAGGCGACGATACATCCAGCGGGCGGATCAGCGTGTATGCATAGCTGCGGCTCGCGACGAAGCCGTTCTCGTCTTTGGCTTCGATGGTGAGTGTGTAGTCGCCGGGGTTGTCGGCAGGCGTACCTCGCGCTTGACCGAAGGCATTCAGGAAACTGCCGTACGGCAGTTTGCCGCTCACGATTTGATAGGTCGCGCCAAACGGCACGTAACCACCATGACTGTCGAGGCGGAAGTCGATCGCAAGCGGCTCTCCATTGCGGATCGTCGGCAAGTTCACAGGACTCAACGTCGGCTGCGGCGCCTGCCCGCTTTCGTTCGCGCCCCAGCACACGCGGCCGCCGTCGTCGCGCACCGCGCACGTATGCGCCGTACCCGCCGCGATCGACACGTACTGCCCTTCCTCAGGCGGCGTCGCTTGACCGTTCGCGTTACGACCCCAACACGCGATCCCGCCGTTGCTCAAAATCGCGCAGTTATGGAACGCGCCCGACGCTAACGAACGATACGTCGCCGCGCCTAACTCCGGCGGCGTCGTTTGCCCTTCGCTGTTCAAGCCCCAACATGTCACGCTGCCCGCTTCGGCGATCGCGCAACTATGGCGCTCGCCCACGTCCACCGCTTTGAACACGCCCGTCGGTGCCGTCGTCTGACCATCCGCGTTGTAACCCCAGCACGCCAACGTCCCGTCGTCGCGCACGCCGCAACTGTGGTTCAAGCCCGTCGCCACACTGCGGAACAGAGCCACCGGCGGGGTGCTCTGCGCGTTGACATTCCAACCCCAGCAATTCGCGGCACCGTTCGCGCCCACACCACAGCCGTTGAACTGGCCCATATCCAACATCCGCAACGAAACGCTCGGCGGCGTCGAACCGTTATGCGTGTTGTCGCCCCAACACCTCGCTTCGCCGCCGACTTGCAGCGAACACGTGTGGTCCGCATTCGCGCTGATGCTTTGCGCGCGATGGATCGCAGCATTGCGTTGTCCGAACGCGTTATCGCCCCAGCATCCCACACCACGATTACCGCGCACCGTGCACGTGTGCGCATCGCCTGCGGCGATGCCGACCGGCGCCATGCGGAAGCCCGGATTACCGCGCGCGAGCGTTTGCGCGCCCCAGCAACGCAGGCCATCGTTGTTGTAGGCACAGGTCATGTCGCCATACGCATCGAGTTTGTAATAGCCATTGTCCGTAGGCACTTGCAACTGCCCTTGACTGTTATCGCCCCAACACGCGATTCGACCACCGGTACCGAGTTGGATCGCGCAGGCATGACGCGCGCCGACGACCAGATTATTGAGAATCGTCGCGGGCGGCTGCAACGCGGCCGCGTCGGCGCCCCAGCAGAATTTGCTGGAACCTCCCGCGAAACCGCAAATGTTCGCGCCGTACGCATGGATGTCGTAGAAGTATTGATTCGGCGGCACGCTGGTGACGGCGGCACCTTGTCCCCAGCAAATCACGCGGCCGGTGCTACTGTTGATACCGCAACTGAAACGGTCGCCGCTGACGATCGTGCTGAAGACATCGGCTGGTGGCGTTGCTTGGCCGTCGCCGTTCTCGCCCCAACACACCGCCGTGCCATCGCTCGTTCGAAGCGCGCACGCATGCGCCTCACCCACAGCGACGGATTGCACGCGCTCGTTCTGCGGCAACGCGCCCAACGACTGTCCCCAGCATTCGATCTGGCCGTCAAGCGCAACGCCGCAAGCGGAGGTCGAGCCGAAACTCAGATCGCGGTACTGACGCACGGGCGGTGTCATCGCCGTGGTCGCGCCGACACAACCGATGTCGTTGCCGAGAGACTCGTTGCCGAAGGTCAGTCCACAGGCGAAGCCGGGGCCGGCGAACACACGATCAAAACCGGTGCTTGGCACGCTCAACGCGCCCTTGCCAGGACCTTCATCGCCCCAGCACCGGATCGCTCCTTCTTCGTCGCGCGCGCACGCATGGCCGCGTCCGACCGCTAACGCGGTGTACCCTCCGGCCGGTACCGTCAGTTGTCCCGATGGATTCGCGCCCCAGCACACGAGGCTGCCGTTCTCGCGCACGCCGCACGTGTGTTGATAGCCCACACCCAGCGCCACGAATGCCGTCGCCGCCGGCACCGCCGTTTGTCCTTGCGCGTTCGAACCCCAGCACAAGGCTTGGCCATCACTGCGCAAGGCGCAGGCATGGCTCTGTCCGAGCGCGACATCCATAAAACGCCCGCTCGGCAGCACGCCCAAGCTGCTCACGCCGGCCGCTTGCCAGCACTGCAAGCCGCCGTCGCTACGGATCGCACACGCACGGCCGTTGTAGAGCGCGACATCGACGAAGCGGCCGGTCGTCGGCGCGGTATCGGCTAACACGCCGCCCCAGCATCGCAACTGGCCATCGGTGCGCACCGCGCACGTTTCGGTATTGCCCGCAGCGATCGCCGCATACGACCCTGCCGGCGGCGACGTGGCGGTCGAACTCGAATTACCCCAACACACCGCCTGCCCGCCTGGGCGCAACGCGCAGGCATGATCGAAGCCCACGCTGACCGCGATGTAGCGGCCGGTCGGGGGCTCGTAGTCGCCGTAGTTCACGTCGCCCCAGCACATCAGCGTGGCGTCTTCGCGCAGCGCGCAGGTGCGATATTCGTTCGCATCGAGCGCCGCTTCCGGCGCCGCAACGCCGGTCGGCGACGCCTGCACCGCGAGCGCCGCGAAGGCAAACGCTAAACCGCACAGCAGCGCAGACACCTGCGACTGCACGAACCACCACGACTTCAAGCGCATCACTCATCCCCTTCAAAACAGCGCAATCGCGACGCACGCCGCGAACGGTTCGACGACACACAACACTCGGTATCGTCGATCTTGATTCACTATCGCTTCGGTTTCCGTAAATCTGGACGCCGCGGATTTCTCGGCGCATTCGGTCGTGTCGCCGGCGTCCGCGTCGGCTGCACCTGTGCCGGCGCCGCATTGCTGCTGCGCACCGGCGGGCGTGTCGATGGGTAGTTCCCGCCCGTGCGCATCACCTTCGGCACCACGCGGATCGTCGCGCTGCGCTGCGTACCGTCGTTGAGCGTGATGTCCAAACGCAAACAACCCGTCCCGGTGTAGTTGATCCACCAGTTCCGTCGATACATGCCATCGCCCAGAGTGCGCGAAGCTGTTCGTCTCGCCCGACGGCGCGGTGGTCAGACCCACGCCCGTGCTCGGGCATGCGATGTCCGTCACCGTCGACTGCGTCAGCGTCGCATTCGTGATCGCCGCGCCGTTGGCGTCGAACAACCGCCATTCCAACGGCACCGAACGCGGCGCTTGCACCACGTACACCTGCGACGGATCGATCAACGGCGCCGACAGCGCCGCGTAGCCGTACACCACGCGGTAGGTCGACGAACGACTGACGCTATTCCCTGCGCGATCGGTCGCGGTGCAGGTCACGCTGCGCGTGCCGAGACTGCCGGTGACGAATCCGCTGCAGCTTTGCGTCGCCACGCCCGACAAGGCATCGCTCGCATTCAACTGAAAGTCGTGCGTCGCGTTGAGCAGCACCGTCGCCGGCGGCATCGTCACGTTCAACGTCGGCGCGGTCTTGTCGATCTTCACCGTTACCACGTTGCTCGGCGCGCTGACGTTGCTAGCGTAGTCAACCGCCGTTTGCGCGGTGGACGACACCGCCTCTCCTTCCTGACTCAAGGTTTGCGCGAACGGGCAGACGTTGATGCCGGACAGCGCATCGTTGCAGGCGAAGGCCACGCCGACATTGGTACGATACCAGCCTGCGGCATTCGGCGCGGTCGTCGCGGACGCCGAAATCGTCGGCGCAGTACGGTCGATCGACAACAACCATCCTGCCAGCGTTTGATTACCAGCGATGTCGTTGACGGGCACTTGATACGTCAACTCTCGGCCTTCCCCGGTGTAGGTGTAGGGCGGCGGACACGGTGCGGCCAACCCAGACACGGTATCCGTGCAAATAAAATCGATCGTGACATCGTCGCGATACCACCCCGTCGCATTGGGCAGGGTTCTGCGTTCGGAGATGACTTGCGGTGCTGTCTTATCGAGATTAATCGTGATGACGTTCGAGGTCGCGGTGTTGCCGGCGAAGTCGCGTACCGTCTTCGCGGTGGTGGAGACGTTGTGCCCTTCCTGCGAAATGGTCTCCGCAGACGGGCAGAACGTGGGCAAACCGGATGTGGTTTCGACGCAGGTGTACAACACGGTGACGTTTTGACGATGCCAGCCGGCCGCGTTGGGAACCGCGGTTGTCGACGCCACCACCGTCGGCGCTGTCGCATCGCGCTTGATCGAACCGACTCGCCACGTCTCACCGCCCGCGCTACGGACGGTACACACTCGGTTGATGCCCGCGGTATCGGCGGTGACGTGAAGCGCGTCGCAACCGGTGGTGGACACGATCGCCGATTCCGGATCGTCGATCGTCCACGTTAAATGCGCATCGCTGATGTACCAGCCATTGTCGCCCATCGTGCCGGCATACGTCGGCGTCAGCAGCGGTGGCGTGGTGTCGCGATATTTCACCCAGGTGTACGTTGCGGGTGTTGGGTCGATATTGCCGGCCAGGTCTTTCGCGCGCACTTGTATCGTGTAGGTCGTGCCGAAGTTCAACCCACCGACCGCTTGCGGCGAGTTGCACGAAAAGCTACCGATTCCAAACACCATGCACTCAAACCTAGCGAACCCGGACGCATCCGTACCCACCATCGAAAAGGCGAACGTCTCGCTGTATTGAGCGCCGCCGCCCCAACTCAGCGCCGGCGGTGTTTGGTCGAGTTGCGTGTCCGGCGGCGTGGCATCGCGACGGATCACCACGGTCTGCGTACTGGTGCCGCCTTCGCTGGTGGCGGTACAAGTGAAACTGGTGCCGTCGGTATCGGTCGTCACCGTCACGGTCTCGCAACCGGACGTGGACACGGACGATTCTTGATCGGTCACAGTCCAGACCAATTCGACATTCGTGTTGTACCACTCGGTGTAAAACGCGAAGCCGTTGTACGTCGGTACGATCGACGGCGGCGTCACGTCGGGCGCTTCGTTCAACACCACCGAGAATTCCCGCGTCGCTTGGAATCCGTTTTCATCGCTCGCGCGGATCGTGAATGTATGCGTGCCGGGTTCGTCGCCGGGAATGCCGAGAATTTGGCCGTATGCGTTGATCTCCAAACCGAACGGCAAATGCCCTTCGACGAAGCCGAAAGTCGGCGACACCGGCGTGTAGCTACCCGTGACGAGCATCTGCAAATCGATCGACGTGGGTTCGCCGTTGGTCAAGGCGGGGAACACCGCCGGACCTACCGCGATCTGCGGCGCCTGCCCGCTTTCGTTCGCGCCCCAGCACACGCGGCCGCCGTCGTCGCGCACCGCGCACGTATGCGCCGTACCCGCCGCGATCGACACGTACTGCCCTTCCTCAGGCGGCGTCGCTTGACCGTTCGCGTTACGACCCCAACACGCGATCCCGCCGTTGCTCAAAATCGCGCAGTTGTGGAACGCGCCCGACGCTAACGAACGATACGTCGCCGCGCCTAACTCCGGCGGCGTCGTTTGCCCTTCGCTGTTCAAGCCCCAACATGTCACGCTGCCCGCTTCGGCGATCGCGCAACTATGGCGCTCGCCCACGTCCACCGCTTTGAACACGCCCGTCGGTGCCGTCGTCTGACCATCCGCGTTGTAACCCCAGCACGCCAACGTCCCGTCGTCGCGCACGCCGCAACTGTGGTTCAAGCCCGTCGCCACACTGCGGAACAGAGCCACCGGCGGGGTGCTCTGCGCGTTGACATTCCAACCCCAGCAATTCGCGGCACCGTTCGCGCCCACACCACAGCCGTTGAACTGGCCCATATCCAACATCCGCAACGAAACGCTCGGCGGCGTCGAACCGTTATGCGTGTTGTCGCCCCAACACCTCGCTTCGCCGCCGACTTGCAGCGAACACGTGTGGTCCGCATTCGCGCTGATGCTTTGCGCGCGATGGATCGCAGCATTGCGTTGTCCGAACGCGTTATCGCCCCAGCATCCCACGCCACGATTACCGCGCACCGTGCACGTGTGCGCATCGCCTGCGGCGATCGCCGCAGGCGCCAGACGCGGACTGCGACCATCGCGAGTGATGGTCTGGGCACCCCAGCACTGCATCTTCGTCACTTCGGTCGCGCAGGTCGTGTCGCCAAACGCTGCGATCCGATAAAAACCGAGGCCAGAGGGCGACTGCAATTGTCCTTGCGAATTGTCGCCCCAGCATTGCAGCACATCCACCGCACTCTGACGAATGCCGCACACGTGTCGTTCGCCGACTGCGATATAACCGAATTGCCCGCTCGGCGGCGCTATTACGGCCGCATCGGTTCCCCAACACTGCACATCGCCGGAATGCTCGACGACGCACGCATTACGACCGTACGCACTCAATTGCGCGAAGCCGCCCTGTGGCGCACCGTCGACTACCGGGCCTTGGCCCCAACAGAAGAGATCGCTGTCGGTGCCGAGTGCGCAGGTGAAACGGTCGCCACTGACGACTTTGCTGTACTGCCCTGGTGTCGGCGTGGATTGCCCGAAGCTGTTATCGCCCCAGCACACCGCACTGCCATCGACACGCACGCCGCAGACGTGCGCGACACCGACGCTGATCGATGTTAGCGGCTCGTTCGGCGGCATGTCCGCAATGTCGCCCCAACATTGCGGGCGACTATCGACGGCCAACACGCAAACCGTTTGTTCGCCGAAACTGACTTCGTTGTAACGCCGCACCGGCGGTGTCAACGCATTGGCCGCACCCGAACATGCGATATCGCCGGGATACGTCAAGCCGCACGCTTGATCGCGGCCGACCGCGAGCTTCTGAAAATCATAGGCCGGCGCGGTGCGCTCGTTGCGCGAATTGCTCCCGCCCCAGCAGCGCAACGCCGCTTCGTCGTCGCGCGCACAGGTGTGCAAACGGCCAGCGGCGATCGCGGTGTAACGACCCGCCGGCACGCTGAGTTGTCCAGAGGGATTCGCACCCCAGCACACCAGGTTGCCGTTCTCGCGCACGCCGCAACTGTGCTGGTGGCCCGAAGCCACTGCGATGAATGTGTCCGCGCTCGGCGCTGCCGTTTGACCCTGCGTGTTGGAACCCCAACACAGGATCTTGCCGTCGCTGCGCAAGGCGCAGGCATGACTACTCCCCAGGCTGAGGTCGAGAAAACGTCCGCTCGGCGGCACGCCCAAACTGGCGATGCCCGCGGCCTGCCAACACTGCAAACCACCATCGCTGCGAATCGCACAACCGCGGCCGTTGGCGATGTTCAGCGCGACGAAGATGCCGGTGGTCGGTACCGTCTCTGCCAGCCCGCCACCCCAACAGCGCAGCTCGCCGTTGCTGCGCAAACCGCAAGTTTCGGCGTTGCCCGCACTCAGCGCGATGAAAGGGCCTGTCGGTGGCGCGGTCGCGATCGAACCGGGCGCGCCCCAACAGATCGCCTGACCGTTCGCGCGCAGGCCGCAAGTGTGATCCACGCCTGTTGCGACGGCGATGAAACGCGTCTGGAACGGGAACGTGCCTTGTCCGGACGCATTGTCGCCCCAGCAGGTCAGTTCGCCGGTCTCTTGCACACCACAGTTGTGATACTCGCCTGCATCCAATACCGGGCCGGATGTCGGCGCGAGCGTGCCCGAAGACGAGGCGAAGGCCAGCAACGGCATCGTCGCCAACGCCAGCAGCAGCGGGCATAGGAACGCGCACATACGCGCATGCCGCCACAACGGCAAAAACATAGTCATTGAGTGTGAGTCCCCTGTGAGCCGAGCGTTCGTCGGGGCGGCGCCCGGCGAGTCCTGGGCATAGTGTAGTCAGCGCGGTCGAAATTAACGACCGCGCGCCACCAGAATTTAGCCTGTGGTCTCGTTTCTAGGGTTATTTCGCGCGGCGTCCTAATGACTCGCCGTCGTTTGTGAAATCCAATTTCACATCATTCATCTTCACGCGCGCACCGCCCTACCGATGGTCAATGACTCCCGCCGTCGCCCGCAGCCATCGCCATCCCGCGCGTGCCTTGTTTCACCGCCAACCACGCCAATGCCGACAGCGCCATGCAACCGCCGCCGATCGCGAACACCAGGGCTTTGTTCTCCAACTGCGACAGCAGATAACCCACGCCCAGGCTTACCGCCAATTGCGGCAACACCACGCTGAGATTGAACACGCCCATATACAAACCGATGCGCGCGGGCGAAACGATCTGCGAGAACACCGCGAACGGCAGGCTGACGATCGCGCCCCAACCCAGGCCCATGATCGCCATGCCGACATACACCATCGTCGCGCTGTGGCCGAACAGATACACCACGCCGAAACCCACGGCCATCGTCGCCAAACTCATCGCATGCACGCGCACTTCGCGGAACCGCTGCGACAACGGATTGAGCACCAAAGCGGGCACCAATGCGGCGATCGCGTTCAAGGCGAGGAAACTGAAGGACATCAACTTGCCGGTGTCGTCGTCGCTCAAATTCGGGAAACGCTGCTGCACGAAACCGATCATGTACACGAACAGACTTTGCATGCCGAACCAACTGATCGAATGCGCCGCCAACACTTTGCGGAAGCCGCCGATGTCTTCGCCGCTACCGAGCGCTTGTTTTTCGGTCAAGGCGTGCGCAATCAACAATAGCGACAACACGCCGAACACCGCTTCCAACCACAAGCTATGCGTTTGGATGCCTGCCAGCTTCAATCCCATCGCGATCATGGCGTACACCGCGAACGCCCACAGCGGGCGCATCAACATCAACACTGCGCCGACGGAGAGTTTTTCGGTGGGCGCACCGATTTCGGTATGCGGCAACGCGCGCGGCTCTTCGATCAACAACGCGGGCAGAATCGAACAGACCAAGACCAACCCGGCGCCGAAATAAATCAACGCGACATTGCCCCACACCGCGCCGATGGCATACGCCAACACGCCGAAGCTGCCGGAGACCGTTTGCATCCAGGTGTAACCCGCGGTGCGCTTCGGGCCTTCCGGCGTCACGTCGGAGATGATCGAACGCGTCGGGTTGAAACTGATATTGATCGACAGGTCCAACGCCATCGCGACCGTGACCGCCACACCGAGAATCGCATCCAGCCCGAGCGCTTGATCGATCGCACCGATCGACGGCAGCGCCAACAACATCAGCGACGTCAGCACACCGCCGATCAGAATAAACGGCCGCCGCCGCCCGCCCCAAAACCAGACGTTGTCGCTGATGATGCCGATGATGACTTGGCCAAGAATGCCCGGCCAACGGCCCCGCCGCCCACACCAACCCGATCTGATGAATGTCCAGGTTGTACTTGGTGGACAACAGCCAACTCAGCGCCGAAATCTGCACCGCCAACGCAAACCCCATCGCCGTCGACGGCAAACTCAGCAACATCAAAAACGGCAACGACAAACGCTGTTGCATCGGCAGCATGGCGGACCCCTCTCAAACGATGGCGCAGCATAGCCTGCGGATGCGCGGTCGCGAGTGAATAGGATTTCTGTTGCGTCGCAACAACGGCGACAACCGCATCAAACCACATCCCTATCATCGCCCGCCTATAGGGCGGGTCTTGCACCCGACACATGGCAAACGACGGCGTCCTATAGCGAAGCCCCTTTGAGCGTCACGTACTGTCTTATACGAAGTAGTAGCTTCATTCGTAAGGCGGGTGCAAGACCCGCCTTACAGGTTACGGGCAATTAAAGGCAAAATGCTTTCCAAGCATATCGGCCTTCCAATGCCGATCCAATCGTATGATTCTTCACTCTCTCACGGGTCTTGATAGATGTGTCCGCCGTAGTTGTATAGCGCATGGATATCTCCAGATCTCATTCCACAGGATGGGCACGTCAACTGCTGCACCCCTGAAAAGAATACTTCTGGAGCCTGGAGCTTCTGGTTCTGGAAGAACTCCAAAGCGTGATTCCCACTATCAATGGCCTCAATCATCAAGTCGAATGCGTTCCAATCGTGTTTGCCACAATTGCAACAAGCTGGGTTTGCGTTAAACCCGACTTGCCTGATTGCGAGATCCAACGCGCTCATTTTCGTCGCAAGCTGAACCTTTTGCATAGATACATAAAACGGCATTTCCTCCAACCGAACACGTTTTGAATCCTTCATTGACTCTAAGCCTCCATTCTCTAGTGTTGCCAACATATACGAATAAGCCTCAATTCATGGGCTATCTGCAATGATGGGATTTTTAAAAAATCTGCTCAAGCCAAACAATTTAGCAAGAACAAAATGATGCTAACTTTCTCCGGCAATGCCTGTCAAACAACACTGTGTAGCTGCGGTTTTCATAGCGTAGACAACGGTGTCCGCCCTACGCCGGCTCATCCGGAATCAACGCCGACTCCAACCGAATGATCGTGTCCTTCAACTGCAGCTTGCGTTTCTTCAGTCGCTTGATCGTGAGTTCGTCGGCGACGATGTTCTCGTGCAGTTTGTCGATGGCCAGATCGAGGTCGCGGTGTTCCATGCGCAGTTCGGCGAGGCGGTGCGCGATGCGGGCGAGCTCGGCGGGGTCGGTCGTCTGGGTCATGCGCTGAGCTTAGCATCGGGCCGCAAGCGCGGTGGTGACGGGTCGGCCTCGTCGTGTCCTCGCCTTCGCCGCCTAGTACGCCATGCCCTTCGCGAGGGCTCGCCTATGCGGGCGGCGTTGCCGGTGCCGGCCGAAGGGCCGTGCGTTCCGCACGACAGGGCAGGGGGATCGTGCGTTCTGCCGGTGCCGCCACCCGCTGCGTCGCCGTAGCGCGCCCGCCCGGTTGCCCGAAAAACCACTAAAAACAGACCGTTATTGATGCGCCGCCGAATCGCGCCCGGTTGGCACGCAACTTGTGTTCTTACTGTCAGGCACGCGAATGGCGGCCTGTCGTTCCCCCATTGGAGAAACCCCATGTTGTACTACGCTGTCGTCTTTCTTGTGATCGCGCTGGTCGCAGGCGTGCTCGGCTTCGGCGGCATCGCCGGCGCCTCCGTCGGCATCGCGAAGATCTTGTTCTTCGTCTTTCTGATTCTGTTCGTGGTGTCGCTGATCATGGGCCGCCGAGTCAGAACCTGAAACGCATGACGACGATGCCCCGCGCCCAAACGGCGCGGGGCATCGTTCGTGCATTCATGCGAGCGGCAATTCCAACGTGAAGCTGGCGCCGCCGCCTTCGCGGTCGTCGTACCAGACATCGCCATCCATGGTGCGTGCGCGCTGTTTGGCCAGCGCCAATCCCAAGCCGGTCGAGGTTTCGCCGCCGGTGGGCTGCGCGCTGAGGCGCACGTAGCGCTGAAAAAGACGTTCGCGGTCTTTCGGCGAAATGCCGGGGCCGCGATCGTGCACGGTGAGCCGCCCGTAGTTGCCCTGCCGCGCGGCGGTCAGATGCACCTCGCTGCCGGGCGGCGCGTATTTCAACGCATTCGATAACAGATTCTGCAGCACGTGCAACGCGCCCGCGCGTTCGGCCAGCAGGCACATGCCGTCCGCAGCGTCGGTATCGATATGCAGCCGCATCTGCTTGCTCTGCGTTTGGTGCGAGAGCAATTCGGCCACGTCTTCGAGCAATGCGCGCGCGGCGATCGGATGCGACGGCGCGCCGTGCGCCGCGTCGTGTTGCTGATCGAGAAAGGCCTGCAAGAACAGAACGCCGGCATCGGCGGAGGTGCGAATCGACTGCGCCAATCGCTGGCGCGCGGTGGCGTCCATGGCCGGGTCGCACAACAGCTCGGCGGAAAACAGAATATTGGCGAAGTGATTGCGCAGATCGTGGCTGACGATTTCGGCCACTTTCTGGCGCTCGTCCGCGACCCGTGCCAGCCGGTCGCGCGCCTGTTTCAGATCCAGATGCGTGCGCACCCGTGCCAGCAATTCTTCGGCGAGGAAGGGCTTGGTGATGTAGTCGACCGCGCCGGCGGAGAACGCGCGCGTCAGGCTGTCGCGTTCGTGATCGGCGGTGAGGAAGACCACCGGCACATCGCGCGTCTGCGGCATCGCTTGAAGACCTTCCAGCACCTGGAAGCCATCGGTGCCGGGCATGCGCATATCCAGCAGCACCAAATCGGGCGGGCTGCGTTCGGCGAGCGACAGCGCTTCGCGGCCGTCGAGCACTGGCACCACGTCGTAATCGGCTTGGGTCAACAGTTGGCCGACCACCTGCACGTTCGCGGTCTGGTCGTCGATCACCATCACCACCGGCAACGCGACCGTCGCCTGGAATCTATTCGGCATCATCGTCCTCCTCGTGCCAGTGGGCCAATCGATCGAGCACGATCTTGACCTGATTCACATCGAAACGCTGCAGCGCGAGCTTCAGCCGATGCGCTTCGGCCTGCAGCGCGGGCGAGCGTAGATCGTCGGCCAATGCAAGCAGTTGTTTGGAGAATTCGCCGATCTCGCGCATGCGCATGCGGGTGCGCAATGTTCGCAACGGCAGCTCGCGCACGCTGCGCCATTCGATGCGGGCGCGGGCGCGACGTTCTTCGCTGTCGGGCGCATCGGCTTCTACGGCGGGCGCTACGGCTTCGTCGCGCAGCGTCTCGTCGTCGCGGAACAGGGTGTTGAGCACCGCGAATAATTCCTGCGGCGTGTAGGGTTTACGTAGAAATCCATCGAACGGCGCGTGCTGCGGCCCGGCTTCGCCGGCCAGGCTGGACGCGGTAACGGCGATCACGCGCGTGGACGCGAGCGCGGTATCGGCGCGAATCGCGTCTAACGCATCGAACCCGTTCATCCGCGGCATGCGCAGATCCATCATCACCACGTCGGGGCGCAATCCGCGCGTGATTTCGACGCCTTCGATGCCGTCGTGGGCCACGACGACCTGATGGTGGCTGTCGCGCAGGTAGCCTTGTGCGACTTCGAGATTCCAGTCGACATCGTCCACGACCAAAATCTTCAGCGCCGGTAGCCGATCGAAATCGATGCGCGTCTCTTCGGTGCCGACGGCTAAGACGGCCGCGGGTTCGAGGTCTGGGATATTGACGCGGAAGGTCGCGCCTTCGCCCGGTTGACTGACCACATGGATGCGGCCCTGCATCAGATCGACCAGGCGCTTGGTGATGCTCAGACCCAGACCGGTGCCTTGGCGAACGCGGCCGTCCGGGCTGTCCGCCTGATAGAACGGTTCGAAGATCTGCTCTTGCTGTTCCAGCTCGATGCCGACGCCGGTGTCGATGACGGCGATACGAAGATCGCGGCCTTGGCCGAGCGGCGAGGGCAGCATCGACAGACGCAAGGTCACTTCGCCGCGTTCTGTGTACTTCACCGCATTGCTCAGCAGGTTCATTAGGATTTGACGCAGACGCTGCGCGTCGACGATGACCGGGACCAAATCGCTGTGATCGATCTCGATGCGCAGCCGCAGGCCTTTGGCTTCGGCCATCGGCTCGAACAGCGCGAGCGTTTCGGTGGCCAGTTCGGTCAAGTCGGTGCCCTGCGGTGTCAGATGCATTTTTCCGGCTTCGATCTTGGATAGATCGAGCACGTCGTTGATCAGCGACAGCAGCATCTGCCCGCTCTTTTTGATCGATGCCACCCATTCGCGCTGCAGCGGTTCGCGCACATGATCGCCGAGCAGTTGCGCGAAGCCGAAGATCGCATTCATCGGCGTGCGGATTTCATGGCTCATATTCGCCAGAAATACGCTTTTCTCTTCGTTGGCGCGGCGCGCCTGCGCGGCACGCAGTTCGCCGCGCAGCGCGTTCTCGGCTTCGCGTTGGGCGCGACGCAGCGCGAAGAATCCGAGCAAACCCGCCGCCAACGCCAGACCGTTGGCGATCATCAGCGTGGCGGTCATCTGTTTCACCAGCACATCGCGCGCCAGACCCCGCTCCGACAACAAGCGGTCCTCTTCGCGCGACATCGCGAACACCCGTTCGCGCATGATATCGACGGCACGCTCGCCGCGTCCGTCGCGAATCCGCGCCGTCGCACGGCCGTCTCTGCGGTTGCGCAGTTCGGCGTCTTTGATCGCGATCGATTCGCGGACGCGGCTTTCGAGCTGTTCGTAATCCCGCGTCAATGCCACCAGCGCGGCGCGATGAAGGGCGTTTTCGACGGTCAGCGTCTTGAGCCGATCGAGCAGGCGACCGATGGCTTCGAGGTGTTTGTACAGCCCTTCGCGATGTTGCGCCGCGCCGCCGACCATAAAACGCAGACCCTCGGCTTCCAGCATGCCCAGCTCCACCTGCAGCTCCGTCAGATTGTCCTTGACGTTAAGGGTATGGGTGACAAGTTCGATGGAATCGGCGAGCGCATTGGTGGAGCGTACCGAGATGATGGAGGTGATGACGATCACCACGAACGCCAAGACCAGCAGCCCGACGTTGACGCGGTTGCGGAACTGCGCGGTGCGCGACGGCGGCATACGGATTCCTGGGGTTGTTCCCTTTGCTGCAGGCGGGTTGCCCCGAAAAAATATCGCTATGAATTCATCAACCAGATCGTACCGTTCAACACCAACGCGAACGACACCCACAGCAAGTAGGGCAATAGAAGATAGCCGGCCAACGCGCGCACGCGGCCGAACATCAGCATCGTCGACAGCAGCGCGATCCACAACAGACAGATTTCGACGAAGGCGAGCCCCGGGTTGTGCAGCCCGAAGAACAAGCGGCGTCCACGCCAAGTTCAACACGAACTGGATGGCGAACATCGCGATCGCGCGCTGACGCGTGGCCTCGTCGATATCAGGCTCGCGTCGCACCAACCACAGTGCGATCGCCATCGCCGTGTACAACAGCGTCCACACCGGACCGAACAACCAGGATGGTGGGTTCCACGTCGGTTTCAGCAACGTGGCGTACCACGGGTCCGGGCCGAACAACACGCCGCCCGATGCGCCCAACGCGACCAACAGCAGGATCCAGCCGACGAGTGCGAGCCAACCCTCGCGCGGACGTGCGGCGGTTTCGGGAAGGACGATAGGCGGACGATGATTCATGGCGGAAGGTGGCAACTCGAAGTGGCGCGAAAATCGATCTGCGCGGTCACAGACCGAACAGCTTACGTTTGCGGTAAAGCGTGGAGGCGTCGATGCCCAACGTGTGCGCGGCGGCCTCCAGACTTTCGCTGGCCGCCAGGACGCGCTCGATGTGCAGTCGTTCGAGTTCGTGCAGCGACATCGCCATGCCCGGCTGCGCGTCGCTGGGCGTAGCGGCGCTGAGCGCGAGCTGTTCTGGGCCGATCTCTTCGCTGCGGCCGAGAATCACCGCGCGTTCCATGATGTTCTGCAGCTCGCGCACATTGCCCGGCCACGCATAGGCGCGCAGTTGCGACAACGCCGACGGCGACAACCGGCGGGCGGGCAAGCCGTAGTCCGCGGCGTAGCGCCGCAGAAACCCGTTGGCGATGTCTTCGATGTCTTCGGAGCGCTCGCGCAGCGGCGGCAGCGTGATGCTGATGACATTGAGGCGATACAGCAAGTCGAGCCGGAACTGGCCTTCCTTCACCATCGTGTCGAGGTCGCGGTTGGTGGCGGCGACGATTCTCGCATCGGCTTTGCGCGTGATCGGGTCGCCGACGCGTTCGTATTCTTTGTCTTGGATGAAGCGCAGCAGCTTCGGTTGCAGCGGCAGCGGAAAATCGCCGACCTCGTCCAGAAAAATGGTGCCGCCATCGGCGTGCGCGACGCGACCGACGGTGTTCTGCACCGCGCCGGTGAACGAGCCCTTGGAATGACCGAACAGTTCGCTTTCCATCAGCTCGGTGGACAACGAAGGACAGTTGACCGTCACCAGCGCGGCCGCCGCGCGCGGGCTGGCGCGATGCACGGCCTTGGCGATCACGCCTTTGCCGGTGCCGCTTTCGCCCAGCAGCAGCAGGTTGGCGTCGGTGCGCGCGACTTGCAGCGCCATATCGATCGCGGCTTGCATCGCCTTGTTCTTGCTGGTGAGTTCCGGCAGTCCGTTCTGCGCTTCGCGCTCGAAGCTGTCGAGACGATCGAGGATGCGCCGGGTGTCGACCTGACGCGCCACGGAGATCCGCAGTTGCTCGGGCGAACACGGCTTCACCAAGTAATCGCTGGCGCCGAGCGCGATCGCTTTCACCGCATCGTCGATCGCGGCATTGGCGGTCACCATCACCACGCGCATCAACGGCGCCATTTCGCGCAACCGCGGCAGCGCTTCAAGGCCCGAGTCGTAGCCGATGCTGTTATCGAGCAGACAGACATGGAATGGCCGCGTCGCCGCTAAGCGCAGCCCGTCGGCGAGCGTTTCCGCGGTCTCGACGCTGTAACCGTCGCTTTCCAGCGCCAGCGCGAAGTTCTGCAACAGCCGGGGGTCGTCGTCGATCGCGAGAATGCGACCAGCGGACTTGAAGGCGGTGTTCGGCACGGGTCGTGACTCCAGCGTGTGCGGGGCACGGTTCTGCGGGGGAGTGTCCACTATATCCACACCCTCGGCCTCTAGTGCTGGCCGGCGCCAGATGCCATCGTTGGCGACGATCGGCGAAACCGAATGCGTCTGCAGACATCGACGTTCGAGGTGTGCGCCCATGCGTGGACTCCTGCCGGTGGCGTGGAGGATCGTGGTGGCGGATATGCCGTGGAACGAAGACACACAGCGCAAGTGCTGTGCCAGCGTGTCGGCGCCCGCCGTTGCAGGGCGTTCGCGACGCGGAGCGGGCGATTTGCACGGTTTCGGCGCTGGCGGCGTGCATCTCGCACGATGGATGCGATTTAAAAAGAGCCGCCTCGCGAAACATCACGAGGCGGCGGGCGGATCCTGCGGGGCTTGCGGGGTGTTGGAGATCGCAGCTGAATACGATCGACCGCAAGGTGAACCATCATCCTGACCGGCTTATGCCGTCTCCGGTACGAACGAGGAATCCAACACTTCGCTGCGGGCCTGTGGGGGAGAGAGATCAGGATCACAACGAACGTACCTCGCATCCGCAAGGACGCCAGTGGGAACTGGCTTTACGGCTCAGCTATCCTTGATGGTCTTCTCGAAATCTTCGACCTGCTTCAGCGCAGCTTCTTTGGTCAAGCCGTAGCGTTCTTGCACTTTGCCGGCGAGGTATTCGCGCGTGCCTTCGGCCACGGTCAAATCATCGTCGGTGAGCTTGCCCCACTGCGTCTTGATCTTGCCGTTGAGTTGCTTCCACTTGCCTTTGATGATGTCGCTATTCATGGTGTTTTCCTTCTTTGGGGGAGTCGGACGGACGCGTGCGCCCGTCGAGGGGGCCGTTGCGCGGTAGCGTCAACGGCGGGGTTTGGCGGTGAGCGTGGACGCGTCGACCGAACCGACGCCTCTGATCGCGCGCGCGACGGCGACGGCCTTATCGATCTGCATCGCGTTGTCGAGCTTGCCCGACAGCGTGACCACACCGTTGGTGGTGGTGACATTGATATCGAGGCCCTTGGTTTCTTCGGTGACCAGCAGGTCGGCCTTCACCTTCGCAGTGATCCAACTGTCGCTGACCGGTTGCTGCGAATCCTCGTAGGCCTTCGTACGCTCACCGGAGGACTTGCCCGACATGGCCGTCGATGCACAGCCCACCGTCAGAACCGCCAGGAGCATCAGCGATAACATCGTGCGGGAACGGTCGAACAGGGTGTTGCTCATGCCTATCTCCAAACGCTTGGGGGATGCCGGAAAAGGACACCGGCCATAACGTCCATACAAGACGCGTGCCAGCGCCTTCGTCTCATGAGAATCAATGCGTTACGCGTCTCCACGCGCGGCGGTGCGTTGCAATCTGCCCGCGCGATCGGGCGCGGCGCACGATGTGCCGGAACGTGTTCCGGCTAAAATGCGCGACCTATGAGCACCGTCCTGCCCCTGTCCGAACCCCTGCCGTCGGCGTCGCGTCGCGCGGCGCACGAGGCCCAGAAGCTGGCTAAGCGCCTGCGCCATCAGGTGGGCCGGGCGATCGCCGATTTCGGCATGATCGAAGACGGCGACAAAGTGATGGTCTGTTTGTCCGGCGGCAAGGACAGCTACACCTTGCTGGACATCCTGCTGCAATTGCAGAAGAAGGCGCCGGTGCGGTTTTCGATCACTGCGGTGAATCTGGACCAGAAGCAGCCGGGCTTCCCCGAACATGTACTGCCCGACTACCTCGCATCGATCGGCGTGGATTACCACATCATCGAACAAGACACCTACTCGGTGGTCGCGCGCGTGGTGCCCGAGGGCAAGACGATGTGCTCGCTATGTTCGCGGCTGCGGCGCGGCGCGCTGTACAGCTACGCCGAGCAGCGAGGCTTCACGAAGATCGCGCTGGGCCACCATCGCGACGACTTGGTCGCGACGTTCTTCCTCAACTTGTTTTTCCACTCGAAGATCAGCGGCATGCCGCCGAAGCTATTGAGCGACGATGGCAAACACGTGGTGATCCGCCCGCTGGCCTATGTGCGCGAGGACGACATCAGCGCCTACGCCGAGGCGAAACAATTTCCGATCATTCCCTGTAACCTCTGCGGCTCGCAGGAGAATCTGCAGCGCAAACAGGTCAAGAAGATGATGGAGACCTGGGAGCGCGATACGCCTGGACGCGTCGAGCAGATCGCGCGCGCGCTGGGCGATATCCGTCCATCGCAGTTGAGCGATCCGAAGCTGTTCGATTTTCTCGCGCTCGGCAAACGCGGCGACCGCGAACTGCCGGATGCGCATGCGTGGTTGGCGGGTGAGCCGGCGTGGCCGAAGGACACTAAAGGGCCAAGGCGGCGCCTTGACGCTGTCATCCCGAGCGAAGCGAGGGACCTGCTTTCGTTTTCGTTTCGATTCAACAACAGGTCCCGAGGCCTACGGCCTCGGGATGACGATCTCAACTCATTGGAATCCTGATGTTCTTTCGCAATCTCACTCTGTTTCGCTTCCCCGCTTCTCTCAAATTCGACGACCTAGATAGCGGCTTGGCCGAATGCGCGCTCAAGCCGGTCGGCGCGCTCGAACTCTCCTCGCGCGGCTTCATCTCACCGTTCGGACGCGGCGAAGGCGAGGCCTTGTCGCACCGCATCGGTCAAGCGATTTGGTTGGCGGCCGGCAGCGAGGACAAGCTCCTGCCGAGCGCCGTGGTCAACGACCTGCTGCAAAAGAAATTGCTGGAGATCGAAGACAAGGAAGGCCGTAAACTCGGCGGTCGCGCGCGCAAGCGCATGAAAGAAGACTTGGTGCACGAACTGCTGCCGCGCGCGTTCGTGCGCCCCAGCCGCACCGATGCGTTGATCGACGGCGAACACGGGTTCATCGCGATCGACACCTCGTCGCGCAAGAACGCCGAAGCGGTGGTGTCGGACGTGCGGCATGCGCTCGGCAGTTTTCCGGCGCTGCCGCTGAACGCCGAAATCGCGCCGCGCTCGGTGTTGACCGGCTGGATCGCGGGCGACCCGCTGCCGGAGGGTTTATCGCTCGGCGAGGAATGCGAACTGCGCGACCCGACCGATCAAGGCGCGATCATCAAATGCCAGCGCCAGGATTTGCAGTGCGACGAGATCGCCAAACATTTGGAGGCCGGCAAACAGGTCACGCGCCTCGCGCTGATGTTGGACGATCACGTCAGCTTCGTGTTGGGCGAGGATTTGGTGATTCGCAAGCTCAAATTCCTCGACGGCGCGGTGGATCAATTGGAATCGACCGAACGCGACGATATGCGCGCCGAGCTCGATGCGCGTTTCGCCCTGTTCAGCGCCGAAATGCGGCGCTTGTTCCTCACGTTGGAGCCGGTGTTGAAGTTGTCGAAGGCGGAGTGAACGCCCGTCTCTACTGCACAACGGGGTGTGCTATTTCCTTCTCTCCGCATCGCGGGGGCGAAGAGGTGCGTTTGCGAGGCAATGCCTCGCGCACCGATGAGCGCCCGAGCGCGATGCGCGAGGGCCGGACGAAGGTGGCGCGTAGCGCCGGATGAGGGGCGAAGACAGCCACGATGTGTCTGGAAGAGCGCCCCTCACCCACCCTTCGAGCACCCTCTCCCCGCATGCGGGGAGAGGGAACAACTCATAAGCTTCGTCGTCGCCTACATGTACTCCACCCACGATCGCCGATTGCAGCGAGCGCTCGCGCCGGGTAAGTTGCCGCCTCATGCCGCTCCGTTTTCTGCAACGCACCAAGACCATCGCCGCACCGCCCGCGCAAACGCGCGAGACGATCGCGGTCGCGCTCGAGGACGGGCGAAGCATCGAGGTGCTGCGCGTGCGCGACCCACGCGCGAAGCGAATCAAATTGTCGGTGAACGAACGCGGCGCACGGCTCACCTTGCCGATGCGCGCGAGCCTGGTCGCCGGCGATCGCTTTCTGCACGCGCATCGCGATTGGTTATCGGCGCAGCTCGATGCCTTGAGTCCGATCGAGATCGCTGCGCTCGAACCGCAGGTCACGACGCACCTGCCGCTGCGTGGCGAAGATATCCCGTTGCGCTGGGGACATGGGCGTTTCGTGCGTCTGCATCGCGACGATGCCGGTGCGATCTGCACTTGGCCCGCGAAAGGCAGCGATGCCGCCTTGCGTCGCGCACTGCGCGACTTCTTCGAGGCCGAAGCGCGCGCCGATATCGGCCGTTGGCTGCCGCGTTATTTGCTGTCGCTTCCGCGCGCGCCGCGACGCATACAACTGAAGGTGATGAGTTCGCAGTGGGGCTCGCTCGCGCCCGACGGCACCGTCGCCTTGGATCTCTCGTTGGTGTTGGCACCGCCCGCGGCGTTCGAGTACGTGTTGGTGCACGAGTTGTGCCATCTGATCCATCACGATCATTCGCCTGCGTATTGGCGCGAGGTCGAGGCGCGCTGCCCCGATTGGCGCGATCATCGCGATTGGTTCCGCAGCGACGGTCGTCGTTTGAAAGCGCAACTGCGCGCGCTGTTGTCCCGTTGATCGCGGTTCTTGCGTTCCCTTACGAAGCCATGCCCGAACGCCTCGTTCGATAACCGCATCCGCATCGTCAGCTCTGGGAGAACCGTGATGTTCACTGTTGTCGATCGTCAACACCGTTTGCTCGTCCGGCCCGTCTTATTGCTAGGCGCATCCCTCATGGCCGTATCGTTGTTGGCGACGGGTTGCCGCAAGGCCGATGAAACTGCCTCGGAAACAGCAAGCGCGCAAACGAGCAGCCAAGACACCGCCGGCGCCGCGCGCGATGGCGACAGCACGAGCGTCGGCGCGGCGATCGCAACCGCGACGGGTTTGGCAGGCTTGCAGGTCCCGGGCAATTTTCCGAGCGATCTTTGGGTGCCGAGCGCAGGCATGATCGTCCAGGCCACAGCAAACGAGGGCACCGCGAACTTGACGATGACGGTGCCCAGCATGCCCGATCGCGTCGCCGCCGACGCGCTCGCCGCGATGACCGCTTCGGGCTGGCAACAAAAAGATCAGCGCACCAATGCCAGCGGCATGCAACAGACGACATTCGTCAAAGGCGACGGTCTGGTCACGTACTCGGCGCATTTAGGCCACGACAAGGCCAGTACCGTATTGAGCATCCGGAAACGGCCGGCGGATCGCTGAGTTTCGCCGCAGGCGCTGCGCGAATGATGTGTGCGGTCGCATTCGGCCCTAAACCAAACCGAGCGCCGCCGCCGCTTCGTTCGGATGGGTCATGTGCAGGTGATGGCTGCCGAGTAACGACACGCAGCGGATCTCGCGCACGCAGGCGATCCGCGCATCGCGCAGATCAGACGAGAAATACGGCGGTGTGGGATCGGCGACGAGCATCGACACCGGGCATGCGATCGCACGCAGGCAATCGTGAACCTGCGTTTCGGTCATGCGCACCGCGGTCGGCAGCGTCAAACGCGCATCGCTGCTCCACTCGTAGCCGCCTTCGACGGCGCGGATACCGCGTTCGATCAACAGCCGCGACGACGGTTCGTCGAGTGCGGTGATATTGGTCTGCATCCGCGCTTGCACCGCGATCTCGGGATCGGCGAACACGCGCTTGCGCTTGCCGTCCAATGCGCGGCGCTGCGTCACCGCATCGCGCAGACGACTGGCGGTGGTGTCGTCCGAACCGGCCAGCGGACCCAGCGCTTCGATCAAATACAGACGCTCGACGCGATCCGGCGCGGCCGCAGCGAGGATGCTGCCGATGGCGCCGCCCATCGAATGCCCGAGCAGCGCGAATCGCGTCCAACCCAGCGCATCGGCGGCGGCGAGCACATCGAGAATCGTGCTGAACAAGCTGTACTCGGCATCGGCCGGGTAATGAAAACTGCGGCCGTGGCCGGGCATATCCAATGCCACCAAATCGTAAGCCGGCCAACACCGGCGCCATCGGCCTGAAACTCGCGGCGTTATCCAACCAACCGTGCAAGGCCAGCAGCGGCATGCCGTCGGCGTTGTCGTTTCGCAAACCCGCGAACGTGCCGCGGGCGGTATCGAGGACGATATCGCGCATCAACGTTCTCCTTCGATGCGTCGGCGCGCCAACGCGGCAAGGGCCTCGGCATGCGCGGGCGTCGCGTTGAGACAAGGAATGTAATGCAGCGCTTCGCCCCCGTGTTCGCGAAACAATTCGGCGTTCTGCATCGAAATCTCTTCCAGCGTTTCCAAACAATCGACCGCGAAGCCGGGACAGACCACATCGATGCGCTTCACGCCCTGCGCGCCGAGATCTTTCAACACATGATCGGTGTAAGGCTGCAGCCAGGGCTCGCGGCCGAAACGCGATTGGAACGTCAACAGGAATTGTTCCGGCGCAAGACCCAGTTCGGCGATGATCGCCTCCACGCTGGCGTGGCACTGCGCGGCGTACGGGTCGCCGGCATCGACCAACCGTTGCGGAATGCCATGGAACGAGAACATCAATCGCTCGCCGCGACCGTGTTCGTCCCAATGTCGGCGAATACTGTCGGCGATGGCGCGCACCCACGCCGTATCGACGTGGTAGTCGTCGATGACGGTGAACTCGAGCGCACCATCAATCGCGTTTTTATCCGACGCTTTGGCTTTCAACGCATCGATCGCGTCGGCGACCGACGCCGTGGTGGTCGTCGAATATTGCGGATACAGCGGCAACACCACGATCTTGCGCACGCCCTCGCGCTGCAGGCGGGCGACGACCTCCGGCACCGAGGGATTGCCGTAACGCATCGCCCACTCCACGCGCGCGTCGGGCGAATACGCCTGCATCGCCGCGGCGAGATCGCGCGTGTACACCGCCAGAGGCGATCCGCCGGCCATCCACACTTCGGCGTACTTCTTCGCCACCTTCGGCCCACGGATCGGCAAGATGATGAAGTGCAGCAACGGGCACCAGAGCCATCGGCTGAGCGGCACCACGCGGTAATCGTGGAGGAATTCCGCCAGGTAGCGGCGCACGGCCGCAGCGGTAGGCGCATCGGGCGTGCCGAGATTGACCAGCAACACGGCGGTATCGGCAGAGGTAGGCGTCGTCATAGCCGCATAGGATGACAGCCGCGGGCAGTGCCGTCAGCGTCGAGGGAACCTTGGGCGACCGGCCGAGGTCGGTCTTGATGATCGCGGCGCATGCGGATCGGCCCAGTGCGAAGGGCCCGATACCGGTTTCACAGGTTTTTATCGGCTTCTTTACCTCTGCACCGATTTGCTCCAAGCGCATCGCCATACGGCAGGCCGTCCCGTGCCGCCCCGATTCATCCTTCACCCGCTAGGCTGCGCCCATCCCACGCCGGAGTTCCCCCATGCTTCCCCCTGTCATACGACCCCGACGCGCCACTCGACCCTTACGGCCGCTGCCGTCGCTCGCCTCCGCCTTGCTGCTGTCGCTCGCGCTCGCGGCCCCGGCGACACAGGCCGGCCCGCGCGAAGACGCTCAGGCCGAGAACGCCGCCCGCGTGCTGGCGGAAATCCAGGCGATCCCCGAGTCGGCGATCCCCGACAAATTGCTCGACGAAGCCAAGGCGATCGTGATCGTGCCGGACACGGTGAAAGCCGGGCTGATCCTCGGCGGCCGCCGCGGCCGTGGCTTGCTGGCGGTACGCACGCCCGATGGCGATTGGTCCAACCCCAGTTTCGTCACCCTCACCGGCGGCAGCATCGGCTTCCAGGTCGGCGTGCAGTCGGCGGACGTGGTGTTGGTGTTCCGCAGCGAACGCGGCCTGGATTCGATCGTCAACGGCAAATTCACCCTCGGCGCCGATGCCGGCGTCGCCGCCGGTCCGATGGGCCGCAACGCCTCCGCCTCCACCGACGGCCAAATGAAGGCCGAGATCTGGTCCTGGTCGCGCGCCCGCGGGCTGTTCGCCGGGGTGGCCCTGGATGGCGCGGTGCTGTCGATCGACGACAAGGCCAACGAGGCGGTGTACGGCCAAGACACCACGCCGCGGATGATTTTCGAGGACCGCGCGCCGCAGCCCGCGCCGGAGACCGTGGCTCGCTTCCGCGAGTTGCTGGTACAGGCCAGCAGCAGCGCACATCAGCGCCGTGGCGATGATGCAGCGCCGGCGCCGAGCACCGTCGCACCGGCACACACTGCACCCGCGTCGGCCATGCCGTCGTCGGATGCCCAGCCGGAACCCTTCCAAACCGTCGATCCGGCGACGGAAGTCCCGGCGAAAACCGAACCGCTGCCCTGAGTTCCGCTGACCGTGGCGATCGCGATGCGGTCGCCGCGCGTCAACCGACGCTCGGCGTGTGCGGTATCCTGAGCATCTTCCCCTTTCGCGAGCACTCCCATGGGCAGCTTCAGCATTTGGCACTGGATCATCGTCCTCGTGATCGTGCTCTTGGTGTTCGGCACCAAACGTCTGACCAGTGGCGCCAAAGACCTAGGCAAGGCGGTCGGCGAGTTCAAAAAAGGCATGAGTGACGACGAAAAAAAGACGGCGCAGTTGACCGATCAGACCAAGCAAGACGCGTCGAGCGAGTCGCAGCGCAACGACGATAACGTCCAGCGCTGAATCAGACGGGCGCCGCTTCGCCGCGCGCCCATCGTCCGCTCATGTTCGATATCGGTGCTTCCGAACTGTTTCTGGTCGCGATCGTCGCATTGATCGTCCTCGGCCCCGAACGCCTGCCGAAAGCCGCGCGTTTCGCCGGGCTGTGGGTGCGCCGCGCGCGTGCGCAGTGGTACTCGGTGCGCAGCGAATTGGAACGCGAGCTGGCGGCCGAAGAATTGCAGCGCAGCCTACGCGAAGGTCGCGAGGCGATCCGCGATATCGAATCGGATATCCGCTCGGCCGATGCCGATGTCCGTCGCGAATTCGATGCCGTACGCAAGGATGTCGAACGCACGCGCAGCACGATCGTCGACGTGCCGACGTTCGACGATGCAACGGCACCGGCCGACGGCACGATGCTGCCGCTTGAGACGAAACCGGACGCATCGCATCAGAACGCCGACGCCGACGCACAGGAACCCGCCGATGTCGGCCGCTGATCCCGACAACGCCGATCCTAATATCGCCGATCCTGACGACATCGATGCGCAACGCATCGACGCCAGCGAAAGTCGTTTGATCGATCATCTGGTCGAACTGCGGGCGCGCTTGATTCGCGGCTTGATCGCCCTGATCGCCGTGTTCCTGTGTTTGGTGCCGTTTTCCAATCAGTTGTTCACGTGGTTCGCGGCGCCCTTACTCAGCGCGCTGCCCGAAGGCGGCAGCCTCAATTCCTACGAAGTGTTGTCGCCGTTCATGGCGCCGCTGAAGTTGGCGTTTTTCACCGCGGTGTTCGCGACGATGCCATGGTTGCTCTACCAGGCCTGGGCCTTCATCGCGCCCGGTCTGTACAAACGCGAGAAGCGCTTGGCGCTGCCGATCTTAGGTTCGGCGCTGACGCTGTTCTACGCCGGCTGCGCCTTCGCGTTCTTCGTCGTGCTCAACGGCGTGTTCCGTTTCTTGATCGATTTCGCTCCGGATGTCGTGAAGATCACGCCCGACCCGGGCAAGTATCTGGATTTCGTCGTCGTGCTGTTTCTCGCCTTCGGCCTGAGTTTCGAGTTGCCCGTCGCCTTGGTGATCATGGTATTGCTCGGCTGGGTCACGCCGAAGCAACTGTCGGAATGGCGCGGTTACGCGGTGGTCGGCATCTTCATCGTGGCCGCCGTCATCACCCCGCCCGATGTGATCTCGCAATTGCTGCTCGCGATCCCGATGTGCTTGTTGTACGAAGCGGGGATCATCGCGGCAAAGCTAATGACGCGAAATCGCGAAGCGGCGTAAGCGAAGCGGTGTGAGTGAAATGGCGATCTGCTGACAGCACGCGTCAGTACGGCGTTGCTCTAATGGGCTTCTTATCCCATCGGAGCCCGATATGTCCCTGCATTCCCCCTCCGCGACCGTTCGCACGTTCGTGGACGCCATGAACCGTGGCGATCTCGACGCCGCGCTCGCCTGTTACGCGCCCGATGCCGCATTCGTCGCCGAGCCCGGCCAAGTACTGCACGATCCCGTCGCGATTCGCCATGCGCTCGCCGGCATGTTGTCGATACGACCAGCGCTGGTCACGTCCGATGAAACGACGCTGGAAACCGGCGATATCGCGCTGTATCACAGCGCATGGACGATGACCGGCACCGATCCGAGCGATGCTGAAATTCATATGTCGGGACGCTCGTCCGACGTTCTGCGTCGACAAACCGACGGTCGATGGTTGATCGTGGTGGACAACCCCTGGGGGGCCGCGGTGCTCGCTTCGGGCGCCTGAGCCAGCGAATCGATATCGCTCACGAAAACGATGGCCGTTCACGAAGACGCCGGCTTCCGCCGGCGTCTTCGTTTCGTTCGTGGAACGACGCGCTACTGCGTGATATCCACATCCTTCGTTTCGCGTAGGAACAAGGAACCGATCACGAGCGTCATCAGGGCGATGATGATCGGGTACCACAGACCGCTGAAGACGTTGCCGGTGGCGGCCACGATGGTGAAGGCGATGAACGGCAGGAAGCCGCCGAACCAACCGTTGCCGATGTGATACGGCAGCGACATCGAGGTGTAACGGATGCGCGTCGGGAACAGCTCGACCAACCAGGCGGCGATCGGGCCGTAGACCATCGTCACCAACAACACCAAGTACGTCAGCAGCACGATCACCATCGGCTTATTGATTTGCGCATCGTCGGCTTTCGCCGGATAACCCGCCGCCGTCAACGCTTCGCTCAAGCCCTTGCCGAACGTGTCGGCTTGCGCCTTGAACGTCTCTTTATCCAGCGCTTCGCCCTCGAAGCTCTGCAAGGTGGTGGTGCCGATGGTGACGCTGGCGAGCGAGCCGGCCGGCGCGGAGTCGATGGTGTAGGGAATGCCCTTCTTCGCGAGCGCCGAGGTGATGATGTCGCACGATTGCTTGAAGGTCTTCTTACCGACCGGGTCGAACTGCAACGCGCAACGATCGCGATCGGCCAACACTTTCGCAGGAGCGGTCGCGACCGCGTTCTCGAGCGCAGGATTGCCGTAGTGCATCAACGCTTTGAACACTGGGAAGTACGTCAACGCAGCGAGCAAACAACCCGCCATGATGATCTTCTTACGGCCGATTTTGTCCGACAACCAACCGAAGAACACGAAGCCGATCGTGGCGATGGCCAAGGCGATCGCGATCAGGATATCGGCGGTATTCGGGTCGATGCTGAGCGTTTTGGTCATGAAGAACAACGCGTAGAACTGACCCGTGTACCACACCACCGCTTGACCTGCCGTCGCACCGAGCAGGGCGAGCAACGCGATCTTGCCGTTCTTCGATAAGAAGCTCTCGGTGATCGGCGCTTTCGAGGTCTTGCCTTCGGACTTCATCTGTTGGAACAACGGCGACTCGTTGAGTTGCAGACGGATCCACACCGACACGCCCAGCAGCAACACCGAGACGATGAACGGAATGCGCCAGCCCCAAGCTTCGAACACGTCTTTACCGAGATAGTTGCGGCAAAGCCAGATCACCAGTAACGACATGAACAAGCCGAGGGTCGCGGTGGTTTGGATGAAGCTGGTATACAAACCGCGCTTGCCGTGCGGCGCGTGTTCGGCGACGTAGGTCGCCGCGCCACCGTATTCGCCGCCGAGCGCGAGACCTTGCAACAACCGCAAGGTGATGAGGATGATCGGCGCGAGAATGCCGATCGTGGCGTAGCCCGGCAGGATACCGACCAAGAACGTCGACAAACCCATGATCACGATGGTAATGAGGAAGGTGTACTTGCGACCGATCATGTCGCCGAGGCGGCCGAAGAACAACGCACCGAACGGACGCACCGCGAAACCTGCCGCGAACGCCAACAATGCGAAGATGAACTGGCTGGTCTCGTTGAGGCCGCTGAAGAAGTGTTTGCCGATATGCACGGCAAGCGATCCGTACAGATAAAAGTCGTACCACTCGAACACGGTACCTAAGCTCGATGCGAAAATGACCTTTTTGTGGTCTTTCGTGAGCGTGCTGTCCTTCGGGACGGCCGCTGCTGCAGTGCTGGACATGATCCGTTCCTCCGGGTTCAGAAGCTGTATTTGACGTGAGTATGGAGCCGACGCAGATCGCCGTCGGCTTCGCTCTCGAGCGAACGCTCACCGAAGATCAACTCCGCACCGATGTCGAGTTTCGGCACGGGCGAATAGATCAGGTTGGCGTGATACGACTGCGCGCGTTCGGTGACGGCCAGCCCGGTGAGCGCTTTGTCGTTATCGAAATGCGCCATCGAATAGAACAAGTTCGTGCGCAGCTTCGGCGAGAACGCATGCCGCCATGCGGCGAACGCGCCGTAACCATCGATCGGCTGCAAGCTGCCGCTGGCATCGAGCACGGTATCGCTGGCGATGCCGAAACCGAGATAACGACCGATGCCGCGGCCGTATGTGGCCATGTAGCGGATATCGTCGTTCTTGCCGAGATTGAACTTGCCCGAGACGCTGAGCGCGCCGCCGGTGGCGGTGTCGTCGATACCCGCGGCCGGGTTTTCGTAGGCGAACTGGCGCACCATACCGGCGACGGAGACGTGGCCCCAATCGCCTTTCTTCTGCCAGCGCGCGGTGATGTCGGGCATCAGATTATCGTCGCTGCTGATGCGCGCGCCGACGTTGCGATACGGCGTGACGGTCGTTTCCGGATTCTCCACCGACACCGACCATGCGCCCTTGGTGTAGCGCACTTGCGCTTGACGAACGAACACGGTGCCTTCGGTCGGACCGACGAAATCCACCGCATCCGGCAGCGAGGCCACGTCTTGGAAGTTCGACCAGGTTTGTCCGGCTAAGATCTGCGAGCCGTTCTTGCGCGTCCAATTCACATAAGCCTGACGCATCGCTAAGCCGTAGGTGTTGGTCGAGATTTCGTTGCCGGTGATGCTGCCGCCGCCGAAGAGATCGAATTCGAGATAGCCTTTGAGCTTATCGCCGGATTCCAGATCGGTATCGCCCGCGAACCAGAACCGCGAGAACTGCGCGCCCATATCGGTGTCGGTGCCCTCGTTCGCGCCCGGTGCGCCGACCGGAATGCTCGACGGCAGGTAGAACAAGCGACCGACGCTGCCGTCGGCGATTTCGCCATCGGACGTATCCGTGACCATCGCATCGAGCTTGATGAAACCGCCGTAGCTGAAACGCGTACCGGGATTGGCCGAAGGCATGATCGGCGCCGTTTGGATCTTCGGCTTATTGTCGGCGGGGGCTGCCGGCGCGATGGCCTGCGACGTTTGTTGTTGTGCGACCAATTGCCGCACCATTTTTTCGAGTTCGGCGACGCGCGCCTCCAGCGCCTGTTCGCGCGATTCGGCGTTTTGCGCCAAGGCAAGACCCGGTGCGAGTAGGCAAATCGCGAGCGACAGCGTCAACGGTCGCCGCAAGGACGAAACGATGTTCATGGATGAAGCCCCTCCCGAGGGCGATGCGATGTCGGGGCAGCCTGTGCTTCGGCGCGCGGCGCGCCTATTCGCCATTGGTCGAATACGCTGCCTTTTTCTTATCGTTTTCGACTAAGGTCTAAGCCTTGCACCTGCGCGCTTGGGGCACACTGGTCGCATCGTCACTAAAGGAGGATGCCATGTCATCGCCTCATCCATCGCACGATCCCGCGCCATCGGTCTATCCCGTCCCCGTCGATTTCGCCGCGCACGCACGCTACACGCGCGCGACGTACGAGCGCGATTACGCCGAGTGTCTGCGCGACCCCGACGGCTTCTGGCGCGGCATCGCCGCGCGTTTGGACTGGATGAAAGCGCCGACGCAAATCAAAGACGTCAGTTACGCGCTCGAGGACTTTCGCATTCGTTGGTTCGCCGATGGCGAATTGAACGCGAGCGTCAACTGCCTCGATCGGCATCTGGCCGCCCGTGGCGATAAGACCGCATTGATCTTCGAGCCCGACGATCCGAGCCGACCCGCCCAGCGCATCTCTTATCGCGAGCTGCACGAGCGCGTCTGCAAACTCGGCAACGCATTACGCAACCTCGGCGTGAGCAAAGGCGATCGCGTGACGATCTATTTGCCGATGATTCCCGATGCCGTCGTCGCGATGCAGGCGTGCGCGCGCATCGGCGCGGTGCATTCGGTGGTGTTCGGCGGGTTCTCGCCGCAATCGATCGCCGATCGCATCGCCGATTGTGGAAGCAAACTCGTCATCACCGCCGACGAAGGCTTGCGCGGCGGCAAAACCGTGCCGTTGAAAGAAAACGTCAACGCCGCGCTGAAGATGGCGGACACCGATTCGGTCGAGACCGTGCTGGTGATTCGCCATACCGGCGGCGCGGTCGACATGCAGATGCCGCGCGATCGCTGGTACGACGCCGTGGTGAACGATCAACCGGTCGAATGCGCGCCGGAGCGGATGAACGCCGAAGATCCGTTGTTCATCCTCTACACCTCCGGCAGCACCGGCAAACCCAAGGGCGTGCTGCACACCACCGGCGGCTATCTCGTCTGGGCCAGTTACACCCACGAAGCGGTGTTCGATCTGCGCGAAGACGATATCTACTGGTGTACCGCCGATGTCGGCTGGGTCACGGGTCATACGTATATCGCGTATGGCCCGCTGGCGAACGGCGCGACCGCGGTGGTCTTCGAGGGCGTACCGAATTACCCGACCGTTTCGCGTTTTTGGGAGGTCATCGACAAGCATAAAGTCACGATTTTCTATACCGCGCCGACCGCGATCCGCGCGTTGATGCGCGAAGGCGAAGCGCCGGTGCGGAGCACCTCGCGCACGTCGCTGCGTCTGCTCGGCACCGTCGGCGAACCGATCAATCCCGAAGCTTGGCGCTGGTATTACGAGGTCGTCGGCGAGAAGCGCTGTCCGATCGTCGACACGTGGTGGCAAACCGAAACCGGCGGCATCTTGATTTCGCCGCTGCCCGGCGCGACCGATGTCAAACCCGGGTCCGCCACCAAGCCGTTCTTCGGCGTGCAGCCAGCCTTAGTCGATGCGACGGGCGTGTTGCTCGAAGGCGCGGCTGAAGGCAATTTGGTGCTGCTCGATTCCTGGCCCGGCCAAATGCGCACGGTCTACGGCGATCACCCGCGTTTCATCGACACGTATTTCAAGACCTATCCCGGGATGTACTTCACCGGCGATGGTTGTCGCCGCGATGCCGATGGGTATTACTGGATCACCGGTCGCGTCGACGATGTGATCAACGTCAGCGGCCATCGCATCGGCACCGCAGAAGTCGAAAGCGCGCTGGTGTCGCATGCGAAAGTGGCTGAAGCCGCGGTGGTCGGTTTCCCGCACGAGATCAAAGGCCAGGGCATCTATGCTTACGTCACGCTGATCGCAGGCGAAACGAGCAGCGAAGACCTTCGCAAGGAACTCGTCGCGCACGTGCGCAAAGAAATCGGCCCGATCGCCACGCCCGATGTCATCCAGTGGGCGCCCGGCCTGCCGAAGACGCGTTCCGGCAAAATCATGCGGCGCATCCTGCGCAAGATCGCCGAAGCCGGCTCGTCGGAACTGACGCCGGAGCAGCTCGGCGATACCTCGACGCTCGCCGATCCGGCGGTGGTGCAATCGCTGGTGAACGAGCGGTTGGCGCGATGAAAAATCGTCTTGCGACAACATCGCTGAAGAGAAACAACGCCCCGTGACCACGCTCTTGCTCGCCGACGATCACCCTTTGTTCCGCGAAGCATTGCGCGGCGCGGTGTTGCGCGTGATGCCCGAAGCGACGATGTACGAAGCGGAGAGTGTGGATGCGCTGTATGCGTTGGCCGAACGCGAAGCCGATGCCGATTTGTTGCTGCTCGATCTGAACATGCCCGGCGCGCAAGGCTTCAGCGCGCTGGTGCATTTGCGCGCCCTGCACCCACAGTTACCGGTGATGGTGGTGTCCGCGCGCGAAGACCCGGCGACGATGCGGCGTGCGCTCGATCACGGCGCCGTCGGTTTCCTGCCGAAGTCCGCCGATGCCGCACAGCTCGGCGAAGCGATTCGCCACGTGCTCGCGGGCGATCGCTGGGTGCCGGCCGCCGCGATGAACGCGCCCGGTGCAGGCAACGAAGAACACAGCGTCGCGCGGCGCTTACGCGAGCTCACCCCGCAACAGTTCCGGGTGTTGCAAATGCTCAGCGACGGTTTGCTCAACAAGCAGATCGCTTACGAATTGAACGTCTCCGAAGCCACGATCAAGGCGCATATGACCGCGGTGCTGCGCAAGCTCGGCGCCAATAACCGCACCCAAGCCGTGCTGATCGTGGGCCGGCTCGCCCTCGACCCGGAAGCGGTCTCGCCGCCGCCCGAAGAAGAATGAGGCTCGGGTCCGTTAGCGCTATCGGCGTGTATTCGGCGTGTATTACGCTGTGAATTCAGCGCTTTTGCGCGCCATGGCCGCCGCGCTCGCGAAGACAGCAGGTTGACATGAGGATGCGCACGGAAACCGTTATGTGAGACATCGCTTGCCGATTTCGATGCGGTTCGAATCGAACATCGCATCGCCAACGTCGTGAGTTCTGCGTTCGCTAGTCCTGGGCGCGCTTGCCGCCGATGCACGCCGCCAAAAACGCGCGTAACGACGCCGGCTTCACCGGCTTCGTCAGCACGATGCAGCTCTGTTCGCGTGCGGCGTGTTTTACCGCGTCGCTGCCATCGCCGGTGAGCAAGGCCGCGGGCAGATCGCAGTGAAGCAGACGGCGCAGCTCTGCGATCACGCCCAGACCATCCAATCGATCGTGCAGATGGAAATCCACAAGGGCGACGTCCGGCGTCGCATCGGGTCTGGCGCAAGCAGCGAGCGCGTCATCGGCGTTGGCGGCGAGAATGACCTCTGCGCGCCATCGCTCCAGCAGCGCGCGCATCCCGTCCAGAATCTCGGGGTCGTTGTCCACGCATAAGACGCGCATCCCGGCGAGGCTGTCGTACTGCGTGTGCGCATCGTGCGCGACCGGTATCGGCAATGTCGTCGCGCGGGGAACGCGGATTGCGAACACGCTGCCATGACCGAGGCGCGAGCGCACGTTGAGCGGGTGATCGAGGGTGCGCGCGATGCGCTGGCAAATCGACAGCCCCAGGCCAAAGCCGCGCTCGCCGCCGATGCCGGTCTTGTCTAGCGGCGCGTCGAAACGACGGAATTCTTCGAAGATCTGTTGCAGATGATGCTGCGGGATGCCCGGCCCGGTGTCCCACACTTGGATTTCCACCGCTTCGCCGCGCGCGCGCAGCGCGAGCAGCACGCCGCCATCGCGGGTGTAGCGCATGGCGTTGGCGATGAAGTTCTGCAATGCCCGTCGCAGCAGCCGGCGGTCGCTGCGCACGGCGAATCCGTCGGGCGCGTGTACGCGCAAGCGCAGGCCGCGCCCTTCGGCGCTGGGCGCGTACTGCGCAGCGAGTTCGCGCAGCAACGCGGCGGCGTCGATGCTCGCCCATTCCGGCGCCAAGGCGCCGGCATCCAAACGCGACACATCGAGCAGCCCGTCGAGCAAATCCTCCGCGGCGCGCAGCGCGCTGTCCACGCGTTCGGCCAGATGCGTCCGCGCGTCCTCGTCGTGCGTTTCGCGCAGGGCGGTCGCGAACAACCGCGCGGCGTTGAGCGGTTGCAGTACATCGTGACTCACCGCCGCGAGGAATCGCGTTTTCGATTGCTGCGCCGCCTCGGCTTCGCGGGTGCGTTGTTCGACGCGTTGCTCGAGCGTTTCGTTGATGTCGCGCAAGGCCTGTTCGGAACGTTTGTAATCGGTGACGTCGCTGAAACTGGTGACGTAACCGCCGCCCGGCAACGGCTGGCCGCGAATATCGAAGACCTGGCCGTTGCTGCGTACGCGCTCGAACATGTAGGGTTTTCCTACGCGCAGATGATCGAGCCGTCGCCGTACGCGTTCTTCGACGCTCATCGCACCGGCGTCGCTGGCGCTGAGTTCGCCGCGCTCGGCGTTGAAACGGATCAGATCGGCGATCGGTCGCCCGACGTAGAGCATGCCGTCGGGATAATCGAGCATGTCCTGGTAACGGCGGTTCCAGGCGATCAAGCGCAAGTCGCCGTCGACCACGCTAACGCCTTGGCTGATGTTCTCCAAGGTGGTCGAGAGCACTTGTCGATTAAAGCGAAGTTCTTGGCTGGCTTCGTCCAACAACGACACCACTTCACCCAATTCCATGCCCGAACCGCGCAGGGCGCTGGTGAGCGTCAAGCGCGCGGATGCAGCGCCGATCGCCGCTGCGAGTTGGCGTTCGGTGAATTGCACCAGCGCGCGGTCGGCCAGAGGCTCGGGTTGCCACGGCCGGCCTTGTTGCCGCGCGTATTCATCGAAGGCGCGTCGCGCGGGACGTTCGCCGAGAATGCGTTCGGCCAACGCCAACAATTCGCCGCTACGGATGCTGCCCGCCCAGCCGCCAGGCCCCAACGGCGAGCGCTGCGCATACGGGTCGAGATAGGACGCCGCCAACAATTGTTCTTGCAGCCGCGGGCGACGACGCAGCGAAACCAAGAAGAACGCGCTGAGGTTGAACAACAACGACCAGAACACGCCGTGGGTCAGCGCATCCCAGCCGCTCAAACCGAACAATTGTTGCGGGCGCAGCCAGGCGATATCGAAGGGGCCGCGCTCGATCCAAGCAGTGCCGAACCAAGCGCTCTTCGCGAGCGCCGGCAGCAATAAGGTGTAAAGCCACAGCAATGCACCCGCAAGCAAACCGGAGAATGCGCCGGCACGACTGGCGCCGCGCCAGTACAAGCCGCCGATCAGCGCCGGCGCGAACTGCGCAACGGCGGCGAAGGCCAGCAAGCCGTGCTGCGCGAGGCTGTCGCCATCGGCTGCGCCGCGATGGTAGGCGTAGGCCATCAACGCCAGCGCGAGAATGGTGACGCGCCGCACCCATAGCACTTGCTGATCGATGCTGCCGCGTCCGGAGATCGCGCCGCTACGCAGCAGCAGCGGCATCGCCAGATCGTTGCTGACCATCGTCGCCAGCGCGACGCTCGCGACGATGACCATCCCCGTGGCGGCGGAGAAACCGCCGATGTAGGCGACCAACGCCAGTGCGCGCTGATCCATCGCCAACGGCAACGCCAGCACATAGGTGTCGGGCGAGGCGCCGCTGGCGCCGAGCATGGCTTGCCCGGTCAAGGTGATCGGCAGCACCAGCAGGCTGAAGACGACGAGATACGCGCCGAACAACCAGCGCGCGGAGCGCAGATCGGCCGGATCCTGGCATTCGACCACCGCGACATGGAATTGCCGCGGCAAGCACACGATCGCGGTGAAGGCGAGCAGCGTCTGCGCGAGGAATCCCGCGGGCATGCCGTGTTCGATCACGCGCGCGCCGCCTTGCGCCACCCGTGCGAACAGGCCGCCATCGCCGGGCAAATGCACAAGCGCCAACACGCCGATCGCAACGAACGCGATCAATTTAATGAGCGATTCCAAGGCGACCGCGAACACCATGCCGCGATGGTGTTCGGTCGCATCGATCTGACGCGTACCGAACAAGATCGCGAACACCGCGAGCAGTAGCGCGACGTACAGCGCGGGGTCGGCGAAGAGCGCGTCGTCGCTACCGGGCGCCAACACTTCGACGCTCATCGCGACGGCTTTGAATTGCAAGGCGAGGTAGGGCACGGCCGCCGTCACCGCGACCACTGCGACCAACGCCGCCAACCCGGGCGCGCGGCCGTAGCGCGAAGACAGGAAATCGGCGATCGAAACGATGCGGTGTTCGCCGGAAATCAGGACCAAGCGCTCGAGGATGCGCCACGCGAACAACAACAACAGTAACGGGCCGAGATAGATCGGCAGGAATCCTAAGCCCGTGCGCGCGGCGGTACCGACCGCACCGTAAAACGTCCACGACGAGCAATACACGGCCAAGGCCAGCGAATACACGATCGGGCGCAGCCATCGCCAACGCGACGTCTCGGCACGCGCATCGCCGACGTACGCCACCGCGAACAGCAGGCCGACATACCCCAACGACACCAACAGCAGCACCCACCCTGGAATCATCGCGTTCTGTCGCCCTCGTGATACGTGGTTCGCGTGGTCGTCGGTGGCCGCCCGTCGGCGGCCGTGCGTCGTCCGGCAGAGTGTATGCGCCGCGTCTTCTCGGCGGTGCGATACGCGACTACGACTTCAGTCGAAGCGCGGCCTCGGCGGGCGCTCCCCGCGACGATACGGGGCGAATGTCGCGTCGTCGATGCTTGCTCGGCTGCGCCGTCCGACACCCGTCTTCTGTCGACGACCGCCCAACGCGCGCCAAGCCGCTGAATTCGCAGCGCACTACATTCCGATCGCGTGAACAGGCCCTAATACGGGCTGGCGGCAGGCGCGCCTGCACTATCGGTCCAAAGATCGTCCGGCAACGAGCGGTCCCGGTGGCAGACGCGGTCGTGATCGGGATACGTCATCTTATCGACTGGCGCACGTGTGCCGACGACGAGACAACGCGTCGGCGCCGCACTTCTGTTTTCGAGCGTGTGCCCGACCGCGACACCGGCACGGAACGCCGCGGCATCGCCCGCACGCAACAATGTCTCTTCCACACCTTCGATCAGCGTGATCTCACCGTCGAGAACGTACACCATTTCGTCTTCGGCGCTATGCCAATGCTTGATCGACGAACGCGACCCCGGTTGCAAGATCTCGATGAATGCGCCGAACTGCGTCAGGCCCGCCGCTTCGCTGATCCACAACGTCCGATTCGGTTGCGACGACCCTTCGGCCGGGCATTCTTCTGCGATGAAACGCTCTGGCATCATGGCGGGCATCGTGTCGGTTCCTCCGGTGAGGTGAGTGCCGTGCGGCGGAGCGCCTCAGCGTATCGCGGTCGGATCGTTGCTCGCGCCCTGCGAATTCGCCGCGGTGCGTCTTCAGAATAACTCGCCTTGCCGCGATGCGGGTTTCGGCGGCAGCGGCGGCAAGAATTTCGCGGTGTCCATCGCCGGTAGCCGCCCGAAACCGATGCGTTTGTAGGCTTTGGCGAAGCGCATGGCGATGAGGTCGGCGAACGGACCTTCGCCGCGCATGCGCGTGCCGTAGGCGCTGTCGTAGTCTTTGCCGCCGCGCATTTGCTGGACGAGACTCATCACGTGCGCGGCGCGTTCGGGGTAATGCAGCGACAACCATTCGCGCCAAACCGCTTTGAGTTCGTGCGGCAGGCGCAACAGCACATAGCCGGCGCTGCGCGCGCCGTGCGCATACGCGGCTTCGAGGATGCGTTCGATCTCGCGATCGGTGATCATCGGAATGATCGGCGCGACCATCGTGCCGACCGGCACGCCGGCTTCGTGCAGGGCTTGCACCGTTTTCAATCGCGTATGCGGCGCGGCGGCGCGCGGTTCGAGTTTCGAGGAGAGCTTGTTGTCGAGCGAGGTGATCGAGATATAGACCGACACCAAGCCTTGTTTCGCCATCGGCGCAAGAATGTCCAAGTCGCGTTGGACCAATGCGCTTTTGGTGATGAGGCTCACCGGATGGCGGCACTCGGCGAAGACTTCGAGCAACTGCCGGGTGATGCGATAGCGGCGTTCGATCGGCTGATAGGCGTCGGTGTTGATGCCGAGCGAGATCGGCGCGCAGCGGTAGCCCTTGCGCGCGAGTTCTTTTCGCAATAATTCCGCCGCGTTCGTTTTCGCGTACAACTTGGTCTCGAAGTCCAGGCCTGGCGAGAGATCCAGATACGCATGCGACGGCCGCGCGAAACAATAGACGCAGCCGTGCTCGCAGCCGCGATAGGGATTGAGCGATTGACTGAAGGGAATGTCCGGCGATTGGTTGCGGCTGACGATGCTGCGCGCGCGTTCTTCGGTGACGTGGGTCGCGATCCGCGGCGCTTGAGGTCGATCTTCGATGCGGCGCTCGCCTATTTCATCGTCGGCTACGGCTTCATCGACCTCGGCCGCTTCGGCGGCATATACCGACCCCCAGCCATCGTCTTCGGCATCGATTGCAGTTTTCTCGTAACGCCCGGGGACATAGGAGGCGGCGCCACGGCCCTTGAGCGGGCCATGGATCTTCGGATTCACTTTGCCGACGTCACGCATCGGGGCAGCCTACGTGTCTCGCGTCTCAGCCTGTGCGACGATACACGCAGATCACGATGCGCACACGCCGTGGTATGTCTTTATTCTTCGCGGTGAAACATGACACAGACGTTTCACGTTATCTGGCCACAGCTCACAGCATGGTTCGCTTCGGTCGAACATCTGGGCCTGTATGCGTATCTTGCTTGGGTCGCATATCTGGTCGTGCTCGGCATGTGGATCGCGCTGCAAAAGCGCGAGCCCGTGGCGACGTTGAGCTGGATTCTCGCACTGGCTGTGTTGCCGTACTTCGGTTTCATCGTCTATCACTTGCTCGGCCCGCAGCGAATCGTGCGCCAGCGCATGCGTCGCGTGCGCAGCCGCGTCGGCGATACCGCTGAAGACAACGCGTCGCTCGCACGGCAGGTACCGCAGGAAACCGTGGAGTTGTCGCGCGTCGCTACGCAGGCGACGGGTATCGGCCCGAGTCGTGCGCACGACGTCGAGCTGTTGGTCGACGGCCATGCCAAATATTCGCGCTTGTTGGAGGATCTCGCGCAGGCACAGCAGCATGTGTTGCTGGAGTACTACATTTTCACGCCCGACACCAGCGGCCGCGCGCTGCGCGATGCGTTGATCGGCTGCGCGAAGCGCGGCGTGCGCGTGCGCTTGTTATTGGATGCGATCGGTTCGGCGAATGCGCCGCAAGACTTTTTCGCCGAACTTATCGCGGCCGGCGGCGAGTTGGCGTGGTTCCACCCCACACGCTTCCTGCGCTTCTGGTACCGGCCGTGGTTGAACCTGCGCACGCATCGCAAGATCGTGGTGATCGACCAACGCATCGGTTACACAGGCGGTATCAATATCACCGACGAAGAAAACGATGCGTTGCGGCCGGATGCGTATCGCGATTTGCATGTGCGCATGGAAGGCGATGTGGTGCGTTCGTTGCAGCAGGTGTTCGTCGAGGATTGGGTATACGCCACCGGCCGCCTTGAGTTGATGTCGGAACTCGCGCGGACGCAGCCGATCGAAGCGGCCGCCTCGGACCTCGGTACGAACGAAGGCGTGCGCCGTCCGATCGCCGCGCAAGTGCTGACCTCGGGCCCCGATTCGCAATGGGAGACGATCCATCGTCTGCATGTCGGTCTCATCCACGCGGCGCAGCGACGGGTGTGGTTGGTGACTCCGTATTTCGTGCCGGGCGAAGCGGCGATGATGGCGCTGACCTCCGCCGCGCTCGGCGGCGTGGATGTTCGTCTGCTCGTGCCCAAACGCAGCGATTCGCTGCTGGTGACGCTGGCGGCGCGTTCGTATTTCGACGACCTGATGGCCGCCGGCGTGAAAATCTACGAGTACGGGCCGCGAATGCTGCACACCAAGGCGCTGTTGGTGGACGAAAGCGCCGCATTGATCGGCAGCGCTAATTTCGATCACCGTAGTTTCCGTCTCAACTTCGAAGTCACGATGCTGTTCGCCGATGCCGATGTCGCCAGCCGACTCGCGCATTTGATCGAAGGCGAGTTCGCCAGCGCGCCGCGCGTTCGCAGCGATCGACCGCGGCCCTTGTTCTCGAATCGCTTGCCCGAAGCGTTGGCGCGTCTGCTGTCGCCATTGCTCTAGGCCGGGCTGGCCGCCCGCCGCGCCTGCTCACCCTGCGGCGGCGCGCAAGCGACGAGCGGCGACCCACGTCCGTCCAACGGCGGTGGTGGCGGCCCCACTCGTGAGGTCGCGCGGTACACTGCTCCCCGTCTCCCAGCCCCCGAACGGAGCGGCGCCATGTCCTGGTTATTCCTGTTCCTGGCCGCCCTGGCCTTCTTGATCGCTTTCACGACGCATTCGGTCGTGGTGATGTCCATTTCCATTCTGGTCGCCTTAGGCTTCTCTGCCGCTTGGCTGATGGGGCTGATGGCGCAACGCATGGGCGACAGTGCGCGCAGCGAGACGATGATCATCGACCCTCTCGAACTCCGTCGTTTGCGCGAGCAGGCCGAAGCGCGTCGTCTACAGGCCGATGGCGCGCAAGCCAATGCCGATACCGCGAACCCCGCAATGGCGAACCCCGGCATCAACACAGGCGAATCGCCGCAGACCTAACGGCAGCGCTTTCCGCTACGTACCGTCATGCCGTTCGCTGGCGCGCGCTGCGTCGGCATGTTGTCTTGATATGCTTTGCTGAGTTCCTTACTTCGACTTCGCCGTGACCGTCCTCAGCGTCAACGTCAACAAGATCGCCGTGCTGCGCAATTCGCGCGGCGGTCGCGAACCCGATGTCGTCGCCGCCGCGCGCGCCTGCCTCGATGCCGGCGCCCATGGCATCACCGTACATCCGCGCCCCGACGCGCGACATATTCGCGCCGACGATGTCTATGCCCTGGCCGAATTGACCCGCAGTTACGGCGTCGAATTCAACCTCGAAGGCAATCCCTTCGCGCCGCCGCGTGCGGGCTATCCCGGCTTTACCGCACTCTGCGCCGCAGTGCGGCCCGCGCAGGCGACCCTGGTGCCGGATGGCGACGGTCAGCTGACCTCCGATCACGGCTTCGATTTCGTGCGCGATCGCGATGCGCTGCGGACATATGTCGCCGAACTTAAGGCGCTCGGCTGCCGTGTCAGCCTGTTCGCCGATGCGATCGAGGCGATCGATGCCGCAGCGCAGGCGATGTCGGCCGCTGCGGATTGCGGCGCCGATCGCGTCGAGCTTTACACCGGCCCTTATGCGCAGGCGCAGGCGGCCGGCCGTGCGCAGGACGCGCTACCGGCCTTCGTCGCCACGGCGCGCGCGGCGCAGCGCACCGGGTTGGGCGTGAACGCCGGTCACGATCTGAGCCAAGCGAATCTCGGTCTGTTTCTCGACACGGTGCCGAACGTGCATGAAGTGTCGATCGGGCACGCCTTGATCGGCGAAGCGCTTTACGCGGGCCTGGATGCGACGGTGAAAGCGTATTTGGCGATACTCCGTGCGCGCTGATCTCTGATCGTACGGCCGCGCGAGCACGCGATGCGACTTCGCATGCTCGGCATCGAAGGTATGCGATATCCGCGCCGCATCGTTCGTTCGCGGCGCTTGAACCTACGCCGTCGCGTTAGCGCTTGAACCCGATCTTGGTGAACCCCGCGTTCTGCGCCGTCGCCAACACCTTCGCGATAACTTCGTAATCCGCATCGCCATTGGCGCTGATATGCACGCTCGGCAACGTTGCGCCCGCGCGCACCGCCTCGGCCGAGAACATCGCGTTCAGCGCCGACAACGGCGCCGGCTGGTGATTGAAGAACACCTCGCCGCTGGCATCGATGCGTAGTTCCAGCGGTTCGATCACGACCGGTTGCGAAATCGGTGGTGGTCCTTTACCGATATCCATCGGGATCGCCTGCGTGAACACCGGGGCGGAAATCATGAAGATGACCAGCATCACCAACATCACATCGACCAAGGGCGTGATGTTCATTTCGGCGATAGCGCGAGGCTGCGTTGCGTGTGCGAAAGCCATGGCGTACTCCTTCGTTCGACGAGGGGAGAACCCATTCCTTGGAGGCGCTGCGTCCTGAGGACCGTACTCTTACCGTGGTGCGCTTACCGTGACGTTTTTTGCATCTGTACTCTTAGCGCGGCGTTCTTATCGCCAAGTCCGACAACCCCGGCGATACCCGTGCGGGAGATCGACCGAACGATTTCACCTTACGCCCGGTGCGGATCGTTACGCAAGCCGGACAGACATAAAAAAACGCCGCCCATCGGGCGGCGTTCTAAAGGTATATGACTAAAGGTGAGCGTGTGTTCCCGTGATGGGAACGCGATCGGTTCGGGCTGCAGTCCGAACCGATCGATCCAGCATTACTTCTTCACGAAGCCGATCTTCTTCATATCGGCATTCTTGGCCGAGGCAAGCACCTTGGCCAACACTTCGTACTGCGCGTCTTCGTTGACATCGATCTCGAGCGTCGGCTGATTGGTCGGATCGCGTTCGATCTCCGCCAGCATCATGCTCAGCAAGGCTGAGGACGGTGTCGGGCTGTCGTTCCAGTACACCTGTCCGGCTTGATCGATACGAAGCTTGATCGGCTCCGGCGGTTCCTGCGGGTTCTTCGGCGGATCGAGCGTCTTCTGCGGCAGATCGATGTCGATCGGATAGGACATGATCGGCGCGGTCACCATGAAGATGATCAGCAGCACCAGCATGACGTCGACGAGCGGCGTCACGTTCATGTCGACCATCGGGCCGCCGCTGGAGTTGGATGCAAAAGCCATTGTCGAATTTCTCCGCTCGTTTAGAGATCAGCGTTCGCGAGTGGCGACGAAGCCGACTTTGCGCATGCCCTGGGCCTGGGCGATGTTGACCACGTCGTTGACGAAACGGTACGGCGTGGTCTTGTCGCCGCGGACGTTCACCGCGGGCTGAGGCGTTTTTTGCGCTTCGACCGAAAGCCGGCTTTCCAACTGCTCGCGGGTGACAGCCTCGTCATTCATGAACATTGCGCCTCTTTCGGTCACAGCGACCGTGATCGGCGTAACAATCAAGGGCTTTTCTTCCCTGTTCGTCAGGTTCGCCTGCGGCAGCTCGATCTTCACTTTGTGCGACATCAACGGCGCGGTGATCATGAAGATGATCAACAACACCAGCATCACGTCCACGAGGGGCGTGACGTTGATTTCGGACATCGGGCCGCCGCTGTCGTTGCCGCTACTGAAGGCCATGGCTGTGCTCCGTTAGACGCAAGTCGGTATCGCGAACGATCAACGCTTGCCGCCGACTTCGCCAACGCGCGAGCCGGTGGCGAAGAAGTCGTGCAGATCGTGCGCGAAGGTGTCGAACTTGTTATTGGTGATGCGGTTCATGCGCACGAAGAAGTTGTACGCGAGCACCGCCGGGATGGCGACGAACAGACCGACGGCGGTCATGATCAGCGCTTCGCCCACCGGGCCGGCGACCGCATCGATCGAGGCAGAACCGGTGGCACCGATCTTGATCAACGCGCCGTAGATACCCCACACCGTGCCGAGCAGACCCACGAATGGTGCGGTCGAGCCGACGGTGGCGAGCACGGTCAAGCCGCTTTCCAGACGCATCGATTCGCGAGTCACGGCCTGACGCAGCGCGCGGTCCACGAACTCGGAACGGTTCAGCGATTCGACCAGGCGCGAGCCTTCGTGACGCTGGTGGTGGGCGGCAGCCTGAGCGGCATCGAGCGCGATCTTGGAGAACGGCTCGCTTTTGGGCTGCTCTTCCATGAAACGGATCGCGTCCTGCGCGTTCGGGGTTTCCCAGAACGTGCTGGTGACGTTGTCGGCGCGGCCGCGCATGTTCATGTTCTTGATGACATTGATGACGATCCAGTAGAGCGACATCAGCGACATCAGCAACAGTGTGAGGGCAACCACGATCTGTACAACGAACTCGCCCGGCTTATCGAGCATTGCACCGAAGATATGGCTGAAGCCCATCTGCGACAGAGCGGCGGCGTTTCCGCCGGCTCCGGAGGTTGCGAGGGTCAGGATTTCCTGCAGCATGACGCTTACCTTTCTTGTGTGTGGAAGGATGGATTACTCGACGCTGAAGGAGAACGGCAGTCGGCCGGTTCCCGCAGCGCCAGGGCACAGCTTCACCTTACGCGCCCAGGTCATGGCGGCACGGTCTAGATCGCGATTACGACTGCTCTTGGTGACATTGACATCGGTCACGGTGCCATCGGCCTGGAAGGTCAGGGACAGCACCAGATCGGTATTGCCGCCGGCCTTGCCCGCCGCGGCCGAAAGCGGCGCCATCGAGGGCTTGGAACAGATACTGGCGCGCAGGTCGTCGGTGTTACGCGGCGGGGCGCTCGGCGCAGGCGGGGCCGGCGGTGCGGGCGGCGACGGCGGCGGCGCAGGCGTATCCACCGGCGAGGGCGGCAGATCGGGGACCGGCGGCGGTTCTTCCGGCGGCGGCTCGATCACCGGCCGCGGGGTTTCCTGCGGGGTGAGTTTGATTTCTTTTGGCGGTTCCGGCGGCGGCGGCGGTGGCGGCGGCGGCGGCGGTGGCGGCTCGATGATCACCACACTGGTGACATCTTCTTCTTCCTGCTGCGCACCCGGCGGCGTCACAGGCACCAACAGCAGCATGATCGCCGCGATGTGGGCAGCAATCGCGAAACTGACCGCAGTGATCCGCGGCCAATTCAGGCCGGTTTCATCGCGGTCGTCGCGCTTCTTGTCGTAGGTCGGCAAGTGGTCGGTCATGCGCAGCTGGCTCGGGGTTGCAGGCTCGGTGTGCGGGCTCTACGCATCGATCCGGATGAGATCGGTGCGTAGGACAGGCTCGATACCGGGGGTCGTCGCATTCGGTACTGGTCGAGACGGGCTGTTAAGGCTGGCTCGATAGTACTCGAATTCCGGTTCGGACCATGCCGGACGCCGCAGCGCCCTGCTCGGTCGAACCGCGATCGGCGCATCCTGTGACGACCGCGGGAACCCCCAAGGATAGCGAATCACGGCGGGACTTACCAACATCCCCGCACCCGATTCGCGTTGGAACGGAATCACTTGCCGGTGACGGCGAGAATTTTCTTTGCGTCTTCGGGCTTTTTGATGCCTTTGTTCAGGGCCTCTTGCGCCGCCTGTTTGGCTTCGGCGATGCGGCCTTCGTTGCGCAGGATGCGGGCGAGGTTGAGCGAGGCTTCACCGTTGGTCGAGGCCGCCGCAGCGCGTTTGTAGATTTCGATCGCCTTCGGCGTGTTGTCTTCGGCGTAGTAGGTCTGCGCGATGACGGCGTAATCGTTCCCGAGTTTTTGCGACGGTACGATCGCGCCCTTGGCGATGCCTTCGTCGATCAGCTCGAGCGCTTCTTTCAGCTTATTGCCGTTGATCAGCGGCACGTACAGCGTGCGGTATTCGGTCTCGGTGGTCAGCATGTTCTTCTTGCGCGCGATGGCGAGCAGCTCATCGACGCGCTTGCTGTTGTTCGCTTGCTGATAGAGCGAGACCGCGTTCATCAGCGTGGTCTTGTCGTCGGGGTTCTTGGCGAGAATTTTCTCGTACAGCGCGGCGGCTTCGGCGGGGCGCTCCAACTGGCTCAACAAATGCGCCTTGAAACCGACTATTTCCGGCTTTTCGGCCTTGGTTTCGCTCAGAAAACGGTCCAGGCTGGCGAGCGAATCGGCGTAACGATCCAGCTCGTTTTGCATCACCGCCAGGTTGTAGAGCATCTGGTAATGGCCGTTATTGTCCAAGCCTTCGGCGGCGACGGATTTCTGGTAATACTCGGCGGCCTTGGCATAGTTCGGCGGCTCGCGGCCGGCTTCAGAGCTGGCGGCGACTTGATAGGCGAACGCCTTGTCGTAGGCGTTGGACCCGGCGTCGGCAGCCAGCGCGTCGGTTTTCGCGCTCACCTCATCGGGTTTTTTCGCATCGAACGCGGCGACGATTTCGCGCAACGCCTTCGCGCCTTTCGCGCTCGCTTTGATCTTCGGGTCTTGGCGCGTCGCCAGCGGATAGCGCGCCGCGGCTTCCGGTGCCTGTGTTTGTTCTTCTTTCTTCTTGCGGCCGCGCTCGGAGGCGCCTGCGGCGGTGCGGCTGCCGCTGCTGCTGCGCTTCACGTCGCGGTCGGCTTGGCTGTCTTGCGCGAAGACCGGTGCGGTCGCGGCAAGGCCGAAGAAGGCAGTGGTGGCGGCGGTAAGCAACAGGGTGCGCGTGCGGAGGGGTGCGACAGAATGTGTCATGGGACGGTCTCGGAGTAGAACGACGGCTGATAGGTATGGATGCAGCAGCGAACGATATCGATGCAGGCGCTCAGATGCACTTGGGCTTACGGCCTACGGCGCGGGCTTGTTCGTAGACGGGCATGAGCTGTTCGGCGCGCTTTTGCAGCTCGCCGATGCGCGCACGCGGATCGGGGTGGGTGGACAACCATTCCGGCGGGCGGGCGCCCTGGGACGCGGTGATCATGTTCTGCCACAAGTCGACGGCCTGCCGCGGGTCGAAGCCGGCCTGCGCCATCAAGCGCTGGCCGACGACATCCGCTTCGGTCTCTTGCGCGCGCGTGCCCGGCAGCAGAAAGGTGGTCTGCAACAACACGCTACCGCCTTGGGTCACGCCTTGCGCCGCGCCTTGGCCGTAGCGCGCGTCGGTGAGCAAGCCGGCCACGGTCAGCGCCGCCTGGGCGCCATAGGCGCGGGTGATGCGTTCGTCGTGGTGGCGTTCGAGCACATGGCCGATCTCGTGGCCGATCACCGCCGCCATCTGGTCCTGATTCTTCGCGACGTCGAAGAGACCGGTATACACACCGACCTTGCCGCCAGGCAGGGCGAAGGCATTGGGGTTCTTGTCGACGAACACCGCTTCTTGCCAGTCGCGGCGCTGGTTTTCGGGCAACTGCGCGGCGATCGCGTCGACCACGCAGCGGACATAGGCCGATTGCCGGCCATCCTGGGTCAAAGGTTTTTGGCTTTTGACTTGGTCAAAGGCCTGGGCGCCGAGCTGGTCGAGCTGCTGTTGCGAGACCGCGCCGACATATTGTTTGCGCCCGGTGGAGGACGTCGTCGTGGCGCAACCGGCGAGGGTCGCGGCGACGGCCGCGCCGAGCAGCGCATTTCGGATGGAATGGAGCGGCATGGCCGAGCTCCCTACAACGAAAGGGGCGTGTAGGGTTACACGCTGAAACTCGATGTCAACTGTCCCGGTGAATTTTTTGGACAGGCGCACGCTGGTGGAATCGCGGTCGCGTGCAGCGGTTCATTCGGTTTACGGGTTATGAACGAAATTCTTACGCGAAAGCAACGCCTCGTCGCCTTCACGCGTCGACCTCAACCCAAGGAGAAGCCGCCTCGTGCCTGTTGCGGTTGCTCTCGCTCCATCAGTTGTCGCTGTTCGAATGCGGCGAACTGCGCCTGGATGTCCGTCGACGGCAGCGGCGGCTGGTTGAGATCGACCACTCCGCGGAAACCCGGGATATTGCCGACCACGAAAATCCGATCGTTCGCGACCACGACATCCTGCAACTGCTCGGGCGTTTTGATGCCGTCCTGGATCGCGCGCAGGGTCGCTTCGGCGGCGCGGTCGTTACCGATCTCGGCGGGGAGTTGCTTCCGCACTTCTTCGTACAGCGCGAGGTTGGTGATGGAAGGGGCGCTGCCAGCGTCACTCATCGGGCAGTGAGGCCCGCTACCGGGGGGGGCGAGTTCGGTCGCTTCGATCGGGAACGTCCAGTTCTCATCAGTGCCTTTGAGGTGACGGAAGTACCAGTCATTGCTTGCCTGCAATAGCGCTTCCGCTCCAGGTGGATAAGGGTCGCCTGCCTTGCGATCGGTTGGGAGGCTCTCTTTGATCCGCCGTTCGCTGGAAGCATTGATCTCGCTCCAAACCTCATGTCCGTTGACGATGTCCGGGCCGAAAGGATCCGGCTCAGACCGCAAAAACCGTTCGTATTCCGCCTTAGTCTCAAACTCCCATGGCGACTCGGCACGTAGCCGCCGCTCAAGAGGCTCCCCGTCTGGGAAACGGCCACGAAGACTGTCTTCCATACTCTGGGCATATTGGGCCTTATCCGACTCCCGTCGATCTTGCCATCTCTCGTAGCTGGACAGACGGTTGTCGATCTGAAGCTCTCGCCACGCCTCACTGGTGCGGCCGTCAAAGACGCCATGATCCGGCACGTCATAACCCTCCATGCGAAGACCTTCCTGTAGGTACGCAACGTCTAGGCCACACATCCCGGGTTTGAGCGGTTCGCGGATGTAGAAGTCGTCAGCCACGGGAAATTCCTCGAATCGGGGATACAGGATGGAGTGTAGGACTCTTGTATTGTGTCGACAATTCTCACTGGCTTATGTTACGCCAGCGCTATTTTTAAGACATTAAAGACAATACTCAGATGCTGGTCTAGCGTACGGCTTGCGACTCTCTGTTTTTTTGACTCTTTAACCAACGCCGTAAGCAAGAAGGCCCTGGCGGGGGTTGTTTAGCGAGAACAAGAGGTTCGAGTTTAGCGGCAGCCGAGAACAACAGCGTCGCCAAGCCGGATGCGTCACACGTCGAGATTCGCCACCTTCAGCGCATTCTCTTCGATGAACTCGCGGCGCGGTTCGACCACATCGCCCATCAAGGTCGAGAAGATTTGATCGGCAGCGACGGCGTCTTCGATCCGCACTTGCAACAGACGGCGCGTGTCGGGATTCACCGTGGTTTCCCACAACTGCTCGGGATTCATTTCGCCGAGGCCTTTAAAGCGCTGAATCTGGCGGCCTTTCTTCGCTTCATCGAGCAACCACGCATAGGCATCGGCGAAATTATCGACAGGCTCTTCTCGATTGCCGCGCAGAATCTTCGCACCCTCGCGCAACAGGCCGTGCAACAGCGCGGCGGCGTCGCGCAGCGGGCGGAGTTCGCCGTGCTCGAAGCTCGACAACGGCAAGATCTGTATCGCGGTTTCGCCCATGTGCGTGCGTTCGACCCGCAGCGCGGCCGGTTGGCCATCGGCCGCGGCTTGCACGCCCACGCGAAAGCGCGGGCGACCCAAACCGGTACGGTTGAGCCGGGCTTCGAGCGCATCGAGCTCATGACGCTCATCGGTGTTGCGCGCGAGCGAAGCGGCATCGAGCGGGGTGAAGTCGATCAGCGCTTCGAGCAAGGCCGCATCGTAGCGATACGCATTGCGCGCGATCGCATCGCGCGCGCCGGCGAAGGCGAGCAGCAGCTTCTCCAGATTCGCGCCCTCGATCGGCAATTCGCCTTCGGCCGGCACCAGTTTGGCGTTCTCAACCGCGTTGTTGGCGAGGTATTGATCCAGCGCCGCATCGTCTTTGAGATACAACTCGTTCTTGCCTTGCTTGATCTTGTACAGCGGCGGCAGACCGATATAAATGTGGCCGCGCTCGATCAGCTCCGGCATCTGTCGGTAGAAGAACGTCAACAACAGCGTGCGGATATGCGAGCCGTCGACGTCGGCGTCGGTCATGATGATGATGCGGTGGTAGCGCAATTTGTCGGCGTTGTATTCGTCGCGGCCGATGCCGGTACCCAGCGCGGTGATCAGCGTGCCCACTTCGGCGGAGGCGAGCATGCGGTCGAAACGCGCGCGTTCGACGTTGAGAATCTTGCCGCGTAACGGCAGCACCGCTTGATTCTTCCGGTTACGGCCCTGCTTCGCGGAACCGCCGGCCGAGTCGCCCTCGACGATGAACAGTTCGGACAGCGCCGGATCTTTTTCTTGGCAGTCGGCGAGTTTGCCCGGCAAACCGGCGATATCCAGCGCGCCCTTACGACGCGTGAGGTCGCGGGCTTTGCGTGCGGCTTCGCGCGCACGCGCGGCATCGACGATCTTGCCGGTGATGGCGCGGGCTTCGTTCGGGTGTTCTTGCAGGAACTCTTCCAAGCGCGCGCCGAAGGTGCTTTCGACCACCGGACGCACTTCGGAACTGACCAGCTTTTCTTTGGTCTGCGAGGAGAAGCTGGGGTCGGGCACTTTCACCGACAGCACCGCGATCAAACCTTCGCGCATGTCGTCGCCGGTGAGCGTGACCTTCGCCTGTTTGGCGATGCCGTTGTTCTCGATGTAATTGGTCAGCGTGCGCGTGAGCGCGGCACGGAAACCGATCAAGTGCGTGCCGCCGTCTTTCTGCGGGATGTTGTTGGTGAAGCAGAACATCGTTTCTTGATAGGCGTCGGTCCATTGCAGGGCCACGTCCACCACGATGCCGTTCATTTCGCCGCTGACCGAAATCACGTTCTGATGCAGCGGCGTCTTCAATTGGGCCAAATGTTCGACGAAGGAACGGATGCCGCCTTCGTACTGGAACACGTCTTGACGCGTCCCTTCATGCGCATGCCCGCCGCGCTCGTTGAGGCGCTCGTCGGTCAGGGTGATCTTCACGCCCGAGTTGAGGAACGAAAGCTCGCGCAGACGCTTGGCGAGGATGTCGTAATGGAATTCGACGTCGGTGAAGATTTCGACCGCCGGCTTGAAGCGCAGCAGCGTGCCGCGCTTGCTGGAGGCTTCCATTTGTTTCAGCGGAAACAGCGGCTCGCCGAGCGCGTATTCCTGCAGGTAATGATGGCCGTCGCGCCAGATGTTCAGCCACAGATGCTCGGACAGCGCGTTCACCACCGACACGCCGACGCCGTGCAGGCCGCCGGAGACTTTGTAGCTGTTGTCGTCGAACTTACCGCCCGCATGCAGCACGGTCATGATCACTTCGGCCGCGGAGACGCCTTCTTCCTTGTGGATATCGACCGGGATGCCGCGGCCGTTGTCCGAAACCGAGACCGAGCCGTCTTCGTGGATGGTGACGAAGACATCGTCGGCGTGGCCGGCGAGGGCTTCGTCGATCGCGTTATCGACCACCTCGAACACCATGTGGTGCAGACCGGTGCCGTCGTGGACATCGCCGATGTACATGCCCGGCCGCTTGCGGACCGCTTCCAGGCCGCGCAAGACGGTGATTTTGGTCGAATCGTAGGTGTTGTTCGGGGTGCCGGGCTGCGTGGTGTCGTCAGTCATTCGTATCGTTCGTCCATGCCGCCGACGGGCGCGCCGCGGGCGACACATTAGCTATAGGGCGTGAGGGCGAAATTATACCAGCCGGGGCGCCCTCGCGCCGGAATGCCGTTGGCTCTGGGCATGGCGGCCGCGATGGCGGCCTATGCGCGGCGTGCGAGACGATGCGAACGCGGGAACCGCCCCGTTCGAGCGAGAGATCGCGCTCGATCGCTCCGTGATTCAGGCTCTCGTTTAGGCAGCCCGACATCAGTTGCGGCGTAGCTGACGTTTTGCGTTTCGTTCGATTTCATCGGCGGTGCGACACTGGCGCTTCATCAGCTGAAACGCTGACGTTATTCCGCGGCGATGGTCGGCGGACGAAGGATGCCGCATCGTCCCTCTGCAACGACCACCGCATCGAACGCGTCACTGGGCGCGCGATGTCGTCGCCACCGCCGGCTGGAGCGTGTTGTTCGGCGTAGCCCGCGCTTTATCCTGCTGTTCTTCCAACGCCGCTTCCGCTTTCTTGGTGGATTCCTCGACCGGCGTTTTCACCGCCGTTTCCAACGGAACGCTCACGCGCTTGCTCGCCGGGTCAGTCGGATCGCCTTCGATCGCGATCAGCTTATCGCCCGATTCTGTTCAAGACCACGGTGTCGATGCGGTCGAGCGGAGGCGGCCCTGTCATGGCGGCGGCGGTTACGGCGGCGGCGGCGCGACTGCGGTCGTTTTCGCTCATGGCGCCAGATGGGATGTTCGTTTTTCCCGCATCCGCCATGGCGTTCCACGCTTCGCTGTACATCGGGAACAGCGGGATGCGTGGGCGCGGAGATCGGCAAGGTGCCGACCACACGGTCGCTCGGCACCATCTCGATCGGGTACATGCCGATCGGCTTGCCGTCGGCGTCCTCGATCAACACGTCTTCGGTTTCTGGCGGCGACGTCGGTTCGCTCTTCTCCACCGGAGCAAACACGCCAGTTTCGCATCTCGCCTCGCGCAATTCGGGATGCGATGTTGTGACCTTGATGAGGGACGCTTCAGGGCGACGCGACTTCGATCGGTGACGGGATGATACGTGCAGCTTTTTCCTGTTCTTCCTTCGGGTCGTACAAGATGCCGATGTCCGGCCGACGAAGCGACGGGGTCTGCGGCGATCGTCGACTTGCCGAGCGATATCCACGTGCTTGTCAGCGCCGAGGTCCATCGGTCCACCGGCCTGACTCGGAGCGACGTGTTCGCGGTCGGTTGCCGTCGTCTCGAAATGCGTCCTCGTCGTAGACCAAGTTCCCGGGCAGCGGCCCAGCCGGATGCTTTTCCGAATCGTGGATGACGTTGGTGCTTCCCAAACCGAGATTCGTGTCCTCCGGCTTCAGGGTCAACAGCGGCTTCTCGAAGTCCACCAGATCGTTGATGTAGTTCTTCGACCATGTTGGTGTAGCGGACGCCCAGACCATTCGCGTAGTACCCGTCGCCGACGTCGGCGTGCGCACCGGGAACCACGATATTCGCCCGCGTCCGATCTTCGCTGAGGCCCGGCTCGATATGTTGCGTGCCTTCGAACGCCCGTCTTGTCTCATCGCGAGCGGTGAGCTGGAATCCCCCGACCACGGTCGGCGCAACACCATAGGGCATCCCGTCGCCAATGAGCCCGCCGTCTTTGAGGTCGCCTTCGGAGACCGGGTCGATGGCAATGAGCGACTGCTTCACTTCATCGCCCGCGGCGATGCGCGGTTCCTCTTGTTTGAACGCGATGCTGCCCGCTTTCACCAGACCATCGCCCGTGGTCTCGTATGTGATGTCGTTGGGATGGTGGATCCCGCGCTCATGCACGAGATGGCCGAGCAGCACCGCTTCCTCCGCGCCACGGCTAAAGCCCATGGAGGCGAGACTGATTTCCGCCTCCGGATATTTTTCCTTCCACGCAGTGCGCTTGTTTGCAGAACTCCACGTACATGGTTTCGGCACGATCGTCGGCCGAATAGCCTTCCGCGCCATCCCACGCGTCGTCATAGGTCCTGGTCTTCGTTCCCGTGACATAGGCAGCGGCGATGTGGCCGTCGCCATACCCCGCTTTGATTTGGTCGTCGAGCTGCTCGTAGATCTGCGCGACGCCTGTAGGCGCGGCGTTCGGGTCGTGCCTATCGTTTCCGGTCCCGTCGAGGACGGCGAAGAACACGAAGGCGTTGGGATCGTCTTTGCCGGCCAGAAGCGGCACACGCATGTCCGCTTGTTGGCGCTTTCCGGCTTCGATAAGCGCGACATCGTCCGTGCTGACCGTTGTGTAAGGGGTGCCGTCCAAGGTCGCCTTCGCGCCAGTTTCAGGGTCGTACACATAGTCATGGTCATGGTCATCGCCATGAATAAGCTTGGCCTCCGGCACAGGCCCGCTTTTTTCATCTTCAGTTGCCATTTGTCGGCCTCTTATCGGTCATCCGGTCGTCTAAACCCGTGTCAGCGATCGTCTCCCCTTTCCGCGATCATACCCTTTCGCACAGGTCTTCCAACCGGCGCGGCCGGCGGCACCGCGGCGCGCGTCACGCCAACGCCGGCAGCGCGATTCGAACGCGCAGACCACCCAATTCGGGCGAGGGGTCGAGCTCGATCGCTCCACGGTGCAAGGCCAGTACTTCGCGCACGATCGACAAGCCCAGGCCGCTGCCTTCCACGCCGCTACCGGGCTCGCGGTGGAAGCGCTCGAACACGCGCTCGCGGGCTTCCGGTGCGATGCCCGGGCCGCTGTCTTCCACGCACAACACGGCGGCGCCATCGGCGCGACTCAACGCGACGCGCACGCGCCCGCCTTCGGGCGTGTAGCGCAATGCGTTATCGAGCAAATTGCGCACCAACGATTCCAGCGCAGGACCGTCGCCGAGTAAATGCGTCGGCTGTGTTTGTACGGAAAACTCGATTCGTCGTACTTCGGCCAAGGCGCGCAGACCTTCGACTTGCTGGTCCACGATCGCATCGAGATCCATCGCTACCGGCGCCGGCATCGCAGCGCTGGGTTCGACCCGATTGAGAATCAACAGCTGCGCGACCAAACGTTCGATGCGTTCGATCCCGCGGTCGAGTTGTTGCCGCGATTCTTCGGCTTCGTCCGCATCGCGCGCGGTGCGCAGATTGTCGGCGTGCACCTTCAGCGCGGCGATCGGCGTGCGCAATTCGTGCGCGGCGTCGGCGGTGAAACGACGTTCTCGCGCCAGTGCGTCCTGCAATCGGCCGAGCAAACTATTAACTGCGGCGACCAAGCGCTCGATTTCCACCGGCACGCGTTCGATCCGCAGCGGCGCCATTCGCTCCGGCGCGCGCTCGCCGATTTCATCGGAAATTTTGCGCAGATCGCGCAACGACCACGTCACGATGAACCAGACCATGGCCGCCAACAGCGGCAGCGCGATCAACAGCGGCAGCAATGTGCCGAAAGCGATTTCTTCGGCGATCTCGGCGCGGATGTCGGATGCTTCGCCGGCTTGGTACCAGAAACCGCTGGGTGCGCGCAGGCTGAAACTACGCCAGTGCTGGCCATCGATCTCGCGATCGACATAGCCGGGCCGCAACGGCGCTAACGGTCGCTCCGGCCCGCTTTGCGAGCGCAGAAGTAGCCGGCCCTTCGGGTCGCGCACCTGGAAGGCGAGTTTGGTTTCGTAGGCATGGCCATCGGAAAAGGCCAGCGCTTCGCCTTCGCCTGAGGCGTCGCCGTGCCAAACGTCGATGACCAGCGGTTCGCCCGATTCGCGCCGGGCGATATCTTGCAGCGAGCCGTCGACCAAGCTCATCAGTACGCGCGCGGAATGCGCGAGTTTGGCGTCGAACAATTCGCCCGCTTCCTGCAAACCGACGCGATAGCTGAACGCGGCGGCGGCGATCGTCACCAAGGACACGGTGGCGATCAACGACACCAACATCAAGCGACGGATCGAGGTCATGGTGCGGCAGGGCCGTCGGTCGCGGCGCTCGGCGGCGGCTCGGCAGGCGCGCCGGTCGCGACCGCTTCGTCGAGGCTATAGCCCATGCCGCGCACCGTGCGAATCAACGCGGGCGGTAGTTTGCGACGCAAATGGTGGATATGCACATCGAGCGCGTTGCTGGCGACGTCTTCGTCCCAACCGTAGAGCCGTTGCTGCACCGACTCGCGCGAGACGATGCGGCCCGGGCTTTCCATCAAGACGCGCAATAGCGCGAATTCGCGCCGCGGCAGATCGATGTTTTTCCCTTGCCAACGCAGCGAAAGATTCGCCGGATCCAATTCGAGCGCGCCGCAACGCAAGGTCGGGCTGGCGCGCCCTTGGCTGCGCCGCAGCAGCGCGCGCACGCGGGCGATGAGTTCGTTGGTGTCGAAAGGTTTGCCGAGATAATCGTCGGCGCCGACATCCAAACCCAACGTGCGGTCGGCGGCGCGTTCGCGCGCGCTCAGGACCAAGATCGGCACGCGCGCGCCGATGCGGCGCGCGGCTCGGATAACCTCGATGCCGTCCATCCTCGGCAGGCCCAAATCGAGCACGACGATATCGATCTCGCTGCGATCGATATCGTCGCGAATCGCATTGAACGCGGACGCGCCGTCGTGCAGCCAATCGACACTGTACGCGGCGCGTCGTAACGCCGTGCGGAGACCTTCACCGAGCGAAAGGTCGTCTTCGACCAACAGAACGCGCATGCGCGCAGTGTGCGTTGGGGATCAGCGCTTCGCAAGCTCCGCGCGAACCTTGGTCAACAACGCCTGCGCTTCTTTGCGGCGGCCTTGATCGGCGGCTTCGCGGCCCGTGCGCGCCGGTGCGGCGATCGCTTTTTCCAACGCGGCGGCGGCGGCTTTGAAATCGCCTTGGTCGCGCAAGAAATCGCCGTAGAAATAATTCGCGTCGATGCCGTCGGGATCGATCTGCAGCGCCTTCTTCAACATCTGTCGGGCTTTGTCGTCGTCGCCGAACCCAAGCGGCCAACCCGGCACTTGGTAGTAAAGCGAGCCCAGACTGGTATACGCCGAACCGGACAGCGCACCGGGTTCGATCGCGAGCGCTTGCTCGAATTCTTTGCGCGCCTGCTTCACCAATCCGAGCGCGCCCACGCCGCCTTTTTCGCCGGCCAAGCTGGACAGAACGATGCCCTCCCAGATCAACGCGCCGGCATGCTTCGCGTGCGCGTTACGTGCGGCTTCGGCGCGCTTGGACAACCCTTCCAGCGCGGCGGCGCGCTGCGCTTTCGGCGTCTTGTACATGATCTCGGCCCACTGGTCCTGCACCGCGCCGACATCGGCCGGCAATGTGGGATCGGCCGCTTGAGCGACGGCGGACAGACCGCCGAACGCGATCAGCGCGAGCGGCAACAAAGCATTACGGCGTTGCGGTTTCATGAGGAACCTCTACGGGAACGATGGATACGGAATGGGGCGCGGCCTGCGATCCGGGCGCGATGTGCGCCGCGGCGGATGCCGCATGACGACGCACCACCGGTAGCTGCGCTTTAAGGCTGCGATCGATCATGCCGGGCAGCAGGGCGTTGAGTCGCACGAACAGCGCTTCGGGCCAACCCAATTGTTTTCGCGGCGTGCCGCGCTCGATCGCGATGCGCAACGCTTTCGCGGCCGCTTCGGGCGTGTCATGCGTCACTTTGAGCTCGCGGTTCATCGCATCGACCGCGGCGCTGTTGAACGCGGTGCGGGTCGCGCGCGGCGCCAGATACTGGAAGCGCAGCGCGGTGTCGTCGGCGTATTCGCGATGCAGGCCTTCGATCAAGCCGCGCAAGCCGTATTTGCTGGCGCTGTACGTCGCGAAGCCCGGATACGCCAAGCTGCCGAAGGTGGAACCCACGGCCACCACCGCTGCGGGCGCGGACGGGGATGCTTTCGCGCGCAACGCAGGCAACAATGCATGGATCAAGCGCATCGGCGCGATTAGATTGGTCTCGAGCGTATCCGCTAACGCATCCGCGTCCTGCGCTTCGAACATTCCGAACGCGGCCTGCGCATGCGCGATCACCAGCAACGAGGCCTGTTGCGCCGACGCCTGTAGCGCAACTTGAATGCGGCCGGCATCGGTCGCGACATCGGCGGCGAGCGCGCGCACCGCGTCGCGCGGATGCGCGGCGACCACGCGCTGTAAGCGTCCCAGATCGCGACCGACCGCGATCACGCGCGCCCCAGCGGCGACGAATTCCGCGGTCAGGGCCGCACCGATGCCGCCGGAGGCGCCGGTGAGCACGACGACGCGATCGCGCAAGTCGAGTGCGCTCATGCCGCTTCCGCCGTCTTGTCGTTTTGCGCAGCGACGCGCGAGGCCATGACGCGCATCGTCGTTGCGTCGTCGCGCAGGCTGCGGAAGACATCGCCGTACAAACGATAGAAGCGACGTGCGGCATGCACCACCGCGGCGCGATCGTCGACATCGTCGAGACGATTCATCAGTTGCTCGTAGAAACCGGTGTGCTCGATATCCAGATCGCCGTGCGAACGCAAATACGAGAATGCGTTGCGCGGCAGCGAGAGATCGCGTTCGATCGCTTCGGCCGCACGCGTCGCGAGCGCGACGCTGGTGCCTTCGAGCACCAGCACCATGCCGAAGAACCCCACCGGATTGCCGCGGGCGATGGTGTCGTAGGCGTAGGCGACCATCATTTCGGTGGCGAACGACGGCATCGCGTTCGCGCAGGTAGTGCGATCCGCCCCGCAGGCGACGAGGTCGTCGAGAATCCATTCCTGATGGCCCATCTCTTCCTCGATGTATTCGCCGATCGCGGTGCGCAACCATTCCAAGCGCGCCGGCAAACGCGCGCCGCAGGCCATCAGCAATGGCACGGTGTGGCGGACGTGGTGATACGCCTGGGTGAGGAAGGCGACGTAATCGGCCGGCGCGATGCGTCCTTCCAGCGCATCGTGGATGATCGGTACGCTCAGCAGCGTCTCGCGCTCGGCGGCGGTGGCGGCGATCAACTCATCGTGAAAATTCATGCGGTTCTCTCGTGTGGCGTGTGTCTGTGCGCGCTGGCGTAACGCCGCTCGATCGCATCGGCATAGCGCTGCGCGATGGCGTCGCGGCGCAGTCGGCCGTTGCTGGTGAGCAAACCGTTGTCGTGCGCGAACGGTGCGGCGGCGCGCACGTAATCGGCGACCTGCGCGTAATCGGGTAAGCCGCGATTGACCTCGGCCAAGGCCGCGCGGATCGCGCGCTCGTCGGCATCCGGTCGACGCGTCCACAGCACCGCGATGTTGTGCGGGCGCGCTTCGCCGCACACCATCGCCTGCGCGAACAGCGGATGCTGCAGCACTTCGCTTTCCACCCAATCGGGCGCGACGTTGCGGCCGTAGGCGGTGATGAACATGTGTTTGCGACGGCCGGTGATATGCACGAACCCGTCGTCGTCGATACGGCCCAGATCGCCGGTGGCGATCGGTCCAGGCGGCAGGTCGTGATCGCCGAGATAACCCAAGCAACGCACGCCATCGACGAACAGCTCGCCCTCGTCCGCTTCGTTCGCGGCGACGAATACGCGCGCATGCGGCAACGGTCGGCCAACGCTGCCGGGACGCAGTGCGCCGGGGCGATTAAGACAGACCACCGATGCGCATTCGGTCAGCCCGTAACCTTCGTACACCGGTAAACCGACCGCCGCTGCGCGCGCGAGCAAGCGCGTGCCGACGCGCCCGCCGCCGACGGCGACGAAGCGCAGCGACGATGGCAACGCCTGGCCTTGCTCCGCGGCCATCACCAAAGCGAGCAGCAACTGCGGAAACACGATCACGCTATCGGGACGATAACGATGCAGGCAGCGCAGCAACGCCGCAACATCCAATCCTGCGGCACCGCTGTAGCCGATCTCGGCGAGCGACGGCACCGCGATCTCCGCGCCTGCGAGCCACGCGGCATACACGCCCGCGATGTTTTCCAGCAGCGTGGACAGCGGCATCAGGCAGAGATGACGCCGCAACGAGAGCGATGCCGTGGCCTCCGACAGCGATGTCGCCACGCGCAACATCGAAGTCGCGTCCAAGCACACGCCTTTCGCCTGCGCGGTCGTTCCCGAGGTGTAGGTGATGCACGCTGTTCCTTCGGGGAGCGTGGTGCGCTCGGTGTCGCGCGGTTGCCAACGCAGTCCTGCGATGAGCGGCGAGGACGGCAGCGCTTCGACTGACATCGATGCGCTGTCGGCGATCGCGACGCCCTCGGCACCGCTCGTGCGCAAGGCGTGTTCGATTTGTTGTGGCGTGAAGAACGTCGGCAACGGAATATGCACGCCATCGAGACGGCGCAGCGCGAGATCCAGCGTCAGCCACGCGGGGCCGTTATCCAATCGACTCGCGACGCGACGCGCACCGACGCGATTCAAGGCCTCGGCGCAGCGTTCGACATCGTCGGCCAACGTACGCGCGCTGCGTTCGTCATCGGCCGCGATGATGCGCAACGGCGACGACGGCAAGGCATCGAGCATGTCGCGAAAGCCGTGATGGCTCATCGTCTTCGCGGTATCGAGACGCATGGCGTTCAACCCGTCGCCGCACATGCACTACGCAACACCGACGACAGCAACCAATGCCGTTCGTTCGGATCGGCCTCTTCCGCGCGGCGCTGCAAATAGGCGTAACCGGAAGCGATATCGCCCGTGAGTACCTGCGGTTTGGCGTCGTAATAACGGCCCCAGAGATTCTGCGTTTCCTGCAACCGCGTCGGATCGGCAGGCGCGAGCGGCACCGTCGCCAGATGCAACCGATCGAACGTGTTGCGCAGTTGGCGCGTGGCCGCGAACAACACCCAACGCATGCCCTCGCCGTGCAACAAACCGGTCAATCGCACGATCACTTCGCGCGCATCGCCCGCCGTGCGCGAGGCGAAATTGCCGACTTCGACCACGCGCTCGCGCGGGATTGGCGTGCGCTGCACGCGCGCGACTTCGGCCTCGGCATCGGCGTCGAGATATTGTTCGACGAACAAGCGCCCATCGCGGGCATAGCGAACGCCGACGGCGGCTTGCAGCGTGCCGGTGTGATCGCGAAACGCGATCAAATGCGGCAAGAAGCTGCGCAGCTCGGCGCCGTAACGCTCGCGGTATACCGCCGCGATGAAGCCTTCGATTTCGCTGCGCTCGGCATGGTCGTGTTCGACGCGCGTGAGCGTCAAAGGGGGCGTTGTTTGTGCGGACGTTGGGGATGTGAACATGCGGCACATGTTCGCGAGGCTCGATTACGTCTCGATTAGGTGGTTGTTATCCGTTCGTGAGCTTGCGATTAAGCAAGCGTTAGTTCGCGTGTGAACGATTCGCGTTTACGGCGAGCGGACCGGCGGCATCGCTGCAGCGCTTTCTGCTTGTGCCGTAATGAAACAACTTGTTCAGCGGAACGCATCGATGCGAAGCGTTCACGATGTGCTCTGTTTTTCGTCGCAGCGCCACGGGCTTGCGCGTCTGCCCCGACGTCCCTTGCTGGACGACCCAGAACCACCGACTGAATTCATCCAATCATGTGTTCTTCGTTTACGCCATCGGCACCGCGCAGCTCACTGCTGTTGTCGCCCAGCGGCGTGTCCGACGAGACCAAGCCCGTCGCTTGACGATGCATCGCCGCGCTAGCGACCCGTTGTGGCTCGCGGATCTTGCCCTTGGCGCGAGGCCACGATCAACGCGGCAGCGGCACGGGTCTTCTGCCGATCGGCGCTCAGCCGCCCGGCCGGGAGATTCGGCACCGTCTCCATGCCGCGAAGCGCCTACCGATATAACGGCTTTCCGGGGCGTCCCGTTCGCACGAGTGGTGGTGGCCTATTGTTCGCATCGAACGGTGGCTCGATGTCCGCCAACACTCGCATCCTCGCGATCGGCGATGCGGCGCGATGCTCGCCAAGCCATCGATCGATCGCGCCCGAGATCGTTCATCATGTCACCGGTCATTCGCTGTCCGTAGCCGAGTGCTCGCATGGCGGTGGCGGCCCGATACGGCCTTGTTCCACGTGGAACGTCTCGACCGGCGCCTGCAGCCCGAGTAAAGCCGCTGGCGCCTCGGTGCCGGTGATGAAAATTTGCGCCCCGGAAGCGACGAGGCGCTCCAATACACGTCGTTGATGCTGACGGTCGAGCTCGGACGCTAGATCGTCCAGCGCAATGACTGGCCATTCGCCGCTGGCATCGGCATAACACTGGGCCTGGGCCAACAGCAGCGAGAGCGCCGTCAATTTCGCTTGGCCTCTCGAGAGCGCTTCTCGGCCCGGTAATCCTGTGTAGTCGATCCGCCAGTCGGCACGATGCGGACCGACCGAGGTGAATCCATTCGCTAAGTCGCGATCCCGCGCCAGGACCAAGGCATCGGCCAGCGACACGCTATCGCGCGACCAGCCGGGCTGGAATTGCAGCCGCGCAACACCCAGCGAGGGCACCAGTTCTGCGGCGATCGCTTGCAACACCGGCTCCAAACGGTCGAGGTAGTCCTGGCGCCGTCGCGTCAGCGGCTCCCCGGCCTCGGCCAGTTCATGATCCCAGACCTCCAACTGTCGGTCGCGGACGCGCGCCTTGAGCAAGGCGTTGCGTTGTTTCAGGGCGCGGGCGTAGCGGCGCCACAAAGTCATAAAATCGCCGCCTCGCTCGCTTTGTTCCACGTGGAACAAACCCCAATCGACTAAGCGCCGCCGCGGCTCGCCGCCACCGCTCACCAACGCATGGCTGCCGGGCTCGAATGTCACGACCGCAAGCGCCGCGCACAACTCCCCGAGGTGCGACACCCCGGCGCCATCGAGTCGGCCCTCCCAGGCTTGCCCGGTATGCCGCAATCCTGCGCGGCGCTGCTGCGCGCCCACGTCTTCGCGCCATTCCGCGAAGATCTCGACCGCCTGCGCCCCTGTTTGGATCAACCCATCGCGGACACGCCCACGGAAGCTACGGCCATAAGCGAGCAAATGCAGGGCTTCGAGCACGCTGGTCTTGCCGGCACCGTTATCGCCGGTAATCAAGTTGATGCCCGGTGCGGGCGCCAATTCGATCTTCGTCAGCCGCCGGACATTAGCCGCGTGTAGCCGCGTTATGCGCACGGCCCGCCTCGAACGCAGCTGTCGACATCGCCCAAACGAATTCGCCCGGGGGTGCCCGGGCGAGTCGTATGTTTCACGTGGAACGCGAATTTCAACATCTGGCCACGATCAGAGCCGTAGCGGCATCACCACATGCCGGCACTTCTCGCTGCTGGCTTCGCGCACCAGGGCGGACGAATTCGCATCGCGCAGCTGCAACACCACATGCTCGTCGCGCAGTGCCGAAAGCGCATCCAGCAGGTAATTGACGTTGAACCCGATGGTCAAGCTATCGACCTTCGTGTCGGCCTCGAGCTCTTCCTGCGCTTCTTCTTGCTCGGGGTTATGCGCATTGATCTTGAGTTGACCGGGCGAGACTTCGATCCGCACGCCGCGGTATTTCTCGTTGGACAGAATCGCCGCGCGCTGCAGCGAGGCGCGAAACGCTTCGCGATCGATCTTGACCTCACGGTCGGCGCCGATCGGCACCACCGCTTCGTAATCGGGGAACCGGCCATCGATGAGTTTGCTGGTGAAGGTCACGTCATCGCGTTTCACGCGAATATGGCTGCGACCCATTTCCATTTCCAACTCGCGGTCGCCGCCTTCGAGCAAACGCTGCAATTCCAAAACGCCTTTGCGCGGGACGATGATCTGACGCTTGGTTTGCACGGCGTCTTCGAGTTTGGCTTCGCACAAGGCAAGACGATGGCCATCGGTGGCCACGCAGCGCAGCACGTTATCGCGCAAATCGAACAACAGGCCGTTGAGGTAATAGCGCACGTCTTGCTGCGCCATCGCGAACGCGGTGCGTTCGATCAGTTCTTTCAGCGCCGCTTCGCCGACCTTCACGCGCTCGGTCGCATCCACTTCGTCGAGCGACGGGAAATCGTTGGCCGGTAGGCTCGCCAAGGTGAAACGGCTGCGACCGGCTTGCACCGTCACTTTGTCGCCCGCTTGGGTGACCGTGACTTTGCTGCCGTCGGGCAGGGCACGGACGATTTCGAACAACTTGCGCGCCGGAATCGTCAGTTCGCCGGCTTGGGCGTCCTCAACGCGAGTCCGCGCGACCATCTCCACTTCCAGGTCGGTGCCCGTCAACGACAGTTGGTCGCCGTCGACGCGCGCCAACAGATTCGCCAGTACTGGCAGGGTCTGACGACGTTCGACGACGTTGACCACTTGCGCCAACGGTTTCAAAAGCACTTCGCGTTGCAGGCTGAAACGCATCTGGTTGGGTTCCCCTAAAGGCCAAGCTTCGAAAGGATAAATATCAAAAGCTGGTGATGATGGTGTGGCGAAAAACGGAGTGTAACCGAACTAACTTATTGATCTCAATAAAATTTTTAAGCAGGTAAAGTCCGTGATAAGTCGTCCCGGACAGCGGGGACAGCCTGTGGATAAAAATGAGGCCCTCCGTCGCGCGACCACTTATCCACACATTATCCCAAGGGCTTTATCCCCCAAACATCGGATGCGAATGCGTTCTGGCGACGCCCTCGTGTTCCGACCGATCACCATCACGTCACTCGCTCAGCTTGCGGATCAATTTATCCCAATCTTCATGCAACTTACCGTCGCTTTCGATCAGGGTTTTGATCTGACGACAGGCATGCAGCACGGTCGTGTGGTCCCGCCCCGCGAAGGCATCGCCGATCTCCGGCAAGCTGTGCTCGGTCAGTTCCTTCGCCAAGGCCATCGCCACTTGCCGTGGGCGCGCCAGCGAACGGGTCCGACGTTTGGACAACAAATCCTTGATCTGAAGACCGTAGTAGTCTGCCACGGCCTTCTGGATATTGGGGATGCCGATCGCATGTTGCTGCGCGCGCAACAGATCGCGCAAAGTTTCCTGGGCGAATTCCGCAGTGATCGCACGGCCGGTGAAATTGGCCCGCGCCGCCAGCGTGTTGAGCGCGCCTTCGAGGTCGCGCACGTTGCTGCGCATCTTCTTGGCCAGCAAGAAGGCCACGTCCTCGGATAACGCCACCCCGCGCTCTTTGGCTTTCGACAACACGATTTGCGCACGGGTCTCGAAATCCGGCGGCTCGATCGCGACCGACAAACCCCACGCCAAGCGTGATTTCAACCGCGGTTCCAAACCCTCGACTTCGCGCGGATAACGGTCGCAGGTCAAGATGATTTGTTGCTTGCCGTCGAACAGCGCATTGAAGGTGTGGAAAAACTCTTCTTGGGTGCGGTCTTTGCCGGCGAAGAATTGGATATCGTCGATCAATAGCGCATCGACCTGCTGAAAATGGCGCTTGAACGCGTCCATGGTCTTGTCCTGCAGCGCTTTCATCATCGCGCTGAAGAACTGTTCGCTGCGCAGATACAGCACGCGGACGCTCGGATTGTTTCGGCGCATTTCGTTGCCGGCCGCGAACATCAGATGGGTTTTGCCCAAACCGGTGCCGCCGTAAAGCAGCAGCGGGTTATGCGCGCGATCGCCGGGTTTCTGCGCCGCTTGCAACGCGGCGGCGCGGCCGAGCTGATTGCTGCGGCCTTCGACGAAATTATCGAAGCTGTAGTGATTATCGAGATTGCCGGCGAATTCGACCGCAGGCCCCGGCCGATGGCTCGGGAGGCTGCCGTGACCGTTCGTGACCACGGCCGTGGCCGCCGCAGGCCGCGAAACCGAACCCACTTCGAGACTGACCGCGGCATTGCCGGCGTAATGCCCGAGCAGCTCGCTGATTCGGCCCAAATAGCGCGACTGCACTTCGTCGCGGACGAACGCGTTGGGCGCATACAGCATCACCGAACCGTCGTCGCGCAGGCGTGCCTGAAGCGGCTTGAGCCAAGTGTGGACCTCCTCCGCCGGCAATTCGGCTTCGAGGCGTTCGAGACAGCGGGGCCAAGCTTCCATCGGGTCGGGCAACGAATCGGGTGAGTCTTGCGTAGGAGGAGGTCACGAGGCCTCGTATCGCAGGCCATCGTGTCGCCATAACACTGCCGCGCCGCGTGCCGCTGGGCAAGCGCGGTGAAGGGCGGTGGGAAGTCCTGCAGACTACCACCCCGGTCGGCTCGCCGCACCCGCAGCGTCGGCCAGCGAGCGCCGTGAACAGGACGATCCGCGGCCGTGCCCGCACCGGAAACGACGAGCCGGCGCAGGGGAGACAATGCAGGCCGAGTTCGGCCGCCTTGACTCTAGCGACACCGATCGGGCATCATTCGCGGTTCATTGTGCGCCGAGTGCGCACGCTCACCGTCTTTTTTCGAGCTGCACGAGCCCGACCACCATGGCCACCAAGCGCACTTATCAACCCAGCAACCTCAAGCGCAAGCGCGACCACGGCTTCCGTGCCCGCATGAAGACCGCCGACGGCCGCAAAATCCTGTCGCGCCGCCGCGCCAAGGGCCGTAAGCGTCTCACCGCCTGATTCTGCTTGCGGATCTGCTAGCGGACCTGCTAGCGGAGCCGCCCGGCCGATGTCCGGAAACCTGACGTCTCGCGAGACAACTTTCGAGATCGGCGCCACGTTTCCGCCGCAAGCACGGGTACGCGCCAAAGCCGAATTCGCGCGCGTCTTCGAACACGGGCGGCGCGTGGTAACACCTCTTCTGACCTTGCACTACCTCCTCGACGATCGCCCCGCACGCCTCGGGCTTGCGGTGTCGCGAAAAGTCGATCGTCGTGCAGTCGGTCGTAATCGCATCAAGCGACGTCTCCGCGATTTTTTTCGCCGCCATCGCGCCATGCTCGCTGGCGGCGCGTTCGTGGTCGTCGCCCGCAATACGGCGGCGAACGCCAGCGGCCCAGACTTACTCGCCGCGTTCAAACACGCTTTAGAACGTAGCGGCGCGTTGCCCACGAACCCCGCGCCTTGCACAATGCCGCCCGCGTCCATACCTCAGACGCTCACGCCGACGCCGAACGCGCCGGAACCGACTTCCGCCCCGTCCGCCGACGCTTGACCGGTCCGCGCGACGACATCACGCCTGCAGCCACCCCATGAACCAAACCCGTACTTTTCTGCTCATCGCCTGGTTGATGGTGGCGACACTGCTGTGGATGGAGTGGAACAAAGAACAGGCGCATGAGCGGATGCGTGGCGAAACCCCGACCGCGCAAGCGCAAACCGATGCCGGCACTAACACCGCGACAGGTTTGCCGGTGCCCGGCGTACCGCAAGCGGCGGCGCTTTCGGACCCCGCGCAAACAGCGATCCCTGCGGCGCCGGGCAGTACGCCCACCACCGAGCCGAAGCCGACGATGAGCGCGGCACCGGCCGCAGCGACGGTCGTGATCAGCAACGATGTACTGCGATTGACCCTCGATGGCGCCACGATTCGCGGCGCAGAGCTGCTGAAATTCCCGCAGGAACGCAAAAAACAATCGCCGCCGGTGCGCCTGCTGCAAGACAGCGGCAAAGATTTTTACATCGCGCAAAGCGGTTGGGTCAGCGCCAAAGGCGCGCCGAACCACAACGGCGGTTTCGTGCCGGCGCAAGCGCAGCGCGAATTCGCGTTGGCGCAGGGCCAAGAGACGGTGAGCACGAGTTTCGTGTGGACCGGCGCCGATGGTGTCGCGATCCGTCGCACTTACACGCTTAAGCGCGGCGATTACACGCTCAGCGTGCGCGACGATATCGACAACCGCAGCGCAGCGGCGTGGAAAGGCTATGTCTATCGCCAGATTTCGCGCATTCCTCCGGCGATTTCCACCAGCATCATGCAGCCCACCAGTTTCAGCTTCAACGGCGCCGCGTGGTACAGCCCGGAAGAAAAATACGAAAAGCGTAAGTACGAAGATTACGTCGACGATGGCCCGCTCAACGCCACCGTCGGCAAAGGTTGGATCGCGCTGCTGCAGCATTACTTCTTCACTGCCTGGATTCCGCAGGACGACCAGAAAGCGAATTACTCGCTGGTCAACGCCGGCAATCAATACGGCATCGTCGCGACCGGTCCCGAGTTCTCGCTCGCGCCCGGTCAGCAGGGCAGCACCACCGCGCGTTTGTGGATCGGTCCGAAAAGCCAAGAACGCTTGGAGAAAGTCGCACCCGGGCTTGGCCTGACCTTGGATTACGGCATCTTCACCGTGCTCGCGCAGCCGATCCATTGGACGTTGGCGACGCTGCATAAATTCACCTCCAACTGGGGTTGGGCGATCGTGCTGCTGGTGGTGGTGATCAAGCTGTTGCTGTATCCGTTGTCGGCGGCGCAATACAAGTCGATGGCGAAGATGCGCAAATTCCAACCGCGCATGCAGCAACTGAAAGAACGCTACGGCGACGACAAAGAAAAATATCAGCTCGCGATGATCGAGCTGTACAAGAAGGAAAAGATCAACCCGGCCAGCGGCTGCTTGCCGATCTTCATCCAAATGCCGGTGTTCCTGGCGCTGTATTGGGTGTTGGTCGAAGCGGTCGAACTGCGACAAGCGCCGTGGATCTTGTGGGTACAGGATCTAACCGCCGCCGACCCGTTCTTCATCCTGCCGATCCTTAACGTCACGATCATGTGGCTCACCCAGCGCATGACCCCGATGGTGGGCATGGATCCGATGCAGCAGAAGATGATGCAAGCGATGCCGCTGGTCATCGGCCTGACCTTGATGTTCTTCCCTTCCGGCCTCGTGCTGTACTGGGTGACCAACGGCGCGTTGGGCATGCTGCAGCAGTGGTGGATGATGAAGAAATACGGCGATAAGAAGACGGTCGAAGCGAAGTGAACCAAGTCGCGCGCGGATGATGGGATGTCGGTATCCGGCGAGCATGCTTAGATAAGAAGTCTTGGATGACCTTGATCGAACAAACAAGAGCGAACGAAGCCCACCGCAAGGTGGGCTTCGTGTTTCTGTGCGTGTATGAGGCCGCAAGACGCAGCCGACGACGCGCCCAACCGATACACAACATCATGTCTTTTCCCGCCAAAGCGAACCGAAACCGAGCGGCAGCACCGTAGAATCCTACGAATGGAAACCCACGACACCATCGCCGCTATCGCCACCGCTTCCGGTGCCGGAGGCGTCGGCGTGCTCCGCATCTCGGGGCCGCGCGCGCTTGCGATCGCGGAAACGTTGATCGGCCGATCGCTCACACCGCGTTACGCGCACTACGCCCGGTTCCACGACGAACATGGCGAGACCATCGACGACGGCATCGCCTTGTATTTCAAAACGCCCGCGAGTTACACCGGCGAGGATGTGGTGGAGTTGCAGGCGCACGGCAGCCCGGCGGTGTTGCGGGCGCTGCTCGAGCGTTGTTGCACGTTGGGTGCGCGGCAGGCGCGCGCGGGCGAGTTCAGTGAACGCGCCTTCCTCAACGGCAAGTTGGATTTGGCGCAAGCCGAAGCAGTGGCGGATTTGATCGCCGCCGCCGATGTGCGCGCGGCACGTGCGGCGCGACGTTCGCTCGATGGCGTGTTCTCCAGCGCGTCGATGGCATCGCCGCGGCACTATTGCGGCTGCGCGTGCATGTGGAAGCGGCGATCGATTTCGCCGATGAACCGCTGGATACGTTGGGCGGGGAAGCGTTGCGTAAGGGTTTAGCGCAGGCTGAGATCGATTTGGCCGCACTGTTGCGCGAAGCCGAGCGCGGGCAAAAACTGCGCGATGGTTTGCATGCGGTGATCGTGGGCCCGCCCAATGCCGGCAAGAGTTCGCTGCTGAATGCGTTAGCCGGCAGCGACCGTGCGATCGTCAGCGACATCGCCGGCACCACGCGCGATCTGTTGCGCGAAACCGTGCGCGTGGACGGGCTCGAACTCACGCTCGTCGATACCGCAGGACTGCGCGTCGGCGGCGATACCATCGAACGCGAAGGCATGCGCCGTGCCGAAAGCGAACTGCAACGCGCCGACCTGGCGATCGTGGTGTTGGATGCGCGCGATCTCGATGCGGGACGCGCCGCCGTGGCCGAAGCCATCGCTGGCGTGCCGCAACGGCTATGGTTGATCAACAAGACCGATCTGCTCGCGCCCGACGAAACCGATCGCCGGCCTGCGGCATCGGATGCCGACACGCTTTGGGTTTCGGCGCGTACCGGCGCGGGTTTGGAAGCCCTGCATGCCCGGCTCGCCGCCCTTGCCGCCGGAGGGGAAGGTGCCGAGGGCGCATTCACGGCCCGGGCACGACAGGTGGACGCTTTGCGACGCGCACAATCCGAATTGGGCGCTGCGCGGCAGTGGTTGGACACCGGTGCTCTGGAGCTGGCGGCCGAAGCGCTACGCGCGAGTCACGACGCCCTGGGCGAAATCACCGGCCGTGTGGCCCCAGACGATCTACTCGGTCACATATTTTCGACCTTCTGCATCGGAAAGTGAGATATTCGACCGTAGGGGACGGGCGCGGGGCGCCGGCCCCAACAAACGCCGAGCATTGGCACAAGATATGCTTGAATTTTAGACGCGCGTTTAGACAGTCGTTTAGACGCCTGTCTAGAAGTGCATTTAAAGCCCCGTTCCGCCACTGCCGACCCAGCCACCGCAGGTACCCGCAATGCCCGCCGCCCATTCCCTCGAATCCCCCTTCCGCCCGCTGCGCGCCGGATGGCGCCACGCGACCCTCGCCACGGCGCTGATGCTCGTTCTGTCGGCGTGCGGCGATAAGCCCGAACAGCCGACGGCCGACCCCGCCCAAACGCAAAGCGCAGCCGCCAGTCAAACGACGGCGACGCCCTCGCCGGTGATCGCCGCGCAGGTCGCCTCGATGAGCGTCGACCAGCTGCGTGCTGCCGCCCGTGCCGCACAAGCCGAGCAACGGATGTACGCACCGGCCGCCAACAACGCGATGGAGTATTACCTCGCGCTGCGCGATAAGCAGCCGAACGATGCCGCCATCGCCAGCGCCCTGACCGACCTGATGCCGTACGCGCTCATCGCGACCGAGCAAAGCATCGCGCGCGGCGATTTCGTCGAAGCCCAGCGCCTTTACGCGTTGATGGAGAAGACCGATAAAGCCGCGCCGGCCCTGCCGCGTCTGAAGCAGTCCATCACCGATGGCCAAAATATGTCCGCCCTGCGCCAAGACCAAACGGTGCAAGACGAAGCGGCGGAGAAAGAGCGCCTAGCGAAGCTCGAAGAGCAGCGCAAGAAAGAACAGGAAGAGGCGCAACGCGTCGCGGCGCAGAAGCTCGCGCAACAACAGCAGCAACAGACCGAAGCGGCGCGCGTGGCCGAAACGGAGCGCCAAGCCGAAGTGGCGCGTCAGGCCGAAGCCGCACGCCAAGCCGAAGCGACGCGCCAAGCCGAAGCCGCACGCCAAGCCGAAGCCGCACGTTTGGCAGCAGCGCGGACGACATCGAACGAGCTGCGCGCGATCAGCACACCGCAACCGAAATACCCGACCGAAGCCTTGCGCGCCGGTCAATCGGGCGAAGTGCTCGTCGAGTTCACGGTCAACACCGATGGCAGCGTGTCCAGCGCACGCGTGGTTCGAGGCAACCCACCGCGCGTGTTCGATCGCGAAGCGGTCGCAGCCGTGAGACGCTGGCGTTTCGAACCGGTGAGTTCCGCGGTGACGACCCGCCGCACGATCGGTTTTTCGCCGGGGCAATGACGGCATCGCGCGACGACAGCCAAACGACGAAGCCCGGCGAATGCCGGGCTTCGTGCATTGAGGCAAAGGGCAATCGCGAAAACCGATGCGCTTACGCCGAAATCGCCAATTTTTCGTGGTGATACAAGCGTGCGGCGATCGCCCATAACACCAAACCCAGACCGAAACCGCAGGCGAGATAAACCGCCCAAATCTGAGGATCGATGTACTCGCTGCGCAGCAGTTTGAGAATCAACTGGTTCTGCGCGAGGAACGGCACCGCGAATTGCCAGAGCTGTTGTTTCACCGGGTTCACCATCAGCATCACGGTGGAGATCATCGGCATCAGCATCAGCACGGTCATGTAACTCTGCGCTTCCTTCACCGACTTCACGCTCGCCGAGATCAAGGTGAGCAAAGTCGTGCCGATCAACACCATCGGCAACAACACCAACAGCAATTGCCCGATCACCGCGAGCGACATCGTGAGCGAACGCATGCCCGCCGGCGCGAAGGTGAGGCTGATCTTGAACGCCGCGAGAATCAGCAACAGGCTCAACATGCCGAATGCGCATGCGGCGAGAATCTTGCCGCTCATGATCGCTGTGCGCGCGGCCGGCGTGGCCAACAACGGCTCCAACGATTGCCGTTCGCGCTCGCCCGCGGTGACGTCGATCACCAAGTACGCGCCGCCGAGAAAACTGCTGATGATCAGCAAGTACGGCAGCATCAAACTCAGGATCATGCCGCGCTTGGCTTCCGGCGTCGCCGCGTCGCGTTGCGCCAACTGTAGCGGCGTGCTGATGCCTGGGTCCACGCCGCGCTGCATCACCCGCAGCGCGCCGAGTTGCCCGGCATAGGTCTGCAGCGTGGTGCGGATGCGTTCCACCGGAATTTGCGAATCCTGACGCGAGCTGTCGTAGATGATTTCGATCATCGCCGGTTCGCTGTTGCGCCATTGCGTCGGAAATTCGGCGGGGATGCGCAGCACCGCATCGTACGTTTGATCGCGCACCGAGGCCACCGCATCGCGCGGTGGCGCTTGCGGCTCGATGTTTTGGCTCTTGAGGAAATCCACCAGATTCGGTGCGTGCTCGGCACCGATCACCGGCAGTTTCAGCGTCGATTCCAACTGCGTGCGTTGCTTCTTCTCGGCCAAACTATTCATGCCGATCAGCATCGCGGGAATCAGCAACGGCGTGAACAGCAGGCCGAGCATGACGGTGCGGCGATCGCGGAACAGATCGATCAATTCTTTCTTAGCGACGGTGAGGATCGTTTTCATGCCGCTTCCTCCTGATCCAGGCCCGCAAGGCGGACGAAGACGTTCTCCAAATCGTCCTCGCCGGTGAGCGCGCGCAGCTCGTCGGGCGTGCCGATCGCTTTGACTTCGCCGGCCGCGATCACCACGATGCGGTCGCACAGCGCGGCGACCTCTTGCATGATGTGGCTGGAGAAAATCACGCAATGCCCATCCGCGCGCAGATGCTGCAAGAAACTACGCAAACCGCGCGTGGTCATCACGTCCAAACCGTTCGTGGGTTCGTCGAGAATCACGTTCTTCGGCGCATGCACTAAGGCGCGCGCGATCGCGGTTTTGGTCCGTTGGCCTTGCGAGAAGCCCTCGGTACGACGGTCGAGGAAATCGGTCATTTTCAAGGTCGCCGCCATGTCCCGCGTGCGTTGCGCGATGGTCGCTTCGTCCAAGCCGTGCAAACGGCCGAAGTAAGCGATGTTCTCGCGCGCGGTCAAACGTTTGTAGACACCACGCGCATCGGGCAACACGCCTAAACGTTGACGCACCGCGGTCGCGTCTTTTTGGATGTCGAAACCATCGACGCGGACGGTGCCCGCTTCCGGCGTCATCAGCGTGTAGAGCATGCGCAGCGTGGTGGTTTTACCGGCGCCATTGGGCCCGAGCAAACCGGTAATCTGGCCGTCTTCGGCGGTGAAACTCACGCCGCGTACCGCCTGGACCGTGCCGGTCTTGGTTTTGAAGGTTTTCTTCAGATCGTGAACTTCGATCATGGGAGAGATCCGGGAATAGGGAATCGAGAATGGGGAATCGAGAAGAACGAGAATGGGGAATCGACGATCGGGAATCGCTTCCCGGCCGTTACGGCTCCCACCCGTAATTACCCGCGAACGGCGGGCTCGGACGCAGGCGTTTCAAGCACGCGGCATCCAAACCTTTCGCGTCTGCGGTTTCGAGGTAGCGCGCGAATAATTTCGGCATGCAGCCGGTGGTGAGCACGCTATGGCCTTGGCCCGGAAGCACCAGATGCCGGCCTTTGGGCAGCGTTTTGACCACTTCGTCGCCGTAGCGCGGCGGCGTGACCGGGTCGTATTCGCCGCTGATCGCCAACACCGACACATCGCCCGACAGCGGTTTGCGGAAGTTCGGGTCGCGCTTGCCTTTGGGCCAGGCTTCGCACTGCGTGACGAGGAAATCGATCAGTTCGTTGCCGAGAATCGTATCCGCATCGTCGGCATTCGCCTTGATCTCAAAATCTTCGGTGCAGCTCACCGACAGATGCATCCCCATCATGATCGCATCGTTCATCTCATTGCCGATCGACTGCGCCTGCGCGAGCAAGGTTTCGTAGTGGCCTTCGCCGGCATCGCGCAGGATCAACGGCAACATCGAGGCCGATGCGGGCTGATACGAATACAACCGCAACAAGCCGCTCAAATGCCCGAAGCTTGGGGTTTCTTCGCGCCACTCGCCGGTCTGCGGATCGCGATAGCGCACGGGCGCCAGCCCGCCTGCTTTCAGCCGTTCGCGCACCGCGGTCAACGTCGCAGCGGGATCGCCGAGATTGCGTTTGCATCCCGCGTCCTTGGCGCAGCGCGCGAACTGCTGTTTGATCGCGGCATCGAGATTGCGCGCATGCTCCTGACCCAACACCAAGGTGTTCGGTGCGATCGAATCCAACGTCACCGTGCGCGTATGCGTGGGATAGCGCGCCGCGAACTGTTGCGCGACCCGCGTGCCGTAGGAAATACCCACCAAGTTGAATGTCTTCACGCCCAGCGCCGCACGCACGGCATCGAGATCGCGGATGTGATCGGCCGTGCCGTAAAAACGCAGATCGGAGGTTTTGCTTAACCGTTCGCGGCAGTCGACGGCGATCTTGCGAATCGCGCCTTGATCTTGCCACGCCGTTGGGGACTCCATCAGCGCCGCCATTTCCGTGCACTGCAAGGGATGCGATTTTCCGGTGCCGCGCGCATCGACCAGCAGCACATCGCGGTTGCGTCGCGCGTCGCGCACGCCCGCATGCAATTGCGGATAGGCCTCGAGGATCGACTGCCCGGGGCCGCCAGCGATGAACACGATCGGATCGGGTTCGGCCTCTCGGGTCGCCGGTATCAGCGCGACCGCCAATTCGATCTTGCGGCCGTTCGGCGCATCGTGATTTTCCGGGACGGCGAAGGTCGCGCACTGCGCTTCCACCGTATTCGTGCGCCCGGCGCTCAAGGCGCAGGGCTTGAAGGTCAGCGCGCCGTAACGCAAATCGCCTTTAGCATCGGCGCGCGGGCCTGCGTTCTGCGGTTGCTGTGCGCATCCGGCCAGCCCGATGGCGAAGGCGCAGGCCAGCGCGATGTCGCGTGGCCCGAGCGTAGCGCGGGCCCGAGGCGTGAATCGTAATGTAGGCATGGAGATCCTCGAAATAGAACGTGGAAGCGAAACATGAAGATGAAGAAGGGGGTGTCGGTGCATCGGCTCGCCCGCAGCGGTACGGGACTATACGCAGGCCGTCGAAGCTCAGACGACAGTGGGCGAAGAATGTGACGCAGACGCGACCTCGCGTAAGGCTTCCGCGTCCGCGCGCAACGAAGACAGCTCATCCTGCAGCAGCGGGATGGTGCCGGCGTCGCTGAGGTCGCCGAGCTTGCGTTCCCCCCGCACCACCGCCGCAAGCGCGTCGTCGGCATCGCCACGGCGCCATGCGATCGCCGCTTCGGCCAGTGCGCGCGATGACGCCTCCACCATGCCGCCTTTGGCGCGCGCGTACCACAGCGTCGCGTTGGCGAGATCGCCGCGATAGCGCGCCGCGAAGAACGCCGCCTCGCAGGCCAGCGCTTGGCGAAAGCCCGCAGGGAATTGTTCGTAAGCGTCGGCGACGCGGTCGAGCCATCGGCCCGCTTGATCTAATTCGCGCCGGTCCAAGGCCACGTGATACGCCATCAGCCACAGCGTGATATCGCGCAGCGGCTCGTGGCCGGTCAACGCCAGCCCGCGTTCCAGTAATGCCGCGTCGCGATCGCGCGGGCGCACACCGGCGAGACTTTCGCCATAGACCGCGACCAGCAGATGGCGTTGTTCCACCGCATCGCCGCCGCGTAGCAGTTCGATCACCTGCATGCCGTCGCTGAGGAAACCGCCCGCGCGCATCGGGATCGCGGTGGCGACGAAGATCAGCGCCGATAGCGCACCGACGATCGCCGCATGCAACGCCCAGCGGCCCTCCAACGGCCCCATCAACGCGAACATCAACACCGCCAACAACAGACTCACCAAGGGGCCGCCGATCACCAAGGGCAGGAACTCGCGCGGCGTGTTGCGGCTGGGCGCCGGCATCGCGACGGCCAAGCCGCCGAACGTACCCAGACGCGCGAACCAATCCAACTTCAAGCCCGAGACCGTACGACGCAGACGCAGCGGGCCGACGATCAACAACATGAAACGCATGCCGCGGGTCATACCGCCGGCCAGATGCCCCAACTCGTGCAGCAGAATCACGATGAAGAAACTCAGCGGCAGCAGCAGGATGTCGAACACGCCGAACGCGTCGACGTGGCCGATCATCGCGTGCAGCGATCCGCTTCGCTGGCCGAAAAGAAACCCGAGCGCACCGACCACGCCACCGCCCAACATGCACAACAACATGAAAAGCAGCGAGCGCCATCGCGACGTCTTGGGCGCCGTCACGGTCGTCGATGCAGGCGATGCCTCGCCCGTTTGCGCGCGATGTTCGTTCGCGCTCATGGCGCCGCTCCTGCAGGTGCGCGCCGTTTGCGTGCGGCCGGTGCTGTGCGCTCGCTCTTCGTCGCGTGGGCGTCGTCGGCCGCATCGCCCATCCCTTCGTTCATCGCATTGGGATACAGCGCCGCGACCAGCGCATAGAACTTGCCGTCCGGTGCAGGATTGCGTGCGATCTCTTCGTATTCCTGCCAGAACGCGCCGAGTTTGGCGTACAAACGTTCGGCCTGCGCCGCATCCAAACGCAGCACCGTACGCACCGCCATCAGCGCATCGACTTCGGGCCAACGCTTCACCGCATCCAACCGGCCGGCATCCAGCGCGCGCGCGATCTCCACGCGGCTTTGATCGAACACGAAACCCAGCAAGGCTTCGCTGCGGTCGCGGTCCAAACCCTTGCCGGACGCGAAACTCGCGCGGTCCAACACCAACTCGCGCGCCGTGGCGCGATAGTGTTGCTCGCGAATCCCCGACACCATCCGCGTCTTCTCGACGAACAACAGACCCAGCGCTTCCAACCGTTGCACGTGGTAGTACAAACGCGTCACCGGCACATCCAATTCCTGCGCCAGCGTCTTCACCGTCTTGGCCTCGGGCACCAGCGAATACACCAGAAACGAACGCACCGGATCGGCCAGCGCTTTCAGCGTCGCCGGGTCCAGCGCGAGGCGGTCTTGGATTTGTTGCGGTGCACGCGTACGTGCAGGCGAACGACGGCGCGTACCCGCATCATCCGCACGTGAGCCGCTGACCGGCGATGTCCGGGGCTTCGCCATTTGGCCTACGACCTCAACCATTCAATGGGTTGAATGCTAGTCCCGTGCGGAGGCATGCTGCCATGCGCCATTGGTCATGTGTTGATGGGTGAGGGGTTGTGAATGGCGACGAGCCATCGCCGGAAATGACTACAGCGGGGTATGACCGCTTCCGACCCGAAACGGACATCCAGCAATTCATGGCGACCGCGGCAGGGCCGGACCAGTAGGGTGGGAGCTCGACCACGCTAGACTGCTTCTAGTGTCCGGTCTCTTTTATGACAACTTTCGACGCGTGTAACTCGACGCGCCGACCCGATGGCCGGCGCGTCGAGTTGCATGCATTACACCGCGATGATCCGGCGCCGGAATCGGCGCTGCCACTTGCGGGACAGCTTGCGACCGGCTCGGCGGACGCGAATGCCGAGCACTTCGAGCCTGGCTTGCGCACGATAGGTGTGGCATTCGTCCATCGAGGCCCATGCCTTGACCAACGGTGTCATCGGCACCCATCGGCTATCGATCCAGGCGAACCAGCGGATGCGCCGGTCGTAGGTCCAGTGGGCCGCGATCGAACGGCTGATGTCACGCAAACGGGATGTATCATTCTTCATAACCGTCTCCTTAAGGGTGGCGGGGGATCCCGCCCTCATCGTTTACAGTTATGAAAAATCGGCCTTGCGCGATCGTCCAAAATGGCCCGTAGACGCGTTCCAGAGGCCCGTAGACGCATTGCGGGGCCTCGTAGAGCAATCTTTGCCTTCGCGAAAATCGCCTGCCCACCCCCCCATGCGTCCGGGTCGCGCGCGCCCAGTGACCCTCCGAACGCAAGAATCTGCTCGCGCCGAGCCGTATATGCGCGGCCGACCGCAAATTCTTGATGCAGACGACTCCTGTCTAGCTCTGGCCCGATCACCGCTGTCTCAGGCAAGGTCCTTGAGCGTATTCGTGTAGACCAGCTCACCCAGGTAAGCGTTCCAGCCGTCAGGGTCTTGGCGCAAACTTTCGCGGGCGCTCACCTTGAGATTCGTCAGATCAGGTATCGGCGCGTGCTGGGTGATGGCGTTCCCCAATCCGACGTAGGCGCGGCGGTGGCGCACGCCCCATTCGGCGAGCAACCGTGCTGCGTTATTCGGCGCGCCGAAACGCAGTTGCGGGGTGAAATTAGATATGCCAGCCGCGAGCTCCAGGCCGTCGGCTTGCAGACGGCGCGCCAACAGACTCAAGCCTTGCTCGACCAGCATTTGGAGAGTGAAGGCAATGGCGCGGGTATAGACGGCAAGCAGGTTGTCAATGTCCATCCGAACGAGTTGCGCGATCTCGAGGAATGTCTGTCCCCGCATCCAGAGTCGGACAATCTCGAAAAAACGCGCCTTTTCCGTTGCTGCGTGGCCGGCCTCCAGGCGAAAGCCTTGCTCCACCGCGTTCCGCAGTTCGGCGTGCGACCAGGCCCACTCCAGGATGACGAACCGCAAGCCGTCGTCGAGTGCATCAACCGGATCTACCCAATTAGGCCGCGCAGGCCACAATCCATTCGAGACCGAGGCCAGCATGCGCACCTTCGCGCCCGCATCGCGCACCCACGCCAACTGCCCGGTAGGCCGAAGGCCGATCAATCGCTGAGCGCGGAGCGCGAATACATCGCGAAGCAGTTCCCTCTGCCTGGGCTCGAGCTGGCGCGCCGCGAAGGTTTGCTCTGCGAGCTCCCGGGCACGAGCGACAAAAACTTCCTCTCCCATCTCTTCGGCGATCAGATCGACCAGCGTGGAGTCGACGCCGTCCACGACGGGGTAGACGGCTCCCTCGGACTCGAGGAAGTCGTTGCTGAGCGCAATCCCATTGAGTGCGAGGTAGTCGGCCAAAGCCCGGACCAGGCTCACCAATGACCCGCGCACGGGCTCGCCGGGGCCTTGCTGAGCGATCGGGAACACCAACCCCCATTGGCCCGGATTGGCGCAGATCACCAAGCCCTTGGTGTTGGCGCCGGCGCGTCCCGCACGACCCACCAGATTCTTGATGTCGCGGGCGAGCATCGCTTGAGGCTGCCCACCCGCGGTTCGCCACTGCACGGAGTACAGAACAAGGCTGCGAATGGGCAAGTTCACGCCCTCGGCGAGTGTGCTGGTGCAGATCACCAACTGCACGCCGTTGTCGCGGATCAACGCTTCGAGAACCTCGCGGGTCTCTTGCGGGATATCGCCGTGGTGAAGCACCGCGCCGTGACGCACGGCCTGTGTGCCAATCCACTCCGCGCCGTATTCCGTTTCCAGGTAGGCAAGGCAAGGTGTTACGAGTGCGCCTTGCGCGTAGTCCGACGGTGCCGGCAACGTCAGCGGTTGCGCCAGCTGCGCAACCAGCTCTCGCGTTAGACCTTCTGCCCCTTGGTCGCCGCGCTTGTTGGCCGCAAAAATCGCAGTCGTGCCCATGGGCAGGACTTTGCGTGCCGCTGCGACTGCCTGTGTCTTCACCGAGGCGTACCCGTAGGTGTTACGGCGTCCCGTACGCGCACTGGTGAAGTTAAAGCTGTCGCGGTTCAAAAATCCATCCAAGGTGACACGCCGCTCCGGCGCTTCATGCTGGTGCATGGCCAGCCTGATAGACATGGCTGCGCCGGTACCCAGCGGTTGGAGTACGGCGAACTCGGCGATCGCGGGTCGATAGGTGCTGCGGATGACGGTCTGGTCGGTGCCACCGAGCCAGGAGTTGATCTCTTCGATATTGGGCACGACCGCGGACACGAACACGAATCGTGGCGCCGCCCCGGCGCGGGACTTCATCCGCGCCAGCAGCAATTCGAGTCCGATCCCTCGCGAGTCCCCGTCCAGCAGGTGGCCTTCGTCGCAGATCACCAGCGAGATGCGCTGAGCAAAGGCGGGGTCGGCGCTCAGGATCCCCGACAACGTCTCCGGCGTGGCCACCATAGCGCGAATCTGGTCGAGACCATGGGCCTCATCCCCCGACGGGACCGTCCCGCCGTACGCGCACCGTGCGCGTACGCCCATTGCATTGAGCCGAGCGACCAGGCTCCCCTTCAGCTCCGAGGCGAGGGAGCGCAGGGGCACCAGCAACACGGCGACGTCCTGAGGACGCGAGCCCAAGTGCCTGTAAAGCAACGTTTCGCATAACGTCGTCTTGCCCGCGCCGGTCGGCATCTGCAGCGCGTAGCTGTCGGCATTGGTCAACAGCCCGCCGTGGATCGCTTGAATCTGCGAGGGAAAAAACTCCCAGTTGGAAGGCCTACGATCGACAAGAGATCGAATCAGCGGCGTCCAGAACGGATGCGCGCCTTCTGGCAGCACCGCGCGCAAATTGGTTTGCTGGAATCGTGTGAGCAATCGCGTCATCAAGCGCGCCACGATCCACGCCTCGGGCCCGTCCTCCAACGCGACGGACTCGTGTTCCTGCGCCCCAGCGGCCCACGACGCAATTTGATCCAGTGCCCCGACTTTCAGTGCCTCTTGAAGGTCTCGAGCAAACGCGGACTGCAGCGCCTCCGGGCGTGCCAGAAAGTCGTAGCACGCGGCGCGAAGGCTGGCAGGGTCGGCCGGCCGAACCGAGCGTCTCATCGCCAGATACGCCGATGCCGGGAAGTCGCCGAAGTAGAACGAGGCCGAGGCGAACAGCGCCGCGTCTTCGCCGGAAATGCCTCTCTCCCGTAACTGATCCGGCGTCATCTCCGCCGAGAACTGCAAGAAAGCATTGCCCAGCTGTGCCCAGTCCGCAGGCGCGACCTCGGGCTGGTGCAGGCTGGCGAACAACTCCCCGACCAAGGAGATGTAGTAGTCGTCCAGCCGATGATCGATCGGCCCGAGCTCAATCGGAAGTTGGGCAAACCGGAAGTAGCGAAGGTGCCGCGCGGTATCGGCGTTGTTAATCCACCGCTGGAGAGAAGTGCGCACGGTCAAACCGACGCGTGGGCGGCAGCGAAGGCTGCCGTGTAGGTTGTCTTCAGGTCCGGCACGGCGATCACGACGAGCGTGAACTCCGGATCGGCGACAGCGGGAGCGGTGAGCAGCTCGTTCTCGACCAGCGCGTTGCAGATCACGGCCACGGCGCGATAGCGCTTGACCATCGGGACGTGGTCGACCGCGTTGATAAAGCGATTGAGCGTCGGGATATCCACGTCGCCGAGGTCGGTCGTCATGGCACGCTCGCGCAACCAGACCAGCGTGCTCGCCAGACGGCTCGTCCGATCCTTCTTGCAGTCAGCGATGGCACTTTCGATAGGCGTGGTGTCGCCGCGCGTGGCCTTCGCCTTGACCTCAGAACACAGAATGGCGTCCTCCTCGCTCGAGTCCGGGCGGTTGGGCATGATGAAGTGCACCACATCGGACTTAGGTGCTGGCTTGGTTCGATCCTGCTTGAGGCGCCACTTCTTGGGACCGATGGCCTCTGCCGGTAGCGCTTGAGTCGCTTGGTAAAAGTAGCCAAGCACTTCGCCGAAATCACCGGACATAGTCGACCCGGCATCGGGGAGGCGCGATGCAACGATCTCGGCGCGGAGCAGGTTGTGCCGCAATACGGCCGCATCGAGCTCGGCGTCAGTGATGTAGCAGCGTCGCAACGGCTCACCAATCCGCTGTGCCAGCAGAGCGAGATTCTCGGGGGTCACTCGAATCAGTACGTAGGGCTGGTCCTGGGCGTGCGCGAACCAAGGCGCCGCATCCACGAAGTCAATCCCGAGATCATCCATGGCGCTGGCTCCCTTGTAATACTCAACGGGCGTGCGCTCGGTTCCGAAAAGAGCCGGGCAGACCCGGCCCGTGGGCGGGGGCTTCAGTGTGCCCGACTTCTACGGGGGCGGGGAAGAGCCCCGGAAGCCAGGCAATGCTCAAGGTCACTTGTTGTGGCATCTAGCGCCAACGGCCAATGTCCGCTGCTGGCCGATAACGGCCATACCTATCCGCTGCGTTCGAATATGTTCGTCCTGCGAAGGCGGCCTATTCGCGGAACAAAAAACGATGCTCAGCCGTCAGCGGTTTAACGACGCGGACCCGAAGGCTCCAATTCGGAAACGCCCTGTGCGATGTTGTGCTGCATCGCCGGATTCGCAAGCGTTAGCTTCTGCGGATCTTGCAGCACATCGTTCACGCGCTGCGATGCCGCGGTAAGCGAACTGGCATTGTCCTGTGCGCCCGGAAGCCAAGCCAACTTTCCGCTAGGGTTTCCGATGTCGCCTTCGCCTGCGATCAAACCGCTGCGGTCTTTGTTGAACATCACGAAGTCGATACGCGACAGCGCTTCGTTACGCCCGCCGATGCCGGGGCGCTCCTCTCCCGCCAAGCTGGCATACGCAAGATTCGCAGCGCTTTGCTGCAAGCGTTCGCCGGTGAAGGTGCCGTGTGGGATATGCGGGGAATGCTCAATGGCGTACATCGCCTGTTGAAAGCGCAGATGGCCGGGGTGTGTGGGGCTGGTGATGTCCTGTTGTGATGCGATAGGTGATCCAGCATGCGCATCGGGTGCGACAGGAACATACTGATGACCACCGTCGTTTGGGTGCGTCGTCCTGCTGTGAGTGTGATCGAAATGATGCGCTGTAGCCGGCGTGCTGCTGAGATCACGGTACAGCTTCTGATTATGATCGCTGCCAAAGTCGATTCCGTTACGCTCCATCTGCGCTTCGTTGATCTTTAGTTGCTGCATGTTCAAAGCGATCGTGGGCGGCGTGACGCCAGACTGCGATGGGTTGAAATGCCGTTCCATCTGTACGATGTAGCCGATATCCGATGCGGCGTAGTAATTACGGTAATCCGAATCGCCGTGATGCCCGAGGCCATAAGGCGCTGTGCGTGGCTTGTCGAAATAATTCTGACCCATCCCCTCCAGGTTGCCGGGAGTCGCGCTCATCGTTAGATCGGGGTTGAGGGTGAGATTGGGTTTGAGGGCGTAGGAATAGTTCGGCGCCGTTCCCGTGCGATCGATAAAATCTTCCATTCGGCTTGGCTTGAAATCATAGATATTTTGCAAGCTCGGATTCGGGTTCGTCGCTTGAACCGCGCTGACTACAGCATTCCATCCAGCAATTTCCGCCCCGGCTTCGTTCTTGCGGTGCGCGTCAAACTTGCGCTCCAAAATCGCGGTGTAATCGTGACGCCCACCGGGCTCTTGTGCTTTTTGCTCTACCTCCCGTGCGAAAACGGTCCGGGCCTGGGCGACGGCGGTTTGATTAGGACCATGCTGTAGTTCATGGCCCAACACAAAGGTCATATTGCCGATCTTGTCTGCGCTCAAGGGAAGCGTCAGTTGGGCCAATGGCAGAGACATCGTTTGATTGGCGGGGTTGTACTCACCGCCAGCATGCGGGTTAGTCAGTGGCGCAATATGACGCAAATGACCCGCCGCCACCGCAGCGTTAATTTGATCTACAAGCACCGGAGAGCCGTTGATAATGGCCTGCAGATTGTTGATGTGATCGGCCGTCACGCCCGGCTGTTGGCCAAAAGCGTTGATGATTCCCTGCGACTGCGGCGATAGTGTTGGCATGGAGGCTGCGTCCTCGTCAGCCAATCGAAATCATGTGAATACAGCTACGTGCTGTTTCACCTGGAGCAAGAAATGTCTTCTCGCCGCGACCGGTAATTTCGATAGACATATTCGGCCTTTCAAACGTGTCGCCAACATAACGACCATGCTCCGCATAGTTTGGGCTGCGACTAAAGCCCATCGCTTTCAGAGCGCGTGCAAACTGCTCAAAATCGACTTGGCAAATATTTGTCATAGCCGGCTCCGAAGAGGGGTTAACACGGTTGAAATCAAAATTGAATCTTGGGGTTGATGCGGCGTTCACACTGGGGGAGAACATGAATCCGTGAGTCCATTCGGAGTTGACTTGTTCGCCAAAACCGTACCGGCCCGACCCATCGCGAGCATATTCAATTTCAACGCCCATGACCTCGTGAAGTCTCTCAGGCGTGAAGTCTTTGACAGACGTCGTCGTTCTGATCAATTCAAGCAGGCGAAGCAGCATCTGTTCAGGGTTCAGCTTCGGCTGAATGGTCGCCCCGATTGCGGGAGATTGCGAAGGCGTTTGTGCAGTCATGTGAGAATTCTCCTTGACGGATTGCATAGCCTGAGGAGTATGTGCGCATGCACACAGCACACCGCAAAACAGGATCGGCAACGCTTTGCCTGACATGATATTGGCCCGATGCGGCGATAGAGTTTGAGATTATGGTGATTCGATCATCACGGCAAGCATTCTGTGCTGCGCTAAAGAGGCTGGGCCTACTTACTACTGACGTACTTCTCGCGTCGAATCTGCGGCACCGGTAAGCCGAAGCCTTTGAGCGTTTCGAAGCAGGCGTCGACCATGTTCGGATTGCCGCAGAGATACGCGATGTCGCCTTCGGCGTTCGGCGCGAATTCGGCGAGGTAGTCTTGCACGTAGCCTTGGCGCACATCGGTGTGCGCGTGCGGTGAATCGGCGGCGGGTTGCTCGCGCGAGAAACAGGGCACGAAGCGGAAGTTCGGGTGCGCGTCGGCGAAGGCGCGGAATTCGTCACCGTACAACAGCTCTTCGGGTGTGCGCGCGCCGAACAGCAGTACGACCTCGATACCGCGTTCGACGATGGCGTTTTTCAGTTGCGGCAGCATCGCGCGGTAGGGCGTGACGCCGGTACCGGTGCCGATCAACAGGTAACGACGATTCGTATCGGCCGGCATCAGGCAGAAGCGGCCGTAGGGGCCGCTGGCTTCGACGATGCCGCCGAGCGGAAGTTGCTCGAACAATGCGGTCGCAGCGCCGCCGGCCACATAACTCACCGCGATCTCGACCGACTCGCCCGGGCTCATCGCGTGATCGTGTTGGGTCGCCAACGAATAGCTGCGTTTGGTCGCGGTGCCGTCGGCGTAATGGAAATGCACCTGCACGAATTGCCCGGGGATGTAGTCCAGCGGCGCGCCGTCGTCGCGTAGGAAGCTGAGGTGGGCCACGGTCGGCGCCAACATGCGGCGGCCGACGAGTTTGAGCGGGAAATGGGCAGGCACGGGATCGACCGAAACGAGGATGGGAGTTGAGCAAGCGCGTCGATGGAATGGAGCGTGTCGGACCACGCACGAACCGAAGCACCCGACGCAGCGCCTATACTACCGGTTCCGCTGCCGCAGCACCGCGTTCCAACGCCACCTTATGGCCGATCACAGCACGACGACGCCCCCCGCGCTTTGCGTACAGGGCTTGCACAAGACCTACGACAACGGCGTCGAAGCCCTCAAGGGTATTTCGCTGGATGTCGCTCCGGGCGATTTCTACGCCCTGCTCGGCCCCAACGGCGCCGGCAAATCCACCTTGATCGGCATCGTCAGTTCGCTGGTGAACAAAACCGCGGGCGAGGTGCGCATCTTCGGCGTGGATATCGCCGAAAAGCGTGCCGATGCGATGCGCCTGATCGGCTTGGTGCCGCAGGAAATCAATTTCAATATGTTCGAGAAGCCGCTGGATATCTGCGTGAACTACGCAGGCTTCTACGGCGTGCCGCGCGCCGAAGCGCTCGAACGCGCCGAGCGCGTGCTCAAAGACGCGCAGCTCTGGGACAAAGCCGACAAGATGAGCCGCACGCTCTCCGGCGGCATGAAACGCAGGCTGATGATCGCGCGGGCGATGATGACGCGGCCGAAGCTGCTGATCCTCGACGAGCCCTCGGCCGGCGTCGATATCGAAATCCGTCGCGGCATGTGGAAGACGCTCAAGGAGATCAACGCCGAAGGCACCACGATCATCCTCACCACGCATTATCTGGAAGAGGCCGAAAGCCTCTGCCGCAATCTCGCCATCATCGACAAAGGCCGCATCGTCGAACAGGGCCCGATGAAAGCGCTGCTGGCGAAGCTCGATGTCGAAGGTTTCTTGCTCGATATCGACGGCGAATTGCCGGCGACGCTGCCGTCGATCGAAGGCGCCACGCTCGTCGCGGTCGACGATCACACCATCGATCTGGAAATGCCGCGAGCGATGAATCTCAACGGCATGTTCGCCGTGCTAGATGCCGCCGGCATTCGCGTGCGTTCGATGCGCACCAAGAGCAATCGTTTGGAAGAATTGTTCGTGCGGCTCACCGGCACCGGTCCGCAAGACGCAGCGGCTGCGGCCGCCGCCAAAGGCGCCGCCGCATGAACGCGCACACCGAGACGCCGATGCAAGACACCGCTCAAGACATGCTTCATACCCGTACGGTCGGCCAGCGCTACCGCACCGCGTTGTTCACCATCGTGCGCCGCGAAGTCGCGCGCATCCTGCGCATCTGGGGCCAGACCCTGGTGCCGCCCGCGATCACGATGACCCTGTACTTTCTGATTTTCGGCGGTTTGATCGGCTCGCAGATCCGCGACATGGACGGCATCCGCTACATGGATTTCATCGTCCCCGGCTTGGTGATGATGAGCATCATCCAGAACAGCTACGGCAATATCTCATCGAGTTTCTTCGGCGCGAAATTCGGCCGTCACGTCGAAGAACTGTTGGTCAGCCCGATGCCGCCGTGGGTGATCCTCACCGGCTATGTCGCCGGTGCGGTGCTGCGCGGGTTGATGGTCGGCGCGATCGTGTTCTTGATCGCGATGTGCTTCACCACCATTCGCATGCCGCATCCGTTCGTGACGCTAGCGACGGTGATTCTCGGCGCGACGATCTTCTCGCTCGCCGGTTTCGTCAATGCGGTTTACGCCAAAAAGTTCGACGACATCGCGATCGTGCCGACCTTCATCCTCACCCCGCTGACGTACTTGGGCGGCGTGTTCTATTCGGTGAAGTTGTTGCCGGCCTGGGCCGAAACCGCGACCCACTTCAACCCGATCTTCTACATGGTCAACGCCTTTCGCTATGGCTTACTCGGCCGTTCGGACGTGTCGCTGCCGCTGGCGTTCGCGCTGATGATCGGGTTCGTGCTCGCGCTCGGTGCGCTCGGCTTGATGTTGTTGAAGAAAGGCGTGGGCCTGAGAAGCTGACGCGTGCCGGCGAGCGCACGATCGTCGTTCTCGAGAGCGTCGCATTCTGAGTAGAACCTATCTCAAAATCGGAAACGAGACATTTTCCAGCCGTCATCCCGGCAAAAGCCGGGATCCAGCGTTTGAAATCCTCGGCAAAAAACTGGATTCCGGCTTTCGCCGGAATGACGAAACTACCAAGTGATCCGGTCGCTTCGATTTTGAGATAGGTTCTAGGGAATCAACGCGGCCGCGTGCGGTCGAACTCGAAACATCATCGCGACCCCGAGGACACATCGATGCGAATCGCCTTTGCCCGTCTCCATGCCGTTGCGTTCGCCGTTCTGGTGAGCGGCTGCAGCGCGGCGCCGCCGCCGAGCACGCTCGCCGGTGGCGCGAAAGACCCGCCCGCACAACCGGCGCCGCCTACCGCGAAACGGTCGGCCAAGATATCGCCGGAAATGGTCGGCACGGTTAGTCCGATTCCCGCGATGATCGCCAACGGCGAAGGTTGGACGTTCGAGATGCAAGGCCAGCAAGGGATGGCGCACCATGCCGTGCTGACGTTCGGAAAGGACACGAAGCGCTTCGAAGGCACGGTGACGTTCCGAGAAAGCAGCGAGCGCGCCGGTGTGCGTTGGATGCGTTTGGATGGCGAGCTTCATCACGCGCAGGGCAAGGCTAATATCTTGATCATGGTCGGTAACGAACCGTGCAAGGACCGCGAAGGCCGTCAGACCCGGCATACGATTCGGTTCGTGCTCGGCCGCGAAGAGTACGTCGGCTGCGCCGATCTCGCGATGTACTGAACAAATGCGCGGCCATCGTGCGCGTGAAAACGAGCGATGCACGTGATGCCTGGTGTGTTTGTCTTTCGTTAACGCGCACGTAGGCCGTACAGGCGCAGTGCACGCGCACTTGCGGTCGGCCCGCATCGGTTTTGACAAGCCTTCGCTCGAGAATCATGATGCGGGCGTCGCAGACATTCGCGACCGCCGGCCCGACAGGAACGTCTCATGCCTAAGATGCTCAAAACCATTCTCGCCGTCGTGTTGATTCCGCTGTGTTTCGCCGCGGGTTTGTACGCAGGCCCGTATGCCGGCTCGCTGTATCGCAACCTCTTTCCCAAGCCCGAGTACAAGACCGGCGATTTCAGTGCGATGTATCGAAAAGCCGGTAACGAGATCGTGATGTACTCGACCACCGGTTGCCCGTATTGCGCGAAAGTGCGGGCGATTTTCGCCGAGAAAGGCGTGAAGTACACCGAGTACCCCGTCGATACATCGGCGGCGGACTACGCCGAATTCAAGCGTCTCGGCGGCGAGTACGTGCCCTTGCTGTACATCGGCGAACGCCGAATCGCCGGCTTCCGCGAAGAAGCGATTCGCGACGCGATCGACGAGGTCGAAAAGAAAACGTGAATTTCGTTAGGTATACGCCTTAGCCGTTCGGCATACCAGAAGCGGACGAGACGGCGCGCGGGCCGCGACCGAACCGACGCGCGAGCGACAGGCCGACATCGTGCAGCACCGAATACGACGCTGGGATCACGATCAAGCTGAGCAAGGTCGAGGTGATCAGGCCACCGATCACCGCCCAGGCCATCGGTGCGCGGAAGCTCGAATCGCCCGAAAACCCGAGCGCGAGCGGCAGCATGCCGGCGCCCATCGCCAGCGAGGTCATGATCACCGGGCGCGCGCGTTTGCGGCAGGCATCGAGCAAGGCTTCATGTTGCGAGAGGCCGTGTTCGTCTTCGGCGACCACCGCGTAGTCCACCAACAGGATCGAGTTCTTGGTGGCGATGCCGATCAACATCAACAGGCCGATCAGCGCCGGTAGCGACAGCATATTGCCGCTGATCAACAGCGCACCGAACGCACCGCCTGCGCACAGCGGCACGGCGGTGAGGATGGTCAGCGGCTGGATCGCATGATTGAACAGCAGCAACAACACCATGTAGATGCAGACGATGCCGGCGAGCATCGCCATCGCGAAGCCGACGAACAATTCGACGAAGATTTCGGCGTCGCCGGCGTTGAGGAATTCCACGCCGGACGGCATGTTCTTCACCGACGGCAGTGCCTGCACTTCCGTCATCACGTCGCCGAGCGGTCGACCGTTGAGTTCGGCGGTCAGGGTGATGTTGCGCTGGCGTTGGTAGCGCGAAATCACCGACGGTCCGCTGCCGTCGCGAAATGTCGACCACGGACGACAGCGGCACCGGGCCGTAACGGCCGCGCACGCGCAGTTGTCCGATCAAGGCCGGATCCGACAAGGCCTCGCGCGCGAAGCCGACGCGAATCGGAATCTGACGATCGGCGAGATTGAGCTTCGCCATGCGCTGGGTGTAGTCGCCGCTGGTGGCGATGCGCGCGGCATCCGGCGATATCGGCGGTGGCGACGCCCAGATCCGCGGCGCGCGCGGAGTCGGGCACGATCTGCAACTCCGGGCGCAGCAGCGAGGCCGACGAGGACACGCTGCCCAAATCTGTCGAGGCCGCGCAGATCGCGCTCCACCGCAGCGGCGGTCGCTTCCAGCATCGCCGGGTCGTCGCCGGACAGCACCAGTTGCATGATTTCGCCCGGCTCGCTGCTGATGAAGCTGATCTTCGCGCCGGGCAGATCCGCCAAACGCGCGCGCACTTCGCGTTCCAGCGTTTTCTGGTCGCGATCGCGTTCGCTTTCCGGGCCCCAGTCCAGCACCAAGGTGGCTTTGCGCGTTTCGCCCCCGCCGGTTTTGCCGGGGTCGCCGAGGTCGAGCACGCTGCCGACCATCGTGAACACCTGTTTCAGTTCCGGCAGTTCCTGCAGCATGTCGCGCGCGCCTGTTCGGCGACGCGCGACGGTGTCTTCGATCTGCGTGCCCGGCGGCAATTCGATACTGAGATTGCTGCGGCCCAGATCGGTGAACGGAATGAAGGTGGTCGGGATGAACGGCACCAGCGCCAGCGAAGCGATGAACAACGCCAGCGCGACCCACAGCGTGCGTCCGCGATGCCGCAACGAAGCGTCGACCCAACCCAGATAGCGGCGCATGAACGCCGTATCGGCGAAATCTTTCTGCGGCTGCGGCTTGAGCTGATACGCGGCCATCATCGGCGTGAGCAAGCGCGCGACCAACAAGGAGAACAGCACCGCGGTCGCTGCGGTCCAGCCGAATTCGCGGAAGAACTTGCCGGCGATGCCCGGCATGAACGCCACCGGCACGAACACCGCGGCGAGTGTCATCGAGGTGGCGATCACTGCCGTGCCGATTTCCGCGGCGGCATCGTGCGCGGCCTGTTTGCGGTGTCTTGCCCATGCCCAGATGGCGCACGATGTTTTCGATCTCGACGATCGCATCGTCCACCAGGATGCCCACGACCACCGACAGCGCCAGCAAGGTGATGATGTTGAGGCTGAAACCGAGCAACGAAATCACCGCGAACGTCGGAATGATCGACAGCGGCAACGCCACCGCCGACACCCAGGTCGCGCGCCAGTCGCGCAGGAACCACCACACCACCACCAGCGCGAGCAGCGCGCCTTCCCACAGCATCGTCATCGATGAGCGATAGGAACGTTCGGTTTCTTCCGACGGTATTGGTGACCAGGCGGAACGCGATGCCCGGATGCGCGGCTTCGAGCTTCGCGAGCGCGTCGCGCACGTCGGCGGAGACGCGCAATTCGTCCGACTTGCGCGTGCGCGACAGCGAGAACCCGACCGCAGGTTTGCCGTCGAGCAACGCGGCTTGGCTTTCGTCCGCCGCCGCATCGTGTACGTGGGCGATCGTCGATAGCCGCACCGAGCGGCCGTCCGCCAGGCTGATGCTGAAATCGCGCAGTTGTTGCGCGCTATTGACGGTGCCGATGGTGCGAATGGTTTGTTGCTCGCCGCCGATCTCGGTTTTACCGCCCGGGCGTTCGACTTGGATGCGAGCCAATTGCTGCGAGACATCGCCTGCGGTGATGCCCCATGCGAGCAGGGCGTCGGGATCCAAATCCACGCGCACCTGCCGCTCGACGCCGCCGATGCGCGTGACCTTCGCCACGCCCTTAACGCCGTACAGCGCGCGGGCGACATCGCGATCGACGAACCACGACAATTCGTCGGGCGACATTCGCGCCGCCGAGACCGCATAGGTCTGCAACGAACCGCCGATATCGACCTTGCCCACCACCGGTTCGAGAATGTCTTGCGGCAGGTCGCTGCGGATACGCGTGACCGCATCGCGCGTGTCGTCGAGCGCCGTCGATAGATCGGCATCGAGATTGAATTCGAGGAAGGTGGTGCTGACGCCCTCGGACACGGCCGACGTCATGCGTTTGAGATCCGGCACCGTGGCGACCGAATCTTCGATGCGTCGCGTGACTTCGGTTTCCAATTGCGACGGCGATGCGCCCGGCAGGCTCACCGTGACCGTGGTCATCGGAAAGGCGATGTCCGGAAAACGCGCCACCGGCAAGACGTGAAACCCCCACAGGCCGGCGACGCACAGGACGAAGAACAGCATCATCGCCGGCAGCGGACGTTCGATCGCCCATGAGGAAAGATTTCCGCCGCCGCCGCTCATCGCGTCGCGCCTTGGCTGCTTGTCGTCGCGGCAGCCGATGCTGCGGCGCCGGCCTCGGGCACCACGCGCACGCGGTCGCCGTCGGCGAGGAAACCGGCACCACGGACGGCGACGCGCTCGCCGGTCTTCGGGCCGTCGAAAACTTCCACCGCATCGCCGCTGCGCGCGCCGGTGCGTACGCGGCGCGCATGGACGATCTGTTTGTCGTCGACGACGAACACCGTCGGGAAGCCATCGCGCAGCACCAAGGCGTTGGTCGGAACGGTGACGGCTTGGGTCAGACCGATATCGATGCGGCCTTCGAGATAGGCGCCGGTCATCAGCCCGCTTCCGGTCGTTGCCGCCAAGGTCGGCAAATCGACATAGACCGTGCCGGTGCGCGTCGTCGCATCCACGCCGGGACTGACCGCACGCACGCGGCCTTCCACGGGTTTGCCGTCCACGCCGCGCAATTCGACCCTCGCACCGGGCGCGATCGATGCCAATTGCGCTACCGGCAATTGCGCGCGCCATTCCATCCGGCCATCGCGGATCAGCTGCAGCAGTTCGCCGCCACCCATCACCACTTGGCCCGGTTGCACCAGACGTTTGGAAATGACGCCATCGTTCGGCGCGCGCAGTTCCGCGAAACTCAGCCGCAGCGCAGCGCTGTCGCGCGAAGCGCGGGCCGTACCGACGCGCGCTTCGCTCTGCGTGCGGATAGCGCGCAATTCATCCAACTGGTTCGCGCTGATGTAGTTGCCTTGCACCAATTGCTGGCCGCGGGCGAGATTGGCGCGCGCCAGTGCGGCGCCGGCTTCGGCTTCGCGCAATGCGGCATCGGCTTGCTTGAGATCGCTGGCCAGCATCCGTCGATCCAAGCGCAGCAGCACTTGGCCGCGACGCACCGATTCGCCCACATCCACCAACAATTCGGTCACGCGCAGGCCGGTCAATTCCACGCCCAGCAACATCTCTTCGACCGCGGCGACTTCGCCGGACACGTTGACGCTCCGCGCCAACTCGCGCATCGCGACCGGTGCGGCCGTGATGGTCATGGCACTGGTCGCCGCGGTCTCCGGCTTGCCGCTTGTCGCGGCCGCCGTTTTTTGATCGCCGTCGCCACAACCGACGAGCGCCAGCGACACCGCCACGCTAAGAATCAAAAGACGCATGTCGATCACGAGGCTTTTATCCGAAAGAACCGATCGCTCAGTGTACCGGCAAGTTCACTATTTAGGCCCATGCCGAATGTCCCGCTCGTCGGCGTTCAGAACGCGAACGCGAAGGGTCGAATCCGTCGAAGGCGCGGTGATGGCGGTCGGCATGGGCATCGCGACGACGAGCGAAGCGGCCCAACGAGGCTGCGAACGTTTTTGCAGCACCGTCGATCTCGCGAACGAAGAGTCCATTCCGTCTCACCCTGCGGCCAAGCGAAAAAACGCCGTCGCCGTCGCCGTGGTCGCGGCGGCGACGGTCTCCACCGTCTCGCCGCGATCGCGTGCGAGCTCTTCGACGATATGCGCCAGATACATCGGTTCGTTGCGACGATGCGATGGTTGCGGGCGCACCGTGCGCGGCAGCAAGTAAGGCGCGTCGGTTTCGATCATCAGTCGATTCGCTGGAATATGCTTCACCAGTTCGCGCAGATGCGTGCCGCGGCGCTCGTCGCAGAGCCAGCCGGTGATGCCGATATGCCAATCGCGATCGAGGTAATCGAACAATTCCTCGCGCGTGCCGGTGAAGCAATGCACCACGGCCGGGCCGAGCCGGCCGTCGAAATTCTTCATCATCGCGATGAAATCCGCATGCGCATCGCGCTGATGCAGGAAAAGTGGTTTAGAGCATGCGGCTTCCCGATATCCGCAGCGATCTGCAACTGGCGCTCGAAGGCTTTGCGCTGCGCCGGGCGCGGCGAGAAATCGCGGAAATAATCCAACCCGCATTCGCCTACCGCGATCACTTCGGGCTGCGCATGCAAAGCGCGCATCTCCGCATCGCATTCGTCGGTGTATTCCGTCGCATGGTGCGGATGCACGCCCGCGGTGGCGAATAATTCACCGGGATAGGTCTGCGCCAAGATCGCTGCCTTGGGCGAATGCTCACGGCTGGCGCCGGTGACGATCATCTTCGTCACCCCGGCCGCGCGCGCGCGTTGCAGCACCGCTTCGCGATCGGCATCGAAACTTTCGTGGGTGAGGTTGGCGCCGATATCGATCAGAGACATGCGTGGACGTGCCGCGTAGCAAGACGATGCGCATTGTAGAGGGCGCCCGCCGCGGTTCGACACATTTGGTTACAACTGCGCGGCCCCAAAACACGAGTCCTGGTCAACCGCGCCGGGCGGGCCGCGTTCACGGACGCACCACCCCACAAGGAGATCCATGCCATGTCGCCCTCTCCGTTCCGAACATTCGTCGCGATGTCCGCGCTGACCTTCTCGCTCGCCTGCGCATGCATCGCCCCCGCGACCGTGCGGGCCGCGCCGATCTATAACTTCGCGCCCGTCACGGCTGAAATGCAGCAACTCGTGCAAACGTACTCGCTGGATGGCGCATCGTTACGCGTGAATAAGCACGACGATATCGTCTATCGTCGCGCTTTCGGTGGGTACACCATCGGCACTCGCGTCCGGATCGCGTCCGCGAGCAAATGGCTCTCGGCGCTGACGATCGCGCGGTTGGTCGAGAAAGGCCAGATGCGCTGGACTGACACTGTCGGTCAATATTTCCCGAATGTGGATGCCGCGAAACGCGATATCACGCTTGCGCAACTGTTCTCGCATACCAGCGGTCTGGCTTACGAAGAGGACCCGTGTTTGTCGAGCGCGTTCTACACGCTCGCCACGTGCGCGCAACGCATCCTCAAGCAGCCGTTGATCGGCCAGCCCGGCAAGGTGTTCGCGTACGGCGGCAATTCGATGCAGGTCGCCGGCCGGATGGCGGAAATCGCCGCCGGCAAGGCATGGGACGATATTTTCATCGGCGAAATGGTGGTGCCCTTCGCTTTGACGGGCACCGATTACTCTGGGGCGTCGACGGCGCCGGGCTATGTCCGTACCGCGAACCCCACGATCGATCGCAGCGTGCGCAGCACGTTGGAAGACTACGGCAAAGTCGTCGATATGGTCTTGGCGAAAGGCTGTTTGCGCGCGCGCATCAATGGCGTGTGCGCGGCAGACGCGAAATTTCTGAATCCATCGACCATCGCGTTCATGGCGCAGGATCGTAGCGTCGGTACCGTCTCGCTGTATCGCCCGCCGACCGCGACCGGTTTCGGCTACGGCATCGGTCAATGGATCGACCCTGCGTCGCCGCAGATCGTCTCCAGCCCCGGCGGCACCGGATTCACGCCGTGGGTGGATGCGAACAACGGCATCGCCGGCGTGCTGTTGGTCGATAACCTCAACATACGCTTGATCGACGATATCAACGACATCCGCGCATTGATCGAAGTGGTCACGCGCTGAGGCGCAGGCGCCGCATCGTGAGCGAACGCCAGACGCGCGCGTCGCTGCGAACATCGAACGTATCGTTAATCCATCATCATCGCTGCGACCCGCGCCATTGCGTGGGGACATCGCTCAAAGGAGCTTCAAATGAAAACGCCCCGTCTTTCGATCCTTGCGTTCGCATTCACCGCACTGATCGGCGCCATCGCGCCGACGCAGGCCGCGCCGATCTACAACTTCACGCCCGTCACCGCCGAAATGCAGCAGTTCGTGCAAACCTACTCGCTGGATGGCGCATCGCTGCGGGTCAATAAAGCCGGTACGGTGGTGTATCGCCGCGCATTCGGCGGCTACTCTCTCGGCACGCAAGTGTCGATCGCGTCCGCGAGCAAATGGGTCTCGGCCATCGCCATCGCGCGCATCGTCGAGAAAGGCCAGATGCGCTGGAGCGACACCGTCGGCCAATACTTCCCGAACGTCGAAGCGGCCAAACGCAACATCACGCTTGAACAGTTGTTTTCGCATACCAGTGCGTTGCCGGCGGGCGACGAATCGTGCATGTCCAATCCGTTCTACACGCTCGCCACGTGCGCGAACCGTATTCTGCAGTCGCCGTTGATCGGCGAGCCGGGCAAGGTGTTCGCGTATGGCGGCAATTCGATGCAGGTCGCCGGCCGCATGGCGGAGATCGCGACCGGGAAAGCCTGGGACGATATCTTCATCGATGAGATGGTGATGCCGCTGAATCTCAACGCGACCGATTTCACCGCATCGTCGACATCGCCGAACTACACGCGCAACGATAATCCGCGTATCGCCGGCGGTGTGCGCAGCACCCTGGAGGACTACGGCAAGATCGTCGATATGGTGTTGGCGAACGGTTGCTTGGATACGGGTTTTCCGAATAGTTGTTTGCCGAGTCGGCGCTTCCTTGCGCGTACCACGATCGAATTCATGGCCCGCGACCGCACGGTCGGCACGGTCGATATTTCGCGACCGCCGACCAGCGATGGTTATGGTTACGGCCTCGGGCAATGGATCGATTTGAGTGCGCCCGGAACGGTGTCCAGCCCTGGCGCGTTCGGATTCACGCCGTGGGTGGATCGCGCGAATCAAGTCGCTGGTGTCTTCTTAGTGCAAGACGTCAACACGCGACTGTTCGACGACATCAACGATATTCGCGCACTGGTCAATGTCGTTACCGCCGCAGGCCAAGGGTATCGCCCCGCGCCGGTGCTGCCATCGCAGCGCGCGCAAACGACGGCCAAGCCGGTGCCTCGGCGACATCGATCGTGACGCAATCGCGCCGCGCGTACGGGACGCAACGCGTGGGTGCACAGCGATGATCGCGATCGACAAGATCGCGCGAGCCGGTGGCTCGCAAGCGCGATCGCTCACCCCCCGTACAACTGCTCCGCGCGCTGAAACAACACCCAACTGGTCGCGATGAATTTATCGCCACGTTGCGGGCGATTGCCGCGATGGGTGTGCGTGAATGCGGTCGGCGCGATCAGCAGCGCACCGGTTTTCGGTACGACTTTGCGTTGCTGGTACATGAACTCGGTTTCGCCTTCGTCGAAATCTTCATTGAGATACACCGTCCACAGCAAATGACGGTGCAAGGTTTCGGACGAGGCATCGCGCGGATACAGCTCGCAGTGCCAGTACGGGTACCCGCCTTCGCCGGCGCGATACCACTGCAGATTGATGGCGCCGGGGCGTAAGCAGGTCTGGATCAGATTGGCGAGATTGGGGTCGTCCATCGCCGAAATGTCTTCGGCGCCGAGTCGGCGAAGAGCGCCGTCTGAGCCCGGTTGTTGCAGCATCAGCGGAGCGATCAGCGTTTGCGGGTACTCGCGGATATAGCGGATCAACGCGACCAGCATCGCGATGTTCAGCGTTTGCTCCACGTCCTGCCACGCCGGGTTGCCGCTGATGGTGATATCGCGGCTGTGCTTGAGTTCGGGATACACACCACCCCCGACTTTGCCCGGGACGAGGTCGCCGCTGGTGCGGATGCGGGCAACGATCGCCTCGCAGCCTTCACGGGTAAGGGCGTCCTCGGTGACGGCGATGAAATCCTTTTGCGGCGGGGTAGCGGTCATGGCGGGTTCGGGTCTGGGCGGGGCGTCGTGATGGTAGCCGGTCGCGGCCGGGCCGTCCTTGCCGGGCGGGGAGCCCGTCCGGCGTGCGCCAAGTGAGGCCGGAACTGGGTGGTCTCGGAGGGCCGGCCGGGTCGCCGCAGGGGCCGGGGCGAAGAGCGCCAGGCCCGGCTTAGCGGCCGTCTTGCGGCCACGGTAACGGCAGATTTCATGCGACGAAGAGAACGAAACCGCGATTTCGCTGCGGTTTTTGTCGCTAAGTGATTGCCTGGGCAGGCTTTCGTCGGCATAATGCCCGGCTCGCTGCGCTCGGCCCATTGGTTTTGTACGCTTAACCACGGTCCGGAGGATGGGAACGCGATCCCCTCCGCAAGTCGCGTCGATACCTTCCTTCCCGCATCGCGTGGTGGACGTTCCGGCCCGTCGTATCGACGCGGCCCGAACCGACGCCGGGGCCGCCGTCTCCCGGGCTATGGGAAACAACCACAGACCGCACGCACGCCTAGCGCGATGCATGTGTTCTATCGAGAGGTGCGTATGTCCCGCGAATGCCAAGTCACCGGCAAGCGCGTGCAGAGCGGTAACAACGTCTCGCACGCGAACAACAAAACCCGCCGTCGTTTCATGCCCAATCTTCACGAGCGCCGTTTCTGGGTCGCTTCGGAAAATCGTTGGGTGAAGCTGCGCGTTTCCACCAAGGCCCTGCGCACCATCGACAAGAACGGCATCGACGCCGTGCTCGCCGAGCTTCGCGCCCGCGGCGAAAAGGTCTGAGGAGTAATTCACCATGGCGTCCAAGCGCGACAAAATTCGCCTGATCTCGTCGGCCGGTACCGGTCATTTCTACACCACCGACAAAAACAAGAAGAACACGCCCGCCAAGATGGAGATCAAGAAATACGATCCCGTCGTCCGCAAGCACGTGATCTACAAAGAAGGCAAGATCAAGTAATTCCTTCTGCGAAGGAGCTACCTGCGAGAAGCCCGCCGAAAGGCGGGCTTCTTCGTTTCTGTGCGAACAGCAGGGAGACCGTTGAGGTTGTCCTTCTCCCCGCGTGCGGGGAGAAGGTGGCGCGCAGCGACGGATGAGGGGCAAGCCCGCCGCATAGCCAGATCAGACAAGAAAAAAGCCCGCTTCTCAGCGGGCTTCTCGTTCCGGATATCGATCCGCGAAAGCGGCTTACGCGTCTTTCGGGTTCGCGCCGTATTGGTTGTCGCCGGGCGTGCCATCTTGAGCCCAGAACACGATCAACACGATGATGCCGAGCAAAGGGACCAAGCCGATCAGCTGCCACCACCCGCTCTTGCCGACGTCATGCAGACGACGAGCGCCGACGCCGAGGCCCGGCAGCAGCACCGCCAGCGAATACAGCGTACTGAGAATGTTGGTTTTGATCATCGTGCCGATGATGGCCAGTGCGATCGAAATGCCGAAGCTGATCAGCGCGAACATCCAGAATTCCTGACGGCGCGAGCGGCCGTTGAAATCGAAATAACGCTTAAGAACGCCGATATACCAATTCATGTGTGTTTCCCCAAGAGTCGTTGATGCGGTGAGCAACGGGGCGCCCCTGCGCCGATAGACCCGTGTCGCGTGATGCAGGCGGCCGGTCGGCAGGGAGTATGGCAGGCGATGGATGCCGTCGCCAACCGGCGCAGCCGCGGCTGCGCGTGCCCCCCACGATGCGGCGCCGTATCTTGAGGGCGAGACGCTGGACACGGTGGTCTTCGGTCGAAGCCGGCACGTCGTATTTCGCTCGTGCGGGCAAGTCGCGACGGCAGGCATGCCTTCGATGCCGTGCGCTTGCGTTCGAGACGACCCGAAGTACGCGATCGCGCCGCCGTCATCGCCCGCGGCGACGCGGCGAGTGCGTTGTTGAAGGCATGCATTCTTGTTGAGGGCGCAGCGGCGGCCGGCATCGGTCGTGTGAGGTGGAAGGTGGGCTCGCGCGCGGTTTTCGCCCATTCCGGTAGCGGGTGCCATGGGAGGGCCTGCGAACCGTTTTTCAAGCGCGCGTTAGAACGGTAGAGTAGGCGCCGAAACGACGACGATGCGCAGGGGAATAAGGGCGGTGCGATGCAGGAGATGAACCAGGCCGCCCGGGCGCACGCCGCCGGCACGCACACGCATCGCGCGCACCGCCGCGTGGCGGTACTGCGCTGATGGCGAAACGTCCCGCGGTTTTGCTCGATACCGTGCGCGAGGTCTACACGCCCGAAGGCGTGGCGCTTCGCCTTCCTGCCGCTGGCCCAGTGCCGCGGGCGATGGCGTGGTTGATCGATGCCGGCATCCGCTATGCGGTGCTGTCCTTGGTCATGCTGCTGTTGGCGATGACCGGTGAAGCCGGCATGGGCGTGTATGCCGTGGTGCTGTTCGTGGTGCTGTGGGGATATCCGGTGTTGTTCGAAGTGTTGATGGACGGGCAAACGCCGGGCAAGCGCGCGATGGCGCTGCGGGTGATCGCCGCCGATGGCGCGCCGGTCGGTTGGCTGGCCTCGTTCACGCGCAATCTATTACGGACCGTCGATTTCTTGCCGGTCGGTTACGGCGTCGGCTTGATCGTCGGTTATGCCGACCCCTGGGGGCGGCGGCTCGGCGATTTGGTCGCCAAGACCGTGGTGATCCATGCGCCACGCGAACCGTCCGCCGCTTTGACGCGTCTGGAAGGCGCGTTCGCCCCAGCGATGCCGTTGCAGCCGCAAGAGCAGGCGGCGGTGATCGCCTTCGCCGAGCGCGCGCGCTTGCTCACGCCGGGCCGCCAAGAAGAACTGGCGAATATCGCTGCGCCGATCGTCGGCATCGGCGGCGCCACGGGCGTGCGACGGTTGCAGGGCGTCGCGAATTGGTTGTTGGGGCGCGCATGAAGGTGCTCGAATGTAAGGTGCTCGCATGAAGCAGGAAGCCTTCGTCGCCCGTCATGAAGCCGAATGGACGGCGCTGGAAGACTGGCTGCGCGTACGCGGCGATAGCGCGCTGAAAGCGCGCAAAGAGTCGCGGACGTGGAGCGGCTTGCCGGACGAGGACATGCCCGCGCGTTATCGTCGTTTATGCCAGCAATTAGCGCTCGCGCGACGCCGCGGCTACAGCCCTCAGATCGTCGAACGATTGCAGGCGCTGATGCAGCAAGGGCATGCCGTGCTCTATCGCGCGCCCGCGCCGCCGTGGCGTCGTGCGCTGAAGTTTTTCGTCGCCGACTTTCCAAGCTTAGTGCGTGCGCAGCGCGGTTGTCTGTGGGCGTCGTTGTTGATATTCGCGCTGCCGTTGGTGGGGATGTTCTTCGCCGTGCGCTATTCGCCGGAACTGGCCCATAGCGTGTTCTCGCCGATGGAATTGGCGCAATTCGAGGAGATGTACGACCCCGCGGATCCCAAGCGCAAACTCGGCCGCGACGATGGCACCGATCTGATGATGTTCGGCCACTACATCCTCAACAACATCAGCATCGGGTTCCGCACCTTCGCCAGCGGTTTGCTCGCGGGCGTCGGCACGATCTTCGTGCTGGTGAGCAACGGCGTCATCTTCGGCACCGTCGCCGGACATCTGCAAAACGTGGGCCACGGCGATCCGTTCTGGCGTTTCGTGGTCGGCCACGGCGCGCCGGAACTCACCGCGATCGTGATCGCGGGCGCGGCGGGTTTGCGCTTAGGTTTGGATTTGATCGCGCCCGGTCGCCGCCGTCGCGTCGATGCCTTGATCGAAGGCGGTCGCGTCGGCGCCAAGTTGTGCGTCGGGATTTTCGCGATGCTGGTGTTCGCGGCCTTCGTCGAAGCGTTTTGGTCTTCGATCGCATGGATGCCGGCCACGGTGAAGTACAGCGTCGGCGGCGTGCTCTGGGCGCTCACCATCCTCTGGCTTTGGCGAGGTGGGCGAGGCGGATCCGCTCACGCGGCACTGCCGCGTGATCCGCCGAGCGCCACGCCATGGATGGCGGGGCCGGACGATCCGAAGGCCGAGGTGTCGCGCCAAGGAGGGCATCGAGTCGGTGTCACCGAAGCCAGTAGTTCAATGCCAAGGACGGCATGGAAGCGCACATCCAGAGCCAATGCCTCCGAAGCTCGTAATGCTTCGTCGGGAACGACGCGGGATCCGGCCTCATCATGAAGCTCGAATCCCTCACCGTCGAACTTCGCCCGCGCTCCGGCTGGGAAGCGATGGAATTGGGTAGCGCACTGGTGCGTCGTCACGCGGCGGCGATTTGGAAACCGTGGCTGTGGTTGACGCTGCCGTGCTTCATCTTGTTTTGCGCGGGCGCATGGGCATTGGACAATGTCGTCCTCGCCGCGATCGCGATGTGGTGGCTGCGGCCGGTGTTCGATCGCATCCCGGTGTACGTGCTGTCGCGCGCCGTGTTCGGCACGGTGCCGAGCACCGGAGAAACGGTCCGCGCGCAGTTCCGCTGGGGCTGGCGCACGATGCTCGGGCACCTGACATGGCGCCGGTTCAGCCCGCTGCGTGCGGTGATGCTGCCGATCGATTTGTTGGAAGGCGCCGATGGCACACTGCTGAGCGAGCGTCGCCGCATCATCGGCGCGGGCGCGAGCGGCCATGCCGTGCAACTGACCTTGATGTGCGTGAACTTCATCTTCGCCGTGCAACTGTCGTTGTTGTTGCTGGTGCTGCTGTTCGTGCCGAACGAGAAGATGCCGGAACTCGTCGAATCGACCTTGGGATGGCTCGAGCGATCGCCACCGGAATGGTTCGTACTGTTGTTGTTGATCGCCGATTACATCGCGACGACGGTGATCGAACCGTTCTACATCGGCGGCGGCTTCGGCCTCTATCTCAATCGACGCACGCAATTGGAAGCTTGGGATGTGGAAATCGCGTTCCGACGCATGCGCAAACGGATCGAAGCAGGCACTCTCGGCGCACTGCTGCTAGTGACCGCGTGTTGGCCGTTGGCGGCATCCGCGCAGAATGCCGCCCAGAGCGCCACGCCGCCGACCCTGCAATCGCAGCCGGCCGACGACACACCGAAGACGCCACCGATCGCACCCGACGACAAGGTGTCGATCACGCCCGAAGAGATCGCCGCCGAAGCGTCGAAGACCCAAAAAGACGACCACGCGCGCGACGCCGAAGACGGCCCGCCGCCGCGCGAATTGGCTTCGATCTTCGGCGAGAGTACGGCCGAGCACGATGCCTTCGGCAAGGCCGTGGAGCGCGCGTTCGAGGACGAGGATCTGCGGCCCAAACGGCGCGACACGATTTGGCAGCGTCGCGATCCGCTCAAGCCCGGACAACCCGCGCCGACGCCGCAGGTGGAATGGCTCGGTGCGCTCATCGCGTTCATCGGCGAATACGGCCTGTGGTTGTTGTTCGGCGTAGTGTTGTTGGCGCTCGCGCTTACGGCGAAACGATGGCTGCCTTGGTTGCGTAGCATCGCGATGCCCGGCGAACCCGAACCGATCGCGATCGACGTGCAAGCGGCGGAACACGCCGAGCCCTTGCCGCCGGATATCGCCACGAGCGCACGTCGTTTGTGGCGCGAAGGTCAACCGCGACGCGCGCTGGCGTTGTTGTATCGCGCCAGCGTGGAGGCGATGGTGGCGCGCGCGGGCATGCACCTGCCGCCGGGCGCGACCGAAGCCGAATGTCTGCGCGTCGCGCGGCGCATGCCCGAAGCCGAAGATCGCACCGCATTCCAGCAGATGGTGCGGGTCTGGCAATACGCGGCGTACGGCCAGCGCCTACCGGAAGAAGCCGATTTCGAAACGATGCTGCAGGTTTTGGTGCAGCGCTTCGGGTGGCGCGCATGAGCGCATGCGAATTTTTTTGGTGGCGCGCTTGAGCGCGCAACGGCGCCCCTCCAAGCCCATCACCGTGACCGTCATGGTCGCGCTGGGCGTGTTGTTGTTGACGCTCGGCTTCGCCGCATGGTGGATGCACACCTTCGAGCGCGTGGTCAAAGTGCAGACGCTGCCGCCGCGCGGCGAAGCGGCCTACAACCCGCTGTACGCGCTGAAGCTGGCCTTGAATCTCGATGGCCGGCCGACGCAAGCGCGTCAGCGTTTGGATCTCGACGAACATCCGCTCGCGCCCAACGACACGGTGCTGTTGCTCGCCGACACGCGCAACCTACCGACGAATGAGCGCGAGGCCTTGATGGAATGGGTCGCCAGCGGCGGGCATTTGATCGTGCGCACGCCGCCACCGGGCGACAAGATCGAAGACGGCGACGTGCCGATCCTCAGCGACTTGGGTTTGAGCGTTTTCGACCCGATCGAGACGGACGACGATGCCGAAATCTCCCGTTGCATGGGGCTGCGCGTACCGAACGAAGAGGATCACTCCGAATTTTGTTTCGGCCGGCGCTTCGCGTTCTTCGAAGAAGGGCCGGACATCCTGCTCAGTTGGGACGACGAAGACGAAGAGGACAGCGTCTTCGCCCGTCTTGCGCACGGACGCGGCACGGTCGATGTGTTGGCGGATCTGGATTTCCTCGAAAACAATCAACTCGAAGAAGGCCCGCACTACGCGTTCGCGCTGCAGTTGTTCGAGCCCAACCGTCGCGATGGCGGCACCATCCATCTGATCTACAGCGCCGATGTGCCCTCGCTAATGCGCTTGCTGATGCGCTACGGTTGGATGGTGATCGTGCCGTTGTCGCTCGCGCTGCTGTTGTGGCTGTGGCTGCGCAGCGAACGCTTCGGGCCGCTCGAACCCTCGCCTGCGGTCGAACGCCGCTCGTTGCTCGAACATATTCAAGCCAATGGCGATCATCTGTATCGCTACGGCCGCAGCGGCACGCTGTACTCGGAAGTCTTCGAAGCCTTCCAGCGTCGTCTGCGTCGTCGCGACCCCTATGCCGCAGCGCTCGAAGGCCCTGCGCGCACCGAAGCCATCGCCCGCCGCACCGCCATGACCGTGGCCGAGGTCGACGACGCCCTGCGTTACCCGCGCCCGCGCGATTCCCGCGATTTCGTGCTCCGTATCGCCAAACTTCTCCAATTGAGACGCCGCTTATGAACGATTCCATACACCACGAGCACGAACCCGCGCCGAACGCATCACCGGCGATCGCGCCCATCGTCGGCGAAGCCTTGGTCGAAAAAGCCGCGGCCGTTCGCGACGAAATCGCCAAGGCCTTCATCGGCCAAGACGATGTGCTCGATCAAATCCTCATCGTGCTGCTCGCTGGCGGCCACGTCTTGATCGAAGGCGTGCCCGGCCTGGGCAAAACCTTATTGGTGCGCGCGCTGGGGCAAGCGCTGGGTTGTCGTTACGCGCGCGTGCAATTCACGCCTGACCTGATGCCCAGCGATGTCAGCGGCCATGCGGTGTACGACCCGAAGACCGAACGCTTCGCGATCCGTCGCGGCCCGATCTTCGCCAACCTCGTGCTCGCCGACGAAATCAATCGCGCGCCGGCGAAAACGCAATCGGCCTTGCTCGAAGCGATGCAGGAACAACAGGTGACGATCGAAGGCACCAGCCATCCGTTGCCCGCGCCGTTCATGACGCTCGCGACGCAAAATCCGATTGAACAAGAAGGGACGTACCCACTGCCCGAAGCGCAGCTCGATCGTTTCTTGCTCAAAGTGCTGATCGACTACCCCTCGCACGCCGATGAAGTGAACATGGTCACGGCCGTCAGCACCGGACGCGCCGCCTCGCATTTCGATCTGTCGCAAGTCGGTCAAGCGCTGAGCGCCGAGGACATCGTCGGCATGCAGCTCGGCACCGCGCTCGTGACCTTGGATGCCGCGGTCATCGATTACGCGGTGCGCATCGTCGCCGCTTCGCGACGTTGGCCCGGCATCGCGCTCGGTGCGGGCCCGCGCGGCAGTCTTGCGCTCGTACGCGCGGCGCGTGCGCAAGCGGTGTTGGCCGGTCGCGATTTCGTCACCCCCGACGACATCCGCAGCATCGCCAAACCCGCGCTGCGCCATCGCATCGCGCTGGCGCCGGAAATGCAGATCGAAGGGCAAACGCCGGACCAAGTGCTCGAAGCGTTGCTGGCCAAGGTGGAAGCGCCGCGGCAATGAACGCCGTGGCGGCCACGCCGAACGCACAAGCGTCCGCACCGAAACCCGCGGCGACGAATACCGCTGCGCCGCGTGCGCGTAACGTGGCGCAACCCGCGCCGCAGACGCGCGCATGGTTGCGGCCGGCGCCGCTGCTGATTTGGGTGTTGATTCTGTGGGCTGCGCTCGGCCTCGTCGCGAGTCTGGGTTGGACCACGGTCGCGGTGTGGGCCGGTGTCGGCGGTGGCTTCGCGATGCTCGCATTGCTCGATGCTTTGTTGTTGCGCGGCGCGCCCACGCCGGAAATCGCGCGCAGTTTGCCCGAAGCCTGGCCGATCGGCGTCGAACGCGAAGTGCAACTGCGCATCGAACACTACGGCCGCCGTTTGCGCGTGGACGTGCACGATTTGCACCCGGGCGATTGGCCGATGCGCGATCTGCCGCGACGCGTCGATCTCGACGACGGCAGCGTCAACACGCTGATCTACCATTTGCGCCCCGGCGCGCGCGGCAATTTCCGTTTCGAAGGCACCCAACTGCGGCTGTATTCGCCGCTGCGGTTGTGGCGGCAATCGCGCATCGCCGGCATGGCGCAATCGGTGCGCGTGTTCCCGAATTTCGCGCCGCTGGCCGGCTTCGCGTTGTTCAGCGCCGAACAGGCCTCGCGCTTGGTCGGTGCGCACATCAAACGCCGTCGCGGCGAAGGCACCGACTTCCATCAGATGCGCGAATATCGCGTCGGCGACAGCATGCGCCAGATCGATTGGAAAGCCACCGCACGCGCGCGCAAATTGATTTCGCGCGAATACCAAGACGAAAAAAATCAACAACTGCTGCTGGTGCTCGACACCGGCCGACGCATGCTCGCGCACGAAGGCGGCTTATCGCATTTCGACCGCGCCCTCGATGCCGCGTTAGTGGTCTCGTACATCGCACTGCGCCGCGGCGACGCCGTCGGCTTGCTCGCCACCGGCGGCGAAGAACGCTGGGTCGCACCGCAACGCGGCATGGGCGCGATCGACACGTTATTGCGCGCCAGTTACGACATCCAACCCGCACCCATCGCCACCGACTATCTCGCCGCCGCCACCGATCTCGCCCTGCGACAACGCCGCCGCGCATTAGTGATGCTGGTGACGAATCTGCGCGACGAAGACATCGAAGATGTCCTCGCCTCCGTGCGCTTATTGCAACGCCGTCACTTAGTGGTCGTCGCCAGCCTACGCGAACGCGACCTCGACGAAGCGCTGGACCAACCCGTCGACGACGTCCGCACGGCCGTCCGCGCCGCCGCCGCCGCCCGCTACATCGCACAACGCGCCGCCGCCCACGACGTACTGCGCAATCATCGCGTGATGGTGCTCGATGTCACCTGCGAAGAACTTCCGGCTGCGTTGGTCGAGCAGTATTTGTCGATCAAGCGGAGTGGGTTGTTGTAATTTCTTCTGAGAATTTTTTCTAGAAATTAATTTTTAATATCAGGGAGAATTTCTGTATGCGCCTATATGTTGATGAAAGTGATGCGGCAGATGGAAAAAGCACAGGAAGTCGAATTTACATTCAGATGAATGCGGCCTCTCGCCGAGAGCTAGCTTCTGCTATTGGCGCAGAATACTTTGAAGCAAATGGCAAGCTTTATCACGTTAAAGACATAAAGGCAGAAGAGGATTCAGATAACACTGCGTTATCAGCGGTGGTTGGCGCACTAATTGGACTGATAGCGGGCACGCCAGGAGTATTGGCGGGCACATTTCTCGGCGGCCTTTACGGAAGTGCAAAGACGCAAGAAGAGCGTGCCCAGGCGGAGAATTTTAATCGGAGTGAAGTATGAACTCTCTGATGAAGATAAATTTAGTAAACGCTTTTCTATTTGTCGTTATCTTCATTGCCGGCTGTTTAGCCTTCGCTTTCGGTGACGAGTTAAAAGAGCTTACAAAGTCAGTTCTAGAATCAAAATGGACAATGGCGATTGTAGCTGTATATGTTTTTTCGTGCGCATTAATTTTTCAATTGCACGCAGGCCAACAACAAAAAATCACATCTACTTTCTTGGCGTCACTAGGAAAGTATACGGAAAACATATTCGCGGTGCTCGCTTACGTACCTGCTAGCACTAGTTCAATTGCGCTAATAAAAGGTCTGTTTGCACAGTATTTTTATGGCGCTGAGTATTACTCTGGTTTCGATAATTATGACCTTGCATCTATTTTAGTCGTGTCATCTTTTCTTCTTTTTTATTGTTTATTTAATTCAACAAAAAATCTTATTTCTGCGTTGCAGCACCATGATGCTGTACCTATAAAGCCAGCAGAGGCGGCAGTAGCTGCCGAATAATAAAAACACTATGTGCCGTATGTGGAGGCGTAGACTTCCCGTCAAGTAGTGACATAACCCCTGTAAAGCGCGAAGCGTGGTTCTTAACGGCGTAGTCGGTCAACCAGGGGATTTATTGGATGAATCTGAAAAGCCCCGGGTGCGCTTCGCGTACCCGGGCTACGAAACTAAACGTTAGGTGCTGAATGGCAAAGACATCCAAGTGACGTAGCCCGGATAAGGCCATAGGCCGCATCCGGGACACACACGAAAAGTCCCCGTGTGCGCTCCGCTTACCCGGGATATGAAACGCTCAATGCCTTTTTCACATTTCGAAATCGAGCAAGGATTTGGTCATGCAAGTTACAACAAAGCTTAGTCGTTCGGACATATTCAAGTTCAATTTACTTCTGTTCTGGCGATTGAAATCGAGCCTTATCTTTGTGGCAGTTGTCGCAACTATGACGATCGTATTCAGTCTTGTGGAAAGTAGACCAGATAGCGCGAAGCAGGTAGCGCTTACGGTTGCAATTGGACTGGTTTTCGGCGTTCTTGCGCTCGTGAGCACATTCATAATCTGTTTGCCGCTCGTACTTCTGGCGTCCAATCAACAAAGCGGAGTGCTTGGGGAGCATATATATACGTTGACTGAGGATGGATTTCACGAACGAACGCCTGTTAATGAAAGTCTACACAAATGGATTGGAATCAAAGACGTCAAGAACATCGGCGATTATTTAGTTCTGCAAATCAACAGCTATTTATTTCACATAGTTCCGCGCCGATCTTTCGCCACAAATGAGGGTTTCGAGGCGTTCTTTCATGCCGCTCAGGTGTACTGGAAGGCGGCAAAAAAACCGTAAGAAATCTCTCAAGTGACGTACCCCGGATAAAGCCGCAGGCCACATCTTGGACACACACGAAAGCCTCGGGTCCGCTCTGCCCACCCGGGCGACAAAACTGCCCCGCCACAGGGCGGCTTAACTCAAGCGTCAGGCTGCGTAAAACTGCTGCATCAACCTACTCACACGAGGAGTAACACGATGGCCATTTCCATACGTACTTGCCTCTGGTTCCGTGACGGTCGCGGTCGTGAGGCCGCAGAGTTTTACTGCGCTCTGATTCCTGGAAGCCGGATCGAAGCGATCTTTGATATTTCCGGAGATGGTGCTTCCTGGCTAATCGATTTCACGCTGAGCGGGGTGCCGTATCAGATACTCGATGCAGGACCGATGTTCGCCCTAACCGAGGCAGTATCGATTTCGGTAGAGACGGACGATCAAGCAGAGACCGACAGGCTTTGGGCAGCGCTAACCGCAAATGGCGGCGAGGAAAGCCACTGCGGCTGGCTCAAGGATCGCTATGGGGTGTCGTGGCAGGTTTTCCCAAAGCGGCTGACAGAATTGACATTGAGGGCGGAGAAGAATGTGTCTGCCAAGGCGATCGCGGCGATGATGAAGCAAAAGAAGATCGACATTGCCGAAATCGAAGCGGCGGTTCGTGCCTAGTGACATAACCCGGATAAGGCCGCAGGCCGCATCCGCGACTCGCGCGAAAAGCCCCGGGTGCGCTCTGCCCACCCGGGCTACGAAACTCGCAGCATTGGTGAGGCGTTCCTTCTCTCCGCGCAGCGGGGAGAAGGTGGCGCGCAGCGACGGATGAGGGGCGAGGGCAGCATAAGGGGTGAAAGCATCCACGATGCGTGCCGAAGTGCGTCCCTCTCCTGCCCTTCGGGCATCCTCTCCCCGTGCGTCGCGCGGGGAGAGGGACATCTTTATTGTCGTTGTCGATGTTGTGGCGGTATTACAACATTCCGATTCAATGACGTAGCCCGGATAAAGCCGCAGCGTGCATCCGGGACACTCATGAAAAGCCCCGGGTGTGCTCCGCTTACCCGGGCTAGGGGACTAGAACCTATCTCAAAATCATGATTCGAACATTGTCCTATCGTCATCCCGGCGCAAGCCGGGATCCAGCGCTTGGAATGATCGAGAAAAACTGGGTGACCAGCCTTTGGCTGTTGAGAAGCACTTCCGGCTTGCGCCGGAATGACGAGGGAGAGACCTGACTCAGCAATTACTATTTTTGAGATAGGTTCTAACAACGCTTACAGCCAGCCTCCGCATCGTGGCATCAGCCACAAGCACACGCTACGCTAGAACATGCCCGCCGCTCCGCTGCGAGGGGCTCCAATCAGGCGTTAGACCATGCGAACAATGACGTGCGTGCTTCTTATCCTTGCAATCGCTCCTGCGCTCGCGTCTGGCGGGATCGTGCCCACGAGCGATCCTGGCAGCGATTGTGTCGCAGCCAAGATATATGCGGACTGGACCATTCGTAATCGCAAGTACGATGAAATCTATTGCTCCGTGAATAAGGATCGTGCCGCATACGATCGCTGCTTGCGGAATGTATCGATGGACAAAGAAAAGGCGATTCCGTTTTTCACGGACAGGTGCAACGCTCAAAACGAAGGGGCTTACGTCAGCTTCAATGGCCAAACGCATCAGGTTTGGCGACAGCCTCAAAAACCGCATCGTTATGTTAAATATGCCGGAACGTATCGTGGCGACGGCGTTGTTGTCCGCGTCCTGCCAAGAAAGGTCATCAAGCGCTACGTTGAAGCGTCGGACCCGCTTGATGTGCGGGTGAGATATGCGGTTGATGTCTATATTCAATACGGCAACGAGACCGCAAAGATCGCCGCTGTTTATGACGATCAGCGCTGATCGCAAGCATTGGTTTGCGAGGGCGAGTTCGGACGCACGCCGAACTCGCGACCACTCAACACGGCGGACTTGTTCAGCGCTGCACTAACGATTCGTTCAAGCCGCCGCGGATCATGGCGCCTACCGCATGCCTACGCTACGCTAGGGCGCATCCGCTGCCCCCGCTGCGGGCGGCTTCACTCAGACGTTAGGCCTTACTTACGGATGTCATTAAAACGCCATGAGAACATCAGCAGCGCTTATTTTCTGTCTTGGCGTCGCTTTAACTTGCTGTGCGACATCGCACCAGACGCAACAGCTCGTCAAAAATGCGACCCCACTGGACAGGGAGTTGTTCAACGCCGTATCTGCGGATCAATTCGAAAGCGCCAGTTTCATATCGTCGCGGGGTACGACATTACCTTATCGCTTGCTTCGACCAACCAAACAAACGCCCGGGAAAGCGTATCCTTTGGTCGTTCAACTGCATGGGTCCGGCGGAATCGGAACCGACAATCTTGGTCAATTGGATCGAATGGCGAAGAGCTGGGCGATGCCAGAAATCCGAGACCGTTATCAAGCCTTTGTCTTGATCCCACAGTTTCCGATCAGAAGCGCTAACTACGGCCCCGTTGCACCAGACCAGCACGCGGTTCATTCGCAAGCTCTGAACGATGCATTCGAGTTGATAAACGATTTTTCATCGGCCAACCCCGTCGATGCATCTCGCGTTTACGCCACCGGATTCTCAATGGGTGGTTCCGCGACATGGCTCTTGCCGCAGTTAGCCCCGGGCGTATTCGCTGGTATCGTTCCGGTTTCTGGAATCGCCCCTCCAAACGCGCAAGCGGTTAATTTCATAACGCTTCCCGTCCTCGCTATTCATGGCAACGCGGACACGGAAAATCCGATCACGGCAGATAAACGTTTCATTGAGGCGATCTCAAGCCAGGGCGGACGGAACGCGACACTCAGAGAATACGAAGGTCTTGATCATCAGCCGCCATCGGATCTTTATCCTGGCTATTGGTGGCGAGATTGGCTATTTAACCAGTCTCGCAAGTAGCGCCTCACCATCCGTTCAAGCCAACCCGGCGCACGGTAGCGACGTCGCCGGATAAGGCCGCAAGTCGAATCCGGGACGCATGCTGTCATGGGGTGCGCTCAAGCGCACCATCGCCATCTCAAGGTATCGACGACGGTGCGCTTGAGCGCACCCTATGATGTTGGTGCGAGCGCTATTTCGCGATGCGCTCGATGACACACCGATGATCCCATCACATCGCTACACGGTCCGTCGGCGGCGCGACGCTGTCGCTCTGCGTCCCTAACAACTGCTTCCATCCCAAATACAAGGCGTTGGTCGAGATCGGTACCAGCACGGCGACGAACAGGACATTGATCGCGAGGCTCGCGCCGACAGGGCCCAGCACCGCCAACAAGAAGAGGCTGATCGGTCCCATCAAGCCAAGCATGCAGGCGCACAGGAACAGCATCGTCAGCGCGAAGACGATCATCGCCGGAAGATTGTTCAGGCACACGCCGACGCTTCGACGCAGGGCGCTGAAGAAAGGAGTACCGCCGAAGATCATGTCCGGCAGCAGCGTGAAGGTGAGCATGCCGATGATCACCAGCACGATGCCCGCGGCCGCGAACCACAGCATGAAACGACCGATCGGCAGCGCCGCCAGTGCGGCCGGTTGCGGCATGGGTTTACCCGCTTGCATGTCCTGCATCAGCGCGGCCAATTTTTCCAGATCCTCTAGCCCCACGATCCACACCAGCAGCATGCCGCAGATCATCAGTACCGCGAGCTGCGGTAGCAGTACGCCCGCGACCAACTTTCCGGTATTGCCGGTCTGCAGCGCGCGCTGCAGTTGCGCAGGCGTGGCGCTACGGCCTTCGTCCACTTCGCGCGCGGCGTAGAACAGTGCGACGACGATCAACGCCGAACCCAGTAACGATAGGAGTTGCACCGGCATCGCCAATTGCGGCGCCGCGACCGCCGCGAGATTCGGCGAGATGCCGACCAAGCCGAGCAACAAACCCAAGAACCCCAGCCCGCGCAAATCGCGCCACCACAATTTGACGCCGTTCACCACCCACATCGCACCAGCGAGGGGCTCCACAGTACGAATGCTCATGCGCGTCCTGACGAATCGATCGAAGCTAACGGAGACATCTGTTTAGAACCTAAGTCGGTTCTAATACGATGTGTTTCAACACGCGTTTTCGGCGGCCAACATGCCAACAGCATCCGCCTCAATGTCCGCGCAGCGTCGGCGCGTGGCGAACGAAACGCCGCAGTACTTTACGCGCATGCGGTGTGGCGCCGATACCGCATGCGAGTTGTTGATGGCAGCGGCCTTCGCGTTGCAGCGCATCGCGTCGCGCGTGTACGTAACCGCGCATATGCGCAGCGCTGAATTCGGGGTGGAATTGCACGCCCCAGGCGCGGTCGCGCCAGCGGAAGGCTTGGCAGGCGTCTTGTTCCGAACGCGCCAAGACCGTGGCATCGGCCGGCGGCCGCAGCACGGTTTGCAGATGCGTGGTCTGCGCCGCAAAACGCGGCGGTAGCGGCGCGAACAAGGGTGCGCCGAATAAAACGTCGTGTTCGGCATCGGGATGCAAGGCCACCGGTACCGTGCCCATCTCGCGACCGGCGGGGTTATCGCCGACTTCGCCGCCCAGCGCATGCGCCAGCAGTTGATGGCCGTAACAGATGCCGAACACCGGCAGCCCGGCATCGAGCCCTTCGCGCAACCAGTCGGCGGTGCGTTCGCTCCAAGGGTGCCGGTCCGTCACCATCGCACCGGAGCCGGTGACGATCACACCGGTGTAGTCCGCATGCGCGGGCAAAGCCTCGCCGGCTTCCACGTTCACCACATCGGCCTGATCCGCGCGTAAACCGGCGGCGACCCGGATCCAATGCGGAAACCGGCCATGACGGCGCATGGACACGACCGGTTGCCCGGTTTCGACGATCAAGAAGCGAGGGATGGGGCGATGACGGGTGTTCACGGGCAGTGTCGCGGCAGGAGGCAGGGAGTCGACGCTTATACTACCCAGTCCCCACCCGGACATCGCCGCCCCATGCAGGGATCGATCGCACAAAACGAAGCCGCCGCGGCCCACAACCCGCCAGTCGCCGCGCTTTCCCACGGCATCACCTTCCAGGAACTCATCCAGCGCCTCAACGCCTATTGGGCGGCCCAGGGCTGTGTGCTTGATCCAACCGCTGGACCTGGAAGTCGGCGCCGGCACCTTCCACCCGGCCACGTTTCTGCGCGCGCTCGGCCCGGAGCCGTGGAACGCCGCGTACGTACAGCCCAGCCGCCGCCCCACCGATGGCCGTTACGGCGAGAACCCCAACCGCTTGCAGCATTACTACCAGTACCAGGTGGTGATGAAGCCCAATCCCGACAACATCGTCGAGCTGTACTTCGATTCGCTCAAAGCGCTCGGCGTCGATCCGTTGGTGCACGACTTGCGCTTGGTCGAAGACAACTGGGAATCGCCGACGCTCGGCGCCTGGGGCTTGGGTTGGGAAGTGTGGTTGAACGGCATGGAAGTCACCCAGTTCACCTATTTCCAGCAGGCCGGCGGCATCGAATGCAAACCGGTGCTGGGCGAGATCACCTACGGTCTCGAACGCTTGTGCATGTATCTGCAGAACTGCGACAACGTTTACGACTTGATCTGGACCGTCGGCCCGCAAGGCCCCGTCACCTACGGCGATGTGTTCTTGCAGAACGAACGCGAACAGAGCGCTTACAACTTCGAGCATGCGAACGTCGAAGAGCTGTTCCATCGTTTCGATGCCTGCGAAGCCGAAGCGCTGAAACTGGTCGAACTCGGCCTGCCGCTGCCGGCCTACGACCAAGTGTGCAAAGCCTCGCATTCGTTCAACTTGCTGGATGCGCGCCGCGCGATTTCCGTGACCGAACGTCAGCGCTACATCCTGCGCGTGCGCAAACTCGCGCAAGCGGTGGCCGAGAGCTATCACGCGCAGCGCGAAGCGCTGAATTTCCCGGTGCTCAAGGACGAAGCCAAACGCGCATCGCTGGGCTTGCCGTCGTTGACGAAAACGCAGGACGCGGCATGAGCGAAGCATTCGCCAACGACGAAACCTTATTGATCGGCATGTTCGATTCGCCGTTCGTGCGTCGCGTCGCGGTGAGCATGGATCTGCTCGCCATGACGTTCGCGCATCGCAATTGGTCGGTGGGGAAAGACTTCGACCGCATCCGCGAATACAGCCCGCTCGGCCGCGTGCCGGTGTTGGTGCCGATCGACGGTGAGCCGCTCACAGAATCGGCGATGATTCTGGAACATCTCGACGACCTGGTCGGCGCCGAACGCGCCTTGATGCCGCCGAGCGGACCCGAACGCCGCGAAGCGCTGCGTATCCTCGCCTTCGCCACGGGCGCGGCCGAGAAGGCGATCCAGATCGTGATGGAACGCGTGTTCCGGCCCGAAGAAAAACGGCACGCACCGTACGTCGAACGTTGCCGCACGCAGATGCGCGGCGCGTTGAGCGAGTTGGATAACATCTGCGCGCGTGCGGCCGATCGCGAATGGTTGATCGGCGAGCGCGTCACGCAAGCCGATATCACGCTCGCATGCTTCGTCACCTACGCGCACGAAGCCGTGCCCGAATCGCTCGATGCGTATCCCGCACTGCAAGCGCGCGTCGCGCGCTATCAAGCGATGCCGGTGTTTCAGCGCTATTACGCCGCGTTCGATCAACCAGATGTAAGCGGGCCAGATGCGAGCGCACCGAGCGGGAGCGCGACGGCATGAATCCCTTGCCGTCGCGGCTGACACCCGAACTCGCGCGAACGCTCGGCGATCACCCGAGGTTCGCGACGGTGTTCGCGCACGGCAGTCTCGAAGTGGAGATCTACGCACCGCGTGGCGTCGACCCGCAACAGCCGCATACGCGCGACGAGGTCTATGTCGTCGTGAGTGGCCGCGGAACATTCTCTTGCGATGGCGAAACCCGCGAGTTCGGTCCCGGCGAACTGTTGTTCGTTCCGGCCGGCATCGAACATCGGTTTCTCGATTTCAGCGACGATTTCGTCACTTGGGTGCTGTTCTATGGCCCCGAAGGTGGTGAAGTTGGAGCCCCCACATCCGCCCTTCGGGCACCTTCTCCCTGAGGGAGAAGGAACAGCAACTAATGAGCCGTAGCATGAGTGACATGAAGCCCCTCCTGATCGAACTGGGTACCGAAGAATTACCCGTCAAAGCGCTGCCCGGTTTGGCGCAAGCGTTCTTCGACGGCGTGCTCGACGCGCTGAACAAGCGCGGCATCGCCTTCGACCGCGGTGAGTCCAAACCGCTGTACACGCCGCGCCGTCTCGCGGTGCTGTTGCCCGGCGTCGCCGCCGAACAACCCGAACAGCGCAGCGAAGTGCTGGGCCCGTATCTCAATATCGCATTGGATGCCGAAGGCAAACCGACGAAAGCCTTGGAAGGCTTCGCGGCGAAAGCCGGCATCGATTGGAGCGCGCTCGAAAAAACCAGCGACCAGAAAGGCGAGCGCTTCGTCCATCGCGCGGTGAAGCCCGGTGCGCGCACCATTGCGTTACTGCCGGAGATTCTTAAAGAGGCGATGGCCGCGATGCCGATCCCAAAGCCGATGCGTTGGGGCGATCGCGACGCCGGTTTCGCGCGGCCGGTGCATTGGCTGGTGATGTTGTTCGGCGACGAGATCGTCGACGGCGAGGTCTTCGGCATCAAAGCCGACCGCATGAGCCGCGGCCATCGTTTCCACCACGAAACACCGGTGTGGATCGGCACGCCCGACGTGTATCTCGACGCATTGCGCGCCGCGCATGTCTTGGTCGACCCGGACGAACGCCGCGCACGTGTGGTCGCCGAAGTGGAGAGCGCCGCGGCGCGCATCGGCGGCACGCCGCGCATCACCGACGACAACCTGGAACAAGTGCAGTGCTTGGTCGAATGGCCGAAAGCCGTGCTCTGCGCCTTCGAGCGCGAGTTCCTGGCGGTGCCGCAGGAAGCGCTGATCGCGACGATGGAAGCGAATCAGAAATTCTTCCCGGTGTTGGATGCCAACGGCACACTCACCGAGCATTTCATCGGCATCGCGAATATCGAATCCAAAGACGAGAACGAAGTCCGCAAAGGCTACGAACGCGTGATCCGCCCGCGCTTCGCCGATGCGAAGTTCTTCTTCGACGAGGATTTGAAGCAAGGTCTCGCCTCGATGAACGATGGGCTGAAGACGGTGACGTATCAGGCCAAGCTGGGCACGGTGGCCGAAAAGGTCGCAGCGCGTCGCCGCGTTGGCGGAAAGCATCGCGGGCGAAGTGGGCGTTGAGTCCAACGCTTGCAAAACGTGCTGCGGAACTGGCGAAAGCCGATCTGCAATCGCGCATGGTCAATGAGTTTCCGGAATTGCAGGGCATCGCCGGGCGTTACTACGCCATGCGCGACGCGTCGCTGAATGATTTGTCTTCGGATGATCGCGCTGCGTTGGCGAATGCGATCGACGAAGCCTACATGCCGCGCTTTGCGGGCGATGCGATCGCGCCGAGCAAGTTAGGACAGGTGTTGGCGATTGCGGAGCGGCTGGATACGTTGGCGGGTGGGTTTGCGGCGGGGTTGAAGCCGACGGGGAATAAAGATCCGTTTTCGTTGCGTAGGAATGCGTTGGGGTTGGCGAGGACGGTGATTGAAGACGACATCAACATTGACAACATCAAGATGCTTAATAAAGCATCGAGGTACTTCTCAAACCTCATCACTTTCAGTTTTACAGATAGAGAACTGAGTGATGAAGAACTTGGAAGAGCGTTGGCCCGCCTATTTGATCTTCATGTCCAAGAAGTAAATGAATTCGTCCTCGACCGCCTCCGCGCCTACTACGCCGACCAAGGCTTCACCCCGCAGCAATTCGAAGCGGTCGCGGCTAAAGCCGCTCCTACGAAAAGCGAGGGCGACGGGACACGCGCCGTCGTAGGAGGGGCTTCAGCCCCGACCAACGTCGCGACGAATGACGGCTCCCTCCTTGACTTCGACCGCCGCGTCAAAGCCATCGGCGAATTCGCGAAACTGCCCGAAGCCGAAGCACTGGCCGCGGCGAACAAACGCATCCGCAATATCGTGAAGAAAGCCGATGTCGCGATCCCCGATGCGCCGAACCCCGCGCTGTACGAGACCGACGCCGAACGCGATCTGCATGCCGCGATCGAAAGCGCTATCGCCGACACCGACCCATTGCTCGCATCGCGCGACTATGTCGCCGTGCTAGGCCGCCTCGCGCGCCTGCGCCCCGAGGTCGACACCTTCTTCGATAAGGTGATGGTCAACGCCGATAACCTCGACGTGCGCGCCAACCGCCTCGCGTTATTGCAACGCCTCGCCGACCGCCTCGGCAGCGTCGCCGCGATCGAGCATCTCTCGGTCTAACGACGTTTCGATCAAGACAGATTCACATAGGGTGCGCTTAAGCGCACCGACCCCGAGTCGCGCGACTCATGCAACGGTGCGCCGAGGCGCACCCTATGCGTCTTAGCCGCGCTCGGCAGCGTGGCTGCGATCGAGCACCGCTCGGTCTAACGACGCTTCGATCAAAAAAACCAATAGGGTGCGCTTAAGCGCACCGACCCCGAATCGCGCGACTCATGCAACGGTGCGCCAAGGCGCACCCTATGACGCGACTTCGCGGAAGCCTCGCCGCCATTGAGCGCCTCTGCATTTGATTGTCCCCTCTGACCCTTCAGGCACCCTCTCCCCGCTTTGCGGAGAGAGGGAAGAGCGAGCGCAGCGAGCGAGGGTGAGGGGCTGTCGCCGGTGCCGAACGGACGACCGATCGCGCATGCAAAAGCTGTACGAGCATCCGTTTCGCGATGGAAGGTCTTATAGGGTGCGCTCAAGCGCACCGATCCCCATCCGCGCGATCCACATCACGGTGCGCCAAGGCGCACCCTATGAGAAGCATGACCACGGCATGTACCCGATGAGACGCTGCCCATAGGGTGCGCTCAAGCGCACCGACCCCCAAGTCGCGCGACCCAACAACGGTGCGCCTAGGCGCACCCTATGCGTCGCAAGCATCCATGTCGCGGTGCTCAAACGAAGTCGCGGCGCTCAAACGAACGTTTTTCGATTGCCTCGTTGCGTTGCATCAAAACTGTCGACGCACCCAAACACCGGCATTGGTGTCGGGTTCCAATTGACCGAAGAAACGGTCGATGCGCCCACCGAAAACATTCGCGCTCGCACCCGCGAGCCAACGATCGTTGAAACGATACTGCGCGGTGACGCGCAGCCAACGGTCGTGTTGGTTCGGTGAATAGAACTGGATCGCGCTCATCGTTAGTTTGTCGCGCATGGCTTGGCGCGAGATACGCAGCGAGACGAGCGAGCGCGACTCGCCGTTCAATGGCGATGCGTTTCCGGCTTCGCGCGCATGGCGTTCGCCGTAGAGTTGCGCGCCGATGGTGAGTTTCGGCCACCATTCTTTCTCGTACGCGATCATGCCGACCCGTTTGTGCGGGACCCATGCCGCCGCTTCGCCATGTTCTACGCGCGGCCATTCGCGTACGGCCTCGAAGGTGGCGATACCGCCGCCGAGCGGTCCGCGAACGCTGAGACCTGCAGCATCGCGCCGCAAGAATGTGGGCGTGCCGTCGAGCGTCGCCGCGCGCGGTTGTTTGTCGAAGCCGCGATTGAGATACATCGCGTATTCCACGCCTGCGGATGTGCGATATGCGCGCAGCGCCCATTCGCCGTTGGCGAGCGTTGCAGCGGGATGGCGCGCATCGATGCGATCGCCACCGCCGATGCGCGCGCCGATACGCGGATCGTAAAACCCGAGCCGACGGCCATCGATGTATCGGTCGGGCGTGAAGGTGGGCGTGTAGGCAAGATCGAGGTTGAGCGCACGCCAAGCGCCGGAGAGGCGCAGCGTGTTGGAGGGCGATTTCAGGTAATAGTCTTCACTGCCGCCAAGCGGCGCGACGAAATCTTTCGGGAAGCGGTCGTTGATGAACAGCAAATCGCCGGTGCCCCAGGTCGCGATTTGACGGCCGGCCTGCAGGTTCCAAACATCGCCTAGCGGCACGCTCACCATCGCTTCGCGCAGATCGAAACGCAGCGCGTCGTCGATCGCATCGGCGCGAATATCCAGCCGTGCGCTGAATTCGGCCGCACCGACCGTGCGCGCGACTTCCAGTTGCAGTTTCAGTTCGGAGCGCGTCGCGCGATCGTCGAAGGCAGGGTCGCGATGTCTACGCGCACTGGCGGCCGCTTCGACATAGCCGCTCCAACGCGCGCCTTGCGCATCGTCGTTGCCCCAATCGTCGTCGAACGCCGTGTTGGGCGCGAACGATTCGACGACGGATTCGTTCGCGTCGTCGGCCGTCGCGTCATCCGCAGGCGGTGCATCCTGCGCATGCGCGGCGGATGCGCAGGTCAGCGCGCACACGAATAAAAGCGACAGGCCCGGCGATGGCCGAGCGCCGCGACGACGCCTCAAGGCTGTAGCCACTGCCGCGGCGGATTGCGCAAGGCCTGGGTGGTGAAGGCCTTGGCATCCAGACCGATGTCGTACTGCGGCGCGCGCATTTCCAGCAAGGTGCTGCTACCGCTGCGTAAATCGGTGGCTTGACTGCGCACGACGGTGGGGTGGCCCTGCACGGTTTCGACCGCCAGCGTTTCGATCTTGCGGAAGAGTTTTCCCTTGGCGTCGTAGTACTCGGCGCGGATCGGCAAATAGGTGCGCGCGTCGATCACCGCGTGCGAATACGCGAACTCCACCGAGCCGGCTTGTTTCGGCGTGCATTTGATGACGATTTCCTTTGCGTTTTCGCGCACCACATCGTGCCAATCCAGCGCGGGATTGCGGCCGGAGATGTCCTCGTAAAAAAAGTCCGAGCCGACGAAGCTGGTGCGCTTGTCGCCAGCGGAGATGCGTTTATCCAGATCCAACGCGGGCAAGTAGAGCCAGCGGTCGTCGTCGCGGCGGATTTTCTTGTTCACCAGAAAGACGGTGCCGCGCACGTCCGCGGGGCGCTCGAACACGACCAAGAAATCCTGATCGCCGCCGTCGGCGATATCGCGGCGCAGAATCGTGAACACGCGCTGCTGCTGGTTGCCGGCGCGGTCGCGGATCACCATGCGTGCGCGGCTGCGGCCATCGTCGCCAGCGTAACGCGCCGTGCGCAGCGCGCGCGCCACGACATCCTCGGCGCGCTGATCGATGCTGCGCTCGGCAGCAAGGGTCTGCACCTCCAATCCTGCGAGGCACAGCAACATGAGCCATCCGATCGTCGTTCGTCGTTTCATTTCATCGCCTTGCGAAAGAGCCAGCCGTTGTGCGCGCCCATCAGCGCGGCCAGCAGGAAGAGCGTGACCAGCGCCGAGAGCGCCATGATACCGGCCAGCAGCCAGCCGACGGTGATGTAGGGGACGAGCGGCGCGAACAGCAAGGGCGTGAAGCCGATCGCGATCACGATGGCGTTGCGTGCGATCGCCAGCCCCGGTTCGCGGAACATGATTTCCAACGTGGCATCGACGTCGCCGGTGGCGCGGTAATGCGCGCGTGCGCGCTCGATGAAATGGATCGCGAAATCCACCGCCAGCCCCAGCGCGAGCGCCGACAGCACGGCGATCGGCATGTCGTAATCTTTGCCGATCCAGCCGATCGCGCCGTATAGCGCGCCGATCGACAGCGCCAGCGGCAGCATCGAAAGCAGGCCCAGCACAAAGCTGCGGAACAGCAACATCATCATCAGCGCCACCATGCCGAATGCGCCGGCCAAGCTCCACGCCATGCCGTTCACCATCTCGCCTTGCCAGACGCGATTGAGATGGGTTTTGCCGGCCCAACGCGCGACCATGCCGTCGGGCAACGGATGCGCCTGGAGATAATCCTCGACGTAGCGCTCGACCCGACTCATGTCTTGATTGTCGCCGCTGCGCAATTGCAGCCAGATCGCGGCGCTGTCGTAGTCGGTGGTGGTGAAATGCCACAAATCGTGCGGTCGATGCGAGGATTGAAATTGCAGCAAGGTCTGCGCGACGGCCGCGCGGCTCTGAGGGATGATTTGCTCGGAAGCGGCGCCACCGCGCAATTCGCGATGCACGGTGGTTACGATTTCGACCAAGGAGTTGCTTTTACCGACCAAGCCTGACTGTTGCAGCGACGTTTGCAGCGCCTGCATCGCGCGTAGCGCATCGGGATCTTGGAAGCGCGCCATTGCGCTCTGCGCCGTTTCGATGCGGGCGACCCAGGCATCGACCTCATCCAGATCGGCGCCGGTATCGCCATCAAGACGGTCGAGTGCCGTTTGCAATGCGTTGCCGAGCGGCGTGCGCTCGTCGCGCACCAAGGCGAGCACATCGCGGCCTAGCGTCGTCGTCGCGAGCGGCGACCAGTCGGACATCAGGCGTTTGCGATGCGCGGCGCTATCGGTTTCGAGCACTAAAAACGCATCGTAGGTGCCGGCGAAATGCGCGTTGAGCGTACGGTCGGCAACGCGAATGGGATGGCTGGCTTTGAACCAACGGACCGGGTTGTCGTTGACTTCGATCCGCAAAATACCGGCGATGCCGAGCCCCACGGCCAACAGCGACAACCCCAACACCGTCGCGCGCCGGCGCTGCGCCACGCGGCCGCACCAAATCAACGCATCCGCTAACCGGCTGCGTTGCGCGGTGTTCGGCCCCAGGCGCGCGAGTGCCGATGCCGGCAAGGCGCAGACGAACGCCGGCAGCAAAGTGAGCGTCAGCACGAAGGCGAGCGCGACGCCGAACGCCACATAGCCACCGAAAATCTGCACCGGCGGGATCGGCGTGAGCAGCAACGAAGCGAAGCCTGCCGCCGTGGTCAGCGACGTGAACAGCATCGGTTTGAACAGCTCGTGCAGCACCTCGCCCATCAGCGCCTGCGGCGACATCCCGGGCGTGTAGCGTTCCGCAAAATCGGACTGGATATGGATCGCGTCGACGACGGCGATCGGCATCAGAAAGATTGCGATCATCGAACTCATGATGTGAACCGGATGGCCCACACCGATCAACGCGCCCATCGTCACGATCACGCAGCCCATCGCGACCAACATCGGTCCGACCACGAACAGGGCGTTGCGGAAGAACATCCACATCAACAGGAAAATCACCACTCCGGCCAGCGGCGCGCAGATTGCCATCTGCACGAACATATCGTGGCCGAAGGTGTCCTCGGCGACCGGGAGGCCGGTGATATGGAACGCGTCGTCCGAGTCCAGCGCATCGATCTTGCGTTGAATATCCAGTGCGATGCGGCGGCTTTCGTTCTTGTCCGCGATCGGCACGTACACCGCTGCCGCGCGCCCATCGTTGGATGCCAGCGTGTTTTGCAGCAAAGGCAGTCGCTTCACCGCATCGGCCACGGCGCGCGCGCCAGCGGCATCCATCGGCGGCGAAGCCATCAGCCACTCGAAGCGGACCGTGCCTGGGCCGCCCTGCGTAACGTTATCGACCGTGGCCAGCGACATCAGATCGACCGCGATCACACCATCGATCTCGGCGATCCCGCGGCTCAACGTGTGCAGCGCCGCCAATGAACGCGGCGAGTAGATGCTGCTGCCCTCGGGAGCGACCATGCCCACGACGATGGTGTCGTGCAATTGGAAGCGACGTTTGACGAGGTTGTGATACACCCGATCGGGCTGCTGCGCGGAGAGCATGTTCTCCGGATCGGTATCGACCCGAACCTGAGGCAATTGCGCCAGCGCTGCGACCGCCGCGATCGCGCAGGCGAGAAAGACCCGCCATGGGTGACGGATCGACCACTGCCAGAGGCCATCGAGTGCGAGCTTCATCGTGCGATCCGTATCGGCGGGCGTGCGCGGGCGCGCATTTTAACAGCCGTCCCGGGCGGGCCTTCGGGGCGGCAAAGGCGAAGCGAACGCTTCGACGGTCGATGGCCGTGTGCCGGCCCGGGCGATACCGCCGGTCGCAGCGCAACATGCCCCAACCGCCACAACGCGCGATAATCGCCGCACTTCGTCACCGCGCTCGGCATCCCGTGAACCTCGAACAGCATTTCGCTCCATTCCGCGCCGGCGTGATCGGCCACGATCTCATCGACGCGCGCATCCAGTCCCCCGGGCGCGTGGTCTACGCCGACTGGACCGCGAGCGGGCGTTTGTACCGGCCGATCGAGGACTACATCGCGAACGTGCTGGGCCCGTATGTGGCCAATACCCATACCGAGAGCACGCTCACCGGCACCCAGATGACCGACGCCTACCATCAGGCGCAGACGATCATCAAAACGCATTGCAATGCCGGCCCGAACGATGTCTTGATCGCGCAGGGCTCGGGCATGACCGGCGTGGTCAACAAATTCCAACGCATGCTCGGCTTGCGCATTCCCGAACAGATCGCCGAGCGCGTGGCGATCCGCGACGACGAAAAACCGCTGGTGGTGCTGACGCACATGGAGCATCACTCCAACCAGACCAGTTGGGAAGAATGCGCGGTACATGTCGAGATTCTGCCGCGTGCCGCTTGCGGACGTCCCGATGTCGATGCGCTGAACGGCATTCTCAAACGTAATGCGCATCGGCGGTTGAAGATCGGCGCGTTCTCGGCGTGTTCCAACGTCACCGGTATCGTCACGCCGTATCACGAAATGGCGGCGATCATGCACGCGCATGGTGGCGTGTGTTTCGTCGATTTCGCAGCGTCCGCGCCGTACGTCAAGATCGACATGCATCCGAAGAATCCCGCGCAGAAGCTCGACGCGGTGTACTTCTCGCCGCATAAATTCCTCGGCGGCCCGGGTTCCAGCGGCGTGTTGTTGTTCGATGCCGCGCTGTACACGTTGAAGGTGCCCGATTCGCCCGGCGGCGGCACCGTCGCCTGGACCAATCCCTGGGGCGGCCATCGCTTCGTCGATAGCATCGAAGCGCGCGAAGACGGCGGCACGCCGGGTTTTTTGCAGACGATTCGCGCGGCGCTCGCAGTGCGGGTAAAAGAGGCGATGGGCATCGACAAGATCGAAGCGCGCGAACGCGAGTTATGCGATCTGTTTCTCGGCGAATTGCGCAAAGACCCCAGCATCCAATTGCTAGAGTCCGAGCAATGCGAGCGCTTGTGCATCTTCTCGTTCTATTCGCTGGAGAAGCACCATAATTTGATCGTGCGCCTGCTCAACGACCGCTTCGGCGTGCAGGTTCGCGGCGGTTGTTCTTGCGCCGGCACGTACGGCCATATTTTGCTCAACGTCGATCAAGAAACATCGCAGCAGATCACCTGCCAAATCGATGCCGGCGATCTGAGCAACAAACCCGGATGGGTGCGCGTGTCCTTGCATCCGACCATGACCGATGCCGAAGTGATCTACGTCGCACATGCCATCCACGAAACGATGCGGCATTACGATGTGTGGAAAAACGACTACGCCTTCGACATGACCTCCGGCGAATTCCGCGCACACGCGCCGACAGCGCCGCCGATCGGCTTGGAGACGTTCGATCCATTGGCGGGTATCGCAACGCGATAGACGGTGGGCGCGAGTCTTCGATCGAACCTTTGCGCAGCGAGCGCGATGCCTTGAAGGCGATGCGCCGGTGTTCTTGATCTCTCGCGTTAACGACGCTTCACGCAGATGCGGCTGGGCCGGTTATCCTGTCGCGATGTTTCGCACCTCCGTCGCCGCCGTCATCGTATCGTTGCTCGCATGCGCGCCTGCGCATGCAGCGCGTATCGGCGAGGTGTTGATCGAAGGTCTCGACGAAGCGATGACGACCAATGTCCGCATCGCGCTGTCGTTGGAGGACGCGAAAGGTAAGCCGGTCTCGGCCGCGCGCTTGGATTATCTGCTGCACGTCGCCGAAGACGAGACCCGCGAGGCGCTGGAGCCGTTCGGGTATTACGCGCCGAAGATCGAGATACGCGAGACGCCGACGTTGCAGGGTGCGGACGAGACTTTAGCCGAAGATGCCGAGATCTCGGTGCGCATCGCGGTACATCCCGGCGAACCGGTGCGGGTGCGCAGCGCGCGCGTGGCGATCGAGGGCGACGGCGGCGGCGATCGCTACCTGAAAGAAGAACTCGATGCGTTCTCGCCACGCACCGGCGATGTGTTCGAGCACGCGCGCTACGAACAAAGCAAAGCCTTCATCAGTCGGCGCCTCGCCGAACGCGGCTATTTCGATGCGGATTTCATGAGCCGTAAAGTCGAAGTGACGCGTGCGAACAGCGAAGCCGACATCGACTTGGTCTGGGACAGCGGCGACCGTTACGCGATGGGCGAGATCCGGTTCGTGCAAACGCCCAAGCGCGCGATACGCGATTCGCTGCTGCAAGAACTGATTTATTGGAAACAAGGCGAGTACTACCACCAAGGACGTTTGGACCGTCTGCGCAAAGCGCTTGGCGATTTGGATTACTTCAGCCGCATCGATATCGAACCCATGCCCGAGGCAGCGGTCGACGGCGAAGTGCCGGTCGAGGTGCGGCTCACCCCGGCGAAGCGCAGCATCTACAGCGTCGGCGGCAGTTACGGCACCGATAGCGGTTTCGGCGTGTCCTTGGGTTTGGAGCGACGTTATCTGAATTCGCGCGGACATAAAGGTCTGGCGCAACTGGATTACGCCGAAAAGCGAAAAACGCTGACGTTGCAGCATCGTATCCCCGCGTTCGCATGGCGCGACGGTTGGTACACCACCAGCGTGCAGGCGTACGACGAGCAGACCGATTACATCGACACCCGGCGCTACGAAGCGGTCTTCAGTCGCAGCGCCGAATACAACCGACAACTGAATCTCACCGCCTCCTTGCATGCGCTGCGCGAGCGTTGGGCGTACGCGTATAGCTCGACGACGCGATTCGACGCGACGACGTTGTATCAGCAATCGACGTTCTTCTATCCCTCGCTGCAAGCCGATTACGTCGATGCCGACGAGCGCATTCGGCCGCGCAAAGGCTTCGGCGGCACGGCGACGCTGCGCGGCGGCCTGCGCGGCGTGGGCTCGGATGCGAATTTCTTGCAATTGCATGCGCGCGGAAGCTGGTTTCGCGGCTTGGGTGCGCGCAGTCGTTTGATCGTGCGCGGCGAAGTGGGCGCGACGTACACCGACGAACTCGTCGACGGCGCCTTGCTCGATATTCCGCCGACGCTGCGTTTCTATGCCGGCGGCGACCGCAGCGTGCGCGGTTACGACTTCCGCGAAATCGGCCCGCGCATTCCAGCGGCACCGGGCCGCGAAGCCTTCGCGCTTGGTGCGCGTAACGTCGTCGCCACGAGCGTGGAATTCGAGCAGTACCTCAACGACACATGGGGTTTCGTCGCCTTCGTCGATGGCGGCAGCGCGTTCAACGACCGACTCGATCGCTGGCGCAAAGGCATCGGCCTGGGTCTGCGTTGGAATTCGCCGGTCGGCCCGCTGCGGATCGACGTCGGCCACGGCCTGGACGATCCCGACGCATCGTTCACCCTGCATATCAATCTCGGTGCGGACTTGTGATCGCATGACCGCATCGGAGAACGAGAACGTATCGACGACCACGCGGCGCGACGACGATCCGCGCGACGTCGATCGGCGTGCGCACCGGCACGCGCAACGTCGTCGTGTCGCGAAACGCAGCGGCGTGTTGACGTTCGTACTCATCGCATTGGCGGCGATCGTCGCGTATCTGTTATTCAACACATTGCGCGGCCGCGACGTATTGCTCAGTCAGATCGTCGCGCGCTTGCCCGCGGGCACCGAGCTGCGTTGGTCGCGCGCGGAAGGGCCCGCGTCGGGGCCGATGACGCTGTACGACGTGCGTTATGTGCAACGCGGTTGTCCCGATGAGAAAGGGGAACCGGTCGCGTGGCCGAATTGCGCAACACCGTCGGTCATCGCGTTCGCCGCCAAGCGCGTGACGCTCGACCCCACGCTGCGGCCATTGCTCGGCCGCACCTTGCGTTTGGAAGCCTTGGACGTCGCCGACGCGGCCTTGATCTTGCCCGAGAGCGATGAACCATTCGAGTTGCCGCGTTGGCCCGAATCCTTGCCGCGCATCGCGCCGCCGTTAGCGCTGCAAGCGGCGGCGATTCGCATCGATCGCTTGAAGATTCTGCGTCGCGACGACAAACGCATCGTGCCGGTCGTGCGCATCGATACCTTGCGCGGCGGCATCGATGCCGAAGACGGCCGCTTGCGACTGCAGGATATCGCGGCCGACACCGATCGCGGCCGTTTTGCACTGCGCGGCGACTACGTACCGCGCGAACGCTATCGCACCGATCTGGTCGCGACGGCGGTGTTGCCTGCGCCCGCGGGGCGCACGCCTGCGCGATTGGGCATGATCGCGAAAGGCGATGTGTCTGCGTTGGACATCGGTATCGGCGGACGTGTGCCGGCGCCGGTGCGCATCGCGCTCGCGTTGCGTGGCGAACGCGACCCGCAATGGATGTTGAACGCGCGCGGCGAACGCCTGCGCGTATCCGCTTTGACCGGCGAAGATGTGGACGATGCGGCGTATGCGTTCGATCTGCGCGTGCGCGGCGATGAAGGTGCGGCGCGCCTCGAAGGCCGCATCGCGCAGACGCTGCCAGCGCAACGCGATGATGCCGCCGGGCAGACGCGCGAGATCGCGATCTTGCCGTCGTCGCTTTCGTTGCGCGAACAAGTGCTGACGGTGGCGCCGTTGTCGTTGGCATTGTTCGATGGCCGTGCGGAATTGCGCGGCCGTTTGGATGTGCGCACGCCGACCGATCCGCATTTCGACGGCACGCTTGCGGCGCGCGGATTGCGTTGGCGCGGCGAAGACAAGGCCGCAGCGGAGATCGTCGGCGATGGCGATATCGTGCTCGCCGGACGTCTGCGCGATTGGACCGCGAAAGGCGGCGCGACCCTGCAACGCGCGGGCGAACGCGCGAAACTCGAACTCCAAGCGCGCGGCGATGCCGAGCACGCCGATATCGCGATGCTGCGCGCGACGATGCCGAGCGGTCGGCTCGATGGCAGCGGTCGTCTCGAATGGACGCCGATGCTGCGTTGGCGCGCCGATGCGACGCTCGCGGGCTTCGATCCTGGCTATCTGTGGCCGGATTGGCCCGGTGCGGTGAATGGACGCCTTCGCAGCGAAGGGAATGCGCGCGACGATGGCGCGATCGATGTGCTCGCCGACGCCAGCGAACTCGGCGGACGTTTGCGTGGCCGCGCTTTGCAAGGACGCGGCAAGGTGCAGTTACGCTTACCCGCCGCGCCGCAGACGCGCATCGATGGCGAAGGCGAGATCGCCTTGCGCATCGGCGAGAGCCGCATCGATGCGCGCGGCAAGATCGCGAACGAGCTTGCGATCGATGCGACGTTCGCGCCCTTGCGATTGAACGATCTGCTGCCGCAGGCGCAAGGCGCACTGCGCGGCACGCTACGTCTGACCGGTGCGCGCACGCAACCGAATATCGATGTCGATCTTGTCGGCGACGATGTGCGATTACGCCGGTTATCGTGCCGACGCGCTACGTGCGCGCGGACGTTTGCCATGGCAGGCCGGTGGCGACGGCGCGCTCGCGATCGACGCGCAGAACGTGGACGCGGGCATCGCATTGCAACGTGTGCGCATCGATGCGCGCGGCGCGCTGCAGGCTTTGCGAATCGATGCCGATGGCCAGAGCGATGCGCTCGGTGCGTTCGCGCTCGATGGCGATCTCGCGCAGCGCGAGGGTCGTTGGCAAGGCACGCTGTCGTCGCTGCGCCTCGTGCCGACGACGGGTCCGGCATGGCGGCTGCAGGCGCCCGCACGTTTCGTACAAACCGCATCGAACGGTTGGCGGCTCGCATCCAGTTGTTTCCGCAACGAAGCCGATGACGGTGGATCGCTGTGCGCGGAGGCCGATTGGCCGTCGCGTTTGGACGTGCGCGGCGAAGCATTGCCAGTCGCGTGGCTCGCGCCGTATCTCGATGGCGTGTTGCCGCAGCGCGATACGCGCACGCGGTGGTCGCTCAGCGGCACCGCCGAACTCGAAGCGCGGATTCGCGGCGATGGCGACGCGTGGAGCGGCACGGCGCAATTGAGTTCGATCACCGGCGCGCTCACGCAGCAGACGCGCGCGCGCCGCGACGTCTTGGTGTATCGCGATCTGCGCATCGATGCGAAGCTCGACCCGCATCGCTTCGATGCGACGCTCGCCGCTGCGCTACGCGCCGAAGGCTCGGTGCGCGCGCGGATCGTCTCCGGTTGGGATGCCGATGCGCCGCTTTCGGGCGAGGTCGTGATCGATGCGCGCGAATTGACCTGGATGGAGTTGTTCTCGCCGGATATCGTCGCGCCGACCGGGCGCTTGGTCGGCACGATCGCGCTCGGGGGCCGTCTCGGTCAACCGAGTTTCGGCGGGCAAGCGCATTTGAGCGAATTCCGTACGGAGTTACCGGCACTCGCGGTGAGTCTGCGCGATGGCGATCTGCGTATGGACGCGCAAGCCGATGGCAGCGCGCGCATCAGCGGCAGTGTGCGTAGCGGCGAAGGCACGCTGCGCGTGGACGGTACGCTCGGCTGGCGCGAAGGCGACACGCCGCTGCGGCTGGCGTTGCGCGGCGAGAACGTGCTGATTTCCGATACGCGCGAATTGCGCGCGACGGTCGACCCGAACGTCGAAGTCCGCTACGCCGTCGGCCAGCCGATCGCGGTGAGCGGCGAGGTGCGCGTGATCAGCGCGAAGATCGCGCTCGAAGGTTTGAGCGAAGGCGTATCGACATCGCCCGATGTGGTCGTACTCGATCCGGCGAATCCGCAGCGCACGGCGAGCGCGCCGCTGGATCTCGATCTCGCGCTGACGATGGGCGACGATGTGCGTCTGCACGGTTTCGGTTTGGAAGGCACGCTCGGCGGCAGCGTGCGCATGCGCGCGCGTCCCGGCCGCGAAACCGTCGCCACCGGCACGCTCGACATCGATGGCCGTTACACCGCGTACGGCCAGAAACTGCAGATCGAACGCGGGCGTATGGTGTGGTCGAACAGTCCCTTCGGCGACCCCACGCTCGATATCCGTGCGCAACGCATCGTCGGCGACGTCACCGCAGGCATCGATGTCAAAGGCCGCGCATCCGCACCGGTCGCACACGTGTGGAGCGACCCGGCGACCAGCGAATCCGAAGCGCTCGCGTACCTCGCCTTAGGTCGACCTTTGTCTACCGCCAGCACCGATGAAAATCGCCAACTCAGCGCCGCGACCGCTGCGCTGTCGGCCGGCAATTTGCTGGCCGGACAACTCGCCGCGAAGATCGGCCTCGACGATGCCGGCGTGATCGAATCCCGCGCGCTCGGCGGCAGCGTTTTCGGCGTCGGTAAATATCTTTCGCCGCGACTGTACGTGAGCTACGGCGTGTCGCTGCTGGGCACCGGCCAAGTGGTCACGTTGAAATACCTACTGCGCAAAGGCTTCGATATCGAAATCGAATCGAGCACCGTGGAGAATCGCGGCTCGGTGAATTGGCGGCGAGAGAAATAACAAAGATCGTCGTATGGTGCGCATAGGGTGCGATTAAGCGCACCGTTATCTTCGCGCGATGCCTCCAACGGTGCGCTTAAGCGCACCCTATGATCGCGGTTCTCCGCACACGGATGCGAACCGACAGGATGCATCGAGCCTTTGGGTGGCGGCGGTGCGAACAACGTATCGCACAGCACGACGAACACGAATGCACGATTCGACGTCTGCGCGTAGAGAAAATTACGATAGGGTGCGCTTGAGCGCACTGTTTTCTTCGCGCGATGTCGTCACAGGTGCGCTTAAGCGCACTCTATGCGGTTTCTGCAGCGATCCGCGGAAATAAACCTTCGCCTTTTTCGATCGTCGTACCCGGCACGATGCCGCCCCAGGCGCACCATTGGTCGAGGCCGTTGTCGGCGGTCGGCGCCGAGTACTGCGCGCAACCGATGCGCGTCCACACCTGCGCCATCTTGTCGGGCATCACCGGCCACAGGAACAACGACGCGAGGCGCAGCGACTCCAGACACGTGTAGAGCACGCCGCCGAGCGCCTCGCGTTGTTCCGGCGCGGTCATCTTGAAGGGCTGTGTTTTCTGGATGAACAAATCGACTTCGCGCACGATCGACACCGCCGCGTTCGCCATGCGATCCACCGCCAGCGTTTCGCCGGCCGCACGCGCTTGTTCGACCAGTTCGAGGACCGCGCGCTTGGGCGAGTCCTCGTGTTCGCACGGCGCCTGCACCACGCCGCCGAAATATTTTTCGAGCATCGTCGTCGTGCGGCTGACGCTGTTGCCGACGGTGTTCACCAGGTGGGTGTTGTACGCCTCATGGATGCGTTCGCGCGCGAAGTCGGCATCGCTGGCGCCCAGCGGGCCGGCGACGACTAAGAAGAAACGCATCGCGTCGAGTCCGTACTTCGCGACATAGCCATCGATTTCTTCCAAGTCCACGAAGTTGCCCATGCTCTTGGACATTTTTTCGCCTTCGCGAATCCAAAAACCGTGCGCGTGGATGCGCTGCGGCACCTTGATCCATTCGTTGCCCGGGTGACGACCCAGCGCGAGCAGCAGCGCCGGCCAAATCACCGCGTGGAACCAGAGAATATCTTTACCGACCAGATGCACGTTGGCCGGCCAGTAGTGGCGGCGCGCGTCGGTATCGACCGCGGATAAATAATTCAGCAGCGCGTCGATCCACACGTAGATCACGTGCGCGTCCTGGCCCGGCACTTTGATGCCCCAGTTCTCGTCGCTGATGCGCGAAACCGGCACGTCGTTGAGTCCGTCGCGAATGCGCGCGAGGATTTCCTGTTTGCGGCCCGCCGGCTGCACGCGCATGGTGTCGGATTCGATTAGCGCGGTCAGCGTGTCGGCGTAGGCGCTGAGTTTGAAGAAATAATTTTGTTCGCGGCGACGCACCAGAGGACGTTTATTGATCGGCGATACGAACTCGGACGCTTCTGCGGCGGCCTGAGTGACGTATTCCTCTTGGCCTTCGTCGTACCAGCCTTCGTACTCGCCGAGATACACATCGCCCGATTCCAGCAATTGCGCCACGCGCAGCGCGACTTCGTCTTTGTGCCGTTGCTCGCTGGTGCGGATGAAATCGTCGAAGGCCAGACCGAGCCGTTGGAAGCAGGCTTTGAACGCATCGGCGTTCTGACGCGACCAGTCTTCGACCGACATCTCGTTCTTGCGCGCCGCTTCCGTGACCTTGGTCGAGTGCTCGTCGGTGCCGGTGAGCAAAAACGTATCGTCGCCTTTCAAGCGGTGATAACGCGCCACCACATCCGCAATCAACGTCGTGTAGACGTGCCCGATGTGGGGACGGTCGTTGACGTAGTAGATCGGCGTGGAAATATAGAAACGGGACATGAGGGTTTCGCGGCTGGAGGATTCGCGCGATAGGTTGCCTCGCGCGGAGATGTCGCTGACCCGCCGCATCAGCGGCCGGTCGGCGAACGGAAGAGGGGCGTCGATGCGGCGCCGACGCTTATCTTAAAGCATCCAACAACATGTCCATCCTGCGCGCACGGTAAACCCAACGAGCGTCCCTCTCCCCGTGCTTCGCACGGGGAGAGGGTGGCCGAAGGCCGGGTGAGGGGCGCTTTTCGTGCTGCAGTGCTGGAACGTATCGTAGCGGCATTAGCCCCTCATCCGGCGCTGCGCGCCACCTTCTCCCCGCTGTGCGGGGAGAAGGAAAACGCGTTTCCTGCTACGCAACGACGCGACCTGTGCCGCGCTTGTCCATCAGCCCATCAGCAACCGATTCATCCGGGCGATAAAAGCGGCCGGGTCGTCCAGGCTGCCGCATTCGGCCAGCATCGCCTGCTCGAACAGCAGCGCGGCGAGGTCCGCGCCAGTCGCGTCGTCGGCATCCTGCAGGCGCTTCACCAGCGCATGCTCGGGATTGATTTCGAGGATCGGCACGCTTTCGGGTGCGGCTTGTCCAGCAGCCTTGAACAACCGCTGCATATGCAAGGACATATCGTATTCGTCCACCACCACGCAGGCGGCCGAGTCCACGAGTCGATTCGAGATGCGAACCTCTTTCACTTTGTCGCCGAGTGCGGCTTTGATTTTCTCGGCGATCGGCGCGGCGGCTTTGGCGGCTTCGTCCTGCGCGGCTTTTTCGGGCGCTTCGCCCAACGCATCGAGATCCAACTCGCCCTTGGCGACGTTGCGGAAGCGCTTGCCGGTGTATTCGTGCAGATAACCCGACATCCAATCGTCGATGCGTTCGTGCATCAGCAGCACTTCGACCCCGCGCGCTTTCAGCGCTTCGAGTTTGGGGTGGCTGCGCGCGGCGTTCCAACTGTCGGCGGTGAGGTAGTAGATCTCCTCCTGCGTGCCGACCATGCGCTGCAGATAATCGTCCAGGCCGATGCGCTGGTCCGCGTTCTCGCTGCGCGTGGTGGCGAAACGCATGAGCTTGAGCACGCGCTCGCGATTGGCGGCGTCTTCGACCACACCTTCCTTCAACGTGCTGCCGAAGGCGTCCCAGAATTTCGCATAGTTCTCAGGTTCGTCGCGCCCGATCTTCTCCAGCGTATCCAGCACGCGCTTGCTCAATGCACTTTTGATGCGTTCGACTTGACGGCTCTCCTGCAGCAATTCGCGGCTGACGTTGAGCGGTAAGTCGTCGGAATCCACCACGCCGCGCACGAAGCGTAAATACGCCGGCAGCATCTGTTCGGCCGCATCCATGATGAAAATGCGCTTGATGTACAGCTTCAGGCCTTTGCGCTCGTCGCGGCTCTGTTGGAAATCGAACGGCGCTTGCGTGGGCACGTACAGCAGCGAGGTGAAGTTTTGGTTGCCTTCGACGCGGTTGTGGCTCCACGCCAGCGGGTCGAGGAAATCGTGGCTGATGTGTTTGTAGAAGGCTTTGTAGTCGTCGTCGCGCAACTCGTTCTTCGGGCGCGTCCACAACGCAGAGGCCTGGTTCACGGTTTCGAGCGTCGGCGTTTCGGACGACGTGCCGTCGTCGTTCTCGGTATCGGTATCGTCGTCCTTCGGCTTCGCGGGCGCGGCCATGCGGATCGGGAAACCGACGTGATCGGAATACGTGCGGATCAGCGAGCGCAGCTTCCAATCGTTGAGATAGTCTTGCGCGTCGTCGCGCAGATGCAAGCGCAACTCGGTGCCGCGGCCGAAATCGGCAGAAGCAGGTTCGAGCGTGAATTGGCCATCGCCCTTCGAGCGCCACGTCCAGGCCTCGTCGCTGCCGGCGCGGCGGCTGGTGACGGCGATGTCGTCGGCGACGATGAACGCGGAATAGAACCCGACGCCGAATTGACCGATCAACTGCGCGTCTGGCTTCTGCCCAGCAGCGATGCTGTCGAGGAAACGACGTGTGCCCGAATGCGCGACCGTGCCGAGGTTCTGCATCAGCTCATCGTGACGCATGCCGATGCCGTTATCGCGCAGCGTCAACACGCCCGCGTCGCGATCCACGGCGACATCGATCGTCAGCGTCGCGTCCTCGCCTAACAGCGCGGGTTCGGCGATCGCCTCGAACCGCAACTTCTCGCAGGCGTCGGAGGCGTTGGACACCAACTCGCGCAGGAAGATGTCTTTGTTCGAGTACAGCGAATGAATGACCAATTGCAGCACCTGCTGCACATCGGCCTGAAAGGCGTGGGTCTCGACGGCGGGCGTCGGGGTGTCGGTAGCGGTGCTCATCCGGGGGTTCCATGAGAGTGCGGCGAAAGAGGGTGCGAACGCGGTGTTGGCCAAACGGGGCCGGACTCGTTCGCGACAAGTGTCGGAAACGTGGGCGCGAAGGTCGGGATTTCAAGAGTCCGAGGCGCCTGCCCGAAAGCCTGTGGTGGGCCAGGATGGCCGATGGGGGGATGAGAGCGCAAAGTCCCGCTCTTAGCGATTCGCTTTCACCGCGTTGCGAAGCACTTCAGCGTTATGACTCGCCGCTTTGATGATCAATGAAACACGCGCCCGCCCAAACCCCTTGACTTTGACGTAACGTCAAGGCCGATCCTCGCGCCTCACCCAAAAACTTTCCTATCGGAGAGACGCATGTTCAAGATCTATGGTGTTCCGATCTCGGTCCACACGCGCAAGGTGATCATTGCCGCGCGACTCAAACAGTTGCTGCATGAAGTGCATCCCGTGGTGCCGGTGATGCCGCCCGACAAACTGCCGCCGAACTGGCGCCAGATGAGCCCGACCGGGCTGATCCCGGTGATGACCGATGGCGACTTCACTTTATCCGACTCGGCTGCGATCTGCGCCTACTTCGAGCGCAAGCAACCGCGGCCATCGCTGTATCCATCCGACGATCGCGCGTTCGCTACGGCGCTTTCGCTGGAGCAATATGCCAGCGGTACGCTATTCGGTGAAATCGTGCGCCCGTTGTTCCATGAAGTGTTCGTGCATCCCAAGGTGAAAGGCATTGCTACCGACACGCAGCACGTTGAGCGCATTCTGGCTGGTAAGCTGCCCGAGGTATTCGGTTATCTGAACAGCGTAGCGAGCGGCGTGTTTCTTGCGGGATCAAGCCTGTCCGTCGCCGACCTTGCGGTGGCTTCGAACCTCATCACGTTGCACTATGCCGGCTTTGCACTTGAGCGTACCCGTTATCCGTTGCTCTCCGCGTTGTTCGATCGCGTGCTGCATGTGCCGGAAGTCAAGGCTGCATTGCAGGCCGAACAACCTGTGGTGCAGCAGATGGGCTTGAACGAAACTTCACTGATCTAAATTAGACGTCCTGGGAAAATAGAGGTAGGCATGTTCAGGATCGGCGACTTCTCTCGCATCGCACGCGTCTCTGCGCGCCTGCTGCGTTTCTACGACGAGATCGGCCTGTTAGCGCCTGCGCAGGCCGACCCGCACACCGGCTACCGTTATTACACGGTGGCGCAACTCGCGCAGCTTAACCGCATCACGGTGCTGAAGGACTTGGGCTTCAGCCTGGAGCAAATCGGCGATCTGCTGAAAGCACCGCTGGACGCTGCCGAGCTGCGCCGCATGTTGCTGTTGCGGCGCAACGATGTGCAGGAAAAACTGTCGCTGGAAGCGCAGCGTCTGCGTCACATCGAAACCCGCATTGCGCAGATCGAAACCGAAGGGGCCTTGTCCTCGGACGATGTGGTCGAGCGTTCCGAGCCCGCGCGCCGTTTGCTGTCGCTGCGACGTCGGGTGACGTCGTTTGCCGAGGCCCGCGCACTGATCCCGATGTTGCGCGAACAGGCAAGCGGTTTGCTGCCCAAGGCGCATGGCTGCCCACTCGTCGTAGTGGCGCATGCGACCCAGTTCGAAGCCGACGAGCTCGATGTCGAGTTTGGCTATGCGGTAGAGACATTGCTCTCGACGCGTTCGCTGGAGCCATCCAAATCGTCTTTGCTGTCGCTATGCGATTTGCCGGCGGTGTCGCGCATGGCGGTGTGCGTTCGCATCGGCCCGCCGGAAGAAGCGCACGCCGTTACCGCCAAGATCGGCCGCTTCATCGCAGCGAACGGCGACATGCTCGATGGCCCGAGCCGCGAAGTGTTCTTGCAGCCTCCCGATCCAGAACGGATGCACGAATCCGTAGTGGAGATGCAGTTTCCGGTGAAGCGACGCGATACGCCGTGAAGCCGGTATCCGCGATCGGCACGTCGTGGTTTATCCGAATGATCACGTTGGTACAGCGCACGCGGACATCGAATTCAGAACGCCTACCGTCTCGGTTCGCCTGGCATAGGCCGTGCATTCCGGCACTGTGCTCGTCGGATCAATTGCGCACAGTATCGGAACGTCCGAGTCTTTGGTTTGAACCGAAAAGCATGCATGACGATACGCACGGGTTCTGTCTGCCATGTCTTTGTCGAGGTGGGACTAGCGACCATGGAATGGGAATTTACCCAAGATGCGCAGCCGGACCAACACTCACCTCAATTCTTAGGCGATTCGCATTATGATCGACGAATCCATTGCGAGAGAACACAAGCCGCGGGACTTTGCGCGCAAAGCCGCTTTCGACCTTGCGCTCGTTCTCGGCACGCTATTCATCGTCAAATCGGTTCTGCTTCGGTTCGACGCTTTTTGGACGTATGCAGGACCGATATCGCTCCTGGCGAGCGTTGCGGTGGCGACTGTCTGCTTGCGCAGAAATCGCGAGCGCTGGGCCGATCTTGGGCTCAAGCGGCCAACATCGATTTCCAAAATGCTGGGTTGGTCTATCGTGGCGCTGGTGGTCACGATGGCGGCAGGCGTTGTCATCGAAATCGCGATATCGTCCGTAGGAATCGAGAGAAGCGTCGGGGTCGATCCACGTTATGCCAGCCGTTTCGCTGCTTTGCCGGGAAACACGGGCCTGTTCGCGTATTGGGTGTCGGTTTCATGGGTTGTGGGTGCCTTCGCCGAGGAAATGTTGTTCAGGGCCATGCTGTTCACACGGTTCGAACGCCTGTTCTCGGGCACCGCCTATCCTGTTTTGATCGCGGTCGCGTTGCAGGCCATCGTGTTCGGTCAGCAGCACTTCTACTACCAGGGATGGTCCGGCGCATTGGCCACCGGCGGCATCGCGCTCATTTCCGGCGCGCTGTACCTACGGCTGAAGCGCAGCCTGTGGCCGCTGATCATTTCGCATGGTCTCGCCAACACGATCGGCATGACATTGATCTACACAGGAGTTCAGCCGGCGGGCTGACGACGCAAAGATCGGGACACCCACAATGCGAATCTCCCGAGACAACTCTGCGGCATTTTTCCGGCACTACCACCGCTCGTTCTGCGGAAACCCTGCCTCGTTCTCAGCTTGCGCCTGCTGATATCACCGGCATATCCACGGTCTTGCTTCATCGATATGAAGGCGAGAGGGCTTGCGCTGACGCGCCCCACAGGCGCACTCAATCTCGAACCCCACTGCGCTGAGCGCGATGGTAGAAAATCTCGATTTGACAGTGTTTTCTAAAAACATGGCGCAGGTGGGGGCGTGAAGTCTAAATTGAATCTGACGCGATATCGCAGCGTAGCGCAATGGGGCGGATCGGTGGAGCGGGCAGCACAACAAGGGTTCGACCATCAGGGCCGGGATGAAGCATTCCGGCGGGGCGTTTCCGAGCCTTCTGGTACGCCCGACAAGGCACGTATGACGGAAGATCGTCGGGAAGTATTTCGTCTAACACCAGCACTTCTGAAGCTCACCGCGACCGGAAGTGAGATCTGTCACTAATCACAACCGAGTGATAGGGCGGTGACGACACCGTTATGGTGCGCCGGGGCCGATCAGGTAGGCGCTACGATAGGCATGCCTACAGTGATGCAAACAATGTGCAGATGAGCGATTCCAGACCCCATGAATTCTCCAAACGAGCCGCCCGCGCTCTGCAAGCGTTTCTTCGCATGGAGGCGTCAGCAGGCATCCTGTTGATCATTGCCGCAGCACTCGCGATGGCACTGGCAAATACGCCTCTGGCCGCACTCTACGAGGAGTTTCGGCATTTCCCGGTCCAGGTCCGAATCGGTTCGGTCGACGTAGACAAACCGCTGTTGCTCTGGATCAACGATGGCTTGATGGCAATTTTTTTCCTGCTCGTGGCTCTGGAAATCAAGCGAGAGGTTCTGAGTGGACAGTTGTCGAGCCGTGCGCAGCTGATTCAACCGTTACTGTGCGCGGTGGGCGGCGTGGCCGTGCCTGCCGCGATCTATGTCTGGATCAACCGAGCGGACACCGAAGCGTTGCGTGGCTGGGCAATCCCTGCCGCCACCGATATCGCATTCGCACTCGGTATCCTGTCGTTGCTAGGCTCGCGCGTGCCGATGGCCATGAAGCTGCTCTTGTCGACAATCGCAGTGCTAGACGATCTGGTGGCGATCCTGATCATCGCTGTGTTCTATACGGATCAGTTGTCCGCGCCCGCCCTGATCGCGGCGTTGATCGCATTGACATTGATGGTCACATTCAACCGTTTAGGTGTGCGGACATTGACGCCCTACCTGTTGCTGGGCGCTGTCATGTGGGTGTGCGTGTTGAAGTCCGGCGTTCATGCGACCCTTGCCGGCGTGGCGACGGGTCTTATGATTCCGCATTTCGACAAACACAATGCGATCGACGACGAAATCGAGCACTCGCCACTCGAAGCGCTCGAACATGCGCTGCACCCGTGGGTTGCCTACGCCATCCTGCCGGTCTTCGCATTCGCGAATGCCGGTCTGACCTTGAACGGCTTGCAGGCATCGGAACTGCTTTCGCCACTGCCTTTGGGTATCGCTCTCGGGTTGTTGATCGGCAAGCCCATCGGGGTCATCGGAGCCGCGTTACTAGGACATGGGCTGGGATGGGCCCGGCTGCATGAGGAGATCCCCCTTAAGGCTGTCGTAGGGGTCGGCATGCTCTGCGGGATTGGCTTCACAATGAGCCTGTTCATCGGTTCGCTCGCTTTCGATGGACGTCCTGCGGTGAGCGAAAGTGCTGTACTTGGCGTGCTGTTGGGTTCGTTGCTGTCGGCCTGTCTGGGGTACGCTTGGCTGCGCATCGTCCTACCGGTTCGACCAGATCAGAGCGTATAGCGTATGTGTATGAAGGATGAAAAAAGCAGGGTGTTTTCGCCTGATTCCCGGTGGCTGATCATGCTGGGGCCGGACTACAGTCGGATGGGGGGTTGTAACCGTGATGTAACTGACAATCGACTGCGCTAGAGGTTAGGGTTCGATTATCGTGAGAGCTTAGAGATATATCAGAATACCGGCCAAACACGTTTGATGGGACAACGACGTTACCTGCGTGCATCTGTTGGATCATGGATTGGGGTCAGCGGCAGGCATGAACGCTTCCGGGCGCCATGCCTGCCGTCGATTTTTTGGGTGCCCAGAAATTAGAGCCGCTCGATCGATGCCTGCATAATCGCTAGATCAAGTATTCGTATCGCAGACGGATCCATGTCGACGCGTTGGCGGCTTTCGCAGATTCTATTGTTCAGCCATATCAGCCTCGTGCTGTTCTTCGCTGTTTTCTTGTTGGTCACGAGCTTGGGCACGATCCGATCCGCCGCAGTGGCGCAGGCGCGCAAGGAAGCCGAACGCACTGCGTCGGAAGCGAGGCGTCGGCTTGCGGAGTGGCAGCGGGAGCCCAGTGTGGTAGCCAACCTGCTGGTCGAACAGCCGTCGCTGCCTTTCTATCTCCAGCGCGGCCAAATCTCCAAAGCGCGCTCACTGATCAAGGACGTGCAATCGACCAGCGGGATCGACTTCATCGGCCTCGAACAGTCGGGAAGAATGCTCGGCGAAATCGGCGGCCGCCCTCCAGTCCTGTCGGACGGACTGGCTTTCGGGCCGAAGGGCAAGGCTTGGCGCATCGTGCGCCGAGATGTTCCTCATGCGCCGGGCTTCAAGATACTCGTCGCGGACGCGCTGAACGATCGATTGGCGGAGCGACCCTCCGTCGAGCACGTATCGGTCGTGCTTCGCCCATTACTCGAGCATCGAACAGGCAAAAGGGACGCGCTGTCGGCTGCCCTCCAAGACGTGTCACGATCAGGTGATCCCGATACGTATGAAGACATACCGGGGACGGCTGCCGTTCGTATCATCAGTATCCGCGATGCCAATGGGCGTCCAGAGGCTCTGTTGACCGCAAGCGTTCACGAGCAGTGGCTTCAGCGGCGTATGTTTGAATGGCTCGCGAGCTTCGGATTGTCGAGTGTCCTCACTGGGGCGCTGGCGTTCATACTCGCCTACCTCATCGCCGCCAGGATTTCGCGTCCTTTTGCGCGTCTTGCGGCTGCTGCGCGTCGATTAGGATCGGGCGATCTGTCGACTCCAGTGCCGACGTTAAAGACATTTCTCGCGGAGCCCGTTTCGCTGGCCGAGGATTTGGAGAAGATGCGGACCCAGGTCCGCGGTCTGACCGAGTCCGAACGCGAACAAAGGCAGGAATTGGATGTCATCCTCGACGGCGTGGACGAAGGCATTGTCGGCATCGACGAATATGAGTTGATTCACTACGCCAATCGACAATTGCTCGACTTGATCGGGCGCGACCGCAACGAGGTGATCGGTCGCAGAATCGACCATGTCCTGATGCCGATCACTCCTAGCCCCGCGGCTGGGCAAGACCGTATCGCGGGATTGCCGTCTCCGGAACGATACTTCGCGACGGACATGATGCGTCCCTTGATCGCACGCAGGCTGCGCGCATCGCCGGATCGCGAAGTCTTGGTCGTGCGCGAGGAGAACGCGATCGAGGCAGCGCGCGGTATGCGCGATCGGATTCTCGCGAACATGTCGCACGAATTCCAAACGCCGCTTTCGGCCCAGATCGCTTCCATCGAGCTGCTACGCGATCACTTGAGACAAAGCGGCGACGCCGTCGCGATCAAACTCGCGAACGCGCAATACCGGGGGACCATCAGACTCTCCCAACTGGTCAATAATCTGCTCGACAGCGTTCGCATCGAAAGCGGCGAAATGCGGCTCCGGAGCGATGCTATCGATTTGATCGAAGTCATCGGTGAAGCCATGGAGTTGATGCAACCGCTGATCGATCAACGCGATCAGCGCATCGTGACTACGTTGACGCCGGGCCCGGCATTGACCGGTGATGCGCAGCGCTTGTTTTCGGTGATCGTGAATCTCCTAGCCAATGCGAACAAGTTCGCGCCCGACCAGACGAGCATTTGGATCGAGACCGAGTGGGGAGCGGATCGGGTGACACTGTGGGTGGAAGACGAGGGTCCGGGACTTCCGGTATCGCATACCGTCAGTGACTTGTTCGCGCCCTTCATGCGCTCGCCGCACGAAGAACCCAGTCAACGTGGCACCGGACTCGGCTTGACCATCGTCCATGCGATCGTCCTGGCTCATGGCGGCGTCGTGAAAGTCGTCAAATCTCGCCATAGCACCGGTACACGAATCGGCGTCGTACTGCCGATGGAGCGAAACACATGAAGATTATGGTCGTCGATGATGACGTCGAATTGGTTGGCTTGCTGGAATTCGCGCTGAACGGCGCGGGCTACGACGTCGTAACGGCTTTCGACGGCGAGCAAGCCGTGATCAGATTCCGAGACGAGCATCCGGATTTGATAATCCTCGATGTCAACCTGCCAATTCGCAATGGTTTCGATGTGTTGGACGTTATCCGCAAACACAGCCAGGTAGCGGTGATGATGTTGACGGTCCGGTCGACGGAGGAAGATGAAGTGCGCGGCTTGAATCTCGGCGCCGACGATTACCTCAAGAAGCCATTTAGCCCTCGCACCTTGCTGGCAAGAGTCAGGAGCCTGTTGCGACGCGGCAGCGAGCAACTGGACGATATCGTCATCTCCTGCGGACCGCTGACGCTCAATACCGAACGCAGCGAGGCGACCATTGATAATCACGAGACATTCCGGCTCTCCACTTTGGAGATGCGATTGTTGCGGCATTTGCTGAGCTACCGTGGAAAGCCGATCGATGCGGATCGCTTGATTGGTTTCGTCTGGTCGGACCGGGAGGCAGCGGATCGAGAGTCGTTGAAGCAGGTCGTCCACCGCCTCCGGCGCAAGCTGACCGTCGCCGGCGGTTCGGGCAACTGGATCGAGTATGTACCGAACGTCGGTTATGCATTCACGACGCCGGAGTCGTCGTGAGGCGCGGAACGCGTGATATCCCGAACATCATGCTCCGTTGTTTCCGTTAGCCAATCGACCACGCTCACAAGCGCCTCGGTACGGCTGCGCATTCGTTCGCGCTGTTGGCGGTAGATGGCCAACTGTCTGTCCGCGCTCGTGCCTTCATCGAGAATGGCCGCCAGTCGATCGATCTCGCGCTCGCAGCGCAGCGCTTCGGTATCCGGAGCGATCAAGTCACGAAATGCGCACAGTGTTTCCGCGACCGTACGCACACCGCCTGTGACTTCGTCGATAAACGACGCGTGCGTGCCATGCCGCTTTGCACGCCAGCGGTTCTCGTCCACGATGCGGCGGGTGATGGCGCTGCGTTGCACGCCCAAGCGCGGTTGCCGGAGATGTGCGCGAATCAAGCAGCGGAACGCAGCCGCGAGCGCAAGCGTATCGTCGATCCGAGTGCACGCGTCGCAAATCCGCAGTTCCAACGTCGGATACTTGCCAGAGGGCCGGATCGTCCACCACATATCGCCAGCGCCATCGACGGCGCCATGCCGCCGAAGCAGATCGACGAACCCAAAATACTGCGCCTCGTCGTCAAAGGCGTCTGGCGTCCCGGAACGAGGCCACTCGTCGTAGGCAGCCTGCCGATAGCTGGCCAACCCCGTCTGAGCGCCGCTCCAAAACGGCGACGATGCGGAGAGCGCCAGGAACAGCGGCAACCACGGCAACAATCTGTTCAGGAGCGCCACCCGGTCGATATCGGCGGGTACCGCGACATGAACATGCAAACCGCAGACCAGATTGCGGCGACCGATCAGTCGATACTCGGATGCCAGCCGCTCGTAACGCGGTTTGTCGTGATGCATCTCTTGCTGCCAATCGCCAAGCGGATGGGTGGAAGCTGCCAGCAATTTGAGATCGAACCTGCTGGCGATACGGCCAACCTCGCCACGCAGTTCGGCCAGAGTGTCACGCGCAATATCCGTGGAGCGAAGGATCGGCGTCGCAATCTCGATCTGTGCCCGCAGCATTTCCTCGCTAACGCGATCGCCGAAGCGGGCACGGCATGCCGTTAACAACGCATCTGTTCGATCGCTGCGCAGTTGTCGTGTCGAAGGATCGATCAGGAAAAATTCTTCTTCGATTCCGTAAGTGACCGCTGGAAAGTGTTTTGCCATCGTGCGCGCATCCAATCATGCTTATCGTCGATCAGTGTGCGTAAACGCACGGTTTGCGTGCAGTTATCCATCGGTTACAACTTTGTGCAGATATCTCTACATCTCGTCATGATCTACGATACTTGAGTGAGATGCGCCGCCTAGCGTTCTCAGGCAGCAGGGCCGGAACGAATACGAACGTCACGCTGCGGGAACGGAATTTCGATATTGTTTTCCTTGAACAGCACCCACAGCCTGTTCAGGATCTCAGATCGGACGTTTCCGACCCCTTCTTCAGGATCGGCGATCCAAACCTGTATTTCGTGATCGACGGAGCTTTCTCCGAACGCGCGGAGCCAGACGCCTGGCTCTGGATCGGCCAAGACGCGTTGGCAGCTCTTCGCCGCATCGATCATCAATTTTTGCGCGAGGGGAAGATCCGAGTCGTAGGAGACGCCTACGGCGACCTGAATGCGGACATTTCGACTGGAATAGGACCAATTCTCGACCGATTCCGTCATCAATAGCTCGTTCGGAATCAAATGCTCCTTTCCGTCGCGCGTAATAACGGACACAGCTCGAATGCCGATCTTATTGATCGCGCCGAACGTATCGCCGACAACGATGACATCGCCGGGCTTCACCGATCTATCCATCAGGAGAATGATACCGGCGATCAAATTACCAAGTGTCTTTTGTAGCCCGAATCCCACGGCAAGGCCTAACGCGCCAGAAAATACGGCAAGCGCTGTCAGGTCGATACCAAGAAGGTCGACCCCGAGCATCACGGCGATCGCGACGACCACGATGCCGGCGAGTTTTTGGAGCAATGTTTTTTGGGCGAGATCGAGCCGATCTGATCGTTGAATCAGCCGTATCAGCAGGCGAAGCACGACTCGGGCGATGAAGTAAATGGCGAGTGCGACCAACACGCCGAGGACCACATCCAGAACGGATATGCGGTGCGTGCCGATCTCTATCGCCAACTGATCGGCCAAGCGGGAAGACGCATCCCACGCACGCTTCATGGCATTGATCGAATTGTCGTTCATCAGCGCTCTGTCGGATATGCGGAAATTTCAAAGCTTATAGAAATAGACGAGCAACAACGAAAGCGACGTCACCATCAGCAGAACCAATGGGATTCCGGTCCTGGTGTAGTCCTTGAATTGATAATCGCCTGCGGACATGATCAACATGTTGGTCTGGTATGCGACAGGCGTGGCGTAACAGAGGTTGCAGCCGAAAAGCACTGCCAGCACCAGGGGCTCTGCAGGAATCCCCAATTGCTTGGCCAGGCTGAACGCGATCGGCGTTCCCACGGCGGCTGCCGTTGTGTTCGAGGCGAAGTTCGTAAGAAGTGTCACGAACAACATGATTGCGGCTAACACGCCGGCGGGCGGTAAAAATTGCAGGCCCAACGCCAAGAGCTTGCTTAACCATTCTGCAGCGCCGCTTTCCAGAACGATTTTCCCAACCACGATGCTTGCCGCGACCAGCACGATCACCTTTGCGGACAATGCGCGCCCGACTTTTTCGAATTTGACGCAGCCGGTGACGAACATCAGGATCGCTCCGCCAAGCGCGGAAATAGCGATGGGAATGAGGCCTAGCGTCGCCGGGATCACCGATCCGGCCATGATCGCAAGCGCAAGCGGTGCCTTCAGCGTTCGCGGCATCTCCTTCGCGCCTTCCAACACAAGCAGGTTCGAGGCTTTGGCCAGACTCTGCACATTCGAAAACGATCCGCTCACGAGTAGGATATCGCCTTCGGCGAAGGGCGTCAGATACCCGATCTCTTCGGGAATCTTCCATGCTCGCCGCGCGTGATAAACGCCGAGAATCGCGACATGATGATTGGCTGCGCCCGCAGTTTCGGTCGTCTTGCCGATGAGATCGGAGTCTACCGTGACAGAGAGCTCGACGACGGTGAGGTCTTCGCCCGAAACGCTATAGTCCGCTTTCAGACGGTCGAGTAGCCAACGAGGCGCTGCGGCGGCCCTAAGGGTACGAGCGCTTGTTTCGATTTCGTCGTGCGTTCCACGCATCTCCAGCCGCTCGCCAGCTTGCAGTAGGTGATCCCAGGGCTTGGAGAAGGTGGCGCCCATCGGCAGGTCTGACTTGAATGTGGCCAGTGTTTTTTCGACGCCGCCATATCGCAGCAGCGCAAGAAAGCGTCGCGGCGCATGGCCAGCTTCCGGAGAATTGTCCGGCAACAGGCGCGGCATCACTAACCAAATGTATGGCAATGCGATCAATGCCGCCATCAGTACGATGGGCGTGAAATGAAACACGCCCATCGGCGGCAACCCCAAGTCGGTCGCAATCGAGACGACGAGAAGATTGGTCGAGGTTCCGATCGTGGTCGCCATCCCGCCGATCAATACCGCCGCATTGATCGGGATCAGGGTCTTGGATGCAGGCATGCCACCGCGAGTGGCGAGCGCGGCCATGATTGGCAGCAACAAGACCAACACCGGCGTGTCGTTGACCATCATGCTCAACCCCATCGCCAAGAGCAACGTGACGAGCAACCCCAATTGTCGACTGACACGCCAAATTTTTGTCAAGGCGCGTGCGGCCGGCTCCAAGGCTCCCGTGGTGACAAGGCCAGTACCCATGATCATCAACGCGCAAATGGTAATCAGTGCGTAGTGACCAAATCCTTCGAAAGCGAGCCGCAGTCCATCTGTAGGTGCCTTTCCGGGCAAAGGGAAGAAATACAGCCACAATGCGATCAGGCTGATCGTCAGTAACGAAATGATCTCGATTTTTAGCCGCCCGGAAGCGAAGCCGTAGAACATGGCCCCAGTCACGAGAATGGCGGTCGCGGCATGCCCGGAAGGAAGATCGATCATGACGCAACCTCGCTGTCTACGGTGTTTGCATTAGGCTTCTGTTGCCAAAGAGTCCAAAGCGATAGCTGTCTGATCGAAGTATGTCGGCGCTACTCGCTCGCTCAGTTGCCGAATCACTCTAACGTGCAGATTTGTGAGTCGCAAATGCAACGGCGACAGTAGGACTGTTCTTCATAAAGAAATTACGAGTAAAGACCAACAAATGTAGCTTGTGGCTGAACGTAATAGGTCATGCCGAACCATCGTTTTTTCAATCGGCGTGTCGTCTGAAACGGCCTCATGTCATCGGCTTTTTTTCGACGCAAGGGAGATTGCGACTCGCACTTCTCCAGGAGATGCCAACGAAGCGAAGCGTCAGTTGGCGAAGAATGCGTCTTGACATCAACCGATAGGAGACCTTAACCCTCAGCCGTCCTGTGATTGAAGGCATGATTGACACGATGTTATTGGAAAATCAGCCAGAGGCTGCAAGGCGCTTGACCGTCAAACCTTGCACGAGAATCGAGAACACGACGACCGCATAGGTCAGCGCGAGAATCAGATCTCGGTTTGGCCCCGCAGGCAAGGACAGCGCCAACGCAACCGAGATGCCGCCGCGCAAGCCGCCCCAGGTGAGAATTTTCCACCCACTCGCCGGCAATTTGAACCAGCGCGGCATCATAGCCACCGGAAGGCCGACCGTGAGCAGGCGTGCGAGCAGGACAATCACGATGACGGCTGCCGCCGCGAGCAATCCATTGCCCGGAAATGCGATTACGGCGAACTCCAGTCCGATGAGGACGAAGAGCACTGCATTGAGAATTTCGTCCAATAGCTCCCAGAACAGATCCACGTGCTTCCGCGTCGTGTCCGACATCGCCAGTGCACGACCATGATTGCCAATCATCACGCCGACGACGACCATCGCCAACGGACCGGACACATGCAAATGACTCGCCAGTTCGTAACCACCCAAGACTGCCGCCAGCGTCAGCAAAACCTCAACGAGGTAGTTGTCCAGGCTGCGTAGCATCAAGAACAGAACGAAGCCGATCCCACCGCCAAGCAACAACCCGCCGCCTGCCTCGCGGGCCAGCAGCATCGCTCCTTCGGTCACCGTCGGTGCTTCCCCTCGCAGGGCGACCATCAACAGCAGCGAGAACAGCACGACACCGACACCATCGTTGAACAGGGATTCTCCGGAGACGACCATGCCGACCTCCTCGGAGGTGCCTGCTGATTTGAGGATTCCCATCACAGCGACGGGATCTGTCGGCGAGATCAGCGCACCGAAGATCAGGCAGTAGATCAGCGGCAATTCAACCCCGATCCAGGGGAGCAGCCACCACAGCGCGTAACCGACGACGATCGTGGACAACATAGTCCCGAAGACAGCCAGTACGGCGATCTGCCAGCGATAGGCCCGCAACTGGCTGATGTCGACGTGCAGTGCCCCTGCGAACAGGAGCATCGACAACATACCCTGCATCAACACCTCGGAGAAATCGATCGACTTGAGGAGTGTTGTCTCGTATCGGTGTAAGGCGCTGAATCCGAGCGCGTCCAGGCCTGCAAGCGCGAGCGAGAGCAACAGGGCGATCACCATCACGCCGATGGTCGTGGGCAGACCGACGAACTTCGCGTTCGCGTAGGCCAGGAGGGCGGTGACAACAAGGCAGATGACGGCGATTTCGAACATGGCAGTCGTAGGATTCTGGTGAGTCCAGCGCGCTCATTGTCGCACTGTGGACGGTCGAGCTTCACCAAACGCGATATAGATCATTCGACTGCGGACAACACCGTCGATTGTTCCTGCCAATGCATGGGCGGGTTGATCGCCAGTTCCATTAACTGGACGCCTGATGCCAAGGTCTCATCGAATATCGCCGCGACAATCTCCGGTGCTAACAGGGTCAGGTTGATTTGCCGGGCGATGTAGCTGTGGTTGGTGCCCTCGCGGCGGGCGATGTCGCACATGGAAGCGGCCTTGAAGACTGGGACACCAACTAAAACAGAACGCTAAAACAGAGCGTGGAAGACTACGACGCCTTAGAAGACTACTGGCGTGCGAGCCGCGGTGGCAAAGGAATCGCGTTAGGTGCGATGGTCGGGAATCCTGATGGGAAGGCTCGACGAAGGAAAATTGGGCGCCTGGAGGGGCCAGAGCCCGCGTTTGCGAGCCACTGGCTCGCGCGGGTTTGAGCGCAATCGCGTTGCGCGCGACGGCCGGCAATCCCGACCCGGGAAATATCCGAAGAGAAAATGGCGCGCCTGGAGGGATTCGAACCCCCGACCAACGGCTTCGGAAGCCGCTACTCTATCCGGCTGAGCTACAGGCGCGAGCCGAGCATTGTCCTCGATTCGCATTCCTGGCGCGAGCCTTCCGCATTCGATCGATCATTCCTTCGCAGATCCGTGATGAGCGACCTACGCACCGCCTCCGCTGATGTTTCCGCTTGGCGCCACCGCCTCGGTCTGTATTGGACCTTGATCCGCGGCGATCGCCCGATCGGTTGGCTGCTGCTGCTGTGGCCGACATGGTGGGGGCTGTGGCTTGCGGCCGAAGGCGTGCCGCCGTGGTGGATCCTGGTCGTGTTCTCGCTCGGGGTCTGGCTGACCCGCTCGGCCGGGTGCGTCATCAACGATTACGCCGACCGCTGGCTCGACCCGCAGGTCGAGCGCACCAAGGGCCGGCCGCTGGCCACCGGTGCGGTGCGCGGGCGCGAAGCCTTGTTGGTGTTCGCGGTACTGATGCTGGCGGCATTCGGCCTGGTGTCGACGCTCAATCGCCTGACCGTCTGGATGAGCGTCGTCGGCGTAGTGCTGGCGGCCAGCTACCCCTACCTCAAGCGCTACACCTATCTGCCGCAGGTGTATTTGGGCCTCGCCTTCGGTTGGGGCATTCCGATGGCGTTCGCGGCGATCCGCGGCGAAGTGCCGGCGATCGCCTGGGTGCTGTACGTGACCAATATCTTTTGGACCACCGGCTACGACACCTGGTACGCGATGGTGGATCGCGAGGACGATCTGCAAGCCGGCGCCAAATCCACCGCGATCCTGTTCGGCGATCTGGATCTGGTCGCGCTCGGGGTGCTGTACGCCTTGTTCTTCGCCGGCCTTGCCTTGATCGGCCATCGCGAACAGCTCGGTGCCGCGTATTGGGCCGGCGTGGGCGTCGCGTTCTCGCTCGTTGTGTATCAATTCGTAATCGGCCGATGTCGCGAGCCGCAACCGTGCTTTCGCGCGTTTTTGAATAATCAGTGGGTCGGGATGGTCGTGTTCATCGGCTTGGCGGCGGCCTTGTGGATGAAGGGCTGAGGCGAACAACCCATCCGGATGAGATGGCGGAACGGGCCGGGCTGAGCCGTCTGCCGGGACAGATGCGAGCACCACCGCGCAGCAGCGTGACAGGCGCCGACGCGGGTATCGACCGTCGTGCCGAAGGCTACAAATCAACGACATGCCCCGCAGAATTTAACCAAAAGCGAATGAATACGTATGCAGGACGCGTTTCGTCGCCCGGGCTAGGACTACCATCGCCCAGCGTGCCGGGGATAGGCTGGACTCCCGCATCGCGCGCGCCGCTCGCTTGCGCCGCGCCCAACTAAATTCCAGTTGATGTGGAGGGGATCCATGCAGCCTTTGAAGCGAAATCTGTTGAGTGTGGCGTTGGCGTCGGCGACGTTGATGCTGGCCAGCGGCGCCTACGCGCAGTCGGCCGAACAAGCGCAAGACCAATCCGGCGAAGACGCCGAAAATCTCGACACCATTCAGGTCGTCGGTATCCGCGGCAGTATCGAGAAATCCACCGAAGCCAAACGCGAATCGACATCGATCGTCGAAGCGGTTTCGGCAGAAGACATCGGTAAATTGCCCGACACCTCGATCGCCGACTCCATCGCGCGTTTGCCCGGCTTGACCGCGCAGCGCTTCGGTGGGCGTCCGCAGGAAGTGAATATCCGCGGGTTCGCTGGCGACTTCTCGACCACTACGCTCAATGGGCGTGAGCAAGTCAGCCTCGGCAACAACCGTGGCGTCGAGTTCGACCAATACCCGTCCGAACTCGTCAGCCAAGTGCTGGTGTACAAAACCACCGACGCGCAGTTGGTGGGTCAGGGCCTGTCCGGCACAGTCGATCTCAAGACCGTTCGGCCGCTCTCGTACGGCAAGCAGGCCTTCGCGGCCAATCTTCGCGGCGACATGAACAAAGTCGGCGACGAAAAAGAGTACGGCAACCGCTTCAGCATCTCGTACATCGACCAATTCGCCGACAACACGGTCGGCATCGCGCTGGGCTATGCGCGTCTGAACAACCCCGGCCAGAGCAAACAGTTCGGCGATACCTGGGGCTACGACGGCGGTGGCATCTACGGCGGCGGCAAGCTGTACGATCTGCAAAACGAGAACGAGCGCGACGGTTTCATGGGTGTGCTCGAATTCGCTCCCAACGACACCTACCGCAGCGTTATCGATGTTTTCTATTCGCAGTTTGACCGCGAAGAACAGAAGCGAGGCATGGAGTTTGCTGCGGCGTTCGGTGGCACCCCGGCAGTCGGCAATACGCCGGATCGCGCATCGTTTACCGGCATCAATCCTGTCGTCCGCAACGACTTCAACGCCACCTACGACGACTTGTTCGCGTTGGGTTGGCGGCATGAACTCGTGCTCAGCCAGAACTGGAAGTTTTCGGCCGACATCAGCCATTCGGACGCGACTCGCGAAGAGCGCATCTTGGAAACCTATGCGGGCGTGAGCCCGACGCTGACTCGCGACACGTTGACCGTCACGCGCAACGGCAACGGATATTTCGATCACGACTTCGGCTATGACTACGGTGACGCCAGCATTCTGCGTCTTGGCGATCCGGGCGGTTGGGGTCAAGACGGCTATATCAAAGACTTCGAAGTGAAAGATAGCCTTACGTCGCTGCGCTTGGATTTCGAACGCACGTTCGACCAGGGCTGGTTCAGCAGCGTTGAGTTCGGCGCCAACCTGACCGACCGCACCAAGAGCCGCGCCTCGAACGAAGCCTTCCTCGATCTGACCGCATGCCTCGGCGGTGTATCGCCGTCTTGCCCGGATGGTTTTTCGGCTCCGGTTCCCACGAATCTTGCGACGACATCCGCCTACAACGCCTACGGCGTGGGTTCGATCTACGGCTACGACGCTCTCCGCGCGTACAACAGTTTGTATACCCGTCGAGGCAACGCCAACCCGGACATCACCAACAAGAACTGGGAAGTGGACGAGCAGGTCACTACCGCGTTCTTCCAAGCCAATATCAATACCGATATCGGCTCGGTGGGGGTGAAGGGTAACTTTGGCATCCAAGCCGTCAGCGTCGAGCAGAGTTCGACGGGCAACGAAAGCTTCGAAGGCAACCCGATAGGCCGAGAGGTCACTGAGGGAGTCAACTACACCGACTTCCTGCCGAGCTTAAACCTTTCCTTCAGTCTGCCTTGGGAACAGGTCGTCCGCTTCGGCGCCGGCCGACAGGTTGCGCGCCCGCGTATGGATGACCTGCGCGCGAACAACAACATCACGGTCAACCGTTCCCGTGCGACCAATCCGATCACAGGCGCCCCTAATCCGATCGACCCGATCACGACTCAGCGCGTCGCTTGGTGGGAGCGCAATGGCGGCAACTCGGAATTGAAGCCTTGGGAAGCGAATGCTTTCGACATCTCTTACGAGAAATACTTCGGCGACGGGAAAGCTTACGTCAGCGCCGCGTATTTCTTTAAAGATCTGAAAACGTACATCTACAACGAAGCGACGCTGTTCAATATCAACGATACCGTCGTCACGCCTGCGGATTACCCCGCCAACCCGCCGCCGAACTCGGTCGGCGTCTATACGCGTCCGGCGAATGGCGAGGGCGGTACGGTTAAGGGCTATGAGTTGGCGGTTTCGGTTCCTTTGGACGTGTTGTGGGAGCCGTTGATGGGTTTCGGCATCCAGGCCAACTACTCCGACACGACCAGCAGCGTCCAGCCGCTTGGTCCGAGCTCTCCTAACGAGCCGTTGCCGGGGTTGTCCAAGTACGTCTCGAACATCACCGCGTATTACGAGCGCTTCGGTTTTTCCGCTCGCGTGAGCCAACGTCACCGCTCGCAGTTCGTAGGCGAGGTGCAAGGCTTCGGCGGCGATCGGACCCGTCGTACATTCGAGGGCGAGACCGTGACCGATCTGCAGCTCGGCTACACCATCCAGTCGGGCATGCTCAAGAATCTCGGTTTCCTGTTGCAAGTGAACAACCTCGAAAACGAACCGTTCCGCTCCTCGTTCGGCGGCAACGACGCACAACCGCGCGAGTACTTCGAATACGGCCGCACCTACCTGTTCGGTGTGAACTGGCGTTACTGATCTCTCCACAGGCGAGCACCTTTGGCCCTTGTCCGGTCCCCACCGGCAAGGGCCTTTTCTTTGCGTGCTCGAAAACCGAGACAGATTCGGTGTCGTTTCGTACCCGTGTAAGCGAAGCGCGTCCGGGGCTTTTCGTCTGTGTCCCGGATGCGGCCTGCGGCCTTATCCGGGACACGTCACTTTCGACGGAATAAACAGACACGCATAAACGTCTTTCATCGAGAGGCACGGCGCCTCCCGATGCTCAGCGCGCGCTGAGCGGCCACTTCTCCGCCGGGGGTACGCATCGCGATGAACAACGAATCGACCGTCATCAACGCCGGACTGTGCGCGGCATCGCGTTTTTCGTGGGTCAGAGCGCTATGTTTCTCAACGATCCTTTGCTTATACGCGAGTGCCGCCTTCGCAGAACGCGGCGACAGCGAAACCGAACGCTTGGTCGATGCGATCTACGACATCCGTGCCGACAACGGTCTGATCGCGATCCCGTTTTCGCGGACGCTCCAACGCGTGGCGCAGTTGCATGTGGCCGACCTGGAGAATCATTCCCGGGGCGCTCGCTGCAACTTGCACAGTTGGTCATCAAACGGCGCATGGTCGCCGTGTTGCTACACGGCGGATCATGCGCAGGCGCGTTGTATGTGGAACAAGCCGCGCGAGATCAGTCGCGGCCGTTACGCGGGCGATGGTTTCGAGATCGTGTGTTGGCACAGCGAACGGATGACGGCAGAGATCGCGATGCGCTGCTGGCGCAACAGTCGTTTGCACGAAAACGTGATTCTCAGCCGGCGCCAATGGCGCGATCTCGAATGGCGTGCGTTGGGCGTTGCGATGTCAGCGCACTACGCCGTGCTGTGGGTGGGGCCGATGGCCGAGCCTTGAGGGCGGATGGGTGGAGCGAACTCCACCATCGGTCGTATCTGAAAGAGCCATTACGATACGAGCGCGTGGTGCCAACGATGTAGACATCGGCGAATCGGGCTCGTTGAACAGACTCGGTTGCTGGGGTGCTCTATGGTGGGGTTGCGCTGCGCTTACCCCTCCCTACACCCACCCATAGCGCACGATATGGAAAAAGATCGGTGCGGCGAACACCACCGAATCCAGGCGATCGAGCATGCCGCCGTGGCCTTCGATCATGCTGCCCCAGTCTTTGACGCCGCGGTCGCGCTTGATCGCGGACATCACCAAGCCGCCGAAGAAGCCCATCAGACAAATCACGAACGCGACTAGCGCCGCTTCCGTTGCGGTGAACGGGGTAATGCCGTGAACGAGGGCACCGAGCGCGGTGGCGCTGGCCACGCCGCCGATCAAACCTTCCCAGGTTTTCGATGGCGATAACGCGGGCGCGACTTTGTGTTTGCCCAGCAGCTTGCCCCAGATGTACTGCAGCACATCGCTGCCTTGCACCACCAAGACGAGGAAGGCGATCAGCAGCAAGTGGCGACCTTCGTAGCCAGGGATATTCAGGGTCATCAGCGCGGGCACGTGCGAGAGACAGAACACGCAGATCATCAGGCCCCATTGCACTTTCGAGGCGCGTTCGAGGAAGCGCGTGGTGTCGGCGCCGAGCGCGGCGAAGATCGGCAGAATCAAGAACGCGTAGACCGGAATGAAGATCGAGTACAAGCCGTACCAATCGATCCAGATCAGCGCGTATTGCATCGGCAAGGCGACGAAGAAACTCAGCAGCAGCACCATGTGATCGCCGCGTCGTGTGTAGCACAGGGTGATGAATTCGCGCAGAGCGAAGAACGACATCAGCGCGAACAGCACGATCACGCCGTGTTTGCCGAACACGAATGCGGTGCCGAGGATGCCGACCATCCACCACCACGCGCGAATGCGGCTGTTGAGGTTGTCGATGGTGGCATGCGGTTCTTCCGGCGCGTAGCGCAGTTTCAACAACCAGCCGACGATCGAAGCCACGGCGAGCACGCTCGCGGCGCCGATGAAGATCGAGAGGGTTTGCCCATCGGGCATGGCGAACGACATCAGAGCGTCTCCGTGGGTGCGGGTGTCGCGGGTTCGGGACATTGTTGTCCGGCCGGGACATCGTCGTCCGGCGACACCGGGCGCAACGCGAGCAAAGCATCGCGCGCGCGTTGCAGGAACGCGGCTTTGTCTTCGCCGTCGATGCGCAACAACGGTGCGCCGTAGGTCACGGTGCAGAGCAACGGAATCGGCAGCGGTTCGCCTTTGGGCATCACGCGGCTGAGGTTATTGATCCATACCGGCACCAATTCGGCGCGCGGATACTGCGTCGCCAAATGAAACAACCCGCTCTTGAACGGCAGCAGTATTTGATCCGTGGTGTTGCGCGTGCCTTCGGGGAAGAGGATCAAGGAACAGCCGCCCGATAGCGCTTCGACCATCTGTTCGATCGGATCGGGGCTGCCTTCCTTGCGTTCGCGATCGATCAACACCGCGCGAAACACGCGGCCGGCGATGTAGCGCCGCAGCGCGCTTTTGTTCCAATAATCGGCACCGGCGACCGGCCGCGCTTTGCGCCGCAGATATTTCGGCAGCGTTGCCCACAGCAGCACGAAATCGCCATGGCTGGCGTGATTGGCGAAATAGATGCGCTGCGCGGCATGCGGCCGAAAGCCGCGCCGGAACGCCTGCGCGCCGGTGAGCAATTTCACGAAGCCGATGATGAGCGTAGCGACCAACGATTCCAGCATGACGATCCTATGCGCGCGACGTGCGCTTACCCCGAGCGGCCGATTGGCCGGATGGCGAAGGTCTCGCCCGCGATATGCGATCAGAGCCGCAGCGCTACCGCGAGCAAGCATAACAAGACCTGTGCGGCCGCGACCGCAGCATGGCCATGCCAGAGCCGTTGCGCGCCGCGAATGCGATCGGCGAGCGGTCGTGTCGCGGCCGCGGGGCCGCGAAGCCCGAGCATGGCCAAAGCGACATCGAGCGCGGCCAGGCTCTCGATACGGCCAGCGGCGAGATCGGTGAACAGACCTCGGTCGAAACGCAGCCGCAGCGCATACGCGCGTTCGATCGGCATCAGCAGCAATGCCACTCCTGCCGCGATAAGCGTGCCCGTGTCGATGCGAACGAAGCCGATGCGATGCCCAAGCGCTGTATGGTCGAGCAATAGACACAATGCCGCGACCGCAGCGGCGAAGAGGCCGCAGGCGCCGACGATGCCATCGGTGCCGAGCCAGCGCGCGAGCGCGGCGCAGGCCGCGCGTTCGGAGGCGTCGAGCGATGATGTGTGTTCGTGTTGCGTTGTCATAGGTCGTTATGGTGTCGTCATCAGCGAGGCGAGCGCGAGCCGATGCGCATCGTGCAGCACCAATTGCGGGCGCGCTTCGCGAATGCGCGCGATGGCGGAGTCCGCATCGATGGCATGGCCTTGGCGAAGCATCCATGCCGCCACCGCAGCGGCGCTGCGCGAATAGCCGAGCGCACAGCACACCAGCACGTGCCCGCCGCTGCCGCGCGTCGCATCGAGTTGCGCTTGAATCGCGTCGGCGGCTGCGCGTAAGGCATCGGCATCGGCGGGAATCAAGTCCAACATCGGCACGCAGTGGGTCGAGACCGACGCGGGCGCAGGCAGTTCGGCGCAGACATCGACGATGGCCACGACACCCAGCGCGCGCGCTTGCGCAACGGTCGGCATCCGACCGAGCCACAGCGCATCATGAATCGGTACGGCCTGCGCCAGACCGCGCGTCCAAAGCCTGGAATTCGTCCACGCGCCCCAACGATACGGCGCCAACAGCCAGTGCGCAGCGATCGACTATGCGCCCCTGCGCATCTTTCTGAAATCCGTACGCACCGAAGAACGCATAATTCAACGCGACGAACAGCAGCGCGATGCCGGGCCAACAGAGCCACAGCGCGAGGCCGCCGAACATCGCGAAGCCGAAGCCTGCGAGCGCGAAACACACCGCCGCGCCGATGGCGTAATACACGGCGAGTCGCAGCCGACGCGGGTCGCGCGTCGTAGCTGCGTGACGCAACGGACTCGCACCATCCAAAGGCCACAGCCACAAGCAGAACAGACCGAGCAACGCGCCGGTAGGAATATCGATGACGTGATGCTGATACGTGGTCAGCACCGAGACCACGATCGCAAGCGACCACAGATGCAGCAGCCAATGCCAGCCGCGCGGGATCAAACGTCGATACAGATCCCACAGGATCACCACCAGCGCGATATGCAGCGACGGCGCTTGATTGAACGGCTGATCGAATCCGCGCAGCGCCGCGAACATGACGCCTGCAGCGCCGTCGGCGGGCGGCTGACCGAAGCTGAAACGCAGCGGAAACAGCAGAAAACAACTCACGGCGATCAGTTGCGCGGTGAGCAAACGTTTGCCGTGCGTATGCACGTCATCGCGACTTCGGCACAGAAACAGCGATAACCCGTAGAACACGTTGATCGACCAGTACGGGAAGATCGTCCACGCGAGAAACGGAATGCCGCGTTCCCAATCGAATACGATCGACGGCACGTCGCTGCGCTGTGCGGCGAGATGATTCGCCAAACCGTAGCTCAGATAGAAAAACGGCGCGAGACCGGCGAGCCACAGCGCCGCCTGTTTCCATGGCCGCGCGGCGCGCATCGTCGTTGCGTCCGTCATCGCGTTCGTCGTCTCGCTCACGCTTCGCGTACCGCCAACGAGACGGTGAAAATACCCCACTCGTCGATGCGCTGTTCGAGCTTGCGGAAGCCCGCGGCTTCGACCAATTGATCCATCTCCGCCTGCGTGCGACGACGCATCACCCAGGCTTGACCCTGGCGATGGCTGGTCAAAGCACGTGCGATCAATTCCAGTTGCGGATGCCACGGTTGTCCGGTGTAGACCAGATAACCGCCGGGCGCGACCGCCGCGGCGATGCCTTCCAGCGAGCGTGCGACTTGATCGTTATCCGGAAATAATTCGTACAGCCCGGAAACGACGGCGACGGTCGGCGGGGGTGCGACCTTCGCGAGATCGTCGCGATCGAACGCATCGGCCTGCACGAACTGCGCGATATCGTGCAAACCGCGCTCGGCGATCAGCGCGCGACCGTCGCGCACATTGATGTCGCTGTAATCGCGCAGCAGGATCGATTGCGGCCGTTCTTGCGCCGCATCGTCTGCGCTGGCGATGGCATCGAGCACGTAGCGGCCATGGCCGGCGGCGACGTCCATCACCCGCACCGGAAGATCCTGCGCACGCAAGCGCGCGAACGCGATGCGCAGCAGCGCTTCGACATGCGTCTTGCGCACGCGAATGCCGCGCCAGCCGATCGAATTCAGATACGTGCGATCGATCGCCGTGCCGATCAACGGCAGACCTTGCGCGCGATTCTTATAAACGTAATCGAGCGTGCTGCCCGAATCGAAACCGGTGGCATGGCCGAGCGCAATACCGCGCGAGAGCAAGCCGCCGAACTTCAACGATGCGCGCGTGAAGGCCCAATACGCGCCGCGTGGCGTGTACCAGGGCAACGGTTTCGATAAAGCCTGTGCTTCGTCATAAGTGAAGCCTTGGCGATGCGCATCGCGCAGCGATAACGGCGTCGGCGGCGCGTCAAATAATCCACGCACGAAATTGCGGATCTTTTCGATCGCCACATTGCGATCGCGCTCGCCCAGCGTGTCGTGAAAGAAACCCGGCAGCACATGCTGTTCTTTGCGTGGGTTGGATAAGCGCTCGAAGAAGCGATGCTGCGGCGTGCGATGCACCACCCAATCGCTGCCGGAGATCAGCAGCTGCACCGGCAGCGTGATCGCAGCGGCATCGGCGACCACACGGTCGGCGGCGGCGTACAGGCCCAGCAGAATCCGCACCGAGATCGGCCGTGCGATCAGCGGGTCGGCATCGTAGCTGGCGATGCGTTCCGGGTCGTGTGTGAGGAACTTCGCTTTGACGTAACTGTTGACGAAGAAATTGCCGCGCAGCTTCGCCATCAACGCCAAGCCCGGCCGCGCGAAGGGAACGTACAGTTTCACTTTGAAGGCAGGCGAGGCCAGCACCAGCCCGCGAATCTTCGGCGCGTAATCGTGCGCCCAGGTCGAAGCGAGCACCGCGCCGACGCTCTGCGCGACGACGACGATATCGCTCATGCCGATGCCATGTGCGTTGGCGACATGGGCGACGAACGCATCCAGATCGCGCACCGAATGACCGAAGCTCGGGCTATCGCCGCGCGCACCGGGCGAACGACCGTGACCGCGCATGTCGTAAGCGAAGACATCGAAATCCGGTAAGCCCAATTCGTCGGCGAGATGCGCCATCCGGCCGGAATGCTCGTGACCGCGATGCACCAATACGATCGCGCGACGCGGCGCGGTGTCAGAAGTGTTCGTGGCGGCGGCCGCGAGCCAATGCCGGTAGAACAGTGCGACGCCGTCGTGACTCTCGAAATGATGTTCCTGACCGCTGCGGGGGGATGACATGAGGGATGAAGCGCCTGTGAGGACTACGGAGGAATCCGCACACGTCATGACGAAGCGGAGGGAGCGGATCGGCCGTCGTTCGCGGCGCGTTCCCGGAAGTATCGAAGTTCGCTACCGGCGGCTCAAGCGCAGTGTGCGCATCGCGCGCTCATGCCGCCTCGCGCAGCCCATTGCGCACGCGGCGCACGATGGTCCAGGCGGTCAGCGCGCACAGCAGCGGAAAGCACCACATCGCCCAGGCCGGCAGCGCGCCAGTCAACGCGACCCACAGCGCCAATGCGCCGAGAACGAACGCGCGGTCGCTCTTACCCATCGGGCCGTCGTAGCGGCGCGTGCCGCCGACGGTGGGGCCGAGCGCGCCAGCGAATTCGCTGAGCGCCGCCAACAATGCGAAGGTCGCGACCCACACCGCGGCCACGCCATCGAAGGGCGAGACGGCGGCGAACGGTAGGATCAGTGCGGCGTCGGCGATCACATCGGTCAACTCGTTCAAGTACGCGCCGAGTTTGGATTGCTGGCCGAATTCGCGCGCCAGCATGCCGTCGATCGCGTTGAAGGCCATGCGTAAAAACATCCACAACGGGATCAGCAGGAACCACAGCCCCGCGCCGGAGATCCGAGCGGCCGCGAAAAACAGAAAGATCCCAAGCACGACCGAGACCGCGCACGTCGCCAAGGTCACTTGATTGGCGGTAACGCCCAGGCCGTGCAGGCCGCGCACCAGCGGCCGCAGCAGCGACTGGAATTTCGGTTTGAGGGCGTAGATGGTCATGGCCGCATGATTCCATAACTCGCACGGTTCTGTGCGCCTTCCGCATACGCGCCTGTCGGCAGGGACTTGCGGCCGCGACCGCGACCGCGCACGCTTCGCGCATGCGTTCCACCTCCGCCGCTTCGACCCACATTTGCGCTGCCGCGCTCGTCCTGACGCTCGTCTTGCCGTCGATTGCGCATGCGCGCCGCTGGCGCGACACCCCCATGAGCGCACCGAATGCCGCACCGAGCGATGCACCGAACACCACGCCGAACACCGCCGTCACGCCGACACGCGCGCCGCCGCCGGTGAAGGCCACCGGCGACTATCTGATCCGCATGGACGCCGACGACGACGGGAAAGTCTCCTTGTCCGAATACCAAGATTGGTTGAGCTACGCCTTCGACCGGATGGACGCCAATCGCGACGGCACGCTCGCGCCCGAAGAACAGCCCGGCGGGCGCGGCGTCGCGCTCACCCGCGACGCGCATCGCATGCGCGTGGCCGAGACCTTCCAACGCCAAGACCGCAATCGCGACGGCGTGCTCGATACCCGCGAACTCGCCGCACCGCCGCAATCGAAGTGATCGGGCGTCGTCGAGCCGCGTCGTAGACGCAGCGACTTCCTTCCACGCCGCGATCGCGGCATGCTGACGCCACCGCCATCGTTTGGAACGTTCGTATGGGCCTGTTCGACACGATCAAATCTTGGTTCTCGTCTGGATCTGCCGATCAACGCGAACCCGAAGGCGATGCCTTCGATCCGGAAGACTTCGTGTACCTGAAGATTCCCGGGAATATTCAGCCGATGGATCGTGGCGAGTGGTTCGAAGATCGTATTTCGCCAGTGCTCGCCGAGGCCGGTTTAGGCGACGTCAGCGGCGGCGGGTCTTCGCTCAGCGACGCCGATGCCGAAGGCCGACGCACGATCGAATACTGCGGCATCGATATCGATACGACCGACCGCGAACCCGCACTCGCGTTACTGCGCGAGTTGTTGCCGCAACTGCCGATTACGACGGGGACCGAGCTGCAGTACACCTGCGATGGCCGCATGCTTCGCGATGTCTATGCCGACGGCGTGTGGTCGATCGCCTTAGCGCGCGAAGAGCGGCATCCGGGGTTTGGAGTCTGACGAGCACAATCGTTTGGCTGACGCGGTTCGAATCTCGACGCGCGCCCGACTTATACGACTTAATCCGCCGTCATCAACACCGCATTGCGCGCATTCAATTCGGCGAACACCGGATCGGTCTCGGGGCGTTTGCCGTGCCAGAGAAAGAAACTTTCCGCCGCTTGTTCCACCAGCATGCCCAGGCCGTCGACGAAATCGTGCACGCCTAGCGCGCGCGCCCAGGCCATGAACGGCACGGCCGCTTCGCCGTAACTCAAATCCACCGCGGTGCTGCGCGCGCCGAACAAGGTCATCGGCAATGTCGGCAGCGCGCCGTGACGCGCGGCGGAGGTGGCGTTGATGATCAAACCGAATTCGCCGATTTGATCCAGGTCGGCCATGTAGCGCGTATGCACGCGACCGGGTTCGCCGAGCAAATCGGCCAGCGCATCGGCTTTTTGCGGGTCGCGATTGACGATGAACAACTCGCCGATGCCGGCATCGAGCAGTGCGGGTGCGACACCGCGCGCGGCGCCGCCGGCGCCGAGAATCAGCGTGCGGCGTTGGCGCAGATCGAGCCCATGGCGTTCGGTGAGGTCGCGGATCAGACCGATGCCGTCGGTGTTGTCGCCGAGCCAGCCGTTATCGTGTTTGATCAGCGTATTGACCGCGCCCGCGCGTTTGGCGCGGGTGCTGAGCAGATTGCACAACTCCGCCGCACGCTGCTTATGCGGCAAGGTGACGTTGGCGCCATCGCCGCCGCTGCGCGCGAACGAGGACAACGTGCCGTCCAAATCGCCGGGTGCGCATTCGATCGCGACGTATTCCATGGCGATGCCGGTTTGCTTGGCGAATGCGAGATGGATCCGCGGCGACAGCGAGTGCAGCACGGGTTGTCCGAAGACGGCGTAGCGTTTCATGGCGAGAGACTCCGCGTATAGACGTGCTGTGTTTTGTGATGGGCGTAGCCGAGGTGCATGTAGAACGGATGCGATGCGTCGCGCGATACGCTGGAGCGCACCACCAGCTCCGTGACGGCGCGCCGCGACGCCCAAGCCTCGGCGGCCGAGAGCAGGGCCACGCCAGCGCCGCGCCGCCGATGCTCGTGATCGACCACGAGCGCGATCAGTTCGACGCGTTCGCCGAACTGCAGCAGGCTGCGATGCTCGGCGGCGACGAAGCCGACGACAGTTTCGGCGTCGTCGGTGCCGACGAGAACGAAGAACGCATGCGTCGGCCGCGCGAGCAAACGCGAGAAGCGTTGCGCGATCGTCGCTGGTTCCAACGACGCATCCAGCTGCAACGATAGCCGTGCGATGTCCGCCGCATCCTCGATGGTCGCTTGGCGAACGGTGAACGCTGTGGTCATGGCCAAAGTCAGTGGGTTTCCTGTAGCCAACGCGCCGCATCCAGCGCGAAGTAGGTCAGGACGCCATCGGCACCGGCGCGTTTGAACGCGACCAGAGCTTCCAGCGCGCAGGCGCGTTCGTCCAACCAACCGTTGTGCGCAGCGGCTTTGAGCATCGCGTACTCGCCGCTGACTTGATACACGAAGGTCGGCGCGCCGAAGGCGTCTTTCACCCTGCGCACGATATCGAGATACGGCAGGCCCGGTTTGACCATGATCATGTCCGCGCCTTCGTCCAAATCGAGCGCGACTTCGCGCAGCGCTTCGTCGGAATTCGCCGGGTCCATCTGATAGCTGTATTTGTTGCCTTTGCCCAACGCGCCGGCCGAGCCCACCGCATCGCGGAACGGGCCGTAATAACTGCTGGCGTATTTCGCGGCGTAGCTGAGGATGCGGGTGTGGATATGGCCCTCGTCTTCGAGCGCGAAACGGATCGCACCGATGCGGCCGTCCATCATGTCGCTGGGCGCCACCACATCGGCGCCGGCGCGCGCGTGCGAGAGCGCCTGTTGCACGAGCGCTTCGACGGTCTCGTCGTTGACCACGTAGCCTCTGTCGTCGATCAAGCCGTCCTGGCCGTGCGAGGTGTAGGGATCCAGGGCCACGTCGGTGATCACGCCCAGTTCCGGGAAGCGCCGCTTGAGCGCGCGTACCGCACGCTGCATCAGGCCATCGTCGTCCCACGCGGCCGCGCCGTCGAGCGACTTGGCCTCGGGCGCCGTCACCGCGAACAGCGCCAGCGCCGGTACGCGCAATTCGCTGGCATGTTCGGCGACCTTCAGCAATTCGTCGATCGAGAGGCGTTCGACGCCGGGCATCGAAGCGATCGGCGTACGGCCCGGTAACTCGTGGACGAAGACCGGATAGATCAAATCGTTCGCGGTCAGGACGTGTTCGCGCATGAGGCGGCGCGAGAACTCGCTGCGGCGCATCCGGCGGAGGCGGGTATTGGGGAAGGTCGGCATGCGCGAATGATACGCCCGTGCCGATGCGCGCCAAAGCGCGGGAAGACTGAGTCGCTCGACGGCGTCGGCGTCGAAGCGATCGTCGGCGATGTCGTGATGTGGGCGATCCTCCAGGCGTGCGGCGATACGACGACGGGCCTGCGCCCGCCCGTATCGAGCACGGGGCAGGCCTACAATCGTCCGATGTCGCGCCTACGCCACCCGCTTCCGCCCCTCGCCCGCGCCTGCCTGATCTTTCTCGGCATGTTGGCGTTGTTGTGTTGGCTCGGGCCGTTGTTCGTGGCGTTCGATCCGCATCGCCCGGACTGGGACGCGATGTCGGTGGCGCCAGGTGTGGCTGGGCATTGGTTCGGCACCGATGCGATCGGCCGCGATGTGTTCGCGCGTACGCTCGCGGGCGGACGCTTGTCGCTCACGATCGGTTTGTTGGCCAGTCTCGTCGCCTTGGTAATCGGTCTTGGGCTGGGTGCGGGCGCCGGTTTGGCCGGCGGTTGGGTGGAACGGGCGATCGTGCGCGTGTTCGATCTGTTTAGCGCGTTGCCGTTTCTGCTCGTCGTCATCTTGTTGCTGACCTTGTTCGAGCGCTCGTTGACGTTGTTGCTGTGCGCGATCGGCGGTTATGTGTGGATCGATCTCGCGCGCGTGATGCGCGCCGAAGCCGCACGCTTGCGCGAGATGCCGTTCATGCTCGCGGCGGTCGCGGCTGGCGCGCGTTTCGATCAACGTTTGCGTTGGCATGCCTTGCCGAATCTGCTGCCGCTGGCCGTGGTGTACTTGGGTTTGATCTTGCCGCAGGCGATTCTGGTCGAAAGTTTTCTCGGCTTTCTCGGCCTGAGCGTGGACGAGCCATCCGCGAGTTGGGGCAGTTTGCTATCCGAAGGCGTGCAAGAACTCGATAGCGCGCCGTGGGTGCTGTTGTTTCCGGCGGGGTTTTTGGTCGCCACGCTCGCCGCGTTCCAATTTCTCGGCGATGCCTTGCGCGATTGGCTCGATGTGCGCGGCGCATCGCGGGCCGAAGCGGCCACAGAGTCGGCGGCCGCATGAGTGTTTCCTTGCGCGCGCTTGAAGTGCATGTCGGTGCGCGTAAGCTGCTCGGCCCGCTCGATCTGGATCTGTATCCGGGGCGATGCCTCGGCGTGGTCGGCGAAAGCGGCAGCGGCAAGAGTCTGACCGCGCTCGCGATGCTGGGCCTGTTGCCCACCGGCTTGCGCGCGAGCGGTGCGCTCGCGTTGGATGCGAGCGATGTTCGCGGTATCGATGTGCGGAGCGATCAGCGAACGGAGACACGCGTCGATGAGCGCATCGAGATCGCACTCGCGACGCGAGCATCGAACGCGCATATCGCGCTGCGCGGCGGCGTGCTCGCCTGGGTGCCGCAAGACCCGCTCGCTTCGCTGCATCCGTTGCGTCGCATCGGCGCGCAATTGATCGAAACCTTGCGTGCGCACGGACAACCCGATGCGCACGCGCGCGACTTGCTCGAACGCGTGCGCTTGCCCGATCCCGACGCCGCGCTGACGCGTTACCCGCACGAGTTTTCCGGTGGCCAACGGCAGCGCATCGCGATCGCTTTGGCGCTCGCGTGCCGGCCGAACTACATCATCGCCGACGAACCGACCTCGTCGCTGGATGCGCGCATCGCGCGCGAGGTGCTCGATCTGCTGGATGCGCTGCGTCGCGAAGACGGGCTCGGGTTGATGTTGATCAGTCACGATTTGCCGCTGATCGGCGCGTACGCCGACGAGGTGTTGGTGTTGCGTCGCGGCGAGATGATCGAACGCGGCGCGACGCGCGCGGTGTTCGATGCGCCGCAAGCGGCTTACACACGCGAATTACTCGAAGCAGATCGACTGCCGTTGCCCCTCACCCGCCCTGTCGGGCACCCTCTCCCCGCGATGCGGGGAGAGGGAAGAGCGAGCGCAGCGAGTGAGGGTGAGGGGCAGCCCTTGCTCCGCGCCGACGCATTGACGATGCATTACCCGCGCGCGCGGCACGCGGCGCTAGACGATGTCTCGCTCGTTCTGCATCGCGGCGAAGGACTCGCCTTGCTCGGCGAAAGCGGTAGCGGCAAGAGCACGCTCGGTCGTGCGGTGCTTGCGTCTGCTGCGCGGCGCGCAGGGCCGAGTGTGGTTGGACGATGTGGAGCTGACGGCATTGCCCGGTGCCGCATTGCGTGCGATGCGAAAACGCATCGGCGTGGTGTTCCAAGACCCGTACGCATCGCTCGATCCGCACATGCGCATCGCCGAGATCGTGACGGAGCCGCTGCGCATCCACGGCCTCGGCGATCGCGCATCGCGCGCAGAGAAAGCGCGTGCGTTGCTGGTCTCCGTCGGGCTCGATCACGCGCTAGCGGAACGCTATCCGCATCAAGCCTCCGGCGGCCAACGCCAACGCATCGCGATCGCGCGCGCGCTGGCTTGCGATCCGGAGTTATTGGTCTGCGACGAAGCCGTGTCCGCGCTCGATGCGCATCACCGCGCCGGCATCTTGCGCCTGCTCGCCGACTTGAAACGCGAACGCGGCCTCGCCTTGTTGTTCGTCACTCACGATATCGCCGCGGCGGCGGCCGTCGCCGAGCGCATCGCGGTGTTGGAGGCAGGCAAGATCGTGGAGATCGGCGCGACCGCGGATGTCCTGCGCGCGCCGCAGCATGCGCATACGCAGGCCTTGCTGGCGGCGCGGAATCTGTAGGGCGGGCTCAGCAGGTTGTTGAAAGACGCACATAGTGTGCGTCTTTCAAGTCACGAGTCAGGCCCATGTCCTGACTCGCTCCCGACGAAGCAAACGCTTACGCGTTTGCTTCGTCGGCGCAGCCATCCTTGGCTACGCTAGCAGGCTGTTTTTCAACAGCCTGCTAGGCCCGCCCTACACGGCGGTATCAGATCACGCCACCGCCCATGCTCAGTCTCGTCACCGCGACGACGATGACGATCGCGTTGAGAATAAGGCCGGTCGCGGCGCGGCCGCGTTTGCCCGAAGCGGTGAACAACACGCCGATGGCGGCGATGAGCGCGCCGACGCCCGCGAACGGGATGATGATCCAGTTGGCCCAACCCAGCAGCGGGATCAGGCCCACGAACATCAGCACCATCGCGACGATGCCCCACAGCAGACTGATCAAACCCATGGCCTTACCCTCGAGAAGCGTGCGAAGCGCGCGCCGACGGGGATGAAAGATGCGGTTGCGTCGCGCCAATTCAAGCGTGACTTCAGAGCTACTCCAGTCGCGCCGCCTCAGCCATGCACGCCGTCGATCTCCACCGCCAATTCGCGGCGGCAGATCGCGGCATGCAGGATCAAGCACGGGACGCGGTCGCCGAAGCGCTGCTGCAGCGCTTGCGCGACGACCGACAGATCGTCGGCATCGCGGACATAGACCTTCAAGCGGGTGCCGGCGCCGAATGCAGCGGGAAGCGCGGGCGCGACGCGTCGCGCTTCGGCCAGCAGGGCATCGAAGTTGGCGAAGGTTTCGCCGACTTGTTTCAACAGTTCGCCGATGTGCAACGAAGCGTGGCCGACGACGCTGGCGGTGCCCGAGAGCAGCAGCGGCATGCGGCTGTCCGGCGGCGGCAGCATCGCGCGGGCGAAGCTCGGCGGCTGCGGGCCGTATTCGCGCGGATAGCGATAGGCGCTGACCTGGCGCGGGTTTTCGACCGGGGTGCCGCGGCGGTCGGCGCATAACCAGTACACCTGCAGGGTGCGCTGGCCGTCGCAGCGGCCGATCGCGGTGGCGGCAGGCAGGCCGCGCGGATCGAATTGGCCCAAGCCGCGGGCGCGGCCGACGCAAAACTGGCGATAGCGTTCGGCATCGCCGTCGCCGAGGGTGATGGCGTCGAGGTAGTTCCACACCCGTAGCAGATGTGGGGTGGGGCTCGTGCTCAGAAATCTGACCAGAGCGGCATATGCCCGTTCGGAGGCCTCGCAGATATCGCTATGGTCGTGGTATTCGCCTGGGGCTTCGTCGACTTCGACCACACCGAAGGTGAGGCGGCCATCGCTAGCCCAGCGGACCAGGCCCGTCTGCGGGTCGCCTTCTTGGCCGCTATGCACCGGGCCGTGGGTCCGCCAGCGTTCGAAATGCGCCTCGCCGTGGAGCTGCAGCGGCACCCGCAAATAACGCGGGTCGTCCAGCGCATGCGGCGCGTCGCCGAAGCCGAACACCGCGAGAGTGTCCGCGGTCAGTAACGCCGCCGGATCCTCGGTGCGCACATAGTCCACCGCCAAGGCGGGGGCGGCAGGCAGAGGGGAACTGATCGCGGCGCTCATACGTGGTCCATGGAAGGCATCGGCGATTTTACCGCGTGCGTATCGCTGGCCGTGGTGTTGCGGGCCGAATCGACGGGGTTATCGGCCGCGGCCGTGGGATCGATCTGCAGCGTTTCGCCCTCGAACCGGGCCGCCACTTGGCGCCGTCGCCGCCATGCGTCGCGCAGCGCCGCTGGCGCCATGCCCAACGCGTTGATCGCATAAATCAGTCGGAACAGGCGCAGCCGGCGGCGCACGCCGGAGTGCGCATAGACATCGCCGGCCAGCATCGACACCACTGCCTGTTCGATCTGCAGCACATTGCGCGGGTGGGCGAACAAATGCCGCATCACCGGGCTGGTGAAGCGATAGATGAACCACGAGAACTCGGCCAGCCCGCCGTCGAGCTCTTTACGCAAGCCGCGCTGCAGCCGCACTTCGCGCGCGGGCGTGCGCAGCGCGCTGTCCACCATCTCGGCCGTGCGTTCCGCGCTGTGCATGCCCAGATACACGCCGGAGGAGAAGATCGGGTCGATGAAGGCATAGGCATCGCCGACCATCGCCCAGCCCGGGCCGCACATGCGGGTATTGCGATACGAATAGTTGCCGGTCGCATGCACCGGCGCGATCCGTTCGGCGTTGCGCATGCGCGGGAGAACGCTCGGAATCGCGCGCAGCGTTTTTTCCAGAAACTCACCGCTGTCGCCGCGCCGTTGTTTCAAATAATCCGGCGTGCAGACCGCACCGATGCTCATCACGTCGTCGCGCAGAGGAATCAACCACGCCCAGCCGTGCTCGAAGCGTTCGATGGTGATATTGCCGGCGTCTTCCCCGGGCCGGCGCTCGACCCCGCGGAAATGGCTGAACAACGCCGCCGACTGGTGACGACCGTGCTTGCGCTTGGTGTTCAGGCGGTTGCCCAGGAACGTATCGCGGCCGCTGGCATCGATCAAATAACGCATATGCACCCAGAATTCGCGGCCTTCGGCATCGCGGGCACGGGCGCGCAACGGGCGGTCGTCGGCGCCGAATTCCACCCCGGTCACGGCGATGCCATCGCGGGCATCGGCGCCGGCCTCGCGCGCATTGCCGAACAATAGGGCGTCGAATTCGTCGCGCCGCACCTGGAAGGCGTGATGCGGAACCGGGTACAGCGTGCGGTCGAAGCGGAACACGTTGGTCGCGCCGTCGGATCCGAGTTTTGGAAAATCCGCGCCGATCTTGCGCACGCCGATGGCATCGACCGCATCCAACACGCCGAGGCGTTCGAGAATCGGTAGATTCATCGGCAGCAAGGACTCGCCGATGTGAAATCGTGGATGACGCGCTTTTTCCAGGCACATTACTCGCCAGCCGCGGCGCGCGAGCAGGGTCGCGGCCGTGCTGCCGGCGGGGCCGCCGCCGATCACCAGCACATCGCAGTCGATGTCTGCGGACGGGCCGTCTTCGCCCTCGCGAGGGGCCGGCGGTTGCAGAAGGGGGGCGCCGTCCCTGTCGCCGAATGTCGACTTTTCGCCCAATTTCAAGCGCTTCCTCTTCTTGTTCATCGCCTGGGCTGGCATGATACCGCGCGGCGTCGAAATCGCCGCATCGTGTCATTGGGCGGTACGGTTCTCCGGCGACCCATGTCGGCCCGGCCGCAGCTCACCGTCACCACCGGCGGGAGCGGTCATCTCCCTTCTCTCCGTCTGGATCGTGCTCATGTCTTCACTCACCCCCGCCGAACTCGCGCTGGCGGAATTGCTCGTCGAGAGCCTGAACTTGGATGGCGTCGCGCCGGCCGAGATCGACCCTGAGGCGCCGCTGTTCGGCGCGGGCCTGGGTCTGGATTCGATCGATGCCCTGGAACTCTCGCTCGCGATCAGCAAACAGTACGGTTTCCAGCTGCGCTCCGATAACGAAGACAACCGCCGGATTTTCGGCTCGCTGCGCGCACTGTCGGCGCACGTCGAGCAGCACAAAACGGCGTGACGGCCGAGCGCCGCGATCGGGTGGGCGGTCACGCAGGTGAGGATCGCGCAGGGGACCATCGCGTCATCCATGTCCTGCGAGGGCTGTTGTTACTGGCGTACCTGCCCTTGGCGCATCTTGCCGGCAGTCATTCCTCGTCGTTGTTGGCCGCCGCTGCCCTGATCGATGTCGCATTGCTCGTCTTGATCGAGCCATTGTGCGTACCACGCATCGGCGCTTGGTTGGTCCTGTTGGCGGCGCTCGCGGCGATCGCCGCTTTAGTCGCGGCCGATCTCGTCATGGTGCCGCTGCTGTTGATGCCCGTGGCCTTCATCGGTCTCGCCGCATGGTGGTTCGCGCGCAGCCTTCAGGCCGGGCGCGAGCCGCTGATCACGCGGATCGTCGCCGGTATTTACGGCCTGTCTGGGCATGTGCTCACACCGCAGCATCGACGTTACACCCGGCATTTGACGGTGATCTGGGCCAGCCTGCTCACGTTGCTGGGCACCATCAATCTCATTCTGGCCTTGATCGCGGTGCCCGATGGCGTGCTCGCCAAGCTCGGCGTCGCTGCGCCCTTCACCGTGACGCAGACGCAGTGGTCGTTGGTCGCGAACGTGTTGAATTACGGCATCGTCGGCGGTGTTTTGGTGGTGGAATACCACTGGCGCAAACGCGTCTTTCCGCAGCGGCCGTACCGCAACTTCATCGAATTTCTGCGGCAGATGGCAGCGCTGGGGCCTGGTTTCTGGCGCGACCTGTTTCGCTGAGCCGCACGATGTCCGAAGATGCCACCTCGCGGCCACCGCCTCACAGTTCCTCATGCCCTAACGCCATCCGATGACGATCGCCGCACCGCCACCGCTGCATTTCGAGATTCCCGAGGATCATCCCTGCCTGCCCGGTCACTTTCCTGGCCAGCCGGTGGTGCCGGGCGTGGTCGTGCTCGATCGCGTATTCGCCATGATCGAAGCGACGCTCGAAACCGCCACGACCGCGCCCAGCGATGCGCCGCATGCCGCGCTGCTGTCGCGCGTGCGCATGCCGCAGGTGAAATTCGTGCAGCCGCTGTTGCCGCGACAACCCGCGCGGATCGAGTTGGAATGCGTACCGACGACCGATGCGTCGCCGCGCTGGCGTTTCAAAGTGCTGCGCGATGCCGACGACGCGTTGCTCGCCAGCGGCGACGTGCATGCCGTCGCGGCGGCGGTCGCGGCATGAACAACGAGTGGAAACAACGCCCCGAAGGCGGCGGCCTGTTCGCGCTATGGCTGATCCGTTCGATCGGGCGTTACGGTGGGCGCGCGGTGTCGCGCCTGTGTCTGTATCCGATCACGCTGTACTTCTTGATTCGTCGCGGTCCCGAGCGCCGCGCATCGCGACAATGGTTGAATCGCGCCCTGGGTCGGCCGGCGACGCTATGGGATAGCGCGAAACACATCCACACTTTCGCCGCGACCATTCTCGACCGCGTGTTCTTGCTCAGCGACTCGCCCGAACGTATGGTGCGGCGCTTCGATGTCGACGTCAGCGGTTTGGATGTCTTGCATGCGCACCTCGATCTGGGCCGCGGCATGCTGTTGTTCGGCTCGCATCTGGGCAGTTTCGAAGTGCTGCGCGTGTTGGCCCGCAAACGACCCGAATACACCATCCGTGTCGTGCTCGACAAAGCCCACAATGCGGCGGTCACGCAATTGCTCGATGCGCTGAATCCGGAGGTCGCCGCGACCGTGATCGATGCCGGTCAAGATGGACCCGCCTTGATGTTGGCGATCCAGCAAGCGGTGCAGGAAGGCGCCTTGGTCGCATTGTTGATCGATCGCGCTCATCCCGGCGGCCAGACCATCGCCGCACCGTTTTTCGGCGCGCCAATGGCCTTGCCGACCGCGCCGTGGCTGATCGCGCTCGCGATGAAGGCGCCGGTGACGCTGGCGTTCGGTCTGTATCGCGGTGGCCGTCGCTATCAACTGCGTTTCGAACATTTTTGCGACCCGATCGATATTCCGCGCGCCCAGCGCCGCGCCGCGCTTACCGAGATGGTGCAGCGTTACGCTGCCCGACTCGAAGACGTCGCACGCACCGCGCCCTACAACTGGTTCAATTTCTACAATGTCTGGGAAGACACCGAAGGACATTCCGATGCGCAGGCCGAACATCCCTCACTCGAACAGACAGTTCCCGAACAAACGCCCGTTCGCAACGCGGATCGCGAGCCTGCTCTCGATCGGCCTGCTGTCGATCAGCATGCCCTTGATCAGCACGCTCTTGATCAGCATGTTCTCGATCGGCCTCGCGTTTGAGGCGAACGCCCAAGCGACGGCCGCGATCCAACCGACGACCGCCTTCGGCAGCGACTGGATCTTGCGTGCCTTGGCGCGACCGGCGCCGATGCGCACCGACTTCGTCGAAGTGCGCGATTCGCCGATGCTGAAGTCGCCGCTGCGGCTCTCCGGCGAATACCGTCGCCCCGACGAACGCACGCTCGTGCGCGACGTGCGCGCGCCGTATCGCGAAACCACGACGATTCGTGCGGGGCAGGCCAGCATCGCGCGCGACGGCAAAGCCGCGCGCACGTTCTCGCTATCGCGCGCACCCGAATTGGCGAGTCTTCAAAACAGCTTCGGCGCGTTGCTCGCCGGCGATCGCATCGGCCTGGAACGCGCATATCGATTGACCGCGAGCGGCACGACGCAACGCTGGACGCTCGCGCTCGCGCCGAAAGACGCCGCACTCGCCGCGCGCGTGCGTCAAATCGTACTTTACGGCCAAGGCGCGGAATTGCGTTGCATCGAAACCCAGCCGAGCAAAGGCCCATTGCAACGCACCTTGCTCGCGAGCGCTGCGCTTGCGGTGAAACCCACGAGCGATGCGAAAGCGTTGGAAACGATGTGTCGTGTGGGGGTGAAGTGAGCGCGCTTTTGGTCGTGCCGCTCAGTGCGACGAACGCAGCGGCACGACATTCGATGCATGCGCAGCGCGATCAATTGATGACTAGAGCCTCACTCAAAATCGGAAACGAGACATTTTCCAGCCGTCATCCCGGCGAACGCCGGGATCCAGCGTTCGGAAATCCTCGGCAAAAAAAACTAGATTCCGGCATTCGCCGGAATGACGAAACTACAATTCAATCTCGCTGCTTCGATTTTGAGAAAGGTTCTGCACACGACGAGGCATTGCGATGACGATGTCCTATCGCATCGCGCTCGCCGCGTTGTGGCTTGTGGCGCTGATCGCGGCGGGTTGGCTGATCGGCCAGCGCCTTCAGGTCAGCGGCGATCTCAGAAAATTCATGCCGTCAGCGCAAACCCCCGCGCAAAAACTACTGCTCGAGGAACTCGGCGAAGGTCCGGGCTCGCGCTTGTTGTTGATGTCGATCCAAGGCGCGGATGCCGAAACCCTCGCCGCGCAGTCGCAACGCATCGCGCAAACGCTTTCCAGCGATGCGCGTTTCAGTCTCGTCGCCAACGGCACCGAGGCCGGACTCGATGCGATTCCCGAGCGCCTGCGCCCGTATCGCTATCTGCTTTCGCCCACGCTCGATACGCAGCCGCTCGACGCTGCGTATCTCGGCGAAGAACTGCGAGGCGCGCGTGCAGGATCTCGGCTCGCCCGCGGCGAGTCTGCTCGAACCGCTGTTGCCGTCCGACCCGACCTTGGAAACGCTGCGCGTCGCCGAAGCGCTGCAGCCGGCGAACGCGCCGCAGCGCTTGCACGGCGTGTGGTTCGATCGCGCGGGCGAACGCGCCTTGCTCGCGATCGAAACGAAGGCCGCGGGTTTCGACCCCACTGGGCAACAACTCGCGGTGAACGCGATCCATGATGCGTTCGCGCAAGCGCGCGGCACAACGCAAAGCGCGATGACGCTCACCGGCCCCGGCGCGTTCTCGGTCGAGATCGGCGGACGCACGCAACGCGAAGCGAGTTGGATCGGCATGGTCGACACCATCGGCTTGATTCTGTTGCTACTCATCGCCTATCGAAACTGGCGCACACCGTTGTTCGGCGTATTGCCTTTAGCCAGCGCCGGCTTAGCCGGTCTCGGTGCGGTGGCGTTGTTGTTCGAGGGCGTGCACGGCATCACCGTCGCCTTCGGTTTCACCCTGATCGGCGTGGTGCAGGATTATCCGATTCACTTGTTCAGTCATCAGCGCGCGGGGATTTCGCCGTGGGCGAATGCGCGCGCGATCTGGCCGACGCTCGCCACCGGCGTCGCGTCGACCTGCATCGCCTACGTGACGTTTTTGTTTTCCGGCGTCGACGGTCTGCAGCAACTCGCGGTGTTCACCATCGCGGGGCTCGGCGTCGCAGCGCTGACCACGCGCCTGTTGTTGCCGGCGCTGATCGACCCCAACCCGCGCGACCCCGCTGCGTCGCCGCGGTTGGCGGCGCTCTGGCAGCGCATCGCGCGCGTGCCGCAGCCGGGTGCGTTCGCGCTCGGCGCGTTGGCGGCGCTGACGCTCGCGATCGTCGCGTTCGCGCCCGGCGCGTTTTGGCAAAACGATCTATCGAAACTCACGCCGGTGCCTGCCGATGCGCTCGCGCAGGATGCGCGATTGCGCGATGAACTCGGCGCGCCGGACGTGCGTTGGTTGATCGCCGTGCGCGGCGCGAATGCCGACGATGCGCTTGCGGCGTACCGAAGCGCTGCATCCGACGCTCGATGCCTTGGTCGCCGACGGCACGCTCGGTGGCTACGACAGCGCCGCGCGCACACTGCCCAGCGCCGCCACGCAGCGCGCGCGACAAGCGCGCATTCCGAAACCGAATCAATTGCGCGCAATACTCAAGACCGCGGTCGCGGCCACGCCCTTCCGCAGCGATGCGTTCGAGGATTTTCTCGCCGATGCCGAATCCGCGCGCACCGCGACACCGTTGACGCCGCGCGATCTCGTCGGCACGCCGCTCGCGACGCGCATCGGCGCGTTGCTGGTCGAGCACGACGACGACGCGAGTCGCGCTGGTATCGATGACCGGTTTGACCGATCCGGCGCGCGTCGCGAATGCGCTCGAAGGCGTGTCTGCGCCGCGGTCGGTTTCCGATGACGCATCGACCGCGCCGCGCCTCAGCGTCGAGCTGCTCGATCTGAAAACCGCATCGGAATCGCTGGTCGTCGCGTATCGCGAACGCGTGCTCGCCGCGCTCGCTATCGCTGCATTGTTGTTGGCCGCGACGGTGTGGTTAGCGCTACGCGTACCGCGCCGCGCGTTGCGCGTGCTGCTGCCGATGGCGTTGACCACGCTGATCATTCTCGCGGTACTGCGCGGTACGGTGTGGAGTTGACGCTGTTCCATTTGGTCGCGCTGATTCTCGCCGCCGGCCTCGGCTTGGATTACGCCCTGTTCTTCGAGCATGCCGGCGAGGATCGCGACGATCAGTTGCGCACCCTGCATGCGCTGATCGTCTGCAGCCTGATGACCTTGTTGGTGTTCTTCCTGTTGGCGCTGTCGAGCATTCCGGTGCTGCGCGCGATCGGCGTGACGGTGACGATCGGCGTAATCGGTAATTTCGTATTAGCGCTGTTGATCGCACGGCATCCGATCGAATCCACCGCAGGCCCAGGGGCAGCGCCGGCCCATAGCGGCGATGAAGCTCCGGCTGCAGGAAGCGCGGCATGATCGGACGCGAACGCATCGAAGCGATGATCCCGCATAAAGGCGCGATGTGCCTGTGGGACGAAGTCGTCGATTGGCAGGACGACCGCATTCGTCTGCGCACGCGCAGCCATCGCGATGCGTCGCATCCGCTGCGCAGCGACGGCAGTCTGCGCGCGGTGCATCTATGCGAATACGGCGCGCAGGCGATGGCGGTGCACGGTGGTTTGCGCGGCGCGGCAGTCGGCGGCGAAGCGAAAGTCGGCTTTCTGGTCGCGCTGCGCGAGGTGCAACTGCATGTCGCGCGTCTCGACGATCTGACCGAAGCATTGGAATGCGAGGCCGAGTTGCTGGCTGAAAGCGCCGTGAGCCAGCAATATGCGTTTCGAGTGATGCATGCCGGCGAGGTCGTCGCCGAAGGGCGTGCGGCGGTGATGTTGCAAGGTTAGATTTTTGTGATTAGAGGGACATAGATTTTGACTCTTCATAGCGCTGAATTATTGCGGTTCTTCCAGACCCATCGGGCGGCGGGCAGGACGCCCGCCGTTTTTCGATTCGCCATGGACGGCGAATCGAAAAATCCCATCAACAACAAAGCCACAGGTTTGTTTTGTCGGGGAAAAGTGCTTTCTTTTGCCTACTTTTCTTTGCACGAGCAAAGAAAAGTAGGTCGCGCTTAAGCGCGAAAGCCTTGCCGTCCAAATAAGATGTATGTATAGGGGAAATTGTGATGTCCAGCATTCCACAACGCCGCGCCCTCGTCACCGGCGGTAGCGGCGATCTCGGCGGCGCGATTTGCCGTCGTCTCGGTGCCGACGGCGTGCATGTCATCGTGCATGCCAACGCGAATCGTGCGCGTGCCGAAACGGTGCGCGACGAAATCGTTGCGGCGGGCGGTTCGGCCGAAGCCGTCGCCTTCGATGTCGCCGATCGCGACGCCACACGCGCAGCGATCGATGCCTTACTCGAACGCGGGCCGATCCAGATCGTCGTCAACAACGCCGGCATTCACGACGATGCGCCGATGGCGGGGATGCGCGACGAGCAGTGGACGCGCGTGATCGATGTGTCTTTGCACGGTTTCTTCAACGTGACAAAACCACTGTTGTTGCCGATGGCGCGCACGCGCTGGGGCCGCATCGTCAGCGTGTCCTCGGTGGCGGCGGTGCTGGGCAATCGTGGTCAAACCAATTACGCCGCCGCGAAAGCCGCGCTGCACGGCGCAAGCAAATCGCTCGCGCGCGAAATGGCCAGCCGCGGCATCGCGGTGAATGTCGTCGCGCCCGGTGTGATCGCCGGCAGCATGACGAAAGAGGCGTTCCCGCCCGAACAGATCAAACAGATGGTGCCGGCCGCACGTGCCGGCCAGCCCGAAGAAGTCGCCGCGCTTGTCGGGTTTTTGTGCAGCGATGCAGCGGGTTACATCAATGGGCAGGTCATCGGCATCGATGGCGGGATGAGCTGAAATCGCTTGAATCAGGTTTTCCTTCTCCCCGCAAAGCGGGGAGAAGGTGGCGCGCAGCGCCGGATGAGGGAACATCGCTGCGCTTACCATGTGATATTGAAACACGGCAGTTCTAGACGATCGGGCGTAATTGTTCGTCGATGGACCGCGTGTGCTCGGTGACGGTGTCGCCGGTGTGCTGCGTTGATTTTCGTTCAAACAGCATCAACAGACATTCTTGCGTCGCGATCGGATGATGACGAACGCCTTTGGGCACCACATAGAACTCGCCTTCGCCGATGTCCACGCTGCCATCCTCGAATTCCAGTCGCAGTCGACCTTGCAGCACGAAGAACATCTCATCTTCGTCCTGGTGATGATGCCAATCGAGTTCGCCGTGAACCTTCGCGACCTTGATGTAGTGTTCGTCCACTGCGCCGACCACGCGCGGCGACCACAGCTCGGTCAACGCGGCGGCGACATTTTTCGGGGCGATGACGTTCGGCATATCGATCTCCTGGTATTCAGAGCGCTTAGCGAATCAATGATTAACGTCGAGTCGTTCGGCGCTTAAGCCGCCGCGTACCACGTCGATGCCAGCGAAGGCGTTGCGTCGGCGGCGCCGAGCAGCAGATCGAGGCCTTGCGCGTCGATGCCCGGATGCGCCGCCCGCGCCTGCGCCAGCATTTCCGCCGCCAACCATTCCATCCGTTTCACGTTCTCGGCGATGCGTTGTTGGAACGCGCGATTATCGAGCGTGTCGTGCAAGGCGCGGTTCATTTCGTGGAACCAGTCGATATCGTATTGATCGAGTAAGCGTCCATCGAGCGTGTCTGTCGATGGTGCGTTCGCATCGCGATTGGCTTCGCCCCAAACGCGCAACAGCGCTTGCGCTGCGAGATTGAGATCGCGCCCGCGTTCGAACTGCGGGCGCAAACGACCCAGCAGCGACACTTCGGTCAGCTTGTCGCCGCAGAACAGCGGCGCCAGCAACGACCAGTAGTAGGTGTAATCCCAGATCACCTTCACCGGCATCACTTGCGCGTCGCCGAACAGCGGGTACTGCCCGCGATACAGCGTCATCGTGTTTTCGTAGAAACCGAAATACAGTTGTTGATAGATATCGGCATACGCCGCGAACGGTGCGCCCGCGCGATCTTTCTCGATCAAATCGCAAATCAAGGTGTTGGCGATCGCGATGAAATCGCTGCCCGGCGAATAGAACGGGTCGAGGAAGACGCCGGCTTCACCGGTCAGCGCCCAGCGATCGCCGCTGAACACCTGTTTGCAGCCGTACGAGAAGTTACGGAAGAACGCGAAATCCTGCAGCGTATGCGTCGGGTCGTCGAGCGTTGCGGCGACGCGCGGCTGATGCCGACGCAACCACGCCATCGCTTTCTCGTGCGTGTTCATCGTCTCCAGCGGATGCTGCGCGGCATCGCAGACGATGCCCAGCGAATGCGCGCCGGAGGACAAGCGGGATCAGCCAGAACCAATAGCCTTCGCCGCACATGTGATTGGTCGAACGCCAACGGTCCGGCGGCGTGCAGCGCGCGCGCCAATCGGCGTCGTCCGACCATTGGTTCGGGTCGATATGTCCGTCCACGCGCCACCACACCGCATTCGCATCGTGGTCGTTGCTTTCGGCCAGACCGAATTTGCGTTTGAGCAAGCCGGCGCGACCGCTGGCATCCACCACCCAGCGGGCGTCGACGCGCTGCAATTCGCCGTCGTAGTCGTAACCGATCGCGATGCGGCGTTTCGTCGCCAGCGCTCATCTCGAGTTCGCGCACGACCGCGCCATCGAGAAAACGCACGCCGAGCGCGCGCGCATGCTCGCCGAGAAAATTCTCGAAGCGACCGCGATCGATTTGCCACGACGGCGTCGGCAGAATCTTGCTCACGCCCAGTTCGGTGCAACGATCGATATCGCGACGACCATCGCTGAAGAAAAAACGGAAGCCGAATTTGCGGAGTTGCCGCGTATCCAAATGCTCGCGCAGGCCGAGCACGTTGGCGAAATAATGCGCGCCGATCTCGACCGTGGACTCGCCGACTTTGAACGCAGCCTCCGGCACTGGATGCGCACGGCGTTCGAGCACCAGCACGTCGATGTTCGGGTCGCGGCGCTTGAGCTGAATCGCCAACGTGAGACCGGCGAGACCTCCGCCGAGAACGACGACATCGTGCGAAGACGTTCCTGGTGTTCGCATCGCCGTGCTCATGCGCCGAACTCGCCCGTGGGGTCGTCGATCACCGCTGGCGTGTTACGCGTGCGGCGATATTCGCGAATCACATGGCCGTACGTCCAAACCTGGACCACGACATGCGAGGTGATGCGATACAGGTCGCGCAATGGGCGGAAATGGCTTTTGCGGAATTTCTCCACCGCGCCCGCGCCGGCATAACGCGATTCGATCGGCACCGACGACCGCGCCCATCCCTAGACGACGCGCGGCGCTGATCAAGAGCTGCGCTTCGTACACGAAATCTTCGCCGGGCACGTCGTCCAGCGCTGCGACGGCGGCCGGATACAACCGCTGGCCGCTTTGGGTGTCGGCGATGCGATAGCCGCAGCCCCAGGCGATGCCCCAGTCGCCGAATTCGTTGGCGATGCGGCGATACGTCGGTTGCTGTGCGCGTTTGCGCAGGCGCGCGCCGATCGCGATGCAATTCGGGTGGCGATTCGCCGCCGCGATCAAACGCGGAATATCCTCGGCCAAATGCTGACCATCGCCGTCCATGGTGAGCACCGCGGCGGCGCCCATGCGCAAGGCTTCGCGAAACCCATCGCGCAGACTCGCGCCTTTGCCCATGCGTTGTTCATGACGCAACAACGTCACCGGCAGATCGGCGATCTTCTCGGCGGTGCCGTCGTCGGAGCCGTCGTCGATCACCAACACGCGATCGCACTCGGCGAGCGCACCTTCGACCACATCGCGAATCCGCAGCGCTTCGTTCAGCGCGGGAATCACCACGACGACATTGCGACGGTCGTAGACGATGGCGTCAGTCATACGCGAACTCTACTGTCAGCACCCGACCGGGCCCAGCTTTCAACGCGGCGCGCGGCGCACGCACGGCCAGCGCATCGAACAAGGGCAACATCGTCGCCATCGCATTGCCGCCGGCATGTTTGCCGAGCGCGCCGTGCGCCGACGGTTCGCCATCGCCGAGCGTCGCGACAAGACGCGGTCGCGCGGAGTACGGCTGTGCGCTATCGGCATCGGACTTCGTTCGCGCCGCATCGTCGCGCGTCAATACCAGCGCGCCGCCGAGCAAGCCGCTGCATTCGTGCACCGAACACAGCGGGCCGGTGGCGCCGGTGTCGTAACCGACCAACAAGACCGACTCCGTGCCCTCGGCCAATTGCGCCAGGGCATCGATCAAACCTTCGGCGAAGCTCGCGTCGTAGGCGCTGATCGCGTTCGCGGCCTCCATGCAGCCGGCGCCGATCGTCCAATAACCCGCGGCGGCGTTGTGCACCGAATTGTGGAATTTAGTCGGCGACACCGCGCGCGGATCGCTCGCGAGCGTCGCGCACATGTAATCGGTGATCGACAGATCGCCATGCGTCGAAGCGAACACCGAGGGCAATGCCGCGGGATCGCGGTCCGCGGCATTGCAGGCCGCGAGCGCGACATCGAGCGCAACCGCGACCGACTCCGGTGCGCGGCGACGCTCGTTCGGCGCCAGCAATTGCGGCGAAGGTTTCGTCGCGGCGCCCTCCGGCAACGTGCCGCTGGCGACGAACGCGCACGCGTCGCGCCACGACGGCAAACCATTCGTCCAGAAGGCGATGCCTTCGATTCGAGCGGACACTGCGCGCGCGCTCATGCCGAGGCTCCGCGCCCGAACACCAACGAGCAGTTATTGCCGCCGAAGCCGAAGGAATTGTTCATCGCATAGCGGACCGTGCGTTCGGCATTGTCGAAACGCACTTGCGGCCCGCAAATCGGGTCGCGCTCGGCGCTATGCAGAATGCCCGGCAGCGTGCCGTGCTCCAGCGCGAGCAACGCGAACACCGACTCGACGATCCCCGCCGCGCCGAGCGTGTGACCGGTCCAGCCTTTGGTCGAACTGGCGTGCAAATCGCCTTCGGCGAACAGGCCGGCGACGGCGATCGCTTCGACCGTATCGTTGGCCGGCGTCGCGGTGCCGTGCAAATTCAGATAACCCACGTCCGCAGGCGCGATACCGGCGCGCGCGATCGCTGCTTCCATCGCGCGTCTTGCGCCCGAGACCTTCGGGATGCGGCGTGGACATGTGATGCGCATCGCTGCTTTCGCCGTAACCGCATAACCGCAGCGCTTGCGAATCATCGATCCGTTCGAGAATCGCATAACCGCCGGCTTCGCCGAGCGAGAGCCCATCGCGACGCGCATCGAATGCGAGACAGGGATTGCGCGAGACCAGGCCCAGCGCATTGAAACCGAACAGCACGCTGCCGCACAGCGTATCGACGCCGCCGACTAAGGCCGCATCGGCCAGACCGGCATGAATCAATCGTGCCGCTTGCGCGAAGACTTTCGCGCTGGACGAGCAGGCCGTCGCCACGGTAACGCAAGGGCCGCGCAAACCGGTGGCGAGTTGCAAGAAATGGCCCAAGGAATGCGGGGTATGCAGCAGCGACCGGCGCAGATCCGCGGGAAACACCTGAGCGCCGACGGCATCGGTGTCCAAACGCGTGTAGGCCTCTTCGCTGCAACCGATGCTGGAGGTCGAGGTGCCGATCACGATCGCCACGCGTTCGGCGCCGTAGCGCGAGCGTAGCGAGATCGCTGCATCGAATAGGCCGTCCTGCTGCAATGCCAACCACGCGAGACGGTTGTTGCGGCAATCGTAGGCCGACAACGCGTCCGGCAAATGCATGTCTTCGATGCCGGCGACGCGACCGACCCAGGTGTCCAATGCCGCGGCTGCCGTAGCGCCGTCGCCGAAATCGTTGCGGCGCAAACCGCTGCGGCGTTCGCGCAGGGCGTCGCGTTGAGCATCGCGGCCATGGCCGAGGGCGGTGGTGGCGGTGTAGGCGGTGATCGCCAAAGGCGTCATCGGGGAAAGGGACATCGTGGCGGAAGGCACCGCGTCGCCTGAATTCGAGAGAGGCGAATTATAGCGTCCTAGACAGATTTCCAGCCAGCTGCGCGTTATCCTGTCGCCGCCGGGCGGATCCACGCGGCGGTCGCTATCAACGATTTCACACTGATTTGATATTCAATCCTGACGAGGGGGTTTCCATGCGTTTTTCTGCGGTCGTACTGTCGGTGTTGTCGATGTTCGCATTCAACGGAGCCGTTCAGGCGCGGCAAGCGCCGCTCGCCGATCCGGCTCCGGTCGCGATCCCGGCGGGCTTGTCCGAAACCGTCGTCCTTAAAGACATCAAACGCGCCTTGATCGGCCGTGGCTGGACGGTCGACGCCGAGCGGCCCGGCGAGATCGATTCGACCTTGCGTCTGCGTACGCACGTCGCGCGCGTGCGCGTGAGCTGGGACGCGCAGACCGTGCGTATCGTGTACGTCGGCAGCGAGAACCTGGATTACAAAGTCAAGCGCGGCAAGAAGTACATCCATCCGAACTATCTGGGTTGGGTCAGCAATATCGCGAAGGACATCGGCACCAATCTGCAGCTCTCCGCGTTGGAGTGATCGCGTTTCGCCGCGCGGCGCATCGTCGCGCGGCCTCGTTCGAGGGGCGGCCATGAGCCGGGTCGATCACCGTCTCAACTTATTTTTCGATCGCGACGTCATGCATGCGGGCGTCGTCGCCGGCAGCGTTTGCGTGTTGAGCGCGGGCTTGGTTTATGTCGGTTACTTCGTGCACGTCGTGCGCACGGCGCACCGCGCGCCGTGCCTGCCCGACGATGGGCGATGTCTGTTGCTGTTCGGCAAGCACGCGCCGCAGGGCCGCATCGATGCCGATTTCGCCGCGCGCTTGGATCGCGCCGCGCACCTGTGGCGCGAGCGCCCACCGCAGATGATCGTCTTGCTCGGCGGCGGCCCGGAAGGCCATCCCAGCGAAGCCCAAGTCGCGCAGGCCGCACTGATCGCGCAGGGCGTGGCCGCAGATGCGCCACTACGCTTGGAACAACGCTCCCGCGACACCCTGCAAAACTTGCGCAATGCGCGCAGTTTACTTGCCGAGCACGCGCACGATGGCGCGCTGGAACGCGTCACGCTGCTCAGTAGCCGCTACCACCTCGCGCGCTGCGCGTTGTTCGCACGACAACTCGGCATGCGCAGCGAACTGTGCGCCGCCGAGCCCGCGCTGCGCTGGACCCCGCGCATGCTCTACCGCCTCGCTGGCGAGGCGGCGTATCTGTGTTGGGCCGATATCGGCACGCGCTGGGCGCGTATGATCGGCCATCGGCGCATGTTGGCGCGGGTGACGTAGCGGAGCGACGGAAACGACGCGTAAGTCCGACTGGCGAAGCGCCTGCATTTCGTCGCATCGCGCATGGCCTCACCGCCGACCGCATCGCTGCGATCTGCGGAGCGATCTGCGCTGCGACGGTTTCGCACTGAGACGAATCTTTCTAAGAGTAGGGTGTACTCACATCGTCCGGCGCACGATGCGCTATGACAGCCGTATCGAAGGGGACATGCATGTTACGAGTAGGGTCGATCGTCGTGGCGATGTGTCTCGTGCTGTGGCCCGTCGCCGCGAGCGCCGGCCGCGATGACGACGACACGGCCATCGAAGTCGAGGCCGACAACACCAGTCTGAGCATTACGTTTCCGGAACCGATGCGCGCGATCGATAACGCGCCGGTGGGCGCGGTGTCGATCCAGCCGTATCGGCCGCTGACGTGTTTCTGGAACGACGACACCGCAGTGGAATGCGATATCGACGGTGAAGCGTCGCTGCCCGCTGCGACGACGATCGTGGTCGATATCGCCCCGGGTCTGTTTACCGCCGAAGGCGTGCCGATCAAGGCGCAGCGGCTGACGGTCGAAACCGAACGGCCCAGCCTCGATGGTCGCATCACGCAGTGGAAAGGCGGGATACCGACGGTCGTATTGACCGCGAACATGTCGATGACGCCGGAAGACGCCGCAGGCGCATTGGAATTGCGCAGCGGCGGGCGCGTGTGGCGCGATCTGCGGCTGACCGTGATTCTGGCCAGACAACGATGGGAGCGCGAAGTACCGCGTTTCGCGCTGATGTTGCCGTCCGATCTGCCCGCGGACGCAGCCGTTGAACTCTGGTTGCGAAAAGGGTTGGTCTCCGCCGCCGGCCCCTTACGCGGGGACAAAGAGAAGCGCATCGTTGCGTTCCACTACGCCGAGCCCTTCCGTGTGCGTGGCATGGGTTGCGAGCAGCCATCCGGTGAACAACACGACTGGAACGTCGACGACGGCTTTGCGCTCGATTGCGTCGCGGGCGAACCCATACACGTGTATCTGTCCGGCGAATTGAGTGCGGATGCGCGCAAGAGCATCGCATCGATGTTGCCTGCCGGCGTACGTATCGTCGGGTGGAATAGAGGCTACGAATGGCGCCGACGGAACAGCGACATCCAAACGGGCGATGGCCAAAGCATCGAATTGCAAGCGACCCAACCTGGAGCGACGATCGCATTCGAGATCGGCGACACCTTGACGGATACGTCCGGTCGCCACTTGCGGGCGAATACATCGATGACGGTGCGTAACGGCTTACCGCAGCCGTCTTTGCGCGCGACGGCAGCGCAGATGTTGGTGAGCGATCCGCGTGCTGCGCAAGTACTGACGGTGAATGCGCAGCCGGTCGGCATCGTCGTGGAGGGCGTGGGCAAGGCCGTGGTGTCCGAGACGATCGATTCGCCTGCCAGTCGCGAGGCGGTGGCGACGTTCACCTCGCAGGTCACGCAGCGCGTGTTGTCGGAAGGCGGCTGGGTGCGTTGGCGACCGAGCACCGGCGGCGCGATGCACATGGCGGCGCCGCAGTTCGATCTGAGCGCGCAGATCGGGACGCGCAGTGTCGTCGCATGGGCGCTCGATTGGGACGATAGCCGGCCGATCGCGAATGCCGAAATCGTGTTGTCGTTGGTCGGCGGCACCGAAGGCGATCGCGTCGTCGCGCGCGCGCGCACCGATCGCGATGGATTGGCGCGTCTGAATCTGCCCGAAGATTTTGCGCTTCCTCAGAAAAAAGAAGGCATCCGTCCGCCCGACTGGGTGTTGCGTGCGCATGCCGATACGCGCCGTGCGGTGTTGCCGCTCGGCGATAGTTACGATTACCGCGTTTCTCTCGGTCGAGAAGAGGCGCCGACGCGCGTGTTCGCGGTCGCCGATCGACCGCTGTATCGCGCCGGCGACACCGTGCGTTATCGAGGTTGGGCGCGCACGCTGCGCGGTGGACGTTTGCTTGCGGCAGGCAACGATGCGATCGAATTCGGCTTGGTATCGGCCCACGAGCAACGCACGTTCCAGACCTGGACGATGACGCCGGGCACAGACGGCGCCTTCGTCGGCGAACTCGCATTGCCGGTGCATTTGGTCGATGGCGATTACTGCATCCGCCCGACCGACGAGGACAACATCGAACATAACGGCGTGTGCTTTTTCGTTGGCACCTTCCGCGCACAGGATTTGTGGGTCGAAGCCGCCGCCACGACGCCGCTGCTCGAACCGGGCGGGACGTTCGAAGCGACGGTGTCCGCCGGGTATTGGTCGGGCGGTGGCGCCTCGGGCGTCGGTGTGCAGCACGTCGCGACGTATCTCTATCCCGGAGTCGCCGGCCGAGGCGTACCCGCAGTACGCCGACTATCGTTTCGCCGAGTCCGATACTCGCGGCCACGGCCATTCCTTGGAATACGACACCGATCGATTTCCGAAACTCGATGCCGAGGGCCGCGCGCGCATCGCGATTCCGATCGCATTCGACGACGATGCGATCAAAGCCGGCGCGCCGCCGCCGTTCGGGCGCATCGAAATGACAGCTCAAGTGGGCCTCGCCGGCCGTGAAGGGGCTGTGAGCAACAATGCCATCGCGCGGTATGCGCACTTTAAGCGTTATGTCGGGTTGCGCGTACAACCCTCATGGTTCGACGCGCGCACACCATTACGCCTACAGAGCGTGGTGATCGATGCGGCGGGTGCGGCGCAAACCGGCGCGAAGATCGAAGTGATCGCGGAGTACCTGCCGGCGAGCGATGGCATCAATGAGCCGCCGCCGGTGCGGGTCGCGACGTGCGCCTTGGCAGCGGGTGTCGAAACCGTCTGCGATGTCCCGCGTACGCGCAGCGGCCGTTATCGCTTCACAGCGCGCAGTGGCGATGCCGCGCCCGCGGTCTTGGAGCGTTACGTGTGGAATGCGGCCGATGCCCAAAAAGAGGCGAAGGCCCCGGAGCCCGCGCTGACCTTGGTGACGGCGCCTGCGACCGCGGATGCGCCGATGCGCGTGTTGTTGCGACAACCGTACGCGCAGGCGGATGCGCTGATCGTGGTCAGCGCGGGCGGCGAGTTGCTCGATGCGCGTGTCCTTGAGATCGATCGGATCGAGAGCGAGCTGACCTTGCCGACCTTCGCCGATGGCCGTAATCAAGTGAAGATCGATGTGTTGATTCGTTCGCGCATCGCTTCGACGGTGCGCGAGCATGGACTGCGTACGCCACCGCAGACCGCGTCTTTGAATCTCGTGGTCGATGTGCCGCGCCGTGAAGACCCGACCGCCGTTGAGATCGAGTTCGACGACGAACGTACGAAACCGGGCGAGATGCGCAAAATCCGTTTGCGTAATCGTGGCGGCCTGCCGCGCACAGTGACGCTCGCGGTACTCGACGACGCGCTGCGCTCGCTCGCGGGTGCGCGCTGGAACGCCTTCGATCCGCATGGTGAGGCATGGCTTGGTCGACACGAATTCGCGTGGACGAATGCATGGCATCATGTGGGCTTCGATGGTTGGAATACGGTGCCTTGGCGAATCAATTTGCCTTGGGACGATGCGCAGCGGGATCTCGACGGTGTCGCCGTGACCGGGATACGCACGCCGCGCTCTGCGGAAATTGAAACGGCGCAGCCGGTGCTGACGCTGGATCGAACAGCGCTGGAGAGCACGGGGCTCAATTCTGTCGGCGATGTGCTTTTCAATATCTCCGCGAGCGATGGTGGCGCATTGACTGCGGCTGCAGGAGCTGCGGCAGACGGTTATGTGGGATACAGCGGTGGTGAACTCGATCAGATCACAGTCACGGGCTCGCGCATCCCGCGCGCGGCCGAATTGGGTGCTGGCGATGCCATCAAACTAGGCAAACCAGAGTCAGGAATCGTGCGAATCGAGCACGATCGCCGTGTCGCCGAAGCGCGCGCTTTGTTCGGTGCGCGATTGCGTCAGCGCTTTATCGATACCGCGCTGTGGTTGCCTGAGATCCGCCTCGCACCCGGCGAAATTCGCGAGATCGAATTCGTGGTGCCGGATAATCTCACGCGTTGGCGCGCGGTGGCATGGAGCGCGGGTGCGGGCGAAGACTTCGAGATGACCGAAGCCGTACTCGAAGCAGGATTGTCGGTCGAAGCGCGCTTGCAGGCGCCGGTGCGCGTGTATCCTGGCGATCGCGCGGAATTGGTCGCGAACGTGCGTCATACCGGCGATCAGGCGACGCAGGCCGAAACGATCCTGCAAGTCGCCGCGTTAGATGCGGAGACGGTCGCGCGTATCGCGCTCGCTCCACGCGGCGATGGCGCGACGACCTTAACCATCGCGCCCGACGACGCGGCGGCCACCCAGAACGCGACGCTCAGCGCGGTCGCCGCAGTACGCGTCGGCACGCACAGCGATGCGGTGGCGCAGGCGATCGAACTCGCTTCGCCGACGATCGATGCGCGCAAAGTACAAGCCGGTTGGTTGGGCGCATCGGCCTTGAATCTCGGTGCGCCGACCTTCCCCGCTGGCACCCGCGACCTGCGGCTCAGCGTGTCCTTGTTGCCCGGCGCCGATGCCTTGATGCACGGTTGGATCGACGACCTGCATCGCTATCCGCATCGTTGTTGGGAGCAGATTCTCAGCCGTGCGGTGGCCGCGGCGATCGCGCTCGAACGCGGCGACGGCGAGCGTTTCCCCGACGCCAAGGCCGCGATCGACGAAGCCTTGAGCAATGTCGCGGTGTTCCAAAGCGAGCAAGGCGACTTCCGTTATTTCGCCGATAGTGCGCAAGACGCCTACGACGACAATACGACACACACGCCTTTGACCGCGTATAGCGTGCGTGCCTTGCGCATGCTGGCGACGCTCGGCCACCCGGTGGACGCCACCGCCCTACGCCATGCGGACGACTATTTGCGCAAGCGCGCGAACGACATCGAAGACGATGCGCATCGCTCAGCAGCGCGTGGCATTCGCGGCCGCCGGCCAGCAGCGCCCCGAACGAGAGACGACGGATCGGTTATGGCATCGCTTCGATGCGCAACTGCTGCCCGTGCAAGTGGCGATTGCGCGCGCGATGACCAATGGCGACCATCCGCAGGCCAAGCAAGCGATCGCGAAGCTGCTGGCGGCGGCCAAGCGGCGTGGCGAAGCGCGGATTCTGCGCGCGACGCAACGCAACGACCGCTGGATGAGTTCCGATCTGCGCGAGCAATGCGAATTGATCGATGTGCTTCGCACGAACCCGGCGCTGGCGGACGCGGCGACTCGCCGCGCCTTGATCGCAGGTCTCGGCGATTTGTATGCCGGCGGTTATGCGAACGTGGATACGCAGACCGGCGCCAGTTGTTTGATCGCGCTGCGTGGATTGGAAGCCGATAAAAACGCAACGCCGGTGCGTCTGGATATCGATCGCGGCCCGCAGCGCGCGACGTTGACGCTCGCTCCAGGCGCGGATGCGCAGACATGGTCGCAGGCGATCGGCATGCGCGATGCGAAACGACCGCTGCGACTCGACCCCAAGATCGTCGGCGACGCGCCCGCCAGTTATGTCGTCGAGTATCACTATCGCGAGGATGCGCGTATCGCCGATAGCACCGCCATTGGTTTTGCGCTGCAACGCAGCTATGCCGTACTGCGCGATGGCGCTTGGGCGTCGCTCGACGGCGACCGCTTGCGCAATGGCGATTGGGTACGGATCACGCTGACCATCGACAGCGGCCACGAGCGCTTTTTCGTCGCGATCACCGATGCGGTTCCCGGCGGCCTTCGCCCGACCGATCTGGCGCTGAGTGGTGTGGCGGGGCTCGACGTGCAGAACGTGTCGGACACGGGTGCGTATTGGTGCTGGACGCGCCGACTTGATCCGCGCTCGCCGAAGTTCTACGCCGAGTATTTACCGCCTGGACGGCATGAGGTGCATTACTTCGCGCGCGTCGGCAATGCCGGCGATTATCTCGCCGCGCCTGCGGTGGCGGAGTTGATGTATGGCAGCGCGACGCGGGCGCGGACTGCGGCCGAACGAATCAAGATCGAACCCTGAAGCGATGCGGTGTGTTTCTGAATTTCGGTGATCGGATATGAAGAATCGAACGATATGGTTGATGCTGCTATTGACGTTCGTAGGCGCGGCCCAGGCGCAGACCGTGTCGCCTGCGTCGATGCAGCGCGCGCGAGCGCTCGGCGATGCGCGCGTTATGGTGGTGTTCCGCGATGTCGTCGATCCGACGTTTGTAGCGGCGAAGATAGACGCGCGTCGCGAACGCGTAACAAGACGCGCCGATGCGTTGCTGCGACGCCTTCCGGCGAGCGGACGCGCGCGGACGGTGTGGCGCTACGCATCGGTGCCGGCGCTCGGTTTGGTGGTCGATGCCACGACATTGGACGCACTCGCTCGTGATCCGTCGGTGCTACGGGTGGATCTCGACGAAGGCGGTACCGGCCACACGGTCGCGCCGGATGCGGCATCGGTCTTGAACCAAGTGCAGCAATTGTCTGCGATGGGCTTAGGCGGTTCGGGAATGAAGGTCGCGGTGATCGATAGCGGCATCGATACCGATCACGCCGATCTGCGCGCACGCATCGCGGATCAACGTTGTTTCTGCAGCGAGGGGACCGGCTGTTGTCCCAATGGCACGGCCACTCAATCCGGTGCGGGCGCCGCCGAAGACGATCACGGCCACGGCACTAACGTCGCCGGCATCATCGCGGGCGACGGTGCCGTCGCGCCGCGCGGCGCATTGACGGATGTCGCTGTGGTCGCGGTGAAAGTGCTCGACCGAAACAATCGTTTTTGTTGCACGTCGGATGTCGTCGCGGCGTTGGATTGGATCGCGGTGAATCATCCCGATACCGATGCGGTCAATCTCAGTCTGGGTACGGGCACCTTGTTCGCGGGCCATTGCGACAATGCGTCCGCATCCAATTTGGCGTTGGCGGTCGCGGTTGCGAATCTCAATGCGCTCGGCGCGGTCGTCGTCGCGTCGACCGGCAACCAAGGAAGTCTCACCCAATCCAGCGCGCCGGCATGTATCGCGAATGTCGTGAGTGTCGCCGCGACGTGGGATGCCGATGGCGGCCCGGTTACGTTTCTGGGTTGCAGCGAAACGGCCACTGCGCCGAAACAGCCTGCGTGTTTCGCTAATCGTAGCGCGACCACCGATCTATTCGCCGCAGGCGCGTTCGTGTCCGCCCCGGGGTTCGATGGCGGTACGTCCGTCTTCGGCGGAACCTCGCAAGCGGCACCGATGGTGGCCGCATGCGCGGTCGCACTGAAACAAACCGTGCCGGCATCGACCGTCGCCCAGCGCATGGATGCGATGACGTTGTCGACGAGCCGAATCGACGATGTCGCGAGCGGACGTTCCTATCCGTTCCTCGATTGTCGCGATGCGCTGAAATTGCTCAATCCAGGTTTGTTCGCACCGAGAGTATTGAACGGCAGCATGCCGCGCCCTCGGCCGCGTACCGCAACGGCCGCGCAAGCCGCTGCGCCGGTCAAGCGCGCGGTATCGCCGCGCGATACGAGGCATGAGCATTCGCGATCCCGCTGAGCGCTGTCGGCGCGCGGCGAGCATGGATTTAGGTTGCGATAGAAATACGTTCAGTCGCCCATTGCCGTTCAGGAGCCCCCGATGGCCCGTTTTCCCCGAATCGATACGCCTTGTCCGCTCAGCGCCGAAGATCAGCGCACCATCGACGGACATTGCACACGCTGCGACAAGCATGTGCATGCTCTCGATCGCCTGGACGAAAGCGAACGTCGCGCGTTGCTCGCTACCGTGCCCGGCCCGATCTGCGTGTCTTATCGCTTACCGGTGCCGCGGCGTGTCGGACGCGTCGGCGCAGCCATCGCCGCGACGCTGATCACGACCACGGCCGCAACGACGGTTTATGCCGGCGAGCCCGAGCATGCGGTACAACGACCGTTCGTGACTTCGTCGCCGCAACACTCGCCGGTGCCATCGCAACCCGTGGTGTCGGAGGGTCGCGATGAACAAGAACTTGAATTCGTGACCTTCTTGGGTGGCGTAACCGATCCTGAGGACGCGCTCGCGGCGGAAGATACTTCGGTGCCCGAACTGCCTGTGCGCACGGCCGCTTCTTTCCCTCGCGATCTCGAATCTAGCGATGAATAGGTCAATGCCGTGAGGTGACTTCCGGTGGCGGGATCGAGGCATCGGGAGCCCGCAGTGGTTCGCCGACGAGGACGAGACGCTGTCCGAGTTGCCGATGATTGCCGAAGACGAGGTGCGTTAATCCGTCATCTTCGGCGGTTCGCACACGATGCCCATTGCTTCGTCGATACGAAACGCACGCATGTCGCCGTTATCTCGCACAGCCGTCACCGCCTTGTCGCATCGTCGTAATCCGATCGTCGCTGCGACGCTTTCGCACTGTGTCGAATCCATGTCATGAACGGTAGCCGCAATATTCGGCGTTGAAGTCTGCATCGCGTTCGAACGAAGCAGGGCGACCGTTTCGTTCCGTGTCGTGAGATAGATTCCGACGCCCATCCGAATAGCACGTCTTGATCGAGGAGAATGCCATGTTCCGTTTTTCATGCGCCAACACACAGTATCCGCGGGCCAACCGTTTCGCTGCGACGATCGCGGCGCTTCTCATCGCGTCCTTCGCAGCGACGACCGTCTATGCCAACCAAGCCTCAGCAACGCAGGGAACGTCGTCGCAACCGACCACCGGCACGCGCATTCCGGCCGGCAAGCGCGAAAGCGTGAAAGACAACGGCGTCATCGAAGTCATCATGATCGGCGCGGTGTTGGAGTCGGGCGATGCGGTTGATGCCGACGACGCGAAGGACGAAACGCCAGCGCTGCCGATGATGCGCGACGAAAAAGCGAAAACGGCCGACGGCGCGCAGCGTTAAACGCCAGCGCAAGTCACATCGCACGATTCGCGAGCGATGCCACCGATGCGTCAAGGCGCGGCATCGCTCGACGAACCGCCGCCGCGTTCGATGCCGGCGGCTTGTTCGATCCGCAAATCGCGCACGGCGTCTAGGACCGGTGGCATGCTTTGCGGCGTGCCATCGCCGATCGCCAGCGCGATGTGACCGGCATCGAACTTGCCGAGGCCCGCGTCGTAACTGACCCAACGCGTGCCGTCCCATGCCTGCACCCAGGCATGCGGACTGAAGACGTGCGCTTCGCCGGTGAAACGGCTCGAATACGCCACGCCATGCACCAGCCGCGTGGGAATGCCCAGCGCACGCGCGGATGCCGCCAGCAAGATCGCGTACTCGGTGCAATCGCCGCGCCGAGTGTCCAATGCAACGACCGCATCGTCGTAACGATGGAATTCCACCCCGCCGGTCATATGACGTTGCACGGCGGTGGTCAGACGTTCCATTCGCGTTTCGACCGAGCCGCCACGCGTATGTTGGCGCGCGAACGCACGAACGCGGCGATCGCCGCTGCGGACCCACGGATTCGATGCGAGGTAACGCTGCATGTCTTCAGGGGAAGGTGCGCGCTCGCGCCCGCAATCGGAGCAAACTCTCAATTCGACCCGCCCGTCATTCGCGTTCGCGATGCGTTGCTCGCCGGTTTCGGGCCACGACCAGTCTTGTTTCGGTTCGAAGCGCAGCCAATAACGGATTTCGCCCGCACGCGCCTGAGCCGGAATACGGTACGGCGATTTCACCAACAAGCTACGAACGAAGGCGCGCGCTTGTTCGGCGGTCGGCGGTCGGGGTGAATCGGTACGCGCGTCGCCCGCTTCGGTCGGATCGGAAGCGAGCGCGAAAACGAGCGCGAGCGCGATAGCGATGCGCGACGCTCGCCATCGAATGCCTGTGAGGTTTCTACGATGAGTGTCGATCAGGTTCAAATTCGTTGTCGCTGCGATTTTATTCCTACGCATCGGCGATCTCTTCTGATGGCCTCCGACGACGAAATGGCCGTTGAAATGGCTATGTCATAGAAGATGCAACTCAGCAGCCTAGGGTCGCAAACACCGCGCGAAGAACGCTTCGATCAAACGATAACGATGCAAGGCATCTTTGCCGCGTAGGCCGTGTTTCGCGCCGGGATAGGTCATCAGCTCGAACGGCGTCGCGCGCTTTTGCAGATCGCTCATCAGCTTGGTGCTGTTGCTGAAGAGCACGTTATCGTCGGCCATGCCGTGGATCAACAACAACGCGTTCGGCTTGATGCCGCCGACATGCGTGAACACGCTCGCTTCGCGATAGCCGTCGATGTTCGCTTTCGGCAGATCCATGTAACGCTCGGTGTAGTGCGTGTCGTACAGCGCCCAATCCGTGACCGGCGCACCAGCGACGCCGCAGGCGTAGTCGTCGGGCGCCTTGCCCAACAGCATCAGCGTCATGTAGCCGCCGTTGGACCAGCCGTAGACGCCGATGCGTTCGCCATCGACCCACGGTTGCGCGCGCAGCCATGCGACGCCTTTGCGCTGGTCGTCCACTTCCACCGTGCCCTGTTTGCCGTACAGCGCGCCGCCGAAGACTGCGCCGCGTCGCGGCGTGCCGCGATTGTCCAGCGAGAACACCACATACCCTTGTTGCGCGAGGTATTGATTGAAAAAATGATCGCCGCGCCCGGGCCAACTATCGGTCACGGTTTGCGCCGCAGGGCCGCCATAGACGTAAACGACCACCGGATAGCGTTTCGTCGGGTCGAAGTCCACGGGTTTCATCACGCTGTAATGCAGCGGCGTATCGCCATCGGCGGCGGTGATCGTGCCGAATTCGACCGGGCGATGCGCAGCGCGGTATTGGGCGTAGGGATGCGCAGGTTTCGCCGGGTCGTTATCGATCAACGCGGCGATGCGCGTGCCGTCGGCGCGATGCAGTGCGATTTGCGGTGGCGTGCCGGCGTTCGATCGGCTATCGACATAAACGCTGGCGTTCTTCGCGAAACTCGCGCCATGCATACCCGGCTCGGTCGACAGCGTGCGGATCGCGCCGCCCGCGAGCGGCACGACATGCAGATGCGATTGCCGCGCATCGGCCTTGCCTTCGGGCGTGCGGCCGGCGCTGAAATACACCAGACCTTTCGCTTCGTCGATCGCCAACAAGGCGTCGACCGGCCAGTCGCCGCGGGTCAGCGGTTTCAGTGTCTTGCCGTCTTTGCTGGCGAGATACAAATGCTCGAAGCCGCTGCGCTCGCTGCTCCACACGAAACGACCGTCTTTGAGAAAACGCAATGCGTGATGCAACGGTACCCACGTCTTGCTGGTTTCGGTGATGAGCGTGCGTTGTTTGCCGGACGCCCGCTCGACTTCGATCAATTCGAGTCTGCGCTGGTCGCGCGATTGCCGCTGGAACGTGAGCCGTTTGCCATCGCGCCAATCGACGCGGGTGAGATAGATGTCGGGATTCGCGCCGAGATCGACCCACGTCGGCACGGCATCGCGCTTCGGTGCGATCGTCGCGAGCTTGATCGCCACGTTCGTATCGCCCGCAGCGGGGTAGCGTTGTTCGACGACGTCCGTGCGATCGGGATACACCTCGTAGCGCTTCTGAATCGGCACGCCCGATTCGTCGATGCGCGCGAACGCGACCGCCGAATCGTCTGGCGCCCACCAATAACCGGTGTGGCGGTCCATTTCTTCGTCGGCGACGAATTCGGCGACGCCGTTGCCGATCGTATCGCTGCCGTCGCGCGTCAGTTGGATTTCTTCGCCGGTCGTAAGATCGATCACCCACAGATTGCGCGCGCGCACGAAACTGACGAAACCGCCTTTGGGCGAGACCTTCGGATCGGTCGCGAAACCCGCACCCGTCGTGAGCTTGCGCACCGCGGCTTTGCCCGAGGCGTTCAAATCGTAGAGATACAACTCGCCGCCCAGCGGGAACAACAGCGCCTTGCCGTTCGGCGACCATTGGTAATCGACGATGCCCGAGAGCGCGGCCGTGCGTTGCCGCTCGCGCCGCGCCTTCTCTTCGTCGCTGAGCACTTCATCGCCGGGCAGCACATCGGCGGAGTCCACCAACATGGCGGTGTTGCCGGTGGCGACATCGAAGGCCCAGAGATCGAGCCGATTGCGGTCGCTGTTTTTGCCGCGCAAGAAGGTCACGCGCGAACCGTCCGGCGCGATCTGCGGCTTGAGCAGGGTCGGCCCCGACAGCGGCGCATCGCCGGTGATGGCTTCGAGCGTCAGCTTGGTCGGTGCGTCGGCGGCTTGCGGGGAGCGATGCAGCAGATGAGCATCAGGCAGAGGAGTGCGGCAGGCAGGCGCATGGGGACGGTCCGGGATTCGGCAAGCCGGAAGCTTAGCCGCAACCGGCTGGCCTGCGCGCGTGGGCACCTGAACTTACTTCGGCTGCAGCCCGAACAAGGTCTTCCGCGCTTCGTCGCTCAGGGGTTGTCCGGCTTCGGGATTGATGCGCTTGGTCCATGCGTAGGCCCGTGCGGTCGCGGGGCGGGCGGCGATCACGGCTTGCCAGCGTCGCACTTCGGGGTAAGGTTCGAGATCGATCGGCGCGGTCTTATACGGTGCGATCCACGGGTAGCACGCCATATCGGCGATGGTGTAGTCGTCGCCGACGATGAAGGCACGGCCTGCGAGGCGCTTATCGAGCACACCGAGCAAACGATGCGCTTCGCGCGTGTAGCGATCGATCGCGTAAGGAATTGTTTCCGGCGCATACACGTTGAAGTGCCCGTACTGTCCGGTCATCGGCCCCAAACCCGCCATTTGCCAGAACAGCCATTCCAACGTCGCGGTGCGACCGCGCGCGTCGGTGGGAATGAATCGTCCGGTCTTCTCCGCCAGATACAGCAAGATCGCGCCGGATTCGAACACGCTCACCGGCGCGCCGCCATCGGCCGGGGCATGGTCCACGATCGCCGGCATCCGATTGTTCGGCGCGATCGCCAAAAATTCGGGCGCGAATTGCTCGCCCGCGCCGATGTTCACCGGCTTGATCTCGTAAGCGAGCGGTTGACCGGCTTCGGCCAATTCTTCGAGCAAGAGCGTGACCTTGTGAGCGTTCGGCGTCGGCCAGTAGTGCAGATCGATCATGACGGTGTCCATCGCGGGGTGGGCGCATAGTGTAGGACTGCGCTGAGGCGCCAGCGCGCACGATGCTCGGGACGCAGTATCGCGCGCGCGCGCGGCTTGGCGCCGCGGCCCCGCACCGGTAGGCTATGACGCGTCTTCGTCGTCCGGTCAACGCTCATGTCGCATCCCCCGCTCAATCCGTTACCGCGCCTGATCTTCGCATCGCGCTGGCTGCAGTTGCCGCTGTATCTCGGTTTGATCGTGGCGCAAGGCGTCTACGTCTTTCTGTTCATCAAAGAATTGTGGCATTTGATCCACGACGCCAACACGCTCAGCGAGCAGGGCATCATGCTGATCGTGCTCGGCCTGATCGACGTGGTGATGATCTCCAATCTGCTGGTGATGGTGATCGTCGGCGGCTACGAAACCTTCGTCTCGCGTCTGAATCTCCAAGGCCACCCGGATCAACCGGAGTGGCTCAGCCACGTCAATGCGAGCGTGCTGAAAGTGAAGTTGGCGATGGCGATCATCGGTATTTCCTCGATCCATCTGCTCAAGACCTTCATCGAAGCCGGCCAGCTCGGTCTGCCCTTATGCACGCCGGCGCTGGAAGCCGCCGAGGCGCTTTGCACGAAAGCCACCGCGACCGGAGTGATGTGGCAATCGATCATCCATGGCCTGTTCATCCTCTCGGCGATCGGTATCGCCTACACCGACAAGCTGATGTCGGCGACGGCGGGCAAACAAGCGCATTAAACGGTAGAGCGGAGCGCAGCTCCGCTATTGTCGTTGCTCCAGGAAGCAGCAGCGGAGCTGCGCTCCGCTCTACCGATGGGAATGAAAGCCGCGCCGCGCTCCGCTCGACCGAGGCATTCGCGAGCCGAATCGCCGCGCGTAGCCATCGCGTAGAATGCGCGCATGGATGTCTCTCACTTGCTCGATGGCCTGAACGCCGCACAGCGCGACGCGGTCAGCGCCGAACCGGGCCACATGCTCGTCCTCGCCGGCGCCGGTTCCGGCAAGACCCGCGTGCTGACCCATCGCATCGCCTGGTTGCACGAAGTGCACGGTGTGCCGATGCACGCGATCTTCGCCGTCACCTTCACCAATAAAGCCGCGGGCGAAATGCGCCATCGCGCCGAAGCGTTGTTGCCGCACGGCGCGCGGGGGATGTGGATCGGCACCTTCCATGGCCTCGCGCATCGCTTGCTGCGTCTGCATTGGCAGGATGCGAAGTTGCCGGAGAGTTTCCAGATTCTCGACAGCGACGACCAATTGCGCTTGGTCAAGCGCGTGGTGCAGGCGCTTGAACTGGACGAAGCCCGTTTCCCGCCGCGGCAGATCGCATGGTGGATCAACGCGCAGAAAGACGAAGGCCGGCGGCCGCAGCATATTCAACTCGAACGCACCGCCAACGGCGTGGACGAATGGGCCAACGTGATGTTGCGCGCCTACACCGTCTACCAGGAACGCTGCGAACAATCCGGGCTGGTCGATTTCGCCGAGATCCTGCTGCGCGCGCATGAAGTGCTGCGCGATCATCCGGCGCTGTTGGCGCACTACCGCCAGCGTTTTCGCGAACTGTTGATCGACGAATTCCAAGACACCAACACCCTGCAATACGCGTTCATCCGCTTGCTCGCGGCAGACAGTGGCCACGTGTTCACGGTCGGCGACGACGATCAGGCGATCTACGGCTGGCGCGGCGCGAAAGTCGAAAACGTGCAGCGCTTCTTGCACGATTTTCCCAGCGCCAAGACCATTCGCCTCGAACAGAACTACCGCTCCAGCGCGAATATCCTCAATGCCGCCAATGCGGTGATCGCGCACAACCCATCGCGCTTGGGCAAACGCCTGTGGACCGACAGCGGCGAAGGCGATCCGATCGATCTGTATTCGGCGTACAACGAAATCGACGAAGCGCGGTTCGTGATCGAACGCATCCGTCAGTGGGTGCGCGACGGCGGCAGCTACGGCGAAGCCGCGATTCTCTACCGCAGCAATGCCCAGTCGCGCGCCTTCGAAGAAACCTTGCTGGGCGAGCAGATACCGTTCCGCGTCTACGGCGGCATGCGCTTCTTCGAACGCGCCGAAATCAAGGACACGTTGGCGTATCTGCGCCTGATCGCCAATCGCGACGACGATGCGGCCTACGAACGCGCGGTCAACACGCCCACGCGCGGCATCGGCGAGCGCACGCTCGACGAAGTGCGCCGACAAGCGCGAACGCAGAGCGTGTCGCTATGGAAAGCGGCGGCCTTCATCGCGCAGAGCGATCTGCTGCCGGCGCGCGCACGCACCGCGATCGCGGGGTTCCATGCGCTGATCGATGCGATCGAGAGCGAATGCGTCGATTTACCGCTCAAAGACAAGATCGATCACGCGCTTGCGCGCTCGGGTCTACGAACGCATTACGAACTGCAATCCAAAGGCTCGCTCGATTCGCGCACCGACAATCTCGACGAATTGGTCTCGGTGGCGTCGCGTTTCGTCCGCGGCGACGACGAAGAAACCGCCGCATTGAGCGAACTCGTCGCTTTCCTCGCCTACGCGGCCCTGGAAGCCGGCGAAGGCCAGACCGAAGCCGGCGAAGACGGCGTGCAGTTGATGACCTTGCACAGCGCGAAGGGTTTGGAATTTCCGCTGGTGTTCCTGGTGGGGCTGGAAGAAGGCCTGTTCCCGAACAATAAATCGATCGAAGAATCCGGGCGTTTGGAAGAAGAGCGCCGTCTCGCTTACGTGGGCATCACCCGTGCGCGGCAAAAACTCGTGCTGTGTTACGCCGAAGCGCGGCGTTTGCACGGCCAGGACATGTACGGTATGCCGTCGCGCTTCCTGCGCGAAATTCCCGCGCCGCTGATCCACGAAGTGCGCCCGAAAATCCAAGTCTCGCGGCCGATGTACCAAGCGCAGCCGCGCAAGCAGTGGGGCCATGCCTCGCTGGACGAATCGCCCAGCGTGCAACTCGGCCAAAACGTCAAGCACGCCAGCTACGGCAGCGGCGTGGTCGTCGATATCGAAGGCAGCGGCGCGCACGCACGCGTGCAGGTGAATTTCGACGACGTCGGCAGCAAGTGGTTGGTGTTGGCATATGCGAAATTACAACCGGCTTGAGCGCGACTTCTGTGAGTGAGGTGCGGCGCTCGATTCTGGTGACGGGTGCCTCGGGCCGCGTCGGTCGCGCGATCTGGATACGGCTGAAGGCTCAAGGCGACGATCCGCGCGGACTGGACATCAATATGAGCCCGGCCGTGCAGTGGTTAGCTGACCTCGGCGATGAGGCGATGCTCAGGCGCGCATGTGAAGGTGTGGATGCTGTGGTGCATACGGCGGCGCTGCATGCTCCGCATGTTGGCCATGTTCCCGATCGTGAATTTGAACGTATCAATGTCGAGGCGACCCGACGGCTGCTGGAAGCCGCGACACGCGCAGGCGTTCCTCGCATCGTTTTCACTAGTACGACGGCATTGTACGGCGACGCTTTGATGTCGCCTGATCGTGCGATCTGGGTTGACGAGACGTTGACGCCAGCGCCTAGAACGATCTATCACCGCACGAAACTCGCTGCTGAGGCGATACTGCGGGAAGCGGCCGAACACGGCGGCCCCACTGTTCGAATCTTGCGCATGTCGCGCTGTTTTCCGGAACCGGCGAATACGATGGCAGTGCTGCGGCTGTATCGGGGCGTCGATGCTCGCGATGTCGCTGATGCGCATGCCCGAGCCATTGTTCATACGGGAGCTGCACATGCGACTTTCATCATCTCCGGACAGACGCCGTTCGTGCATGAAGACCTCGAAGCGCTCGCGAACGACCTGCCCGGCGTGATTTCGCTCAGGTGCCCCGCACTCCTCGCTGCTCTTTCTGCGCGAGGCTGGTCGTCGCCATCGGTTATTGATCGCGTGTATTGTTCGCATGCCGCGATGACCGCACTCGGTTGGTCGCCGCGCTTCGGGTGGGACGAGGTATTGAAACAGTTCGACGCCGGTTCCTCGGAAGTGCTGCCGCCGGTAGGCCGTTATGTCATCGACGGCGATCTGCGTGAATGACTGCGACGCGTACAATTCCGACTCTTTCAAGTTCGACGCTATGACCATCCCAGACACTGACCTCCTCCGCGTCCGCGACTACCTCACCGACCTGCAAGATCGCATCTGCACCGCGATCGAAGCCGTCGATGGCGCCGCGATCTTCAAAGAAGACCTCTGGGCGCGCGCGGAAGGCGGCGGCGGGCGCACGCGGATCTTGCGCGATGGCGCGGTGTTCGAGCAGGCGGGCATTGGGTTTTCGGATGTGTCGGGCACCAAGTTGCCGCCGTCGGCGACGGCGGCGCGGCCCGAGTTAGCAGGCGCCTCGTGGCGCGCGGTGGGCGTGTCGTTGGTGTTCCATCCGCGTAATCCCTATGTGCCGACCACGCACGCGAATGTGCGCCACTTCCGCGCGATCCGCGACGGCGAAACTATCGCTTGGTGGTTCGGTGGCGGCTTCGATCTCACCCCGTTCTATCCATTCGGCGAGGACGTGCGCCACTGGCACCGCGTCGCGCGCGATCTGTGCGAACCCTTCGGCGGCCAAGCGCGCTACGACGCGCACAAACACTGGTGCGACGAGTACTTCTTCCTCAAACACCGCAACGAAACCCGCGGCGTCGGCGGCCTGTTCTTCGACGATCTGCACGAAGACTTCGAGCGCGATTTCGCCTACCAGCGCGCGGTCGGCGATGGTTTTCTCGACGCGTATCTGCCGATCGTCGCGCGTCGCAAAGACATGCCCTACGGCGAACGCGAGCGTCAGTTCCAACTCTATCGCCGCGGCCGCTACGTCGAATTCAATCTGGTGTTCGATCGTGGCACCTTATTCGGCCTGCAATCGGGCGGTCGCACCGAATCGATCCTAATGAGCCTGCCGCCGCTGGTGCGCTGGGAATACGGCTATACGCCGGACGCCGACAGCGACGAAGCGCGCTTGAGCGAATACTTGAAGCCGCGCGATTGGTTGAGTCAGGACGGATCGCGGTAGAGCACACGCCAGGGCGAGGCGGATCCGTACCCCCGAATCGGGTGACACCGTGCCCTTTTTTGGTTCGAACAAGAATCGCAGGCAATAAAAAGCCCCGCAGGTGGGGGAACCGGCGGGGCTTGGGACGCGACTTGGGGAGAGTCGTTGGTCCCCGGCGATCGCCTTGGGGAGAGGCGATCTACGACAGACGTTGCATCTGTCGGGAGTAGTTGACCATGCACCATGTAGATAGTTCGTGAAGATCGCCGTTAAGAATTCGTAGAATTCAGGAATGATTCATGGCGACGACGCGGCTATGGAGCGATGCCCTGTAATTCCAGAGGTTTCCTGAAAAACCACCCTGTATGAAGTGACGGGGTATCCGTATTTCGACGAAGGGTGCCGAAAGTCACGACCTCGCGCGATCGAAGCGAGAAGTGCGCGAAAACGTTCGACGACCGTTCGTAAATGTGAAATCGCAGCCGGCCTCGGTGTCGACGAACGCGTCGCCACGCGTCGCGAAGTCGAACGTCTGGACTAATGCGCCTCATCCCGCGCCGCAACACAACCAGGCAGCGATGCCGACGAACGCATCGCCACGCGTCGCGAAGGCGAATTTCAGGACTAGTGCGCCTCATCCCAGTTATCCCCCACCCCCGAATCGATCACTAGCGGCACCCGAAGTTCCGCAGCGGCCGCCATGCGCGCAGTGACTTCCGGCACCAAGGTCTCGACGAAACCCGCATCGCACTCGAACACCAATTCGTCGTGTACTTGCAGCAGCATTTTCGCTTTCGTAGCGTGGTGCGCGATCCAGCCGTCGATGTCGATCATCGCGCGCTTGATGATATCGGCGGCGGTGCCTTGCATCGGTGCGTTGATCGCGGCGCGTTCGGCGCCGGCGCGCAGCCCCTGGTTGCGGGCGTTGATGTTGTCCAAGTACAGGCGTCGACCGAACACGGTTTCGACGAAGCCGCGCTCGTGCGCTTCCTTGCGGGTGCGTTCCATGAAGTCGCGGACGCCGGGATAGCGATTGAAGTACAGGGCGATGTAGTCCTGCGCCTCGCCGCGGCCGATATCGAGCTGTTTCGCCAAGCCGAATGCGCTCATGCCGTACATCAGGCCGAAGTTGATCGCTTTGGCGGCGCGGCGTTCGTTGCCGCTCACCTCGTCCAGCGGCTTGCCGAACACTTCCGCCGCGGTGGCGCGATGGATGTCGGCGCCCGCCGCGAATGCGCGCAGCAGGCCGTCGTCTTCGGACAGATGCGCCATGATCCGCAGTTCGATCTGCGAATAATCGCAGGCCACGAGTTTGCGCCCCGACGGCGCGATGAAGGCGGTGCGGATGCGGCGACCGTCGTCGGTGCGGATCGGGATGTTCTGCAGATTCGGATCGGTGGAGGCGAGCCGCCCAGTCGCCGCGCCCGCTTGGTGGTAGCTGGTATGCACGCGGCCGGTGTCGGGATCGATCATCTCCGGCAGTTTGTCGGTGTAGGTGCTGCGCAGTTTCGCCAGGCCACGATATTCGAGAATGATCCGCGGCAATTCGTGCTGATCGGCGATGGCTTCCAGCGCTTCTTCGTTGGTCGACGGCTGTCCGGTCGGGGTTTTCACCAAGGCCGGCAATTTCAATTCGTCGAACAGCAAGGCCTGCAATTGTTTGGGCGAATCGAGATTGAAGGTGCGGCCGGCCAGTTCGGTCGCTTTCTGTTGCGCAGTCAGCATCCGTCGCGACAGGTCGGCGCTTTGTCGCCGCAGTTCGTCGGCGTCGATCAAGATGCCGTTGGCCTCCATCCGCGCCAGCACCGGCACCAGCGGGATTTCGATCTCGCGATAGACCTTTTCGAGCGAGGGCTCGGTCGCGAGCTTCGCCGACAGCACGCGATGCAAACGCAGCGTGATGTCGGCGTCTTCGGCGGCGTAGCGCGCGGCATCGTCGATCGCCACTTCGGCGAAGGAGATTTGTTTCGCGCCTTTGCCGGCGACGTCCTCGAACTTGATGGTGTCGTAGCCGAGGTAGCGTTTAGCCAACGAATCCATGTCGTGCCGCGTGGCGCTGGAGTTCCAGATGAAACTCTCCAGCATCGTATCGTCGTGATAACCGTCGATGCGGATGCCGTGACGGCGCAGCACGTGAATATCGTATTTGCCGTGCTGGCCGAGTTTGCGATGTTCGGCGCTTTCCAGCAGCGGGCGTAAGGCGTCGAGCACGCGATCGCGGTCGAGTTGCGCGGGCGCGCCGGGATAGGTGTGGCCGAGCGGAATGTAACAACCGCTGCCCGGTTCGGCGGCGAAACTCAAGCCGACGAGATTCGCCTGCATCGCGTCCAATGCATCGGTTTCGGTGTCGAATGCGAATTCGTCGGCGGAAGCGAGTTTCGCGACCCACGATTGCAACTGTTCGTGCGTGAGCACCGTGTCGTATTCGCCTTTCGCCGCGAGCGCGGCGTCGAGCGCTTCCTCGACGCTCGTCGCGCTGCGCGCATAGCCTGCAGCGGTGTTGCGCATATCGGTGCGCTCGGACGCGGATGCTTTGTCGTTGCCGCCGTCGAGATCTTTCAGCGCTTGATTGAAGCCGTAGCGCGAATACAGGACGCGCAGATCCTCGACATGCCGTTCGCGCAGATGCAAGGTCGCCGGCCCGCCGTCGAGTTCGACATCGGTCTTGATCGTCGCCAGTTGTTGATTCAACGGCAGGCGGTGCAACGTCGCGCGAAGATTCTCGCCGAGTTTGCCTTTGAAGCCATCCGCGTTGACGATGATGCTATCGAGATTGCCCCATTCTTCGAGCCATTTCGCAGCCGTTTTTGGCCCGCATTTGTCCACGCCCGGAATATTGTCGACGGTATCGCCCATCAGCGAGAGCAGATCGACGATTTGATCGGCGCGCACGCCGAATTTCGCCATCACCGCTTCGTCGCTATCGAGGCGACTGCCGCTCATGGTGTTCACTAAGGCCACATGGGGGCGGACCAATTGCGCGAAATCTTTATCGCCGGTGGAGATGGTGACGTCGATGCCCTCGTTCGCCGCCTGCACCGCGAGCGTGCCGATCACATCGTCGGCCTCCACGCCCGGCACGCGCAGGATCGGAATGCCCAACGCTTCGACGATCTTCATCATCGGCTCGATCTGCGCGCGCAGTTCGTCGGGCATCGGCGGGCGATTGGCCTTGTACTGCGGATCGAGCGCATCGCGGAAGGTCGGGCCGGAGGCATCGACCACGAAGGCGATGTACTCCGGTTTTTCCTTGATGTGCGCGCGCAGCATGTTGACGATGCCGAACAGCGCGCCGGTGGGCTCGCCCTGGGCGTTGCTCAGCGGCGGCAACGCGTGGAAGGCGCGATAGAGATAGGAAGAACCGTCGATCAGTACGAGGCGTGTCATCCGGCGATTCTACCGCCGATCGCCGCGGACGCTGAGCCGATCGTCCCGTCGCACCTGCACAGTGCGGAAATTCGCGACGACAGCGCGGTTTTCGCGGCCGAAACCGGGCGCATAATCCAAGCGATGCATTCCCCCGGAGTACTCTCATGCGCGCCTTTGTCTTTCCGATGTCCTGTTCGCTCGTTCTGCTGCTGACCCTCAGCGCATGCGCCAATATCACGGCACGTCGCACCGAGGCCGACATTCCCGCTGACGCCGTCGCAGCCACCAAAATGATGCCCAACGGCGACGAGGTCACCGAGTACCGCGTCGCCGGGCAATTGCGTTTGGTGAAGGTGCAGCCCCCGCGCGGCCCGGCCTACTACCTGCAAGATCGCAACGGCGACGGCCGCCCGGACGAGGACAACGTCTCGCCGGTGTATTTCAAGTTGTTCGAGTGGTAAGCGTTCGAGCGACGACCCTGGCCCGTTCATGACTTGCGCCATTGTGGCAAACTCCATTTGCCGTGGGGAACGGTGTGTATTCACTTTAAGGGGGCAACATGAAATCGCTCGGTTTTTGGCTGTTCGTTTTCGGCGTGGGCTCGTTCGTGCTCAATCAGTTCGGTAGGGAGTTCCGGTTGTTGTCGTGGATCGACAACTGGGGCCCAAGTACAGGCATGGCGATTCGCGTCGGTTTGATCGTCATCGGTGCGGCGCTGTGGTTGGTCGGGCGCAAGCAGCAACAAGCCGCCGAGTCCGGCGCTTCGGCGGACAGCCCCGCGGACGGCACGACGAAGGATTCGACGAACGGCTGATCCGTTCGACATCGCCGGGTGCGACGTCACGGCACTCGCGCGCAAACCCAGGCATCCACGCGCGCGATGCCCGCGCGCTGTAGCGCAGCGGCCGCGGCATGCAAGGTCGCGCCGGTCGTCATTACATCGTCGATCAGCACCACATGCGCGAGCGGTGTTGACGATGATGCGCTCTTCGAGTGCGCAACACGCGTGATCGCGCTGGCATTCACCGCGAATGCGCCACGTACGTTTTTGCGGCGTGCGTCGGCGTTCAAACGCGATTGCGGCGATGTCTCGCGCACGCGCTGCAGCAGATCGGTGCGCAGCGGGATCGACAGGTGTCGGGCCAACGGGCGCGCGAGTTCCAGGGCTTGGTCGTAGCCGCGGTCGCGCAGGCGGCGGCGATGCAAGGGCAGCGGAACGAGGGCGTCGGGGACACCGAACGATGGCTCACCGCACGTGGCGTCGCCCCCGGTTTCGCGCAGATGTTGGATGCCTTCGGTCATGAGCGCGGCCAGCAAGCGGCCGGCGGCGAGGTCGTCATGGAATTTCAATCGCGGCAGCAGCCGGTCCAGCGGCGGGCCGTAGACGAAGGCCGCGCGGGTTTGGGTCAGCGGTGGTGGGCGTCGTAAACAGCGGCCGCAGGCGGGTGTGGGCGCGGGCATCGGCAGCGCGCAGCGAGCACAGGCGCTGCGGTTCCAGGGCAAGGCGGCCCGGCAGGCGGGGCAGAGGGCGCTGGCGATGATGCGTTCGGTCGTGGCGGCAGTCCTGCGATGCCCGCCGTGGCAGGGTTCGCGACAGACCAAACAATGGGCTGGCCACATTGGCGGCAGACGGCGAACGAAGCCTAGGAGGGCGGCGGCCATCGAAGCGGCCGGCACCCGATCGCCGGGCGGCAGTCTGAGAATGAAGTTGACAGGGCTGGGCATGCTTTCCAGACTGCCTGTCCCCCTCGGCCCGGTCTGTCAGGAAACCCCGATGTCGGTTGTCAGTCTTCCCCCCGCGACGGAGCCTTCGTCCTCGCGCGCCGCCGAGCCCCGCCACGACTGGCAACGCGCCGAGGTCGAGGCGCTGTTCGCGCTGCCGCTGCCGACCCTGCTGCAGCGCGCGGGCGAAACGCATCGCGCGCATTTCGACCCGACCGAAGTCCAAGTCAGCACCTTGCTCTCGGTGAAGACCGGCGGCTGCCCCGAAGATTGCGCGTACTGTCCGCAGGCGCAGCGCTACCACACCGGCGTCGAAGCCACGAAATTGATGAGCACCGACGCGGTGCTGGAAAAAGCCAAACAAGCCAAGGCCGCTGGTGCCTCGCGTTTTTGCATGGGCGCGGCGTGGCGTTCGCCGAAAGACCGGGATATTCCGAAAGTCGCCGAGATGATCCGCGAAGTGAAAGCGTTGGGGCTGGAAACCTGCGCCACGCTCGGCATGCTCAGCGGCGATCAGGCTACCGCGCTCAAAGCCGCCGGCCTCGATTACTACAACCACAATCTCGACACCGCGCCGGAGTTCTATGGCGAGGTGATCCAGTCGCGTGAGTTTCAAGATCGTCTCGATACGCTTTCGCACGTGCGCGACGCGGGCATGAAAACCTGCTGCGGCGGCATCGTCGGCATGGGCGAATCGCGTTCGCAGCGCGCGGGTTTGCTGCAGACGTTGGCGAATTTGCCGGCGCACCCGGATTCGGTGCCGATCAATCGTTTGGTGCAAGTCGAAGGCACGCCGCTGCACGGCACCGCCTTGCTCGATCCCTTCGAGTTCGTGCGCACGATCGCGGTCGCGCGCATTCTCATGCCCAAATCGATGGTGCGGCTGTCCGCCGGCCGCGAGAGCATGAGCGACGAACTGCAGGCGCTGTGCTTCTTGGCCGGCGCCAATTCCATTTTCTATGGCGAGAAACTGCTCACGACCGGCAACCCGGACACCGAGCGCGATCTCGCCCTGTTCGAGCGTTTGGGCTTACGTCCGATGCAAGTCACCGAAACGGCCGGCACCGTGCATGCCGATATCGTGCATGCTGACGCCATGCATGCCAACGCTGGCGCCGCTTCGTCGCCATGCGCCGATCGCCTCGATTCCGATACTGTCTCCGATACCGTCGCTGCCTGAGCCCGCCATCATGTCCCGTCCGCGCCTGTCCGACCGCATCCTCGCCGCCCGTGTCCAACGCACGACGCAGGGACGCCTACGCCAGCGACGCATCGTCACCCGACGCGATGGCGTGCGTTGCGAAATCGACGGCCGGTGGCTGACCAATTTCTCCAGCAACGATTATCTCGGTCTGTCGCAACAGTTCGGTGTGATCGACGCCCTGCAAGCGGCGTCTTCGCGCGATGGCGTCGGCAGCAGCGCTTCGCACCTGGTCTCCGGCCATCACGCCGTGCATGAGGCTTTGGAACGAGAAGTCGCCGATTGGCTCGGCGCGCCGCGCGCACTGTTGTTCGGTAGCGGCTATCTCGCGAATCTCGCGGTGTTGCAATCGCTGCTGGGCGAAGAGGATGTCTGCGTGCAGGACCGCCTCAACCACGCCTGCTTGGTCGATGCCGCGCGCCTCGCCGGCTGCAAACTGCGGCGTTACCCGCATCTGGACCCCGAAGGCGCTTTGCGTCAATTGCGCACCGTGCCCGAAGGCGCGGCGATGCTCGCCACCGATGGCGTGTTCAGCATGGACGGCGATGTCGCGCCGCTACGCGAACTGTCGCTCGTCGCGCGCGTGCAGCAAGCCTTGATGTACGTGGACGATGCGCATGGCGTGGGCGTTATCGGCCCCGACGGTCGCGGCAGCATCGCCGAAGCCGGCGTCGAAGCCGCGGGCGTGCTGCAACTGGCGACGCTCGGCAAAGCCATCGGCTGTTACGGCGCGGTGGTGGCCGGCAGCGAAGACATCATCGGCCATCTGATCGAAACCGCGCGCCCGTACATCTACACGACGGCACTGCCGCCGCCGGTCGCCGCTGCGGCCTTGGCGGCGGTGCGTCTGGCGCGCCGCGATCACTGGCGTCGCGAGAAACTGCAGACGCTCATCGGCCACTTCCGCCAAATCGCGATGTTCCGCGGCCTGACCTTGCTGCCGTCGAGCACGCCGATCCAACCTTTGATGTGCGGCGACGAGAAAAAAGCCGTCGCATGGGCGACCGCGCTCGAAGCGCAGGGCTTCCTTGCGCCGGCGATCCGTTCGCCGACGGTGCCCGATGGTCGCGCACGCCTGCGCATCACGCTGACGTCGCTGCATACCCAGGCCGAAATCGATTCGCTGGTCGATGCGCTGTGTTGGGCGCGCGACGCGGTCGACATGGGGTTCAACAACGCAGGCACAGCGGTGGCATGAGCCCCGCGGCTTCTGCGCCCGAGAACAGCGGGCGCGACGACGCACGCGTCGAGGTCTGGCACGCGCTTTCGGATTTGTATCTCGACACCGATGTCGTCGCGCTCTATCCGCATATCGCCGAGGTCTTGGCGAAGTCGCCCTACTCGCTGGACGCCTTGTACGAAATACTGATGTACGACGTGCATCCTGCGCTATATCCCAATCTGACGATCGTCGCGGGCGAATGGGCCGGTTTCGATCGCGATTGGCTGTGCGCGCGCATCATGCAAGTGCGCGCGCAGCCGCGTTGGCGCCGCCGCATCAGCCACCTGTTTGTGCGTTGGATTCGCGATGACTGGCGCAAGGTCGCCGAGAGGATCATCGACCTGCGCGCCAGCTCGACGAACGCTCAGGCGACGCACGCACAGGCGCCGCGCGCATGAACGACGATCTGCACATCACCGTTGTCGGCGACGGTCCGCCGCTGGTGCTGTTGCACGGTTGGGCGATGCACAGCGGCGTGTTCGCGGCCCTCGCGCAGCGCTTGCGTGAGCGACATACGCTGCATCTCGTCGATTTGCCTGGGCACGGGTCGAGCCGCGGCGACACCACGCCGCTCGAGTTCGATGCGGTCTGCGATGCGCTGTTCGCACGCGTGCCGGTCGCGCCCTGGTTCGGTTGGTCGCTCGGCGGGATGTTCGCGCTGCATGCGGCCGTGCGCGCGCCCGACCGCGTGCCCGCACTGATCGCGGTCTGCAGCAGCCCGTGTTTCGTGCGCAGCGCCGATTGGCGCTATGGCGTATCGGCCGAAATCTTCCGCGATTTCGCGCGCGGCTTGAGCGACGATTACCGCGCCACGCTCGATCGCTTCGTCGCGTTGGAAGCCTTCGGCTCCGATCGTGCGAAAGACGAAATGCGCGAACTGCGCGCCGAACTCTTCGCCCGCGGCGAACCGGCCGCGCGCGTGTTGGTCGATGGCTTACGCATCCTGGAAACGGCCGATCAACGCGCACTGTTGCCGCGATTGCGCGTGCCGAGCCTTTGGATCGCCGGCCGCCGCGATCGTCTCGTCGATCCGCGCGCGATGCGCGATGCGGCTGCGGCGATCGAACACGCCGGCCATGCGGCGGCGACGTTCGTGCAGATCGAACACGCCGGGCACGCGCCGTTTTTGACCCATGCCGATGAGATGCTGGCGCCGTTGAATGCCTTTCTCGCCGAACATGCGCTTGCGATGGATGCGAACGCAGGATGAGCGCCTTGTTCGATACCCGTCATGTACGCCGCGCGTTCTCGCGCGCATCCGCGACCTATGCGTCGGCGGCGAAGCTGCAGGCCGACATCGAAACGCGGCTCTTGGAGTCGCTCGACTACTACGCCGAAGGCCGCGACGAAGACGCGCAAGCACCGCAGACCGTGCTGGATATCGGCTGCGGCCCCGGCCGCGCGACGCAGGCGATGCGCGCACGCTGGCCGAAAGCGCGCGTTCTCGCGCTCGATCTCGCGTTGCCGATGCTGCGTCGACACGACGATGCGCGCACGCAAACGCATGGCGGCGGTGTCATGCGCTCGCTCGCGCGTTTGCTTCCGAATGCGCGCACAGCGCCCGCACGCATTTGCGCCGATGCGCGCGCGCTCCCGCTCGCCGATCACAGCGTCGATCTGCTGTTCTCCAATCTTTGCGTGCAATGGATCGACGACTTGCCGGCGCTGTTCGCCGGTTTCCGTCGCGTGCTGAAGCCCAAAGGCATGTTGATCGTCTCGACCTTCGGCCCCGACACCCTGTACGAATTGCGTAGCGCCTTCGCCGAAGCGGACGCCGCGCCGCACGTCAGCCCGTTCGCGTCGATCGCGCACTTCGGCGATGCATTGATCGGCGCCGGATTCCGCAACCCGGTGCTCGACCGCGACGAACTCGTCACCCAGTACGACGATCTCACCGAACTGATGCGCGAACTGCGCGCGATCGGCGCGACCAATGCGCTGGCCTCGCGCCGCCACACGCTGACCGGTCGCCGTCGCTTCGCGGCCGCCGCCACGGCCTACGAACCTTTCCGAGCGCACGATCGTTTGCCCGCCACCTGGGAAGTCATCACCGCGCTCGCGTGGGCGCCGGAACACGGCGTTCCCATTCGCGAAGGCCACGAGGAGATCGCCCGCTTTCCTGCGAGGGGGATCCCGGTCCGCCGCCGAGATGGCGCCGCGCCGTAGGCATTCCGGGGCCGTGACCCTCGGCCGCCAGACAGGCCCAGGGCAGCCATGTCCGGCGTTTTCAGGCATGATCGCCAATCGCCCGCGGTCTCCTGAGGTTGACCGCGTTTTCTCAGACGAGCTAGGCTCCCAGATGAGTCAAGCGCGAACTCATCTTCCAGGGGGTATCGATGCACCCCGTTTACCGCATGCTGGGCCTGCTGCCGTTCATAGCGCTCGCCGGCTGTCATTCACCCGAGACCCAAATGATGAGCCAAGACACCACTTCCGTCGCGACCGACCCGACCGTCGAGCAGATCGAAGCCAAGTTCAAGCAGAATCCGTCGCCGAAGCAGGCTTATCGGGTCATCCTAAACGTCGCCGATGCGCCGGGGCCTTTCGCTGTGATCGAAGGCTTCGCGCAATACACGGCACCCGAATGCACCTATATCCTCAACGAAGCCGCGGGTGCGACCGCGCACCCGGAAAAACTGATTCCGGTCACTTACACGAAAGTCGACGAACGTACCTACGCCGGTATCGTCCACACCGATGCGATGCAGGACGAGGATTATTTCGGTAAGGGCGTCTGCCACTGGAATCTGGTGGTCGTCTCCGCCCAATTGCGCGCCACCGGCGCACAGGGCGAGACCCGGTTCTTCGCCAGCCTACCGGGCGATGCTCTGCTCGCCCACGAGCCGGAGACCAGACGGCACGAAAAGAAGCGGTACCCCCGCGATCCGGCCGTATCCGATTTCAGCTCGCTCGGTTTAGACCCACCCACTGACGATACATTCCAACTCACCTTCACTTCGGAGGCCGTCGCGCCATGAGCAGACCTACCAGCCAGCAGTACGCGGAATTGGCCAACGATGCCTACCGCAACGCCACTCCCGGTACCGAAGTGACCTTCGGCGGCGTCACCTTCCAAGTGCGCGAGCACGTCAACCATAGCGGCCGCGGCGAAAGCGGCTACGCCGGCACGATCTATCAGCGCACCGATACCGGCGAAATGGTTGTCGCCCACCGCGGCACCGAGTTCGAACTTAGCCGTAATGGCGTCCAAGATCTTCTGCTGACCGACGCGTCGATGGTGGTCAACCGTAGGACGAACGGCCAAGGCGACGAAGCCGTCGCGCTGACCAGGCGCGCGATCGAACTGGCCGGCGGCGATGCCTCCAAAGTCACCGTCACGGGCCACTCGCTCGGCGGCACCCTTGCGCAAATTTCGGCCGCGGAAACGGGCGTCCGCGGCGAGACCTTCAACGCCTACGGCGCGGTCGGGCTGGAACGACGGGGCATCCGCGAGGGCGGCGATTCGGTCGTCAACCATGTCATGGCCAGCGACTCGGTCAGCGCCGCCAGCCGTCACTTCGGCGAAGTGCGGACCTATGCGACAAGTCCAGAAATCGACCGCATGCAAGATCCTCTGCTGGGTCGTTATTCCAATAATCCCTGGCCCATCGTCGGCAGTATGGACGATAGGCCGTTCGTCGTCGCCGGCCGCTCGTTCGGCTCCCACATGATGCACAACTTTCTGGATACCGATGGCAACGGCAACCGGGACCGCTCCGTGCTCGGCGATCCGCGCACGACCGAACGCGCTCGCGAAAACGCGACGATGATCGGCACCTATCGCGGCGACATCCAAGAAGCGCACACCGTCGCCAGAACCGGTGGCGATATCTCTCGCTATCTCCGCGATTTCCGCGAAATCGGCCGCGACATTTTTGGTGCGGTGGAGCCGGTCAACAACAGCTCTGGAACGCGCATGGCCGCAGTCGAGGGCAACGGCACGTCGAAATTGCTCGACGGAATGCTCAACAACGACCCCGTCGCGCGCCAAGCCGCCGCCAATCTACCCGCCGGAAAGGAGCTCAACCAGAACGTCGTCGCGCTGGTCGACCGCGAACAGCAGCAGACGGTCGAACGTCTCGCCGAGCAGCAACGCGTGATCGAACCGGAAACAGTGCGCAGCGCAGGCGCTCGCTCGGTCTAACCTGCGCCTGTGCGTCTATCCGACCAAGGACAAATCTATGGACGAGCAGGCGCTGACCGATCTCATCAGCAAGACCGCGATGCTGATGGAGAAATTCGAACGCAATTGCGTCGAGATCGATCAGCGACAGCAGGCGCTCACTCAGGATCTGAATGAGCTCACCCAGAAACTGCCGGCCGTCATCCGGCAGTCCGCCGATAGCTCCATGCAAGGGCTGCCCGGGCAAGTCCTCGACAAAGTGCAGAGCGGGTTGGAACAACCTGTGAGCCAATACGAAAAGCGACTGAGCGAAGCCGGCGTCAAGGTCGGCGACGGCTCGCATGCGTTAGCGCAGCAGCTCCAGCGGATGGAACGCCTGCACAAGCACTTGATTTGGAAAACCGTCGCCGTCGCCGTCGGCAGCATGCTGCTGGTCTTGGCCGGCGGCATCTGGCTCTCCGCGCACTACTACGGGATCATCCGCGAAAATCAGGTCGCAGCCGATTTGCTGAAGGCCTACAACACCGCCGATGTGATTCTCTGCGGCAAGAACCGTGACCAACTTTGCGCCAACGTCGATCGCAAATCGACCGGCTACGGCGACAAAGGACAATACCTTCCGATCGAGCCGCGTTGAGTCGAGGCTTACGCGATAAAAACCGTAGGATGTATACGGGCTTCAACATCAAGAGAGTTTGTATGACGGGGTGGGTGAATACGACTCGTGAGTGTCTGCAGAACCCGGGGCGATTCACACTCTTTAGCTGAACAAACGGCGATAGGTTACGGCGTGCTCTGAATAACCGAATGGAGATAAGCCATGCGCGTTTTGAACATCTGCTTAGCGACGATCCTGATCGTATCGGCAATGCCATCGCTCGCGATGGCGGAGACGGCGGCGTCTGGCTCGGCCACGGTATCGTTCAATTCAAAGAGCGCGATCATGACGGGGGGCCTCTACGGCATAACCGCGGTCGACGCGCAGCCACAAACGTTCGGCAACCGCGCTAGCGTCGCGGTTGCCGCAGGCCAGAGAACGATTTGGTACGCCTGTCCTTTCGGGCCACGCTCGAAGTTAACGCAAGACTTTGCTGCAGGCGCCAAGTACGAGCTGGTGTGTAAACCCGGCCAGTTGGCCGAAATCAAACGCATCGATGAGTGCTAACGATTCGTTCAAGCCGATCGGCTGCGGAACGGCTTAGCCCGGGCGTTTGGTGTCTAGCGGAGAGAAAAGCATGAGGTTTCGTATTCTTCTGCGTGTGGCATCGGTTCTTTCGATCCTTCATGCGGGCATGCATCAGCTAGGGATGTCGCAGACGCCGACGAATCCGGCAGAGATTGCCGTTGCTCAATCTATGCGGTCTTATCAGACGAATGTGATGGGGTCGATGCGCTCGTACATGGATTTCCATACGGGCATGGGTCTGTTCTTGACGATCATGCTCGTCGGGCTTGGGGTGCTTTTGTGGCAATTATCGTGCTTCGAAGAACACTTACGCCAGAAATTACGCCCCGCACTGCTAACGATAGGCCTGACCTTTCTTGCGTTCACGGCGGCTTCGACCAAATACTTTTTCGCCGCGCCCATCATCATGGAGGCGCTCATCGCAGTGCTTGTACTGGCTGCGTACTTCAATGCTCGCAAGGTGGCCTAGCGAGCCGCTCGAACAGGCGCCGCATCGTGGTGCAGGCTGCATACCCGCATGGGGCCAATACGCCCACCGACTGAAAGCGGCTTAACGCAGGTGTTCGGCGTCAGGCAACGTCACATGCGTTGAAGCGCACGTCGCATCGTGGCGGCTACGTTGCGGTTCCGCTAAGCTGGCCGCAACGCCGCTTCGTTCTCGTCGCGGCTGTACTTGGGCGTTAGGCTGTGCAAACGCACGCTCCCTCTCCACGACCCGACCTCGGAGATGTTATGAAACGAGTCACTGGCATCGGCGGCATCTTCTTCAAAGCGAAAGACGCTCCGGCATTGCAGGCTTGGTACAAACGGCACCTCGGAATCGATGTCCAAGAATGGGGCGGCACGGCCTTCGCGTGGGCCGACGATGAAGGCAAGCCGGTCGCCGGAACGACCGTGTGGTCCATCAGCTCGGCGCAGGGCGACTACTATGCGCCGAGTACCGCACCGTTCATGATCAATTACCGAGTGGAGGATCTGCACGCGCTAGTGAAGGTCTTGCGCGAAGAAGGTTGTAACGTGCTCGATAAGATCGACGACTCCGAATACGGAAAATTCGCCTGGGTCATCGACCCGGAAGGAAACAAAGTAGAACTTTGGCAACCGCCTGCGGGTCAATGATGGAGCGATCGATCGCGATACCAGACTGCGATTGCCTTCTGGCATAAGGTTCGGAGATCGAGCAGCGATGGCCGACGATACTCGATAAGGAAACCGCGATGCATGCGGACACCCAGAAGTACAATGCGTCGCAAGCGCCTACCGACGAGGCGATCTGTGCGCTTCTCGCGGAACTGATCGATCAGCATCTACCCGAGGCCGAGAACAAGATCTGGCATGCCCATCCGGTGTGGTTTCTCGACGGCAACCCGATCGTCGGATACAGCAAGCTGAAGGGTGGTGTGCGTTTGCTGTTCTGGAGCGGACAGTCTTTCGATGAGGATGGGTTGAAAGCGGAAGGCAGCTTCAAGGCTGCCGAGGCGAGGTACACCGCCGTCGACCAAGTGGATACGGAACAACTTAATCGTTGGTTGGCGAAGGCTCGAGAGATTCAGTGGGACTACAAGAATATCGTTCGCCGCAAAGGTCGGTTGGAGCGATTGAAATAAGGCTTTAGACCTATTCGTGGACTGAACGCATCCCGCAGTGTTCGCCATCGTCGGCACGATTCGCGAAGGGCGCAAACGCTTTAGGCAGTCGGATCGCTTATCGTTCGGCGGCAGACGCCGCGAGCGCGTTGCGGTAGGCTATCGGCTTCTCGCGACGCCGACGGATCACCGTGACAGACCCCACCACTTTTGCCATCGAAGCCATCGGTTGGATCGGCGCCCTTCTGATCCTTAGCGCCTACGTACTGCTCTCGACCGATCGCATCCAAAGCCGGTCGCGGACGTATCAGTGGATGAACGTGTGCGGCTCGGCGGGCTTCATCATCAACAGCGGTTGGAACGGCGCGATTCCGTCGGCGGTCTTGAATATCGTGTGGTTCTTTATCGGGCTATATGCGCTATGGAAGATCAAAACTCGATTGTCGACCTCAGCCACGTCATCGAAAATGGAATGACGACGTTCAAAGGCTTGCCGGGCCCGGTGATCTGCGATTACTGGGCTCGGGAAGCCTCGCGCGCGAATTACGACGACGGCAGCAGTTTTCAGATCGGCCGCATCGACATGGTGGCCAACACCGGCACTTATGTGGACAGCCCGTTCCATCGTTACGCGCATGGCTGCGATCTTGCGGGCTTGGCCTTGCGTTCGCTCGCGGATCTGCCCGGCATCGTGGTGAGGCGCCCCTGGCAAGACGGCTTAGCGACCGATGCCGAGGCGTTTCGCGGTTTGGATCTCGTGGGCAAAGCGGTGCTGATCCATACCGGTTGGGATGTGTTCTGGCGCAGCGAACGCTACTTCGCCGAGCACCCGTTCCTCACCGCGGATGCCGCGCAATATTTGGTCGATGCCGGCGCAACCTTCGTCGGTATCGATTCGCATAACATCGACGATACGCGCACGCGTACGCGCCCGGTGCATAGCGGATTGCTCGGCGCCGATATTCCGATCGGCGAGCATTTGACCCGACTCGAAGCCCTTCCCGACACCGGCTTTCGTTTCCACGCGGTGCCGCCGAAGATCGCGGGCATGGGGACGTTTCCGGTCCGCGCCTATGCGGTGCTCGATGCCGGCCGCGGATCCCGAACCAAAAGGGACGTCGCATGAATCGCACCCTAAAAATTTTCTTGATCGTCGGTATGAGCGGCCTACTTCTGCTCGCGCTGATGGCGTTCGCGTTTTTCAAATACGTCAGCGACCACAAAGACGATTGGGTGGCGAAAGGTCGCGAAACCCTGCAAGAAGGGATCGAGGCTGGTAAAACGTTGCGCGACGCCGACTGTTTCGAAGAAGCCGTAGCGCGTCATCGCGACGGACGCGATGGTTTCGCGGGCATGGGCGCGCGTTTCTGGTTCAAAGGCTGTTTGCAAAGTGCGACGCCGACCGAAGCCTTTTGCCTGGATGTCGCGAAGAGCGCCGACATCGTTGATTCGATCCGTTGGCAAACATCGATGTGCGCGAAGCACGGGCTCTCGGGCCAATCCGAGTGCGGCGGTACGGTCAGAGAAATTCAGGTGGTCTGCGACGCGCGCTGATGGGCATCGCCGGCCGTCGCGATGGTGCACCGTGGGCGACGCTCACCGCACCTGTGCGATCCAATCTTGCAGATTGTAGTAATTGCTCACGCGCGCGATCTTGCCGTCGCGCAGGTCGAAAAACGCGCCGCCGGGAAGAACATAACGTTGTCCGCGTGCGGGCGGGAGGCCATCGTCGTCGTTGCGGTATTCGCCGTGCACCACGTACTCCGCGGAGGCGCGCGTGCCGTCTTGCGCCACCATCACCACGATTTCGCGCAATTGTTCGCTGTAGCTGCGCGCCATTCTCGCGAGAAATGCCGCGAATGCTTCGCGGCCGATTTCGCGCGGGCCTTGATTCAAATCGTGTGCGATATCGTCGGCGAGCAGCGCCAGCATGCCGTCCCAATCGCCGCGGTTGAAGGCGGCGTAGTAATCCAATACGAGCGTCGTGGCGCGATCGTGCGCGCGGGTGCCGTCGATGATCATCGTGGATCTCCTGAGCGAATTAGGTGGGTTTCACGAACAGATCGCGATGGAAAAAATACACTTCGTTGAGTAGGAAACGCCAGCGCGTGCCGAAACTGCGGTAACGCGTGGTCGGCGTGGGCGAGCCCAGGCACACGATGCCGATATCGGCGCACAAGCGCAGCGCGCGCGACATATGCAAGGGATCGCTGACCACGATCGCGCGGCGCAGCCGGTGCGCCCGCATCAACAGCGCGGCTTGGTCGAGATTCTCGCGTGTATTGCGCGACTGCGTTTCGATATAGATCGCCTTCGCCGGCACCCCTTCGCGCAAGGCGTAACGCCGACCGACTTGCGATTCGGAGAAGCGCGCGTTGCGTCCGCCGAAACCGCCGGTGAAAATCACGGTCGGTGCCAAATCGCGACGGTATAGATCGATACCGTGACGAATGCGTTGTTCGAACACCGGCGAAGGTCTGGCGTCGTACGCGGCGGCGCCGAGCACGATGATGGTGTCGGCTGCCGCGGCCTCGTCGCGATTGCCGACGAGCGTGATGTAGGCCGCGACGCCGACGAGCCACAGCAAGGCCAGCAAGACGATGCGCCAAAACCAGCCAAGCAGGCCTTTGCGTTTGCGCGAACGACGGCGCCGCGGTTCTCGTAAGACGACGCGCCGGTTCATGCGCGCATCCGCCAGGGCAGGGCGTCGAGATCGACGTTGCCGCCGGAAAGGACGATTCCGACGCGTTGGCCCGCGAAGCGTTCGCGATCGGCCAACACCGCGGCCAAGCCGATCGCACCGGAGGGCTCGACCACCAGCTTCAAACGCTCCCAAAGCAAGCGCATGGCGACGATCGTCTGCGCATCGTCGACCAAAAGAATGCCGTCGACATGCCGTTGCAACAATTGCAGCGTGCGCGGCGCGAGATGGCCGCGCAGGCCGTCGCATATAGTGTTCGCGATGCGATCGGTGATGCATTCGCCGGTGCTCAGCGAGGCATGCGCATCGGCTGCGCCGGTGGGCTCCGCGCCCCAGATCGTCATATCGCGCCGCAACGCGCGTACGGTCAGCGCACTACCCGACAGCAAGCCACCGCCGCCGACAGGCGTGAGCAGCGCATTCAAATCGCTGCATTCGCGCAACAGCTCAAGCGTAGCGGTAGCTTGCCCTGCGATCACATGCGCATCGTCGAAAGGATGGATCAGCACCGCGCCGGTTTCGGCGACGATCGCCTCGACCGCGGCATTACGTGCGGCCATGGTCGGCGCGCAACGCACGATCGTTGCGCCGGCATCGACGATCGCCGCGAGCTTCACCGCCGGCGCGCCTTCCGGCACCACGACGGTCAGCGGCAAGCTGCGAATCTTGCAGGCCAGCGCGAGCGACGCCCCGTGATTACCGGAGCTTTGCGTGACCACGCCACGCGCGGCATCGTGTTCGTCCAAGGCGTAGACCGCATTGCAAGCGCCGCGGAATTTGAACGCGCCAGCGCGTTGCAGGTTCTCGCATTTGAAGAACAATTCGCAACCGGCGAGCGCGTCGAGCGAGCGCGAACGCAGCACCGGCGTGACGTGCGCATGCGGTGCGATCCGCGCGGCCGCGGCGAGTACATCGACGAATGCCGGCAGCGCGGGCGACGAAGGAATCTGCATGGCGGGCATCGTAACAGGCCGTGGTGTCGGACCGCTGCCATGCCGCACGACCCTTGACGTCGCCGCCTCAGCGCGACTTGCGTCGGGCGAGCAAGCTCACCGAGAGCGAGCCGACGATGACCAGCGATGCGCCGACGTAACCGGCGATGCCGATGCGCTCGGCCGCCACAACGTGCGGCCATAGCGTATGTGCGGCCGCGATCGTGGCGATGCATAGCAACGGCGTGAGCGCGAGGATCGCCGAGACACGCGAAGCGTCCCAGTGCGCCAGGGCTTCCGCGAACGCACCGTACGCGGCGACCGTATTCGCCGCGCAGTACATCACGACCGCCACGTGCAGCGGATCGAGCGCGAGTAACGCGCGCGGCTGCGCGAACGGCGTCAGCGCGAGCGCGGCCAAGACATAGATCGCGAACAAGATCTGCATCGCGTTCAGGCGCATCAACAATTGTTTCTGCAGCAGCGCGTACACCGCCCACACCACCGCCGCGAGGATCACCCAGGCCGAACCGATGCCGTACACGGCGTTGTCGGCCCGCTGGCGTTGATCGTCGAAGAACAGCCACAGCCCGAACGCGAGCAACGCCATACCGAACCATTGCGCGCGGCCGAAACGCTCGCCGAACACGATGATGCCGCCCAACGCCATCAACAGCGGCGCGAGCTGGATCAACAACTGCGCGTTCGCCGGCGAGGTATCGCGGACTCCGAGCAAATAGAACACGTAGTTGCCCAGCAGCATCGCCGCGGCCAGGACGAGCATGCCGCGCTGTCGTCCCCCGAGTGCGGCATAACCGCGCAGTTGCCCGCGCCAGCCCAACCAAGCGGCCGTCGCGATCGCCGCGAACAAGAAGCGAAACCAAGTCAGGGTGATCGCATCGATGTCTTCGAGCGCGAGTTTCAGCGCCAACGGCAAGGTCGCCCAGAACACGGCCGTGGCTGCGCTCAAGGCTAGGCCGAGCCGCCAATGGCCGGAAGCGCGATGCAGAGTCATCGTGAAGCGATCCTCGAAGCGTTGCATGCGGACGAACCTCGCCGTCCGCGGGTCGCGCATCCTGACAGTCGGCGCCAGCATGCGCGAGCGCCGCGCCGAGGACGCTGTGTCTTAAGGCAACGCCGATTAAGTCAGCGTTCCCATAGCACACGGATGTGCTGCCCGCGGATCAATCACATAAGTGATTGATCCGCGCGAGCGATTTCGGGCCTGTACCGAACTAGCGACGGCTGAACAAGTCCAGAGCCTGCCCCGGACTTGATCCGGGAGTGAACTTGTTCAGCGTTGCCTAAGTCCGGAGGTAGCGAACCGCAGGGGTCGGAAGGCTCTTAAGTCGCGATTCAACGCACAGAGCCGATGCTGAGTGCGTTATCCCGGCAGGCCGGGGCTAGAATCGAAATCCATCGCTGTTCAGGGGGTCGCCATGTTGGGTCGAATGTTCATCGCCGCCGTGCTCGCATTAAGCCTCAGCGGCTGCATCACCGTTTACGAATACGGCGCCGATACCGACAGCGACGACGTTTACTATTCCGAACCATCGATCGATCGCTACGACTACGGCTACAGCGGCGGCTTCGGCCCCTATTACGACCGTTATTACGACCCGTACTACGACAGCTTCGGCTACCGCCGCTATGGTGGTTGGTCGGGCAGTATCGGCTACCGCTTCGGCGATGGCGCCTTCGGTCGTTACGGGTTTCCGTATTGGTATTTCGGTTATGGCTACGGCTACGGCCGCGGTTATTCCTACGATGCGTATTGGCCGTATCGGTACTACAGCCATGGCGGCAACCATCACCGCCCACCGTCGTATCGCCCGCCGCACAACCGCGCACCGGGCGAACATCGTCGGCCATACGACAACGAGCGCGAAACGCCGACGCGGCGACGCATACAGGATGTCGGCCGCCCTGTGCCGGAAATTTCCACAGCGCCGCGGGTGTTGAACGGCTCGATGCCGCGGGCGCGCCCGCGGCCGGAGACGCCGCAATCGGTATCGCGGCCGCAGGTGGTACTCGTGCCGTCGTCGCAGGGTGGTGGATCCGCGCCGCGCGCAGAGGCACCACCACCGCCCCGCCCGGCGCCAATGCCCGCGCGTCGCTTCGAGCAGAACCAAGATGCGCCTGCATTCCGCCCGAACCCTGCACCCGCTCCTGAGCGGCGAGCGAATGCACCGGAACGAGAAGCACGTCCCGAACCGAAGTGACAAAAACGCTTGCCAACAGACAAAAATGGTCGCAAGCTAACTCCGCATGACCGGCTACGTCGGATTGCGACGTAAACCGGTACCAGATCGCCGACCCCGGCGGGGAATTCCGGATCCCCCCTGTTCCGCATCTCCGTCGGGTGTCGGCACCTTCTTTGCGAGCTTCGTCGCAAATCTCAGAACGATAGGCAAAAAGAAGGGGTCGAATGTCCCCCGACATTCGACCCCTGGCTACCTCAGCGCGCACGTGGCCAGCCCTGTTCCACCCCGGCCTGCGCTTTCGCGCATGCCGCGCTGAGTGCCGTTAGGTACAAGCAGAGAGCGTGCCAAGTTCTGCGCGCGCTGCCGCCTTCGCGTATTCACGGTTTCGTATGTTTTGCTGAAAACCCCCGAGAAATCGGGGGTTTGCGTTTGTGCGGCGCGTCCTGGCGCGCCGAATCGAAATGCCATCGTGCGGCCTCGCGAAGCACGCATTACTATTAGCACAATCGAAAGTGTGATCGACGTCGCGATTGACATGACGTCGAGTCACGCGACCAAACGCGTGTTGGAGCGTTCGATCAGCACGCTAGCCTTCAGCCCGCCCTTGCGGATGCGGTTCATGGCCGATCGCGATAGCTAGCGATCGCCGCGGCAGCCGCTGCATCCACTCATACGCTCGTATCGTTGGCTCGTATTGTCCTTGGTCGCGATGAACGAGAAAGACGACTCGGACCGTGGCGGATTGCGTCGCGCGGCGGAGCGAGGACAATAGCCGGCCGTGCATCGGCATTACCGATGACAGAACCTTGAGACACCCGTGATGAGCGATTCCTTCTATAGCTTCGATGTCATCGTCGTCGGCGGCGGCCATGCCGGCACCGAGGCGGCGTTAGCGTCCGCACGCTCGGGCGCGCGGACCTTACTGCTGACGCACAACATCGAGACGGTCGGCGCGATGAGCTGCAACCCGGCTATCGGCGGCATCGGCAAGGGGCACTTGGTCAAGGAAATCGATGCGCTGGGCGGGATCATGGCCCGCGCCGCGGACGCCGCCGGCATCCAGTGGCGACGACTCAATGCATCGAAGGGCCCAGCCGTGCGCGCCACGCGCTGTCAGGCCGATCGCAATCTCTATCGCGGCTTCATTCGCCGCGCGGTGGAATCGCAGCCGAATCTGACCGTGTTCCAGTCGGCGGTGGACGATTTGATCATCGAGCACGACGCGGTATGCGGCGCCGTCACGCAAACCGGTTTGCGTTTCCTCGCGCCGGCCGTGGTGCTGACCGCCGGCACTTTTCTGGCCGGCAAAATTCATATCGGCGAGACCCAATACGCGGCCGGCCGCGCGGGCGACCCGCCGGCCACGACACTGGCGCAGAAGCTGCGCGAACGTCCGTTTCGAGTGGATCGCCTGAAGACCGGCACACCGCCGCGCATCGACGGACGCAGTCTCGATTATTCGGTGATGCAGGCGCAGCCCGGCGACGATCCGCGGCCGGTGTTTTCGTTCATGGGCAGCCTCGCCGATCATCCGTCGCAAGTGCCGTGTTGGATCACCCACACCTCCGAGCGCACGCACGAGATCATTCGCAACGCGCTTGCATCGTTCGCCCTTGTACAGCGGTCAGATCGAAGGCATCGGCCCGCGTTATTGCCCGTCGATCGAAGACAAGGTGGTGCGTTTCGCCGAAAAGTCTTCGCATCAAATCTTCGTCGAGCCCGAAGGATTGAACGTCACCGAAATCTATCCGAACGGCATTTCGACATCGCTGCCGTTCGATGTGCAGTTGGATGTGGTGCGCAGCATTCGCGGCTTCGAGCAAGCGCATATCACCCGCGCCGGTTATGCGATCGAGTACGATTTCTTCGACCCGCGCGGGTTGAAGAATTCGCTCGAGACCAAGGCCGTCGCCGGCTTGTTCTTCGCCGGACAGATCAACGGCACCACCGGTTACGAAGAAGCTGCGGCGCAAGGCTTGATCGCCGGTGTCAACGCCGCGCGTCGCGTGCGCGATGAGGCGTCGTGGTCGCCGCGACGCGACGAAGCGTACATCGGCGTGATGATCGACGATTTGATCACTCACGGCACCGCCGAGCCGTACCGCATGTTCACCAGCCGCGCCGAGTATCGGTTGATGTTGCGCGAAGACAACGCCGATCTGCGTCTCACCGAAACCGGACGCGATTTACAGTTGGTGGATGATGCTCGCTGGGAGCATTTCGCACGCAAGCGCGATGCGGTGCTGGCCGAAACCGAGCGCTTGCGCGGCATCTGGGCATCGCCGAACAATGCCCTCGGCCGCGAAGCGGTGGCGACGCTGGGGATCGAGTTGAGCCGCGAAACCCATGCCTTGGATCTGCTGCGCCGCCCGGAAATCGACTACGCCGCGTTGATGACGGTACCGATGCTCGGCCCGGGCGTGATCGCGGCCGATGTCGCCGAGCAGATCGAGATCGATGCGAAGTATTCCGGTTATCTCGCGCGGCAGAACGAAGAGATCGTGCGCCAGCAGCGGAACGAGCACACCGAGATTCCGCAGGAATTCGACTACGCCGCGGTGCGCGGTTTGTCCGCGGAAGTGCAGCAAAAACTCGATCGCGTGCGGCCGCAGACCGTCGGTCAGGCGCAGCGTATTCCAGGCATGACACCGGCGGCGATTTCGTTGTTGCTGGTGCATTTGACCAAACGCCGCGGCGCCGCCGCATAAGCGGCCGCATACGCCGAGTCGTCGGGCCTTGCTCGCATTCATCAGTCGCGTGGGCGCGTCCCGGCACTGAGACGGGGCGCACGGTTTTCCATACGGGCGGCCAGCCGGCGCAAGGCAGGCGCCTTACGGCCACCGGCAGACGCGATCCTGCCGCTGAATTCGACTATGCTGCCCGGCCGCGCTGCCATAGGTGGCGCGGGTAGGGCGAGTCGTTCGCTGCGGCCGGATGTCGATACCGCGAGACCGAACCATGGAGGCGCGTCATCACGCCGCAACATGGAATCGGATGATGAGATTCAGATCGGCGAGGATGCCGGTTCAGGCGCCAGCAGCGACGCCATAGGCAGGACGGGATTGGGTTCGTTTTTCGATGAGGTAGAACGTGCTACGCGGCTTGACCTTATTTTTGATTGCGGTACTGGGCTTAATGTCCTTCGTTTACGGCTTCGGCGTGTTGATGAGCCATGGCTGGGATGGATTGGAGGGAGAGCGGGTATCGAGCGAGACCTGGACCTTATTGCCGCCATTGAGCGCAGGCTCCAGTATCGATGTGCTCGATCGCGGCCTCGACGGCAATTTGACGTATTACCGCTACGAAGTGAGCGGCCAGGCGTATCTCGCCCCGCGCTGGACGTTACCGGCGAATTCGTTACCCACCGCTGAGGTGCATTACCTTTCGTTCGCGCCGCAAGTGGCGGTGCCCGCGCCGCATTTCCCATGGGCGACCTTATTCGCGATCCCGCTGCTGTGCTGCTTGCTCGCTTTGCTCGTGACCCGTTCCGGGCAGATCAGCCGGGCGCTGCGCGCCACCGCCGAAGCCCGCGCACAGATCGCAGCACGCAAGATGATCATGCGCTGAGCGCGGCGTGTCCGCGGCCTGCGTAGCGTCCTTGGCGTACTCTATGCGCATGCATAGACTCGACCGTTTCGCTTCGCTCGCCCTTGCGTCCAGCTTGTTGCTCGCCTGCGCAGCGGAGCCGCCCCCCGCTCCGACGCAGGTCGGCGAACAGCGAATCGAGGCGTGGCCCCTGCCGATCCAAGACGGCGCTGGGCAGCCCGACCTCACGCTCGCACCCGATGGCCGCGTATTGCTGAGCTGGATCAACACCACGCCTGGGCGCCGTCCCGCGCTGCAGATGGCCGAGTGGTATGCCGATGCGCATTGGGAGGGCCCGCGCACCATCGTCGTCGGTCGTTCTATGTTCGTGAATTGGGCGGACACGCCGCATATCGCCGCCACCGCCGACCGTGCGCTGTGGGTGCACTGGCTGCAGAAATCCGCCGATGCGCCCTACGCCTACGACATCAAACTGGTGCGTTCGCTCGACCACGGCATGAATTGGAGCGCGCCGCGGCAAGTGCATGGCGATCGCACCACCACAGAACATGGTTTCGTCGCGTTCTGGCCGCAGAGCAAGAACGATCTCGGCGTGGCGTGGTTGGATGGCCGCAATACCGCGGAAGCGAAGGCGCCATCGGACGTCACCGACGCGCATGCCGGTCACGACGGTCATGGCGGCGGCGCGATGACGCTGCGTGCCGCCGTGTTCGACCCGCAACTCACGGCGTCGGCCGAAAGCGAACTGGATGCCCGCACCTGCGATTGCTGCCAAACCGCCGCAGCGCCCGTTCCAGGCGGCGCGCTCGTGGTCTATCGCGATCGCAGCGACGACGAAATCCGAGACATCTACGCCACGCGTTTCGACGGCAAGGCCTGGACCGCGCCCAAGCGCGTGCATGCCGACGACTGGAAAATGCCGGCGTGTCCGGTCAATGGCCCGTCGGTGGCCGCGCAGGGCGAGCGCGCCGTCGTGGCGTGGTACACCGCCGCGAACGACCGGGCGATGGTGAAACTCGCCGCTTCGGCCGATGGCGGCGTCACATTCGCCGCGCCGGTCGTCGTGGATGAAGGCGCGGCGGTACTCGGCCGGGTTGCAGTGGCGATGGACGCGAAGCAAGTCTGGCTGCTGTGGTTGCGCGAAGACGCGGGCCAACAATCGTTGTGGCTCGCGCGTTACGCGTCGGACCTCAGCAAACCGCTGCAGCGGCTCGAATTGGCCAAAGTGCGAGGCAGCGGCCGTGCCACCGGGTTCCCGAAAATCGTCCTACGCGAAGGTATCGCCCATATCGTCTGGACCGAAGGCCGCGAGGCGGGTCCGTATCTGCGTGGCCTGCGGGTTTCGGTCGACTCGGCGCGCCTAACCGCCGCACGCTGACCACCGCGCGGCGTTACCTGCCTCGTCACTATCTTTTAGGGCCTTGCCGGCAGCTTGACAGCATAGGCGGGAGGCCTAAGATCAAGGGCCGGTCATAGCAGTGCCCACCGATCCGACAGGATGTTCGATGCGCGCAAGGCGTTCTGTGTTCAACCCCTCGGCCAACCCCTCTGCGCGGCGTGTCGCGTTCGATGGCGGTGCGCCTGCGGGTGGTTCGCCGCCTGGCCCAGACGCGCCACGCGACCACGCTTTCAAGGAACGACGCATGCGCCCTATCCCCCTGCACCTCATTTCTTCGCTTCTCTGTCTTGCCGCCGCGCTCGCCGGCTGCGCGATGTCGCCCGTACCCACACACCCCGTCACCGTTGCACAGGAGTCTTCCATGTCCGCCGTCGCCACGCCCATCACTGCCGATGAGATCGGCCGCCGCGTGCTGAAATTGATCGACAGCATCCGCAGCGCGCAGGATCTCGCGCCCGAGCACATCGAACGTCAGACCGGCCTGTCGGTCGAGCGCAATCATAGCGACCCCAATATCTACGGTTTCGGTGGCGCACTTACCGATGCTTGGGCTTATAACTTGGTCTCGACCCCGCAGAAACAGGGCGAGAAACCCACCAGCCTGCGGTTCTCATTCGACGACCAGACCAGCGGCAGCCAAGCCGACCCGGCCGACATCTGCGGCCTGGATTTCCAGGGCTATAGCCAAGCGCTGAAGTCGGCGGGCTTCGATTCCAAACCGATGCATAGCCGTCGCGGCATCGACGCGTGGTATTTCACCCGCGGCGACGTCGGCGTGATGGCCTACACACACGGCAACGCCAACCCCGAGCAAGGGAAGGCCTGCATCTCCAAGCTCATCATCAGCGCCTACGCATAAGGGGACGGCTCATGCCTACGGAAAACGAAAAAAAGCTGGAAGCGATGCTCGCGGAGTTCGAGAAGAACAACGCGACCGAAGGTAAGAATCTGCGCGGCTTGCTCGATAACACGCCGGAACTCAAGCAGCGGCTGATCGACGCGATCGACAAAGGTAATCTGGAGAAGATCGAACCGCTCAGCGCGCAAAGCAAGGCCGGTGGCGCGGTCGGCGTGTATCGTTCCGACGATAAAACGATGGAGCTGCCGCTCGACTATCTGAAAATCGCCGACAAAGATGTCGCCGCCGCGAATATGGTGCGAATCACCGCCGGCCATGAGATCGAGCATGCGATCAATCGCGATGCGATCAAGACGACGTTCGACAATCTCGAAAAGGACATCCTCAAGATCGCCGGCGGCCCGTCGCCGCACGACTACACGCAAACGCTCAAGACCTTCAACACCGAATCCCGCGAGCGCGAAGCGCGCGACGAAATGGCCGGGTTCAATATCTTGGCGGCGCACGTCAAACGCGAAAACCCGAACGCGACGCAGCAAGAGCTGTATCAAAAACTCTACGATGCCAGCCCGGATGTGCAAGGCTATTTCGACACTAAAGGCACGGCGCCCAATCAGACCTACGAGCCCAAGCCGGGCCTGACTATGAACGACAAGTTTCAAGTCGAAGCCACGAAAGAGAACGTCGAAGCGTTCGGCAAACATTTCTACGACGCGCGCGGCTATCCCGCGAATTATGTCGGCAATATCATCGGCGCGATCGGCGATATCGAAAACCAATTGCACGGCAAGAGCGCGAAGCCGCCGGAGGTGAACATCAACCTCAAGGAAATCGGTATTCAGGGGCAAGTGGCCTTACCCGGCAACATCAACGATTCCTCGCCGCCGCGCCTGGGCGCACCGGCGGGGCCTGAGGCGCATAAGACGGAAGCCCATGCACCCACGGAGCACGGTGCGCACGACGCTCACCGACATGTGCATACCGGCGACAAGCAGCTCAACGATATGCTCAATGCCTTGAAGGATCCTGATCGCTTGAAAGAAGCGATGCAGAATCTGGCGAATTCGCCGGACGGCCAGCAATTCCGTCAAGACGGCCAGAGTCAGCGCCAGCAGATCGAGAGCCAGAAATTGCCGGAAGCCGCGCGCTTGCAGCCGATTCCGGAAGCGCCGGTGCAGGAAGCCGCCGCACGCGGCGTGGGCGGCCGCTGACGGTCTCGCATCACGTCCCATCCCGCTTCGACGACGCGCCGGCTCCGCAAGAGCCGGCGCGTTTCGTTTGGGGTTTCGGTCAGGCCCTGGCAGCGACGCGGCAGACAGCGGCGGGCATCGGAGATCGAGCGCTCCGGTTGAGCGTTCGGAATCGATACGACGAGATCGGCAGGGGGATCGACAAGTCGGCGAGCCGCCTCACCCACCCGTGGCGATATCCGTTCGTCGAGTTGACGTGCGGACCGTCTTTGATCGTGTCCGGGCACGCTTTCTTATGACGTTCCTGAGAACTGAAACATGCGCCCCATCCCCCACTTCCGCAGTTTCGGCTATGCGCTGGCCCTCGCGCTGGCCGGCTGCGCGTCGTCACCGCCCGCCAAGCAAGCCGGCAACCACGTTGAACAGGAGTCTTCCATGTCCGCCGTCGCCATGCCTATGACCGCCGATGAGATCGGCCGCCGCGTGTTGAAACTGATCGACAGCCTTCGCAGCATGCAAGATCTCGCGCCCGAACATATCGAACACGAAACCGGGATCAAGGTCGAATTCAATGCCGACGATCCGAATGTGTACGGGTTCGGCGGTCAGCTCACCGACGACTGGACGTACAACCTGATCTCTACGCCCGAGAAAATCGGCGCCAAGCCCAGCAGCCTGCGCTTTTCCTTCGACGATCAGACCGACGACGGCGAAGCCGATCCCGCACCGATCTGCGGCCTCGATTTTCAAGACTACAGCCGGACGCTGACATCCGCGGGTTTCGATTCCAAGCCGATGCACGGTTATCGCGGCATCGACGCTTGGTATTTCAGCCGCGGCGATATCGGCGTGTTGGCCTATACGCACGGTAACGCCGATCCCGAGCAAGGGAAGGCCTGCGTGTCCAAACTCATCATCAGCGCGTACGCATAAGAAGAGGAACGGCCATGGCCACCGAAAGCGAGAAGAAACTGGAAAAGATGCTCACGGAGTTAGAGAAGACCCACGCGGCCGAAGGCAAGAACTTCCGTGCGCTGCTCGACAGCACTCCCGAACTGAAGACCCGGATGCTGGAAGCGATCGGTAAGGGCAACCTGGAAAAATTCGAGCCGCTCGACGCGAGCCTGCGCGCGAAGGGCGCTGTGGGCGCTTACGACGCCGGCGACAAGTCCATCCTGCTGCCGATGGACTACTTGAAGATTTCCGACAAGAACACGAAGGCCGCGAATCTGATGCGCGCCACCTTCGGCCATGAGATCGAGCACGCGGTCAACCGCGACGATATCAAGGCCGCGCAGGATAAGTTCATCAACGATGCGTTGAAGGTCGCGATCGGCCCGTCGCCGCACAATTACACCGACGTCTTGAAGAACTTCAACGCCGATCAGCGCAATCGCGAGGCGCGCGACGAAATCGCAGGCGTCAACGTTCTCGCCGCGCACATCAAGCGCGAAAATCCGAGCGCGACGAAGGCGCAGCTCTACGAGAAGCTCTATAACGCCAGCCCGGACATGCAAGGGTATTTCGATGCCAAGGGCAAGGCGCCGAACTTGACGTACGAGCCCAAGGCCGGCATCACCTTCAACGATAAATTCCAACTCGAAGCGACGAAAGATAACGTCGCGGCGTTCGGTAAGCATTTCTACGATAAGCAGGGCTATCCTGCCTTGTACGGACAGAACGCGATCGATATCGTCGGCAAGGTCGAGAAATTGGTCCAAGACGACGCCAAGGCCAAAGATCCGAAATACGTGGCGCCGCAGACGCAGATCGACCTCAACGAGCTGGGACTGAAGGGCAAAGGCGTGACCTTGCCGGCGGGTTTCAAGGACATCAGCCCGCGAATGATCGACACCACCATACCGGCGCACGAAATAACGCCGCATCAAGATCCGCGCCGGGCGGACGGGTCCGTGAGCGGAGGCAAGCAGGCGTCGACCGGCGACCATCATCTCGACGATCTGCTCAGTTCGCTCAAGGATCCGGTCAAGCTTCGGGAGGCGATGGAAACGCTCGCGAAGTCTTCGGACGGCCAGCAGTTCCAACAGTCGGGCAAGACGCAATTGCAGGAACAGGAGGGCGTCAAGTTCCAGGAAGCTGCGCGCTTGCAACCGACGCAGGAATCGCCGACCCAGGAGACGCCGAGGGGCATCGGCGGCCGCTAGGCGCCATGGCTGATCGATAACGCTCGAACCACCGAATGCGCCGATCGCGACCCGATCGGCGCATTTCGTTTGATGAAAGATGTGGGCGATGCGGCGCGGGCCTGAGTCGCCGGCGGCCTTAGCCGCGATGTTCTAGCGCCAGATACTCTGCGCTTTGCATTTCGATCAACCGCGACGACGTGCGCTCGAAGGCCGCGACCAGGCGTTCGCCGCGATACAGCCGTAACGGCGCGTCGGCGGCGGTACACACCAGATTGACGTGACGGTCGTAGAGTTCGTCGATCAAGGTGATGAAGCGCCGCGCCGGGTCGTCGTTGCTGCCGTCGAACAGCGGCACGCCGCCGAGCAGGACGGTGTGGAATTCGGTCGCGATCTCGATGTAATCGGCGCTGCCGCGCGGGCCTTCGCATAGCGCGGCGAAATCGAACCAGGCCATGCCTTTGGCGCGCGCGCGCACCGCGATGCGACGGCCTTCGATCTCGATGCCGGCGTCGCGATGTTCATCGTCGCCGCCGATCTCGCGCCAGCGCGTGTCGAGCCAGGCGTCGCTCGCCTCGTCCAGCGGCGCGCGATACACCGGCGAACGCGTCAGCGCGCGAAGCCGGTAATCGTGCGGGCTATCGAGCAACACCACATTGCAATGTTTTTCGATCAACGCGATCGCCGGCAGAAAGCGCGCGCGTTGCAAGCCGTCCGGATACAGATCCGCCGGCCGCGCATTCGAGCTGGTGATCAGCATGACGCCTTCGTCGAACAAGCGTTCGAGCAAGCGGCCCAGCAGCATCGCGTCGCCGATATCGCTGACGAAGAATTCGTCGAGCACCAACACGCGGAGATGTTTTCGCCATTCGCGCGCGATGGCCGCGAGCGGGTCGCGTTCGCCCGCATGCGCGCGTAGGCGCTCATGCACGTCGCGCATGAAACGATGAAAATGCGTGCGGCGTTTCTCGGCGATCGGCAGACCGTCATAGGTCAAGTTGTCGTAGAACAGATCAATCAAGAAGGTCTTGCCGCGACCGACGCCGCCCCAGAGATACAAACCGTTCGGTGCGCGCGCCGCAGGTTTCGCGAACAGGCGCTCCAACACGCCGGGCTTCGGCGCATCGAGTAACGCCGCATGGATGCGATCGAGCTCCGCCAATGCAGGGTGCTGGGCGGGATCGTCGTTCCAATCGCCGCGGGCCACGCCTTCGGCATAACGCACCGAGGGCGGCGCGGTCGGAAGCGCGCGCATCGTCAGCGAGCGTCCGATTTCGACGGCGTCGCCGCGGGCTGCGGCCCGGGCAAGTGGCCGCGGGCCCAATGTTTGATCGCGCCGCGCAGGTCCATCAATTTGCGATGGAAGAAATGCGAGGTCTCGGGCATCCGCACCAGGGTCGGTGCGCTCGCGGGCCGCACGAGGCTGATCTGCGCCACCCAGTCGTAAACCGCTTGCGGGTCGACGATTTCGTCGTCCTCGCCCTGCACCACCAGCCAGGGCATGGTCGGTGGCGCGATGCTGTCGAAATCCCAGCGCCCGGCGGGCGGCGCGATCGAGATCAACGCGGCCGGCTGCAGCGCCGCTGCGCCGCGCAGGCTGACGAAGGCGCCGAAACTGAAGCCGCCCAGCCACAGCGAGGCGTCCGGACGCTGCTGACGCATCCAGGCGGCCACCGTGCGCAGGTCGTCGAGCTCGCCCTGGCCGTGATCGAAGTGCCCAGCGGATTCGCCGGTGCCGCGGAAATTGAAACGGATCGTGGTCAGGCCCAGTTCGCGCAGACTGCGCGCGGCCATGGTCACGACCTTGTTGTGCATCGTCCCGCCTTCGGTCGGCAGCGGATGACAGACGATCGCCACCACAGGCCGTGGAGCGACATCGGCCTCGGGGTGTTCGACCACCAGTTCGAGCGGACCGATGGGGCCGGGCAGCTGCAAATTGGCGTCGGCGGCGGGGAAGGCGGGCGATGGCATGCGCGGATGATACGCGGTGAGGCGCGGTGGCCAGCGGGTGCTTAGGGCCTGTTCAAAATCTCCAATCACTTCGGTGGGTCCGCTCGCTGTCATCCCGAACGCCCGCGCAGCGAGCGGAGGGACCTGCTGTTGCAGCAGAACAAACCTAAAGCAGGTCCCTCCTCGGGCTTCGCCCTCGTTCGGGATGACACTTCATTCTTGAATGCGAGATGTTGAACAGGTCAGCGGCCGAGGCGGAAGCCCAATAGCAAGGGGTCGTGATCGGAGCTGCGCCACGGGCCCGGCGGCGTGCTTTCCCGTAGTGTGCTCCCCTGCGCCGAGCGGTCGGGCTCGTCGGCATTGGTATGCCACTTGGCGGCCCCGGCGAGGCGCTGCGCCAAGCGCGGGGCTGAGCAACGCGTGGTCCAAGCGGCCGATCTGGCCATCGTAGACATAGCTGTAGGGCGCTTCGCCGCCGTGCCCGGCATAGGCATCGCGCCAGCCGTCGGCGATCAACGTCTGAATCGGGTCTTCCATGCCGTAAGCGTTCAAATCGCCGACGATCATCGCAAGATCGCTGCCCGATCGCGTCGGATCGCTACGGAGCCAAGCGCCGATACGGCGCGCGGATTCGGTGCGCATCGCGTTCCAGCAACCCTGGCCGTCGCCTTGGTCGGCATCGGCGCCGGCGGCAGGTTTGCCGCCCGGGCCGGTGCAGCCTTTCGACTTGAAGTGATTGACCGCGATGGTGAACGCCGGGGCGTCCTCGTTCGTATGGAGCCCGGCCCCGGCCGCGCGGAAGCTCTGCGCTAGGGGCGGGCGGCTGTGTTCGAGAAACGGCCCATCGTTCAAGGTCGCGGCGGTGCCGACCAGCGCGACCCGCGATGCGCGATACAACAACGCGACACGAATGAGATCGGTGCCTAAGCGGTCGCCGGCATCCACGAAACGCCAGTCCTCGCCGAGGCCTGCCGCACGCATCGCATTCACCAGGGCCGCGATGCTGGAATCGGGGCCGCTGCCGTCGTTCTCCAGTTCCATCAAGGCCAGAATGTCCGGCTTCAGCGCACGGATCGTCGCCAGATGGCGGTCCAGTTGCGCCTGGTAATCCGCGGGCGTGCGCGCCCCGCGCGGGGTCGGAAAACCGCCGCCGCGGCCGTCGCCGTTGAACAGGTTTTCCAGATTGAAACCGACCACCCGCACATCGCCGCCCACTTTCGGCGCACGCGGGCGCGCGGCTGGATGCACGTTCGGCACCGCGGTGAGCTGCAGTCGGTACCCGCCGCTGCGTTGATCGACCACACCGTCCACGCGCGTCAAGCGGCTACCGGTACGCGGCAGACCCTTGGGCAAGTACCACAGCGTCGGCGACTCGGCATCGCTGCGGTCGTCCAAGCGCAATACGCGACGCGCATTGTCGGCCGCAAGGGCTTTAGCCGCCGCGCCTGGCGCTGCAACCTCGGTCGGCGTGCGTAGGCGCTCGCCGAAGTGGGTCATGAGTTCGCCGTAACGTTTCGTGCGATGCGTACCGGCGACGGTCAGCGGCGCAGCGATCCGCACGCGCATATGTTCGTAACGCTCCCAATCGGTTGGCGGCGCGGCGATCGCTTGCGCCTTCGGCGGTTTGCCGCGGCCTAGCGGCGCGACGCCCAGCGGCCTCAGCGCCGTGCGCGTGCCGCTGCGACCGGTGTCGATCTCGACCACGGTGCCGCGCACACGGACGCGCTCCCCCACCGGCGGCCCGCCGTCGTCGATCACGAACAGCGCATCGGAGGTGGCCGGGTCGCCGTCGCCGGTGTCCTGCAAGAAAAAACCATCGTCGGCGGGGAGCGACGTGGCGTTGTCGGTTTCGCTGTCGATCACGGCCGTGACCACGCCCTCGACGACGACCTCGCGGCCCACTAACGGACTGGCATCGCCTCGGCCTTGCACGGCGCCGATCGCGACCGGTGCGGCGTCCTGCGCAACGATGCCGGCGCTCGCGCACAAGACGGCGACGAGGACGGTCGCCGCGAACGGTCGGGATGGGCGAACAACAATCGAGCGCGACATAGGCGAAACCTCATTGCGGATAGCACAACGCCGCCCGAAGGCGGCGTTGCAGGATACGTGGGCATTACGACGATGTGGCGTCGTCGCGCTTCAGCGGTTGGATCAGATCGTGTTGTCCAGCATCCAATCGACCGCCGCTTTGATTTGATCGTCGGTCAATGCCGGGTTGCCGCCTTTGGCCGGCATCACGCCCGCACTGCCTTGGAAGCCTTCGATCGCATGTTTGTAGAGCATGTCTTTGCCCTTGGCCGCGCGTGCGCCCATCCCGGCGGCGGAGAGGGTCGGTGCCCCACCGATGCCGCCTTTGTGGCAGCTGGCGCACAGGCCGCCGAAGATCTCGTTGCCGTCGGTGCGGCCGTCGTACGGCACGTTGGCGATCAATGCGGCCTTGGCGGCTTCGTCGGCCGCTGCGCGCGCCGCTTCGCCGCTCTTGCCGGCGAATACGCCGCCGACCGGCGCGATTCGGGCCTCGACACGCTTGGCTTCGATCGGGCTGCCCTCGTGCGGCTGCTGGTAATGCAGATACGCGGCGAACAGGATCAGGGCCAGCGTCACCGCCATCAAGAAGGCGATGACCATCGAAAAGCGTTTGAGGAAGTCCAGATCGTAATTACGCACGACTCACCTGAGAAATCGAGACGCGGCCGGGCCCGGCCGCACAATCCGGCCATTATAGAGGCATCGTCCGTCGCCGCCACCCGGTGGCCGAGTGCGTGTTGGGCGTGCGTGCCGCATCAGGCCGGCAACGGCCGGCAGCCCAGTGCGGCAAGGACATCGTGCAACACGGGCGCGTGCATCAACCATGGCGCGACGATCGTGAGCAGGCCGGCCGCGAGCAGTAAGCCGCCCGCGGCGACGCGGAAACCGCCGCGCTGCAAGCGCTGACCGAGGCGCGCGCCGGACCACGTCAGGGGCAGCATCACCGCCCATGTGCCCAGACCGAAGGCGAGCATCGTCAGCGCACCGTTGATGGCGCTGGCTTGCAACCAAGCGGCGGTCAGCAGGGTCGCGCTCAGTCCGCAGGGTAACCAGCCCCAAAGCAGGCCCAACCCGATGCGTTTGAAGGCGGTGTCGGCCGGCAGCAGTCGCGCTTGCAAGGGGCGCAGACGTTGCCATAGAGACTGCGCGGGTTTCGACAGCGGATCGAAGCGTCCGCGCGGATTGAGCAACCGCAACGCGACCACGATCAGCACCGCGCCCACGCCCACGCGCAGCGCGAGCGCGAAGTGCGGTTGACGCACGATCGCGACGAGGCCATGACCGATGCCGCCCGCGATCGCACCGGCGAGGGCATAACCGAGAATGCGGCCGAGATTCGGTTGCATCGCCTGCAGCCACAATGCGGCGGGCGAGGCGTCGCGTCGCGACGACGCGCCGCCGAGCACGGTCGTTGCGATGCCGCCGCACATCGCCGCGCAATGCACGCCGCCGAGCAGACCGCTCAGCAGCGCTGCGCCGAGCACCAGCCAATCAAGCGCCATCCTGCGCTCCATCGCATGGCGATTCGCGCTGGAGGTCGGTAGATGCGTCGCGCGTATCGTCGGGTGCGCGGTCGGGTGCGCGATCGACGAGGATGTCGAGCGCGGGCGTGTCCAAGTCGTCGTATTGGCCGTTGCGCACCGCCCAGACGAAGGCGTAGATCGCGAGACCGAGCAAAATCAAACTGATCGGCACCAGTGCGAGCAGGATGTTCATGGCGCGATCTCCAGAGATCCAAGTTTCGCAGCCGCACGGTCGGACGTACGCGTCGTCGCAGCCATCGCCGCCGAACGCGGAATGCGCGCGAGGCGCAAGGCATTGAGCGTGACCAGCAACGACGACAGCGCCATGCCGACCGCGGCCATCCACGGCGTGACCGCGCCCGATGCCGCCAGCGGCAGCGCGAGCAGGTTGTAACCGATCGCCCAGGCGATGTTTTCGCGAACGATGCGGCGGCTACGCCGCGCCAGCGCGATCGCTTGCGGAATGCGCCGCAGCGCGTCGCCGACGACCACGAAATCCGCTGCGCGCTGCGCCAATGCCGCGCCGTCGGCCAAGGCGAGCGAAACATCGGCGCCGGCCAGCACGGGCGCGTCGTTGAGGCCGTCGCCGACCATCGCGACGATATCGCCCGCGGCTTGTCGCGAACGCACGAACGCGAGTTTGTCTTCCGGCGTTTGCCGTGCGCGGGTGGCGTCGTCGCCGATGCCGAGCGCATCGGCGAGGCGGCGCACGCGGCGATGCGCATCGCCGCTGCAGATGTCGACCTGCAGACCGAGCGCGCGCAGATCCGACACCGCGTCGCGAGCGTCCGCGCGCAGCGTTTCATCGAGCGCGAAGCGCGCGAACGCATGTCGCCCATCGCCGAGCCACAGCGCATCGTCGTCGGCCAGTGCGCGCGCATCGTCGGCTGCGGCCCATTGCGCGCGCCCTAATCGATAGTCGATGCCGTCGACGCGGCCAGCGAGACCGTGACCCGGTTCGGTGCGCCGCGCGTCGGCCTGCATCCGCGCATCGATCGATTCGTGCGCAGCCGTCGTCGAGCATGCCGTCGCATACGCGGCGAACGCCGCTGCGAGCGGATGGCCGCTGTCGCGTTCCAACGCCAGCGCGAGCGATAACGCGCGCGTCTCGCTCACACCATCGAAACACGCGATCGCGGCGATGCGCGGACGACGATCGCTCAGCGTGCCGGTTTTGTCGAAGACGATGCGATTGGCGCGCGCCAGCGCCGACAGGGCTTCGGGACGCAGCGCGAGCACGCCGAGTTTCGCCAGTGCGCCATGCACGGTGGTCAGCGCCGTCGGCACCGCTAACGACAGCGCACAGGGGCAGCTCACCACCAACACCGCGAGCGCGACTTCGAACGCGCGCGCCGGTTCGTGCATGCGCCACCACACGTAGACGCCGAACGCGATCAGGCTCAATGCGGCGACGAACCATGCCGCCACGCGATCGGCGAGATGCGCCAGCGCCGGACGCTGCGACTGCGCGCGTTCGACCAAGCGCGTGAGTTGCGACAGTCGCGTGTCTTCGCCGGTGCGCGCGATACGCAGCCGTGCCGGGCGTTCGCGGCAGACGCTGCCGGCGTACACCGCATCGCCCAAGCTTTTCGTCACCGCGCGCGATTCGCCGGTAAGCAGAGATTCGTCGAAGGTGGCGATCGTCTCGTCTTCGCTGCGATCGCGCGCGTCGCGGCCATCGCTTTGGGCACGATCGGCGAGCATGCCATCAATGAGCATGCCATCCGCCGGCGCCGCTTCGCCGACCGCGACGCGCACGATATCGCCGACCGCCAGCGACTCCAGCGGCACTTGCTCGCGACGGCCATCGACGGCTTCGCGCGTCGCCAAGACCGGACGCGCACGCGCCAGCGCATCGACCTGCGCGCTCGCCGCGCCGCGCGCGCGTTCTTCGAGCAAGCGCGCGGTCAACAGCAGGAAGACGAACATCACCGCGGCGTCGTACCACACATGCGCGCCGCCGCGCACCGTTTCGATCAGGCTGGCGAAATAGGCCAGCAGCGTCGACGAGGCGATCAGCGTGTCCATGCCCAGACGCCGCGCGCGCAGTTCGCGCCACGCGCCTTCGAGAAACGGCCAACCGGCGTAGAACACCACCGGTGTCGACACCAGAAACGCGATCCAGCGGAAGAAATCGCGCGTGGGAATCGGCATCTGTCGCGCGGTGTCCAGATACAAGGCCTCGGCGAACATCATCGCCTGCATGGTGCCGAGTCCAGCGACGCCCAACCGAATCATCCAGCGCCGGCGTTCGCGGCGGCGCGCATCTTCGCGCGACCGACCGGTCGCGAGCGCGGGCCGATAGCCGAGCGCCGCGAGTCGCGACAACAGCGCCGATAGCCGCGTGCGCTGCGGATCCCACACGATGCGGATGCGGCCGGTGACGGCGTTCGCGACGACTTCGCGCACGCCTTCATCGCGGCAGAGCGCACGATCGATCAACCAGGCGCAGGCGGCGCAGCGCATGCCGTCGGTGAGGATCGTGATTTCGCGGCCGTCATCGACGACGCGCGTGTGGCCGGCGAGCACATCGTCGCGGTCCCAGGCACGGTAATCGGTGTCGTCGGGGTCGATCTTCGCCGCATCGTTCTGGCGCAGGCGGTAGTAATCCTGCAGCGAGGCATCGACGATCCAACGCGCCGCAGCGGAGCAACCGCTGCAGCAGAACGCACGCTCGGCGCCGTCTACTTCCGCCATCGCCGGCGCGGGCGGCAACGATTCGCCGCAGTGGAAACAACGTCCGATATCGCAACGCGCGCGCGCTATGGCCGCGGCATCGCCGAAAGCGGGTCGAGCGAGCGTCGCGCCCGGCACGGTCATGGCTGCAGTGTCGCCACCGTCGGATGCGTATCGCCCAAGGCAGGTTGCAGCAGGGTCGAGCGGGTCGCTTTCGGCAGCCGCCCATGCAAACGCCAGCGGCCATCGGCCGCGACGATTTGTACGCGCCAATCGTGGCTAAGATCGAGCGCTTCGGCGATGCGCCAACCGTGGCCGCTCGGCCGCAACGTCAGCGCGCGATCTTCGACGGCGCGGCTCGGATGCTGCAGCAACAGCGTGAGCGTCTGCGCGCGGACGCGTTCGTCTTTCAGCAGATCGCCGCTGGCCGGCAGGATGTCGATGCTGCTCTCGCCGATCGTGTTCTCGCCGATGCTCAGCACCGCCGAGAGTTTCTGCGTCGCGGCGAACTCGTCGGCGCTCAGATCGGTGGTTTGGATTTGCGCCATGCGCCGCACATCGTCGGGCAAGGCATCGCTGCCGCCGGCGCGGATCGCGATCGCCAAGGTCGCGAACGCGGCCACGACCACCAACGCGGGCAAGCCGACGACCAACCAGACCATGGGATTGCGGCCTGGACGGCCATGGCGATCGCCGTCGTTGGCGCGTTGCGTGTTCACGAATCGATGCCTCGCAGGGGATCAGGGGAGAACGATGGCGAACGCCACCGCGCTTAACTTGCCGTAACGTCGCATGCGCGCACTTGATACAAGTCAGCTTCCGATGACGCCGGTGCTGACGGCGACGCCAACGGACGCGATCCGCCATCGATCCGCCATCGACGCGCCGTCGATCCATCGCGTCGTACGGCCGCCCCAATCGTAATGACGCCGCTCACTGCACGGGCGCGAAGAAATTGGTTTCGATTTCGCGCCGCAGCTTGCCGTCGCTGCTTTCCACCACGATCACCAGCGGCCGCTTGCCGTGAACACGTATGGGCGCACTCAGAATCAGCGGCAGGTTCAACACTTCTTCGGCGCCTGCCTGGATGCGCTGCGGGCCGCCGTTCAGGGCGATCCCATCCTTGGCGACGATGTCGATCGTATAGGTTTGCGCCTGCTGGGTCTTGTTCGCCAGTTTGAGCGTGTAGTTGTTCTCGATACGGCCGTCGGCGGCGGTGCGGTAGAGCGCGTTGCGATCGCGCAGCACGTCGACGATCAGCGGGTTGCGATGGGTCACGCCCCACGTCCAGGCGACGAGCAAGGCCAATAGCAGCAGCCCATACACCACGATTCGCGGCCGCAGCACGCGCGTCGGTTTGCCGTCGATCGCGTTCTGCGTGCTGTAGCGAATCAGGCCGCGCGGATAGCCGACCTTATCCATCACTTGATCGCATGCATCGATACAAGCGCCGCAGGCGATGCACTCGTACTGCAGGCCGTTGCGGATGTCGATGCCGGTGGGGCAGACCTGCACGCAGATGGTGCAGTCGATGCAGTCGCCGAGTTCCTCGGCCGCGAATTTCGGCAGCGGCTCGGCTTCGAGCTTATGGTCGAGAATCGAGGTGTTGCCGCGCGCCGCGACTAAATTGTCCGCGGCGGTATGGTGATGCGCCGCGCGGAAGACGTAATCGTATGCGACGGTTTTTTCCAGCAAGCCGCGCGCGCGTTCGAGCACGCTGGCGAGGCCTTTCTTGCGCGAGCCGCGCGGTTCGCCGCGCATGGGGTCGTAGGCGATGATCAGGGTGTTGCGGTCGAACATCGCGCTTTGGAAACGCGCGTACGGGCACATGTACTTGCACACTTGCTCGCGCAGCACGCCGGCGTTGCCCCAAGTCGCGAGCGAATAGAACAGCACCCAGAACGTTTCCCAGCCGCTCCATGCGAACGGCACGAGGCGATCGGCCAATTCGCGGATCGGGGTGAAGAACCCCACGAAGGTGAAGCCCGTCCACAGCGCGAACAACAACCACAACACATGCTTCCCGCCGCGGCGGCGGAGCTTATCCATCGTCCACGGCGAATTGTCGAATTTGATGCGCTTGTTGCGATCGCCTTCGCACCACTGCTCGATCCAAACGAAGACTTCGGTCCAAACCGTCTGCGGGCAGGCGTAACCGCACCATAGGCGGCCGGCCAAAGCGGTGAAGAAGAACAGCGACATGCCGGCGATGATCAGCAGCATCGCCAGAAACACGAAATCCTGCGGCCAGAAATTCAACCAAAACACATAGAACTTACGCGCCGGCAGGTCGAACAGCACCGACTGGCGGCCATCCCACTTGAGCCACGGGAACAGATAGAACATCCCCAGCAGCACCCACACCGCGATCGCGCGCAGACGTTGGAACCGGCCATCGACATCGCGCGGATGGATCGTCTTCTCGCTGACGTACATCGAGCCCGCTTCGTTCTGCGGCTTGCCGTCGTCTTGGAGCTTCAGCGGAATGTCTTTTTTCATTGTCCTATGCCGCTCAATCGTCTTTCATCGCGCGATTGAAGCGACTGGCCGGACGCAACAAGATCCAGGTGAATAGACTCGACGATGCGGTCGCGCACCAGAACGCGAAAAAACCGATCGCATAACCGCTTTCGCGATCGATCGGCCAATCCGGAAAGGTCATGTCGCGCAAGATCAGAGGATCGATCAATGCGAAACACACCATCGTCGCGACGCCCGCGGCGAAAAAGCTGGGCCACAAAATCGCGCCCAAGCGCTGCGTCATCGTGCGCGGCGGGTGATCGAACGGCGGCGGCACGGAAGGCGCGGTCATGGAAACGTCTCGGAAGGAGCGTGCATCGAAGCCTGCGCTGACGTTCGCGTTCGCATCACTGCGTTGGCGATGCTGCGGCGGTCGCCGACGTCGTATCGGTCGCAGCGTCGGCAGCAGCCTGCGGCGGCAGCGCATCGCTCGCAGCGGTGACGGCTTGCGCCGTTTCGCCGGGCTTGTGCGACAGCGACCAGACATAAGCGGCGACTAAGCGCGCACGGGTTTCGCCGATGATCGGGCGATGCGCCGGCATCGCACCGTTGCGGCCGAGCGCGATCGTTTGTTGGACGGTGGTCATGCTATCGCCGTACAACCAATAGTCGTCGGTGAGATCGGGCGCGCCCAATGCTTGATTGCCTTTGCCGTCCACGCCATGGCAACTCACGCAAATACCGGCGTACTTGAGTTCACCGGCATGAGCGAGACCGGCATCCACGCGCTCGCCGCGCAAGGACTGCAGATACACCGCGACCTCGGTAACGCCCTGGGGGCCGCCAAGCGCGCCTTCCCACCCAGGCATCGCGGCTTGACGGCCCTCCAGCACGGTTTCGAGAATCTGCTCGGGCGAACCGCCCCAATGCCATATCGTGTCGGTGAGATTCGGATAACCGATCGCGCCCTGCGCCGAGGAACCATGGCAGGTCGCGCAGTTGTTGGAGAAGATCGACTTGCCGAGTTTCAGCGCTTTTTGATCTTGCGCGATGACATCGATGGGTTTGCCCGCGAACGGCGCGAACGCCGCCTCGAGCTTTTTATCCTGCGCGGCCTTTTCGAGATCGTGCTCGCGCATCGAAGTCCACTGGCTGGTACCGGCGAAAGCGCCGAAACCCGGATACCAGACCAAATAGCCGATGCTGAAGACGATGGTGAGATAGAACAAGTTGATCCACCAGCGCGGCATCGGCTTGTTGTATTCGGTCAAATCGCCGTCCCAGATGTGACTGGTGTCCGTCGCGTTGGGATCGCCGGGGCGGCGCCGTGCGGTCCACCAGATCAACCAAAGACAGCCTGCGATATTCAGGACGACCAAGGCGATCACGAACCAGGACCAGCCTTGCGTGAGCGTGCCGGTTCCGGCCGCGGCGGCGGTGGTCAGGACGGAAGCGCTCATCGGTCGTTCTCCTGCGCGATGTTCGTACGGTCGTTGCTGTCGTCGTCGTCGAATGGCAATGCCGCCGCCGCATCGAATTCGCGTTTGCGCCGCGGGCTATACGCCCAGACCGTACCGATCAAGAACAAGCCCAACAACACGGCGGTGATGATTCCGGACACCATGACTCAGCCTCCCCTCGGTGCGTGTTTGCCTAAGCCCTGCAGATAAGCGACCAAGGCATCGAGCTCGGTCTTGTCGCTCACCGCGTCGACCGCGCCGTCGACATCGGCTTGGGTGTAGGGGTCGCCGAATCTGCGTAGCGCCTGCATTTTTTTCTTCACGTGACCGCCGTCGACTTTGTTGTCGGCCAGCCACGGGAAGCCGGGCATATTCGACTCGGGCACCACATCGCGCGGATTGGTCATATGCACGCGATGCCAATCGTCGGAGTAACGCCCACCGACGCGCGCCAGATCGGGCCCGGTGCGTTTGCTGCCCCATTGGAACGGGCGGTCGTACACCGATTCGCCGGCCAGCGAGTAATGGCCGTAGCGTTCGGTCTCGAAGCGCAGCGTGCGCACCATTTGCGAATGGCAGTTGTAGCAACCTTCGCGGATGTAGATATCGCGGCCGGCCAATTCGAGCGCGGGATACGGCTTCACGCCCGGCAACGGTTCGATCGCTTCGGCTTGGAACATCAGCGGGATGATCTGCGCCATGCCGCCGAAGGACACCGCGACGGCGATCAGGATCGCCATCAGGCTGACGTTTTTTTCGATCTTTTCGTGGGCGTGGCTCATGGCGTGCGCTCGTCGGTCATGCGTAAAGAAGAGTCTGCGGCTGAGATAAACGCTGTCGATAAGCGTGCGAACGGCCTGCGGTAACGACTCATGCGCGCGCCTCCGCGACATCGGGTTCAAGCACCGGATGGGCGACAGGCGCCTTCGCGCTCTGCAGCGTGCGCAGCATGTTCCAGCCCATCAACAGCATGCCGGTCACCACCAGCGCGCCGCCGATGAAACGGCCGAGATAATATGGATAGGTCGCCGCCAGCGATTCGACGAAACTGTAGGTCAGCGTGCCGTCGTTGTTGGTGGCGCGCCACATCAGCCCTTGCATCACGCCGGCGATCCACATCGAAGCGATGTAGAACACCACGCCGATCGTATGCACCCAGAAGTGCGTGTCGATGAGTTTCACCGACCACATCTCCTTCAGGCCGACCAAGCGCGGCAACAGCATGTAGATCGCGCCGATCGAGATCATCGCGACCCAGCCCAAGGCGCCGGAATGCACGTGACCGATCGTCCAGTCGGTGTAGTGCGACAGCGCGTTGACGGTCTTGATCGACATCATCGGCCCCTCGAACGTGCTCATCATGTAGAACGAGAGCGAGACGATCAGGAACTTCAGGATCGGGTCGGTGCGCAGCTTGTGCCACACGCCCGAGAGCGTCATCACGCCGTTGATCGCGCCGCCCCAGCTCGGCGCCAGCAGCACCAGCGAGAACACCATGCCGAGCGACTGCGCCCAATCCGGCAATGCGGTGTATTGCAGATGATGCGGGCCGGCCCACATGTAGATCGCGATCAGCGCCCAGAAATGCACGATCGACAAGCGATACGAATACACCGGGCGGCCGCATTGCTTGGGCACGAAGTAGTACATCATCCCGAGGAAACCGGCGGTCAAGAAGAAGCCCACCGCGTTGTGGCCGTACCACCACTGCACCATCGCATCGACCGCGCCGCTGTAGATCGGGAACGAGTTGGTCATCGATACCGGAATCGCCAGGCTATTGACGATATGCAGCAGCGCCACGGCGATGATGAACGCGCCGTAGAACCAATTCGCGACATAGATATGCTTCACCCGACGCTTGGCGATGGTGCCGAAGAACAGCACCGCATAGGACACCCACACCACCGCGATCAGAATATCGATCGGCCAGATCAGCTCGGCGTATTCCTTGCCTTGGGTCAGACCCAGCGGCAGGGTGATGGCGGCCAGTAAGATGACGAGCTGCCAGCCCCAAAACACGAAGGCCGCGAGTTTGTCCGACAGCAGCCGCACATGGCAGGTGCGTTGCACCACGTACAGACTGGTCGCGAACAGCGCGCTGCCGCCGAAGGCGAAGATCACCGCGTTCGTGTGCAACGGCCGTAATCGCCCGTAGGACAGCCACGGGATATCGAAATTCAATGCCGGCCAATACAGCTGGGCGGCGATCAACAGCCCCACCAGCATGCCGACGATGCCCCAGACCACGGTCATCACCGAGAACTGCAGCACGACCTTATCGTTATATGTCTCACCCGCGCGCATGGACGATTCTCCGGTTGGCGCGGGCAGTCTATGAACGGCGGCACACCGCCATCTTGATCCGGATCAAGTCGAGGCAGCGATGCGAGTCGTCCACTGGCATCGTCCAACGCACACGAGGCCCGCATCGCGGGCCTCGTGTGGTGTCGTCGTGGTCGTCCTGAAGTCGCGTTTAGCGCTCGAATACGGGCTTACACATCCCCGTCTTGCAGCCAACCCTCGCCGGTGCCGCGGTGATAGACGCGATCGGTGTCGATCACCTCTCCAGCCGGAATCGTGTCCTGTTCGCTCAAGCGCGCATAGAGCGGGGTGAAATCCGGTGCGGTGGCCGCCATCAACTGCTCGTAGCTGTCGATGACGAAATAGGTCTTTTGGAAGGTATCGATGCGGTAGCGGGTGCGCATCATGCGCTCCAGATCGAAACCCAAGCGATTGGGCACCGGGCTGTCGAGGCAGTAGATGCTTTCGCCTTTGGAGCTGAGGATGCCGGCGCCATAGATGCGCAGCCCTTGGGCTTCGCGGATCAGGCCGAATTCCACGGTGTACCAATAGAGCCGGCTGAGCTGGGCGATCGCCTCCGGGCCGAGGGCGTGCGCTTTGACGCCGCCTCGACCGTACGCCTGAATATAGTCGGCGAAGGCGGGTTCCATCAGCAGCGGCACATGGCCGAATAGATCGTGGAACAGATCCGGTTCCGACAAATAATCGAGCTGATCGCGACGTCGGATCCACCACGTCACCGGGAAGCGGCGATTGGCCAGATGCTCGAAAAACACCAAGTCCGGCAACAGACCTTCGACGCCGATGATTTCCCAGCCCGTGGCCTTGCGTAGCGCGCGATTGAGATCCTCGAACTTCGGGATCTGATGCGGCGACATGCCCATGGCCTGCTGGTTGCGTAAGAACACCTCGGTGGCGCGGCCGACGAGCAGTGCTTGCTGGCGCTCGAACAACGTGGCCCACACCGCATGCTCGTCGTCGCTGTAGCTGCTCCAGGGCTGTTCGACCACATTGGTGGTGTAGACCGGGATATAGCCCTTGTCGGTGAGCTGGGATTCGACGCGATTCGGGGTGCTGCTCATCGGGGCCTCCTGCGGTGCGGCATACGGACGTCGGCACAATGTAGCGAGTAAACGGCGCAAGAAGCTTGCTTTATTGCCGTACTGGGCGATAAATACGCAATCTTCGACGGCGATTATCAACTTGAGCGCAACAAATGACCGATGCCGAACGTAAAGGCGATCTCGACCGCACCGATCTGCAACTCCTGGCCGAATTGCAGCAATCGGGGCGTCTGACCAATGCCGAACTGGCCGAACGCGTCCACCTCTCGCCCTCGGCCTGCTTGCGCCGCGTCCAACGCCTAGAGCGCGATGGCGTGATCGCCGGCTACCGTGCCGAGGTCGATCCCGAGCGCCTGGGGCTCGGTTTGCAGGCCTTCGTTCGCGTGCAATTGCGGCATCACGATGCCGAATCGATCGCGGCGTTCGCGGCCTTCGTCGACGGCTGGGACGAGGTGATCGCGTGCCATGCGCTGACCGGCGATATGGACTATCTGCTGCAGGTCGCGGTGCGCGACCTCGAACACTTCTCGCGGTTCCTGCTCGACCGCCTGCTCAACCAAGCCGGCGTCGCCGACGTCAATTCGAGTTTCGTGCTGCGGACGGTGAAGGCGTTTCGGGGGATGCCGCTGGGGCGGTGAGCGCGGCGTTCGCGTCCGGCTCCGGGGCTTTGCGTCGCGTCTTGGGTGGATACGTCGAATCGGACGCATCGGGATCCCGACGCGGTTTCGGTGATTTATCCGCACTCGATGGGCAATACCCGGCGGGCGTCGATAAGGCGAACGCCGGCCCGACGGCACCCACGCCAGCTTTGACGCGCTGCGCATCGAAGGCGTCGGCGAGCACCGGGTCGAGCGCCGCCAAGACCGCGTCGCGCTCAAGATCGTCGCCCGCGCAACGTCCGCTGAAACGATTCAAGCGCAACATGGCCTTTCCGCCGTGATCGTGCACCGTCAATTCGGCATGCGCGTTGTCGCAATCCTCGAACGCGACGTTCACCGTCAGCCGCTCGTCGTAAGCGTAGATCTTATCGTCGTCGCGTTCGACGATGGCCTTGATTCGCGATGTCGCATGCGGGCTGAGATAATCGGCTTCGATCGCGATCGTGCGGTAGGCTTTGCTGGTCGCAGCGAACGCCACCAATGCGATGCCCGCGACTAAGAGTTTCGCGACCGCATGCCGACGCTCGATTCCGCATCGGCGCGCGTCACCGCTCTGGGCATCGATACGATCCACCACGACAGCGGCAGGATCGCTAAGGCCAACAGATCGCCCGCATCCACCACGCGCGCGATGTTCATGATCCCCAACGCATTCCACGCGTCGATCGCCGGTTGGGACAACGGCGATTTCCAAATCGCGAAGACGATGCCGACCAACACATGAATCGCCGCGTGCCGGCGGCCGGCGACGACCGACCAGAAATACGCGAAAGCGAACACGCCGGCGAAGTCCGATAATTTCCCGGTGATCGCATTGTGGAACAGCGGTTTGAGCAGCCAATCGTTGGCGATCAGCAGCGCGAGCGCGATCAGAAACGCCGGATGCAACAGTCGCGACAGCCGCACCGATAGCGATCGAGGCTCACTTCGCATGCGTCTCTCCTTGGCCCCCGAATTTCGAACCGAAGAAATCGCCTTTGTTCCATGCAGGCCGCTGTACGGCATCGCCGACGATACGACCGATCCGCGCGTTCAGGCGTGCGAGGCGCGAAGCATCGCCGTACGCGATCGGCAAGCTCGCGTCGTCGCTGGGTTGATGGTAGTGATCGCGCAGAAATTTGCGTAACGCCATCTTCGGGTCGCGCTGACCGTCGGCGGAGATCATGCCGCCGGTGAGATACACCGCAGGAATGCCGGCGCGGATGAAGGCGTATTGATCGCTGCGCACGAACACCACGTCTTCGGGGAACGGATCGGGCGATAGGCCGACGCCGATCTCCTGCGCCGCGGTGTCGAGCGCCGCCTTCAGTGTCGAATGCTCGACGCCGACCGGCACCACGTCGTTGCTCGGCGCCAGCAGCACCGGCATGTCCATATTGATGTTCGCGACCAGCGATGCAGCCGGCACGGTCGGATGGGTCGCGAACCATTCCGCGCCGAGCAGAGCCTTTTTCTTCCGCAGTGACGGCGACGAATAAGATCGAACGCTTCGGCGCAGCGGTTTGCGCGCGCAACTGCGTCGCCGCTTCGAGCAAGATCGCCACACCCAAGGCATTGTCGAGCGCGCCGTTGTAGATGACGTCGCCATCGACCGCGGCACCGATGCCGATGTGATCCAGATGCGCGGTATAGACCAGATGCTCCGCCGCGAGCGTCGCGTCGCTGCCCGGCAACACCGCGACCACATTCCGCGATTGAATCGGTTCGATCTTGGTACGCCCGCTGAGCGCGATCGTGCCCGGCAACGCGAAGCCTTTAAGCGTGCCCTCGCGCGCAGCGTCGAACAGCGCAGCCGCAGTCAGCGGGCCATCGGCGAAAATCAGATCCGCGGCGGAAGCGCTCACGGTGGCGGTCGCGCGCAATTCGGGGAAGGTCGCGATGCCTTTGCCGTCGACGTCGCGCAGACGCATGCCGGACTTCTGCCAATTCGCCGCACTACGCGCCCACGGTGCATCGGCCTCGTCCTCTGGCGTATTGACGGTAATGACGCCGATCGCGCCGCGCTGGGCGATGACGCGCAGTTTTTCGCGGCTGGAGCTGTAGAACGCGCGACGATCGTGGTCGAAGCGCGCGGGCGCGCCGGGAAACACGACCGCGATCTTGCCTTTGAGATCCAGGCCGGCGAAATCGTCGTGATTGAGATCAGGCGCATGCACGCCTTGGCCGACGAACACCGCGGGCGCGTCCAAGGCATGCTCGGTGGCGTTGTAGTTCAAGCCCGGTAGGAACTGATCGCGCATCCGCAGTTCGATCTCGCGGCCATTGCGCTTCACGGTCAACGCCGCGCCTTCGGCCTCGCGCGTGGCTTTGAGCAGCGGCACGGTTTGATAAAAACCGCCCTGTTCGCCCGCGGGTTTCAAACCGATCTCGCCGAAGCGCTTGGCGACGTACTCCGCGGCGAGATCGTAACCGCGGGTGCCGGTTTCGCGGCCTTCCAGTGTGTCGTCGGCGAGATAGCGCACATCGGTGCGGATGCGTTGCGCGCCGGCGGTGTCGGCGGCGGCGATATCCTTCGAGGAATCGATGTCGGGCGGTTGCGCGGTGGCCGTCGCCGCCGCTTGCGCCACCGGCGCTTCGCGCTCGCAGCCGATAATGAACAGCGGCGCGAGCGTCGCGGCGAACAAGATCGCGGCGCGAAGAGATAGGCGCGAACGGGCAGATGTCGTCATTCGAGTACTCCAGCGATCGCCAACAGGCCGAGTGCGATCATGGCCCACAGGATCAGGCCGAGGATCAGCCAAAAATAGTTCACCGGCGTGAGCCGGGCATTGGTCGCGCCCTTCGGGTCGCCGCAGGCGGCGTTCGCGGCCTTCTGCGCTTGCAGCATGGTGTAAGCGGCCGGGATCATAGTGAGGACCGCCAGCACATCGACATACGGCGATCCGATCGACGCGCCGGACAAACGATCGAGGATACTGCCGGCAATGCTGAAGATCACGAACACCGTCGCATGCGCACCGGGGGACCAACGATAGCGGGGGTCGATGCGTTTGAGCCGGAAATCGATCTCGCGATTGAGGCTATGGGCGAAGAAGGATCTGAAAGATCGCGCGCGGCACCGGCCACAGATCGAGTGCGTAGCGGCGCTTCTGTAGCGTCCAATGCCGCCAAAACCAATACAGCGAATACGCGCTGAAGGTCGCGAAGAACAACAACAGGAACTTCGTCGGCGCGACGACGTAGATTACTGCTGCAGTATCCTCAACGGCGTCGATGTCCACGACCGTGGCAGACGCTGGCGGCGCGTAAAGTTGGCGTCGTGAGCGGTGGAACGACTTCAATTCTTCGATGGGCGGCCTTCTTTACGGATTGAGACGCCAAGCGAAAGATACCGCTGTCCCATCAGCTAGCTTAAGCGAAACAGCCCGCTGGTTGAGAACATGCCATCTGATGTAAGTACTTGAATCCAATGTTCTCTTCGCGGAATCGCGTCACGTAGCGTCAGCCCGGTTAGCAGGGATGTCGACAGGCCCTAGCAATATGCAAGAAGTTTTCCCGGTCGGCAATAACTTATTCGGAGTCTTCGACAAACTTATCCACGCGATCGGCGTTAGGGCTGTAGGCTCGCTCATTGACACCACCCGCGTCTTCAGGTTGGCTTACATACCTGGCTGCTTTTTGAAAGGTGACCATCTTGCCGTTCACCATCGCCGCCGCCGCTACGAGCGCAACGGCTCTGCTCGCATTGGTCGCGGTCGCCTTGCTGCTTTCCGGCCTTGCGCCGAAAGATCGCTTGACCTGGTTCCTCGAAACCGTCTGGGTCATCGTCGCGATTCCGTTGATCGTCGCGAAGTGGAAGCGCTTTCCGCTGACGCGACTCTTGTGTTGGCTCTTGGTCGCGCACGCCTTGGTGCTGATCTACGGCGGCGCCTACACCTACGCCGAAACGCCGCTGGGGTTCTGGCTGCGCGATACCCTCAACTTCGAGCGCAATCCCTGGGATCGCGTCGGTCATATCATGCAGGGGTTCACCCCTGCGATCCTCGCGCGTGAATTGCTGCTGCGATGCACCCCGCTCAAGCGCGGCGGCTGGCTGGTTTATCTGATCCTCGCCGCATGCCTGAGTTTCAGCGCGTTCTTCGAGTTGATCGAATGGTGGTCGGCCTTGATCTACGGCGCGGACGCCGATGCGTTCCTCGCCACGCAAGGCGATCAGTGGGATACGCAGTGGGATATGTTTCTGTGTCTGTGCGGCGCGGCGGTGTCGTTGCTCTTGTGGTCGAGGGTGCATGATCGGCAGCTTGGTGTCTAGGTTGCCGTTTGCAGAGTTCTCACAGCATTAGATGAAGTTTTCCTTCTCCCGCATGCGGGGGCGAAGAGGCGAGCTTGCGAGGCACCGCCTCGTGCGCCGATGAGCGCCCGAGCGCTGTGCGCGAGGGTCGGGCGAAGGTGGCGCGCAGCGCCGGATGAGGGGCGAACGTACTCGAGATGCGTCCCGAAGATCGCCCTTCTCCCGCCCTTCGGACACCCTCTCCCCGTGCAACGCACAGGGAGAGGGAACATCGCTGTCGCTCTCACCGCATCGGTGAGGCTTTCCTTCTCCTGCATGCGGGGGCGAAGAGGCGCGCTTGCGAGGCACCGCCTCGCGCGCCGATGAGCGCCCGAGCGCTGTGCGCGAGGGCCGGGCGAAGGTGGCGCGTAGCGCCGGATGAGGGGCGAACGCACTCGCGAGACGTTCCGAAGAGCACCCCTCTCCCGGCCTTCGACCACCCTCTCCCCGTGCGTTGCACGGGGAGAGGGAACATCGTTGAGTTCGCTATTTCGCGATTGACCTCAGACACGGCGCTTGGCTTTCGCGCGTGAGGCTGGGAGCACGCTCAGTGATACCCCGCATCCGCCGCGACCTTGCCCTTGAACACCGAGTACGACCACCACGTGTAACCGAGAATCGCTGGCAGCAGCACGATCAATCCTGCGATCGCGAAACCCTGCGTCGCGGGCGGTGCGGCGGCCTGCCAGATCGTGATCGATGGCGGCACGATGTACGGCCACATGCCGAACAACAAACCGGCGAAGCCGAGCGCGAACAACACCGAGGCTGAGCACGAAGGGCCAGGCTTCGCGATCGTCGCGACGCACGCTATGCCACAGCGTCCAACCGACCACGAGCACGGCGATCGGCACCGGCGATAACCACAGGAAACGTCCGCCTTCGAACCAACGCGCCATGATGCGGCTATCGAGGAACGGCAGCCACGCGCTGACCAAGCCGATGAAGGCCATCACGTTGAAGATCAACGGCCGTGCGATGGTGCGTGCGACGCGCTGCAACTCGCCGTCTGTTTTCAAGATCAACCACGCGCTGCCGAGCAAGGCATAACCGAACACGACGGCGACCCCGGTCAGCATCGAGAATGGGCTGAACCAACCGAAGGCGCCGCCGATGTATTTGCCCTCTTGCAACGGCATGCCTTCGACGATCGCGCCCAGAATCACGCCTTGCGCGAACGCAGCGCAGACCGAGCCCAGCCAGAACGCGATGCCCCAGACGCGCCGCAGCGTTTTCGCTTTGAAACGGAACTCGAACGCGACGCCGCGGAACACCAACGCGATCAGCATCAGCAACACCGGCAAATACAGCGCCGACAGCACCAGCGCATAGACTTTCGGAAACGCCGCGAGCAGGCCCGCACCGCCGAGCACCAACCAGGTTTCGTTGCCGTCCCAGATCGGCGCGGCGGTGTTCATCATGTGATCGAGTTGATCCTCGTCCTCGGCGAAGGGCGCAAGGATGCCGAGACCGAGCACGAAGCCGTCGAGCAGCACGTACATCATGATGCCGAAGGCGATCACCGCGAACCATGCGAGCGGGAGCCAATACTCCATTCCTGAGAGTGTCGTCATGCCGTCGGCTCCTTCACGGTGTTCTCCTCGCTGGGCGCGTCGATGCCGCCTTCGATCGATCCGCCTGCCGCCGACAACGGCCGCGCGGGCGTTTTCTCGCCGCCATCAAGATGTGGCGCGGGTTCGTAAGCCTGCGGACCTTTGCGAATCAACTTGACCAAGTACCACAGGCCGGCACCGAACACGCTGAAGTACACCAGCGCGAACACGATCAACGAAAACAGAATGCTTTCCGCAGGCACCGCGCTGACCGAATCGGCGGTGCGCAGTAGGCCATACACCGTGTACGGTTGCCGCCCGATTTCGGTGACGTACCAGCCCGCGAGAATCGCGACGAAACCCGACATCGTCATCGCCCGCCAGCCGCGCAGCAACAGGCGCCCGACGCGATGCGCTGGATCGAACAACCAACCGCGCCGCCACGCGAACGCCGATAGTAAGGTCAACGCCAACATCGCCGTGCCGATGCCCACCATCACTCGAAATGCATAGAACACCGGCGCGACCGGCGGACGTTCGTCGGCGGGTTTCGAGGTCAATGCCGGGAACGTGCCATCGGCAGAGTGCGTGAGAATCAGACTCGCCAATCGCGGAATCTCGATCGCGTAATCGTTGCGCGCTTCGGCCTGATTCGGCACCGCGAAGAGCACCAGCGGAACGCCTTCGCCCGGTGCGCGGGTCATGCCAGTGCGCTTCCATCGCGGCGACTTTCATCGGTTGATGTTTCAGCGTATTCAAGCCGTGGAGATCGCCGGCGAAAATTTGCAACGGCACCACGATCGCCGCGAATGCGACCGAGAGTTTCAGCATCCGCGTCGCGGCGATGCGTGTGCGCTCGTCGTAGCGCGTGCGTTTCGATAAATATCCCGCGCTGACGCCACCGATCACGAAGCATGTGGTCAAGAACGCGGCCAAGACCATATGCGCTAAACGATAGGGAAACGAAGGGTTGAAAACGATCGCCAGCCAATCCTTCGCATGAAACACACCGTCGATGATTTCGTAACCCGCTGGCGTTTGCATCCAACTGTTCGCGGAGACGATCCAAAACGTCGAGATCAACGTGCCCAGCGCGACCATGCAGGTAGCGAAGAAATGCAGCGTCTCCGACACGCGCTTCATGCCGAACAGCATGACTCCGAGGAAGGTCGCTTCGAGGAAGAAGGCGGTCAGCACTTCGTAGCTCATCAACGGGCCGATGATGTTGCCGGCTTTTTCGCTGAGCACCGACCAATTGGTGCCGAATTGGAAACTCATCACCAACCCCGACACCACGCCCATGCCGAAGGAGACCGCGAAGATCTTCATCCAAAATACATAGAGGTCGCGCCACAAGGCGTCGCGCGTGCGCAGCCAGCGCCATTCGAGAAATGCCAACCAACTGGCGAGTCCGATGGTGAAAGCGGGGAAGAGAATATGGAACGAAATGACGAATCCGAACTGGATCCGCGACAACAGCAGGGGGTCGAGCGACATCGTCGATGTCTCCGCGAATGGTGACGCCCTCCCGACTGCGGATTGTACGCCGGTTGGCGAGCGAAGGCGCCTGTCCGCGTACGGGATGTCCGTGCGCACGAGCCACGCGGTAAGCTGCGCGACTTGCCCGCCCGGAATTCACTCATGCGCCCCGAAGCGTTTCGTCCCGGTCTGCTCGCTGCGTTCGTGCAGGCCACGATTCTCGCCGCCGTCGTCTGCATCGCGCCCGTGGGCGCGCAATCGTCTGTCGCGTCGGCCTCTTCCGCCTCCTCGAAACCGCTCGATCTGGCCACGATCATGGCCGATCCCGATTGGATCGGGACTTCGGTGGAGCAGGCGTGGTGGTCCTGGGACAGCCGCGAGCTGCTGTACACCCGCAAGCGCGAAGGCGCGACAGTTCGCGATCTGTGGCGCGTGCCCGCGGCTGGCGGCGAATCGAGCAAGATCGAAAGCGCCGCGCGCTCGCAGCTCGATGCCGCGCGCCCGGCATTCGATGCGACGCGCACGCGCATGGCGTTCGCCCGCAACGGCGATATCTTCGTGCGCGATCTGCGCAACGGCGCCTTGACTCAGCTCACGCGCAGCGAAGCGCAGGAATCGCGCCCGCAATGGAGCCGCGACGGCGGTTTGGTGTGGCGCGTCGGTAACGACTGGTTCCGTTGGACGGCGGACGCCGGCGTCGTGCAGGCCGCGAACGTACAAGCCGCGGACGATCCGGCGAAACCGCCGAAAGCCGACGATCTGCGCGATCGCCAATTCCGAATGATCGACACCTTGAAGAATGATCGCGACCGTCGCGACGCCGCGCGCGAACAAGAGCGCGCATGGCGCCTCGCCGACCCGACGCGCCCGCCGATGCCGGTGTATTTGGGCAAAAAGGTCGAGATCGCCGACAGTGCGCTCTCGCCGGATGGGCGTTGGTTGTTGGTGGTCGCGACCGAAAAAGAAGCCGAGACCGGACAAGCCGGCAAAATGCCGAAGTACGTCACCGAATCGGGTTATGAAGAAACCGAAGACGTGCGCACCCGCGTCGGCCGCAACGCGCCGCTCGCGCATACCTTGTGGTTGGTGGATATCGCCGCGGCGAAGGCGAGCGAATTAAAATTCGACGCGCTGCCGGGCATCGCGATCGATCCCTTGGCCGATTTGCGTAAGGCCGCGAAGAAAGATCCGCTGAAAGGATCGCGCTCAGCACGAATCGAAACCGACGGCGATGGCAGCGGCCCCGCGATCCATTGGAGCGCCGATGGCCGCAATGCCGCGGTGCTGGTGCGCGCGGTCGACAACAAAGACCGTTGGATCGCCAGCGTCGACCTGAGCACGGCGACGCTGCGTTCGCGCCATCGTTTGACCGATGCCGCTTGGATCAACTGGAACTTCAACGAATTCGGCTGGTTGCCCGACGACAAGACGCTGTGGTTCGTGTCCGAAGACAGCGGCTACGCGCATTTGTATACGACCGATGCCGCAAGCGGCGACGCCCGCGCACTGACCTCCGGCCGCTGGGAAGCATCGAGTCCGCAGGTGTCCGCCGATGGCAAGCGCCTGCTCTTTCTGTGCAATCGCGCGTGGCCGGGCGATTACGAAGTCTGCGACGTGTCGGTGTCCGGCGGCGCGGTGCGCGAACTCACTGTGCTCGATGGCGTCGAAGATTTCGCGCTTTCGCCCGATGGTCGACAACTTGCGGTGCGTCATTCCGATAGTTACTTGCCGCAACAGCTCGCGGTGCTGGATGCGAATGGCGGCGAAGCGCGCGCACTCACCGATACGCGCAGCGCCGCGTTCAAGGCGATGGACTGGATAGAACCGGAATACGTGCAGGTACCGTCCAAACATATCGTTTCAAAGCAGGGCGCAGGCAACATTTGGGGCAAGTATTACGCACCAAAAAATCTCGATACGAACAAGCGCTATCCGGTCGTGCTATTCGTCCATGGCGCCGGTTACTTGCAGAACGTTCACGACAAATACCCGAACTATTACCGCGAGCAGATGTTCCACAATCTGCTCGTACAACAGGGCTATATCGTTCTGGATCTGGACTATCGCGCCTCCGAAGGTTATGGCCGCGACTGGCGCACCGCGATCTATCGGCAAATGGGCACGCCCGAGCTCGAAGATTATCTCGACGGTATCGATTGGTTGGTCGAGAACAAACAAGGCGATCGCGATCGCGTCGGCATCTACGGCGGCAGCTACGGCGGTTTCATGACCTTCATGGCGCTGTTCAAGAAGCCGGGCGTGTTCAAGGCCGGCGCCGCATTGCGCCCGGTCTCGGATTGGTCGCAGTACAACCACGAATACACCAGCAATATCCTCAACACGCCGGAACTCGATCCCGAAGCCTATAAACGCTCGTCGCCGCTGGAATACACCGATCGGTTGCAGGATCATTTACTGATCGCGCACGGCATGATCGACGATAACGTGTTCTATAAAGATTCAGTGATGCTGGCGCAGCGGTTGATCGAACTGCGCAAGCATAAGTGGGAACTGGCGAGCTATCCGATGGAGCGTCATGCCTACGCGCACCCGGAAGCGTGGTACGACCAGTACCGTCGGATCTACGAATTATTCGAACGCGCTCTGAAGTGAGCGAGCGGATACGCGTTTCGCTAGCGTGCGCCAACGAGTGCATGCCTGCGACCGCGTGTCCATGAGAGCATCTCACCGAAGCATGCCGACGAATGCCGCGAGAATGCGACCCATTCCGCGGCTTAGCGCAAAACTAACGAAAACATCGCGAAATATTAGTCTTGTCATCATCTTGACATAAGGTCCGAGCGGTACAGTGGCCGCATGTCGAAAGCCGTCAAACTCGCTCGCCCCGCGCTGAGCGCGAATCTGCTCCTGTCCCTTGTTGCCGTATATCTGGTGGTCTTCGCCAATGCGCGCTTCTGGTCGATCGCGCTCGATGCCGCGAGCGGACAGGGCGGTCGCGCGATCGGCGTGATCGTCGCCATCGCCATCGCGCTATTCGCGCTGACCTTGTTGATGCTGTTGCCGCTCGGCATCCGCTGGGTCATCAAGCCGGGCCTCGTCGTGGTACTGCTGCTCGCGGCGATGGCGGCGTACTTCATCGGCGACTACGGCGCGGTGATCGACCGTCACGCGCTCGCCAGCGTTTACGAAACCGATGCCCGCGAAGCCGGCGAGTGGTTGTCGTGGCGGATGATCGGCGCAGTATTGCTGCTCGGAGGGCTGCCGGCGCTGTTGGTCTGCTGGCCGCGCATCGAGTGGCGCACGCCGCTGCGCGAGACGTTTTCGCGCTTGAAGCTGTTCGCGCTCGCAGCGATGCTGTTGATCGTCGCCGCGCTCGCCTACGGCAAAGATGTGGCATCGCTGCTGCGCAATCATATGGAACTGAGGCACATCGCCAATCCGTTCGCGTTGCTGGCGGCGAATCTGTCCTACATCGATCATCTGGGCGACGGCGATCGTCCGCTCGAAACGATCGGCGCCGACGCGCAGCGCAGCGCGACCTTGCCGCCCACGAAGCGGCCGATGGTCATCGTGCTCGCGATCGGCGAATCCACACGCGCGCAAAGTATCGACCTCAACGGCTACGTACGCGATACCGATATCGATATGCACTCGGTGCCGTTGGTGAATTTCTCCCATGTCAGCAGTTGCGGCACTAACACCGCGACCTCGCTGCCCTGCATGTTCTCGAACAGGGGGCGAAAAGCTTACGACGAGGGCGATGCCAAATACAGCGAAAATCTGCTCGACGTGTTGATGCGCGGCGGTTACGACGTGGTCTGGCTGGACAACAACACCGGCAGCAAAGGCCTGGCCAAGCGCGGGCGCGAGCGGCATTTGGCCAATGGCGACGATCCGAAGCAGTGCAATGCCGATGGTTGTTACGATCAAGTCTTACTCGATGCGCTCGCCGAAGAGCTGCCGAAGATCGTGCGCGATACGGTGATCGTCGTTCATCTGCTCGGCAGCCATGGCCCGGCTTACTATGCGCGCCATCCGCCGGAGTTCACGGTCTACACCCCCGAATGCAAAACGGTCGAATTGCAGCGCTGCAGCGACGAGGAATTACGCAACGCTTACGACAACACGGTGCTGTACACCACGCATATTCTGGCCGAGATCGCCTCGCAATTGGGCGAACGTGCGGTGATGGTGAATCGTGTTCCTACGCAGATGCGCGCGTGTCTCGCACGACGTGGGCATGCGAGCGATGCTCACGCTTGTTCGTCGCTGCCATCCGTCGCGGCGCTGGCGCCAGCGACGGGCCGCGAAGCCGATAAACCGTTCGACGCCGCGATGCTGTTCGTCTCCGATCACGGCGAGTCTATCGGCGAGCACGGTTTGTATCTGCACGGTGCGCCGTACGCCATCGCGCCGAAAGAACAGACGCATGTGCCGATGTTTTTCTGGACCTCGCTCGCATTCGCACAGCGTAGAGGCCTGGATCTCGATTGTCTGCGCAAGGACAGCAGCGCTACGCTCTCGCACGATCATTTTTTCCACAGCGTGCTCGGTCTGGCTGCCGTCGAGACGCACGAGCGCAGCAACTCGTTGGATATTTTCAGCCCCTGCATGCGCTGAGCGTTCACAAGAGGTAGAGCGGAGCGTAGCTCCGCCGCATTTTGCGATCGTTCGACAGCGGAGCTGCGCTCTGCTCTACCTTAGAAAACGATACGATCGGCCAGCGAAGCTATGCTCCGTTCTACCGCGGGGTTGTGGAGCGAGTAAGAATTTCAGCGGCACCTCCACCCGCGCCTTCCACGCCGCTTCGTTGTGCTCGGCGCCTTCGAAGCGGCGCGAGTCCCAGTCGCGATCTTCGCGGTAGCCGCGTTCGCGCATCGCCGCATCCATTTTCGCCTGGAACGGCGGATATTTCGCATCCAATGTCGCGGTGCCGTGGTCGTAGTAGATGCGCTGCGCGCCGGGTTCGGGCAGATGCGTCTTCAGCCAATCGATCACGCAACCGTCGCATACCGGCCAATGCGTCGACACCGCGCCGACGCCGCCGAACACCTCGGGATACCGCGCGCCGGCGTAGAGCGAAATCAAACCGCCCATGCTCGATCCCATGATCGCCGTGTCTTCGCGCCCCGGACGCGTGCGGTAGTGGGTATCGATGAAAGGCTTGAGTTCTTCGACGAGAAAACGCAGATAGTCGTCGGAGACGATCTCGCTAGCGCGGCGCCCTTCGATGCGTTTGCTTGCGACTGGTGCGCGCGGCATGTATTCGGCGAAACGTTGCGGCGTATTCCAGATGCCGACCACGATCGCCTCGCGCACTTCGCCGCGCGCGATCAGCCGCGTCATCGCGCCGTCGATGTCCCAATCGACGCCGGTGTAGCTCAGCAATGGATCGAACAGATTTTGACCATCGTGCATATACAGCACCGGATAACGGCGCTTCGGATCCTGGCCATAGCTCGGCGGCAACCAGATGTCGATGTCGCGCGCTGCGACATGCGCCGAGGGGAACGCCTGCCAACTGTCGCTGCGGCCGGTCGCATTCAAGTCCGGCGCCTGCGTGCCATAGGCCCACGCCAGGAAGGACGGCAGCATCAGTGCCCAAGAGGTTTGCTGGTGTTCGCCGCCTTGCAGCAACAACAACGAGGCATCGGCACGCGTGGCTTTAGCGGCGTGATCGAGCTGAATCGAATGGCCAAGCTGACGCAAGCCTTTTTGTCGCGGCTCGCCGCTTTCGCTATCGCGCCAGCCGTCGAGCAGGTCGCGGATGTCGTCGACCACATCGATGATGCCGTCGCTATCGCGATCGTCGGTTTCTTCGGCATTGCCGACCGCGAAAAAGAAACGGCTGCCGGCATGGTATTCGCCGTTGGCGATCATCGCCTGCGCGATCCTCGTGCGCTGCGCGGCGGCGGCATTCCCTCGATCAGTCGACAACCAGAGCGAAGGCGAGAACGCGCCGACGCGACCGAAAATTTCTGGATACTGCCAGCCGATACTCAACGCGTTCGCGCCGCCCAGCGACCAACCGAGGATCGCGCGCGCCTCCGCGCGCTTGCGCGTGCGATAGCGCGCGTCGATCGTCGGCACCAGGGTTTTGGTCAGCCACTCGGAATAGGCATGTGCTCGCGCGCCGATCGCACCATGCGCGCTTTGCGAAACCCGGCCGCGTTTGGCCTTGCGGTCGGAAAATCCATAGGCGGCGAGCCGGTCGTTCGGTGCGTCGATCGCAATCGCGATCACCGGCATGATCGGCGTGTCCACGACAGGCTTGTCCACGACCTGCTTGTCCACCAGCGGCAACGGCGTGTCGATCGAACGCTCTACGTTCGCGCTCATCGCCTCCAAGGCCAAGCGCAACATGACGGCCTCCGCATCCTGACCGTCGTTGACATACAGTGTGTTGTAGCCGGTCGGGTGCTTAGGATCGTAATTGAGCGGCAGGAAGACGCGGACGCGCACACCATCGGGTGCCACGCCGGGAATCGGCATCGTCTCAGCGATGCCTTGCGATCGCTGTACATCCCCACCCGTGGCGGCGGTCGAGCGAGCGCCGTGCGCTTCGGAATCTTGAGTGCGCGCCGATACCGCAGGCGAGAACAAAGCGCAGCCGATGGCTACGATCGCCACGCAGGCAGACATCAAGAATCGATTCATGCCGCCGCACTCCTTCGGCAAGTGAAAAACCCATTGAGGCTCAAGCGCCCGCGTCGCGGGTCGCGGCTGAGCAACTCGGGGTGCGCGATCTCGCCGCTGTGAAACAACGTGCCTTCGTAAAAGATGATGCGGTTGTAACGCGCGGGCACCGTCGTCAATTTCTCGAACCATGCGTTCGAGGCGGTCATATAACCGATATCGATGCCGTAGCGCGTTTTGAATGCATCGGCATCGAGCTGCCCGGAATCGTGGATCAATGGCATCAAGGTCTGCGGCGGATGTTTCGGCGCGTAAAAACTGGTGCCGCCCAAGTTTTCGTCGCGGAATAGATACAGTACCGAGGCGACGATGCGATGCTGCGGATCGACGCTCAAACGATCGACATGGCAGATCGATTGGGAAGGTTTGAGGCGTTCCGGCGCGGTCGCGGTGATCGCTAAACGGCTATACATGCGTTCGGTGCGACGCACACCGAAGACACGGCGTAGATGCGCAGCGAAGAACGCATCGAGTTGCGCCGAGAACGCGTCCGGCATCCGCAGTTCCGGCCCCGGATAGGCGTTATGCGCGGTCTCGACGAAGTCGCCGAGATGCGCTTCGGCGTAATCGACCAAGGCATCCGGATCGAGCAGCGCATCGTCGATCACGTAACAGACGTGACGACCGGCGATGGGGACGATGTCGATGCGCGGGTGTGGGTTGAACATGCTACGTAGTCTATCGTTTCGCCACGAACCGCACCGCCTGCCCACCACCCGGCGCGAGTCGCACCGTAAGCGTGTCCGTGCTGGTCACCTTGCGCGTCTCGCGCACGAAATCGAATCGATCGCCTTTGTAATCCGCCTTGTCGCCATCGCGATAGATTTCGGCGGTGTACGTCTTGCCGGGCGTGAGGAAAGACAGCGGCACGCGTAATTCGCGGCCTGTTTCGTTGGTGAGACTACCCAGATACCAGTCTTCGCTATTGCGATCTTTGCGCGCGATGGTGACGTAGTCGCCGACCTCGCCGTTCAGCGCATCGGTCTGCGCCCAGTCCGTAGGCACATCGCGAATGAATTGGAAGGCATCCAGATGTTCGGCGTAGTGTTCCGGAAGATCGGCGGCCATTTGGATCGGGCTGTAAATCACGACATACAGCGCGAGTTGGCGCGCGAGCGTGCTCTGCAGTTTCTGGCCGCGGCCTTGCAAGCTCAAGATGCCGGGCGTGAAATCCATCGGTCCTGCGAGCATGCGCGTGAACACCAGTGTGGGCTCATGCGCGGGCGGGTTGGGCGGATTGCCCCAGGCGTTGAATTCCATGCCGCGCGCGCCTTCGCGCGAAATCCAATTCGGATACGTGCGGCGCAGGCCGGTGTCCTTGATCGGCTCGTGCGCGTTGATCGCGACGCGATGCTTCGCCGCCGCTTCCACGACGCGCAGATGATGGTTGCTCATGAACTGGCCTTCGTGCCATTCGCGAACCACCGGCGTACCGGGCGTGTCTTGTCGTTCGATTTGCCCGGCATCGCAGACGTAACCGGTCTTCACCGCATCGATGCCCAGGCGCGCGGATAGCGCGAAGGCCTCGTCCATCTGCCGTTCGTAGTGACTGACCGCGCAACCGGTTTCGTGATGACCGATCAGATGCACGCCCTTGGACTTCGCATACGCGGCGAGGCCTTCGAGATCGTAATCCGGCACCGGTTTGCGGAAATCGAAGTCCCAGCCGTTCGCGAACCAGTCGCCGTCCCAGCCCGGATTCCAGCCTTCCACCAGCACGCCACGGAAACCGTACTTCGCGGCGAAGTCGATATAGCGTTTGGTGTTCGCGGTGGTCGCGCCGTGCTTCGGCCCCGTCGCCCACGATTCCTGATCCAAATGCAGCGACCACCACACGCCGACGTATTTCGATGGCTTGAACCAGCTCACATCGCCGAGCTTATTGGGCTCGTTGAGATTGAGGATCAAGTTCGACTCGACCAGACCGCCGGCGTGGTCGGCGATCTGGATCGTGCGCCAGGGCGTTGCGAACGGGACGCGACGCACCACGTTTGCCGGGCTGCCCGGCGTCAGCGATGCGCGCAACACGCCGCCATCGCCTTTGGCCAGATTCATTCCGGCGTAATCCACCAACGCCGCCTCGTGCAGCGTCAGTGCGTTCCGTCGTCGGTGCGCAACGTCATCGGCGTTTGCGCCGTGCCCACTTCCGCCAACGGCGTACGGCTATACAGATATTCCTCACGATTCCATTCGTACGCCGGAATCCACCAGGCGGTCGCCGGCCGCGCGATCGCGAACTCGGTCAACTCTTCTTGAATCTGCACGTCATCGAGCGCGGGCTGTTTCGGAAACTCGTAACGGAAGCCGACGCCGTCGTCGAAGACGCGAAACACCATGTCGAAGCGACGCTGGTCGCGATCGCGCTCGGCGAAACTCGCACGCAGTTCGTTGTACTGATTGCGAACGAAACGACGTTCGCCCCAAGGTTGCTCCCACGTGTCGTCGGCACTGCGCGTGGACTGTGTTTGGACACTCAATCCGCGCAGGAACTGGCGGCCGTTGCGCAGAATAAAGCCGAGCCGCGAATCGCCGATGAGCGCGCGGTCGTCTTTGCTCACGCGATAAGCCAAGCGGCCTTCGCCGGTCAGATCGAGCTGTACCTTCAGCCGGCCATTCGGCGATGCGACCTCGGCGACGGTCTCGGCACGCGCAGGCGCGGCCAGCGATAGCCCGCATACGGCGAAGCATAAGGCGAGGAAAGGTGCGGCGAATGCGGCGTTCGGTTTCATGCGTGGGCTCTGGTCATAGGGTGCGCCTGGGCGCACCGATTCAATCACATGGATTTCGACAACGGTGCGCCTAGGCGCACCCTATGCGGGTTACGAACGTTTCATGGCACCACATACACCACCGCCGTGCGTGCGGGAATCGTGAACACGGCCTTTTTTCGCGTCGTAGCGCGCCTGTTTCGCACGCGTATCCGCGGCCTGCGCCGAGGCTTGCACGGGATGCAAGACGTAGGCTTTGCCGCGTTCTTCGGGCAACACGAGCGTCTGCGCTTCGGGCGATGCGTTGATGAAGTACAGAATTTCGCGAAAGCCGGCGCCCTCGAGCGGCGCCTTCGCAAGCGCTACGCGATCGATTGACGCCGCCGTCCAAATGAGCGACCAGCACCAGCGGATTCTGTGCCGGCCCGACATTGCGGAACGACAGCCGCTCGCGCACATCGATGCTCGTGCGTAAGCGGAACAGCGAAGAGCTGGCGCGAATTCGCAATAGATCGTTGAAGGCATCGCGCATCCATGCGATCTCGCGCGGCGTCGGTTTGAGCGAAGCATCCGCCAGCACGGGCTTCAACAGCGGCCAGTCTTGGCCGTTATCGCGTTGCGACGGCATAGCCGACGCCGAAGCCGTTGTCGGTATAGGTCCAATCCAAACGATTGAACGCATCCCCAGCATCGAAGCTGTTCCGATCCAAGGATTTCGAGCGCAGGATCTCGATGCCCGCGTGGTAGTACGCCACGCCCTGACTGAATGCGGTGGTCGTTGCGCCAAGCAACTGTACGCGTGCGCGATCTTCACGCGTGGTGTTCCGCGGTAGTCGCAGTACGTTCAAATCGTACAGCGTCATGTTGTCGTGGTTCTCGACGTAATTCACCACTTCGCTGGGTTCGGCCACGAAGCCAGCCGGCTGGCCAGCGTAATCGAAGCGCGACAACGGTTTTTCGACACCATCTGTGCCGAGCATACGCACGTCGCGCACGCTGCCGGCGAGGCCGATACGCGCGAGATCGGCAGCGCGCAACAGATCGACACGACGATCCTTCCCGACGTTCTTCTCGTTCGGTGCGTAATGCAAGCCGTTGAGCCAACCTTGATTCGCGATCAGGCCTTCGCCGCTATCGCAGCAACCGCCGCCGCGTAGCGCGTCGCGCGCGCGATCGCTGAAACTCGCGATGCCGCTGCCCTGAAGCGACAACTGCGAGGCCTGCACGAAGCGCGCGCCATTGGCAACTTCGCCGAAATTCCAGCCTTCGCCGATCAACTGTACGCGCCGACCCGCGGCCGCATCGACACGTTGTTGCAAGCGCTCCATCGCCGCGCGCGGCTGATGACCCATCAAATCGAAACGAAAAGAATCGATGCGGTACTGCTTCACCCACAGTTCCGCCGAATCGATCATCAGCTTCGCCATCATGGTGTGTTCGGTGGCGGTGTTGTCGCAGCAGGTCGAACGCTCCACTTTTCCGGTCGCATCGAGTCGATGGTAGTAACCTGGGACGATGCGATCGAGCACCGAGGGCAACTGCTGACCGGACGCGGTGGTGTGGTTGTAGACCACATCCATCCCGACGCGCAGTCCCGCGGCATGCAGCGCTTGCACCATCGCGCGGAATTCGCGGATACGCGTCGCGCCATCGTTCGCATCGGTGGCATAACTGCCTTCCGGCACGTTGAAGTGATAGGGGTCGTAGCCCCAGTTGAAACAGTCTTTGCCGGCGACCTTCGCGATCGCCGCTTGCGGCGCATCGCTATCGGCAGCGCCCTTGGGAATCGTTGGCACGACGCAGTCGGTTTCGGGCACGCTGGCGAGATCGAACACCGGCAGCAGATGGACATCGGTCATTCCAGCGCCAGCCAACGCGCGCAAATGCCGCATGCCCGCCGAGTCGCGTTCGGTGAAACCCAAGTACTTGCCGCGCCATGCCGGCCGCACGCTCGCATCGTCGCGAGAAAAATCGCGCACGTGCAGTTCGTAGATCGACATGTCCGTGTTCGAGGCCAGCGGCGCAGGGCGCGTCGCGGCGTCCCAGCCTTCGGGCTTCGTCGATGCATGTTCGAGATCGATCACGACGCTGCGTTTGGAATCGGCAGTGAGCGCGACCGAGTACGGGTCGGTGACGCGATTGCGCACGATGCCGATGCCGGGGGCGTACACGTCGACCAGATACGCATACGCCTGCCCGTGCATCGAACCGGGAAGATCGAGCGTCCAAATGCCGGTGGTCGCATTGCGACGGGCAGAGAATGCGTCGGTGCGTCCCTTGGACGTTCTTGCGAACGAACAGACCGCAACGGCATCAGCCGTTGGCGCCCAGAGTGCGAAACGCGTGGCGAAGTCTTCGGAGATATCCGGTCGACCGTAGCGAAATGTACCCAGTGCTTCGTCATCGGCGACCGGATAGAGATCATCCAATACGCCTGGCGATTGAAGCGCGGTGACGTCTTGGACTCGTCCCTGGGCATCCTCGCGTACGAGCAGCGTTTGTTCCCGTAACCTTGCGGCGATCGGCGCGCTTTGCGGCAATGCTAATCGCGGCCCTTCTCCGATGAACTTGAAGCGCTCGGCGACGGCCGACCCCAGTTTGACTTTCACCGGCGACAGTTCGAGAAATCCATCCGCGCCAGTCACCGGTTTGCCCGGTTCGGCGCGCAACGCGGCCGTCGCGGAGTGATACAACCGGAACCGGCCTTCGACCTTCGCGCCGGGCCATTGGATCAGATGGCGATCCAGCCAGTAGGCGCGCGCCTCCATCGCCGGCCCGGCCTGCGCGCGCAATACACGGCTTGGCGCGGCGGCATCGCAGTCGGTGCGCAATGTCGCTTTCTCCACCTCCGACGCTTGGCCCCAGGCGTTCGCAGCGGCGAGCGCAAGGCTTAGACTCAGCAAGGGCCTGAATACGTTTTCAGCGAGCGATCGGCATGGAGCGACTGCGGGATGATGCCGGGCCGCACCCGCTGCATACTGAGCGCTTACGCGCGGAACATCGGCGAAATTCAAAGCAGAATTCGAGGAGTTAGTGGGCATGAGCAGTGGTCGCGTCACCGAAATCGTGATCTTGGGCGGCGGCACCGCGGGTTGGATGACCGCGGCGGCGTTGTCGAAAGTGTTGTCGCCAGAGTATTCGATTCGCTTGATCGAATCCGAAGAGATCGGCACCGTCGGCGTCGGCGAAGCCACGATCCCGATGATCAAGTTGTTCAACCAAGCCTTGGACTTGGACGAGAACGACTTCGTCCGCGAAACCATGGGCTCGTTCAAACTCGGTATCGAGTTCGTGAATTGGGGCCAGCTCGGCGATAGCTATATCCACGGGTTCGGCAAGATCGGTCAAGACCTCGGCTTGGTGCCGTTCTACCAATACTGGCTGAAGATGAAGCAAGCCGGTAAGGCCGCGCCGCTGGACGATTATTCGATCAATACCTTCGCCGCGCGGCAGAACCGGTTCATGCGTGCGGTCAGCGATCGCCCGAATTCGCCGTTGGCCGATATCGCCTACGCCTACCATTTCGACGCCGGGCTGTATGCGCGCTACTTGCGCAAATACGCCGAAGCGCGCGGCGTGAAGCGCAGCGAAGGCAAGGTCGTGGGCGTCGAACAGAATCCCGAGACCGGCTTCATCACCGCGGTCACGCTGGATAACACCGAGCGCGTGCCCGGTCAGTTGTTCGTCGATTGTTCGGGGTTCCGTGGCGTGCTGATCGAACAGACGCTCAAGACCGGTTATGTCGATTGGACGCATTGGTTGCCCTGCGATCGCGCGGTCGCCGTGCCCTGCGCACGCACGCAACCGCTGACGCCGTACACGCGTTCCACCGCGCGCGAGGCGGGCTGGCAATGGCGTATCCCGCTGCAGCATCGCGTCGGCAACGGTCATGTCTTCAGCAGCAAGTACATCAGCGAAGACGAAGCCACCGCGACCTTGATGAACAATCTCGAAGGCGAGGCGCTGGCCGAGCCGCGGGTGCTGCGTTTCGTCACCGGCAAGCGCAACAAATTCTGGAACAAGAATGTGGTCGCGATCGGCTTGGCCAGTGGTTTCATGGAACCACTGGAATCCACCAGCATCCATCTCATCCAATCGTCGATCGCGCGCTTGACCGCATTCTTCCCGCACGGCGGCTTCGACGACACCGATATCCAGGAATTCAACGATCACTCGCATTTCGAGTTCGATAAAATCCGCGATTTCCTGATCTTGCACTACCACGCCACCGAGCGCGACGACACGCCGTTCTGGAACTATTGCCGGACGATGAGCGTGCCGGAATCGCTCGCGCGCAAGATGGCGCTGTTCAACACCAATGGCCGCATTTTCCGCGAAAGCAACGAACTGTTCGCCGAACCGAGCTGGATGCAGGTGATGTACGGGCAGCGGATGAATCCCACGTCGTATCACGCGCTTGTGGATGTGTATTCCGAAGAAAAAATCGCCGACTACATGGCTAACATCCGCGGTGTGATCGCCAACTGCATGCGGGTGATGCCGACGCACGAGGAATTCATCGCCAAACATTGCGCCGCCAAGACGATGTGAGGCCTTGCGTGAGCGGATGTCATGCATACGCGTGTCGGTCCGGCGGTCGAAGGTGCGCATCGAGAACGCGACGATGCCATGCGCGGATCAGTGCTGATGTCGTAAACAGGCGCGATTGCGACTGAATACGTTTACATCCAGGTAATGGTGCACTGCAGCGTGCCACGGGCGGCGCGCACGGACATCGTAGCTACGCGATGAAGCACGCCGCTGAATTCGCAACGCAATCACACAGATCGCGTCAAGGCAACGCTGATTAAGTCAGCGTTGCCGCAGCACATGGATGTGCTGCCCGCGAATGAATCACGCAAGTGATTGATTCGGCGCGAGCGAGTTCGGGCCTGTACCGAACTCGCGACCACTGAACAAGTCCACGACGGACTTGTTCAGTGTTTCCTTAACCGACCCTAGGAACCATCATGAATCAGAGTGCGACACCCGCGAACACGATGCCGCAAAAGCCGGAGTTATCGTTTTGGCAAATCTGGAACATGTGTTTCGGGTTTCTCGGCATCCAATTCGGGTTCGCCCTGCAGAACGCCAATGTCAGCCGCATTTTCCAGACCCTCGGCGCGGAAATGGAAGCGCTGCCCGGGCTGTGGATGGCGGCGCCGCTGACCGGTTTGATCGTGCAGCCGATCATCGGTTATCTCAGCGACCGCACTTGGCATCCGATCTTCGGCCGTCGCCGGCCCTATTTTTTGATCGGTGCGCTTCTCGCTTCGATCGCGTTGATCTTCATGCCCAACTCGCCCTCGTTGTGGATCGCCGCGGGTACGTTGTGGGTGCTCGATGCCTCGATCAATGTCTCGATGGAGCCGTTCCGCGCCTTCGTCGGCGACCAGTTGCCGGTCTCGCAGCGTGCCAAGGGCTATGCGATGCAGAGCTTTTTCATCGGCATCGGCTCGGTGATCGCCAGCATGCTGCCGTGGATCCTCGAAAAATGGGGCGTAGCGAACACCGCCGCCGCGGGCCACGTGCCGGATACGGTGCGCTACGCGTTCTACGCCGGCGCCGGTGTGATGTTCGGCGCGATCCTGTGGACGGTGCTGAGCAGCCGCGAGTATCCGCCGGAGACGCTGCACGCCTACGACGAAGCGCCGGCGCAGCCGCGCAACGATCTCGATCTGGCTTCGACCACGCGCCAGGGCATCGGTTGGCTTCTTGCGGGCGCGGTCGGTTTCGGTTTGGTCTACGGCTTCGGTCAAAGCTACAAGCTGCCGCGCGAGTTGTATCTGCTCGGCGGGCTGGCCGCGGCCTACGGTCTTTGTTTACTGGCCCTGCGCGTTTTCCGTCGCGGCGGTTTCGCCGAGGTGATGCAAGACCTGCAAGTGCTGCCGGAGACCATGCGCAAATTGGCCGTGGTGCAATTCTTCTCGTGGTTCGCATTGTTCTGCATGTGGCTGTTCACCACGGCCACAGTGGCGGAGATCTATTACGGCAGCACGGATACCACATCCGAGGCGTTCAACAACGGCGGCAACTGGGTCGGCGTGTTGTTCGCCGCGTATAACGGGTTCGCTGCGCTTGCCGCGGTATTCATTCCGATGATGGCGCGTCGTTTCGGTTTGCGCACGACGCATCTGATCAATGTCGCATTCGGTGGCGCCGGATTGATCGCGATTCCTTTCATGCCGAACGAAAATTGGCTGCTGCTCTCGATGGCCGGCGTCGGTTTCGCCTGGGCTTCGATTCTCTCGATCCCGTACGCGTTGCTTTCCGACAGTGTGCCGGCGCAGAAGATGGGCGTGTACATGGGCATCTTCAATTTCTTCATCGTCATCCCGCAATTGATCGCGGTGGCCTCGCTGGGCTTCTTGCTGCAAGCGCTGTTCGACGGCAAGCCTGCCGGTATCCTGATTCTCGGCGGGGCCAGCATGATCCTTTCCGGCGTGTTGGTGCTGCGCGTGCGCGAACCGCGTGGGCATGCGGTTGCGAAGTGAGGGTGTAAGGTTCGATGTTGCAGGTCGAGAGAATGCAGATCGAAAGAATGCCGATCGCGAAAGGCCGCAGTTATGTACTCACCGCTAGTGCGCTCGAACATGCGTTGCGAGCGAGCGGAATCGAACTCGAAGTCTCGTTGACCCTGCGGGAACCGATAATCATTGATTTATCTGCGGATTTCTGGCCGACCAAACTCCTCCAGGCCCGTAGAAATGCTGCACATCGTCAGCGGCGACGTGCCTGCGCAGGACGCCGCCAATACGCGAGCGGTCAGGAAACGCAGGCGCTAGCCGCAATTTGGTCGCAGGGCGACAGGCGTTGCATTGTCGCTGGACCCCTGAATTCACCGATACGCCAGGGAAGCAAACCCGCGTGCGATCTTGCGGGCAAGATTTGGCGATCGAACGCTTAAGGGCCGAGGTTGCTCGCTAGTCGAGAGTTTATTAGTAGCGATTATTCCCGAGAATGATCGCTAGTAGCGCCACAATGATCGTAGCGATCGAAGTCCAGGCCCATGTCGGTAGCGCTTCGTTTTGGAGTGCTTTTCGTCGACGGCGCCGGCCCGGAGAGTTCGCGCATGATCTCGATCACGTCGAGCCCAGTCTTCTTCATGCAACACATAGAGTCATACTGCGATTCCGGTCATGGGTCCGGCAGATGCTCGGGAGTGTGCTATCGGCGTCGTTGCAGTGACGTCTCGATGCCATCGCCATCGAGCGCGATACGGAGCGAGTGCCGAAAGCCAATCTAGTTCGATGCGCACAGAAGCTTCATACGTTTTAAGCGAGCGCCGACTCAGCCAACCACGCCACTCGACCGCCTCACCACCAAGGTCGCCGGCAGCATCGCGCTCTCCGCAGGTTGGCCGTTCACGAGTTTGATCAAGGTCTCGACCAATCGCTCGCCCGCATGCGTGGTGTCTTGGAAGACGGTGGTCAGCGGCGGATTGCAGAAGCGCGCCATCGCGATGTCGTCGAAACCGACCACGGCGATGTCCTCCGGTACGCGCAGCCCGTGTTCGAGCAGTGCGCGGATCGTGCCGATCGCGATCAAGTCGCTGGCCGCGAACACCGCATCGAACAAGACGCCGCGGCCGAGCAAGGCTTTCGCGGCCTCGTAGCCTTCTTCTTCGGAACTGAGCGCATCGACTTGCAACGCCGGATCTTCGGCGATACCGGCTTCGCGCAGCGTTTGCTCGCAGCCGCGATACCGCGCATGGAATTCCGGATAGTGACTGGACGCGTCGCCGAGGAAGGCGATGCTGCGACGACCTAAACCCAGCAAGTGTTCGCCGACCAAACGCCCGCCGGCGACATTGTCGCAACCGATCGATACGCCAGGCTGATCCGGCAGCACCGCGCCCCATCGCACGAAATGCGTGCCCTGTTCGACCAAACGTTCGAGTTTGGGGCGGTAGTCGATGTAGTCGCCATAGCCCAGCAGAATCAAACCATCGGCCTTCATACTGTCTTCGTAATCGGCGTGCCAGTCGTCCGATAATTGTTGGAACGAAATCAATAAATCGTAGCCATGACGCGCGCAGGCTCGGGTGAGCGAGCCCAGCATCGCCAGAAAGAACGGATTGATGTTCGAGTCGTCCCCGGTCGGGTCTTCGAACAACAGCAGGGCCAATGTGCCTGCGCGTTGCGTGCGCAGACTCGACGCGCGCCGGTCGACTTTGTAATTCAGCTCCTTCACCGCCTCCATCACTCGGCTGCGGGTCTCGGCATTCACCAGAGGACTGCCGCGCAGCACGCGCGAGACCGTGGCCTGCGAGACGCCCGCGCGATGCGCGATATCGACCGAAGTGGCTTTGGTTTTGCGTTGGCGCATGACGTGGGGCCGGAGCGATTCGAGCCTTCAGTGTAGAACCTCTGCCGGCTCGCGCACAGCCGCCGCATCGCCAGAGCGTCCAGGCGTAGGCCTTACGCCGATGACGATGCTGCGCCTGCGATGATGCTCTAGGGCGACGCTGCGAACGTCGAGATTGCCGCGGACTCGATCCGGGAATGGACGTATTCAGTATTTCCCGTGTTCAGTATTCCCAAAGAACCGACGCGCTCGGTCGGACCGTGGTTTCGCGGATGAGGGAAATACGCCGCACTCAGCCGACCGATGGTCGGATTCGAGCATACGTCGCCTGCACTTCGTGCGGGCCGTAGACGCGCTCCAATCGGCGCACGGTGAAATGACTGCGGGCGATATCCAAGAAATGATCGATCAACAGCAGGTTGATCGCGACGCCGTCGTGCGCGGCGATGGCCGGGATCGCAACGGCTGCGCTGTGGACTTCGATTTGCCGACGAAACCGTGACGCGATCGCAGCGACGAATCCGTGCAGCACGGGCGATTCGTCGTCCACCATCAGCGTATTCGTCAAATAGTCCACCGCGTTTTCGATCGGTGCCGCGATCGCCGTGCGCGCGAGGTAATAGTCCGCGGCGCCGTGCGCTGGGGTTTCGCCAAGCGCGAACAGTTCCAAGCACGCCAGCCGCGTGCGCAGATCGTCGGCCTGTTCGCCGTTGGCGCGCGCGATATCGGCGATCGAACGACAGAGCAGCATCATCGACACCGGCAGTTCCAGCGCCAGTCCGGGCAAGCCGGCGATGCGGTCGCGCGCGCGCATCGCCGCCGCGAAGTGGGGCAGTGGCGGAAAGATATCGTTGCACCCGATACCGAGCGTCGTCAGCATCCCGCGCATGCCCAGCATCAGCGTATCGTGCGCGACCGCCGCGGTTTGCGCTTGCCAATCCGGCGGCAGGCGGACGTAACCGCTCTCCACCGAGAGGCCGAATAGACCGCCGATTTTGTCCGACAACCCGCCGCTGATCAGCAAGGCTTTCGCGTCGGTGAGTTGGGCCAGATGTTCGGTGGAGAGCGACATCGCTGCGGTTCCAACTGAAGAAAGGGTCTGCGCTTTCGCGGGCTATCGCCTGCGCAACCTCAGACGCCCAACGAGATGGGCGTAGGCGATCGAGCGGCCCCCGAGTTCGTGTGCGAAAGACCTGTACGCACCGAACGCAATCGTTAGCATAGGCCTCGCGGGGCAAGAACAAACCTGTCAGAACTAACGGGGTCGTGCCGGGGCTTCGTACGGCGACAGGGAAACGGAGTTACGCGCAGGACGCCTACGCGATAGCCCTCACCAACGAGGGTAGCGGGGTGCCGCGGTCGCGTTCAGAATAGGGCGATGACGACGACCAATGCGCTAACGCCGCTCGAAACCCTCGAACACAGCACCGGCGCTAACCCCGCCTGGAGCGTGATCTGGCTGCATGGTCTAGGCGATAGCGGCCACGGCTTCGCGCCGATCGTGCCCGAGCTGACCCGCGGCCGCGATTGGCCGGCGATACGATTCGTCTTCCCGCATGCGCCGGTGCGGCCGATCACCATCAACGGCGGCATGCCGATGCGGGCGTGGTACGACATCTCCGACCTGGATTTCGACCCCAATCGGCGCGGCGATGAGGACGGCGTCGAGACCTCGATCGCTCAGGTCGAAGCCCTGATCGCGCGCGAGATCGAACGCGGTGTTCCGGCGCAACGCATCGTCCTCGCCGGGTTTTCGCAGGGCGGCGCGATCGCGCTATCGACGGGTTTGCGCCGCGAGACCCCGCTCGCCGGCTTGATCGCGCTCTCGACGTATCTGCCGGCGCCGGACCGCGCGCAGGCGCATTTGGCCGCCGGCGCGAACCAGCAACCGGTGTTCATGGCGCACGGCCTGTACGATCCGGTGATCCGCTGCCCCTACGGCGAAGGCAGCGCCGCCGTACTCAAACAGCTCGGCTTCCCGGTCGCCTGGCACGCTTATCCGATCGTGCATACCGTGTCCGACGCCGAAACCCGCGATATCGGCGATTGGCTCGGTATGGTCATCGCGGCAGCCGGGTGAGCCGCGCATCGGCCAAGGACGGGCGAGGCATCGACGTGTCGCTGTTGCGTTGCCGAGTGACCGCGGCCGAGCACGGGGCTAGTATGCGTCTTACTGTTCAGATGCCCGACCACCACCGCCGTCGAACCGAGTGACCCGCCCATCCGTGAAAGTCCTCATCGCCGATGATGAACCGATCGCCCGCGAGCGCCTGCGCGTCCTGCTCGCGGAGCATGCGGACATGACACTGGTCGCCGAAGCCGGCGACGGCCACGAAGCCCTAAGCGCCTGCGCCGAACACGCGCCCGATGTGGTGCTGTTGGATATCGCCATGCCCGGCATGGATGGACTGGAGGCCGCGCGCCATCTCGCCGAACTGGAACCGCGCCCCGCGGTGGTCTTCTGCACCGCCTACGACGAGCACGCGCTCTCGGCCTACGAGGCCGCGGCCGTGGACTATTTGGTCAAACCGGTGCGACGCGAACGCTTGGCCGCAGCGCTCGATCGCGCCCGCACCTTCATCGCCGGACGCGAACAGCGCTTGGACGGCGATGCGAATCGCGCCGGCAACGGCAGCGCGCATCCCGAAAAACGCCGCAGCCATCTGTGCGCCCGCCTACGCGGCAGCCTGCGCCTGATCCCGATCGAAGACATCCGCTATCTGCAAGCCGAAGAAAAATACGTCGTGGTGCATCATGCCCGCGGCGAAGACTTGATCGAAGAATCGCTGAAGTCGCTGGAAACCGAATTCGCCGAACAATTCGTGCGCATCCATCGCAACTGCCTCGTCGCCCGCGAAGAACTTACCGAACTGCGCCGTAGCGGCGACGGCCGCATCGAAGCCGTGCTCAAGCATGGCGACAAACCGCTCGACGTCAGCCGCCGCTGCGTGCCGCAACTGCGCGAGTTCATTAAGCATTTGTAGGATGGGGTGAGCGTAGCGGTTTTTAACGGCGAAGCCGGTCACCCCACCATCCTATGGTGTCTAGCGTCGCAAACAATAATCGAAGCCGAAGCCTCTGCGGGAACGAATGTTGCGATGATCTGAAAGACCACGACAGACTTCGCTCAACGCATCCTGACGCTTCAGAATTTTCTGACATTGGCATTGCGACAACGCCGACCCGTCATCCCGGCGAATGCCGGGATCCAGTGGTTGAGCTTTGTCCGCAGACTGACAGCATGAAACAGCCCTGCGTCTACATACTCGCCAGTCGCTATCACGGCACGCTGTACGTCGGCGTGACATCCGATCTCATCAAACGAGTGTGGGAACACAAAAGCGATTTAATAGATGGCTTCACGAAGCGTTATGGCGTTCATGATCTCGTGTGGTACGAACAGCATGGTTCTATGCACGAGGCGATCGCCCGAGAGAAATCGATCAAGGAATGGAAGCGTGCATGGAAAATCGATTTGATCGAAAAAAACAATCCGCAGTGGCGCGATCTCTATTCTGAGATTGTCTAAGAGCCAAAGGCTGGATCCCGGCGTTCGCCGGGATGACGGAATTAATTAGGCCAAGGTCGGATAGGGACGTTGCTCGCTCAGCCCAACTCCCGCACCACCTCCAACACCTCTGCCCCATACCGCTCCAACTTCGCGACGCCGATGCCGCCGATGCGGCCGAGTTCGCCCATCGATTCGGGGCGTTGTTCGGCGATCATGCGCAAAGTGCTGTCGTGGAAGATGACGTAGGCCGGTAGATTCTGTTCTTTCGCCAAGCGCGCGCGCATATCGCGCAGCGCTTGAAACAGCGGCAAATCCTGCGGCTCCACGCCGACGCCCGTACGCGCGCCGCCGTCGCGCTCGCGTTTCTTTTTCGCGGCGATGTCTTTGCGCAGCATCACCGTTTGGCCGCCGGTCAGCACCGCGCGACTGGTGTCGGTGAGACGTAAGCCACCGTAGCCTTCGTGATCCACGTCCAGCCAGCCGGCGGCGACGAGTTGGCGAAACACGCCGCGCCACGCGTTCGCATCGAGATCGCGACCGATGCCGTACGTACTGAGTTTGTCGTGGCCGAATTGACGGATACGGTCGCCATCGCCGCCGCGCAGCACATCGACCAGATGCGCCACGCCGAAACGTTGGCCGGTGCGATACACGCAGCTCAGTGCTTTGCGCGCGGCCTGCGTGGCATCCCAACTTTCGGAAGGTTGCAGACAGTTGTCGCAATTGCCGCAGGGTTGCCCGGCGGCCTCTTCGGATGCGCCGACGGGGATGTAGGTTTCGCCGAAGGCCGCGAGCAACACGTGCCGCCGGCAGCGCATGGATTCGCAATAACTCAGCAACTGATCGAGTTTTCGACGTTCCAGTTGTTTGCGTTCTTCGCCGGCTTCGGACTGTTCGATCATCTGCTTGAGCAGCACCATATCGCCCAAGCCGTAGCACAACCACGCTTCGGCGGGTTCGCCGTCGCGGCCTGCGCGGCCGGTTTCTTGGTAATAACCTTCGAGCGATTTCGGCAAGTCCAAATGCGCGACGAAACGCACGTCGGGTTTATCGATGCCCATGCCGAACGCGATGGTGGCGACCATCACCACGCCGTCTTCGCGCAGAAAACGGCGCTGATTCGCGGCGCGCACATCGGCATCCAGTCCGGCGTGGTACGGCAAGGCTTTGAATCCGAGTTCCGCCAACGCTTCGGCGGTTTGATCGACCTTGCGCCGCGACAAACAGTAGACGATGCCGGCTTCGTCGCGATGCGCGCGCAGAAAATCCAGCAGTTGCCGCTTGCCGTTTTCCTTCTGCACCACGTTGTAGCGGATGTTGGGGCGATCGAAGGAACTGACGAACCAGCGCGCATCCTCTAATTGCAGCCGTTCGGCGATTTCGCGCTGCGTCGGCGGGTCGGCGGTGGCGGTGAGCGCGATCCGCGGCACGTTCGGCCAGCGTTCGTGCAGCACGGTCAGTTCGCGATACTCGCGGCGGAAATCGTGGCCCCACTGCGAAACGCAGTGCGCTTCGTCGATCGCGAACAAGGCGACTTTCGTGCGATCCAACAACGAGAGAAAGCGCGAGGTCAGCAGACGCTCGGGCGCGACGTACAGCAGATCCAATTCGCCGGCCAACAACTCGCGTTCGATCCGCGATGCCGTTTCGGCGTCCAGCGTGGAATTGAGGAATTCGGCGCGTACGCCGAGCTGACGCAGCGCTTCGACTTGATCCTGCATCAGCGCGATCAAGGGCGAAATCACCACGCCCACGCCCGCGCGCAGCAACGATGGGACTTGATAGCACAGCGATTTGCCGCCGCCGGTGGGCATCAGCACCAAAGCGTCGCCGCCGTCGGCGAGATGCTCGACGATGGCTTGTTGCGGGCCGCGGAATTCGGCGTGACCAAACACGCGTTGCAGCAGGTCTTGAGGGGATTGAGGCATCGCACTAGTGTAGTGCTTCATGCGGTTTGAACCATCAGGTTGAGCGCACTCAGCCCGCGACGTGCGCTGTACGAAATGCAGCCCTTGTATCGTTCACGCCGTATTGATGAGGTTTTCTTGATGCGGCTGTCCTGCTCCCCACATCGCGGGGAGTACCAGATGTATCTTCTCCCCGCATTGCGGGGAGAAGGTGGCGCGCAGCGCCGGATGAGGGGCAAGGTCGCCGTAGCGCATCACGAAGTGCGCCCCTCACCCGGCCTTCGGCCACCCTCTCCCCGTGCGAAACACGGGGAGAGGGAACATCCTTGAGCGTCCCGTGCAAGGCACTGGGGGAGAGACCAAGGTAGAAGGCGAGCATGCGGCGTATATCCACTCCGCTCGGCGCGTGATTAGAACCTATCTCAAAATCGGTTGATGTTGCTTTTTAAGACGTCGCCCCGGCGAAAGCCGGGGTCCAGCCTTCAAAAACATCAGTAAACGCTGGATTCCGGCTTTCGCCGGAATGACGAAATCTGACGAATCGTTAGCATTTCCGATGTTGAGATAGGTTCTAGATACGCTTATCTGCATGCGATAATCCGCGCATGACCGAGACGCCGCGCACCCTTCGCATCGCCACCCGAAAAAGCCCGCTCGCGCTGTGGCAGACCGAGCATGTCGCCGAACGTTTGCGCGCGCTGCACCCCGAACTCATCGTGGAGTTCGTGCCGTTGTCCACTCGCGGCGATGAGGTCTTGGATCGTTCCTTGGCCGCGGTCGGCGGCAAAGGCTTGTTCCTCAAAGAATTGGAGTTGGCGATGCTCCGCGGCGAAGCCGATTGCGCGGTGCATTCGTTGAAAGACGTGCCGATGGATTTGGATGGCCCGTTCGTGCTGCCGGCGATCCTCAAGCGCGCCGATCATGCCGATGCCTTCGTCAGCAATCGCTACGAGAACATCGCGGCGTTGCCGATGGGCGCACGCGTCGGCAGCTCCTCATTGCGGCGCCAAGCGCAGTTGCGCGCGCAGCGGCCGGATCTGGACCTCGTCGATCTGCGCGGCAACGTCAATACGCGTCTCGCGAAACTCGATGCCGGCGACTACGATGCGATTGTGCTCGCCTGCGCCGGCTTGCAACGCCTCGGTTTCGATGCGCGGATTCGCGCACGTTTGAACACGCCCGATTGGCTGCCGGCGCCGGCGCAAGGTGCGATCGCGGTGGAATGCCGCGAAGACGATGCCGCGACGCGCGCGCTGTTCGCAGCGCTCGATCATGCGCAAACGCGCGTCTGCGTCGAAGCCGAGCGCGCGATGAATCGTGCGTTGCACGGCAGTTGTCAGGTGCCGGTGGCGGCGTTCGCGGAATTATGCGATGGCGGCGGTCTGCATCTGAGCGGATTGGTGGGATCTGCCGCCGACGGTCGCGCGGTGCGCAGCGCGGCGTTCGGCGACGAGCCGCAGACTTTGGGGCGTCAGGTCGCACAGCAGTTGTTGGATTTAGGAGCAAGAGAGTTTCTAGGTTGATGGACATCACTGAAGATCAATTGCGTGAAGTGTTCGTTAATGGCGGGCGGCTTTTTGGTGTTGAAGTCAAGTTGAATGACATTCCGCATCGCCTGATTGAAAAAATACTCCCCTTGATGAAAGATTTGTTGCTTACGGAGAACACGGCGCTAACGATCAAATTTAGTTTGAGAATCGAATCTATGCTCGAATCCTTCTTGAAGAAAAAAGCGCCAAAGCCAGAATTTCTAAATAAAGTCGCTAGAAACTATGAGAGCAAAGTCAGCCTTGCGCTGTTGCTAGGATTGCCGGCGCAACACGAAAACTCATTGAGGGTCGTTGGAAAAATCAGAAATCGTTTTGCGCACGATGCTGATGCCACTCTTGAGCAAGACTTGATGGATGCATTGTATTCGTCATTTTCATCAGGCGAAAAGGATTTTATTATTTTTTTCTTCGATAAAATTCGAAAAATAGATCCTAGTCTGATGGGCAAAAAAGCTTTTCGTGACGTAAGTGCTATTGATCAGTTCAAATTCATGATTATGATTTTGTGGATTTCGCTGTATGCCAGCACCGACTCGGATATAGCATGCTAGTCAACAGTCGCGAACTATCCTCTGCGGCTTTCTACAGCGGTACGCTATTTTTCAGTAGTACAACGTCACCAAATGCTTGGCTTCGGCGAAAAACAGCCAGCGTTCGACGAGCGCGCCGAGTTGGAACGAGATCGCTCCGACCCAAAGCAATGCGGTCGCATCGCCATGCGGCAGCAGCCAGATCGGCAACGCGCATAGCGCGGGAACGATGGCGAACAAGACGATGGCGATCGCACGCAGTTTTTGCGCGTGTTTTCGCGCGAGAACGAAGCCCATTTCGCGGGTGAGATAGTTCGCTTCGGTATGCGGACGTTCGAAACTGGTCGCGTTGCGGCCGGGTAGGCCGATGGCAGCGCTGGTGGTTTGCGGCAGCGACGCGCGGTCGATATCGCGCCAATAGCGGCGCTTGAGCCATGCGAGTGCGATCGCGCCGATGACGATACCCGCGCCGACCATGTTCGGCGCATCGAGTGTGGTGCTTGCGAACGGGCCGAACAACAGACCGCCGCCGAGCGCGGCGAACAGCAGATAACCGGGTACGACCAGTCGATGACGCCATGCGGGGATCGGCACGAGCGAGGCGTAGATCATCGCGGTGGCGTACACGGTTGCGATGCAGCCGAGGGCGAGCAATGCCGCCGCAGTGCGTGCCGGCAATCCTGAGCCCATCGACCACATGATCGCGAACAACGCCGCCGCGGTGCCGAAGGTCGCGAGCGCGAGCACGCCTTCGCGCGACATCCACGCGGTGCGCCATTGCGAGAACGCGCGCCAGATGCGCCGCGGTTTGCCCAGATGCCAGAGCGATGCGATCACGCCTGCGGCCACTAAAACGGCACCCGTTAACAACGCCATCATCCATCCCAAACCATCGAACATTTGGGGACTATCGCCGAATGCGATGCGCAGTGCGATCCAGAACCACAGGCCGAAACCGGTGCCGGACAGCGTGGTGAACAGAACGACCGAGAAGGCGGGGTTCATGCGGCCCACGCTTGCGCGACACGGTCGCGCGGGCCGCATGGACGGGCAGGCATGACGCCGATCCAAGGCGACCGGATACATACGGTGTCACGCCAGGAAGGACGGCGAGCAACCGGTTGGAAATCGTGAATGACGACGCAGATCATCGGCTCAACACCTTATCCAACCAACGCAGTAACGGCGGCAGTTGTGCGCTGTCCAGCGTTTCACCCTGCGGTTCGGTGATGGGTGTCGCCTCATCCGCGCGCCGCGCCCGCGGCGGCAAGTAGCGATTGACCGGCGCGTAACCGAGTTCCGGCATCAAGGCCACGCCGCCGCGCTCGGCGACGAGTTTCGACACGTCCGACTCGGAGTCGCCGAGATCGCCGAAATGCCGCGCCTTCGTCGGACACGCTTGCACGCAGGCCGGCTGTCGATCTTCTTCGGGCAGTTGCGCGTTGTAAATGCGATCGACGCAGAGCGTGCATTTTTTCATCACACCTTCGGCTTCGCTGTATTCGCGCGCGCCGTAGGGGCAGGCCCAGGAACACAGTTTGCAACCGATGCATTTGTCTTCGTCCACTAAGACGATGCCATCTTCGGTACGTTTGTAACTGGCGCCGGTGGGGCAGACGGTGACGCAGGCCGGGGTTTCGCAATGCAGACAACTGCGCGGGAAGTGCAACGTCATCGCGGGTTGCGCCGCGTCGGCTCCGCAGCCCGATGTCGCTGCGATCTCATAACTATGCACGCGGTTGAACCACACGTCCGAAGGTTCTTTACCGTAGTGTTGCGCATCGGTGTGCGTTCCGACATCGCCGCCGGCATTCCATTGTTTGCAACTCACTGCGCAGGCGTGGCAGCCGACGCAGGTGTCGAGATCGATCACCAGGCCGAGCTTTTTCATCGAAGGCGGCGGCAAAGCGGTCATGCTTGGTCGTGCCTATCGCCGCTCTCGGCATCGCGACCGGCTGCGGTATCGGCTGCGTTGCGGCGCTGCAAGGACCGCAGTACGAGTGCGGCTGCAGCCGCCATCGCGATGGCGAAGACCAAAACAGAGGCGATTTCGCCGCGGCTCGGTGGTGCGCCTGTTCGTGCGGTATCGCTGAGCAATGGCATGCAATACGGATCGACGAACGCCCATGTCGCGGTCAGCGTGAGGCCGAAACCGAAGACGAGCGCAAGAATCGCGATGGTGAACACGAGATGTTTCATGTCGAAGCGGCCTGTGCGTGGGCGGTGGGTCGATCGTGCGATGACGTATCGCCTTGCGTGTCGAACGCCAGCGGCGCGAATTGCGGCGCACTCATGCCGGTGGTGTCGGCTTTGCGGATCGCCACGCGCAAATCGAACCACGCCGCTTGCCCGGTGATCGGGTCGGCATTGGCGTAATCGCCCTTGGGCGTGAGGTCGGAGATCAGATGATTGAGCAGAAAGCCTTTTTCGGCCTCCGGCGCATCTTTCGCTAAGCGCCAAGCGCCTTTGCGTTTGCCGATCGCGTTCCACGTCCACACCGTATCCGGCTGCATATTGCGCGCGAATTTCGCCTGCACGGTAATCGTACCGTGATGCGAGGAGACTTCGATCCAGTCCTCATCGTCGATGCCGTAACGCGCCGCGGTATCGGGATGCAGATACAGATAATTCCGCGTCGCGATCTGCCGCAACCACGCGTTCTGCGAACCCCAGGCGTGATACATGAACATCGGGCGCTGGGTGATCGCCGACAGCGGGTAGGCATCGGCAGTGATCACTTCGGGATTTCGTCTGTCGTGAGCACTATCTCGCTGCTCTTGCTCGTCATCCCGGCGAAGGTCGGGATCCACGTTGTCGTGCATCGATGCACAGGCATGGATCCCGACCTTCGACGGGATGACGGTCGTGGGGTCGTTACCGTCGGCGCGATGCATCGAATCGGACGATTCGTGCATGCCGTTAAGCTGTGCGCTCTCGAAGGGCTCGTACCACATCGGCAGCGGATCGAAATACGTCGCGACGCGCGCACGATGCGCTTCGGGCGGTTGCGTCTCGCCGTGTCCTTGCGCGGCGAGTCGGAAGCGTTGCAAGGTTTCCGAATACAACTGCAGTGGAATCGGGTCGGGCGATGCGATAAAACCGAAGCCATGCGCCCATTGCAGATAATCGCGATTGGCCATTTTGTAATAGCGCGCGGATTCGGGAATCGGCGCGTGCCAGAAGCCGCCGTTGTCGCGATAGCGCTGCAGTTGCTCAGGATTGGGCGCGCCTTTGCCGTGTTGGTCGCCGTCGACGCCGCGCCAGCCCGCGAGCAAGCCCACGCCCGGCGCGCGTTCGTGGTTCACGATGTAATCGGCGTAGTCGCGATACCGCGGCATGCCGGTGTCGTCGACCATGCCGGGCAAACCGAGCCGCGCGCCGAGATCGAGCAACACCGATTGGAAACCGCGCACATCGCGGGGACGACCATCGCTACCGTCTTGCGTCGCCGGATCGAACACCGGCCAGCGCAACGCATCGGCGGCGCCGTCGGCATCGGAAATCGGGCGGTCGAGCAAACCGATGGCATCGTGCCGCTCGAGATACGTCGTATCCGGCAGCACCAAATCGGCGTACGCCACCATCTCGCTGGCGTAAGCGTCGCTGTAGATGATGCGCGGAATTTTGTACTCGCCGTGTTCGTCTTTGTCGGTGAGCCAGTGCATGGTCTCGCGCGTGTTCATCGCCGAGTTCCAACTCATGTTCGCCATGAACAGCATCAGCGTGTCGATCTTGTACGGGTCGCCCGCATGCGCGTTGCGGATCACCGTATGCAGCAGGCCGTGCGCGGCCAAGGGATACGCCCAGGAAAATGCGTGATCGATGCGTTTCGGTTGGCCGTCGGCATCGACGAGAAGATCCTGCGGGCCATGCACGAAGCCGAGCGGCACGGCATCGAGCGCGCCGTTGGCTTGGCGCGTTTTGCCGGGCCGATTCGCAGGTGGCGCCTGTCTCGGAAACGGCGGCTGATAGCGGAAACTGCCGGGCGTATCGACGGCGCCGAGCAAAAGCTGAAGCACATGCAACGCACGACACGTGTGAAACCCGTTGCTGTGCGCGCTGATGCCGCGCATCGCATGCATCGCGACCGGGCGGCCGACCATCGATGCGTGTTCGCGGCCCCAGGCGTCGGTCCATGCGATCGGCAGTTCGAGTGCGCTGTCGAACGCCGCCTCGGCGAGTTCGCGCGCGATGCGGCGAATCGTCTCCGCCGGAATGCCGCAGCGTTCGCTCACCGCATCGGGCGAATACTGCGTGTCGAGGTAACGTTCGGCGATCAAGTGGAACACCGGTACGGCCTTGCGACCATCGGGCAGCGTGTATTCGCCGACGACTGCGGGGGAGAGATCGATCGCTTGCGCATCGGCGACGGCGTTCGTCGCTCGGTTCCAACACAGGGGCTTACCCGCGTCGTCGCGCGCGAACACGCCATCGTCCGCGCCGCCTGGATTTCGGATCACCAACCAATGCGCATTGGCGTAGCGCACGAGGTAATCCAGATCGATGCGATCGCTGCGCAGCAGCTCGTGAATCAGCGCGAACGCGAACAGACCATCGGTGCCGGGGCGAATGCCGATCCATTCGTCGGCGATCGCGCCGTAGCCGGTGCGTACCGGATTGATCGCGACGATCTTCGCGCCGCGCGCTTTGAGTTTGCTGAGGCCGAGTTTGATCGGGTTGGAATCGTGGTCTTCGGCGACGCCCCACAGCATGAAGTACTGCGTATGTTCCCAATCGGGCTCGCCGAATTCCCAGAAACTGCCGCCGAGCGTGTACAGCCCGCCTGCGGCCATGTTCACCGAGCAGAAACCGCCGTGCGCAGCGTAGTTGACGGTACCGAATTGCTGCGCCCACCAACCGGTGAGCGCCTGCGACTGGTCGCGGCCGGTGAAGAAAGCCAGTTCGTCCGGGTTGCGTTCGCGAATCGGCTTCAACCACGAGGTCGCGAGCGCGAGCGCTTCGTCCCATTCGATTTCGCGGAACTCGCCGCGCCCGCGTTCGCCCACGCGCAGCAGCGGTTTGCGCAATCGTGCGGGGGAGTAATGCTGCATGATGCCGGCCGAACCTTTGGCGCAAAGCACGCCTTTGTTCACCGGATGATCGGGGTTGCCTTGGATGTAACGGATCCGGCCGTCTTTGATCCAGACGTTGATGCCGCATCGGCACGCGCACATGTAACAGGTGGTCGATGCGACGGTGTCGCCGGGCGAGGGCGAGAGGTCGAGACTTGGCTCGATAGGCGGGCGCACGGACATCACCCATTGTGCCTGTCGGATGGGCCGACAGGCGAGCGCCATGGCGGTGGTGTCTGGGCGAGACGCTTACTTCGGGATATCGATCTTGATCGACGCGTCGTTGTAGCGCGAATAGAACATGGTCACGGTACTGGCGCGTTTGCCTGTACCGCCGCTTGTTTCGATCTTGACCGGATAGCCGTCGCTGCCGACCCACATCAGCGAGCTGGTCGCCGGTTGGCCGGGTTGGCTGAAACGGTATTTCTTCGCCGGCTTGCCGTTTACCGGTTCGCTGCCCAGCGCTTCGACCTGCATCTTCTCCATTTCGCGGAAGACCCGGTCGCTCTCGCGCCATTGGGTCATGGTGCCCTTGGGCATCGGGATGCGCATGGTGCGTCCGTCGATCGTCATGTACATGGTGTCGCCGATGACGTATTGCGTGCCCATCGGCATGAGCATGCGGTAGCGGTTGGGGGCGACGAAATCCACCTCCATCTTCGGCACGCGCTTGTCGCTGTTCTCCATCGTGACGTGGTAGCTACGCAACGCGAGGAACTTGCCGCTCATCGCGATCATGTCCTCTTTCGGCCCGGCCCAGACAGCGGCCGAAGCGAGCAAGGCGGCGGGGCATACGATGGCGGCGAGCATGAGGCGTAGGGTCATTGGTCGGTTCCTGCGGACGTCAGAAAAGGGTAAACGAAGAAAAGCTACCCGCAATAGCGGAAAATCCGCATCGAAGCGGCCATCCGGCCGTCCACCGAGGAGTTGCGATGTCCGACGCCGATGCCACCGTCTGGCGCCTGGGCGTGTTTCTCGCGTTGCTCGCGCTATTGAGCCTGGTCGAACGCCTGCGCCCAGGCCCTAATCCCGCGCAGCGACGACCGCAACGCTGGCCGGTGCATCTGGCCTTGGTGGCGCTCGATACCGCGGTCGCGCGCCTGCTGTTGCCCGCGGGCGCGGTGGGCGCGGCATTGTGGGCGCAGTCGATGGATTGGGGGCTGTTCAATCGAGCCGATGCCTTGCCGTTGTGGCTGCAATGGGCGGCGGGCTTGGTGCTATTGGATTTGGCGATCTATTGGCAGCACCGTTGGTTGCATCGCGCACCCTGGTTGTGGCGTCTGCATCGCGTACATCACACCGATACCACGCTCGATGCCAGCTCCGCGCTGCGTTTCCATCCGCTCGAGATTTTGCTGTCGCTGCTCTACAAGATGGGACTTGCGGTGGTGCTCGGCATCGACCCGTCGATCGTGCTGGTCTTCGAGGCCTTGCTCTCGAGCTTCGCCTTGATCACGCATGCGAACATCGTATTGCCGCCGCGGTTGGACCGCGCGCTGCGCTGGGTATTGGTCACGCCCGCGATGCACTGGATCCACCACAGCACGCGTCGCGAAGAACAGCAGCGCAACTACGGGTTCAACCTCAGCGTGTGGGATCGTGTGTTCGGCAGTTATGCGGAGGACTCTCGCGATGCGCCGCAGACCTTCGGCGTGGCCGGTGTCGATCGAGCGCGCGCGACCCGATTCGTGTCCTTGCTGCGCGAGCCGTTTCGCGATTGATGTGCGGTGGGCGAGTTCGGGTCAACCGGACACGCGACGATCGAAATAAAACTGTCACCCCGAGCGTAGCGAGGGGCCTGCTTATGTTGTCGATGACAAATCTAATAAAGCAGGTTCCTCGCTACGCTCGGAATGACATTTCGTTAGGCGCACCTATGCTAGAAACGCCACTCATGCAAGCGTCGTGTTCAACCATCGCATCAGCGCAGCTTGCGTCGCAGACGGCGTTTCGAGCGACATCAAGGCTGTACGCAGCGCGCGCAAATCATCGAACGTATCGACATCGCGTAGTGTTCGCAGCGAGGCCAAGGATTGCGCACCGAGCGCGGATGCGAAGCGCTCGCGCGTGTCCGCCTGCGACCACGGCGTTTGCGACCAAGCTTCGTCCGGTAGCGCGTTGCGCCCGCCGAACAACCAAAAGCCGCCGTCTTCGCTCGGCCCGAGCACGGCGTCGTGCGTGCGCAAGGCGATGCAGGCGGCTTGCACATCTTCGACGCGCATTTGCGGCGCATCCGCACCGATCAAGATCGCGGCGCCGTACTGCGTCCGCAGGTAGTCGTAAACCGCTGCGCATGCGGGCGCCGAGATCGCCATCGCCCTGCGCGATGCGCGGCAGTGTCGTCCATATCGGTGCGGCCAACGCTTCGGCTTCGGCCACCGCCCAGAAAACCGCTACGTTCGTGTCCGCGAGAACCATGCTCGTCGTAATTTCGGCGACCGCCGCCGCCGCGAGACGATGGAATGCTTCGGCCGCCGTCTGTCCGACGGTTGCGGCTAGGCGCGTCTTGATCGGCGAAAAGCCCGGCGTTTTCACGAAAATCGCGATACCGACGCCGTGCGCGGCTGCGCGCGCGCGCGTCATCGCCGCGCCTCGCGCCATGCCAAGGCGACGGTGAGTCGAAGATGGCGTGCGGTCGTGCGCAACCATCCGCGATCGGCGTATTTGCGGGCGCTCGTGCAGAGCGTCGCAGACAGTTCGCGTAAGGTCAGGCCGCTGCGGCGCGCGCGCCACACCAGCGCAAAATCTTCGCCGTACGGCAAGGTCGTATCGAAGCCATCGAGGCGTTCGAAGATCGCGGTCGGCAACACGAGGCCTTGATCGCCGAACGGCAGTCCGAGACGGCGCGAACGCCAATTCGCGCCCGCTGCGTTGATGCGCATGCGCCGATGCAAGGCCGCGGATCCGTGCGCGTCGAATCGCAGCCGGAACCAACCCAGTGCGGCTTCGTCGCGGACGAGAAAACCGCGGAGCGCCGCGAAGACCTCGGCATCGGGGCGCGAATCGGCGTGCAAAAACCAAAGCCACTGCCGCGACGACCCGGCTGCGCCTGCGTTCTGCTGGCGCGCGCGCCCCGGTGGCGTGTAGAGCACGGTGCATGCGGCATCGTTCGGCGCGGTTTGCGCATCGCCTTCGGCGAAGACCATGCGGATGTCCGCAGCGGAGGCGTGTTCGCGCAGTGCGGCGTAAAGTGGCGGCCATGCGCGATCGCCCAGACCGACCGGGATGACGATCGACACACGGCACAAAGGATCGTCGCGTTCGATCGCGGTCATGAGGCTGAAGTCACGCAAGCGTGCTTATCGCACCGCAGACATCGATCACGCCAACGCGCCGCCGCAACTGCTGCCCGCGCCCGCAGTGCAGCCGTAGCAGTGGTCGCGGAAGACGATCGGTCGGTATCGATCGCATCCAGACGCTCGATCTCCCACAGCGTGCGTCGCCGCCCGGCCGCAGGCAACGCGAGCATTTGATTGAAATCGCAGTCGTACAACGCGCCGTCCCAGCCGACCGACACCAAGTTGCGACACATCACGCCTTCGGCCGCGCGCGGGTTGAAGTGATCGATCAATAATTGCATGTAGCGCTCGTGCTGGCCGTCGCGTTCCAGCGCATGCGCGAAGCGCTTGATCGGCATGTTCGCCATCGTGAACAAACGATCGAACACGATGCCGAAATCGTCGATCAGCCGCCGCCGATAGTCCGCTTCCAGCGCCGCTTGCGCTGGCGGCAGCGATGGACCGCCGGGGTTGTAGACCAAATCCAGTTCGAGCCCGCGACCCGCTTGGCCGTAGCCCAGCGCATTGAGCCGCTGCAGGGCTTCGATGCTCTGCAGGAACACGCCCTTGCCGCGCTGTTTTTCGACGTTCGCCGACGAATAGCACGGCAGCGACGCGACGATCGCGATGCCTTGTTCGGCGAGAAATTCCGCCGGTGTCTTCCTGGCCGGGCTCGAACAACACGGTGAGGTTGCAGCGATCGATCACCTTCAAGCCGTGCGCACGGCCGGCTGCAGCGAGACGACGGAAATCCGCATGCAGTTCCGGCGCACCGCCGGTGAGATCGAGCGTATGCAACGCTGGCGCGGTGGGCAGCAGTTCGATCAGCCGGTCGATGCCGCGCGCGTCCAACGCTTCTTCGCGCTTCGGGCCGGATTCGACGTGACAGTGCGTGCACGCCAGATTGCAGCGTGCGGTGAGATTCACCTGCAGGATTTCCAAGGGCGTGCGCGTCAGCGACAGCCCGTGGCGTGCGAGCGTGCGCGGGAACGGCCGTGGCGGCGCTAGGACGAGCGCATCGTCAACGGCCGCATCGTCGGCGGCAGCCAGCGTTCATTTCACGTCTCCCGCGACGAATTCGATATCGCCGAAATAGCTCATGGTCGATTCGCCGGTGTTGTCGGTGTCGACCGACACCGCCACGCCCGATGATCTGCGGTGCCTCGGTGTCGAACGCGCGCCGATAGTCTTCGGCGATATTGCGACGCAGCGACACCCAGCGGCCGACATCGCCGGTCGCCGCTGCTGGCGACCACCATCGCCACGAACGGCGTGTAGACATTGGGGAGGATGGTGCCGACCGGCTGGCGATTGTCCCAGACGTAGCACAGCGCGGCGGCCGGCAAATCGTTGCCGTAACGCGCGCGGCCGAGTTTAAGCAGCGTGCGTTCTTTCAGCGTCATCGTCTCCGGGTCGCGATCGAAGAAGACGTAGACGCGCGCGGCGTAATCGTCGCCTTCCTTGGTGGTGATATCGCCGGCTTGCAGCACATGATCGGTGCGCCAACGCCAACGTAGGATCGGCGTGCGCGCGGGGTCGGCGTACACGCTATGACGCAACGACGCCGCCGATCGATTAGCGCGCGCGCGCAGCACGATGCTTCCACTGTCGTCGATCAAGTCGTACACCGTCTTGCGCTCGACTTTCGGCAAAGGCTGCACCGACCAACCGGCCGGTGCGGTGGCGCCGACCGGGCCACGGGAGAAGGGCGATCGGACGTGCGATCGACAACGACGCTGGTTTCGGCGCCACGCGCGCATTGGAACCCCGTTGCGGTTGCGCAGCGTCGACGGTCACGGCGGCGAGGATCGAGAGACCGACCGCCGCGATCAAGGCGGCGACGGGAGTGCGGTGCGTCGAGCGTAGAACAGGTGTGGTCGATGTCATCGGCGATTCCAATCGTGATAGCGCTGCAGCCAGCGCAGCGTGCGTTCCGGCGCATGACGCTTACGCCGAACGCCGGCGGCGAACTTGGCGGCTTCCGCGAACGTCGGATAGGCGAACACGGTGCCGAGTATCTTGTCCAGTCCGATGTTCGTGCTTCATCGCCAGCGCGAAGATCGCGATCAGGTCGCCGGCGCGGGCGCCGACGATGGTCGCACCGAGGATGCGTGTCCTTGCCCGGCGGCACCAGCACTTTGACGAAGCCCTCGGTCGCGCCTTCGGCGATGGCGCGGTCCAGCTCGGAAAACGGATGGACGATGACTTCGACCGCGATGCTTCTGCGCCTGCGCTTCGCGTTCGTTCATGACCCACGCGCGCCAGTTCCGGGTCGGTGTAGGTCGCCGCCGGCAACACGCGATAGTCGGCGCGGAACGATTTGAAACGCCCGAACAGCGCGTTCACTGCCGCGTACCAGGCCTGATGCGCGCCGGCATGCGTCAGTTGGAACGGACCGGTGACGTCGCCCACGGCGAGGATGTTCGGATACTTCGTGCGCAGAAAATCGTCGGTTTCGATCGTGCGGTTCTTACGCAGCGGAATACCGAGCGTGTCCAGACCGAAGCCGTCGACATTCGGCGGTGCGCCCGACCGCCACCAGCAGCAGATCGAACGGCACAGTTCGCTGCGCACGCCTTCGTGTTCTAGCACGAGGCGGTGCGGTTCGCCCGCGATCGCTTCGATCGCTTTACGCCCGAGCAGCATGCGCACGCCATCGCGCTCCAACGCGGTTTGCACCACGGCGGCGGCATCGGCGTCCTCGCGCGACAACAGTTGCGGCGCCATCTCGACGACACTCACATCGCAGTCGAAACGGGCGAGACTCTGCGCCAGTTCGCAGCCGATCGGGCCACCTCCCAATACGACGATCCGTTGCGGAAGCGCTTCGAGCGACCAGAACGTATCCGACGTGCAGTACGGCACCGTCTCCAAACCGGGAATCGGCGGCACGAACGGCCGCGCGCCGGTGGCGATCACCAGGTGCCGTGCGCTCAGTCGCTGGCCGTTCACTTCCACCACCCAGGGCGTGATGATCTTCGCCTCGCCCTGCAACACTTCGACGCCGAGCGCGGTGTAGCGCTCGATGGAATCGTTCGGTTCGATGGCCGTGATCGCGCGCCGCACATGCGCCATCACCATCGGGAAGTCCGGCATCGCGCGCTGCGCGTGGATGCCGAACTCGGACGCGCGATCGACCTCGGCAGCGGCGTGCGCCGCGCGGATCAGCGCCTTCGACGGCACGCAGCCGCGATTGAGGCAATCGCCGCCCATCTCGGCTTTCTCGATCAACGTGACCTTCGCGCGCACGGTCGCGGCGATATAACTCGTCACCAGCCCGCCTGCGCCCGCGCCGATGACGATCAGGTTGCGATCGAACTGTTTGGGCCGCGTCCACGACCGATACACCCGACGTGCGCGCATCGCATCGAGTACGCGTCGCGCGACCAACGGCAGTAGCGCGAGTGCGGTGAAGGCGATGATCAGCGGCAGACTCAAGATATCGCTCAGCGATTCCAGCTTGCCTAATTCGCGGCCCGCGTTCACGTACACGAACGTGCCGGGCAGCATGCCGATCAAGCTCACCCAGGCATACGTCCAGGTGCGAATACCGGTCAGGCCCATCAATAGATTGATCGCGAAGAACGGGAAGATCGGTGCTAAGCGCAGCGCGAACAAATAGAAACCGCCTTCGCGTTCGATTCCCGCGTCGATCGCTTTGAGCCGTTCGCCGAATTTCGCGCGCACGCCGTCGCGAAAGATGTAGCGTGCGCTGAGCATCGCGAACGTCGATCCGAGCGTCGCCGAGAGCGCCACGATGGCAGTGCCTGCCCAGAGCCCGAACACCGCGCCCGCGAACAGGGTCAGGATGGTGGCGCCCGGAAAGGAGAGTGCGGTCGCGAGCACGTACAAGGCCGCGAAGCCGAGCGCGGCGGCCCACGGTTGCGCCGCCGCGAACGCGCGCGCATCGCCGAGCAGCGATTGCAGGCCGCTCAAGGTGAGGTAGTCGCCGAAACCGGCGACGTACAAACCGATGATCGCGGCGGCGAAGACCGCCAGCAGCAGCGCTTTTTTTATGTTCATCAAAGTGCTCAGCAACAGGCCGCAGGCGAGGATGTCATCGTGGGCGCGCAATCGAACAGACCGAAATGCGCGCCGCGTTCGGTCACGACGAAATGCGGTGCGAAGCGCGTCTTCGCCAGCATGTCGGCGGTGTTGCCGCAGACCAACATCGGTCGACCGGTCTCGAAACGATGGTGATCGTCCAGCGCGAAGGCGTGCGGATGATGCGCGATGCTGCCGCGATACGTCGCGACTTGGCCGAAATCTTCGCAGCGGTCTTCCAGATCGAGCTTGAACGCACGCACGGTGATGCTCTCGAAACGGATATGCCCGATCTTGGCTTCTACCTCATCGTCCAACAATGGAATCGGGCTGCGCGCCAGGATGCGGTGATCGGCGCAACCCAGACGGTGCAGCAAGCGGCGGAAGTCTTCGAGATACAGGGCGCCGGATAGACACTCGCCGCGCAGGATCGGGTCCTCCAGCAGCGCGTCGGGGATGCGGCGGTCGGCGAACACGTCGGAGAAGAACAACTCGCCGCCGGGCTTGAGCACGCGGAACACCTCGGCCAGCACTCGGCTTTTGTCGCCGGCGAGATTGAGCACGCAGTTCGAGATCACCACGTCCACGCTGGCGTCGGCCAAACCGGCCGCGGCCAGATCCTCGATCGAGCCCAGTCGGAATTCGATGTTGTCCAAGCCGCTGACGGCGCGGTGCTCGGGCAGGGCGCGCTGGGCCACATCGAGTTGCTGCGGAGTCATATCGATGCCGATCACCCGACCCGCCGCCCCGACCAAACGCGAGGTCAGGAACGCATCGCGCCCAGTACCGCAGCCCAGATCGACCACCGTCGCGCCCGTCGGCAGCGGCCGGGATCGGCGAGCCGCAGCCGTAGAAGCGATCGGTCACTTCGCGCGGAATCTCGCGCAACCAGGGCCGCAGCCAGGTCGGCATCGCGTCCGGGCTGCAGCAGGCGCCGGTTTTCAAGTCGCGCTGATGGGTCAGGGTTTCGCCGTAGTACTGTCGAATGCCGTCGTCGGCCATGGTCGTCTCGAATGAAGTGGTGAACGCGGTGAAAGCGCGAAGTCATGGCTGCAGCCAACGACCCGGGCGGGCCAGTCTCAGCCGGTGAGGCGGCCTCGGGATAGCATGAGGCCTTGTCGGTAAGACGTCGGAGAGAGGCCTTCGGAGGCGGGAACGGTGCGCGAGTCGGCGCCCGCCCCCTCTCGTTGTGTCCGCCCGACTGCCGCCCATCCCCGCCGTCCGCCATAATCGAGCACATGGACCGTTACGAACGCATACTTTCGCTGCACCGCATCCTCAAGAGCGCCCGCTACCCGGTGACGGTGAAGCGGCTGCAGGACGAACTCGAGTGCTCGCGCGCCACCGCCTATCGCGATCTCGCCTTCCTGCGCGACGCGCTGATGGCGCCGATCATGGGCGACGGCGAGGCCGGCTTCCGCTACGACCCGAACGAAGGCGAGCGCTTCGAGCTGCCCGGGCTGTGGCTGAACTCCGAAGAATTGCACGCCTTGCTCGCGGCGCAGCAATTGCTCAGCCGCACCGGCGGCGGCGTGCTGTCTTCGGCGTTGGCGCCGCTGCAGCAGCGCATCGAGAAATTGCTCGAAGAACACGCCCCCGGCAAACGCTGGCCGGTGGAGCGCGTTCGCGTGGTGCCTTACCGCACGCGGCAGATGGACGAGACCGTGTTCCGCATCGTCTGTTCGTCGGTGCTCGAACGCAAACAACTCAGTTTCGAATACCGCGCGCGTTCCACCGACGAAAAAACCCGGCGCGTCGTCTCGCCGCAGCGCATCACCCACTATCGCGGTAACTGGTATCTCGATGCGTTCGATCACGATCGCGATGCGCTGCGTAGTTTCTCGGTCGATCGCATCGCCGCGCCCGCGCATGCAAGATATCGATGCGCGCGATGTGCCCGAGGCTGAGCTTAACGAACATCTCGCCGGCAGTTACGGCATTTTCTCCGGCGCGCCCAAAGGCTGGGCGACGATCGTCTTCAACCAAAAGATCGCGCGCTGGGTCGCCGACGAACACTGGCATTCCGCGCAGCAGGATCGCTTCCTGCCCGACGGTCGCTTCGAACGCAAAGTGCCTTACAGCGCCCCGCGCGAATTGCTGATGGACATCCTGCACTACGGCCCGGATGCGCAGATCGTCGAGCCGGCCTCGTTGCGCGAACAAATGAAATCGATGCTGCAGCTCGCGATTTCGGCGTATGAGCCCTGAGCAAGCGCCGAGCGTTGCACAAGCACCTAGCGTTGCATTAGTGCTCGGTGCCGGTGGCGCCCGTGGATTGGCGCACATCGGCGCGATCGAAGCGATCGAAGCGCGCGGGTTCAAGATCGCCGCGATCGCAGGCTCATCGATGGGCGCGTTGGTCGGCGGCATCTACGCCTCCGGGCAATTGCCGGCTTATCGCGACTGGGTGCTTGCCCTCACCCGCACCGATGTCTTTCGCCTGCTCGACTTCGGCATCGGCCGGCCCGGTCTGTTCACCGGCGACCGGCTGATGAGCGAGTTGCAGGAGATCGTCGGCCAGCACCTGATCGAATCGTTGCCGATCCCCTTCACCGCCGTCGCGACCGACTTGCGCGCGCAGCGCGAGGTTTGGCTCACCGATGGCCCGTTGTTCGACGCCATCCGCGCATCCATGGCGATCCCGCTGGTGTTCACGCCGGTCAAGCTTGGCGGCCGCGAGTTGGTCGACGGCGGCTTGCTCAACCCCGTGCCGATCGCCGCCATGCGTCAGGCATTGGCCGACGTGGTGATCGCAGTCGATGTCAACGCACCCGCGATCAACGTCCAGGGCCGCGGATTACGGCGCACGGACGATCACCACCAAGAATCCGTGCGCGCGCCTGCGAAAGCGGAGACCGAAGAGCGTGGTGAAGAAGAACATGGCGAAGACGAGACGGCCGGCTCGATGTTCGCGCAATGGTTCACGCGCAAAGCGGCGCAGCAGGCGCAAACCGGTTTGATCGATCTGATGGCGCGCTCGCTCGACACCATGCAAGGGCAACTCTCGCGCATGCAACTGGCCTTCGACCCGCCCGATGTCCTCGTTCGCATCTCCCGCGACAGCAGTTTCTTCTACGAATTCTGGCGCGCCCGCGAATTGATCGAACTCGGTCGGAAGCAGGCCGAGCATGCGCTGGATGCGGCGGGGTACTGATCTGAGTTCAGTATGCGACTCGTTTTTTTGACATGCGCAGCCTGGCATCAATAGCCCAAAAGCATTGCAGAGACTTCATCCAAGCTATGTCGTTAATCGCTGGAGTATGGCCGGTAGGCATAATTTTTGTAGGATGGGTTGAGCGAAGCGAAACCCATCGATTACGCAATCACTCCAACCTCTCACCCACATCGATAGCCGCAGGATCGCATGCCCAATCGGTTGTCAGATCGCCCTGCGCGATATAACAGTGGATCGATGAATGCGGCCAATCCGAGGCCCGCGATACGTAACCGTGCTTGACTGGGTTGAAGTGGATATAGTCCAGATGCCGTTGCATATCGGTATTGCCCCGAATTTCGTGCTCCCAATAACGACGTTGCCAGATCCCGCGCTCGCCTTTCGATGCGCGACTTTGTGATCGTGGCTCGATTGGCGGAACTCTTCGCGAGAATCTCGTTTTGATCAAGCGCCAACGCACCGCGTATTGGGCATCGTCGGCCGGCAATGTCCATATCGTATGCAGATGCTCAGGCAAAATTACGATCGCATCGATCGCGAAAGGATGGGCTGCCTTAACCGCATGGAACGCTTCTCGCAGAGCATCGATACGTCGAATCAGAAGGTTGCTACGACGATCTGCCAGATTAACCGTGAAGAAAAATGTGCTTCCCGATGTTCGGCTGCGGCGATAGTTCGTCATAAGTCGATTGAAACGAGTCTGATGCGCAGCTAAAGCGATGGGTATCGCTTCGCTCAACCCATCCTACACGGCTTATTCTTCGTTGTAGATCGCGAGGTCGTCGGCGTAGACCATGATCCAATCATTGCGGCCTTGCTCTCGCTCGTAGCCGACGACGACGCTCTCGACGGGAAGGGGCAGGCCGAACAACCCTCCTGCATGCACCGAACCCCAACGCGCATCCTCGGTCGATTCGACGAAATTGCGCGAAAGCGCAAAACGCGCGATGTCCTCGTGCCGTCCGTGCAAGATCCAGTAATGGCCGACATGCAAAAGGTTATCGTTGATGCTCCAACCGTAATGCGTAGCGCGGATACTCGGCGGCAACGTTTGTCCGGTGTAATGCGCGAAGGCGTGATCAGGATGCAAATGCCACCAAGCATCGCGTGCTGTCGTCCAAACGACCGCGATGCTGAAGACCAACACGATCCACATCGTCGCACTTGTGAGGTCGCGAAACCGTATCGGAGTGGCAGTCTTGGTCGTCATTGCGACATCGCGAGTCGTCGTGGGTGGATTACGCACCTTTGTATCGCATGTCGCAATCCCTGAGACACCTCACCCCGACACTGGTCGTGACCTCATCGGAGCAACGCCATGTCCCGCCGCCCCGCGAATCCCGCATCCGCTTTTGAACACGCATCCCTCGCATTCGCCGCGCTCGCGCTGACGACGCTGCTGTCCTTCCCCGAAGCGCGCAGCGTCAGCGACACCTTCGGCTGGCTACCTTTCTGGTTATCGGCGCTGCCGTTGACCGCATGGGCGGCGGCGCGGGCCATGCGCATCCGCGGGGGAATGCACGAAGCACGCCCGTCGGCGAGCGTGCATCGGCTTGCGGCCGTGCGCAGCGTCGGTGCGCAGCGGAACGCGATGCCGCAGGGCTTGCGCCAGGCGGCTTAACACACGGCCTGATGCATGGCCTGGGACGGGGCTTACAGGTGGCGTTCGGCTCTGCCGCGCGGCCAGCCGGCTGTGCTAGCGTGACGGCTCCATTCCTGTTCGCGCCACCACCATGCCTAAGTTGACGTCCGTCTGTCTCGCCGTTGGCCTCGCCCTCGGCGCGCCTTCGCTGTTTTGCGATGCCGCCCGCGCTGCGGGCCCTGCCTCCTCCGGTTCGATCGCCAAAATGTCCCCCGCCATGACTCATTCGCTTGCCGCTGCCGCTACAGCCCCCGCTAAGCCCGCCACCGACGATCCCTATCTGTGGCTCGAAGGCGTGACCGACGAGAAAGCGCTGGCCTGGGTGCGCGAGCAGAACATCAAAGCCGAGGCCGAGATCGGCGCTTCGCCGACGTTCAAGAAACTCGAAGACGATTTGCGCGCGATTCTCGATTCCGACGCGCGCATTCCCGGGGTGCAAAAAATCGGCAACCACTACTACAACTTCTGGCGCGATAAGAAACAGCCGCGCGGCATCTGGCGCCGCACCACGCTGGAGGAATACCGCAAGGCCGAGCCGCAGTGGGAAGTGGTGCTCGATCTTGACGAGTTGAACGCCTCCGAAAACATTGCCGAAGGCAAGCAGTGGGTGTGGCATGGCGCCGATTGCCTCAAGCCCGAATATCGCCGTTGTTTGATTTCGCTTTCGCCCGGCGGCTCCGATGCCGATGTCACCCGCGAGTTCGATCTCGAAACTCAGGCCTTCGTCGAAGATGGCTTCTATCGCCCCGAAGCGAAGGGCGGCTTGAAGTGGATCGATCAAGACACGGTCTACGTCTACACCGATTTCGGCGCGGGCACGCTCACCGCGTCCGGTTATCCACGCATCGTCAAGGAATGGAAACGCGGCACGCCGCTCTCCGAAGCGAAGGTGGTGTACGAAGGCAAGCCTGGCGATATGTATATCGCGGCGTATCGCGACCTCACTCCGGGGTTCGAGCGCGACTTCGTCAGCCGCACGCTCGCCTTCTATAACGACGAACTTTACGTTCGCGGCAAAGACGGCAAGCTCACCAAGATCGATGTACCTAACTCGGCCAACAAGGACGTGCATAACCAATGGCTCACGGTCGAATTGCGCGAGCCGTGGACCATCAAGGGCGTGAACTACACCGCAGGCTCGCTGCTGGTGATCGATTTCGACAAATTCATGGCTGGCGATCGCGGCTTCGATGCGATGTTCACGCCGACCGACACCGTGTCGCTCGCCAGCTACACCTGGACGAAGCGTCACTTGGTGTTGAACGTGCTGGACGACGTGAAGAGCAAAGTCACGATCGTCACGCCGATGGAAGGCACTTACGGTTGGAGCCAACGCAGTCTGCCCGGCGCACCGGCGCTGGGGACGGTCGGCGTTTCGCCGGTCGATCCCGACGAAAGCGATGCGCTGTGGATGACGGCGTCCGATTACCTCACCCCGACGACGCTTTCGTTGGTGGAGATCGGCAAGAAGGCGGAGGCGCTGAAAACCATGCCGCCGTTCTTCGAGTCGGCGGGCTTGGTCGCGGAACAGAAATTCGCGACCTCCAAAGACGGTACCCGCGTGCCGTATTTCATCGTCCGTCGCAAAGATCTCGTGCTCGATGGCACCGCTCCGACTTTGTTGTGGGGCTACGGCGGTTTCGAAGTGTCGTACACCGCGACCTACAACGCGATGGCCGGCCGCGGTTGGCTGCAGGAAGGCGGCGTGTTCGTACTGGCGAACATCCGCGGCGGCGGCGAATACGGCCCGCGCTGGCACCAGGCCGCATTGAAAGCCAATCGGCACAAGGCTTATGAAGATTTCGCTGCAGTCGCAGAAGATCTGATCGCACGCAAAGTCACATCGCCGCAACACCTCGGTGCGCAAGGCGGCAGCAACGGCGGTCTGCTGATGGGCAATATGATCGCGCAGTACCCGCAGTTGTTCGGCGCAGTGGTCTGCCAAGTGCCGCTGCTGGATATGAAGCGTTACCACAAGCTCTTAGCGGGCGCGTCGTGGATGGCCGAATACGGCGATCCCGACAAACCGGCCGAATGGGCGTTCATCAAAACCTTCTCGCCGTATCACTTGCTCAAGGCCGATACGAAATATCCGCCGGTGCTGTTCACCACCTCGACCAAAGACGACCGCGTGCATCCCGGTCATGCCCGCAAGATGATGGCGAAGATGCAAGCGATGGGCGCCGACGTGCGTTACTACGAGAACATCGAAGGCGGTCACGGCGGCGCGGCGGATAACGCGCAAGAAGCGCATATGCGGGCGCTGGCCTATACCTTCCTCATGCAGCAATTGAAGAAGTGATGCATCGGGTGCGCTTAGGCGCACCTTGTCGTTCGGCCGTCATAGGGTGCGCCAAGGCGCACCTTGTCGTTCGGCTGTCATAGGGTGCGCTTAAGCGCACCGGTTTTCTCGTTGTACGAACAACGGTGCGCTTAAGCGCACCCTATGGCCCCGCCGACCTGTCCGTCGCCGGGGCCGTTTTTCGTTTATAAAGCCGTTCATCGGAACAAGAACACCGCGCCGCCCCGTGCGGGCGCCGGGTAGGTAGTCTCACGGCACTGACTTCTAAGGAGAGACGGACATGGGCGGCAAAGTCGTCGATGAGAAGTTGAAGAACGGCGCGACGATCGCGTTGGCGCATTGGGAAACGCTGAAGCCGACCGAACACGGCACCGGCCAGTACAACACCGCGTGGAGCCAGCACAAGAATCGCGACGGCTTGGCGTTCTACGAATCCACCGTCCAGTACATGCGCAACGATTGGGCCGCGAAGAATATGCACGCGGAAATCGTCGGCGACGGCAAAAACCAGAACGCGCTGTTGTTCTATCACAAGGGCACCAAGACCTGGCACACCGCCGATGCGCTGGATATCGACCACGCCGCGCAATGGAAAGACCACCTCAAGGCGCTCAAAATCGACAACATGGCCGAGGCGCAGAAAGCCTACAACGACGTGAACAATCTGCGCCTGCTGCCGTCGGTGTACAACCGCGCACGCGACAGCGCGGATGACATCCTCAGCAAGCACGGCCCGGATTCGAAGCAGTGGAAACAATGGGTCGATAGCCGTCTGAGCTTCGACAACACCGTGCAATATCGCGAATTCGACCCGGAAGGCGACAGTGCGCGGCGCACCAAAGTCACCAAGGGCCAAGATTGGACCGAGAGCAGCACGCGCGCTGAATTGTCGTTCGACAAACGCGTGATGGACGTGTGGTTCAACAAGGAGCTGGAAAAGAATTTCGTCGGCACGGCCGCCATGACCAATCCCGACGGCAGCGGCAAAACGAATGTCCCGTTGTTCCGCTGCGCCGCCACCGGCCAGTTGTGCACGCGCGATGCGCTGGATATCGACCACGCTATTCCGTTGGAACAAGTGCTCAAGAAGATGCACGAGATGTTCCCGAAAGGCTTCAGCAAAGCCGACGCGCTGGATGCCTACAACGACACCAGCAATTTGCGCTTAGTGGGCCGCAGCGCCAACAGTTCGCACGAATGGGAGCTGATGCCCGACGGCCACTTCCGCGACAGTAAGGTCAAAGAGATTCCAGGCGAGTTCAAGAAATTCATCGTCGAAGACGGGCCGATGGATCCGCACACGAAACAGAAACTCACCGAAACCATCGACTTCTTGCGCGAAGGTCATCGCAAAATGGTGCAGGAACACTGGGCGCAACAGTCCGGGCAACAAAGCGGGACGCAAAAGAGCGGCAGCGCATTGCCGCTGGTCAATCAGACCGGGCACCCGGACAACGCCGTTTTCCAGAAAGTGGTTGGCGAAATCGCCAAGCTCGACCCTCAGGGACGCGAGTTCAAAAATCAGGATCAACGCGACCGCATGGCCTCGGCCTTGATGGTGATGGCCAAACTCGGCGAGCTGCCCGGCATCGATCACGTGATGTGGAACAGCCGCGGCGACGCGCTGGTGGCGGTGTCCGGCGACCCGAAACGCAGCGACAGCAAGATCGCTTGGTTATCGCCGGAAGACGGCCTCAAACAGACCGTCGAACGCAATACCGAGTCGCTAGCGAAGATTCCCGCTGTCGCTCAGCCGATGCAAGTGCAAGGGCAGGCACAGACGCAGACTCCGCATCAGCATTAAACGCAATGTTGGAAGGCTTTTGCGGAATGTTGGAAGACCGTCATAGGGTGCGCCTCGGCGCACCGTTTTTTCTATCGCGATGCGAACGACGGTGCGCTTGAGCGCACCCTATGATGAATCCGCGATCGATCTTCCTCATCGCACGGAGCGATGTCCGGCCATAGGGTGCGCCTAGGCGCACCGGTTTTTCTATAGCCTTGCGAATAGCGGTGCGCTTGAGCGCACCCGATGACGAGTCGGTACGTAGCCCGGATAAGGCCACAGGCCGCATCCGGGGGGTTGGCATGTCGACGTATCGCGCGCGATCAAGAACAGCAGTCCCGGGTGCGTGCAGTGCGTTTACCCGGGCCACGCCGCTAGCAAAATCTTCAAAACCCGCCGCCAGCATCCAACCATGCTTGCTCTTCCGGCGAACTGGCCCGCGCGAGTGCGCGATTACGATGCGGGAACCGCCCGAAGCGGCGGATCACGTCTCGATGCGCCTGCGCGTATTTGAGATAGTCTGCGTCGCCAAGCGCTTCGCATAGCGCGACCGCGCGATCTTGGTCGTCGAGCGTTTCCGAATGCTCGAACGGCAGATACATAAAAATGCGCAGTGCAGGATCGACGCGCAGATCGAAGCCGGCGTCGATCGCGCGTGTCGCGTACTCGCGCGCAAGCGGGTCGGCGGCGAAGGCATGCGCACTGTCGCGAAACACATTGCGCGGCACTTGATCCAGCAAGAGGATCAGTGCGAGCGCGCCTTCGGCATGATCGAGTAAAGCTTCGTGTTCGCGACGCGCGGCAGCGAAATGCGCATCCAGGAAATGATCGCGCAATTCCGCATCGAAAGCACGGTCCTTCGCGAACCATTTCGCGGGGCCTGCGTCGCGCCAGTAAGTGAGGATGTCGATGATATCGGCCATATTCGATTGTCTCCGACGCCCCCAGAGGCATGAGTGCTTAAAGTGACGTAGCCCGGATAAGGCCGCAGGCCGCATCCGGGGGTTTGGCGTTCCGACGCACGCGAGATCAATAACAGAAGCCCTGCCATAGGGTGCGCCCAGGCGCACCGGTTTTTCTCTCGCGGTGTGAATGACGGTGCGCTTGAGCGCACTCTATGACGACGTCCGCGATCGATCTTCCTCATCGCTCGGAGCGATGTCCGGCCATAGGGTGCGCCTAGGCGCACCGTTTTTCTATCGCGATGCGGACAGCGGTGCGCTGTAGCGCACCCTATGACGAGTCAACGCATCGTCTTCCACGACGACGTTACTCATCAAACCGCAAATGCTTCACCGACTTGCCATGCCGGCGAATCAGTCGCAACGCTTCGATGCCGATTTGGATGTGGCGTTCGACGAACTCCGCGCTGACTTTCGCGTCGCTGGCTTCGGTCTTCACGCCTTCGGGGATCATCGGTTGGTCGCTCACTAGCAACAACGCGCCGGCGGGGATGCGGTTGGCGAAGCCGGCGGCGAAGACGGTGGCGGTTTCCATGTCGATGGCCATGCAACGCATCGCGCGGAGTTTTTCTTTGAACTCCTCGTCGTGTTCCCAGACGCGGCGGTTGGTGGTGTAGACGGTGCCGGTCCAGTAGTCGTGGTTGAGGTCGCGGATCATGGTGGACACGGCGCGCTGCAGGGCGAAGGCGGGCAGCGCGGGCACTTCGGGCAACAGGTAATCGTTGCTGGTGCCTTCACCGCGGATGGCGGCGATCGGCAGAATCAAATCGCCCAATTCGTTCTTGCGTTTGAGGCCGCCGCATTTGCCGAGGAACAACACCGCGTCGGGCATGATCGCCGAGAGCAGATCCATCATCGTCGCGGCGTTGGGGCTGCCCATGCCGAAATTGATCATGGTGATGCCGTCGGCGGTGGCGCTGGGCATCGGGCGATCGAGGCCGACGATCTCCGCGCCGGTCATCCGCGCGAAGTGGTTGAGATAACCGCCGAAGTTGGTCAGCAGGATGTGCTGGCCGAAGCTCTCCAAGGGCAAACCGGTGTAGCGCGGCAACCAGTTTTCGACGATCTGTTCTTTGTCTTTCATTCGGGTCTCCAGTGATGGGCGCGCGAGTCGGCATCGAAACGGCGTGTCCGCTGTGCCGGTGCTCGTGCCCGGACGGCGAAGGCACGTCGCGCGCTGGCTTGGACGCGGTGCCTGACGCATGCTGTAGATTGTGTCACGCACCATGACGAAGGTCATGCTTGGCAGCTCGGGAGCCTCGGGCTACGGTGGCGGGTCGCCGATCCGGCCCGTATCGCTCGAATGGGGAATCCGCTTATGTCCCGTACGCTTGGCGCCGCCTTCGCGGCAACATTGCTACCCGCACTCTTGATCGCGCCCGCGCCGCCTTTGTTCGCGGCCGATGCCGCGGCGAACAACGCGGCCGCGAAGCCCGCATCGCGCTTCGTCAACGATCCTTACCCGGGCACGTATCGTGCGATCGCGTCGCCGCCGGTGCTGATTCAAGGCGCGACCGTGCTCACCGGTACGGGCACGCGCTTGAACGATGCCGATGTCTTGATGCAAGACGGCAAGATCGTTGCGGTCGGTGTCGGTCTGCAGGCGCCGAGCGATGCGCTGCGCGTCGATGGCCGCGGCAAGTGGGTGACGCCGGGTCTCATCGATGTGCATTCGCATCTGGGCGTGTATCCGAGCCCCGGCATGAGCGCGCATTCCGACGGTAACGAAGCCACGTCGCCGACCACGCCGAACGTGTGGGCCGAGCATTCGGTGTGGCCGCAGGATCCCGGGTTCCATACCGCGCTCGCCGGTGGCGTGACCTCGATGCAGATCTTGCCCGGTTCGGCGAATCTCGTCGGTGGTCGTGGCGTGACCTTGAAGAACGTCTCGGCCACGACGTACCAGGCGATGAAATTTCCGGGTGCGCCCTGGGGCTTGAAGATGGCCTGCGGCGAAAACCCCAAGCGCGTCTATGGCCAACGCGGCGGCCCGTCCACGCGCATGGGCAATGTCGCCGGTTATCGCGCGGCGTTCATCGACGCCAGCGAATATCTGAAGAAGAACAAACCCAAGCAAGCCGTGGCGCAGAAGAAACGTTGGTGGCAAAGCGCGTCCGATGCGAAAGACAGCAACAACGACAGCGGCGGCAAGCGCGATTTGAAGATGGATACCCTGGCCGGCGCGATCAACGGCGACATCTTGGTGCACATCCACTGCTACCGCGCCGACGAAATGGCGATCATGTTGGACCTCGCCAAAGAATTCGGCTTCAAGATTTCCGCGTTCCATCACGGCACCGAAGCCTACAAAATCGCCGACCGCTTAGCCGAACAGAACGTCTGCGGCGCGCTGTGGGCCGACTGGTGGGGCTTCAAGATGGAAGCGCTGGACGGCATCCAAGAAAACATCCTCATCGTCGATCGCGCGCCGAACGGCTGCGCGATCGTGCATTCGGATTCCGCCGAAGGCATTCAGCGCTTGAATCAAGAAGCGGCGAAAGTGATGGCGCAAGGCACGCGCATCGGCATCGATATTCCGCCGGAGCGCGCGGTGCGTTGGATCACCGCCAATCCTGCGAAATCGATGGGCATTCTCGATAAGACCGGCACGCTGGAGGCCGGCAAGATGGCCGATGTCGTGTTGTGGAACGGAAACCCCTTCAGCGTGTACGCGAAAGCCGAGCAGGTCTACATCGACGGCGCGCGCGTATACGACCGTAACGATCGTTCGCGCCAACCGAAGTCCGATTTCATGTTGGGCCAAAGTGCGCTTGGTCTGGGTGTCGAAGGAGGTGTGCGATGAGTGCGGGCATGTTCACGAAGGCTTTGGAGCGTGTCATTCCGAGCGCAGCGAGGAACCTGTTTTCGGCCTTCTCTCCACGCAACAACAGGTCCCTCGCGCTTCGCACTCGGGATGACAATCGGTGCGCATGCGTCACCTTGATCGTCGCGTGCTCGCTCGGCGCGAGCGCAAGCGCATTCGCGCAAAATGTACTGATCCGCAACGCCACCGTGCATACCGCGAGCGCGCAAGGCACCTTGCAGAACACCGATGTGTTGATCCGCAACGGCACGATCGCCGCGATCGGCAAGAATCTGTCCGCGGGCGATGCCAGCGTCGTCGATGCGCAAGGCAAACCGCTGACGCCCGCGTTGTTCGGCGGTGTCAGTTCGATCGGCTTGCAGGAAATTTCGCTCGGCGACGACATCCGCGATGCGGCGTTGGCGTTGGGCGAGGGCAAGGACATCGTGGTGCGCCCGGAATTCGACGTGACCCTGGCATACAACCCGATGTCGATGTTGATCCCGGTCGCGCGCGTGGAAGGTATCGGTTTCGCGATGCTGGGCGCCGATAGCATCCCCGGCGGTTCGATCATCGGCGGCCAGGGCGGCGTGGTGCGGCTGGATGGGAGCCCCGATCCGATCGGACCGAAGACCTTATTCGTCGAACTGGGCAGCGGCGGCGCCGAACTCACCGGTAAATCGCGCGCGGCGCAATGGATGTTGCTCGATCAATTGATCGACGAAGTGCGCGGGCGGATCGGTGCGGATTCCGGCATGGCCTTGCTCACACCCGCGGGGCGTCAAACCCTCGCGCGTTATCTCGATGGCGGTGGCCGCGTCATGGTGAAAATCCATCGCGCCGCCGATATCCGCCAATTGTTGCGTTGGTCGCAACGTCACAACGTGCGCATCGCGATTCTTGGCGGCGCCGAGGCGTGGATGCTCGGCCCGCAACTCGCCGCAGCCAAAGTGCCGGTCTTCGTCGATCCGCTAGGCAACTTGCCGACGAATTTCGATCAAATCGGCGCGAGTCTCGAAAACGCCGCACGTTTGCGCGCGGCGGGCGTGCCGGTGGCATTCAGTCAATTCGACGATGCTGCGCACTACGCGCGCAAGCTGCGGCAAGCGGCAGGCAATGCGGTGGCGAACGGCATGTCGTGGGAAGACGGGCTGGCGGGTTTGACGCGCGTGCCGGCCGAAACCTTCGGTGTGGCCGATCGCATCGGCACCATCGCGGTCGGCAAGCGCGGCGATGTGGTGTTGTGGACCGGCGATCCGCTGGAGGTGAGTTCGGTCGCGCGTCAGGTCTGGTTCGACGGCAAAGCCATTCCGATGCTCAGCCGCCAAACCGAATTGCGCGACCGTTATCTGCGGCCGGCCGGCGCATTACCGCGGGCGTATCCTGCGGGCGGGCAGTAATGCTCACGATAGGTTGATTCGCGCGCGCTCTTGATGGCGCGCGAAACGGCCAAGAGATTCAATGCGCCGTAACGGAGGTCGTTCGATGTCGCAATCCGCAGGTGTCGCGGTTCGATCTGCAGTCGTGGCCTGTTTGCTCGGCATCGGTCTTGCGCAGGCCGCGCCCAAAGGCGCCGCCTATGCCATCCAACCGCTCGGTACGTTCCATAAAGGCGAAGCCATCGCCCGCGACGGCGAACCTTGGTTGGTGCTGTGGACGCGTGCCGATGGTCGCGCCAGTCGCCTCGGCGATGCTCGCGTTCGCCTCACGCACGTGCAGGACGCGTTGTTGGACGGCGAGGGCGAAGCGAGCGGTGAAGAGATTTCGGTGCCTGTACCCGCCGACGGCCGCGAAACGCCGCTGATGTTTTTGCGCGGTGGGCGGCTGAAGCCCGGTACGGTCGTCGCAGGTGAGATCGAAGATCGCAGCACCGATGGCTTGCCTGCTTACACCGTTCGTTTCGCGGGCCGTGAGGCGCGCGTCGAGACGCGGTGCGCATCCCGCCCTGCGCCCGCTGGCGAGGACAACGGCGATATCGAATTTGCGCAGTGCCGGATCGAATGGGTCGCGGACGGCGTGCGTCAAACCGTGATCGAGATGCCTGCATCGCGCAGCGCCGGCTCCGCCATCGGCCCGTGGATCCTCGGCAACGATGCGACGCCGCGGCTGTTGTTCGCAGGGGACTTGGACCGTGACGGCCACCTCGATGCGATCATCGATACCAGCGACCACTACAACCTGAGCCGCCCGACCTTATTCCTATCGTCCGCAGCCGGCCGCGGCGCGCATCTGCGGCGCGTATCGGAGCATCGCGCGATAGGTTGTTGAGTTTGCGCTCAGAGCTTGCAACACTGCGACACGCCCTGGGGGGAATCCGATGAATACTACCGCCGTGCGCTGGTATTTCGACTTCATTTCGCCATTCGCCTATTTGCATTGGCCGAAGGTCAAAGCGCTGATGGCCGAGCGCGAGGTCGTGCCGGTCCCGATTCTGTTCGCCGCGGTGCTCGATACCCGCGGCCAGAAAGGCCCGGCCGAAATTCCGAGCAAGCGCGAATTCACTTACCGCCACGCGCTGTGGCAAGCGCGTCAAGCGGGCGTACCGCTTCGTTTTCCGCCGACCCATCCGTTCAATCCGCTGCCCGCGTTGCGCTTGGCGATCGCCTCCGGCCCGTCGGTCGTGGCGATCGACGCGATTTTCGATTGGATCTGGGCGCAAGGCCGCGCCGCCGATAGCGTGGATGCTTTGCGGCCGCTTTGCGTCGCGCTGCAGATCGATCTCGAACTCATCGGCCATTCATTGGCGAAGACGACACTGCGCGAAAACACCGAGAGCGCACTGCGCGAAGGCGTGTTCGGTGTGCCGACGTTGGCGATCGATGGCCGCGAGGGCGCCGAATTGTTTTGGGGCAACGACGCGCATGCGTTCGCACTGGACGCGTTACGCGACCCCGCATTACTGGACAGTCCCGAAATGCGACGCCTTTCGAGCCTGCCTGTCGGCATATCGCGCGCCGGTTAGCCACCCCGTATGAAATGACAGGCTTGCCCCTTTAGCGCGTATTCTGCGAGTCTGTCGCTGTCGGCCTGGTCTACTCGGCGATCGCGTGATGAGGATCGAAGTTCTGAGGATTGATGTTGCGGCGCAGCACCATCTCACGATGGTTCTAGGATTTTCCCCCACAGGAGTCGTTTCGTTTTTTAACGAGTGCGAGTGAAGCGTTTAGTTTTCCCACGATGACAGGAAGCTAAAGCCATGCGTATCGGTCTTGTAGTGGATTCGGCCTGCGATTTGCCTGCAGAATTTTTCGAACAGCATCAGGTCGTGATTCTGCCGATCACGGTCAGAATCGGCGATGCGCGGCTGGCCGATCATCGTAACGAGCAGGCCACGCTGCAGTTCCTCGAAACGCATATCGCGACCCGAGGCGCCGAAGCGGAAACCATGCCGTTCACGGTGGATCAGATCCGCGATCTGTTCCTCAAACGCTTGGTCATCGACTACGACTACGTGTTCTGCCTGACCATCGCCAAAACCCGCAGCCCGATCTTCGATAACGCCACGCAGGCGAGTTTCGGCATTCTCAACGACTACAAACCGATCCGCACCGCGGCCGGCTACAGCACGCCGTTTTCGCTACGCGTCATCGACACACAAAACCTATTCGCCGCGCAGGGCCTCGGCGCATTGGAGGCGGCCGCGCTGGCGGCAGTGGACGAGTCCCCGCCGAAAATCCGCGCAAGGGTAGAGCAAATCGCGCAGGTGACGCAGGGCTATATGGTTCCGCGCGATTTGCATTACCTGCGCGCCAGAACGCGCGCGAAGGGCGAGAAAAGCGTAAGTCTGCTCAGCGCCTCGTTGGGCTCGGCGCTCGATATCAAGCCGATCCTGCATTGCAATCGCGGCGAAACCGGGCCGGTCGCGAAGATTCGCGGTTTCGAGGCGGCGGCGCGCAAACTTTTCCTGTATGTGGCCGATCGCGTGCGCGGCGGACTCGCCAGCCCGAACGTGTGCATGAGCTTCGGCGGGCCCTTGGACGAAATGCGGGCGTTGCAAGGGTATAATTCTTTGCGCGGCGTCTGCGCGGACCACAACATCAATCTGTACGAAAGCGTGATGAGTCTCACCGGCATGGTGAATGTCGGTAAAGGCGCGCTGATGATCGGTTTCGCCGCGGATGGGCCTGCGTTCAAAGAATGATGCATTCGAAGAAAGATGTTCCTGCGATCTAGATCTATCGCCATTGAGACCGTATGCCGACGCGCTATTACTTGAAGTTGCCCGATCCAGAACGCGCCCGTGCCGCAGGGGCATTCGCCTTTCGCAGCCAAGGTGCCGACGCCATCGCCGCCGAGTTGCAAGCGGCGTTGCGTAGCGACGCGCTGTTCCAGCGTTGGCGCGCCGCGCAAGAAGACCCGGACGCGGTGGACCCCGCGCTTGGCGCCATCGATCCCCACGCCGTCGTCCGCGGCGAGCAACACGACCTGCAGATCGATTTGATCACAACGACCTCGATTCCCGGCAGCATACTCAAACATCGCTTGCGCTTATTGGCCGGCAGCGACTGGCAACTGCGCGATGTGACCGCTGCCTGAGGCGCTGGTCGTCGCGAGTTTCGCTGCACGATCATGACCACGGCGGCACAGGCTGTGGCGTGCGCGGGAATAGTCTAAGATCGGTTCGCGACATCGCAAGCCGCGGTGTTGCGAACCGATCACGAAAGACGACAGGGGGGTGGTCATGCGTATCGGAGTCATCGTCGATTCGATGTGCGACATGCCGACGGACATTTACCGGCGGTACGGGGTAACGATCTTGCCGGTGACGGTGCGTATCGGTGAGACGCGATGGCCGGATTACCGCGACGAGGCCGCGACGCTCGCGTTTCTCAATTCCGACATCGCGAAGCGCGCCGCCGAAGCCGAGACGATCGCGTTCACGGTCAAGGAGTTCCACGACATCTTCCTCGAACGCTTAGTCATCGATTACGACTATGTCTTCTGTCTGACCTTGGCTCGCACGCGCAGCCCGACGTACGATAACGCCATGCAGGCGAGTTTCGCGATCCTCAACGATTACAAAGCGCCTCGCAACGCGGCTGGGCATCACACACCGTTCGCGCTGCGCGTGATCGACACCACCAACTTGTTCGCGGCGCAGGCGATTTTGCCGCTGGAAGCGCTACGCCTGATCGCCGCCGGAAATACGATCCCAAAAATCCGCGCGCGGCTCGACTATCTCGCGCCGATGACGCATGGCTACATGGTGGCGCGCGATTTGTACTACATCCGCGCCCGTGCCCGTGCCAAAGGCGAGAAGAGCGTCGGTCTGGCCAGTGTCGTGTTGGGCTCGGCGTTGGACATCAAACCGATCATCCATTGCAATCGAAGCGAAACGCATCCGGTCGCGAAAGTCAGAGGTTTCGAGCCCGCGGTACGACGCTTGTTCGCTTTCGCCGCCGACCGCGTGCGCGCCGGATTGCTCACGCCGGATGTGTCGTTGAGCTACGGCGGCGCTTTGGACGAACTGCGCTCACTGCCTGGTCACGCCGAATTGCGCAAAGCCTGTGTCGAGCGCGGCGTTGAGTTGCACGAAAGCATGATGAGCTTAACCGGCATGGTCAACGCCGGTAAAGGCGCGGTGGTCGTGGGTTTCGCTGCCGAATCGCATGCGTTCGAGACATGAGTCGAATCGCGCATGACGGTTGAGCGACGACCGTTCCTGCTGTCCTGGAGCGGCGGCAAAGACGCGGCATGGGCTTTACAGACGCTGCGCGCTCGCGGAAATGTCGAAGTCGTCGGTCTTGTCACCACACTCACCGAAGGCTACGACCGCATCGCGATGCAGGGCATTCGCCGCGACATCTTACATGCGCAAGCGAAAGCCTGCGGCCTGCCCGTGATCGAAGCGTGGATGCCGCAACGCGCGAGCAATGCGATTTACGAAGCCAGCTATGCCGCAGGCCTTGCCGAAGCGCAACGCCGCTGGCCGGGCGTACGCGATATCGCCTTCGGCGATTTGTTTCTGCCCGATATTCGCGCTTATCGCGAAGCGCTCTGCGCGCGGCTCGATTGGACGCCGCATTTTCCGATTTTCGATGCCGCCGCCGGTTACACGGCGCGACTGTCTCGCGCTATGCGCGACGCCGGCCTGCGCTCGGCGCTGACCTGCGTCGATACCGAGCAACTCGACGGCGCATTCAGCGGCCGCGAATTCGATGAAGCGCTGCTGCACGAATTACCTGCGACCTGCGACCCTTGCGGCGAGAACGGCGAATTCCACACCCTCGCCTATGCCGGCCCGATGTTCGAGCAACCATTGCGCGTGCGGCGCGGCGAGACGGTGCTACGCGATGAGCGATTCGCTTACACCGATTACGTACTGGTCGACTGAACGCTGCGTAATCTCGAAGCGGCCGAAAGAACGACGAACACTTCGCCTGTCATCCCGAGCGCAGCGAGGGACCTGTTTTTCATTCGGCGCGAGAGTGTTAAACAGCAGGTCCCTCGCTGCGCTCGGGATGACAGCCAAGGATGTTGAAGGCGATCAGCCCTTTAACGCAGCCGCGTGATACGCGATGTGATCGCCGATAAAACTCGCGATGAAGTAATAGCTGTGATCGTAGCCGGCATGCGAACGCAATTGCAGCGGATGACCGACCGCGGCGCAGGCTGCGCGCAAACGCTCCGGCTGCAGTTGCGCGTCGAGAAATTCGTCGGCCCCACCTTGATCGACCAACAGCGGCAAGCGTTCTTGCGCATCAGCGACCAGCGCGCAGCTATCCCATGCCGCCCACGTCGCGCGATCCTCGCCCAAATACGCCGCGAACGCTTTCTGTCCCCACGGCACCTCGCTCGGCGCGACGATCGGCGAAAACGCCGACACGCTGCGATAGCGACCGGGATTGCGCAGCGCGAGGCACAAGGCGCCGTGCCCGCCCATCGAATGTCCGCTGATCGCGCGCGCATCGTTCGCGGGGAAGTGCGCTTCGATCAGATGCCGGCAACTCATGCACGATGTAATCGTGCATGCGGTAATGCGCCGACCAAGGCGTTTGCGTGGCGTTGAGATAGAAACCCGCACCTTTGCCCAAATCGTAAGCCTCGGCATCCGCGACATCGTCGCCGCGCGGGCTGGTGTCCGGCGCGACTACGATGACGCCGTGCTCGGCCGCGTAACGCTGCGCGCCGGCTTTGGTGATGAAATTCTGCTCGGTGCAGGTCAGACCCGACAGCCAGTACAGCACCGGGCAGGCGCGCGATTCGGCCTGCGGCGGCAGATAAATCGCGAACCGCATCGTGCAGTTCAGCGCGTCGGAGCGGTGTTCGTAAACGTCTTGCCAGCCGCCGAAGCAGGCGCGGTGTTCGATGCGTTCCATGGGTTTACTCTCGTAGGATGATGCGGCGCAGGGCCGTTATCGTGCGGTCGCCGACGCTCAGCTTTCCCAATCGACCGAGATGACACGACCTTCTGCGCTCATCTTAACGGCGAGGATCTGGTCGCTGGCGTCGGGGTCGATCATATAGTCGGCGACAATGGGTTGAGAGGATGCATCGGTGAGCCATAGACCGAGTTTACGCAAGCGCATCTCCGCGACGAATGCCTCCGCCGTAACCGATTGACCATCGGAATTTCCGATGGCGCGTGCGATCGCGTCGTTGCCATCGAGTTCTTCGACATGGAAGTCGATGTAATCGCGATTGGTGGTGAGGTAGGCGCGCAAACTTTCTCGGGCTTCGGCGTCCATGGCATCCAGATGATTGAGGCGAGCCGCGAAAGCATCCAGTATGCCCGCATCGAATTCTGTGTCGGGCCCTGCCCATAGCCAGACATCGAACTCGACGTCGCGAAGAGAAAATGAACGCTCCCACACGATATCCGAATCGTCGAAACGATCGCTGTCGAGCTCGCCGAACCAAGCGTGTGCAATCTTGCCCATGGGTGCGATGGCCATCAGTAGTGAATGACGCTGCGGATCGACTTGCCTTCGTGCATCAAATCGAAGGCGTGGTTGATCTCGTCCAGACCCATCGTGTGGGTGACGAACGGCGCAAGTTCGATCTCGCCTTTCATCGCGTCTTCGACCATGCCCGGCAACTGCGATGCGGCCCTTCACGCCGCCGAACGCGGTGCCCATCCATTTACGGCCGGTGACGAGTTGGAACGGACGCGTGCTGATTTCTTGACCTGCGCCGGCCACGCCGATGATGACCGATTGGCCCCAGCCGCGGTGCGCGCATTCCAGTGCCGCGCGCATCACGTTGACGTTGCCGATGCACTCGAAGCTGTGGTCCACGCCCCAGCCGGTCATCTCCACGATCACCTGCTGGATCGGCTTCTCGTGATCCTTCGGATTCACGCAGTCGGTCGCGCCCATCTGCGTCGCCAATTCGAATTTGCCCGGATTGGTGTCGATCGCGATGATGCGGCCGGCCTTCGCCTGACGCGCGCCCTGAATCACCGCCAGACCGATGCCGCCCAAACCGAACACCGCCACGCTGTCGCCGGCCTGTACTTTCGCGGTGTTGTGCACGGCGCCGATGCCGGTGGTCACGCCGCAGCCGAGCAAGCACACGTGCTCGTGATTCGCTTCGGGGTTGATCTTCGCCAGCGACACTTCGGCCACGACCGTGTATTCGCTGAAGGTGCTGCAGCCCATGTAGTGATAGATCGGCTGGCCGTTGTACGAAAAACGCGACGTGCCGTCGGGCATCACGCCCTTGCCTTGGGTCGCGCGCACCGACACGCAGAGATTGGTCTTGCCCGATGTGCAGAACAGACACTCGCCGCATTCGGCGGTGTACAGCGGAATCACGTGATCGCCCGGCTTCACGCTGGTCACGCCTTCGCCCACTTCGACGACGACGCCCGCGCCTTCGTGGCCCAGCACGCAAGGAAACAAACCTTCCGGGTCGTCGCCGCTGAGCGTGAAGGCATCGGTGTGGCACACACCGGTATGACTGATCTTGACCAGCACCTCGCCCTTGCGCGGCGGTGCGACGTCGATCTCGACGATCTGCAGGGGTTGACCGGGGCCGAAGGCGACGGCGGCGCGGGATTTCATAGCGAGATTCCTGGATGGGTTGCGAAGATGGTAACGCAGCCAGGGCAGAGCGCGTAGGGTCGCAATGAGCGAGCCCAAGTCGAAAACTTTATACGCTGACGCGATCTGAAAGGCATGGTGGGGTTCGCTGCGCTCACCACCACCCTACGAGACGCTTCGATTCAGTCAGCGCTCAATACGCGAATTCGCGGAACACGCGATCGATGTCGCCTTGCCATTGCCCGTGGAACAGTTCGAGTTTGCGCTCGGCGGCGGTTTGGCCGGATTCGACGACTTCGATCACCGGGTCGAGGAAACGGCTTTCGTCGACGCCCTTGCTGTTGCGCATGTCGCGGCGTTGCAGGCCGGCGGCGGAGATCTTCAAGGCTTCGCGTGCGATGTCGCGAAGCGTGCCGTTACGGCCGTTACCGATACGAGCCGGGACATGCAGGCCGAGTCGCGGCACGTCATCGCGCAGGGTATTGCGCTCGTCCATCGTGAAGTCCTTGACCAAGTCCCATGCGGCATCGAGCGCGGTCTGGTCGTACAGCAGGCCGACCCAGAATGCGGGCAGTGCGCACAGACGATTCCACGGCCCGCCATCGGCGCCGCGCATTTCGAGGAAGCGCTTCATCCGCACTTCGGGGAAGGCGGTGGTCATGTGATCGGACCAATCGCGTAGCGTCGGTAACGCGCCGGGAAGCGCCGGCAATTCGCCGCGGAGAAAATCGCGAAAGCTCTGACCGCTGGCGTCGTGATAGACACCGTCGCGATACGAAAAATACATCGGCACATCGAGCAGATAATCGACGTAGCGTTCGTAGCCGAAACCATCTTCGAACACGAAATCGAGCATGCCGGTGCGGTCCCGGTCGGTATCGGTCCAGATGTGCGAGCGGTAGCTCAGATAACCGTTGGGTTTGCCTTCGGTGAACGGCGAATCGGCGAACAGCGCGGTCGCGATCGGCTGCAACGCCAGCGAGACGCGAAACTTCTTGATCATGTCCGCTTCGCTGCTGAAATCGAGATTCACTTGCACGGTGCAAGTGCGGGTCATCATGTCCAGGCCGAGCGAACCGACTTTCGGCATGTAGTCGCGCATGATGCGATAGCGACCTTTCGGCATCCACGGCATCTCGTCGCGACGCCATTTCGGTTGGAAACCCATGCCGAGAAAACCCAAGCCCAGCTCGTCGGCGACGGTCTTCACTTCGTTCAGATGCGAGCCGACTTCGCGGCAGGTGTCGTGGATCGTCTGCAGCGGTGCGCCGGAGAGTTCGAGTTGACCTGCGGGCTCCAACGTGACCGAAGCGTTGTCGCGCAGCAGCGCGATGGTGCGTAGCGGTTGGCCGTCGACCGATTCTTGCACCGGCTCCCAGCCGAAACGCGTCAAACCGGTGAGCAAGGCTTCGATGCCGCGATCGCCGTCGAAGGTGGGTGGGCGCAGGTCATCGAGACGAAAACCGAATTTTTCGTGTTCGGTACCGATGCGCCAGTCCGCTTTCGGTTTCTCGCCCGCCGCGATGTAGTCGACCAAATCGGACCGATGCGAAATCGGCGTATCGGCGACGTGGCTGGGACTGGACATGCGGGCTCCGGGGGAAACGTGACGAACGAACGAAAGGGAAACGCGAGGAGTTGCGAACACAGAACGATCGATCCAACCGGAACGATAGAGGCGGGTCGTCGTTCTTACGGTGCGTCGGGGATACGCTCACGATGGGAAGGCAACGACTCGGCGGAAGACGTAGACCGGCGGATCGCGTTCCACTTAGATGGGGCCGATGCCATGGCCTCGCAAGTCGGGCACTATACGTCCGATGATCCCGCGCATCGTTGCTCTCCTGCTGTCTCTGTGTTCTATCGGTGCCCTTGCCGAGGCGCACGCACAAGCGTCGCAGCAGCTCGAACGCGGCAACGGCCCCGAGCCCGCAACGCTGGATGCGCATCGCTGCCAGGAAGTCGCATGCGGCAACATCCTGCGGGATCTGTACGAAGGCTTGGTGACCGAAGATGCATCCGGGCGGTTGATTCCGGGCATGGCCGAACGTTGGGAAACCTCGACCGATGGTCGCATCTGGACCTTCCATCTGCGGCCCGGTTTGCGTTGGAGCGATGGTGCGCCGCTCAATGCCGCGCAGATCGTCGCGAGTTTCCGACGCGCATTCAGCCCCGAAACGGCTGCGCCGTTCGCCGAACAGTTCGCGGCGGTGCTGCATGCGACCGATGTGCAGGCGGGCCGACGGCCGCCGAGCGCGTTGGGCATCGATCATCCGGATGCGCGCACGGTGCGCATTCGCACGACACGACAGGTGTTCTTGCCGGCGCTGCTGACGCTGCCGATCGCCTATCCGGTGTCGTTGCCGGAAGTCGCCCGTCACGGCGCGCAACATACGCGCCCCGGCACATTGCGCGGCAACGGCGCGTATCGGCTGCGCGCATGGACACCGCAGGCGAATCTGATTCTCGAAAAGAACCCACATTTTCACGCGGCGGCACAGGTCGCGATCCCGCGCGTGCGCTATCACGTGACCGAAGACGCGGCGGCCGAGTTGCAGCGTTTCGTGGCCGGCGATCTGCAGATCACCGAGACCGTGGCGCCGCAGTCGCTACCGAAACTGCGCGCGCGTTTCGGCGAGCAATTGCGGATCTCGCCGTATGTCGGCGCGTTTTGGCTAGGTTTGAATCTGGATCAGCCGCCGTTCGGCGGCCTGAGCGGACGATCGGGCTCCTGCCCGACGTCCGCGTCATCGGCAAAAGGCGCGGCTTTTGCCGATGACCGACGTGCGACCGCACATGCGGCCGCACGCGCTCGCGCATCCATGCGCTCGACGACTTCGGCGTCGTGCCCGGATGCTGCGAAGATGCTGCGCGAAGCGTTATCGCTCGCTGTGGATCGCGACAAACTCACGCGTTACATCACCGGCTTCGGTGAAGCGCCGGCTTACGGCATCGTGCCGTCCGGTTTGCCGGGTTACACGCCCGCGCGATTGCATTGGGCCGATTGGACGCAGGCTCGGCGCGAAGCGCTCGCTCGGCAGTTGTATCGTGCTGCGGGCTATTCCGAGGCGAATCCGCTCACGCTCGAATTGCGTTACAACACCTCCACGCCGCATCGACGCATGGCCTTGGCGGTCGCGGCGATGTGGCGCGATACGCTCGGCGTACGCGTGCGTTTACGCAACGAAGAGTGGAAGGTCTTCGTGCAGAATCGCAAGCAGCGCGTCGTCACCCAAGTCTTCCGCGGCGGTTGGATCGGCGATGTCGCCGACGCGCGCAATTTCCTCGCCGCATTCGCCGACGATGGCGCTTTGAATTGGATGGGCTACGACGACCCGCGGTATCGCGACGCGTTCGCACGTGCCGATGCCGCGCGCAACGATGCCGAACGCAATGCGTGGTTGCGCGCGGCCGAAATGCGGTTCTTGCACGCGCATGCCGCGATCCCGCTGTATTTCTACACGTCCAAACACTTGGTGTCGCCGCGGGTGGAGGGCTACGCGGCCAATCCACTCGATCGCCACGCATCGCGCTGGCTGCGCTTGCGAGAATGAGTCTCGTCCGCGGCCATGACTCGAGCGCGCAGTACACTGCGAACCTTGCGTCCACCCGATTCGCGGACGTTCCTAGCAGGAGTTGATCTATGCGCCGCTGGCATCTCGAAACGCACCGTACCGACCGCGTCGGCTGGCTCCGCGCTGCAGTGTTAGGCGCGAACGACGGCATCATTTCCATCGCTGGTCTCGTGGTCGGCGTGGCTGCGACCGGCGCCAGCACCAGCATCGTCCTCAGCAGCGGTGTCGCCGGCGTCGTCGCTGGTGCGATGTCGATGGCGGCGGGCGAATACGTTTCGGTGCGCTCGCAGGCCGATACCGAAAACGCCGATATCGCAAAGGAAACCCGTGAATTGGCCGAAGACCCTGAGCACGAATTGCAGGAACTGACGCATATCTACGTGCAACGCGGGCTCACCCAAGAGCTGGCCGCGCAAGTCGCGGCGCAGCTCACCACGCACGATGCGCTGGCCGCGCACAAACGCGACGAGCTGGGCATCACCGAATCCTTGCGCGCGCGGCCGTTGCAGGCGGCGTTAGCCTCTGCCGGCGCCTTCACCGTCGGCGCGGTATTGCCGATCGCCGCCGTGGTATTGGCGCCGGCCGGTCGGATCGGAACGGTCACCATCGCGGTGACGCTGCTTGCGTTACTCGCTTCCGGCGCGCTGGCGGCATGGGCTGGCGGTGCATCGATAGTACGTGGCGCGCTGCGCGTGGGTTTCTGGGGCGCGATGGCGATGGGCGCTGCGGCCCTGATCGGTCGTCTCTTTCACGTACAGGTCGGATGAAACGTTTCGTCGCGCGCTTGTTCGAAGCCTTGCTCACGCTGTGGCTGCTGGCCACGTTGTGCTTCGTACTGTTGCGCGCGGCACCAGGCGGCCCGTTCGATACCGAAAAAGCCGCGCCGCCCGAAGTGCAAGCGGCGTTGGATGCCCAGTATCGGCTCGATCGTCCGTTGCCCGCGCAATACGGCATGTGGCTAGCGGATGTCGCGCGCGGCGATCTCGGCCCGTCGTTCCAATATGCGGACTACACCGTCAATCGTTTGATCGCGCAGGCCTTGCCGGTATCGATCATCAACGGTGGGCTGGCGCTGATGCTCGCGTTGGCGCTCGGCGTGCCGCTGGGCGTATGGGCGGCGTTGCGCGCGGGTTCGTGGTTGGATCGTGCGCTGATGCTGTTCGCCGGCTTGGGCCTCGCCGTACCGAAGTTCGTGGTCGCGCCGTTGCTGGTGCTGCTGTTCGCGGTGACCTTGCATTGGTTACCGGCCGGCGGCTGGGGCGAGTGGACCAATATCGTGCTGCCTGCGATCGCCTTAGCGCTGCCGAATCTCGCGTACTGCGCGCGGTTGACGCGCGCATCGATGCTCGATGTGCTCAACGCCGATTATCTCGTCGCCGCGCGCGCGCGCGGCCTCTCGGAATCGCGGCTGCTGCTCGCGCATGCGCTGAAACCCGCATCGATTCCCGTCGTCGCATGGCTATCGCCGGCGCTGATCAATATCGTCACCGGCTCCGCCGTGGTGGAACAGGTGTTCGGCATTCCCGGGATGGGGCGTTATTTCGTGCAAGGCGCGCTCAATCGCGATTACACCTTGGTGCTGGGCGTGGTGCTCGTCGTCGGTGCATTGATCGTGGCGATCAATGCGCTGGTGGACGCCATGCGCGCCTGGATGGACCCGCGCTTGCGCGATGCGGTATAGACGACCGCTACAACCATTGGAGCAGACGCGATGATCTCGATCTATCACGCCGCCAATCTCGCCGATGCGCACCTGATCCGGCATTTGCTCGAACAAGAGCGGATCGATGCCTATATCGCCGGCGAATATTTACAAGGCGCGCTCGGCGAGATACCGGCGAACACACCGATCGATGTGCGCGTCGCCCCGGATGACGCGGCGCGTGCGCGTAAGATCGTCGAAGACTGGGAGAGCGGTACGATCGACGTGGCTGCATTCGACGGCGACCACGACGATAACGAGTACGACAACGACCGCGACATTGCGGCGGGTAGCGCACTCTCACAAAAACCAGGCTTCAGAATAGCTGCGAACATCTTCTGGTTGCTTGGCGGCGTGGCGCTCGGCGCTAGCGTGGTGTGGGCCGCCTACAACGGCCCGCGCAACGAATCCGGCTACGACTTCAACGACGATGGCGTACTCGACGAACGTTGGGTCTACTCGGGCGATCGCATCGAGCGCACCGAATTCGATCGTAACCGCGACCGCAAGCCCGACGAGATCGTCTACTACGACGATCGGGGCGTGGCTTTGCGCGGCGAAGTCGATCGCGACTTCGATGGCACGATGGAAGAAAGCACCGAATATCGCGATGGCCAGCCGATGCGGTCGGAGGTCGATCGCGACCGCGACGGGCGTGCCGAATATCGTGCCGAATACGTGTTCGGTACGATCTTCCGCGAAGAATGGCTGGACACCGAAGGTCGTGCCGTCAAACGCGTGGAATACCGCCGCGGCGACCCGCACGAAGGCGCGATCGACAGCGATGGCGATGGCGGTCTCGACACCATGCGCAGCTACGATGCGCGCGGCGAGGTCGTCCGCGCATTTCCTCTCGATGCGCGTTGAACATATCGAATGCCGCGTTGCGAATGATGCAACAACGCTAGGGGTGGCCGCAGCGCGCGATATGATTTTATAGCATGACGTCACATATCTTCGATGCAGACACGATATGAACGTAGTGCGGAGACGATGTTGCGACCGCACATGCGACCCCCAATTCTGTAGCGCGAGATAAATGCCGCTGCGCCGGATCGTCGATCGAACCGTGTCGAGATCGCATTCGTCATGCGCGACGAAATATCTAAAAAAAAGCGCGATCACGTTTTTCTTTACGCAATCTTACGGCGCCATGCGCGGAGCGTCTGCTGCGAACGCACAAAAATTCACGATAAATTTCCTTGACGATGCGCGCATCGCTCGCATAGTGTGCGCCAGCGGTATCGGGATGGACCGCTGTTGTCGTCGGCAAGTGGATTTGCCAGCGCGATCGTCGGCATCGCGCTCTACGCAGCGCAGCGGTGCATTCGCGAAAGGCGTTCGCAGCACGAAGCACCCGCTCGGTCGACTCTCGGAACCGCGTCGTCGCATATCCGCATTTCGCGGAGATGCTTTCAGCCATACTTTCGCATTGATTAAGGAGTGATCATGAATCGTCGAGTCTCGTTACTATCCGCCGCAATCGGCGTCTCCATTCTGGCCATGGGCGCATCGTCCGCGTTCGCCGGCGATTTCCGCACGGCGCAGAACCCCGTGCAAGGCGAATACATCGTCGTGCTCAAAGAGGGCGCCGCTCGCATCGCGAGCGAAGCGCGTCCGAACGCTCTGGTGTCGACGGTGGCCCGCCAAATGGGCGCATCGCATCGCGTGAATGTGCTCCAAAGCTTCGATCACGCCGTACGCGGCTTCGTCGTCAAGGCCGACGACAACGCGTTGGCGCAGTTGATCGCCGATCCGCGCGTCGCCTATGTCGAAGAGAACGGCGTGATGTCGATCAATGCCACGCAGACCGGCGCGACCTGGGGCATCGATCGCGTCGATCAGCGCAACTTGCCGCTCAGCGGCACGTATACCTACAACCGCACCGCAGCGGGCGTGCATGCGTACATCATCGATACCGGCGTGCTGCGCACGCATAGCCAGTTCACCGGCCGCATGGGCAACGGTTTCGATGCCGTCACTGCAGGCGGTACTGGTAACGACTGCAACGGCCATGGCACCCACGTCGCCGGCACCGTCGGCGGCACCACCTGGGGCATCGCCAAGGGCGTGACGATTCACCCGGTACGCGTCTTGGGTTGCACCGGCTCGGGCACCACCGCGGGCGTCGTCTCCGGCATGAATTGGGTCGCCGCGAATCGTGTCCGCCCGGCCGTGGCGAACATGAGCCTCGGTGGCGGCGCCTCCACCACGATCGATTCCGCCGTCGCCAGCATGACCGCTGCCGGTGTCACGGTCGTGGTCGCTGCCGGTAACAACAACGCTAGCGCATGCAACTATTCGCCGGCGCGCGCGCCTTCGGCGATCACCGTCGGCTCGACCACGAGCACCGACGCGCGTTCGTCGTTCTCGAACTTCGGCACGTGCTTGGATATCTTCGCGCCGGGTTCGTCGATCACCTCGTCTTGGTACACCAGCACCACCGCGACCAACACCATCAGCGGCACCTCGATGGCGTCGCCGCACGTGGCGGGCGCCGCGGCGCTGTATCTCGCGACCAACACGACCGCATCGCCGGCGACCGTCACCAGTGCGATCACCAGCAACTCGACCGCGAACAAAGTGACCAGCCCGGGCACCGGTTCGCCGAATCGTTTGCTGTACACGCTGAACTTCTGATCGCGGCCTTCGGTCCGCACGCGGATCGAAGCGTCGAATCGGAACGCCGACGATGCGCAGGCATCGTCGGCAACGAGAACGCCCCGGATGTCCGGGGCGTTCTTGTTCCAGCGAGTCGGCTACAAAAACGAATGCTCGCCGATCGCGACTTATCGGATGTCCAGCCAATTCGCGACGATGCGGCGCACGTCGTCCACGCCGGTCTTCGCTTCGGCCGAAAACGTTTGGACCGTCACCGAGTCGGCGTACAGCGACGACAGCTCCTTGCGCACCGCTTGCAGCACGTTCAACCCGGCGCCGCGGCCGAGTTTATCGGCCTTGGTCAACAAGACGTGTACGGGCAGGCTGCGTTCGGCGGCGTAGGCGATCATCTGGCGGTCGTAGTCCTTCAGCGGATGGCGGATGTCCATCACCACGACCAAGCCCTTCAGCGCGATGCGGCTGCCGAAATAGCTATCGAGGAAGGCTTGCCAGTGGGCCTGCAGGTCGCGCGGCACTTTGGCGTAGCCGTAACCGGGCAAATCGACGAGGTATTTGCCCGCATGCGGCGGCAGCTCGAAGAAGACCAATTGCTGCGTGCGCCCAGGCGTTTTCGAGACCCGGGCCAGTGCGTTCTGCTGGCATAAGGCATTGAGCGCGCTGGATTTTCCAGCATTCGAGCGGCCGCAGAACGCGACTTCTGCGCCCTCGTCGGGCGGCAACTGACGTGGGTTGTGGGCCGCCAGCATGTAGCTGGCGCGGGCGAACGGGTTGGGAGGGGCGGCCATCGGCATAGCATGGCACGAGTGGCGCATCCGGACGCTCGCGCGATCTGTCGCGCTGAGGCGCACGGCCGTATCGCTTGGCTTTTGCGCTGGTTTTGCGGCGCATCGGCACATAACGCAAGGCTGTGTTTGACCGTCTCCGGCGCGGCGACGATAATTTCCCGGTTTCGGCCTCGCGCCGACCTCGGGCCGGCTTCGCCGGTCCCGTCCGCCCGGATTTCATTGGAGTGTTGAGCATGCGTCACGTCCGTGTCCTCGGTTTCGCCGGCATTGCGGTTGTCGCCGTTGCCGCTATCGCCGCGGTCGCCGCCGCCATCGCCCAGACCACGGTCGCCCCGCTGCCGGAGACCGCGCCAGCGCCGGCGGTGTCGCTCGATGCCTCGGTCGCCGCCGAACTGGCCAAGGCGAAGCCGGGCGACGCCAAAGCCGGTGCGGCCAAGGCCGGGGCCTGCGTGGCCTGTCATGGCCTCGACGGCAACGCGATCGATCCGACGCTCTACCCCCGTTTGGCCGGTCAGAGCGAGCGTTATCTCTCGCGCCAGCTGGCTCTGTTCAAGAGCGGCGAGCGGGTCAATGCGATCATGCAGCCCTTCGCCACGGCGCTCAGCGCGCAGGATATGCGCGACATCGGCGCGTACTACGCCACCCAAACCTCGGGCGCCGGGATCGCCGACGACGCCGTCGTCAGCGATAAGAGCAGCGCATACGACGGCATGAAGTTCTACGAAATCGGCCAGAAACTCTTCCGCGGCGGCGATGCGTCGCGCGGCATCCCGGCCTGCATGGCGTGCCACGGCCCGAGTGGCGCCGGTAACCCGGGTCCGGCTTATCCGCGCGTCGCGGGTCAGCAGTCGTGGTACACCGCGCGTCGTCTTCAGGAATATCGCGTGGGCGTTACCGGCGAGCGCGATCAAGCCCTGTTCCAGACCATGGCGCAGGTCGCCAAGCCGTTGACCGACCAAGAAATCCAGGCGCTCGCCAGCTATATGCAAGGCCTGCACCGGCAGACCGGCGGCTGATCCCGCGGGTTTCGTTGGCGCGCTGGCCGTGCTTCCAGACGTGCCTTACGGATCGCAGCGGATCTCCCATCGCGCACCGACCAGGATCGTCGACGCAAGCGCTTGAAACCCGACGCCGGCACGGACATGCTCTGTGTCGGCGTTTTCGCTCTGGCGACGCCTACCGCTCACCGCGACGCGCGACCCGCGCACCGCCTCTTTCCTCTCACGGATGTCTTCGATGCTGCGTTTCGTTCTCCGACTGATGTTCCTGGCGCTGCCGCTCTCGGCCTGCGCGCAACAAGCCGCCGCGCCGCCGCAAGCGGGCACCACGTACGAACTCGCGCCTAAGCCCGGCACGTGGCTGCCCGAGAAGGGCAAGATCGAAGTCGTGGAGTACTTCAGTTACACCTGCGGCCATTGCGCTCAGTTCCAGCCGATGATCGACACCTGGAAGAAGTCGATGCCCAAGGACGTCGTCTTCCACTACGTCCCGAACGCCTACGACATCGAGTTCCCGTATTCGCGCGCGTATTTCGCGGCCGAAGCGCTCGGCGGCTTGCCGAAGGTGCATAACGATCTGTTCGTCGCGATCCACGAAGACGGCCGTTTGCCGCGCAACAACGCCACGATCGACGAGCTCGGAACGTATTTCGGCCAGCGCGGTCTGAACGCGGCGAAGGCGGCGACATTGATGCGCTCGGCCGATGTGACCGCGAAGATGAAACGCGCCAATCAGTTCGTGATCGATAAGCGTTTGCAGGGCACCCCAGTGCTCGTCGTCGCCGGCAAGTACGTGATCAAGGGCGAGACCTATGAAGAGTATCTGAAGCACTTGAACGCGGTGATCGCGATGGAACGCGCGCAGCGTCGTGCGGCCGCGTCACCGACGAAGACGCCATAATCGACAGCATGCGAGCGGAGGGGCGCACCCGCACCCGCCGCCCATCGCCTGCCCCCTTGCGACACCCGCATCCGAATGCGTTTGGAGATCGAAGCATGAAGCGTTATCTGGTTCTGCCCCTGTTCGCGGCGCTGTTGTTGTCGGCCTGCGATTCGAAGAAAGAGTCGGCGTCCGACGCGCCCGCGTCCGACACCGCCGCTGCGACGAACGATGCCGAGCTGATGGCCGCCGCCGAAGCCGCCGCCAAAGCGTCGGCCGATCCGAATGCCGCTGCCACGGCCGGTCCCATCGCGCCGGCCGATCCGAACGCTGCGCCGATCGCGACGCCGCCACCGCCGGCTGAGGGCATCCTCGGCTTGGTCAAAGGTACGGACTACGAAGAAATTCCCAATGGCCAGCCGTTCGAACCGTTGGCCGGCAAAATCGAAGTGGTCGAAGTCTTCAATTTCGTCTGTCCCGCCTGCGCCGGTTTCCAACCGATGGTGGTCAGCTTCAAGTCCAAACTGCCGGCCGACGTGCGCTTCACCTACGTGCCGGCGGCTTTCGGCGGCAACTGGGATCAGTTCGTACGTTCGTACTACACCGCGCAGACGATGGGCATCGCCGAGAAAGCGCACGAAGCCACGTACGACGCTATTCATTTCCGCAAGACGCTCAAAGGCGAGCGCGGCGAGGACAGCGATGCGGACATCGCGAAGTTCTATTCGCAGTTCGGCGTCGATGCCAAGCAATTCGCCAGCAGCATGCGCAGCTTCGCGGTCAGCGCGAAATACAACAAGGCCAAGCAGTTCATCATCGACGCTCGCGTGAATTCCACGCCGACCATCGTGGTGAACGGGAAGTACAAAGTCCGCGGCCGCAGTTCGGAAGACGTGTTGCGCATCGCCGAGACGCTCATCGCCCATGAGCGCGCGCGGGCTTCGGCGCCCGTCGCGAAATCGCCCTGAGCGCGCTCTGCGTTCGACGAAGCTCGAACACGATGCTGCGGTAATGGTCCGACGGCTCAAGTTTCTCAGCGCCAATATCCAGGCCGGCACCAGTACGCGTCGCTACAGCGATTACGCGACGCGTAGCTGGTCGCATGTGTTGCCGACCGGCAACAAACGCGCATCGTTGGACACCATCGCCGAACTGGCCGCTGGGCACGACATCGTCGGCCTGCAGGAAAGCGACCCGGGCAGTTGGCGTTCGGGATTCACCAATCAAACGCATTACCTCGCCGAGCGCGCGGGCTTCGATTATTGGAGCCATCAAGCCAACCGTCGTGTCGGCATGGTCGCCTCCAGCGCGAATGCGTTGTTATCGCGAATGGAGCCGACGGAGGTCCGCGAATATCCGTTGCCCAGCCCGATTCCCGGCCGCGGCATCTTGGTCGCGCGCTTCGGCGCCGCCGCATCGGGCTTGACGGTCGCGGTCGCGCATCTCTCGCTCGGTGCCGGCACGCGCAAGACCCAGCTCGCTTTCATCGCCGAGTTGCTGGAAAACAGCCCGTTGACCGTGTTGATGGGCGATTTCAATTGCAGCCACGATCAGCCCGAAATGCAGTCGCTGTTCGAGCGCACCCGGCTGCAACCGCCGTCGGAAGTGGTGCATACGTTTCCGAGCTGGCGTCCGCGGCGCGCGATCGATCACATCCTGATCAGCGACGATCTCGCCTGCGTCGGTATGCAGGCATTGCCGGCGGCGAATTCCGACCACCTCGCGCTCTCGCTGGATCTCGAGGTCCCGCTCGCGGCGCTCGGCTGAGGCGCTGCGCGCGCACGAGCGAACGATGGGACCGCGGGTCGGCGTGGCGTAAGCGGCCGGCATCGAGCGTCATGATCGAGCGCAATTGATCCGGGTCAATGCCAAGCGTCGGCCGCGGCCTTAGCCTGCGGCCATGTTGCCCGCACTCGCATTCGATGCCGACCTTTTACGCCGTTACGATCGGCCCGGCCCACGCTACACCTCCTACCCGACCGCACCGCAATTCGACGACGGCTTCGGCGATGCCGAGTTGCGCGACGCTATCGCCGAAAGCAACGGCGATCCGATCCCGCGCCGGCTCTCGCTCTACGTGCACGTGCCGTTCTGTCTCAGCCCATGTTTCTACTGCGGCTGCAATCGCGTCATCACGCGCGACAAGACGCGCTCGGAGCCGTACCTGTCGCATCTGCAGCATGAGATCGCGACGATCGCGCCCTTGTTCGATCGCGACCGCGCCGTCGTGCAACTGCATTTCGGCGGCGGGACGCCGAATTTTCTCGCGCCGGAACAATTGCGTTGGACGGTCGATACGCTGCATCGCGAATTCGCCTTCAGCGACGCCAGCGACCGCGACATCTCGATCGAACTCGATCCGCGCACGATCGCGCCCGCCGACATCGGCGAACTCGCGCGCGCCGGCTTCAATCGCGCCAGTCTGGGCGTTCAGGACTTCGATCCCGAAGTGCAGCAAGCGGTCAATCGCGTGCAGGGCGTCGAACAGACGCGCGCGGTGATCGATGCGTGCCGTCACTACGGCTTCCGTTCGGTCAATGTCGATCTGATCTACGGCCTGCCGAAGCAGACGCTGGCAGGTTTCGCGCGCACATTGGACACCGTGATCGCGATGCGCCCGGACCGCCTCGCGGTCTACAGCTATGCGCACCTGCCGGACATGTTCAAGGCGCAACGACAACTCGATGCCGACACCTTGCCCAGCGCCGAAGTCAAACTCGCCTTGCTGCAGTCGGCGATCGAGCGTTTCACCGAGGCCGGCTACGTCTACATCGGCATGGATCATTTCGCCTTGCCCGACGACGAACTCGCGCTCGCGCAACAACGCGGCAGCTTGCATCGCAATTTCATGGGCTACACCACGCATGCCGATAGCGATTTGATCGGCTTGGGCGTCAGCGCGATCTCCCACATCGGTAATAGCTTCAGCCAGAACCCGCGCGATCTGCCGAGTTGGCAGCATGCGATCGAAGCGGGCCGACTGCCCGTGTTCCGCGGGATGCGGCTGTCGGACGACGACCGACTGCGCGCCGACCTGATCCAACAACTGATGTGCCAGGCCGAAATTCCGATCGTGGCGCTGGAACGGCGGTACGGCATCGATTTCGAGACGTATTTCGCCGACGAGCTGCAGCGTCTGCGCCCGCTACAGGACGATGGCCTCGTGTTCAAAGCCCGCGAACGCATCCTGGTCACGGCCCGTGGCCGTTTGTTATTGCGTAATATCGCGATGTGCTTCGACCGATACCTCCATCGCCCGAGCGAATCGCCGCGGTTCTCGCGTGCGATCTGACGCCGACCCGGAACACGGGTTTCGCGGCGAAGGCGTCGCGGCGACCGACGCCGAGGCGCGCGCGATGAACCGCCCGCCATTTCCGAGACAAGATACGAACACGCTGTCGGACGACGGCGACGAGCTGCGCTTCTGCACCACCTGCGCGTTTTCGCAAGCCTGTCTGTCCGAGGGCATGGACAAAGCCGCGCTGATGGATCTGCACGTCTTGGTCGAGCACATCGGCCCGTTCCATGCGGGCGAACATATTTTCCGCGAAGGCGATCCGTTCGAGGCCATCGCCGCCGTGCGTGCGGGTACGGTCAAAACGTACGTGATCGACCGCGACGGGAACGAGCATGTGCTCGGTTTTCATTTGCCCGGCGAAGTCATCGGTCTGAACGCGATCGACGGCGAACACTATCCCTGCAACGCCACCGCATTGGATACGGCGATGCTGTGCCGCTTCTCGTTCCCGAAAATGGCGGTACTCGCCGGCCGCGTGCCCGGATTGCAAAAACAGTTGTTTCGTTTGCTCAGCCGCGATATCGGCCGTGCCGCGTTGCTCGCGGGCGATTGGTCTGCGGATCAGCGGATGGCCGCGTTCTTGGTGACATTTTCGCGCCGTTTGTCCGAGCGCGGATTTTCGCCGAAGCGTTTCCAACTGACGATGGCGCGAACCGATATCGCCAACTATTTGCGGCTCGCGCCGGAGACCGTCAGCCGGGTGCTGCGTCGATTCGAAGAAGAGGGTTTGCTGCACGTGGATCGACGCGACGTCGAATTGCTCGATCGCGAGGCGCTGATCGCCTTAGCCGCACCCGTGCTCCGGGAATGAGGCGCCGGTCGAGCGGATGCTCGGCCCGTTCGGCGCGTGTCCGCGATTCCGGCGGCGCTTGATCTACATCATCGACCGGAGGTATCGCTCAGACCGACCATGCCCGCAGTCTTTCGCGGAGCATGCGCATGTCCACCACTCGAAAACTTTGGTACGGGCTTGCGGCCCTGTTGATCGTCGGCTTCGGTACGTTGTTGTGGATGGGCGGCGAAATCTATCGACAAGCGCCACCGATGCCGGAGTCGGTCGTCACCCGCGATGGCGTCGAGGTGTATTCGCGCGCGGATATCGAGCGTGGACGCCAAGTGTGGCAAAGCATCGGCGGCCAGCAGTTGGGATCGATCTGGGGGCATGGCGCCTTGGTCGCACCGGATTGGAGCGCCGATTGGCTGCATCGCGAAACGATGGCATGGTTGGAGTTGCGCGCGCGCGGCGAGAGCGGCGAACCCTATGCGATGCTAGGCGAAGGCGATCGCGCGAAGCTGCAGGCCGAGCTTCGACCGTTGATTCGCGAGAACACCTACGACGCCAGCAACGGCCGGATCGTGATCCCGAGCGAACGCGCGCAGGCGATCGCGCAAGTCGCGGCGCATTACGAAAGTCTGTTCTCGAACGATCCGGCGACACATGCGTTGCGCGAAACGTACGCGATGCGCGAAAACACGATTCCCGATCAAGCGCATCGACGCGCGCTCACGGCGTTTTTTTGGTGGACGAGCTGGGCCGCGGTGACGAATCGCCCGGATGCGAAGGTCAGTTACACCCAGAATTGGCCTTACGAACCGCTGGTCGGCAACACGCCGCCGCCGTCGAGTTTGATGTGGACCGTGTTCAGTGTGTTGTTCATGATCGCCGGCATCGGCTTGCTCGCATGGCATTACGCGGTCTGGCACGGTCGCGAAGCGACGCTGACGCCGCCGGCCACCGATCCCTTGCGCGCGCTCGTGCCGACGCCGTCGATGCGCGCCACCGCGAAATATTTCTGGGTGGTGCTGGCGCTGTTCCTGGTGCAGATTCTGCTCGGTGCGATCACCGCGCACTATCAAGTCGAAGGCCAACAAGCCTACGGCTTCGCGCTCGCCGATGTCTTGCCGTATTCGCTCACGCGCAGTTGGCACACGCAATTGGCGGTGTTATGGATTGCGGTCGCGTGGCTCGGTACCGGGCTTTACATCGGTCCTGCGGTCTCCGGCCAAGAACCGAAATTCCAACGTTTGGGCGTCAATCTCCTGTTCGTGTGTTTGCTGGTCATCGTGGTCGGTGCGTTCTCCGGGCAATGGTTCGCGGTGATGCAGAAACTCGGCCTGGACGATAATTTTTGGTTCGGGCATCAGGGCTGGGAATACACCGACATCGGCCGCTTCTGGCAATGGTTCCTGTTCATCGGCTTGTTGCTGTGGCTGTTCTTGGTCGGTCGCGCCCTGCATCCCGCGCTGCGCCGCCGCGACGAGATGTCGTCGATCGTCGGTCTGCTGTTCTTGTCGACGGTCGCGATCGGTTTGCTGTTCGGCGCCGGTCTGATGTGGAACGAGCATACCCATCTGTCGATGGTCGAATACTGGCGTTGGTGGGTCGTGCATCTGTGGGTCGAAGGTTTCTTCGAGGTCTTCGCCGCGGCGGTGATCAGTTTCTTGTTCGTGAAACTGGGGTTGATCCGCGGACGTACCGCGACGGTCAACGTCTTGTTCGCCACGATCGTGTTCATGGCCGGCGGCATTCTCGGTACGTTCCATCATTTGTATTTCGCCGGGACGACGACGGCGGTGATCGCGCTCGGTGCGAGCTTCTCCGCGTTGGAAGTGGTGCCGCTCGCGCTCATCGGCCTGGAGGCCTACGACACCTATCGGCACAGTAAAGCCACGCCGTGGATGCAGCGCTATCGTTGGCCGGTGTTGTTCTTCCTCGCGGTGAGTTTCTGGAATCTGGTCGGCGCAGGCTTGTTCGGTTTCCTAATCAACACGCCGCTCGCGCTGTACTACATGCAGGGCTTGAATCTCACGCCGCTGCATGGGCATACCGCGTTGTTCGGCGTGTACGGCATGCTCGGTATCGGTCTGTTGCTGTTCTGCATGCGCGGTTTGAAGCCCGATGCGGTGTGGAACGACCGTATGCTCGGCACCGCGTTTTGGACCTTGAACGTGGGCCTGAGTCTGATGGCCTTGCTCACGTTGTTGCCGATGGGTTTGCTGCAGTTGCAGGCGGCGCTCGAACGCGGCTATTGGTACGCGCGTTCGGCCGAGTTCATGGGACAGCCGATCTTCGACCTGTTGGTGTGGCTACGCGTACCGGGCGATACGATCTTCAGCGTCGGCGCGCTGTTGGTGACGGTGTTCGTCGCGCGGCTGTGGATCGCACCGAAACGCGAACCCGCACGATTGGCCGACGAAGCGATCTAAGGCAACGCTGAACAAGTCCATCCCCGGATCAAGTCCGGGGCAGGCTCTGGCCTTGTTCAGCGGTCGCGAGTTCGGTACAGGCCCGAACTCGCTCACGCCGGATTAATCAGCGTTGCCCTAACGATGAATGCGCGGTCGTCTGCTTTTTTTTCGCGAAGCGAAGAGAAGGCAGCGGCGCTTCCTTAAGAACAAGCATGATCGAACTCTATCCGCAAATCAGAATCATCCATATCGCATGCGTGCTGTTGAGCGGCGCGTTGTTCTTCGCGCGCGGCATCGGCGTGTTGCGCGCCGCGCGCTGGCCGATGGCGTTGTCCGTGCGGCTGGCCAGCTACGCGATCGACACCACGTTATTGACGGCGGCGCTGATGCTCGTCGTGGCATTGCCGAGCGCGGTGTTCGCTAACGGCTGGCTCGCGGTCAAGCTGACGTTACTGATCGTCTATATCGCGCTGGGGAGCTTCGCGCTCAAGCGCGCCGGGACGATGCGAATTCGCGCGTATTGCTTCATCGCCGCAATGACGGCGTATCTGTGCATGTTCTCGATCGCGCACCAGCACCATCCGCTGGGGGCGCTCGCCCCTTTGTTCGGCTGAAGACAGGCTCGCGCCGATGCCATTTAACGTACGCGAAGCCCGCATCACTCGGGGGTCTTACCTTTCCATTCCACCTGCGCCCAGATTTTCCGCGTATCGCGTGCGAAGTCGTCGGCGCGGTAGTCGGCGTACTTGATCATGCCGGTCCAGCCCGTCCACAGTGGCCGAGACAGCGAGAGGTTCGCTTCGCGGCCGTAGTGATCCAGCGCCGTGCTTGGCGTATCCGCACGATAATCGTGATACGCCGCAGCCCAGGCGTAAGCGCCGAGCTTGCCGTTCGCGGCGACGTAGACATCGTCCAGGCCGCGTGCGGGCGTGACTAAGAACTTATCGGCCCAACCATTGAACGCATGCAATGTCGCAAGCGGGGTCTGCAACGCGTGCGCGCCATCGCCGCCGAGATGTTCCCAGCCGAGTTTGTAAGTGACGCCGTGCGCCTGTAACGACGGCTCGATCGACCAATAGCGATGCGAGAAATCGAGCGGGTTATCGGCATGATCGCGTTGCGTCGCGAACTCGGCGGCCCAGCCCCACGTCAGCGCCTCGCGCGCATGCGTGCCGGTCCAACGCACACCGTACGTCGCGGTCGAGGCCGTGGCGACGTCTCGATCGTCGTGCAACCACGCGTAACCGGTCCACTGTTGTTTGCCGTGTTTGAAGCTGCTGCTGAGCAAATGCGTCGAAAGATCGCGTTCACGGGCGAGCGGGTCGCGCGCATCGTCGCCGGAGACGCGATGCACCTTGTCCAGCCACGCATAACGCGCAGACCATGCCGCATTGGGGGCGTATTCGAGCGCGAGCGCATCGAAGGTCTGTTCGTTTTGGCGCCAACCGACGTTACCGATCCAGCGCTGATTCTCGAAGATCAACCGTTGCCGGCCGAGCGTCGCGCCGAAGTCTTCGCGCTTCCAACCGAGCCACACTTGGTTGAGTTCCATGCCTTCAGGGTCGATCACGGCCGGGTAGGCGCTGCGTCCGTTCGCGCCGCTGTTATAGCCCTCGCCGGCATCGGCGATGCCTTCGCCTTCGATCAATGCGCTCCAGCCGTGTCCAAAGTCGGCACGCAGGCCGGCGCGTAAGCGGACAGTGGCCGCGTCGGCGGTCGGCGAGAAGGCCTCGTCCTCGACGTGTTCGTGGCGTGCGCGCACATCCCATTCGAAGCGCAGTGGCGGGGGATCGGTGGCGAGGGCGACCGAGGGGGCCAGCGTGGCGCAGGCGCAGCACAGCGCGAGCGGTAGGCGAAGAAGGCGCATTGTGTTTCGTCCTTTGAGAGCGTCGGCATTCCTTAGCGTCGACCATTCTGCCACGCCTTTGCGCTGATCGAGATCAAGCCGCTCCTCGTCCAGTCAAAATCGTAGATCGGCAGCGCTTGATCTACATCAGGGCGCGCCCGTAAGCCGAAGCAGAGCATGGCCCCGATATCCGAATACTCAACGGGGAGCGATGGTGATGAAGCGGACGATGACGAAGCTGCTGACGGTCGCGGTGTTAGCGACGGCGATACTGAACGCCTGTCAGCGTAACGAACAAGGTGCGACAACCGATACTGCGAACGCAGACACCGGCGGTTCGGCGAGGGGCGATTTTGGGCCGCCGCAAGGCGAGCCGATCAAAGCGGTGCTGACCGCTCCGCCGAATGTACCGGCGGCGACCGGACGCAAAACGCCCGCGAAGGTGATCGTGGAACTGGATGTCGTCGAAAAAGACATGGAGATTTCCGAAGGCGTGACCTACACCTTCTGGACGTTCGGCGGCACCGTGCCCGGCAGTTTCATTCGCGTGCGTCAGGGCGATACCGTCGAATTCCACCTACGCAATATGCCCGACAGCAAGATGCCGCATAACATCGACCTGCATGGCGTGACCGGCCCCGGCGGCGGCGCGGCATCGAGCTTCACCGCGCCCGGGCACGCATCGCAGTTCACGTTCAAAGCCTTGAACGCGGGTTTGTACGTCTATCACTGCGCCACCGCGCCGGTCGGCATGCATGTCGCGAACGGCATGTACGGGTTGATCTTGGTGGAACCGCCGGAAGGCTTGCCGAAGGTCGATCGCGAGTACTACGTGATGCAGGGCGATTTCTACACCAAGGGCAAGTATCGCGAGAAAGGCCTGCAACCGTTCGATATGGAAAAAGCCATCGACGAAAACCCGACCTACGTGTTGTTCAACGGCAAAGAAGGTTCGATGACCGGCGATAAAGCGCTGGCCACCAAGACCGGCGAGACCGTGCGCCTGTACGTCGGCAACGGCGGCCCGAATTTAGTGTCGAGTTTCCACGTCATCGGCGAGATCTTCGACAAAGTCTGGTTCGAAGGCGGCACCAAGTATCAAGAGAACGTGCAGACCACGTTGATTCCTGCGGGCGGTTCGGCGATCGCCGAGTTCCGCATGGAAGTGCCGGGCACCTACATCCTGGTCGATCACAGCATCTTCCGCGCGTTCAACAAAGGCGCGTTGGCGATGCTCAAGGCCGAGGGCGCCGAACGCAAAGACATTTACTCCGGCAAGGAAGTGGATGAGGTGTACCTCGGCGATCGGGCCAATGCGAATCTGCAAGCGGTGACGACGGCGACGACCTCGGCGAAAGCCGGTGCGCTGACCGTGGACGAGCAGGTGAAGGCAGGGCAAGTCTTGTTCGCCGGGACGTGCTCCACCTGCCATCAAGCCAATGGGCAAGGCATCGAAGGCGTGTTCCCGCCGCTGGCGAAGTCCGATTGGATCGCAGCCGATCCGAAACGCGTAGCGTCGGTGGTCTTGCATGGCCTGAACGGACCGGTGAAGGTCAACGGAAAGGATTACAACTCGGTGATGCCGCCGATGAGCCAATTGACCGACGACGAAGTGGCCAACATCGCGACATACGTGCTCAACAGTTGGGGTAATCCAGGCGGACGCGTGACCAGCGCCGATGCCGCTGCGGCACGTAAAGCCAAACCGACCGCGACCGGCGGCGGTCATTGATCGGAGTCGACGAGTATGCTGCACCGTAGCGCCTGGTTGTTGATCGCTTCGCTGCTCGCCGTGCCTGCGAAGGCCGGCGATGCGGCTTACGCTCGACTGCCGGGCGGCACGTTCCGCTCCGTACTCAAATATCAAGATTTGCCCAGTACGCCAGTGCGCGTGCGCCCGTTCGCGCTGATGCGCGTACCGGTGACGAATGCGGAGTTTCTCGCCTTCGTGCGCGAGCATCCGCACTGGCGTCGCGATCGCGTCGCCGCGATCTTCGCCGATCGCGCGTACCTCACGCACTGGCAAGGTCCGCTGATGCTCGGCCTAAACGCTCAACCGCAACAGCCGGTGGTGCGCGTGAGCTGGTTCGCGGCCAAGGCTTACTGCGAAGCGCAAGGCGCGCGCTTACCGACATGGTCGGAATGGGAGTATGCGGCGGCCGCCGACGAAACCCGACGCGACGCGCGCAGCGACCCGATGTGGCGCGAGCGGATTCTCGCTTGGTATTCGCGGCCGTCCAATCGACCGTTGCCGCGCGCCGGATTGCAGGCCCCCAACGCGTACGGCGTACAAGATCTGCATGGCATGGTCTGGGAATGGACCGACGATTACTCCGCGTTATTGATCGCGAGCGATAACCGCAATCAAGGCGATAGCGACACCGCGCGCTATTGCGGCGCCGGTGCGCTAGCGATGGACGACCGAGAAAACTACGCGGTGATGATGCGCATCGCGCTGCTGTCGTCGTTACAAGCGCAGGGCACCACCACGAACCTCGGCTTCCGTTGCGCCAAGGATCTACCATGAGCATGCGCTGCGTCCGCTTCTCGATCGCGAAATCGATGGCGATGATGCTCGCGATCGCGATGGCGCCATTGGTATCGCCCAGCGCGATGGTCGAGACGTTGAAGAGTACGGGTTACGCGCACGCCGCCGGGCGCGAGGCCATCGCGCCATTGCCCGGCGATTCGGTGTACCAACTACCGCTGAAACTCACCGATCAGGACGGTCGCGTTCGCGATTGGCGAATGCGTCGCGGCAAACCGCAGTTGGTATCGATGTTCTACACCTCGTGCCAGTACATCTGCCCGCTGATCGTCGATAGCGGTAAAGCGATCGAAGCGAAGCTCGCGCCACAGGAGCGCGCGCGGCTCGAGATGTTGTTGATCAGTATGGACCCCGTTCGCGACACCCCGGCTGCGCTCAAACGCGTCGCCCAGAAACGCAAACTCGACACGATGCGCTGGACCCTCGCGAGCCCGCCGCCGGGCGATGTGCGCAGCGTCGCTGGCGTGCTGGAGATACGTTACCGCCCGCTCGCCGACGGTGAGTTCAACCACACCAGTGCGCTCGTGCTGCTCGATGGCGATGGCCGTATCCTTGCGCGCACCGAACGTATGGGTGCGCGGCCAGACCCCGAATTTCTCGCGGCGGTGAAGCGGGTGGTGGCGAAGTAGATGTAAGTGTTATTCGCGCAACGCGGACGCTGCGTATAAGCAGGACGCGAATATTCAATGCTTGGACAAATGCGCGATCGCCGCCGTTGCGGCGTCGCGGTCGTTGTCGTCGAACGGTGTGATCGACATCGCTTCGACCGTGCCGACATCGAGACAACGCGCATTGATGCTGTAGCCGTCGGGATGGCTGCGCGGCACGTAGAACGACTTGATGCCGCAGTGCTTGCAGAACAGATGCTTCGCGGTGCCGGTGTTGAAGCGGTACTCGGTCAGTGCATCCGTGCCTTCGACCAGACGAAAACGGGCCGCAGGAACGATCAGATGCAAAAAGCCGGTCATCCGGCACATCGAGCAATTGCAGTCGAGGACATCGATGCGTGCGGGCGCGTCGATCTCGAAACGCACACGGCGGCAATGACAGCCGCCGTGGTGGGTGATGATCGTCGTGGCGTTATCGCCCATCGTTCAATCCTTCCCTTTACCTTTACCCTTGCCTTTGTTTTTTCCGCTGTTCCCTGGGCCGTGATCGTCGTCGTTGCGACCGCGATCGTCATCGTCGTCGCTACGATGTTTGTTAGCGCCTTTGCCGCGGCCCGGAAATTCGCGTTGCAGTTGCGCGTCGAGATCGATCGGCCGGCCCCAGCGGTCGTAGGTCGGCACCATGCCGCGCTTGAGTCGATGGAATTCCGCCGAACCGGGTTTGATGCCGAGACGCTTGGCGATGTTGCCCCAGCCCTGGCCATGATCGCGTTCCCACATGTCGACGACGTAGCGGCACGGGTGCCCCGCTAATTTCGCCAGCGCACAAGCGAAATAGATATCGCCCGGCGCCCAGCGGCGCTGCAACAGGTCTTCGATCAGATCGCGCGGCGCGCCGTGGTAGCGCACCAATTCATCGACGAACGGGTCGCGATAACGACTGCCGTAGCGATTCATATCGTCGAGCCAGACATCGACCCAGGTATCGCCGCTGCGCGGATTCCAGCCGAACGTGAAGGTTTGGGCGTGGGCGCTGCCGGCGGCGAGCGTCAGCGCAAGCGCGATGGCGAGAGCGGCGGCTTTGATCGTGCGCATGGATGGGGGTCTCGGAAGTCGTTGGCGCGATTGTGGTCCCAATGGCGACGATATGCACGCAGGCGACACGCTGGCGGCCCCGATATCGCGGGTGGATTCGTGGCTTCCTGACGGCGACAGCCGGCAGCATGCCGTCGTGGAGCGGGCAAACGGCCGGGTGGTCGCCGTTCGATCGCTCGAGACCAGTCATAGAACACGCGAAGGCCGGTCTTTCGACCGGCCTTCGGTGTGCGATTACAGGGTAGCGGGGATCAATCGTTGCCAGTCAATCGTCGTCGCGATCTTTCCAACGGCGATCGTCCCAGCGGCGATCGTAACGATCGCGGTGATGATGATCGTCGTCGTATCGGCTATAGCGCGGATCGTAATACTCGACGCGGCAACGGCCACGGTGGTCGCAGATGCGGCGCGAATAGTGATCGTTGCGGTAGTCGTAGCGATCATGACGACGATAGCCATAGGCGTTGCCGTAAGGCGGGCGATCGTAACCGCGCGGAACGTGGCGGTAATAGATCGGTCGGCCGTAACGGTCGCGTTCGACGAATAGCCGGTCGTCGTAGCCGTAACCGCCATGACGATAGTAGGGGTGGCCGCTACGGATCACGACATCGCCCAGATCGACGACGACGCGAATCAAATCGTCGCGGGCGCTCGCCGGAGCGGGAGCGAATGCGGCGACGATGGCTAGCGCGGTCGCCAATGCGGAAGTCGTCAGCCAACGAGAGAGGGACATCGAGAGAGCTCCAGAACACCGCGGTAGTGCGGTTGGCGCTGACGATGCATCGGGCGGTGTGAACGGGATTTTAATTTCGAGTGGCCTGTCCTCGGGATTTAACGCGGGCTAAGGCAGCCGCCCGCGGCCGTTCAGATGGCGGCGGCACTCATCGGGCGAGGCCGAGCGCACGGATAGCGTCCGGTAGCTCGCTCGCGGCGGTCACGCTGCGCATTCGCGCCGCGGTGGATGTCGGCAATGTCGCTTCCGCCTCGTGCGCCCATGTGACGTGGTAGGGCATGTGAACGCCCCAACCGCCGAGATCGAGCACCGGCACGATGTCCGAACGCAGCGAATTGCCGATCATCGCGAATTGCGCGGCCGTCGCGCCGAATTCGCGCAGCACGCGGGCGTAGGTCGCCGTGTCTTTTTCGCTGACGATTTCGATGCGGTGAAACAGATCGGACAGTCCCGATTGCCGGACTTTCGCTTCTTGATGGAACAGATCGCCTTTGGTGATCAGCACGATCGCGTGCTCGGCCGCGATCGCTTCCACCGCCTCGCGTATGCCGGGGAGCAACTCGACCGGGTGTTGCAACAACGCCTTACCAAGCTCGACGATGCGATGCAGATCTTTCGCCGCGATCCGCGATGCGGTGATTTCGACCGCGGCCTCGATCATCGACAGCGTCATGCCTTTCACGCCGTAACCGAACAGCGCGAGGTTGCGCTTTTCGATCGCGTACAGGCGATCGTGCGCATCGTCGAGATCGACGTAACCGGCGACGATGCGCTCGAATTCGTGCTGCGCGTCGCGGTAATAGTCTTCGCTCTTCCACAGCGTGTCGTCGCCGTCGAAGCCGATCAAACGTAGGGATTCGGTCATTGCGAGAGTATGGCGCAAACCGTGCGCCAGAACGATGGGTCAAGGCAGGGTCGTGCGCAGCTTCTCGGGTATCGGAATCGCGTCGGCCGGGCGTAACGGCGGCGGCGATAACGCGCGCTTATAGCGCTCGTACAGCGCCGTGACTTTTTCCAAATACGCCTGAGTTTCGGCGTAAGGCGGTACGCCGTTGTAGCGAGCGACCGCGCCGGGTCCGGCGTTATAGGCGGCGATGGCGAGCGTGCGATCGTTCTTGTAGCGCTTGAGCAGCATGCGCAGATAGCGCGCGCCGCCATTGATCGATTGCGTCGGCGAAAAAGGATCGATCACGCCGTTTTCCGAGGCGGTGGCGGGCATCAATTGCATCACGCCTTGCGCGCCTTTGGGCGACACCGCTTTTTCGTCGAAGCCGCTTTCCGCATGCGCGATCGCGCGCAGCATCGCGTCGTCCACGCCGGTGCGTTTCGCCGCCGCTTTGAAGGCTTTGGCGTGGCGGTCGAGTTTCGGCGCTTCGACCTTGCCCAAGCCCTCGTGCGCAGGCTCGCCCGGCGGCGTTTCCACGGTGAAGCGCAGATACACGCGCGAGCCAGGAAGTTTGCGCGTGCTGTAGACGAGTTTGCCGTCTTGTTCGCGTTCGTACAGCGTGCCGCTGAACACGCCCATCTCGCCCCAGAGATTCGGCGTTTGCACCGCATTGTCGTCGATCTCTTTCGCTTCGCACTTCGAGCCGGGTTCCGGCGCGGTGGCGAGACTGACGGTGCCCTCGCGCACGCAGCGATAGATCGTGCGCGCTTGAACGTCGGCGATGCCGAGCGCGCAAAACGCTACACACACGAGCCGGAGGGACGAAATGCGAAGCGAAAGCGATCGATAGAACATAACGCGTATTGTAGGGCGCTTGGCCCGGCGGTATGCGCGCATGCGGTCGTGCGTCATTCAGCTGCGTGTTCGTGCGCCGCGCGTGATCGCCGATGCGATCGCGCGCGCGAGCGCGTTCGCCAACGGTCGGAACGCGTAAGCGGCGACGATCGCCGCCGGTAGCGCGATGCTCCAGGCTTTGAGCCAGCGCATCGCGAAGCCCGGCTCGATGCCGGTATTGATCGCGGTGACGACGCCGGCGACGAAGGCCGACATGAACGCCGCCAGCGTCGCCGGCAGAAGCCGCTGCGCACGTGTCGCGACGAGCGCGTCGCGGTCGGATGGATTCATCGGGAGGCTCCGTCGCGACGCATCAAGCGCTGCGCTCGATCAATTCGCGCATTCGCCTCAGCTTCGGCGACACCGCGGGAATGGTCAGCATCGTGCTCGCCACCGCCATCAGCAGCAGCGCGGTGAACGTCGCGCTGGTGATGATGTTCTTATCGAGCAAGCACATTGGCGAAGATGATCATGATCAAGGCTTTCGTTTGCAGCAGCCAGCCGATGATCGAAGCTTCGCCAGGTTTCCATTTCAGAATTCGGCCGGCCAGATGCACACCCGCAAGCTTACCGGCGAGTTGCGCGACCAGCAGCGCCGCGGCGGCGACGAACACCATCGCACCGCCGACGTTCCAACTCGTTCGTAAACCGGTGCTGAGGAAGAACACCGGCATCATCACCATCAACACGTTGTGACGCAGCGTGTCCATCTTCGTCTGATCGAACCAATGGTGATCCATCACCATGCCGGCGAGGAAGGCGCCGACCATGAAGTGCAAACCGCTCCAATCCGCACCGAAGGCGCAAACCGCGAGCCAGATGAACGCGACGTACCAACGGTCGCGCTCTTCCAGCCAGAGCATCAGTTTGCGCATACCGACGCAGGCGATGGCGAATGCCGCCAAAAACGCGGCTTGTCGGCCGATGCGTTCCCAATCCATGAGGACTAAGGCGAGCACGCCCCAAATCGCGACATCGTCGAGGCTGGCGTAGCGCAAAATGCGTTGGCCGATCGGTTGACGCAGGATGTCGAGCTTTTCCATGAACAGAATGAGGATCGGCAGCGCGGTGACGGCGCAGGCCATACCGACGCCGATCACGAACTGCCACGGCAGGCCTTTGTCGCCGATCCAACCCTCGAAGCCGAGCATCCCCAGCCCCACTGCGCTGCCGAACAGCAACGGCATGCCCAAGGCGAGACCTGCGGTGATGCCGCTCTCTCGGCGATGCCGCCAAGCGGCGCCGAGATCCAGTTCGATGCCGGCGATCCATACGAACACCATCACCGCCCACCACGCGATGCCGTTGAGCGACTGGATCACGTCCTTGGTGAAGACGAACTGGTAGTACTCGGGGAAGATCGCGCCGAGTACGCCCGGCCCCAGCAGGATGCCGGTGATGATCTGCACCACCACCAACGGCGCGAAGTATTCGGTGCGACCGACCCGCCAGATCAGGTACGGCGCAGCGAAGATGATCGCCATCGCGATCAAATACAGCTCGGTGGTGGTGATGGCGTGGGGCATGGCTTCGCGAGGTCAAAACGGTGCGAAAGCATAGCCGCTCGCTTCGCCAGTGGGCGCTCGCTTGGCCCGATCCGCGGCCACTGCGGGATAGGCCGCCCCGCAGGGCCGTGTTACCCTCTCCCGATCGATCCGACTTAGAGGCGTAAGCCCTTGATTCTTCGTGTATTCCCTGGCGCTACGGCGCGTTCTCGCGTGGTTGGAGTGGCGGTCGGTTTGGGTCTTTTGTTGCTAGCGGCCTGCGCCACACAGACGCCGCCGTCCAAGCCGGCGCACGTCCTCAAAGATTTGCCGGCGCCCGCGCCCGGCCCTGCGACCGCAAAGCCTGCGACGCCCAGTGCCGGACTGCTGGCGAAAGTGCCGCAGCCCCCCGAGCGCCCGGTCGCGCCGCCCTCGGTGACGGATCCGGCGATCCCGCGCGAACAGCGTATCGCTGCCTTCGTGGACTACACCGCCAGCACCTACGGCATCGCACCCGAACGCATCCGCGCCGCGCTGGCGCAGGCCGAATACAAACAACCGATCATCGATGCCATCACTCGCCCGGCTGAAGCGGTGAAGCCTTGGAGCGAGTACCGCCTGATTTTCATGAACCCCGGGCGGATCAACGGCGGTATCGCGTTCTATCGCGACAATCGCGCGGCGTTGGAGCACGTCTCCGCGCAGACCGGGGTGCCGGCGGAGTATGTCGTCGCGATCATCGGCGTGGAAACGTCCTACGGCCGCAACACCGGCAGTTATCGCGTGCTCGATGCGCTGTACACGCTGGCGTTCGATCATCCGAAACGCGCGCCCTTCTTCGCTGGCGAACTCGCGCAGTTGTTCGCGTTGACCGATCAAGAGCGTCAGCTCGATCTGCTCGCGCTCAAAGGCAGTTACGCCGGTGCGATGGGCATGGGCCAATTCATGCCGTCGAGCTATCGGCTGTGGGCGAAAGACGGCGACGGCGATGGTCGTCGCGATTTGCTGACGCATAAACCCGACGTGTTCGCCTCGATCGCGAATTACTTCGCGATCCACGGTTGGCTGGCGGGCGGTTCGGTGGTCGCGCGCGCCTCGCGCGACACGCAACTCGCGGAATTCGTGCCGGAGACGGTCGACCCGATCCATCCATTGCCGATGCTGGCCGAGCGCGGTTATCGGCCGATGGCCGGCGAGCCATTGCCGGCCGATCCCGCGAACGAGGGCGCGACCGTGATCAATTTCGATGGCGAAGCGGGGCGCGAGCATTGGCTCGGCTATCGCAATTTCTACGTCATCACCCGCTACAACCGTTCGCCGATGTACGCCCTGGCGGTGCATCAGTTGGCGCAAGCGATCCGCGCCGGTGTTGATGCTGCTGCCGTCGACGCCAACGCGAACGCCCCTGCCGGGAGATAAACCGATGCATCGTCATGCCCGAATGCCCGCCGTTGCGATCGCGTTGACCGTTGCGCTCGGTGCCTGCAGTACGGCGCCGAAAAAACAAGCGCCGCCCGTAGAAGGCCCGAAACAAGCAGAAACCAAGATCGAAACCAGCGTTGAACCCCAGCGTTCGCCGTATGCGCCGGCGCAAGAAGACCCGAGTAAACGCGGCGATTATGTCGCGGGCGGTCTGTACGCACCGCAGGTCAAAGATAGCGTGCCTGACTACGTGCCGGATGTGGCCGCGATCCCCGAGCCCGAGGTGAAGACCGAACCGCGTTCGCGTTACGGCAATCGCAGTTATTCGGTGCTCGGCAAGTCGTATCGCGTTCTCGATTCGTCCGAAGGCTACCTCGAACAAGGCACGGCCTCGTTCTACGGCAAGAAATTCCATGGGCGCCTGACCTCCAATCAAGAGGTCTACGACATGAATGCGTTCAGCGCCGCACACCGTTCGCTGCCGTTGCCCAGTTACGCGCGCGTCACCAATCTGGATAACGGCAAATCGGTGGTGGTACGCGTCAACGACCGTGGCCCGTTCCACAGTGGCCGTATCATCGACTTGAGCTACGCCGCCGCTGTGAAATTGGATTTCGTCCGCAGAGGCACGGCACGCGTCGAAGTGCGCGCGCTGCAACCGGAAGCGGGCGATCGTCGTCGCAGGGCATCGCGCCAAGAACATGCGCGAAGAGACGCCCCGCAACCCACCGCGGCCGTGGTGGCCGTCGCACCGGCGCCAACGCCAGCCGACCCGGCGTTGCGCGCGGAAGAATTCGACCGATGGATGCGCGAACGCGGCATTCGTATCGCCAGCGGCAAGCCTGGGGCGCCGCCCGCGGCTCCCGCGCCCAACACCGAACCACGCCCCGAACCGAACGCCGAACCGAGCGCGAAGCCCACCACGATGACGTCAGCGGCAGGCGCTGCGGACGTGTCGCTGCAAGTCGCTGCGTTCTCGGCACGTGAAAACGCCGAACGCGCGCGGCTGCGCTTGAACGAAGCCGGCCTACCATCGCTGCGTATCGACGAAGCCAACGTCGACGGTCAGCCGCTGTGGCGGCTGCGAATCGGGCCGGTCGCCGCCGATCGCGTGGCGGAACTTTCCGCACGCTGCGCCGATCTCGGCTTCGATGCGGTGCAAATCGTCCGCGAGTAAGGTATTTGATCGTGCGGTGTGCCATCGTGAACCGCACGCTACGCGCATGAGACCGATCGCCGTAGATCGGCGCAGCACTCGGAATCTTGGCGGAATTCATTCAAAATGCCGCCCCTTATGCAAAAAGCGGCGCAATCGCCGCCCACCGGAGACGATCCATCGATGAACGAAAGGGCAGCGCTACGAGCCGACACTACGCAAGATCGCAGGACGCGCTCTCCGATGTTCGGTCGAGAAGCGATCGCAGTGCGAACGAGCGCGATGTTCGGGGCCGCTGCGCGACAGGTCGCCATCGCCGCGATTGCGATGAGCCTCACGCTGGTGGCCGGCGTTTCGGCGCAGGCTCCCGCCTCGCCCACAGTGCCCAAACCCGATGCGGCGAAGCCAGCCGCGGCTCCCGTGGCACTGACCGTTCCGGACGCACCGAAGCCGAAAACCGCCAAAGCATGGCTGGTGATGGACGATGCCACCGGTAAGATTTTGGCGGGCGAAAACATCGATATGCGTCTGGAGCCGGCCAGCATCACTAAGGTGATGACCTCCTACGTGATCGCCGCCGAACTCAAAGCCGGCCGCATCAAAGCGAACGATCAAGTGTTGATGACCGAGAACGCGTGGCGCAGCGGCGGCGCAGCGACCGACGGCAGCTACAGCGGTTTCGAAGTCAACAAGAAAGCCGACCTGACCGAAATGGTCAAAGGTATGGTGATCCAATCCGGCAACGATGCCGCGATCGCACTCGCCGAACATGTCGCCGGCAGCGAACCGGCGTTCGCGGCGCTGATGAACGATTACGCCAAACGCATCGGTTTGAAGAACACCCAGTTCGTGAATGCGCACGGACTCTCCGCCGAAGGCCATTATTCGACCGCGCAGGACTTGGCGTTGCTCGGTCGCGCGCTGATTCGCGATTTCCCCAACGAATACGCTTACAACAAGATCCGCGAGTTCAGAGTCGGCGCGATGAACCCGCAACTCAATCGCAACATCCTGCTGTGGCGCGACGAGTCGGTGGACGGCATCAAGACCGGCCATCATTCCGGCGCCGGCTACTGTTTGATGTCGTCCGCGAAACGCGGCGATCAGCGCTTGGTCGCGGTGGTGATGCATGCGGCCAGCGAAGAAGAACGCGCGGTCGATTCGCTGGCGCTGCTCAATTGGGGGTTCCGTTTCTACGAAACCCATCGTTTGTATCAAGCCGATACCGCTGTCGCCACGCATAAAGTGTGGAAGGGCGCGACCAACGAAGTGAAACTCGGCCTACAGAAGCCGTTGCTGGTCAGCACGCCGCGCGGCCGTTACGCCGAACTCAAACCGCAGATGGATGTGCCCAAGCAGTTGATCGCGCCGATCGAAGTGGGCCAGGCCATCGGCACGGTGCGCGTGATGCTGGACGGCAAGATCGTGATCGAAGCGCCGTTGGTCGCGCTCGAGAAGATTCCAGAGGCCGGATTCTTCAAGCGGCTGTGGCACGAATTCTTGATGTGGTGGGAGTCGGAGTGAGCGTTGAAGTAAGCTCTAACCCGCGCACGCGAAACAGCAGCGCGATCATTTTCCGTTGGGGAGCATAAGATGGACTATAGCGAATTCGTCGCCGTCGCCGCCGCGCCGAAAGAACCGGAGATGAAGGATTTCGAGCGGATGGCCGTATTCGCGCATAGTGCGGATAAGGAGCATCTCTGGCAAGCGATGGGGACCGCCGGCATTCATTCCATCTATCGCAACTTGATCGCGAACGCGCTGCAACGGCGGTTGGTCGAGGAATTAGAGCTCGAGCAAACGCGCAAACGAAAACTCGAAGAAACCGAGCGACTGGAAGCGGCGAAAAAAGAGGAAGAGCCGCGCCGCCGTTTACGCTGATATCGCCGCGAAGTCGGCAATATCGCGTTATCCGCAACGCACCGCTGTTTCGGACTTTGGATTTCGACTTAGGAGTACCGTTCATGGCCCATCGCAGCCGTCTCGCCGGGTTCATCATCGACTGCCAGACCGACGATCTGGACGCTGCCGCGCGATTTTGGAGCGATGCGCTCGGCTGGCCGATCGGCGAACTCTCGCCGGAGGAATCGGCGACCTATGCGAAGCTCGACGACGCGCCCGGCGGCTTGCATGTCGAAGTGCAGAAAGTAACGCATCCCTCGCGCGTGCATTTGGATATCGAAACCGACGATATCGAAGCCGAAGTCGTCAGGCTCGAAGCGCTCGGCGCGAAACGCATCCAAGCGGTGCATACCTGGGTGGTGATGGAAGCGCCGACCGGGCAGCGGTTTTGCGTCGTGCGAATGAAGCATCCCGAACGCGGAGCTGCGCCTAACGCGTGGTGAGCTTCCGATAAAACATCGATACCGCACGAATCGCGAACGCGGTTCGAAGCCTGCGCGTCACCGTGTTCGCGAATCACACCGCCTCGAGATGCTTGGCGATGTCGGCGTAGTACCGGGCGCTGAGTGGATGACGAGAACCGTCATCGAGCGCGATATCCCAGCCACTGTCGCGCTTTTCGATCGCGCGGATGCGCGCGACGGCGACGATCGCGGTGCGGTGGCTTTGTACGAACATCGCAGGATCGAGCGTATCGATCAATGCTTTCATGGTCTGTCGATGCAGGAAGCGCTTCGTCGCGGTGATCACTTCGATGTAGTTGCCCGTGGCGTGGAATGCGATCACGTCCTTCAGCGGCACGATGTCGGTGCGTCCGACCGAACGAACCACGAGTTGGCGCACGCGCGCGCGTTGATCGCGCAACAGCGCGTCCAACGGCGCATCGATGACCAGTGTGTCGAGGCGCTGCCGTCGAAGTTGGATTTCGACGCGGGCCAGACAAGCAGCGAATTCGGTGTCGGTCACCGGCTTGAGCAGGTAATCGACCGCGGCGAGCCGGAAGGCGGCGACGGCATGCTGATCGTAAGCCGTGATGAAGACCGTCTGCAGTCGCGGCAGATCGACGCGCAGGCCGGCGACCAGCTCGAGCCCATCCAATCGCGGCATGCGGATGTCGGTGATCAGCAAATCGGGTGCAGTGTCGAGGCAACCCTGCAAGGCTCGCGCTCCGTCGTCGGCGCTGCCGACCACGCGCCAGCGCGGAAAAGCATCGAACATTTGCAGTAGCGACTCGCGCGCCAGCGGCTCGTCTTCGGCGAGAAAGACGGTGAATTCCGAGCTCATGGCCCCGTGTCCGTCGCACTCGCATCTTCGGGCAGCACCGCAGCCGCGGTGAAGATGCCGTCGGCATCGCCGTACGCGAATCCGACCGCATCGCCGTAGATCGCTTGCAAGCGAGAGGACACATTCGATAGACCGACGCCTCGGCTCTCGTGCGATGAGCGCGCGCCGACGGCGTTGCGGACGCTAATGCGCCAACCCGGATGCGCCGCTTCGATCCGAACTTCGACGATGCATGGCATGCCGTCGTTGAGCGTGCCGTGATGGATGGCGTTTTCGATCAGCGGCTGCAGCAGCATGACTGGGAACAATGCCTCGTCGGGAATGGCGTCGGCGAAGAGCTGGACATCGAGTTTCTCGGCGAAGCGTAGTTTCTGCAGAGCGATATAGCGTCGCGTGAATTCCAGCTCCCAACGCCAAGGCATGCGCTGGCGTTCGCCGACTTCGAGCACGCCGCGCAACAGACCGCCGAGTTGATTCAGCGCATCCACCGCAAGCTCGTTGCGGTTCAATCGCACAAGTGCAGCGATCGAATTGAGCGTGTTGAACAGGAAATGCGGCTCGAGCTGCGCACGGAACAGCATCAACCGCATTTCGGCCAAGCGCAGACGCAGGCGTTCCTGCTCGCGTTCGCGTTCGGTCAGTCGGCGGTAGTAATGGTACGCGTTCACCGCGATCGCGATTTGCCATATTTTGAATAGCACGTACAACAGTTCCCAGGATAGGACGCGCCCCATCCCCGTGGCCCATGCGACTTTCCCGCCCGTCACGAGTGCGATCAGAAGGCCGAAATACACGACATACAGCGCTGTCAGTGCGACCGAAGCCAACGCCGTCGTCGCGAGATGCGTTTTCAACGTCGAGGCATCGACAGGGCGAGCCCGATACCAGCGCAAGGACAGCAAGCTGACGCCGATCCAGTACAGCGCGAGCCCGCCGCGTTTGCACCAGGTGTGCCAAGTGACGCTCCCGACGGGGATACTCGAATCGAAATAGAGCGTGGCCATCTCGGCCACGCCGGCGAGCAGCCAAAAAACGACCACGATCGTGACGACAGTGGGGGTCAGGGCGCGCGGCGCGCGCTCGGTCGACGAAGCTCGGGTCATGGCCGACAGCTTGCCGTCGGATGTTGGCGATGTCCATGCTCGTATTCGGAATTCATCACGCCGATGTCCGCCTTCGTCACGCAGCGCTTGTCTGCCGGCGTCCGGCGTGGGAAATGATGCACCGATAGCGAATCAGAGAGTCCTTATGACAGCAACGCGTTTTGCCGGTGTGGTTCTTGGGTTGGCGTGCTTACTCGCGGCGGATCGCGTTCATGCCGCGGATCGAGCGGAGAGCGCGAACGTTTCGCCGTCTCCGGATTTCAGTTTTTTTGTGGCGAAGAATCGCGATGGCAGTGCGAACCTCGGCGGAATCGTCGGCGCAGATGCGCAGTGCCAGCAAATGGCGGAGAGCGCCGGCGCCGGACATCGTACTTGGCACGCTTATTTAAGCGCGACGCAGGGGCGGAGCGGGCGCATCGTCCATGCGCGCGACCGGATCGGCGCGGGCCCGTGGTACAACGCGAAAGGCGTGTTGATCGCGAGGGATATCAACGAACTCCATAGCGAACGACATCGCATCGATCGGCGCACAGCGCTTGACGCGCGCGGAGCACGGCCGCGGCGCGCGCCGCACGACATCTTGACCGGCTCGGACCCAGAAGGGCGGCTCGCGTTCGTCGGCGACGAGCCGGCCACATGTGCGAATTGGACCTCCGCGGGCGCGGGTGTGGCCCGCATCGGTCACGACGACAGGATGGATGCCGGTTCACACGACAATAAGCGCTTTCCGCGTTTCAATGGGTCGTGGAATTCCGAGCACGACACCGTGGGCTGCAGTGCCGCATCGCTTGCAGAAACCGGGGGTGGCGGTGGTTTCTATTGCTTTGCTGTCGAAGGCGGAAAAGAAGTGCCGACGACCGCGCACGATACCGGTCAGTACACGTTCGCGCACGGACTCAACGTCAACCACTGGATCGGCGACAACATCGCGTCGGTCAATGGCGGAAGAGCGCATCTGTACGGCGCGGACTGGTTCGATCAGGAGGACGTCGCCTGGATCGCGGCCCATGGCTACGATCATCTGCGCATCCAGGCGGCCGGAAACAACTGGATCACAGCATCCGGAGAGATCGACGAGACTGCCATCGTCCATTTCGATCGGGTGCTGCAGTGGACGAAAGCGCGCGGTCTCGGACTGGTCCTGGCCATGCATGGACTGCCGGGATTCCGCAACGGGATCCGCTATGGCGATTCGCCGACGGATATAGCTTCGCCTTTCACCGATGCCGCGACGCGCGCCGATGCCGCCTATCTCTGGTGGCTGGTCGCCCGACGCTACGCGCATATCGGCCCGCAATTGCGTTTCGAGCTGCTGACCTCGCCCGGCGCGGAGAGCGCGGATCAGATTCGTCTTTACAACAAGGACACGTTGGCGGCAATCCGCGAGATCGACACCGAGCGAGTGGTGTACCTGACATCGCGCAGCATGCGGGTGAATCACGTCTCGGACGTGACGACGAACGATCCGAACACGGCGATCTCATTGCGCTTTTTCGAGCCGGAGGTCTTCGCTAGGCAATTCGACAGCAATGCGCCGCAGGTGAAGTTCCCCGGAGTCGTGCCCAAGGAGTTGGCCTCTGAAGCCTATCCGGCCGGCACGGCGCTGACGGTAAATGACTTGAACAAAAGAGTCGACGAGCTAGCGAAAAAAGCCCATGCGGTCGCAGGGGCGCGCGAAGTCTACATCGGCGTGTTCGGCACACTGGGCAACATCGATGAGGAATCCGCGGGGGCGTATCTGCGTACCGTTCGCGACGCGTTCGAGCGCAATGGCCTGCGCTGGGCGGTCTACGACTATCACACTGGAGGAGCGGTTCGATGCTGCCTTGAGCCCGAGCAGCTCTACGAAACAGGTGATCCGACCCATATCCACAGAGCGCTGTTTGCAGACCGTAACGGCCAGACAACACTTTGATGCATTCACCATAAGGCACAGACCCCATGCGTTCGTTCATTTCTTTTGTCCTGACTGCGCTTTTTCTTCTCGCCGCCCCGTTTCAAACGACGGCGGCCGAATCGTCGGCGACGGATCGCTACACTTTCAAACGCGGCGTCATCATCAATCACTGGATTGCGGATAATGTGCCCGCAAGCATGATGAAAAACGCTCATTATGGCGCTGATTGGTTCGATGACGAAGATGTGTCCTGGATCGCCGATCATGGATTCGACCATCTGCGTATCTGGGTGTCGGGGCATGAGTGGGTGGGTACCGATGGCGAACTGATCGACGGCGCAATCGCTCCATTCGAACAGGCGTTGAACGATGCGCGGGGCAAGGGACTTGGCGTGGTATTGACCATGCACAGCCTTCCTCGCTATCGCGCCAACATCCGTGGTGAGGGGGAGCCGGCCAACGCAGGCACGCCATTCACCAATGCGGATGTGCGTGCAGAAGCCGAAAATCTTTGGGCCAAAGTCGCTCGTCGATTTAAGAAATACGATGCGCAACTGCGCTTTGAACTGAGCAATCAACCGGATGCTACCGACGCCAAGCAAATACAGACGTTTAACGAGATCATGCTGGCGGCGGTACGAAAATCGGACGAACAGCGAGTGGTATATCTCAGTGGCCGCGATGGCAGCGTTGAGTCTATTGAAGACGCGGTGCTGTCGGATGCCAATACAGCCCTGGCGCTTTCGTTTCGTGAGCCAGGAATTTTCGCTTTTCAATATCGCGAGGACATTCCAAAAATCATGTTTCCCGGTATCGTGCCGGACCTGAGCATGATTCTTGAAACCGATCATCCATGGCAAAAATACTCCAAAAAGCAACTGACTATTGACGATCTGAGCGCGAAAATTCGCGCCATAGCCGAAAAAGCCAAACGCGTGGCAGGCAAGCACGAAGTGTATATACATAATATCGGCGCGATGATTATTCGTGCCGACGAAGATTCTGTTCGAGCCTATATGCGAACGATACGCGACGGCCTTGAAAGAGAAGGTTTGGCGTGGGCCGTGTATGACTATCACTCGGGTTGCGCGGTGCGCGCGCAAGCCGGGACAGGCGGCCCAACGGCCGTACTGGAAGGCTTGGATATTGCCTCTAACAAGCACATAGATGCTAATTATACTTACAAAAAAGGCGTTATCGTCACCCATTGGTTAGGTGCAGTTGCACCGGCTTTTCGCGGCAAATCAGATACACCGCACACGTATGCAGCATCCTGGTTTGATGAAGAAGACATGGAATGGATCGCCAATCACGGGTTCGACCACGTACAGATTTTGGTGGACGCCGATCAATGGGCGTTGAAAAGCGGAATCATGCCGGAAGATAAACTCGCGCCATTCATCTACGCCATGAATCAAGCCAATCAACGCGGTATGGGCGTAGTGTTAACGTTTGCTGAAAACCCATGGCAGCCGAAGCCAAAAGAGTTCGATACGCAGAAAGAGCTGCAACAAATCGCAGACCAATGGGCCGCCATCACCAAGCGCTTCATGCGTAATGGAGAAGGTCTGCGATTTCAGTTTGGCGAAAGTTCCGCTCCGTTGTCGGCGCAACCAGGGGGTCGATTCAAGCGCTATATGGAACAAATCCGTGCGCATGACAGCGGGCGTTTCGTGTATCTGCCGACTCCATCCGATGATTCTGAAGGCGTATCGCAAAGTCCGCACCAAAGCAATCTATTGAAAACCGCCTTGGGTGCTTTGGACATTGAACGATACGATGATCGCGTCGGCGTGTCGTTCGGTTTCTGGCAGCCTGAAGTGTATTCCTTTCAAGTTCCGAATCAGGGTTTGGTCGTGCCTTTTCCCGGTCGTGTACCAGACGCGTCCAAGATCAAACTCAATTACCCGGGTGACGATTACGAGCCGAAGCTGAAAGCATGGGCTGGACGCATGCTGGACGTATCCATCATCAAAAAAGATATCGACTTGATAGTGAACTGGAGCCGCTCTTTGAAGCGACCGCGTGAGCTATATATGCATGAGTTCGGCATGGTGGAAAATAATATCGCCGAGCACACTCGCAATTATATCGGCGCTATCGTCGACTATGCGCGAAGCAACAACATCGGCTGGTCGATTTACGACTACGAAAGCGGTCGCGCCATTCGTGATGCCGAAGGTAATCCCACTCCAGCGTATGAAGGTCTAGGATTGTCTATAAAAACAGAAGCAACGAAATCTTCGCCTCATTGATTTTCTCGACAAGCTTTCAACAAACAGGCAACCCAACGAGGATATCGCTATGTGCAACAAGCACACGCTCGATCACGAAACGAAAACGCGTCATGAACGATTGCTTTCTCGCCGCGACTTCAATCTGCTTGCGTTCAGTGCCGCGGCCGTCGCGCTACTGCCAGGCAGCATGCATGCAGCGCGGAGCATCAAAGAATCAATGGTCAGTATCGAAACCGCCGATGGCGTGGCCGATGCGTTTTTCGTGCACCCCGTCAAGGGTGAATATCCTGGCGTGCTGTTATGGCCCGATTTTATGGGGCTGCGTCCGGCATATCAGCAACTGGCGCGAAAGCTCGCGCAATCCGGTTATGCGGTATTGGCGGTGAATCCGTATTACCGGAATGCCAAGTCGCCCATCGTGGAAAAAGCAGACTTTGATGATCAGGACGCAATGACGAAATTCAGCGCTTATGCGTCCGCAATCAGCCGCGAAACCATCGCCGCCGACAGTAAGGCGTTTATCGGGTTTCTAGGCGGCCAGACATCGGTGGATACCAAGCGTAAGCTCGGCACCATGGGCTATTGCATGAGTGGGTCGTGGACCATGCATGTGGCGGCGACGTTTCCCGAGCGCATCGGCGCCATCGCTTCATTCCACGGCGGCGGACTGGCGGATACCGATGCCGATCCCGATAAACTGATGCGCGTCATCAACAAGATGCGCGCTCAAGCGTTGATCGCTATCGCGGAGGACGACGATACGCGCGCACCTCGTGCGAAAACGATACTGCGCGATGCGTTCGCCAAAGCCAATCTCAAGGCCGAGATTGAAGTGTACAAAGCCCCGCATGGTTGGTGTACGCCAGATATGCTCACGCTGTATCACGAGGCGGAAGCGAGGCGCGCGTGGGGACGCTTATTGGCGTTGTTTTCGCGTGCACTGTAGAGCCGCACGATGCCACCGTGCCGACTGCTCGTCGCCGTGTTGTGTTCGCCGATCGCATCGGTATTCTGCGCGACGGCGGCCACCGCCCCGCAAGCTTGCGATGCGCCTTTGCTGGGCTTGGACAGCGATGGAAAGGTCGTCTTCGGTTCTAAGCAAGCCGTGATCGACGCAGCCGAACGCGGCGCTGGCCTTCGTTTTGGTTTTCGCCTGCCGCTGGACCAAGAAGGCCACGAGTATTTGGTGCATTGGGCGGATGCCGGGTTCGTCACGATATTCGCCGGCGAAGTGTTTGCGCAAATTTCGCCGATCCACAAGCAGTCGCTCGTCATCCGTAAACGGCATGATGTTGTCCGATGCGCTGTCCTATTGGAGTGCGTCACTCGGCACCAGTGGGCTGATGAGTCATCGCCAGAGCACCGACGAGAAAGTCAAAGACACCCGTGTGGCCATGAGTTGGTGCCTGACCGACATCGCAGCACATGTCACACGAAAAAATAAAACACTATGAAAACATCACTCATCGCTCATGTGTTACTCGCGGCGAATATTTCGCTCGCGCCGTATACGGCCGTCGCCCAAACGCAAGCATCGCCGAAGATGAATTTCTTCGTCACCAGTGTCGGCAAAAACGGCGGCAGCGGTAACTTGGACGGCTTACGAGGTGCGGATGCGCATTGTCAGTCGCTGGCAGAGCATGTCGGCGCTGGCCAACGCGAATGGCGCGCTTATTTGAGCACGGCATCGCATGGCGCATATCCGGGTATTGATGCGCGCGATCGCATCGGCGATGGGCCTTGGTACAACGCGAAAGGTACGTTGATTGCTCGGAACCTCGATGAATTGCACAGCGACCGTAATCGGATAGATCGCCATACCGCGATCACCGAAAAAGGAGAGCCGGTGATTGGCCGCTCGCACGACATCCTGACCGGAAGCGACGCGCTGGGCCGTCTCGCTTCGGTCTATGGACGGCCTGCGACATGCGAAAATTGGACGAGCGACGGCGAGGGCCGCGCGATGATGGGACACCACGATCGTTTCATGGATCGCGGCGCGCGCTTTCCGCGCTGGAATCGTTCGTGGGTCGCGGCGCACCCTTCACGCGGTTGCGATGCCGCGCGCATCCAGCAAACCGGAAGCGCCGGGCTGTTCTATTGTTTTGCCCAACGCAATGATGCGGCGGTTCCTGAACTTTCGGATTCGTCTACGACGGAGCCCAAGCCAGCTAGTTTCAAACGCGGCCTCAATATCGCGCATTGGTTGTCGCACAATTATTTGCCGGAGGCGCCGTATGCAGCAACGTGGTTCGACGAAGACGATGTCGCGTGGATCGCAGCGCAAGGGTTCGATCATCTCCGCTTACGTATCGCAGGCGATCGTCTGATCAACAAAAACGGCGATATCGACGAGGCCAATATCGCACATCTTGATCGCGCACTCGCGTGGGCAAGAACGCGCAATCTTGGCGTGGTGTTCACCATGCTGAGTCTGCCAGGCTATCGTCACGGCGTCATCGGCGAGCCCGAGCCGACCGATAAGAATTCACCCTTCACCGATGACGACACGCGCATAGACGCAGAATACGTTTGGTGGCAGGTCGCACGGCGCTACGCGAACGAAGGGAACGACCTTCGCTTCGAGATTCTTCATCGCCCGGCCGCACCCGATAAGGCTTCGATGCGCGTATTCAACGAGACGATGCTCAAAGCGATCCGGCTCAGTAATCCGAATCGCATGGTCTACGTCACTTCGCGCGGCATGGATATCGAAACCCTGAGCGAAGCGATGGACGGCGACCTGATCGCGATGGACTGGAATATCGCACTGGCTTTCGAGGATTCGGGCGGAAAGACCTTCAGCGAAAAAGCCGACGAGACCGAGCGCTTCGCAGAAGCCTCACAACGTTTCGCTTGGGGGAGAGAGCTCTACCTCGCCGAATTCATGGCCTGCGGAAGCGAAGACGATCCAGAGGTTCGAAGCTATTTGAGCACCGTTCGCGATATCGCGACGAAGCACGGTTGGTCCTGGGCTGTTTACGACTATCAAAGCGGATGCGCGGTACGCGCTAAAAACGGCACCGGTGGCCGGACGCCAGCGATCGATGCCCTCGGTTTATCGAGTGCGACTGGGAATGCGCGTTGAGGAATCCATTCTGCGTTTCGGAGCGTTCAGCGCATCGAAACCGCATCCCGCAACGTGCCGTCGTGATTGAGCGCCAGAATGCGGCCTTCTTGATCGTAGATCAGCAGCGCATCGGGGGTTTCGCGGATCCGCAGCGCAGCGCTGGCGGGCCAGTCGAATTCGGCCATGCATTTCGCATCCCAATGCCGGTATAAGCCGTAGTACGCGTGTCGCTCGCCACGCAGGCCGAAGAGCATGCCTTGGTGCAACGCTTGGCAGACGATCGCAGGCGCAACCTCGCCTTCGGGTTTGCGCAAGCGAACGCTTCGCGCTTGGCGATGCCATGCGTAACCGATCTCGATGGCTTCGGGATGATGCGCGATCACGCGCGGTTGCGCGATCTGCCCGTGCGGGTAAGAGCAACACAGGGCCGTCTTCGCCGATCTCGACCTGTTCGCGTGAGATCAGTCGTCGGCCAGGCACGCTGTACGTCCAGCTCTCGAAGCGGTCGCCGCGGCGAATCAGATACAGCTCGTAATCGGGCACATGCCGCGCGAGTACGATCTTGCCGTCGAGATCGCCGACATGCCAGAGCACGTCGTGCAGCGACTTCGCGGAATCGATGACGAGGATGCGATCGCGCGAGACCACGCTCCAACCGATGCCGTCGAAGGCCTCCGCGTTGAAAGCGATCGGTATCGCGCCTAAATCCGATGCGGTGTGATGCACGAGATCGAGCCGACTCACGCGCGACAGCGCTTCGCGAGGCGCTACGGCGAGCGCGATCGTGCGACTATCGCCGATCGCCAAGCCATACGCAGGCACGGCATACGTTTGTAAGGTTTTTCCGCGGCGATCGATCACCGCTGCGCCGGCTTCGCCTAACGCGACGAGATAGCGGTGGTCGTCCAGCGCGGCCACATCGTAGAGCGGACGCAGGCCCACCGCTGGTGCGCTCCACGTGAAGTTGCCGTTGCTTATCCAAAACGGCGTTTTGGCCGCGACCTGCGGCACCGACACCTCGGGTGCGTCGGCGCGTAGCCAGGGATCATCGCTGAGATGCAGCAGTTTGCGCAGTTTCGCCTTGCTCAGATCGTGGCGACGCTCGGCGCGATCGGCGAGCAACGCCGGCAGGATCGCGCTCGCGATCGCACGGGTCGCATCGTTATGCGCGCTGACATCGAGCAGCGCCTCTGCCATCGCATAGCGCGCGTCGGCCTGCGCATCCGGTTCGCTCAATGCGAGCAGACGTTCGCTGTAGCGTTCGAGTGTGTCGGGCAAACGTTCCGCCCGACGCACCAAGGCGCGTGCGGACAATACTTCGCCCGCCGCTTCGGCGGCCTGCAACCAATGCATCGCGAGATTGCGCGCCTGCGGAATCGGCCACACCGTTTCCATCGCCGTCAGCCATTGCCCGCGTTCGGCCAGCGCTTCGCCCCAGACCAAGCGCAATTTGACCGCGAGTTCGGGTTTTGTTGTTTCCAACGCCGCGACCGCCGCCGCGAAATCGGCATCGCGGCGCGCCACTTGCACCGCGCGTTGCCAATCGCCGGCCAGCAGGAGCAGGCGCACGATCGTTGCCGATGGCATGTCCCATGCCAGTGCGAGTTCCGCCGCCTGCATGTGACGTTGGTGGCGTTCCAAATAATCCAGCGCCTCCTGTTTCGCGTTGAGCAATTCGGCGAGTACGAACAGCGCTTCGTCGATCTTGCCGGCGCGATCCAGGCGCTCGAAACTTTGACGATAGAGTTTGCGCAGATGTTCGCGCAGTTCGTCGGGCAAACCGAAGTGAGTACCGCCATCGCTGGCGTTCGATAGCTGCAGATCGCTGCGGCGCCCAGGCGAAGAGAATGCTTGACCGCGCATCGGCCCGGTCGCGTCGATCGGCAAGGCATGACGTAGCGCTTCCTGCAGATCGCCATCTTCGAACATTTGCAGCATCTTGCGCAGATACGAACCCTGTCGCCAACCGATCAACTTCGACATGCGCGAAGCGATGGCGAGCCGTGTCAGCGCTTCGCGCCAGCGCGAAGGAACGACCGGTGCGCGACGCGCGGACACGCCGCTCGCGCCGCTGCCGCCGTGAGCCGATCCTCGCCCGCCCGACATCGCGCCTGCGACACCGCCGAGCAAACGCGACGCGATGCGTCCGAGCCAATCCTGCCCGATCGCGCGCAGACGTTCGCGGCTGCCGGCGACGCCGATCTCGGCGCCGCGCCCACTGCGATGACGATCGTCATCGTTCGCCTGTGCGGAGAGACGTTCGAGGAACGCATCGCGTTCCGCGCTCGGCGGCGGGATTTTGTCGCCGAGCAACTCGCGCACGTCGCGGCCTTCCAGACGCGACAGCTTCGGCGGCGGCAGCGGCACGGCGCAGTCGTAGGTTTCGTGTAAGGCGTAGCCGTCGATGTCGATCCACAGCGAAAGATCCAGCGGCGCGCCGTCGGCCTGTCGTAGCGGCAGCACGCGCGCGCCGTGGACGAGCAGCAGATCGACGCCCATCGCGAGCGGACGCAAAGCCGATGCGCGCACGGCTTCATAGTGCCTGCTTTCATCGGGCATGCTTTGATCGAGCATGCTCTGATCGAGCATGATCTGATCGAGTCTGCGCTCGCCGTGCTGCAGATCCTGCGGACGCAGCGGTGCGCTGGTCAAGGCACCGCGCCGATCCAAACATAACGCGAGCCCCGGCTGCGCTTCGCACAGCGCCATCTGCGGTTCGGGGAAGCGCAGCAGATCGCCTTCGGCGAAGCGCAGCGCTTTCGCGCCGGTACGCCAGTGCACGAGCATCCGTCGCGCGCGCGCATCGGGCGTATGAAATTCCGCTGGGAACCACAGCGCAGCGATCGGCTGCGTCCCGCTCCACAGCGGAATGCGCACCGTGGATGCGACATTGTCGTGCGCGCTGACGTCACGCGTGATGACCTCGTACGTGAGGTTGCGATCAGACATCGTCGTCCTCCGCCGCATCGGCGTTCCAGTGCCGGCTTTCGCCACCGGGGGTGAGCGCGACCAATTGTCGATCCTCGGTGATCAGCGCGATCAGATCGCAATCGGTGCCGACGCTCGCCGCGGTGATGTTGCGCGCGGACGCGTACAGCGTGTCGTTGCCGATCGCGCGCAACAGCACCAGACGTTTGCGATTGGCGGCGATCGCCACAAGACCATACTCCGACGGCGTATTCGGTACCGCCGCTAAACCGACGATGTGCCAACCGGCCTGCACTTGAATCGTTTGGCCTTCGACGTGTTGCTCGGTGCGCGCGATGGGATAGAGCGTCCACACCGAAGCGCCGCCATCGCGCGTCGCGCGCTGCGTACGTACGCACCACGCACCGATGCCGCCGCCTGGGCGCAGTTTCCCGTGAAGAAACCCTTTGTCCGGCGCATCGGCCGAGGATGCGTAGGCCAGCCGTTTGCTCAGGTCGCCGCAGCGATGACGCAGCATCAGCTCGATCCTCTGCCGGCGATAGCGCAGATAGGCGAGATGTTGGTCGTCGGCGCGCGCGATGGCGATCACGCCGTCGTCGATCGTCTCCATCGCAGCGCTGCCGCGCTGCGTGCCCGGCGCGTTGCCGACGAACGCCTGCAAGCGCTGCGCGTCGTCCAGCATCACCAGGTGGTGCGGGCGCCGGCCGCTGTTGAACCAGAGGCAGGCAGGCCAATGTGCCTGTCCCGGCGTCAGCTTCAATTCGTCTTTCGATGGCCGCGCGATGGCGCCGAAGCCATCGATTTGCCAGAAATGAAGATGATGAGCATCGGCGATGATGCCGCCGAAATCTTTGCGCGACATCGCCGCGCACATCAGATCGTTGCCGCTGGCCCAATGCACTTTGCGCGTCCGAGCTTTCGGCGTTTGGCCTTTTTTCTTCTGGCGTCGGCGAAGCGATGGCATACACCATCGCCGCGCTTTCGCCGAACACCGGCACCGCGATGCGATCGACCTTCCGGGCCGATCAGCGGCGGTTGACGCAGCGAGAGTTTTTCCTTGTTCTCAAGCGTGTCGGTGTCGGCCAACGTTTCCGTCGCCGCGACCTCGAACGCGAACGCACCGCGCAGCAAGCGCACGCTGGCTTTCGCCGGAGGCAGCGGGACATCGACATCGCGTTGACCGTTCGGGCCGGCGATGCGCACCGCGAGATTCTGTTGCAGATCGCGCGCCACGCGCACGCGATGGCTGAAGCCATCGATCGCATCGCGGGTGCCTGCGATCAGCCAACGCTCGCCGCCTTGGCAGGCATCGGCGTCCAGCGCCGCACGCCAAGCTTCGGTTTTCGTCGTATCGGCGTGTACGAACGAGCGCGCGCTGAGCAAACGCTTGAGCGCATGCGCATCGCCGCCTTCGTCCAGTAGCCCGGGCGCGCCGAGCACGCCCCAGCGAAACCCGATCCCGGCGTGTTCCGCACGACGCGCGAGCAGAATCCATAACGCGATATGCGCCAATCGCGGTGCGCCGAATTGCGCGGGACCGGTATCGAACACCGCGACGATCTGCGCGTCGGCTTTGATCGTTTCGTAGCGCGGCGACAGGAACAAGTGCTCGCCGCTACTGGCGCGACGCAAGAATTCGTCCGGCGCTTCATCGGCCAACGCCCATTCGCTGAGCAAGAGTCGGTGATACGGCCCACGGCGGCGCAGTTCGTCGATGCCGTTGGGCGTATGCGCGCCGCGCTGTAGGGTGCCGCGGTATCGCCCCAATGCGGCGTTCAAGCGCGGCAGCATGCCGCCGATGGCGAGCGCGGATTCGTGCGGAAACCATTGCAGCCACGCATGCCAAGCTTGCAGCGCGGGCGGCAAAGGTTGCGGCGCGGCGTGCGCTGGCCGGCGTACGCGAGCGTCGTCCACGGATGCGTGCGGCGAGCCGTCGTTCGGTGGTGTGTGCATGCTCATGCGCGCGCCCATCGCGCATCGATGCGCGCCAACAAGGCCGCATTCGCCGGCAGCAAACGTTGCAGCGGCACCAATTGCGCCGGCGCGGGCCATAGCAGCAGCGGCGTTTGCGGGTGTCGACGCGCGATCGCGATGGCGAGCAGATCCAACGGCGCATCCGGGCATTCGTGGGTCGGCAGCCACAAGGCGGGCGCGGCGTCGCGCGGCGCGATGTAACGCGCACCATCGACCCACGGCAGCGCATCGCTAGCGCCGGTCAGAATCAACATGTCGCTGTGCGCCGTCGCCATCAGCCGTTCGGCCTGGGTGCGGCGCTCATCATCGGCTAAGGCAGCGGCGAGTTTGTCGAACAACCGACGCGCGACGGCGCCCACACCCACCACGCCACGCGGCGCGGGCGGCTGCGGGTCTGGTTGCCATCGGAACGGTGCGGCGTCGATCACGCGAGTCGCGTCCGCAGTTAGGCGCTCGTACCGACGCGCGCGATCAAAGCCGTGCGTGCATCGGCGAGGTCAGGCGGCAATGCGTCAGCATCGAAATTCGCGTCGATCTCGCGCAGTAAGGCTTCGGCGAGCGTGGTCGTCGTCGCGTCGTCAGTGGGCCGCTCCAAACAGGCGCGCGCAGCATCGATCAGACGCGCGACCCGCGACACCGGCTGCAGCGCGGCTTGTTCGACCGCGGCGCGCAGCGTTGGATTGGCCGCCGCTGCGAGCGTATCGCGCAACGCATCCTGCGCTTGCACTTGCGCGGCGTGGGTCGGCATCACGTAGAACAGCGGCCACAGATCGGCCTGCGTCGCGCGCGTGCGGCCCGCCAACACGGTCGCGGCGGCGACCAAGCGCTGCGCTTTGACGATGCGGCGGTCCGACAACGTCAGCCCCGCACCGCGCAGCACGCGGATCGCTGCGGCCAACGCGCCGCGCGCGTCGTCCATGTCCACCAGCGGCACCGCATCGCAGAGCAGGCTCAACTGCGTCATATCGGCGCAGGCGGCGACCGGCATGCGTTCGCTCTGCCAACCGCCCGCGAGCAGTGCTTCGAGTTGGTTATCCGGCACCGATTCGACGAACAGATGCAGCAGGAAACGGTCGGCGAATGCGCCGAGGGATTCGTCGTCCGGCAACGCGTTCGCCGCGCCCACGCACACTCGCAGCGGGCATTGATGCACGGTGTGGCCGCGACGGAAACGACGTTCGTTGAGAATGCCCAGCAACGTGTTCAACACCGCGGTCGAACCGAGAAACACTTCGTCGAGAAACACCACGTCCGCTTCCGGCAGCATGCCGGTCACATCGGTTTCGACCACGCCTTCGCGCAGCTTGCGCAGATCGACCGGGCCGAACAGTTCGGCCGGTTCGGTGAAGCGCCCGAGCAGATATTCGAAATAGCGACCGCCCAACGCACTGGCGACGCGACGCACGATCGCGCTCTTAGCGGTACCGGGTGGGCCGATCACCAATAAGTGTTCCTGGGCGACGGCGGCAAGCACGATCAATTCGGCCAGTTGTTCGCGGCCGATCATGCCTTGCGTGGAGGCGAGAACGACCTCGCGCACGCGCGCGGCGGCATCGGTCAACGATTGGGTCATAGCGGCGATCTTCGAAGTAAGAAAGGACGAGTGATGAAGGGTGTTGCGTTCAGGCGGCGACGGTCTTTCGATCGTCGCGCTCGAGCGCACGGCGTCGCAACCAAGCGCGGCGCACGAAGAACGCGAGCGTCATCGCCGCCAAGAACACGCCATAGCCCAATGCGGTCGCCAACACTTGCGGCCACATCTTGCCGTAGCGCAGATCGGCGTTGTCGAACGACCAGTAGATGCTGGCGAGAAACGCGACCAGTGCGAACACCAGGGACAGCGCATCGAAGACGCGGCGCGCCGTATCGCGCGGTTGCCGCGGGTAGCACCAAAACAAGACGCCGAGGATCGCGAACCAGGGCAGGAACAAGATCAGCGATAGATTGAGTTCGACGATGCGATTCATGCGGGCCGATGCGAAGGATTGAGGATGATCGGCGTGCGTCTCAGCCCGCTTTCGCCTGCGTCTTGACGTCTTCGGCGGCTTTCAAAGCATCCAGCGCGCCAGCAGCCATCGGATCGATCGATGCGAAGATATCGGTGGCGGCGTCGAGCGCAGCGGCGCCTTCGCGCTTGAGGCGCGCAACCCATGCGCCGGCGTCTTTTGGGTTGTCGAAACCACGACTTTGGATGAGCACCGTATCGCCATCTTCCATGAGTTTGAAGTAAAAGTTGCCGTCTTTTTCTCGATACTGTTTCAGCACCGGTGCCGCTTCGTGTTTGGTCTGTGCGGATTCGCTCGTCGCGCTCACCGGCATCTTCGATAGATCGCGAAACCCCACCGCCTCGCGCAACCGTCGCATCAGCGGCAAGCCATGACGTTCGCGCGCCGCTTGCGCGCCGGCACGCAACATCGCCTCGATCTTTTCCGGTTGCGCCATCAATGCGTTGTAGCGCTCGCGCATCGGCGACAGTTCGGCATCGATGCGCTCGAACAGTTGTTGCTTCGCATCGCCCCAACCGATGCCTTGGGCGAAGGCCTCTCGCATCGCCGTGGTTTCTTCGGTGCTCGCGAAGGCTTGATACAACTGGAACAACGCCGAACCTTCGGTGTCTTTGGCTTCGCCGGGCATGCGCGAATCGGTGACGATCGAGAAAATCAATTTTTTCAATTCCTCGCGCGAACAGAACAGCGGAATGGTGTTGTCGTAGCTCTTCGACATCTTGCGGCCGTCGAGGCCGGGCAATGTGGCGACATGCTCTTCCACCGCCGCTTCCGGCAGCACCAAATACTGTTCACCAGCCGGATCGCCGTACAGATGATTGAAGCGCTGCGCGAAATCGCGCGCCATTTCGATGTGTTGGATTTGATCGCGACCCACCGGCACTTTATGCGCGTTGAAAATCAGAATATCCGCGGCCATCAGCACCGGATACATGAACAGTCCGGCATTGATGCCGAAATCGTCGTCTTCGCCCTCGGCGCGGTTCTTATCCACGGCGGCTTTGTACGCATGCGCACGATTGAGGATGCCCTTGCCGGCGACGCACGTGAGAAACCAGGTGAGTTCCGGTATCTCGACGATCTCGCTTTGGCGATAGAACCAGACGCGGTCGTTGTCCGGTTCCAAACCGCAAGCCAACCAACTGGCGGCGATCTCGAGCGTGGAGCGCTGCACTTTGGCCGGGTCCTGCACTTTGATCAGTGCGTGCATATCGGCCAAGAAGTAGAAATTCTGGGTGCCGGGCATCCGGCTGGCGGCCACGGTCGGCCGGATCGCGCCGACGTAGTTGCCCAGATGCGGGATGCCGGACGTGGTGATGCCGGTGAGAACGCGGGTGACGGTCATGACGTGGGGCGGACGCAGGGAAAGCGGCCGGCTAGTTTACCCGGCGCTGAATGCTTCGACCGGCGGCTGCGGATTCTTCGTCGTCGCCCGCAACCCCACTCCCGTACGCGGCACGTTCAAGGTCGGCGTCCAGAGCGCATGCGTCGCTTCTCGCGGCCAGCCTGGGCACCCACCGACCACGGAGATCTCCCTCATGTTCCGCCCGACCGCTCTGCTGCTGTCCGCTCTGCTCGCCACCAGCGCCTGTTCCTCGCTCTCGGCCCAGCCGCTTGTGGATATCGACGTCATCGACCGCGACAGCGGCGAGTGGCTCCCCGAATACCGTCATCGCGGCCAAGAGTGGATTCCCGGCACCCCCGGCCATCGCTACAGCGTGCGCCTGACCAATACCACCGGCGAACGCGTCTTGGTGGTGCTTTCGGTCGACGGCGTGAACGCCATCAGCGGCCAGACCGCCGCTGCCAGCCAGACCGGCTATGTGCTGGGCCCATGGCAGAGCACCGAAATCAACGGCTGGCGTAAGTCGATGCAGGACGTGGCCCAGTTCTATTTCACCGACCTGCCCGATAGCTACGCCGCGCGCACCGGCCGTCCCGGTAACGTGGGTGTGATCGGTATCGCCGTGTATCGCGAGCGCGCATACCCGCAGCCTTACTACGAACCCGCGCCGATCGCGCGCGAGGACGACGAGCGTTATCGCGGCGCCGCCGATGCGGTGGGCCGCGCTCAGGGCAAGCCCGCGCCCACCGCGCCGCAGAGCAGGGCGCGCAACGAGAGCGCAGCGGCGAGCGACAGCGTTTATGGCGGTGCGCCGGCGCGCAAAATCGGCACCGGTCATGGCGAACGCGAATGGTCGCCCGTTTCGCACACCGAGTTCGTCCGCGCCACGCGCTCGCCGACGCAAGTCACGCAGATGCGTTACGAAGACACCGACAGTTTGATCGCGATGGGCGCGATGCCGCGGCCGTATCGTTGGGATCGTCGCCCGCGTAATGCTCCGGAAGCCTTTCCGAATGGTTTCGCCGCCGATCCGCCGCGCCGCTGGTAACGCGTCGCAAGTCACTTTTCGTTCGTATCACTCCCGCACGGGCCGGCATCGCCGGCCCGTGTCGTTTCTGCGCTCGGCCAGTGTCGATCTCTTGCCCGTTGCTCATCGTCCGCTGCCCGCTACGACATCGGCGCATCGGCATTCAATCGCGGGCCTCGGCATAACGTCGAATCACTTCATACAAAAAACGTCGGCTATCGAGCAGCGATTGAACGCGCACGCGCTCGTTCAAACCGTGCGCGCGCGGCCCCTCGGCGTCGTGGAAAAGGCCGGATAAACCGTACGTCGGGATGCCTGCGGCATTGAGGAAGCGGCCGTCGGTTGCGCCGGTGGCGAGCGTAGGCACCACCGCGACCCCCGGCCATAACCTCTCCGCGACCTCGCGCACCGGGCCGAGCATGCGTTCATCGATCGTCGGTGTCGGCGCGATCACCGGCACGTCGCCCACCGCCTCTAACGCGATGTCGTCCTCAGCAAAGATCCGTTGCAGCGTGCGACGCACATCGTCGATCGCCACGCCGGGCAAGATGCGGCAATTGATATTGGCGGTTGCGCGCTGCGGTAAGGCATTCGCGGCGTGACCGCCTTCGATCGTGGTCGCGACGCACGTGGTGCGCAGCATACTGTTCCAAGCGGGATTGATCGCCCAGAGTCGGTCGGCGATGGCTTCGCGTTCGGTCGCGGTGGCGCGTTCGTCGAGCAAGGCGCGCAGCTCGGCTGCCGATGCAGGCGTCAGTACGATCTGCTGCTCGAAGTAGCCGCGCGTGACCGCATTGAGCGACACCGGGAAGCGATACGCGGCCTGCCGCGCCAAACCGCGAGCGAGGCGATCGATCGGGTTGCGTGCGGTGGGGCGCGAGCTGTGGCCGCCAGCGTCGGTCGCGGTCAATCGGAAGTCTTGGTACACCTTCTCGCCAGCTTGCATTTGCAGCGCGACGTGTCGGCCCTCGGCATCGAGTTCGCCGCTGGCGCCTTCGTTGAGAACGAACTGGGCATCCAGCGTTTCGGGGTGTTCTTTCAACAGCCATTGCACGCTATTGAAGATGTCCGGCGTTTCTTCGCCGCAGGTGAGCGCGAGTTTCAATCCGCGTCGCGGCACGAAACCCTCGCGTTTGTAACGGATCATGCTGTCGGTAATGACGGACGCCATCGCTTTATCGTCGCTGGCGCCGCGGGCGGTGAACCAGCTGTCGCGTTCGATCAATACGAAGGGATCGCGGCCCCAATCTTCGCGTCGCGCTTCGACCACATCGATATGCGCGAGCAAGAGGATCGGTTTGAGCCCGGGCTCGCGTCCGTGCAGTACGGCGATCAGCGCGCCGTCGCGCGGCCGGTCGGTGGGCGCATAGATGCGAGCGTCCTCCGGTGCGTAGCCGGCGGCGAGCAATTCCGCGCGCATGGCCTCGGCGGCGCGCGTGCAGTCGCCGTTCGAGCGCGAGGTGTCGATCTCGACCAAGGTCTTGTACAGCGCGCGGAAGCGGGCTTCGTCCGCGATGGCATCCGTCGCTGCATTCGCGGGCGGAGCGGCGGCGGCGATCGCTAGCGAGAAGACCAACGACAAACTAAATTTTAACGAATCGCGAGTGATCGACATTCTGAGGCCCTCCTGGCATTGGCCCAGCAGGGTGATGTGGAGATCGGATGGATGCAAGTCATCGGGGCGTGGCCTTTTTGCACCTGCAAACGATTGTGCACGCCGAAACATGGCGTTGTCGCCGTTTCGTTCCGGGCGCTAGCATGAATAGTGCGCCTCGTTTGCAACATCCGGTGATGTTGGTCGCCCATCCGTCCAGGGCGGTTCCATGACATCATCCGCAACGCGTCGCACAAGTTGCTGTGCGAACGAACGACGCAGGCCCACAACGGCTTCGTCGAAGGGAAGAGTGAGGACAGCGAGGTCAGGGACATGGAGCGGGACGAGACGGCGCACAACATCCAATCGATCTTCGAGCATCGCGCCGATTGCGCGCCCGATGCCGAGGCCGTCGTTGATGGCGCCTCTCGGCTGACGTACGGCGAACTCAATGCGAACACTAACCGGTTGGCGCATTACCTGCGCGCCTCGGGCGTGGCGCCTGAGCGCCGCGTCGGCATTTGCATGGAACGCGGTGTCGGCATGGTGGAGGCGATCGTGGCGATCTTCAAAGCCGGCGGCGCGTACGTACCGATGGATCCAGCGTATCCGACGCTACGCTTGCGCGAGATGCTCGACGATGCACGACCGGTCGCCGTGTTGGCGGATGCCACCGGTGCTGCAGCGTTACGGGCCGCGTTGGCGGCGGATGACGAGCCGCCATTGTTGCTCGACATCGAACGCGACGCTGCGCGATGGGTGCTATTGCCATCGGACAATCCCGAAAACGTCAATGGCCCGGACGATTGCGCGTATGTGATCTACACCTCCGGGTCGACCGGTCGACCGAAGGGCGTCGTAGTCGCGCACCGTGCCGTGATCAATCTTTGGTCTGGGTTGGATGCGACGCTGAAATTATCGAGCGCACGCTCGCGAGACGCAGACGCGGCGCGCATCCCGCAATTGCGTGTGGCGCTCAACGCTTCACTGTCGTTCGATGTCTCGGTGCAGGGCTGGAGCCGTCTGTTGAGCGGCGATTGCGTTGTTGTGGTGCCGCAGGCGGCGAAGCTCGATCCTGCGACGATGCTCGAACTGCTCGAACGCGAGCGCGTCGATGTGCTCGACTGTACGCCGTCGCAGTTGATCGGGATGGTCGATGCGGGCCTGTTTGCGCGCTCGGCGTTATCGACGCTCACCGTCGTCGTCGCAGGCGAAGCGATTCCGCCGCCCTTGTGGCGACGCATGGAAGCCTGCGCGACGCCGCGGTTCTTCAATGCATATGGGCCGACCGAGGCGACGGTCTACGCCACTGCGATCGCGATCAACGGCGCGGGCGAGCCTGCGCGAATCGGGATGCCGTTACCGAATGTCCGTATCGAAATCATCGATAGCGAGGTTCTCGATAGCGGCGCCGATGCGTCGAATGCGCCGGTCGCTCGGGGCGAGATCGGTGAGCTGTACATCGGTGGCGTCGGATTGGCGCGCGGTTACTTGCATCGCCCCGAGCTGACCGCCGAGCGTTTTATCGACGATCCGCAGCGACCGGGCGAACGCTTGTATCGCACCGGCGATCTCGGTCGATGGCGCGACGACGGCAGCATCGAATATCTCGGCCGCAACGATTTTCAAGTCAAAGTGCGCGGTTTTCGCATCGAATTAGGCGAAATCGAAGCGGGCATCGTCGCGATCGAAGGCGCCCGCGAAGCGATCGTGCTCGCGCGCGAAGACGCGCCGAACCAGAAACAATTGGTCGCCTACTATCGCAGCGACGATGTCGCACTGACGCCGGCCGCGATTCGCCGAGCGCTCGCGGCGCGCTTGCCCGATCACATGGTGCCTGCCGCCTACGTTCGGATCGATGCGTGGCCGCAAACCGTCAACGGGAAGCTCGATCGCAGCGCCTTGCCGCCGCCGCAGGCCGATGCCTACGCCAGCGAAGCCTATACGCCGCCACAGACCGCCACCGAGCGAGCGCTCGCGGCGATGTGGTCGGAATTGCTCGGCATTCGCGAGATCGGCAGCGACGACCGCTTCCTCGGCCTCGGTGGCGATTCTCTGCGCTTAATCCAACTGGCATCGCGCATTCGCCGTCAACTGGAACGCGATCTCTCGATCCATACGCTGTTCAAATCGCAAACCTTGGCGCACATGGCGAACGCGGTCGATGCGGCGCCATCGATGGTCTTCGACGACGATGTGGCCGATGCGCGACAAGGCGCGTTCGATCTGTGGTCCCCGCCGAAGCATGCAGCATCAGATCGCGTGCCTGTGTCGTACCAGCAATACGGCCTGTGGCTGCTGGAGCAGATGTCTCCGACCTCGATCGCTTACAACGCGCAGAGTCTCATTCGGATTCGCGGCGTGCTCGATCCCGAACGCTTCCGCCGTGCGATAGCGCGACTCGTGCAGCGTCATGAAATCTTACGCACCACATTCCACGACGATCCTGTCGATGGCCCGTATCAGACGGTGCATTCGGCGGCACCGGAGATTTTCAGTTACTGCGAGCTGGATGCGCCGCCCGACGACGACGAGTTGGATGCGATCGTCCGAACGCAGGTGCATCATCGGTTCGATCTGAGTGCGCTGCCGTTGATTCGCTTCAGCTTGTATCGATTGGCGCCGCAGGACTATCTGTTGATCCAAGTCGAGCAGCACTATGTCCACGACGGCTGGAGCATGAACTTGATTCTGCGCGAATTGTTCGCGTTGTACGACGCGGATTATCGTGGCGTAGAAGCCGCGCTTCCGGCCGTCGCGGCGCAGTATTGCGACTACGCACGATGGCAGCGCAGCGAAGCCGCACAAGCGCGGCTGCGGAAACAAGCGCACTACTGGAAAAACAAACTACAGGGCGTCTCGACCGAACTGCCGATGCGCACCGATTTTCCGCGTCCATCGGCGCCTAGTTTCGTCGGCGATCAGGTGCGCATCGTGTGGCCTCCTGCGCTTTCGCGCCGGCTCCGCGAATTCTGCCGCGCGCAGGGCGTGACCCTGTTCGCGGCGATGCAGGCGGTGTATCGGATGACGATCGCGCACTATGCCGGCACCGACGACTTCTTGATCGGCTCGGCGGTGGCCAGCCGGACCTCGCAAAAAACCGAGGGCCTCGTCGGCATGTTCGTGAACATGATTCCCACGCGCTGCGACCTGTCCGGCGACCCGAGCTACCGCGAGTTAGTCGATCGCGTCATCGCCGATTTGGCCGAAGACTACGAGAATCAGGAGGTGCCGTTCGAGTGGGTCGTGCGCGAGTTGCATCCCCATCGCGAATACGCCCGCAACCCGCTGTTCCAAACCGCGTTCAGTACCCACAACTCGCCCGGGCCGCAACTGCATTGGCCTGAGTTCGAGATGCGGATCCATGAGGTCCAAGGCAACGGCACATCGAAGTTCGATTTCGATCTGGTGATGATCCCGCGCAGTACGGACGACCCAGACGGCATTACGATGTTCTGGGAATACAACGTCGATTTGTATCGCCGCGAGACGATCGAGCGACTCAACGACAGCTATCTGCGCTTGTTAGCGCAATGCATCGAGACGCCCGAACGACGACTCTCGCAATTCGACCTCCTTGCGCCGGAAGCGCGCGCGCAGGCGATCGAAGGCGGATATCGTGCGATCGACATCCCGTTCGCGTTGATCCACGCGCCGTTCGAAGCGTATGCGACGCGGTCGCCGAACGCCACCGCGATCGAAGCCGGAGACATCGCGATCGGCTATGGCGAACTCAATATCCGCGCCAATCGTTTGGCGAGGCACCTGCGCGCGCTCGGCGTCGGCCCGGATCGCCCGGTTGCGCTCTGCATGGACCGCACGGCGCATGCGATCGAAGCGGTGCTGGCTGTGCTCAAGGCCGGCGGCGCATATGCGGCATTCGATCCGGATCAACCCGAAGAACGGTTGAGTTTTGCGCTCGGGGATATGCGCGCGCGCATCGTGTTGTGCGATCGCGCGAGCCGCGTGCTCGTCCAAGGCGTCGTCGCGGCGATGTCGCGAAAGGCCGAAGCGGAGGCCGTGTGCATCATCGATGTCGATGCCGAGAGCGGGCTTTGGGCGGCGCACGCGGCAGACGATCTCGATCCTGCCGAGATCGGGCTGACGCCCGCACACTTGGCCTACATCATCTACACCTCCGGCTCGACCGGTGCGCCGAAAGGCGTGCTGGTGGAACATCGGCAGATCGCGGCTATCGCGGCGGGTTGGACGTCGCAGTACGCACTTTCGCCCGGACTGCGCCATCTGCAAATGGCCAGCCTCGCATTCGATGTATTCATAGCCGACGTGCTTCGCGCGCTCGGCCACGGCGGCACGTTAGTGCTGTGCCCGCGCCAGACGTTGGTCGATCCCGCCGCACTCGCGGCGTTGTTGCGCGATGCGCGAATCGATATCGCCGATTTCGTGCCGGTGGTGCTCGATGCGCTGATCGCGCATCTCGATGCGCAGGGCGGCGATTTAGCGTTCATGCGCACGATCGTGTGCGGCTCGGATCGCTGGTCGGTGGATGCGGCGTATCGCGCACGCCGGGTCGTCGGCGAACGCGTACGTTTGCTGCATGCGTATGGATTGACCGAAGCCGCAGTGGATAGCACTTGCTTCGAGATCGTCCCGTTGCCCGCAGGCGTCGCGCCGCCATCGACATTGCCGATCGGCGAGGCGGTCGGCAATGCGCGCGTGCTCGTGCTCGACCGCGATCGGCGCCCCTTGCCGATCGGAGTCGCCGGCGAACTGTACATCGGCGGTGCGGGTGTCGCGCGCGGTTATCTGGCGCGGCCCGCATTGGATGTCGAGCATTTTATCGACAGCCCGTTTCATCCTGGGGAGCGTTTGTATCGCACGGGCGATATGGGTCGTCGTTTGGCCGAAGGCGGTATCGAGTATCTCGGCCGTAACGATGCGCAAGTGAAGATTCACGGCCATCGTGTAGAGCTAGGCGAGATCGAAACGCAATTGCGGGCGTTCCGCGGCGTCGAAGATGCCGTGATCGTCTTCGCCGCGAAGCTGGGCCGAGACCGTTCGGGTCGCGACGCGAACGACGGCGCGAAGGTGCTGATCGCATACTTGGTATGCAGCGAAAATGACGCGATGCCCGATGTGGATGCGTTGCAAGACGCACTGCGTCTGCGGCTGCCTGTGCATATGCTGCCCGGTGCGTTCGTTGTGCTGCCGAGGTGGCCGCTGACCGCGAACGGTAAGCTCGATCGCGCCGCGCTGCCAGCACCGACAGCGTATGCCGTAGCGGATAGTTACATCGCGCCACGCAATCCCTTGGAAGAGGCGGTCGTCGAAATTTGGCGCGAGCTGCTCGCGGTCGAGCGCGTCGGCGTGCGCGACGATTTTTTCAGGCTCGGCGGCAACTCGCTAATCGCGATGCGCGCGACTGCTGCGATACGCAATGCATTGGGGGTCGACGTGTCCTTGCGGCGATTGTTCGATACGCCGACGATCGAAGGCTTGGTCGATACCATTTTGGGCGATTCGATGGAGCGCATCGAAGAATACGTTTGAGTAGTACGTTTGAGCTGTACGTTCGATCGAACGAACGATGCGGAGCCATCGCATCGTCTCAGGTATCCGTCGCGCGCCGCGGACTACCGTTGATGATAGGCGCGCCGAATGGATGCACGTCGTATTTTCGACATGCGTTGATAAGAACACGCTCGCCGGCAGGAGCCGTCGATCGACATGGAGGTAAGCGATGCGCCATCATCATGCGGAGATACAAGGCGGCCCAGAATCGATCTGTCGCGTATTCGAAGAGCAAGCGCAGTACGATCCGGCGGCACCAGCGATCGACGACCTGAACGCGACGCTCGGATACGGCGAACTGAATGCGCGCGCGAATCGATTGGCGCGGCACCTCCGTGCGTGCGGTGTGCGACCGGACGGACTGGTCGCGATCTGCATGCAGCGCACGCCGTCGTTGTTCGAAGGCGTGTTGAGCGTATTGAAGGCCGGTGGCGCGTACCTGCCGCTGGACCCCTCCTATCCGTTGGAGCGTTTGGCCGAGATGTTGGCCGATGCGCGACCGACGGCGGTCCTGACCGATGCGGCCAGTCGCGCGGTGTTGGCGCAGGCGCTACGAATCGCACGAATCGATACGCAGACGATCGATCTCGACCTCGATGCGGCGCAGTGGTCGTCGCAGCCGTCGGAGAATCTAGCGGCCGAAGAGAACGGCGTCGGCCCGCAGCACCTCGCCTACGTGATCTACACCTCAGGGTCGACCGGAAAACCCAAAGGCGTCATGGTCGAACATGCGAGCGTGATGAATCTGTTGCGCGCGCAGTCCGAGACGTTCGCGTTGGATCGACAGAGCCGGGTGTTGCAGTTCGCGTCTTTCAGCTTCGATGCCTGCGTATTCGAGTGGGTGATGGCCTTCGGTCATGGCGCTTGTTTGTGTCTCGGTGCGCCGGGCGAGGCGCTGGTCGGCGAAGCGTTGGCTGCGGCGATTCAGGCGCACCGGGCGACCCATGCCACCCTTCCGCCGGTGGCGCTTTCGACCCTGCACGAGGCCACTGCATTACCGTCGTTACGCGTACTGATCTCCGCGGGCGAAGCGTTGCCGCTGGCGCAAATGCGGCGCTGGTCGCGCGGCCGCACGATGTTCAACGCCTACGGCCCGACCGAGACGACGGTGTGGTGCACGGTGCATCCCTGCGATCCGGAAGCGAATGCGACCAGCGTGCCGATCGGCCGTGCGATTCTCAATGCGCAGGCATATCTGCTGGATGAAAATCGGCAACCGGTGATCGGTCGCGAGATCGGCGAACTTTACGTGGGTGGATCCGGTGTGGCGCGCGGTTATCTCAATCGCCCCGAGCTGACCGCGGAGCGCTTTATCGACGACCCGCTACGGCCAGGCGAACGCATGTACCGCACCGGCGATCTCGGACGTTGGTTGCCCGATGGCGGCATCGAGTATCTAGGCCGCAACGATTTCCAAGTGAAGATTCGCGGATATCGCATCGAATTAGGCGAGATCGAAGCGGCATTGAATGCGCAACCTGGCGTCCAAGATACGTCCGTGCTGGCGCGCGAGGATGGGGACGGGCAGCGGCAGTTAGTGGCGTACGTATTGGCGGAGGCGGCGCCGCAACCTCAGACCTTGCGTGCGGCGTTGTCGGCAGTATTGCCCGACTATATGGTGCCGTCCGCATACGTGCGGATGGCGGTATGGCCGCAGACGCCGAACGGGAAATTGGACCGGAACGCATTGCCGGCGCCGAAGGCCGAAGACTATGCGCGTGAAGCGTTCGTCGCGCCGGACACGACGACCGAGCGGCTTTTAGCGTCGATGTGGTGCGAAGTGCTGGGTGCCGAACGCGTGGGTCGCGAGGATCGATTTCTCGATCTTGGCGGGAATTCGCTCAAAATCATCCAACTCGCGCCACGCATACAAGCGCAGTTTGACCGCAAAATCGAAGTGCATGCGTTGTTCAAAGCGCCGACCTTGCGTTCGATGGCGGAACTGATCGATACGCGCGTCGCCGACTTTAAGCGAGACAACGACGAGGCGATAGGCGTCTTCGACGACTGGTCGAGCGATGCGCCGCCGACCCCATGCCCGGTGTCGTATCAGCAACAAGGGTTGTGGTTGCTCGAACAGGTCTCTAAAACATCGCTGGCTTACAACGCGCAGAACGTCATTCGGATTCGCGGCGAAGTATCGATCGATGCGCTGCAACGGGCGCTGGACCGCGTGATCGAGCGCCACGAGATATTCCGCACTACTTTCCATGCCGATGCGAACGGCGAACCGAATCAAGTCGTGCATCCGAGAGCGCCCGGGGTATTGCGCTTCGTCGAGCTGGACGCGGACATCGACGACGACGCGATGCACGAGATGATCGATGCCCATGTGGCGCACCGTTTCGACTTGGCGCAGTTGCCGCTGTTGCATTTGACTTTGATCCGTCGCGCGCAGGGCGAGTACGTCTTGATCCATGTCGAGCAGCATTATGTGCACGATGGGTGGAGCGCGAATTTATTCATGCGCGAGTTGCTGACGGCTTATGCTGCGGACGTGCGCGACGAATCGCCGCCGCTCGCGCCGGTGCCGGCGCAGTATCGCGACTACGCGCGATGGCAGCGCAGCGATTGCGCACGGACGAGATTCGCGAGACACCTCGCGTTCTGGACCGCGCAGTTGGCCGACGTACCAAAGCTGTTGCCGATGCCGACGGACTTTCCGCGACCGGCGCAGCCGTCCTACAACGGGATGCAGTTGCGCTGCGAGCTGCCCTTGGATTTGGCGCAAGAACTCCGCCGTTTTTGCCGCGATCAAGGCGTCACGCTGTACGCCGCCTTGCAGGCGGTTTATCAGATCGTCTTGCGACAGTATTGCGGTGCCGATGTCTTCTTGATCGGCTCTGCGGTCGCGAACCGCAAGTCGCGAAAATCAGAGGGCATGCTCGGCATGTTCGTGAACATGATTCCGATTCGCGCCGATCTCACCGGCGACCACACCGGCGATCTGAGTTATCGCGCGCTGTTGGATCGCGTGATGACGACGCTATCGGTTTCTTACGAACATGAAGAACTGCCGTTCGAACTGCTGGTCAGGGAGCTTCAGCCCGACCGTAAGACCGGCCACAATCCGCTGTTCCAAACGGCGTTCAGCGCCCACAATTCCGACCTTCCGAGTCTGCGATGGCCGGGCTTCGAGATGTCGATGTTCGAGGCGTACAGTAACCGTACATCGAAATTCGATTTCGATGTCGTGATGTTGCCGCGCGGGCAAGAGCATTTCGAAAGCATCACTTTGCTGTGGAATTTCGCGACCGATCTTTACCGTGTCGAGACGATCGAACGGATGCGCGATGCGTATTTGAGCGTTTTGACCCAGTGCATGGCGAACCCCGATCGTCGTTTAAGCGCGATCGAAGCGCTGTCGCCGCCAGAGCGCGAACGTTTGCTCGAAGGCGGCTACCGTGCGGCCGATTTCGATCGCGATCGATGCTTGCATCAGGCGTTCGAGGCGCATGCGGCGCGCGCACCGGATAGGCCGGCGATCACCGCTCGTCAGACGCAATGGTCTTATGGCGAATTGAATCGTCGCGCGAATCGTTTGGCTCGGCATCTGCGTGCGCAGGGCGTGGGCCTGGAGGCGATGGTCGCGCTCTGCATGCAACGCACACCGGTACTGTTCGAAGCGATCTTAGGCGTGATGAAAGCCGGCGGTGCGTATGTACCGTTGGATCCGACGTATCCGGTCGAGCGGCTGGCCGAGATGTTGGCCGACGCGCGACCCGCAGTGATCCTGACCGATGCGGCGAGTCGCGACGCACTGACGCATGCGCTGATGCGGGCCGATCATCGTGCGTCGCTGATCGATCTGGATCGCGATGTCGGTAAATGGTCGTCGTTACCCCCATCCGATCTGTCGGTCGAAGATACCGGCATTCGTCCGCATCATTTGGCGTACGTGATCTACACATCCGGCTCCACCGGCAAACCGAAAGGCGTGATGGTGGAACATCGCGGCGTGATGAATTTGATGGCGGTGCAAGGTCGCGTCTTCGATGTCACGCCCGAGAGCCGCGTGCTGCAGTTCGCGGCGTTGAGTTTCGACGCCTGCGTCTTCGAGTGGGTGATGGCCTTCGGCCATGGTGCGCGTTTATGCCTCGCGCCGCCGGGCGATGTGCTGATCGGCGATGCATTGCAGAAAGCGATCGATGAGATGGGCGTCACGCATACGCTGCTGCCGCCAGTCGTGTTGTCGACGTTGTCGGACACGGCGCTGTTGCCGTCGCTGCAAGTGCTGATTTCTGGTGGAGAGGCGTTACCGCCGTCGCAAATGCAACGCTGGGCGCGCGGCCGTCGTATGTTCAACGCCTACGGCCCGACCGAAGACTCGGTGGTCAGCACGCTGTATGCCTGCGATGCCGATACGGCGTTGATGTCGAATGTGCCGATCGGCAAGCCGTTGCCGAACCATCGCGTCTGTCTGCTGAACGCACTACGGCAACCGGTGCCGATCGGCGCGGTGGGCGAGCTGTATGTCGGCGGTGTCGGCGTGGCGCGCGGTTATCTGCATCGTCCAACGTTGACCACCGAGCGTTTTATCGACGATCCGTTCCATCCCGGCGAGCGGCTGTACCGCACCGGCGACCTCGGCCGCTGGCGACCCGATGGCAGCATCGATTACCAAGGGCGCAACGATTTTCAGGTCAAGATCCGCGGCTACCGCATTGAGTTGGGCGAAATAGAAATGGCCTTGAGCGCGCAACGGGGCGTCAAGGAAGCGGTGGTGCTGGCGCGCGAAGACGCACCGGGCGAGAAGCGCTTGGTGGCGTATTACCAAACGCGGCCCGAAGCGGAGGTGTCGGCGGAGACGCTGCGCGGCGCGCTGCAAGCGTCTTTGCCGGAGTACATGGTGCCGTCGGCGTACGTGCGGATGACCACGTGGCCGCAGACGCCGAATGCGAAGTTGGATCGACACGCCTTGCCCGCACCGCAAACCGACGAATACCGCGGCGAGTCCTACGTCGCACCGACAACGCCGATCGAATGCGCGCTGGCCGAGCTATGGGCGAATGCCCTGAGTGTCGAGCGTATCGGTACGCACGACGATTTCTTCCGTAGCGGCGGCTATTCCGTTCTGGGCTTGCGGTTGATTCTTACGGTCAATGACGCCTTCGGAACGCAATTGTCGCTGCGAGACCTCTTCGAGCATCGTACCGTCGCCGATATGGTGGAGGCGATCTACGCGAGTCTTGCGGAGGACGTGCCGGCGATCGTTTGAAATCGTTGGATACGCCACCGTCTGGTGTCGTCCGTTTGGCTCCTATCTTCTGACTTCATCGCGGGCAGAGGCGACGCGGTGCGGTACCGTCGCACTCGTTCATCCATACGATAGAACAGGCTTCACACGGCCAAATCTGTGATCGCCGCTTGAAAAAACGATGGCCCTGTTGCCTAATCGCAGGCAGTGGATCGGTGCGTCACCGTCGATCTCATCCGCACCCGTCTATTGAAGGAACCCTTCCGGCCTGCCGGAAGATGATGTCAGGAGAACGTCACACCCATTTCCGTCGAAAAGTCGCCGCGATCGTCGCCTGCGCACACGTTCGCGCCTCGTGGCGATCGTCGTCTTCCGTATCGCACCGAGTCGTTGGACGCCGCATTCGTCCGTTGCGGTCATGTAACGACCAGAACACGGACCTATCGCGCGCGCCCGAAGCGCGGCCGAGGGCGAAGCGTACGAAGGTGGCGTTTCAAGCGGGCGCGCGCGTCCGCACCAGGGCCGGTCTCGAGCCGCTAGGCATCGGGCCGCGCATCGCAAGGAGTTCACCATGTGGTCGAAAGAAGCGCTGAGCCAACTTACTCCAGAACAGTTCCGCGCTCTGCGTCATGCGCAACAGCCCACAACGGCGATTCCAACGATTCCGCGCGACGGCAATCGGTTGCTGTCGTCGTTCGCGCAACAACGACTGTGGTATGTGTCGCAAACCGCTGCGGCCAGCACTGCGTATCACATCAATCTTGCGCTGCGAATGTCCGGCTCATTGGACGTGCCTGCCTTGCGCAGCGCGTTGAACGCGTTGGTGGCGCGCCACGAAAGTCTGCGCACGCGCTTCGAGGCGGTGGACGGCGAGGCGTATCAGCGGATCGATCCGCCGGGCGCGGCCTTCGCGTTGCTTGAGCACGACCTGAGCGCACTGTCATCGGAAGCGCAGCCGCAGGCCTTAGAGCCCTTGTTGCTGGAAGAATCGCGCCGCCCGTTCGATCTGGCGCGCGGCCCGTTGATCCGCGGCGTGCTGGTACGTCGCGGCGCGGAGGATCACGTGCTGGTGCTGACGATGCATCACATCGTCTCCGACGGCTGGTCGATGGGCGTGCTGGCGCAGGAATTGAGCGCGCTGTATTCGGCGCAACGGCGCGGCGAGCGCGATCCGCTGCCGGCGCTGCCGATCCAATACGCGGACTATGCCGCATGGCAGCGCGAGCGCTTGCAGGGCGAACGCTTGGAGCGCGAGTTGGCGTACTGGCGCGACACGCTGCGCGGCGCGCCGGCGTTGTTGGAACTGCCGACCGATCGCAAACGGCCGGTGGAACAAGATTATCGCGGCGGGTTGTTGGACATCGAGATCGACGCGGCGCTGACGTCGGAACTGAAGGCGCTGAGTCTGCGCACGGGCACGACGCTGTTCATGGCCGTGCTGGCGGCGTGGTCGGTGGTGCTGTCGCGGTTGTCGGGTCAGGAGGAGGTGGTGATCGGGACGCCGGTGGCGAACCGTAACCGCAGCGAGATCGGCGGATTGATCGGGTTCTTCGTGAACACGCTGGCGCTGCGCGTGAGGCTGGACGATGCGCCGACGGTGTCGGAGTTGTTGACGCGAGTGAAGGCGATCGCGTTGTCGGCGCAGGAGCATCAAGAGCTGCCGTTCGAGCAAGTGGTGGAGCAGGTGAACCCGACGCGGAGCTTGAGTTACGGGCCGCTGTTTCAGGTCATGCTCGCGTGGCAGGACAGCGAACAAGATGCGATTCCGTTCGAGAACCTCGATTGCGCCCGTATCCCGTTGCCGCATCCGGTGTCGAAGTTCGATCTGATACTGAATCTTAGCGAACATCAAGGGCGAATCGTCGGCGGCATCGAATACGCCTCGTCGCTGTTCGATCGCGAGACGGTCGAGCGCTACGCGGGTTATCTGCGCGAAGTGCTGCGCGGCATGGTCGCGAGACCCGAGACCTCGATCGCAACGCTTTCGTTGCTCGATGCGACCGAGTACCGCCGTATCGTCGAGGACTGGAACGCGACCGATCGCGATGTCGGGCCATGGCGGCCGGTGCATGCACAGTTCGAAGCGTTCGCTGCCGCCACGCCGGAGGCCATCGCGATCACATGCGCGGGCGAAGAAGCGAATTACGCGCAAGCGAACCGCAACGCCAACCGTCTCGCGCACTGGTTGCGCACGCGCGGCGTCGCGCCGGAGACGCGTGTGGCGCTCTGCGTGCAGCGCTCCGTTGCGGCGATCGAGACGGTGCTGGGCATCATGAAATCCGGCGGCGCCTATGTGCCGATCGATCCGGCGTATCCCGAAGCCCGCATCGCCGACATGCTGAGCGATGCGCAGCCGTTGTTGGTGCTGACCGATCGCGCCAGTCGCGACATCGTGCAGCGCGCGCTTGCGCGTCATCCAGATGCGCCACCGATGTTCGAGATCGACATCGAGCGCACGCCCTGGGCCGATATGGCAGATCATAACCTCGCGGTCGAAGACATCGGCCTCAATGCCGAGCACCCGGCCTACATCATCTACACCTCGGGTTCGACCGGCGTGCCGAAGGGCGTCGTATCGCGGCACAGCGGGCCGAGTCATTTGATGCATGCGTTACGCGAACCGTTCGGTCTCGATGCGAACACGCGCGTGTTGCAGTTCGCGTCCTTCAGCTTCGATGCGTTCGTATTGGAATGGGTGATGGCGTTCGGCTTCGGCGGTTCGCTGCATTTGCCTGCGCCGGAGGAGATGCTGCTCGGCGATGCGCTCGAAGCGTTCGTCGCGAAACAGCGCACGACGCACTGCTTCCTCACCCCGCAAGTCCTGCTGACCATGCCCGACGACGCGCACCTGGCGACGATGCATACCCTCGCCTGCGGCGGCGAAGCGGTGCCGCCGGCAGTGTTGAAACGTTGGCATGTCGGCCGACGGTTCTTCAATGCCTATGGCCCGACCGAAACAACCGCACTGAGTCTTGTGCAGTTGTGCGGTTCGGAACTGGTGGGTGCGATCTCGCTGCCGATCGGTCGACCGCTCGCGAACGAACGCGTGTATCTGCTCGACGCCGCACTACAGCCGGTACCGATCGGCGCGACCGGCGAGTTGTACATCGGCGGCGCTGGCGTCGCACGCGGCTATTGGCGTCGCCCCGAACTCACCGCCGAGCGTTTCATCGACAGCCCGTTCCGCGCGGGCGATCGTTTGTATCGCACCGGCGATGTGTGCCGTTGGTTATCCGATGGCCGCATCGATTATCAAGGCCGTAACGACTTCCAAGTGAAGATCCGTGGCTTCCGCATCGAGCTGGGCGAAATCGAAGCGAAGCTCGCAGCGCTGCCCGGCATCAAAGAAGCCGTCGTGCTCGCGCGCGAAGACGTGCCTGGGCAGAAATCTCTCGTCGCCTATTTTCTGCAAGATGCGGATGTATCGGTCGAAACGCTGAGCCGTGCCTTGCATTCGCACTTACCGGATTACATGGTGCCATCGGCATTCGTGCGGATGGATGCATGGCCTCAGACGACGAACAATAAACTCGATCGCCAAGCGTTGCCCGCGCCCGATGCCTGCGTTGTGCGCAGCTTCGAGCCGCCGCAAGGGCCGGTCGAAGATAGCATCGCGCGCATATGGTCGGACGCTCTGCGCATCGAGCGCATCGGTCGGCACGATAATTTCTTCGCACTCGGTGGCCATTCGCTGCTCGGCGCGAAAATCGCCGCGAAGTTGCGACAGTTGCTCCGGCGCGATATCTCGCCGACATTGGTCTTCGCCGCGCCGACCGTGGCCGAGTTCGCGCAGCGCGTGGCGAAGATCGCACCGGAGTCGCGCAATAAGCGCATGCCGCGCGCGGATCGCAATGCCCCGCTGCGCGCGTCGTTCGCGCAGCAGCGGCTGTGGTTCGTCGCGCAGATGCGGGGCGTGAGCGAGGCGTATCACCTGCCGTTGGAATTGGCGATGTCCGGCCCGTTGGACGTGCCTGCCTTGCGCAGCGCGTTGAACGCGTTGGTGGCGCGCCACGAAAGTCTGCGCACGCGCTTCGAGGCGGTGGACGGCGAGGCGTATCAGCGGATCGATCCGCCGGGCGCGGCCTTCGCGTTGCTTGAGCACGACCTGAGCGCACTGTCACCGGAAGCGCAGCCGCAGGCCTTAGAGCCCTTGTTGCTGGAAGAATCGCGTCGCCCGTTCGATCTGGCGCGCGGCCCGCTGATCCGCGGCGTGCTGGTGCGTCGCGGCGCGGACGATCACGTGCTGGTGCTGACGATGCATCACATCGTCTCCGACGGCTGGTCGATGGGCGTGCTGGCGCAGGAATTGAGCGCGCTGTATTCGGCGCAACGGCGCGGCGAGCGCGATCCGCTGCCGGCGCTGCCGATCCAATACGCGGACTATGCCGCATGGCAGCGCGAGCGCTTGCAGGGCGAACGCTTGGAGCGCGAGTTGGCGTACTGGCGCGACACGCTGCGCGGCGCGCCGGCGTTGTTGGAACTGCCGACCGATCGCAAACGGCCGGTGGAGCAGGATTATCGCGGCGGGTTGTTGGACATCGAGATCGACGCGGCGCTGACGTCGGAACTGAAGGCGCTGAGTCTGCGCACGGGCACGACGCTGTTCATGGCCGTGCTGGCGGCGTGGTCGGTGGTGCTGTCGCGGTTGTCGGGTCAGGAGGAGGTGGTGATCGGGACGCCGGTGGCGAACCGTAACCGCAGCGAGATCGGCGGATTGATCGGGTTCTTCGTGAACACGCTGGCGCTGCGCGTGAGGCTGGACGATGCGCCGACGGTGTCGGAGCTGTTGACGCGAGTGAAGGCGATCGCGTTGTCGGCGCAGGAGCATCAAGAGCTGCCGTTCGAGCAGGTGGTGGAGCAGGTGAACCCGACGCGGAGCTTGAGTTACGGGCCGCTGTTTCAGGTCATGTTCGCGTGGCAGAGCAACGAGGCGATGGGCTTCGATTTCGACGCCTTGCGGGTCGAACAGATGCGCATGCCGCACACGGTCGCGAAGTACGATCTCACTTTGAGTTTGCACGAGAGCGAAAACGGCATCGTCGGCGGGCTCGAATACGCCTCGTCGCTGTTCGATCGCGAGACGGTCGAGCGCTACGCGGGTTATCTGCGCGAAGTGCTGCGCGGCATGGTCGCGAGACCCGAGACCTCGATCGCAACGCTTTCGTTGCTCGATGCGACCGAGTACCGCCGTATCGTCGAGGACTGGAACGCGACCGATCGCGATGTCGGGCCATGGCGGCCGGTGCATGCGCAGTTCGAGGCGTTCGCCGCCGCCACGCCGGAGGCCATCGCGATCACATGCGCGGGCGAAGAAGCGAATTACGCGCAAGCGAACCGCAACGCCAACCGTCTCGCGCACTGGTTGCGCACGCGCGGCGTCGCGCCGGAGACGCGTGTGGCGCTCTGCGTGCAGCGCTCCGTTGCGGCGATCGAGACGGTGCTGGGCATCATGAAATCCGGCGGCGCCTACGTGCCGATCGATCCGACGTATCCCGAAGCCCGCATCGCCGACATGTTGAGCGATGCGCAACCGTTGTTGGTGCTGACCGATCGCGCCAGTCGCGATATCGTGCAGCGCGCGCTTGCGCGTCAAGGGAACGAGTCGCCGCCGATGTTCGAGATCGACATCGAGCGCACGCCCTGGGCCGATGCGGCAGATCATAACCTCGCGGTCGAAGACATCGGCCTCAATGCCGAGCACCCGGCCTACATCATCTACACCTCGGGTTCGACCGGCGTGCCGAAGGGCGTGGTATCGCGGCACAGCGGGCCGAGTCATTTGATGCATGCGTTACGCGAACCGTTCGGTCTCGATGCGAACACGCGCGTGTTGCAGTTCGCGTCCTTCAGCTTCGATGCGTTCGTACTGGAATGGGTGATGGCGTTCGGCTTCGGCGGTTCGCTGCATTTGCCTGCGCCGGAGGAGATGTTGCTCGGCGATGCGCTCGAAGCGTTCGTCGCGAAACAGCGCGTCACACACTGTTTCTTGACGCCGCAAGTGGTGTTGACGCTGCCCGACGATGCGCGCTTAGCGACGCTGCACACGATGACCTGCGGCGGCGAGGTGGTGCCGCAGGCGCTCGTGGAGCGCTGGCATGCCAACCGCCAATTTTTCAATGTGTACGGCCCGACCGAAACGACAGGGATCTCGATCATCCAAGCCTGCGGGCCGGACATGATCGGTACCACGACGCTGCCGATCGGCCGACCGTTGGCGAACGAGCGTGTGTATCTGCTCGACGCCGCGCTGCGGCCGGTACCGATCGGCGCGACCGGCGAGTTGTACATCGGCGGCGCCGGCGTCGCACGCGGCTATTGGCGTCGCCCCGAACTCACCGCCGAGCGTTTCATCGACAGCCCGTTCCGCGCGGGCGATCGTTTGTATCGCACCGGCGATGTGTGCCGTTGGTTATCCGATGGCCGCATCGATTATCAAGGCCGCAACGACTTCCAAGTGAAGATCCGCGGTTTCCGCATCGAGTTGGGCGAAATCGAAGCGAAGCTCGCAGCGCTGCCCGGCGTCAAAGAAGCCGTCGTGCTCGCGCGCGAAGACGTGCCCGGGCAGAAATCTCTCGTCGCCTATTACCTGCACGACGACCAAGCGCCATCGCCCGCGATCGACGTATTGCGCAGCCGCCTGCAGATGCAGTTGCCCGATTACATGGTGCCTGCGGCATTCGTGCGTTTGGAGGCGTGGCCGCTGACCTCGAACAACAAGATCGACCGTAAAGCGCTTCCGGCGCCGGAGGATGGCGCGCTCGGCAGCGCACGCGCCTATGTCGCGCCACGGACACCGATCGAAGAAGTGTTGGTCGATATCTGGCGCGAGCTGCTCGGTGTCGAACGCATCGGCGTGCGCGACGATTTCTTCGATCTCGGCGGTCACTCGCTGCTGGCGATGCGTGCGATCTCGGCGATCCGCGATGCCCTCGGTATCACCGTACCGCTGCGCGCGTTCTTCGAATCGCCGACGATCGAACACCTCGGGCGCACGCTTCTGCCGGATGAGCCGATGCCCTCGGACGACGAGGCATCGCGATAGGCGACGCCCGAGTCCGAGCGGCGCATGCGGACGGGTGCGCCCGCGGCCGCCGCTGGGCTATGCTTCGGCGACGGTCGTCTTCGGGGGAAATGCGATGTTGCGAGTTTGGTGTGCGGCGATACTGAGCTTGACGCTATCGCAGGCGGTTGCTCAAGAAGCGACACCTGTGGTCGATATCGGCGCAGTACCTCAAACGCGACACGTACGAGGACATCAAGATTTCGCCGACCGGCGACTACTACGCCGCCACCGTGCCGCTGGAGGACCGAACCATTCTGGTGGTGATCCGGCGTAGCGACAAAACCGTCACCGCGAAAGTACATCTGGGCGAAGACTCGGTCGTCGCCGGCTTCTGGTGGGTCAACCACGAGCGCGTCGTCGCTAGCGTCGCGAAGAAATTCGGACGCAACGACGAGCCGTATCTGACCGGCGAGCTGGTCGCGATCAATGCCGACGGCAAGCGCGGAAAATGGCTGGCCAGCAGCGAGGAATACACCTACGCCTGGATGCACGACGATCTGCCCGACGACGATCGTCATATTCTGATTAAAGTCGAATCCACGGGCGAGAATCCGGAAACGGCATTGCAGAAAATGGATGTCTACGACGGGAGTCGCAGTCCGGTGTCGTCGGCGCCGGTGCGTTCGGCCAGTTTCACTAGCGATGCATCCGGCGCGGCCCGATTCGCGCGCGGCGCAGGCAACGACAACGTTTCGAAACTTTACTACCGCGAGAAAAGCGGCGCGCCGTGGCGATTGGTCAACGACGAATCGGCGTCGGGCGTGGTCGTGGACGCGATCGGTTTTTCCGAGAACGGGACAACCGCTTATTTATGGAGCGAACGCAGTACCGGCCCCGATGCGATCGAAGCGCTGAACCCGGACACCGGCGAGCGCCGCGAACTGTTGCGGGATGCAGTCGTCGACCCCTCCGGTATTCTGTACGCGCTCGACGGTGCGACGCCGATCGGTGCGCGTTTCGCGCACGATGGGCATCGCATGGCGTTCTTCGAACCCGACGCGCCACCGTCGAAGTTGTATCGACAATTACAGAAAGCGTTCCCGCATCATGCGGTGGCGATCACCTCGGCCACGCGCGACGGCAAGTTGTTGGTGGTTCAAGTCTTCAGCGATCGCAACCCAGGCGATTTTTATGTGTTCGACACCGCCGCGCGCAAGATGGATCCGATCTTCAGTCGTCGCATTTGGTTCGATCCGGCGAAACTGCCACCGACTCGCAGCGTGGAAATTCTCGCGCGCGATGGACTCAAGCTTTACGGTTATCTGACGCTGCCGTTTGGCCGTGAGCCAGGGACGTCGTTACCGATGGTGTTGCTGCCGCACGGCGGTCCGTTCGGCATCTACGACGATTGGAGTTTCGACACCGATACGCAGATGTTGGCCGCGGCCGGTTACGCCGTGCTGCGCGTGAACTATCGCGGTTCCGGCCATTACGGTCGAGCGTTTCGTGCAAAAAGGCGCCCGGCAATGGGGATTAGCCATGCAAGACGACCTGACCGACGCGACGCGTTGGGCGGTCGCGCAAAAGATCGCCGACCCGCAGCGCATCTGCATCTATGGCGCCAGCTATGGCGGCTACGCGGCACTGATGGGCGTGGCGAAAGAACCGTCGCTGTATCGGTGCGCGGCCGGCTATGTCGGCGTTTACGACTGGACAAGATGCACAAGACAGGATTCGGCGATCGGCGCGCAAGTCGCGCAATTGGATGCTGGACTGGCTCGGCCCGCGCGAGGCGATGGCGGCGATCTCGCCGTACGGGCATGGCCGACGAAGATTCAAGCGCGCCGGTCTTTCTGGCGGCGGGCGGCAAAGACAAGTGCGCGCCGATCGAGCACAGCGAAAAAATGGAGAAAGCGCTGAAAGCCGCTGGCGTACCGGTCGAAACCTTGTACTACCCGCACGAAGGCCACGGTTTCTACACCGAGGAACATCGTCGCGAGTTCTACACGAAATTACTGAACTTCCTCAGCCGGCATCTCGGCGGCGCAACGGCGAAGTAGACGAACGGGTCGTCGCGCCGATACCGAGGCGCGCGGCCGTCTCTTCATGCACGAACGAACGGCTTACTCGTCGCCGGCTGTCTTCAAATACGGCTCGACCGTGCCCTTGAGCTTCATCGTCATCGGTTGGCCGCGGCGGTCCAGGGCTTTGCCTGCGATCACGCGGATCCAACCTTCGCTCACGCAATACTCTTCGACGTTGTTGCGTTCCTGGCCGTTGAAGCGGATACCGATACCGCGTTCGAGCAGGTCGGCATCATGGTGCGGGCTGCGCGGATCGTTGGAGAGGCGGTCGGGGAGCGTGTCGGTCATGGCGTCGATGTCGTGCGAAAACGGGTGCTCAGGATAGCAAGCACCACGTCGCGGACCAAAATCAGGTAGCTCAGCGCGATGCTCGCCGTCGCTGTGTGTGCGCGGGTCACTGGACAGAAAGCGCTGAAGAGCGCGACGTGCACTAAGCGAATGAGATGTCGGCTTCACCGCGGTTCAACGGGTCCGGCAGGGCATCGCCTTGCGCAGTGAACGCCAGCGACACCGAGTTCAAACAATGGCGTTCGCGCGTCGGCGGCGGGCCATCGGGGAACACGTGGCCGAGGTGGCTGCCGCAGCGCGCGCAGACGATTTCGACGCGGGTCATGCCGTGGCTGGTGTCGCGAATGCGGCCGATATGCGTTTCATCGAACGGCGCGAAGAAACTCGGCCAGCCGGTGCCGGAATCGAATTTCGCATTGGACCGAAACAACGGCAGACCGCAGAAGCGGCAGGTGTAGACGCCGTCGCGTTTGTTGTCGAGGAACACGCCGCAGAACGGCGCTTCGGTACCGTGGGCCAGCAATACGCGGCGCTCTTCCGGCGAGAGCGCTGCGGCGAGCGTCGCGCGTTGCGCGTCGTCGGGCGGGGTCAAATCGAAACCGGGCATCGCACTCTCCTAGGCTAAGACGTTGCGCAATCGTTGTGGGAATCGCCGAAAGGAAGAGGCGCGCTCAGACCGATCGGTTGCGCACATGCCGCTCGACGCGCTTGCGCCTGCCCTCGCGTCTTCGCGCTCATGTCGAATCGGCCGCGGCCATTGTTTCACCGGCGCCGCTCCACTGCAGTTTGGCCGTGCGGATGATCGCACGGACGCGCGCGCGGTCGGTATGCCGCGAAATCGCCACAGCGCCCAGCGCCAGCGCGCGTTCGCGTAGCGCGGCATCGATGTCGTAATGCGCGCCGCTGCGTTTGTCCTGAAAGCGATGCCGCGGTATGCCGAGGCGCTCGGCGAGCGCGTGCAATTCCTCCAGCGTATCGGCCATCAGATGCGCCCAGCGCCGACCGCGCCACAGATGCACCGCATCGTCGACGTAGACGCTCATCGCGCGCGCGGTCCGCGCGCGTGCCGTCGAGCGCTCATGGCTTAGGCGCCGCATTCGCGTCGTGGCGTCCGAGTTCGCGCCGTACCCAGCGGTCGATCATATTTTTTTCGTAGCGCAGCGGGTCGCCTTCGCCATAGGCCGATGCGCTACCGAGGTAAGCCGGGTCGCTGAGCACCTGCGCGCCTTCGGCGATGACGGTGCCATCCGCGCGAGTGCGTTTGATCTCGATCGCGATGCGCGGCCAGTACAGTTCGCGCATGATGCGCATGTCGCGAAACTCGAGGCCGCGCCAAGGTTCGTAATTGCCGGCGCGTCGAATGTCGGTGATGGTGATGTCCAAGCGCTCGTCGTCCGGCAGCGCGCGTTCGGCGCGCTCGCGCAGATAGCGGGCGATGTCCGCGACCCAATCGCCGCGTTCGGCTTCGCTGCGATTGTGGCTGCCGCGCAGTTCGGAGAATGTCGCGGGGTCGTTCCAACGGACCGATACCGGCCCTTCTTCGGGCAAGCTGCGCGGTGCCTTGGGATCGGTGACACGGACGATGCGGTCGGCGAACTTACCGGCCGATGCGCCGCCGATCGACAGGATCAGCGCGCAGAGCAATACAGCGAGCCAGAAACGAGACGGACGAGGCCAGGCCGAGCGAGCGTTCATGATGTGGCTCCAGGCGGGAGTCTGCATTCTCCGCCTGCCGATCCACGCTCGCAAATCGCGAGCGGCCACGACTTCGTCGGTGTTCAGTCGGTTCGATCCGTCCGCCTGGGCCGCGCGTCGTACGGCGAGATGCTGACGCAAGAAGCGACTCGATCGGACGCGAGACGACGCTCGATGAGGTGAAAACCTCGCCGAGATGGCATCATCTCGCCTGCAATGACTAAGCCCACCCAGATTCCGCCCGCACCCATCGCAGGCGACGCCGCCCCCCTGACCTCGTCCCGCCCTGCGATGTCGCGCAAGGAATGGCAGGTGCTGCGCGACCTGTTGCCTTATCTCCGGCCGTTCGCGGCGCGCATTCTGTTCGCGCTCGGCTTGGTGATCCTCGGCAAATTCACCAATCTCGCCGTGCCCTTGGCGTTGAAGGAACTGGTCGATGCACTCGGGGTGAAGGACGCGCCGCTCGCGCTCGTGTTGCCGGTCGCGCTGTTGTTGGCCTACGGCGCCTCGCGCGTGACCACCACCTTGCTGACCGAGTTGCGCCAAATCGTATTCGCGCGCGTGATGGCGCGGGTCTCGCGCAAAGTCACGCTGGAAGTGTTCCGCCATCTGCATGCCTTGTCGATGCGCTTTCATCTCGCACGGCGTACCGGCGGCGTCGCGCGCGACATCGAGCGCGGCGGCAGCGCGATTTCCGATCTGCTCGATTGGACCATCTACACCATTTTTCCGACCTTATTCGAGATCGTACTGGTCACCGCATTTTTGGTGTGGATGTACGACTGGGGTTTCGCCGCGATCGCGATCCTCACCCTGATCGCCTACGCCGCCTACACCTTCAAGATCACCGAATGGCGCACGAAGTACTACCGCGCTTCGGTCGAAGCCGATACCCACGCCAACGAGCGCGCGGTGGATTCGTTGTTGAACTACGAAACCGTCAAGTACTTCGGCAACGAAGAACACGAAGCGCAGCGCTACGACGTGAGCCTAGTGCGAAAAGAAGAAGCGCAGGTGATGAGCCGCAAGACGCTCGGCGTGCTCAATCTCGGCCAAGCGCTGATGATCGCCATCGGTGTGACCGCGATGATGTGGCGCGCGGCGGCCGGCGTGGTCGCCGGTACGATGAGCGTCGGCGATTTGGTATTGGTCAATACCGTGCTGTTGCAATTGTCGGCGCCGCTGAACTTATTGGGCATGATGTATCGCGAAGTGAAGCAAGCGTTCACCAATCTCGAACGCCTGTTCGGCCTGCTCGAAGAGCCGCAGGACATACGCGATCGCGAGGGCGCGACCGAATTGCGCGCGGTGCCGCCGGAGATTCGCTTCGAGCGCGTGCGTTTCGGCTACGACCCGCGTCGCGATATTCTCAAAGACATCGACTTCGTCGTTCCCGCGGGCGGCACCGTTGCGGTGGTCGGGCATTCGGGTTCCGGCAAATCGACGCTCTCGCGGTTGTTGTATCGGTTTTACGACATCGAAAGCGGGGCGATCTCGATCCGTACGCCCGGCGACGAGGCGCGCGACATTCGCGATGTGACCCAGGCATCGTTGCGTCGTGCGATCGCGATCGTTCCGCAGGACACGGTGCTGTTCAACGATACGATTTACTACAACATCCTGTACGGCCGTCCCGACGCGACCCGCGATGAAGTCGAGCAAGCCGCGCGCGCGGCGCATATCCACGAACGCATCCTCGGTTTTCCTGACGGCTACGAGACCGAAGTGGGCGAGCGCGGTTTGAAACTGTCCGGCGGCGAAAAACAACGCGTCGCGATCGCGCGTGCGTTGCTGAAGAATCCGGCGATTCTGATTTTCGACGAAGCGACGTCGGCTTTGGATTCGCAGTCGGAACAAGCGATTCAAGCGGAACTCGATCGCATCGCGCTCGGCCGCACCACGATCGTGATCGCGCACCGTCTATCTACGGTGATGAACGCCGACGAGATTCTGGTGATGGATCAAGGCGTGATCGTCGAGCGCGGTCGCCATGCGGAATTGCTGGTCCGCGACGGGTACTACGCGCAAATGTGGAGATTGCAGCAGCAAGAGCGCAGCGATGGTGTATCCGTTGTCGAGCCGGCGCCGATCTCCGCGACCATTTGACGGCGGGGACAGAAAAAACGCCGTGCATCGCTGCACGGCGTCCGTTCAACCTTTAATGCACACCACTTGTCGCAGCGTGTGCACCACGTCCACCAAATCGCGCTGCGCCGCCATCACCGCGTCGATATCCTTGTACGCGGCCGGCGATTCGTCGATCACCCCGGGGTCCTTGCGGCATTCGACGTGGGCGGTGGCTTCGCGATGCTGCTTCAGCGTGATCTGCTGCTTCGCCGCGGTGCGGCTCATGGTGCGGCCTGCGCCGTGGCTGCAACTGCAGAAACTCTCGGGGTTGCCTTTGCCGCGAACGATATAGCTTTTCGCGCCCATGCTGCCGGGGATGATCCCGAGTTCGCCTGCGCGCGCGCTGACCGCGCCCTTGCGAGTGACCAGCAGCGACTCGCCGTAATGCGTTTCGCGTTGCACGTAGTTGTGATGGCAGTTGACCGCCATCTTTTCCAACTGGAACTTCGGCAACCGATGATGCATTTCGTGCAAGACGCGCGCCATCATCGCCTCGCGGTTGTTGCGCGCATAGTCTTGCGCCCATAGCACCGCTTCCACGTAATCGTCGAACAGCGGCTCGCCTTCCATGAAAAATGCCAAATCCTTATCGGGCACGTGGAACCCGAGCACGCGATGCGCGAGCTGTTCGCGCGCACGTTCGATGAAGTAGCTGCCGATCAAATTACCGGTGCCGCGCGAGCCCGAATGCAGCATCACCCACACCGCGTCCGCTTCGTCCAGGCAGATTTCGATGAAGTGATTGCCGCCGCCGAGCGTTCCGATCTGCGCATCCAGCTTATCGGTGCGGATCTTGCGATGCTTAGACTTGATCGCGTCCAGACGCTCGGACAAACCCGACTGCGCGAGCCGCGTGGCGATGCTGTCGGGGAGCTTGCGATGATCGCCGCCGCGACCGTTACCGACCGGCACGCTGCGTTCGATCGAGCTGCGCAACAGCGCGAGGTTGTCGGGTAAGTCCTTCGCTCGCAACGTGGTGCGCACCGCGGCCATGCCACAGCCGATGTCCACGCCGACCGCCGCAGGAATGATCGCGCCCTTGGTCGGAATCACCGAACCCACGGTAGCGCCTTTGCCTAAATGCACGTCGGGCATCACCGCGACCCAAGGGCCGACGAAAGGAATGGCAGCGATGTTCTGCAACTGCCGTCGCGCCTCGGGTTCGAGCGGCACGCCGTCGACCCAGCCTTTGATCGGCACAGGGCTGCCTTCGGCGTGCAGGAATTGGAATGATGAAGTGCTCATAGCGTTGTCCTGTGCGCGGTTCTGAGACGAAACCTGCGCGATAAGTGATGGTATGCGTTGTGGTTGACGAGGCGATAGTGCCTCGATTGATCCGTTGCGCCGTGTTTTCCATAGGCATAGACGACAGCCTCGTCAAAGCCCAGCGGCGTCCGCATCGCACGCGCAAGCGCGGATGCGGATCGCCGCACAAAAACTCGCGATCGTGCGAGTTTCGCCGCAGACCATGACCTCAGACTCGGTGCGCGATGCGGGCATCGAACCCGCGCGGCTACCGTCGCGCAGACATCGTCGAGTGCGTACTCGTGAAGGACGCACTCGATGGCTGCGACGCACCGGACTCGAACCGGTTGGCATGCGCCGACGAAAGACATTCGTGAGTCGCGATCGACCAAGGTCATCGCGATGCGTTCCACGTGCGTCGGCGATCGTGTCGTGTAATACGCACGCGTTAAACGCTTGCGTATTCACGATACGAGCGGTTCTCACGATGAAGCATCGCATCGACGCATCGCTGCATCGATTCATGTGCGCGCTCGCGTCCGCCGCCCGCACTGAGCATCGCAGTGCAGCGTTCGACAGCGCCCATCGCCGGACTGCGAGAGCGATATCTGACGCCTCTTGGCGGAAATCCCACGGCTTTCGGCCCGCGCACGAACCTCGATGTTCGGGCGTCCGTCAGGATGCTGGGGTGGGGTCGCGTTCGCGCGAAACCGGAAGCGTCGAGAGACGCTAAAAAAAGCATATTTCGCGAAACGGTTGAAACGATTTTTCTTTGCGAACGCCTAAACGAAAACGCCCCCGGATGGGTATCCGAGGGCGTTCGCATTCCTCGGAGATCGGGGCGACCGATCTCCGGAGAGCATCAGTCGTGTCGTGGGCCGTTATCGCAGCGCTGGCCGCTTTGCTGAATGCGCCCGTCGTGGTTCGCGCACAGGCCCGCATCGCGATCGGGTCGCGTCGATTTGAGCGTGTTGGCGGCGAAGAATGCGGTGTTCATGGCGGAGTCGCGATGTGAATTCGATGGAAAAAGCGCAGCGATTTGCTGTGGGCGCGAAAATTACACCCGTCTTTTACAAAATGCAAACACTTTTTTCGACGATGCCTCGAGTCGGCGAGCGGCAACATATGGCGCGGAGGCGGTAGCTGTCGAATCGCGGATGCGACATTCGATACAAGACACATCTCGGATCGCCGCTTTCGTCATGACGAATCATGGACGAAGCCGAAGGCGCACCGAAATGCACGAAGGCAGCCGTAGCTGCCATCGTGCGGATATCGCGATGTCTGCGCTCGATGCGCGCTCAATGCGCGCTCGATATGCATTCGATGCGCGTTTACGAACGGTTCGCCGTACGGCCACGTTAACAGCGGCCGCGAACGATTACGGCATCAGCACTTTGTCGACGACATGAATCACGCCGTTCTTTTGATACACGTTCGCGATCGTGACTTTCGCGATGTTGCCTTTCGTGTCGGTGACGGTCACGGCATCGCCCATGCTTTTGACGGTGAGGGTCGCGCCTTGCACGGTGGTCAACATCGCCTTGCCTTTACCGGCTTTGATCTTCGCGGTGAGCGCTTTCGCATCGAGTTGTCCCGCGACCACGTGGTACGTCAGCACGCTGCTGAGCGTGCCTTTATTCGCCGGTTTCAACAACGTACTCACCGTGCCGGCCGGCAGGGCATCGAACGCGGCATTGGTCGGCGCGAACACCGTGAACGGCCCCGCGCTCTTCAACGTGTCGACCAGGCCCGCGGCTTTCACCGCAGCGACCAACGTGGTGTGATCTTTCGAGTTCACGGCGTTATCGACGATGTCCTTCGTCGGGAACATCGCAGCGCCGCCGACCATCGGGTTCTTCGTCATGCCACCGGCGTGCGCGACGCCGACGACGAGAGTGGCGGCCAGGGCCGCAGCGATCAATTTCGTTTTCATGCAGTGCATCTCCGAACGAGAAATGAGGGTGAGGTTGGCCGGCCCTCGGCCCATGGAGGACGATAAGAGGGCGATGGATGCAGCGTCGAAGGCCGGCACGCGAATAGATACGCATGCCCGGTTGCGACGGATGCAGCGCAGACCGAAAAAGATTGAAATCATCGGGCCGCGCGATGCGGGCCCGATACGGCCCCGATACGGCCCCGATGCGGGTCAAATGCGGGTCAAACGTGCGGCGGATTCGCCGCGACGGTTATTTCAACAGCGGCGAAAGCGCTGGCCAGACGTGATCGCGCAGTTTCGGCTGCGCTGCGGCGGTGGGATGGATCTGATCGCTCTGGAACGCATTGCGATCGGTCGCGACCGGCTGCAACAGGAACGGCAGCAGCGTGGCCTTGTGCTGCGTCGCGAGCTCGCGAAAGATGTTCTCGAAGCTGCGGGTGTAGTCGGGGCCGTAATTCGGCGGCAGGCGCATGCCGATCAACAGCACCTTCGCGTTCGCGTTTTTCGCCGCGACGATCATCTTCATCAAGTTGTCGCGCGTTTGCTTCAGCGGCAGACCGCGCAGGCCGTCGTTACCGCCGAGTTCGATCACCACGACAGCGGGTTTATGGCGTTTGAGTTCCGCTGCGATGCGCGCGGCGCCGCCTGCGGTGGTTTCGCCGCTGATGCTGGCGTTGACCACGCGCCAACCGGGCTTTTCTTTTGCGATCTTCTGCGCGGTGAGCGCGACCCAACCCTGCGAGGCCGATAAGCCGTACGCCGCCGACAACGAGTCGCCGACGACTAACACGGTGCGTTGCGCGGCGGGCGTTGTCTTCGGGGCAGGCGTGTGCGCGGGCTTCGTTTGCGCGAACGCAGGCACGGACGCGCACAGCAACGCGATGGCGATACATGCGTTGACGAGTGATGTGGCGGCGACACGGGCGCAGAGGGTCATGGGCGTGGGTTCGATCGCAGTAAAGTGTCGCAGTCTGGCCGGTCGTGGCTGAGCGCGGGATCAATCACCGAAACGCGCTTTCAACATCGCATAACAACTGCGCAGCGCCTGCGCTTCGCCGCCGGCGGGGCGGCCCGGGCGGTCGTTGTCGTTCCAGCTGTAGACATCCAGATGCGCCCACGGCATGTCGGCGGGGACGAAACGATCGAGATACAAGCGCCGCGGTGACGCAGCCGGCCATGGTCGAGTTGCTGCTGTTCGACATATCGGCGATGCCGCTGTTGAGATATCGGTTGTACGGCCGCCACAACGGCATGCGCCACAGCGGGTCGTAATGGCGCGCGCCTGCGTTCGACCATTCCGAGGCGAGCGACTCGTCGTTGCTGAACAGCGCGGGCAGATCCGGGCCGAGCGCGATGCGTGCGGCGCCGGTGAGCGTGGCGAAATCGAGAATCGTGTGCGGCTTGTGTTCCACCGCGTACGTCAGCGCATCGCACAGCACCACGCGGCCTTCGGCGTCGGTGTTGTCGATTTCGATATTCAGGCCTTTGCGCGTGGCGACGACGTCGCCGGGGCGGTATGCGTTCGGCCCGATGGCGTTTTCGACCGCCGGAATCAGCAGCAGCAGACGCACGGGCAGCTTGCGCGTCATGATCAATTCGGCCAACGCGAGCGCATGCGCCGCGCCGCCCATGTCTTTTTTCATATTGCGCATGCCGGCGGCGGCTTTGATATCGAGGCCGCCGGTGTCGAAGCACACGCCTTTGCCGACGACCGCGAGCAAGGGATCGTTCTCGCGGCCCCAGCGCAACACGATCAAACGCGGCTCGCGATGCGAGGCGCGGCCGACCGCATGGATCGCGGGGAAATTGTGACGCAGCAAATCGTCGCCGACGACGCAATCGATCTCGGCGCCGTGGGTGGTCGCGATGCCGCGGGCGATGTCTTCCATGTCCGTCCGGTCCGAGGTATTCGGTCGGCGTATTCACTAAATCGCGCACGCGCACGCAGGCGGCGAGTTGCGCGGCGATGTCGGCATCGAGATCCGCATCGACATCGACACCCTCGGCGATCAATCGCGCCGGTGCGCGCGCGGCGTTGCGGAAGCGGGTGTAGCGGTAACTGCCCAAGCCCCAGCCCAATCGCAGGGCCGCCGCGGTGGCGGCATCCAGTGCGGCGCCGTTAGGGCCGTCGGCGACGCGCCAATCGCCCGCGGGCAGCGCGTAGGGCGCGTGCGCGTAGGCGAAGGGATCGAGCGCATCGCTCAAGCCGAGCACCGCGCCGACCAGCCCGTCGTTGCCGGGCAACAACGCATGACTGCCCGCAGCGCCGGTGAAATGCTGCGCTTTCAACCAGTGCTGCGTCGCATCCGACTGCGTCCCGAGCCAAGTCTCGAAACCCGATGCGGTGGTCAACGACAAGCGATACGGCGACGATGCGGTCATGGCGTGAGCTCGGTCGAGCGTGAAAGGGAGAGTGCGGACATGCTGCTCGTCGAACATGCGATCGATGCGATCGGCCAGCGCGGTCAAATCGTGGACGATCAGATCCGGCGCGATATCGGTATGCGGCCAGTGCGGTTGACGTTCGCGCAGATCGTCGCGATGCACCCACGCCGTGCGCAAGCCGGCGCGCGCGGCGCCGAGCACATCCATCTCGACGTGATCGCCGACATGCAGCACTTCGTGCGGCGCGCAGCCCAGGCGCTCGCAGGCGGCATGGAAAATGCTGGCGTCGGGTTTGGCCGCGCCGTGTTCTTGCGCGCTGAGTTGAAACGCGAAGTGATGATCCAAACCGATCACGGCCAAGTCCGCATTGCCGTTGCTCAGCGCCACGATCGGTAGCCGCGCGCTCAGACGCGCCAAACCATCGATCGCGTCGGGATAGCATTCCACTTGATTGCGCGCGGCGTAGAACGCGATGTAGGCCGCTTCGGTGAGCGTCGGCGTGCGTTCGGCGTCTTCGCCGCTTTCGACGAACGCCGTTTGCAGCGTCAATCGGCGCAGCGTCGACATGTCGTGGGCCAGATCGGGACGGCTCGCGAACACCCGCTCGCGCAACTCGCGCATCGCCACGATCGGGAAGCGTTCGGCGGTGCGCGGACTGTGTTCGCGCAACCAATCGTCGAGCACGCGCTCGATTCGCACGCCGATCGGCGCGAACGGCCACAGCGTGTCGTCCAGATCGAGGGTGATGGCGCGGATGTTGAAGTTCACGTGGGGATTATAGGTCGCGCCCAGGCGCGACATCGGCATCGTCGCCGATATCGCGAAATCGGCTGCACCCTCATTCCATCAACGCATCGCCTTGACGGCCGCTGCGCCAAATGCGCAGCACCAGATCGCGCGGCGGCTTGGCGAAACCGGCGCGGAAACCGCCCAGATCGGCGAACTCGCCGCTACTGGCGCGCATGATCACATCGCCTTTCGCCAAGCCATTTCGGGCCGCACGGCTGCCGCGGGCCACCGCTTCCACCAGGATGCCGTTCGCGCCTTGGCGACGCAGCGATTCGGGCAGTTCGGCGAAACGCGCGCCGGCCAGGCGCGGATCGATCGCCGCGCCGTCGATCGCGCGCGGCTGCTCGCGCAGGCTCGCTTTGATCTGCAGCGGCTTGCCCTCGCGACGCACGTCCAGCGACACCGCGGCGTTCACCGGCTGCAAGCCTTGGAAATTGCGCCAGGCGTTGCTGTTGTCGATGCGCTGGCCGTTCGCGTTCAGGATCACATCGCCCACCTGCAGCCCCGCACCGGCGGCCGGCGAACCCGGATACACCTGCGTCACCACCGCGCCGCGCGCTTCGCTCAGGCCCAGGCTGCGCGCGATCTGCGGATTCACGTCCTGCGTATCGATGCCGAGCGTGCCGCGGCGGACCACGCCGCCGTTGGTCAGCAATTGCTCCATCACGCTGCGCGCCAAATTCGCCGGAATCGCGAAGCCCAAGCCGATATTGCCCGCCGCGCTGCCTTGCAAGTTGAAGCTCGCGGTGTTCACGCCCACCAGCTCGCCGCGCAAATTCACCAGCGCGCCGCCGGAATTGCCCGGATTGATCGAAGCATCGGTCTGAATGAAGTTCTGGAAGCCCACGCCGGGCACATTGCTGCGACCGACCGCCGAGACGATGCCCGAGGTCACGGTCTGTCCGAAGCCGAACGGATTGCCCACCGCCACCACGAAATCGCCGACCCGCAGTTGTTCGGAATTCGCCAGCGGCAGCGCGGTGAGGGTTTTGGCCGGAATCTTCATCAAGGCGATATCGGTATCGGCGTCGGAACCGAGGAATTCGGCTTCCAGCGTGCGCCCATCGCTGAGCGTGATCGAGACGTTATCGGCGCCTTCGATCACGTGGTGATTGGTCAGGATCAAACCGCGCTGCGCATCGACGATCACGCCCGAGCCCAGCGATTCGTTGATCCGCTCCTGGGTCATGTCCGGAAACATCCGTCGAAAGAACGGGTCGGCGAAGGGGCTGACCCGGACCCGCTGTTTGCTGTGCACGCTGACCACGGCCGGCGTGACCTTTTGCAGCATCGGCGCCAGCGAGGGCATGGCTTGGCCGTCCACCGCGGCGGGGACGGCCGCCGTCATCGGGACCGTGGCGGGCACCGCGGGGGCGGCCGCCTGGGCCGGCGTGTCGAGCGTTTCGCGCAGCCACGTGGCGGAGAAGCCGCCGAAGGCCGCCGCGGCGGTCAAGGCCAGCAGCAGCGGTGTTTTGGAGCGGCGCGGGCGCGGCATGGGGGCGGTCGGTTCGGTCGGTTCGATCATCGTCGTCGGTGTGGGGCGAAGGGTGGGGGCGCGGTCGCCTGAACATCGCGGCAGCGCGGCGGGGAATCAAGCCCCGTGCGATGGGTCGCGGGCCGGGAGAGAGGCAGTCTCGGCGGCCGGGCATAAACGCCGGATGAAACCCAAAGCGGCCACGACCGGCCACAGCAGGCCGCGCTCGGCGACAGCCGACCAGGCAGCCGACGAAAGGTGCCGGAACCGGTTGTTCGAGCGCCGTCAAGTCGTTGACTTGAGGCCGCGGGGCGCGTAGCTTGGCACCCCGCGTCGCCACTATATCTTGGGGTGAGCGTGGCAACCGGCCCTACCGATGGTGTTTCACGGACGTTTTTGTTCCACGGCCCCAAGGCCGAGGGCACATCGGAGGATGGTCTGAGGGCGTTGCCGCGTCGGACACGCAGGAAGCAGGCGAAAACGATCGCAAGATCGCTCGGAATGCGCAGGAGCGCGAGGGTATCGTGCGTCGTGGCCGCTTCTGAGAACAACATCACAAAAACAGGCATCACAAAAACAAGCATCACCACAGTACGCAGGCAGCGTTGAGCAAGGAGCTCCGTTGTCGGCACCACATAACGAAAGGCGGCGGCACGTACCGCGGCCACTTTGACGAGGATGGGATAGGAATGAGTACAGTGCGTCTTGAGGCCGTTGCGACCGAGGCCGCGGCCGAGATTCCGATGCAACCGGCGTCCTGGGATATCTGGGACAAAAAATATCGGCTCAAGACCAAACAGGGCGACGACGTCGATGGCGACATCGATGCCACCTATCAGCGCGTCGCGCGCGCGCTCGCCGACGCCGAGCCCGGCAGCGAGAAACAGAAGTACTGGTACGAGCGCTTCCTGTGGGCGCTGCGTCGCGGCGCCATTCCGGCCGGCCGCATCACCTCCAATGCCGGCGCGCTGGAACACAAGCCGGCCACGTCCACCATCAATTGCACCGTGTCGGGCACCATCACCGACTCGATGGACGGCATTCTGGAAAAAGTCCACGAAGCCGGCCTGACCCTGAAAGCCGGCTGCGGCATCGGCTACGAATTCTCGACCCTGCGTCCGCGCGGCGCCTTCGTCGCCGGCGCCGGCGCCTACACCTCCGGCCCGATGTCCTTCATGGATATCTACGACAAGATGTGTTTCACCGTGTCCTCCGCCGGTGGCCGCCGCGGCGCGCAGATGGGCACCTTCGACGTCTCCCATCCGGACGTGAAAGATTTCATCCGCGCCAAGCGCGAAGACGGCCGCCTGCGCCAGTTCAATCTGTCGCTGCTGATCACCGACGCCTTCATGCAGGCGGTGGAAAGCGACGCCGATTGGCCGTTGGTGTTCCCGATCAACGAAAAAGAAGTCGGCGACATCGACGTCAACAACGCCGCGCAGGTGATCTGGCGCGAATGGCCGAGCCACGCCAGCTACGTCAGCCGCGAAGACGGCTTGGTCGCCTGCAAGATCTACGGGCACATCCGCGCCCGTCATCTGTGGGACATGATCATGGTCTCCACCTACGACTACGCCGAGCCGGGCTTCATCCTGATCGACAAAGTCAACGAGATGAACAACAACTGGTGGTGCGAAAGCATCCGCGCCACCAATCCCTGCGGCGAACAACCGTTGCCGCCGTACGGCGCGTGCTTGCTCGGCTCGGTCAACCTCACCAAGTTCGTGCATAAGCCCTTCACCGACGAGGCCTATTTCGATTGGGAGGAATACAAGGAAGTCGTGCGCGTGTTCACCCGTATGCTCGACAACGTGGTGGAAGTGAACGGCTTGCCGTTGCAGAAACAGCGCGACGAAATCATGCGCAAGCGCCGTCACGGCATGGGCTTCCTCGGTCTGGGCAGCACCATGACCATGCTCGGTATGAAATACGGCGCCGCCGATTCGCTGGAATTCACCGAACGCGTCTCTTGCGATATGGCCGTGGCCGGTTGGGAAGTCGCGCTGCAACTGGCGCAAGAGAAAGGCCCGGCGCCGATCATGGAAGAACGCTTCGAAGTGACCGCCGAAATGCTGCGCAAGCGCCCGGAAATGGCGAAAGACGGCTGGAAGCTGGGCCAAGAGATCCCCGGCAAAGTGCTGCACGCCAAATACAGCCGCTACATGCAGCGTATCGCCGCGGTCGCGCCGGAACTGGTGGAAGAACTCGCCGACACCGGCGCGCGTTTCACCCACCACAGCTCGATCGCGCCCACCGGCACCATCTCGCTGTCGCTGGCCAACAACGCCTCCAACGGCATCGAACCGAGCTTCGCGCATCACTACAGCCGCAACGTGATTCGCGAAGGCAAGAAGTCGAAAGAAAAAGTCGACGTCTTCAGCTTCGAGCTGCTGGCCTACCGCGAATTGGTCAACGCCAAGGCGATGCCCTACAGCGACGACCCGGCGGCCAAATTGCCCGAGTACTTCATCGCCGCCGACGACATCAGCCCCAAGGAACACGTCGACGTGCAGGCCGCCGCGCAGAAGTGGGTGGACAGCTCGATCTCCAAAACCGCGAACGTCCCGACCGATTACCCGTACGAAGACTTCAAAGACATCTATCGCTACGCCTATCAGCAAGGCCTCAAGGGCTGCACCACGTTCCGCTTCAACCCCGCCGCGTTCCAAGGCGTGCTGGTGAAAGAATCGGACCTGGAAAACACCCAGTACCGCTTCGAGCTGGAAGACGGCAGCTTCATCGAAGTCAAAGGCAACGAAGAGATCGAATACGACGGCGAAATGCACACCGCCGCCAATCTGTTCGACGCGCTGAAAGAAGGCTACTACGGCAAGTTCTGAAGAAGACCCTTTGAATGAAGGCTCACGGCAAGTTTTGAACCATTCTCTCCCTCTCCCCGCGTGCGGGGGAGGGTTGGGGTGAGGGGCTTCGTCGCACCGTTCGACGACCAGTCACCTCTCTCACTCGTTTCACCGCACCACCGAAGATCGCGCTACATTTCGCCCACGGGCACGACCCGTAATCTGACCGATACGACCCCCTGACGAGGAACCACCATGAGCAATGGCAATGTAATTACGGACGCGATCTCCGACGCCGCCGAAGCGGTGGCAGATAAAGCGAAAGAAGTGGGCGACGCCGTCGCGAAAAGCGGCCCGGGTAAAGCGGTGACCAAAGCCGTCGGCAAAGCCAAGAAAACCGCCGCCAAGGCCCGCAAGGCCGCCGGCAAAGCCGCAGGCGCCGCGCGCAAGAAAGCCAAGAAAGCCGTCGGCGAAGCCAAGACCAAAGCCGCCGCCGCCGTCGAAACGGTGAAAGCCAAAGTCGGCGCCGGCAAGAAAGCGGCCAAAAAAGCCGCCAAGAAGACCGCGAAGAAAGCCGCCGCCACCAAGGCCGGCGCGAAGAAAGCGGTGAAGAAAGCGACCAAGGCCGCGAAGAAAGCGGTGAACAAAGCCGCCCCGCGCAAAGCCGCGAAGAAAGCCGCCAAAGCACCGGCCAAGAAGACCGCCAAAAAGGCAGCGAAGAAAGCGGCACCCAAGAAAGCCGTGAAGAAAGCCGCCAAGAAAGCGACCAAGAAAGCCGCGAAGAAGAAATAAACGCCACGATGTCCCGCGCCTCCTCGCACACGGGGAGGCGCGCGTTCCACAGCTTCGCCTCAACAAGAACACGCGCCACCCTTCTCCTCGCAAGCAGAAGCACATGCTCTAAGCCCTTCTCCCCGTTCGCGGGGAGGACACGTTTCTAACCCTTCTCCCCGCCCGCGGAGAGAACATGCTCTAAGCCCTTCTCCCCGCCTGCGGAGAGAACATGCTCTAAGCCCTTCTCCCCGCCTGCGGGGAGAAGGTGCCCCCAACGGGGGCGGATGAGGGGCCGCCCTTCCTCTCAAACACCCAACAACAACCGCACCTGGACACACCCGCAATGGCCGTCAAGATCGACAAGAAAATCAAGGGTTACGCCGTCGTCAAACCCGAAGACAAGGCTGCCGTCCCCGGCGCCGCCGTGCCGCGCGACACCATCGAAGCCGAACTGGCCTTGCCGATCGCCGACGTCATCCAAATGCACGAGCGCATCGAGCGCCCCGAAGTGCTGATCGGCAGCACCTACAAAATCAAATCCCCGCTGGTCGAACACGCCATGTACGTGACGATCAACGACATCGTGCTCAACGCCGGCAACGAACACGAACAGCGCCGCCCCTTCGAAATCTTCATCAACAGCAAGTCGATGGAACATTTCCAGTGGATCGTCGCCCTCACCCGCATCATGTCGGCCGTGTTCCGCAAAGGCGGCGACGTCACCTTCCTGGTCGAAGAAATGAAAGCCGTGTTCGACCCCAAGGGCGGCTACTACAAAGCCGGCGGCGTCTACATGCCCTCGCTGGTGGCCGAACTGGGCATGATCGTCGAAGACCACCTCAAGACGATCGGCCTGATGCACGACCCGGAAATGAGCGACGCCCAGCGCGCGTTGATCGCCGAAAAGCGCCGCGCGTACGAAGAGAACCGCGCAAAAAAAAAGTCTGACAAATCTGAGCTAAGCAACGACCTCGGCGGCGTCTTAGCGTCGCAGCAGGAAGATATCGAAGTCACCGGCGAAGGCGTGAGTTTTCCGCCTTCGGCGACGATGTGTCATAAGTGCAGCACGAAGGCCATTGTGATTATGGATGGGTGTGCTACTTGTTTGAATTGTGGGTATTCGAAGTGTGGGTGATTTATGATTGATATTACGGACGAACGTATTTTCGGAAACGATGCCGGCGATGACGAAGATGTCGATCTTTTAAACCATTATTTTTTAGAGCAAGCATCATTTAACAGATTCTATGATGCATCAGTTCCTTTTCGCATCGTCAAAGCGAGAAAAGGCACTGGAAAATCAGCCCTGCTACGACGCACTAAAACTCTTGCTGAGAAACGCGCAGCCAAAAACATTACCTTGTGGTGTAAGGGTACCGATATTCGTCCAGATGTTTCACAGCCTTCTGTGTCGGCTAACTTAGTTGATGCTTGGACCCAGAAAATCTGTACACGTATTAATCGTGAAATTGGCGCAAGAATTAAACTAGCAACAACTGATGATGCAATGACGCTTGTCGAAGCATCTGAGTTAGATGGGTTCCGAGCGCGAAATATTGTGTCCGCACTTGCGGATCGAATGAAAATTCAGTTGTCCGCTGGTACATTGTCAATCGGCCCAGACAAGTTGTTGGCCGCAAACGATGTAGCATTGTTGGAGCGATTTTCGAAAGATGCTGATTATATTTTTTGGATGTTTGTAGATGATATAGATGCTACATTTCAAAATAACGAACAAAGTCGTGCAGTGCTTGGATCGTTCTTCACAGCGTGTCGAGATCTTGTGCAAAAAGTAAAAGGACTTGTAATCAGATGTGCGGTCCGAACTGACGTATGGACGATTGTGCACGCTGCTGATGAGGCTATGGATAAGTGCGAGCAGTATGTTTATAACCTGCGTTGGGATAACGAGGGCGTTGCGGAAATTCTGGAGAATAAAGTTTACGCATACTTTACTGTCACTGAGCCTCTGCTTGTAACTCTTGCAGGTGACACTGAAAGTAAACGTAAGACTGATGCTCTTAGTAAAATATTTCCGTCAAATTATAAGTGGGGACGTGATAGATCTATTTCCCCGGCTCACTTTCTTTCGCTTCTAAGTCAAGGGCGACCACGCTGGACCTCAAAGCTGTGTCGCTCTGCGGCATTGCGGGCACATAAGAGGGGGAGAGCGAATATTGAGGAAGAGGATGTTCAGAGGGAACTCGGCTCTTATTCGCTACATCGTCGCCAGGATCTGGTTGGTGAACATAGTTACGAATACAAGGAATTCAATTCTTTGCTGCAAATTTTTGTAAATTGGCAGCGGAGATTCACAACTCAAGAGTTGCTTAAGCGCATCTCTGAAAATCATGTCAAAAAAATAATCGGTACAGGAGAAAAGCCTGATCCTGTTTACCTCGCGCATCTACTCTTTCGCTCTGGCTTCATAAATGCAGTGAGAAAAAAAGATCAAGGAGGTTCTAATTATTTTGAGTTTGAAGATAGGCCTGGCCTGCTTGTGTCTCGGGGAAATTTGGATGAGGGGAACGATTGGGAAATACCAATGTTTCTTAGAAAAGAGTTTGGCCTGTAACCCGTAAGGCGGGTGAAACCCGCCGAATCGAAGCGATGCCCCGCGAATTTCGTTGAGAGTTGAGATGTGCGGCTTTTGTGGCACACGCGCGAACCGCGGAAGGCGGGTTGGCACCCGCCCTACGGGGCCTGATCCGAGAGGAATGTTTTCAAATTCACGGAAAGGGGGATTGGCTATGAAGAGGCAAGGCAGTACCGTCATGATCTGGTGTGTCGCGGGAGTGTTGTTCGCGTCCGGCGCGATCACTCCAGCATGGTCTTACAAGTTGTCCGTAGAGTCATCCGAAGAAGAACGAAGACTGGCGAATATCGCGCCAAGGCCTTGGTGGTCGCTCACATGGGTGGATGCGCTATTGGCGAAGACATCGATTTCGGTGTTCGCCGAGCCGGTGCATGAAGAAATCACCAATCGCATGTACGGTTGCAATGGCGATGCCGAAGTCTGTTCCGGTAGCGATGCGCTGAATGCACCCGCAGCGGTTTTGGCAGGCGTTCGCTGGAACGACGATCCGCCATTCCGTTTGTTGAGGAATCAGGCGAAGGGTACGAACTGCGTTGCGACAGAGACTATCCGGTTCGAGACCCAGCCCGGGTGCTGGACCGCGTTGTTCCTCAGCGCGAATAAGCGTGCCGTGGCTGGCGCCACATTCGGTTCCGGCGATGCCATGCTCTACCGCACGCACTTCGGCGACCTGCAGTTTCTACACGCGATGGCGACGAAAGACGGCGAGCCTGCCGCCGAAACCAAAGCCAACATCATGGGATGGCTCGAGTTCTCGTGGCGGGCATCGCTGGGGGAATATACGCTTGAGACACGATTGAGCAGCATCGACAATCCGGTCATCCAGCGTGCATTCGGAGGGTCGGGGTGGCGAGTCCAGGACCTATATACGCTCGGCGCTGGTGGTGGGTTGCGTCGGCAGATCGATGATGTCGCGTTCGGCTCGTTTTTGCACACGATTCAGGACAGCTTTGCCGGAGGTCATCTCGACCGTGAGGAATCAACCGGTTTGATGCGGATGCTCCGCAGGCGCGGTGACGACGAAAGCGCCCGGCGCAATTCGTTCATTCCATGCCTATAACCATCAAGATCACTCCGCGCACGCGGAAGCGGATACGCGCGGCGCATTCATGCGTCACTACCAGCAGCAAGGAAACGTCGTGCAGCTCGGTCAAGCCCTGGTGGACGCACGGGACAAGCGGATGCGATGGGAAGAGGTGAGCCCGATATTGGATTGCGCGTTCGCGTTGTCCGATCCAAATGCGTTGGCAGGACCGGGTGATTTTCTTCCGGAGTAACCCGTAAGGCGGGTGAAACCCGCCGAATCGAAGCGATGCCTCGCGAGTTGAGGTGAGCGTGGAGATGTGGGACTTGTATGGCGCACGCGCGGAATCGCGGAAGGCGGGTTGGCACGCGCCTTCCGTGGCTTATCTATGAATCAATCAAGGAGGTGGTATGAAATACAAGGCCGTTCTTATTTTGGCGCTTCTGTCGCTTGCGAGCGAAAGCTGGGCGCTCGATCGCGATGCATCGCAACCATATCGTCCGCTTGACGAAACGCAGCAATGGGTTATCTCCGGGCGGATGCACGGCTTGCTCAAGATAGCGTTGCGCATCAATGGGCAGCTTATATTCGACGCGCCCATGGATGCGCAACCCACAGGCATTTACCGCGAGAAACCGGTCCGCGCCAATTGTGTGACGCGCAGCGGTTTCGTTGGGCGCGCCGACATGTCCTGCGAAATTTATGTGGCGGACGAACTTGCAGCGAACCTTGTCTTCATCAGAGACTGAGCAAGAAACCCGTAACCCGTAAGGCGGGTGAAACCCGCCGAATCGAAGCGATGCCCCGCGAGTCGCGGTGAGCGTGGAGATGTGCGACTTGTATGGCGCACGCGCGAATCGCGGAAGGCGGGTTGGCACCCGCCCTACGGGGTCGGGAAATTCTGATGGGTAAGCGGGGAGTCGGCTGGCTCGAAGGGTTCACGCGCGCCGCAACCGTGGTCCGATGAACGCCGCCTTTTGTATACGATACGATTGCCAGCCGGAGCCGATCGAGGAGCATTCCCCATGAGCACGACGAATAACACAAGGTCTGCCGAACAGGACAAAACGCCTCAAGACGACCGCAACCGTCGGCCCGTCGTCATCCAGTCCGACGATACCGTCGAGTCCTTCATAAGGCGCCACGCGGGTGAGATCGCGGAAGGAGAGGGTTTGAAAGAGCCGGCCCGCGAGGCGTTCATCAAACGAATGGTGAGCCTCGGCATCTATCGCAACGAAAGCCCGAGCTCGGACTTCTCGCTCGTGTATCACGGGGACGAGGCGCTCAAGCGCATGAAGGAACGCTACCTTGTCGGCGACAAGCAAGGCTGGGCCCAGATCGAGAACTACAACGTCGCCGAAGCGATGGACCTCGTTCGACTCGCCAAGAAGGACCCGGACGCATTCGTCAAGCAGACGGGCGAATTCATCCGCCATGCGCAGGCGGATGCCTTGCTGCATCCGGGTCGCACCGCCGAGTCCGATGTCTACGCCTTTGGAAACTCGCTACGCCAGGGCGGGTTCCACAAGATCGCCATCGACAATGCCAACGAGATGTTCGAGGCGTACCAGAAGATGTATGCCAATCTCGGCAGGAACCCGGAGTTCCACAAATACGCCGACACATTGGCGGAAAAACTGAAGACCGCCGCCGAGCACGGAGTCGTCAGCGAGCGTACCCGCGACGGCATCCTCAAGGAGGTCGAAGGCCTGAAAGAAAAGTATCGGATCTGGACGCCAGAAGAGACGGCCGCCTACGACCAGAAGCGCACGCAAGGCATGAAGCCGTACCAGGACTTGTTGACGGAAATGGAATACCTGCGGGATTCGTTCGCCAAGCGCGGCAACGTCTCGCTGGGCGCCGGCGCGCTTACGTACCACATGACGATGGACACGATCCGCAAGGTCGACGCATTCGCCAAGATCGTACAGGAAGGCACACCAGAGGACGCGGCGAAGTTCGTCCGCGAAAACGGCCTGCAGAAATATTTCGATAACCCGGGAAGCCTGCAAAAAAAGGCCGACGATTTGACGGCGCTCGATGCCTCGCACAACCGTTTTTTCAAGAACGCGCATGCGTTCATGGAGGCCACGGGCATCGTGCCGGCGGTCGTCGCAGCTAAAATCATGCAAAACATCATGGATGGCCAACGCAAGGGGCTGGGCGAAGCTGAGATCACCAAGAATTTCACCGTCGATATCGCTAGCGAGTTGGGGCTGAAGAAGCTAAAGCTAACCGGTGCCGGCGAGACGATGGCGGGCAAGGCTATGGGCGAGTTCATCCGAAACGTCACCACCGAGTTCGCCAAAGATCCCTCCGTTGAGGGCATGAGCAAGGGGCTTGGCAATAGCTTCTACAAAGTGTTGACCAGCACGATCTTAAAGGACGCGCTGAAGTTAAAGGACGCGATGAAGCCAGAAGACGTGCAGAAGGCACAGGAAGCGCTGAAGAAACTATCCCCGGAGCAACTCACGAAGTTGCGGGAGTTCGTCGTTGATCTCTTTTCAAAGATGGGTGCAAACGAGCAGGTCAAGCCCTTTCTTGAGAAGGTCTTTCCGTCGCCCGCCAAGGAGCAGAGCACGAACCTCTCGACCGACCCCATATCCACTCCGGCGAAGATCGAAACCAAAAACTATGCGAGCTTGGTCGACAGTGCGAGAAAGCTGGACCTGCAGCCCGGCGTGACGGCCGAGAACGTGGCGCTCATGGCGAGCGAAGTGGCGCGCCGCGAGAACGTGAACGCGACCATCGTCGTACAAGGCAGTCGCAATCCGGACGCACTGGCGGCGGTAGACCCGGCTTTGAATATCGGGACATCCGCGTTTACCCAGACCGAGGTGCGGCAAATGGACGTCGCCAAGACGCTCGCTGCGCTCGACCAGCGACAGGCAGCATTGCAGCCCGATCCCGAAGCGCAGGCCCAGCGAGCGGGCAGACAGGTATGAATGTCGCGAGCATTCGCCCGATGTCTCCCCGATTTTGAGTAGCAGCCGGAGATGGGGTCCAACTCCCAAAGCCCGTAAGGCGGGTCTTGCACCGGCCTATCCAACGAAATGACGGCTTCGCATCACTCCGCCTTTGATGTTGTTTCGGGCTGCGTGATGGGACGTCGTTGTCTTAGAATCGGTGGGTGCGAGACCCGCCCTACGGGGCCTCATCCCATGGACTTTCGCAGCCGCCACACAGATCAAAACCATTCGACAACAGAGGCGAACATGAGCAAACCAAAAAAATCTATGTTGCGCGGTTTGTTGCTGGCGGCATTCGTACTCGCCCCCTGCACCACGTTCGCCCAGCAGCGTTTCGATTTGACGATGAATGATGTTCCGTATGCGATCGAGATACCAGAAGGCTATGTCCGCGCGAGCATCGAAGCGCCAGGTATTCTCGCGTTCTTCGCACGGATGGAAGTCGGTGGCGAATTGGACGAAGTGTTGATTGCGCGGACCGATCTCGACTTGATTGCGCAGGGCCAGGACCCGCAAAGTGCCGCGTACAAGTTAAGAGGTGAAAAGCCGATGTCGAAAGGCAGTGCTGTCTCGAAAGAAGCGTGGAAGCGGTATCGGGCGGACATCATTCAAACGATGAGCAAGATCGACACCAAAGCGCTCAGCGGTTTCGTCGAGGATCGCATCGACGGTGCTATGAAAACAGCGTCAGAACCGATCGACATGGGCGTTGAAAATGCAGCCGTTGGCGTTCCGGCACTGCATCGCACCGACGACAATAGTGCCCGCTTCTCGGCGACGCTGATATACGACATCAAGACAGAGGGCAAGGCGGAAAAGGTGAAAGAGCTGAATTTCGGCGCGCTGGTATACGCGAAAGCGCGCACGTTGCTGATCTCATCCACGCAGGTGAATCACGGCGACTTGGACCGAAATGCCGCTCAAGCCATGTTTGACGCATTCGTGGACCGATTGATCGCACTCAACCCATAGACGTGCATGATGTAACCCGTAAGGCGGGTGAAACCCGCCGAATCGAAGCGATGCCCCGCGAATTTCGTTGAGAGTTGAGATGTGCGGCTTTTGTGGCGTACGCGCGAATCGCGGAAGGCGGGTTGGCACCCGCCCTACGGGGGATATGGTGACGGAGTTTTCCTACATTCGGGCAGGGGGTTCTCCGATAGCGTGTCCGTGAACCTGTCTCCATCCTTGCCGCATGCCGAATTATCGACGGATGTGGGTGCCTGGGGGCACATATTTCTTTACCGTGAATCTTCTGGAGCGGCGACGCCGATTATTGGTCGAGCGGATCGAAACGCTCGGGTTCGCGTTTCGTAAGGCGCGCGCCGAAAGACCGTTTACAACGGTGGCGTGCGTGGTCCTGCCGGATCATCTTCACTGCATCTGGACACTTCCCGAAGGAGATTCAGCGAGTAGGGTGGAGTAAGCGCAGCGCAACTCCACCATTCCCGCCGTCGCGGCATACCCACCCCAACAACGAAAGCGAAACAGCCGCGTCGTAACGGCCGTTGGTAGGTATTGCCGCATGCGATGGTTGGGATGGTGGAGTTGCGCTGCGCTTACTCCACCCTACGAGATTGATCGTGTTTGATGGGGTTGGATGGGCTGGTGGGTCGGAGAAATCTGACGGTGGGGTGCGGGGTTGTCGGATGGCGACGTGCGGGAGCGGTGGCATGCTTGAGCGATGTCGAATTATCGTCGGATGTGGATGCCGGGCGGCACGTATTTCTTCACGGTCAATCTTGCCGACCGGTCGTCGTGTCTGTTGGTCGAGCGCATCGATGCACTGCGCTTGAGCGTGCAGGACGCGAAGCGGACCAGGCCGTTCGAGAGCATCGCCTGGGTGGTGTTGCCGGATCATATGCACGCACTGTGGAGGCTGCCCGATGGCGATGAGGATTTCGCTACGCGGTGGATGCGCATCAAGCAAGGATTCTGCGAGCGCGTACCGCGGCGGGAGCGTATCCCGGCATTGAGGCGCAGCCGCAACGAACGCGGCATCTGGCAACGTCGTTATTGGGAGCATCTGATCCGCGACGAACGCGATCTGCACAACCATATCGATTACATCCATTTCAATCCTGTGAAGCACGGCTATGTCGCGCGGGCACACGATTGGCCGTACTCGTCGTTCCATCGTTTCGTTCGTGACGGTGTTGTTCCTGCACGCTGGGGCGAAGACTCGGGGCAAAGAGCGCAAGACGCATGCGGGGATGGCGCATAAACCAAGCGCCGCGCGCCTTCGACGATCGATTCGGCGAACAGCCGGGCGCGTGTGGCCGGACAGCCTGCATGGCTGCTAGTGTAGTGCTTCATCTTGTTTGAACCATTTTCAACGCAGCCCGCCCACGCATGACTTTCTGCAGAATGTCATTGGCCTTCGCAGTCCAAACAAAGGGCTTGGGGTTCTCGTTGTAAGCGGCGATATAACCCTCGATTGCTTGGGTAAGCTCAGCGACACTCTGGAAGACTCCACGGCGCAGACGATCGACGGTGATGCTGCGGAAAAACCGCTCGACCATGTTGAGCCATGAACCCGATGTCGGCGTGAAATGCATATGGAAACGCGCGTGTTTCTTCAGCCAGGCTTTGACCCTGGGGTGTTTGTGCGTTGCATAGTTGTCGCAGATCAAATGAAGCACTTTGTCCTTCGGTGTTTCTCGATCAATCTGCCGTAAAAACGCCAGCCACTCTTCGTGTCGATGCCGTGTTTTGCAGTCAGCAATCACTGTGCCATCGTGGGCATTGAGTGCTGCGAACAATGTCGTGGTGCCGTGGCGCTTGTAGTCGTGGGTCATGCTTGCGCCCCGGCCTCGTTTTATTGGCAACCCCGGCTGGGTCCGGTCCAACGCTTGAATTTGGCTCTTCTCATCGCAGCACAACACCAGCGCATGTTCCGGTGGCGACAGATACAAGCCGACAATCGCCTCCAATTTCTCCGCGAATTGCGGATCGTTCGACAACTTGAACGACTCCACTCGGTGAGGCTTGAGCCCGTGAGCACGCCATATCCGCAGCACCGTGCTATCGCTCACATCCGCATACGCCGCCATGCTGCGTGTGCTCCAATGCGTCGCATTCGCAGGTGTGGTCTGTGTGGTCAATCGCACGATTTCCTCAGCTTTTCCAGCATCAACCCTGGGTGGGCGGCCACCTCGCGGAAGATCTTTCTTCAGCGCCTCCACACCTCCCTCCATGAAACGCGCACGCCAACGAGCCACACGGTGCCGCGTCGTGCTCAGCTCGGCAGCAATGGCCTGATCTGTTCCGCCCTTGGCTGCAGCCAATATGATGCGTGCGCGTGCGCGCCAACGGATACTGACAGTCCGCGAGCGCACCCATTGGCTCAGAATACTGCGCTGGCTGTCGTCAAGGATGAGGGGCTTTTTCATCGTCATTCGTCCAAGGTCACTGTGCAAATTTATGACCGTGCTGAGATGAAATGGTTCGTTAATTTCGAAGCACTACACTAGGATGCGCCCACATCGACAGGAGAATGGAAATGAAAGCGCTCATTCGCAGCTCGACCTACACAACGATGTTTGCGTGCGCGCTTGCGCTATGCGCTGTAGTGCCAGCGGCAGTTTTGGCGCAGTCGGCGCCGACGGGCCGAGTCGTGTCCGAACAGTATCGGTTGAATATCGGTGGAGATGTGGGCACCTACACCGATTGGGAGCGAACGGCGCTGACGGGGTTCCTGGGGCTCGAAACCACGGTCTACATCGACACGGTATACGGCAAGAAATCGGACAAGTGGGATTCGATCGGCCGGATCAATTTGACCGGCGAAAAAGGCGAGAAATCGCGCAGGCTGTCATTTCTTTTTTATGTGGACCGTGGAACCAAGAAGATCACCGTCAAGCACCAAATGGATGATGGACAAGTGATGGCCCTCGATATTCCGTTCGAGTTGAAGCAAGCGATCCCGATGTCGATGGCATGGAAAGCACCGGGTTTGTTGGAAGTGAAAACCGGCGAGGCGACCTACGAGGTCGCATGCGACTTCGACGTGGCCTCGGTGCGCGCTCTTGGTTCCGGCGTCGACGTGCGTTTCGAGCCGTTCGTTCTGAAAAGGGCCGAGTGAGCATGAACCCGTAAGGCGGATGAAACCCGCCGAATCGAAGCGATGCCGCATGAGTCGCGGTGAGCGTGGAGATGTGCGGCTTTTGTGGCGTACGCGCGAATCGCGGAAGGCGGGTTGGCACCCGCCCTACGGGGGGATTGCGCGGTCGGCCGCGCGTGCGGATTATCTTGTTCGTTCACACCGCCAACGCCGCATGCAGCGGCGCATCGCCGCGCCACCGCTCGCGACCGCCTAACGCAACGAGTTCGATCAACACCGCGGCGCCGATCACCTGCGCTTCGGCGCGCTCGGCCAACGCGCGCGCGGCTTGCAGCGTGCCGCCGGTGGCCAACACATCGTCCACTAGCAGCACGCGTGCGCCGACCGGTAGGGCGTCGGCGTGCAACTCCAGCGTGTCGTGGCCGTATTCCAAGGCGTAGCGCTGAGATAACGTGCGCGCGGGGAGTTTGCCGGGCTTGCGCACCGGCACGAAGCCGACGCCCAGCGCGCGCGCCAACGGCGCGCCAAAGATGAAGCCGCGCGCCTCGATCGCCAGCACCACGTCGACCGGCACATCGCGCCAGGGCGCGGCCAACGCATCCAATGCGGCATCGAAGGCAGCGGCGTTCGCCAAGACCGGTGTGATGTCCTTGAAGACGATGCCCGGCCGCGGGAAATCGGCGACATCGCGAATGAGGCGGGTCCAAGGCGGCATGCGGGCGCTCCAAGTCAAATAGAGGTCAGGTCGAGCTACTCCCGATTTCTCGGGAAGGTGAATTAGAACCTATCTCAACATCGGAATTCATGTTTTTTTCGGACATCATCCCGGCAGATACCGGGATCCTGCTTTGGAAATACTCGGGGAACACTTAGGTTCATGCTTGACCGGCCATATGGACGTTGAGAGCCGCCGGAACGACGAAGCGACTGTCCGATCTCGTCGATTCGATTTGAGCGAGTAGGGTGGAGTAAGCGCAGCGCAACGCCACCATTCCCGATGTCGTCACACACCCACCCCAACGACGAAAGCGAAACAACCGTGTCGTAACGGCTTTTGGTAGGCATTGCCGCATGTGATGGTTTGGGTTGGTCGAGTGGCGCGATCTGCTCGTGATGGTGGCGTTGCGCTGCGCTCACCGCCACCCTACGTGGGGGTTGGAGGGACGGAGGGTGTCGGAAATTTCTGATGTTGCGACGCTGGGTTTTCCGATAGTTTGCTCGCGTCGGTGTGGGAATGCTGCGGAAATGCCGAACTATCGTCGTGTGTGGTGCCCGGGCGGGACCTATTTTTTCACCGTGAATCTAGCCGATCGTTCGCGTCGCTTATTGGTCGAGCGGGTCGATTTGTTTCGCGAATGCGTGGGCAATGTGCTCTGCGACCATCCATTCGAGATCGTCGCTTGGGTCGTCTTGCCGGATCATCTGCATACGATTTGGGCATTGCCCGAAGAGAGCCACGATTTTGCTACGCGTTGGATGCTCATCAAACGATCGTCTTCGCGTGGTCTCGCTGTGCACGAACGCATCTCGACCTTGCGGCGGCGAAAAGGCGAACGCGGCATCTGGCAACGCCGCTATTGGGAACACGTGATCCGCGACGAACGCGATCTGCAAAACCACATCGATTACATCCATGACAACCCGGTCAAGCACAACGACGTCGCGCGAGTACGCGACTGGCTACATTCATCGTCCCACCGTTTTGTATGCGAAGGGTGTTTTGCCCGTGAATTGGAGCGAGGAATCGGCCGATAACCGGTAAGGCGGGCTCAAGGGCGACAGGGCGAACTTGACCAGCCATGCGGCTGTTAAACACATGCGCACCCAAATGCAGCCTGAGTCACGGCGGCAATCGGTTGTCCGGCCGGTGCTGTCCCTGGATCAGCCCGCATGACAAATGACATGCGATTCGATTTGTGATAGTTAACACCCAATCTCATTCAACGAAAGGAACCGTCATGAGCACACCTCCGTCCGCCATGCAGAATCCGAAGCCTCGTTACATCGCGGGCGAAAATATCGCGCCTAACGACGGCACGATTAAGGAATATGTCGTGTTGGTGCAATCGGATGGACCGATGGATCAGAACGCGTTGATGCTTGCGTATATCAACGATGTGCTCGATCGAAATGGCCTCCATGCTAGTGCGGAAACCAGACAAAAGATTCTGGACTCCTTACCCAGGGACAAGGATGGCAATCTTGATTTCTCCAGGCCCGATGAAGGTACCAATGCGCCGCGGCATTCGACGCGCAACGGGCCCACAGACGATAAAGGGCAGCCGATAGGCACGATTACGGGCTATTCGGCGCTCATGGATCAGACGTTTCAGAAGGGCATCATCGACCATGCGATAGCGCTTGAACCAGGGATTAGTCGTTCGAAGCCGAGCGAAGACAGGCCGCATTCTCTTAGGATCGAGTTCAACACCTTCATCCCGCAAAAATCGATCGATGGGCCTTTGGGCACCGGTACATTCTCTGGCGACAATCGGTCCATCGGCGAAGCGGGGACGCATCGAACGCAGCATGCCATTTCGGTCACGGATGATCCGTCTCGCACGCCGCCCTATCGTGTCACGATCTCCCGCGATATTGGAGAGACGCATAAGCTCGACGCTAATGGCAATGTCATCAAATCGGCCACCGCGTCCGTGACAGATTTGGATCCTGGCCAATGGAAAGTCGGCGCAGACGGATCGATCGTGATCGATCTGAAAGGCAACGGCAAAAATCCACTGGTCTGGGGGGCGCCGGGCATCACATACGACATGCAGTTAGTGTTGAAACCGCAATCGGACGGCACCTGGTCGATCAAGGCCAAAGGCAGCCACGATGAATTCCCCGGGTACGAAATCAAAGCCAGCGTGGATGGCGGAAAGCCCGCGATCGTCCACGGCTACGATCCGCGCGAACACAACAAGGGACCGGGGAACCTCATGCAAGGCACCTTGCTATGGCCTTCGCAGGTCAAGGTCGATACCACGAGCACGGTCGGACAGGGCGGCATTGTCGCCAGTGTCGATAAAGACAACTATCAGATCGCCCCCAATCGTTACGGTGTGCTGCATGCGCAAGCCAATACGGCTTTAGGCGAGCTTGGGCTCAGTTCGAGCGAAAAGACGCTATTGGCGCCACAATTCGCGTTAGCGGCGGCAAACGAACAGCTCCGTTCGATCGATAAGATTTATGAAACGAAGAGCGACACGCTGAGCGCCGTTTCGATCAATGCGGGCAATCATCTGGATATGCAACGCGTGACGCTGGACAAAGCGAATGCCCTTGCGCAGTCGCCGGAAAGTATTCTTGGACAAGTCGCGTCCAGCAAAGAACACTTACACGCTCAACAAGCCGATGCCCCTGCCAAGGAGGTCGACCCGGCTTCACGAACAGTTGGGGCAAGAGTCTAGGACAGCAATAGGGTCGGGCTCACGCTCAACGCGCGTAGACGTCAGCCCGATCCCACTTGTGTACGTGACGGATCGAATCGTTCGCTCGTGTCCATGCGGATGCTGCGGAGCTTCGCCGTTTCGAGATGCGAGGCGTAGCGAGGCTCGGCGAAATAACCGATGAGGATGGAGCGACGGCGCGCGCCGCTCGGGTTCAGGGTGCCTGCATGCAGCAGATCGGCATCGAAGACGAGGATGTCGCCTGCGCTGCCTGCGAGCTGCACGGCGCGGGACTCGTCGTTCAAATCGAACGGCGGTGCATTCGGCGCGGGGCGATGAGTGCCCGGGACGATGCGGGTGGCGCCGTTGTCGGCGCCGAAGTCGTCGAAAAAAGCCAATGCGTTCACCGTATCGCCGGGCCGTTGTGCCGAGAGGTCGCGGTGCAGGCCTTGATGGCCGCCTCCCGCCAATGGTTCGCGACCCTCGACCTGCGCGAGAAAGAACCGTTCGCCGATCAGCGTACCAACGGCGGCCAGCAATGCGGGCAGCCGACACACGGCCTGCACCATCGGATCGAGGTCCAATAAGGAATGGCGCCAGCCCACGCCGCGCGGTACGGGCCACTGGTCGGATGGCGTTACGCCCGCGTCGAAGGCGTTGCGAAGATCGCATAACCATTGCGCCGGGATCGCTCCGCGGAGCAGCGCATAACCGTCTTGATGGAGTGGGTCGCGGTCGATCACGGTGTTCTCGAAGTCGTTCGCAGCAGAGCGGATTTTGCCCGGTTTATCGCAGGAAAAGACAGACGCTGCGCAGAATTCGTCGGACGGTCGAGCGCGCGTTGTCCGGCTAGCGATCTGCGAAAACGCCACAAACCATGCAAAGCATCATCGATCGGCCACTGTGATGGTTTTCACGGACACGCGATGAGAGTATGCGATGCTTATGCACTCAGCGGTGTTGGGGGCGACACCGATCGACAGTCATGTTGCCTGGAGAGACCCCGCGATGCATAAATCGATCATTTCGTCGGCGCCGGTTGCGTTGAGTGTTGTGCTGAGTTTGGCGTCTTTCGCGGCCGAAGCCCGTGTCTACACGGTGGGCCCGAGCGGACGCGAATACACGCAACTGTCCACGTTGTTCAACGCGAACAATCTCGCGCCGGGCGATATCGTCGAGGTCGACGGCAACGCCACGTACGACAGCGCGAAGATGGCCGAGGACGACGGCGGCGCGCCGGGCAATCCGGTGATCGTGCGTTGGAAGCGCGTCGCGGGCGCGACGCGACCGGTGTTGCAGGGCGGGGTGCATACGTTCAAGTTCGAGCGCGCGAATCATGTCGTGTTCGAGGGCTTCGAGGTGCGCGGCGGCACCAGCACCTGCGTCTTCAGCGAAGCGCACGACATCACCGTGCGCGATGCGGTGATCCATGCCTGCCCGAGTCACGGCATTCTCGGCGCGGATCAGAATTCCGGCTCGTTCACTTTGGAATACAGCGAAATCTACGATTCCGGCGCAGGCACGACGCGGCATTCGATCTACATGCAATCGGACGAGATCACCTATCCGGGCTCGACCTTCCGCATGCGCTTCAACTATGTCCACGACGGCAACGGCGGTAATTTGCTGAAGAACCGGCACGAGCGCGCCGAGATCCATTCCAATTGGTTCGAAGGGTCGGTGTATCAAGAGATGGAGTTGATCGGCCCGGATTGCGAAACGCAAACGGCCGGTTGGACGCGCGCGACTAAGCGCGAAGACATCGAATTGCTCAACAACGTCATCGTGCATACCTCGACGACATGGCCGCACGCGATTCGCGTCGGCGGCGATCTCAACGGCGCGAGCGATGGACGCCTGCGCATGGTCGGCAACACGATTATTTTCGACCGCCCGGGCAGTGCGACGGCGGTCTATGTGCAGCTCGGGATGGGCAGCGTCGAAATGCACAACAACGCGATTTTTCAAACAGGCGGCGGCGCGCCTGCGATCTTGCGCGAAAATCTCACGCCCGACACGCCCTTCTGCGCGCCTTTCGTCACCACGCCATGGAGCGGCGCGCGCAGCGTGTTCGGCACGCGGAACTGGGTGCAAACTTCGGCGAGTTTCGTGCCCGCGGAATGGACCGGCACGCAGTTCGGCAGCGACCCGGGATTACGCAATATCGCGATGCGCGATGTGCGGCCGCTCGCGAACAGTCCGTTGCGCAATGCCGGTGCGAATCGCCCACCGTCGCCGAGCGCGTTCCCGATGCCGTGGGCGTTGCCGACGACGAGCTACGACCCGCCGCTACGCGCGAAGCTCATCGTGGGCGATGAAGTGCCGCGCATTCCGCAAGGCTTTTTCACTGTCGATATCGGCGCATTAGAAGACGTGAGCGCCGACACCTTGATCGGACCGTTCGTATTGCCCGGTGCGATGCCGCGCGCGCGCCCGCGCCCTGCGAGCGCGACATCGGAAACGATGCCCGTACAGCGCCCTGCGACTGTGCCTGCGCGTGTTTTGCCGCAACGTTGCCCGCGCGCGGGATGTTTGCGCCGAGGCGAAGTGCGTCGTTGACGGCCGTATGCGCGACGGGCGCGCGCGCTTTCCGCTCGGCTTCACATTTCGGTTACAACATCGATGCTAGTGTTCGTCGCACAGGGGATCATTCAAGGAGAGAATCATGAAGCGTTCTTACGTCAAACCGGTGCTCGTGGCGATGACACTCGCGTTCGTACTCGGCGCATCCTTCAGCACCACGGCGGCGAGGGGTTGTCGATTCGCATACGACTTCTGCATGCCGCGTTATTACGATTGTCTTGCGAGCGGAACACCGCAAAACGAATGTCATGCAGAACTTGATGCTTGCATTCTCAGAAACGGCTGTTCGACGCTGCCGTAATCGCGCGCTCGCATATGAACCGCATGTGCCGCCGAGGTTCGCGATGCGAATCTCGGCGTTGAGGGACTGGCGCGCGGCGTTGCGCATCCTTCGTCGTTCTGCCGATGGCGCGCGTCGGCGCGCGTGGCCGTGACGCGATCTCGGCCCCATGCTTGGGCTGGTCTCATCCCCTGAGACGCGATCGAGGTATCCAGCGGGGTCCGATTGGAGCCTGCCATGTCCCCCTTATCGCCGATTCACGCGCCGATTCGCGCATCGCACACCGAGACGACGCTCGCCGACGTTTCCGACGCGTTGCCGACGATATCTTCGCAATCCATGTTTCCACCGCCTTCGCGACGGATCTCGGTGGACAGCGGCCAATTGGCGCAACGGCTACAGCGCAAATATTCCGATCGCGTGACCGGGGCGTTCACGGTGCCGGGGCGCGAAGGCCGATACGCCGCGTTTCCCGACGATCTGCCGTCGCCGTTGGTCTCAGCGCTGCATGCACGCGGCGTATCGCGTTTGTACAGCCATCAGGCCGATGCATGGGCGGCGACGCAGCGCGGCGAGGATGTGGTGGTGGTGACGCCGACGGCGTCGGGGAAAACCTTGTGCTACACGCTGCCGGTGATCGCGGCGGCGTTGAACGACCGCGCGAAAGCGCTGTACTTGTTTCCGACGAAAGCCTTGTCGCAGGATCAGGTCGCGGAGTTGTTGGAATTGAATAAAGCCGGCGACCTCGGCCTGCGCGCGGCGACGTTCGACGGCGATACGCCGGGCGATCAACGCCAAGCGATTCGTTTGAACGGCGACATCGTCGTGACCAATCCCGACATGTTGCATCAGGGCATCTTGCCGCATCACACGAAATGGGCGCAGTTGTTCGAGAACCTGCGCTACATCGTGATCGACGAAATCCACAGTTACCGCGGCGTGTTCGGTTCGCATTTGGCGAATGTGTTGCGGCGTTTGAAGCGGGTCTGCGCGTTCTACGGCGTGCGCCCGCAATTCATTTTGTGCTCGGCCACGATCGGCAATCCGAAGCAGCATGCCGAAGCGTTGATCGAGCGCGAGGTCACGGCGATCACCGAATCCGGCGCGCCCACCGGCGACAAGCACGTCTTGCTGTGGAACCCGCCGGTGGTCAATCGCGATCTCGGCCTGCGCGCATCGGCGCGTTCGCAGAGCACGCGCATCGCGCGCATGGCGATCAAGGCGGGGCTGAAGACGCTCGTCTTCGCGCAATCGCGGACGATGGTGGAAGTGCTGACGAAATATCTCAAAGACGTGTTCGATCACGACCCGCGCAAACCGGCGCGCATCCGCGCGTATCGCGGCGGCTATTTGCCGACCGAGCGCCGCGACGCCGAGCGCGCGATGCGCGCGGGCCGTATCGACGGCATCGTCGCCACGTCCGCGTTGGAGCTGGGCGTGGATATCGGCAGTCTCGACGTGGTGGTGCTCAACGGCTATCCCGGTTCGATCGCGGCGACGTGGCAGCGCTTCGGCCGTGCGGGTCGGCGGCAGCAGCCATCGATCGGCGTGTTGATCGCCAGTTCCGATCCGCTGGATCAATACATCGTGCGTCATCCAGAATTCTTCGCCGATGCCCCGCCGGAGCACGCGCGCATCGCAGCGGATCAACCGGTGATTCTGCTCGATCACATCCGCTGCGCCGCGTTCGAGCTGCCGTTCCGCGAGGGCGATGCGTTCGGACCGGTCGATCCGCGCGTGTATCTCGATCTGCTCGCCGAAGACGGCGTGCTGCATGCCGAAGGCGCGCGCTGGGAATGGATCGCCGACAGCTATCCGGCGAATGCGGTGAGCCTGCGTTCGGTGGCCGACGGCAATTTCGTCGTGGTCGATCGCAGCGATGGTCGTCAGACCATCATCGCCGAAGTCGATTACAGCTCCGCGCCGCTCACGCTGTACGAAGGCGCGATCCATATGATCCAGTCCACGCCGTATCAAGTGGAGCGTTTGGATTGGGATGGCCGCAAAGCCTACGTCACCCGCACGCATGTCGATTACTACACCGACGCGATCGATTACACCAAGCTGAAAGTGTTGGAACGGTTCGACAGTGCGGCGGCGGGAACCGGCGTTTGTCATCACGGCGAAGTGCATGTGGTGCGCCGCGTCGCCGGCTACAAGAAAATACGCTATTACACCCACGAGAACATCGGCTACGGCCCGGTGACGTTGCCCGATCTGGAGATGCATACCACCGCGGTGTGGTGGCAATTGCCGCAAGCGGTGCTGGAGCAGATCTTCGCGTCGAAACAGGATGCGCTCGATGGCTTACTCGGCGCGGCCTACGCCTTGCACGTGGTCGCGCGCATCGCGGTGATGGCCGACGGCGCCGATCTGCAGAAATCCGTCGGCAGCGGCGATGGCGCCTGGTTCGCGGTGGCGGACGCGCGCGGGCACGGCCAACTGCGACGTAGCGAAGGCGGCGCGGAATCGATCGAATCGCAGTCTACATTCGCACCGACGATGTATCTCTACGACAATTATCCGGGCGGTATCGGCTTGGCCGAACCGTTATGGACACGACAGGCGGAGCTGACGCAGCGCGCGATCGGCTTGATCGATGGCTGCGAGTGCAAAGCGGGTTGCCCAGCGTGCGTGGGCCCGGTGTTGGCGGCGGACGAAGGCGAAAAAACGCGCATCGAATCCGCAAGCACGCTGAAGTCGCATGCGCGCCGCGTGTTGATCGCGTTGTCTGCAGCGTCGGTGTGCGCGTGAGCATGCTGTTCTTCCTTCTCCCTCCGGGAGAAGGTGGCCCGAAGGGCCGGATGAGGGAGTTGCAGTGTCCATGACCATCGCTGTCGAACGCCTGCGCACATTGCGCCGACAAAGCGGGCATGGCGCGTCGGTGGCGATGACGTCGCACGCGTCCTCGCAGCCAGCCGCGCGACCAAGCACACGATCAATCACACAAGTAAAACCAGCCGCGCACACCATCGAAGACCTGCGCCGCCTGCTGCGCGTGCGTGCGCCCGAACGCATCGCGCACGCAGCGACCGATGCCGATCGCAGGCTACCGGGCGACGAAATCGCGCCGGGCTTGCGCTTGATCGAAACGCTGCTGCCTCGCGATCCGCTACCGAACACGCTGTGCGGTGCGTTCGACCGCCGCAGCGCGATGATTCCTGTCGACGACGTATTGTTCTTCGACACCGAAACCACCGGGCTTGCGGGCGGCACCGGAACGCGCGCGTTTATGATCGGTATCGCGCAGTGGCGTAACGATGGCTCGCGCATCGGTCTGCACATCCGCCAGTGGTTGATGACCACACTCTCTGCCGAACGCGACCTACTCGCTGCGTTCGCCGACACTTTGCGCGACAACACCATCCTTGCCAGCTACAACGGCAAGAGTTACGACGCTCCGCTGCTCGCCGCGCGTTGCCGTCTCGCACGCATGCGCAACCCGCTCGCGGGCCTGGATCACATCGATCTCTTGTATCCCACCCGCCGTCGCTACAAAGGCCGTTGGGAGAACTGCCGCCTCGCCACCATCGAACGACAAGTGCTGGATATCGTTCGCGAAGATGATCTGCCCGGTAGCGAAGCGCCCGCCGCATGGCTCAGCTATTTGCGAGGCGGCTCAGCGCGAAATTTACGCAGAGTAGCGGAACACAACCGACAGGATTGGCGTCGCTGGGCGGGTTACTCATCACGCAGATGTGGATGCGGTTTGATTGCGAAGGTTGACTGTATTGTGTCGTTCGATTGTCGTAGGCTGGGTCATCGGCCAGCAGCATCCCAAACATACCGTAAACAGAATCGATGACTTGGTCTACGGGCTATGGTCGATCCAGTTCAATTTTAAGTTCTGCCTTGTATACCTTCGTAGGCAATGGTTCATCGCTGGACGGTTTCGGCAGGAGCGACATAAGGTAGATGCGATAATTAGCGACTCGCGTGTAGCGCAAAGCGGGATCATGATTAAAGACAGCGCCCAAGGAATAGAAACATGGGAATCGGGCTTGCCTTTTTGCTCGACTAGAAAGCCCGCAGATGCTTCACCTTCCCATGCGCAGACAACATTCGAGGGACATCGCTCATCGGTGACGCGGTTAAAGGTTATCGACACATCATCACTGAGGCGCAAGCTGTCGAACATGTTAAGCGTGCGCAAGGAAGGGCCTGCCTTTAGTGCGTCCGCTTCAATCGGCGCTGGAGCGTTCCGCATACTGCAAGAGGCAGAAGACAACAGAAACGCGCCTATTAACAGAGCTGATCGAAACGAGCGCATTGTGAGTCCTGAGGCGCAGAAATAAGTCGTTCTTTGATTAAGCAGCGAACGTGCGCAAGCATAGCTTAGGCATTTGATCGATGTCACGCCGCCGCGTTCGCGATGGGCGTATACCACGCGGCGAGCGTTTGAGAAGCGCTGCCGCGCCAGCGCTATGCGATCAACTGCCGCCGGGCGGCCCGATCAGGCGACGGCCGCCGCCGTCGGTATGAAATTCGTTCGGTGTCAGCGCGTCGCTGTTGTCGTCGGTGGTACCGAGGCTGTCGGCCCAAGGAATCGGCTTGCGTGGGCCTGGAATATAGGTTTCCCACTTGCCGAGCTTGGGACGGGGAGTGCCCAGTATCGTGAACTCGACAGGGAGTCTGCCGATCCAGTATGGCGCATCGACTGCATCGCCTGCGGTTGGCGTGGTGAATGTCCAGCTGCGAATCGCTTTAATGCTCGCCTCGCTCAGTTGGTTGCGCCACTGCGCCATGTCCGCTTCGGCGCCGACAGTTCTCAGATTGACGTGGCTAGCGTCGGCATTCATCACTTTGCCATCGCGCCCGACTTGGACCACGAGATAAACCGTTCCGTTGACTTCCATGGCCGCAAGGTTCGGTGGATAACTCGGCATGCGTCCGCGGCGAGCGATCGCGATGTCTTGTCCAGGCGCTTGCTCGGCGTCGAAACTCGCGCTGCGCAGTTCGATGCGGTAGTCGCTATCGCTCAAGCGCTTCGCCACGAAATGCAGGTTCATCTTCGAACGACCGATGGTGTTCTCTGGCAGCGCCACGGGTTCGAACGTCCACTGCGGCGCCAGCCGTTCGACCATCTTGACGATGCCTGGCGGCAATCGATCGAGGTGATCGAGGGTGTGACCGACCACTTTGCCTTCGGCGGTGATGTCGATCGTGCCGGAGACCAGCAGCGCCGACTCGGCTTGCTCGCGGGCGGCTACATGGCGCTTGGCGGCATCGCCAGTGACGGGGATCAACGACAGGCACAACAGCGTTGCGAACATCCATGAAGCGACAGGGCTGCGCATCGGTAGAACTTCTTGGGCGAGAGTGCCGCGACAGCTTAGCGAATTTCTTCGAGGGGGCGAAGACGCAGGGCGCATCGATACGATGGCGTAGGGCCGGCGGCCTCGCAGCTGGAATCGCTGAAGCGATTGGAATCACTGAACACGTCCATATGTCGCCGAAGCGCGCGGTGAAGTATGGTGAGATTTCGAAACGCTCCAAAATCGCGATAGGAGGTACGCATGCACGGCGAAGGCTTACAACTGGGGTTGGTGTTTTTGCTGGCGGCGGTGATCGCGGTGCCGTTGTTCAAGCGTTTCGGCTTGGGTGCGGTACTCGGTTATCTGGCGGCGGGCGTGGCCTTGGGGCCGTTCGGGCTGAAAGTGATCAAGGACGCCGCGCCGGTGCTGACCGCCAGTGAGATCGGCGTGGTGATGATGTTGTTCGTCATCGGCCTGGAATTGTCGCCGTCGCGTTTGATGGTGATGCGCAAGCCGGTGTTCGGCTTGGGTGGCTTGCAGGTCGGGCTTTCGGCGCTGGCGCTCGGCGGGATTGGTTTGGCGCTGGGGATGAGTTGGAAGGCGTCGCTGGCGGTCGGTCTCGCGTTGGCGCTGTCCTCGACTGCAGTGAGTCTGCAGCTGCTGTCCGAACGCAAAGCGATGACCTCGCCGCACGGGCGTAATGCCTTTGCGATCTTGCTGTTCCAAGATTTGGCGGCGATCCCGCTGATCGCCGTGATTCCGCTACTCGGCGTGGCCGCGAACGAGAGCGGTTCGATGTGGATGAATGTCGGCAAAGCCTTGGCCGCAATTCTTACGGTGATCGTCGGCGGGCGTTATCTGCTGCGCCAGTTGTTCCGTCTCGCTGCGCGTATCGGTGTGCCGGAAATGCTCACGGCCAGCGCCTTGCTTGCGGTGCTCGGTGCTGCGTGGGTGATGGCGCTCGCTGGCTTGAGCATGGGCTTGGGCGCATTTCTGGCCGGCGTGCTGCTAGCGGATTCGGAATTCCGCCACGAGATCGAATCGCAGATCGAACCGTTCAAGGGTCTGTTGCTCGGGCTGTTCTTCATGGCCGTGGGCATGAGCATCGATTTACCGCTGATCGTCGCCGAGCCTTGGTCGATCGCGCTCGGCACCATCGCGTTGCTTGCGGTGAAGTCGGGGATTTTGTTCGGTATCGCGCTGCGTCCGGCGCGCATCGGTTGGCGCGAAGCGCTGCAATTGGCGGTGGTGCTGGCGCTCGGCGGCGAATTCGCGTTCGTGGTGCTGGCCGAAGCGGTGAAAGCCGGCTTGATCGATGCGGCGTTGCAGAATCGTTTGGTCGCGATCGTCGGCTTATCGATGGCCTTGACGCCGTTGTCGATCATCGCCGCATCGCGGTTCCTGCGCGCGTATCCGGAACCCGCCGCGTCGCGCGAATTCGATGCGATTCCCGATCATCAGCCGCAAGTGATCCTCGCCGGCTTCGGCCGTTTCGGTCAGATCGTCGCGCGTATCTTGGTCGCGCAGAAGATTCCGTTCGTCGCATTGGAAACCGACGCGGATCATCTCGATACCATGCGTCGCTTCGGCAACAAAGTGTACTTCGGCGACGCCTCGCGCCCGGACTTGCTGCGTGCCGCCGGCGCCGCTAACGCCAAACTCTTCATCAATGCGATCGACGGCATCGAGGCCAATCTGCGCGTGACCCGCGTGGTGCGGCGGATGTACCCAGAGCTGAAAATCTTCGCCCGTGCGCACGACCGCCGTCATGCCTGGCAATCGATGGACCTCGGCGCCGCGGTCACGCGCGAAACCTTCGCCTCGGGTTTGGAAATGGGCCGCGACGTGTTGATCGCGCTCGGCGTACCGCACGACACCGCGGTCGAACGCGTGCGCATGTTCCGCGAACACGACGAGACGTTGCTATTGAATCAGCATTTGATCTACGACGACGACGACGCCTTGCTCGCCAGCGCGCGCAAGGCGCGCGGCGAGTTGGAGGCGTTGTTCGAGGCGGATGTGGGGCCGCCGCATTCGAAACCGGAATAGCGAAGAGGTGCTGTGCACCTGTACCTGTGCTTCTTTGTCGATGCTGCGATCGCTTTCAGTACAAAGCGGCGCAACGCATTCGAGTGATGCGCACAAACGTCACGCTTTACGTATCCCGATCTTTCAAAAACCGCGACATCGGCACGTTCGGCGTACGCGGCGAGAACTCCGCAGCGACATCGACGAAGCCGCGCATCACCGCGATCTCGCGCGGGGTGCGGTTGAGGTTATCGCGCAGGTCGGGCAGGGCACCGTCGCGCAGCAGATCTTTGGTCACGTGCAGCAGGCCGTGCAGGGCGGCCAGATGCAGCGGACCGAAGCCGCGCGGGTCGCGGACTTGCATGTTGCCGCCTTCATCGAGCACCCGATGGACGCCGGCCAGCACCACGTCTTCGTCGCAGGCGGTGCCGGGTTCGGCGCGCGCGCCGAGCATCAGCAGCAGCGGCGTGACGCCGCCTGCGGCCGTCGCGTCGGGGTCGGCGCCGGCCAGCAGCAGAGCATCGAGCAAGGCGAGCAATCGCGGACGATCGCGCGCGGTGAAGCCGTACAGCGCGGCGCAATGCAACGGGGTGAGGCCCTGGGCATCGGTCGCATTGATGTTCGCGCCTGCCGCGAGCAGACGGGCGCAGACATCGGGCAGGCCTAATGCCGCGGCCAACATCAACACGGTGACATCGCCTGGAAGACGTTGTTCGAGCACGGCGCCGGCCGCGAGCAGGCGATCGACGATCGCCAATTGCCGCATGCTGACCGCGGCCGACAGCGGCGTGGCGCCGGTACGCGCCGCGAGTTTGGGGTCGGCGCCGCGCGTGAGCAGAATTTCGACCACGGCGCGATGGCCGCCACCGGCCGCGCGCAACAGCGCGGTGCAGCCTTGCGCGTCGATGGTGTCGATCGGGAGGCCTAGATCGAGCAAGCGACGCACGGCATCGGCATCGCCGGAGACTGCGGCGCTCGGCAGATCGCTCGGTTGCAGCGGGCGTTTCGGCAGCGACCACTGGCGCCAATCCAGCCAGTCGGCCAAATCGCGCCGGCCGCTGGACAGCGCCACACCCAGCGGCGTTTGGCCATCGGCGGCGCGCACATCGGGCGACGCCCCGTGCAGGATCAATTGTTTGATCACCGATTCGCGACGCAATGCGGCGGCCAGATGCAGGGCGGTCATGCCGTGCTGGTCGCGCGCATCGAGCGCGATGCCGATCGCCAGCAGACGCGCGATCAGGCGATTCCAGCCCAGGCGCACGGCCATCGGCAGCGCGGGGTCGCCGCTGCGCGAGGCGGCGAACGGGTCGGCGCCGCGGTCGAGCAGATCCAGCGCCAAGCGCTCCAGGCTCAAATCGGCGCGATCGGCGGCGACGCAAGCGGACAAGAAGCGGGCGAGGCCACCGGCGCCGGCCGGCGAAACGCCGCGACGCAGCAGGGTTTGCACAGCACCGGCGGCAGCGGGGCCGAGGCTCAGCCACGCGAACATCGTGGTGTCGCCTTCAGCATCGCGCTGTTCGGCATCGGCGCCGTGGCGGAGCAGCCAGTCGATGCGAGCCTCGCTCGCGGGGCGGCCGTCGTCGTCGTGCAACAGCGCGCTCAGCGCATCGCTCGGCACCAAGGCGCGCCATTGCAGCGCGGCGGCGGTGTCGCCGTTGTCCAGCGCATCGCGCAGCAGGTCCAGCGGCGCGCGATCGGGCAACGCGGCGTCTTCGGTCGGCGCATCGTCGTGACGCAGGCTGGCGGGTAATTGCGACGTCGGATCGATCGCCGCCACCAGCGCCCAACGTCCCGCTGCTGCGGCGACATCGACCGCGCGGCGGCCGTCGCGATCGGCGCGCTGCGGATCGATGCCCAGATCGATCAGTGCGCGAATCAGCGCGGGCGAGGGTGCATCGGCCATGCACGCCAACATCAACGCGTTGCGGTCCTGAGCGTCGACCGCATGAATCTCCGCGCGTGCATCCGCCAGTGCATGCAAGGCGTTCAAGCGCGCGCCGCGCGCGGCGTCGAGGAAGGGCGTGCGTTGTTCGTGGTCGCGCGCCTGCACATCGGCACCGGCACCGAGCAAGATGCCGACGATCTCGACATGGCCCGCGTACGCCGCTTCGTGCAACGCGCTGCGGCCGCGCGGATCGCGGGCATCGGCTTTCGCCTTGTGTTTGAGCAGCAATTGCACGCCCGCAGCGTCGTCTTCGTCGCCACTGGCCGCGGCGTGCAGGGCCGGTACGCCACCAGGCAGTTCGGGTTTGGCGCCGCGTTCGAGCAGAAAGCGCGCCAGCCGCCAATTGCCGGCGATGCACGCCACCGCCAGCGGCGAAGCGCCGTCGCGATTGAGCACATCGATTTCGGCGCCGGCATCGCGCAATAACGCGGCGACGCCGGGATCCGAGCTACGCGCGGCGTGATGCAGCGGCGTATTGCCGTCGTGATCGGCGATCCGCGGGTCGGCGCCGTTGGTCAGCAAGGTCATCACCGCATCCGGGCGGCCGTGCCAACTGTCGCGGGTGGCGGCGATCAGCGCGGTCATGCCGCCGTGGCCGGCGTTCAAATCGACGCCGCGCCCGATCAAGGCGCGCAACAGGCGCAGATCGGGCAGCACCGCCGCCAACATCGCCAAATCGCGTTGGTCGCGGGCGTCGGCGGGCGCCAGCGCATGCGCATCTGCGCCGGCATCCAGCAAGGCGAGCGCGCGCTCCACACGGCCGTTACGGGCGGCGTCGTACAGCGCGGCATCGAGGTCTTCGTCGGCGCCCGGTGCGAGCGCATCCTCGGCCGATTCCGCCGTGGCCTCCTGCAGCATGGCGTCGGCGCTGTAGCCTTCGGGTGCCGGCAGGCGTTGCAGACCCAGATGCGCCAGCGGCCAGAGCACCGCGGCCGCACCCGCGAGCGCCCAGCGCGCGCCGCCTTCGATCAGGCCCGGCCATGCCAGCAGGAAGGTCGTCGCCACTGGCAGCATCAACAGCAGCGCGCCGCCCAGCCCCGACCAAGCGCGGGTGTCGGTCTCGGCCAGCGCGGGCCAATGCGCCGCGAGACGGCCCGATTCGGCCTCCATCCCGCGCCATAGCGGCCACAGTCGCCAGAAGCCCAACACCACACCGCCGACCACTGCGCTGAGCGCGATCGCCGAGCCCAGGCTGCGGCTCTGCAGCAGCGCACTGAGCGGCCAAGCGATCAGCAGGGCGCAGGCGGCGATCGCCGCGGCCCACAGCAAAACGAGTTCGAGCAACGCGCGGCGATCGAGGCGTTTCCAACTCACGCGTTCGCCCTGCCAAGCGCGCACGCCGAGGGCGAGCAATGGCTGCGCCAACACGCCGACCACCGCCGCGATTGCCGGCCCGACGCCCGCCAGCACGGCGAGCGCGCCGCCAGCGAGCCACCATGCCCAGGCGCGCATGCGCGGGCTGGCGGTGTTCAGCGTAGGTGCGATCGCGATGCCGTCGTCCTGCGGTGCCCCGTCCACCGCGACGTCCTGATCCATGCGAGGGGGTTCAGCCATCGGTGCCCCAATCCTCGGTCATCGGGTCGAGTGCGGTCGGCGGGAATTGCACGAAGAAACGATGGCTCGACAGACTGGCCCGAACCGCAGCCGCATCGACTCGCGCCAGCGTCCGTTCCGGCGTCAGCGCCACATCCAGCACGAACTGCAGCGCGCCGAGTCGATCGCGTACCGCATCGGGCAGGCAATCGAAATCGTCGCGCGCGGCGAGATAGAGGTAGGTGTCGGCCTTCCGTTGGCTTTTGTAAACGTAGGCGTGCATGAAGGGCGCGAGAGGAATCTCGGGGAATTGTGCGCGAAAGCACGCTTTGGAGCCAGCGTGTCGATCGTTGCGGGTTCAGTTTGGCATCGCCTGCGACGTATCGCCTTGCGCACGATTGGCCGTGCTGCACGGGAATCTTGTGACGCGTCGGCATGCGATGTGTGGATCGTTGCGGCGATACGATCGAGTGAACTCGAACGCGCGTCAGCTCAGCGATGCCGTGTCATGCACGAATGACCGGCCATGACGATGTGCGCTGACGATTTCAGCGGTTGATCTTCGTCTTCCCCGCGAAGGCGGGGATTATGCTTTTGAGTGGTGCAGACCGCTTCGCATAGGGACTGACGGACATGGATCCCACGCCTTCGCCGGGATGACGCGTTTTAGGTATGCGACATTCGGCGCTTAGAGCCCGTTCGAAATCGCCAATCGCCGCCGATAGGGATCCGTTCGCTGTCATCCCGAACGCCCGCACTGCGGGCGGAGGGACCTGCTGTTGCAGCGGCAAACGCTGCAAAAAAAGCAGGAAAACCCAAAGCAGGTCCCTCCTCGGGCTTCGCCCTCGTTCGGGATGACATCTCATTTATTCAGGATGACGCCTCACTCCGAATGCAAGATGTTTGAACAACGCGTAAGACGGCCTTCGCATTGTGGTCTTGATGCTTTACCGACGATCTTCCGGATCGTTCGCTATCGAAACACCGGCCTGCTCATCGTCGGCATCGTCCGTCGTCGCATCGGGGCGCCGGAAAGGCAGCACTTTGCCGCGCTCGGTTTCGGCAGCGGGGTCCGGGCGATGCCAGAGCACAGGCACATCGTTCGGTGCAGGCAATTCCAACTCGTCGCCGTCTTCGGCCCAATGCTCGGACTCGTCTTCCAAGTCCCAACTGTATTTTTTGCGCGGCGGTAGCGGGTCGCGGTGACGCAGCAAAACAGCGGCGATCACGCCGCCGATCGCACCGCCAAGATGCGATTGCCACGAGACGCCGGCTTCTTGCGGCAACACGGTCAGCAACATGCCGCCGTAGAGGAAGAACGCGATCATCGCCGCCGCCACGGATGGACGGTCGCGGCGCAACAGGCCCAACACGAACACCAGAAACATCAAGCCGTGAGTCACACCACTGGCGCCGAGGTGGAAGGTGTTAGGCGCGCCCAGCCACCACGCACCGAGCCCCGAACCCAGCCACAAGAGCGGCAGCGCGTGCGCGGTGGCCCGCGGATACACCGCGAGCGACAAGGTGCCCAGCAACAGCAACGAGGCTGCGTTCGCGGCCAAGTGCTCGGCTGAGCCGTGCAGCAGCGGCGCGCTGAGGATGCCGAGCAACCCGGCCGCAGTGCGTGGTGCGACCGCGAAGCCGCGGAGATCCAGCCCTTGCTGCAACCAGAACACCACGACCAACAGCAAGACGAAGGCGAGACTCGCGTTCAGCGCCCGCAACAGGCGGCGGCGATCCGCCGCACGTTGCTCGGGGGTATCGGGGATGTCTTCGGGGAGATGCAAGTCCATCGCAAGTCTGTGGTGACGACAGTGGATACGATCAAGGCCGGTCGGCTAGGCGTCCGGGCAACGCAGTGTTGCCCGGACGACGCGCACGATGGGTGCGTGGTTGTGGTGCCTGTCGTCGCAGCTGCGTCAGGGCGCCTTGGTTTCTGTGGATGACGGACGCAGCAGACTCAGCACAACCGTGGCCGCGATCGTCGCTGCGACCACGCCGAGCGAGACCAGGACCGGAATCTTGTAGACGTCGATCAGCAACATCTTCGCGCCGATGAACATCAACACCGCCGCCAAGCCGTACGGCAGCAGATGGAAGCGATCGGCCATGCCGGCCAACAGGAAGAACATCGCGCGCAGGCCCAGCACCGCGAACACGTTCGAAGTCAGCACGATGAACGGGTCGCTGGTGATCGCGAAGATCGCCGGAATCGAATCCACCGCGAAGATCAAATCGGTCACGCCGATCAATACGATCACTACGAACAACGGCGTATACCAGCGCCTGCCATCGAGGTTCACGATGAACGCATTGCCGTGATAGTCCTTGGTCAATGGCAAGTGGCCGCGCATCCACTTCAGGATCGGATTCTTTTCCAGATCCGGTGCCTTGCCGGCCGCGATCAGCATCTTGATGCCGGTCAGGACCAAGAAAATACCGAACACATACAGAATCCAGTGGAATTTCGCCAGCAACAACGCGCCGGCGAAGATCATGATCGCGCGCAATACGATCGCGCCGAGGATGCCGATGACCAGCACTTTCTGACGCTGAATCTCGGGCACGCCGAAGTACGTGAACAACATCAAGAATACGAAGATGTTGTCGACCGCCAGCGATTTCTCGACCAAATAGCCGGTGAGAAATTCCAGGCCGATCCGGTTGCCGACGGTGTCGCCGAACTGGCCGACGGCATACCACCACAGGCCGGCGTTGAACATCAGGGCCAAGACGACCCAACCGATGCTCCAACCCAGCGCTTCTTTGAACGTGACTTTGTGCGGACCGCCGTGGCGCATCAGCACCAGATCGATCAGCAACGCGGCGACGACGACCGCGCCGAACACTCCCCACAACAACGGATTTCCGATGGTTTGCATGAGTCGGTTTCTCCCGAGACCGGATACGAGGACGCCCAGGCCGTGAGGCGCTGGGCGTCGTACCGGTCCGGGCAGTGCCGGATCGTGGGGACGGACCATTCGCCTGTACGGCGAAGGTCTTGCTCGTAGTCTGCGCACCTGCGGTGCGAGGACTACCGTCGGGCCGGAGCCGGGCGGGCAGGTGCCCTGACTCGTAATGACGACTTCGACGTGCGGGAGCTACTCCCCTTCGGAGCGGCGGAGGTTATCAGCCATCGAGGCATCGGCATAGCGGGTCCAATCGCGCGGACGGCTACAATTCAGCAATGACTACTCAAGCCGCCGCCCTGCCGATCGTCCATCTGAAAAACAATTGGACCTCGCGCCATCCCGTGGATCTTCCAGAAACTCGTCGAAAAACCCACGCAGAAGCCCAAGCCCGGCAGTTTGGTCGATGTCGTCGGCAACGATGGCGTGTGGATCGGCCGCGGGTTCTACAACGGCCATTCGCGCATCGCGATCCGCATGCTCGAACGCGACCCCGATGTGGCCGTAGACGCGGCGTGGTTTTCGCGCAAGATCGCCGAGGCCGTGAGCCTGCGTCGCGACGTGCTCAAGCTCGATGAGGTCTCCGATGCGTGGCGCGTCGTACACAGCGAGGGCGATGGCCTCAGCGGCTTGGTGGTGGATCGCTACGCCGATCTGTTGGTGGTTCAATACTTCAGCGCCGGGATGTTTCGTTATCGCGAGTGGATCTACGCCGCATTGCGCGAACAGTTTCCCGATTGCCGCTTCCACGCCTCCGCCGACGAACACGTGCAGAAGCAGGAAAGTTTCGACTTTCGCGGCACCGAACCGGCGGCGCCGGCGATCATCACCGAATTCGGCATCAAATTCCGCGCCGATCCGGCCGGCGCGCACAAGACCGGTTTCTTCGCCGATCAGCGCGACAATCGCGAATGGCTGTCGCATCAGTGCGCGGGCAAGCGCGTGCTCGACCTGTGCTGCAACACCGGCGGTTTCGGCGTGTACGCCGCAGTGCGCGGCGCGAGCGAAGTGGTCGGCATCGATATCGACGAAGCGGTGATCGAGATCGCCAAGGCCAACGGCAAGCTGAACAATGTCCGCCCGCGCTTCGTGCAGGCCGACATCTTCACGTGGCTGCGCGATGCGGCGAACGCTGGCGAGCAATTCGACGTGGTGATTCTCGACCCGGCGAAAATGACGCGGGATCGCGAACAAGTGATCCCCGCGCTGAAGAAATATCTCGACATGAACAAGTTGGCGATGGGCGTGGTCAAGCCCGGCGGTCTGTTCGCGACATTCTCATGCACCGGTTTAGTGAGCGAGGAGCAATTCCTCGACACGCTGCGTCGTGCCGCGTACTACGCCGGCCGCACCGTGCAGGTGCTGAAAGTCGCCGGCGCCGGCGCCGATCATCCATGGCTGACCGATGTGCAGGAAAGCCGTTATCTGAAAGCGGTGTTTTGTCGCGTGGTGGATTGAGCGCAACCGATCGAGATCGATCGCGTTTTCATAGGGCGCACGGATTTATTTTTAACGGCATGTAGGCACGGCGTAATGGCGCTGTGCGAAACGCGAAAACTCGTGCGTATCGGCCAGCGAGTGCGTTTTGTCAACGCTGGTGGCGCATCGAGCACATGCGTATGCCTTGATCGACACGACCGTTGATCGGAAGCGTTGTCCTGCTTCCGAATCAATGCGCGTAAGTCTGGGGAGTCGACGGACCGCAAAGCGCCAAGTGCCTGCGGCGTGCGGCATCCCTCATCAAGGAGAGTAAGACATGCGCAAGCCATTTCATTCAATTTTCGCAGTGATCGCGCTTTGGTTGTGCGCGATCGCACCCGCATCTGCCGACGGTATCGGCAGTTATCCTTCGCTTTCGCCGGCGATCGCATTCGACCCGGGCACCGACACGGGCTTGGTGGTGTACGAGTCAGGAGGCCGCGTTTACGCCAAACGAATCGACAACAATGGCGCACCATTGCCCGGAAGCGATATTGTGGTGTTTCCGCGCGTACCGAGCAGCCGCTTGAAATACAAAGACCCCACGGTCGTGTTCAAGACACCGCAGAACCGCTATTACATCGCGGCGCGACAGAGTTCTCCGACCACGCGGAACTTTCCCGAAGGTCCGGTCACGTTCGACAGCGCCGATGGCATTGCAGTCGCGGTCTTCGATCGACAAATGGTGTGGATCGCGGATCGTACCTTGTACTCGCCCGGCTACTTGCGCAACATACTCATCACTAATGCCGAAGCGAAACCGGCGATCGTCGTCGATAACATCAATGACGCGAGTTGTTGCGTCGCTGTGGTTTGGCAGGATGCGCGGCAGCCCTTCGGCTTCTTTATGAGCCGGATGAACCCCGGCCTCGACCTCTACGACCCGATTCCGCGATTGCTCGGCACGAGCAGAAGTCATATCGCGAATTTGTCCGCGACCTATGACGCCGCGCGCGACCGTTTCGTGTTCGCGTACGACGGTTGCACCAGCGACGTCCGCTACTGCGTACCATTCGTCGCGAACGTACCGGCTTACGTCGCCGGCGCGCCGATCGAACGGGAATTGCCCGGCCGCAGCGGGTCGAGCGGCGGCTATGCGTATCCCGACGTCGGCTATATCGCGGTCGCTGGTGCGACCTTAGCGAGTTGGTCGTGGTCGGCCAGCGGCTCCAACGGCGTGTCCGCGATGCGCGTGGAGGTCGACGATGGTGGGACGATAAGGTTCGCGCCATCCTCAACCGAGGTCGGACTGTCGACGCCGGGTTGTTTTTTCTGCACTAGCGTGTGGGCCCGTACTCGTCCCGATGTGGTCGCGATCGGCGGCACACGGGCGATGATTGTCGCGCCGAGCCAAACGGTGTCTTTGTTTACTCCGGCCGTTAATGACTTCACCGGTTTCGTCGTCGATGTTGCGGCGACACCAATCGCGGTGAGCGCAGCGCACTATTTTTCCGACGACGTTAGCTATATCCCAAGCGGGCGCGGCGCGTATTCGACGTCAGGTCGCGTGGTGGCGGCGTGGGATCAGGGTACGATCCCGTACAGCGTATGGGCGGGTGCGGTCACGCCTTAAGCGATGTACGAAGATGATCTCGTCGGCTGCGATGCATGCTGCGTCGCAGCCGACGATACGACCAGGGAATTCAATCGCCGCCGCCCCCGCAGCCGCCACCGCTGCAACCGCTATCGCCACCACTATCGCCGCCGTCTCCGCTACCGTCGCCGCTACCGCCGTCGCCTAAACCATCGGTGGTGCCGTCGAACGAGGTGTCGCTCATGTCGGTGGCGCATTGTGTGCCGCCGCCGCATCCGCCGCCGCTGTTTTCATCTTGGCGTTTACGCACGCCGTTGCAATCCACGACGTAGTGGAAGCCATCGGCGAGCGCGAGCTGGGTGTCCAGCGCGAACAGCAGCGGCAGACGCGTGGCCTTGCGCGGATCGATGCCTTCGCGTTTGCAGCAGTGCCACCACACGCGGCGCAGACCGACATTGCGATCGTAGTTGCGCGTGATCGCCCCCGCGGGCGTGTGATGCAAGAAGCGACCGAACGCCGCATCGCAGAACTGTTGATAATGCCGGGTGTAGAGGATGAATTCGTGCCAGAGTTCGTCGACGGCTTGCGATGGCATGGACACTGGCTTGCGGCCGCTGAGCAAATACGCCTCGAAGAAATCGCGCAGCCCCCGTTCGATCTTCCGGAAGTGCGCCGGGTCGATGTCGGGCCGAGTGGCGCGGAGCTTGTCGTAGATGCCCGGCGGCAGAGGGGCTTCGCGGATGTGTCGTAGGCGGCCCTGATGCTTGGCCACTCGCCACAGCACGGAGAAGCAGAAAACGGCGAGGGCGGCGATGCCGGCGAGCGGTAAGAGTTTGGCGGCTGTCATTCGATGAATGATCCCCAGAGCCTGTGTTGTGCGCTGAGTCTAATGGCATTTTCGTGACACCCTGATGACGGTCGTCATGTCGACGACATCCAAACCCCGGCGACGGGCTAAACTGATGCGATGGAAGACACCTCCCTCGTTTCGATCGCGCTCTTGATCGCCTTCGCGATCGTCATCGTCCTGCTGGTCGTCCTGATCCTGCGCAAGCCGGATGCGGCTTTAGACCGGCTGCGCGATCGGGTCGAAGAGGCGCTACGCGACGAACAACGCGCCGGCCGCGGCGAACTGCGCGCTCAGCTCGATAGCTTCGCACTGAGCCAAGGCCAGCGAATCGAAGACTTCGGCCGCAGTCTCGGCGACCTGACCGCGCGCACCGATGCCCGGCTCGACGAATTGCGCAATGCGCTCAACGACGACGCCCGCGCCGCGCGCCAAGAGTCCAAAGACAGCCAGCAACAGTTCGCGACCGCGCTCAGTACGCAATTGCGCGAACTGACCGACCGCAACGAACAGCGCATCGGCGAATTGCGCGCGACGCTCGAACAGAAGCTCGCGGAATTGCAACGCAGCAACGAAGCCAAACTCGAACAGATGCGCGAAACGGTCGACGAGAAATTGAAATCGACGCTGGAAACGCGGTTGACCGAAAGTTTCGGCAATGTCGCGCAGATGTTGGCGCAGGTGCATCAGGGCTTGGGCGACATGAACAAACTCGCCGCGGATGTCGGCGGTTTGCAACGCGTGCTGACGAACGTCAAAAGCCGCGGTGTGTTCGGCGAAGTGCAACTCGCGGCCTTGTTGGAACAAGTATTCTCGCCGGATCAATACGCCGCCAACGTCAAGACCGTGCCGAATTCGGATGCGACGGTCGAATTCGCGTTGCGTTTTCCCGGCTCCAGCGGCGAAGCGCCGGTGTGGTTGCCGATCGATGCGAAGTTCCCGCGCGAAGACTACGAGCGCTTGCTCGATGCGCAGGAGCGCGGCGATGTCGAATCCGCGCGCGCGGCCGGCGACGCGTTGGAGCGGCAGGTGCGCAAGCAAGCGAAAGAGATACGAGAAAAATACGTGGCGCCGCCGTACACCACCGAATTCGCGATCCTATTTCTGCCGACCGAAGGTTTGTACGCCGAAGTGTTGCGCCGCCCCGGCTTGGTGGAAGCGTTGCAGCGCGATCAGCGCGTCGCGCTCGCCGGCCCGACGACCTTGCTCGCGTTGATGACCAGTTTCCAAATGGGCTTCCGCACGCTCGCGATCCAAGAACGTTCCAGCGAAGTGTGGCGCACCTTGGGCGCGGTCAAAACCGAGTTCGGGAAATTCGGAACCACGCTCGAGAGCGTCAAGAAAAAACTGGAAGAAGCCAGCAACAAGATCGAAGACACCAGCCGCCGTGCGCGCGCGCTCAATCGCAAGCTGCGCGATGTCGAATCGTTGCCGATGGCCGAGACGCAGGCGTTGCTCGGCGATGCGGCGAGCGACGATGCGGATGAGGACGGCTGATACCTTTCGTATCCGGTAGAGCGGAGCGAAGCTCCGCTTTCAACAAATCGAAGGTGCGGCTAGCGGAGCTTCGCTCCGCTCTACCGGCGTTGATGGGAGAACGACTTACGCTGCCTCGGGCACAGCCGTCATCGGCACTGGCCGCGCGTAGCGCCATGCGACCAGAACGCCGATCGCCAACAGCAACGCGGCGATCAGGAACGCGATTCCCGGAAAACGCATCGGCGCATGCGGCCCGATGAAATAGCCGAACGAGCCTGAAAACACCAACGGCGCGGCGATGCCGGCCAAGGACACCAAACTGCTCATCGCGCCCTGGATGCGGCCTTGCATGTCCGGTTCGATTTGGCGCGTGATGAGGGCCTGACTCGCGGGCGTCGCGATCGCCCACAGCGCGCTGATCGGCAGACCGAGCAAGAAGATCCAGCCGCGATCCGCGAAGCCATAAATCACGAACCCGACCACGCCGCAGCTCAGGCCGAACAGCAGCGCGCGCCGTTCGCCCATCGCCTTCACCAGCGTGCCGACCAGGAACACGTTGACGATCACGCTGAGCACGCCGACCAAGGCGAGTACATAACCGGCTTGTTTTTCTTTCCAACCGAAGCTGGCGTCGGCGAACAGCACGAAGATGCTCGGGTAGACGAAATGCGCGAAGTTGGCGATGAACACCACCGCGACCAGCCCCCATATCTGCGGATAGTCGCGCAACAACTTCACGCCGCCGAGCGGCTTAGCGTGCGACCAATCGAAACTCGGCGAACGACGTTCTTTCGGCAAGGATTCCGGTAGCACGAACAGGCCGTAGACGAAATTCAACAGCGCTAAAGCGGCGGCGCACCAGAACGGCAGGCGGGGGTTTATGTCGCCGAGCACGCCGCCGAGCAGGGGCCCGAGCACGAAACCCAACCCGAACGCGGCGCCGAGCACACCGAAACTTTTCGCGCGATTCTCCGATGAGGTGATATCGGCGACATAGGCATTGGCGGTGGTGAAGCTGGCCGAGGTGATCGCAGAGATGATGCGGCCGACGAACAGCCACGCCAGACTCGGCGCCAGCGCCATGAAGATGAAATCCACGCCCAGGCCCAAGCACGAGAGCAAGATCACCGGCCGGCGCCCGAAGCGATCGGACAGCGCGCCTTGGATCGGCGCGCTGAAAAATTGCACGGCCGCGAAGGAGAAACTGAAAAAGCCGACCCAATAGGCTGCAGCGGAGGCATCGCCGCCGACGAAATCTTCGACCAGATGCGGCAGCACCGGAATGATCACGCCGAAGGCGAGCACGTCGATCAGGATGGTGATGAAGATGAAGGCGAGCGCGGCGCGTCGGCCGTTGCCGACGTGAGAGGCGGATGTGGTCACGGAATTCAGGCAGATACGACGAGACCGACAGTGTATCGGCTGCGGTTGCGTCAACGCACGAAAAAATGCCCTCTCCGGCTAAGGAGAGGGCGCCGCCTCGGATCGCGCCGCGGATTCGCCGAGACGGCTTCCGTGCCCTACGGGCGCGATCGCGAGTTCAATCTTCGAATGCAGCGCTCTCGACGTCGTACCAAGGCGTGCACACGCGCTGTTGTTTGTCGACGACGCCGAACGAGGCGCGCCAGAGTTTGCCGGCCTTGGTGTCTTGAGGCGTATCCATGTACGCATCGCCGACGCGCATCACGCCGACGCACCAGCGCAGACGTTTCGGCACGATCAAGCCCTTGAGCGCGAACTTGAATTCGCCGTCGAGCGAAGCGCCCGGCGCCAATTCGATCGCGACCGGTGTCGGCGGCGAGGTCGGTGCCGGTTCGGGTAGCGCCATCGCGGCGTGGACGAGGCTGACATCCTCGCCGTCGATCTCCATGCGCGGAATGCCGACGTCGCCGAAGCGCTGACGTCCGGTGCCGATGGCGTGCTGATCGCCGCGATCGAACACGGCGAGCGGGGCATCGCCGTCGTTGCGCAGGGTGTAACGCACTTCGATGATGCGACTGTTCGGGGCGTAATCGAATTCGGCTTCGAGTCGGGTGTCGAGCGCGCCGCGAATGCGGGCGATGGCCGGTGCGGCGATATCGTTCGTCGCATGTTCGGTCGCGTGGGATTGCATGGTGGTCTCCGAGGAAGGTATGGGTGTGGCTTGGGCGCAACCGGCGACGATCGCGGCCAAGAGCGCGATCGATAGACGCACGGCGACCGTACGAATGCGGGTGCGCAGGCCGTAGGTCATCGCGATGCGATCCGCATCAGCGCCGTGGGCCGCCAGCGCTGGCGGTCTGCGCCTCGACTTGCGGCGCGGCGATCTGCTGCTGGCGCGCCTCGATTTGTTCTTGTTGCTGACGTTCCAGCGCTTGTGTGCCCTGTTGTTGGAACTGCTGCCCAACATCGCTTTGACGCAGATCGTGGCTGGCGGCGCGCAGTGCGTTGGGATCGCCGGTCTGCGCCGCGTCGAGCAAACGTTGCAACTGCGGATCGACGATCGCGCTGCCGTTGGTCGCAGGTGCGGCGCGATCGCCCGGTCCGAGACCACCGTCCCAGCCGCCGGTGACCGGGAAGTTGTAACTCGGACGTTGCGGCAGACCCATTTCTTCGCGCAATCCATTTTCGGTGAGATGGCGCGGATTGGCGGTGGTGTTCGGCGTCGTCGGGTTGCCGTCGAAATCGAAAGCCAGGCCGCTGTTGTTCAAACCGACCGCCTGCATCTCGCGATTATTGATGCCGTTGTCGATGCCCGGCGCACTGTTGGTTCCGGGCTGACGCGTGCCGTTGACGTGGTTATAGGCGTGCGATAACTCGTGATACAGCACGCCGACCGGCGCCGGGAAACGATCGTCGTGATTCGACGGGTTGTACGCCACGGTGGAGTTGGTGCCGGTCCCGGCGACGACACTGCTGGTGCCGTCGGGTGCGGTGACGGTGGTCAGGAAATTGCCGCCGCCGGAGGGCGTGGCGAAACCGTTCGTGGTGTTGCTCAGTTCTTGAATCGTCACGACATTGCCGGCCGCCGCCGCGCGGTCGAGTTCGGCCAACATTTGTCGGCCGTTCGGCGAATTGCGCAGCATGTCCAGATCGGCGTTGACCCGCTGTTGGAATTCCGGTGTGCCGGTCACGACGATGCTGTTGCCCACGGCCGTGGACATGTCGACATTGGTCGTGGTGTTGGTGGCGCCGCGTGTGGCGGTGATTTTGTCGTCCGCAGTCTGTCCGTACACCACATCATTACCGGAACGATTGACCACGGTGTCGTTGCCGTCGCCGGTATAGACGCGATCGTCGCCACGTTCGCCGACGATGCGGTCGTTGCCTTGGCCGCCGGAGATCACGTCGTCGCCGCGACCGCCGAGCAAGGTGTCGTTGCCGGCGCCGCCTTCGATGTAATCGCGTCCACGCCCGCCTTGGATGTGGTCGTTACCGTCGCCGCCGTAAACGACATCATGACCATCGCCGGCATTGATCGTGTCGTTGCCGCCGTTGCCGAAGACATCGTCGCGACCGCCGCGGGTGTAGATGGTGTCGTTGCCTAAGCCGCCGTCGACGCGGTCGTTGCCCGAGCCGGTGACGATGCGATCGTTGCCGTCGCCGGTGCGCACGTCCATGTTCACGTTGACGTTCGTCGCCGCGCGCACCACATCGTTACCGTCGCCGGTGCGCACGCCGAGTTCCTGTCCCGGCGCGAGCGTCACATGAAAGCGCTCGCCGTTGACGTTCACATCGAGCGTGCCGTCGCTGCGCTGCGAGACGTTGACGCGATCGTTCCCGGCGCCGGTGTTGACGACCACCAAGTCGTCGAATTGATCGCCGGCCGGCACTTGCTCGCGCGTGATCGACACGTCGCCGTGACGGAAAAGTTCTTGCGAGACGACGGATTTGCCGTCGGCCGTGGTGCTGGTCGTCGGCGCGGGGCTGGTCGCCGGCACCGTGCTGCCGTGGACCTCGACGGGCGCGCGTCGAGCGGCGTCGCTGTCGGGTTGAGCGGACGCGGCATTGCTCGTCGCTGGCGTCGTCGAATCGCGGTCGGTGTCGTTAGCCATGATCTATCCTGTCGTTCAAAGAGTGTCGTTCGAAATGTCGTTGTCGTTTCAAAGAAACGGGAAAGCGATGCGAGAGAGGCCGAACCTCGAGACAGCGACATCGCCTGCGGCCGTCCGTTTCGATATCCGCGGCGTTGGTCGCGATGCGGTGGCGAACGAACGATGTCCCGAACGGCCGCGTCGAACGCGACCGAAGCGTCGCGGGTAGCGCGTTGCGCTTCCGGAGCTTCTTCAATCAACGCGACATTGCGATCTTTCAGGACAAAAAGAACCGCGAAGGCGCGGCCGAGCCGACGAGCGGCAACGCGAGATGGCGATGCGATGGGGATCGTGGGGTCTGCCCACAATCGCGTGATGCGCCCTGAGCGATCATCGAGGGCACGCCGGTCTACGTAATGCCGACGGCCCTAACGCGATAAGCCGGCGAAAGCCGGCTTATCGGTGTATGCGAGCGATGAAGATTAGAGCCTATCTCAAAATAGAAATTGCTGAGTCAGGTCTTTCCCTCGTCACTCCGGCTTGCGCCGGGATGACGATAGGACAATGTTCGAATCATCATTTTGAGATAGGCTCTAGTAAGTCACGACACGCGGCCGCGCATTAGCGTTCAGGCGTCGAAGCGTGCGCTCGCGACGTCGTACCAAGGCGTGCAGATGCGCTGTTGTTGTTCGACGACGGCGAACGAGGCGCTCCACAATCGGCCGATTTTCGTCTCTTTGGGCGAATGCATCTGCGCATCGCCGATGCGCATCACGGCGACGCACCAGCGTAAGCGTTTCGGAACGACCACGCCCTTGAGCGCGAACCGGAAACGGCCGTCGATGGATCCGCCCGGAGGCACTTCGATCGCGACCGGCGTCGGCGGCGATGCGATATCGATGTCGGGCAGCGGTCGCACCGCATGCACGATGCTGACGTCGTCGCCATCGATTTCCATGTTCGGAATGCCGACATCGCCGAGCGCGTGGTGTTCGGCGGCGATCGCGTTGCCGTCGCCGCGATCGAACACGGCGAGTGCGGTATCGCCGCCGTTGCGCAAGGTGTAGCGCACTTCGATGATGCGACTGGCGGCGGCGTAATCGAATTCCGCCGCAAGCTCGGCGCCGAACGCGCCCCGCACGTGGGTCTTAGCGAGGACGGCGATCTGAGCTTCGGACGACATACGGGACTCCGATGAAGGGGACGACTTGACGTCGGAGCAGGCGGAAAGCGCCACGACGCTCAGCAATGCGATGGCGCGATAGGCACGAGGCGAACGCGTGCCCATCGCCGAGGTCATCGCTTCGGCCCGCCGACAGCGGTCGCGTCGGCTTCGATTTGCGGCGCGGCCAAGGTCTGCTGCTTCGGATCGAGACGTTCCGGCGCGGCCGCGGCTTCTTGTTGGAATTGCTGGCCGGCGGGGCTATTGCGCAGATCGGTTTGCGCCGCGCGCAAACCATCGCGGTCGCCGGTTTGCGCGGCGTTGATCATGCGATCGAGCGCCGCGTCGCCGGTGCTCGCCGGCGCCGCGCTGTCGGGCGAGCCCAGACCGCCGTTCCAACCGCCCGTGGCCGGGAATTGGTAGCTCGGTCGCGCTGGCAGCCCCATTTCGGCACGCAAACCATTTTCGGTGAGTGCGGTGGGATTGGTCGTGGAGGGCGTGCCGTTGCCGCCCGGGAAGTTGAAGCTGAAGCCGGTATTGGCCAAACCGACGGCCTGCATTTCGCGGTTATTGGTGCCGGTATCGACACCGGGCGTCGCCGGCGAGTGCTGCCCGGGCTGACGCGTGCCGGTGACCATGTTGTAGGCGTGCGAGAGCTCGTGGTACAGAACGCCGGCCGAATTCGGGAAGCGGTCGTCGTGATTCGACGGGTTGAAATACACGGTCGCGTCGCCGCCCGCGCCTGCGACGACGGTGGTGCCGCCGCCGGCGGTCGGTACTTGCTTGAGGAAGGTGTCGGCGCCACTGGTGCCGGCACCGCCGTTACGGATGTTCGGCAGCTCCGAGATCGTCACGGTATTGCCGTTGAGCGCGGCGGCATCGAGCTGAGCCAACATCTGCCGGCCGTTGGGCGATGCGCGCAGCAGTTCGATATCGGCGTTGACGCGGCTTTGGAATTCCGCCGAACCGGTGACGGTGATGCTGCTGCCCAACGCGGTCGTCATATCGACGTTCGTCACCGTGTTCTTGGCGCCCTTGGCAGCGGTGATGGTGTCGTCGGCCGTTTGCCCGTAGACCTTATCGGTGCCGGATGTGTTGTCGACGGTGTCCTTGCCCGCGCCGGTGTAGATCGCGTCGTTGCCTTTGTCGCCGCGGATCGTGTCGTCGCCGAGACCGCCGGACAGCACGTCGTTGCCGGTGCCGCCTTCGAGAATATCGTTGCCCGCGCCGCCTTCGAGCGTGTCGCGGCCTTTGCCGCCGCGCAGGGTGTCGTTGCCGTCGCCGCCGTAGACCACGTCGTGGCCGCTGCCGGCATCGATGGTGTCGTTGCCTGCGCCACCGAACACGTCGTCGCGGCCGGCGCCGCTGTTGATGATGTCGTCGCCCGCGCCGCCGTCGATGCGATCGCGGCCTTTGCCGGTCGTGATGGTGTCTTTGCCGTCGCCGCCGTAGACATCCATGTTCACTTTGACGTTGGCGGCCGCGGTGATGACATCGTCGCCCGCGCCGCTGCGCACGCCCAGCTCTTGGCCGGGGCCGAGGGTGATGTGGTATTTCTGGCCGTTCACATCGACATCGAGCGTGCCGTCTTTACGCTGCGAGACGTTGACTTTGTCGTCGCCCGCGCCGGTGTTGATGACCACCTTATCGCCGAATTGGTCGGCGGCCTGGCCCGCATAGGCGCCGCCGGGCGTGACTTGCTCGCGGGTGATCGACACGTCGCCGACCCGGAACAATTCCTGGGAGGTCATCGTGAAGCCGTTGGCCATGGCGGTGTTGGTCGCCGCGGGGCTGGTGGCCGGTACGGTCGTGCCGTTGATCTCGGTCGGCGGTGTCGGCGGTGCGGCGTTATCGATCGGTGCGGCTTGGGCCGGAGCGTTGGTGTCGCGGGGCGTATCGTTCGCCATGACGGAAATCCTCGATCTCACTGTGAAAGGGGCCTTTCGGCCGTGCATTTTTGAGGCCGCGATTGCGGCTCAAACGCCAAGTCCCACCTTAGCCCATGCGTTCTGGGCCTGTCGACATGTGCGCCGACCAACGGTCGCCGCTTTTCGATGCCGCCAAAATCGACAAACGCGGTTTGGCCCGCAGGGTGGACATGAATCGGTGGGCCCGGTTCGCGCGGCGATCGATGTGCCGGCCGCTCACGCGCCGCGGACTGACCGTCGGCCTCGTTGGTAGACCGATACGCACGCAGCTATCGGTGCCGACCACATTCGTATGGCTCAGCGCCCGAAGGCGCGGAAGCGGTGATGCGGGCGCCGCTGCCGCTCAAAGGTTTAGGAGCGAGCGCTGTCCACGTCGTACCAGCCCGTGCAGGCGCGCTGTTGTTTTTCGACGACGGCGAAGGAGGCGCTCCAGAGTTTGCCGGCCTTCGTGTCCACGGGCGATTCCATGTAGGCGTCGCCGACGCGCATGACGCCCACGCACCAGCGCAAGCGTTTGGGCACGACCGTGCCTTCCAAAACGAACTGGAAGCGGCCATCGATCGATGCGCCGGGCGGCACTTCCAACGCGACGGGCGTCGGCGGCGATGTGATGTCGATGTCCTGCGGCAATGGCCGCACCACATGCTCGAGGGTGACGTCGTCGCCGTCCACGGACATCCGCGGGATGCCCACTTCGCCGAGGGCGTGCTGTTCCGCGGCGAGCGAATTGGCGTCGCCGCGATCGAACACCGCCAGCGGCGCATCGCCGCCGTTACGCAGCGTGTAGCGAACGGTGACGATTCGACTCGCGGCGGCGTAGTCGAATCGCGCGGATAGCTCGACACCGAGCGGCCCGCGCACGGTGTCGCTTGCGGCAGAGGCGTTCGCTGTTTCGGACGGCATAGGGGACTCCAAGGAATGGGACGATTTGACCTCGGTGCAGGCAGTGAGAGCACCGAGCATCAGACTGGCGATGGCTGCGCACGACACGATACGCGGAATAGTGCGCTTCGCCGCGTTCATCGTCTTGTGGCACCCACGGCAACGGTGGTGTCCGCCTCGATTGGCTGCGGCTGCGTTTGCTGTTTGGGCTCGATGCGTTCGGCGGTTTGGCGATCCACGGCGGCGCTGCCTTCTTGCTGGAACTGTTGGCCGGCGTTGCTGTTGCGCAGATCGCCCTGCGCCGCGCGCAGTTCATCGCGATTGCCCGTTTGCGCGGCGCCGATCATGCGATCGAGCGTCGCGTCGCCGGTATTCGGCGGTGCCGCGGTGTCGGGCCCCAGGCCGCCGTTCCAACCGCCGGTCGCCGGGAATTGGTAGCTCGGCCGCAGGGGCAGGCCCATCTCTGCGCGCAAACCGTTCTCGGTCAGTGCGGTGGGATTGGCGGTGGTGGGGCCGGTTCCGCCGGGGAAGTTGAAGCTCAGGCCGGTGTTGTTCAAGCCGACCGCCTGCATCTCGCGGTTGTTGGTGCCGTTGTCGATGCCCGGCGTGCTGTTCGTGCCTTGCTGGCGGGTGCCCGTCATATGGTTATAGGCATGCGACAGCTCGTGGTAGAGCACCGTGACCGAATTGGGGAAGCGGTCGTCGTGGTTGGACGGGTTGAACGCGACGCTGGAATTGGTGCCGGTACCCGCGACGACGGTCGAGGTGCCGCCCGGGCCCGCGACCGTGGTCAGGAAGTTGCCCCCGCCAGCGGGCGTCGCGCCGCCGTTGCGAACGTTGGGCAGTTCCGCGATCGAGACGGTCTGGCCGGAGGCGTCGAGTTGCGCCAGCATCTGACGACCGTTCGGCGACGAGCGCAGCATTTCCAGATCGGCATTGATGCGCTGCTGGAATTCCGGCGAGCCGGTGACGGTGACGCTGCTGCCCAACGGCGCGGTCATCGCCACATTGGTGACGGCGTTGCTGGCGCCTTGCGCCGCCGTGATGCTGTCGTCGGTAGTTTTGACCGTAAACCACATCGCTGCCGGCGCTGTTGTTGACGGTATCCCGGCCCGCGCCGGTGTAGACGCGATCGTTGCCTTGCTCGCCGAGAAGGCTGTCGTCGCCGAGCCCGCCGGACAGCACGTCGTCGCCGGTGCCGCCGGTCAAGGTGTCGTTACCTGCGCCGCCTTCGATGTAATCGCGGCCCGCGCCGCCGCGGACGATGTCGTCGCCGTCGCCGCCGTAGACCACGTCGTGGCCGTCGCCGGCTTCGATCATGTCGTTGCCGGCATTGCCGAACACGTCGTCGCGACCGGCGCCGCTGCGGATCATGTCGTCGCCCGCGCCGCCATCGATGCGATCGCGACCGCCCCCGGTCTTGATGGAGTCGTTGCCCGCGCCGCCGTACACATCCATGCCGACGGTGACGTTATCGGCGGCATGGATCATGTCGTTGCCGTCGCCGCTGCGCACGCCCAATTGTTGGCCGGGGGCGAGGGTGACGTGATATTTCTGGCCGTTCACGTCGACATCCAGCGTGCCGTCGGCGCGCTGAGACACGTTGACTTGATCGTTGCCGGCGCCGGTGTTGATGACGACCATGTCGCCGTACTGCATCTGGCTGGTCGGCGTGCCGGCGAACGGACCGCCCGGGGCGGTCGAGGTTTCGCGCGTGATCGAAACATCGCCGCTGCGGAAGAGTTCTTGGGTCGAACGCGAGATGCCGCTAGCGAGCGCGGTCGTCGTGGCCGCCGGTGCGCCGGGCGGCACGGTGGAGCCTTGGATCTCGGTCGGCGTTGCTGGAGTCGGAGTGGCCTGGTCGGCCGGCACGGGAGTACTGCTGGGAGTCTCGTTCGCCATGACGCGGATCCTCTATCGTTGTGTTGGGGCCTTGCGGCCATGCATTTCCGGTGCCGCAACGCGGCCCGGACGCCAGATTCGGACCATAACGCATCGATCCGGACGCTGTCGATGCGCCCGCCGACCGTTGGTCGGGATATCGGAATGCCGACAGAGCCGGCATAGAGGGTGAGTTTGCGGTGCTCGGCGTCTGTCGACGCGCCTGCGCGTCAGCGCCCCGGGCCGACGTCGATGAACTGGAGGAATTCGTTGCGCGTCAGCGCGTCCTCGCGGAACGTGCCGAGCATCTTCGAGGTGATCATGCTGACGCCGCGTTTATGGATGCCGCGGGTGGTCATGCATTCGTGCGCCGCTTCGATCACCACGCCGACGCCGAGCGGCTGCAACGAGTGTTCGATGCAGCGCGCGATTTGCGCGGTCATCTTCTCTTGTACTTGGAAGCGGCGCGCATACGCTTCGACCACGCGCGCCAGTTTGCTGATGCCGACCACGCGTCCGCGCGGCAGATAACCGACATGAGCTTTGCCGATGATCGGCGCCATGTGATGTTCGCAATGGCTCTCGAACGGAATGTCGCGCAGCACCACCATTTCGTCGTAGCCGGCCACTTCCTCGAAGGTGCGTTTGAGGTACTCCTCGGGATCGACCGCATAGCCGCTGAACCAGTCGCCGTAGGCCTTGACCACGCGCTTGGGCGTATCGAGCAGACCTTCGCGAGACGGATCGTCGCCGGCCCAACGCAGCAAGACGCGTACGGCATCTTCCGCTTGCGTGCGGCTTACGCCATGGCGTTCGTCGCCTGCGACGTTCGTTGCGCGGTCGTCCTCGTGAGCATCGGCGGAACACATGGGGGCAGTCTCGGCAGAGGGGTGGGGCCGGTCATGGTAGCAGGCGGCTCAGTGTCGGCTGTTCGATCCATGCGTAAAGCCGATGCGTGAAGCCTATCGCGGCGGGCGTACGACGACGATACGAAGAGCGATACGAACAGTCCTATGCAACGGATGCAGAGGTCAGCGCTTCGAGTCGAGACAGCAGACCGGAGTCGCGCAGGCTGCGGCGCTGCAGCGACCGACGCACGGCCGTTGGCGAGGCCCACAGCACGATCCGCTGCCGTGCGCGGGTCAGGGCGGTGTAGAGCAATTCGCGGCTGAGCGCGCGGGTGTCGGCGTCCGGCAGCAACAGAGCGATCGCCTCGAACTCCGAGCCCTGCGCCTTATGCACGGTGGACGCGAACGCGGTGGCGTGCATCGGCAACTGCCCTGGGCGCCAAGCGCGCAGCTGCCCCTCGGAGTCGAACCAAGCGGTCAGTCCGCCGTCGCGGTCGCGCCATAAGACGCCAAGATCGCCGTTGTACAAGCCATGGCGCGGGCTGTTTTCGGCAATCGCGATCAGACGACCGTGGAATTGCGTCTCGCGCGCACCCAGTTCGGCTGCGCACCAGGTGTTCCAGAACTCGGCGCCGAACGGACCGCGACGCAGCGCGGTCAAGATTCGCATGCGTCGTGCGTGCTGCAACGCGGCGCCGGGATCGTCGGCATCGCGTAGCGCGGCGAAATGCGGCAGAACGTCTTCGCGCAACCACTCGCCGAGCGCGGCAGGATCGCCATGCCGCCACTGCAAGGCCGGGTCGCCGTCGCCCAGTCGCGCCATCGCCGCATCGTCGTCGCCGCTTCGCACCGCTTCGGTCAGCGCTTGCAGCGTGCGCGCGCCGGCCTGACGCCAACCGTGCAGCAGATGCACACGATGGCCGGCGAGCGGCGCGGCGCGATCGCCCGGTTCGGCATCCGCGATGTCGCGCAGCGACGCGCCGAACGCGCGCACGGCGGATTCGCGTTCGCGAGGATCGAGTGCGAGCGCCTCGCCTGCCGCCGCGCACAGGCCGCCGAGCACATCGCCCGCTTCCACCGCGGGCAATTGATCGGGATCGCCCAGCAGCACCAAACGCGCTTGTGGCGACACCGCATCGACGAGTTTCGTCATCAACGGCAGATCGATCATCGAGGCTTCGTCGACGACGATCAGATCGAACGGCAGCGGATGCGCGGCGTGATGACGAAAGCCGACGCGGCCGGGACGCGGGCCGAGTAGACGATGCAGCGTCTGCGCGCTGCGCGGAATGCGTGCGGCCAGTGTGTCGTCGATGCGGCCGGCGGCGAGATCCTGCGCGAGTTGCTCGCCGATCGCCTCCGCCAACCGCACTGCAGCGCGTCCGGTCGGCGCGGCCAATGCGATGCGTAAGGACTCGCCGCGCAGCTCCGCCGCAACGAGTTGCAACGCGAGCAAACGTGCGACGGTCGTGGTTTTGCCGGTGCCCGGGCCGCCGGTGATCAACGACAAACGTCGCTGCAGCGAACGCCACGCGGCGAACGCTTGGCGATCGAACGGCGCGGCTTGATCCAGCGCGAACAGGCGCTGCAGGGTCGCAGCGATCGCCGTTTCGTTCGTGTTGCTTACGTCTGCAGACGTAGAGAGATCGGCCGTTGCCGCACCGCAGCGCGCGATCAACGCCGAAGCGAGCGCTTGTTCGTAGCGCGCGTAACGACGCAGCGAAACGCGGCCGTGCTCGAAGGTCAGCAATGTCGGTTCAATCGCGACATCGGCAGGATTCGCATCGACATCGCGATCCGTGCCGGTATCGACGAGCGGACTGGCGCGCAGCGCCGTTTCCCACGCATCGAGGGCCGGCAGCGTCGCGCGCGCATCCAGCGCATCGAGCAGCGCGTCGACGCGCGTCAAAGCGAAGCCGCTGTGTCCCAGCGCGACCGCACGCATCGCAAACGCGCCGGCCAGCGCGACCAGCGCGTTCGCACCGAATCGGCGGCGCAGCACATCGGCGAAGGCGCCGTCGATCGTGCGCAACGCGCCTTCGGCGCGCAGATGCGCTAGCGCACGTGCGGCGATCGCGATGGCGTCCTGCATGCGGGCGTCGTCGCTCATCGACTCGTGTCTCCGCCATCGAACAGCGCATCCAGCGCCGCCAACAGCGCAGGCGAGACCGGATCGACATGCACGCCCGCGCGCGCATCGAGCCCCGACAACATCGGCTGCATCGCGGCCGTCGATCTGTGTTCGCGCGCATCGTCACGGCGTGTGCGTTCGATTAGATCGTCGTCGCGCAGTTCGATGCCGCGCAAAAACAGATACACCGCGCCGCCGATGTCGCGTTCCGCATCGAAGGCCGCGCCGCGCCGCAGGCGCAACCAGCGACGCAGTGCGACCAGATAAATCAAATACTGCAGATCGTAATCGTGTTGCCCGATCGCCTGTCGCAGCGATGCGGGGTCGTAGGCGGGCAGACGATTGGTTTTGTAATCGAGCACGTAATGACGGCCGTCGCCATCGCGGTAGACCAAATCGATGAAGCCGTGCATCAGACCTTCGAGCGTCGCCGATGGCAGTCGCTGCATTCGCGGGTAGCCGTGCGCGCTAAGCAATGCGTTCAGCGCATCCATGCGGGTCGGCCGTAGCCGGAAATGGAAGCCCATTTCGGCGCGGATGCGCGGCGCATCGAGATCGCATAGCCGCACATCGCCGGGCAAGCGCACGTTGAGTGCGCGATGGGTCAATCGCGCGGTCTGCGCCAGCGATGCGGGGCTGGCGTCGAGCCCTTGGCGAAGCAAGGCGCGTTCGACCAATGCGCGCTGCGAGGGCGGGCAACGATCTTCCGATGCGCGCGCGCGTTCGTTCGCGTCGTCCGGGTGCGCGATCGAGCGAATCGACGACAAGCGCCATTGCGCCGCATCCGCCGCTTCCAGCACCGCATGCACTGCATTGCCGAAGCCGGTGCCGACCAAGGCCGCTTCGCCCTCGTCGTCCAGATGCAGCGCGGTTTCGTCGTCGGCGCCGGGCAGCGTGGCGAGCAACGGTGCGTTCGCCGCTTCGCTGCGCGCATGCAGCGCGGAGAAGCTATGCAAGCGCAGTTCGGGGCCGAAGCGTCGCAGCGGCGCGCGCGCGGGCGCGACGTCGCACGTGCGCGCATGCTGCAGCGACTGAGCGACATGCCGCGCGAGCGAATTGCGATCCTCGATCTCCGGTGCATCGCGCACGGCGATATCGCCATCGCTCTCGGCGGCGAGCGCGGCCAGACGCGCACGCATGCCTGCAGCGTCCAGCGCGTCGTTCTTCTTGCCGGTGCTTTCGCCGGCATGCAGTAACCAATGCAGCGCGGTGCCGCTGGTACTGGCGTTGCGGCTCCAGAGCGCATGGATCGCGTACTTCGCGCGGGTCAGCGCGACGTAGAGCAAGCGTTGATCTTCGGCGGCGTCCTCGGCCTCGGCCCGGGCTTTCAATTCGGCCAAGTCGATCGGCTGCAGCGTCTCTTTCGCGACCCAGGCGCGCAGCGGCTTCGCATCGTCCGCATGCGCGTCGATCTGTTGTAACGAACGCGGTGCGCTGCCGCTATCGAGCGCGAGGAAGGGCAAAACCACCACCGCGTATTCCAGACCTTTGGCTTTATGGATCGTTGAAATTTGGATCAGATCCGCATCCGCATCCAAACGCAGTTGCGCGCGGTCGCTGTCGCCGGGTTGCGCGCGCGCCTGCGCGAACCAGCGCAGTTGTTCGTGCGGCCCGTGGTGCAGCGGCGCATCGGCTTGCAGTAATTCGAGCAAATGCAAGGTGTCGGTCAGCCGACGCGCGCCGCCTTGTTCACCAAGCCAACGTGTCGCGGCGGCGGTGGCGAACGGCAGCAGCGCCGGCATCGGCCCGCGGCTGCGCCACAACGCCGACGCGCGTTCGAACGCATCGACGACATCGCCGAGCGCGCGCGAATCGTCGTCGAGCGCGGCAATGCCCGCCGCGTCGTAGCCGAGCAGGGGCGTCGCCAGCGCAGCGCGAAAACGGCCGGGATCGCCCGGTTCGGCCAAGGCTTGCAGCACGGTATCGAGCATCGCCGCGGCGTCGCTCGCGAACACGCTGTCCTTGCCGATCAGCGCCGCGCCGAGACCCACGGCGGCCAACGCCTGCTGCATGCGCTGCGCTTCGGCATTGCTGCGGGTGAGGACCGCGATGTCCGAGGGCGCCAACGGCACGCCACGCAGCCGCGCGTGCGCGAGCAACTCCGCGATCGCGGCGACGGCGGTGCGCGTCATCAGCGCGCGTTCGTCTTCGGTGGTGCGCATGCCTTTGAATGCCGCGCTGGAATGGTGCTGACTCGGATCGGGCGCTGGTTGCGGCAGCCAGTGCAAGGTGAGCGCAGGCGTCGGTGCGTCGTTCAGTCGCAGATCGTCGTCGCGCGCACTGCCCGCCGCGCGCAGCGAATGGAATTCGATACTCGCGTCGCGGAACGGCAAAGCGTTCGATGCGAACAGTCGTTCCAACGCGCGCAACAGCGCGGGCCGCGAGCGGTAATTCGCATCGAGCGCGAATTCGCTCGGCGCATCGGCGGTCGCGAATCGGTGCACGGTGTCGCGGGCGCGCAGATAGGTCTGCAGATCGCCGCCGCGAAAACGGTAGATGGCCTGTTTCGGATCGCCGATCAAACACAGCAGGCGCGTTTGCGTATCGGCAGCGTCGTAGATGCGCCGAAACAGATCCCATTGCCGCGGATCGGTGTCTTGGAATTCGTCGATCAGAAACAACGGCCAGCGCTGCGCCAGCGCAGCCGCGAACGACTCGTCTTCGCTCGCCCGCCACACCGCATGCAGCAATTGATCTTGCGTGCGTGCGCGACGCGCGCTCATCGCCGTATCGAAGCGCGCGGCTGCGGCTTCGCGTAGCGCATGCAGCGCGGCGGCGTGCGCGGATTCCTCCGCGCGTGGCCGCAGTTCGCGCGTGTCGTCGCAAAGCCTGGGCAAATCGCGCGCGAGGGCATTCGGCGTTTTCCACAACGTTCGCAGTAGCGCGTGCGTATCGGCATCGCCGGCATCGCCTGCGGCGCGACGCCACAGATCGGTCGCAACGTCGTCCCAGACTTCCGGCGCGCTGTCGAGCAATTCGAGATCGGCCAGCGCGCCCGCGCGGAAGCCGAATTCGCGCAGCGCACGCTGGGCGAAACCATGGATCGTCGAGATCAGCGCTTCGTCCAACTGCAGCAACGCCGCACGCACGCGATCGCGCAGGACATTCTGGGGCGCCTGCGATGCCGCCTGCGCCAAGACCATCGCCGCGGCGCGCGCTTCGGTATCGTCGTCGCTGGCGTCGCCATCGAGCACGCGCTGCGCGGCGCGCAAACGTTGCCGCAAGCGTTGACGCAATTCCGCGGCGGCGGCGCGGGTGAAGGTGACGGCGAGTATCGTGGTGATCGGCACGCCGCGTTCGAGCAACAGCCGCAGCAGCACGGTGATGAGGGTGAAGGTTTTGCCGGTGCCGGCGCTCGCTTCGATCAGACGCAGGCCGTGCAGCGGCAGTCGCAGGCCCAGGTCGCCGCTGTCGCCGCTTGCGGGCGCTGCAGGCACGCTGCCGCTGCCTTCGTTTTCATCGCGCACGCTCATGCGGTTGGCCCCGCAGGCGTTTTACGCACGCGCGATGGTGTGGCCACGGTGCGAATATCGTCCGCCGCCACCGCCGTATCCGAAGCCAGCAGCGGCAAGGCATCGAAGACGCGCGTCGCGATCTCGCGAAAACGCTGCGCACGCGCACTGTCGATAGCGTCGAACAAACTGTCCGGACGGAACGCGAGCGCGAGATGCGGTTCGCTCGACTCGCCACCGAAGTCGCCGAAGCTCGGAGCGAACGCAGATTGCGCAGCGGCCCACGCGGCGCGAACGTCTTTTTTCTCGCGCAAGGTGTCGACGTAAATCCATGCCGCTTTCGGCGCGAACGGCAGCGGCGCATCGCGGCCTTCGCGATAGAGCGCGAGTAGCGCCTGCAGCCGTGTCTGCGCGACATCAGCATCCAGGCCGCCGTAGACGAGGATTTCGATCGGCGGTCCGGTGTCGTCGGCGGCTTTCTTCGAGCGCGATGCTTGTTTCGCGCCTTCGCCGATCAGCAGCGTGCGCGCCCGCGCCCCGCAGACCGATGCGAGCAGCAGATGATCGATGCCCGCGCGTAACCGGCGCTTGCCGTCGAGTTTGCCCGATTCGATCGTCAGCCGTAGCGCATGGCCATCGCCATCGCGCAGCACATCGTGAAATGCGAATGCGACCGGCGTAGCGGCCGTCACCGTTTCGTACGCATTCGAGTGCGATGCCGCGATCGCTTCGCGTGCGGCGCGGCGCAGCGCGTGAGCGACGGGCAGCGCATCGTCGAGCAAGACATCGCCATCGCGACCCGGCGCCAGTGCGGCGCGCGCGCGCAGGTGCTGTGCGAGGTCGGCGATGCGATCGTTGTCGCCGTCGCCGTCATGATCGTCGCGCGACGGCGGTAACGTCTGCAGCAAGGTCGCGATCGCTTCGTGTCGCTGCAGGCCATCGCCGCCCAGCGGCTCGCGGTCGTCGACGCTCGATTCGCCGAGCGACAAGCGCAGACCGAGGCGTTCTTTCAGCCAGGTTCTCGCAGGATTGGCGAAGAACGCCTGCAGCGCTTCGCGCGTCGTCGCGTCGTCGGGCGCGTCCGCACGCGGCGGCAGCGGCGCATCAAAGAACGGCGGCGGTAAGGTCAATGCGCCGGCTTGCGCGGATTCGACGCGCCATTCGTGGCGATACGAGAAATAACGCGCATCGTCCGTCTCGCCGTTATCGTTCGCACGACCGAAGGCGCGCGGCGAAAACGGCTGTAGCGGATGTTCGACGACTAGGTGTTCGCGCAGTCGCATGTTGCGTTTCGCATCTTCGGCGCGATCGATGTCGCCGCCATCCATCCGATCCAGCGTGTCGAGCAGTTCCGCGATCGGTCCTGCCGGTTCGCGCACGCTGCCGTCGCGCGCATCGCGTCCGCCGTAGCTGAGATAAAAGACATCGCCCGCGGCGCACAGCAATTGCAGAAACAAAAAGCGATCGTCCTCGCGCACCGAGCGGTCGCCGAGGCGGCGCGGCGCGCGACCTTGCACGGCATCGACGAGGCGATCGATATCCTGTGCCGGCTCGCGTCGCGGATATGCGTCGGCATCCAGACCGAGCAGACAGATCGCGCGGAACGGTACCGTGCGCAGCGGCACCATGCCCGAGAACGTCACCCCGCCCGCGAGCCAGGGCTGATGCACCGACGCCTGCGACAACTGCGCCGATAATGTTTCGCGCACGACGCTCAACGGCAGCGGCCCCGCATCGGCAGCGTCTTCGGTCAGCGTGTCCAGCGCATCGAGCAGCCAGCGTCGCGCCTGCGTTTCGGCGCTGTCCTGCGCATTGCTGCCGATCAGCGCGAGCACCGTATCGCTCAAGCGCTGCCGCCATTCGCCGGCGGTGTGCGACTCGCGCATCCACGCGGCGAGCGCGCGCAGCCGTGCGTATGCGTCCAGCGCACGATCGAGCACGCTCGCGTCGCCGCCTTCGAGTTCGGTGTAGGGCGCGATCCACGCGTTATCGTGGGTCGTACCGTGCGAATCGTTGCGCACGCCGAGATGTTCATCGCACCGAATTGCGGTGTCGTCGCCTGCGGCATAACCGGTCAGCAGTCGCTCGAAGCCGAAATCGAAACTGTATTCGCGCCAGCGGCCGACGCCTGCGCGTTCGCGTGCGCTGGCGTCTTCGCCCCAACGAATGCCGGCCGCCGCGAACCAATCGTCCATGCGCGCCAAATCGTCGTGTGAGAGGCCGAACGTCTGCATCACCGGCGTCAGCGCGATCAGATCGCGGAACCCGCTGGCGCGCAGCGGCGTATCTCCGAGGTCGAGCAAGGCGAGAAACCAGCCGATCAAAGCATGCGCCTGCACCTGCGGGCGGTCGGCGAGGGTGAACGGGATGTAGCGCGGATCGTCGGCATCCAATACGCCGAACACTGCGCGCGCCAGCGGCAAATATTCGCCGATGTTCGGCGCCATCACCGCGATCTCGCGCGGCTGCAGCGGCGGATCGAAGCGCGTGTCGTCGAGCATCGCGCGCAGACGATCGTGCAGGATTTCGATTTCGCGCAGCTTCGAATGACAGGCGTGGATTTGTACCGATGGATCGTCGCGCGACCACGCTTCGGCGATCGGCGCAGCGCGGCGCAGCACGTCTTGCTGCAGACGATGCAGCAGTGTGTCGCGACCGGGATCGATGAAGCGTTCGATCTCGGTCTCCGGCTGCACGATCTCGTACGAGAACAATTGCGCGAGGATGTCGCGCCCGCCACCGCCCCACGAGGCCAAGGGCGGGTTATCGCGTTGCAGATCGGCGAGCGCCGCAGGCAACGCGGCGGGTCCGTCGCGCCGCAATCGCGCGCGCAGGGATTCAACATCGCCCCAGTATTCCGCCGACGGCGTGGGCAAGTAAAAATCCAGTTCGCACCACTGCCCGGCCACCGCGAGCATGTGCAACACGTCCGGCGATACGTGGATGGTGCCGAATGCCGACAGTCGCGGCGGCAACCCCGGAGGCGGCGTAGCGCCGTCATCAAGACGGCCGTCGCGGCGGTCGTAACGCGTGAGCCAGTCGCCGATCAATGCGGCGCGATGCGGCACCTCGGCGCCGTCGCGCAATGCGCGCCACAGCATGGCCTGCCAATCGTCGCGATCGTGGCCGCGCTCCCAGCCGTCGAGCCAATCGCGGCGATACGCCTGATAACGATCGAAGGCCGCAGCGAGGCTATCGGCCAAACCGTAGCGCGTCAGTGCGCGTGCGCCGTCGTCGTGGCTGCGCGCCGCACTGCGCTGCAAGTAGCGACGGACCGCCGGCGGCAGTTCGTGCGGGCCGAGTCGTCCGAGCAAGGCGTACAGCCGCCACCGTAGACGATCGCGATCCCAAGGTGAGGTGTCCGGCAGCGCGCGTTCGCTCGCGCTGCGCAACAGACGCCAGACGAATTCCGATGGCGTGAGCAAATCGAGATTGGCCGCGATGCCGTGGCGTTCGGCCAAGGTCTGCTGCAACCACTGCCGCAACGAGGGCTGCGGCACCAAGATCGTGTCCGGCAGCAGCGAATCGGGGTCGCTGGCGTGCGCCAGACGCGCGCCCAACTCCGCCGCGAGCGTATCGAGGCGGTTGCTGGAGATCAGATGGAGGCGGGCGGAGGAAGGCATCGGCCGCCATGATGCCGGAGCGGAGCCGGCATCGCCTCATGCGCGAGGTGAGCGCGCATGAGACAACGTCGAGCGATCAGCCGGCGCCGCCCACCGCGCCGATGAAATCGGCTTTGCCCAGCGGTACGCCGGCATGACGCAGCAGTGCGTAGGCGGTGGTCGCGTGGAAATACACGTTCGGCAGCACGTAGGTGTCGACGTAGTCGCGGCCTTTGAAGTGCAGATCGCCGTAAGCGCGGCTCGGCACCACGATGGCGCGCGTTTCGGCGTCCGCGAACGCTTCGGGCGGCACGCTGTGCAGATACGCGATCGCGCGGGCGATGCGCGCGTCGAGTTCTTCGAACGTGGTTTCGGTGTCGTCGAATTTCGGTGCTTCGCTGCCGCTCAGACGACCGGCCGCGTTCTTCGCCATGTCGGTCGCGATCTGCACTTGCCTGGTCAGCGGCAGCATATCCGGCGCTAGACGCATCGAGAGCAGGACGGCGGGATCCCAACCTTTTTCTTGCGCATGGGCCTGCGCTTTTTGCAGCGCATGACGGAGTTGACCGAGGGCGCGGGCGAGCGTGGGAACGAGGGTGTGCAGGGACATGGCGCATCTCGAGTACGAAGAAGAGCGCGAGTGTAGGCGATGCGGCGGCGCGTGCGATGGCACGGTGCGTTCCGGTGTGTCGTTCGTTCGGCGCGCGATGCGAGCGATCGTCCGCAACGTAGACGCATGCATTCGACGCACGAATCCGACGCATAAAAAAACGCCGCTGCGGGGGCAGCGGCGTCGTCGCGGCCGGGCTGGTGGCCGCGCACACTCTGTCTGTGAACGCGGCGCCTCCGAAGAGGCGCCGCCGGTGGATCAGTATTTCTTCTCGACGTTGAGCAGCAGGCCGTGGTCGCTGTCTTCGCCGCCGACTTGGCCGCGGTATTCGATGCGGAACGACCAATCGGTGTCGGTGTTGAACAGCGCACCCAGGCCGATCACGAAGCGATTACGGTCGAAGCCGGTCACGTCGGTGCGATAGGTCTGACCGATGAGATCGGCGTAGCGCAGCACTGCGGTCGCGTCGTTCTTGAAGTCGTGCTGGTATTCGGCGCGGAACTGCGGCGAGAAGCTGCCCCAGCTCGTTTGCTTGCGGTAGTCGATGCGCACACCGAGGGTGCCGGTGCTGGTATCGATATCCATCGCCTCGTAACGCAGCGCGAACAACGGGTCGCCGCTTTCGACGTAGGCATCGAGCGTGGCGCGGGCGAAGTCCAGGCGACCGTACGGGGTGAAACCCCATGCGTCGTTACCCAAGTCGGCGCCGGCCGAGAGCGAGGCGAACCATTGGTTGCCGTCGCGTTGGCCGCGGACGCGGTTGCCGGTCAGGCCGACGATGCGGCTCAGATCGAAGTCCAACCACTGGTAGCCGAACAGGCCATCGAGGAAGAAGGTCTTGCCCGGATGGACGCTGGCGTACAAGGCCGCGGTAAAGGCCTCGCCATCGGCGCGCGCGCCGTTGGTGCCGATCTCGCTGTCGTCGCGGCCGAAGCCGAGGCCGCCGCCGACGACCAGGCGTGGGCTGAAGCGGTAATCGAGACCAGCGCTGATGCCGTCGGTTTCGAAGTCCACATCGCTGCTGCCGCCGCGACCATCGACATTGCCGGACCGAATCGCACCGCCGATCCAGGCGCCGAAGGCGCTGCCGCCGTCGCTGCCCTTCGCGGCCGCACTGCGGGTGCCGGCCATCGAGTCGATGCCGCCGCCGTTGACGCCTTGATCGCAGCGATCGCTCGGCAAACGGCCGACCTGTTCGATGCAGTGCTCGCGGCTTTCGAAGTTCAGGCTGTACGCCAAGCCGCCGTCGCGCTCATCGCCGCCGTGCAGATTCTCCAAGCGTTGCTGGAAGTTGTTGATCTGCGTGGTGGCGAAGCGACGGGTCGATTCGACCTGAGCATTGAGCAGGCCGCGGACATCCGGGTCGCGGGTCGGGTCGGGGCGTTCGACCACATTGATCGAGTAGGCCCGTGTACCGGTGAAGCCCAAGGCGTCGGTCGCGGTGACGGTGAAGGTGAATGCGCCGGTGGCCGAGGCCGAGCCGCTGAAGTGGCCGTTGCTGCCGAGGGTGATGCCGGCCGGCAGCGCGCCTGCGGTGATCGCGAAGCTGTGCGGCGCGGTGCCTCCGACGGCGTTCAACACATGGTTGTACGGGATACCGAAGATCGCACCCGGCAAGACCGGCGGGTTGATGGTGATCGTCGGCGCCGAGATCGTCAGGGTGTAGGCGTTGACGACGGTCGCGGCGGTGCCGGTGGTGCTGTCGGTCGCGCGCACGCTGATGCTGAACGTGCCCGCCACGGTCGGCGTGCCGCTGAGCGTACCGCTGCTGCTCAGCGTCGTTCCGGCCGGTAGCGCGCCCGCGGCGAGCGTGTAGGCGTACGGCGCGATACCGCCGCTGGCGACGAAGGTCTGGCTGTAAGCCGTCCCCGCGGTGCCGCCCGGCAAGGCGCCGGCCGCTGGCGTGAGCGTCAACGTCGGCGCAGCGATGACCAAGCTATAGGCATTGGTCACGGTGGCCGCGGTGCCGCCGGTGCTGTCGGTCACGGTCACGCTGATCGGGAACGTGCCCGATTGCGTTGGCGTGCCGCTGAAGGTCCGCGTGGCCGCGTTGAACGTGATGCCGGTCGGCAGCGTGCCGGTTTGCGTTGTGGTGTACGGCGCGATGCCGCCAGCGATGGTCAGCGTCTGGCTGTAAGCCGTACCGGCGGTGCCGCCCGGCAGGGTAGCCGGGGTCAGCGTGATCGTCGGTACCGCCACCACCACGGTGTAGGCGCGGCTGCCGGTCTGGCCGAAGGCATCGGTCGCGGTCGCGGTGAAGTTGAACGTCCCCGATGCCGTGGTCGTGCCCGAGAGCGCGCCGCCGCTGCTGAGACTCAGGCCGTTCGGCAGAGCGCCTGCGGTGACGGCGAACGCGTACGGCGCTGCGCCGCCGGTGGCGGTGAGCGTCTGGCTGTAGCTCAGGCCTGCGGTGGTGTTGGGCAAGGTCGCCGGATTCACCACGATGGTCGGGGCCGGTACGTTGATCACGTAGTCCTGCGTGATCGAGAACGGCGCACCGGCGCCGGTCAGCACGGTGTCGGTGGCGGTGACGGTGATCGGATAGCTACCCGGTGCCGTCGGTGTGCCCGACGATCGTATTGCCGCTGAAGCTCATACCGGCCGGCAGGGCGCCGGTGAGCGCGTAGCTGAAGGGTCGGAACTGCCGCGCAGCCGTGAACACCTGCGTGAACGGCGCGCCGTAGGGCGCGTTCAACACGCCTGCGGCCGGGGTCATGCGTCAGCTCGGCGCCGCGATGCGTCACGGTGTAGGCGCGACTGCCGGTCTGGCCGATAGCTGTCGGTCGCGGTGATCGGTGAAGTTGAACGTGCCGACTTGATTCGAAGTGCCCGAGAGCGCGCCGCCACTACCGAGCGTGATGCCGGCAGGCAGGCTGCCCGCAGTGATCGCGAAGGCATAAGGCGCCGACGCCGCCGGTCGCAGTGACCGTCTGGCTGTAGGCCGTAGCCAGCCGTCGGATTCGGCAGCGTCGCCGGGTTCACCACGATGGTCGGGGCCGGCACGTCGATGGTGTAGTTCTGCGCGACGGTGAACGGCGAGCCGGTACCGGTGGAGCCGGTGTCGGTGGCGGTGACGGTGATCGGGTAGCTGCCCGGCACGGTCGGTGTGCCCGACAGCATGTCGCCGCTGAAGCTCATGCCCGCCGGCAACGCGCCGGTGACCGCATAGGTGTACGGGCCAATGCCACCGCTGGCGGTGAAGGTCTGCGAGAACGGCGTGCGCCGTAGGGCGCATTCAACGTGCCCGGCGGCCGGCGTCATCGTCAGCGTCGGCGCCGCCACGGTCAGCGTGAACGCCTGACCGACCGCGTACGGACCATTGCCGGTGCTGCTGTCGGTGGCGGAGACGTTGAGATTGAACGAACCGGCCTGCGTCGGCGTGCCGGAGATCGTCACCGTGTTCGCGGTGGTGCCGGTGATCGACAGACCCGTCGGCAGGTTGGTGACCTGGAAGCCGCTCCAGGGCTGCGCGCCGCCGTTGAAGGTGAAGGTCTGGGTGTACGGCGCAGCGACCGTGGCGGCGAAGCCGCCGCTCGGCGTGATCGTGATCACCGGATCCTGCACCGTGATCGTGACCGTGGCCGGCGCCGAAGTGCCGCCACTGTTGGTCGCGGTGTAGGTGAAGCTATCCGGGCCGGCGTAACCGGTGGTCGGCTGGTAGGTGATCGTCGTTGCCGCTGACGATCGCGGTGCCGTGCAACGGCGCGGTGCCGATCGCGAGCGATGTCGGCGCACCGCCAGTGAGGTTCAGCGGCACATTCGTCGCTGCCGCGTTGTAAGCCACGGTCAGCGACGAATTGTTCGCCACCGGCGGGATGTCGATGATCGTCGATCGAGTAGTTCTGCGGTGCTGTCGTACGGCCCGGTGCCGGTGCTGCTATCGGTCGCGGTGACGCTGAAGTTGAAGGTGCCGACCGCGGAGGGCGTGCCGGTGATCTGCGCCGGTCGACGCATTGAGCGTCAGACCGCCCGGCAGCGCACCCGCGCTGACGGCGTAGGTGTACGGCGCAGTGGCACCGCTGGCGGGGCCGGTATCGCCGGTGATAAGCCACACCCAGCGTGCCGTCGGGCAGGGTATCCGGCGGCAACACAATCTCGCCGTCGGCGATCACGATGGTGTAGGCGCGGCTGCCCGAGAACGGACCCGGGAACGGGCTGCTGTCGGTGGCGGTGACGGTGAAGTTGAACGTGCCGCCCGCGGTCGGTACGCCGGCCACAATGCCGTTCGCCTGCACGACGACACCTGCCGGCAGTCGCGCCGGCGGTCACCGCAAAGGAATACGGAGCGACGCCGCCGCAGGCGGTGAGCGTGCTGAGATAGGCTGAAACCCACGGTGCCGTTCGGCAACGTCGCCGGGCTGACCGTCACCGGCACGTCGTCGTTGGTGATGGTGCCGAGGCCCTGGTTGTCGGTGATGGTCGCGTTGATCGCGCCGCTGAGGTTGACGAAGAAGGTCTCGTTCGCCTCCGGCACGGTTTCGCCGATCACCGGCACGGTGATGGTGCGGGTGGTCTGGCCCGGCGTGAACGTCAGCGTGCCGCTGGTGTTGGTGTAGTCGGCCGGCTGCGTCGCGGTGCCGTCGGCCGTGGCGTAGTTCACGCCCACCGATCTGGCCGCTGGCCGCACTCAAGGTCACGGTGAACACCGCATTGACCGTTCCTGCGTTGCCTTCGACCACAGTGACGTCGTTGATCGACAAGCTCGGCAGCGGATCGTCGTTGACGATGGTGCCCACGCCCTGGCCATCGACCACGACTGCGTTGATCACGTTGGTCACGTTGACGAAGAAGGTGTCGCTCGGCTCGTTGAGCGTGTCGCCGTTGACCAGCACGGTGAAGGTGTAGGTACTGCTGCCGGCCGGGATGGTCTGGCTGGTGAGGGTGCTCGCGACGTAATCGACGCCCGCCGTCGCGCTACCGTTGGCGGTGGCGATATCGAACGTGACGCCGCCCGGGCCGGCCGGCGCACTCAGGCTCACCGTGAAGGTGAAATTGGTGATGCCGGCATTGCCTTCGTTCGTGGTGACGTCGTTGATCGTCAGGTTCGGCAGATCGTCGTTGAGGATCGTGCTGGTGGCGCTGTTCGGCACGCCGACGGTGTAACCGGTGCCGGCAGCGAGGGTCAGGATGACCGTCTCGTCGGCTTCGATGGTGGCGTCGGCCGTCGGGTTGACCGTGATCGTCCCGGTGGTCAAGCCGGTGTGATGATCAGCGGCGAAGTGATCGTCGCGTAGTCGGTGCCATTGGCCGCGGTGCCGCCGATGGTGTAGTTCACCGAGATCGCGATTGAACGCGGCCTGGTTCAGCGTGACGGTGTAGACCAAGTTCGGCGCGCCATCTTCAGCGACCGCCGCCGGGGAGACGGTGATCGTCGCGCTCGGCACGTCGTCGTTGAGGATGGTGGCGGTCGCGTTCGCTGGCGCGCCCACGGTGTAACCGGTGCCGGCGGCGACGATCAAGGTGACGGTTTCGTCGGGTTCGACGGTGCCGTCGACAGTGGGATCGATCGTGATCGTCGCGGTGGTGGCGTTGCCCGGAATCACGACAGTGGCGACGCCGCCGGCGTAATCGGTGCCGGACGTCGCGGTGCCGCCGGTGGTGATGTTGACCGTCGTCGGCGAGGAAAGATTGAGGCTACGGGTGACGGTGAAAGTGAGATTGGTCGCGCCGTCTTCGCTCACCGAAGCCGGCGACACCGCGATGCTGACGCTGCGGCGGCGGGCTGACGGTGACGGCGATGATGCTCTGTTGGACGTTCGGGCCTGGGCCAGTGCTCGAATCGGTGACATTGACGCGAATATTGGTGACGCCCGGAGCGGCTGATGTGGTGCCGCTGATGACGCCGCCGGACAACGTGAGACCGGCGGGTAATGGGGGCGAAGTGCCGTCCAAGGCGAAGGTGAACGGTGCCACGCCGACCGCGGCGCTTAATGCCTGTGAAAACGGTGCGCCTTGGATCGCGGTGATCGCCGCTGGCGAAGCGGACAAGGTCGGAATCTGGATCGTGCCCGTGTAGCTTCTGAAACCTTCAAGCGGTGTTCCGGTCGAGTCGACCGAACGCACGGTGAAGCTGTAACTGCCGCGCTGTGTCGGCGTGCCGGAAATCACACCGCCCGAACTCAAAGTGAGGCCGGTCGGCAGCGTGCCGGCGCTGACGTTGTAGGTGTAAGGGGCGATGCCGCCGGTTGAGGTCAGTGTCTGGCTAAATGCGGTCGCCAGCGTGATGGTCGGCAATGTCGCCGGACTGATCGTGATCGGCGATGTCGCCGCTCCGATGTTGATATTGAACGTGATGTTGCCTGGGGTGATGGCGTTGTCGATCACCGTGAAGGTGTCGGTGGTGCCAGCGCCTGTGGTGCCGTTGTGGGTATAGGTCAGAGTTTGCGGCGCGGTCGTATTGATCGAGACAGTGCCGTGCAAAATGCCAGACGTCGCCGGGATGTGCGGACCGATGCCGAAATCATCCGGGTCGTCGCAGACGCTGACGTCGATGACCACGCTGGCCCCAAAGGGCACCGAGCGGGTGAAGCTCGGGCAGGTCAGCGACACCTGCGCCGACGCGATGGCCGGCCAGAGCACCGCTCCGCAGATTAGAAAAAGCGAAAAAGCGGCGCGGACGAAACGGCTACGGCCGCGTCCGACGAACGTCGAAAGATGTTGCATATCCCTGCTCCCCTGAAATCCGGTCCGCGGCTCGGCGAGCCGGCGGCAATCGTGCAATCGTCGAATCACGCGCACTATGTCGTTCTAACGTGGTTTCGACACCCTAGCGGCCAGACCAACGGCCACAGACAAGCCGCCATTGAAACAGGAAAACACCCGCAGGGGGAAGTTTGGTGCCAACGCAAGACCCACCGCTTATCGGCTCACGGGTCGCGGCCCTCATCACCGGCCCTTGCCGGGCCACGGGTTCAGGTTCAGAGTAAGCCCGCGCGGCGCACGACGCGTCGTGACAACCATCCAAGGGGAGGATTAACAAATGAGCCAACACTTCTTAGGCCAGATCATGATGGTCGGATTCGACTTCGCACCCAGGAACTTCGCGCTATGCAACGGGCAGTTGCTACCGATCATCCAGAATCAAGCGCTTTTTTCGTTGCTGGGTACGCAATACGGCGGCAACGGCACTACCAATTTCGCCCTGCCGGATTTGCGCAGCCGAACGCCGGTCGGTTTTGCCTCATCGGTCGATGGGGGTTGGCAACCGCCCGCCGTCCAAATCGGTCAGAGCGCTGGTATCGAGAACGTCACCCTGCTGCCGAGCAATATGCCCGCGCATACGCACAGCGTCGCTGCGACCACGGCCGCAGGCACCAGCCGCAGCCCGCGGAATAATTTGATCGGCACTGCGGGCAAATCGCTCTATGCCGCCAGCAACGGGCCGGCCGTGCCGCTGAATCCGCAAACCGCGTCGCCAAGTGGTGGTAATCAATCGCATCCGAACCTGCAGCCCTATAGCACGATCAACTTCTGTATCTGCATGTCAGGTGGCATATTCCCGTCGCGTAATTGAGCGTTCTCAACGACACATGGTCGCTGCGCCGAAGGCGCGCACCTCACTACAATTAGGAGCATTTCAATGGCAGACCCCTTTATCGGCGAAATCCGCATGTTAGGTTTGAACTTCGCGCCAGTGGGCTGGCAGGCCTGCGATGGCAGCCTGTTGTCGATCGCTGAGTACAGCCCATTGTTCTCACTGATCGGCACCACCTATGGTGGCGATGGCCAGAACACCTTCGCCGTACCCGATCTACGCGGCCGCTTGCCGATTCACCAAGGGCAGGGTCCCGGCCTGAGCAACTACGTCATCGGCCAAGTGGCCGGCACCGAGACCGTCACCGTCGCCCCGCAGCAGATGCCGGCGCATACGCACACCGTCATCGCCACAACCTCTCTGGCAAGCACCGGAACGCCCAGCAATACCGTAATTCCAGGCGCTGTCAGCAACGACACGACCTACGTCACCGACATCACCGGCCTGGCCGGCATCCCCACGGCGCCCGCAACGGTCACTGCTGCTGGCGGGTCGCAGCCGCACGACAACACCATGCCGACGCTGACGGTGGGGTATTGCATCGCTACCGCGGGCATCTTCCCGTCGCAGGCCTGAGGATCGTGCGCACTCGCAACCCTATTTCACCGCGCCATGCCGGCGCAGCCGCAATGCGTACGCATAGGCGAACCCACGCGGCATACATCATCGGAGGAACCCACTCATGACAGACCCCTTCATCGGCGAAATTGCCACTTTTCGGCTTCAACTTCAATCCACGCGGCTGGGCGTTCGCAAACGGTGCCACCCTGCCGATCTCGCAGAACACCGCGCTGTTCTCGCTGCTCGGCGTTAACTACGGCGGCAATGGCACAACCACCTTCCAATTGCCCAACTTCGCTGGCCGCGCTGGTTGCGCGCAGGGGCAAGGCCCTGGCTTGACCCCGCGCACGGTAGGCGAGACGTTCGGCACCAATACGGTCACCCTCAACAGCAATCAGATCCCGCAGCCATACGCACGCGCTGACATATTTCAATACATCAGATACGACCAAGCGTGCTGCGTCGCCAAGCCCCAATAATGCCTTGTCCGGGCCGACCGACAGCACCATCACCGCGTTTCTGGCACCCGGCACCGTCAACACCCAGTTCGCGCCGAATATGATCAGCCCTAACCAAGGTGGCGGCCTCCCTCACGAGAATCAGCAACCGTATCTCGGCGTGAATTTCTGCATCGCTCTGCAGGGCATATTTCCACCGCGTCCGTGACGGCGACGATCGTGCGAACGTCGCAGCCGTTCCCGCCGGAACGGCCCGACCGCATGCAAACACCCGCGCTCCTTGCCGAGCGCGGGTTTTCTTTGCGCGCGCTATGCGACGACGATCTGCCGTGGTTGCGCGATCTGTACGCGACCGACGCGCGCCGAAGAAATGGCCGGCGTGCCGTGGCCTGCGCAGATGAAGCGCAATTTTCTCGATCAACAATTCGCGTTGCAGCATGCGCACTATCTGCAGCATTACGGCGATACCGATTTCCTGGCGATCGAACGCATCCGCAAGAACGGCGATACGCGACCGGTCGGTCGTTATTATTTGCAGCGCGTCGCGCCGGAACATTTGATCGTGGATATCGCGTTGATGCCGGATATGCGCGGAAAGGGCATCGGCCGAATCTTGATCGAAGCCTCGCAGCGCGAGGCGCATACGCTCGGTCGCGGCATGCATCTGCACGTCATGCAGCAGAACATCGCCGCGCGGCGTCTCTACGAACGTCTGGGTTTCGTGTTCACGCACGCATCGAACACGCACGATCATATGCAGTGGGCGCCTGTCGAAACGTAAGGTTGCTCTGCTCGAAATTTATAAGGCGTGCCAAGACCATAAAAGCCTGTTCAAAATCTGCAATCACCACCGATAGATCCGTTCGCTGTCATCCCGAACGCCCGCGCAGCGGGTGGAGGGACCTGCTGTTGCGGCAGCAGATTCAGAAGCGGAGAGCCAAAAACAGGTCCCTCCTCGGGCTTCGCCCTCGTTCGGGATGACACTTCATTTCAGAGTGCGCGATTTTTGAACAGGCGCTAAAGAGGGCAAGAAAAGAAAATAGCGTGCTTGAGCACGCCCTACGCTCCAATCAATTGAACACCGCCTGATACAAAAACCCTTCGCGTTCCTGTGCCACCGGCACCAGGAAAATGCCGACATCGCCCACGCGTGGGTGGCGCATCACATAGATTTGCTGCGGAAACAAAAAGGCAGAGGTGTTGCGGAACAACAGCGAGAACGGCGCGCGCATCGGATTTTTCGCTGGGGTTTCGATCGGCCGCGCCTCGACCAACACGAACGGCACCTCCAGATCGTTGAGCGAAGCGGAAAACGTCTCGTTCACGCAGCCGGCGAAATGCTCCAACGTCAACAACTCCATCTCTCGACTCCTCGGTCGTGTTTTCGGTCGTGTTTAGCGATTGCCGGGCGGCCCGGCAGCGCGTCATCGTCGCGGTTCGGTCGCGGTCGCACAAGGGCGGGGTGCGAAGATCGACGTGAGTCTCCGCGTAGCTCGCGGTGCGGCGCTCGTCGCTGCGCGATCGCTCAGCGTTGCTGTCATCCCGAACGCCCACGCAGCGGGCGGAGGGACCTGCTGTTGCAGTCGCAAACGCCTCAACAGCATGAAGAGCCCAAAACAGGTCCCTCCTTGGGATTCGCCGTCGTTCGGGATGACACTTCACTCCCTTGCCGAATGCGAGACTTTGAAACAAGCGCTTCGCCGCCGGGCGAGACAAGACCCCCGTCCGCCAGGGACAATAGCCGCGATCCGCCAGCGCTGCACCGCACCGCATCCGTCCGCCGCTCCCGGGCCGTTCAGCTTCGCGGTGTTTCCCTGTTGCCCCTCTGCGTCCACACGAAACCCACCACCCGATGTCCGACCCGTCTGCCGCCGTTCGACTCTCTGGCGTCCGCCTCGACCGCGGCGCGCGAACGATCCTGCGCGACATCGATTTGGTCGTCCCGCGCGGCAGCATCACCGCGGTGCTGGGGCCGTCGGGCTGCGGTAAATCGACCCTGCTCGCGGCGCTGACTGGCGAACTGGTGCAGGCCGCGGGTGAGGTCGAGGTGCTCGGCCAACCCGTGCCGCAACGCAAGAAAGACTTGCTCGAATTGCGCAAAAGCATCGGCGTGCTGCTGCAGGGCAATGGCTTGCTGACCGATCTCACCGCTGCCGAGAACGTCGCCCTGCCGCTGCGCACGCACACCAAATTACCGGCGCCGGTGCTGCGCCGTTTGGTCGAAATGAAGTTGCATGCGGTGGGTTTGCTCGCCGCGGCCGATCTGTATCCGCGCGAATTGTCCGGCGGCATGGCGCGCCGGGTCGCCCTGGCGCGGGCGCTGGCGCTCGATCCACCGCTGATGATCTACGACGAGCCGCTGACCGGCCTGGATCCCATCGCCAGTGGCGTGATCATGAGTCTGATCTCGCGGCTCAACGACAGCCTGGGCCTGACCAGCATCATCGTCACCCATCACGTCCACGAAACCCTGCCGATCGCCGATCGCGTCGGTCGTGATCGCCAACGGCGGCATCGTCTTCACCGGTACGCCGGATACGACTGGAACACCAGCGACGACCCGCTGGTGCGGCAGTTCCTCAAAGGCGAGCCCGACGGCCCGATTCGGTTCGACGCCGCCACCCGCACGGAGGCCGCGTGATGGCGTTCGCCGACACCCTTCGCAGCCTCGGCCGTGCCGGCATGTTTTCGCTCTCGGTGTTTCGCGCCACGCGTCCCGACCGCGATTTTCTGGTACGAACTCACCCGCGAGATCTACAAGATCGGCGCGCGCTCCTTGCCGATCATCGCGGTCGGCGGCGCCTTCGTCGGTCTGTCCGTGACCTTGCTGGGCTACCGCGCGCTGTTGACCTATGGCGCCGGCAATCAGATCAGCTGTCGCTGGTCGGTCTGGGCATGTATCGCGAACTCGCGCCGGTGCTGACCGCGCTGTTGTTCATCGGCCGCGCCGGCAGCTCGATCGCCGCCGAACTCGGCCTGATGCGCGCCACCGATCAGATCACCGCGCTGGGCCTGATGGCGATCGATCCGGTCGGCAAAGTGGTGGCGCCGCGGTTCTGGGCGGCGGTCATCACGCGTGCCGTTGCTCACCGCGTTCTTTTGCAGCTTGGCGATCAGCGCGAGTTGGTTCGAAGCCGTGCATGTGCTGGGCATCGACAACGGCAGCTTCTGGCAGGGGATGAAAGACGCCGTGGATTTCCGCGACGACTTTCTGCCGGCATTTCTGAAATCGGCGGTCTTCGGCGGCACCGCGGCGCTGGTGGCCTCGTACGTCGGCTTCCACGCCGAGCCGACCATCGAAGGCACCTCCGTCGCTACCACCCGCGCCGTGGTCAACGCCTCGCTGTTGGTGTTGATGTTCAACTTCATCCTGTCCGCCTTCATGTTCAGATAACGACGTTTTTCGGCGCTGCGGAACACTGCTATCTAAATTCGCGCGCTCATGTCGATCCACCATGAACGAAGATTCAGTTTTACGCGGCTTCGCGCCGAACCTTTCCGCTCCGGGCCTGTCTCTACGAGTTCGCGCCCGGGTACTCCCGAGGATTTCTGTTGTATGAGTGCAACCCCATGAACGCACGTGGCCCCCGTCTCGAACTTGCCGTCGGCGCCTTCTTGCTGCTGGCCCTAGGCCTCGCTGCTGGTGCTGGCGATCGCCTCCACCAATGGCCGCTTCGGCGTGGGTGGCGACACCTACGATTTGAAAGCGCGGTTCACCAATCTCGGCCAGCTGCGCCTGATGGCGCCGGTGAAAATCGGCGGCGTAGCGATCGGCAAGGTCGACACCATCGAATTGGACCCGCAGAAGCTCGACGCAGTGGTCACACTCTCCATCGATAGCCGCTACAAGGATCTCTCGGCCGACACCTCGGCCAGCATTCTCACCGGCGGCCTGCTCGGCGAAAGCTACGTCGGCCTGCAGCCCGGTGGCGAAGTCGAGACCTTGAAACCGGGCGATGAGATCGCATTCACCACACCCGCGGTCGATCTGATCCAGATGGCCGGCAAGTACATCTTCGGCGGTACCGGCGGCAGCGATGCCGCTAGCGGCGGCAACACCGCTTCCGGTACCGACACCCCATCCTCCAGCGAACCCCCCACACCATGACTTCGAATCTCCGCGTCGTTCCGCTCGCGCTCGCCGTCGCTGCGACCACGGCCATGCTCGCGTCGCCGTTCGGCCTCGCCACCGCATGGGCCCAGCAAACGGCCACGGCACGTACTGCGCCGGCCATGACCCAGGGCAGCCCCAGCCAATTGGTGCTCAACAACAGCCAGCGCGTGCTCAGCACCTTGGAAAAGCGCCGCCCCGAATTCAAGAAAAATCGCGCCGCGTTACGCCAGTTCATCACCAGCGAATTCGACGCGATGTTCGACCGCGACTACGCCGCGCGTTTGGTGCTCGGCCGTCACGCCCGCGGCGCATCCGATGCCGACATCAAATTGTTCTCCGATGCCTTGGCCGAAAATTTGATGCAGCGTTACGGTTCCTCGTTGCTGGATTTCAACACTCAATTGCGAGTGCGCGTGAAATCCGAAACCGCGCTCACGCAAGGCCGCGGCGTGCGCGTTTCCAGCGAATTCCTACGCCAGGGCGGGGAGCCGATTCCGGTCGAATATCTGATGCGCAAAAACGGCGCCTCGTGGAAGGTCTTCGACGTGATGGTCGAAGGCGTGTCTTACGTGCAAACCTTCCGCAACCAGTTCGACGCCCAACTGCAACGCAAGACCATCAAGCAAGTCGCGGCCGAGTTGCGTCAAGGCCAACTCGCGCCGAGCGCCGGTGCCGGGCAATGAATGTCGCCAACGATGGCACGCGCATGGTCCGCGACGGCGAAACGCTGCGTTTCAACGGCGCCTTGGTGCGCGCCGCGGTCCCCGACCTATGGCCTGCGGGCAGCGCGCGCATCGAAGGCATACGCCGCATCGATTTGCATGCGGTCGATCGCGTCGATAGCGCTGGTTTAGCGCTGTTATCGCTGTTGGTCGAACGCTGCGGCGATGTCGCGATCGATGGCGATCCGGCCGGTCTGTCCGAACTGCGCGCCGCGTATCGCCTCGGCGACGATCTGCGCTTCGCCCGGGCTTAATTCGGCCTATGCGCCGCGCGTACGCATACAACACGCGAATCGACCCGTTACACTTCGCCCCATGACACGATCGCGCCCCCACGCATTGGTCTTCGTCGCACTGCTGCTGCTCAGCGGTTGCGCGACGAAAACGACCATCAACGAACCGAAGACCGACGGCACCCTCGTGACCGCGGCGACGCCTGCCGACACGCATGGAACGGCCGAGCCCGACGACGCCGAAACCAAGGCGATGGTCGAAGCGGCGGTCGCTGCGACAGAAGCTGTCACGCGTGCCGCCGAAGCCGCGACGAGCGTTGACGCTGTCGATGGTTCGACATCCGAACCGCCGACGGACGATGCCGTCGCCGCCGGAGGCGATGTCCCCACCGACGCCGAGCGCGATTTCGAAGCGCTCTACGCGGAACAAGACACCTACGACCCCATCGCCGACGCCACGCTACCGCCACCGGCGGAACAAGCGACGTCTTACGACCCGTGGGAAAAATTCAATCGCCGCATGCATCGTTTCAACAACGCGATCGATCGCCGCATCGCCAAGCCGCTGGCCACCGCCTACGTCAACGTGGTGCCGCGTCCGGTGCGCTTGGGCGTCGGCAATTTCTTCAACAACCTCAGTCAGCCGGTCAGCGCCGTGAACGCGCTGTTGCAAGGCAAGCCCAAACAAGCCAGTCAAAGTGTCGGCCGCTTCCTGCTCAATAGCACGATAGGAATTGCCGGCATTTTCGATCCGGCCACGGCCGCGAAGATTCCGAACAAAAGCGAAGACTTCGGGCAAACCCTCGGCGTGTGGGGCTGGAAGAAATCGCGTTACATCGAATTGCCGCTGTTCGGCCCGCGCACTTTGCGCGATATCGTCGGCATGGCCGGCGACTCGCCGCTCTCGCCGATTCGGCAGATCGAAGAAGACCGCGTCCGCGTTTTCCTGCAAGGGCTGCAGTTGGTCGATCTGCGCGCCCAATTGATGTCCACCGACAGCTTCCGCGAAGGCGCCGCCGACGATTACATCCTCGTCCGCGACGCCTGGATGCAGCGCCGTCAATACCAGATCAACCGCGACAAACCGCGCGCAGGCGACGCCGGATTGCCCGACTATCTCAACGACGAAGACAACCCGACCGTCCCGATCGACGCGATGCCGTCGCCGGATCTCTGAATCTGCATCGAAGAGGTTCTCCTTCTCTCCGCTTAGCGGGGAGAAGGTGGCGCGTAGCGCCGGATGAGGGGCTAACGCCGCAATACGTCCCGCAAGAGCGCCCCTCTCCCGGCCTTCGGCCACCCTCTCCCCGTGCGGAGCACAGGGAGAGGGAATGTCGTTGCGCTTGCCGCGCGACATCGCCTGCGCCACAAGGCCTGACGAATCCATGAGCAACGCAAGTCGCGAAGAATGTTTTTATCGTTTTGAAGCACGCACAGTGTCGGCGAGTACGACGAACCCACCACAAACCTCACTCCCCAATCTCCTCCAACTCCCGCGGCGGCAGCGGAAAAAACGCCCAGAACGGCACACGCTCTTCCGCCCAACGCGCGGCGGCCTCGCCCAAAATCTCCAACGCCATGTCGAAACTCTCGCGGTCGTGCGCGCGCCACTCGCTGGCGTGTTCCAACACCAACACATAACCCTCGCTCGGCCACCACGACAGGTCGTTCAAACAATCGGCCAACGCATCCCAATTGCCGCCGAACCATTCGGGAAAGCGCAACGCTTCCGCGATCCGCGACAAACCGGTGCCGCCATCCTCGCAGCCGCGCAAATCCACCGGCACCACTGCGTACTGCAACACGTTCGCCGCTTCCACCAAATCCTCGCGGTCGCGCACATCCGAAAAATACGCGCCCGCTTGATCCGCGGCCGTCAACAACGCGGTCAATTCCATGCCATCGGTGCTCATGGCGCGTCACCGTTCGCATCGCTGTCTTCTGCCGACGCGCGCGATGCGAAGCGGCGAAAACTGCGGTAATGATCGTCGGTGTAGAAAAATTCCACCGGCGGCTGCCCGCCCGCGATGATCCTGCGCGCACCGCGGTCGCGCGAACCCGGGGTTTTCACCGTAAATTCGCGGTAATACCCGCGCGGCTGCGGCGGCAATCTTCGCTCGCGGTTCTGGAACACCCCGTCGTCTTGTCGATACGGATACGGCCCACCGCGTTCGATCAACCGCAGCGTCGCCAGCGCTTCCTTCGGCAAATATGCGGGATACCCCGCATGCATCGTCTCGCGCGATGCACGCGCGTCGTCGTCGGACGGCAGCGTCAACGGTGGCGGCTGCTCCAACGCATCGCGTTGTGCATCGCGCGCGCCCGATGGCGACGACACGCCCGGGGCATCGCTCGTCGCGCCCTCGTGTACCGGCGCGCGTCGCGGCGTCTGCGACCAAAAGAACAGGCCGACGACTGCGACTGTCGCGACTGCCATGAAGATTTTGCGACGCATACCCGCCTCCCTCACCGATACCGTACGAAATAAAGCCTACGCCATTGCTTGCGTGTCTATTCTGACCCGCATCAATGAGGATTCCATTGATGAGGTTGCCCTTCTCTTGCATGTAAATGCGCGAATGGAGTCTCCTTCTCCCCGCGAGCGGGCTGAATGAAAGCCGCGCGCAACGGATGAGGTTTCCTTCTCCCCGTGCGCGGGGAGAAGGTGGCGCGTAGCGACGGATGAGGGGCGATCGTTTGCCGTTTCGAGCGCAACGAGCAGCCTGCCGTTACGCCACGCCCGCGAAACCGAAGCGAACCGAAGCACGGCACCCGCAACGCCTCAACCGCAGGTGATCGCGACGATCTTCTCGTGCTCGTCCAACTGGATATTCAAACGGTCGCCGCGGTAATCCATCGTCACCATGCCATCGTGCGGAATCACCCGCACCGCTTTCGCGCCGGACAAACGCACGGCATCTTTCACCACCGCCTCGCTCGCACTGCGCCCGACCAAGCCCTGCGCAGCGTCCGCCTTGCAACTGTCTTCGCCCAAACCCGGCCCCACGCGAATCTGGTCCTCGGGCACCGGTTGAATCTCGCCCGAACCCGCGCTGCCTTCCACCACGCCGGGCTCGCCATCGGCGCCCACAGCAGCTGGGTCGCGAGCACCGGGCGTCGACACCTCAGCGCGGTCGCTCGATGTCGCATCGCCGGCGACCTCGCCGGGCGCGGCCTTCGGGTCTGGCGTCATCGGCGCGCACGCGCTCAGGGTCAACAGCAAAGGGATCGAGAATCGGAACATCGCGCAGACTCCATCCATTGGGTGTGCGGCCAGTATGCACATCGTGGTGTGGATTGCGTAAAGTTGTCGTTTCTTCGCCGATCGAATATGTGCATACACGGACTGCAATCGACACTCGATCTCGATACGGCTGGCGAGTGGTCGCTGCAGTAATGGACGTCATGCAGCGCCGGCAGCGCAGCTACGACAGCGCCGCCGCCCGTAGCGCCTAACTTTTCCGCCGTTACGCAGAACTCACCCGCTTAGTGTGACCTGAGTCAGCCGTCGTCGTACGCTAGACTTTATGCCCACCACCATCTCGACCATCCATCCGTTTCCGCGCAAAATGATCGAAGCCACGCCACCCACGCGTCAGCCGATTGTCGTCATTATTCAAGCCTGATTGTGGTGGGCATAAAGCCCACCCTACGACTCCAATCCAACTTCATTGAAACCACGGGATATGTATGACTTGGACCTGTAAACACTGTCATAGCGATGTCGATGACGATCTCGCAAGATGCTGGCAATGCGGCGTGGGTGTCCACGGAGAACCACCGCCAAGCGATTGGCGCTCGGAACGTGGCGAAGTAGTGACCGGAAGCAAGCGGTCGCTCGTTTGTTTGCGTTGCACCAACCCGATGACGTATGTCGGCATGAAACAGTTTCAAGAAGGTTCTTATGTAAAAGAAGCACTGCTCGGCGAGTTCTTCATGAAGCGCGAGCGTATCGATGTGTATCAATGCAATGCTTGCGGAAAGCTCGAGTTTTTCGCCCCCTTTGGCTCATAGACAGTCAGGGCCTTCGGCCACCCTCTCCGACCCTCGCGCATAGCGCTCCCGCACCGATGGGCATTGGTTCTCCTTCTCCCCGCTGCGCGGGGAGAAGGTGGCGCGCAGCGACGGATGAGGGGCGAACGCCGCCGCAATGCATCGCGCGAAAAGCGCCCCTCTGGACCTTCGGCCACCCTCTCCCCGCCTGCGCGGGGAGAGGGAAGAGCATTGAGCGCCCCGTGCGAGGCACCAAGACTTGCTTCGCTCTCCCCGCATCAACGATGCGTTCCTTCTCCCCGTACAGAATGAAGTTTCCTTCTCCCCGCACAGCGGGGAGAAGGTGGCGCGCAGCGCCGGATGAGGGGTGAACGCCCCTGCCATGCATCGTGCGAAAAGCGCCCCTCTCCCGGCCTTCGGCCACCCTCTCCCCGCGATGCGGGGAGAGGGAAGAGCATTGAGCGCCCCGTGCGAGGCCAAGACTTGCTTCGCTCTCCCCGCATCAACGATGCGTTCCTTCTCCCCGTACAGAATGAAGTTTCCTTCTCCCCGCACAGCGGGGAGAAGGTGGCGCGCAGCGACGGATGAGGGGCGAACGCCACCGCAATGCATCTCGCGAAAAGCGCCCCTCACCCGGCCTTCGGCCACCCTCTCCCCGCGATGCGGGGAGAGGGAAGATCATCCGGCCTTTGAAACTCGGTCATCCCGGCGTTCAGCGGAATGACAGTCGAAAAACGACATATCGATTTTGCGCTAAGGTCTCACCGATACCACCCGAGAACAGACGATGACCGACGCAAGCAAGGACGCTGCAACCTCCACAGCCGCATCGTCCGAACACACCCCCGAACACGCACCGGGGAAGGCGAACACCAACGCCCGCAGCGTCTTTGGCGCCGTGTTCGCGCAATGGAAGCTCTGGCTCCCCGCCGTCGGCGGTTTATCCTTGTTGTTGCACTTCTGGCGCATCGGCTACGCCCCCACGCTGTCGTTCTCCGACCTCGGCACGGTGTTGGGGGCGATGTTGTTGTTCGGTGTTGTTGTGCTGTTGATGGTGCTGTTGCTACTGATCGTGCCTACGATTTTGATTGCTTACTGGGTCGATAGCCATTTTTTGGTGCCGCCGCCGAAGAAGAGATCGAATGTTGAACCAGAGAAGAGGAAAGGCCTTCGCTCAGTACGCCCCGCCGCTGAAGTGGAGTCGTCATCGCCGCAAATCGACTGGTTTGCGCACGGGTCGATGTCATGGTTCTTCATGGCGGCATTGTGGCCGCTCATTCTCTATATCGGATTGGTCTATTTTTTATCGATGCAGACGATACTGCCGACAAAAGCACAAAGCTTCGTAGTGCTTGCGCCTTTTACGATCGGATTACTCGGCGTCTTCTCCGTGACGATCTTTATCGATGCGGCTTGGGTGAGGCAGCGACTGCGTTTGTTCCGGCGCTCGTGGATACAGTTCACCTCCATTTCATTTCTTTATCTCACGATTTGGGCTGCACTGTATGTGCTGCTAATCAAATTAGGCGTTCGCTTGGAAGGGTGGAAGCTTTTTTACGTCGGCATGAGTTTGTTCTGGATTCCCATGCTGCACTTCACCATGTATCGCACGCACCGCGGCAAGACCGAGGTGCCTAGGCCAGTGATCGCGATCATGCCGATCATGATGTTTTTGATTTATAGCGTGCTACCGCTTGCGATCGTCGACCGCGCACTCGACACCTTCGGCCTCGGCATGATGCCCAACGTCGATCTCGTGCTCACCGCACGCGGTTGCGAGATCGTGCATGCCGCATGGCCCGAACGCATCTGCTCACCGGACCACCGCGAAAAAGCCGAGACGTATCGCTTGGACAACATCGAAGTGCTCACCCGCATCGGCACGCATTACTACATCGGCGCCCCCGGTGCGATGGCCGCAATGGACGACAACACGCTCCCGCGCTTCCCCATTCCCGCCGATGAAGTGCTGAGCTGGCGACGCAATCCGCCCACGAAAGACACCGAGAAAACAGCATCGAAGTGAACCACTTGTCGCTCGCGTGCTAGCGTTGTCGCATCGCCCACATCGTTGCTCTCGACCATGCGCATCCTCATCCCGCTGCCTACCCGCGATTGCGACCCCAGCGAAGTCGCGGTGAGTTGGCGCGTCTTGCGTGAGGCCGGTGTCGAAGTGGTGTTCGCCACGCCCGACGGTTCGCGTGCGCAGGCCGATCCATTGATGCTCAGCGGTGAAGGGCTGGACCCGTGGGGTTGCGTGCCGGGGCTGCGCAAGTTGCGCTTGATCGGTCTGTTGTTGCGCGCGAATGCGGATGCGCGGCGCGCATGGATGGCGTTGGAACGCGACACGGCGTTCGCGCAGCCACTGACGTATGCAGCGTTGCGTTCCGAAGCGTTCGACGGTTTGTTATTGCCCGGCGGTCATGCGCAGGGTGTGCGCGAATATTTGGAAAGCGAGACCTTGCAGCGTGTCGTGGCTGCGTTCTTCGATGCGAATAAACCGGTGGCGGCGATCTGTCATGGCGTGATTCTGGCCGCGCGCAGCGTGTCGACGACGACCGGACGCTCGGTGTTGCATGGACGAAAAACCACCGCGCTGACGTGGGCGTTGGAAAAAAGCGCGTGGGATATCACGCGTTACTTCGCGCGCTGGTGGGACAGCGGCTATTACCGCACCTATCCCGAAACCGCGGGCGAGCCGGTCGGCCACCGCAGCACGCAAGCGGAGGTGACGCGTGTACTCGCGTCGCCGCAGGATTTTCTCGATGTGCCGCACGATGCGCCGGATCGCTGGCGCAAGACCTCCGGCATTCATCGCGACCGCGACGACGACGCGCGCCCGGCCTTCGTGGTGCGCGATGGGCGCTACGTCTCCGCGCGCTGGCCGGGCGATGTGCATGCCTTCGCACGCCGTTTTCTCGATGTGCTCTCGAACGATCCGCTGGACGGCCGCGCCGGGTCGCTCTGATCGCCGCCAGTCGGCCATGACTTCCGACCTGTTGACAGCCGCGGGCTCAAGTTCTACAACTGTAGTACGACAGATGTAGAAGAGAACGGCATGACGGACGATATCGTCTTGAGCGACCTGCAATTGGACCTGATGCGCGTGCTCTGGGGCGGCGGCGAACTGAGCGTGGCCGAGGCCACCGAAGCCCTGGCCGAACGCGCCCTGGCGCACACCACGATCGCGACCTTGCTCACCCGCTTGGAAAAACGCGGCGTGGTGGATGTACGCCGCGACGGCCGGCAATTACTTTACCGCGCCGTGGTGAGCGAAGCGCAGGTGCGCCGCAGCATGGTGTCGAGCTTGATCGCGCAAGTGTTCCGCGGCGACCCCAAAGCGTTGTTGGCGCATTTGGTGAGCGAGCGCGAAGTGGCGCCGGGCGATCTGGAACGCGTGCGCGCGTTGTTGAACGCCGATGCGGCGATCGATAAGAAAAAACCCCGCAAAACGAAGGCGCAGCGCGACGAGGAGAACGCATGATGAACGGTCCTGTCGAATTCTTCGGTACCGCGCTGATCCTGTTCGCGTTGCACGCGACGGTATTGCTCGCGTTGGTCTGGGCGGTCGAGCGTCTGGGCGGTTTGAAACATCCGGGCTGGGCGGAATTCGCGTGGCGCGCGGCTTTGTTCGGTGCATTTTTCTCGGTGGCGTTCGAGTTGTTGTCGTGGCGCGACATCGATCCCTCGGGTTTGCCGGCGAGCCCGCATGCGGCGGTCGCCATGCCGAGCGACGATGCCTCGACGGCCCCTCGACAACACAATCGAAACGCTCAAAGTGCTGCCCGAGGTTTCGACACCGCGTTGTCGGGCGCGTCGCTGCCGTCGTCGAAGACCAAGATCGCGAACGATCGGACGCCAAGCGATACGCCCACGCTATCGTCCGACGCGCCAATGCGTTCGGTGCGCACCGCGACGATGCCCGAGACCGCCATCGAACCTGTTTCCGTACCGTCGCTCGCATGGGAGCTCGATGCCGGCTGGTTGTCGTCGATCTTGATCGCATGGGGTTTCGGTGCGATGGCGCTCATGCTGTGGACCTTACGGCAAGCGCTCGCGCTGCGCCGTTTGAAACGTCGCGTGCGTAGGCAATGGGCGCCAGCGAGCGAGGCCTTGCACGAGGTGGCCGTCGAAGTCGCCGCGCAGATGGACCAACGCATGCCGCGCGTGTGCGTGCTGCCCGATCTCGCCAGCCCCCTGGTGTTGTCGAACACCGTACTGTTGCCGCGCTGGGCCGAAGGTTTGGATCGCACGCAACAAGTCGCGATGCTCGCGCACGAACTCGCGCATCTGCGCCGACGCGATCCGTTGTGGCGCCCGCTGCAACGCATCGCGCTGATTCCTCTGTTCTTTCACCCCTTGGCGTGGCGCGCGGTGCATCGTCTCGAAGCGCTGGCCGAAACCTTATGCGACCGCGATGCGGTTGAGCGCAGTGGCAGCGCACGCGCGCTCGCCGAATGTCTCGCCGAATGTTTAGCGCGGCAATCCGAACAACACAATCCGACGTGGGCGGTGGCGATGGCCGAGCATTCCGAAGGCATCGTCGGCCGCGTACGACAACTACTGGAGACTTCGTCCATGAAATTCTCGACCATTCCTAAACGCTGGCGCTGGGCCGCCGTGATCCTCGTGCTCGGCACCTTGATCGCACTGCCAGGCGTGTTGATCGTCGCACGCGATCGTGAGCAAAGCCTGTCGGTCACGTATCGCCAAGGGTCTCAGTCGTACCGCATGACCTCGTCGATGCCGATACCGGGCGATCGGCTACGCATCGAAGTCATCGGCGACGTCGAATTCGACGCGCGCGAATCCGATGTCGTGCGCTTGGGGCCGCGCGCTTATGTCGAGATCGAAGAAACACGCGGCACGATGACGCGTGCGATCCGCATCGTCGGCAAAGACGGCCGCATCGTGCGTCATTATTCCGTTGGCGAAGTCGTGCGCCCGCTCGATGACGACGGCCGCGCTTGGTTGGCGCAAACGATCCCGAGCATGTTCCGACTCACGGGCTTCGATGCCGACCGGCGGACCAAACGCCTGTTGAGTGAAGGCGGACCGGCACGAGCGCTCGATGAGATCGATGCGATCGTGCATGACAGCGTCCGCGTCGAGTATCTCGGCCAGTTATTCGCGCAGGCGGAATTGGACGAGGCGCAATTCATGCGCGCGATGTCTCACATCGAGCGCGTCGAATCGGATTTCGAGAAGCGTCGCGCGCTCAGCATCGCCTTGGAACGCGACTTGTTCTCTTCGACGCACCAAGCGCGGCTGCTCGGCATCGCGACGGGCTTCGACTCCGACTTCGAACGCGCGGAGTGGTTATCGCAGGCGATGCCGCGATTCGAGATCGGCGAAGTGGAGCGCCCGCTGTGGACGAAAACGCTCGACGCCTTCGACAGCGATTTCGAACGCCGAAGGACGCTCGAGCGCATGATCGAAGTCGGCCGCCCGCAAACGACGGCGATGGCGCTCGCACTGCAATCCGCGCGCGGCATGGACAGCGATTTCGAGAGCCGCAGTCTGCTCGATAAAGCCGCTGGCAGCGGTATCGCCATCGTCGACCAGGACTATCTGCAGGTCGTCGATGCGATCACATCGGATTTCGAAAAACGCGAAGCCATGCTCGCATTGATCCGCAGCGGCATGCCCAGCCGCGAGCGATGCGACGCGATCCTGCGTAGCGCGCGGAATATCGAATCCGATTTCGAACGCGGACAAGTCCTTGATGCGCTCGCCGAGAAAATGCCCGACGACCCCGAACTGATCCGCACGTACCGCACGCTCACCCGCGACATGAGCGATGAAGCCCGCGGCGCGTCGGAGCGCGCGTTGGATCGGTTTGAGAATGGGTGAGGGGGGGCACGCAGTCATCCCGAGCGGATTAGCCTTTAGCCCCCGCGAAGGCGGGGAAGGGACCTGTTGTTTCTGCAGCAGAAGCAGAGGAGCCAAAAAGCAGAGGAGCCAAAAAGCAGGTCCATCCTCGTGCTTCGCCCTCGCTCGGGATGACACTTCATTTGTTCGGGATGACACGCTAGGGCCTGTTAACTGGCCCTAGTGATTCTCCAATGCGAAACATTGAACAGGACGTCAGACCGCCTTCGCGTTCTGCACAGGCCCGCCATTCCACTTCGCCAACAACATTTCTTCCTTCGCCTTCGCCTTATGCACATGCGCCTCTTTCACGTGGCCGTAGCCGCGGATGTGCTCAGGCACGGAGGCGATCTCCGCGGCGAGGGCGATGTTGTTCGAGTCGAGGCGCGGGAGCATGCCATCGACGGTGGCGAAGTAGTCTTCGATCAATCGGCGTTCCATCTTGCGCTCTTCGGTCTTACCGAAGATGTCGAACGCGCCGCCGCGAAGGAAGCGTAGTTTTGCGATCAGCTTGAACGCGGTGAACACCCAAGGCCCGAATTCTTGCTTCATCAATCGGCCTTGCGCGTCTTTCTTCGCGAGCAAGGGCGGCGCGAGGTGGAATTTCACGGTGTAGTCGCCTTCGAACTGTTGTTCCAAACGCTTCTTGAAATCGCCGCTGGTGTACAAGCGCGCGACTTCGTATTCGTCTTTGTACGCCATCAGTTTGAACGCATAGCGCGCGACGGCTTCCGATAGATCGGTGGAGCCTGGCGCGGTCTTTTCTTCCGCAGCACGCACGCGAGCCACGAAATCGCTGTAACGCTTCGCGTAGGTGCTGTTCTGATAATCGCCGAGGAAAGCGGTGCGGCGCGCGACGATTTCTTCGAGCGAACGCGACAAGCGCGCATCGTCCAGCGGCATGAACCAATCGCGATCGCTGGCGTTCGCCGGGACATGGCGCAATTCGTCGGCGCTGCGCAACTCGGCGCTTTTAGGATCCAGTCCGGATTCGTGGCCTTCCGATGCCGTCGGCGCCAACGCCTTGAGCGCATGCGGCGTGGCTTCCGCGGTCGTCGGTGCGTTAACGACGATGCCGGCGGCTTCCATCACCGCGGGTAGATCGACCACGGCGAGACGGCCCCACGCGAACGCGGTCTTGTTCATCTCGATCGCGGCGCCATTGAGTTCGACCGCACGCATGATCGCGTCGAACGAAATCGGCACCAAGCCTTGTTGCCACGCGTAGCCAAGCATGAAGAGATTCGCAGCGATCGCATCGCCCATCAGCGCAGTCGCGAGTTGTGTCGCATCCACCACGAGCGGGTCGTGCCCGCCGAGCGCGGTGCGCACCGCGGAAATAATATCCGCCGCCGGGAATTGCATATCCGGGCGGGTCGTGAACGTACCGGGCATCGCCTCGTAACTATTGAGCACGACACGACTGCGGCCTTCGCGAATTTTCGAGAGCGCCCAGTAATCGTTGACGACCACCATGTCGCAACCGAGCACCAAGTCCGCTTCGCCCGCGGCGATGCGCACGGCGTGAATCTCTTCGGGCGCTTTCGCGATACGAATATGCGTCGTCACCGCGCCGCCTTTCTGCGCGAGACCGGTTTGATCCAACACCGTCGCGCCTTTACCCTCGAGATGACCGGCCATGCCCAATAGCGCGCCGATCGTGACCACACCGGTACCGCCGACGCCGGTGATCAGAATGTTCCAAGGTTTATCGAGATCGCTGGCGAAGGACGGCATCGGCAGCGCGTTCAAGCGATCCGCTGCATTGGCTTTCTTGCCTTTCTTCAGCGCACCGCCGTGCACCGTGACGAAGCTCGGGCAGAAACCTTCGACGCAACTGTAGTCTTTGTTGCAATTGCTCTGATCGATATCGCGTTTGCGCCCATATTCGGTGTCTTTGGGCAGCACCGACACGCAGAAACTTTTGACGCCGCAATCGCCGCAACCTTCGCATACCAACGAATTGACGACGACGCGCTTCTGCGGGTCGACCATCTTGCCGCGTTTGCGGCGACGACGTTTTTCGGTGGCGCAGGTTTGATCGTAGATCAGGATGCTGGTGCCTTTCACTTCGCGCAAGGTTTTCTGCACCGCATCGAGTTCGCGACGGTCGTGGAAACTCACGCCGTTCGGAAAGAGCGTGCGGTCGCTCCACTTTTCGATGTCGTCGGAGACCAATGCGATGGTCTGCACGCCTTCACTGCGCATTTGATGCGCGATTTGCGGCACCGAGAGCGTGCCGTCCACCGGCTGGCCACCGGTCATCGCCACCGCATCGTTGTAGAGAATTTTGTAAGTGATGTTGACGCCGGCGGCGATCGCTTGACGGATCGCGAGCGAACCGGAATGGAAATACGTGCCGTCGCCGAGATTCTGGAAGACGTGTTCGTTGTCGGTGAACGCCGCTTGCCCGCACCAGGTCACGCCTTCGCCGCCCATGTGCGTGAACGTATCGGTATTGCGATCCATCCACGTCACCATGTAGTGACAACCGATGCCGCCGAGCGCGCGCGAACCTTCCGGCACTTTCGTCGACGTGTTATGCGGGCAGCCGCTGCAGTAATGCGGCACGCGCGGAAAATTAGCGCGCGGCAACGCGAGTTCGCCTTCTTTTTCTTCCATCCAACGCAACACGTCGCGGATGTGTTCGCTGTCGTGGAATTTTTGCAAACGCCGCGCGATCACCCGGGCGATCTTCGCCGGCGTCAGTTCGCCGGTCGAAGGCAGAATCCATTCGCCGCTTTCGTCGTACTTGCCGACGATGCTTGGCCGATTATTGTCCGAGTTGATGCCGTCGAAGTTATAGAACAACTCCTTCATCTGGCTTTCGATGAAGCTGAGTTTCTCTTCGACGACGAGAATATCTTGCAGGCCGCGCGCGAACGCGCGAATGCCCATCGGTTCCAGTGGCCAGGTCATCCCGACTTTGTAGACGCGAATGCCAAGATCGGCGCACGCGCGTTGATCGAGGCCGAGATATTCCAGCGCTTGCAGCACATCGAGATAGCTTTTGCCGGCGGTGACGATGCCTAGGCGCGCATTCGACGAATCGATCACGATGCGATCGAGATGATTCGCGCGCGCGAACGCTTGCGCGGCTTTCACCGCGTAGCGATGTAAACGCATTTCTTGATCCAGCGGCGGATCGGGCCAGCGAATATTCAAACCGCCCGGTGGCATGTCGAAATCGTCCGGCGTCATGATGTTCAACGCCAGTGGATTGACGTCGACCGACGCGGAGGATTCGACGGTTTCCGCGATGGTTTTGAAACCGACCCAACGACCGGTGTAACGCGACATCGCCCAGCCGATCAGGCCCATATCGAGAATATCTTGCACACCCGCGGGATTGAGTACCGGCATCAATGCGGATTGGAATTCGCCTTCGCTGCCATGCGGCAACGTGGAACTGCGACAGGCGTGGTCGTCGGCGGCGAGCGCGAGCACACCGCCGAATTTCGATGTGCCAGCGGCGTTCGCGTGTTTGAACACATCGCCGCAGCGATCCACGCCCGGACCTTTGCCGTACCACATGCCGAAGACGCCATCGACTTTCGCGCCGGGAAATAAATTGGTTTGTTGCGTGCCCCACACCATGGTCGCGCCGAGATCTTCGTTGAGGCCGGGCGTGAACTTCACGCCCGCGGCTTCGAGATGTTTTTTCGCTTTCCACAGTTCCAAGTCGAAGCCACCGAGCGGGCTGCCGCGATAGCCTGAGACGAAGCCTGCGGTATTCGACCCTGCAGCTTGGTCGCGTAAGCGCTGCATCAGCGGTAATCGAACGAGCGCTTGGACGCCGGACAGATAAATCCGACCCTCGGTGCGGGTGAATTTGTGGTCCAGGGTGTAATTCTGGTCAACAGCGGCCCGGTCAACGGCGGCCTGATCGACAGCGGCGCGGTCGACGGTGGCCGGCGCGGTGTGGTCGGTCGAAGTGGTCATATGGAGCATCCCTGGCGAGCGATGGTGCGGGAGCCGGGCCGATCGGGGCACCGGTTCCGGCGAGACGAATGAGGAGAACAGCTCTAAGACTCAAAATTTTAGCAGGGACAGTGGGTTAGGCGGTGTCTTGGGCCTTCGGCCGACGCCATCGCACATGTTGAAAATGACCCGCAGGCTCGGTTTCGGGCTTGCGGGGGCGCCCGGCTGTATGGGGTGTCAATCCGTGTCCCCGACTGGCAAAAATTGACGGCAAGCACCAATATGTGACTTCATGCACAGACGGATCGGGCAGAAATCCGGATTTTTGTGACCGGATACAACTCTTTCTGGAACAGTGACATAGCTTTAGAGAACGGGGGGCTGTATGCGCTACTGGCGCAGTATTTGCTTAAGATCTCAGGGTTGATGTGTCGCCACAGGATGATGTTCAAGCAAGGACATTTGTTGACGCCTAGTCTCCGAAGATAGATCGGGAGACCGGGCGTTTTGTGTGTGACCCTGTCGGCGACGGCAGGCAAAGCTTCAAACGAAATGACGAGTCGCGACTTGGCCGAGGGTAGCCGGGGCGCGGAAACTGGGGATTCAGGCCGTGTCTCATTCGCTTCGACACGGCCGGGGGAGAGTTCGAGTGCTAGCTAAACCGACCAGCATTGCCATCCATCTGCGCAGCACGCTCGCAGCATCGCTCATGATGCTCGGCGCCTTGTTCGCCAGCCCGATGGCGTTCTCTCAAAATGCGGTGAACACCGCGACGGTGACGCCACCAGCGACGGTGACCGACCCGAACACCGGCAATAACAGCGCGACCGATTCCGACCCGATCACGCGCACTTCGAATCTCACTCTGACGAAGACCGATAGCCCAGACCCGGTCGTCGTCGGCGGCATCCTGACCTACACCCTCACGGTCAGTAACGCAGGCCCCAGCGCGATCGCCCCCGCGAGCACGTTCTCGATCATCGAATCCCTTCCGGCCGGTTTGACCGGCTGTAGCTTCACTCCCTCTGTCGGCACTTTCTCGACAGGCACGATCGCGCCCGGCGCGACGGGCACAGGGACTTGGTCAGGCGCCACGATTCCGTCTGGTGGCAGCGTGACGCTGACCATCGCTTGCAGCGTGGATAACGCCGCTGCCGCGACCATCACCAACACCGCAACCGTCATTCCGCCGACCGGCACCGCAGATCCGGATTGCTCCGGTTCGCCCGTGACCTGTGCGGGCGGCAACACTGCATCCGCGGGCACGACCGTCAACCGCCCACAACTGACGTTGACGAAGACCGCGACCCCGAATCCGTTCGTGATTGGTCAGCCTGCGAGCTACACGCTCACGCTGACCAACACAGGTACGGCCGCAACCACGGCATCGAGCACGATCACCGACAACATTCCGGCAGGCTTGACCATCGGTACTCCGCCGGCGGGCTGCGGTGTGGCAGGTCAGACCGTGACCTGTACGGTATCGGCCGGCCTCGCGGCCGGCGGTAACGCGATTTTTGTGATTCCAGTGACGCCGACGGCGGCTGCCGCGACGCCCGCGGTGAACACTGCGACCGTGACCGGTGGTGGCGATCCGACCTGTCCGGCGGCTGCGCGCTGTAACCCTTCCGTGACCACGCCAATCAATGCCCCCCAGTTGACGCTGACGAAGACTGCGAGCCCGAGTCCGTTCGTGCTCAATCAGCCGGCGACCTACACGCTGACGCTGAGCAACACCGGCACGGCGGCGACGACGGCAATCAGCACCATCACCGACGTCGTTCCCAACGGGGTGGGCATCGGAACGTTGCCGGCAGGCTGCACGAACGCGGGCCAGACCGTGACCTGCACGGTGCCGGCTGGCCTTGCGGCTGGCGGTAGCACCAGCTTTGTGATTCCGGTGACGCCGACGGCGGCCGCTGCGAGTCCGGTGGTGAACACCGCGAGCGTGACTGGCGGTGGCGACCCGACGTGTCCGGCGGCTGCGCGTTGCTCCAGCACGACGACCACCCCGGTGAATGCGCCGCAGTTGACGTTGACCAAGACGGCGAGCACGGCGAGCTTCACGGTCGGCACGCCCGCGACCTACACGCTGAGCGTGCAGAACACCGGCACCGCCGCGACGACCGCGGTGGCCACGATCACCGATACGATCCCGACGGGCCTGACCATCGGCACCTTGCCGGCGGGCTGTACCGCTGCGGGCCAAGTGGTGACGTGCACCATTCCGGCCGGTTTGGCGGTGAGTGCGACGACGAGCTTCGTGATCCCGGTGACGCCGACGGCGGCCGCTGCGGATCCAGTGGTGAACACCGCGAATGTGAGCGGTGGCGGCGACCCGACCTGTCCAGCGGCTGTGCGCTGCAGCAGCTCGACGACGACCCCGGTCAACCGCCCGCAATTGACGTTGACCAAGACGGCGAGCCCGACACCGTTCGTGGTCGGCACGCCCGCGACTTACACGCTGACACTGCAAAACACCGGCACCGCGGCGACGACAGCGACAAGCACAATCACCGATACGATTCCGACCGGTTTGACCATCGGCACCTTGCCGGCGGGCTGCACGGCTGCGGGTCAGACCGTGACCTGTACGGTCCCGGCCGGTCTTGCGGCTGGCAGTAGCACGAATTTCATTATTCCGGTAACGCCGACGGCGAGCGTCGCGAACCCGGTGGTGAACACCGCGAGCGTGAGCGGCGGTGGCGATCCGACCTGTCCAGCGGCTGTGCGCTGCAGCAGCTCGACGACGACCCCAGTCAACGCGGTTGCGTTGACGATCACCAAGACCGCGAGCGCGGCAAGCTTCGTGGTGGGTGTGCCTGCGAGTTACACGCTGAGCGTGCAGAACACCGGCACTGCGGCGACGACCGCGGTGGCCACCATCACCGACACGATTCCGACGGGCCTGACCATCGGCACCTTGCCGGCGGGCTGCACCGCCGCGGGCCAAGTGGTGACGTGCACCATTCCGGCCGGTTTGGCGGTGAGTGCGACGACGAGCTTCGTCATCCCGGTGACGCCGACGGCGACCGCGGCGAGTCCCGCGGTGAATACCGCGACGGTCAATGGTGGCGGCGATGCCGGTTGCCCGGCAGCGGCACGCTGCAGCAGCACGACCACGACGCCGATCAACAGCCCTGCGTTGACGATCACCAAGACCGCCAGCACGGCGAACTTCACGGTGGGTACGCCAGTGAACTACACGCTGAGCGTGCAGAACACGGGCACCGCCGCGACGACCGCGGTGGCCACGATCACCGATACGATTCCGACCGGTCTGACCATCGGCACCTTGCCGGCGGGCTGCACCGCCGCGGGCCAAGTGGTGACCTGCACGATTCCGGCCGGTTTGGCGGTGAATGCGACGACAAGTTTCGTCATCCCGGTGACGCCGACGGCGGCCGCCGCGAGCCCGGTGACGAACACCGCGACGGTGAGCGGCGGCGGCGATGCCGGCTGCCCGGCGGCGATTCGTTGCAGCAGCAGCGTGACCAATCCGGTGAACCGTCCGCAGTTGACGCTTACGAAGGCTGCAGTCTCGGCAGCATTCACCGTGGGCATCCCGGCGAACTACACCCTGACGGTACAGAACACGGGTACGGCGACGACGACGGCGCCGATGACCATCATCGACACGGTCCCGACGGGTTTGACGATCGGCACGTTGCCGGGAAGCTGCTCGGTAGCCGGCCAGACGATCACGTGCACGCTCCCGGCAGGATTGGTCCCGACTGGAACCACTGGATTCACGATCCCAGTCATACCGACATCAGCCGCGGCACCGAGCGTGACCAATACCGCGACGGTCAGTGGTGGTGGTGATCCAACCTGTCCGGCGGCAACGCGCTGCTCAAGCTCAGTGACGACACCGGTCAATCGTCCGGTACTGACGATCACCAAGATCGCCAGTGCGGCGACATTTACGGTGGGGCAACCCGCGAGCTACACACTGCAAGTGTCCAATTCCGGCACGAGCGCGACTCCGTTGTCGGCGACGATCACCGACACGATCCCGGCGAGCCTGATCATCGGCACCTTGCCAGCGGGTTGTACGGCGGCGGGCCAGACCGTGACCTGCGCGGTACCGCTTGGTATTCCGGTGGGCGGCAGTACGAGTTTCGTGATTCCGGTGACGCCGACCATCGCGGCAACGCCGAGCGTGACCAACACCGCGACGGTCAGTGGCGGTGGTGATTCGACTTGCCCGGCGGATGCGCGTTGCACCAGCACGACGACGACGCCGGTGAACACGCCGCAGTTGACGCTGACGAAGACCGCCAGCGCGGCGAGCTTCGTCGTCGGCGTACCGGCGAGTTACACGCTGTCACTGCAAAACACCGGCACAGCCACGACCTTCGCGGTGAGCACGATCACCGATACGATTCCGACCGGCCTCACCATCGGCACCTTGCCGGTGGGCTGCACGGCGGCGGGTCAGACGGTGACGTGTACGGTCCCGGCCGGTCTGGCCGTGGGCGGTAGCACCAGCTTCGTGATTCCGGTGACGCCGACCTTGGCGGCGACGCCGAGCGTGACCAACACCGCCAGCGTGACCGGCGGTGGCGATCCGACCTGTCCGGCGGATGCGCGCTGCAGCAGCACGACGACGACCCCGGTGAACACGCCGCAGTTGACGCTCGTGAAGACGGCGGCCCCGACCCCGTTCGTGGTCGGTCAGCCGGCGAGCTACACGCTGAGCCTGAGCAACACCGGCACGGCGGCGACGACCGCGGTGGCGACGATCACCGACACGATTCCGACGGGCCTGACCATCGGCACCTTGCCGGCGGGCTGCACGGTGGCGGGTCAAACGGTGACGTGTACGGTTCCGGCCGGTCTGGCCGTGGGCGGTGGTAGCACCAGCTTCGTGATTCCGGTCACGCCGACCTTGGCGGCGACGCCGAGCGTGACCAACACCGCGAGTGTGAGTGGCGGTGGCGATCCGACCTGCCCGGCGGATGCGCGCTGCAGCAGCACGACGACGACGCCGGTGAACACCCCGCAGTTGACGCTCGTGAAGACGGCGACCCCGACCCCGTTCGTGGTCGGTGCGCCGGCGAGCTACACGCTGAGCCTGAGCAATACCGGCACGGCGGCGACGACCGCAGTGGCGACGATCACCGACACGATTCCGACCGGCCTCACCATCGGCACCTTGTTGGCGGGCTGCACGGTTGCGGGTCAAACGGTGACGTGTACGGTCCCGGCCGGTCTGGCCGCGGGCGGTAGCACCAGCTTCGTGATTCCGGTGACGCCGACCTTGGCGGCGACGCCGAGCGTGACCAACACCGCCAGCGTGACCGGCGGTGGCGATCCGACCTGTCCGGCGAATGCACGTTGTTCGAGCACGACGACGACCCCGGTGAACACCCCGCAGTTGACGCTCGTGAAGACGGCGACCCCGACCCCGTTCGTGGTCGGTGCGCCGGCGAGCTACACGCTGAGCCTGAGCAACACCGGCACGGCGGCGACGACCGCGGTGGCGACGATCACCGACACGATTCCGACCGGCCTCACCATCGGCACCTTGCCGGCGGGCTGCACGGCGGCGGGTCAAACGGTGACGTGTACGGTCCCGGCCGGTCTGGCCGCGGGCGGTAGCACCAGTTTTGTGATTCCAGTGACGCCGACCTTGGCGGCGACGCCGAGCGTGACCAACACCGCCAGCGTGACCGGCGGTGGCGATCCGACCTGTCCGGCGGATGCGCGCTGCAGCAGCACGACGACGACGCCGGTGAACACCCCGCAGTTGACGTTGACGAAGACCGCGAGCGCCGCCACGTTCACCGTGGGCCAACCAGCTTCGTACACGTTGAGCCTGAGCAACACCGGCACAGCGGCGACGACCGCCGTGGCGACGATCACCGATACAATTCCGACGAGCCTCACCATCGGCACCTTGCCGGCGGGCTGCACGGCCGCGGGTCAGACGGTGACGTGTACGGTCCCGGCCGGTCTGGCCGCGGGCGGTAGCACCAGTTTTGTGATTCCGGTGACGCCGACCTTGGCGGCGACACCGAGCGTGACCAACACCGCGAGTGTGAGTGGCGGTGGCGATCCGACCTGCCCGGCGGATGCGCGTTGCAGCAGCACGACGACGACCCCGGTGAACACGCCGCAGTTGACGCTCGTGAAGACGGCGAGCCCGAGTCCGTTCGTGGTGGGTCAGCCGGCGAGCTACACGCTGAGCCTGAGCAACACCGGCACGGCGGCCACCACGGCCGTGGCGACGATCACCGACACAATTCCGGCGAGCCTGACCATCGGCACCTTGCCAGCGGGCTGCACGGCGGCGGGTCAGACCGTGACCTGCACAGTGCCCGCGGGCCTCGCGGCCGGCGGTAGCACCAGTTTTGTGATTCCAGTGACGCCGACCTTGGCGGCGACGCCGAGCGTGACCAACACCGCCAGCGTGACCGGCGGTGGCGATCCGACCTGTCCGGCGGATGCGCGCTGCAGCAGCACGACGACGACGCCGGTGAACACCCCGCAGTTGACGTTGACGAAGACCGCGAGCGCCGCCACGTTCACCGTGGGCCAACCAGCTTCGTACACGTTGAGCCTGAGCAACACCGGCACAGCGGCGACGACCGCCGTGGCGACGATCACCGATACAATTCCGACGAGCCTCACCATCGGCACCTTGCCGGCGGGCTGCACGGCCGCGGGTCAGACGGTGACGTGTACGGTCCCGGTCGGTCTGGCCGCGGGCGGTAGCACCAGCTTTGTGATCCCAGTGGTGCCGACGGCGGCCGCGCAACCGAGCGTGACCAATACCGCGAACGTAAGCGGCGGCGGTGATCCGACCTGTCCGGCGGCGGCGCGTTGCTCCAGCACGGTGACCACGCCGGTTGTTGCGCCACCGATTCAAGCGCAAGACGACACCAATGCAGCGCCGGTTAACGGTGCGACCGGTGGCGTGGCGTACACGAGTGTGCTCAACGACAACGGCAACGGTCCGGATACGTTGAATGGCGTGCCGGCGACCTTGGCGACTGTGGCGATCAGCGTGCTGACGCCGGCGACGCCGATCGGTGGCGGCCCGGTGCCGACGTTGAACCCGGCGACGGGTCAAGTGACGGTCCCGGCGGGTACTCCGGCGGGTCCGTACACGATCGTGTATCGGATTTGCGAGATTCTGAACCCGACCAATTGCGACGACGCGACGGTGACGGTGACGGTGACGGCACCGCTGATCGTGGCGGAAGACGACAGCAATGCGGCACCGATCAATGGTGCGACGGGCGGCGTGGCGTACACGAGTGTGCTCAACGACAACGGCAACGGTCCGGACACGCTCAATGGCGTGCCGGCGACGTTGACGACGGTGACGATCACGCCGTTGGGCGGCGATCCGGAGCTGACGCTGAACCCGGCGACGGGCGAAGTGACGGTGGCGGCGAACACGCCAGCGGGCACGTACACGATCGACTACGAGATTTGCGAAGTTCTCAACCCGACGAACTGCGATCCGGCGACGGTGACGGTGACGGTGGTCGCACCGGCGATCGATGCGGTGAACGACACCGGCACGGTGGCGAACGGATCGATCGGTGGTGTGGCGGTGCCGAACGTGCTGGTCAACGACACGTTCAACGGCGCACCGGCGACGTTCGCGACGGTGGCGATCACGACGATCGTGCCGGCGACGCCGATCGGTGGCGGTCCGGTGCCGGTGCTGAACCCGACGACGGGTGAAGTGGCGGTGCCGCCGGGTACGCCGGCGGGCACGTACACGATCACGTACACGATCTGCGACTTGATCAACCCGACGAACTGCGACACGGCCACCGTGACGGTGACGGTGGGTGCGGCGGTGATCGACGCGGTGGACGACAGCTTCGGCCCGATCGTAGGCGCCACCGGCGGAACGACGCCGACGGTGCTGACGAACGACACGTTGGGCGGCAACCCGGTGACGGTGGGCGTGGGCGGTAACGTCACGCTGACCCCGGGTGCGGCACCGACGCCGGCGGCGGGCAGCCTCGTGATGAACCCGGACGGCACCATTACGGTGGCGGCGGGCACGACGGCGGGCACGTATCTGTACCCGTACACGATCTGCGAAGTGTTGAACCCGACGAACTGCGACACGGCGACCGCGACAGTGGTGGTCAGTGCGGCAGTGATCGATGCGGTGAACGACACGGGCACGGTGGCGAACGGGTCGATCGGTGGTGTGGCGGTGCCGAACGTGCTGGTCAACGACACGCTCAATGGCGTGCCGGCGACCCTGGCGACGGTGACGATCACGCAAGTGAGCACGACCAACCCGAACGTGACGATCAACCCGGCGACGGGTGCGGTGAACGTGGCCCCGGGCACCCCGGCGGGCACGTACACGCTGGTGTACCAGATCTGCGAAATCCTGAACCCGACGAACTGCGACACGGCCACCGTGACGGTGACGGTGGGTGCAGCGGTGATCGATGCGGTGGACGACAGCTTCGGCCCGATCGTGGGCGCGGTGGGCGGAACGACGCCGACGGTGCTGACGAACGACACGTTGGGCGGCAACCCGGTGACGGTGGGCGTGGGCGGTAACGTCACGCTGACCCCGGGTGCGGCGCCGACGCCGGCGGCGGGTTCGATCACGATGAACCCGGACGGCACGATCACGATCGCGCCGGGCACGACGGCGGGCACGTATCTGTACCCGTACACGATCTGCGAAGTGTTGAACCCGACGAACTGCGACACGGCGACCGCGACAGTGGTGGTCAGTGCGGCAGTGATCGACGCGGTGAACGACACGTTCGGACCGGTGAACGGCGCGACGGGCAACCCGACTGCGGGCAATGCGTTCGCGAACGACACCTTGAACGGCGCGCCGGTGAACCCGGCGGCGATCGTGGCGACGGTGACGACCCCGGCGACGCCGATCGGTGGCGGCCCGGTGCCGACATTGGATACCGCGACGGGCAACGTCAGCGTGCCGGCCGGCACGCCAGCGGGCAGCTATACGATCACGTATCAGATCTGCGAACTGCTGAACCCGACGAACTGCGATACGGCGACGATCACGGTGACCGTGACCGCCGCGCCGATCGTGGCGCAAGACGACAGCAATGCGGCACAGATCAACGGTGCGACCGGTGGCGTGGCATACACGAGCGTGCTCAACGACAACGGCAACGGCCCGGACACGCTCAATGGCGTGCCGGCGACCCTGGCGACGGTGACGATCACGCAAGTGAGCACGACCAACCCGAACGTGACGCTGAACCCGGCGACGGGTGCGGTGAACGTCGCTCCGGGCACCCCAGCGGGCACGTACACGCTGGTGTACCAGATCTGCGAAATCCTGAACCCGACGAACTGCGACACGGCCACCGTGACGGTGACGGTGGTCGCGCCGGTGATCGTGGCGCAAGACGACACGAACGCGGCACCGGTGAGCGGTGCGACCGGTGGTGTGGCGTACACGAACGTCCTCAACGACAACGGCAACGGCCCGGACACGCTCAATGGCGTGCCGGCGACGTTCGCGACGGTCTCGATCACGACGATCGTGCCGGCGACGCCGATCGGTGGCGGTCCGGTGCCGGTACTGAACCCGGCGACGGGTGAAGTGACGGTGGCGCCGAATACCCCGGCGGGTCCGTACACGATCACGTACACGATCTGCGACTTGGTGAATCCAACGAACTGCGATACAGCGCTAGTGACGGTGCAAGTGGCCGCGCCGCCGATCGTGGCGCAAGACGACACGAACGCGACACCGGTCAACGGTGCGACCGGCGGCGTGGCGTACACGAGTGTGCTCAACGACAACGGCAACGGTCCGGATACGCTCAATGGCGTGCCGGCGACGTTGTCGACGGTGACGATCGGTGTAGTGACGCCGGCGGCGCCGATCAACGGCGGTCCGGTGCCGACGCTGAATCCGGCGACGGGTCAAGTGACGGTCCCGGCGGGTACGCCTGCGGGCACGTACACGATCGTCTATCAAATCTGTGAGGTGCTGAACCCGACGAACTGCGATCAAGCGACGATCACCGTGCCTGTGATCGCAGCGCCGATCGACGCGGTGAACGACACGTTCGGGCCGGTGAACGGCGCGACGGGTAACCCGAATGCGGGCAATGCGTTCGCGAACGACACCTTGAACGGCGCGCCGGTGAACCCGGCGGCGATCGTGGCGACGGTGACGACGCCAGCGACGCCGATCGGTGGCGGCCCGGTGCCGACGCTGGATACCGCGACGGGCAACGTCAGCGTGCCGGCCGGCACGCCTGCGGGCACGTACACGATCGTCTATCAGATTTGCGAGGTGCTGAACCCGACGAACTGCGATCAAGCGACGATCACGGTGACGGTGTTGGCCGCGCTGATCGTGGCGCAAGACGACAGCAATGCGGCACCGGTCAACGGTGCGACGGGTGGCGTGGCATACACGAGCGTGCTCAACGACAACGGCAATGGCCCGGACACGCTCAATGGCGTGCCGGCGACGTTGACGACGGTGACGATCACGCCCTTGGGCGGCGATCCGGAGCTGACGCTGAACCCGGCGACGGGCGAAGTGACGGTGGCGGCGAACACGCCAGCGGGCACGTACACGATCGACTACGAGATTTGCGAAGTTCTCAACCCGACGAACTGCGATCCGGCGACGGTGACGGTGACGGTGGCTGCGGCGCCAATCGTGGCGAACCCAGACACGGCGACGGGGATCAACGGCTTCACGGGCGCGCCTGCGGTGGTGAACGTGTTGACGAACGACACGCTCAATGGCGTGCCGGTCTCGCTCACGACAGTGGCGATCACGACGATCGTGCCGGCGACGCCGATCGGCGGCGGTCCGGTGCCGGTGTTGAATCCGGCGACGGGCAACGTCGATGTGCCAGCGGGCACGCCGGCAGGCACGTACACGATCACCTACACGATCTGCGAGCAGCTCAACCCAACGAACTGCAGCACGACGACGGCGACCGTCACGGTGGTGGCGGCAGTGATCGACGCGGTGAACGACACGTTCGGTCCGGTGAACGGCGCGACGGGCAACCCGACTGCGGGCAATGCGTTCGCGAACGACACCTTGAACGGCGCACCGGTGAACCCGGCGGCGATCGTGGCGACGGTGACGACGCCCGGCGACGCCGATCGGTGGCGGCCCGGTGCCGACATTGGATACCGCGACGGGCAACGTCAGCGTGCCGGCGGGTACGCCAGCGGGCAGCTATACGATCACGTATCAGATCTGCGAACTGCTGAACCCGACGAACTGCGATACGGCGACGATCACGGTGACGGTGACGGCCGCGCTGATCGTGGCGGAAGACGACAGCAATGCGGCACCGGTCAACGGTGCGACGGGCGGCGTGGCATACACGAGTGTGCTCAACGACAACGGCAACGGCCCGGACACGCTCAATGGCGTGCCGGCGACGTTGACGACGGTGACGATCACGCCGTTGGGCGGCGATCCGGAGCTGACGCTGAACCCGGCGACGGGCGAAGTGACGGTGGCGGCGAACACGCCAGCGGGCACGTACACGATCGACTACGAGATTTGCGAAGTTCTCAACCCGACGAACTGCGATCCAGCGACGGTGACGGTGACGGTGGTCGCACCGGCGATCGATGCGGTGAACGACACGGGCACGGTGGCGAACGGATCGATCGGTGGTGTGGCGGTGCCGAACGTGCTGGTCAACGACACGTTCAACGGCGCACCGGCGACGTTCGCGACGGTGGCGATCACGACGATCGTGCCGGCGACGCCGATCGGTGGCGGTCCGGTGCCGGTGCTGAACCCGACGACGGGTGAAGTGGCGGTGCCGCCGGGTACCCCGGCGGGCACGTACACGATCACGTACACGATCTGCGACTTGATCAACCCGACGAACTGCGACACGGCCACGGTGACGGTGACGGTGGGTGCGGCGGTGATCGATGCGGTGGACGACAGCTTCGGCCCGATCGTGGGCGCGGTGGGCGGAACGACGCCGACGGTGCTGACGAACGACACGTTGGGCGGCAACCCGGTGACGGTGGGCGTGGGCGGTAACGTCACGCTGACCCCGGGTGCGGCGCCGACGCCGGCCGCGGGCAGCCTCGTGATGAACCCGGACGGCACCATTACGGTGGCGGCGGGCACGACGGCGGGCACGTATCTGTACCCGTACACGATCTGCGAAGTGTTGAACCCGACGAACTGCGACACGGCGACCGCGACAGTGGTGGTCAGTGCGGCAGTGATCGATGCGGTGAACGACACGGGCACGGTGGCGAACGGGTCGATCGGTGGTGTGGCGGTGCCGAACGTGCTGGTCAACGACACGCTCAATGGCGTGCCGGCGACCCTGGCGACGGTGACGATCACGCAAGTGAGCACGACCAACCCGAACGTGACGATCAACCCGGCGACGGGCGCGGTGAACGTGGCCCCGGGCACTCCGGCGGGCACGTACACGCTGGTGTACCAGATCTGCGAAATCCTGAACCCGACGAACTGCGACACGGCCACCGTGACGGTGACGGTGGGTGCAGCGGTGATCGATGCGGTGGACGACAGCTTCGGCCCGATCGTGGGCGCGGTGGGCGGTAACACGCCAAGCGTGCTGATCAATGACACGTTGGGCGGCAACCCGGTGACGGTGGGCGTGGGCGGTAACGTCACGCTGACCCCGGGTGCGGCGCCGACGCCGGCCGCGGGCAGCCTCGTGATGAACCCGGACGGCACGATTACGGTGGCGCGCGGGCACGACGGCGGGCACGTATCTGTACCCGTACACGATCTGCGAAGTGTTGAACCCGACGAACTGCGACACGGCGACCGCGACAGTGGTGGTCAGTGCGGCAGTGATCGACGCGGTGAACGACACGTTCGGACGGCGGTGAACGGCGTCGACGGGCAACGCCGACTGCGGGCAACGCGTTCGTCGAACGACACGCTTGAACGGCGCACCGGCGAACCCGGCGGCGATCGTGGCGACGGTGACGACGCCGGCGACGCCGATCGACGGCGGCCCGGAGCGCGACGATTGGATACCCGGCGACGGGCAAGGTCAGCGTGGCCGGCGGGTACGCCGGCGGGCAGCGTACACGATCACGTACCAGATCTGCGAACTGCTGAACCCGACGAACTGCGACACGGCGACCGATCACGGTGACGGTGAGCGCGGCGGTGATCGATGGCGGAGGACGACAGCAATGCGGCACCGATCAACGGGCGCGACGGGCGGCGCGACGCAGACGAGTGTTGACGAACGACACGTTGGGCAACGGCCCGGACGACGCTGGACGTGGGCGGTGACGTCGACGTTGACCCCGGGTGACGGCGCCGACGCCGGCGGTCGGGCAGCCTCGTGATGAACCCGGACGGGCACCATTACGGTGGCGGCGGGCACGACGGCGGGCACGTATACTGTACCCGTACGACGATCTGCGAAGTGTCTGAACCCGACGAACTGCGACACGGCGACCGCGACAGTGGCGGTCAGTGCGGCAGTGATCGATGCGGTGAACGACACGGGCACGGTGGCGAACGGGTCGATCGGTGGTGTGGCGGTGCCGAACGTGCTGGTCAACGACACGCTCAACGGCGCGCCGGCGACCTTGGCGACGGTGACGATCACGACGATCGTGCCAGCGACGCCACCAACGGCGATCCGGTGACGATGCAACCCGGCGACGGGTGCGGTGAACGGTGGCCGCCGGGTACTCCGGCGGGCACGTACACGCTGGTGTACACAGATCTGCGAAATCCTGAACCCGACGAACTGCGACACGGCGACGGTCACTGTCACCGTGGGCGCGGCATTGATCGATGCGGTGGACGACAGCTTCGGTCCGATCGTGGGCGCGGTGGGCGGAACGACGCCGACGGTGCTGACGAACGACACGTTGGGCGGCAACCCAGTGACGGTGGGCGTGGGCGGTAACGTCACGCTGACCCCGGGTGCGGCGCCGACGCCGGCGGCGGGTTCGATCACGATGAACCCGGACGGCACGATCACGATCGCGCGGGCACGACGGCGGGCACGTATCTGTACCCGTACACGATCTGCGAAGTGTTGAACCCGACGAACTGCGACACGGCGACCGCGACAGTGGTGGTCGGTGCGGCAGTGATCGTGGCGAACCCGGATACGGCGACCGGTATCAATGGTCTGGTCGGTGCTCCGGGCGTGGTGAACGTGCTGACCAACGACACGCTCAACGGTGTGCCGGTGACCTTGGCGACGGTGACGATCACGACCGTGGTCCCGGCGACGCCGATCAATGGCGGCCCGGTACCGGTGCTCAACCCGGCGACGGGTCTGGTCGATGTGCCGGCAGGCACGCCGGCGGGCACGTACACCATTACCTACACGATCTGCGAGAACCTCAACCCGACGAACTGCAGCACCACCACCGTGACCATCACGGTCGTCGCGGCGGTCATCGACGCGGTGGATGACGCGATCGGTCCGGTGAACGGTTCGATCGGCAATCCGAACGCAGGCAACGTGTTCACCAACGACACCTTGAACGGTACGCCGGTGAATCCGGCGACGATCACGGCGACGGTGGTCACACCGGCGACGCCGATCAACGGCGGTCCGGTGCCGACGCTCGACACCGCGACGGGCAACGTCAGCGTGCCGCCCGGCACGCCGGCGGGCACGTACACGATCGTTTACCAAATCTGCGAAAACCTGAACCCGACCAATTGCGATACCGCAACGGTCACGATCACGGTCACGCCTGGCCTGATCGACGCGGTGGACGATCCGTTCCCGGCGGTGCCGGCGACGGGCGGCACCACGCCGTCGGTCCTCGCGAACGACACGTTGAACGGCAACCCGGTCGTTCCGGCTGCAGTGACGCTCACCCCGGGGACGGCGCCGACGCCGGCCTCCGGTTCGATCGTCATGAACCCGGACGGCACGATCACGATCGCGCCGAATACCGAAGCGGGCTCGTACACGTATCCGTACACGATCTGCGAAGCGATCAACCCGACGAACTGCGATACCGCGGTTGCGACGGTGATCGTCTCCGCGGCACCGGGTCTGTCGATCGACAAGACCGCGGGCACGCCGAGCGCGAACAACGCCGGCGGCACGATCGCGTACAGCTTCCTCGTGACCAACACCGGTAACGTCACGGTCTCGAACCTGGTCATCAACGACGCGCAACTCAGCGCGCCGGCGGTGTGCCCGGTCACGACGCTGGCCCCGGGCGCGAGCACGACCTGTACGGGTTCGCACACGATCACGCAGGCCGAAGTGGATACGGGCGTGGTGACCAACACCGCGACCGCGACCGGCAGCCTGCCGGGCCAGGGCACGGTGACATCGCCGCCGGATACGACCAGCACGACGATCGCGCAGACCCCGGCGATCAGCGCGGTGAAGACCGCCACGATCACCACCGACAACGGTGTTCCGGGCGCGGCGGACGAAGGCGATGTGATCACCTACAACGTGGTCATCACCAACAGCGGCAACGTCACGTTGACGGGTCTGAGCGTCGTCGACAGCTTGGAAGGCCGCCCGGCCACCACGCTGGCGTGTGCACCGACGACCTTGGTCCCGGGTGCGAGCGCGACCTGCACCAGCTATACCTACACGTTGACCGCTGCCGATGCGGCCGCGGGCGGCACGCTGGATAACGTCGTCACGGCGACCGCACGCACGTCCAACCAGTCCAGCCAAGTGGTGACGGCGACTGGCGCGGCCGTGGTCGCGATCAATGGCGACCCGGCGCAAGTGCGGGTCGTGAAGACCGCCAGCCCGCGCGATGTGAGAGTCGGCGATCTGGTCCGCTACACCGTGGTGATGGAGAACACCGGTCTCGTGCCGGTGACCGACGGTACCTTGATCGATACGCCGCCTGCCGGCTTCACCTACGTCGACGGTTCGTTGACGGTGGTCGATACCGACAATGCGGGCCGCTTGGTCGGGACCTATCCGATCCGCGTGGATCAGATCGACATTCCGGCTGGCGGGCGCGCCACGATCACCTACCTGTTGCGCGTGGGCGCAGGCGTTCGCGCCGGTACCCATACCAACCACGCCTTGTTGCAAGACAACGGCGACACGGTGTCGAACGAGGCGACGGCCGATGTGCAATTGGTCGGCGACCCGCTGCTCGATGAGTCGCTCATCGTCGGTACGGTCTTCAACGACCGCGACGGCGACCAGTGGCAGGACAGTGGCGATCTGAGCGGCGTGCGCGTCCAGGGCGGCTTCGCCCCGGCGGCGTACATCGCCAACTCGACCACGGTCGATCGTGGCGATGGCGCGAAGCCCGAGCCCGATGCCAGCTCGCCGATGCTGCATGGCATCGACGTGGGCGCCATCGCGGGCCGTCAGTCCGATGCCGATTCGGCCGACAGCGTGGTCATCAGCCAGACGCTGCGCGAACTGAGCTTCAGCGACGACTTCGTGCTGACCTCGGCGCAAGGCACCACGGTGCGCATGGCCGCCGATGGCACGACCCGCGTCGAGAAGAGCGGCGATGCGGCCAAGGGTCTGACCGCGGCCGAGCCGAAGGTCGAGCGTCGCGTCAGTCAGGTCGCCGATGGCTACCGCGTCGACTACGTGATCAGCAACATCGGTATCGCCGAACGCGGCGTGCCGGGCGTGCGCATCGCTTCGGTCGAAGGCGTGTTGATCGAAACCGATCAGTACGGTCGCTACCGTCTGGTGGGCGTCGATGGCGGTCGCGAGCGCGGTCGCAACTTCATCCTCAAGGTCGATCCCGCGACGCTGCCGCCGGGCACCACGTTCACCACCGGTAACCCGCTGGTGCGTCGCGTGACCCCAGGCGTGCCGACCCGCTTCGACTTCGGCGTGAAATTGCCGCAGTCGATGATCGAAGGCGGTGAGCGCTCGGTCGAGATGGAGCTGGGCTCGGTGATGTTCGCGCCGGGCAGCGCCGAGATCCGCGCCGAGTACCGTCCCGCCATCGAGAAGATGGCGGAGACGGCCAAGCGCTACCGCGGCGGCGAAGTGGTGATCGGCGCCGAAGGCGAAAACGACATGCTCGCCTTCGAGCGTGCCATCGCGGTGCGCGAAGCGCTTGCGGCCCAACTGCCTGCGGACGTGATGTCGGGCCTGCGGATGAGCGTTCGCGCCAACCCGCACGACCCGTCCACCACGGTCGTCGGCGTGCTGAATTGGCCGCTGATCGGCACGATGCTGTTCGAGACCGACCGCGCCGAAATCAAAGCCGAGTACCGGCCGTTGATTCGCAGGATCGCGAAGTATCTGGAGCAGATCGGCACCACCCAGGTGGCGGTGGTCGGGCACGCGGATAAACGCGGTTCCGATGAATACAACGTCGCACTTGGCATGCGTCGTGCGAGAGCCGTGTTCGATGCCATCGCAGAGGCGTTACCGCCACAGATGCGCAGCAGATTGAGGGTCGATGTCAATGAGGATCCGGCAGCCCCTGTCGGAATGAACGGTCAATGAGGGGCGCCGACATGAAAATGAAATTACTCGACTACACCCTGATCGGCATCCTTGCGGGCGGTCTGGCCACACCGGCCGCCGCACAAGAAGCCGCGCCGCCCCCTGCTGCGACCACTCAATGCAACGATGACGGCTGCGTCAGCGACGAGGAGGTGCTGTTCAAGATCCGCACCCGCGGCGAACAGCGCCCGCGTACGGCAGAAACCACCGAACAATCCGACTCCCAAACCCTGCAACCCGATCGCCGGGTGACGGTGGAAGCCGAGCGCGTCGATTCGCGCTGGGCGTACGACCTGAAACCTGGGCAGGCGCTTGCGATCGGCAAGTGGTCGGCCGATTTGCCGGGCGGTGGCGTGATCTGGGCGACCGAAGATCCCAATCTCGGCCAGCCGCAATTCAACGTTTCCGCACCGAGTCTGGTCGCGTTCGACGGCGGCAAAGTGGTCAAGCCGGTGCGCTTCTACGCGTACAGCAACTACAGCGCGTTCATTCAACGCGCCGAAGTGCTGATCTACCGCGCCACCGACGCCGACTTGGTCGATCCCATCGCCAAAGTCGAATTGCCGGTCGGCAATGTCGCCGATGTGGCATGGGATGGCGCGTTGCCCGCAGGGTTGGAAGCGCGCGTCGGCGATGAATTGATTTACATCGTCCGCGCCTACGGCAGCGACGGCAGCTTCGACGAAACCTATCCGCGGCGCATGCAGTTGGTGAACCCGGACGAAGAGCGTCGCGGCGGCGAACAGTTGCGCAATTCCGTGGAGCGCCGCACCGGCGCCGCGTTCAGCGCCGAAGAAGCCGAACAACGCAGCTTGATCGAAGGCGTGTTCGGCGAGAACTCGCTGCGTCAGCAGAACATCCCGATCTACGGTTCGCGCATCCGCATCCAGGGCCGCGATATCGCCGAGGGCTATAGCGTCAAGATCAATGGCCAAAGCCAACCGATCGACTTGCAGCGCAAGTTGGTCGCCGAGTATTTGGTGCCGGTCGGTCAGCATAAGTTTGACGTCGAACTCGCTGGCGCCGAAGGCGAAAAACTCAGCCGTACCTTGGATATCGACGTCAGCGGCAAATACATGTTCGCGGTCGCGATCGCGGACTTCACCGCATCGGGCAATACCGCCTCCGGTTCCATCGAGCCGCTGGGCGAGGACGATCGTTACGACGACAGCTTCATCCTCGACGGGCGCTTGGCGTTCTACGTGAAGGGCAAGATCAAGGGCAAGTATCTGGTCACCGCTCAGGCCGACACGCAAGAGCGCGAAGTCGGCGACCTGTTCAACAACTTCCTCGATGCCGATCCGCAGGACGTGTTCCGCCGTCTCGACCCGGATGCGTACTATCCGGTGTACGGCGACGACTCGATCACCTATCGCGACGTCGACACCCAGGGCCGTCTCTACGTCCGCGTCGATTGGGACAAGAGCCAAGCGGTGTGGGGCAACTTCAACACCGGCGTCACCGGCACCGAATACGGCCAGTATTCGCGTTCGCTTTACGGTGCGGCGGTGTCGTGGCGTTCGCGCCGCGCCACCGACATCGGCGAGGCGGGCAGCGAATTCCGCTTGTTCGGTTCGGAAGCGCAAACCGCGCCGGGCCATAGCGAATTCCTCGGCACCGGCGGCAGCCTGTACTACCTCAAGCACACCGATGTGCTGCCGGGTTCCGATCGCATCGTGCTGGAAGTGCGCGACGGCACCACCGGCCGGGTCGAAGTGCGCGTGCCCTTGGCGCGCGGCGCGGATTACGAAATCGACGAATTCCAAGGCCGCATCCTGCTGACGCGTCCGCTGTCGGTCGTCACCCGCGAAAACCTGCCGACGATCACCCGCGACACGCCGCTCGACGGCTTCTCGCAAGTGTTGTTGGTCGATTACGAATTCGTCCCCAGTGGTTTCGACCCCGACGACTTCACCGCCGGCTTCCGCGGCAAGCATTGGTTCGGCGATCACGTCGCTGTCGGCGCTACTTGGGTCGACGAAAACCGTGCCGGCGACGACTACTCGCTCAAAGGCGCCGACCTCACCTTGCAGGCCGGTCGCGGCACGTATCTCAAACTCGAACAGAGCAGCACCCGCGCGACCAGCGCGCCGGTGTTCTTCTCCGATAACGGCGGCTTGAGCTTCACCGAGACCAATGCCGGTAGCGGTTTACGCGAAGGCGATGCCCGTGCGGTCGAAGCGCGCGCCAACTTCAAGGAATTGGGTTGGAGCGAACTGGATTGGTCGGCCGGCGCTTGGTGGCGCGATGTCGAAGCCGGGTATTCCACCGGGCGTTTCGATGTCCGCAGCGCGGTGGAAGAACACGGCGCCGAAGTGCTGGGTCAATTCGCGCCGAACGTCAACGTGCGCGGCCGTTACAGCAAGGCCGAACGCGGCGGCGAATCGCTGACGCAGGCCTTGATCGCCAGCGAATGGCGCATCAACGACAACAACAGCCTCACCGGCGAATTGCGTCGGGTCGAAGAAGAACGCCTGTCCGGCGATGCCAGCGGCACGCTCGCGGCGCTGCAGTACAAGCATCGCTTCGGCACCAGTCTCGATGTCTACGGCACCGCGCAAGTCACGGTGGACGACGACGGCGGGCAGTACGCCGACAACGACGCCTTCACGCTCGGCACGCGCTATCTGTTCGGCGATCTGTCCACCGTGGGCGCGGAACTCACCACCGGCGATCGCGGCGACGCGGCGCAGGTCAATGCCGAATACCGGTTGAGCCCCGAGCACACGTTTTACGGTAACTACACCTATTCGACCGATCGCAACGACTACGACCCGCTGTTCAACGCCAACCGCAATACCGGTTGGACCTTGGGCCAGCGCTGGCGCTTGTCGAATCAGGTGAACCTGTTCAACGAAAGCCAGTTCCTCAAAGCGCCGAACGAATCCGGCCTCGCCCACACCTTCGGCATGGATTTCTATCCGGGCGTGGGTTGGACGATGGGCTTCACGCTGCAAAGCGCGGAACTCGACCGCACGGTCGGCACGGTGGATCGCCGCGCGATTAGCGTCAATGCGGGGCGTACCTCCAACGACACCCAGTGGTCGAGCAAGTTGGAATGGCGCGACGACAGTGGTGCCGAAGAACGCACGCAGTGGGTGACGACGAATCAGTTCACGCACAAGTTCAGCGAGAGCTTCCGTGTCGCCGCGCGCGTGAATTACTCGAAGACCGAAGACGATTTGTTGGCCGAAGCCGGTGCCAAGTTCGCCGAAGGCAACTTCGGTTTCGCCTGGCGTCCGGTCGATTCGGCTAAATGGGCGGTGGTCGGCCGTTACACCTATCTGTACGACGTGTCTTCGTTGCCGCAGATCGGCGACAACGTCGCGTTCTTCGATCAACGCAGCCAGATCTTGGCGCTGGAAGGCGTGTACAAGCCGAACCAGCGCTGGGAATACGCCGCGAAGCTCGCGCGTCGCGAAGGCGAAGTGCGGTTCGGCCGTTTGGCCGGGCAGTGGGCGGATTCGGGCGCGACCTTCGCGGCCGGTCAGGTGCGCTACGCCTTCGCCGATCGATGGTATTCGCTCGCCGAATACCGCTGGTTAGGCGTCGAAGACGGCGGCGACCGTGAAGGCATCTTGCTCGGTGTCGATCGCGACCTCGGAAATAATTTCCGCGTCGGTGTCGGCTATAACTTCACCGAGTTCAGCGACGATCTCACCGATTTCGATTACGACCACAAGGGCTGGTTCTTGAACGTGGTCGGTTGGTATTGATTTGGGATGAAGTGAGGTTGCTGGCGGTTCCGTTCGCAGAACCGCCTCGATAGGAATAGGGCCTACAACGATGATCCGTACGATTCTGCTCCTGCTGGGTATGACCGCCGCACTGTTGTTGCCAAGCGTGGTGCAGGCACAGGGCGTGCCGTTCCCCTGCAACAGCGATTTGTACTTGGCGCGTACTGCCGGCACCAACGTCACGCTGTTCCGCTTTCCGCAAAGCGTACTCGGAACGGGCGGTGCTGCCGTCAATGTCTGGGGCGGTACCAGAACCCCTGGCATCAATGCGATCGGTTTGCGCCAGCAGGATGGCTTCATTTACGGGCTCAATGCGGCCAACGGGTTTCCGCAGCTCTACCGCCTCGGCAGTACCGGTACGCTGCTCGTCGGCACCATCGCCACCACCGGGGCGCAGACGCCTGCGCTGACCAACACGTTCACGCCGACAGGCGGCACCTTCGATGCGCAAGGCCGCTACTATTTCGCCGGCCAAGGCGGCGCCGGGATTGTGCCCGCGGCGATCTATCGCGTGGATACCATTCCGGCGGGGACAGGCGCGATCACGGTGTCTGCGGTCTTTCCGTTGTCGACCGCGCTGGCCAACATCGGCGATCTCGCTTTCGGGCCGGACGGCAATCTCTATGGCGCGACGGGTACGACCTTAGCCCAGATCATCTTGCCGGTACCCGCGACGTCGGGAGCGACGGCCACCGTCACCACGGCGACGCTACCGTCGACGGTCGGCGGTATCGGCAGTGCGTATTTCAATAACGCTGGAGAGTTTTTCGTTTTCGAGAACGCCACCGGCAATTTACGACGGGTTGGCTTCAGTTTCGGTGCTGCGTTCCCGGGCGCGTTGACGGTCGGCGCTCCGGTCAATATCACAGGCACCGCGGGTGGGTCTTCCTCCGACGGCGCCAGTTGCGTGATTCCTCCGCAGGCTGATATTCGCGTCACCAAAACCAATACGCCCGGCGTGAACGGCGACGTCGATCAGCCTGCGGATACGGTGCTCTCGGGCACCAACACGACCTACACCATCACCGTCGCCAATAACGGCCCCGCTCCAGCCACCAACACGGTCGTGACCGACCCGGCCAGTGGCCTGTCATGTACAGCCGTCGCCTGCACCGCTGCTGGCGGCGCGGTCTGTCCGGTGGCGACTGGCGCCGCACTGATTTCGGCGCTGCAGGGCGCAGGTGCCGTGCTCCCGACCCTGCCGACCGGCGGCACGGTGACATTCACGCTGACTTGCGGTGTGCCCTGATGCGGATAGGGCGGTTCGGATCTCGCATTGGAAGCACATTTAACGCGAATCGGCACTTTTTGTTGCGTACTCATCACGCTCGCCACGCGACCGATTTCGATTAGACAGCCACGGACGGGTTCTTGAACGCGGTCGGTTGGTAATGACGGCCGTTACCAATCATTGGTAATACTGATAGTTGAGATGAAATTTATGTTGATGCGGTCGATTTTCGCTTCGGGATGTCGCATAGCGGGCCATCGGTCGTCGCGTATTCGCGCTGGCATCGTCGCCGCTTGTGTGCTGTTTGCGATGTTCTGGTCCGCGGCCGCATCCGCGCAGTCCTTGCCGAATTTCAACGACACCACGCCCACGCTGGAAACCGGCACGGCGCTGCGTCTGGGTGCGCGCTACCGCTTCGACGATGTGATGCTGGGCGTCGATGCGCTCGTGACGCTGGCGCAGTTCAACAATGTCGTCGAACTCGATGCGCTCGATACGCCCGCACCATTCCCGGACCGTTTCCAACCGGTCATCGAATGCAATTCATTGGTCGGTGGCGTCGTCACCCCCATCACGTCCAACGTGACCTGCTGGGTGCGTTTCCAGATCCAATTCGTCGTGGCGGACGGCACCACGCCCTTCCCGATGCCCAACTTGGTGGGAAGCGCTCAAGACGTCGACGGCAGCCGCGGTACCGGCACGCAGGGCTCGCGCGAGTTCGTGGAATTCGTCGGTGCCACGGCGGTGACGGTCGCGACCCCGACCTTCATGGTCGCAGCCCCGGCTCTGGCGGGCGGCACGCGCTTCATCCAGAGCAGCTCGGCGAATGCCCAAGGCGGCATCGGTACCGACAATCGCTACGAAATCTACGCGGACTTTCCAGCGGGGACGTCGACGTTCTCGATCATCGGCGGTAATACCATCGGCGGCAATGCGTGCAGCCCTGCTTCTGCGAACGACTGCAACCGCTTGAACTCCTACACGTTCTCGCCGAACGATGCGAATTTGCCGTCGCTCACCGTGCGCAAGACCAGTATCGGCGGGGTCGGCACATTTTCTTTCTCCGGCAACAACGGCTATGTCGCGGAGTCGATCGCGACCGCGACCGCCGGCACGCCACAGGCCGCGCCGACGCAAGCCCTGACGGCGGCGGGTGTCGCGACCACGATCACCGAAGCCGCACCTCCGGCGGGATACATCTTGACCGGGATCGCATGCACCGGCCTGGGTGCAGGCGGCACGGCGACGCCCACGATCAACGGCGCTGCCGGCGGCAATGTGGTGCTGAATGCGGCCGCCACAGCGGCGACCGCGAATATCGTTTGTACCTTCACCAACAGCAAGCTGCCGATCCTGCGCTTGCAGAAATCGTTACCGCTGGGGCGTTTCGTGGCCGCCGATCAATTCGCATTGACGATCGCCGGCACCGGCGGCCCCGCCACCGTCACCACCACCGGCGCGGGAACGACCGTCACGGGCGCCGCGACTTTGAATCCGGGCGCTATCGGTGCGGCTTACACCTTCAGCGAAGCGGGTGCGGCGGGTGCGAATCTGGCTAACTACACCACGACCTACAACTGCACCAATGCCTTGACCGGTGGGCAAACGCCGAGCGGCACCGCCACGACGTTCAACCTGACCGCGGCGGCTGGCGACGATCTCACCTGCACCTTCGTCAACACACGCAATGCGCTCGCGAACTTGAGCTTGACCAAGACCAATACACCGGGCGTGAACGGTAATGTCGATCAAGCGGCGGATACCGTCGTCTCCGGCGCGACCACGACTTACACGATCACGATCAGCAATGCAGGCCCCGATACGGTCACGAATGCGGTCGTCACCGACCCCGCCCCGACGAATGTGTCTTGCCCGACGGCGACCTGTACCGCTGCCGGCGGTGCGACGTGCCCAGCGCAGACCGGCGCCGCCTTGGTCGCGGTGCTGCAGGGGGCGGGCGCGACGGTGCCGACCTTGCCGGTCGGCGGCTCGGTCACGATCGCGCTGACCTGCAGCGTGCCTTGAGGCATGCGAGCCGATTCGACTTTCTGGCAGGACGCCTTTCTCGATTCATGAAACATGCGGGAGTGCGCTCTCCGCTGTCCGGCGCACTGCTTTGGAGTGATGTAAGCGAATGAGTAAGCAAGATCTGCTGCACCGAACCGCGTTATCGTTTGCGGTGTCCCTTGTTGTAATCGCGGTCGCATCGACGACTGCGCAAGCCCGCCAAATCGGCAAAGACGGTGCGTTCACCGCAAGCGCTGCGAACACCGTCGTCAATCAATACACCACGCTCAGCGCTGCGGCAGCGGCGGGCGCCACCACGATCAGCGTCGCCAGCGCCGCGGGCATCACCGCGGGCGATGTGCTGATGGTCTATCAAGCGCAGGGCGCGACGATCAATACCGCGAATTCGAGCGCGTATGGCGCGGTCACGGCGCTCGGTAATGCCGGCCGCTACGAGTTCGTCAGTGTCGCCACAGTCACCGGCACCACGATCACTCTCGGCACCGTTTGCGATACGACGCCGCTGCGGTTCTCGTACAACAACGGCGCGCAAGTCATTCGCGTGCCGCAGTACAGCAGTTTGACCGTCAATGCGGCCGGCTCGATCGTCGCGCAGACCTGGAACGGCAGCACCGGCGGCGTGGTGGCGACGATCGTCGACGGCACGGCGACGGTGAACGGTTCGATCAACGCGAATGGGCGCGGCTTCCGCGGCGGCGTGCTCGACAACGCGACCACCGCCGCAGGGACGGACGTGACCGCTTTCGTCGCAACGACCACCGCCGATGGCGCCGAAAAAGGCGAAAGCATCGCGGGCTCGACGACGACCTACGACGGCCTCGGCGGCCGCTACAACCGCGGCGCGCCCGCCAACGGCGGCGGCGGCGGTAATGCGCACAATGCGGGCGGTGGCGGTGGCGCGAACGGCGGCAGTACGGTGGGTTGGAATGGCCAGGGTGTGCCCGATACCAGCGTCGCCGGTTGGGTCACCGCTTGGAACATCGACGGCACCTTGACGTCCACCACCAACTCGCCCGGTGGCGGTCGTGGTGGCTATACCTATGCGGCAAGCAATCAGGATGCGTTGACGGTCGCGCCTGGCACGGCCAGTTGGGGCGGTAACAGCCGTCGCGAACGCGGCGGCCTCGGCGGCCGACCGCTCGCGAATAATCCCAGCATCACCGGCGACACGCGTCTGTTCCTCGGCGGCGGCGGCGGTGCGGGCGATGGCAACAATGGTGCGGCCAGTTCGGGCGCCAACGGCGGCGGTCTGGTGTTTCTCATCGCCAATAACGTGGCCGGCGCCGGTGCGCTGCAATCCAACGGCGGTACCGCCACCAACACCGTGCCCGGGCACAACGATGCTCCCGGCGGCGGCGGCGCGGGCGGTTCCGTGGTCGTGATCGCGCCGAGCACCGGCGCCTTGGCGATTTCGGCGACAGGCGGCAATGGCGGCAACCAACTCATCACGAACAACGAGTCGGAAGGCCCGGGTGGTGGTGGTGGCGGCGGTTTCATCGCCACCCCGACAGGCGCTGGCACCGTGACCGCTGGCGGCAACGGTACGACCAGCTCCGCCGCCACGACCGAGTTCCTGCCCAACGGCGCCACCCGCGGTAACAGCGGCAACACGGCGACCGCGCCCACCATCGCCAACCTGCCGCTGTGCAATTTCACCGCGGCGGCGAACCTTCGGATCACCAAAACCAATACACCGGGTGTTAACGGCGAAGTCGATCAAGCGGCGGATACCGTCGTTTCTGGCGCGACAGCCAATTACAGCATCACCGTCACCAATCTCGGCCCATCGGCCGCGAACGGCACAGTCGTGACCGACCCTGCACCGACCGGCTTGATCTGCACCACGGCGAGCTGTACGTCGGCCGGTGGCGCGACCTGTCCCGCAACAACGGGCGCGGCGTTAGTGACGGCGCTGCAAGGCGCGGGCGCGGCCGTTCCGACCTTGCCCTTGAATGGCGCGGTGACGATTACGTTGACGTGTACGGTGCAGTGATGCTTTTCATCGATGGCCATCGCCGATGGGATACACGTCGCGAATGCATTCGCGACTGACCATGCGCGGGGTGCGCATGCGCATGCGAACGGATGCCAGTGAACGTGTCGCCGTGGAAGAAACACCTCAGGGATGGATGCCCAGCGGATCTTCAATGCTTACAGCGCGACCACTGCGGGCATGGACGTTCAAAGCGGTCGCCATAGGATCGTCGCCAACCTCGATAAGAGTGCCGCTCTGTGCATTCGGTCGGCGCGCATAAACAGCAACACCGCCATCTTCAACAACATGGCGTCCTCACGACTTAGGAGCGTTCGATCGATGCTTATGCCTCTTCCCCCTCGCGTTCGCGATACATGGATGACTCACGTCGCGCGCCCGGTCGTGCTCGGCTTAGCGCTCGTCGCACTCGCGGCGGGTTCCGTGCAGGCGCAAGTCTGCGCGCTGCCCGGCAGCGATGGCGATGCCACGATCTCCGGCACGGTCAACACGTATTGGACGCCCGGCAGCGGCAGTTTCAGCGGCAGCGGCGCCATCGCTTTGAGCAATCAACGCGGCGCCGCCGCGACCTTGGCGGAAGGCGATCTGGTGTTGGTGATCCAGATGCAGTGCGCGAACATCGATAGCAGCGACAGCCTCGCTTACGGCGACGGTGTCGGGGGCGAACCGGCCGCAGGCTACAGCGACCCCGGCACCTGCTTGGCGGGTCGCTATCAATTCGTCCGCGCCGGCGCCGGCAGCAGCAACGGCACGTTGAATCTGACCGGTTCGCCGCTGACCGCGACCTACACCCAAGCCGTTGCGACCGCGACCACCGGCCGCCGGACCTTCCAAGTGATCCGCGTACCGCAGTACGCCAACGTCACGCTTGGGCGGCACGATCGCGGCGCCGGAGTGGGACGGTTTCAGCGGAGGCGTGGTGGTGCTCGACGCCGCCTTCACGCTCGATTTCAACAGCCAATTGATCGATGTCGATGGCGCCGGCTTTCGCGGCGGCGGCGGCCGCAATCGCAGTGCCAACGATGCCAACGAACGTTTCCGCTGGGACGACGACACTCGTCATGCCAGCAAAGGCGAAGGCATCGCCGGCACGCCGCGCTATGTCAGCCTCAAACGTAGCCCGGATACCGGCGCCACCGCAGGCATCGTCGATCTGGGCGTGGCCTGGGGCGGTTATCCCACGGGCATCGGTAGCACCGGCGATTTCGCGCGCGGCGCGCCCGGCAATGCCGGCGGCGGCGGTGCGTTTTGGGATGGCGCGAGCGATAACGGCGGCGGTGGCGGCGGTGGTAACGGTGCGGCGGGCGGTCGCGGCGGCGCCGGTTGGCGCAGCGCCGGGTACGCCGGCATCCTCGCCGATTACAGCAATTTGCCCGATAAAAAATGGGGCTTCGGCGGCGCAGGCTTCGTTGCCGCGGGCGTGAGCCGGCTGGTGATGGGCGGCGGCGGCGGAGCGGGCGATAACAACAACAATAGCTTGCCGGTGGAATCCAGCGGCGCGGCCGGCGGCGGCATCGTCATGGCGCGTGCGGTCACGGTCACGGGTAACGGCTTCATTCGGGCCCGCGGCGGCCGCGCGGCAGACAATCCGACCAACGACGCCGGTGGCGGCGGTGGTGCCGGCGGTAGCGTCTTGGTCGTGGCGACAACGTGGAGCGCTGCGCTCGACATCGATATCAGCGGCGGTCGCGGCGGCGACGCCTGGATCACCGGCGGCTCCGCGCATGGCGGCGGTGGCGGTGGGGCGGCCGGCGTGGCGATCACCACCAGCGCGGCAAGCGTGACCGCAGCCGGCGGCGCCCAGGGACTGACCAACACCGCCCAAGCACAACCCGGTGGCGCAACGCATGGCGCGACCAGCGGTGGCGGCAGCGCCGGTCAAGTGGTGTCGCCTGCGACCGACCCAGGCACCGATGTCGGCCGCACCTGCAAAGCGGACGTGGCGCATCACCAAGACCAATACGCCGGGCGTCAACGGCGAAGTCGACCAAGCGGCCGATACCGTCGACTCCGGCGCCACCGTGCCTTACAGCATCGTCGTGACCAACAATGGCCCGAAGCCGGCGAACAATACCGTCGTCACCGACCCGTTGCCGACCAACCTCAATTGCCCCACCGCCACCTGTACCGCTGCCGGCGGTGCGGTCTGCCCTACATCGACAGGCGCTGCGCTGGTCGCCGAGTTGCAAGGCGCTGGCGCGATCGTGCCGACACTGCCGAACAGCGCGTCGGTGACGATCACGCTCAACTGCACCGTGCCCTGATACGCCGCATCAATACACTACGTCGATACGTCGCCTCAGCACGTAAAGAACATCTCCGCCCGCATCGCTGCGGGCGGAGTCGTTTTCGACATGACTTAACGCTTAGTCGACAACGCGCGTCCGCCGCGCACACCCGATGAATCGCTGATGCTGCGTTTGCGGCATCGCATCGCATCGCGACCGCAGATGCCAGCGGCGCTTTCCATCACGCGTTGTAAAGCGATGACGAGCCATCGTCCATGAACTGCATTTCGTGCGCGATCGCTGAGATGCATGCGCGCGACGCTGCTGATTTTTGCGGATCGCGATCACAAAATCGGGCGCCGATACGCATCGTGCAGTGCCCATCATCCTGTCAGAAATGACAGTAGCGTGACTGCGCGCAACTGCGAAGATAACGGCATGCTGTCGATTGCAATCGAGATGCAGTTCGCGCGCATCGTCGAATGACCATGCACGCAACCGCGTATCGGGCAGCCGGGGCGGACGAGGCGATATATCCAAGGGGCGCGAATGGTGATGCGACAAATCGCATCGGTGTTTGCGGATAAGCGACGGCTGCGCGGCGATCCGCGCAGAATGAATAAGGAGACGGTCGATGGACGACCGCGGTAGTGAAGGATTCGGTGTCGAACGCACCGTGCATGGCGTTTCGTGTTTCGCTCGAGCATGTGCGCATCGCATTCGATATGGTGGACAGGCCGCAGCCGCGATCGCTGCATTGTTCGTTTATTCGTTGGCGCTCTGGCCGGCTCAAGCCGCACAGGTGCAGCACCTCAGCACGCAAACCGCGACTGCGACCGGCGCGGGTGCGACCGGCACGCCCACCATCGCCAGTTTCAACATTCCTACCGGTAAAAACCGCGCACTTTTCATTTGGGGCACGTTCGAGCGCGATCATTGCTCGCCCGCGGACGGCACCGGCGGACGTTGCAACAACGCCAATACCGCCGGCACGGGTCTCGGCGACAACTGGCCCGAGCCGCGCGTCGGTACGCCGCCTGCCACGACGACCAACAATCAGATCACGGCACGAGTCGTCGGCCCCGGCGGCACCATCAACAAGCAAAATGCGCTGGTGATCGGCGGCACGCCCAGCGGCGATACGCGTTTCATCAATATCAGTACTTCTCCCAATCCTTCGCCTGCAGGCACTGCGTTTTTCAGTCTGAGCAGCTTTCATATCGTCTTGCTTGAGAACGAGATCAACGCGTTGCTCGGCGGTGCGGCCTCCGGCACGGTCACCATCACGTTCCCGGACGTGAATGTACCGACCAATACCGGCGACGACGCTCTCTTGGTCGTATCCGCGTATCAGAATGTCGAACAGACCGTGACCGGATTCGTGCGTAATGCCACCGCGACCGCGCAGGTCAGCGCTGGTACGCCTGGCAATTACAACCTCGCGCCCGCCGCGTACGACGCCGGACAAGCGCCGGACGAAGCGGACGACGGCAAGTTGGTCATGGCCGCCAACACCACGACGCAAGGCTTCGCCACGCCCGCCGGCCATGTGGCCTTGGTCGCGACCTTATCCACCACCAACAACAACGGCACGTACGACACGCCGACCGGCAACATCAATAACGAGCCGAACGGCGTGTCCGGCGGCGCGTTTTTCCGTAACGGCGGCGCCACGCCGGCATCCCTGTACACCGTGACGTCGGCGGCGCCCGCAACGCCGCTGGTCTATGGCGGCACCAACGCTTCGTTTCTGCTCGAATCGGATAACGCCGACGTCGGCGATGCACCGATTTCCTACGGCAATCCCACGCATACGATTTCGGGCATCCGCATGGGCGCCAGTGTCGATGCCGACGCAGCTTTGCTCAATAGCGCGAACGCGCAGGGCGACGACACCAACAACACCGACGACGAGAACGGCGTGACATTGACGCCTCTGTTGCCCGTGGGCGAAACCACCATCGTGCCGGTCGGCATCCAAAACGCTTCCGGCTTTCTCAATGTCTGGTTCGACTGGAACGCCGACGGCGATTTCGCCGATGCCGGCGAGCAGATGGTGACGAATCAAGCGGTCGCGGTCGGTCCGGTCAACCTCAACATCGCCGTGCCGGCGACGGCGATCATCGGCCCGACCTTCGCGCGTTTCCGCGTCTGCACCAACAACACCGTGCTCGACAACTGCTCGAGCCCGCGCAACACCGTGCAGAGCGGCGAGGTCGAGGACTATCAATTCACGGTCTCGCGCAAATTGTTCCTGCGCAAAACCACGCTGGGCGGCGTCGGCGGCGCGTTCGGTTATGCGCTGACCAACACCGTACAAACGACCGGCACGGTCACGACGACAGCCGTCAACACGCCGACCACGGTCGACGGCGATACCGCGAGCACAGCGACACTGGCCTACACCATCGTCTCGCCGACCACGGCGGTCACCATCAACGAGAACACTCTGCCGGCAGGCTGGTCGCTGACTGGCGCCACCTGCGTCAACAACGCTAATGTCACTGTCGGCAGTCTGACCGGCAGCACGTACACCATCACCGGCGCTGAAATCGGCGCCAGCGTCAGCTTCACTTGCACCTTCACGAATACGAAGCTGCCGATCCTGCGTTTGCAGAAAGCCCTGCCGAGCGGACGCTTCGTGGCTACCGATCAATTCGCGCTCACCATCGCAGGCACCGGCGGCCCGGCGACGGTCACCACCACCGGCGGCGGTGCCGTCGCGAACGGTGTCGCGACCCTCAACCCCGGTGCGCTCGGTGCGGTCTACACCTTGAGTGAAGCGGGCGCGAGTGGAGCGGTGTTGACGAACTACGCGACGACGTGGGCTTGCACGAACGCACTCACCGGCGGGCAGACGCCCAGCGGTAGCGGCACCAGCTTCGCCATCACTGCGGTCGCGGGCGACGACTTGACCTGCACGCTCACCAACACACGCAACAACCTGGCCGATCTGCGTTTAACCAAAACCAATACGCCCGGCGTGAACGGCGAGGTCGATCAGGCAGCCGATACAGTGGTCTCCGGAGTCGCCGCCAACTACAGCATCACCGTAACCAACAATGGCCCCGATGCCGCCAATGGTTCGGTCTTGACCGACCCGGCGCCGACCGGACTGACATGCACCACCGCCAGTTGCACGGCGGCAGGCGGCGCGGCGTGCCCGGTGCCGACGGGCGCGGCCTTGGTTGCAGCGCTGCAAGGCGCGGGCGCGACCATCCCGACGCTGCCCAACGGTGGGTCGGTCACGGTCACACTGACGTGTACGGTGAATTGACGCGACGATCGCCGACCATGCGAGCGACGAATTTCCCGTGAAGTCGGCCATCGCATCGCGAGAACTGGCGGCGGTCGCCGCAGTCATCGTGCTGTGTGCGGCGGGACACGTCCGGGCTCAGGTGCAGCGCAACTACCTCAATCCGGGGTTCGAGACGCCCACATTGACCGCTGCGAGTCCCGCGGCGGGTTGTTTCAAGCTACTTAGCGAAACGCTGGTGCCCGGGTGGACCACCACCCATCCGGTCGGCGCCGACGGCGGCACGTGCACCGCCCCAGTCGGTCCCAGCGGGCCGCAGATGGAAATGTGGCGCACGAACTTTCAAGGGGTGCCCGCGCGCTCGGGTTCGAATTTCGTGGAGTTGAACGCCTCCGCTTCGTCGCGGATGTACCAGAACGTCTGCGTGCTCAACGGCGATCAGATCGCGTGGCGCTTCAGTCATCGCGGCCGCGGCAGCGCGACGATACGCGATGTGATGGACTACAACATCGGCGCTTCGCTGCCGATCGTGCGCGTAGGCACCACCAGCAACGGCGCGTTCAATGCGCCGATCGCTTCGCAAGGCACGGCGAATGCGCCGGTGTCCGGCGGCAACGGTTGGGTCGATTACACCGGCAGTTTCACCTACGCCGGCGCCACCGGCACTACCAGCATGGGCTTCGAATCGATCAGCGCGGGCAGCGGTAACAACACCATCGGCAATTTTCTCGACAACATCCAAATCGAATTGCGACCGTTCGTGGAGTTCGTGCAAACCACGAGCTCCACGCCCGAAAACGCCAGCAGTAACGTGCCGACATTGCGCGTGAACGGCACTGCGTTCAGCCCGTTCACGATCACGGTACAGATCATCGGCGGCACCGCTACGCTCGGCACCGACTACACCACGCCGGGCAACAGCGCGACGCTGACGATCACCGTCCCCGTCGGCCAATACGATGGCTTCAGCGCCGCCAGTCTGTTCCCGCTACCGATCGCGGTGGTCAACGATGCGCTCAGCGAGGGCAACGAAACCATTCAGTTGTCCATCGTGCCGCCGACAGGGTCGCCGCCGCCGTTCCTGTTGAGTTCGAGCACCACCTGCGGCGGCGCACCGCAGACGAATGCGACGTACACGATCGTCGACGACGACGCCAGTATCGCGGTGGTGAAGAATGCGGCGGCGCCGATCGTGGTGAGCGGTCAGCCGACGCAATTCGATATCGCCTACACGATCGCGGTGAGTAATCCGACATCAGTGACGGCGAATTACAGCCTCGTCGATACGCCGGGATTCGATCCGGACGTGAGCATCGTATCGGCCGGGTTCACGTTGAACGCAGGCGCATCGACCGCGCTGACCGGCGGCGGGCCATGGACGTTGCAGCCGCCTTCCCGCGCGCTGGCCGGCGGTGCGACCGACACCTACATCGTCACCGTACGCATCGCCGTCAATCGCGGCGGCAGCGTCGGCAACGATGCCTGCGCTGCGCCGAGCGCATCGGGCAGCGGCTTGCATAACGCCGCCACCGCCATGCTGCAGATCGCGGGCAATCCGACCTTCGTCGCCAACGCCTGTCGTACCACGCCGACGCCGGTTTGGGTCACGTTGCGTAAATCTCTGGTCGGACGTGCGATCGCGAGCGACCAAATGCAGGTCCGTATCCGCTCCGCGGGCGTCGTCGTCGCCACCGCCACCACCAGCGGCGCGACGTTGCCAGCGAGCGCGAGTACCGGCACGGTGATCCTGCCCGCAGGCAACACACTGCAATTCGAAGAATCGGTTAAAGCCAACGGCACCGGCGCCGATCTAGCGCCCTCCGGCTATCGCCCGCAGATCATCTGTACCAATGCGTCCGCAGGTTCGCCGACGATCCTGCCCACGGGATCCGGAACCGCAGCGCCCACCCGACAGGAGTGGCCGGCGTTCGCGACCGCCGCCGGCGACGACATCGATTGCCTGATCACCAACGCGTTACGCAGCGCGGATCTGCGTCTGACCAAGACCAACACGCCGGGCGCGAACGGCGAGGTCGATCTGTCAGCGGATACAGTCGTCTCTGGTGCCGCCACCCACTACAGCATCACCGTGAGCAACCTTGGCCCCGATGCCGCCAATGGTTCGGTGTTGACCGATCCGGCGCCGACCGGACTCACGTGCACCACCGCAATCTGCACGGCGGCGGGCGGCGCAGCATGTCCCTCACAAACGGGCGCGGCACTGGTCGCGAGCTTGCAGGGCGCGGGCGCTACGATCCCGACCTTACCCAATGGCGGTTCGATCACAGTGACCCTGACCTGTACCGTGAACTGAGCTGCGGGTGCCGAGGCTACGCACCGACCGGTTGCGGTCGGCCCCGACTTGCGCCACTTTAGGCGCGTGGGGACGTTCGATCGCAACGGGTCTCGGGGGCTCCTCGGGCACGACAGGAGGGTAGTGCGATGTCGATGAGCGCGGGGCACCCGGCTTTGAGCGAACGCGGCGCGCTTGCGCGGCGCTATAACCATGCCTTGGTCGCACTCGGCCGACGCGTCTGGCATCACGATTGCACGTTCGAGACCGCACTCGCCGAGATCTGCAAGGTGGCGGCCGAGACGCTCAATGTCGAACGCGTGAACGTGTGGCGTATCGACCCCGACCAACAAGTGCTGAACTGCCTTCACGCCTACGAATACGTCACCGATCGCCATAACATTCCGGGTTTCGACGAGACCCTGCGATTGGATGACGGATACGGCAGTCAACTCGACGATGTGCGCGTGATCGACATGACGGATATCGCCGGCGATCGCGTATTGACCGGGCCGGAAGAAGATCTCGGCGCTTACTTCAAGCGTCACGATATCCATTCGCTCCTGGACGCGCCGGTGCGCGCCGAGGGTTCTCTGCTCGGCGTGGTGTGTCACGAACATGTCGGCGGACCGCGTATCTGGACGCCGGAAGATCACGCCTTCGCCGGCAGCATCGGCGATTACGTCGCGGTGGCCTACGAGATCGCGCGCCGCCGCAGTATCGAAAATCGGCTGCGTTTCCTCGAACGCCACGACCCGCACACCAATCTGCCCAACCGCGATCACTTGGTCGAAGTCGCGCACAGCGCTTTGCGTCCCATCCACGATGGCGATAGCGGATTGGTCGTGATCCATTTGCATATCGAAGACGCGCACGTGGATGCCGTCGGTCATGCCGAGGCGTATCACCGCGTCATCGCCGAAAGCGCGGACGCACTGCGCGACGTGCTCGCCGATGTCGCGGTGCTGGCGCGCGTGCGCGAAAGCGCGTTAGCCATCATTCCGCATCGGCATCTGAAAGAAATCGAAGCCTTGGAAATGGCCGAGCGTTGCATCGACACCGTGCAAAGCATCGCCGCTGCGCGCGACGAGAGCACGGTGATCGTCACCGCCGGCATCGCTTTCTCGCGCGATCTCGCCGCACCCTCGGCCGACACCTTGCTGCGCAACGCCGAAAACGCCAGCCAGCGCGCGCGCGAACAAGGCAGCGGTCGCTGCAAGGTCTTCAATGCCGATCGTCATCGCGGCTTGTTGGCGCAGATGCGCACCGAACAAGCGCTGCGCGAAGCGATCGACGACGCGCGCATGCTCGTGTATTTCATGCCCGAAGTCGATTTGCGCGATGGCCGTTGGCGCTCGGCCGAAGCGTTGCTGCGTTGGCGCACCGACGACGGCCGCATCGTGCCCGCAGCCGATTTCATCGAGGTCGCGGAAGCCTCCGGGTTGATCGTGCGTCTCGGTCGCTGGGTGCTGATGGAAGCCTGCGCGCAGGCGATGCGCTGGCCGGTCGGCGCCGATGGTCGTGCGCCGTTGCTGCGCGTGAACGTGTCCGCCCGCCAATTCGAAGAACCGGGCCTGATTTCCGATGTCCTGAGCGCGCTCACCGAAACGCATCTGCCGCCGGATCGGCTGTGTTTGGAATTGACCGAAACCTTGTTGCTGCGCGAACCGGCGAAAGTCGCACGCAGTCTCTCGCGCTTGCGCTCGATCGGCGTGCATATCGCGTTGGACGACTTCGGTACCGGCTATTGTTCGCTCGGCTACCTCAAGCACTTACCGATCGACACCATCAAGATCGACCGCGGTTTCACCGCAGGCCTCCCGCACGACCGCGCCGACTTGGCGATCGTCAAAGCGTTGGTGCATCTGGCCGAAAATCTCGGCATCGATGTCGTCGGCGAAGGCGTCGAAACCCAGGCGCAAGCCGATTGTTTGCGCGAATGCGGCGTCGTCGCGGTGCAGGGCTATCTGTATTCCCAGGCGATCGACAGCGATGCTTTGATCGCGCATTTCGCCCACCGCGCAGAGGCGACCGCGACGAGTTGAGTCTCGCGCCGCGAACGCTCGCCTAGCTCGCCTATAGGGTGCGCTCAAGCGCACCGATTCCCATCGTCGCGACCTCCGCCCCTCATCCGGCCTTCGGCCACCTTCTCCCCGTTAACGGGGAGAAGGAACAGCATGCGAAGTCACCACTCTCCTTCTCCCCGCCTGCGGTCCTTCTCCCCGCCAGGAAGAAGGAATAGCACGCGAAGTCACCGCTCTCCTTCTCCCCGCCTGCGGGGAGAAGGTGGCCGAAGGCCGGATGAGGGGCGGGTTGCCGACGCAACATCGATCAAAGCCTTTCCCGCGCCGCCTGCGCTACCCTGAGCGCTCCCGCGCCCGTTTCGGTACGCCGCCATGCCGTGTCGATTGCTGAACACCCTCGCCGCCTGCGCACTTGCAGGCGCTCTCGCCACCGCGCTAGCGCCTACCCATGCGGCCGACCGCGTCACCGGCCGCGCCTTCGCGACGCGGAGCGAGGTCTACGCGCCGAGCGCGATGGCGGCGACTTCGCATCCGCTGGCGACGCAGATCGCGCTGCAGACGATGCGCGAAGGCGGCAGCGCGATGGATGCGGCGATCGCCGCCAACGCCGCGCTCGGCTTGATGGAGCCGACCGGCAACGGCATCGGCGGCGATTTGTTCGCGATCGTCTGGGATCCGAAATCCAAACGACTCCACGGCTATAACGGCTCCGGTCGTTCGCCCAAAGCGCTCACGCTCGAAGAATTCGAGCGGCGTGGGCTGAAAGACATTCCGCCGCATGGGCCGCTGCCGGTGACGGTGCCGGGCACGGTGGACGCATGGTTCGCGCTGCACGCGAAATTCGGCAAACGCACGATGGCGCAGAATCTCGCGCCGACCATCGCTTACGCGCGCAACGGCCATCCGGTGCATGAAGTGATCGCGTATTACTGGGGACGTTCCGTGCCGACGCTATCGAAATGGCCGGGCTTCGCCGAGCAGTTCACCGTCGATGGCGACACGCCGGATAAACGCCGAGGCCCGCGTCGCGGCGAGATGTGGCGTAATCCAAACTTGGCGATCACGCTGGAGAAGATCGCTAACGGCGGACGCGATGCGTTCTACAAAGGCGATATCGCGCGCAGCATCGATGCGTATTTCAAAGCGAACGATGGCTTCTTGCGCTATGAAGATTTGGCCGCGCACCGCGGCGAATGGGTCGATCCAGTCAGTACGAATTATCGCGGCTACGATGTTTGGGAACTGCCGCCGAACGGGCAGGGCATCGCCGCATTGCAAATCTTGAACTTACTGGAACCCTACGATTTGAAATCCCACGGTTTCGGCAGCGTCGAGCACGTGCATCTGTTCGTCGAAGCGAAGAAACTCGCCTTCGCCGACCGCGCGGCCTCGTACGCCGACCCGGATTTCTACGCGACGCCGACCGCGCGTTTGATCTCGAAAGACTACGCGCGCGAACGCGGCAAGCTCATCTCGATGGAACGCGCGATGAAAGCGGCGGAACCCGGCGTCATTCCCGAACTCAACCAAGGCGATACGATCTATCTCACCACCGCCGACAAAGACGGGATGATGGTCTCGCTGATCCAATCGAATTATCGCGGCATGGGCAGCGGCATGGCGCCGCCGGGCCTGGGCTTCATTTTTCAAGACCGCGGCGAACAGTTCGTGTTGAAGCGGGGACATCCCAATACGTTCGCGCCCGGCAAACGCCCGTTCCACACCATCATTCCCGCGTTCGTGACGAAAGACGGCAAACCGTGGTTGAGCTACGGCGTGATGGGCGGTGCGATGCAGCCGCAAGGACACGTGCAAATCTTGCTCAATATGATCGATTTCGGCATGAATCTGCAGGAAGCCGGCGACGCGCCGCGCATCCAACACGACGGCAGCACCGAACCGGCCGGACAAGCCGATGCGATGAACGACGGCGGCGAAGTCGATCTGGAAACCGGCTTCGATATCGCCGTCGTGCGCGCGCTGATGCGCAAAGGCCATTCGGTGCGTTTCGCCGACGGCCCGTACGGCGGTTATCAGGCGATCCAAGTCAATCCGAACGGCGGTTACGTCGGCGCGAGCGAATCGCGCAAAGACGGGCAGGCGGCGGGATACTGAGATGACGACACATCGTAACGCTCGCTTGACCACGGATACTCGATGGATACGCACGCGCGTGATGCGCGCCCTGTTCGCGATGTCGGCCGCAGCCGCGCTATGCCTGTCGCCGATGCTCGCGCAGGCCCAGCACGATGAGATCGATCTGTTGCGCTGGTCGACGCCCTGGCTCGGCAGCAGAAACGCCGTCGAGCGCGGTTATCTGTGGAATCTCGCCGAATTATTGGCGCGCAACGGCGGCCCGCGCGAATACGCGCTCGCGGCGCATGTGCGTGCGATGGCAGGCGTGCGCGATGTGCGCATCGGCGGCGGTCTGAGTTTGATCGACGCGAAAACACAGCGCTGGCTGAGCGATGCCGAGCGCCTGGGACGCAGCGACCCGGTCGTGCAAGTCTTGCTCTTGCATCGCTTCGGCGACGGCGATCCGACGTATCGCCGAGAAGACACGATTCGGCGCTGGCGCGAGAACGACTACGCGAATCTCGCACCCTTGCTCGCGACCGGTTCGGCGACGGACACTTTGGCGATCGACGAACTGCTGGCTTTGGCGCGCAGCACCACGCGCGCGGATTTTTATTTCGACGATATCGTGCGGCCCATGATCCGCGCGGTGAAAGACGAACCGCCGCCAGAAACCTTACTCGCGAGTATGTTCGGCGACGCGCAGGGCACGCCCGAAGCGCTCGGCACGCAGCTGGGTACCACGATTTGGGCAACATCCACGGATGTCGCGGTCTCGACCTTGGTCAAGGCCTGTCGTGGCCGAGCGCTGGACGCCACGCCGCGTCGTCGCGCCGATTGTCGCCACGTCGCGCGTCTGCTCAGCGACGAGTCCGATACCTTGTTCGCGCATCTGATCGGCGTGAACATGCGCTTGCGCAACTTCGCGAACAAAGACGAATTACGTGCGGCAGTGGTCGACTATCGTCGCTATCACTGGCAGTCGCAGCAATGGAGTGCGTTGCAGGCGCGCGACCGGGCGGAGTCGGCGCGCAGCTTCGCGTACATGCTCAACGCTGAGCGCGACATCACCGAAATCGAGATCATGCGACGGACGCTGACCGATGCCGGCGTGCGATTGGAGCCGCCCGCACATTTTGTCGTGCCGATGCCGAATTGAACGGTTGCCTGAGAGCCTGTTTAAGATCGCTAATCGTCACCGATGAATCCTGTTTGCTGTTGAATCCCGTTTGCTGTCATCCCGAACGCCCGCTGAGCGGGCGGAGGGACCTGCTGTTGCAGCAACAGAAGAGCAAAAAACAGGTCCCTCCTCGGGCTTCGCCCTCGTTCGGGATGACACTGCATTCTCGAATGGGATATCTTCAACAGGCTTTAGTCAGTGCTCGCGATCTTCGCTTGCCGTTGGCGACGTTCATCGCAAACGATGACGGGCAGCGCCTCGGTACTGCCGACGGCTTTCGCCTTGCCTTATGATGCCCGCATGATCAATTCCGACCTCGACCTCGCGCACTGGCGGCAGATCCTCGCGGAACGGTCGCGGGTGCAGATCCCCGATTTTCTGCAAGTCTCGGCCGCCAATGCCTTCGCCGAAGAACTCGCGGCGCGTATCCCCTGGCAATTGGCCGAACGCAGCGACGGCCACTCGCATACCACGCCACGCGGTGCCTATCCCGACCCCGAGACCTTCGCGCGTTTGCTCGAACGCGGTTATGCGCGTGCGGCCGAAAGCTACCAGTTCGCTTACGACAGCTACATGCTGGTCAAGGCCGCGCACGAAGGCTGGGACCCCACGCTACTGGTGCATGGCTTATTGCGGTTCCTCAATACCGAGGACTACATCCAATTCGCGCGTTATCTCGGCGACGACCTCACGATCACCCACACCACAGCGCAGTGCACGCGTTATCGTCCGGGGCACTATTTGATGCCGCACGATGATACCGACGAAACGGAAGGCCGGCGTTATGCCTTCGTGATCAATCTCAGTCGCGATTGGCGCCCGGACTGGGGCGGCCAACTGCAGTTCCTCGATACCGCGGGCAATGTGCTGGAAACCTTCATGCCGCGTTGGAATTCGCTGAGTCTGTTCCGCGTACCGCAGCGACATCAAGTGACCTTCGTCGCGCCCTGGGCCGCGCATCCGCGGCACGCCGTGACCGGTTGGTGGCTCGCGAAGTAGTCGGTGGTCGACATCGAGAAATCGATATGTGCAGCGGTACCCACGGGCATCGTTAACGATACCCGTAGGTCTATTACGATGACTGTCTGGAGCAAAGCGGAAATGTCCCGAGCGTTCGTTGGTCTTTGTGTGTGCTTGATCGTTGCGAGCATTTCTTCGTTCGGCGGCATCTCATCGGCGTTCGCCGACGACCGCGACGAGTGGCGCGAAGGCGCAGCCATCGAAGCCTGCGAAGATGTCGCAGAATCGGAACGAGTGCGCTGCGAGCGCAAAGCCAAAGCCGCGGAAGACAAGAACGATCGTGCGCAAGCACGCATGCGCAAAGCGCACATCGAGTATTTGCGGCAGTTAGCCGATGCCTTAGTGCAGGATGGCGCGCCGCGCGACGTGGCGCTCGCAGTGTTGTTGCGCGCGACGTCGCAGTTGCATCCGAAAGAAGGCTTCCGCAAAGACGATGTATTGATCGCCGCATGGCGCGCGCAGGCGCTTGCACGCGGCGGAGATGACCCGTTGGTTTATGCACTTCTAATGATGGCGCCGGATGGCGATGCGGCGCCAGAACGCGAGGTGTCCGAAAGCGCTTCGATCGGGCAAAAGTGGCGCACAGACGTGGCGCGACGCTGGCGCGTGAGCGATCCGGACAATCTCGCGTCGATATGGGCCTCGCATCTGCGCAACACGACGACAGTCGAGGGCGATCGCGCGGCCGATGCGCCGAGACCAGCCATGACGATCGACCCCACATTTTTCGCCGACGCGCGACGGGCGACCAAGTACGACACCGCATACGACGATATTGCGCGACTGATGATCGCGGCGATGCGTCGGCATCCGCCGAGCGAAGCGATGTGGAAGAACATGCGCGGCGAGCAGTCGGTCTCGCACGATGCCTATGCCGCCAATCTTGGATTGAATATGTGGGTCTCGAACATGCCCGCTTTCCAGCACATGGTCATGTCGTGCAAAGGGGAGTCCTTGGCCTTCCAGCAGCGTCGCGAAGATTGCCGCCATATCGCCGAGTTGATGGCGACCCATAGCGATACCTTGATCGCGCGCTTGATCGGTATCGCGATCGGCCGATATTCGGCGCGCGATGCCGCCGACAAGCAAGCCTTCGCTGCGCAACGGCGCACCATCGATTGGCAGATGGCGCAATGGCGTCTCGCGAACGAAGCCGACACGGCGAACGAAGGCGAGCGTTTCGCTGCGCTGATTTCGACGCATGCCGATATCAGCGAAAGCGAGATCATGCGTCGCACCATCGAAATGGCGGGATTGCCGCTGGAACCGCCGCAAGATTGGGAGTCGGGGTACGAATTTCCGGATGAACGCAACGCGGATGCCGCATCGAAAGCGACGCCTTGACGGTTCGTCGGTTGCGCCTGCGAACACGCTTGTCCGCATACGTCGACGATGCGATGCTGCACGCACGATGACATCGTCTCGTTCGTGGCGATGTGATGCGTAGGTTTGTCATCGTTGCTGCGGATTGAGGTCGATGGGAGCGCGTATGCGGGGGTCGAAGTGGACACGAATGCTCGCCTATGGCCTGTTGTTGGCCATCGGCACGCTCGCGCTTCAATGGTTCGACTATCTGCACGTGGCGCGTGCGCACCCCGATGAGATTTATATTTTCCTGATCGCGGCGAGCTTCTTGACGCTGGGCGTTTACATCGGAGCCCGAGCGCTCGGCGGTGCCCCGCCGAAACCGTTCGACGGCAACCCCCAGGCCCAGGCATCGCTGGGCATCAGCGACCGCGAGTTGGAGGTCTTGAAGGAGGTCGCGGCTGGTCTGTCGAACAAAGAGATCGCTAAGCGGTTGGAGGTCTCGCCGAACACGGTCAAGACGCATCTGGCGCGGCTGTTCGAGAAGCTGGACGCGAAACGGCGCACCGATGCGATCAAGAAGGCCCGCGAACTGGGTTTGGTGCCGTGAATCGCCGCCGAGTGTTCGGATTTGCGGGTGATTCCGCCGAAATCACCCATTCGGGCGATTGCTTCGGGCCGTGTCGGCGCCGTCAATGACGCCTCCACCGCATTCGAAGGAGAAGCCTCCATGTTCCGTAAGATTCTGCTCTGGGGTACCGTCGCCGGCTTGATCGTCGGCAGCATTCTGTTCGCCACCACGGTCGCGATGGCCGATAACCCGCCTCCGATGGGCGTGGGCATGGCGATCGGGTATACGTCCATGCTCATCGCCCTCAGCGCCATTTTCGTGGGCGTGAAACGGCACCGCGACGACACGCTCGGCGGTGCGATCCGCTTCTGGCCGGCCTTCGGCATGGGGCTGGGCATCAGCCTCGTCGCGGGCGTGTTCTACGTCCTGGCCTGGGAAGCGGCGCTCGCCATGACCGGGATGGACTACGCCGGCAAATACATCGAGCATCTGATCGAAGAGAAAAAAGCCGCCGGCATCAGCGCCGCCGAACTGGCGAAATACGTCGCCGAGATGAACGTGTTCAAGACCCAATACGACAACCCCCTCTTCCGTATGCCGATGACGTTCACCGAGATTTTTCCGGTCGGCGTGTTGGTGTCGTTGATCACAGCGGCGTTATTGCGCAAACCGAGTTTCATGCCGGCGAAGCGGGCGTAATCCACATAGGGTGCGCCTAGGCGCACCATTGTTTCGGATCGCGTGAACGGGACGGTGCGCCGCAGGCGCACCCTATATTTCGCGAGCAAGAGTGTCATCGGTCTCACGGGCGATCCCGCATCCCGGATACTCAATAGGGTGCGCCTAGGCGCACCGATGTTCCGGATCGCGTGAATGGAACGGTGCGCCGCAGGCGCACCCTATATTTCCTGAGCAAGAGTGTCATCGGTCTCACGGGCGATCCCGCATCTCGGATACCCAATAGGGTGCGCCTAGGCGCACCGTTGTTTCGGACCGCGTGAACGGGACGGTGCGCCGCAGGCGCACCCTATACGGACTGCGAAGGTTTTGGCGCTGCGTGCGGGCTTCGGAAAATTCCGACGTGCGAATGCGGGATTTTCTGATAGTCGCGAACATGTCGCGTGGGCACGCTATCGGACATGCCCAACTATCGACGCTTCTGGGTGCCTGGCGGCACCTACTTTTTCACGGTCAATCTCCTAGATCGTCGCGGCCGTGTGTTGACCGCGAACATCGATGCGCTGCGAACCGCATTCATCGAAACTCGAACGGCACGGCCATTCACGATCGTCGCAGCCGTGATCATGCCGGATCATCTGCATTGCATCTGGACGTTGCCCGACGGCGATGCCGACAATGCCCGACGTTGGTCGCAGTTGAAATCGGCGTTCTCGCGCCGAGTCCCGTACGAGGACGTTGTCGGCCGCAGTCGTATCGAGCGTAGGGAGCGCGGCATTTGGCAGCGCCGTTTCTGGGAGCGCTGCATCGTCGACGAAGACGATCTGCGTGCCCACATCGATTACATCCATTACAACCCGGTGAAGCATGGCTTCGTCGCCCGCGCGTTCGATTGGCCGCATTCCTCGTTCCGTCGCTGGGTTGCGGAAGGCATGTATTCCGTCGATTGGGCCATCCCACCCCCATCAATCCCGAATTCCCGATAGGGTGCGCCTAGGCGCACCATTGTTTCGGATCGCGTGAACAGGACGGTGCGCCGTAGGCGCACCCTATGCGCAAGACGATGCGTATGCATCGCTCATGGATCAATCCGCCGGCACCGTCCGCGGCCCGGCCCATTCGCGTAATGCGTCCACCTGTTCGCTCATCAACACCGACAGCGGCCGTGTGTTTTTCAACTCTGAGCGCAATTGAAAATCGCTGAGCGGGTGGCCGGCGGCATGCGCTCCATAGAGCGCGGCGACGATGGCTTGTTCGATTTCGGCGCCGGAGAAACCCTCCGATGCCGCGGCGAGTGCAGGTAGCTCGAAACCATCAGCCTCCACATTGCGACGACGCAAATGCAACGCGAACAGTTCGCTGCGCGATTGAGCGTTCGGAAGATCGACGAAAAAGATTTCGTCGAAGCGCCCTTTGCGCAACAGTTCGGCCGGGAGCTCTTGCACTTGGTTGGCGGTCGCGACCATGAACACTTGCGATTTGCGTTCGGCCATCCACGTGAGGAAGGTGCCGAGCACACGACGCGAGACGCCGCCGTCTTCGCCGCTGGAACTGGCGAGGCCTTTCTCGAACTCGTCGATCCACAGCACGCAGGGCGCGAGTTGTTCGGCCGAGGCCAGCGCGTCGCGCAGATTCTTCTCGGTTTCGCCGTGGTATTTGTTGTAGAGCGCGCCGAAATCCAGCCGCAGCAGCGGCACGCCGAAACCGCCGGCGATCGCTTTGGCCAGCATCGATTTGCCGCAGCCTTGCACGCCGAGCAACAACACGCCCTTCGGCGGGTCCAGCCCCGGCGGCGCTTTGCCTTCGACGAAAGCATCGCGGCGCAATTCGATCCAACGCTTGACGCGTTTGGCGCCGATCACGTGATCGAGCTTCACCGGGTCGAATTCGTAATGCAGATGGCCGCTGCGATTGATCAACTCGAATTTGAGTTTCGCCAGTTCCGGCAAATCGTCGGCACCGAGCACACCATCGCGGAAAATCAAATGCCGCGCGATCCGGCGCGCGTCGGTTTCGCTCAAGCCGCGCAAGTTGCGCACGATCTGCGTTACCGCTTCGGCATCCACTTCCACGCGCTTGCCGCCGTGTTCGAGCGCGTAGGCGGCGGCTTCGTCTTTCACCAATTTGAGCAAGGCTTCGCTGCCCGGCAATTTCGGCCGGTAGCGCACGGCGTAGGTTTCGAGGTCTTCGGGCAATTCCACTTTGTTGCCGACCAGCACCAGCACGTGCGGTAAGCAGTTGCGGCGTTGCAGGATGTCGCGGACTTGGCGCTGGGTGCCGGCGTATTTGAGGTAGGGCGCGAAATCCAGCAGCAGGAACACGCCGCGCTGATCGGCGCGATAGATCGCCTGCAAGGTGGCGCCGGCATCGGGCGCGATGTCGGCGGCGTCCTCGCGGTCCATGTCGATGCGGCGCAGGCCTTCGGTGATCGACCAGCGGAACAGCGCGCGCCAGACGTGCATCAGCGACTGCCGGAACATCGCCACCACGCGCGGCTCGTCCGGGGTTTCGATCACGATCAAAGGGGTGTCGGCGCGGATCAGCGCCACTAGGTCTTGCAGTCCGGACATCGTGTCGAGTTCAAGTGATGGCAGCGCCGCGCAGCGCGCGGCGGAGGAGCGAAAGCGCCGGGAACGATAGCAGACCGGCTGATCTGCCGGGCGGGCGCCTTGCCGACGGGGCGGCCGATGGTAAGCTGCAGACCTCTTGGCTGCGGAGGTGCCGATGAAAACGGTTCTGGTCGCTAGTTCGAAGGGCGGGGTGGGCAAGACCACCATCGCCACCCACTTGGCTGCACAAGCGGCCCTCGACCGTCAACGGACCGTGCTGATCGATGCCGACCCCCAGGGCTCATCGACCCGTTGGGCCGAGCGCCGCGCCGATCTGGAAAGCGCCGTGCTGCCCCTCGACGGCACGCGCCGCAACTGGGCCAAGCAGGTGCCCGAGGACACCCAGCGCACTGGTCATCGACGCCCCGGCCGGCGCCACCGTCGACAGCCTGGAGAGCTTTCTGGAGATGGCCGACACCCTGGTCGTGCCGGTGTTGCCGTCCACGCTGGACATCGACGCCACCGTGCCCTTTCTCAACGCGCTCGCCAAGCATCCGCGCATCCGCCGCGGCCAATTGCGCGTGGGGCTTGTGGGCAACCGCCTCAAACCCTGGACCAACGCCTCGCAGCAGGCGGTGGATTTGCTCAAGCAATGGCCGTACCCGGTGGTCGCCGAATTGCGCGACAGCCAGGCCTACGTGATGCTGGTCGGTCTGGGCCGCAGCTTGTTCGACTACCAATCGCAACAGGTGCGCGAACACCAGCAGGACTGGGCGCCGTTGTTGAAGTGGTTGAAGAAGGCTTGAGCGGGCGTAGTAGTGACTCGTCCCCAGTGCGTACAGTTGTTGTATTAGGCAGTCAAATTTAATGAAAAAAGATTAGCCGATCTTATGGTGCGGCTTGCGCAAATTGCTCTTCAGGTACATTCGTTACTGACGTGTCCGGAAATAACGATGCAGTGAGCTAAATTTAGGTAAACGCGTTGAAGGAATCCAGGGGATAAGGAAATAATGAGCGAGTATGACGATAGTGATCAGAAACGGGATGCTGGCATTTATTACGATGCCGCGCATATTCCGGATCTTGCCAATGTATACGCGATAGGGCCGTACGGGCATAGGGTCAATTTCGCATCCCAGCAACAACGTGCACTGAACACGGTCTGGGCAATAGAGATGCGTCACAAAGACACGTTCAATGGCAGCAGGGTTGCGGTAATTGGTGGTGGTCTTGCAGGCATCACTGCCGCCATAGCTTTAAAAGTTCGTGGATGCAATGTCTATCTGTACGAAAACGGCCCTGATGTTCTGCATCGGCAAGAGGCAGCGACTCACCGTTTTGTGCACCCCACACTGAATTTTTGGCCTAATGAGCCAATCCAGCCGACTACGCGCTTGCCATTTCTTGAATGGTACTCAGACGACTGCAACGAAATTATCGCTTGTCTGCGCGAGCAGTGGAATGAACTAAAAGAACATATCAATGTTTTTGTAGGCAAGAACATCAAAGGCTTAATTCCTGCCCAAGACGGCCATAATAAGTGGAATGTCAAAGTAGAGTATGAAATAGAGAAAAAAAAGCGGGCTGAAAAATTCTTATTAGAGGATGAAGAAATAACGGAAGAACAAGTAGTGCTGGTCGATTTCGATTTTGTAGTGTTGGCTGTTGGCTTTGGGGAAGAAAAAACGGCAGAAAAAGGGTCCAATCCTCAGAGCTATTGGACCCCGGATATTATCGCTCTTCAGCCGGGTGTTCGTTGGCGCGGTGTCGTCAGTGGAAGCGGCGACGGTGCGATTATCGACGCTCTAAGGGTAGTCCATAAAAACTTCGATAATGGCCGGCTGTGTTTGCGAGTGATTCACCGGCTAGAAAAGCACGCAAAAAGCTGTGTGAGAGCAATTAAAAACTTGGAGGAAAGGGCCGAAACAGCAAGTAAAGATTACAAACAAAAATACGAAAAAGAATATCTTCAAATAGCCACGATGATATCAGTCATCGGCAGACGTTGACCCTTAAGTTTGATGGTGGGGTTTACGAGGGATCTATTACTGCTTTCCACTCGCCCTTCGAAATCATAGATGACGATGGTCTGCTGAATGGTTTTTTGGATGCCGTCGAAGTAACGCTTTACAAATCGGCTAGCGCCAGGGCGCTGAAGGCGCTATCGGGCTCAGCGGTGTTGACCGAGTCCGGTGAGCTGGTAGGTTTTATGATCGCGGCGAACGAAAAAAAATGGATGATGGCGCCAGCAGATGCCGTGTTTTCTGCATATGGGTTTCGATTGGCTACACGCTTTGAAATCGAAAAACATAATGCACTTGTCATAAGCTGCGTACAGAAAATAAACGAGCCAACTAATGAGGTGAAGGTTTACGCCCCGCCCGTTACTGTTGTGAGGCCAAATTCTGTAACTAATGAGATTACAGGCACTAAATCGTATCCACGTGTTACTGAGAGAAAGTCAGCTGCGACATTAACCGCTGAATGCTAGTTTTCGTAAACATAAGAGAAGTCTTTGTTCTATATTGTGAGCAATCACTTGGCGATGTGTTCGCGAGCGGCCGCCCTGTGTCGCGGTAACGCTGATCATTGCAGTGTAGCTCTAAACTTTCAACGCGTCGGTAAGCCAGCAATAGCGATGTCATTCGACGCCATTAAATGTTGATGGCAAGTGTTCAAAGCGAAAGGATCTGCGAAATGTCGGATGCATCTGTCCCTTATATCGAAATCTTCAGCGACTTGGTCAAGTCCGTGATGCGCGCCAAGCCGAAGTGATTGCTGGGGTGTCGGCGGATCCCGCTGTGCACGACGTGCTGGATGCGGCGATTAACAATCATTTTTGCTGGCTGCATCTCGCAAGCGATGACGGCTACAATAGCCACTTGTCTCTTCTACCTGATGATGCGTCCTCATCGCGTGATCGCCCGCTTTTCGATCTGGACTCATTACGAAACGTATGGCCATCCGATGCGCGTGCAACCAAGGCGCGGGATTACTTGATCAATAGGAAGCCGTTGCCCGAGGCCTATAAGGACTATGTTCCTGCCGGCCCCTCGCGCATCTCGCAGATGGTGATCAATTCCGTTGTGATTCCGCTGCCGCCAGAAAGAGGGCTGCATGAAGATCCGTCGCTTGCAAGGTATAAAAAACCCGACCGCGTGATGATCAAGTCGCCATTGAGTGTGGTGTTCGATTTTCTAACAGTACCTGATCTTCCGGCGACGCGCGCCTATGCGCTGTTGACGCTGAGGAATTATATTTTTGAGACGTTCGATGCGATCCCAGAGACGGGCGCAAGCGATGGTGCGTCGATACAGTCATTCGATTTCGCTGAAATCGAACGCGCGCATTCTCGCGTAAGCGATGGTTTCGACGCGCGCAGCCGAAGATCTGGCGGTCAATGGCCCGTCGCCAAGTACAGTGTGAGTCCTGCAGAGAATGTGCTGAAGCACTATCACGCCGCGAATGGTTTTCTATGGCTGTTGTTCGAAAAGACGGAGGAGGCGCTCGATTTTCTCAACAGTCAGAACATCAAATTCGAGCAAGGCAGCGAAACCCATTATAGCTTCTTCAAGCCGCCATCCTTGGAGCGCTTTCCCGAAGTCGGCGAGATCGTAAACGCTCTATGGGGGTTACCAATCCCGGTCCGTGGCGCAGATACTCTTTTCCGCGGAGGCTTGAAATTTTCCGCAAAAGGGGGCCTGGTGATCGGCTTGCATGGTGGCCCAGGCACCGGGAAAACCACATTCGCTTTATCGTTGGGCGCGCTGTCGGCGCCATTCGGCATCAAAACCCTGTTCATCACTGCAGAAGAAGCCAGACAAGATCTGTTCGAAAAGGCGGACACATTGATCTCAGGCGATATGAAGAAATTGTCTCTTTTCCCTAAGACCGATTGGTTGTACATCGATCATTTGGATGATGATGCCGATAACAATAGTGACTCCGACAAGTCGCCTTCTCAAAGAATTGGGGATATTTTCGAAAGCATGACCGCTGCGCTGAGTGCCCAGCATGGCGCTACAGGTGATGAAGCACCGCAAGGGGTCCCTAAAGTATGCCGTACGATCGTCGTGCTGGATGGCGTACATGATTTGATGGTATCGGCCAGCACTTCGGATAATGCAGCATTGTTCTTCGAAAGCCTGCGACAATTCATTGCACGATGCAGGCGATCAAAAGCGCTGGTCATATTGACGATGGGAGAGAATTGGAATGGTCAACAAGCGCTTGATTACCTGGTCGATGTCGCGATCAAGTTGAGTCAGGATCATGTCGGTGAGTATGGGCGCAAACCAGATCGGCAGATCACGATCTCTAAAGCTAGGCATCAGTTATGTTCGATCGGAGCGCATGGGATGCAGATTGCCGGTGCCAAAGGATTGCGGTTTTCTCCGCAGATCAATTATCAGCTCGATCGAAAAGCATTGTGGAAAACACCGCTTCCTGAAATAAAAAGCACGAAGCTATTAATGCGTCTGCCGCTCGAGCGTGATGTTTTTGACAACTTTTTCATGCTCGGCAAAGGGAAGAACAAAGCAGCCGATGAACTGAAATCTGCTGTTGAAGCGGAAGACGTCTCTGGGGCTAAAGTTTCCTTAAGTGACAATGAAGGCGTGAGAATATTCAGAGGCTCTAACATCTTGTTGAACGGAGAGGGTTCGGGAGGTAAGGCGGCGCTCGCTTTGAAGATTGCGATATCCCCATCGTTCGAGCTATCAGACAAACCGGACAACGGTTTGAGCTATCTTCGTCGGGCGGAAAAAGTTTTGGTGATCTCGTTTCTTTACCCTAAAGACTATTATCAAAAAGTGATGAACAAGTTATTGAAGAATCGTCACGTAGAATACGACATTCCGTCGAATGAAATTCCGCCGATCATCAATGTAATTCAATTGTATCCAGGGCACTATCGCGCGGACCAATTTTTCAACAAAGTAGAGTGGGAGCTTGAATCGGCAGAGCTGCGCGGCGATTCGTATACCTGCGTGGTGATTGACGGCCTGCATAATGTCTATATGCAGTTCCCTGAAATCGAGGCGTACACGCTCTTTTGGGCGCAATTCTTTGCCTCGCTGCGAGCACGCGCGATGACGGTCATCAGCACTCACACGACGTTCCTGCTGCAGCAGGGGGCTGAAAAAAGCTACCATCTCGACGATAAGCGTTCTACGCCGTTATTACATGCGTTGATACAGAAGACGGATTTCATGTTTCAGATCGACCCTTGCACGAAATTCAATGCGGAGAAGGCATTCTCGAAAGAGAAGAACGCGGCCGCGTCCAATTTTTTCATGGTTAGCGTGGTGGCGGCGATTAGTCAACCAATTCCAGAGAATGCGCTGATGTGGAGTAGGCAGCATCTGGTTTTGTTTATGAATGAAGTTCCCAGCGAAAGACCAGAATCGCAAATGCAATTGCCACTTGAGGATACGTAATCGGTTTTTGTAAACGTCGCCCCGGCCCTGGACGGTCCTGCGTACCTCGCGCGCGCGATGGGCGCTCTGTTAAGCTCCCCGACATCCCCTGCGCCAGACACTTCACGCGAGCCGAGAGAACCCGATGCGCACATTGATCCTGCTTCGCCACGCCCATGCCGAACCCGCCAGCGACGGCCAATCGGACGTCGATCGCGCGTTGTCCGCGGAGGGTTTGGCCGAGGCCGAGGCCGCAGGACGATGGTTGGTCGAGCAGGGGCTCACGCCGGATCGCGTCTTGTGTTCGCCGGCGCGACGCACGCGCGAGACGCTCGAAGCGGTGCTGCGCAGCGTCGGTTATGTCGAACAACGACTGGCCGATGGCATCTACGAAGGCTCCGCCGGCGCGCTCGCCGAATTGGCCGACGAACACCGCGAAGTTCAGCGGCTGATGCTGGTCGGTCATAACCCCGGAATGGAACGTCTGGCGGCGTTGCTGCATAGCGGCCAATCCGGCGATTACCGCGGCATGCCGCCGGGCAGCGTCGTGGTGCTCCACATCGAAGCCGAGGCCGGCATCGAGCCGGGGACGGCCAAGCTCGCAGCATTTTGGTGGCCGTGACGCCGCATATCGTACCGACTCGCGATCGACGTCCATACGCGCCGCACGGTGGCGTTGCGCACGCGCTGCGTTGTCCGCCGCATGTGCGCCAAGTACCGGCCGCTTTCGTCGCTCGGTTAGTCACGACCTGCGTCGTATCGCTGTGCATGGCAGGATCGGTCGACGCCACCGGTTTCGATCAACAGCACACCCGCATCGGGTTCACGCTGAAAACGCGCTGGGGCCAGGTGCTGCAAGGCCGGTTTCCGCAGTACAGCGGCGAGATTGAGGCGCTCCCCGACGGCCGCTATCGTGCGCGTTTGCGTCTGGATGCGCGCGCGGTCGAGATCGTCAACCATCCCAAATACACAGGCTTTACTCGCGGCGAAGGTTTTTTCGAAGCGGACAGATTTCCCGAAGTGGAATTCGTCTCCGAACCCTACGCCGCGAGTTTGCTGCGTACCGGCGGCAAACTCGCAGGCGAATTGCGGATCCGCGACGTGCGCCGGCGCGAAACCTTCGTGATCGAACCCGCCGAATGCGCGCGCCCTGCGCTCGATTGCGATGCGATCGCCGCCGGTACCGTGCGCCGTAGCGATTACGGCGTGGATCGATGGGTCTTCGCGGTGTCCGACCTGGTGCGCTTTCAACTGCGGCTGCGCCGGCACGACGAGACCAGTGGAGCGGCGCCATGAATCCGCTGCGTTTCGCATTCGTCGCGCTGCTGGGGTTGACGAACGTCGCCTGCGCCACGCTGTCCGATCGCGATCATGCGCGCGCCGAGCGCATCGCGGTATCGCTGCGCAGCACCGTCGTCGAGTGCGTGCGCGACGATGCCTGCGCGAGGCCATCGCCGCTGCGCGAGCTGGGCGTGCGTGCGATGGCGCAGTCGATGTACGACCGCGCCGAAACGAACGATATCGCGTCGCCGCGCACGGAGCAGACCGCGGGCACCACGGGCGAAACCGCACCCACCCCGATCGCCTCGGCCGATGCGACGGTAGTCGCTCAGACCGCAGCCGATATCGCAGTCGAGACCGCAGTCTCGGACACATCCGCGATTAACCATCGATCCACGACAGAGAGTGTCGCCGAAGCCCGCGAGCGCGATGCAGCGAACGCCGCTCAGGCCAGCAGTAAATCCGCTGCCGGCCCACCGCACTATGCCTTGATCCTCGATTACGGCCAGGATGCGTTGCTCGCGCGTTTGGATTTGATCCGCGGCGCGCAACGCAGTATCGATATCCAAACTTATATCTACGACGAAGATGATGCCGGCCACCTCATTCTCGACGAGTTGCTGATCGCCGCGCGTCGCGGCGTGAAAGTGCGGGTGTTGGTCGATCAACTCGCCGCATTCCGGCGCGCGGAGACGCTCACTGCGTTATCGGTCGCGCACGCGAATTTCGACATGCGGCTGTACAACCCGGTGCTGGGGCGCGCGCGCTTCAGCTACCCGATGTATGCGTTCGCGACGATCTGCTGTTTCCGCCGGCTCAATCAGCGCATGCATAACAAGTTGCTGGTGGTGGACGATCTGGTCGCGATCACCGGAGGCCGCAATTACCAGGACGACTATTACGACTGGAGTCCGAAATTCAATTTCCGCGACCGCGATATTCTGATCGCCGGCCCTGTGGTGGCGGAGATGACGCGGAATTTCGATGCGTATTGGGCCGCGCCGCTGACGACGCCATTGACGAAATTGTCCGATGTCGGTCGCGCGCTCATGCGCGAAGGCGCGTCGCCGTTGGAACCTTTCGAGCCCGAGCAACCCAGAAGGATCGAGGCGATCAGCCGCGATGCCGACGATGCCGATCTGATCCGTACGCGGCTGGTCGATGCGGCGATCCCGGTGCGCGGCGTGCATTTCATCGCCGATGTGCCGATGAAGCATCACGAAGACGACGAGAACGGCGGGCCGCCATCGCAGCGCATGCGCGATATGATCGAATCGGCGCAAACGCGCGTGTTGTTGCAAACGCCGTATTTGGTGATGTCCAAACCGGCGCAGCGCATGTTCCATCGGCTGCAGCAGCGCGAACGTCCGCCGCGCGTGGTGGTGTCCACCAATAGTCTTGCATCGACCGATGCGTTCATTCCGTATGCGCTGTCGTACAAGTACAAACGGCGCTATTTGCGCGACTATAAATTCGAGATCTACGAGTACAAACCGTTTCCGCAAGATGCGCCGATCGATCTGGAAGCCACCGGCACCGTCGGCGTGGAATGGCGCGAAGACGGCAGCGCCGCCGTGCTGGGCGGTTCGGGCATGCTCGGTTCCGGTAGCGGCAGTCGCTCGCCGGACCGCCCGACGCCATTGGCGCGCGAGTATTCGGCCTTGCGTTATTCCAAACGCGGCGCGAACGAGCGCGTGCCGCTCAAACGCGGTGGTGTGCGTTTCGGCCTGCATGCCAAATCGTTGGTGATCGACGAGCGCTTAGGCGTGATCGGTACGCACAACTTCGACCCGCGCGGCGAGAACTACAACACCGAATCGGCGATCGCGATCGAAGACCCCGCATTCGCGCGTGCGCTGACCGCCAGCATCGAACGCGACATGGCGCCGGTGAACGCGTGGATGATCGCGCGTCGCGATAAGGCGAAATATTTTTCCGGGCTGGAATATTCGTTGGCGAAAATCACCGAGTACCTGCCGCTGTTCGACTTTTGGCCGGTGCGCTACGCCACCAGCTACGAATTCAAACCCGGCCCCGAATGCCTCGAACCGATGTCGCCGCGGAATCCCGAATTCCGCCGCTGTTACGAACCGGTGGGCGATTTCCCTGAAGTCGATGCCTTCAAACGGCCGCTGACGCGGATTTTCACCGCCTTCGGGGCGGGATTGGCGCCGATTCTGTAAATCCCGCTTGGGAGTTGGCGTGGAAGCCTGAGACAAAACGATCTTTCTAGAGGCCCATGGGGGCTTTTTTTGTGCCTAAGCGAAGCGGCTGTGCGGCTTTGTGACCCCGATCACGTACCGTTCATCGGCCCGTCACCGGATCGTTTTTCGGCAAATAGATAAAAATCAATCACTTACGAATATGACGCTCGTGGGGTGACTTCAGGCATATGTGTTTCGGTAGTTAGGTGTTGTACTTTACCAACACACTAATTCACACACTCTTTCTGGAGACACCCATGAACACCAGCACCCACGCCACCACCAACGTCCCAAGTTCGGCTTCGCAGGCTCTGATCGATGCGGTCGCGAAGGCTCGTCTGATGCGTCGCGAACGCGACTTCGGCATCGGCTACGGCCGCAGCAGCGGTTACGGCTTGGATCGTCGCTACACCAGCGACTGGGGCGCGCCGCGCTTCCGCTTCTGCTGAGTCCCACCGCGCTCCCGCACGTTGCCGCATTCACGATCGTTTCGCCATCCCCCCATCGTCTTTTTGGAAAAGCCATGAACACCGATTTCGCCCTGCCCGTTATCTCGAACGAATCGCTTGTCGCCGCCGAAGGCGCGTCGAACGACACCAACGTCGTCGCGATGACCCGTCGCCGCTACCGCGCTCGCGACACCGGCGTCGGTTACGGCCGCAGCAGCGGTTATGCCCTCGATAAGCGCTACACCACCGATTGGGGCAGCTTGCGTTTCCGCTGCGCTTAAGTGCAGCGCATCGGTCGCCGGATTCCCTCTGCCCGCTTTCGCACCATCCTCGTTTCCCCCGTCGTTTATTACGCTAGGACTTCGCCATGAACGCGTCTCACAGCTCTCACGCAGTCGTCCCACTCACATCGGATCTGGTGCAGCCCAACACCGGAACCTCCTTCACGGAAGCCCTTTCGCGTTACCGCGATCGCGATATCGGCATCGGTTACGGCCGCAGCAGCGGCTACGCCTTCGATAAGCGTTACACCCGCGATTGGGGTGGTCTGCGCTTTCGTTTCCGCTGAGTTCGATCGTCGCGCGCCACCCTAGCGCCATGCGGTTGCCCCTGCGAACGTCGGAACAGACGTCGCGTTTTCCCTCTCCCCACCCGGCTGTTGCGCATGCGTCCTCTCTCCCGCATGTCGCGGCGCCGGGCTTTCTTTTCGCGGCATCCGTTATCCTGGTCGGATGACTTCCGATACGTCGCCGCGGATCTTCCGCGGACAAACCACGCTCGACGATCTCAACGCACTGTCTCGCGGTAACGCGATCGAGGCGCTGGGCATCGTCTTCACCGAACTGGGGCCGGATTTTCTGCGCGCGACCATGCCGGTCGATCGGCGCACGCTGCAGCCCTATGGCCTGCTTCATGGCGGCGCCTCGGTGCTGCTGGCCGAAACCCTCGGCAGCTCGGCCGGCAATCTGTGCGTCGGCCCGGGCGAGATGTGCGTCGGCATCGAGATCAACGCCAACCATCTGGCCGCCGTGCGCGAGGGCCTCGTCACCGGCACCGCGCGACCGCTGCACGTCGGCCGCCGTACGCAGGTCTGGGACATTCGGATCGAGGACGCACTGGGCCGGCTGTGCTGCGCGTCGCGCCTGACCCTCGCGGTCGTGGCCCATCGTGGCGGATGACCAGCGATCCCCGGCTCGTCGGACGCCCTACGACGGATCAAACGACGTCCGGTCGAAGGGTGTCGGCGCCGAATGTCCGATGCCAGGCTCTAATTCGCTTCGGTATGGTGTTGGCATGACCCGATCCGCCTCCACCTCCCGCACCCCGCGGGCGCTGCGCTATGCGTATCGCCTGCCGATGCTGTTGTGGCACGTAGGCGTGCATCTGCCGATCACTTTAATTTTGATGTCGCCGCCCTTCGGTGGCATTCGTATCGGCGACGATGCGCTCAAACACCGGATGGTGCGCTGGTGGCAGGGCGGGCTGATGCGGGTATTCGGGTTCCGTATGCGCCGCGTCGGTACGCCCCTTGAGGGGCCGGTGATGTTCGTCGCCAATCACGTGAGTTGGATCGATATCGTCGCCCTGCACGCGCAGCGGATGATGGGCTTCGTCGCCAAACGCGAAATCGCCGGTTGGCCGGTGGTCGGTTGGCTGGCGACGATGGGCGAGACCATTTATCACCAACGCGGCAATCAGGAATCGCTCGGCGGCGTGCTGCACGAAATGCTCGCGCGCTTGCGCGATGGCCGCGCGGTCGCGGTCTTCCCCGAAGGCCGCACCCGCAGCGGCGAAGAGATCGGCCCGTTCCACGCGCGCATCTTCCTTGCCGCAGTGGAAGCCGATGTGCCGGTGCAACCGGTCGCTCTGCGTTACGGCGAAGGCGGCGATGCGCAAACCATCGTCGCGTTCGGCCCGGACGAGAATTTCTTCGAGAATTTTTGGCGTCTGCTCGGCGAACCGGGTCGCGTGGGCGAAGCGATCTTCCTCGAACCGATCATGCCCGGCGATAGCGATGGACGCCGCAAGATCGCCGAGACCGCGCGGACGCGGATCGTGGAGGCGATGGAGCGATGAGCGTGGCGATTCTCAATAAGCGCGGGCATAGCGCGGGATGAGCATGCGGAAAAGTATCTACGGGCTGTCGCTGATTCTTGTGGCGATCGGCGCGGCGTTCTATTTTGGCTGGGGATCCGGGATTGGTCGATTTCTCGGCGTGGATCGCCGATCACCGACCGTAGCGATGGTCGAAGATGGCATTGCAAAGGCGGAAGGAGCTCGGGCTGCATCTCCCCGCAAGAAGTCATCGCAACGTCAAGACGATGATGTCTTCGCGAACGGCACGTCGTTCGATTCGGTGATGCGTTTGGCTGAGCAGGGAGATCCTAAAGCCCAAAGGCTGCTCGCCGACATCTATGGTGACTGCGCCCAATACATCCTATTTGGGGAAAAGTATTTTGATCATTTAGACGTTCTAGCCACGATGAAGCCGCAGAATAAGCCGCAACTCGACATGATCAAGCAGCGGATGGCGGCTTTCTGCCCAACCGTGACGTTGACCGAAAACGAAAAAGGTCGTCCAGACCCGTTCACTGCGATGAAAAATTGGACGCGAATCAGCGCAGAGGGTGGTGATCTGATCTCGGAGATGAATGACCGGGTGTTGTCGCGAGAGTTCTTAAGCGACAAAGGCTTCAAAGACTACATCACGAAAGCATTCAGATCAGGCGATCCCAAAGCAGTATTTGCGATCTCCGAATTGATGACCGTAGCGGAAGGCTACCCTGGTGATCCTGAGTCTGAGGATGGCATCGATGCGCGAGATTTGGGCTACGCCATCCAGATTGCGGCGTGTCGGAGCGGAATGTCGTGCGGTACCGATTCCAGGCTGATGAGGCAAATATGCATCAGTCATGGCGCATGCCAGTATCGAAGTTACGAAGAATTTGTAATGTCCGCACTGGTGCCGCCTGAGCGAAGAGGGCGCGTAACGCGAATGGTCATGATGGTTCTTGCGGCGTTTGAACGCGCGTGATGATGCGCTTCCATTCGCAGCGTGCCCGCAAGGCTATGGGTGAATCATGCCATCATGAGTCGATTGTTGGGCGTCCGCTCGGCCTTGAGCGGGTACTGTCCGATCGCGAGGAACCGCTTGGTCTCTAGCGAGGATCAGACTGGAATGCGCCGCTGACTCGACACAAGATTGCGAATCCAAACCCCTTGCTGACAGCTTCTTTCTTGGAAACTTGAACAATCCCCGTGCTCACCGCTTCCCCCTACCAACCACCCCTCTGGCTACGCAGCCCGCATGTGCAGTCGCTGATCGGCACCAGTCCGTTGCGCCGTGCGCGCGGGGCGTGGAAGTTGCGGCGGAGCCAGGCGGTCTCGGAGCCGCATTTGATCGACGGCGGCGAAGGCGTGCGTTTGCACGGGATGTACAGCCATCTACCCGGACGAGAAGGGCGCGGTTTAGCGTTGCTGCTGCACGGCTGGGAAGGCAGCATCGAATCGAGCTACATGCGTTTGACGGCGGTGCGCTTGTTGGAGGCCGGCTTCGATGTGTTCCGGCTGAATTTTCGCGACCACGGCGATACCCATCATCTGAATCAAGCGCTGTTCCACTCCAATCGTCTCGATGAAGTGGTGCATGCGGCAGTCGACATCGCCGAGCGTTTCGCGCGGGATCGGCCGATGGTGGCGGCTGGATATTCGCTGGGCGGCAATTTCGCGCTGCGTGTCGCCTTGCGCGCACCGGCGGCGGGTTTGCCGTTGGCGCGCGTCGCCGCGGTGTGCCCGGTGCTGGATCCGGCGGTCACGATGACCGAACTGGAGCGCGGGTTGCCGGTGTATATCCGCTATTTCGAGCAGAGTTGGCGCGACTCGCTGCGCCGCAAGCGCATCGCGTTCCCGGAGCATTACGACTTCGACGACCGCATCCTGCGTCTGCGGATGCGCGAGCTGACGCACTGGATGGTCGAGCGTCACACCGATTTCGATAGCCTGGACGATTATTTCGACGGCTACGCCGTGGCCGGCGACCGCCTCGCGGCGTTGCAAGTGCCGGCCGACGTACTGACCGCCGAGGACGACCCGGTGATTCCGGTCGCCGAGTTCCGCGCGCTGCAATTGGCGCCTCAGACGCGGGTCGAGATCGCGCGTTGGGGCGGGCATTGCGGTTTCCTGCAGTCGTCCGCGCTCGACGGTTACGCCGAGACGTGGGTCGCTGAGCGATTGGCCGCCGCACTGCCTGCGGGCTGAATCCCCGACACAAGGTTTCCAGGCCGAGTCGGGGCACATCTGGTTGAGGCCCAGGATCAAGTTCCTCAGGATCGCGCTCCGCGATCGAATCCTTGCGATCACGCAAAGGCCTCGCCGGGCCGGGCCGGTACAATATCGGGTTCCGGGCGTCCGCCCCGCTGCTCTTCAATCCCTATGCACGCACGAATTCTCGACGCCCTGCGTCGCGGCGCCCACGCCGAAGCCCTGTCGCTCGCCCGCCTGGCGGTCGCCGAAACCCCGCAAGATGCGCAGGCGCATTCGCTGTTAGCGCATGCCGCCCGCGCCAACGGCGATACCGCGACCGGGCTCAGTGCGATCTCGCGCGCGGTCTTGTTGGCGCCGGACAATGCCAGCCTGCATTTTCAGCGTGCCGGTTTTTTGCTCGCCGAGCATAAATTCGGCGAAGCCCAAGCGGCGCTCGGCCGCACCATCGATCTCGATCCTAATCAGTTCGACGCGTACATCGCCCAGGCTCAGATCGCACTCGGCCGCGGCGAATACGACGAAGCCGAACGTCTGCAACGCCTCGCCGCACGCATCGCACCGGAGCATCCCTGGGTCAAGACCATCGCCGGCACGCTCGCCTCGTTCCGCGGCGACGGCGTGCGTGCGCAAAGTTTATTGACGCAGGCGTCCGCGCAAGCGCCGAACGACCCGCAAGTGCTCTATGCACTGGGTTTCGCGCATTTGAAGCAAGGCCAACTCGGTTTCGCCGAGCAGACGTTCCGTCGCGTGATCGAACTGGCGCCGAACATGGACGGCCTGCGCGGCTTGTTGGCGGATTTGCTGCTGCAACAGCAGCGCCCGGATGAAGCGCGCGAGGTCTTGCAACCGTTGTTGGACAATCCCGACACCGCGACGCCGGCGCTCAAGCGCATGACCGCCGAGTTGGAATGGATGCTCGGCCGTCATGACGCCGCGATCGGTTTGTTGCGCGAAGCCTTCAACGCCGAACCGCGCGACCCGCGCACCGCGTCGGCGCTGGCCAAGATCTGGCGCCACACCGGCGCGATGGACGAGGCGCGCACCACGCTCGATGCCGCCTTGGCCGATGCGCCGCAGGTTGCGCATTTGTGGCAATTGCGTCTGGCATTCGAGCCGGAAGCGAGCGCGAGCGCAGAGGCGGTCATCGACCGTTGGCTCGCGGCGATGCCCGATCACATCGATGCGCTCGACGCGCGGATGCATCTGCTGGAAGCCAATGGCCGCCGCGATGAAAGCGAAGCCTTGGCCGAACGCATCGTCGAGCGCGAACCAGGCCGCACCAGCGCCGAATTGCGCGTGCTCGAACGCCTGATGCGCGAAGACCCCGAAGCCGCTGTGCGACGCGTGCAGAGTTTGATTACGCGAGCCGGCGACGCGAACGCCAAGCGTGCGCTGTTGCCGTGGCTGGGTTATGCGCAGGATCGTGCCGGCCGCTACGCCGATGCGGCGATGACATGGCATGCCATCAATCAGGGCGAAGCCTCCGCGCGTTGGCCGCTATTGCCTGCCACCGGCGCACGTGCGCCCTGGCCGGAGGCGTCGATGATGAGGCCCGACCGTCCGCCGGTCGCGTATCTCTACGGTTTGCCCGGCTCGGGCGTGGAGCACGTCGCGACGGTGATCGCCAACGCCGGTTATCCGCTGCGCGCCGATCGACTCGGCCCACAACCGCCGCAGGATTCGCTGCAGAATCCGGACAATCTCAAAGCGCTCGCCGATGGCGCGATGGCGCCGCAAGATCTGCTGCAGCAATGGCAGGCGGCGTTACCCGCGCGCGGCGTACACGATGGCATCGTCATCGACTGGCTGCCGTTCTGGGATAACGCGCTGTTGAAGATGACGCGCCCGCTGCAACCGGAAGCGATGGTGCTGTTCGCGATCCGCGACCCGCGCGACATGTTGTTGGAATGGATCGCTTTCGGCAGCCGCGTGCCTTATGGCATCGCGTCCGCCAATGTCGCCGCCGCGTGGATGGCGCGAGCAGCTCAAGCAGATGATCGAACTCAATCGCGACCGCTTGCAGCCGCATCATCTGATTCGCACCGATCGCATTCACGCCGATCCGGAAGCCTTCGCCGCCGACGTCGGCAGCGGTTTGGGACTCGAAGAAATCCGTGTGCCGCCGGTCGGAGCCTTCGGTCCGCAGCGCTTCACTTACGGGCATTGGCGCCATTACGCCAAACCGCTCGCCGATGCGTTCGCACAGTTGTCGGAAGTCGCGCAGCAGTTGGGTTATCCGGCGGTGTGAGGTAAGAAGAAAAAAAGCATGTCATCCCGAGCGCAGCGAGGGACCTGCTTTTGGTTTCGATCATATCGAAACTTAAAAGCAGGTCCCTCGCTGCGCTCGGGATGACATGCTTCCGATGATCAACTTCACGTTTGAAATGTTCGTAGGAGTCCGTATGCGTATCGTCAGCGATAGTTTCGAACACGGCCACCGGATTCCCTCCGAGTTCGCGATGGGTGCGCCCGATGGCTTCGGTGGCAACCGCAATCCGCATCTGCGTTGGGACGATGCACCTGCAGGCACGCAATCGTTCGTGCTGTTATGCATCGATCCCGATGCGCCGACCGATGGCGCTTTGGTCGCCGACGAAGCCACGCCAATCCCCGTCGATCACCCGCGCGGCGATTTCGTGCATTGGGTGATGGCCGACATTCACGCCGATGTGCACGAACTCGCGGCCGGCGCCTGCAGCGATGGCGTGACCGCGAAAGGCAAGACGGCGCCCGCAGGCCCGATAGGCGCACGGCATGGTTTGAACGATTACACCGGTTGGTTCGCCGGGGATGCGCAGATGGGCGGCGATTATCTCGGCTACGACGGCCCGTACCCGCCCGGTCACGATCTGCGTCCGCATCGCTACTTCTTCCGCGTGTTCGCGCTCGACACCGCACGTTTGGATGTGCCGACGCGTTTCGCTGCGGGCGATGTCTTTCGCGCGATGCACGGCCACGTGCTGGCCGAAGCGGCGACCTACGGGACGTATTCGCTGAATTCGGCGATTGAACGCTAAAGAAGATGGCAAGGCGAAATAGCGAAGGCGATGACCCGCTACGCTGTTAGACACCCGCCGATATGCCTACGATGCTGCTCGATGCATTCGGGGGATCTCTAGCGGCGAAGCGGGACATCTGCTTCTCGCGTTTCGCAGAATAGTCTTGCTATGCGCCATCATTCTGGCGATCGCGCACCTACGGCAACAGTTCGTCCTGCTGCGTGCAGACGCCGTCCGCGGGATCGCTCACGGCCAGCACATTGAAGTTCGCGTCGTAGACGTACAGTCGCGCGACCAATGGACCCGGATAGCGTGGGCACCAGAAGCCGCAATACTCTTGATTGGTGCAATCCTGCGGGAAGATCGCGTCGATGCCGTTCGAGTCGAACGACCACATGATCGTCACCGGCCCGCTATCGCTGCCGCCATAGCCGGTACAGAGATTGCTTTGCAAACTGCAGTCCGCGTAAGCATAGGATTCGGCGAGGGCGACGCCGGGTGCGGCAAGCGTCAACAGCAGGGCCGAGAGTTTGACGGCGGCGAAAGTCGAAAGAATGCGTTTCATGCGATATCTCTCCTTGAATGTTGCGGATGATCCCCGCGGCCATGCCTCGTGCATCGGCTTCCCCCGGAACCTGACAAGGCTCGCGAAGCGCCGCATCTGCGACGCGGCGAGGTCGATCCTAACAACTCATGCCGTGCGCGGAATGGCTGTTCGTCACAACTGCAGATCCGCGACCGGCTGCGTCGACGTTAATGTGGCGCCGCCGAAAGTCGAGCGAGCAGAGCGTAGGGCGGGTGCTAACCCGCCATTTCGGCGCATTCGGACATAGCGAATCTCGGCCGCAAGACGCTCTGCATAACGGCGGTGTTATCGCTTGCGATTCATCGCTTCGTTCATGGCGGGTTTGCACCCGCCTTACGGGTTATGGGTTCACCACGATTGAAGGCTTCTTTCCAAATCCCGCAGCCATCGAATAGGCAGGATTGTGTTCAACGTCCTCGCGAAGCAGCTTAATCGCGCTCTTGTGGAGTTTTTCTTTGGAAACGAGGGAAATGCGGGAACCGGTGTATAGGTGGCCTGGGTGCGACAGGACATGTATAAATTCATAATAATCAATTACTTACTATTTAAAGAGGCGAATGTGTTCTTAATAAGGGGCATATCGATTGACATGCGACCAAAATATGGTCATGCTTTGTTCAAATCGACAATCTGGAGTGCACCTTGAACGATTCAGCCGAGCCTAAGAAGGACAGCCCGCTCAAGGCAGCGATGTCCGTGGTTTTGAAAGCTAACAATGTTGTTGTCGCGGAAGTCGATGACCCGATTTTGTGGAACGAAGTTTTTTCGGCAATTAGTTCAGGGGTTTCACGCCTGTCTACGTCCGGTCCTGCTGCAGCCCCACTTTCTCCTGTGGTTGGCTTGCTCGCATCAGACCCGATTGTTGCCGCGACAGTGGCAAACACGCCAGCGATCGAACCGATCAACAAGTTAGCTAAGGAACTTGGTGTCGACGTTGACGTGCTGACCGCAGCATGTGAGCCGTTGGCTTCTGAGCCATACGCGCGCATAGATATTCATCACTGGGAAAAGATGAAGAAAGATCTTCCGAGTCGCGGCGCTAAGGCTATGCCTCCCATAGTGTTGACTGCGACGATCCTATGTCTTTGGAACCGACACGTAGGATTTGGTTCGGTGACGCAAGCCCAGTCTCAGAATGTTTTGGCCGGTATAGGTACTAGGGACAACAATCCAGGACGGGGCCTTTCAGGTTGCGATTGGCTGCAGCAGAAGCCGGGCGGGGTGATTGTGTTGAATCCAGCCAAGGTTTCGAAGGCTATCTGCGTGATGACTTGTTTCTGCAATCAGGATTGGGGGCCGTGGAAATCGCTGTGATTACGGAGAAAACATTTCTTAGTCGTGTGGACAAAAGTTGCGCGCGGCAGCTTGATAGAGCGCTTGCACTGATATGGTTTGTTGGCGTAGATGACCAAACCAAGGGTTTGACCGCGCGTGAGATCGCAATCATCTTGCGTGGTGCTGGGCATCCCGAGCAGAATGTGTCGCGGCTGGATTCCGCGCTTCTCGGCGATAAGCGAACCGCTGTCGCTAAGGGCGGTGGTTGGGCATTGCGTCCTGCTGCGCGACGTGAATTAGATGATATTTACCGCGCGCATCTGGGTCCGACGGCCTTGCCAGAAAGTGACAGTGTTATTCCTATGTCCTTGGTGGTTGATACACGTGGCTACATAGAAAAGGTTGCGAACCAGATTAATAAGAGCTTCGACGCGCAGCTTTATGACTGCTGCGCTGTTATGTGCCGTAGGTTGCTAGAGACGCTGATAATTGAGGTGTACGAAAAAGAGAATCGGTCCAACGAAATTCGTGATGGTAGGCACTTCATCAGTCTGGCTGATTTGATCACTACGCTTGAGAAGGATTCATCGATCTTTGTTAGCAAGCCAGCCATGAACGCACTGAGAGCATTCAAGGCTTTGGGTGACCTTTCTGCGCACAATCGGCACTACAATGCAAGAATTGGAGACTTGGAGCCTCAACGGGCCGGAATTCGTTTGGTTGTGGAAGAGTTGCTTTATCGCTCTGGGCTGAATTCGGCTAGGTCGGTTGCCGCATAACATTGGATGATCTTGTGTCGAGCTATAAGTATCCCCGTTTTCTACAATTCAATGACAGCGCAGCGTTTGATGCGCTCCTTACGCCTGGAACAATCGCCACAAATTCTGGCATCTATAGATGTGCCACGTGTGGTGACGAGATCGCCGTCAACAAGAACACCCCGCTACCCCCCCAGAACCATCATCAGCATCCTGTGGGGTCGGGTCCAATTCGCTGGCAACTGATCGTTTTCGCCGTCCAGCGCTCGTAATAGCGTGTAGGGCGGGGTGAGACGAGTAGGGTGGAGTAAGCGCAGCGCAACTCCACCTTCTGCACCCCACCTTCGAATCAAGAAAACGAATTCTTCATGCGCGAAAGAATCGCCCGCTCCGCTTGACACACACCGGGCCGGCTTCTGCGAGATGGTGGAGTTGCGCTGCGCTTACTCCACCCTACGAATCCCGGTGTTTGGGCTGTATCGGCGATCACTCACCTCCCCGAATGCCCCGTCTCATCGTATTCGCGCGGCGCCAGCATTTGCGGTTGAATCAACGCCACGAAATCTCTCGCTTGTTGCGAGAGATATTTGCCTTTACGCATCACCACGCCGTAGCTGCGCGAGGGGAAGTATTTCGCCAGCGATCGTGCGGCGAGGCGGGTGCGGTCGGCGTCGGTGAGGCAGATCGAGGTGACGATGCTGATGCCTAAGCCCATCGCGACGTATTGTTTGATGACTTCCCAGCCGCCGACTTCGAGGGCGACGGTATAGGGCACGCGGTTTTGTTGGAACACCAGGTCGACGAGTCGATACGTGGTGAGTCGCTGCGGCGGCAGGATCAAGCCATAGGGCGAGAGGTCTTCGAGCTTGAGCTCGCGCTTCGACGACCAAGGGGTGATCGGGCGGGGTGATGAGCATCGGCTCGAAGCGATAGACCGGGGCGTAGTCGAGGTCGCTCGGGGCATCCAGCATCGAGCCCACCGCCAGATCCACGCCGTCGGAGCGCAGCAAGTCCAGTCCGCCTGCGCCGGTGACGTTGTGCAGGATCAGCCGCACCTGCGGATGCGCCTGCCGGTAGGCCTCCACGATCTTGGGCAGCAGATACAGGATGGTGGAGCTGCCGGCGGCGACATGCAGTTCGCCGGCGTCCAGGCCCTTGATCTGCTCGCGGAACGCGGCCGGCAGGCTGTCGAGGCCTTCCACCAGCGGGCGCGCCAGTTCGTATAGGGCATCGCCTTCGCGGGTGGGGGTGAGTCTGCGGCCGACGCGCTCGAACAGCCGCACCCCCAGTTCGCGCTCCAAGGCCTGCAGTTGCAGGGTGATGGCCGGCTGGCTGACGTAAAGCGCCACCGCCGCGCGCGAGACCGAGCCCAGGCGGGCGACCTGACAGAACGCCCGCAGGGGTTTGAGGCGGTCTGCTTTGTAGGCGAAGCGGGGCGTGCTGGTGCTGTCCGAGGCCATTGATTCGACTACTTATAAGTTGAGCTAATGATAAGCATTGAAAAAACTCAATTGTCAAATACAGTACTCGGGCGGATGGTGTGGCACCTGATCTTGTGTTGGAGCGTCCATGTCCGCTGTCCTCAAGCCCCACGCTGAGGCCCCTGAAGTCCCCGTCGGTGTCGTCGTCACCGGCCGTATCGACGGGCAGGACGCCCTGCTCACCCCGGCCGCGCTGGCGTTCCTGGCCCATCTGCACCGCCGGTTCGAGTCCCAGCGCCAACGGCGTCTCGCCGCGCGGCAGACACGGCAGTCCGAATTCGATGCCGGCGCGCTACCGGCCTTCCGCGACGACACCCGCGAGATCCGCGACGGCGATTGGCGGGTCGCGCCGATTCCGGCCGCCTTGCTCGACCGTCGGGTGGAGATCACCGGCCCGGTCGACCCGAAGATGGTCATCAATGCACTGAATTCCGGCGCCAACTGCTACATGGCCGATTTCGAGGATTCCACCGCGCCGACCTGGGCCAATCTGATTCAAGGCCAGCAGGCGTTGCGCGCGGCCGTCGCCGGCACGTTGGCGTTCGAGGGCAACGGCAAGCATTACGCATTGAAGCCCGAAGCCGAGCGCGCGGTGCTGTTGGTGCGTCCGCGCGGCTGGCATCTCGACGAAAAACATGTGCTCGTCGACGGCGCGCGGATGTCGGCGAGTCTGTTCGATCTCGCACTGTTCGCGTTCCACAACGCATCGGTACTCGCTGCGAAAAATCGCGGCCCGTATTTCTATCTGCCGAAGCTGCAGTGCATGGAAGAGGCCGCGCTTTGGAACGCGGTGCTGGACGAGATCGAAACGCAACTGAATCTGCCGCAGGGCACGATGAAGGTCACCGTGCTGATCGAAACGCTGCCGGCGGCGTTCGAGATGGACGAGATTCTGCACGCGCTGCGCAGCCGTATCGTCGGTTTGAACTGCGGCCGTTGGGATTACATTTTTTCCTACATCAAGACCCTGCGCGCGCATCGCGACCGCGTGCTTGCCCGAGCGCGGCCAGGTGACGATGACGCAACCGTTCCTGAAAGCGTATTCGGAGCTGTTGATCAAGACCTGCCACAAACGCGGCGCGCATGCGATGGGCGGCATGGCCGCGCAAATTCCGAACCCCCGCGACCCTGTGGCGAATGCCGCTGCGTTCGCGCGCGTGGAGGCCGACAAATTGCGCGAAGCCAATGCCGGTCACGACGGCACCTGGGTCGCGCATCCGGGAATGATCGAACTGGCACGCGGTATCTTCGATGCGCGCATGCCGGGCCCGCATCAGCATGCGGTGCGTCGCGACGATGTGAATGTCGCCGCCGAAGATTTGCTGAAGCCATCGCTGGGCACGATCACGAAAGCCGGTTTCTTCGGCAATGTCGAAGTCTGCGTGCGTTATCTCGCCGCGTGGCTCGACGGCAACGGCTGCGTGCCGATTCACGGCATGATGGAAGACGCCGCGACCGCCGAAATTTCGCGCGCGCAGTTATGGCAGTGGTTGCATTACGCGGATGCCATCGACGGCTCGCATGAAAGCACACTGCACCTCGCGGATGGCACGCCGGTGGATTTCGCATTGCTGGAACGCGCGTTGATCGGCTTGCCTTCGAAGCTCGCCGCAGACCCGTCGGTGATCGGTGCGGCGCGCATCGAGCAAGCGATCGCGATGCTCGCCGAGCTCACCCATCGCGACACATTGGACGAATTTCTCACCTTGCCCGCATACGAACGGATCGATTGACCTGTTGCGCAGATCCTTCGCGAACACTCCCACGACATCACACCCCACGCAGGACATCGACCATGAAAACCACGCTCCCCACCGCCGAACAACTGAAACTCGATTGGAACAACAATCCGCGCTGGGCCGGGATCACCCGTCCGTATTCCGCCGAAGAAGTGGTGCGCCTGCGCGGCACCGTGCCGGTGGAGCATTCGATCGCGAAGATCGGCGCCGAAAAATTGTGGAAATCGCTGCAGACCGAAGACTTCGTCAACGCGCTGGGCGCGATGACCGGCAACCAGGCGATGCAACAGGTCAAAGCCGGGTTGAAAGCGATTTATCTCAGCGGTTGGCAGGTCGCGGCGGACGCCAACATCGCCGGCGAAATGTATCCCGACCAATCGCTGTATCCGGTGAACTCGGTGCCGCAGGTGGTCAAGCGCATCAACAACACGCTGCTGCGCGCCGATCAGATCCAATGCGCCGAAGGCGTCGGCGATATCGATTTCCTGCAGCCGATCGTGGCCGATGCCGAAGCCGGTTTCGGCGGCGTGCTCAATGCCTTCGAGTTGATGAAAGCGATGATCGAAGCCGGCGCCTCCGGCGTGCATTTCGAGGACCAACTCGCCAGCGTGAAGAAGTGCGGCCACATGGGCGGCAAGGTGCTGGTGCCCACGCGCGAAGCGGTGGAGAAACTCGTCGCCGCGCGCCTCGCCGCCGACGTGATGGGCATGCCGACGTTGATCGTCGCGCGCACCGATGCCGAAGCCGCCGACTTGATCACCAGCGACATCGACGCCGAACGACGTGCCGTTCTGTACCGGCGAGCGCACGGTCGAAGGTTTCTACAAGACCAAGAACGGTTTGGATCAAGCGATCAGCCGCGGTCTGGCCTATGCGCCCTACGCCGACTCTGGTGTGGTGCGAAACCGGCAAGCCCGATCTGGAGTTCGCGCGCAAGTTCGCCGAGGCCATCCACGCGAAATTCCCGGGCAAGCTGCTGGCCTACAACTGCTCACCCAGCTTCAACTGGAAGAAGAATCTCGACGACGCCACCATCGCCAAGTTCCAGAAGGAAATCGCCCGCTACGGTTACAAGTTCCAGTTCATCACGCTCGCCGGCTTCCATGCGCTGAACTATTCGATGTTCAACCTCGCCCACGGTTATGCCCGTCGCCAGATGAGCGCCTTCGTCGAACTGCAGGAAGCCGAATTCGCCGCCGCCGACCGTGGCTTCACCGCCGTGAAGCATCAGCGCGAAGTGGGCACCGGCTATTTCGATAGCGTGACCCAGACGATCCAGGGCGGGCAGTCCTCGACCGTCGCGCTGAAGGGCTCGACCGAGGAGGAGCAATTTCACGAGGCACCGGCCGCTGCAGCGTAAGCGCTGCCGCCGGGGGAGGCTTCCTGAACGGCCGGAGACTCTCGTCTTCGGCCGTTCGCGTTTCGGCACGGGCATGACCTTTTGCCGTGGCGGAGGGCGCGATCGCCGGTATCCTATGCGGCCCTCCGTCGAATCCGAGCTATCCATGCGTGTTTCTTCTTTGGTCGCCCTCTGTCTGGCGGCTTCGCTGTCCTTCGCCGCCGTGGCCGACGATGCCATCACCATCACCGGGACCCCCGAAGGCATACGGACCACGCAGGATGCGCTCAAGCGCGATTTGATCGCCAAGAAAAGCGATTACGATCATCTCTCGGATGCCGAAAAGCAGGCCATCCTGCGCAAGCAGGACGCCATCTACAGCTTCCTCAACGAACACAGCAGCTTCGATGGCTTGAGCGACGACGATAAACGCCAGCTCATCAACGCCCTCGAAGCGGTGCGCGCCTTGGTCGCTCAAGCCGAGGATAGCCGCATGATCTGCGAGCGGGTAAAGGTGATCGGCTCCAATCGCCCGCAAAACAAATGCATGACCGCGGGCCAACGTCGACGCATCCGCGAGAAATTGCAGACCGAAGGCATTCGCATCGAAAACTGAGTCGCAGCACCGTACATCTGTCGGGGCCGAGCCGGCCCCGACACGCTGCCGTCGGACGTACGCTAAACCCGTATTCGCCAAAACCCGGTGGTGGTCGCCGCCAAAATGCGTGCATGCCGCACGCAGTTGTGGTAAATCGAAGTGCCGTGACGGTGCGACGGAGGCGACGATGAATATCCGTAGCGTCTCGATGGTGTCGGACGGTGAGCGCTCATGCTCGGCCTGCTCGACCGCGCACGCATCGACCGAAAGCCCGATCCCTCCCGCGGTGCGCGACATCGTGGTGCAGCAAAGCCACCTACGCGCCATGGCCGTCGCCCGCCGTGGACCGTTCAAAGACCTGGACGCGCGCGACCGCGACGCCCTGGTGAAGAGCCAGACCCGCGTGCTGGAATTGCTCGACGGCCACGGTAGCATCGACGAACTGCATGTCGACGAACGAGTAGAACTGTTCAATCATCTGCAAACGGTCAAAGCGGTGGTGACGCGCGCAGAGGAAAATCGGCAGATCTGCGAACGCACGCGCGTCGTCGGCAGCAACCGTTATCGCCTGCTGTGCATGAACGCGCAGGAATACCGCGAATTCAAGCGCCAAGCGCTGAAATCGCTGAGTACGGCGACGCCATAACGCCACGCATCGGTCGTCGCGCGCTTCGCGTATCCGAGCCAATCTCGCATCCCGCCGCATCGAACGCTTCAGTGTTCGATGCGCGTAACCGCTGAATCGACCCGACGACGCTGAGCGTTGGCGCCCGTCTCGATAGCGGCGCGACCATGTCGCGCGCGCGGGCCTTCTGCGACGACACGCGCGGACGGGGATTCATATAAGCATCGTGCGTCTTCAGGCCGCTAACGAAAGTTTCGGAAAATTGCGCGGCCCCTGCGACCTTTCGCCGCCTAACGACATCTTCATTCCCGAGGCGTCGCATTCATGCGTCTTGCCGTACGCCCGAGGGAGCGAACACCGAGCCAGGGAGCCGACGCCGAGCCTGCCCGCGGACTGCGCGCAGCGGCCGATGTCGCCCGAGAAACCGTCCATCGAATGAGGAGAATACCGTGCACATCCGTACGTACTTGATCGCCGCTGCCTTGACCGCCCTCCTCGGCATTGCGCCGGCCTTCGCCGAGGAATCGACCGAGCCCGCACCGCAACCGACGGTGCGGCAGATCGTCGATCAACAAACGCAACTCCGCGCCGATGTCGTTGCAAAGAAAGGCGCATTCAAGGATCTCACCGATACCGAGCGCGAAGCACTGATCAAGACGCAAAGTCGCGTGCTGCAACTGCTCGAAAACCGCGCCAACATCGAACAATTGGGCGTGGACGAGAAGATCGAAGTGTTCAACCATCTGGAATGGATCGGCGCCACCGTGCGCCAAGCCGAGGAAGATCGGAAAGTCTGCGAGCGTTCTCGCGTTGTCGGCACCAATCGCTTTCAAGTGGTTTGCATGACCGCCAAGCAGCAGCGCGAGCATAAAGAACGTTCCCGTCAAAGTCTGCGTACGGTACTCAAATGCAACGGGCGCGATACTTTGGGCTGCAAGAACGAAGCCGGTGGCGGCCTCGGTGGCGGCACTCAAAAAATCGCGATCGAGTTCTGATTCCGTGCATGACGCGCCGCCGTGCGAAGCGGTGGCGCGTCTTACGAAAAGAACTTGAGTCATGCGCTATACATCAGCTTGGACGACACCGAGCAGGTGTCATTCGTGCATCGACAATTCAAGGCGCGCTCGAATCCACCCTGTTGGATCGGGCGCTTTTATGTCACGCGCGAAGCTTCCGAATTGATCTGGCACCTGCGCGTCGACCCTGTCGGCGAAGCATTCTTAAAGAATTACGCGTCTACTGCGACCTTTCGACACTCAACAACATCTTCATTCCTAAGGCGTCGTATTCACACGCGCCTTGCCGCACGCCCGAGGAAGCGAACATCGAGCCTAGGAGCTGACGACCGAACTTGTCCGCGTGTCACGGGCAGAGGCCGATGTCGCGCGCGAAACCGACTACCGAATAAGGAGACTACATGCACATCCGCACGTTTTTGATTGCCGCCGCTTTGACTGCATTGCTGAGCGTACCTTCGGCCCTCGCTGCAGAATCGACCGAGCCCGCACCGCAACCGACGGTGCAACAGATCGTCGATCAACAAACTCAACTGCGCGCCGATGTGGCTGCGAAGAAAGGCGCATTCAAGGATCTCACCGCTACCGAGCGCGAAGCGCTGATGAAGACGCAAAGCCGCGTGCTGCAATTGCTCGAAGGCCGCGACAATATCGAACAATTGGGTGTGGACGAGAAGATCGAAGTATTCAATCACCTGGAATGGATCAGCGCCACCGTGCGCCAAGCGGAAGAAGACCGGCAAGTCTGCGAGCGTGCGCGTACTGTCGGTTCCAATCGTTATCAGGTCGTGTGCATGACCGCGAGGCAATACCGCGAACATAAAGAGGGCGCGCAGAGGAGCTTACGTACGATCGGGAAGTGCCAGGGCGATTCGCCGACAAAACTCGTTTGTAAGACAGATTGACTCGCTGCGCGCGTCGCTCGCGTAGAACCTGTGTCTTAGCGGCGCAGTGCGCCTGTCATGCCGAATGGACACGATGATGCGGCGCGATGAGGTCGATACGCCCACGCGAACGCGATGCGGCCCCAACGACTTAGCCTAGGTCGGCGCTGTTCATGCGCGCGAGTCCATCGTGCGCATCGAACGAGCCCCATTCGGCGTGCGTCTCCCAGAACGCATGCGCGCTCGGTGGGCGATCCGTAGCGCCGTCGAGATTCGCGCGTGCGATATGCAATTCTCCGGCCCAACGCGCGGAGCGGAAAAACAGCGAACTGCCGCAGCGCGCGCAAAAGCCGCGCTCGGCCCCCGGGCTGGATGCGTACCAACGGAGTTGGCCCTGTGCATCGTCGATGCGCACGCGATCCTCAGCCATTCCGATCCATGTGACGTAAGCCGCACCGTGCGCGCGTTGGCACATCGTGCAATGACAATGCGCGACCCACGCACTCGGCCACTCCAGCGAAAACCCAACAGCACCGCATAAACATTGCCCAGTTGCGCTCATGGTCGCCTCCGCATCTCGCTCGCTTCGATACCGGCGATGATAACGCCGGAACCCTCAAGCATGCGCAGTGGTGTGCTGTTGTCGATCACGCCACGCGTAAACCCAAACCCTTGCCGTTGCGGTACCTAATCGCCTCTGTCAGGCGCACGGTGCTAATGCATTCACTATCGGCCAAGTCAGCGACGGTACGCGCCACTTGCTGGATGCAATGCATCGTCGCGGACGCCAGACGCTGCGCTGTGCATTTACCTCGCCGACAACCTTCGCTAGCACGGTCGCGTCTGCATCCATTCTGCGCGACCCGGCGAAGCAACGCCGGGTCGCACAAGGGTATTCTCGGACCAGTGTTCGGCAATCATGGCACGATAACCTGTATCAGGCTCTGAGGATTTCGAATCGCGTCATCGGGATTGCTTTTTGCGAGGGCTAGGATGTCCGCATTCGAATACGCCTCCGCTCCTCCGCCGAGAGTGCCTCCCGCGCCAAGGGCATTGTGCAACGCCTCGTGTGCAATGGTCTCGCCATAAACGATGTTATTAGTCTTGCTATCGGCGCCTATCAGCGCCATGTTGACGTCGATGATTGTCCCGCCCGGTTCAGATTCTCCTAGGGTTGTATTGGCGGCAGAGAATGGCAACACAATCAAACTGTTCTGCTCGTTTCCATTGAGATTGGCCTCCATCATCGCAGCTGCTTTGTCCAGCGCACTTGCGTGTTGGTTCAAACGGCTTGGCTCATCGGCCTTGCTCGAACTCGCTCCTACTGTATCCGTATGCTTTTTAAAAAGGTCTTTTTCATCCCTTGTTAGCTTCTCTTGCCTGGACTTCTTGTCCGCTATAGTCCGTAGAGCAGACGCAGCATCTCTGAGTTTTTTAGCATAATCCGCCTGTACGGTTAGAAACCTCTGGCAATCGCTTGCGCTGAACGCAACGAAATTCTTTCCGTTCGAGCTAGTAGTTTGCATGAATTCCTTCATCGTCGATTGCGACGGGCAACCATACAGCCCGGTCGGATCGATAGTGTTGATAGGATCGTTACCCGCATAAGCATAGAGATTCCAACCATCGCGAGCGGGGTCTGGGGTGAAAAAACGCCCCCAGACATCGAAATACGATCGCGCTTTGAGGTTGCGGGTGAGATCGTTCGGATCTTTTTCGTATGCGGCCCATTCGGCGATCGACGCGTTGACGCCGCTATCGCCCGTCGAACGACCATAGGGACTGAAGCCGCGAATGGTCGGGCCGAGACCGGTCGCGGCATTGGTCGCCACGCGCGTCGATCCGAGATGATCGGAATGATAATGCCGTGCCGCGCCTGTCGCCGCGTCCTTGCCACCGATCAGCAATCGTCCCGCGTAGACGAAATCCTCGGTGGCTCGCACGTGTTCGTTCACCGATTTGTAAGTTCTGAGCGTGTTGCCGCCGAGATCGCGGATCGTCCAGTAGTAGTCGCCACCGCCGGCCGACAGCAAACTGGTTCCACCGACACGTTCGCCATCCGGTCCGTACCAGTACAACCAACAGTTTCCGGTCGTATTGGCGAGGTTGCAGGGCGAGACCGCGCCGGAGGGATTGAAGATCATCGATTCCTGTTTTCCGAAATCGTCGTAATGCATCTTGTACGGACCGGCTTGAGTCACATAGCCCGCCGTGTTGTATGCGATCGCAGCATCGGAGAGCCGATTGGTGGCGATGTTCACGCCGAAGGTGTCCGGCGTCGCGGTGGTCATGTTGTCGTGTTGATCGTAGGAGAAGGTCTGCGACGCGCCCCAAAAACCCGGGGTATAAGACTTCACCAACCGACCGACGAAGTCGTAAACGAAGCCGGTACCGCCGATCCTGATGAGGTCGCCGGAACCATCGTAAACATGGGCGCCGAGATTGAGGTGGCCCGGTGTCGCCGCCGAGATCGCTGCGAGGTTGATCGAACTCGTCCGGCGCATGCGGTTGGGACCGATCCCGAAGTAGTCCGTTCGCAATCCCGTGGTGTTGCCATGCGCGATCGCGGCGAGTTGACCATTGACGTGGTAGACGAACTTCGCACCGAGATTGTCGGCGGTGGCGATCTCCGTCATCGCGCCCTTGCCGTACTTCACGGTGACGCTGCGGGCCGTGTCCGTTCCCGCGCATCCTAGACGTGTGCAGCGCGGGTAATTGATCGTCCGTACGCGACCGGAATCGTCGTAGTCCCACGACTGAGTGAAGGCTGCCATCAAGAAGGGATTTGATGTGGTGGTGTCATGCACTTCGATCGAGCGCGTGTCGGGTTTGCCGATCGGTTCGTAGGTGTAGAGGTAAGTGATTCGACGCGAGCCGTTGGCGCTGAGGGCGCCGCCGGTGTTCTGCGGCGTCAGATAGTTGTAGCGCTGTGCGGACACCAGTGCGCCGTTGCTGTTACCCGTCGTTCCGTAGGTGTTGACCAGATAGGGCGACGCGCCGTCGGTGACTCTCGACAGACGGCCTTCCGCGTCGTATTCGTATCCGAGCAGCGACGCGGCGCCAGCGCAGTTCGCATCGCCGCCGTCGCATTTGCGGCCGACGTTTCCGACCGCGTCGTAGTCTTTGTAATAGACGTAACCGTTGCCGGAGATACCACCGATCTCGGGGTGCCGTTCGCTGTTCAAGAACCCACGGCCATCGTAGGCGAACAGCCGAGTCTGCGTGCCCAGCGTTTTTTCGATCGCGCGGTTCATCCCGTCGTATTTGGCCGTCTGCGTTCTGCAGGCGGTGCCTGCCGTGCCGCAGACCGCGGATCCGGCGGTGGTCGATATAGGTTCTGTCGCCGCGATGACATTGCCGTAACGATCGGTCGCCGCGATCATCGTGCCCGGCTTTTGGCCGACGCTGGTCGCGCTGTCGATCACGCCATGCGACGTCGTGCCTCTGGTTTCGCGAATGCCGCGATAGACCGTTGAGGCGATCGATCCGTCGGGGCCGGTCACGCTGACAGCGCGGCCGAAGGAATCGTAGGTCGTGTTGGTCCCCATGCTGCCGTTGAACACATCGCTGCGTTGCGGCGAGGAGACGAACGTTGCCCACCCCAACGGCGAGAACTTCTGAGTCACGCGCAATGTCTTCGGCGCACCGGCGCTGTCCGTCGCATCCGGATGCAGGCTGTCGGTCTGAAATACTCGGCCAAGCTCGTCGTAGTAGTTCTCGGTCTTCTGATAGAGGAGCGCGCCCTTGGTCGATTCGGCGACCGCAACGCGCTGGCCAATGTAAGGCGACTGTGCGCAGACGCCGCCGTATCCTGGGAGGCAATACGTGAATTTTTCGTCCACGCCGTAGTTCCGTGTGATCGCTGTCGTCCGGCCGAGCACATCGTAGGCATAGCTCGACACGATGACACCGGACGGATTTTTCGACTGCACGGTGAGGCCGGTGTTCTGATCGAGGATGACGTTGTTCTCGACCGTGGTCGTGCTGCCGAAAACTTTCGCGGACTTCAAGACGCCGTATTGGAAGTCACGGGTGAGTCTGTACTTCGGCGCCAACGCGGCCGCGAAGTTGTAACTGCAACCGGATCCTACGCTTGCGGCGGGTAGGGGCTGCGTATCGCCGCCGTAGATCCTGACCGATGTCGCCAGACCCGGATCGTCGGGGTCGGCGTACTCGTACTCATAGATGACGTCGTGGATGCCGTCGTAGTCTCCAGCAGCCAGCACACTGTTTTCGGAGTCAGCAACCTCGTCCGCAGGATCCTCTTTTTCGTCGTAGACATAATTCTCGTCGATGATGCTCGCGGCCGATCCGCCGGTGCTCTTCTTGACCCTGATCCGATTCAACAGCCCGGTATTCCCATTCGTGCACACCTGCTGCCGGAAGATTTTTCCGTCAGCATCGTCGATCTGAAGATAATTGTAGGACGTCAGGATCCATGGCGTGGTGACGGGGACATTGGTCCAGGTCGAAATCCTGCCATCGCCATCGTCGTCGCCCGGAAGACCGTCGCCGTTTTCGTCGGCGGCGGTGTCGATGCGACCATCGGCAAGACGGTCCAGTTCGCCTCGCGCTGCATTCGTCGTTTTGCGGACCGTACGCTTGTCGCGTGCACCGTTGCCGGCGAAGTTTCCTTGCTTCACGACACGTCGATAGTTACCGAAGCCATCGTTCTCGTGCGAGACATCGAGGGTCGATCGTTCTTTGTTGCCGTCGAGCGGATTACGATCGTCGTCGTGAAACACCTGGAACGCGACCCGCGACGAGGGATTGACGCTGAGACATTCCCACGCCGCGTCCGAGCCGACCGCGTAATCCGGAGGAACGCCCTGGCCCGGTGGCGGCGGCAGAAATCCGGCAGCGGTCAAGCAATCGGAATAATCCTGCTCGTTCAGCACATAGCGCGATCGCAGTGGGCTGCCGCAGAACTGCGCGGCGAATCCTTTGGGTGAGGTGCCGAGCGCCGTATCGAGAATTTTGTCCACGCCGCACTCGTACGTTCTCGACGATAGGAAATAGCCAGCACGAGTTTCGTTGCGAGTGAAGGGCTGCCCGAATTCTTCGGACTTCCATCCGCCGATGTCCACGATCGGTGTCGGATCGTCGTTCAACGCATTGACCTTACGCCCGAACGGCCAGACCGAGAAATAGTGGATGGAAAAACGTCCGCGGCCTTCCTTGTACTTCTCGAACACGCCGACGGTCAGTTCCGAACCGGGCTCGGTGAAAATTCCGTCTTGCCCGGCGCAATACTGGTCAGGAATCTGGGGACTCGTGCCTAGCCCGCGCAGATAAATCGTCTCCTTCAACACCTCCACGCCGTCGGCCGCAATCGCTTTGCGACGTGCGATGTAGGTGCTCGTTGCCCCGATGTCTGGCAACAGACTGCCAGCCCCCTTCGTCAGATTGTCCGGGATGAATTCATCCGGCGCGCAATCGAACGTGCTCGGCATTTTCAGGGCTTGGATGTACTGCCATTCCAGCGCGCCCCCGGCCGGCAGCGTGGCCCGACTGATCTGCGCCGCATTGAAACCGTACGATTTCCCATCTGGACGCGTGATGGTGGTGAGTCGGCCGACTTGATGAGTTTCCCAGACACTCCCGTTCTCATTCAAGCGCTGGAAGTCGATATTGCTGTAATAGAAACCGTGAACGGCCGTCTGGCCACCAAAGGCCGTCGTCTCGACCCGATTAACACGGCCGCTGAACCATGGGTCCGATTCCCAGTAGATCCGCTGCGGGCCGCGATAGCGATCGTCCACTTCCCAACGATCGCTGAAATAATTCACCGCGATCGCGTTGCCGACGCGATCGTGAATACTGCGCAATCGCCATTGATCCAGGTTGTAAGTACTGTCCGGCCACGACAAGCGCTTCTCGAAGAATTGCACGGTGCCATCGCCCATCTCGACTTTGGCGCAGGCGAGCAGTCCCACGCCTGTGCATTCCGCGGTATCGGGCAACAATCCCGTGAGCCGGAGATAACTGCCGTCCCGCGTATACAAGGGCTGCGTGAATGGCGGTTGGCCGGTCGCAGCGGCTTCGCCATGCACGCTCGCATGGAAGCTATGGACGGAACCGTCCTGCGCGATGTATTGCCAACCGAAGCCATTGGACAGCCGCTTCTCGCGCTCGATGAAGGGCATGGCTACGTATTCTGCGTGCGGAATGGGTTCGACCAGACGCCCAAGATGCACATACCAACCGACACCCGCGTTCGATACGGCAGCAGGAATCGCGATCGGATAATCGCGCCCAGGCCCGCCCTGGCTGTAGTCGCGGCGGACACGAATATCGACGACATTGCTGTTGTAATGGGCGACGAGCTGATAGTCGAGCGCACCACCGGCGGCGTACGCCTGCCCCAATGGCACCGCTAGATTCACGCTGCCGTTGAATACATTCACCGTATCGATATCGTTGAATTCGAACGCCCCGAATTGAGTCGCGGTGCCGCGCGCGAGTTTTGGTCCGAAGGGATCGGAACGCCAGTCTTCGGTTGTCGCACCGATCAGGGCTTTCGTTCCTGCGACGGATGTACTCTGCGAGCCCTGCCCGCCAAAAAACGGAACAAGAGAGGCCGCGGCGGCTCCGCACAGGATGACCGTCGCGACGGCTCCTACGATCAACGATGTCGTTCTCATATCGCTATCCCTCCCGTCGGAATACGATTCGATTGCTGTGTTCGATGCGTGTGCATCGGCAATCGCACACTACGTCATTCATCGTGGTCGGATGCATGCGCGTCTTGGCGTATCGATAGTTGAGAACACTCTATAAAACACGCTTGCTTTGGTCGCTCACGTCCATTCGCGTAACACTATCCGCTTCAGGTTCCAATCGCTTGGCGGTGTAAACGCTCGATGAGCGTTCGTGTTGTTATTCATTGAGCAATCTTCGGATGTCGCACGTTCTGCAATGCAGGCAAACCAAGAAAAGCAAGAACGAGAACAAGCCAAGACATATGCAGAGACTATCGGGATAGATGTACCTGGAACCTATCTCAAAATCGGAATCGAGGATCGCCTGTTCCAGCAACGAATGATCCGCACGCGAGTTCGCACACGACCATCGTCTGCGATCGATCCAAGCGGCTGTTGAGCGTGCCTGTAGGTGTGAGTTGACGTTCGCGCACAGGCATCACGCGCGTTCACCATGCCGCTGCATTCGCCGGCGGAGCATCGCCTAATTCGTGAGCGCTACCCGGACACAGTTGCGTCCGCTGTGCTTGGCTTCGTACAGTGCGACGTCGGCGCGGAGCAGCAAGTTGTCGGCGCCACCGTCGTCCGCGGTCGCTTCGGCCACGCCGACGCTGATGGTGACGCGCAGGCCGGGCGCCACGTCGTCCATCGTCATAACCGCAACGGCCTCGCATAACCGCTTTCCGAGTTGTTCGGCGTGAACAAGCGAGGTTCGTCGCAGCACGGCCATGAACTCCTCGCCGCCCAAGCGACCGAATTTGTCGGATTCGCGCAATGCGTGCCGGCAGGCTTCGGTCACGCGCCGCAGGACTTCATCGCCCACGGCGTGACCGAACTGATCGTTGATCCGCTTGAAGTGGTCGATGTCGATGGCCAGCACCGACAGCGGGAGAGCGGCGGCGCGCCGGTCGGACAACATGCGCGCGAGATGGTCCAGCAGATGACGCCGCGAGGCGACGCCGGTCAGGCTGTCGGTCATCGCGTCGTAGCGCGCGCCGCGCAGGCGATGGCGCGTCAGCAGCAGCAGGCCCGCCAACGCGCCGAGCAGCAACATCAGCAGCACGATCGCGATCAGACGCAAGCGCTGCTCGCGCTGCGCGGCCTGCAACTGCAGCCGCTGCGCGTCCGTTTGCCGCAACAAGCGCAGCTTGTCGGCGGTTTCCCGGCTCAACGCCAGCTCGGCGGCCAGCACGCGTGCCTGCTCGCGCTGCATGCGTTGGTCGAGCTGGGTGCGCAACCGGGTCTGCTCCTCGCGCGCATCCAGCGCCGCACGCCACTGGCCAAGTGCGCGATAGGCGCGCGCTTGCACGTCGAGCGCATCGACCAGCGGTCGCGGCTGGTCGTCGTCGCGCAAGCGCTGCAGCACGTCCGGCAGCAGCAGGGCGGCGCGGCCGGCATCGCCGGACTCGAGTGCGATGAGTGCGTCGAGGTAGCCGCGCCGCGCGCGCATGGCCGCCGGCAACCCGCTCAACAAGCGCTCGGCCTCTTCTCGCGCGCTTCTGGCCTCGTCCAGACGACCCGCCAGTACATGGACATGGGCGATCCGAAGCATCAGGGAGGCATGGCTGTCGTGCGCGCCCCGCATGCGCTCCAGCGCTGCCGCATCGCGGTAATTCGCAAGCGCGGCGTCGAGGCGCCCTGCTTGTTGTTCGGCTTGGCCCAAGCCCTCCAACGCCATGCCCAGGGGGCTTGATTGATCCGCTGCGCGCGCGGCTCTCTCGATGGCGCGAAGAACGACGATCGCACGCTCGTTGAGGCCGAGCTCAATGTACGTACTGGCGATCATGATTTCGGCGCGGAGCGCCACGTTTGGCGCCTCGCGCTTCCGATCCAGCCCCAGCTGCTCGTGCAGGGTGGTCAACGCCTGCGCGTAGCGGCCTTGGTCGATTTCGTGGAACGAGCGCAGATTGAGCGCACCGGATCGCAGGCGTGGATGTCGCTCAGGGTCGGCGAGTCGTAGCACTTCGTTCACCGCTACGAAGTATTCGCCGCGGTTGCCCTGGTTGTACAACGCGTACGCCTTGCACATCAGGTATTCCATCCGCACCAGAGGCTCGCGTTGCGCAGGCTGCCCGGCAAGCCCGGTCTCGGCCCGCGCCAGCGCAGCGTCGGGGCCGTCCAGGAAAGTGATGCAGCGATAGGCATCGAGGCGTGCGCTGCGCACGGTGTCGTTCGGGGGCAGCGCGCGCGCGAGTTCGATGATTCTGGCCTTGTAAGCCGTCGTATCCGCCACTTGGTCGTCGCCGGCCACGCCATAACGCGCGGCCAGCGTGTCGAACAGCGCTGCCGAATGGGTCTGTGTCGCCGGTGCCGTGGCGTCCTGCGCGTGAAGCGTAGTCGGCAGCAAGCTGGCGATGGCGAAGAGAACGAGGAGAGGCGTCCGATCCATACGCGAATCATGTCAGATGCCTGCGGCATTTGGCGCTCCGGCGGCGATCTACATGCGGGAGAGCCATGCATCCAAGCGGCGCGGATAAGCAACGAGCCTGGAGATTAGGGAAGGCCCGAACAACGCCATCCGTGGATCAAGCCCGGGGCAGACGCTGGCGTGGTTCGGACGTCGTTGCCTCACGCCAAGCCTGAGTCAGCGACCGCCGGCTACGGGGCCGCGCTGCGCTCACCACGCCGATCGCCTTCGCCACATGCGGCCCGAGAATCTTGGCACTGCCAACAAGATCGGCAATCGTCTGCGCCACTCGCAGGATGCGGTGCATCGAATGCGCCAAGTGCTGTAGCAAGTCGATCGCGTTTTTCAACATCGCTTGATCCTCCGATGTGAGCCGACGCACCGCATTCGTTTCTGATGGATCGAGATGTGCGTTGCATCGCCCGGCGCGTTGTTTTCGTGTTTCGCGTGCGCAGACCACTTCGCTGGATTCGCTGGGCGGCACGCGTCATTACGTGTGTGTTTCTGTCCCCGAACCAGTGAAGCGATGGAAGTCTTCGTCGTTGATGGCGTGCACGGAACCAGAGCGCTGAAGCGATGCATCCAGTTCTACTTTGCGATCGATCGGACATAAACAAGCAATGGCTTCCGGCACAGATACCGCGATTCACATTGCGCCCTAGAGGTAGCGGATTCGCGACAACGATTGACAACCAAATCGCTGAGCAACGAGACTTCGGCCACGCTTCATCATTGAAGCCGGAGCACATTCCACAGGGGGAATGCCGGATGGCCAAGGCAGGCGCAGGGAGAGCATCGGCTTTATCGCCCGACGGCGTCTTACCGATGGCGCTGAGCGCCATCGCACTTTGCTTCGCTAACAATGTCTCCGCTCACGGCGGAGGACTCAACGCCGAAGGCTGCCATCACGACCGTAAACGCGGCGGCTATCACTGCCATCGTGGTGGTGGTGCTTCTTCGCGCAGCGATGCTGCATCGACCCATCGTCTTGCCCCGTCGCGGATTACACCTTTGCGCGTATCGCGGGATCCTGGTGTGTTCGCGAATTGTGCGGCAGCGCGTGCAGCGGGCGCTGCACCGGTGAGACGTGGCGAGCCGGGATATGGGCCGCATCTGGATCGCGATGGGGATGGTGTGGGGTGTGAGCCGAGGCGGAGATGATGCGGGAGTGATGCTGATGTGAGTGTGGAGCAAAACCGAAGTGCGGTTGGTGGCGCGTGATCATGCAGGAGCTGGTGAAACAAGCTCATTTTTCAGATAATTCTATTCTGGACCAATTTCATCTGTACTAAGGAGAGCTAGAAACGTGAACAGAGAAGAAATCGAAATTGAGGTCGAGAATGCCATCACTTCGGCGACGCTTTGGATTACGAAATCCAAGGTGATGCATTTCTCACTAGTGCCTGCAAAGCCATTGAATCAGGGCGGCCTGGGCATCGGCCTAGGTGTCTACCAAGGCTTCCTAAGAGCCTTAGTCAATGACTACCTCCCACAAAAGAAACCATTTAAAGATTACAAGTATCCACGTGGGTTCGCCGTAGACACCCACAATCTTCCCCTTCGAAACTTGCGCTATCAACTTACTAACAATTTGTACGCTCGAGAACAGGTGCCAGTCGCAGGTCTTAAGACTGCCAAGCAAGGAAAGAGGACTGCCCATTCAGCACTAGCCTCAACTGGAAGGGGCACCCCATGACTCGGATCAATCTCCAAAAGCTCAATTTGCTTGCGTTAGCGAGTTTCCTACCCTTTAGCGCGTTAGCCCAAGACGGTGCTGTACCAGCGGAAAAGTTGGCCGCCGTGTTTTCTGTTAAAAACAAGTCTCGGCTGTGCAACTCAGACAACAGAGTGCGCTCTGCTGTGTTGCTGGGCGAGCTAGGCAAGGTGTATCAGATAAATCTGTTCGCACTACCGGATGTTGCGGAACTTAGGGATAGTCTAGGCGATGCAGATCAGACGTCAGCAACCACGAGCGTGCTTCACAGCTATAACGACCCAGTAGCTCGGCGTGCAGCCTATTGGATTACCAAGTCAAGCGCGATCTCGCCAGTGGAGGCGGCACAGCTCGGAATAGGTCCTGAACATGAGTTGCTGACGGACCTAAACCTCGAGCTCATACGATTCGCGTACAACCTCAAAGCCCAAGAAGGAATATATCAGCTGCCATCTGGAGTGAGCTTTGGTGATCAAGCAGTATTGGCGGATCGAAAGAAGATTATTGCTCTCATGCTTGATCCGCCCATTCGACCAGGGGCGGAGCCTACCGCAGCGATAGCCTGCTCTACAGGCTCAGGTGATCGACAATCAGGCGTAGTCATATCTGAGCAAGCCCGCGCCAAGAACAGCCTTGGGTGGACCATAGCAGTACGGGGTGGCATCGACGATCTGGCTATTCCCCGGAATGGTCGTGACGAAGTGTTTAAAAAGGCCGCTGATGCAAAGATCGCCTACACGATGAACGGGGTGAAAAAAGAGGAGGCGATTGCCGCCAATATCACGCTCGGGGTCGGCTGGGTGCTCGACAATTATGACGCATTGATGGGTTTTGCCCGTTATAGCGAAAGCTCTACGGAAACCAAAGCTGCTGGTGACCAGGACGATGCAAAGGATGTTCGTGCTCTGAGCGCAGGTTTAATGTATCGACACTCTATCAGCATTGGAAACCTGTCTGCGCAATCTGGCATTACCACCTACAAGACTTGGGATCGTGCTCAGGACTCTCAGTTGATAAGAGTACGAGCATTTGCAGAAGACGTCTCACTGGTTTATGCGGATGGCCCCATCATCTGTGGCCGCCAATCCCATTGGGGTGGATTGTATTACTCCTGCAGAACGAGCTTCTTTGCTGAGGCAGGGCGCGTCCTCGATGCTGGGCGAAGCACAGATTTTGCTGATCCCAAAGATGATGATTACATAGGTGCGGGCGCTGAGATCGGGCTGAGCTTCTGGCTTCCGGGGGTAAAGCCCGCATCTCAGTTAATGCTGACTGCACAGTACAAAAAAATGTGGGTCCTCGACGGCGATCTAGAGAATCCTTCGCGCTTCACGATCGAACTGTCGTACAAGATACCGGACTCTGACATATCGTTGGGTTTGTCTCGAAGCTATGGCGAGAACTTCGATTCATTCCAGAAAGAGGAATTGAACCTGTTGTCCGTCGGATATAAATACTGAGTGCAGTATAAGAGACGCTGTCTATTGAGATCGTTAAAAGGAAACGAGGGTCAGAGTGGCCTTTCACAGTTGCGTTGCGCCTCATCCGACTTCTTCGGACTCCAGGATCTTGCGGGGCCAGTCGACCGTCCAAGATGTGCTTCGATCGCCGCGCGAAATCGGTTCGACCCATAGGCATGCTGGCATTGCACATGTCGGCGGATGACGTCCACTTCGTCTGGGTCTACCGTCTCCATGACCAGGGCATAATAGCTGGATGACATGCTGCGGCACATCGGGCACATCAAGTCTGGTCGGGGGAAAATAGGGGTCAGTGTGGTCTCTATTGACTCTGCGGAAAAGTCTACTCCAACCCACTTTTCCCAATATGGGCCTATAACAAAGTTAGACCCTAGAACTGATGTATGCGCCAACCAAGCACCCGTCCAAGAATCTTAAATCCAGCACGGAGGAACCACCATGGGTAACATGCTCGAGTCCTTTTCTCGCGAGGTGGCTGCAAAGCCTCATTCCGAACAGGCATCTGCAATCAAGGAGGCAGTGAACGCGTTGCCAAACGACCAGAAGGAAGCGGTTGCTCAAGCGCTCGGAGTTCGTCTTCCGGACCCGGATCAATCGACCAGCAACAAAGTCTGGCTGATCATCATTCGGGCCTTTGCCTTTGCAATGATTGCAGCAGTTACAGTTCTTGGCGTTGGCGTGTTCGTCCCCCCAGTCACCGACGGCATTAAGCCGGACATGATCCTTACAATCTTCACCACGGTCACCGCGTTTCTCGCTGGATTATTTGCGCCTAGTCCCGTAGCCAAGAAGGAAAACTAGGGTCAGCATGGCCTTTCCCAGTTGCGTTGCGTCGCATCCGACTTCTTCGGCCTGTCGATCTTGCGGGTCAGCGCCGACGAAGAAGCAGGGTTGGCGATCGTTGCCGCGCTGGATGACGTGCTGCGGCACTCCGGGCACATCGAGTCTGGTCGGGCGAGGCATGGCATGAGTGAACGGAGGGAAGAAGTACCCATCATGCTGACGCCGCATCGTGTACTAGTCTTTGGGATTTAGCCGCTACGCGTTGTAGGGAAAGTCCACACTGACCCCGTTTTCCTCTATCAACCGCCGGGCACGCAGCACGGTTTCAATAACGACACCACTCCGCGCTACGATGAAGCTGCTGCGCGTGAGGCGTGGAAGTTGCTGTTGGCGTTGTTTGAGAGGAGGTTGAAGAAGGGGTGAGGGGAAAGGTAAGGCAGTGCTAGGGCTTGGTAGGGGGTGTGGTGATCACCCTGTCAGTTCTTACAGGTAGTGTTGGTGGTCTATTGACCATATGCAGTCTACTGATGGCAGGAAGCTGGCTTCAATGCGAAGGATGGGGTGAAATTGACCCCGTTACTCTCCGCGACAAGCGACTTTTGATGTTCTATGCACATATTATTTCGCGGTCTTCCGAAACCCAATGAACCGATCCAGTCAGCGCAAGCCAAAGTTCTTCCTAATCGCAGGTAGCGCATCGCGATCAGCGGCTGCCGAAGTTGTTGATCGAGCCCACGAGTTTGTTCGCGAAGTTACTAAGAAGATATTGAGCGCAGGTGATGGGTTCGTCGTCTTCGTGACTTCGGAGCCGGTTAATGACGCCAACCAGCCATTGGTATTCGACTGGACGATCTTGCGGGAGATCAAGGCTACCTTTTTCGAGCAAGTCGATTCGCCACGCGTAGTTATCGTGTCGTCCGAACGTGCTCGGCGCGAAAAGATGAACGCGGAGCAGCGCCAACTGATCGCGCTGTTAGCGCAGCGCGACCTGATTGAGATGGTGAACCTTCCAGATGATCTGGTCACTGGTGGGAACGTTGGAGATGAGCAAGCTGAGCGCGCGGCGGGAATGATTGCCATCGGTGGTGGTAAGGGCGTAGCGGATCGCGCGCGTAAGCTTATGCAAAAGGGACTACCGGTCTATCCGTTGGACCTGAGGATTGGTGCTGGGAGCGAAGACGGCGAGGGTGCTGTCGCCTTGCACAGAGCATTCATGTCTGCGCCGCTGCCATTTCTGAGCCATACAGGTGAGTCTGCATGTTCCAAGAGCCTAGCGCTCTCGCTTGATGAGCCGATCCAGTCCATTGAGGCTATAGCGTCTGGAGTGGTTGCTATTCTCGAAGGGGAGATCGCTGCCGAAGTGAGCGCAGCGCCGACCGACGTGCTCGTCTTGACTGCGCTGCCGGTTGAGCTCAATGCTGCTCGCATGGCGTTCAATATCGACGAACAGACACCAGCGTCCAAAACGTCAATCGGCCATAACCACTGGCGTACCCAGATTTCAGCCAGTAGTGGTCGCCTTGTAACCTGCACTGTGGCGACATTCGGTACTGCAGGTAACACCGAGGCGGCGGCCGCCACTGCCAGTCTGTTGGCGGAGTTCCGCCCAAGAATGGTCGTGATGATTGGTATCGCGGCCGGTATGCGCACTAAATGTGCTTTAGGGGATGTTGTGATCTCGGACCGCGTCGTCGCCTACGAAGGCGCCGCTCTCCTCGAAGGAGGTGTTAGCCAGCCCCGCCCCGAAGTTTTCCGGACGGACTTCAGAGTTCAACAGGATGTCACAAGCTATCTCGCGTATCGCCCCTCAGTGGTCGATCGCCTCAGTCGAGCATGGGTAGCTTACGGCCTCCATTACCCTGAGACTTCCACCGCTGGCGAGGTTTCCATAGATGTGATGCCGAACCCCGCAACTATTGCTAGTGGTGAAAAGCTTTTGCGTGACCCGGAAAAGTTCTTGCAACTGCGTGAGTATCCACGGCAAGGTCGAGACTGCGGAAATGGAAGCTGCTGGGATATTCACCGCTTGCGCTCAACATGAAACACCGGTACTGATCATCCGTGGGATAAGCGATTTCGGGGACATAACGAAGGACAACCAATTTCATGAGCTTGCGGCCAAAGCCGCTGCAATCGTCGCGGCCGATTTGGTCGCCTTCGGCTTGAGCTTTTAAGTTCCGGTCCAACAGTAAACTAGCTCGCGAGCGCTGAAAAGCGTTCGAAGGAGGAACCACTTGCCTTTGACGAATACACAGATGCTCTGGTACGACAGCAACGTTCTGCGACTGCCCCAGCAGAAGCGAACCGAGTACCACGGGCAAGTCGACCGCTTGATTGTAGAGCTGCGCAAGCACGTCGAGAACCGCGACGAGTTGACGGTGACCAAGGTGGTCAAAGCTGGCTCATTTGCCAAGTACACCATCTTACGGAAGACGAACGACGACCGGGTGGACGTGGACGTCGTCTTCTACATCAGCGGCAAGGACGTTAACCATGCAACCTTTGCTGAGCTGAGCGAGACGATCTACCAATTGCTCATCAAGATATATCCGACCAAGAAAGTTGAAGACTTTGAGATCCAGCGGCGGGCAGCGACTGTCACGTTTGTCGGGTCTGGCCTAGCCGTCGATATAGTCCCGGTGCTGCAAGACGCCAAGAGGCCAAACTACGGCTGGCAGTTCGACATTTCCGACGGCTCCCGAAACGAGACCTGCGCACCCTGCCAGATTCAGTTTGTCGCCGATCGCAAGAAAGCGGACAAGCACTTCAGAACGCTGGTGCGACTCGGCAAACGGTGGCGCAATCACATGAAACCGGCCGGCCTGAAGTCGTTTCACATCGAGCTGCTCATGGCTCACCTGCTGGAAGTCAATGGAACCGCCGGGAGCATCGAGAAGCGCTTCCGGGATTTCTTAATGTACATCGCCCAGTCTGGCTTAAAGAACCACATCGACTTCGCCGAGAACCGAAGCAGCGCCGCAGTGTCGTTCAACGACCCAGTCGTCATCATAGACCCAGTCAACAACAGCAATAACGTTGCATCGCGAGTCACGGAAGAGGAAAGAATCGAAATCGTGAGCACTGCAAATCAGTCCTGGGAGGGCGCCGTATTCGCGTCTGAGGAGGGTGACGTGGAGCTTTGGAAGGATATTTTCGGGCCCCGCTTTAAGGTGGAGGAAGAGGAGTGAGTAGCACCAGCAGTAGCACGAAGACGTATTCGTATACCAGCGAGGACGTCACGAAAGTCGTTCGCCGTTTCACGGCGGACTTAAAGATGATCGCGTCGAGTACTAAGGGAATGACAGAGGAAGAGGCCGCGAGATATGGGCATGATGTCGAGTATTTGGCTCAGCGTGGGTTCCTCAAAATGGTCGATGTGACGTTGCTTGACGCGAGCGTAGAAGTGAAAGCAGTGCAATATTTGGTTCGGGCTGGCACCAACGATCTGACACCGTCACGGCCAGGTGGTGTGCTCTGGCCGACAGTCAGCAGCCCTGATCTTCGAATCGTGCTCAGCTATACAGACACATACACCTCGACGGAGAAGGAGATAGCTAAGCCGAACCTCAAGTTCAACTGGACAGCGACCTATGCCAATCTCAACCACCCCACGCTTAAAGAGACCGGTGCGCGTGACTACAGTAGCAACGGCTTCGGCGTCAGCCGAAAGGATTTCACGTGAGTACTTCCGTCTTTGAGAGCAAAGTCGTCCTGCCTGATTCCGGAATTACTGCGCGCGCTAAGGCGCTGTTGGGCTTTGAGAGCCTTTATCTCAAAGTCAGCAATCAACTACAGTTGCTCATGCACGCTGATCAGATCGAAGCCTGGAGCAAGCATAAGCACGGCAAGCGACTGGCCCTGGTGGACCTCCTTCGAGACCAGTATCCCTTTGCAATCTTCTACGGCGACGTCGGCACAGGAAAGTCAGCCATGGCTGAAGCCATAGGCAATCGCATCGCCGCAGACTCGAAGACGGAAGACTCGATGCTCTTTAAGTTGAGTAATCGCGTTCGAGGTAGCGGCGGAGTTGGCGAGATGGGTACGTTGATCTCCGAAGCATTTGCGGAAATCAAAAAGTCCATCGGTAAAGACCGCCGAGCCATCCTCATCATTGATGAAGGGGACTCCCTAGCAGCATCGCGTAGCCAAGAGCATAGCCATCATGAGGACAAGGTGGCAGTTAACACAGTCATTCAAGCCATCGACGAGCTTCGGGCAAGCCGTGGTCGGATATTCACGATCTTGTGTACTAATCGAATGTCAGTTCTCGACCCCGCCATCCAACGCCGCGCTTCGATCATTGAGCACTTCAAGAGACCCAACGATGCTCAGCGTAAGGAACTGTTCATGATGGATCTCATGGGACTTGATCTGAAGCCTGCGGAGATTTCATTCTTGGTTGCGGCAACGGCAGCCTCAGGGAGCAAGCCCTCGTGGACATACTCCGATATTCGGACACGCCTTTACCCGGCGGCTGTCGCACTAGCGTTTCCAAAAAGTGCTTTGACTTTTGCGCATCTTCAACAGGCGCTAACGTCTGCCTCGCCATCGCCTGCTATAGCAGATTGACAAACTAGAGAGCAGGCATCGCGCTTGCCCGGGAGAGTCCCATGACAGCAAAGCAGGAAATTTTCATCTCCGTCGACGTGGAAACATCTGGGCCGATACCCGGTGAATACAGCATGCTCACGCTTGGCGCCTGTTGCATCGACAATCCGGCCAAGACGTTCTCCTGCATGCTTAAGCCAATAAGCGGCAACTTCGTCCCGGCTGCACTCGAGGTCACCGGTCTCTCACTGGTGAAGCTCGCAGAGGATGGCCTATCTGCCGATGTCGCAATGGGGCAGTTCAGTGTCTGGATCGCCTCGCAGTGCACTGAGGGGCGGACACCGGTCTTCGTTGGCCTGAATGCGCCGTTCGATTGGTCGTTTGTTAATTACTACTTTCATCGTTTTTCTGCCGGGAACCCGTTTGGCTTCACGGCAGTTGATATCAAGGCACTATACATGGGTGCTACGGGGTGCAGTTGGCATGAGACGCGTTCCAGCGCGATCGCTCGAAGAGTTCATCCGACGCTGGTGGGCGATCACGATGCCTTGCATGATGCGCAATACCAAGCCGAACTCTTTCGTTTAGTGCGCCAGTTGACCAAAAACTGGCCGGGATAAAAGCTGAAAAGACTGGTACGCACAATGATTAGAAGATAAATATCAGGGCAGATTCACTTCATGCTTATCAAGTAAACGGCGCATGATGCCTTCAGTTCATGTGCCCTGCGAGGCTGTTCGGACTGCTCTGCAGTCGTGCATGTGCCAATGCAACGTTGCGTGATGGAACTCCAAAATTCGTTCATCCCGTTCGCGGCGGCACCAACCGCTCCCCACGCCGATAACCAATGGCCTCCGCCACATGCGGCCCAAGAATGTCGGCACTACCCGCAAGATCAGCAATCGTCCGCGCCACCCGCAAAATGCGATGCATCGAACGCGCCGAGAGCTGCAGCAGATCGATCGCGTTTTCCAACATCGCCTGATCCTCCGGCGCGAGCCGACACACCGCATTCGTTTCCGATTGATCGAGATGCGCATTGCATCGCCCGGCGCGTTGTTTCTGTACTTCGCGCGCACGCATGACGCGTGCACGCACCACGTCGCTGGATTCGCCCGGTGGCGCATCCGGTCGCAGTTCGGCGGGCGGTAGTCGCGGCACTTCGAGATGCAGGTCGATACGTTCGAGCAGCGGCCCCGAAATCTTGCCGCGATAACGCCGAATCGCTTCGATGCTGCAGCGGCATCGTCCCGAAGGATCGCCCGCCCAGCCGCACGGGCAGGGATTCATCGCTGCGACCAATTGGAACCGTGCGGGAAATTCGCTTTGTCGCGCTGCGCGCGAGATGCTGATGACGCCCGATTCCAAGGGTTCGCGCAGCACTTCCAAGGCGCGGCGGTCCCATTCGGGCAGTTCGTCTAAAAATAAAACGCCATGATGCGCGAGCGAGATTTCGCCGGGGCGTGGGTCGGCGCCGCCGCCGACCAAGGCGACGGCGCTGGCGGTGTGATGCGGGCTGCGGAACGGTCGCGTGCGCCAACGTGTGGGGTCGAGCCCGCGGCCGCTGATCGATGCGATCGCCGCGGTTTCCAAAGCGTCGGCTTCGCTGGCTTCGGGCAATAAACCGGGCAGGCGCGACGCGAGTAGGGTCTTGCCGCATCCGGGTGGGCCGACGAGAAGAAGATGATGGCCGCCGGCCGCGGCGACTTCTAATGCGCGTCGCGCCTGCGTTTGCCCGCGGACATCGCGCAGATCCGGGCCGTGGTCGTATTGCGAGGGCGGCGCGACTGCGAGGGGCAGTCGTTTGTTGCCGTTGAGCGCAGCGCAGACTTCGAGCAAGGTGCGTGCGGTGTAGGCCTCGACCTCGGACGCGAGCGCGGCTTCGGCGCCGTTGCCTGCGGGCACGATCAACTTGCGCCCGGTTTGTGCCGCGGCGAGTGCTGCAGGTAGCACGCCGTCGACCGCGCGCAGTTCGCCGGTGAGGCCTAATTCGCCGAGGAATTCGTATTCCGATAACGCCTGCGGCGAAATTTGACCGCTAGCGGCGAGGATGCCGAGCGCGATCGGCAGGTCGTAACGACCGCCGTCTTTGGGCAGATCGGCTGGGGCGAGATTGACGGTGATGACGCGTGCCGGGAATTCGTACTGCGCGCATTGAATGGCGGCACGTACGCGATCCTTGGCTTCGCGCACCGCGGCTTCGGGCAGGCCGACGATCGACATCCGCGGCAAACCGCCGCCGAGGTAGACCTCGACCTTCACCGCAGGCGCGCGCACGCCCGAGCGCGCACGCGAATGCGCGAGTGCAAGATTCATGATGGCGGCCCTCAGTGTTGAGGGCGAGTGTCGGCGGGCTTCGCCGATGGCGAGTCGTCGTCGCGCTGTGCGAGCTGCGCTTCAAGCGCATCCAAAGCGTTGCGTAGGGTTTCGAGTTGTTCGCGCGTGCGCGCCAGCACGGCGCGTTGTACGTCGAATTCTTCGCGCGTGACCAGGTCGAGCTTCGCCAAGCCGCTTTGCAGCACGGCTTTGAAGTTCTCTTGGATGTCCTCGCGGCCTTCGCGCAGGCCCGGTGGGACCAAGCTGCTGAGGCGGCGGGCGAGTTCGTCGATTTGGCTCAAGTCGATCATGGTCTCAATCCGTGTGTCCGATTGTAACGTGATGCGCATCCTCGCGCGGACAGCGGCGTGCGCCTATCGGGCAACGCCGCATCGGCGTGTCGGAAAACTCCGACGGCTGCGTTATGCTGGCCTAAGAGCATCAACAGGCTGTAATGCATTCAGGTTCGGAGGACAGGATCGATGAAGATGGTGATGGCGGTCATCAAGCCGTTCAAGCTCGACGATGTCCGCGAAGCGCTGGCCGAGGCCGGTGTCGCGGGCATTACCGCGACCGAGGTGAAGGGCTTCGGCCGGCAGAAAGGCCACACCGAACTGTATCGTGGCGCCGAATATGTGGTCGATTTCCTGCCCAAGATCAAACTCGAAGTGGCCGTGACCGACGAGCGCGTGGACACCGTGGTCGAGGCGATCATCCGCGCCGCGGGCACCGGCAAAATCGGCGACGGCAAGATCTTCGTCTGGGATCTGGAGAAAGTCGTGCGCATCCGCACCGGCGAAATGGATGGAGACGCGTTGTAGTCGTCCGTCGGGTCGTGGATGTGAGACCTATCGCGAAGATACGTGTTCGACCGCGAGTGTTGGAATTCGCATATGAGGTCAATAGGCACGTCGGCCGGCCTAACCATCGGCGAGAAGCGCGTCCCAGCGTTGTTCGTAGGCGCGCCGTTGCGCGCGCGCGACGAAGAACAGATACAGCGCGGATGCGCTGACCCAACAGATCGCAGCGGTCCATAGATCGTGCGATAGAAAATGCGCGCCGCGCAATTGTTGGCCGATGCCGAAGATCAGGCCGGCGAAGACGCCGATGCCCAAGCCGTACATGCGCCATCGGGGCCGCGCCATCGAGAAAAAGAAGTACAGCGACATCCACGCGTAGCCGCCGCTGGCATGCCCTGCCGGAAAGCATTTGTTATGCGGTAAGCCGCTCGGACGCGACTCGAACAATCCGAGATAGGGGCGCGTGCCGCCCAGGCCGATGATGTCCCATGGGCAGTCCATGTTCGACCAGGATTTGACCCACGACACCAGCAGTGTCGCGATGAGGATCGAGAGCGCCAGGTACGCCAGCGGCGCGCGCCAAGCCGCGAGCGTGGAACGACGACTCGATACCGCCCACGCGCAGAGCACGCCCAACCACGCCGCGATGCTGAGGCTGCGCCCGAACTGATGGATTAACGTTTCCGTCACGAACCAGCGCCGCAGTAGCCAGCGATAGCCCTCCCAGGAATAGATCGCGTGCGCGACGCGCCAATCCAGCTGCGCGATGGCAATCATCAGGAGGGTCGCCGCGAGGACGATCAGCGGAACGTACAGATGCGTCTGCAAAAAACGAGCGTGCGGCGTGTCGTTCCCCCGGGCGGACACGTTCGGCCAGGGCAAGACGCCGCTACGCACATGTCGTGGCGTGGAGACGGCGCGTACTGGCATTCGTGATGCTCCCATCGTTCGATGGAGGCTTTTTAGACGAATTGCCTTAAGCCGATATGAGCAGAATGTTGCGGTCGCGTTATTCGCCCAGCGTCTCGGCCACGAACAGCGGACAAACCAAGGCGTCCGCGTCACCGCGCCGCCACGCGCGCGCTTCGCCGCGAACCTGATCGATGACCGCATTCGCGGAGCTTTCGATTGTAGCCGCGTTATTTTTATGCCGGCGACATTAAGATCGAGTAAGAAGAATGTTGCGAGAGCGTTAGCGGAGCGAGACGATTGCGCGCGCGATACGCGATACGCGACATGCCGGAATTGGATTTTCGTCTCATCTGATGCGCCATGTCCATGGGATGATGATCGAACGCACTTGAGCGTTCGCGATGTTCATCGTTGCAGTTGCGTTGCATCACGCGACGATGTCGTTCGACACTCATATTGCGTAGAACCTATCTCAAAATCGGAAACGAGACATTTTCCAGCCGTCATCCCGGCAAAAAGCCGGGATCCAGCGTTTGAAATCCTCGGCAAAAAACTGGATTCCGGCTTGACCAGCCTTCGGCTGTTGAAAACCGCCGGAATGACGAAACTACCAAGTGATCTGGTCGCTTCGATTTTGAGATAGGTTCTAGCGATATCGTGTATATCGTAAACGCCGTTCGATACTCATGCGGGCTGCATCGCCATGATTTCATTCGTGGCGCAGCCCGCTCGAAACGAGGGCCGTAACGAACGGCCCGTTCCGCGCGTTTTCATCGCATTCCGGCCGCCGCCTTCGAATGCCGTGAAGCGTCTCGCGGAATGGTGGAACGGTCGCAATCACGCGGTTCATCGCGCATTGCGGCTGCGTTAGGCCGACGGATTGGCCGCGTGTGGTCGCGATCGAAGCAAGGAGTCGCGCTTCGACCGCGTCTCGCGCGTCATCCTCGGGTGCGACACTGCGTTCAGGGGCAGCGTTACGGTGGATTCGCAAGTGCCGAGAAGGCGCGAGCACCATCATCACTCACACTCATCATCAAGGAGAGACCTATGCGTATGAAGACCATTGCGATATCGATCGCGATCGCCACCGTCGCCATCGGTGGCGTCGGCGCCCGTTCCATGCAAGCGCCGGAGCTGTTCGATGTGCCCTCGGCCAAAGCCTCGTCGTCGGCAGTTCCGGCGCACGTGGACGGCATGGTGCGCGGCAAGAGCGCCCAGTGGGCGGCGCGCGTTTCGATCAACAAGGCCGCACTCATCGGCGGCGAGCCTGAACTCATGCTCAGCCTGCCCGAAGGGCCGCGTCTGCGGATGAGCTTGGCGAAGTCCTACCGTACGTCGCGCGGCGATGTCGTGTGGTCCGGCGCCGACCGTCTGACCGCCGATGGCCGCATCAAACTCGATGGTCAAGCCCCGGCCACGGCGTTGTTCGTGGTGCGCGGCGAGCGCGTGACCGGTCAGGTCATCACCGCGACCGGCGACGTCTACGAAGTGATGACCTCCGAAGACGGCGGCCAGCAGTTGTTGGTCAAGCGCGACCCGGCAAGCCTGGAAAGCGTGGGCGACGATACGCCCTCGCGCGTGGATATTCCGACGCAACCCGACGGACCGATCGCCCGTAACCAAGTGGGCATCCGCGCGGGTGAAACCATCGTCCGCGTGATGCAAGTCTATACGCCCGAAGCGGTCGCCGAACTCGGCGGAACGAACGGCGCCAACGACCGTGCCGCGTTCTTCATCGCGCAGTCGAACACCGCGTTCGCCAACAACGCGATTCCGTTGTTGTTCGAAAGCGCCGGCGTGTTCTTCACTCCGCAAGGCCAAGCCACCGATGCCTCGTCCACGCTGCTGAGCCGCATCCAGAGCACCAACGATGGCTGGTTCGACGCTTATTCCACCACCGAGCGTAATAACACCGGTGCGGATCTGGTCTCGTTGGTCGTTCGCGACGGCTTGAACTCCAGCGGCGCGCTGCTGTGCGGTCAAGCGTCCGCGATCGGTGCGGTCGCCAGCAGCGGCTTCTTCGTGCAGAACCAGAGCTGCACCACGTTCACCTTCGTCCACGAGGCGGCGCATCTGTTCGGCGCGCGTCACGACAACGACCCGACCACGAGGCCGTTCCGTTACGGTCATGGTTATGTGAACGCGGGCGGCAACTTCCGCACGATCATGGCGGTGAACTCCAATCCGCAGCCGCGGATCGGTTATTTCTCGGCGATCGATCAGACGTTCAACGGCGGCACGATGGGCACCAGCCGCAACAATAATAACGAGCGAGTGATGAGCGAACGCGCGGCGGCGATGGCGGCGTTCCGCTGACGACGTGCGAATGCGCGGCAGTGAATCGACCGTCGCATCGATGAAGCAAGCGGGCCCGGCTTTCGCCGGGCCCGTTTTTTTTGCGATGAATCAGATTTCGCCCAGGGCTTCGGCCACGAACGGCGGATACACCAATGCACCGCGATGGATATCGGCGCTGTAGTACTTGGTCGCGAAGGTTTTCGCGCGGGCATCGGCGTCGCGGAACGCGAAGTCGCCGGACTTCTTCGCCAACGTCGCGCTCCACCAACCGGTCGGGTAGCACGGCTGCGGGAAGGGGAGGGTGCGGAAGCTGGCGAAGCCGGCTTTGCCCATTTCGGTGCGCATTTCTTTGATCAGTTCCAGCAGCACCAGCGGCGATTCCGATTGCTGCACGAGGATGCCGTCGTCTTTCAATGCGCGGAAGCAGCTTGCGTAGAAGGCTTTGTTGAACAGACCTTCGGCCGGGCCGACCGGATCGGTGGAATCGACGATCACGATATCGAGGCTGTTCGGCGCGCAGTTCGCCATGTAGGCGATGCCGTCGTCGAACATCAACTCGGCGCGCGGGTCGTGGTTGGCGTCGCATAGCTCCGGGAACCACTTCTCGGACATGCGCGTGACGTGTTCGTCGATGTCGCACTGCACGGCCTTCGTCACGCCCGGGTGCTTGAGCACTTCGCGCAACGTGCCGCAATCGCCGCCGCCGATGATGACGACATTCTTCGGATCGCGATGCGTGAACAGCGCCGGGTGCGACATCATCTCGTGATAGAGGAAGTTATCGCGGGCGGTGAGCATCATCGCGCCGTCGATGAGCATGAGGTTGCCCCAATCCGTGCTCTCGAAGATTTCGATCTTCTGGAACGGCGACTGCACTTCGTCCAACTTGCGCGTGATGCGATAGCCGATGGCCGAGCCGGCGGGCTCGAAATTCTCGTAATGCCAGGTGGTGTCGGTCATGACGGCGGATCCAGAAAGGGTCTTGGGGCGCGAATTGTACCGGAGCGCTTCCGTTACGATAGCGGGCTCGAAGGTTGTTTTTTGAACAATCCGCTACTAGGAGGCGCGAATGGCGGCGAAGGCATCGGAACAACGTTACAAGGCGCTGATCGAGCGACTGCAGGCGCAGGCCCGTGAGGCGCCGCAGGCCTATCGGACCCGTGTGGCGCTGTTGGCGGCACTGGGCTACGCCGTGTTGGGCGCGATCGTGTTGGTCGCGGTGGGCTTGCCGATCGGGCTGGCCGTCGCCGTGCTGGTGAGCGGTCGCGAATTCGACCCCTGGCTCGTTTACGTGCTGTTGCCGCAGACGGTCTTTGCGGCGATGGTGGTGCGCGCGCTGTGGCTGCGGTTCGACATGCCTTCGGGTTATCGCTTGTCGCCCGGCGAAGCCCCCGAGTTGGAAGCGGAAATCGAACGACTGCGTCATGGCCGCCGGTGCGCCGGCGTTGGAGGCGGTGGTGATCGATAGCGACTTGAACGCCGGTGCGGCGAGCATGCCGCGGATGCTCGGATTGCTCGGCGATCGCCATGTGCTGATGATCGGTTTGCCGTTGATGCGCTTGCTCGATGCCGCCGAACTGTCCGCGGTGATCGCGCACGAATTCGGCCATTTTCGCGGCGGTCACGGCCGCTTCTCCGCGTGGATCTATCGCGTGCGTTTGAGCTGGTACCGCATGGTCGATGCCATGGCGCGCGGCGGCGGCTCGTTGTCGCGCCTGTTTCTGAAATTCTTCGATTGGTACGTACCGTATTTCAACGCTTACAGTTTCGTGCTGGCGCGCGAAGACGAATACGAAGCCGATGCGGTGAGTGCGCGTCTCGTCGGCGAGGCGGCGCGCGTCTCCGCATTGCTCCGCGTGGAGCATGCCGCGCAATGGTTGCAAACGCGCTTTTGGCCGAAGATGCGTGCGCGGATGCGCGCGCAACCGCATCCGCCGGTGCAATTCAACGCGATGATGGCGACCGCATTGCGCGATTTGCCGCCGATCGACGTCGATCGCTTATTGGCCAGCGCCGAGCGCGAGAACGATTTGACCGACACCCATCCGACGCTGCCGCAGCGCGTATCCGCGGTCGGCGCGACGGCGACGTTGCGGGTGCAGGATGTCGCCGCGATCGCGCTTCTGGGCGAGGCCTTGTCGCGGATCGAACGCAAGCTCGACAGCGCTTGGCGCGATGAGATGAAGGCGCCTTGGGCTGCGCAGTTCGCGGCGGCGGAGTCGGAACGGATGCGCTTGGACGCATTAGAACGTCGTGGCGACTTGGACGCCGCCGAAACCTTGCAATACGCGCAGTTGGTCGACGCGCTGCGCCCGGACATCGACCCATTGCCGTTTTATGCGCGCGCGATCGAGCGCATGCCCGATAGCGCGATGGCGCACTACCGTGCGGCGATACTGCGGATCGACGCTGGCGATGCCGCGGGGATCGATCAGCTTCGACAAGCGATGACTCTCGATGCGGGCGCGATTCGACCGGCGTTCGAAAAACTCCGCGAATACGCACGCGATGCCACGCAAAGTCCACGCATGGCCGCTGCGCTGGTCGCGTTGGGCGATGAATTCGCCGAGCGCGCGAAATCGCTGGACATGCGCGATGGTGTGGCCGAGGACGACGACCTGATCGCGCACGACCTCGATGCCGCTGCGCTGCGCGGTCTGTGCGATGCGTTGGCGCGGATCGATCAAGTCGGTCAGGCATGGCTGGCGCGGAAACGTTTCGATCTGGCCGAAGAATCGGCGCACTACGCGCTGCTGGTGACGTGGCGCGGCTCGGTCGTCAGCGAGGGGCCGGGGTTGCAACGGATCGTCGCCGCGTTGCGCTTGCCCGGCAGCGTCAGCGTGTTCACCGAAACCGCGCACAAGGCCGAAGCGCGGCAGGTGCGTGGTGTCTGCGCCGAGCCGGTGTATCGGCGCGGGCGGTCATGAGCGTCCTGCCGGGCATTTGATCTGAGAATTCATGCGGCGGGCTTGAGCGCGCCCTACAATGCGCGTCCCCGCAGCGCTCCGGAACACGCCCATGACCGCTTGGTCGATCGACCTCGCCCGTAAGACCTACTCGATCCCGCATTGGGCCGAAGGGTATTTCGATGTCGATGCCGCTGGGCGCATTCGCGTACAGCCGCACGGGGCCGATGGCCCGGGCGCGTCGTTGCCGGAGATCGTCGATGCCGCGCAAGCGCAGGGCGCGAAATTGCCGCTGCTGTTGCGCTTTCCCGACATTCTCGGCGACCGCTTAGGCGCGCTGCAGGCGGCGTTCGCGCAGGCGCAGTCGGAATGCGAGTACGCCGGTGGCTACACCGCGGTGTATCCGATCAAAGTGAATCAGCACGCGGCCGTGGCCGGTACGCTGGCCTCGCATGCGGGCGAAGGCTTCGGTTTGGAAGCCGGCAGCAAGCCCGAGCTGATGGCGGTGCTCGCGCTCTCGCGTCCGGGCGGTTTGATCGTCTGCAACGGTTACAAGGATCGCGAATACATTCGATTGGCGCTGATCGGCCGCAAGCTCGGCATGGAAACCTTCATCGTCGTCGAGAAGCCGTCCGAATTGCCTTTGGTGATGGAAGAAGCGAAGGCGCTGGGCGTGACCCCGGGCCTCGGCGTGCGCATGCGACTGGCGTCGCTGGGCGCCGGTAAATGGCAGAACTCCGGCGGCGATAAGGCGAAGTTCGGGCTATCGCCGCGCCAAGTGCTTGGATCTATGGAAGACCCTGCGCGATGCGGGCATGAGCGATTGCCTCGGTCTGCTGCATTTCCACATGGGCTCGCAGATCAGCAACGTGCGCGACATCGCCAATGGCATGCGCGAAGCCACGCGCTATTTCGTGGAACTGTCGAAACTCGGCGCGAAGATCAGCCATGTCGATGTCGGCGGTGGGCTTGGTGTCGACTACGAAGGCACGCGCTCGCGCAGTTATTGTTCGATCAACTACAGCATCCATCAGTACGCCTCCAGCATCGTGCAGCCGCTGGCCGAAGCCTGCGAAGCGCACGGCATCGCGCCGCCGCGCGTCGTCACCGAATGCGGTCGCGCGATGACCGCGCACCACGCGGTGTTGATCGCGAACGTGTCCGAAGTGGAGCGCGCGCCGGAAGGCCGCGTGCCGCCCGCGCACGACGACGAAGTGTCGGTAATCCGCCATCTGCGCGAGATCTATGACGAGATCGCGACGCGTCCGGCGGTCGAGCTGTTCCACGAGGCGCAGCATCATCACAGCGAAGGCTTGTCGCTGTACGCCTTGGGTCAGATCGATCTGATCGCGCGCGCGCGCCTGGACGATCTGTTCTACGCCATCGCTCATGCCGTGCATGCGCGGCTCAGCTACGACGAAAAGAGCCATCGCGATCTGCTCGACGAACTCAACGAGCGTTTGGTCGATAAATATTTCGTCAACTTCAGCATCTTCGAGTCGATGCCGGATGTGTGGGCGATCGACCAAGTGTTCCCGATCGTGCCGATCGAGCGTCTCGACGAACGGCCCGAACGTCGCGGTGTGATCGCCGATCTGACCTGCGATTCCGACGGCAAGATCGACACCTACGTCGAAAACGAAGACCTCGACAGCTCGCTGCCGCTGCACGCGCCGCGTCCCGGCGAACGCTATCGCCTCGGGTTTTTCATGGTCGGCGCGTATCAGGAAATTCTCGGCGACATCCATAATCTCTTCGGCGACACCGATGCGATCGAAGTGCGCATGGACGTCAACGAGGAGCGCGGCTTCAAATTCGGCCAACAGCGCCGCGGCGACACCACCGACGTGATGCTCGATTACGTGGGCTACAAGCTCGACGATTTGCGTCGTATCTACCGGGCGAAAGTCGGTGCGGTGGATCTGAGCAAGAGCGATGCGGCACGGCTGAACGAGGCGCTGGAGCAGGGGTTGACCGCGTACACCTATCTGAGCGACGAGCCGCTGGGCTGAAAGATCAGCGGCATGCGGCAGAGTGTGATCCCTGCCGCGATTCCAGCATAGGCGGCAGGCGTAGCATCGGATCGGCCGCTTTCGGCCGTCAACAAGGAGTGTGACGATGAAACTGCAAACGCTCGTGCTCAGCGCCGTCGCCGCTTTCGCGTTCGGTGCCGCGCTCGCCATCGGTTCGGTGCAAGCCGCCGGCGGCTGCATCACCTGCCACAACAAATGCGACACCAACTTCGAAGCCTGCCTCGCGGCCGGCACCTCGTACGCCACATGTTCCTCGCGGCTGACGCTTTGTCGTCGCGGCTGCGGGTGTCCGGTACCCTGATCGTCGGGCGTATCGTTTGAAATCGCGCGCAGGCGAGATCGATGGTCTCGTCTGCGCGTTGCGCGCGGATGCGTTTAGAACCTAGCATCGAAGCGTTAGCGCGATCGTTGAGCATGTCGATCAGGTGCGCTTTGACGTTCTCCAACGCGATCGCATTGGGCTAAAGTACCGCTCCGATCAAACGCTGGAACGCTTTTTTGAACACAAGTACCGAGACACGCGCGCACGACTCGCGTCTCCCTGGGCTCGATCTGCTGCGCGCGGTCGCCGTGATTTGGACGATGCTGTTCCATTCGTTTCTCGTCGGCGGCTTGGGCCGGGACTGGAAGTGGTTGCAGGAATACGGGTGGATGGGCGTCGACCTGTTCTTCGTGCTCAGCGGGTTCCTGATCGGCCTGCAGGTGCTGGCACCGTTGGCACGCAGCGAGCGCTTCGGCTTCGGCGATTTCTATTTGCGCCGCGCATTCCGCATCTTGCCGGCGTTCTGGGCGCTGTTGCTGGTCTATCTATTGTGGCCCGGGTTTCGCGAAAAGCCGGGGATGGAGCCCTGGTGGAAATTCGTCGGTTTCTTCATGAACATCTCGATCGACTACCGGGAGAGCGCGGCGTTCTCGCATGCTTGGTCGTTGTGCGTGGAAGAGCATTTCTATCTGGCGTTTCCGTTGCTGGCCGTGGCGATGGCGCGGTTGCGCTCGCTGTCTGCTTTGGCGGCCCTCTGTGTCGCGCTGGTGCTGGGTGGCATCGCGCTGCGAACAGGAGTCTGGTTGCATTTCGATGCTATGCAACCGGATCGCAACTGGTTCGTCGAGGACATCTACTATCCGACGTGGAATCGCTTGGACGGTTTGTTGGCCGGCGTGCTGTTAGCGGTCTGGAAGACGTGGCGCCCGGCGGTATGGCAGCGCGTCGCGGCGCATGCGAACACCGTCTTCGTCATGGGTCTCGCGGTCATGGCGCTGTGTTTCCGCTTGTTCGAGGATCGCGACGGACTGCTCGGCAACAGCATCGGTTGGCCGGTGTTGTCGCTGGGGCTGGCGATGCTGGTGTTCGCCGGTGCGCAGACCGGCAGTTGGATCGGTCGACGTTCATTCCCCGGCGCGGCGTGGTTGGCGGCGGTGTCGTACAGCCTGTATCTGGTGCACAAGCCGGTGTTCGTGCTCGTGCAGACGCATCTCGGCCCCGCGCTCGATGGCCTGGGCGTCGTCGCGGTGCTCGGTTACGGCTTAGCGTCGTTGTTGGCGGCAGCCGTGCTGTACTACCTCGTCGAGCGCCCAGGCCTGCGCCTGCGTGGTCGCTGGCTCGCAGGCAGACGCGCGCGGGCTGCGTCGGCGGATACGGACGTTTGACCGATGGTCTTCACGACTCCCGCGCCACCTGGAACCCCGCGAATGATTGATTGACCGGCATGACTTCGATCCGGTTGATATTCACATGCGGCGGCAGGGTCGCGACCCAGTACAACGTCTCGGCGATGTCTTCGGCGGTTATCGGCTGCACACCTTTGTACAACGTGTCCGACACCGCTTGATCGCCGCCGGTGCGCACGAGGGTGAATTCGGTTTCGGCCATGCCCGGTTCGATTGACGTCACGCGCACCCCGGTGCCGTGCAGATCGCAGCGCAGATCGAGCGAGAACTGCGAAACGAAGGCTTTGGTGCCCGCGTAGACGTTGCCACCGGTGTACGGATACGTGCCGGCGACCGAACCGATGTTGAGAATCGCGCCCTTACGTTCGATCAAGCGTGGCAACAGCAAATACGTCATCGTCGCCAGCGCGGTGACATTGGTGTCGATCATCTGCTTCCATTGCGCCAGATCGGCGCGCTGCGCGGGTGCGGTACCGAGCGCGAGCCCAGCGTTGTTGATCAACACGTCGATGTCGCGAAAACCCTCGGGCAAGGCCTCGATCGCGGCGCGCATCGCCGCCTCGTCGCGCATATCGAAGGCAGCCGTGTGGACGCGATCGCGACCGAGCTCGTCGGCCAGTGCGTCGAGCCGATCGGTGCGACGACCGGTCGCGACGACGCGCCAACCTGCCGCCGCGAAACGTGCGGCGGCGGCGCGGCCGAAGCCGGAGGTGGCGCCGGTGATGAGGATCGTCTTGGGTGCGTAGGCCTGGGTCATGCGGCGATTGTATGCGAGCGGTGGCGCTCATCGGCAAGGTGCGATGCGAAGACGAGCGTCGCTTCGATCGTACTGCGATGACGTCAACAGGCCCTAGGCCCGTGCGGCAGGTCGCGAACGTCGGTTTACGCAGAACGAGACTGCTCGCCGTCGCATGCAGCGTCGCACCCGTCATCGCCGCGTTCGGTCTCGCTACCGGTCGTTGCTACGCTGGAACGCCGCTTCGCGACGCACTTCGTCGGCGTGGATTTGCGCTTGCGCCCAGTCCCGCTTTTGCCGCGGGTCCGGGCTTTGTTCGCGCGATGCTTTTCGAGCATGTCCTCGGCCAGCACGATATCTTCGGAGATGATGCCCGCGGCTTTCGCGATCGCGATCCGCGCTTCGGCTTTGTTCTCGTCGGGATTGGCCAGCAGCAGTTCGCGAATCGCTTCGCGCAGCGCTTTTTCGGCATTGCGTTTGAGCTGCAGATGTTCGCCTTGCTTGAACAAACCGAGCAAGGCATCGACGACGGGTTTGATCAGGGCGGCTTCGATCGGGGGCATAGCGATTCCTCCTTGACTGCGTCTATTCGCAGAATAAGAGGATGCCGTAATGCGGTCTCAGGGGTTGCGATTTTTCCCGGCGCGCTCTTTCATTTGTTGTTCGACACGTTCATTGAGCGCGACGAAATCGCGAACCAGCGCGTCGCACACGGTTTTCTTCGCTTGGCAGAGCACATTCGTATCGAGATAGATCATGCCCTCTTTTTCGAAGGGCGCACGTTTGATCGCGGCGGGGTGCGCCGGGTGATTCTCGGGGGTGAATGTCCAGACCGTATTTTCTTTGGGCACGCTGATGATCGTCCATCCGCCTTCCGCAGTGCGGATATCGACATCGCTGCGCGCACTGAGTGCTTTGCGTGCCGCGTCCACGCTTGCATAGCCGATCGAGCTGTCTTTCGATTCTGGCAATGGTTCGGAAGTGTCTTGATCAAGAGCCATCGTGACTTCATGGCGAGTTAACGCGAAAGGCCGCTCCGCGCGTTCGCGATACCAAATCAGATACTCGGTGTGTTGCCGGGCGTTCCGGTACGCGCTGACGTAATCGACAGCGACGTAGAGACCTGGAGCGGGCGCATGCGGTGGATTGTCGTACCACGTGACCTTCGCCTGATCGCGACGTTGCAGCGCGCCCAATGCGCGGGCGGAGTCCCGCACCATCTTCGACCATTCGTCGTAGGGCGCGATCGCTTTCATCTCCACAGTTTGCATCGCATAGGCGGCAGCGTAGTCGCCGCTGTCGAGGTGCGCGAAGTAGGTGCGGCTGAGGCGTTGAATCTCCGCGGCGTCGGTATCGCTGGGCGCGTATTCTGCTGCGTTGGCGACGGTGAACCAGCCGAGTGCGAAGAGTAGTACCAAGATGCGGGCTGCAACACGATGCGCGATTTGCATGGCGAGGCTCGTAGCGATGATGGGGTAGCGAAAGATCGGCGTTGCTATTCGAGAGACTTAGTCCATCTTGTCGAGAAGCGCGATCTTGCCCTTGACGACCGTCCAGGTCAGCTTGTTGTCGACGCTCATGATCATCATCGGTACTTTGGCGTACAGGCTGACGAAGACATGCACTTCGGTCGGTTGCGGGTCGAGCAGATGGGTGAACATGCCGAAGGCCGGTTTCGCGTCTTTCGGTTGGCCTTTCGCGGCATCGCGGTGTTCGATGCAGCCGTTGCTGAATTTGCGCGATGCAAGGATTTTCTCGCCGGCGCTGTCGGTTTCGTAGAGATGATAGCCGCCGAGCGGATAGACGCCGAGCGCGGGGAAACTCGGCATCATGTACACGCGAATGCCTTCGGCCGACGGCATCGTCACGACGTTGTACTGCTTCGAGCACGTCATGAACGATTGCGAGCCCGCTAAAGCGCGTGCGCGCAGTTGCGCGTGATGCTCGGGCGCGAGCGGCTCGGGCGATTCGAGCGTCGCTTCGGACAGCGCTTCGCCTTCGTCCATTTCGATCTGATACAGGCGAACCGGCGTTTCGTCGTTGCTGATGAAAATCACGCGGATGCCGTGCGCCGACGGTTCCGTGACCCAGCCGCCGATGCGGGTTTTCAGCGCCTTCGCGCGTTTGTCGGCGAGCATCGCATCGGTCGCAAGCCATGCGGCGCGGTCGTGCAGATACAGCTGGCGGCCAAGGAATTCCGCGCGCGTCACGGCGGCTTGCAGTTCGGCGGGGATTGGTTTTGGCGCGTCGTCGTCTTCGGCGCGGGCGGTCGTCGGCGCGATCGCGAGGAACAGGCCCAACAGCCCCGGCAGTGCGGCCGGGAGTATCGAAAACACGGACCGAGATGACGACGACATACGCGCGCTCCCTTGAGTTTTTTTCACGCGGCTTTATTTCACTTTGATCGCCATCGCCGGCAAACCGCCGCCGGCGAGTTTGCGTTTGGCGTCCGCGAGATCGCTGGCGGTGCCGTAGGGCCCCATGCGCACGCGATAGACGGTGTTGTCTTTGATCTGCGCCGATTCGACGCGCGCGGTCAGGCCTAGGAATGCGATCTTCGCTTTCAGCGCTTCGGCGTCGCCGGATGCCGCGAAGGCACCGGCTTGCAAGCAGATAGCGCGCATCGTCGTTACTGTTCGTCTCGCGTGCGGCGGTCGCGGTGTCGCGAGGCGTCGGAGGCGGGTCGTTCGCATCGATCGCGACCGGTGGCTTGACGGTCGTGTCCGCGGCGTCGGCGGCATCCGGGTTCGCGGGCGGCGGCGTGTCGCGCGCGGCGGCGTCGCGTTCGGCTTGCTCGGCGCGCAGTCGTTCGGCGCGCGCTTTCGCGGCGAGCTCGGCATCGGTGATCGGTGTTTCTTCGCCCGACAGCAAGTTGTAGAACGCGTAATCCTGTTCTTTCGGTGGCGTCGTCTCGTTCGTGTCGTTGCCGGGTGTTCGGTGTCGTCGTCGGCATTCTCGACGATGGGTTCTTGATCGCGATCGTTCGCATCCACGGCCGGCGGCTGCGCGTCGGCGTTCGGTTGCGGGCGGAAGAAGCCGTCGCCGCCGCCGAGAAATTTCGGCGCGATCAAAAACACGCCGATGCCCAACACCAGCCCGATCACCAGCCACGCCCAACCCGGTAGCGATTGCTTGCCGCCGCCATTGCGCTTCGCCTGCGATTTATTGCGTTTTGCGGCCATTACGCGGTCTCCTCGCTGTCATCGGCTGCCCCGTCGGACGCGTCCGCGAAGAACATTTCTTCCGGCGCAGAGACACCGAGCAATTCGAGTCCGTTGGCGAGCACGCGTTGCACCGCGGTGCCGAGCGCGAGCCGCGCGTTGCGCGTATCCGCGTCATCGACCAGGAACTGATGATTGTTGTAGTACGACTGATACGCCTGAGCGAGTTCGACCAAATACGTCGCGATCTGATGCGGTTCGAGTTCCTTGCCGGCGACTTCGACCACCTCCGGGTAGCGCGCGAGATCGATCAGCAGATCGCGCACGTCGGCGTTATCCAGATCGAGCGGCTGCGCGAGCCCGGCGTCGAGATCGAACGACAAACCGCGCGCTTTCATCTTGCGCAGCACGCCGAAGGTGCGCGCATGCGACAGCTGCACGTAGTACACCGGATTGTCGAGCGACTGCGAACGCGCGAGGTCGATATCGAACACCAGCTGCGAATCGGGCTTGCGCGCGATGAAGAACCAGCGCACCGCGTCGGCGCCGGTTTCGTCGATCAGGTCGCGCAGCGTCACGTAGCTGCCGGCGCGCTTGGAGATCTTCACTTCCTCGCCGCCGCGCATCACCGTGACCATCTGATGCAGCACGTACTCCGGCCAGCCTTTGGGAATGCCGCAGTCCAGCGCTTGCAGGCCGGCCTTCACGCGCGCCAGCGAACCGTGGTGATCGGCGCCCAGTTCGGTGATCGCGCGTTCGTAGCCGCGCTGCCATTTCGTGAGGTGATACGCCACATCCGGCACGAAGTAGGTGTAACTGCCGTCGGATTTACGCATCACCCGATCTTTGTCGTCGCCGTAGTCGGTGCTGCGCAGCCACAGCGCGCCGCCTTCTTCGTACGTGTGGCCGTGGGCGATGAGTTCGCGCACGGTTTCTTCCACTTTGCCGTCGGCGTAGAGCGAGGATTCGAGGTAATACACGTCGAACGCGACACGGAACGCCGCGAGGTCGAGATTCTGTTCGCGGCGCAAATAGGCGACGGCGAAACGGCGGATCGCATCGAAGTCGTCAGGGTCGCGCGCGCCGATGACGGTGCCGCCATCGACCGCGACCGACGCGCCTTCGAGATAGGCCTTCGCGACATCGGCGATGTAGTCGCCGCGGTAGCCATTCTCCGGCCAGCCAGCGTCGTCGGGTTTGATGCCCTTGGCGCGCGCTTGCGTCGAGCTGCGCGAGCGTCTCGATCTGCACGCCGGCATCGTTGTAGTAGAACTCGCGTTTGACGTTCCAGCCGTTGACGTCGAGCACGCGGGCGATGCAGTCGCCGATGGCCGCGGCGCGGCCGTGACCGACGTGCAGCGGGCCGGTGGGATTGGCGGAGATGTATTCGACGCCGGCCGTGCGGCCGTTGCCGCTGGTGTTGCGGCCGTAAGCGGCGCCTTCCTCATGCACCCGGCGCAGTTGGCGCTGCCATGCGCCGGCGGCCAGTCGGACATTCAGGAAGCCCGGCCCGGCGATCTCGATCGAGGCGATGTCTTCGTTAAGCGGCAGGGCATCGATCAGCGCCTGCGCGATCGCGCGCGGATTGGATTTGGCCGGCTTGGAGAGCAGCATCGCGACGTTGCTGGCGAAATCGCCATGGCTGCGGTCCTTCGGGCGTTCGACCACGAAATCCGGAGTGGTCGAGATCGGCCGGCAGCGTGCCGTTGCGGCGTAGGGTGTCGATGCTCTGTTCGATGAGCGCGCGGAACTTGGATTTCACGGAGATTTTCGGGTGATGCGATGGTCAGGCATTGTAGCGGAGCCGCTGAGAAAGTATTCGACGAATCGTAACGAAAACGACGCGTGGGTCGTTAATGCGGGCGTACGATGAAGAGAGGTTTCGCGGTCAACATAAAGCTGTCATCCCGAGCCGAAGGCGAGGGACCTGTTTGGCCGGTCTTTGGAGTTACGCCAGTGGGATCGATTTCTCGATCGCCTTGAGTGGGATTTGGATAACCGTTTTTTTGCTTTGGCCGGCAACAGGATCAAACCACGCGGCGGCTAGATCCTCCCAAGTCGGGTTATGGGCTTCGATCAAGCGCACTTTTTTCTCTCGGCGCCAGCCCTTGAGCTGTTTTTCGCGATGAATCGCAGCATGCACATTTTCGGTGGCTTCGACGTGCACGAGTCGGTTTATTCGATATTTCGCGGTATGGCCTTGGATCGAACCAGCCCGGTGCTGGTGCATGCGTTGAATCAGATCGGATGTGACACCGATATAGATCGCTCGCGACTTACTGGATGCGATGTAAACGCAGTAGATCTTGGTTTCGCCCATGGATATTGACTTTCCGAAAGCAGGTCCCTCACCCGCCTGCGGCGAGTTCGGGATGACGGTGGGTTGTGAAAGGCAGGATGGACGTGTTCAGTACTCCCCCTACACCCATCCCCTCGCCGCAAGCGACACGGGCGCGCCATCGCCGACGATGAAGTGATCCAACAGACGGATTTCCACCAGCGAAAGGGCTTGTTTCAGGCGGGCGGTGATCGCGCGGTCGGCGATGCTGGGTTCGGCGTTGCCGCTGGGATGGTTGTGGCCGACGATCATCGCGCTGGCGTTGTGGGCGAGGGCGCGGCGGACGACTTCGCGTGGATGCACTTCGGCGCCGTCGACCGTGCCGCGGAACAGCTCTTCGAAGGCGATCGCGCGGTGGCGGGTGTCGAGAAACAGCGCTGCGAAGACTTCCTGCGGTAGGCCGCGCAGGCGTTGGGCGAAATAGCGGCCGGCGGCGAAAGGGTCGGTGAGGGCGTCGCCGCGTTCGAGCCCTGCGGCCATATAGCGCGTGCCCAGTTCCAGAGCGGCGGCGAGGCCGCAGGCGCGCGCCGGGCCGATGCCGGGCAAGCGCATCAGCTCGTCAGGTCCGCGTTCGAGCAGTTTGCGCAGCGGGCCGTGCTCGGTCAGCAATTGCCGTGCGCCGGCGACCGCGTCGCTGCCGCGCAAACCTGAGCCCAGAAAGATCGCCAGCAACTCGGCGTCGGACAGCGTATTCGGGCCCCGAAGCAGGAGCTTTTCGCGGGGACGTTCGGTTTCGGGCCAATCGCGGATGTGCATGGGGGTCCAAGTTCGATAGCGGCAGAGAGGGCGGGCGTGCGGCCTAACGAAGCGCGCGGCCCGACGATTACGCCCGCTTCCGGGTCGCGAGGCCGTCGGGGCTCGCCGCGGCATCGGGTAAGCTGTCGTCTCAATCCGCTGTCGGACATTTCTGACCCTCATGACGCAGTCGCTCGCCGGCCAACGCATCCTGCTGTGTGTCTGCGGCGGTATCGCCGCTTATAAAGCCATCGAACTGGTGCGCCGTTTGCGCGAAGCCGGCGCCGAGGTTCAAGTGGCGATGACCGAGAACGCCAAACGTTTCGTTGGCGCCGCCAGCTTGCAAGCGGTGTCTGGCGCGCCGGTGCGCGATTCGCTTTGGGACGCCGCCGCGGAAGCCGCGATGGGCCATATCGAATGGGCGCGATGGGCCGACCGCGTATTGGTCGCGCCCGCGACCGCCAACACCTTGGCGCGTCTGGCCCACGGCTTTGCCGACGACCTGGTGACGACGTTGTGCCTCGCGACGGATGCGCCGGTCGTGGTCGCCCCGGCGATGAACAATCGCATGTGGTCGCATCCGGCGACGCAGGCCAATCTAGCGACGCTTCAAGCACGCGGCGTCGTGGTCATCGGGCCCGATCACGGCGCTCAGGCCTGTGGCGAATTCGGCCCCGGTCGATTGTCCGAGCCGTCGGATATCGTGGCGGCGCTGGCGGCGCAGATCGCGGTCGGTGCCGATCTCGCCGGCCTGCGGATGCTGATCAGCGCCGGGCCGACGTTCGAAGATCTGGACCCGGTGCGTTTCATCGGGAACCGAAGCAGCGGCAAAATGGGGTTCGCGATCGCGGCTGCGGCGGCGCGTCGTGGCGCCGATGTCGTGCTGGTGGCGGGCCCGGTCTCGCTGCCCACGCCGACAGGCGTGCGCCGCATCGATGTGCGTTCCGCTGCGCAGATGCGCGAGGCGGTGATCGATGCCTTGCCGGCGGATATCTACATCGGTGCGGCGGCCATCGCCGATTACACGCCGCGCGTGGTCGCGAGCGAGAAGATCAAGAAAACCCAACAACCTGGCGGCGGCGAAACGCTCACCGTCGAACTGGTGCGCACCGCCGATGTTTTGGCTGAAGTCGCCGCACACGTCCAGCGGCCGCGTGTGGTGGTGGGCTTCGCCGCCGAAACACAGGATATCGAGCGTTACGCGCGCGATAAATTAGTGCGTAAAGGTTTGGATCTGATCGCGGCCAATCGCGTCGGCGTCGCCGGCAGCGGTTTCGAGAGCGACGAGAATGCCCTGACCGTGTTGTCGGCCGACACCGCACATGCGCTCGGCCCCGCACCGAAAACCGTATTGGCCGATGCCTTGCTCGATCTGATCCTCGCGCGATGGACGCCACGATGAGCATCATCGGCGTTAGCGCCGTCGGTTTTTGCACTGCCGACATCACCGATATTTCCGCTCGGAGATCGATCCGAGCACGATGCGCGCATCGCACGTATCCGTTACGCGAACCGAATGCACAGCGATGATGAATCCGACACACCAGCAACACCTCCTCGAAGTGAAAGTTCTCGATCCGCGGTTCGGCGGCGAATGGCCGATGCCGGCGTACGCGACCGACGCCAGCGCGGGTTTGGATCTGCGCGCGGCGCTGGAGGCGCCACTGACCTTGGTGCCCGGCGATGCCCAGCTCGTACCCTCGGGCTTGGCGATCCATCTCGGCGACCCTGGCCTATGCGCCGTGATCCTGCCGCGTTCCGGGCTCGGCCATAAGCACGGTATCGTGCTGGGCAACGGCACCGGTTTGATCGATGCCGATTACCAGGGGCCGCTGTTGATCAGCGTGTGGAATCGCGGCGCCGCGACGTTCACGATCGAACCGGGCGACCGTATCGCGCAGTTGGTCGTGTTGCCGATCGTGCGCGCGACGCTGCAAGTCGTGGATACTTTCGCCCAGAGCGCTCGCGGTGCGGGCGGCTTCGGGCATACCGGCGTCCGTTGAGCGGCGCCTAGCAGGAATAACGAACGACATGAGTACGAAGATCCAAAGACTCGGCAACAATCGCGCCTTCCACCAGGTGCGGCCGGTGCTATTGCCGCTGGCGGCGATCTTGGCCTTGCTCTCGATGTGGCTGATCTGGAACAGCATCGCGCAAATTATCGATAGCAACCGCCGCAGCGATATGCAGGCGGCGCGCGATATGGGCGGGCAGTTCGTCCAGCAAGCGTTGGCGCAGCAGGCGAAGCGGATGAACGAGGGCTTGGCCCAGCCTGCGATACAGACCGCGCTGAACAGCGGCGATTTTCCGCTCGCCGCGAAATTGCTCGGTGCGGCGTGGCCGGGTTTGCAGACCGCGGTGATCTTGCCGCCGGATATGCAAGCCGAGTACGCGGGTTTGCCCAAGACCGGTTTCGGCCGCTTGGCGGTGGCCGAGGCGGCGCTGATGGAAAACAAAATGGCGCATTGGGTGGTGCGTACACCGAGCGGCACGGCGTTGGGCTTGGCCACGCCGGTGCGCGAAGGCGACCGTCTGATCGGTGTCGCCTATGTCGAAGTCGCGCTCTCGGAATTGATCTCCGGTTTGGATAACACCGCAGAGGTCAGCGATAGCTATATCGCGCTGCGTCAAGGCAATATCACCCTCTGGCAACGCGGCAACGCCGCCTATGCCGAAGGCGCCGAACGGTTGTCCTCGACCGTGCCGCAGTCGCATTTGCGGATGGTGATGGAAACCGCGCCGCCACCCAAGGGCGCGCTCGGTTTGGATGCGGTGCCGGCGCTGGTGCTCGCCCTGGTCTGTTTAGGTATGGTGTATGTGCTGTGGCGCATGGCGCGCGTGCCGCGCGAGGTGCAGATCGCAGCCGCCGATACCACGCCGACGCTCGGCGAAATGGCGCCGAGCGAATTGCAGAGCGATGAACCTAGACTCGCGATCGAAATCAAGGAAGCGCCGAAGCCACAACCGGTCTCGATCGATGCCGGTATTTTCCGCGCATACGACATCCGCGGCATCGTCGGCCAGAGTCTCGACCCGGCGGTCGCAGCGCTGATCGGCCATGCCGTCGGCACGGTGATGCACGAGAAAGGTCTGCAAGATATCGTCATCGGTCGCGATGGCCGGCTCTCCGGCCAGAGCATGGTGGATGGGCTGATCGAAGGTTTGCGCAAAGCCGGTCGTAACGTCATCGACATCGGCATGGTGCCGACGCCGGTGGTGTACTTCGGCGCGTATCACCTGCGCACCGGTACCTGCATTTCCGTCACCGGCAGCCACAATCCGCCCGACTACAACGGCTTCAAGATCGTGATCGGCGGCGAGACCTTATCGGGCGAGACCATCACCGACCTGCACACGCGCATCGTCGAGAATCGACTCCACGCCTCCGGCAGTTACGGCACCGTGACCAGTCGCGACATCAGCGGCGATTACGTCTACCGCATTTCCACCGATGTGCAGCTCGGCCGCCGTCTGAAAGTCGTGGTCGATGCCGGCAACGGCGTCGCCGGCGAAATCGGCCCGCGCGTGCTCGAAGCGATCGGCGCCGAGGTCGAAGAGCTGTATTGCGAGATCGACGGCAATTTCCCCAACCACCATCCCGACCCGAGCGATCCGCACAACCTCACGGACCTGATCCGCATGGTGCAGCGTTTCGATGCCGACATCGGTATCGCCTTCGACGGCGACGGCGATCGTCTGGGCGTGGTGACGCGCGATGGCGAGATCATCTTCGCCGACCGTTTGTTGATGCTGTTCGCGGCCGATGTGTTGGAACGCAATCCCGGCGCGGTGATCGTCTACGACGTCAAATGCACCGGCCATCTGCCGTCGCACATCCTGCGTCATGGCGGCAGCCCGTTGATGTGGAAGACCGGGCATTCGCTGATCAAAGCGAAGATGCGCGAGACCGGCGCGGAACTCGCTGGCGAGATGAGCGGCCACTTCTTCTTCGCCGAGCGTTGGTACGGCTTCGACGATGGCATCTACGCCGCGGCGCGACTGCTCGAAATCCTCGCCGCCGCAGCGGAATCTCCCGACGACGTGCTCAAGGCGCTGCCCAAAGGCGTCTCGACCCCGGAAATCAAGGTCGAAGCGCCGAATGGCGACCCGCACGCTTTCGTTCAACGGTTCCGCGAAGTCGCGCAGTTCGAGGGCGGACGCTTGTCCACGATCGATGGTTTGCGCGTGGATTGGCCCGATGGTTGGGGCCTGATCCGTGCCTCCAACACTACGCCGGTGCTGGTGATGCGTTTCGATGCGAACGATGAGTTCGGTTTGGCGCGTATCCAGAGCGCGTTTCGCATGCAGCTGAAGCAGCTCGACCCGAATTTAGCGCTGCCGTTCTGAGCGAGTCGCGCGCATCGCGCGACTCGCCGCCAAAGACGCCCCGACAATTCGCGATCCCTAACCGCCGGCTGGCGTCGGCGCGACCGCTTTCGCGACGGGCGGAGCGGTGCCTTCTGCGAGCGAGTGTTTCAATTCGCGATAGCGCAACAGCGCGCTTTGGAATTGCACATCGAGTTCTGCGCGTTCGACCGTCTGCCGCTTTTGTAACGCGATCAATTGCGCCAGTTCTTGCTGCTGCGCACGGATTTTCTCGACCGTGCGTTTGCCGACCGGCTTATTTTCCATTTCCATGTCGTTGGCCTGACGCAGCAACAGCAGCAGACTTTCGCGCAGGCTCTTGGCGCCGAGAGCCGAGCTTTTCAGCGATTCGTCCAGCAAGTCGAAGCGATTACGGAACGAGCGTTCGAGATCGGCTTCGGTCGAGAAGGTCTGCACCATCGCCATCTCGCGGCGCAGACGCGCCGCTTCGCTTTCCGCGACTTTCGCCGCTACCGCTGCCTGTTCGCGCTCGGTCTCGGTCAGGGCGCGCGAGATCGCGCGCACCGCGGTACCGCTGGTTTGGTTGATTTCGACGCGCTGACGATCCACCGCGCTCGGCGGCAACGCATCGCTGCAGAGCTTGCGGCCGTTCTCGTTCCAGCAATACAGTTTTTTGTCCGTCGATTTGTTCTGCGCGGCGGCCTGCGAAGCGAGACCGATCAAGACGGCGGTCGCCATGCACAGGACTGTCTGGCCCAGCGGCCGGGTAGGTCGAGGCGGTGGACTGCCGATCGGATGTCTTCGTGCGGTCATGATGGCGCCATTCCCCCTGTCGGTATGGTGTCGTTCGGCTCGCGACTGCCGTAACGGGCCCGATAGGCCTGCAGACGTTCGCGCTGGACGGAAAGTTCGGCGCTTTCGCCGACGAATGCAAGCAGGTCGGCGAGTCCTGCGACCGCGATCACAGGAATGCCGGCTTCCGATGCGACCGCTTGCGCGGCCGACTGCGTCGCGCCCTCGGCCGCGATTTCCTGGCGATCCAGCGCGATCGCGATGCCCGCCGGTTCGCCGCCGGCTGCGCGGATTTGCGCCAATGCCTCGCGGATCGCGGTGCCGGCGGTGATCACATCGTCCACGATCAGCACCCGTTTGCCCACCAGCGCCGCACCGATCAGCACACCGCCCTCGCCGTGGGTTTTGGCTTCCTTGCGATTGAAGGCTAGCGGCAGATCGCGGCCGCGCCGCGCGTATTCGCAGGCCAGGGCCGTGGCCAGCGGGATGCCTTTATAGGCCGGCCCGAACAGCAGATCGAAGCCCAGGCTCGCCGCATCCAGCGCATCGGCGTAGCAGACGGCCAGTTCCGCCAGCGCCGCGCCGGAGTCGAAGCGTCCGGCATTGAAGAAATACGGACTCAGCCGCCCGGATTTGAGCGTGAACTCGCCGAATCGGAGGGCCTCGGCGCGCATGGCTAGGTGCAGGAAGCGGGTGCGGTGATCGGACAAGGCGGTGAACCGTGAATCGGGAATGGAGAATCGTAAGGGCGAACAGGGCAGAAGTCGCGGGTCCCGGCGGCCCAGACGGGCGATGACTGAATCGTGGCGCGATCCTGCTGCGCTTCGATGAGTCCTCGTGGGCCATGGCCGGGATGCCATTCGCGACGCGATCGGCTAGTCTCCGCCATCGGAGTTCGGAACGGCTCGAACCCGCGACATCTCTGCCGTTCGCCCTTGCGATGCCCTCTTCCCCATTCCCGATTCCCGCTCAATGCGCATCATCAGCTTCAACGCCAACGGCATCCGCTCCGCTGCCAACAAAGGCTTTTTCGACTGGTTCGCTCAGCAAGACGCGGATGTGTTGTGCGTCCAAGAGACCAAGGCGCAGGAACACCAGCTGGTGGCGCCGGAGTTGCAGGCGGCCGGCTATCGCAGTTTTTTCAAAGATGCGATCACCAAGAAAGGCTATAGCGGCGTCGGCATCTACACTCGGCGCGCTCCGGACGAGGTTCGCACGACGCTGGGCTGGGCACCGTTCGACGACGAAGGCCGCTACATCGAAGCGCGCTTCGGCAATCTCAGCGTGGTCTCGTTCTATATCCCATCCGGTTCGTCGGGCGAGCTACGACAAGCGTTCAAATTCGAAGTGATGCTGTGGCTCAAGCCCATTCTCGACCAATGGCTCGCGAGCGGCCGCGACTATGTGCTGTGCGGCGATTGGAACATCGTTCGCGCGCGCAACGACATCAAGAACTGGACCTCGAACCAAAAGAATTCCGGCTGTTTGCCCGAAGAGCGCACATGGCTCAACAGCATGATCGCCGACGACTGCGGCGACGACACGCCGCCACCCAAGCAGGGCTGGCTCGATAGTTTCCGGGTGGTCAAGCCCGATGCGGTCGAATACACCTGGTGGTCGCAACGCGGTGCCGCGCGCGCGAACGATGTCGGTTGGCGTATCGATTACCAATTCGTCACGCCGTCGTTGCGCGAACGGGTGAACACCTGCGCGGTCCATAAAGATCCGCGTTTCTCCGATCATGCGCCCTACGTTGTGGATTACGCAGAATGATTCGTCGAATGACTTGCTGCCGCACGAGCCGCCGCGCATGAGCGAACAAAAAACCGCCAAGACCGAACGTCCCGGCTGGCGCGATGTGCTGCGCGGCCTGCGGCAACGCAAAGTCGCGGCGATGTTGTTGCTGGGCATGTCCGCCGGCCTGCCGTTCATGCTGGTCGGCAACACCATGGGCTTGTGGCTGCGCGAGGGCGGTGTGGAGCTGACAGCGATCGGCTTCCTGTCGTGGGTCGGCATCCTGTATTCGATGAAATTCCTGTGGGCGCCGATCATCGACAAGACCGACGTGCCGGTGCTCGGCCGTCTGCTCGGTCATCGTCGCGGTTGGATGTTCTTGGCGCAGATCGTGGTCGCCGCCGGTTTGTTCGGCATGGCGTTGCTGACGCCCGAGGGCGGTTTGGTCGCGTTCGGCGCGCTCGCGCTGGTGGCGGCGTTCGGTTCGGCGACGCAGGACATCGTGATCGATGCGTGGCGCATCGAAAGCGCCGACAACGGCGAAGAACTTTCGCTGCTCAGCTCGGCGTATCAGCTCGGTTATCGCACCGCATTGTTGTTGACCGATGCTTGGATTCTGGTGATCGCGGCGAAAATCGGTTGGGTCGCATCGTACGAACTCATCGCCGGGTTGATGGGTTTGGGCATGATCGCGGTGATGTTCGCGCGCGAGTCGCGCCAGGAACACGTCGGGCCGGCGATCGAATTGCCCGACCCGCGTGCGGGGAAACTCGGCGTGTCCAATGCCATGGTGATGCGTTGGCTGGCGGCGTTGATTATTGGCGTGGCCGGTGTGGCGTATTTGGTGATCGCGCACAACGTGTGGAAGAAAGCATGGGGCTGGGACGATCTGATCTTCGTCGCCGCGCTACCGGTCGCGCTGTGGTTACTGCTGCGCCGCGAACGTATACAGACGCCGGTGCCGGAAGCCACATGGTCGCGCCCGCTGGTCGTGCCGTTGTTGCGGTTCTTCGATGGCGCGGTGGGCCCGTTGCTGATGTTCTTCCGCGATCACGGCAAAGTCGCGATCTTGCTGTTGCTCGCGATCAGTCTCTATCGTTTGCCCGATTTCGTGCTCGGCCCGATGGCTAACCCGTTCTACAACGATCTGGGCATCGATAAAGCCATGGTCGGCACGGTCCGTGGCTCGATCGGCTGGATCGCCACCACCGTCGGCATCGTCGCTGCAGGTGTGTTCGCGCTGCGTTTCGGTTTGGTCTCGACGCTGATGTTGGGCGCGGTGCTCGGCCCGGGTTCGAATCTCGCGTTCGCCTATCTCGCTTATGCGGGCGCGGATGCGGGCGCTTCGACCGCAGGCCTGTGCGCGATGGATTGGTCGTTGATTCGCAACGCCTGTCAGCACCCCGCGTTCGCGCTGTTGATGGTGATCGATAACTTCTGCACCGGCTTCGCGGGCGTGGCCTTGGTCGGCTATATGTCCAGCCTCACCAGTGTCGGCTACACCGCCACGCAGTACGCGTTGCTCAGTTCCTTCTATGCGATGCCGGGCAAATTCCTCAAAGGCCTCTCGGGCGCAGCCGTCGATGGTTTGTCGAAGACGTATGGTCTGATCGACGCCTACGCGATTTTCTTCACCGGCACGGCCTTGCTCGGCATTCCCGTGGTGCTGTTGTGCATGTGGTTGGTCGCGCACACGCGACGGGCGCAACGCGCCGTCGAGGCAACGGCGATAGGATAGTGCGATGACCGATCTGCTGCTCCGCGATATCGACCCGAATCTCGCCGCGCGCATTCGTCGCGTCGCCGATGCCAATGAATGGACGATGCACGAAACCATTCTGCATCTGATCGAACGCGGCCTTTACTCCAGCGAAGGCGGGGCACTGCGTTTCGACGGTTCCGAATCCGATGTGATGCAGTCGGCGATCGCCGCATTGGAAACCGTGCCCAACGACCCGGGGTTCTCGTTGATCGGCAGAATCGAATCTGCTGGATCCGAGGAATCTCCACAACATGCCGCAGCGCCGAGTCCCAGCGAAACAGATTTGCTTCGAGAATTGGATGCGGCAGCGGCGAGGATCGATGCGGCGGCGAAGCGATAGCGCGGTTTTGCATAATACGCTTACAATTTTACAGCGACGAACGCGCGTTTCAAGATTGGCTCAAGCCTTGTTTTTTTAACGAGAAAAGATCAATTGCTTTCGCGCTGGCGCGACCTACTTTTCTTTGCTCGTGCAAAGAAAAGTAGGCAAAAGAAAGCACTTTTCCCCGACAAATCAATCGCGCGGCCTAATCACTACCGGGATTTTTCGATTCGCCATCCGTGGCGAATCGAAAAACGGCGGACATCCTGTCCGCCGCCCGATGGGTCTGGAGAGGGCTCTATGATTCACCGCTACATAAAGTCAACATCGTAAACACATAAACCGAGAATGCTCTAAAGCAGTGAACACTCGGTAGCGCTGCGCTCCTCTCCGCTATGCCGGTAGTCTTAGGACGAGTAAATCGCACCCAATACCCGCGGCCCGCGCGCGCCGCTGACGCTCGGCAGATTGCCCGGAAGACCGAGCAGAGTTTGTCGCGCCAGCCACGCGAAACCCATCGCTTCGAGCAGATCGGGGTCGAGCCCATGCGCCGCGCTTGATTCCACAGCGACCCGCGGGAGCGTCGCGGCGAGCGCGCGCATCAGCGCCGGGTTATGCACGCCGCCACCGCAGGCGATCAGCCGCGTCGTGGCCGGCTGCGCAGCGTTGAGCGCGTCCGCGACGGTGCGCGCAGTGAGCGCGAGTAGCGTCGCCTGTACGTCGGCCGGCGTTTCTTGTCCGGATAAGTGCGCTTCCAACCAACCCAGATGGAATTGATCGCGTCCGGTGGATTTCGGCGCAGGCACGGAGAACCAAGGCTCTTGCAGCAATGTCGACAGCAAGGTGGTGTCGACCCGTCCGCTGAGCGCGAACGCACCGTCGCGGTCGTAACCGGCGCCGGTGTGACGCAAGCACCACGCATCCATCAGGCCGTTCGCAGGGCCGGTGTCGAAGCCACGCACGTCGCCCTGCGGCGGCAGCAAGGTGATGTTGGCGATGCCGCCGAGATTGACCACCGCGCGATGTTCTTCCGGTGTGCGCAGCAAGGCCGCATGCAGCGCCGGCAGCAACGGTGCGCCGTGTCCTCCGGCCGCGACATCGCGACGACGGAAATCGGCGACCACGCGCACGCCGCAATGCTCGGCGACCACATTCGCATCGCCCAACTGCATCGTGAACGGATGCTCGCCTTGTGGCCGATGACGCAGCGTCTGTCCATGCGAACCGATCGCGGCGATGCGGTCTTTCGCGACACCGCTCTCGCGAATGGCTTGGCCCGCAGCCTCGGCGAAAATCCGACCGATCCGGGTGTCGAGTTCGCCGATGTCGTCGAGACTCAGCTCGACGCCGCGCTGGCCCAGTTCGATCAATCGTGCGCGCAGGTCGGACGGCCAAGCGTAGGTGCGGCCGAACAGCAGTTCGACGCTGCGGCCATCGTCGCCGAAACGCACGATCGCCGCATCGATGCCGTCGGTGCTGGTGCCTGAGATCAGGCCGAGATAGAGGTCGGGGTGTGCATTCGTCATGCCGGCATCATCGGTGCAGGCGGTGCGCGCGCGCAAGCCGCGGCGATGGCGCGCGGCGATCGAAGCGATACCGAACGGTCGGCCATGAAAAAAGCGGGCGTCGCCGCCCGCTTTTGCCGATGCCGAAGATCGACAGCGCTCAGCCGCGCTTACGCTTACTCGCGTTCAGCGCCGTCAGTGCCGTGGCGACACGTTGCTGCTGCGGCACTTCGGTCGCATCGGCATAGATGATGTTTTCGACTTTGCGGATATGGGTGATCGCGCGGTAGGTCGCGCTGCGGAAATTCGCCAGCTCGGCGCCAGCCAGCGGTTCCGGGGGCGGCAGCGTTACCGCCAGCGGGTTGCGATGCACGCCGTTGATGCGGAATTCGTAATGCAGATGCGGGCCGGTGGACATGCCGGTGCTGCCGACATAACCGATCACCGTGCCTTGCGCGATGTGTTGGCCTGGACGGATATTGCTGAAGCGCGACATGTGGCCGTACAGCGTGGTGGTACCGCGCCCGTGATCGAGCACGACCGCTTTGCCGTAACCGTTCTGCCAGCCGACCGATTGCACGCGCGCATCGCCTGCGGCCTGGATCGGCGTACCGGTGCCGGCGGCATAGTCCACACCTTTATGCATGCGCATACGGCCGAGCACCGGGTGCCGGCGCGCGCCGAAGCTCGAACTCAGGCGGGCATACGGAATGGGCATACGAATGAAGGCTTTTTTCAGCGGCCGGCCATCGGCGGTGAAGTACTCGGGCTTGCCGTTGCGGATGTGGCGGAAGCCGGTATGCAGCCTGCCGTCGACGGTGATCGCCGCGGCCAGCACCGGGCCGGTGGTCTTGAGTTGACCATCGACCCAGGTTTGATCGACCACGACGCTAAAGCGATCGTCGGCGTCGAGATCGGAATCAAAGTCGACGTCGTACTTGAAGATGTCGTCGGTGAGCTGGTTGAAATGCGTGTTGCTCATCCCGAGCTTGCGCGCCGAATGGAACAACGAGCGGCCGACTTTGCCGCTGAGCACCACGGTGCGGACATCCACCTCGCGGCGGATTTGCGTTTCCTCGATGGCTTTGCCGGTGAGGTCGAGCTGGATCTTCTGGCCGTCCTTGCGGGTGTAGCGGATGGCGCGCAGTTCGCCGCCGACGGGCAGATCGAAGGCCAGCTCGGTGCCGGGCGAGAGCCGACTCAGCTCGGCCTTCACGCCCGGGTGCGCGAGCACGCGCTTGAGCGCGGCTTTAGGAATATCCAAATCGGAGAAGACGCGGCTCAGCGTGCGGCCGCGGGCGACGTTCACGGTCTGCCAACTGTCGCCGAACTGACCCTGCTGCCGCAGCCGCGACAGCGGCGGCAGGCTGAGGGACATGGTCTGCACCTGTACGCCGTCGACCGGTTCGAGCACTGTCGCGAAGCCCGGCACGATCGCGCCGACCAAGGCCACGAGGGTAGCGACAAGGCTGGCCTGCGCCCATTGACGGCGCGTCCAACGGCCCGAGAAGGCCTCAGATGAAGGGGTTTGCGAGGCCGCGACCTGGGCTTCGTGCTCGGATGCGAGGCGCAAATTTCGTGTGCGGACTGCGCGATTACGCAGGACGCGACTTGACGGCGTGGTCATTAAACGGAATCCCCCTGTCGGGACGGCCAAGGCAGTACCATAAGTTAGTCGAAAAGATCGCGTCAAATCCTTGACAGGCTTAGTTTTTTTAGACATCCGAAAGCAACAAAAACTTAACATTCAGGGCCGGTTTCGTGACCGCAGACAGGCATACTGCGCACGACTGTGACGCAGGCGCCAGTACCGGATTTGGTGCTCCGCGCGAGCACGGGAAGCGGAGGGCTTTGCAGCTTAGGCTGAGGACATCGCCGATACGTCCCGGCCGCGATCGCGACCCAAGCGCAGTCATTCAGAAGTTGTAGTCCAGCTTGAGTTCGACCGAACCGGCCCAACGGCCTTCGCTGTCGCCAAACGCAGGACCGGCACGGAACGCCCCGCCCGACATCTCGAACTCCCAGCGCGTCGGTGGGCGATAACCCAGCACCACATCGATCTCTTCGCCCAAATCGTCGTTATCCTCTTCCGGGTTTGTGTCGATCGGGGAGCCGACGATCCGGTTGTCGGCCTCCGGTTGGCGATAGCGATGCCAGATGGTTTCGAGCCAAAACGTATCGCCCAGCGGGATGCCGATCGCTGCAGTATCGATCTCGATGTTCGACAAATCCGGGCGTAGCACTTCGCCGTAATAACGGAAGCGGCTGAGACCACGATATCGGCCGTCGTTGCGATGCAGGCCGGTTTGACGGAAGGCGCCATCGTGGCCAGGTGTGCCGGACCGATCGCCCGAGCCGTGCGCGCGGCCGAGGGTCAGCACCGGCTTTGGCGCGAACGGCAATTCGAGGCTAACGCCGACGTCGTAAGCCTTGCCGCGGACCGTGCGACGCCCGACGCCAGTGACCTGATCGTTGTTGGCGTCGAACGGATCGAGCGCGAACTCGCGTTCTCGACCGCTGACCCGAGCAAGATCGCCCCAATAGCAGAGGCGTTTGGGAAACTTGGGTTTGATGCAGCCGCGCGCGCGAACGCCGGCCCAGGTGAGATCGGCATCGCGCGCATCGACGCGATCGCTGGCGACGATGTCGCCGACCGCATAACTAGCGCTGCGATCGTTCTGACGCAACGCGAAGACTTCGAGGTGATGGCGCTTTTTCCACTCCCAATCCAGATGACCGAAGACATTGAATAGACCGCGATCTTCGGCATCCAGCGGCCCTTCGGTCGATAACGACGCCAGCTTGCGGCCGGCTCCGACGAACCCAGTCAAATCCGAGCCGAAATAATGCAGCCGCACCGCTTCCATGTTGTCGTCCCACCACCACTCGCGTTGGTCGCGCAGTCGTTGACGGCCGACCTGAATCGCTAGCGGAGTCTCGAACAATCCGGTTTTCAACCACCACAATTCGTCGAGCGTGATCCCGGACTTGCGCTTGGTATTGCGACCTTGAGATGCCGAGGTTTCGCCGAAGGCTTTGCTCGAAGCGAAGACGGCCATGCGTTCGCTCGGCAGCCAGATCGCCTCTAGTTTTCCTTCGGCAGCAGCATCGGCATCGGCACTGTCGCGATCCTCCAAGTCGTAGCGGCCGCGGCCGCGCAGCGATGTGCTGACTTCGCCGCCGACGATCAAACGCTTGCCAAACAATGTGGACTCGCGTTGCTGTTCAGGGCGGGCATCGTCGGCCGCAATGCCCAGCTCGCGCGCGATCTCCAACGCTGTCTTCGGCTTGTCTTCATCATCATCATTGCGGCGGACGACGCGGCGTCGATTCGGGTCGAGTGGTGCGCGTTCGCCGCGCTTGCGCGATTTGCCGTCATCGGTGTTGCCGTCGACTTCGTCAACGGCAGAAGCATCGATGCCTGCAGATACAGCCGTTGTGGCGCGCATGGAGAACGTATCACCAGCAAAACTGGGCGAAATCAACGATGCAGCCGCGACTGCCATGAACAACCGAGTGAGGCGAATCATCGACCGTACTCCAGAGATTGCAACGAATCCTGCGCGATGCGATTGAGCGGCAGACGCGATGGTGCATGCAAGAAAGGCGACGCAGCGGCGTCGGTGAGTTCCAATCGCCGCATCGCCGGCAAAAACCCGTTGCAGCGCGACACTTGGCCGGTCGCCGCCATGCCGATGCAATATTTGGAAACGCGCTTGGTCGGCTGCACATGCAGTGATCTGAGAATCTTGTCGGCGATGCCATTGCCCTGCGCTGATTTGGTTTCGATGATGAACATGTCGTCCGGCGCCACGCGGCCGACGCCGTTCGCCTCGAAATCGAGCTGCGTATCGATCGTCAGTCGTTCGCCACCGTCTCGGGCGACCAGCGTGATGCGCTGGTAACGGATCAGAATCACCGGTTGGAGCTGCTTCACGAACGCTTCGTCGTAGCTATTGCGGTAACAGGTATCGACGAAATCCATGCAGCGCGTATCGAGTGCGATCAACGGTTTCTCAACGCGCAAGCGGCGCTTGGCCGTGGAGGCGCGCTGTTCGTTGAGTTTGACTTCGAGAAAACTCAGTCCAGCGTCCACGTAATGCCGCACGCGCACTTTGCAGCGCTTCCGCCGCCGTTGGTGATGGTCGTAATAACCGCGCCGCTCGGCGTCGTCGAAATAGCGGGTCGAGTACGAAAATGCGCGCCTGCCGTCGATATCCAACGCATCGAATCTCTCGGTCAGTGCGGATAACACATGCTGCAGTTTTCCGCTGGTAAGAATGTATTTATTGTCCAAACGATCGAGCATTTCTGCTTTCGTATTCAGCGCTTCCAGGCTGATCGGGCTGAATGCGCTGAGGCGGTCGGCGATGATCGCGTCCATAGGTATGATTCCTCGGTCAAAGCGACTCATTGCTTGCGGAAGAACACGTTGATACGCGCCATATCGTTGATGTAGTCCAGTCCGTCGATGTGATAGGACATGACTTCGACGCCTAAGCGTTTCGACAGATCGGCGCGCATCTGCGCCGGGTCGGACAGGACATGCAGATCGATCTTCTCGAGCGTGATCTTCACTCCGTCCGCGGACTTCAGGATCTTGGGGTGATCGAGGATGTAAGTGCCTAACAATACGAATCCGACGATCAGTGCCACGAACGGCAGGGTCGTGCCCTGTACCGAGCAGATCACCGCGATGGCGATAGAGCCGAAGAAATACGTGATTTCGATCTTCGAGATTTGCTCGGAGCGCAAGCTGAACAGCGCGAGGATGGCGAACAAGCCGAAACCGGCGGCGACGCTAAACTTCACCGAAGACAATACGGTCAGCACGCAGAACGCGAAGATATTGAACATCGATGCGGTGGTCGCCAATTCCTTATCGCGATACCGACGATAAAAAAATCCGAAGAGAAGAATGACCATCGCCGTGATATCGATCCCGAATCGGATCAGGGTTTCGATTTCGGGTGGCAGGGTGCTCATGCGGGTGTCCTCAGTGCGATGGGGGAGGCGGAACGAACGGTCACAAAACGGTCACATAGGAGAAGAACGACTTCGGCAGCGTCTTATTCCACCGAGTCGTAAGCGATTTGCGCGGATAAGGGGCGAAGCCCATGGCGATGAGCCTCCAGACGTGCACGACGGGGGGGCGAGGATGCGCGCTCGGGTTGCGAGTGCTTCGGACTGTTCCGATCTAGTATTCGTGGCGGAAGTGCGGCGAATGCAGGCGAAATCGCGAAATCGCTGAGCGCGGCCATGAGGGTTGATCGTCGAGTCCCAGGCTCCGAGCAGGCGAGCATCCAAGCAAGGCGGTCGTGGTCTGCGGCGATAATCCGTTAAGCTAGATTCGATCGAAGCGCGACCCAACGCGTCAGCAAAAGCGTGATCGAATCGTCATTCTCACACCCCCTGCGACAGCCCCTAAAGAACGACACATGTCCATTGATGCTCTTGACCTCATCGCCCGCGGCGCCGACGAAATCCTCAAGCGCGAGGAATTGGAAGCCCGCTTGAAGCTGGGCCGCCCGTTGCGGATCAAGGCCGGCTTCGACCCCACCGCACCCGATCTGCATATCGGGCACACCGTGCTGCTGAACAAAATGCGCCAGTTCCAGGACTTGGGGCATCAGGTGATTTTTCTGATCGGCGACTTCACCGGGATGATCGGCGACCCCACCGGCAAGAATGTCACCCGCAAGCCGTTGACCCGCGAAGATGTCGAGGCCAACGCGAAGACCTATGCCGAACAGGTGTTCAAGGTCTTGGATAAGGACCGCACCGAAGTGCGCTTCAACAGCGAATGGTTCGGCATGATGAGCGCGGCGGACATGATCAAGCTCGCCGGCCAGCACACGGTGGCGCGCATGCTCGAACGCGACGACTTCGCCAAGCGTTACGCCGCGCAACAGTCGATCGCGATCCACGAGTTTCTCTATCCGTTGGTGCAGGGCTACGACTCGGTCGCGCTCAAGGCCGACGTCGAACTCGGCGGCACCGATCAAAAATTCAATCTGTTGATGGGCCGCGGCCTGCAGGAGCACTTCGGCCAACCGCCGCAAATCGTGTTGACCATGCCGTTGCTGGAAGGCTTGGACGGTGTGCAGAAGATGTCGAAGTCGCTCGGCAATTACATCGGGATCAATGAGCCGGCGATCGATATCGTCAATAAGACGATGAAAATCGGCGACGACTTGATGTGGCGTTGGATCGATCTGCTGAGTTTCGAGATCGGCATCGACGAAGCGAAGCGTTTGAAAGTGGATATCGATGCCGGTCAGCTCAATCCGCGCGACGTGAAGCTGCGTCTCGCGCGCGAGCTCGCCGCGCGTTTCCACGATATCGCCGCAGCCGATATCGCCATCGCCGGCTGGCAAGCCGCAATCAGCGGCGAAGGCGATATGACCTTGCTCGCGCTGCAGGATGTAAGTATTCCGGCCGAAGGCATCCGCATCGCCGCGTTGCTCACCGCCGCCGGCATCACGCCCAGCAATTCCGAAGCCAATCGCAAACTCAAAGAACGCGCGGTGAAGGTCGACGGCCATGTCGTCGAAGACCCGGCGACGAGTTTCGTGCCGGGGTTCGAGGGCGTGCTGCAAGTGGGCAGACGCAATTTCGCGCGGGTGAGACTAATCGCCGATTGAGCGTGTGCGCTGTATCGAGGCCCTGGCCCGCGGCATCGCCTGCGATGCGATCGCGCCTGCGCTACATGATCGGACAGTGATCTTTATCCGGCCCGTCCTTCGATGGCGCTCGCGGGAGGGCACCGGCATTTTGTTGCAGCGTGTCGATCGCCATCGGCTGCGTTTGTTGCGCCGATACGCCGTCCTGATGAGCGACAAGTGACGATTTGCCGTGTTCCGACGTCACCACGTCCAATCGCGAAATGCCAGTCAAGCCGTCCCGATGCGCCTGCGACGCGATGTCGCGCGCGGCTTCGACGGCATGACGTCGGATTCTGCAGTTTCAGTTGCTCACGATGCGGCTCGAGCGCGGCGGCCGCTTGCTCGTAGAGCGTGAGCGATTTCATGGCCGGTTCGATCGTCGATGACGACGATGCCACCAGGGGTGGCGATGACGAAGCGGCGAGTTTGACCTTGCCCGAATCGATATCGAATTCCAGCACCTTGCCGTTTCCGCTAACGCGAAGATGTTGTTTGTCGGGGCTGGCTTCGAGGCGCGCCTCGGTGAAACCATGTTCTTTGATCGCAGCGGTGATGGTGGCTGCTGCGGGCCTGACTTCACCGTACTTAAGCACGCCCAATCCACGCAGTTCTTTCGTCACCAAATCGTCTAGCTTGAGCTTGGATGCATCCACTTCCACCTTGGGTGGCGGTGGCGGCACGACGTAGGCCTCCATCGAGTGCGGTTTCGATGCGACCGCCATCGACGGCAACTCGGAAGGCCCCCGCATAGCCCGATGCGCGGACATGCTCGCTGGGTCTGAACAGCGCGCCGCTCGCCATCCTTCCGCGCAGGTCGGATGCGACACCGCTGTCCAGATGTTCCAGCGCGCTGTTGGTATGGCCACCACTATCGTAGACCTGAACGTTGTCGCGTCGTTTGAAGAACAGGCCCTGTTCGCTGAGAGTGCAGCCGTTGTCGACCAGTTCCACGATACCGCCGCGCCTGACAAGACCTTGTTCCGCCAGACAGCCACGGACCATGTCTGGCAGAGTCTGGTCGCGGCCTTTCTCCAATACGTTGCCATTGTGGACAACATACGCCTCGGTGATTTCGCCACCGTTCGCGACGGTGCGCGCGAAGGCTTTCAGCGGCTCCCTGTAATCGTCGAAGCGCCCGAGGGCATCGCTGTAGATATGGGTCAATCCGATCTTGTCGCCGCTTTTGAGCGCGACCGCGACGCAGCCCGAAAGGCCATCGGTCATCAATTCGACGTTCGCGCGCCGATCGGCGATGACGACTTCGTCGAGACTGACCTTGATCGTGGCCGTGGCGGAGGCCTGCGGGGTTGAACGCGGGTAATCTTCAGACATGTTGCGACGGCTCCCTGTGCGTGAAGCGTGGCGACTGGCCACGAGGCTGCACTTTCAGATTTGGAACGTATCACGACCTAAAACGCGAACGCCACAGAAATCGGATGTCCGCTCCGACACGGCCTATCCGCAGACCTCTGGAGTGCGATCTAATCAATCGAGCCTCATGGGCGATACCCTATGCCGAGCATCGAGGCTTGAACGGCTGAAGTCGCATGACTAGAAGCGATCTCAACATCCGTAAGCGTCGTTCTTTCAACCGCTGGAATGACGACATCAGGCGAATGCATCTCTCCCCGGTGTTGAGACGGGTTCTAATACGATCGCATCGCGATGCACGGCGTTGTCGAGGTGTGTCGCGATCCGCATCGGAAGCCGACGTGTCGCTGCACGCCGGCTTGCGCGCAAGGTTATGCGAGCCTGACTTTCGGCGCGCCCTGCGTTTCTGGGTTTTCGATATTGTCTTGCGCGCGATGTGGTTTCAGGCCATCCACACGATTCAATACGCCGTCGGGATCAATGATCCGCGATTCGACGTGATCGTGGCCGTACCGTCTTTCCTGGGTCGTCGAAAACACATGCACGTCGCGTCCGTTTCCGACCTGGTGGATGTCCAATGCATCGATGCGCGCCAGCCCGTCGCTCCTGGCGCAGGACGCGATCTCCTGTGCGAGACTCGCCTTGCGAAGATAATTCTCGAAAGGGTAGCCGATCTTGCTGGCGTGATCGAGGAGATCGTAGGCCTGCTGAAACATGGATTTCGAAGCCGGCTGCGAATCGGTGATGTCGTCCAGTGCGCGGAGCGTATGTTTCATCGGCGCACGTCGCACGGTTTCGAGATCAATCGTCAACCGCTTGACGCCTTCGGGATGGTCGTCGCGCCGATCGGTGACGACAAGGCTTTCCCGATCTTCGCTGAGCGTCACGCTGTCGATCCGATCCATGCCATTTTTCATCGCGTGGTAAGCGACGGAGGCGGACAGTCTGCCTTGCGGCGACTCGCCTGGCGTCTGCCAATAGCGGTGGAGAAAGTCGGCATTCGCCATCGCATGAAGCGCTTCCGCGATCTCGGGATTGGCCTTCCTGTCCATCAGCGTCGCGATATGCCTGGAGCTTTCCAGCAGCAGTTTATTCGGGTCGACCTCTTTCATGAACTGCAGGCCATAGGCGTCGAGCGGATACGCTTGCTTCTTCGGTACGGGCGTATGCTCGTCGTTCTGTCGTTCGTGTATACGTGGTTGAACCGCGAGCGGTTTCGGTCTGAATTCGTTGTCGACGGTGCCGCTCGGATGCATCGTGACCGTGTCCAGCGAATGATGCGCTGCGGTCTTCGACATCGTCTCGGCGATCGTCGCCAGCGAGTCCGCTTCGACCGCGAGGATGTTTTTGACGGCGGTGTCCGATGGCGAGGTCAGCGGCTGTATGTACTCCATCTGCTCCGCAACGGACATTGATTTGAATTTCGATTCCGCGATTCTATTCAGTTCTTCGGGCGACTCCGAGCGCAGCCTCTCTTCTCGTCGTTGCGGCAGGTTGCTCTCGAGTTCGCTCTTGAATCGCTCGACTTCCGCCTCGGTCAGGCGGGACTTCGCATGCAGCAGTGGATCCACGCCGGACATGACTTGGACCATGTCGCCGTTGTCTTTGGTTTGAATCGTGGGACCGTCCTGCGTGCGGTCCGCATACCAATAGCCCGTCGCCGTGTAGCCGAGGAAAGACTGCTGGATCGAGTTGGAGTCGTGCACGACGGCCTGCGCTGGATTCAGGCTTGCGTATTCGCAGATATCGTGGCCCACGACTTTGTTGAGATACCAGGCCATCATGTTATGGGAACGCAATGCTAGGCCCTTGCCCTCGGCGTAGCCGCCGCCGATATCGGAATGGCAGCCAGCGAGTTTGATATTGGCGAAGTTGTCCGGATCGGAAGCGACGAGTTTGTCGGTGACGATCTTGTTGACGGGAAAAAATACCCGATGTTCGTCGATGGCGGTGAATTGCAGCGCGGAACGAATGGAATGAGGAAGTTCGCGATCGTGGCGTTGCGCCGTGCCCGTGGCGACCGGATCGAACAAGGCGGCTGCGATAGGTACTTTTCCGGGCGCGACGAGCTCCCCGGACAGACTTTTCAGTTCGATACCGTTCGGCCCGGCGTAGTCGCCGATCTTTTCGTATTTCATGTCGGCGTGAATGCCGTACTTGCCGACGGTCGAGGCGAACACGGCCGCTTCGATCGCGCCACGGCTGAAGCCTAGCGTGATCACGCTGATTTGAGCGTCTTTATCGCGCAATTTCCATTCGCGGGCCTTGTCTCCGAGGTCCTTGTACATTTCGAAGGCCCGGTCCTCTACGGAGCTTCCTAGCGCGGTGTCCAAATTGCTTTGGACTCTGCTGCCTTGCGTGCCGGGCCCTTCGATGTAGCGCGCATGTATCCGACTGAATCCCGGCTTCTCTAAGGTGCCGTCGCCGTGAATGAAGTTGTCGATGTCCTGGTAGAGCGAACTGACATTGGTGCGCTCGGCCAGAGTCTGGGTCGCGTCGTTGCCGGTGCCGTCGAATGCAGCGACGAAAATGTAACGGTGCTGGTTGTGCTTGATTTTGAAGTCGGTTGCGTCCAGACGCATACCGATCAAGTGCTGCGAGCCTTCGGTGTAGGTGTTCAGGTCCGCGGTCGTCGCCGTATAGGCGTTCGGAATGCTGGGTGCCGGTTCGCGCCCCTGTTTGGCTTCAAAAGGCATGATGGTTTCTCCTGTGTTTTATGGCGTTTTAGTGCGCACGAGCGACGACCGGCTCGCATCGAGCGAACGCAGCGTCTGGTTTTTAAACGATACGAAGCTGGCCGTGTCTTCGAAGTACTGCGGACGGCGGTCTTCGATGCCGACGATCCAATTCAGGACGCGATGTCCGATATCAGTGGCGGTCGTGGGGTGAGTCATGGTTTGCATAACGAGACCTATCGAGTGGGATGACGAAGTGGGTCGACGTGGTGCGCGTGGTGCGAAGAGGCGATCGCCGGAGTGCGGTGAGGACCTGGGTGCCGAAACGCTGGCGGTTTAACGGTCTGTACGCGAGAAATGGCGAGCTGTTCCGCGCTAGGTCAGCATCGTCAACGCAGACGCTGCGGGTAACTCCGGAGGGTGAGGAATACCCCCTGCCATCGGTCATGGTCATCGCGATGCCGGAAGTCGGCCCCTGGCGCTGTCGTTCGTTTTATGGAGGACAGAACAACCGTCGTTGCTGACGATGGCGGCGTGTTTGTCGTGACCGACGAGCACGGATGAGGCCGTGATGATGGCGTTGCCATCGTGATTGATCGGCGATCGGCCGCCATGTGCCGCGGCAACGCTGGCGTTTGCAGCGCTGCCTTAACGGCGGTGCTTTGCGCGCATGAACGGAAGGGGCAGGTGCTGCGCTTGCGCACGATCGCCGTATGAATCCCGTGGGGTCTGTGGGATCGCATTGGATATCGCGAGCACGCTTTGATGCCGTCGACTACAATCCATCCGAGACGGGGTCGTGACCCGTTCCCCCATTCAGCGAATCCATGCCATGCGCAAGCACACACTCTTACTCAGCCTATTGACGATGACCCTTCCTTTGAGCTCGCTCGCTACCGAACTTCCTCCTCCGCCCGATGCCGCTCAAAAACCGCACGCGGTCAAGGCCCCGCACGGCGCGGTGCGCAACGACGAGTACTACTGGTTGCGCGACGACGATCGCAAGAATCCGGAGATGCTGGCGTATCTCAATGCGGAGAACGCTTATGCCGACAAGGTGATGGCGCCGCTCAAACCGCTGGAAGAGAAGCTCTATGCGGAAATCGTCGGTCGCGTGAAACAGGACGACGACTCGGTGCCGTACCGCGAACGCGGCTATTGGTACTTCACCCGCTTCAAGGCGGGGCAGGACTATCCGGTGTATCTGCGCGCTAAGGCCGCCGCCGACGGCAGCCAGGGCAAAGACGAAGAGGTGCTGCTCGACGTCAACGTACTCGCGAAAGACAAGGGCTATTACAGCGTCGGCGACTTCGAAGTCAGCCCGGACAATCGCTTGCTCGCGTATGCCGAAGACGGCAACGGCCGTCGTCAGTACACGATTCGTATCAAGAATCTCGAGACCGGCGAACTGTATCCCGATGAGATCAAAGGCGTGTCGGCGAATCTGATCTGGGCGGACGACAACAAGACCCTGTTTTACGTCGAAAACGACCCGGAAACGCTGCTGACCGTGCGCGTGAAGAAACATGCGCTCGGCACGCCGGCGTCGGCCGATACGCTGGTGTACGAAGAACAAGACGATAGCTTTTACATGGGCATCGGCCGTACCCGCGACGACACATTCATCTGTATTTCGGTCGAAAGTACGGTGTCCAGCGAAATGCGCTGCGCATCGGCCGCCGATCCCAAGACGTTCGTGGTGTTTGCACCGCGTCAGCGCGATGTGGAGTATCAAGCCGAACATCTCGACGGCCGTTGGGTGATTCGCACCAATGCGCCCAGTCAAGACGGCAAGGCAGCGTCTAACTTCAAGTTGATGACCGCGCCGAGCGATGCGACATCGCGCGATGCGTGGAAAGAATGGGTGCCGCATCGCGATGACGTATTCATCGACGGCTTCGAATTATTCGATGGCTTCACCGCGATCACCGAGCGTTCGCAGGGGTTGGAGCGCATCCGTTTGCTGAAGGCCGATGCCGCGGCGGGCGCTAAAGAAGACTTCGTCAAAGCCGACGAGCCGGCGTATTCGATGGGTCTCGCGACGAATGCCGAGCCGAATACGCCCTGGCTGCGTTACACCTACACCTCGCTGACCACGCCAGCGACGACATACGAGTTGAACACGAAAACCGGCGAGCGACGTCTGCTCAAGCAACAGCCGGTGATCGGTTACGACCCATCGAAATACACGACCGAGCGCGTCTGGGTCACGGCGCGCGATGGCGCGAAGGTGCCGGTATCGTTGGTGTATCGCAAGGGGTTCGAGAAGAACGGCAAGGCTGCGATGCTGCAATACGCCTACGGCAGTTACGGCAGCTCCAGCGATCCGAACTTCAATCTAACCGCAGTCAGTTTGCTCGACCGCGGCATGGTCTACGCTATCGCTCATATTCGTGGCGGCCAGGAAATGGGGCGTCATTGGTACGACGATGGCAAGCTGTTCAATAAGAAAAACACTTTCACCGATTTCATCGACGTGACCGACGCGCTGGTCGCGCAAGGCTATGCCGCGAAAGACCGCGTCGCGGCTTACGGCGGCAGCGCCGGCGGTCTGTTGATGGGTGCGATCTCGAATATGGCGCCGGAAAAATACCACGCGATTCTCTCGCAGGTACCGTTCGTGGACGTGGTGACGACGATGCTCGACCCGAGCATTCCGCTGACCACCAACGAATACGACGAATGGGGCAATCCAGAGCAGAAGAAGTATTACGACTACATGTTGTCGTATTCGCCCTACGATAATTTATCGAAACAGGCGTATCCGGCGATGTTCGTGGGTACCGGGCTGTGGGATTCGCAGGTGCAGTACTGGGAGCCGGCGAAGTACGTGGCGCGTCTGCGCGATCTGAATACGTCGAAGGCGCCCGTGGTGTTCCGGACGAATATGGAAGCCGGCCACGGCGGCAAGTCCGGCCGTTTCCGTCGCTATCGCGAACAGTCGGAGATGTACGCCTTCATGCTCGATCAGCTCGGCCTCGCGGACGCCCCGGTCGCAAAATAAAGATGCGCCCGCCCTCGCCGATATCCGCTTCGTCCCGATGACGCCCGACGCGCCGCTTAGCCCGGCGACCTCATCGCAGACGTCGTTATCCAAGCCCGCGCCGCGCCGTTGGCGTTGGGCTTGGTGGTTGCTGGCCTATACGAGCTTGGGCTTGGGCATCGTCGGCATCGTCGTGCCGGGGCTGCCGACGGTGCCGTTCGTGTTGCTATCGGCATTCGCGGCGGCGCGTGGTTCGGCGCGACTGCACGCCTGGCTGCTGGCGCATCGCCGGTTCGGCCCGATGATCCACGACTGGCAGACGCAAGGCGCGGTGAGTCGACGTTCGAAGCGTTTGGCGACGATCAGCATGGCCTTCTGCGCGGCCGTGATGTTCCTCACCGCGCCGAAAACGTGGATGGCGGCGACCGGCACGGCGATCATGGCGATTGTGGCGGTCTGGCTATGGCGCCGGCCCGAACCTCGCCATGGCTGAGACGCGAGGCCCACGCTCGCGCGCATTCCCCAGGCCCGTCCGCACGGCTACACTGCACCGATGAATCGACGCTTCCCATCGCCCCTCATCGCATCGCCCCTCATGGCGCTGCTTCTCGCACTGGCCCTGCCGTTCGCACTGGCCGCCTGCGGCAACAAAGGTCCTTTGGTCTTGCCGACGAAGCCGACGGACACGCCCGTCGATTCGACGGCGCCAGCGTCGACCGACGCGCCCGCCGACTCAACGGCGACGGACACGCCCGCCGATGCGTCGACCGACGCTTCGGAACCGCCGCCGCGCCGCGATCGCTGAGCCATGACACCGACCGCACAGTCCCCGCTGCGGTTCAGCAAGATGCACGGCGCGGGCAACGATTTCGTCGTCCTCGATCTGCGCGCATTCGGCATTCCGCCCGCGTACGCCGCTGCCGATCTCGCACCACCCACGGCCGCAGAATGCCGGGCGATGGCCGATCGCCATACCGGCATCGGTTGCGATCAAATCCTCACCATCGAATCGCCACGCAGCCCTGGCGCGCTGGCGACCTATCGCATCTGGAACGCCGACGGTTCGTCTTCGCAGCAATGCGGTAACGGTGCGCGCTGCGTCGCGGCATGGGTGCTGCGCGATCGCGATCGCCGCGGTCTGCCCACGCCCGAAGGCGGCCGCTTTTCGCTCGATAGTCCGGTGGGCACGCACAGCATCGATGCCCTCGGCGGCGGCATGTTTCGCATCGCGATGGGCGTACCGCAATTCGCGCCGGAAAAAATTCCGCTGGTCGGTTTCGACAACGGCCAAGACGGTTACATTCTGGAATTCGGTGGTCGTCCTTTGCGTTTCGGTGCGGTTTCGATGGGCAATCCGCATGCCATGATCGAAGTGACCGAAGCGGCGACCGCACCGGTCGCGGTGCTCGGTGCGTATCTGCAAGAGCATCGGATGTTCCCGGAGTCGGTGAACGTGGGTTTCGCCGAAGTCGTCGCGCGCGACCGCATCAATCTGCGGGTGTTCGAGCGCGGCGTCGGCGAGACGCTCGCCTGCGGTAGCGGCGCCTGCGCGGCGGCCGCGATCCTGATCCAACGCGGCCGTATCGATCGCGAAGTCGATGTCGCGCTGCCCGGCGGTACGCTTCGTATCGTGTGGCCCGACGACGCATCGCACATCAGCATGGCCGGACCGGCCGCATTCGTTTTCGAGGGAGAGTGGTGGCCATGATCGACCCGTTCGACAAACAATCCAGCGAGAAGCTCGGCGCGCACGAAATCGCCGCATGGCTGCGCCGGCATCCGAATTTCCTGCAGCAATTTCCCGATCTCGCCGTCACGCTGGTCGTGCCGCGCGAACAAGGTTCAGCGGCGTCGCTCGCGAGCTATCAGCTCGATATCCTGCGCGAGAAAAACCGCGAGTTGTCGCGTCGTTTGCAGGAGTTGTTCGGCAACGCGCAGGAGAACGAGCGTCTCGCGGTGCGCACGCATCAGTTGACGCTTGCGCTGATGAAACAAACCAGCGCCGCCGACACCGCGCGCGCGATGGCCGCAGCGCTCGCCGAAGATTTCAACGGCGACTTGGTGCGTTTTGTGCTGTTCGCGCCGGTGCCGGGGTTGGAAGAAAGCGAGTGGCTGCAGATCGTGGCCGACGGCGACCGACGGCTCGCGCCGTTCAACGATTGCATCCGCGAATCCGAACCGATCTGCGGACGTTTGCACCCCGATAAGAACGCGCTGCTCTATGCCGCGCGCGTCGAGGACGTGCAGTCCAGCGCGCTGCTGCCGCTGCCGGGGCTTGGTTTGCTCGCCGTCGGCAGCCGCGAACCCAATCGTTTCTTTCCCGGCATGGGCACACTGTTTCTGCGGATGATGGGCGAGGCGTTCGTCGCGGCGATGCGACGGTTCGAGTACTGAGGCCGTCGGGAGCGCGTATGACGGCTGCCTGGAATCTCTGGCTCACGATCGGCGCGGCGCTCAGCGCAATCGCGGCACTGCTGCATGTCGGCTGCATCGTGTTCGGGGCGACGTGGTATCGCTTTTTCGGCGCGGGCGAACGCATGGCGAGGCTCGCCGACGCCGGCGATTGGCGCCCGACGATCATCACATCGGGCATCGTGGCGGTGTTATCCGTCTGGGCGCTCTATGCATTATCCGGCGCCGGCGCGATACCGAAATTACCGTTGTTGCGCATCGGCTTATGCGGCATCGCTGCGATTTATTCGCTCCGCGGTGCGGTTGGCGTGTTTTACGCGGGGTTCGGCGCGCCTGCGGATGCGGCGTTCTGGTGGTGGAGCTCGGCGATCTGCATCGTCTTCGGCGCGGTGCATATCGTCGGCATCGTTCAAGCATGGCCGCGGCTGTGACGGCAACGCTGTCGACCGAAGAATTCCTGTCGCATCTGCACGTCGAGCGCCGCATGTCCGCGCATACGCTCGATGCGTATCGGCGCGATCTGGAAACGTTGACGCAATGGGCGCAAGGGCAAGGTATCGCCGATGTCGTGAGTCTGCATACCGAACAATTGCGGGCCTTCATCGCCTCCGAGCATCGTCGTGGTTTGTCGGCGAAAAGTTTGCAGCGACGGCTGTCGGCTTGTCGCAGCTTCTATCAATGGCTGCTCAAACATAGCCGTATCGCCGCGAGCCCCGCTGCGGGCCTGCGCGCACCGAAAGCGCCGCGCAAATTGCCGCAGGTGTTGGATGTGGACGAAGCCGTGCAACTGGTCGATTTGCCGACCGATGTCCCGTTGGGCGTGCGCGATCGCGCGATCTTGGAATTGTTCTACAGCTCGGGCTTACGCCTGAGCGAACTGTGCGCATTGCGCTGGCGCGATCTGGATACGGCCGAAGGTTTGGTGACGGTGCTCGGCAAAGGCAGCAAACAGCGCACCGTGCCTGTCGGTTCGCATGCGTGCATCGCGTTGGAAACATGGCGCAAAGAATCGCATGGCACACGCGAGATGCCGATTTTCCCGGGGCGCGGCGGCGGTACGATCACTCCGCGCGCGGTGCAGATTCGATTGCGACAACTCGCGCAACGTCAAGGCTTGTTCAAGCGCGTGCATCCGCATCTGTTGCGCCATTCCTTCGCCAGTCATGTGCTGGAATCTTCCGGCGATTTACGCGGCGTGCAGGAACTGCTCGGTCATGCCGACATCGCGACGACGCAGATCTACACGCACCTCGATTATCAACACCTCGCGAAGGTTTACGACGGCGCGCATCCGCGAGCGAAGCGGAAGAGCTGATATTCGAAGATTCATGGGGATAGGCCGTCGCCCTCTCGCTTCGAATCGCAGACGTAACCGAACGACGGCTGAAGCCATAGTCGCTCAATAGTGATGGCCGTCAACTTTGCCGCCCGTGAGGCGAGCGAGGCGAGTAGCATCGGTCCACCTGATCACCAAGAGAACATCATGAAACGATTATTGCTCGCTATTTCGCTTGCATTACTGGTGGCCACACCGGCACTAGCCGACGATCACGGCCGCGGGCGCGGTCATAGCCGTGGACATCATGATGACGATGACAGCCGCTCGCGCGGCAAACACAAAGGCCATCATAAACACGAGATGCATCGCGGCGAACGGATTCCGGTGGTCTATCTGGAACGCGACTATTACGTCGAAGACTATCGCGTCTACCATCTTGCGCCGCCGCCGCGCGGCCATCGCTGGGTCCGCACCGATGACGGTCGATATATCTTGATCGCAGTCGCGACCGGCATCATCGCGGACATCATTCTTCACCATTGATCTATGCGCGTCATCGCAGGCCATATGACGCCACGAGCCCCGCACCTGCGGGGCTCGTCGTTTCCGCAACACGCTCAGCGAGACGAAGCGCTATCGCCGAAACGCGCCGCTTAGCGATAGTGCCGGCCACTTATGCCGAAGCGAATTGAGCAGCTTCGTTCGCGTCTTCGCGCCGCAAATGTTCGGCCAAGGCCGGATCGACCCCGGGAATCGATGCCCAGTCGATGGCATCGATCTGGTCCGGCTGCAGAAAACGCTTCGCATAGTCCAAATAAACGCGTTCGCGCAGAAACACATCGAATAAGTCTGGATCGATGTGATGCTTGACCTTCATCCGCCCGAGTATCGCCAGCGATTCCGACAATGTTTTCGCGGACTTGTACGGGCGGTCTTGCGCGGTCAACGCCTCGAAAATATCCGCGATGCCCATCGCCCGTGCGGGGATGCTCATTTGTTCGCGAGTCAGACCTTTCGGGTAGCCCTTGCCGTCCATACGTTCGTGATGGCCGCCGGCGTACTCCGGTACTTTGGCCAGATGCGAAGGCCAGGGCAGGGTTTCGAGCATGCGGATCGTCATCACGATGTGGTGATTGATGATCTCGCGTTCCTCTCGCGTCAGCGTGCCGTGACGCACCGAGAGGTGATGCAATTCGTCGTCGGAAAGGAAGGCGCGCGCGCCGTCGCCCGACATGCGCCAACCGCGTTCTGCGATGCGCCGTAATTCCTCGATGCGCGCTTCGTCCATCTCCTCGCTGCCGATGTTGCATTGCCGGATCAACGCACGATCGGCGATCAAAGCGTCGACCAGTGCTGTGTGTTCGATGGCGTCGATTTCGCCCTTGAGCAGAGCGATCTCGGCATCGCGGATCAATACCTCGAAACGAGTATCGATCAATTCGATGCGATCGAACAAGGTATGCAGCTTGGTCGATTTATCGATCACATGCACCGGCGTGACGATCTTGCCGCAGTCGTGCAGCAGGCTGGCGATCCTCAATTCGTAGCGGTCGGCATCGCTCATGCGGAACCCAGCCAGCGGACCTTCCTGCACCCGAGCCGCGGCTTCGGCCAACAGCATCGTCAACACCGGCACGCGTTCGCAGTGGCCGCCGGTGTAAGGCGATTTTTCGTCGATCGCGGTGTTGATCATCCCGATCAACGATTCCAACAACGTTTCGAGTTGATCGATCAAACGTCGATGATTCATCGCGATCGCGGCCTGCGACGATAGCGATTCCACCAACTGTTGATCGGACTGCGAGAACGAACGCACCTGGCCGGCGGCATTCTTGGCGTTGATCAATTGGAGCACGCCGACCACCTGATCGCCATGGTCTTTCATCGGCACGGTCAAGAACGATTGCGAGCGATAACCGGTGTTGGCATCGAAGCTGCGCGTGCCGGAAAAATCGAAATCGACGGCGGCGTACGCATCGGCGATGTTGATGGTGCGGCCGGTCAACGCGGCGACCGCCGCGATCATCGTGGTGTTGTTGCCGCCGTCGGGAAGATGCAGCGGTAGCGGCGGGAACGTGACCGGCGCGCCATGCTTACCGCCCTTGAAAAACCCCAAGGTGTCGTTGCGCATGACCTTGAAGTGCAGATGATCGTCGCGTACCAGATACAAACTGCCGGCATCGGCGTTCGAGAGGCTTCGCGCTGCTTCAAGAATGCGTTCGAGCAAGGCGTCGATATCGCGCTCGGACGACAACGCCACGCCGATCGCGTTCAAGGTTTCCAGCCGGGCGAGAATCGGATTGGAGGCTTCGGGGCTCATAACCGACGGATGGGTCCAACGCGTGGCCGCCTATCCTGCACTATCCTCCGTGGAAAATCTCGTCGTGCGGCGCTTGACCCTTGTCCCTCGCTCCGCCATCGTGACGCCAACCACAGGGGGTAGGGCCGATGCAGACCGAAGCGTCCGAGCGTTTCCAGGCATTCCTACTGCGCTATTCGCAGGAACCGGATATCGCCCAACGGCAGCGGCTCGAAGACCAGCTATGGCAAGAGTACGGCGCGGACCGTGCGGTGCTGGTGTTCGATATGTCCGGGTTCTCGGAGCTGACCTACCGATACGGCATCGTGCATTTCTTGTCGATGGTGCGGCGTATGCAACTGACCACCGAGCCGGTGATCCAACGTTACAGCGGCACGCTGGTGAAATTCGAAGCCGATAACTGCTACGCCATGTTCCCCGAGGTCGAAGCCGCGGTGCGCGCCGCGCGCGAAATTCACGCCGCGTTCGAAGCCGCGAACGAAGCCACGCCCGATGAACTCGACATCCATATCGCCTGCGGCATCGACTACGGGCGCATCTTGGTGATTTCGGATCAAGACTTCTTCGGCAATGCCGTCAATCGCGCGTGCAAGCTCGGCGAAGACCTTGCCGCTGCCGGCGAAATCTTGATCACCGCCGATGCGATGGCGATGTTGCCGACCGGGCACGGCATCGACGCGGCCCGCACGCGCTTCGACATCGCCGGCTTGACGATCGAAGCGTATCGCTTAGCCGCTGGGGGATCAGCGCTGCGTGACTAAGGAATGATTCGCGACGGACGTACGACGCGATCGACGAGAGGGGTGGGTCCGAATAACGCAAAGGAGAAGTGCCATGAAATCTTATTTCCTCGCTACTGCGGCGGCGACGCTGGTCTTCCTGATCGCGATGCCAGTGGCGGTCGCGGACGATGCGAAAAAAATGTGCGAAGTACCGAAAGGGCCGCCGACATTGGTATTGCATGTCGATCGGATCGAACACGATCGAAAGCGCAATACGCTGGAATTGAAAGGGATCGAAGGCATCGATGTCATCGATGGAAAAGGCGATAGGCTGGCGACGGCAACGCACGGCGATTGGTTGAATGCGCTCAAAAAAGTGCCGGAGAACAGGCCCGAGCCCGTCGCGACGGGTCCATCGTTGATGCTGGATACGCGTGTGGGCGGCGAATCCGTGAGTCGACAGGTCGAGATCGTGTCGCACGATCCAGCGACGAAGACCACCACCTTGCGGCTGGTCGGCGATAAGACGGCGGTGGACCTGAGCCAGATGAAAGGGACCGTGATTCTCGGCCAATTCCCGATGCACATCGCCTGTTGCAATTGCGACTGGACATGCAGCTTGGCGTGGGTGTCGACCGGATTCTGCGACACCTGCGCGTCCGGCGTTCTCGGCGCATCCACTTGCTGTTCTCAGTGCAATATGCCCGCATCCCCAGGGGGCTCGTGTTGAGCGAACACATCGCAGGCGGGCCATGGCTCGCCTGCGGGGTCGATCCGTGACGTCGACTGCGCGCATGCATCGATCGAGAAAGGCCGATGCGCAGGGTGCGATGCATCCGAGCAGACCGAGGCAGACCGAGGCAGAGGCGTTGTCGATGGGCGGTCGAGGTCGTCGAGACGAACGAAGCGGTCACTGAACGCTTCTTCGCAACGTGTGTGTTTATACTTCCGGAATGAACAAGATCACGCTCTCATTGCGATCGCGTCGACGCGATCTCGGCGTAGCGCTCACCGCAGCGCTGGCCGCGCTCTTAACGGTGCCGCATGTCCACGCCCTCGACGGCAAGTGGACGCCCGCTCAAGTCTTGGAGATCGACGCCGCTTGGCTCAAGCGGCAGGGTTTGAAGTTGCCGCCCGCGGCGCTATGGGATGCGAAGCGCGGCACCGGTTTGCTGACGGGAACGGTGAATATCGGCGGCTGCTCGGGCGCGTTCGTGTCGGCGACCGGTTTGATCGTCACCAATCATCACTGTTTGTTCGGTGCGGTGCAGGAACACAGCACCCCGCAACGCGATCTGATCGCCGGCGGTTTCCTCGCGCGGACGCAAGCCGAAGAATTGCCCGCAAGCACCATGCGCGTGGAGGTTCCGAAACGCTTCACCGATGTCACTGCGCAGGTGTTGGCGTCGGTTCCCGCGAATGCCGAGCCGCTGGCGCGCTTGCGGGCGATCGATGCCGCGCGTAAAGCCTTGGTCGAGACGTGCCAAAAACAAGCGGATATCAAGTGCAAAGTCGCCGCGTTCGACGATGGCGTGGCCTACACGTTGATCGAATCGATCGAGCTTCGCGATGTGCGTTTGGTCTACGCGCCCCCGCGCGCGATCGGCGAGTACGGCGGCGAAATCGACAACTGGTCGTGGCCGCGGCATACCGGCGATTTCGCGATCGCGCGCGCTTATGCGAGCGTCGAAGGTAAGCCGGCCGATCGCGCGGACGAAAATCGCCCATATCGCGCCGAATTCTACTTTCCGCTCTCGAACGCGGGCGTGGACGACGGCGATTTCGTGATGATTTTGGGCTATCCGGGCATCACCTATCGGGCATTGATCGCCGAAGAAATGCGCGAGCGGCGCGAGCGCTTTTTCGCTCGCCGCGAAGATGTGTTCGGCGAATGGATCGCGATCCTCGAACGCGCCAGCCAGCAAGATGCGCAGGCCAAGATCGCGCTAGCGGCGAATCTCAAAGGCATCCACAACCGTTACAAGAACGCGCAGGGCCAGATCGCGGGCTTGGATCGCGGCAAGATCGTCGATCGCCAGCGGGAGAGCGACGCGGCGACGCTTGCTTGGGCAACGAAACGGCCGGCGCATGAGGCGGCGGTCGCAGCGCATGCGGGTTTGCGCGAGGTGTTGACCGAACGCGAAGCGTCGTGGGAGCGCGATTTCTTGTTGAATCTGATTCCGCTCGGTGCGGAATCGCCCGCCGGCGGTATTCCGCCGCTGCCGAAGGCGTTGTTCTACGCTGCGACCCTGGCCTACAGCGCCGAAGAGCGCGCTAAACCCGAAGCCGTGCGCGCGAACGGTTTCGGCGATGCGGATCGATCGAAGATCCGAGAACGCTTGCGTCGCGAACAAAGCCAGTATTTCGCGCCTGCGGATCGGCAGGTATTCGCGGCCTTGGTGCGTCGCGCACTGGCATTGCCGCCGTCGCATCGCATCGCTGCGGTGGATGCGCGGTTCGGCGGCATGACGCCGGAACAGATCGACCGCACGATCGCCGACATGTACGCCGCCACCGCAGCGCTCGATGCCGACGCGCGCGACGCGATGTTCGATGAGAGTGTCGATGTCTTGAGCGCCCGCAACGATGCGCTGCTGACGTTCGGCCGCGACTGGGCGCGCGATGTGCGTGCGTTGCGCGAGCGCGAACGCGACTGGTCCGCGCGCGCTTCGCTGCATCGCCCGATCTGGCGACGCGCCGTCGCCGCGCACGCAGGCGAACCGATCGCGCCCGATGCCAACGGCACGCTGCGAATCAGCTTCGCGCACGTGCAAGGCTATGCCCCGCGCGATGGGCTGCGCTACACGCCGTTCACGACGCTCGGCGGCGTGCTCGAAAAGCACACCGGGCAGGAACCGTTCGATGCGCCGGCTGCGGTGCGTGCGGCAGCCGAGAAACAACCGGCGCAGCCGGTGAATTTTCTCGCCGATGGCGACACCAGCGGCGGCAACTCCGGCAGCCCGGTGATCGACGGCCGCGGCGCCTTGGTCGGCATCAACTTCGACCGCGTATGGGAAAATGTGGCGGGCGATTTCGGTTTCAACCCGAAGGTGTCGCGGAACATCAGCGTGGATATCCGTTATTTGCTGTGGATGCTGCGCGAAGTGAATCGGGCGGACGCGCTGTTGCAGGAGTTAGGGCAGCGCTGACTGGGGATTGCGCGACGGGAGGCCAGGGCGGACGCCGGTTTCGCCTTTCGTCCGGGCGGTCCGTGACATCGGCGGCCATCCCGTACACTCACACCGGCCGTCGTGCGCGCCCGCCGGCCGCGACCTTTTGATCCCATCGGCGCATCTTCAGATGCAGGCCATACTGCAATCTGACCAGAAGCGCGCAGTGTCGAATCAGAGAACGATGATGTCTCGGACGAGTATCGGATTTCACCAGGACGGACTTCACCAGGACCACCCAGCGGTATGAACCTTACCGATTTGATCAATCGCCGCGATGCGGTGGATAAAGGCGAGCTTGAAGTGTTGGCGTCGGCATTGTGGCCGATGCTCGAACGACTCGCCGCACGTCAGTTGCAAGGACGCAGCGGATTGACCTTGCAGGCCTCCGATCTGGCGCAGGACGCGTATATCGCGTTGATGCACGAGTTCCCGGGGCGTTTCAACAATCGCGAGCACTTCTACGCGCTGGCCGCGCGGATCGTGCGCAATATCGTGGTCGATTACCTGCGACGGCGCAGTGCGGACAAACGCGGTGGCGGCCTGCCGTTCGAGCGTTTGGATCGGGTGGAACACGAAATCGCAGGCCCGTTGGACGATACGGTGGATTGGATCGCCGTGGATGCGGCACTGACCGAGCTGGCCGATCGGCACGAGGCCGCGGCGCAAGTGGTCGAGCTGAAATTCTTCGCCGGCCTGACCAACGAACAAATCGCCGAAACGATGCAACTTTCGCGCGCGACGGTGATTCGTCATTACCGCTACGCGCGCGCATGGTTGATCGATCATTTCGAAGCCGGTGCGGGCGCAGCGCCCGATGCGGGACCGGCATGAGGACGTTGCGAGGCTGATCGCGGATGACTGAACGCATGGATCGCGTGGCGAGCACAGCCGCGCGCACGGGCATCGACGCGGCCGCTGCGGAGGCGCGGTTGTTCGACGCATTGTGCGAACTCGAAGGCACCGTATTGATCGAACGTCTGCGCGCGATCGAACGCGACGACGCGGCGCTGGCCGCGCGCCTGCGCCGGTTGCTGGCGATCGATGCCGAATACGCCGAGCACACCGCGCGCATGGTTGCGGGCGAGGATATGCCCGATCCGACGCAGCGTATCGGCGAAGGCGAGGAGATCGGCGCGTTTCGGCTGTCGCGCAAGATCGGTCGCGGCGGTATGGGTGTGGTCTATCTCGCCGAGCGTCGCAACGATTTCGCGCAACATGTAGCGATCAAGATCATGCCGCGATTCGCGGTCGACGCACGCAGCCGCGAGCGCTTCGCGCAGGAGCGCCGATTACTGGCGCAATTACGTCACCCGCATATCTGCAGCATCGTCGACGGTGGCGAACTGGGCGACGGCACGCCGTGGTTGGCGATGGAATACGTGCCCGGGGAAAGTCTCTGCGCATGGTGCGCGCGGCATGCCGTGCCGTTGCGTGAGCGTATCGCATTATTTCTGCAACTCTGCGACGCGGTGCAATACGCGCACAATCGGCTGGTGATTCACCGCGATCTAAAAGACAGCAATGTCTTGATCGAAACCCACGGCGACGGTGCGGCGACGGTGAAGCTCTTGGATTTCGGCATCGCCAAATCGTTGGAGCGGGGCCAAGAAGGCGAGGGTGCCGCCGAAGGAACAGACGACAACCGCACCGCGGCGCAGGATCGATTCTTCTCGCCGATGACCGCCGCGCCGGAGCAGATCCGCGGCGAACGCGCGACCGTCGCTGTCGATGTTTACGCGCTCGGCGCGCTGCTGCATCAGTTGTTATGCGGTTTCTTACCGTTCGCGCACCCTCGATGCTCGCCCGCAGCGCTGCAGCGAGCGATTCTCGAAGTCGTGCCGCCGAAGATGAGCGATGCGTTGATGCGCGCGGGCAACGAGGCGCAGGTCGCGGTGCGCGATTTGCGCGGCGAACTCGATGCGATCGTCGCGCATTGTCTGCGCAAAGCGCCAGAGGAGCGATATTCCGATGTCGGCGCGCTCGCGCGCGATCTGCGCGCGTGGCTCGCGGGGCATCCGGTTTCGATCTCGGGCGACGACCGTATGTACCGCCTGCGCAAATTCGTGCGCCGCAATCGCGCGCCGGTACTCATCGCCACCGCCGCCGCGCTGAGCTTGCTCGTGGCCTTCGGTCTCACGTTGTGGCAAGCGACGCAATTGCGCGTGCAGCGCGATGCGGCGCAAGCGGCGCGGTCGCGCTCCGAGGTCGATCGCGATCGTGCGCTCGCCGTCGCCGACTTCATGCGCGATACCTTCGAGGACGCCGATCCAGGACGGGCGTCCAAGGGCGGCTTGCTCGCGCGCGAATTGATCGAACGCGGCGCGCGCAGGCTGGACGGATTAGATGAGCAACAGGACATCCAGGCCGATCTTGCCCTGCTGCTCGCGGAAAGCTATGCCAGCATGGGTTTGGTTCGGGAAAGCGAAACGATGTATAGCAAGCATGCGGCGGTGATCGAGGCCTTGTCCGTAGAGGATTCGAACGTGCGCTGGCGCGCGCGCGCGTTACGATTCGCTAATCGCGTGACGCTGGAAGACGACAGCCCGCGATTGGATGCGGCGTTGTCGGAATTGCAAGGGCTCGCGCACACCCCTGATACGAAAGTGCAAGTCGTACGTCTGCACGTGCGACTGTTGGAGCGACGTTCCGAGTACGATCTGGCGGTGCGGATTCTGGAAAACGCTTGGCAACAGCATGGCAAAGCGTTAAGTCCAGCGGCGGCATTACGCTTGCAAGTGGATCTGGGCAATGCCTTGCTCAATGTCAAACGCGACGACGATGCTTACCTCGTGAGCAAGAATATCGATCGCAAAGCGCTCAGCCATCATGTGCCCGCACTGCAGATCAACGCGCTGAAGTTGATCGTGCTCGCACTGCAAAACCGTAAAGCCGATCGCGCAGCGCTGATCCAGGCGATTCGCGATTGGCAACGCACGGCTGAACGGTTGTACGGCAGCGATTCGATCGAAGCGGCCGCCTCGTATATTTGGGCGGTCAACGCCACCGAGGACCCGCAAGAACAAGAAGCGCTTGTGAAGAAAGCCTATGCGATCCAACAGATAAAGCTGGCCCCTATTTCATGGGCACGGGCGACGGCCGAATTCAATGTCGGCGCGTTCTACATGGAAGATAACCAGTACAGACCGGAGCGGGCCGAACCGCATGTGGCCCAAGCGGTGGCGATCGGTCGCAAATTGTCGTCGCGCGCCCATGGCGATGTCCGTGGATTCGAGCAGTACTGGGCAAGAATTCTCAATACATTGAAACGGCACCAAACGTGTCTGACCCAATTGGCCGATCCCCCTGGCGATCCGGCAGGGCCGGCAGATGCACTAGAACTCAGCCAATTGCGACTGGAGTTGGCCAGAGCGGCGACTGCGCTTGGCCGTACCCAGCGCGCTCGAGCGGAGCTGGAAGCGATCCATGCGCTTTGGCGCAAGTTCGACCAGCCGATACCGAACACCTTGGCCGAGAGCATGCGGCGCCTCGACGCGACGCTCACGACATCCGCCCGCCCGGGCGATGCGCCCTGATCGCTGCCGGTGGCGGTACACGCGACAGATGATCCTATCCGCCCGCGATTTGCGCTCAAAACGACAACCCCCGCCCCGATGGAGTGTTTCAAGATGTACAAGCGTTATCTGGCTTTGGCCCTGTGCCTTGCTTGGGTTCAAGATGCCCAAGCCTTTCCGCCTTGCCCGGAATATCCCGTCAATCTGATCGAAGCCGGCGGTGTGGATTATTTCAATACCCCGCTGCAGTTCAAGGGCGTATACGCGATGGTGGGCGATCCATCGATCATCAATACGATCAAACCGCCCGAAAAATCATCTCCGCAAGACCCCGATGGAACAGGCCAATGTCGACCGACCGATCCGCTGCCGGTTCCTGAGGCCAATGCAGCTTCGGATTCGATCGGTTTCGGTTCGGCGTATGCGACCAGATCGGGCTTCGGCATCATTGCCCTGCCCGAATTGCGCCATGACGTCGGCGACATGGGCGTCGATTACACGCTCACATTCACGGTGAGCAACAATGCGTTGCCGCACGCAGGCGATTGGTTCGACGTAGCGCAACTGGAATTCCAATGGAACGATTGGCCGGAGATGAAATATCCGAATTCGCTCGCTGCCGTCTACCGCGTGCGCAAACGCCAACACGAAAAATCCGTGCCGGTGATCGAAGTGATCGAAGTCCGGGCGCCGTGGGGTGGGCCATACACCAAGCCTCCGGTGTTTGAACGCATCGTCGCGACGATCCCGGCCGATATCAGCACCCGCACCACCGAAATCACCTTGCGCTGGGTCCAGCGCACCAGCAAGGAGGCCGTCTCCGCGAACGAATCCAAGGGATCGGCGACTGCGCTCTACTTCAACGTCGATTCGACCTTTGAAGTGCTAGGCGCTAGGCGAGAAGTGCATTACAACACCGCGCTACCTGCGCAGTGGGCCAGCAGTCTCTCGATGGGCTTATTGAACTACAACGTTTTGAAAGCGGAAGACTATACCGGCGGCTACGGGGTCGAGTTGGATGCGATGAAATTGCAGGCGGTGCAGTTTTGACGCGAACGCGACCGATGGTGGCCGCGTTCGATGCTGTCTATCGGCGCGGCCATTCCAGCGCAGCTTCGGACATGGCGACGTCGATGAATTCGACGTCGCCATACCACACCATGGACGAGGTTTATCGCGAGTCGAGACCTAAGGTCATGAACACGCTATACGGGTCTTCGACGTAATCCGCGAACGGACCGCACTGCTCGAAACCGAAGCGTCGGTACAACTCGCGCGCCGGCTCGAACGCGTCCATCGAACCGGTTTCCAAACTCAGGCGGCGATAACCTCGCCGCCGAGCTTCTTCCAACACATGCCGCAACAAACGCGCGGCGACGCCTTTGCGCAGATGTCGCGAAGCGGTGCGCATCGATTTCACCTCGCCGTGCGCTGCATCCAACTGGTGCAATGCACCGCAACCCATCAACGCGCCATCGCGATCGCGTACCGTCCAGAACGTGATGCTGGGGCGACGCAAGGCATCGAGGTCGAGCGCATGCACGCTTTCCGGCGGCGAATGCAGATGCATGTCGTCGAGATGCGCTTGCAGTAGCGCGACGACATCGGTGCCACGCAAATCGTCGATTTGGATCTGCATCGCGTTTCCTCGGCGAATTTCGCACCCCGGGTTGACCGGCTACGCCGTTGAAAGCCGCGCTTCGCGCTCTACCCGGGCTACGCCTCACGACCATCAGATCGTGTAGTACATCTGATATTCGAGCGGGTGGGTCGCCGCGCGGAAACGCGTGACTTCCTGCATCTTCAACGCGATGTAACCGTCGATGAAGTCGTCGGTGAATACGCCGCCGGCTTTGAGGAAGTCGCGGTCCTTATCGAGCGCTTCGAGCGCTTGATCGAGACTGTGGCACACGGTGGGAATGTTCTTCTCTTCTTCCGGCGGCAAGTCGTACAGATCTTTATCGCTCGGCGAACCCGGATCGATCTGATTCTTGATGCCGTCCAGACCGGCCATCATCAGCGCGGCGAAGGTCAAATAACCGGAGTTCATCGGATCGGGGAAGCGGATTTCGATGCGGCGGGCCTTCGGATTCGCGACGTACGGAATGCGGCACGAGGCCGAACGATTGCGCGCCGAGTAGGCCAACATCACCGGCGCTTCGAAGCCCGGCACCAGACGCTTGTAGCTGTTGGTGGTGGAGTTGGCGAACGCGTTGATCGCACGGGCGTGCTTGAAGATGCCGCCGATGTACCACAACGCCATTTGCGACAAGCCGCCGTAACCATCGCCGCTGAACAGATTCACGCCGCCCTTGGCCAACGACTGATGCACATGCATGCCGCTGCCGTTGTCGCCGACGATGGGTTTGGGCATGAAGGTCGCGGTCTTGCCGTTACGATGCGCGACGTTCTTGATGATGTATTTCATCGTCAACAATTCGTCGGCTTTCTGCACCAGCGTATTGAACTTGGTGCCGATTTCGCATTGACCGGCGTTCGCCACTTCGTGGTGATGCACTTCGACTTCGATACCGACTTCTTCCAACGCCTTGCACATCTCCGCACGGATGTCGTGCAACGAATCCAGCGGCGCGACCGGGAAGTAACCGCCTTTCACCATCGGCCGGTAGCCGCTGTTGCCGCCTTCGTATTCGCGGCCGGAATTCCAATGCGCTTCTTCCGAATCGATGTGGAAGAAGGTGTGGCCCATTTCGTTGGCGAAGCGGACGCTATCGAAGATGAAGAATTCCGGCTCCGGGCCGAAGAAGGCCTGGTCGGCGATGCCGCTGGCCTTGAGGAAGGCCTCGGCGCGCTTGGCCACGCCGCGCGGGTCGCGCGAATACGCTTGCATCGTCGCCGGGTCGAGGATGTCGCAGGTCAGGACCAGGGTCGGGTCGGCGGTGAACGGGTCGAGGAAGGCGGTGCCCGCGTCCGGCAGCAGGATCATGTCGGACTCGTTGATGCCCTTCCAGCCGCTGATCGAGGAGCCGTCGAACATCTTGCCGTCTTCGAACAGGCTGGCTTCGACGATGGACTTCGGAAAGGTGACGTGATGCTGCACGCCGCGCATATCGGTGAAACGCAGGTCGACGAATTCGACCTTATGGTCTTTGATCATTTTTTCGACGTGTTCGAGGGACATGCGGTGGCTCCGATGGTGAGTAAGGATGTTTCACTGTCTGCAAGGCGCGTGCCAGCGGTAAACTCGCGCTAAACTATTGATCGTAAAGGGGAGGTTTGGCAGCTCCGTTACTTCGTTGCACTTATGTGGTGCAGATACTCGGTAAATCCCCTTTTTGGAACAAATCAACAGGGCATTCGGTATGCGGAACCTTTCGATCTTCGTCGCTCTTGCCCTGTCGCTGGCGGGCACAGCTCAAGCGCAGGATGCGGGCTACGACACCTGCCTCGTCCTCAGCGGCGGTGGCGCACGCGGTATGGCGCATCTAGGCGTGATCCGGGTGTTGGAGCGCGAACGCGTGCCGATCGACTGCATCGTCGGCACCAGCATGGGTGCGGTGATCGGCAGTTTGTATGCGAGCGGCATGCCTGCTGTAGAGATCGAAACGCAAATGCGCGCCTTGCCTTGGGGCGAGATGTTCGTCGATCGCATCGATCGCCGCGAATTCACGTTACGGCGTAAAGCCGAAGATCGCAGCTTTCTGGCCAAAGGCGGCTTCGGCTTGCGCGACGGCAAACTCGGCGTGCCGCCTTCGCTGTTCGAGGGCCAGCGTTTGGCGTTGGCGCTGCGCACCGCGCTGATGCCCAGCGCCGGCATCCTGCGCTTCGACGACTTGCCGATTCCCTATCGCGCGGTCGGCACGGATCTGGAAACCGGCGATGCGGTGGTGATGGATGACGGCGATCTGGTCAACGCTGTGCGCGCCAGCATGGCGGTGCCCGGCGCGTTCGCACCGGTGAGCTATGGCGAGCGTTCGCTCATCGATGGCGGCGTCGCGATGAATTTGCCGGTCGAAGCCGCACAGGCCTGGGGCGCCAAACGCATCATCGCGGTGGACATCGGCGCCACGCTGAAGACTCGTGATCAATTGCTCGATCCTTTCAGCATCACCGATCAAATGGTCACTGCGCTAATGGCGAAAGAGACCAAGCGCCAGCGCGAACGGCTAAGACCCGACGATGTACTGATCGTACCGGCTTTGGGCGACTTGAGTTCGGCCGATTTCGACGCGGCGCTAGAACAAGGCGTGCCGCTGGGCGTGGCGGCGGCGGAAGCGGCTTTGCCGCAATTGCGTGCGATGTCGGTGAGCGAAACGCGCTATGCGCAGTGGCGCGCAGCGCGCGCCGCGAAACTGCGCCCGCTCGGGCCGGTGGCGGACGTACGATTGGTCAATACCTCCGGCGTGGACGACGATGCCATCCGCAGCCAACTGCGCACCCAACCGGGCGATGCGGTGGAACCGGAGAAGATCGAACAAGACTTGGCGCGTTTGTACGGGCTCGGTCAGTTCTCGCGCGCTTATTACACGGTCGAACGCGACGAAGGCGACCAAACGGTGTTGACCTACGTGACCCGCAGCCGGCGTTGGGAAGAAGACGGCACGCTGAAGCTCGGCTTGTTCATGCAGGACGATTTCCAAAGCGGCGGCGAATACCAGCTCGGCGCACGTTACGCGCGCCGCGAACTCAATCGCTTCGGCGGCGATCTCGTGTTGGAAGCGCGCATCGGCGACCGCAATCGCGCGTTCGCCGAATGGAATCAACCGTTGCGTCTGGATCGCCGTTTATTCCTGCGCTCGTCGCTGGAATGGCAGGGCCGCGAGCAAACATTGCTCGATCGGGGCGGCCTCGCGGCGGATTACCGACACAGCGCTTGGGACACGCGCGTCGGGTTCGGCTTCGATCTCGACCGTATCGGCGAGGCTGCGCTCACGCCGTTCGCGCGCCGCAACCATTTCGATTTGCGAGCCGATCCCACGACGATCCTCGCGCCGGATATTCCGCGCACCACGAGCAGTCGCGGCGTCGAATTGTCCTTGGTGCTCGACACCCAGGACGACGCGGAATTCCCAAGCAAAGGCTGGTATCTCGACGCGCGGCATACGCGCTACTTGCCGGTGCTGGGCTCGCAGACCGAAGGATTCACGTCGCGTGCGAACGCGAGTTTCGCGTTCGAGGCATGGCGCGGGCGCTGGCTGCTCGCGCTCGAAGCGCAAGATCGTCGCGGCGATGCGCACGAAGACGTCGCGCTGCTCGGCGGGCCGCTGCGGCTTTCCGGTTATGGCGTCGATACGCTACAAGGCGACGGCGCTGCGCTCGCGAGCGTGCGCTACAACTACCCGCTGGCGCAGCTCTTGGATTACCCCTTGTTTTTCGGCGGCTCAGTGGAAGCCGGCCAAGTTTGGCGCGGCGGCCAAAATCCCGCATGGGAGCGCTTTATCGCCGGCGGCAGTATTTACAGCGCGCTCGACACGCCGCTGGGCCCGATCTATTTCGGCTTGGGCCTCGCCGAGGGCGGCGAGGAAACGGTGTTCTTCCGGTTGGGGCAGCCGTATTGAGCGTGCGTCGTGGCGGAGCGCACGGGCGCAGCCGTTACACTAGTGTTTTGGCGCAACGACCCATCGCATGTACCCCTACTTAGAAGCGATCCTGCTCGGAATCATCGAAGGCATCACCGAATTCCTGCCGATCTCCAGCACCGGCCATTTGCTGATCGCCGAACGCTGGCTGGGGCATCGCAGCGATCTATTCAATATCTCGATCCAAGCAGGCGCGATCCTCGCGGTGGTCGCGATCTATTGGCGGCGGCTGTGGGGGATCGCGATCGGTTTTCGTCAACGCGAAAACTACGATTATGCGATCAAGCTCGGCGTCGCCTTCGGAGTCACGGCGATCGGTGGGTTGCTGGTGAAGTCGCTCGGTTGGGAGTTGCCCAACGCGGTGCGACCGATCGCCTGGGCCTTAGTCCTGGGTGGCGTGTGGATGCTGGCCGCGGAGCATTTCGCCGCCAAGCGCGCGGCGGCACTGGGCGAGCGCACAGCGATCACGTGGACTGTCGCGATCTTGGTCGGTATCGCGCAAGTGATCGCGGGCGTCTTTCCGGGCACCTCGCGTTCGGGCGCGACGATCTTCGTCGCGCTTCTGGCGGGCACCACCAGCCGCATCGCCGCCACGGAATTCGCGTTTCTGGTCGGTATTCCGACCATGTTCGCCGCCACCGCCTATGAGTTGCTGAGCATGTACAAGGATGGCGGTGGCGCCGAGGAAGATTGGGCGTTGCTCGGCGTGGCCTTCGTCGCGTCGGCGATCACCGCCTTCATCGCGGTGAAATGGCTGCTTCGTTACATTCAGAGTCATAGTTTCGCACCCTTCGCGTACTATCGTTTCGTGCTCGGTGCGGCGCTGCTGCTGTGGTTGCCCGAAGGCTGAACGCACGTTTCCCGCGTTTCGCGGTCCGACGTTGGTTCCATCTCATTTCGTCCCATTCATGGGGTTTACCTGGAGTCCGTCATGCGCCATTCGCCCACCGCCGTCGTATTGAGTCTCATGCTGAGCGCCTGCGCGAGCGGCGCGAGCGCAGGCAGCCCGCCTGCGGCCGATGTCTCCGGTGCCGGCAAGCTTCGTGTGGATAAGACCGAGTTGATGAATGTCGGCGGCTGGAAGTTGGAATCGGCGCACAGTGCGGATAAAGCGGGCATCGATATCTTGTTCGTCGAAGGCCTCGCCTACGAACTCAAGTTCGATCGCGATCAAGTCGCGGTGGTCGGCGGTTGCAACCAATTGCGCGGAAGTTATTCCGGCAGCAAGCGCATGGCCTTCGATGTCGCCATCGCTACGCGCATGGCCTGCAAAGACGATCGTAATCTCGCCGATCAACGCATGAGCGAATTGCTGCATGGCAGCTATACCGCCGAATTGCTGGTAACCCAGCCGATGCGTTTGCGCTTGACCGCCGACGACGGCTCGGTGCTGATGTTCGTCGCCACGCCATTGCAGTTGTGATGCGCTGATTGAGTACGACGACGTCCAGCCCTCGCGGTTCGTGGCTGCGCGACATCGCGCCGTCGTCGGTCGCGGCTGGCTTCGTCACCGTATTGGTCGGTTTTACCAGCTCGGCGGTCATCGTGTTTCAGGCCGCACAGGCCTTGGGCGCGTCGGAAGCGGAAACGGCGTCGTGGCTGTGGGCGTTAGGCATCGGCATGGGCGTGACCTGTATCGGCCTGTCGTTGCGCTGGCGGATGCCGATCGTCACCGCATGGTCGACGCCAGGTGCGGCGATGCTGGTCGCAAGCAATGCCGGCGTGCCGCTATCCGACGCCATCGGCGCCTTCGTGCTCGTCGCTGCGATGACCGCCGTCGTCGGCTTCAGCGGATTGTTCGAACGCGGTATGCGCCGAGTGCCGATCGCACTGGCGTCGGGTCTGCTCGGTGGCGTGTTGCTGCGTTTCGGCATGGACGTGTTCGTATCGATGCGCACGCAGATGGCGATGACACTGGCGATGTTCGTCCTGTATTTATGCGGGCGGCGCTGGTTTCCGCGCTACGCGGTGCTGGCGACGTTATTGCTGGGGATGGCGATCGCGGGGGCATCGGGTCTGTTGCATCTGAGCGATGTCGAACTACGCGCCGCGCAGCCGGTCTTCACGATGCCGTCGTTGTCGTTGGCGGCGATCTTCGGCATCGCACTGCCACTGTTCGTGGTGACGATGGCCTCGCAAAACATTCCCGGCATCGCGGTGTCGCGCGCATCCGGCTACGAACCTCCCGTGTCCTCGGCCATCGGTTGGATCGGCACCACCAATGTTCTGCTCGCGCCGTTCGGCGCGTATTCGCTGTCCATGGCTGCGATAACCGCCGCGATCTGCAGCGGACGCGAGGCGCATCCGGACCCATCGAAGCGCTATGTGGCGTCGGTCTTCGCCGGCATCTTCTATCTGTTCACAGGCATGTTCGGCGCCACCGTGGTCGCGTTGTTCGCGGCATTCCCGAAAGAACTGGTGATGGCCGTGGCGGGGCTCGCTCTGCTCGGCACCATCGGTAACAGCTTGTCTGCCGCGCTCCGCGAAGACCGCGATCGCGAAGCCGCGCTGATCACGTTTCTCGTCACGGCGTCGGGATTGAGCATCGCCGGCATCGGTTCGGCGTTTTGGGGCTTGATCGCGGGCGGTATTGCGTTACTGCTGCGCCCGCGCACGCACTGATTGCAGCAAGGGCTTTTCGATGCCGGCGTTACGAATCCGCGCGCCAGTCGCTTTACGTCGGGCCGATCGATTTGTCGCCTTGCGGCGCGGTCTCGGTCGACACCTGGCCATACATCGGCGCGAAATTCAATTTCGCTACGACGCCGCGCTCGGCGCCCGGCATGATCCGCACTTCCCAACCGTACAACACGCATAGCCGGCGCACGATCGACAAACCGATGCCGCCGCCCTGCGTGTGTTCGGCATGGCTACCGCGATAGCCGCGCTCGAATAAACGCGCGGCGTCCTCTGGGCTTAGACCCGGGCCGGTATCGATCACGTCGACGGTGTGGTCGTGCAGCCACACCGTGACCGAACCTTCGTGGGTGTACTTCACCGCGTTACCGATCAAATTGCTCAGTGCGACGACGACCGCGGACTCGGGCGCATCCACGATCAGTCGTCGCGGGCCGGAGTCGAGCAAGAGATTCAAAGACTTTCCGCCGAGCTGGCTGCGATGCGCATCGAGCAATTGCTCGGCGATCTTGCCGACATCGGTTTCGCCGTGACCGCGCTCGTTGCGCGACAACAACAGCAACGCGCTGATTAAATCGGTGCATTGTTGCTCGGCGCGTTGTACGCGCTGCAGACGCGCACGTGTTTTATCGTCGATATCGGGCTTGGATAACACCAGTTCGATCGCGCCGCGGATCACCGCCAGCGGCGTGCGCAATTCGTGGCTGACATCGGCGTTGAATTCGCGGTCGCGTTTGACCACATCGGTCAATCGCGCGGAGTAATCGTCGAGCGCCTTCGCCAATTCGCCGACTTCGTCCTCGGCGAAATGCGTCGCGAGCGTTTCGGGTTCCGCACTGCGCCCGGAGCGACGCAGACGCTGCGCCAGCTCGGTGACGGGACTCATCACCCGTGCCGCCGCCCACCAGCCGACCAACAGCGAGAGCAAGGTGAACACCCAGACGCTGAGCATCAAGGCGCGATTCAACCGCGCCTTGCTCTCGCGCTCTTCGGCGATGTCGTAAGCAAGAAAAAACCAATATTCCGGATCTTTGCGCACGGCAAGTTTGTACACGCGCTGCGCCCCGGTGAGCGGGTCCGTTTCGGCGATTTCGTGCACGCCGTTCGGCAGGTCGCGCCACGCCGCAGGCACGCGATCGGTCTTGCGCGTGCTGAATTGCCGGCCTTGGATTTTTTCGAACTGAATGCCGAAAGTGTTCGGATCGCGATAGAAACCGTCGGCGAACGCGTCGTTGTTCTTCGTGAGCGCTGCCGCGATCACCTGGTTCTCGACACGATTGCGCAAGTACACCGTGCTCGCTGCGATCAGCGAGGTCAACCCGAGGCCGAGCAAGAAAAACGACAGGATGATGCGGCTGCGTAGCCGACGGCGATAGGTGATCCGTTTGCGGCGCTTTCGCGCCGGCGGCGACGCCTCAGGTGTTGCTGACATCGGGCGCGGCGATCCGATAACCGATCCCGTGACGAGTTTGGATCAGCGGCGTCTCGAACGGTTTATCCACCACCGCGCGTAAGCCGTGGATATGCACGCGCAAACTGTCGGAATCGGGCAACTCTTCGCCCCAGACGCGGGTTTCCAGTTCTTGGCGCGTGACCACCGCGGGCGAGGCTTCCATCAAGGCCTGTAGGATTTTCAGTGCGGTCGGGTTGAGCTGCAACAGCTTGCTTTGGCGCCGCACTTCAAGCGTATCGAGGTTGTATTCCAAATCGCCGACATCCAAAACTCGGCTTTGCGTGCCGCGGCCGCGACGGGACAATGCGTTGAGCCGCACTTCCACTTCCTGCAGCGCGAAGGGTTTGATCAGGTAATCGTCGGCACCGGAATCGAAACCCGCGATTTTGTTATCGAGGGTGTCGCGCGCGGTCAACATCAGCACCGGCGTTTGCTTACGCGCTTCGGCGCGCAGCTTGCGACAGACTTCCAGCCCATCCATGCCGGGCAGATTCAGATCGAGCACGATCGCGTCGAAGTCGTGGACGATGGCCAAGTGCAGGCCGGTGATGCCGTCGGCGGCGAAATCCACGGTATGTCCGCGGTCTTCGAGATAGTCGCCCAAATTGGCGGCGATGTCCTGGTTGTCTTCGATCACAAGAATGCGCATGGAGAGATTTATCCTCGGGGGTCATGCTGTGACCGGGAGAAGCCCGACCGGTTCCCGGCCGGCGACGCAGCCCAGCGATTATGCAGAGGAAACAGGCGCGCGTCAGGGCTCATGTGCGCCGATGTGTTGGCCGAGGGCCGGATCGCGCTTGGGCACCGGATAAAAAACGGCCCGGGCGACTGGATCGCCCGGGCCGAACAATGGGTGTTACCCCGATTGCCGGCCCTGCTGAGTCCTGACGAGGGATAGATCGGCACAGACCGGCCCGAACACGCTACGACGGATTCGATTAAAGCGGCGTTAAAGGCATATGACCATCTATCCGAGAACGCTCGCTGATTCAGCTAAGAAACGAAGATGGGCGCTCGAAGTGGCATTTAGGGTCATATTTCGCCGATTTTGGCAACAATTATCGTAAACACCGCCGTCTTGGGACACTCTGTGCCAACGCACAGGCGAGGAGCGGCTGCACATGGCTAATATGCGGGTCGATACCGACTATTGCGCGATCTTGACTGCGTATTCGACGATTTTTCCGGCGATATCGACCCCGGTCGCGCCTTCGATGCCTTCTAGGCCCGGCGAGGAGTTGACCTCCAGCACCAAGGGGCCGCGCTGGGCACGGATCAGATCCACACCAGCCACGCCGAGGCCGAGGACCTTCGCCGCACGCACCGCGATTGCGCGTTCGTCTGCGCTGGGCTCGGCCGCTTCGGCGCTGCCGCCACGATGCAGATTGGAGCGGAAATCGCCTTTCGGCGCCTGTCGACGCATCCCCGCCACCACTTCGTCGCCGACGACGAAACAGCGCAAGTCCGCACCCTCGGCCTCGGCGATGAACTCCTGCACCAAGAAATTCGCGTACAACCCGCGCAAGGCTTCGACCACGCTGCGCGAAGCCGATGGCTTCTCGGTCAGCATCACGCCCGCGCCCTGTGCGCTCTCGTTGAGCTTGATCACGTGCGGCGGCGGGCCGAGCATCGACAGCAAATCGGACGTGTCGTCCGGGTTGTCGCCGAACACCGTCGCGGGCATACCGATGCCCTGCGCGGCCATCAGTTGATGCGCGCGCAATTTGTCGCGCGCGCTGGCGATCGCTTGCGATGGATTGATCGTACGGCAGCCCATCAACTCGAACTGATGCAGCACCGCCACACCATAACGCGTGATCGATGCGCCGATGCGCGGAATCACCGCATCGTAATCGGCGATCTGCTTGCCTTTGTAATGCATATCGAAGCCGTCGGAAGCGATACGCATATAGCAACGCAACGGATCGAGCACCCGCACGCTGTGGCCGCGCACGCGCGAGGCTTCGATCAAGCGCCGGGTCGAATACAGCTTGCTGTTGCGAGAGAGGATGGCGAGTTTCATGCAGCGCTCCAAGCGCGAACGGCGGCGATAGCCTGCCGTAAACATGATGACAGTTCTCGCGCGGAATGCGGGCGAATGCGTATCCGCGAATCGACAGCGAATGGGCACGGATCGAACGCGCGATGTTGTCGAAAAAGTAACGGCGGCCACGCGGGCCGCCGTTACGGAATATGGAGCGGGAGATGGGAATCGATCTTCAACACCCTTTTCCCTTTTCGATCAATTTCTTACCGTGTCGGACAGGGCTGCAAAATGGCTCCCCAAATGGTTCCTCGAGAAGGCTCAGCCTAGCGCACGTGTGGTGTGCCCGCATCAATGCATGGATCAAGCGACACCACGCACTCATTTGAGCGCGTTCTACATCGACCTCGCACCGATCGTCGGCCCGCTCTGCCCGTCCTGCTGTTGCGTCTGTTGTTGATTGATCGCTTGCTGCTGCGACAATGCCTGTTGCTGATTGACCTTGTCTGCTTCTTGAACGGAGGCCTGCAACGGAGGCGTGGCCGCGTTCACATCGACCAACACAGTTCTGCCGGCCGGGCTGGCCTCGGCGACGCGGATCTGATCGCCCACCATCGACACCTGACCGACGCTGTTCGCGTCCATGCCGGTCTTCTTCGCAGCCACCATCGCCTGCGCAACGTGATCGTCTGAGATATGCCCCGGAATGCCACTTCGGATACGGGCGAACATCACCTTGTCGTCAAAGGACAATTCGCCCAAGCCCTGCGCTTGCTCGCGTGTGCGTTCGAGCGCTGGCAGTGGCGCACCATAGTGCTTGGACACCGCTTCGTTGATCCGCTGTGAGCTGACTTCGATCGGCTGCGACGATATCTTGCCGAGATCGACATCGAACCGCTGCGCCGGCTCGCCGAACTTCGCATGTTTGAGCTGCACTTGGCCGCTGTCCTGGTTTTTCTCCAACGACACCTCGCTGTAATGCAGCCCCTTCTCGACCGAAAACGCGAGCATCGCCGCGGCCATGCGATCGCTGTGCGGGCCGTGCGCAATGCCTTGCTGCGCTTCGAATGCGTTGACCTTATGCTGCATCTCGCGATACGCCTCATTCCCTTCGTGCTGCGGATCGCGGATATCGCGCGCCCCTTGCTGGCTCGGCGCGAAATCCGGCGGGACCGATGCCGTCGTTGGCGTCTGCGTTTCCTGAGTGCTGCGCTTCTGTGGCGCCTCATCCAGTGGCTCTTGGCCTTGATCGTCCGCTTTGCCATTGCGTCCACCGGGCGACGACATCGCGGGGACTGCTGCGCGCACTACCGCCTGCTCCTGCCCTTCGCGCTGCTGCGGGCTTGGCGCATCGGTGGGCTGAGGAGCGCCACTGAACGCAGTCTCTTTGGGCGGGAGAACATCAACCGTGGTCGTGGCCACCACGCGCACCACACCGTCGGTGTCCTTGCGTAAATGAAGAATTGGAGTGCCGACGTAGTAATGGTTATCGGGGCTTGGCGCCATCCCTAGCGAAGACGTCGCCGGATCGATCCCCTCAGCCTTGCGCGTGCGCTGCACCGCTTCATACGCGACTTCGAACTGCTCCTGCGAGGGGGCCACTTTGAAGCCGGCATACATCTGTCGCAGCTTCTCGCGGTCGAGTTGCTCGGGCGTTGGAGGTTCCCATGCGGGGACCTTCGCCAAATTCGCCTGATGCTGTGCTAACGCGGGTATCAAGCGGTCGCGCGTGGTTTCCAGTTCAAGCGCGATATTCTCGCTGGCGATATCGCCACCATGCGACCATTGACCTCGTGCATTTCGCGCATACTGATTGCCATCAGAAGCTTTCAACGTGTCGGGGTCGAGTGCCGTCAGCACAGCCGGCGGCGGCTCCGGCCCGAAGCGATCCCAGCCGTTGCGTCGGTAGGCGATTTCGAACTGCATGGCCAATGGGGCCGAACCATCTTTCACGTTTTGGTCGATGATCGCGGCCGCTTGTCGGTTCAATTCAAGGGCGCGCTCGGGGCGGGCGACTTCGGGGACCGCACGATCCGGCAGCCGCGGATCAGTCGGATCGATCTCTTCATATCGGATGCGGGTCCATCGCCCGCTTTGCGCGTCGTAATTCCACGGACTCGGCATGCTGCTTGGCGCATCGTGGTCGTTGGCGGGCTGCGTAAACGGGGGCAGCGGGCTCGCCTTCCCCATTGCCTGGCCGTTCGCTTCGACGCTCGCCAAGTAGTTCAGTTGGGGGACCACCTCAAGCGGAGCCGCCAATCTTGCTTTGTTCGCTTGGTCTACGCCGTCATCGGTGAGATCTGTTTTCAGGTCTTCGCGCACCCATTGCCCACCGATCAGTTCCCAATCGACGGGGCCGAGTTTCTGCTTAGTGATCTTGGCTTGGTCCCAGCGCTCCGCGAGGCTGTCGAACCCTTCGGTCAACAGGTAGGCATCGAGCGCAAGCAAACCCATGGCAGGTCCGCCGGTCGCGCCAAACGCGACCGGAGTGAACACGGCCGCCGCCCCACCACCGCTGCTCGCCAAGAAGTGCTCGGCTTCAGAACGGGCGGCCACGGGATTGTCTTGCGCAAATGCGGTGCTGATACGGTCGGCGGTTTGTTTGGCGTCGTAGAGCGCTGCTGCTGTGCCAAGGCCGGCGAGGACTCCCATGGTGCGTGCGCGGCCGAACTCGGGACCTTCGACTTCTGGGATCGTGGCCCGCACGGGTGGCGCACCTTTGCGAACCGCCTCGTCGATGGTTGCAGCGCCTTCCGCACGAACGACGACACCCTCTTGGACTTTCAAATCTTTACGCTGTGCGAGCAACCGAGCTTGCGTATCCGCATCCATATTCGGAATGTCGCGCACACGCTCGGGCAGCTCTCGATGCCATTTCGCCTGGTCATCCCAACCTTCACGCAAAACCTTCGTGATCGCAGGATCTTTAAGCCGCGAAAACCGCGCATCTTCCAGGGCTTGCCCTGGCGGACGGGGATCGGTGCGGCTGTCGTAGAGCTCCGTGCCTTCACGGTTAAAGATGCGAACGGGCACGTCCGAATTGGCATGGATCGTGTCTAGACTGCCGGGCAGCTTGTCGTAGATCGCATCTCGCGCACCTTCGGGAACATGGCGCCCGTATCCTCTCTTATCGAGATTGCCCGTAAATCGTTGGTCAACCCCCAGCTCGCTTTCCAACTTTGGGGAGGCGACAACACGGATTTCAACGTCATACCCTTTCGCGCGCAAGTCTGGAATCAATTCCTCGGAAGCCCATTTTCCATCGCTGAGCGTGGTATCAAAAATAAGATTTTTTTTCTGCGCCGAGGCTGCTTCAAGCAATTTGTCTGCAGACTCGCTCGCAAACGAGTGCGTCTTCCCTGACCACTCGTATGGGTATTCGCTGCGAAATTTCGCCAAGCGAGGATCTTGCTCACGAAGTGCATCAGGATCGATGGTGACGACATCGCCATCCAATTCGATGCGAGCCCGCTCAGCCAAACTGCCTTTGCCGGCACCGGGCTGGCCTCCCAAGATGACGGCTTTCGGTCTCTCCTGAGGCGTTGCATCGGTGAAATTCGGATCGGTCAGGATTTTTTCTTGAAAAATTCTGTCTCGAACCTCTTGCGGAAGTTCATCGGGCTCATTGCCCATGACCGACCTCGTGCTTCCTTGCATCGAAATACGCCATCAGCTCTTTCATCTTCCAAGAGCCGGTCGAGCGGCTGTGAAGCATCAGCAGCTCTTTCTTGATCGCATGCTCAATCGCGACTGGATCGCCACACTCAACCGCGACTGCCAATTCATCGCGGGCTTGCTGAATAAAGTCTTCTAAACATCCTTCAAGCGCCCAGGTGGCCTGTTCGAATAGCGGTGTGCCTTTAAAAGGCTTCACCACGACACCGATCAGTTCGCCCTGAATTTTTTGGATGTGCTCAGGATAGTCCCTGAGTCGTTCCAGAAGACCATGCGGAACAGGCGGGGCGGGCAAGCCATTCGGCAGCGTTGGAGGCGTTTCGTGATCGGTCACAGGGTCAATTCCTTGTGATGCCCTGTCGGGCTTTGGAAGTGCGGACGGGGTTGAAACTTAGACGTGCTGCGTCCACCAAGCGCCATACGCAGGGTTTTGGGGGTGCTTCTGATCGCGCGATCCGTCGGCATCGTCGTGGGACAGGCTACCGCACTCTCGTGGAGTTCACAGTGGCGCCTCAAATCGACTAACCGCGACCACCGGATCAGGGCGGGGCCTTAACAAGGAAACCCACACTGATGCCATCCGCCCCTCCACAAATAGCAACGGCGGCCACGTGGGCGGCCGTTACGGAAGATTGGAGCGGGTGATGGGAATCGAACCCACGCTAGCAGCTTGGGAAGCTGCAGTTCTACCATTGAACTACACCCGCGTGTTGGGGAGTTTAGCCGCAGTGCGCCGACATGAAAACAGCCGGGCTCTCGCGAGCCCGGCTGTCGTTTTGCGTCGTTTCGGACGGGCGCGGGTCGCGCCGATCAGAAGCTCTTGCCGAAGGTCGCGAACAGCGCGGCATCGGTGCCATCGGTCTGGCCGAGGGTCGCGCTCAGGCCGACGTTGGCGTCCATACCGAACAGCTCGGTACGCGCGCCGATCACGGCGGTGGCGTAGCCATCGTCGAATTCCAGGCCCGGGACAGCGAAATCGGGCGTGCCGGCGATGGTCAACGACCGCGCGAAGGCTTGCTCGGCGTAGTCCTCGAACTCGCGGTCGATGGTGAACTTCGCGTACGGCTTCATGTGCTCGCTCATTTCGATCGTCGCCTGCCAGCCGATGCTGCCGATCAACGAATCGAAGTTCTGATCCGGGTAGGCCAGTGCGGTCGACTGCGTGGGATTGCTTTCGGTGTAGCCGTCGACATCGATGCGCTGAGCGAGGAGGCCGAGGACCGGGCCATGCTTGACCTTACCTTCGCCGAAGTTCATGCCGGCGTTAACGCCGAAGGTGAGGTTGGAGCCGTCCGGCGAACCCGAATGGGTGCGCTTGACCGGGCCCAGCCACACGTCGCGGTCGACGTCGTACTTGACTTGGCTGTAGCTGAGCTGGCCGTTGACCCACATTTTCTCGCCGTACCAGCCGACGAAACCGCCGAGCGTGCCGTCGGTCTGGTCGAATTCGCCTGCGTTATTGCCGTAGTCGTAGGTGTTACGACCGAGGCCGCCGAAGGCGCCGAAAACGAGGTTGCCGCGGGTCCAATCCACGCCACCGGTCAGCGCTGGGCCGACGCTGTCGTAGATATCGCCGCCGCCGTAGGTCTGAATGTCGGCGCGGGTATTGATCCACCAGTTCGCGCCATCGCCATCGGGCTTGCCGCCGAGGTGATTGGCCACACTTTCGGCGCGCGAGCGGCCGATGACGGCGGTCGAATGCGGCAGCGCGGCGATCTGGCGCGGGGCTTCCAGTACCGAGATCGCGTACTGCGACAGGATCTGATGCGCGCGGCTGGTCGGATGCACGCCATCGGCGAACAGATAGGTGTTCGGCGCGTCCGGCGTGACATAGCTGGTCGGGTTGCAGGTCAGCGAGTTCGCGGTGATCTGCGGCTGACAGGCGGTGCCGGTGATGTTGGTGAAGCCGTAAGCACCGGCATTCGCGACGATTTCGCGGATCAGCGTGAAGGTGTCGAGCGGAATCACGCGCAGGCCGTTGCTGCTCAGCGTGCCGAATAAGGCGTTGTTGTAATTGGTGCTGAGCGCGGTGCCTTGCGCTTGTGCGGCGGCGCCCAACGCACGGAACGCCGGGGTCACGCCGAGATCCGGCACCGTGGCGACCATGATGTATTGAGCGCCCGCATTACGCAGGGTGCCGACGATACCGACTTCAGAGGCCACTGCAGCGGCGATGGTGGTGGTCGGATCGGCGCCCGCGTTGGTGATCGCGAACAGATCGTTCGCGCCGCCCCACACCGTGTAGAGCGCGCGCGAGTCGGCGCGGCCGCCGTTCGCGGTGAGGTGGTTGTTCATCTGCGTGGCGAGTGAGGGAATCGGGCCGAGCGCACCGGTGGTGTTGATACCGACGCGTGCGCCGCCTGCGGCGTAGTTGGTACCGGTCTGGCCGTTACCGTTGGGGACCGCACCGGTGCCGTAGTAATCGGCGACCCACTGCGACCACACGAAACCCGGGTTGGTGGTGAACTGGCCGGTGACCGGGCGAACGCTCGCCGGAAGCAACGGACGGAAGAAGCCTGAATCGGTGAGGCTGTCGCCGAAGAACACGGTCTGCGAATACGGGCCGCCAGCGAAGGCGGGGGCAGCGGCGATGGCCAGAGCTGCGGCGAGAAGACTACGAATGGGCCGATTGGCACGCGAAGACAACGTCATACCCCCTCCAGGAAGTGTCGAAAATCGTTAATAGTGTGATCTGTGTTGTTACGTGTCCGACGCCTGGGCGATACGCCCCCGAATGGCGGTCTCGGATCGTGGCGGCATGGTTTCACGATCCCGGGCTCGACTCAAGTGCGATTTAACGCTTTTTTCGCACTTTATCGGCCCCCGAGCCGACAGCTCTGGGCAGCAACCCCGTTGCCGGAGACAATTCGCGCATGAAACTCCAACTCAATGGCGAGACCCTCGCGTTCCCCCATGCCCCGCTGACCCTCGCCGAGCTGTTGGCCGATCAAGGCCTGGCCGAGCGCCGCGTCGCGGTGGAAGTGAACGGCGAGATCGTGCCGCGTAGCCGGCATGGCGAACATGCCCTGCACGACGGCGACATCATCGAGATCGTCCACGCGCTTGGAGGTGGGTGAGCGAACGCGATTAGCCGATGCCCCATCGGCATCGGCTGCGTTCGCGAACGCCCGGCCACGGATGGCCGGGCCGGACGTTCCGTAGGCATGGTGCGCCGCCATGGAGGGCATCGAAATTTCCCCGAAGACTATTCGATGGCCTATCGCCATCAGCCGCGCGCCGATGCGAACGCCACGCCATGGATGGCGTGGCCGGGCTTACCGAAGTCGTTGCGCCACGCCATGGATGGCAACAGCCATCTCACCGAAGACACTCGATGCCCTATCGCCATCGGCTGCTCGCCTAAGTACCCGGCCGGCCCGCCTAGCCTTAACGTCGCGACACTGCCGAAGCCGCGCCCGCGGCTAGCGCACGAACAGATGCGATCACCCACCAGTCGCGGCTTTCGAGCCTCCCACACACCGCAATCGCCACCGATTGCTTGCCCGAACGTTCCGTATCGCCCCGTCACCGCGCTTCCTCGGCGATAATCCACGGATGACCGCACTCCCTTTCTCGGACGACTCGCTCGTCATCGCCGGCAAGAGCTATCGCTCGCGTCTGTTGACCGGCACCGGCAAATTCAAAGATCTCGACGAAACCCGGCGCGCCACCGATGCCGCAGGCGCGGAAATCGTGACTGTCGCGATTCGCCGCACCAACATCGGCCAGAACCCGGGCGAACCGAATTTGCTCGACGTGCTGCCGCCGGACAAGTACACCATCCTGCCCAACACCGCCGGCTGCTACACCGCCGAAGATGCGGTGCGCACGTGCCGGCTCGCGCGCGAACTGCTCGATGGCCATCGACTGACCAAGCTCGAAGTATTGGGCGACCCGCGCACGCTCTTTCCCGATGTGATGCAGACGCTCAAGGCCGCTGAGCAACTCGTCGCCGACGGTTTCGACGTGATGGTGTACACCAGCGACGATCCGATCCTCGCCAAGCGCCTCGAAGAGATCGGCTGCGTCGCGGTCATGCCGTTGGCCGCGCCGATCGGCTCGGGCCTGGGCATCCAGAACAAATACAACTTGTTGGAAATCATCGAGAACGCGAAGGTGCCGATCCTGGTCGATGCCGGCGTCGGCACCGCCTCCGACGCGGCGATCGCGATGGAACTCGGTTGCGACGGCGTGCTGATGAACACTGCCATCGCTGGCGCTAAAGATCCGGTGCGCATGGCGTTGGCGATGAAGCTCGCGATCGAAGCCGGGCGCCACGCGTTTCTCGCCGGACGCATTCCGCGCAAGCGCTATGCCTCGGCATCGTCGCCGGTGGATGGGTTGATCGGCTGATGAACGGCCCGCGCGCGCACCAAGACGACGACGCCCGCGACAGCATCGTGCATGACAGCAGCGCGCACGACTGCAGCGGCGACCGTGCGCACTTGGATCACGCCTTCGAGCAACCTTTCACCGTCGAACCGGGGCAACGCAAGATCCGCAGTTTCGTACTGCGCCAGGGGCGCTTCAGCCCGGCGCAGCAACGCGCGTTCGACGAACTTTGGCCGCGCTTTGGCGTGGACTACACCGGCACCGTTCGCGATTTCGATGCGACATTCGGTCGCAGCGCTCTGCGCGTGGTCGAAATCGGTTTCGGCAACGGCGATGCCTTGCGTTTCGCCGCGCAGCACGACATCTCGCGCGATTACATCGGTATCGAAGTGCATGCGCCCGGCGTCGGCCGGTTATTGAACGCCTTGAGCGACGACAGCAGCGACCACGTGCGCGTGTATCGCCACGACGCGGTGGAAGTGCTGCAAAACGAGATCGCCGACGGCAGCCTCGATGAGATTCGCATCTACTTCCCCGATCCATGGCACAAGAAACGTCATAATAAGCGGCGTTTGGTGCAACCGGAATTCGCCGCGTTGCTGGCGCGCAAACTACGCATCGGCGGGCGCTTGCATCTCGCGACCGATTGGCAGGACTATGCCGAGCAGATGTGGGACGTGCTCGATGCCACCGCAGGACTGATCAATCGCGCCGGTGCGCGCGGCCATGTGCCGCGTCCGGAGTGGCGCCCGCAAACGCACTTCGAGACCCGCGGACAGAAACTCGGGCATGGCGTGTGGGATTTGCTGTACGACAGGGTCGCATCATGACCTCTACAGTACCCGAAGCCTGACGTACCGGCATGGAGAACGCACTTACGCTCACCGGCGATATGCAGCTCGTTCTCGGGCTGACGGCGTTGACGATGGTGTTGTTCCTGTTCGAGCGCTTACGCGCCGATGTCGTCGCCTTGGTGGTGCTGGTGCTGTTGGGTTTGACCGGCTTGGTCGCGCCGGAAGATTTATTCAACGGTTTTTCCGGTAACGCGGTCATCAGCGTGATCGCGACGATGATCCTCGGCGCGGGCTTGGATCGCACCGGCGCGCTCAATCGTCTCGCCGCCTGGTTGTTGCGTCGCGCGCACGGCGTCGAACAGCGCTTGATCCTGCTGACCTCGGCCATCGCCGGCATCAATTCGTCGGTGATGCAAAACCCCTCGGTGATGGCGCTGTATTTGCCTGTCGCATCGCGGCTGTCCTCGCGCACCGGTTTGCCGCTGTCGCAATTGCTGTTGCCGATCGCCGTGGGCATCGTGATGGGCGGCGGTTTGACGATGGTCGGCAACTCACCGCTGATCTTGCTCAACGATTTGTTGGTCTCGGCGAACGCGAACTTGCCGTCGGGCCTGACCACGCTCAAACCGCTGCCGATGTTCGCGCCGCTACCCATCGGTATCGTGCTGCTGCTCGCGGGCTTGGCGTTTTTTCATTTCTTCGGCAGCAAGCGCATCGACGACAGCTACGACAAAGGCGTCACGCCCGCGCTCACGCAAAGTTATTTCGCCAGCGTGTACGGCATCGAAGGCGATGTTTACGAACTCACCGTGACCGCCGATAGCCCGCTCGTGGGCATGTCCTTAGGCGAAACCGAAACGCTGCACGATGCGCCGCTGATCTTGGCGTTGAAGACCGGCAACGAATCGCGCTTGGTGCCGCCGGGCGATGCGCGAATTTGGGTCGGCAGCGTGTTGGGCGTGATGGGGCCGCGGCAAGCCATCGCCGATTTCGCGCAAAACCGCTTTCTGCGGATGAACGCCCGCCTGCGTGAATTCGCCGACCTGTTCAACCCCAGTCGTGCCGGCATTTCCGAAGCGGTGATTCCGCCGACCTCCACCTTCATCGGCAAGACCGCCACGCAATTGCAATTGCGCAAACGCTATAACTTGCGTCTGCTCGCGATCAATCGCGATAAACAGGTCTTGCGCGAAGATGTGCGCGAAATGCCGCTGCGCGCCGGCGACATGCTGGTGCTGCACAGCGTGTGGCAAGACTTGGCGCAGGCCGCGAGCAATCGCGATTTCGTGACCGTCACCGACTACCCGAAGGCCGAACAACGTCCGCACAAGTTCAAAGTCGCGATGACGATTTTCGCGATCACCATGTTGATCGCGCTGTCTTCGCGCATTCCCGCTTCGGTCGCGTTGATGACCGGCGTCGCCGGCATGCTCATCACCGGTGTGCTGAAGATGGACGAAGCCTACGCCGCGATCAATTGGAAAACCGTATTCCTAATGGCGTGTTTGATTCCGCTGGGCTGGGCGATGGATTCCAGCGGTGCCGCCGCCTGGGTCGCCGCCAACAGCGTGGACCGGTTACCGGAAAGCACGCCCGTGTGGCTGTTGGAAATCGCCGCCGGCTTGCTCACCACTGCGTTTTCGCTGGTCATCAGTCACGTCGGCGCGACCATCGTCATGGTGCCGATCGGGATCAACCTCGCGCTCGCCGCGGGGGGCGAGCCCACCGCTTTCGCCCTCATCATCGCCTTGTCGGCGTCCAATAATTTCATGACCGCCTCCAACCCGGTGATCGCGATGATCGCCGGCCCTGCCGGCTACAACGCCAAGCAGCTGTGGCGCATCGGCGGGCCGCTATCGTTGATCTACACCAGCGTTGTGGTGGTGATGGTGAATATTTTATTCTGAGGCTGGCCTGTTCCGAAGCCGGCCTCTTTGAGGCGCGCGGGTTCGGTCCAGGGCACGACGAAGACCGAGGCCGCCGTGGCCGGTCCATCCTGCATCTTGCGTTACCTACTAAACTGCGTTCGCGTTACTTAAACAGTCGCTACAAACAGTCAGTACCGGATGGGCGCTCTCGTGGCCCATCGACGAATCGACACGCATTGGAGGCACTTTGTCGTACAGGGGTTTACCGCCGTCTACCGGCCGGGTTCGCGCCATCGCGCGGCGACTCGGCTTGATGCTTGCGCTCGTTTGCAGCGCATGCGTCCACGATCGTTCCACTTCCACTCCCATCTCGGACTCGCAAAGGATCCCAATGAGCACCGACACCACCGCTCTTAACGCCGAAGAGATCAGCCGCCGCATCTTGGCGTTGATCGACAGCATCCATGGCCCCGAACAGATCGACGCAGCGCATATCGAGCGCGTCACGGGCATCAAGGTCGAATTCAACGATAGCGATCCAAACGAATACGGGTTCAGCGGCGAATTAGGCGGCGACTGGGCCTATAACCTGGTTTCGCTGACCGAACTCGACGACAGCCGCCCGCATCGGTTGATGTTCTCCTTCGACGACGCAAGCCCCAATCGCGATAACACGATGAGCCGCGTCTGCAGCGTCGACTTCGCCGGATACGACCGCGCACTCACCACCGCGGGCTTCGCCGCAGAGCCGGTGCGCGGGCATCATGGCGAAGTCGAATACTGGGAGTACGAACGCGGTGGGGTATCGCTGCAAGTGCATGTGCGCGGCGAAAGCGAACAACGGGCCGATCACGCCTGCGTGTCCATGATCGTCATCAACGCATAAGGAGAGCCCGCCATGTCCGTCCCTCCCGATCATGCGAAGTCGCCCGCCGACAAGCTCGAAGTGATCATCAAAACCTTCGAAGACGACAACAAGACCAAGAAGGATAATCCCGGCAAAGTGCTGCGCGATCTGATCGAATCCTCGCCCGCGCTGAAGAAACAATTGGAAAGCGCCGCCGATAAGGGCGAACTGACCGAATTCAAAGCCTTGCCGCGAGGCACCAACGCCGGTGGCCAGTACTACGGCACCACGATGGAAATCCCGATCGATGAGTTGAACAAAGCGGCGAAAAGCAAGGCCGCCGCGAACGAAATGGTGTTCGTGCTCGGCCACGAAACGCGGCATGGTTTGAATAATCCTTCGGAATTGAAGGCGTTGGATACGTTCGAGAAATCCGTCTCCGGCATCGCCAAAACCAAGACCGGCCCGCACGATTACACCGCTGCGGTCGGCGCCTATATCCAGCATTACCGCGATAACGAAGGCTCGGCGAATCTCAGCGGCTGGAATGCGCTCGCATCGAAATTGGCGGAGGACAAAGGCGCGCTGCCGACGTTGAAGAACATGTATAACGCCAGTCCATTCCGCATGGACGATTTCATCGATCGCAGCGGCAAAGCGCCGAACTACACCTATGCGATGAAGCCTGGCCTCACGCTCGACAAAGACATGCAACTGCCGTTGAACGCGGGCAACATCAAAGCGATGGGCGGTTACTACTTCGACGAGCCGCTGAACAAGGGCTCGCTCGGCGCCAATGGCAATCAGAACTATCCGAACTATTACGGCGATACGGCGCTGGACCGTATCAAAGAGAAAGAAAAGTTCTACAACGACCGCCACACTAAACTCGACCCGACGCACAAACCCGCCGAAGTGCAAGTGGATTTGGCCAAGCTCGGGTTGAGCGCAAGCGTGCTGACATCCGGTTTGAAATACACCGATAGCGCACCGAAAAAGCCGATCGAATTGTCGCCGGACGCGCGCTCGGACGCGCCATCGCGCGCGGAGCCCGCACTCTACGGCCAAGCGATGAAAGCGCTGGAAGGCGTGCAAGGCCAACTCGGCTTGCGCGAGCCCGCCGAGCTGCGCAATGTCGCCGCTGCTACGGCGCTGTTGGCGCAGAAATCCGGCATGGAACAGATCGACGGTGCGCTCGTGGGCAAGAACGGGCAAGTCTTCGCGTATCAAGGCGACCCGCAACGCGAACACGCCGATCGCGTGACTGTCGATGTCGCGCAAGCGAAAACGAAACCCGCGGAACAATCGCTGGCGACGATGACGCCCGACGCGCCAACGGCCGTCGCGCAATTGCCGCAGCCGACGCGTAGCCAAGCGCTTTGAGCGCAGGGGCGAAGACATGCGCCCAGACCAACCGATCCCGCTTTCACTTTGGACTCGCAAAGGATCCCTATGAGCACCGACACCCTCGCGACTAACGCCGAAGACATCAGCCGCCGCATTCTGACGCTGATCGATGGCATCCATGGCCCCAAACAGATCGCCCCAGCGCATATCGAGCAGGTCACGGGCATCAAAGTCGAGTTCAACGCTCGCGATTCGAACCAATACGGTTTCAGCGGCGAGCTGAGCGACGACTGGGCCTACAGTTTGGTCTCGCTCACCGAAATCGACGGCAGCCGGCCGCATCGTTTGATGTTCTCGTTCGAGGACGAAAGCGCCGACGGTAACGGCGACATGGCGAACGTCTGCGGACTCGACTACGCCGGCTATGCCCGCGCGCTGGCCGATGCCGGTTTCGTCGCGGCACCCGTGCGCGGGCATCATGGCGAAGTCGAATACTGGGAGTACGAACGCGGTCGAGTGTCGCTGCAAGTGCATGTGCGCGGCGAAAGCGAACAACGGGCCGATCACGCCTGCGTGTCCATGATCGTCATCAACGCATAAGGAGAGCCCGTCATGTCCGTCCCTCCCGATCAAGTGAAATCGCCCGCCGACAAACTCGAAACGATCATCAAGACGTTCGAGGCCGCCAATAAAACCGCGACCGATAATCCGGGCCAAGTGCTGCGCGATCTCATCGCATCGTCCCCTGCGCTGAAGACGCAATTGGAAGATGCGGTCGCTAAAGGCGAATTGACCGTATTCAAGGGTCTGCCACCCGGCACCAACGCCGGCGGCCAGTACTACGGCACCACGATGGAGATCCCGGTCGACCGCTTGAACAAGGCGGCGACAGACAAGGCTGCCGCCAACGAGATCGTGTTCACGTTGGGACACGAAACGCGCCACGGTCTGAACAACCCGGACGAAAAGAAAGCGCTAGATAAATTCGAGAAGGACCTGGAAGCCATCGCCAAGGTCAAGGGCGGCACGCACGACTACACCAAGCCGGTGGGCGAGCGCATCCAGCACTATCGCGACAACGAAGCCTCCGCGCATTTGAGCGGCTGGAATGCGATGGCCTCGAAATTGACCAAGGAAAAGGGGGCGGCACCGTCGTTGCAAGACATGTACGACGCTAATCCTTTCCGCATGAAGGACTTCATCGAGCGCAGCGGCAAATCGCCGAACTTCACGTATGCGATGAAGCCCGACCTGACCGTCGACAAAGATATGCAACTGCCGTTGAGCGCGGGCAATATCAAAGCGATGGGCGGCTACTACTTCGACAAGCCGCTCGATCAAGGGCGGCTGGGCGCCAACGGCAATCAGAACTATCCGAACTATTACGGCGATGGGGCGTTGAATCGGGTACAGGCGTGGGAAAAAGCCTACAACGACCATTACGCCAAAGCCGACCCGAAGTTCAAACCGGCCGAAGTGCAAGTGGATATGGGCAAGCTGGGTTTGAGCGCAACGGTGTTGACCACCGGTCTGACCTACACCGACACCACGCCGAAGAAACCGATCGAACAAGCGCAGGACGCGCGCGCAGAACCCGCGCTGTACGGCCAAGCGATGAAAGCGTTGGAAGGCGTTCAAGGCCAACTCGGCCTGCGCGAACCCGCCGAGCTGCGCAACGTCGCCGCCGCCACCGCGTTGCTGGCGCAGAAATCCGGTATGGAGCAAATCGATGGCGCGCTCGTCGGTAAGAACGGGCAAGTCTTCGCGTATCAAGGCGACCCGCAACGCGAACACGCCGATCGCGTGGCCGTCGATGTCGCGCAAGCGAAAACGAAACCCGCCGAGCAATCGTTGGCGACGATGACGCCCGACGCACCAACGGCCGTCGCGCAATTACCGCAGCCGGCGCGCAGCCAAGCGCTTTGAGCACGGTCTGATCGCACCACAACGAAACGCCCCGCAGCGATGCGGGGCGTTTTTTATGGAGGACATCTGATTGGGAGTACATCCGATGTCGGTCGGCCGCGGTCATTCGTATCGATAGACAAAGCGCGCGTTACTCGGATTCGTCGCTTTCGAGCGCCGCGCGGCTGACGCGCGGCCCACATGTTGTCGATCAAATTCGGATAACGACGGCCGGCTTCCTCGGCGCGCGCTTTCGCCGCCGATTTCTGCGCCATCGATAACGATGTCGGACGTTTGGCCGAAGGCGGCCGCGGGCGCGTCCAGGGTGGCGGCGTTCTTTTAGGCATGCGCTATTGTGCGGTCAATCGCGTCGATTTTCAGCCGGCCAAGATCGTCGACGGCGATCGTCGTGTCGTTGAGACCTCTCAAAATCGACGTGGCCGGATTCCATCATGTTTTTGTCATTCCGGCGAATGCCGGAATCCAGCTTTATGCCGAGGGTTTCCGTACGCTGGACTCTGGCCTGACCGGCCTGATGGCCGTTGAGAGCCACCGAGATGACAGCCTGAAAAGGTTTCGATTTCGATTCTGAGATAGCCCGTAGGGCGGGTTTTAACCCGTCTTACGAGGTATCGGGCCATAAATTTTTATGGCCGGCGCGCTTCGATCTAGACGTTATACGTTTCAGTTGCGATGCAGGAGACGTCCATGCGCATTCGAGTGCCCCTCATCGCCGTCATGGCGGTCGTCCTGATCGCCGCCATGAGTTTGAACGCACCGAGCGTCGCGCAGGATGCCAGCGAAGACTGCATCCAATGCAAGCATGTCGATTGCATCAAAGGCAGCATCAAGCGCAAAAAGGCCATGGCGGCGGGCTACGACCGCATCGCTGAAAAATACGCGCGCGCCTGGCTCGACGCCAGGACCGGAAAATCTGCGGACGTCGTCGATTTGCGCGCGCGCTATGCGAACGATAAAGCGCGCGCGGACGCGTATCTGCAGATCAAAGAGCAATACAAAAGTTACGGCGAAGACGAGGAGGCCGTGTCGCTCGCGGCGGGTGCGCCGGAAGGTTGCCCTTCGTCGGACTCGGTCGGCGTCGATGGGCAAGGCGCCAGCGCGGGCACTAACGTCGAAACCTGCGAAATCACAGGGCTGCCCGAGGTCATGCGCGACGCGCCCTGCAAACAGATCGCCGACCTTTTGGTCGGACACGAATCCATGCATCAACAGAGTTGCGAAGTGCGCAAAAGAACGACGGTGTCGCTGGTCGATCCGTTGACCGGTGCCAAAGTGCGCGATATGCCAGCCGTCGTCTTGACGCCGAGCGGTAAGGCGCGCGAGGAAGCGAAAGCCTACCGAACAGAAGTGCAGGCGCTCGAAAAACTGTTGAAAGAAGCCGAGAAGAAATGCAAAACGTCCTTCAAAGGCGTCAAGACGTCGTGCGTGATTCGATCGCCGGGGGTCAAGGTCACGATGGGGCAGGAAATCAGCGGCAAAGCGTGCGGCGATCCGGTATCCGCCAACTGGACGATCAATACCGTCAGCTACGTCATCGCGCCGGGTGTTGGCACGCAGCGCAATACGGATCCGCCCTGGGATAGCGATTGCGTCGCGAAAGGTAGCGAAGAAGAGCGCCGCCGAGAAGCCATCTATAAAGGCGGCCCCGGCAAAGGATGGATGTGCGTGTACGACGCCGGCGACAAAACGCGCCGACCGTCGGTGACCATCCGTTCCTTCCGACTGCCGCAGTGCAACCCCGCGGGTGAAGAAACGATCACCGTCACCGTCGAGCGAGGCGAGTGCGACGAAGACACGCCGCCGCAACCGCCCAGGCCTAGACCAAGACCGACGCCATCGACGGATCCGGTCAGTTGAAGACGCCGTTCGAAGGGGAGCAATCGGACCGCTTTCTGCGCATGAAAACATCGTGTCCTTGATTCAATGGTGGCGTTGCGCTGTGTTGACGCCGCCCCATGTGCGCATGAAGACGTTTCACTGAACGTGAGGCCCGTAGGGCGGGTGTAAACCCGCCTTACGAGTTGCTTTTGCCGTAAGGCGGGCGCGAGGCGTAGGGCGGCCCAGTTCGTGATGCGTCTCAGATGCCTGCCCATGCTTTTTTCGCGTCTGCGAAAAGCGCGCAAACAGGATCTTACGGCATTTGCCTTTATGGGATGAACCGAAATATGCGGTGAGCGAAACCGCCAAATGTTTTTGGTTTCGATCGAAGTGCAAGCGTATAAAAGAAGCTAATCGAAAAAAACGGATAAACAGGATCATTTCAATAATAGGCGACATTTAAAGCGAAAAATGCGCTGAATTCAGCTGAAAAAATTGACACTACGATTCACTGCGTGATATCAGAATGACGCGATCAAACGAATCGCATACGTTCTACATCTCAAAAAAAACAGCAGGAGTATCGAATATGTCAAAGTTAATCCGCGCGACTCGCGTTGCTCTGAACATCCATCCGAATGAGCGCAGCAGTCTTTGGAAAGTGTGGCCGTATTGGGTCGAATTCTGAGCGAATTTTCGTATCCAGCGCTAAACGAGAAGATGATCAGTCTCTGATCATCTTCTCTTCATTCGAGGGCCGCACTTGAACGCCGAAAACAATCTCGCCGAAATCAACCCGGCCGCACGTCTTCTTGATCGCGCACTCCGCGATGGGCCGGTCGTAAAACTGCCCGACGGCGTTCTTGGCATATTCGACCCGACGATCGCGCTCAAGGTCGATAAAGAAAATTCTCAAGATCTCAAAGTCGCGGAATCTTTGGCCGATGTGCTGAAATTGCGCAAAACAGAAAAACCGGTCGCTTGGCGCGAGGTGCGTGCGCTGATCGCGGAACAAAGCGCCAAGCTGTCCACGCCCGCCCATATGGAAACGCTTTATGCGCGCATGCGGGCGGACCTCCTCGCGCATCGTGGGCAGGACGAAGATTTGACGAAACTCGTCTGGCAAATGATGTCGAGAACGCTCATACCTATGGTGATCGATAACGTCGACGCGCGCGGCGCACGCGCGCTCGTGGCCGAGCAAGAGATGCGGTTCCGCATACAGCAAACGCAGCGGATCACACTGCGGCAAAGAATTTCCGATTTCAGGGTGTTGCGCGCCTCGACGCGCGTGATTACACACGAGCTGAAGCGTCGAATCGGCAGCGGCGAATCTCATGAGGACTATGCGCAATCGTTGCTTACGCTGAGCGAGCGGATCGGTGTCGATCGCGTCACTTATCTCGTCACCGTGCAACTGATCGCCATTTCTGGCGTGCCTGGCATGATGGCCGCGTGTCTGCTTTACGCGTTTTCTCGTCACCCCGAATGGCACGAACGCATCCGCACAGAAACCACCGCGCTCGATCAGCAAGAACTCTATACGCTGCCGGTGCGGAAATTGCCCTGCACGATGCGTTTCATCAAAGAAGCGATGCGGCTTTGGACGACGCCGTTCGTGACCCGTCGCGTCGCATCCCGAGACATCGCATTCGAAGGCTTTACGCTAAAAAAAGGCGAAACCTACGAACTCAGTTCGTACATCCAACATCACTCGCCGCAGATATGGGACGATCCCGAAACGTTCGATCCCGATCGCTGGCTGCCATCGCGCAGGCAAGCGACCCAGAACGCCTATGTGCCGTTCGGCTTCGCACCGCGCTCGTGCGTCGGCGCGTCGGTTGGGCATGCGCAATTGCTGTTGTTTTGCGCACTGATGACGCGAGACTTCACGTTCGAGTTCAGCGGCGAACGTCGGCCGAGAATGCGCATGGACGACGGCTTCGCCGTTCCGGCCGATATGACAGGCACGATCGCGCCTGTGAACTGAGCGTCGTAGGCGGAGAGGCGTGGGGCTGAGAGTCAAGCCACGTTCTGAGCGCACAAGGACGTTTCGTCGGGCCAGGCCCGTAGGGCGGGTGTTAACCCGCCTTACGAGTTGATCCGTGATAAATACAGAAATCCGGTGAGTAATGGCGCCGAGCTGGGTTAGGGGAGTAGGGAGTAGGGTGGAGTAAGCGCAGCGCAACTCCACCATGTAAGCTAGAAGCACTGCCGTAGAGTGGTGGTAAGCGCAACGACCCCCCATCCAAATGCAGCCGACGCGGCGCACACTCTAACGCTTACATCATGGCACTCCGCATGGCGTCACACATCGAGTGGCACAAGGTCAAGCCGGCGACGCTGCGCGGTGAGTTGATCGAGCTGATCATCGCGCTCGCGCTGATCGCTGTCGGCTGGCTGAGCCTGCCTACCCTGCTGCTGGCGGTGCTGGCGGAACTGCTGGTGACGGTGGCGCTGTCTTGGTACTTCTACCCGCAGCGCGGCCTGCGCCGGCATCTTGCCGACATCGCGAAGATGTTTGGCCTGTTGTGCTTCCTCGCCATCTTCATCCTCGCTTCTTACGCCGGGGCCGGCGGCTTCGTTAACGGTCCGTGGCCGGACGCGCAGTCGCTGCTGGGCGTGATCGTGCTGGTCGTGGTGCGCGGCGGCCTGCTCCTGCTGGAAGCCCGCGCCTCGTCAGATCCACGACTGCATTGGGCGCGCAGTGCGCTGATGCGTGGTGGCGCGCTGATCGTCGGCAGCTTCCTGGCCGTGTTCACCTGCTTCCTGCCGGGTGTCTTGCTGGCGCATGCGCTGGCCGCGGTCTGGCCATCGCGCGCCGCCGACCTCGCCATCGCGTCGGTCTATCTGATCACCATCGGCGTGCTCGCCTGCATTCTCTCCACGATGAGCGAGCAGGAAATCGCCGAGATCTCCGGCAATCCGTACATCGACTGATCATTCAATTGGGGGCAGGTTCGTAGGGCGGGTGATAACCCGCCGGTTACGGGTTGGCCGAAGCGCTGGACCTTACGTCCTGCGTCCGAACCGATCGCAAGCTGCAGAGAGGGTCACGGTTTCGTCGACGGGACTGGTGTTTCATCGCAAGTGCGGACGCATGTTCGCCGCATTCGGCTGGCTCGCTGCCAACAGCCAGAATACGATTCCCCTGTGGCAGCGCAGTTCAGGAAGAATTGTATGAAACTCAGCATCCCTCAAGGTCTCGCAATCGGTTTGATCGCGGGTCTGATGAGCATCGGTAACGCACAGGCGCTCGGCTGGCCGACCCCCAACATCGCTTGCACTGAAGCGAACGCCGGTGAAACCTACGACGTGCAGTACTACTCGCGCGCTGGGAACAATTGCAGATCACGTATTACTGCGACGGCAGTGACTGGCAGTTGTTCCAGGTGTGCAATTTGCGCCCAGGCGGAATCTGCGTCGCCTATTGAGCTCGTAGGATGGGTTGAGCGCAGCGATACCCATCATTCGCATCGCTAAATACGATGGGTTCCGCCTATGCGGAACCCATCCTACCGTTCTTGGCCAACAGCGCGTAGGGTGGAGTAAGCGCAGCGCAACTCCACCATCGCGAAAATGCAAAAAAGGCGAGTGTAAAGCGGAGCAAGTGAGCGATTTTCTGCACATGAAAATATCGTTTCCTTGATCCAATGGTGGAGTTGCGCTGCGCTTACTCCACCCTACTTGCTTACGGGTTCATGTGTCGCGACCATGCGATGAGTGATGCAAGACGGAGCCGGCGCGGGCAATGATCGGTTAGCCGTAGGGCGGGTGATAACCCGCCTTTTGAGTTTCAGACAGTTTCCGCAGTATCGCGTCGTTCATGGCGGGTTGGCACCCGCCTTACGGGTTATGGGTCGCAGGTTGCTCGCGGCCCCCTCGCGTCGTTCACGGCGGCTTGCTGGAATGAAGTGTCATCCCGAACGAGGGCGAAGCCCGAGGAGGGACCTGCTTTTTTCTCCTGTTGCTGCAACAGCAGGCCCCTCCGCTCACTGCGCGCGCGTTCGGGATGACAACGAGCGGGATTCCTCGCTGGCGATTAGAGATTTTCAAACAGGCGCTTACGCGTGTCGAGTCGCCCGGGTTCGCTGAAGGCTTTATTCGAACTGGCGAGCGTCCCCGTCTTCGTTTCGCTATCGCGCCGGTTGAAAGTCGCCTGGCAAGTCGTAGACGCATGGGTCGGCGCCAATCGTGAACGGATGTTCTTCGATGACCAGCGATTGATCGTCCACACCCCCCGGTCCAATCGCGCCGAAACCTTCGATATGGCCACGTGCACGGACGGTATAGTCGGCGGCGCTCGACACGGTGCAGGCGACCACCGTGCCGACGGTCGCCGCCTTGAGCGAGCTTTCGTTCGCGGTGTTGTTCGAACACAGCACACTCAGATTGTCGTGCGTCGGCGGGATCGGCTTGGTGGTGACGGCCACGATGCCCTTGGTCACGGCGATGTCGTATTCGATGTGCCCACGCGGTAGCTGGCATTCGGCGAAATAATGGATGACCAGCGTGCGCGGCCCGGTGACGCTGATGGTTTTGGAGATGAACTCGACGTCCGCCGGCCCAAGCGGTACCGGAACGCTTCCGGTATTGGTCGCGACACTGACCGTCTGTGCGTTGGCTAACGGCGAAAGCATCAAGCCAACGATCAGCAGCAGGTTGGAGGGCGTGGGGTATGGGATATTCATGACGTTGTCCTTTCGATGTGATGTGGAATGCAGGGATGCCCGCATCGGCGCACGGGCGCCGATGGGAAGAGGCGCGCCCCGTTCGGGTTTCGCGCTCTTATTCACTCAGTCGAAAAAGCGGGGGCAATACCGCCATGTTGCCTGCCGCGGGACCCGCGCATGCTCAAAGCGATGGCTTCACACCACGCAGGTCTGCATCCATCGTGTGATGCGAATCGTCGTTTCGTTCGATGGGTGGTGCGAGATGCGGCTTATAGGTCGCAGGTTGCTCGCGGTCCCTCGCTTCGTTCATGGCGGGTTGGCACCCGCCTTACGGGTTTCAGGCGCATCCTCTGGCGGGCACATCGAGTTGTACAGGGGGATAGAAGTGAACTGAGCTTGCTCCATGTGCGGCGCAAGTTTCGGGTACTCGTTCCCCATGAATTTCTTCGCGGACTCGAAGTTATAACTGAGTCTTGGTCGAAGCGATTTGGCGCGATTCTCGAAAGCGATGTCGCCGAGATAGAGGACTTTGCCTGTGGGCGCTTGAAAGCTGATGGCGTTGTCGTCACCACATAGCGTGTAAGCGGGCACAAATGCTCCGATACCCTCCGGCAGCACCATCTGGATGTGATACTCGGAGGGCGCCGTCGCGGGTTTCAGCTTGCCTACGATGTACCCATGCTCTGGAAAAGCGTTAATCGACGCGCCTCTTCCGACCATCACCTTCCCGTCAATGATGCTGCCACGCGCGATCGCCACGCGATACCTTGGCGTGATTCCAATGACGATCACAACGTCCGTGCTCGACGCCTTCAAGGCATAATCTTTATCGAGATTCTTGAAGGAAATGGCATGCGAAGCGATGCTGCAACAAGCAAGCGTGACGAAGAAGGCGAGGCGAATAATGATTTTCATTGGGAGATGAGGTTGAGCCTCGCAGGGTGAGCCTGATCAGCGCGTAGGGATGGAGTAAGTGGCGTAGGGTGGAGTAAGCGCAGCGCAACTCCACCATCGCGAGAAGGTAAACGAGACGAGTGTTAAGCGGAGCAAGTGAGCGATTTTCTGCATATGAAGAATATCGTTTCTTTGATTCAATGGTGGAGTTGCGCTGCGCTTACTCCACCCTACTTGCTTGTGATGATAATCGACGCCCATCACCGACCCGATGTTGCGGTATCCCACTTCGATACGTTCTTCGCAGGCGGGTATGTCTTTCTCGCTCATGGTGAGCGCCTCACTGATTCTTGAGGTGATGTGCGTCCACCTTTGTCAGCTTTTCGTTGGGATGGACGGAAAGGCCGATCACGACCGAACGCGCGTCGGGGTCGAGCATGGCCCGCCCTCTGTTGGCGCGAACGACCAATGTGCCGGGGGAGTCTTCGACGATCTTCGCGGCATCCAATGATGCGAACGACGCGGAGATGGTGGCTTTATTAGTCCCCAAAGGAATGTGCTTTAGCACGATGTTGGCGACATCGAGTTGCTCGAAACGCACGGGTTTTTGTGAAGCGTAGGTTCTTCCAACATACGCTGTATTTCTTCTTTTATCGTGTGTTCTCGTCTCGAAGCTTCGCGTTGCTGTTCCATGCCTGTGCATGAAGAGATTGAAAAGCTGGCGATCGCGGCGGTCAAACACAACGCCAAGCCGGTATAGGGTCTTCGTGACATCGTAGTCTCCCGTTGTATCCTGGCGAGTCGGTGACGTGTGCTGGCGCTACAACAACGATGACCCGTAGGGCGGGTGTTGCTGGCATCCCGCCCTTTGAGTATCACGTAGTTCCCAAAGCGTCGCTTCGTTCATGGCGGGTTGGCACCCGCCTTACGGGTTAGCGCAACCTTAGGCAGTAGTCCACGGGATCATACGCCGCGCGATATTCTGATTGTGCTGAATTCCTGCCTGATCTGGTGAGAGGGAATTCAATATCGACTATTGGAGAGAACAGGAGTGCTTTCGAAAGAAATTCGATTCTCTCTTCTGGTGTTACCAAGCGCAATCCACACGCGTGGTAGGAATGGCCTGAATCAACTACGACATAAGCATTCTCGTAAAGGACATCGCAAATCATTTCCAGTATTGCCAGATTCGTCGGATTAATTTCGCAACGAAAATCCAACATAGCGAGATGACGGATCGATCCATCTTGCAGCGTAAGTCTGGAAGACAATCCTACGTTTCGTTCGCTTGGATCAACGGCAACTTCCAAAGACTCCAGAATGCTTGATACTTGAATCGACTCAACCGACCCGGGACCACTATGAAAAAGAGCTGCCTCCGCGATAGCCTTTGAGCACCACCCGGATTCCAAGACAGCAGCAAAGATTCCTTGCCAGAACGATGTTATTCCATCCTGGCGTTTTGCAATCGCTTTTGCGACAAGACTCGTTCCTGATCGGTCAACTCAATTCGTGATTGAAGTGGTGGAGGGCTGAGGTAGCGATATATCTCTATAGAACGAATGTCACTGTGTGAGCGAATGATCGCTGCATACGCAGTATGGGCCGCTTCGCCAACGACGACTCGTGAATTCAGGTCTACCAAGTTGAATGAGATCATTAGATCGGCCTCGCCGCAGCTTCGATGCTTCTAAAGCGGCTGTAGTTGAATCCGTCAATTCTAGCTTCCGGAGGAATGTGTACCGGCTCACGAGAAGGACCTTTCGAGGCTCAACCGGTTTGCCCGGCAGCTCGTCTTTTACGTTCTTTACGTGCAAGACATTTAAGTGCTGAATCCCCTTAGAAATTGCATACAGGACTCGCGAATTTCCCTCTACAACCACAGACTTGTCCCCCCAGCTTTCAATCACTGGAGGCGTGGTGGTTGATGAGACCACTCCATTCTGGAGAACATGGGCCGGACCAAAGAGATCAATTCCATTTGCCGAAAACACTTTTGCCATCATCTCCGCTTGACGGAGCTTAAAAGTTCTCACGTGGCTATTTATCATCAATAATGTCGTCAAACTGATCCGTTCCATGGCGATCTCGACACCAGGCTTTGCGTACTGCCAAACACCATCCTTCAGTCGCTCAATCAACGGAGCTGGGTCCGCCTCTGATAGCGTGACACCAGCATATGGCGCACTGGATGGAATCGATTGAAAATGGCTACTAAGCGATCGAATGACTTCTCGGTGGGTATTTCCGACATAAGCGGACGCATAGTTCGCGCCAGACGTTCTGCTCTCACTGCAAACAAATGCAGCGTCACGATGATCGTCGCGTCTACGCACAAGCATGCCGCGCCAAGGCAACACTTCGACCACTTTCAGATCAACCCCCATAGTGGCAAGTAGTGACCTTCGCTGAACTTCTCGCTTGCCAGCGTCGCCCTGGGCTTGATTCTCATGTGCAAGGTAACGAACAGTGGCTCCCGCAGCCCTCCAGGAAAGTATCGTGGGGAACAGCTCCCAGAACCAACGGGTATCCGTGTTGGCAATCCATAGCTCTAAACCAGGATCGCTAGCTTCACGAACAAAGGAGTCAAAGAGTTCGTCAGGGTCAGCCGAAGGCCGTCGCTCCGCAATGTCGTCTCTTAAGTTGACCCCTTCGTTCCTTATGAAGGAAACCGTGCTATTCCATCCGTTTTGCACAAGCTGATTGATCTTGGCTTCGTCCATCTTGTCAAAATCTGTCGCGGATATCCCGGGTGTTCGAACTTCAACAACGTGAGCGTGTTTCTGGATTCTTGTTTGCAGATCCGTCGACCCATCGACAACTGTGTTTATCAGTCTTTTTCCAAAGGACCGCAAGTTCCAAATAGAGAGAGGACGATACTCATCTATCAGCGAGAAGGCTAGAACACGACCACCACCGATTTGTGCGCCAGCGCCTTTTTCGAAGATGAAAGCGGGCAGATTGCTTAACAACCCGCCATCCACATGGCGCGTCGTTCCAATTTGAACAGGCTGAAAGAAACCAGGAATCGAGCAGGACGCTCTCACTGCCAGCGCAACGGACTCGTTCGGTGTTTCATCATTGCTCCAGATTTTCGCGACCCCAGAACCCAGGTCTGTGCTCACAATGCTTGTCGGAATGAAGAGGTCTTTGAATCGAATGGGTCTCTCAGCGAAAGGTAGCAGTCTGGACAAGAGATCATCCATCCAGGTTTCGATTCCGACTGAAGAGTACGCGCCTCCGTATAGCGCAATTCGGGCGTAATCAAAATATTCAAATAGCCATGAGAGTGGGGGTACTGTTAACACCAATCGCGCTCTCGTTCCATCCAGTGCACCCAGTTGGGGGCGACTCATAAAGCGCTTGAACTCCAACGAGCGCATCTCCGCCTGAATGAATTCCGGACTAGCCCCGGCCCCAATGAGTGCCGAGACTATGGAGCCTGCTGATGTGCCGGCGACTTCACTAAACCTGACACCACATCGGACGGCTGCCTCGTATGCGCCAGCGTAAGCCGCACCTCGACATCCTCCGCCTTGAAATACGGCGCGTGCGTCGACAAAGAATGTTGTCTGCGGCAGAATCTTCATTGGCCGTTTCGCAAGCTTCACCCATGGGGGCATTCCTATGCTGAAGGTGAGCAATTCAGTGTTTCTTCGTTGTTGATAAAAAGGCTAGCCAAAGACTGCCCTCGTGCTGCCTGTGATCAAACACCCACAGGATTCCCCTTCTCCGAATCCAGCTTATAAAGCTTAATCGACCTGGAAACATTCTTGCCGGTCATCTTGCCTTCCTTCGCCAACGCATCGATCGCCGCATGGGCGATGTAATAGCGATCCACTTCGAAGGCCCGTAGCCCGTAGGGTGGGCTTTATGCCCACCACAATCACCCTTAGATCAACACCAACAATTGACTTACTCACGAAAGATGCAGCTTCGATCATTCCTTGCAACAACGAACGAATGGCGATGGTGGGCATGAAGCCCACCCTACACGCCGGCCCCCACTCACACCACCCTCGCCCCAATACTCAACCCACCTTGTTCCTGCGTCTTCGCCTGCACCTGACCGGGCGCATCCAAACTCTGCGCCTGCGTGCGTTGCAGCGTGTCGTTCACCTGCTGCGATGCGACGGTCAAGGTCGTGGCGTTGTCTTGCGTCGCGGGGAGATACGCCAGTTTCGCGGCGGGGTTGCCGAGTTCGCCTTGCCCTGCGATCAAGCCGTCGCGTTGTTTGTTGAACAGTGCGAAATCGATGCGATCCAAGGCTTCGTTTTGTCCGCCTTGCGGCCGTTGCGAGCGGGCGAGGCTGGTGTCGGCAAGATTCGCGGCGGCTTGTTCCAAGCGTTCGCCCGTGAACGTGCCGGCCGGAATGTTCGGTGAGCGTTCGATCGCAGCGACCGCTTGCAGATAACGCGCGTGGCCGAGGTGCTCGGGGTTTCGGATGTCGTTGGGCGCTTCGGGCGTTGCGGCGGCGTGACGCGTGTCCGTCGGCGTGTCGACGGCGCTGAAGGTGCGGCCGGAGTTGCCGAACCCGGGTTCTTTGGGTTCGATCTTTTCGTCGAGCGTGCGCCCGGATGCGGGGGCCCAATGATCCGTCAGGCCGTCTTTCTTGGGCTCGGGCAAACCGACGCTACGAACCACGCTGTCTGCGAGCGTGTTCGAGTTCTGCACTTGCGGGTCGTACGGGTAGCGGTCGTCCTTGCTCTTCGCATCCGCCACCATCTTCTGCCACGTGTCCGATAGATCGGCGCCGGTGGCGATGACTTCGCGGTGTTGGCGCTGCCCCAGGGCATTGGGGTTGTTCGGGTGATCGGGGTTGGTACGGTCGTAAGGCAAATTGGTTTCGACTTGCATCTTGCCGTAGGGCAAGCCGGGCGCTGCGTCGCCGGTCCATCCGCTGATGGTCTGTTGATTGCCTGCGCGATCGGTGTAGAGCAAGTACTTGTGGTGATAATCGACGCCCATCACCGAACCGATATTGCGGTATCCCACTTCGATACGTTCTTCCCCGACGGGTTTCTCTTTATCGTTCATGGTCAGCGCCTCACTGATTCTTCAGGTGGAGCGCAACCACCTTCGTCAGCTTGTCGCTGGCATCGAACGAGAAGGTCATCACGACCGAACGCGCGTCGGGGTCGAGCATGGCTTGCCCCTTGTTGTCGCGAACGACCAATGTGCCGGGGGAATCTTCGATGATTTTCGCCGTGCCCAACGACTTGAACGACGCGGAGATGGCGGCTTTATCCGTGCCCAAGGGGATGTGCTTGAGGACGATCGGGGCGACGTCGAGTTGATCGAAACGCACCGGTTTTTGGGAAGCGTAGATGTCTTCCAACATGCGCTGGACTCCTTCTTTCATCGTGTGTTCTCGCATCGAATGTTCTGGTGTCGACGTTTCGCGTTGCGAATCCATGCCAGTGCATGCGGCGGCCGACAGGCTGGCGATCGCGGCGGCCAAGTACAACGCCCAACGGGTAGAGGGTCTTCGTGACATCGCAGTCTCCGGTCACATCCTGGCGAATCGGTCGTATGGACGGGTGCTGCGGTGGGGCAGCCTCGTGCTGCGAGAGTAGTGCTTTGTCGTAGGCAAAGAAAGTGTGGGGGGTGGAATGCAAAAGGCGGCCAGAGGCCGCCTTGGTTTGGTACAGAAGAGTGGCCCCTCACCCCGGCCCTCTTCCCGCGTGGCGGGGAGAGGGAGTGATCCGCAGAGGCGGGGTGAGGGAGTGATTGGCCGAACGAATAGGGGAGTGATCAAGCTAAGCGGGGAGGGAGAGTGACAAGGCCAAGCGGGATCGGGCCTTAGCACCTGCTCAACATCTCCAATCGCGCTGCCGATGGATCCGTTCGCTGTCATCCCGAACGCCCGCGTAGCGGGCGGAGGGACCTGTTGTTGCGGCAATTCAAGTCAGAAAAGACAAAAACAGGTCCCTCCTCGGGCTTCGCCCTCGTTCGGGATGACACGTCTATTCCGAATGCGAGATTCTGAAATGTGGCTAGACCCCAACCGGGTTCCCTTTCTCCACATCGATCTTGTACAGCTTGATCGCGCGCGCCACGTCCTTGCCCGTCATCTTGCCTTCCTTCGCCAACGCATCCACCGCCGCATGGGCGATGTAATAGCGATCCACTTCGAAGTGGCGGCGCAAATTCGCGCGGGTGTCGGAACGGCCGAAACCATCCGTGCCTAGCACTGTGTAGCGCATCGGCACGAAGGCGCGGATCTGATCGGCGAAGGCGCGCACGTAATCGGTCGCGGCGATCGCGGGGCCTTGGCGGCTTTCCAACAATTCGGTCACGAACGCTTTGCGCGGCGCTTTGGCTTCAGGATTTAAGCGGTTCCAACGCTCAGCATCGAAACCGTCGCGACGCAGTTCGGTGAAGCTGGGGCAGCTCCAGATATCGCTGGTGACGCCGAAATCTTTATCGAGCAGTTCGGCGGCGGCGATGGCTTCGCGCAGGATAGTGCCGCTGCCGAGTAACTGCACGCGCAGTTCGCCTTTCTTCGCTTTGCCGGCGTCCTTCAACAAGTACATACCTTTGATGATGCCGTCCGCCGCGCCTTCGGGCATGTCCGGGTGGGCGTAGTTCTCGTTCATCAGGGTGAGGTAGTAGTACTCGTCGTGCTGTTCTTCGAGCATGCGCTGCATGCCGTGTTGCAGAATCACCGCGACTTCGAAACCGAAGGTCGGGTCGTAGGATTTGCAATTCGGAATGGCGCCGGACAACAGATGCGAGTGGCCGTCTTCGTGCTGCAAGCCTTCGCCGTTGAGCGTGGTACGGCCCGCTGTCGCACCCAATAGGAAACCGCGCGCGCGCATATCCGCCGCTTGCCAGGCACTGTCGCCGATGCGTTGGAAGCCGAACATCGAATAGAAGATGTAGAACGGCAGCATCGGCAAATCGTTGGTGCTGTAGCTGGTGGCCGCGGCCATCCACGACGAGAACGCGCCGCATTCGGTGATGCCTTCTTCCAACACTTGGCCGGCGGCGTCTTCGCGGTAATACATCAATTGGTCGCGATCCACCGGTTTGTATTTCTGGCCCTGCGGCGCGTAGATGCCGAGTTGGCGGAACAAACCCTCCATGCCGAAGGTGCGGGCTTCGTCGGCCACGATCGGCACGCAGCGCGGGCCGACTTGCTTATCGCGCAGAATCACGTTCAACGCTTGCACGAAGGCCATCGTGGTGCTGATTTCGCGATCGCCGCTGGATTTGAGCAAGCGGTCGAAGACATCGAGCTTCGGCGCTTCCAGCGTTTGCGTGCTTTTGCGACGACGCTGTGGCAAGAAGCCGCCGAGCGCGCGACGACGCTCCACCATGTATTCGACTTCCGGCGATTTGTCGCCGGGATGGTAGAACGGCACCGCACCGTCTTTGAGTTGATCGTCGGTGACGGGAATCTTGAAGCGGTCGCGGAAGGCGCGCACGGCCTCGTCGTCGAGCTTCTTGGTCTGATGCGTGGGATTGAGCGATTCGCCCGACGCGCCCATGCCGTAACCCTTCACCGTTTTGGCGAGGATCACGGTGGGCATGCCCTTGGTGTCGACGGCGTTTTGGTACGCGGCATAGACCTTGTGCGGATCGTGGCCGCCGCGATTGAGGCGCCAGATGTCGTCGTCGCTCATGTTCGCGACGAGCGCGGCGGTCTCGGGATATTTGCCGAAGAAATGCTCGCGCGTGTACGCGCCGCCGAAGGCTTTGCAGTTTTGGTATTCGCCGTCGACGGTTTCCATCATCAGGCGTTTGAGTTGGCCGGTGCTGTCTTTGGCGAGCAGCGGATCCCAGTAGCTGCCCCACACGGTTTTGACCACGTTCCAACCGGCGCCGCGGAACACGCCTTCGAGTTCTTGGATGATCTTGCCGTTGCCGCGCACCGGGCCATCGAGGCGCTGCAGATTGCAGTTGATGACGAAGACGAGATTATCCAAACCTTCGCGACCGGCGACCGAAATCGCGCCGAGGCTTTCGGGTTCGTCGCATTCGCCGTCGCCGAGGAAGGCCCAGACTTTGCGGTCGGACTTCGGCATCAGGCCGCGGCCTTCGAGATATTTCCAATTGCGCGCTTGGTAGATCGCGCTGATGGGCCCCAGCCCCATCGACACGGTGGGGAATTGCCAGAAATCCGGCATCAACCACGGATGCGGATACGAGCTGATACCGCGGCCGTCGACTTCCATGCGGAAGTGGTCGAGTTGCGATTCGCTGAAGCGGCCTTCGAGGAACGCGCGCGCGTACACGCCGGGCGAGCTATGACCTTGCACGGCGATGAGATCGCCGGGGTGGTCGGCGCTGGGCGCGCGCCAGAAATGATTGAAGCCGACGTCGTAGAGCGTGGCCGAGGATGCGAACGACGCGATGTGGCCGCCGAGATCGCCGGGTTTGCGATTGGCGCGCACCACCATCGCCATCGCGTTCCAACGGATCAGCGAGCGAATGCGCCATTCCATATTCGCATCGCCCGACATCCGCGGCTCGAGGTGAGCGGGAATCGTATTGATGTATTCGGTGGTGGGCGCGAACGGCAGATGCGCGCCGGCGCGACGGGTCAGCTCGACCATGCCTTCCAAGAGCTGATGCGCGCGGCCAGGGCCGTCGGTGTCGATCACCGCTTTGAGCGACTCGACCCACTCGCGGGTTTCGGTGGGATCGGGGTCGTTCTGCAGCAGTTCGTTCAACCAGCTCATGCCAAGGCTCCGCGCGGCCGCGCCGCGTTCTATCGATGCCGGACCGACCGGTCAGGCGGGGTGTCGTGGGATTAGAGCTGGGATTCTAGCAGGGGCCTTTCGGGCCTCCGCACGTGCGGTGCGGTATGGAGGCGGAGTGGGGCAAGAATTCGATTTCTTGGGGGCGCCGATGGCGAGCGATGCGGGCGCTGCTAGCGAACGCGGAGTCGCAGGCACTGCCATCGCTGCACGCCGGGCGGGATCGAGCGTGGAGTGTCGATGGGATCGAGAACGGGATCGCGAACGACGAATGTCATCCCGAACGAGGGCAACGCCCGAGGAGGGACCTGCTTTGCTTTTATGGATTTGCGACGACGTAATGAAGCGTGCGCTTATCCCGGCGCCAACCAAACGAAAGGCACCCACGGCAAATTACGTGCGATCCAATAGGCCGGGATGGCGAAAATCCATACCTTAGGTTCCATCGCCAGCGTCATCAGCGGCTGCAGCCAACGCGGCCGGAAACCGCGGTCGTGCAATAGCATCAGCGGGATGAGCGGGATGATGACCATCGCCAGCGGGTTCATCGCGAATGCGCGGGCGAGGTCGCCGTGGACCACGGCGTGCAGCGCACGCGTGACCCCGCAGCCGGGGCAGAAAAAGCCGGTGACGCTAAGAAAGATGCAGCCCGGAAAGCCGCTATGCGCGGTGTTGGGGTCGTGATGCCACAGCATCCACACGCCGCCCGCGACCAGTGCGGTGGCAAGCGCCAGCCCGACGAGTTCCAGCCGCGAAAACGGCCGGAACCCGACGGTGCTCGACGATGCTTGAGGCATCGTCGAGTTCGCCGCTTGAGACGGTGGAGACATGGGCATCGGCGCCGATCGACTCGTTCCGCCTGCGATTACTGCGACCGCTGCGCTTCGCGTACGGCTTCTTGCACTTGCTGCATTTGTTGCTCGAAATTGCCTGTGGAGAGGCTATACGCGATGTTGGCTAAGCCGATGATCGCGAAGGCGGTGGTGATCCAGCAGAGGATCAGCGTGGTCTTCGATGCTTGCTTCGCCGCTTCGATATTGCCTTCGCGCAATGCCACATTGACCTTGTTCGAGAACACCATCGCTGCGATGCCGGTGAACAGGCCGGGGACGCCGCAGCAAAAGCACAGGCTGAAGAACGACGACACGATCGCCCACACCAAACGGTTGGGGATGTTCTGGTCGGGCGCGGAAACGGGCGGCGGCATGCTCATGCGAAGGTCCTCGGAACAGATGGAAGGGAAGCGGGAAAGACGGCCGGCGCCAAGCGCCCTACCGGCATTGTGCAGGCCCTAAGGACGCCCGCGCAAACCATGCGGCCCGAATCAGGCTCCGGCCAGGCTCCCTAATGCGCCGATGACGAACAGAATCAAGATCAGGACTGGAAAGCTCACGGCGGAGGCGATCGCCCAGTTCGCCGCTAGCCTGGCGTCGTCGCGCGCGCCCTGAATGTCCCCCGCCGCATACTTGCCATCGACGCGCGCCGCGTAAACGATCGAAACGATTCCCAGCGGCATGCAGCAGAAGAGCGTGGACAAGATGGCCCAAACCAAATTGTTGGGAATGTATTCGCGACGTTGCGGAGGCGGATATGACATCGGTGTCCTGAGCCTAATGATGGGGACGAGATCGCGTCGTCGAAGGAAGACGCCAATCTATCGTTTGCAGGATAAGCGCGGCAAGCCGAATGCTCGGCGCCGCTCAGGCCGCGTCGCCACGCAGCGCGCGTACCTTGGCTTCGAGCATGTCGGCGGTCGCGATACGGCCGTCGATCGGCGCGTCGGCGGCGACTTCGATCCGCGCGCGGAAGCGCCGCGGCACGCGCATTTGCTTAAGCTTACCGTCGCGTTTGCTCCACATGCTGGTCCACATATTCTTCAGCGCCATCGGTACCACCGGGACCGGGCGACGCGCGAGGATCTTCTCGACCCCGGATTTGAATGCGGCGATTTCACCATTTTGCGTGAGCGCGCCCTCCGGGAAGATGCCGACGATTTGGCCGTCCGCCAGCGCGGCGTCCACCGCATCGAACGCGCGCTGCATCACCTCGGGGTCTTCTTTCGCGCCCGCGATCGGAATCGCTTTGCCGGTGCGGAAGATCCAACGCATCACCGGGATATTGAAGATCTTGTAATACATCACGAAGCGTACCGGCCGCGGGATGGTCGCGGCGAGGATCAGCGCGTCCAAATAACTCACGTGGTTGCAGACGATGAGCGCCGGGCCTTCGTCGGGCACATGGCGTTCGATGCCGTGCGGCCTGAGCCGATACATCGCACTGATCAGCAGCCAACTGAGGAAGCGCATCAGGAATTCCGGCACGATGCTGAAAATCCACAGCGCGATCAGCGTATTGGCGATCGCGAGATATAAAAATACATCGGGAATCTCCAGGCCCGGCATCGGAATGACGCGGCCGCCGATCGAAAACGAATCCATCTGCAGGGCGATGCCGATGACGGCGGCGATGACGATGAAAAACGCGTTCTGGATATTCAAGCCCGAGATGACGCGCGAGATTTCTTGTTTCGGTGTGCGGCTTTGGATCAAGGCGAATAACGGCACCAAAAAGAAACCGGAGAAGATGCCGACCGCGGTGAGATCCATGGCGATGCGCCAGCCGCCGGGGCCTTCGAGGAATTCGCGCACGCCCAGACCGGTCGCTGGCGCCGCGCCGGTGCGCGCGAAATACAGATCGAATAAAAATGCGCTCATCCCGAACGCGCCGAGCGGCACGAGGCCGATCTCCACCGTGCGGCCCGAGAGTTTTTCGCAGAGCAACGAACCGACGCCGGTGCCGATCGAAAACAACACGAAGGCGAACAGATAGAGGGTTTCGTCGCCGCCGAGATTGATCCGTGCGTACGTCGGCAACTGCGCGGTGAGCACGGTGCCCACGAACCAGAACCACGAAACGCCCAACACCGCATTGCGCACCGCGAGCTGCTTTTTGACCAAACCCAAGACGCGGCGCGATTCGGGAATCGGGTTCCAATGCACGGCTAATTCGGGCGCGCCGGCATCGACGTTCGGAATCAAGCGGCTGACCAGATTGCCGGTGATCGCCAGCAGTACGATCGCGCTAGCGGCCGCGATGGGGCCGTGATCGCCGGCGAGTTTGAAGATCAGGCCACCGACGATCATGCCGCACAGGATCGAAACCGATGTGCCCATCTCGACCAAGCCATTGCCGCCGGTGAGTTCCTCGGGTTTGAGCACCGAGGGCAGGATCGAATATTTCACCGGGCCGAACAAGGCCGATTGCAGGCCGGTGCCGAACAGCGCGATGAGCAGCAGCGGCATCGACTGAATCAAAAATCCAACGGCCGCGACCGACATCACGAAGATCTCCATCGTCGTGGTGATGCGGATCAGTCGCGATTTTTCGAGTTTCTCGGCGATTTGGCCGGCGGTCGCGGAGAACAGGAAATACGGCAGGATGAACAGCGCCGGCGCGAGATTGGTGTACAGGGTTTTCTGCTCGTCGTTGACGCCGAGCCAGAACAACAGGCCGATGATCGCTTGCCGATAGACGTTATCGTTGAACGCACCGAGCGCTTGAACCACGAAGAACGGAAGAAAACGCCGCTGTTTCAACAGCTCGAATTGCGTATGCGGACGGTCTTGCGTCTCGCTTTGCGCATCGGTGCCGATGCTGTCTTGCGGCGATGTCGGCGCCATGCGGCCTCCCTAGAGCCTGTTTAAAATCTCTAATCGCCAGCGAGGAATCCCGCACGTTGTCATCCCGAACGCGCGCGCAGCGAGCGGAGGGGCCTGCTGTTGCAGCAACAGGAGAAAAAAGCAGGTCCCTCCTCGGGCTTCGCCCTCGTTCGGGATGACACTTCATTCCAGCAATGCGGGATTCTAAACAGGCGCTAAGAGCTTGGCGCAGACTAGCAGGTTGTCATGCCGCGCACACCTCGCATGCAGCGCTCTTGCCGCACTCGGCCTATGCGGCCGCCGAGGTCGATGCGACGCGGAGTCGCGTTTTTCGGTTAAGGCCGTCGCGATTGTCGCGCCTCGACCGCAACGACTACTCCGGTGGCAGTGCGATGCGGGGCCGTCGCGTCGTGATCGGCGTGGTGTCCGCCAGTGCCGAGAGCAAGGACGACAGCGTGCCGCCACGGCGTTTCCACGACCAGAACAAAGGCGCTTGCACTTGCACGGGCCGCCATTCGCGGAACTGGCGCCGATCCGCCGGCAGCATATTCACGCGTCGACACCACGCGGCCATCGCATCGCGCCCGGCCGTGGCGGGGTGGTGGACATCGAATGCCTCGGCCGACGATGACGTATCCGTGACCTCGCGTGCCGCCGTGTCGGGCAAATAGGGTACGAATTGCAGCACGTAGACATAGCCCGGCGTACGCACGAGCACATGGGGGCACGCGGGCGGCGCATCGGCATCGCTACCGACGCCATGCGCGACAGGCCGAGGCCAAGGTTGTCGCTGCGCATCGAAAAGACAGTACGCGGCGATATGCGGATCGGCTTCCGCCATGTCGATCAAGCCGGACTGAAGACCCGCATCGTGCGAAGGCCAACCTTGGTGACGATAGACGCATTTGCGCACCGGCCGCGATTGTCGCGCACGCAGCAGACGAGGCGGTTCTTGCGACAACCAATGCAACGGCGAGATCGACGTAAGCGACGGCAGCAGCAGATCCACATCGTCCGATCGTTCGCGCACGGTCGTCACGAACACATCGCCGGTTGGTGAAGGCAGCGCTTCGGGCCCGAGCCGCAACAGCGCTTGTCCTTCGCGCGAGGACGCGCGCGCAAGCGAAGGCCACGCCGCGGCGATCGCAGGCAAGACATCGATCAAGGTGCCGGGTGCTCGCCCCGCATCGATGCGTTCGCGATTCTCGGCCTTCGTCTCCGCGAGCGATGGATCGTGCCAATGCGGCGCGAGCGCAGGCCACAGCAAAGAACCGAGGCGATCGTCGCGATCGCCGCTCGCATCGTCGTCGCGCAACAGCACGACGGCGCAGAAACGCGATTGCATCGCGGCGTGCCGCGCCGGCAAGGTGTCGACGACGATACGCGCGCGCGACTGCGTTTCGGTGTTATCGGCCGCGCACAGAACGATCGTTTCGCGCGCGATGCCGCATCGGCGCAAGTACGCGACGACGGCACGATGCAGGCCGGGATCGGCGCAGAGCACCAACAACGCGGGCGGTGCATCGACGCGCAGGAACGCGCGCAATTCGCGCATCTCGCGTTCTACCGCTTGCAGCACACGAAGACCTGCGTCGAGCATGGGGCGTTCGCGGCGCGGCAGCACTGGGCGCAGGCCATGATGCCGCCGGGCCGATGTGCGGCGACGTCGGCCCGCCCGATCGCTTTGAACGCCGAGATCGACGAGCAATAGCGACTTCACCGCGCCGATATGCAGCGCGCGGGCGAGGGGCAGGTCGGCGAGTACGGCGGCATCGGCCGGCGGCGTTTCGCTGCTGTCGTCGAGTTCGATCCAGAGCAGATGCGGCGCATTGGTCGATGTCGCGAATGGGCCGGAATCGCGGCGCGGGGCGCGTGCATCGCGGCCCGACGCGCTCGATGCGCCGACATGGATAGGGCTGTGCGCAAGACCGCTGCTTTGCGCCAGGCTTCGCGCGCCATCGCCGACGACCAGACACACCGGCGCGCATCGATCGCCGGCGCGGCTGCGGCCGTTGTTCTCGGATCGCGCATCGCCGAGCGTGCCGATGCGAAGCGGACTGCTCGTGCTGTGGTGACAAGCGGCGAGCCACAGCGCGAACGGTGCGCGCAGAGGCGGCGGAAGAAACAGCTCGGCATGCCGCAACAGGCTGCTGTTCGATGGGTCGAAGCCGCCATCGGGTGCACGCGTGCCGAACAGCGCTTCGTCGAATCGCCGCGCCATCGCAGGATCGGTGGCCAGTAGCGCGAATCGCGCATCGAAGCGGGCATCGGAGATGCGACGGGCGCGTGCGGCGGCATCGCCGGCCCATTGCCACACCAACAGCGCTTGCAGCGCCCAACGCCCGCCTGCGCCGGGTGCAAGACGTAAGCGATAGGCCATGAACGAAGGATGTGTCGCCGCTGCGGACGGCGCGTGCGCATGCCGCGGCGATGCAGCGCACGCCTCGCTCGGCCATGCGCTGCAGGCGGCACGAAACAAAATAGTGGGATCGTCGCTGCCGAAGAGCTCGTGCGCCAAGATCGTATGCATGATCGCTTCGCGCTGACCTTGATGGAAATTGCGATGCCGACGCCGACAAGCATCGCGTCCGAACCACCAAGCGAGCAATGTCTGTGTGCTGGGCGTCAGCGCATCCAACGCTGCATGCGCGCCAGCATCGCCCACGCCGTTCAGCGCTTCCAACAAGCGCCGTGCGCAATAGCCCATCGCCGCCGGCAGCGGCATCGCGCCATGGGCAGCCGCAGGCGGCGTGGCCTCGCTCGATACATGCGAGTCGTCCGCCGGTCGTTCTGCTCGTGCTGGTGTCGATCGTTCCGCAGTGTCGGGCACCGATCGGTCCGCCGAGCGACCGCCGGATGTCGCTCGGCCGTCGTGCGCATCCCCGATGCCTGTCTTGCCGACGCCCGTATTGTCGATACCCGCACTGTTGATGCTCGAGTCGTCGACAGGCGTGCCGTTCGTGCTCATGGCGCCCCCATTCCCTGGACTATTTCTACTTCACATTAACAAATGATTTGTTATACTACAAACAATATCTTTCACAAGCTGGCGTGCACCAGCTTAACGTCAGGTGATGAAAAATGAACAGATTGCGTTCGGCGAGCGCCTGCGCGCCGCACTCCAGCGCGCAAGACTCGGCGAGAGTCCCTCGGAACTGGTCCGGCTCATCGCCCGGTTCGGCGGCGAGCCGGTGTCGCCGCAGGCGGTCTCGGGTTGGCTGAAGGGTCGAGCGATGCCAAGGCAGGCGAATCTACGTGCGCTAGCGAAGTTATTGTCGATCGAGCCGCAACTGCTGCAGTACGGCGACGATAGCCGTCGCGCGCGCGAAGCGCGACAGGAATTCAAGCTCGATCCGTTGGATCAACTCGCGTTGGAATGTTTTCTCGGTCTGCCGGCGGCGCAGCGCAAACTGATCCGTAATTTGATCGAAGAGCTTTCACGCAACGCACGCAAACGCGGGGCTCGGTGATCGTTCGGGCTTGGCGCGCCTTGCGCGCCGTATCGCGGCCCGTACCCTGAAAGAACAAGGGTTTGTTGCGACACAGCAAAAGATTGTGGTGACGCCCAACATCAGTTTTCACATTTCGCAACGCGCCGACCTAATTTCGGCGCATGAAAAGCGAACAAGAAGCCTTCAGCCAACGTCTTCGCATGTCGTTGCGCAATGCAGGTATGACCGAAAGCGCGACCGAATTGGTGAAGCTGCTCGCCCGCTTCGGCGGCGAGCCGGTGTCGCAACAAGCCGTGTCGGGCTGGCTCAATGGTCGTGCGATGCCGCGACAGGCCAATCTCCGTGCGCTCGCTAAAATGCTGTCGATGGAACCGCAGCAATTGCAGTTCGGCGACGACAGGCGCGTTCGCGAAACGCGCGGCGAATGGCGGATGAACCCGCACGATCAACTTGCGATCGAGGCCTTTCTCGGTTTGTCGGCGGCGCATCGCAAACTCGTGCGCAGCTTGATCGAGGAATTGGCGAAGAGTTCCGCGTCGACGAAGCCCGGTAAGCGCGGGCGCTAAATCCAACGATCGACTACGCGCCGATACTCAGACTGAGGTGGCGGCTTAGAACCTATCTCAAAATCAGATCAGTGTATCTATTGTCGGCTTCGTCATCCCGGCGAAAGCCGGAATCCAGCTTTTTTCCAGCATATTTCCAAACGCTGGATACCGGCTTTCGCCGGTATGACGAGCCAAAAAAAACACGTTGATTTGACTTGAGATAGGTTCTAATCATCTAGCCGTGCTCGCGCGCGATCGCGCGCCAGCCGATATCGTGGCGGTGGAATTCGCCGCGCCAAGAAATACCGGCGACCTCCGCGTAGGCCAAACGCTGCGCTTCGGCCACAGTTTCGCCCAGGGCGCAGACGCATAGCACGCGCCCGCCCGCCGTGACCGCATGTTCGCTTTCGATACGCGTACCGGCGTGAAAGATTTTGGTGCCGGGCACATCCGGCACATCCCACGTATTGATGACGTCGCCCAACCGCGGCGTGCCCGGATAGCCTTCCGCCGCCATCACCACGCCCAGCGAGGGCCGTGGATCCCACGTCGCGTCCACGCCATCGAGCCGGCCATCGATGGCGGCCTCGATCAAATCGAGCAGATCGCTCTGCAGCCGCATCATCACCGGCTGGGTTTCGGGATCACCGAAACGCACATTGAATTCGATGACCTTCGGCGCGCCGTTGGCGTCGATCATCAGGCCCGCATAGAGAAAACCAGTGAACGGCACGCCGTCGGCGGCCATACCGCGCACGGTGGGTTCGACCACTTCGCGCATCACCCGTGCATGCACCTCGGGCGTGACCACGGGCGCGGGCGAGTAGGCGCCCATGCCGCCGGTGTTGGGGCCGGTATCGCCATCGCCCACGCGTTTGTGGTCTTGCGATGTGGCCATCGGTAACGCGGTGCGGCCGTCCACCATCGAAATGAAGCTGGCTTCTTCGCCGTCGAGGAATTCCTCGATCACCACCCGCGCGCCGGCGCTTCCGAAGGCATTGCCCGAGAGCATGTCGCGCACCGCGTCTTCGGCTTCCTGCAGCGTCATCGCCACGATCACGCCCTTGCCGGCGGCCAAGCCGTCGGCTTTCACCACGATCGGCGCGCCTTTGTCTCGGAGATAGGCGAGCGCAGTCTCGATCTCGGTATGCACCGAGTAATACGCGGTGGGAATGCCATGACGTGCGAGAAAATCCTTCGCGAAGGCTTTGCTGCCTTCGAGCTGCGCGGCGGCGGCGGTCGGTCCGAAAACACGCAGGCCTTCCGCACGAAAACGATCGACCACGCCCGCGACCAATGGGCCTTCCGGGCCGACCACGGTCACGGCCACGCCTTCGTCGCGGACCAGTGCGATCAAACCATCGATGTCGTTGGCCTGCACCGCGACATTGCGGCAGCGGCCTTCCGTTGCGGTGCCGGCGTTACCCGGCGCGACCAGGACTTCGCTCACGCGCGGCGACTGCGCCAGCTTCCACGCCAGCGCGTGCTCGCGACCGCCGGAGCCGATGACCAAGACTTTCATGCGGAATTGCTCCAAACATAAGCGACGCCGCCTTCGGCGGGGATCGCGAGGTCAGCGGAATCGCCACCGCATTGGTAACGATGCGTCGCATGCTCAGAAACCTTCATTGCAGCCTTCGCGGGCTAGCTGTTGTTGCGGCAGCGCATAGACGCCATTCGCGAACGGGACCGGAATACGATGCTTCACCGGTTTACCGCTGCGTTCGCCTTTCACGTCGATGCGCAGCGCGTACAAGCCGCGTTCGACGTTCTCGGTCTCGGCCTGCAACGTGCATTCGAGGGACATCGTCTTTTCTGCGCACGACGTGTCTTCGCTCGGGTCGCAGGCGCCGCCGTTGTCGAGATGGGTGCCGAAGGTCAGCATTTCCTCGAAGCGATCGCTTTCGGCGAAATAAAGCGTGCGCGAGCCGGAGCTCCAGCCCATGTTGGTGTAGCCGGAATCGAGCGCGAACGCTGTGCGCGCCGGGCCGATCGCGAAGAAACTCACCTCGCCCGGCGTGCCGAAGCTGCCGCTGTCGATGTTGCGCATGGACGCGCCGATGCGTGCGGCTTGATCGCCGCGCGCATCGAGCAGCAACCATAGATCGACCGACCCGGGCGTGACATGGCCGGCTTCCGAATACGAGGTGCAGACCGCGACCATCCGTGGCCCGTAGTTCTCGCGTCCGCTGTCGGCGCAGATCGTGCGCGAAGCGCCGACCGCTTCGCCGCCATCGTCGCCGGGCAAGGGGGCGCGCGTCGACCACTCGCCGCTGATGTCGACCGTTTCTGCGCCGTAGGCGGTCTTGAGCAGACGCACCGCGTCGGCGTCGGCGACTTGTCCTGCGGGGAGAGGGGTGAGCGCGGCTGTCGAGAACGTCGCTGCCGCTAGTGCAGTTGCGAGAAGAGCACCGAAAGAAGTACGACGAATCGACGTGGATAGCGGTGTCATGAGGGATCGTCCTGGGCCGGCGCGCCGCGTTTACGATATGCGCGGAGTGTACGCGAGGTGACGACGACGATCGTCACGATGGTCAACGGGATCACGATCGTGGTCATCGCGAATCTGAAATCGTCCAGGGCCGAATGTTTCGCCGCGGCCATCAGCAGGTAAGCGGTATAGGCGATGTAATAGCCGAGAAAAATCGCCGCTTCCCAGCGTGCGATGCGATGGCCGTTGAAGAAGATCGGTAGGCAGGCGATCGCGACGACGGTCATTACCGGCAGATCGAAGCTGATCGCGGCGGCGCTGACCGGTACGCCCTGGCCGGAGACCATCGCAGTCAAGCCCAGGACCAACAGCAGATTGAAAATATTGCTGCCCACGACATTGCCCACAGCCAAATCGCGTTGGCCGCGTAAGGACGACAGAATCGAGGTGGCGATTTCAGGCAGCGACGTACCGATCGCGACGACGGTCAGGCCGATCACCAGCTCGCTCAAACCGAATGCGGTCGCGACTTGTGTAGCGGCATCGACCAAGAATCGTGCGCCGAACACCAGCATGACCAAGCCTGCGGCCATCAGCGCGACTTGGCGCGATGCGCGGGACTTCGGCACAGCCTCAGCGAGCTCGGGATCATCCGGTACCTGTTCTGGATGGCGTTTGGCCATGCGGATCAGGAACACGATGTAGCCGACCGCGCACGCGACCAAGACCGCGCCTTCCCAGCGCGCGATACGCCCGTCCAGCGCCATGGCGAAGACAAGGACGGATGCGGCGATCATCAGCGGCACATCGAGCCACACCAGTTGCCGATGCACGACGAGCGGCGTGATCAGTGCGACCAAACCGAGAATCAGCAATACGTTAGCGATGTTACTGCCGACGATGTTGCCCAGCGCCAAATCCGGTGTGCCGTTCCACGCAGCGCCAAGACTGATCGCGATTTCCGGCATGCTGGTGCCGATCGACACGACCGTCAGACCGACGACGATCGGCGCTAGACCGAGCGCGAGCGCCATGCGCGACGCGCCGCGGACGAGTAGTTCTGCGCCTAGCAGCAAGAGCGCCAAGCCAGCGATGAAGATCAAAAAAAGGGTCATGGGCTCAATGCCTAAAATGCCGCACGCCTGTGAACACCATCGCGATGTCGTGTTCGTCGGCCGCGGCGATCACTTCGTTGTCGCGCATCGAGCCGCCGGGTTGGATCATCGCGACGATGCCGTCGTTGGCCGCAGCGTCCACGCCGTCGCGGAAGGGGAAGAAGGCATCGCTGGCCAGCACCGAGCCGGGGACGATCAAACCTGCGTCTTCGGCTTTCAATGCGGCGATTTTCGCGGAGACGACGCGGCTCATTTGACCCGCGCCGATACCGACGGTGCGCAGGTCTTTCGCGTAGACGATCGCATTGGATTTCACGTATTTCGCGACTCGCCACGCGAACAGAAGATCGTTCAGTTGTTCGGCGGTCGGCGCGCGTTGCGTCACGACCTTCAATTCATCGATCGAGACTTCGCGGGTATCGGCGGTTTGCATCAGTAGGCCAGAGCCGACGCGTTTGGTGTCCATCATGTTCGCGCCACGTCCGCGCGGGATGCGCAACACGCGGACGTTGGCTTTCTTGGTCGCGTAGGCCAGCGCATCGTCGTCGTAATCCGGGGCGATCAGCACTTCGACGAACTGGCGGTCGAGGACGGCTTTCATCGTCGCACGCTCGATCTTCGTGTTGAACGCGAGAATGCCGCCGAAGGCCGAAGTCGGGTCGGTGGCGTAGGCGCGTTCGTAAGCGTCGAGTGCGCTCGGCGCGACGGCGACGCCGCAAGGATTGGCATGTTTGACGATGACGCAGGCCGGCGTTTCGTAACCGAACTGGCGCACGCACTCCCAGGCCGCATCGGCGTCGGCGAGATTGTTGTAACTCAGCTCTTTGCCTTGCAACTGCGCGAACGTGGCCAGCGTGCCCGGCACCGGATACAGATCGCGATAGAACGCGCCTTGCTGATGCGGGTTTTCGCCGTAACGCAGATCCATCGCTTTGACGAAACAGCCATGGACTTGCGAAGGGAACGCGCTGCGGCTGCCATCGTCCTGCAACGAGGACAGATAATCGGCGATCGCGGCATCGTATTGCGCCACGCGATTGAACGCCGCGACCGACAACGCGAAGCGCGTTTTGCCGGAGACCGCGCCATCGTGCGCATCCAATTCGGCGAGTAGCGCCTCGTACTGCGCCGGATCGGTGACGACCGCGACGCGCGCGTAATTTTTCGCGGCCGAGCGCAGCATCGCGGGGCCGCCGATGTCGATGTTTTCGATGATCTGATCGATCGAACTCTTCGGATCGACCGAGACGCGCTCGAACGGATATAAGTTCAGCACCAACACATCGATCGCGCCGATGCCGTGTTCGGCCATCACCGCATCGTCGAGACCGGCGCGACCGAGCAAGCCGCCATGCACCATCGGATGCAGGGTTTTGACGCGGCCGTCCATCATTTCGGGAAAACCGGTGACGTCGCTGACATCGCGCACCGGCAGGCCGGCCTCGCGTATCGCTTTGGCGGTGCCGCCGGTGGAGAGCAATTCGACATCGCGTGCGACGAGTGCGCGCGCGAGATCGAGGAGGCCGGTTTTGTCGGAGACGGACAACAGCGCGCGACGGATCGTCACCGGGGCGCTGGGCAGGTGGCTGGTCATCGGAGAGGGAGCGGCATCGGGAAAGCGCGATTATAAGCGGTTGGCGCCGCCGAGCTGGCCTCAAACAGCGCCGGCCTCATGAGGAGCGCGTGTCAACCGAGGCCGTAGTCTTTCAGTTTCTTACGCAAGGTCGAGCGATGGATGCCGAGCATCGCCGCGGCGCGGCTTTGATTGCCGTCGCAATGTTGCAGCACTTCGGCGAATAGCGGGATTTCGAATTCGCGCAGGGCGATTTCGTAGAGATTGCTGATCTCGGAGCCGTTGAGGTCGCCGAGATAACGATGGACCGATGCCGCGACATGATCGCGCAACGGCGTGCGTGCGCGGTGTTGGGAATCGTGGCGTTCGGCGTTCAAGATCGGTCTCGCTACCTAACGATGTCGCTGCGCAACCGAATCCTTGGCGGTCGAGTCCATGACGGCGACGGGGGAGCGAGTCTAGCGCGCTCCGTACGGACACGCCATGCGTGGAAAGCGTTTCTGCGGTACCAATGCGCCGTGTTTCCGATGAATGGCGTATGCGCGCCGCTGCCGATACGCATAAGTGCTTGATCTCGGTATGCACGGTTGCGCGCCCGCGTGGGATGGCCGGTTCCGGCGCGAGAATGCGTTGCGGCGCGGACGAGTCCGATCATCAGAACGATACACGCATGGACGAGGGCATCGTTGCGATGAATACGAAATCAGCGCGTGCGCTGCATCGAATCGATCCGTATTTGATACCGAACGCAGCGCGCGTGCTCAGTAAGGCACGTTCAGCAAGGCATGCTCAGCAAAGCATGCTCGGCAAAGCATGCTCAGACGAACCTATTCAGCAAGCCGTGCCGGATCTGTCGTATCGATCGGCAATGTTCAATCGAAGCTGAAATCGTAGGCGACGATATGCGCGGCGGGTTCCAAAATATCCATCGCGACCGTCGCGGTTTCGCCGCTGGCCAATTCAGGTTGCGCGGGCGCGCCCCCAAGATACTCGCGCGCTTCGAAACGTCGCTCGCCTGCGGTGCGGCCGTTCACATCCGATAGGGTCAAATGCAATCGCGGCCACGGTTGCGGCCAGCGCGCATCGTTGCGGAAACTCGCGGACACGCGCAGCGCGCCGGGGACGGTCGGATGCTGGCGCACATCGCGCTGTAACAGCTCGAACGCCGCCGGTTCGCGCCATGGCGGCAAGTCGCAGGCCAAGGCGCCGCATAACGTTTCCAGCAACGGGCGCCAACGTTCATTCGTGGCTAGGCGCGCGCGGTCGGCGAGCAGCATTTGCAGCACGAACAGCGTACTCAAGCCGATGATCGCCGCGATCGTTGGCCATGAGAGCGTGCGTGCTGCGCCCGCATCGCTCGATTGCGCGCGCGCGAAACTCGGTGTGATCTGGCCGGCACGTCGCCGTGCGGGTGCGCGATTCGATGGTTGCGCGATGACGGCCGTCGTTTCGCCCTCGACGTCTTGCGTGAGCGGCGTGTCCGCATCGATCGATACGAACGCAGCGTCATGCACTGTCGACGTGATCTCGATCTCGATCTCGGTCGGCGATGCGGCTTCCGCGATCTCTCCATTCTCGCCCGTTTCTATCATCGCGCGGTCGTCGATCTCATCGTCGCCGAACACTTCAGCGGTTGTGATCTCATCGAAGGCGGCGTTGTCGATGTCCGTTGCGTGCCTTTGCGCGTCGGCGGCCTGGGTATCGTCGCCGCTGTTCGTGTCCTCCGTTTCCCGCAATGGCCCTTGGCACTGCGGGCATAGCACCGGCGGCAAATCAGTAGCGAGATCGGTCGCGACCAGCGCGCGGCAATAAGGGCAATTGATGAACATGCGTCAGCGCACTCCGTCGCTGCGCTTGCGGATGCCGTCGATGCGCACCCAATCTTCCGATTGCGCGACGCGCAGATCGTCGAACCACGCGGCGTAGCGCGCGAGCAATTCGACGTCTTGGCCGGCGAGAATGCCCGAGAGCGCGATGCGACCGCCGGGCGCGACGCGCGCCGCGAGCGTTTCGGCCAGCGCGTCCAAGGCGGTGGCGAGAATGTTCGCGACGACGACGGGATATGTCGTTGTCGGTTCGTCCTGCGGCAAGAACACCTTCAAGCGCGCACCGACTTCATTGCGTTCCGCGTTGTCGGCGCTGGCGAGGATCGCCTGCGGGTCGTTATCGACGCCGACTGCCTGCGCTGCGCCCAGTTTGAGCGCGGCGAGCGCCAAGATGCCGCTGCCGCAACCGAAATCGAGCACGGTGGCGCCGTGCAGATGACCCTCGCTGGCGAGACCATCGAGCCACTGCAGGCAGAGCGCGGTGGTCGGGTGGGTGCCGGAACCGAACGCGAGGCCCGGGTCGAGCCGCACGATGGCGGCATCGGGCGCATCGGCGCCATCCGGTAACGGCTGATCCCAGGGCACGATCCAGGTGCGCGCGCCGAAATGCAGGGGCACGTATTGGTCCATCCATGCGCGCTCCCAATCCTGGTCTTCGACCTTGCGAAAACCTGCGTGCAACCAATCCAGTTCCGCATCGAAGGCCTCTAGGGCCGACAACAGCAGCAGCGGATCGGCTTCGTACGGGAAGAGCGCCATGAGCGCGACTTCACCCCAGATCGGCATTTCGCCGACGCCGGGTTCCAAGATCGCGCGTTCGTTGGGCGTTTCGGCGTCGGCGTCGAGCAAGGTCACGGCGAGCGCGCCGACATCTTCCAGCGCGCGTTCGTAGCGCGGCTGTTCGCTTTCGCGGCAACGGACCGAGAGTTCGAGATAGGGCACGGGTCAGTCCTGAGGCCGGCGAGGAGAGCGGCTCTGCTGGCCGCCGCATACCCTAGCGAAAGCAGGCGCGCCCGCCGATGGGCGGCCGCGAACCGAGGCGTAAGAACCGAAACAGCGCATAGCGCGTCCACAGGACCGGGGGCGCCAGGATAACGCGGGCGCCGCCTATCTCGCCGCGGTCCGTGCTGCCGAAGCCCGGCGCATCGCGGCGATCGGCCATCTCGCTCGCCGTTCGTCGCCGATACAGGGCAGTCTGTGCGCGGGTCCACATCGCGCCCGCGACCACGGTGCTAGCATCCGGTGGCCGAATCTATCGGCCTTTCAGGAGGCGGCCATGCCTTCGCATTCGAGCGTTTCGTTCCAGCGGTTGCTCGCCGTCGGCGTGTTGGTATGTTGCGCGGGCGCAAGCGCGCACATCCACGCGACGCGAGCGCCTCGTAGCGCTCAGCCGGAAGATCGCGGCGCCCCTTCGCGCGTCGCCGACGACATTCTGATCGGCCGCCTCGAATTGCAATGGGGCGATGCTGCGCCGGGCTCGACGTCGAAACACGAATTCCGCACGACCTTGGTCGAAGACAGCGGCGTTCGCCACGCGTTGGACTCCGAACGCGCGCTGATCGCCGCCGACGATCTGTATGCGCTGTACCAACGGCGCGTTGCGGTCGGACTGGCGCCGGTCGCGGCGAAAGGACAGCGACGCGACCCATCGCTCGTCGTGCCCGATGCGATCGTGGCGATCGACGATCTCGCCTCACTCGCACCGCGTCGCGGGAGCGATGTCGCCGAGCGAAAAGACATCGAAACCACGGCTGCGGTCACAGGCACCACGTCCTGGGTCACGCTGATGTGCAAATTCAGCGATCAGCCTACCGAGCAGAAAACGCTCAGTTTTTTCCAGTCGCAGTACGGCAACGCCATCGGCCAGCTCGGGCACTACTGGCAGGAAGTCTCGTACGGGCAGATCAATCTCAGCGGCAGCAATGCCTACGGCTGGGCGACGCTTCCGGAGCCGCGTTCGTATTACGTCACCTTGGACACCACGACGAATAAAGAAAAAGCCGATCTCAGCAAGTTGTTCCAAGACTGCACCGCCGCCCACGACGCCAACGTGAATTTCGCGATCAATGGCGGCGTGCAAGGCGTGAACATGATGTTCAACGATAACCTCGATGGTTTCGCCTGGGGCGGCAGCCGCTGCTCGACGCTCGATGGCATCAATAAATGCTGGAGTACCACCTGGAACCCGCCATGGTCGTTCGGCAATCTCGCGCCGCTGTCGCATGAGATGGGCCACGCCTACGGTTTGCCGCACGCCAACAATTCCGATAACGACAGCGACCCATACGACAATGTTTGGGACGTGATGAGCGATGCCTGGAATAACGCGGTCCCCAACAGTACGTTTGGCACGCTGCCCAAGCACATCAACATCTATTCGCGCAATCGCTTGGGCTGGGTGGCGAGCGCGCGCAAACTCACCGTGAATGCCGGCACCGCCGCGACATCGGTCAGCCTGGACCGCGCCAGCTTGGCTGGTTCGACCAACCGACAAATGATCACCCTGGCGTATCCCGGCCAAAGCAGCCGTTACTTCACGGTCGAAGCCCGTAAGCGCACGGGCGACTACGAAAATCGCCTTGCGGGCGATGCTGTCGTGATTCACGAAGTGGAGACCTCGCGCAAAGAGCCGGCTTGGAGCGTCGATGCCGATACGCCTGCGGCCAACCGGTCCAATAACGAAGGCAGCATGTTCAAGGTCGGCGAAACCTGGATTTCGTCCGATTACGCCTTCCGCGTGAAAGTCGAATCGGCCACCACCCAGGGCTTCGTGGTGAGCATCAAGCCCAATCCGGTGCGCACCGTACCGGCGCCCTCGCGCCGTGTCGGCGCCAAACCGGAGTCCGCCGCACCGCCCAGCCGCACCGGGTCCGCGTCCCCTCGCGACGCGCGCCGGTTTGCCAATCCAGGGTTACGTCGATAAATTGCAGGGCCCCGGCAGGATGCGAGCGCGACTGTGCTGTTGATGATCGACAACTACGACAGTTTTACCTACAACCTCGTGCAATACCTGCAAGCGTTGGGCGCCGAAGTAAAGGTGGTCCGTAACGACGAGCTGTCGGTGGGGCAGATCGAGGCCCTGCAGCCCGAGCGCATCGTGATCTCGCCTGGGCCTTGCACACCGAATGAAGCTGGCGTCTCGGTCGATGTGATCCGCGAACTCGGCGCGCGCATACCGATCCTCGGCGTCTGCCTCGGCCATCAAAGCATCGGCCAGGCTTACGGCGGCGATGTGATTCGCGCCGGCCGCATCATGCACGGCAAGACGTCGCGGATTCGTCATGGCGGCAATGGCGTGTTCGCCGGCCTGCCCGACGGCTACGAAGCGACGCGCTATCACTCGTTGGTTGTCGATCGCCACACCTTGCCCGAATCGTTGGAAGTCACCGCATGGACCGAGAACGACGACGGCACGGTCGAGGAGATCATGGGTTTGCGGCATCGCGAACACCCGGTCGAGGGCGTGCAGTTCCACCCGGAATCGATCCTGACCGAACACGGGCACGCCTTGCTGAAGAATTTCCTCGATCGCGTGCATTGATGCGCTTTGCGATCACAGTTCGCGATACGCGACGCTAACGTGTCGGGGGACGCGATTCAATGATGTCGTAACGAATACGCCGCGCGCGCAGGCGCTAGCGGCCAAAAAAAGCTTTACGCTTGTTCCCGATTCCCGATTCCCGATTCCCGATTCCCGATTCCGATTCCCGATTCCCGAACTCATGCCCATCACCGCACAAGAAGCCCTGCAACGCACGATCGAGCATCGTGAAATCTTTCACGACGAAATGGTCGATCTGATGCGCCAAATCATGCGTGGCGAGGTCTCGCCGACGATGACGGCCGCGATCCTCACGGGGCTGCGGGTCAAGAAAGAAACCGTCGGCGAGATCGCCGCTGCCGCTTCGGTGCTGCGCGAGTTTTCGGAGAAAGTCGAGGTCGCCGATCGCACGGGTCTCGTCGATATCGTCGGCACCGGCGGCGATGGCGCGCATACGTTCAATATCTCGACCGCCAGCATGTTCGTGGTCGCTGCGGCCGGCGCGAAAGTCGCCAAGCACGGCAATCGCAGCGTCTCCTCGAAATCCGGTAGCGCCGATGTGCTCGAAGCCCTGGGCGTGAATATCGAATTGAAACCCGCGCAGGTCGCGCACTGCATCGAAGAAGCCGGCATTGGTTTCATGTTCGCGCCGACGCATCACCCCGCGATGAAACAGGTCGCGCCCGTGCGTCGCGAGATGGGCGTGCGCACGATGTTCAATATCCTCGGTCCGCTGACCAACCCGGCCGGCGCGCCGAATATTTTGATGGGCGTGTTCCATCCCGATCTTGTCGGCATTCAAGCGCGCGTGTTGCAACAACTCGGTGCGCAGCGCGCGCTGGTGGTCTGGGGCCGCGACGGCATGGACGAAATCTCGCTCGGCGCGTCGACGCTCGTCGCCGAACTGCGCGACGGCGTCGTTCGCGAATACGAAATCCACCCCGAGGATTTCGGCATCGGCATGGCCGCCAGCCGCAATCTGCGCGTCGCCGATGCCGAGGAATCGAAAACGATGTTGCTGCAGGCGCTGGACAACACGCCCGGTCTGCCGCGCGATATCGTCGCCTTGAACGCGGGCGCGGCGTTGTATGTCGCCGGCCGCGTCGAGAGCATCGCGCATGGCGTCGATCGCGCGCGCGCGGCGATCGCCAGCGGCGATGCGCGCGCTAAACTCGAACACGTCATCCTCATCACGCAGAGGCTCGCCGCGACATGAACGACGAACGTTTCGCTAGCACGCCGGAACCGCCGTATTACGTCGTCGTCTTCACTTCGCAGCGCAATGGCGAGGATGCCGATGGCTATGCCGAAGCGGCGGCGCGCATGCAAGAACTCGCGCGTCAACAGCCGGGTTATCTGGGCATGGAAAGCGTGCGCGATGCCGATGGCGTCGGCATCACCGTCAGCTATTGGCAGAACGAATCCGCGATCCTGAGCTGGAAGCATCAGGCCGAGCACGCCGCGACGCGAAACCGCGGCCGGCGCGACTGGTACACCCGTTACATCACCCGCGTCGCGAAAGTCGAGCGCGCTTACGACTGGTTCGCCAAATTGCCATGAGCGTAGGGTGGTGAATGCGGCATCATCAGTGCCGAGTCACGCATCCGCTCCGCGCCCACGCGCACCCACGCATCCGACACCGTACCCCACACCGCATGAGCATCGAACCTAATCGCGCCGCACGCGCCGACATCCTGCAGCGCATCCTCGACCGCAAAGCCGAAGAGATCGCCGAGCGCGCGTCTCGCGTTTCGCTTACCGATGTGCGCGCGCGCGCGGCCGATGCGCCGCCGACGCGCGGCTTTATCGCCGCGATCGAGGCGAAACGCGCGCGGGGCTTGCCCGCGGTGATCGCCGAGATCAAGAAAGCCAGCCCGTCGAAAGGCGTGATACGCGAACATTTCGACCCATCCGCGATCGCGCGCGGTTACGAAACCGGCGGCGCAGCTTGTTTGTCGGTGCTCACCGATGTCGATTTTTTCCAAGGCGCCGATGCTTATCTGCAGCAAGCGCGTGCAGCCTGTGCGCTGCCGGCGTTGCGCAAAGATTTCACCATCGATGCCTATCAAGTCGTCGAAGCGCGCGCGCTCGGCGCCGACTGCATCTTGCTGATCGTCGCCGCGCTCGACGATGCGCAACTCGCATCGTTATACGCCGAGGCGATGACGCTCGGCCTCGACGTATTGGTAGAGGTGCACGATGCCGATGAATTGCAGCGCGCATTGCGACTGCCGGCGATCGATAATCGCTTGCCGCTGATCGGCGTGAATAATCGTAATTTACGTACGTTCGAGGTTTCGCTCGCGACTACGCACGCACTCAAGCGCATGATGCCGGCGGATCGTATGCTTGTCACCGAAAGCGGCATCGCGACCCGCGACGATATCGACGGCATGCGGGCCGCGGGTGTCGATACCTTCCTCGTCGGCGAATCGTTCATGCGCCAAGCCGACCCGGGCGCCGCGCTGCATCGGCTGTTCTTCGCATGAGCGGCGCGACGCATGTCTATCCCGCGCCCACGGCCGACGCGCCGCTGGTGGTGTTCGATTTCGATCACACGCTCTATCACGGCGATTCCGGCGGTCATTTCTTCCTGTGGATGATCAAGCGCGCGTGGTGGCGCGTCGCGCTCGCAGCGCTGATCGCACCCGTCTTCGGGCCGATGATCGCGTGGTTGCCGACACGCCGCCGCGGCATTTCTGCGCTCGTCTGGGTCGGCGCGCTGGGCGTGCATCGCGTCGATCAATTCAACGCGATGATCGACCGTTATGTCGAAACGCATGCCGACGAGATCCAACAACGTCTGCTCCCGATCGCTCTCGACGTGCTGCGTGCGCATCGCGACGCCGGCGATCGCGTCGTCATCGCCACAGGCGCACCGCCCGAACTCGCGCGTGCGATCCTCGCCTTCGTCGCGCACGAAGATCTGCCGGTGATCGGCACCGTTGTGGGTCCGAAATACGGCGCGATCGGCGCGGTGCGGCACTGTCATTACAAAATGAAAACGCGGATGCTTGTCGATGCCGGCTATAGCGGCCCGATCGCAGCCGCATACTCTGACAGCACTGCGGACATGCCCTTGCTCAAAGCCGCGGCGAAGCCCGTGGTGGTGAACCCGAAGGCGTCGAATGTCGAAAAATTCCGACGTGTACTACCTGCGGATACGCCGATCTTGAATTGGGGATGTCCGGGGCGGGCGGGGGAAGCGGTTCGCGCCTAATCTAAGGTGTTGTCCGAGTCGTATTCGCCAAGGACCAGCTTGGTCCAAAACTCAATCGTGCGTGGCGAGTCCGGTGCTTTGAACGGATTACGCACGCCGAATTCGTTTGAGAAGTACGACGGTAAATCCATGCCGTAATAGATGATGTCTGTTTGGTGCACCGACAATACCGGATTCCCAGGCAGTGAAGGCGAGGCAGGCAGATATCGATGGATGAATATAGGAATCAGGGTCGGGGCGCGCGCGAGCGTAAGATGCGCCCGATCAAAAGCGGAATGCAGATCTTCTGGTCGTGGCCCCCACGCATCGAGCCAGAATGCGTTGTTCTCGATATCGAAGCACATGCCCTCGAATGGCCATGCCATTCGATCCATGATGGAGTGGCTTTCGGGGTTTCGCCATTCCGGGAATCTGTCGCCTACGGGCAATGCGAATTGCAGGAATTGTCTGAGGTCGGGCGGGAAAACGAAACCATGAAGCGCTTCTGCGGCTTCGATTTCTTTATCGGAAAGCCCGCGCTCGAAAATGATGCCCTGTTCGCGCAGTTCGCCAACTAAGACGTGGAGATAAGATTCGGGTAGAGGATGAGAACTCATGCGGTTTCGAATGTCGGGCAACGATCAATCGCGCGCATACAGCAGTCGCGCCTTCCTGCGCTCCTACAAGCGATCCATCAATACCGCGGCGTGACTTTCAAACCCTTGAAGAAATCTTCGACCGTGTACTCGGCGAAATCGCGGAATTCGCCGGCGTCGTAGAAGCGGCCGTAGCAGAACTTGCAGCTCTCGAACCAAATATGCGGTTGATGCGCATCGACCATCCGCACCAAGGGCGAGGGATGCTTGCAAGCGGGGCACTGAATGCGGTCGACGTTGTTGTAGCGGGCGCCGGTTTCGGCGGTGCCGACGTCGACGACATCGGCGTCATCGCGCAGCAGTTCGAATTCAAGCATCGGAAACCATAAGCCCTCGCAGCCGCTGCAACGATAAGCCGAGGCGACGTCGTAGTCGCGACGGTGCATCGCCGCCCGGCATTTCGGGCATTCCAGCGTGAGGGGCGGAAGAGCGGATTCGTTCATAAGCGGCGATCAATCCCCGAGCAGTTTTACGAAACGTACGGCGCCTTCGCTGAACCCGCAGGCGCGGTAGAAGGCATGCGCTTCGATGCGGTGGCCGGCGCTGGTGACTTCCAGGCGCGCGGCGCCGCCGAGGCGGGCGCGACGTTCGGCATCCCGCAACAGTGCCCGACCCAGGCCGTGCCCGCGGGCGTCTTCACCGATGACCAGCGCGGTGACGCGGCAGGTGGTGGTGCCTAGCGGCAGGTAATACATGAAATCAAGCGAGAGCAAGCCGCAGGCGACGCCCTGGTGGCGGGCGAGGATCAGTGCTTGGCGGTCGTTATGCTGCACCACCGCGATGCGTTCGGCGGCATCCGTCGCCGTGCAGGGGTAGCCCAACGCAGTGAGCAGATCGGCGACATCCTCGGCATCGGCCGGGGTGGCATTGCGCAGATCGATATCGGTGGCTGGCGGCGACATCCCGGTCGGCGCGATCCCACGGGGCGTCATCGGCTCAGCGGGTGCCGTAGACCACGACGGTCTTGCCGCGGGCGTGCAGCTTGCCGTCGATCTGCAGCTTCTTGAGCACACGACCGGCCATTTCGCGCGAGCAGCCGACGAGGCGGGCCAGTTCCTGGCGCGACACCCGCAACTGCGTGCCTTGCGGGTGGCTCATCGCTTCCGGTTCGCGGGTCAGGTCGTGCAGGGCGCGAATGATGCGGTCGGTGACGTCGAGGAAGGCCAGGCGCCCGGCCTTGCGGCTGGTGTCGAGCAAGCGGCGCGAGAGCTGGGCGCCGATGGCGTAGACCAGTTGCGCGGCATCGCCGCCCAAGGGGCCTTCGAGCAATTGGTACAGACGTTCGTAGCCGATTTCGGCCAGTTCGCACTGGGTGCGCGTGCGCAGGATCACTTCGCGACGGTCGCTTTCGACGAACAGGCCCATTTCGCCGACGAATTCGCCTGCGCCGAAGTAACCCAGCACCAGCTCGCGGCCGTCGTCTTCCTCGGTGATGATGCTGACCGAGCCGGAGATCACGTAATACAGCGTGCTGGCTGGGTCGCCGGGACGGAAGACTTCAGTGCGCGGCGGGTAGCGGCGGCGGTGACAGTGAGACAGGAACCGCTCGATCGTCGCGATCGTCGGCGACAGCGGGTTCGCGTTGCGGCGAAGCGGACTTAATGTGGCCACGGGTGTTGTGTTCATGTGAGCCAAAACGGGGGAATCTCCCAAGAGTAGGACTTTGTGACATGGACCGCAAACACCTGACGGGTCTGGGGCGACGAGTTTCGCGCTAAGTCGCCCGGCGCGCTGCCGCTGTCTTGTCATACGGCCCATGGATTCTCTACCGAGCGCTGTGTCGTGGCCACGGCCCGCCGCCTTGCTCGCGACGCGACAGCCCCCCGGTTTGCCGCATAATCGCGCCCCCTACCTCCGTACCCCTAAGGAACCGATGCCGTGGTCAAGCCGCTGCCGCGTTTGAAGCTGCAAGGCTTCAACAACCTGACCAAGGCGCTGTCCTTCAACATCTACGACGTCTGCTACGCGGTGTCCGAAGAAGAGCGCCAGCGTTACATCGACTACATCGACGAGGAATACAACGCCGACCGCCTGACCCAGATCCTGACGGACGTCGCCGAGATCATCGGCGCCAACATCCTCAATATCGCCCGCCAGGACTACGACCCGCAGGGCGCCTCGGTGACGATCCTGATCTCCGAGGAACCGGTGATCGACAAGACGCGACGCCGGCAAGGAGCTGATCTCCGATGCGGTGGTCGCGCACATGGACAAGTCGCACATCACGGTGCACACCTATCCGGAAACGCATCCGGACAACGGCATCGCGACCTTCCGCGCCGATATCGACGTCGCCACCTGCGGCGTGATCTCGCCGCTGAAGGCGCTTGAACTACCTGATCGAAAGCTTGGAGTCCGACATCGTCATCATGGACTACCGGGTGCGCGGCTTCACCCGCGACATCAAGGGCAAGAAGCACTACATCGATCACAAGATCAATTCGATCCAGGATTACCTGGCGAAGAACATCAAAGCGCGCTACGAGATGCTGGACGTCAACGTGTATCAGGAAAACCTGTTCCACACGAAGATGCATCTGAAGGAATTCGACCTCGACAATTATCTGTTCGAGGAGAAGGCCAAGAACCTGTCGTTCAAGGAACGCATGAAAATCGAGGCGCGTCTGCGTCGCGAGATCGAAGAGTTGTATCAGGGGCGCAATTTGGCGGAGTGATTTCGCTTGGTTACGCGACGACGAAAAGGCCGGCGAAAGCCGGCTTTTTCGGTTCAGGGCGCCGAGTTGCCAGCGTCGATTGGGCAAACGGCTGGCGATCTGCGATGAATCGCCTCGAAATAGCGGTAATAACGCATTGCGTGCTTGTTGGCGCGTGGTGCGCCCGCTTCGAGTCGCGGCCAGAGCTCGCGAAAGCCGATTTTGCGTAGGAGCTTCGCGTACTCGCGATATTCCCGTGGCGTATTGCCGACGATCAGCATGTCGACGATACGGCGCCGAACGCGTGTCGAAGGCGCATCCGACAATGCGCATTTTCGGAGTGCGCGCGCAGTGCGCGACTTGAGATTCGCGCCGAATGGAAATGTTCGGTCTTCTTCGATGAATTCGACGCCGATGACCGCGCAGGCAGGATCGTTTTCGAGGATGCCCTCGATCACCGTATCCATGATCGGATAGATCCAGCGTGCGTCGCCGCGTTCGTAGATCTTCGGCGCCAGCATGCGCGGCGTTTCCACGGCGAATCGTCTGGCATAGTCGGCGTAGCGCACTTGTACGGCAGATGCGCTCCATCGACCGTCGCCGTTGTAATCGTGGATGCGCATATCGAGCGGACTTCTGCGGATGCGTTATCGCCGTCGGAACGACGGTTTATACGCGATACGCCACCGTCTTCATCAGTTTCGATGCCATCGCCATCAGGGCCGGTATCGGTTGCGGCAGGATTTTCGCGCCCGCGGCTTCGGCGTGGTCCGCGTGGCGGATCTCGTCTTCTTTCATCACCGTCAGGATCGCGCGGCTGCGCGCGTCCGCGGGCGGGAGCGTTTGCAAATGTTCGTCGAGATGCGCTTCGACCTGGTGCTCGGTTTCGACCACGAATCCCAGATTCCAGCCGTCGCCGCGCAGGCCGGCGGCGAGCCCGATCGCGTAGCTGCCGGCGTACCACAGCGGATTGAGCAGGCTCGGGCGGCTATCGAGTTCGCGTAGACGATCGGCGCACCAGGCGAGGTGATCGGTTTCTTCCTGCGCCGCTGCGAGCAACTGCGCCCGCGTGTGTTCGTCGCGCGCGACCGCCGCTTGGCCGACATAGAGCGCTTGCGCACAGACTTCGCCGACATGATTGATGCGCATCAGCCCCGCGGCGTGACGGCGTTCGGCGTCGTCGAGGACGACATCGGCTTCGGTGTCGGCGGGGTTCGGTCGCGCGGCGCGCGGCGCGCCAGCGATGGTTTCCAGGGCGTTCTGGGCATCGGCCAGTAGACGGTCCAAGGGCGACAGCGTGCGTGCGTGTGTCATGGCGAGCATTGTCCCGTAAACCGAACTCGGCGGCGAGGTGCGCTCACGATCGCGGGCACTGCATGATCGGCCTTACGCGGTCGGCTGCATTGGTTCGGCCAAACAAGCGCCGAGGAATTCCAAAGGATGCTGCACCGGTAGCGTCGCTGCGTTCGCCAAATGCAGCCGACAACCGATGTTCGCGCTGAGCAAGCGCGTCGCACCGCTGGCGACCGCTTGATCCAACAGCGGCTGACGCAGCCGTGCGGCGCGTTCGGGCTCGGTCAACATCTGCGTGCCGGCGGCACCGCAACACCCGGTGCCTGCATCCAACACGACCACATCCAAGCCCGGCACCCGCGCGAGCAGCGCGCGCAAGGCGCCATCGCTGCGACTCGCGCTGCGCTGGGTGCAGGGCAGATGCAAGGCGACACGCTCGTGCCGTGCGGTAAAGCGCAGCGCGTCGGCGTAGCGTTCCAGCCAAACGATGGCGTCGGCGACTTCGGCCTGTCCTTGAAGGGTTTCGAGAATCTGATCGTGACAGCCGCTCGCGAGGTTCAACACGGTCGTGCCCGCCACGAAAATCGCACGATTTCGCGCGGCCAGCGCTTCCGCCTGTGCGGCATCGCCCGCGTGCGCATGTAGGCTGCCGCAGCAGGTTTGGTCAGCAGGTATCTCCAGCCGAGCACCGACGGCCGCGCATAACCTGATCAAGGCCGTTAGCAGCGGGCCGTCGTAGCCGCGCGCGACGCAACCTGCGAATAACACGATGCGTGGAGTGTCTTGCGATGGCTGAGCCTTGAAATCGAGCGCGGCCCGGCGACTCGAAGCCGGCGGCCTCGGTAATGGGCGCAATGCGTTCGGAAGGAGCGGATACGCCCAGCGATAGGCGATGAGGAGGCGTCGCAATAATTCTGGACGCGCGGCGAGGGCCTCGAACATCTGCTGCCGACGCGTTGGCGGGCGGCGACGACGCTGAACGGTGCGGGCGAGGGTCAATATCTCGCCGTACCGTACCCCGGCCGGGCAAACGACCTCGCACTGGCGACAGCCGAGACAATGATCGAGATGTTGGTCGCCTGCTTCCGTCGGCATGGCCAGTCCAGCGTCCCACGCCTTCGCCAAGGCGATCCGGCCCCGGGGCGACTCGGTTTCGATCGGATCCAGTGCGTAGGTCGGGCAGGCGGGCAGGCACAGCCCGCACTGGACGCACTGATCGGCCAAGACCTGGAGTCGACTAGGAGCGGAGGAGGGATGAGCGGGCAGGGACACGCGATCGGATCGAAAGACGCCAGCCGCTCACGATACCTGTCCTGCCCGGGTTCGTGTCCGATCCGGGGCGGCGTACCCATGCCAAGTTCCACGGGGCAGCCTCGCGAGGATGTCCCCAAGGTTGCGGCATCCGCCGTCGCCGGCTATGATTCGCGGTCTTATCGCTCCGCAACAACGCGTGGTGAAGTTCCGCCGGGTGCTTCGGTCGTCAGACCGCTCCGCCGGAATCAGCCCGACCAAGTCACCACTCAACAGAGTTCTGTCATGAAGACTTTCATCGCCAAGAACGAGACCGTCCAGCGCGACTGGTATCTCGTCGACGCCTCGGGTAAGACCCTAGGCCGTCTGGCCGCCGAACTGGCGCGCCGCCTCCGGGGCAAACATAAGCCCGTCTACACACCGCACGTCGATACCGGCGACTACTTGATCGTCATCAATGCCGAAAAGATCCACGTCACCGGCAACAAGATGAACGACAAGTTGTATCACCGCTTCACCGGCCACATCGGCAATCTGAAGACCGAAACGCTCGCGCAAGCGCTTGAGCGTCACCCGGAGCAGGTCATCGAAATCGCCGTGAAGGGCATGCTGCCGAAGAACCCGCTCGGCCGCGCCATGTACAAGAAGCTCAAGGTCTATAAGGGCTCCGAGCATCCGCACGCCGCCCAGCAGCCGCAAGTCTTGGATATCTGATCATGGCCAACACCCAAAATTACGGCACCGGCCGTCGCAAATCCTCCATCGCTCGCGTGTTTCTGCGCAAGGGCACCGGCAACATCACCGTCAACGAGCGCCCGCTCGACGAATTCTTCGGCCGCGAAACCGCGCGCATGATCGTTCGTCAGCCGCTGGTGCTGACCAAGACCAACGAGCAGTTCGACATCGTCGCCACCACCTCCGGCGGCGGCATCACCGGTCAGGCCGGTGCGATCCGTCTCGGTATCGCGCGCGCCTTGGTCGAATACGATGAAACCCTGAAGTCGGAGCTGCGCAAGGCCGGCTTCATGACTCGCGATGCCCGCGAAGTCGAGCGCAAGAAGGTCGGTCTGCACAAGGCCCGTCGCGCGAGCCAGTTCTCGAAGCGCTAATCGCTTCGCGTGCTCGGATCGGGAGTTCGCTCCCGGTCCCGCGTCATCGAGCTTCCTGCGCATGTGTTTCGCGGTGTTTGGGCGTCGCTTCTTTGGCGTTACAATCGCTGCGTCGCAGTTTTACAGCCCCGTCGCCAAGCGGTAAGGCACCTGACTCTGACTCAGGCATTCGGTGGTTCGAATCCATCCGGGGCTGCCAATCCCAAACGATATCGGTGCACGGTTCGTCGAACGTATGTTCTGCCGACACATCGATTCCAACGAAGCCCGCCTTTCGGCGGGTTTCGTTTTTTTCGCGCGGCACGTCTGTCGGGTTACGCACATCGTCGGTCGTGACACGCTCGGGATATCTCGCTCACGCCTGTTCGCACCACCAGATAAGTAGACCCAAAGCACGATGACTGCCGCCTTTGAGCCACATAAAGAGACTGTCATCACACCGGAAGTGTGTTGCAATCGTACCTGTCATTTCTTACAGGTACCGGCTATCAATCGCAGCCGGTAAGGTCCATCAGCGGCCCGTCGAGCGACGAGCCGCGCACGCGACAAGGATCGTCGTAGCGTCGAAGCGAGCATGGCAAAGCCTTGTGAAACGGGGGCATGGTTGCGAACGGCCAACAGCGCATGGATGCGCGATGTCTAGCGACACGCGATACCGGCGCTTCGCCGCAGGCGTGATCGCCCGATCTTGAATCCAACAGGGGATGTGGAGTGTTCGACAGGCTGCGGAAGATATTTGGTGGAAAACGGGCGCCGACATCGCAGGCGCTGCCTCAAGGCGTGCCGACGGCGGAGCAACGGCGAGGCGGGTTCGGTATCGCCTACGACGCGCAGTTGGTGCCCGCACTGAAGCACGATCACAAAGTGCTGGTGCAATTGTTCGGGCAAGTGGGCGAAATGGCAGGGCGCGACGAGTTCAATGGCATTCCACAAATGCTGATGGCTTTCAAGGTGCATCTGGAAGGGCATCTGATCGCCGAGAACGTGCGTTTCTACAACTACGTCGAAAATGCGATGCAAGGCGATAGCGAGAATACCGCGCTGATTCGCAGTTTCCGACGCGAGATGAACGCGATCGCGCGCGGCGTCGTCGAATTCGTGAAGAAGTATCAGGTGCCGCAATTCGACGCGCAGCTCCGTGAGGAGTTCATGAACGATTACCGGACCGTCGGCGGTTTGCTGACGCAACGCATCGAGCGCGAAGAAGCCAGCTTGTATCCGCTTTACACACCGATGTAAGCGAGCCGATGCAAGCAGGCCGACATCGCGCGAGTCGCATGCGCGGTGTCGAACGAACGTATGCGACGGAGCGAGGCACAGGGGCGTGCCGAAGTCCGTCGTAAGGTATTGCGGTACAGGGATGTATCGCGAGTGGGCATCGCAATCGCGATGTCCTGAGGGGCCGGATTCGGTGTACGTCGGATCCGGCGTCCGAACGGGACCAAGGATGGCTTCGTTCGGACTTTCCCATTCCCCCGGTACGTTCGTTCAAGGAGAGTTGTGATGAAAAAGGAAGTCGACCCCGTTCTGACCCCCGGCATGCGTCGCATCCGCGAGAGCCTCGAAAGCCATCGCGTATTCGACGAAATCACCGACGTGGACGCACTGCGACGTTTCATGCAGGTACACGTCTACGCGGTGTGGGATTTCATGTCCCTGGCCAAGCGTCTGCAACGCGACTTGACGTGTGTGGAATTGCCCTGGATGCCTCCCGCGGACCCGACGGCGGCGCGCTTGATCAACGACATCGTCCTCGCTGAAGAAAGCGATGTCGGCGCCGACGCGCGGCCGGCGAGCCATCTCGATCTTTATCTCAAAGCCATGCGCGACATCGGTGCCGATACCGCGGAATTCGAGTGTTTTCTCGACGCGCTTCGCGCCGGCCAGAGCTTGGATGCCGCTTTCGACACCGCCGGTACGCCCGCTTTCGTCCGCGACTTCGTTTCGCATACGCTGACGACGTGCCTGCACGGCACCACGCTGGAGACGATGGCGAGTTTCTTCTATGGCCGCGAGAACGTCATTCCGGACATGTTTCAGGGGCTGTTGGACCGCTGGGGGCTCGATGCGGAACAAGCGCCGGGATTCGTTTATTACCTACAACGGCATATCGAACTCGATGGCGACAGCCACGGTCCAGCGGCGAGCCGCATGATCGAATCGCAGTTGACCAAGCGTCAAGACGCATTGAAAGAAGCGCGCGAAGCGGCGCGGTTGGCGTTGAGCGCACGTCGGGCCCTGTGGGATGGCACGACCTATCTGTTGCGCGAGCGGCATGCGCGCGATACGAGGCCGGTGCCGTTGCGCAAGACCGAGAAAGCGGTGGCCTGACGCTATCATCGTTTCGCGATTCGACAATCGAGTGGTCACCTAACAGCGAGTGGTTCGGCCGGCGATCCCGATCTGCGCCGGCCGAACGCTCGTATTCGATACTGAAACGATCTCTCGCCCCGCTTCGCTGAATCGATGAGGCGAGCCTTTCGCGCGAACGAGCTTGCGAGATTGCGCTCCGCGCGGTTTCGTCTATGCCGCGTGCGAGAGCGGGATAAGCGATTTTCCGCCAAGCCTGGCGTCGGCCACCTCAAGGTTGTGCGCATCGATCGGAATGCTGAACGCTAGGCTCATCACGTTACCGATCCGTTGCGGATTGCCTAGACGCAGAACGCCTAGCCCCATGCGTTTGAGCATCCGTTCCACCGGTGCGCTGGTGACGCCGACAAGCGCCTCGATGCGGTGTCGGCCGGCGAATCGGATCATCTCCGACAAGATCGATGCGGGGATTTCGCTGAAGCCGAAGCCGCCTTGCGAGCAGCGCTCGCTGATCGCGAAACGGCTGACTTCCCAGATGTTATCGGCCGCTGGTACGGGCGCGCCGTCGAGCAGTCGCGGGAAGATGTCGCGCAACATATTCGGCCCGAGCGTCGGCAGCAGACGGCAACAACCCAAGGCATCGAAGTCGCCGTCGTGCGCGACCAAATAATACGGGCCGATCAAATCGAACCAATCGTGTTCGCGCCCGTCTTCCACACGAACGGCCCAGCCGAGCCGATGATGAAATACTTCAGAACGCAGTCTGTACATGCTGTCCAAAAGCGCGGCATGCAACCCGCGCTCGCCTGCGCGAGCGACCGTAATCGTCGTCATAATGTCTCCGTTGTGTCGTTAGGGGAGACATAGATGACAGTGGTCTAGGCAACTCTTACACCTGAATGACCTTACAGGTTGATCGAAGTCCGGTTTTCATTTGTATCGCTACGCGCTCAGGTGCGGATCGAAACGATCAAGCCGAGCGATACGGCACGCGCGATCGCGGCTTGACGTCCGCTGACGCCGAGTTTTTGCATGGCGTTCTGGAGATGGAAGATCGAGGTGCGCTCGCTGATGTTCAGCAACTGGCCGATTTCCCAACTGGTTTTGCCCTCTGCCGCCCACGATAGGCACTCGCGTTCGCGTTTGGTCAACGACGGCAGATCGGTCGGTGTTCTCGAATAGCTGAACCGCCGGGCAGCTTCATGAACGAAATGGGCGAGCAAATGCAGCTCGGCTTGATGTAGATCGAATTCGAAGGCCGATAGATGTTTGGAGGCGAACGACATCAAGCCCCATCCCGTTCCAGGACCATGCAACGGCACGCTCACGCCGCTGCGCAGACCGAACTCGCCGGCTTCGCCGAACATATTGCGGATCTTCAACATCTGCGGATCGACGACGCGCCGCCGCGAGTTCATCGCCTCGTGCCAGGACAAGGGGATCGAATGATCGTGGCAATGACTGATGATCGGATCGATCCGGATGTAGTCCACATCGAAGTAATGACGGACCCACGCTTCCGGATAGGTTCCCATTCGCAATTGGTTCGGCACATCCGTGACCAAGGGCAGATCCACGGCATAGAACCAGTAGTCGATACCCATGCGTTTGGCGATCTGATCGACCGCATCCGACAGCGCCTCCTGCGATGTACATTCGCCGAGTGCATGAAGCGCTCTGAGATCGAGCTGCGTCCTGGCTCTCATTGTTGTTCCGTGGCTTCCCCATGCCATACACGACCTGCCATACACGACCCGCCATACGCGTTCCGGGCCCATCGTTCGCCTAGCGCATGAGTGCGACAGGTGATGGTGGTATCGGAGTTAGGCTTAAAATACCAGGATTGCGCCGTTCGCGCGGACTCATGACCGGGAACCGACATAATCTCGGATAAGCTCCCGGAATGGCCGGCCGCTGCGGCGGCGACTCGGATGCAGATTACAACAAAATCTGTCGATCCAGACGAAAGATTAACTTTAATGACGATGGTGAGGATTCGATGAAGCTGGGCTCTCTGAAAGAAGGCGGTCGGGATGGGACCTTGGTGGTGGTGTCTCGCGACCTCGCCCGCGCGGCGAAAGCCGATGGCATCGCGCCGACCTTGCAGCGCGCGCTGGAGGACTGGTCGAACATCGCGCCGCGCCTGAACGCCTTATCCGAGCGCCTGAATGCGGGCGAAGCCGAGGGGGCATTCGATCTGGACATGACGCGGTTGGCCTCGCCGCTGCCGCGCGCATACGAGTTCGTCGACGGGAGCGCCTATTTGCCGCACGTCGAACGGGTGCGCCGCGCGCGCGGTGCCGAGGTACCGGAAAGCTTTTACGTCGACCCGCTGATGTACCAAGCGGTCAGCGCGGGCTTCTACGGCCCGCGCGACGCGGTGCGCGTGCCGAGCGAAGACTACGGCATCGATCTGGAGGCCGAAGTCGTCATCGTGACCGACGATGTGCCGATGGCGGCGACGCCAGCGCAGGCCGCCGCGCATATTCAGCTGATCGGGCTGGTCAACGATGTTTCGCTGCGCAATCTGATTCCGAACGAACTGGCCAAGGGTTTCGGTTTTCTCCAATCCAAGCCGCGCTCGACGCTATCGCCGGTCTTGGTCACTCCCGATGAGCTCGGCGATGCCTGGCAGGACAACAAGGTGCATCTGCCGTTGCTGACGCACATCAACGGCGAATGGTTCGGCGCGCCGGAAGCGGGTGTCGATATGCAGTTCGATTTCGCGCAACTGATCGCGCACGCGGCCAAGACCCGCCCGCTATCGGCCGGCACGATCGTCGGCTCGGGTACGGTCGCCAACAAGGACACTTCGCTCGGCGCGTCGTGTTTCGCTGAAAAGCGCACGGTCGAAACGCTCGAACACGGCAAACCGATTACCCCATTCATGAAGTACGGCGATGTGGTGCGGATCGAGATGCGTAGCCGCGGCGGCGAGGATATCTTCGGCGCGATCGAACAACGGATAGAACCGGCTTAGAGCCAGTTCGGTATCTCCGCATGCTTTGCGGAGATATCGAATTGGCCGACATCCCGAGAAGTCGCTATCGGCAGTCTGATGACGCTTCGGGCTTGCCCCAGCGAACGCCCAGGCGCAAGATTCGCTGCGATGGCGAGGTCCGAATCTGCTCGGCTTCGCGCTGATGGCGGTCCGCGCGTCGCTCCGCGGCGATTGAACCGATCCGAGATTGCGCCGCGCGCGCAGGAGGACACGATGAGCGACAATTTGAAGTTATACGGCTACTGGCGTTCCAGCGCCGCGTATCGGGTGCGCATCGCGCTGAATCTGAAGGGGCTGGAGTACGAGAACGTTCCCGTTCACTTGATTCGCGATGGCGGTGAGCAGCACAGCGCCGCGTTCGCCGCCACGAATCCGCAGAAACTCGTGCCGGTGCTGCAACACGGCAGTCGCATGATTCGGCAGTCGTTGGCGATCATCGAGTATCTCGACGAGATCTGGTCCGATCCCCCTCTGCTGCCGGCGACCGCGCGCGACCGCGCACATACCCGCGCACTCGCGCTGTTGGTCGCCTGCGATATCCACCCGCTGAATAATTTGCGGGTGATGCAGTACTTGGAAAACGAATTCAACGCACCGCAGTCCGAGCGCGATGCTTGGACTCGGCATTGGATCGTTGAAGGGTTCCGTGGATTCGAAGCGCTGTTGCGGGAAGACCTGGCGCGCGGCACGTTCTGCGAAGGCGATATGCCGGGGCTCGCCGATTGTTGCTTGATTCCGCAGGTCTATAACGCGCGCCGGTTCGGCGTGGATCTCGAACCTTTTCCGACCATTCGCCAGATCGAAGCGGCCTGTCTCGCGCTACCTGAGTTCGATGCCGCGCGGCCTGATCGACAGTCCGACGCGCCGATGACGTGAGATCGCACGCGACGAGCGTGATACATCCAGCAACGAACAACGCCCCGGTTCAGGCCGGGGCGTTGCTTATTCGATCCATATCGAGGTTCGCGGCAGCGTCAGTGCTGAAACGCGTCGCCGCCCTCGAACGCCACCGCGTACGGATCGTGCTCGCTGCCACCGCCGCCTTCGGACAAGCGGAACTTCAGCGCCAAACCATCGCGCGAATCCGCGGCGCGTAGCGCTTGCTCCATATCGATCTTGCCTTCTCGACACAGGCGGAACAGACACTGATCGAAGGATTCCATACCTTCTTCCAGCGACTCTTCCATCGCCTGCTTCATCTCGTGCACCTGACCGCGGCGCAGCAAATCGCGGATCATCGGCGTGTTGATCAAGATCTCCGCCGCGGGCAGGCGCCGGCCGTCGGTACCGACGACCAAGCGCTGACTGATCACCGCTTTGAGATTCAACGCGAGATTCATCAGCACATTCTTGTGCGCGCTTTCGGGGAAGAAGTTGAGAATGCGCTCGATCGTCTGGTCGGCGTTGTTCGAGTGCAGCGTCGCCAAGCACAGATGGCCGGTTTCGGCGAAAGCGATCGCCGCTTCCATCGTGGTGGCATCGAGAATTTCGCCGATCAAGATCACGTCCGGCGCTTCGCGCATGGCGTTCTTGAGCGCGTTGTGGAACGCATGCGTATCCAGGCCGACTTCGCGCTGATTGACGATCGATTTCTTGTGCCGATGCAGATACTCGATCGGATCTTCGATAGTGAGGATGTGGCCGGCCGCCGTGGTATTGCGGAAGTCGATCATCGACGCCAACGTGGTCGATTTACCCGAGCCTGTGGAGCCGACGATCAGCACCAAACCGCGCGGCGCCATGATCACGTTTTTGAGTACCTGCGGCAGCTGCAGTTCTTCGATGCTCGGAATCACGCTGCGGATCGCGCGGATCACCATGCCCACTTCGCCGCGCTGCTTGAACACATTGACGCGGAAACGCCCCGCGTCGGCGAGCGACAACGCCATGTTCAGTTCCAAATCGCGTTCGAACTCCGGCACTTGGCCTTCGTCCATCAGCGAATAAGCGATTTTTTTGACCATGCCCGGCGGTAGGCCGGTATTACCGAGCGGATACAGCTTGCCTTCGACCTTGATATGCACCGGCGCACCGGTGGTCAAGAACATATCGGAGGCGTTCTTATCCGTCATCAGCTTCAGGAAATAGCCGATGTCCATCGCTGAATCTCCCCGTCGAGCGCCGTTGCAACGGCTGAGAATGGTGTGACAATGCTCGCGTGCCAAAAAACGATGCCACGCGCCCCATGACCGCAAGCTTCGCACAAATCTCGCTCCGACCGCAGTCCCTCATGCAACAGGCTGCGATGCCGGTCGCGCATCGCCCTGTGATCGCGCGCACGTTTTCGATGCGCGCGCTGCAGGCCGTTGCGTTGCTGCTGTTGCTCGCGATGCCGCTTTGCGCCTTGCGGGCAGCGGAAAAGCCGATGCCGCCGAGCCCGGAGCTGCTGGCGGCCGAAGCGGCGCTCGCGCGCGCCGAAAGCGTGGATGCGCAGCAATATGCCGCCGACGCCCTGCTGCGCGCTCGCAGTACGTTCGGGCAAGCCCAGACGAAATGGGCCGAGCGCCGTAAACCCGATGCCATCGCGCTCGCCCAGTTGGCGGCGGCCGAAGCCGATTTCGCCTACGCGCGCAGTCGTGAAGCGGCGCTCCAGTCCGACCTCAAGCTGCGCCGCAGCGAGATCCGCGAACTGCGCGCCAAGCTCGGTATCGAGGGCGCGCCATGACCTCGAACGTCATGATTTCGAGCGCCACGGCCTCGATTCGCCTCATGCGAGCCGCACCCATGCGTCGTTCGGGCGTCGCCGTGGTGCTGTTCGCGTTCGCGATGATGTTCTTCGTGGCCGCTGCGTCGGCGCAAACCACGGCTCTGGATACCGATATCGCCCCGTTGCAAGCACGATTGCGTAATCTAGATCTGGATCCGCAGCGCAATACGCTGGCGGCCTACGAGCGTCTTCAGGCGCGTCAGGCCGTGGATGCTCTGGCCAAAACCAAGCGCAAACAACGCCCGCAGGCCTTGCAGATCGCTCGGATCCGGGTCGAAACCGCCGAAATCGCAGTGCGCAGCGAACAGGCGCGGACCGAGTTGCAGCGTTTGGAGCTGGAGCGCGGCGAGCTGCTGGTCGAGGCCAGCCGTCGCGATGCTGAGCGTGCCCGTGCCGAGGCGGAGCGCTTGAGGATCGAGGCCCAGATTCAATCCGAGGAGACGGCACGGCTGCGCGAGGCGATCGCCCAGGAAGCCTTAGCGCGGGAGAATGCCGAGGGCATGCTCGATACGGTGGTCGGCGCCGAAGCCGAAAAGCTCCGCGCGGCCCGTGAATTGGAAGCCGAGTTGGCGCGCAAGGAAGCGGAACTGACGGCCGGTGGGCCGGTATCGAACCCGCCGTCGAAGCCTAAGCCCAAGTCCGAGAGTACGCCCAAAGCCAAGCCGAAACCGAAGCCCCGCGCTAAGCCGAAACCTAAACGTGCGGGCACATAACGGTGCGGGCCGGCAGACCCTGCAAACGATCTTGTTGTTAAAATTAAGTCAATAAAATCAATAAATTGATTGATTTTGTGCGGAGACGCATGAGCCTGCATGAACGCTCGACGAGGCCTCATCGTGTCGCCCATCGCAAATGAATCGTCCAATCATCGAATGCCTCTTGCCGACCGCTTGCGACAGGAGTAGGGTCGGTTTGGACGCGGTGCCTGTCGCCGCATCGAAGAGCAGGCCGAATGACCCACGCCAACGCAGTCGCTCTGGAGAACGCCGCCGCAAGCAACGTGCTTGCGGGCGCTCCCGAGCGGGGCGCCCGCAAGGCCGGTGTCTTCGCTCATGCCCTTCGTTCGCTCACTACGCCCCGTGCCCGTATCTGGCCGGGGCGTCGTCGTTTTGGGCCGTCCATGCGCTCGCGCCGCCGCGCCCATCCCATCGTTCCGGCCGCCCGGCCGTAACGCCACGCACCGTAAGGAGGATCCTCATGTTCGAAGGGCAATCCCAGTCCGAAGTCGACGCCATGATCAAAAGCAACGCCGAATTCAGACAGCTCTACCACCGTCACAAGGAACTCGACAAACAGGTGCTGGATGCCGAACTCGGCGTATTGCCGATCGACGACACGCGGTTGATGCAGATGAAACGCGAGAAATTGGCGGCGAAAGACCGTCTGACCCAGATGTTCGATAGCATGCGGCACTGACGCCGCGCCCCTGTGCGATCGTTCGCCTTGCGCTGCGGACGGAGCGACTTTCTCGCCCGTTCCGCAGCGCCCGCGGCGCCAGAACGCGCAATCGCACTCGAGAATTCCGACCGCTTGCGACGTGGCGAAGCGGATTGGCCCCGCGGAGACAGCAGGCAGTCGCCGTGTCCCTCGACGGCCAGCACGGCTCGAATGCGATAATCCGTCCTTTCATACCCAGCCGGGGACGGCATGTCGAATCCAGCGTCGAATTACAACGCGACCTCTAGGCGCGCGATCCAAGATTCCGTACTCGATCTGATCGGCGACACCCCGATCGTTCGCGCGCAACGCCTCGATACCGGCGTCTGCACGCTGTTACCTGAAGCTCGAAAGCCAGAATCCCGGGCGGCTCGATCAAGGACCGCATCGGCCTGCGCATGATCGAAGCCGCCGAGCAGCGCGGCGACATCAAGCCCGGCGCGACCCTGGTCGAAGGCACCGCCGGCAACACCGGCATCGGTCTGGCCCTGGTCGCGCAGCAGAAGGGCTACAAACTGATTCTCGTCGTGCCGGACAAGATGAGCCGCGAGAAGATCTTCAATCTCAAGGCGATGGGCGCCGAGGTGGTGCTGACGCGTTCGGACGTGGCCAAGGGCCATCCGGACTACTACCAGGACATGGCCAAGCGCATCGCCGAGCGAAACGCCGGGCGCCTACTTCATCAATCAGTTCGGCAACCCGGACAATCCCGCCGCGCACGAATTCGGTACCGGCCCGGAGATCCTGCGGCAGATGAGCGAAGCCGGCGGCTGGATGCCATCGTGTTCGGCTGCGGCAGCTCCGGCACGATGACCGGTCTGTCGCGCTGCTTCGCGCAGTATTCGCCGCATACCGAACTGATTCTGGCCGACCCGGTCGGCTCGATCCTCACCGAATACATCAACGAAGGCACGCTCAGCGAGAAGTCCGGCAGCTGGATGGTCGAAGGCATCGGCGAGGACTTCCTGCCGGATATTTCCGACTTCACGCCGGGTCAAGAAGGCCTACGCCATCACCGACAAGGAAAGCTTCCTCGCCGCGCGCGAATTGCTGCGCAGCGAAGGCATTCTCGGCGGGTCCTCCACCGGCACGTTGCTGGCGGCGGCGCTGAAATATTGCCGCGAACAGACCGTACCCGAAGAATGTGCTGGTCTTCGTCTGCGACACCGGCAACAAGTACCTGTCGAAGCTGTACAACGACTACTGGATGCTCGACAACGGCTTCATTCGAGCGCGAACAGCACGGCGATCTGCGCGATCTGATCCTGCGCCCCTACACCCAGCGCGACACCGTCGTGGTCGGCCCCAACGACCTGCTGATCACCGCCTACCAGCGCATGAAGCTGTACGACATCTCGCAATTGCCGGTGATGGAGGGCGAGCGCATCGTCGGCATCCTCGACGAAAGCGATGTGCTGCTGCACGTCTACGGCGACGAGGCGCAGTTCCGCGATCCGGTCTCCACCGCGATGGTCAGCAAGCTCGACATGCTGGACGTGCGCTCCCCGGTCGAGGCGCTGCTGCCGGTGTTCGATCGCGGCCATGTCGCCATCGTGATGGACGGCGAACGTTTCCTGGGCCTGATCACTCGGATCGATTTGCTGAACTGGTTGCGTCGCCGGGTTCAGTGAACATGCGTTAGAGGAATGGGGAGGGAATGCTAAAATTCCCCTCTTTTCACGAGCCGTCCCCCTATGAGTCAGTCCGACGCCGCGCACGATGCCGCCCAGAACTGGGGTCTGGGCACCAAGGCCATCCACGCCGGCCAATCGCCGGACCCGACGACCGGCGCGGTCATGCCGCCGATCTACGCGACATCGACCTATGCCCAGAGCAGTCCGGGCGTGCATCAGGGTTTCGAGTACTCCCGGACCCACAATCCGACCAGGTTCGCCTACGAGCGCTGCGTCGCCGGCTTAGAAGGCGGTAGCCGCGGTTTCGCCTTCGCATCGGGACTGGCCGCCACGTCGACGATTCTGGAATTGCTCGACAGCGGCAGCCATGTGATCTGCATGGACGATGTCTATGGCGGCACGTTCCGTTTGTTCGAGCGCGTGCGTCGCCGCAGCGCCGGTTTGGATTTCAGCTTCGTCGATCTGACCGATCCCGCGGCGTTCGAAGCGGCGATCAAACCCGAATACGCGCATGGTCTGGGTCGAAACGCCGACCAATCCGATGCTGAAGATCGTCGACTTGCGCGCGGTAAGCGCGATCGCGAAAAAGCACGGCTTGCTGATGGTCGCGGACAACACCTTCGCTTCGCCGATCCTGCAGCGACCGCTCGAGCATGGCGCCGACATCGTCATGCACTCGGCCACCAAATATCTCAACGGCCATTCCGACATGGTCGGCGGTATCGCCGTCGTCGGCGACAATACCGAACTCGCCGAGCAGATGGCCTTCCTGCAGAACTCGATCGGCGCGGTGCAAGGGCCGTTCGATAGTTTTCTCGCGTTACGCGGTTTGAAGACGCTGCACCTGCGCATGAAAGCGCATTGCGAGAACGCGCAAGCGCTCGCGCAATGGCTGCAGACGCATCCCGCGATCGAACACGTGATCTATCCGGGCTTGAAAGATCATCCCCATCATGCGCTCGCCGCACGGCAGATGGATGGTTTCGGCGGCATCGTCTCGATCCGCGTCAAAGGCGGCTTCGAGGGCGCGAAACGTTTCTGCGAACGCACCCATTTGTTCACGCTCGCCGAGTCGCTCGGCGGCGTCGAGAGCCTCGTCAACCATCCGGCGGTGATGACCCACGCCTCGGTGCCGATCGAACGCCGTGCCGTGCTCGGCATCCACGACGATTTGGTGCGGTTGAGCGTGGGGGTGGAGTCGTTGGAGGATCTGCGTAGTGATCTCAAGTGCGCATTCGTTTGAAGTAGCTACGATGAAGCATTCCCGACAATTAAGAGCTGCGCCTATCCCTCTTCTCGCGACACATAGGGGGCTCGTGCTAGAACTGGCCAAGCGTGAAATTTTTGGTCGTTATCGCGGCGCGAACCTTGGCGTTGCCTGGGCGATATTCAGCCCTTTTCTCATGCTTGCTGTCTACACAATGGCTTTCGGCGAAATACTCGGCTCGCGATGGCCGGGGGTGGAGACTACGGGGGCGTTTGTGCTAGTTCTTTTCATCGGTTTGTCGATACATAGTTTCTTTGCAGAGTGCATCACGCGAGCACCGGCACTGATATTTGCCAACGCTAACTACGTCAAGAAAGTGGTTTTTCCGCTCGAAATATTGCCGTGGCCAGTAGTTCTATCTGCGCTTTTTCATTTGGCGCTCAATATATGCGTCTTGCTCGTCGGCGTCTGGTTGGTCGAAGGTAGCGTCCATGCGACCGCGTTGCTGCTGCCTGTCGTGCTGTTGCCGCTGTTGCCGGTAGTGATGGGTGCGATGTGGTTATTGAGTGCTGTCGGCACCTACGTGCGAGATATCGCTCAGGTAATGCCCCCTGCCGCCACAGCGCTCTTGTTCCTTTCTTCAGCAATCGTACCTATCCAGGCGGTGCCGGAGAAATACCGTGCAATATTCCACGCCAACCCACTCACTTTGATCATCGATCAAGCGCGAATCGTCGTGCTGAATGGTGAAGGGCCCAATTATCTTAGTCTCGCGGTTTATACCTTGGTCGCGCTCGGCTTCTCCGCTGTTTCATTCGCAATTTTCTGTCGTTTGCGAGGAGGATTCGCCGATGTGCTCTGACATCGTGATCGAAGCGAGGGGGTTAAGTAAAAGTTATGCTATGTACGCTCGCCCCTTTGATCGAATGCTTGAACTGTTGGGTGGCGGTACCCGAGCACAGCAATTTTGGGCTTTAAAGGATATTGAGCTCACAGTCGAAAAGGGCGAGACCGTTGGCATTATTGGCCGCAACGGATCAGGGAAGTCGACGCTACTGCAATTGATCGCAGGGACGCTGCGGCCGACCGACGGGCAAGTGAACATTAAAGGTCGTGTCGCGGCTCTGCTTGAGCTTGGCAGTGGGTTTAACCCCGAATTCACCGGCAGAGAAAATGTGTATCTCAATGCCGCCCTGTACGGGCTGACGCGCGCTGAAGTGGATGAAAGGATGCCCGATATTATTGGGTTTGCCGAAATCGGCGAATTCATTGACCAGCCTGTTCGCAGTTATTCCAGCGGGATGGTAATGCGTCTTGCGTTCTCAGTAGTCGCGCATGTGGATGCCGATATTCTCATCGTTGACGAAGCGCTGGCTGTTGGGGACGCTTTTTTTACTCAAAAGTGCATGCGTTTCATGCGTGCCTTTAAGGCGCGCGGCACGATGCTCTTCGTTAGCCATGATTCCGGATCAGTAACAGGTCTCTGCGATCGCGCCTATTGGCTCGATCATGGACGAGTTCGTATGACGGGTTCCTCCAGTGACGTAACAAACGCGTATCTGGAAACGTTGATTGCCGAGCGCGAAGGTCGAAGTGCACCAGCCAGGATTCGCGAAGCGGCGAGTTCGCACGCGGCCCCAAAACGAGACATTCGCGCCGACTTATTTGAACGAACAGCTTTGCGAAACGATATTCGTGTTCTCGTATTCAGGAATGACGAGGAGGGGTTCGGCAATGGAGCCGGGCACATCGTTTCGGTGTCGATTCTTGATCGAGATGGCCGCGAGCTGCGCAGTATCATCGGTGGAGAAGAGGTAGAGATTGAAATCATAGTCGATGTTGTTAGGGACATAGAATGCCCGATTGTTGGCTTCTATCTCAAAGACCGCAACGGACAGTTTTTGTTTGGAGACAACACCTATTTGTCGACCTTAAACCGAGATTCCACCGCGAGAGGTGGGCAGAGAATAGTCGCGAGATTCAAATTTGACATGCCGCGTTTACAGCATGGCGATTACTTTGTCACCGCCGGCCTCGCTTCCGGAACACAGGAAAGTCATGTCGTCGAGCATTGGATTCATGAGGCGCTATCGATTCATGCTGAAGGGCAAGGGCTTCCTTTGGGCATCATCGGGTTGCCGATGACCAATATCACGCTGGAGTCCATGCTATGAGCGATCGCATTGCATTGGACCGTTTTCCGATTGCTTTTTTGAAGCCAAGAATAAAAAGGCCGTACGCTTGGGTCGGACATATTCCCTTCGCCTACGTATTGATGGAGTTGCTGAAGCCGCGTCGTGTGGTCGAGTTGGGAACGGACTCAGGAAATTCTTATCTAGCGATTTGTCAAGCAGTCGCCCATCTTAAGCTTCAAACCCAATGTACTGCCGTGGACTGTTGGCGAGGAGACGAGCACGCGGGCTCTTATGGCGAAGATGTTTATCGTACCCTACGTGCGTATCACGATCCTCGCTACGGCCAATTTTCAAATTTGATGCGCGCATGGTTCGATGAAGCTGTGGGCGAGTTCGAAGACGGAAGCATCGACCTCCTTCATATCGATGGATTGCATACGTACGAGGCGGTACGTAATGACTTCGAAACGTGGCGATCAAAGCTGAGCGACAGGGCGGTTGTGCTTTTCCACGACAGCGCTATCGTCGATCGTGGTTTCGGCGTTCATCGGTATATCGAAGAGCTGTCTGCGGAATTCAAGATATTTTCCTTCGATCATAGTAACGGCTTATCGGTCGCAAGAGTCGGTAATGATCCAGGCGAAAGCGTAGAGAGTTTCTTCGCCCTTGCCGAAAACGATCCGGAACGCGTCAAACGCTATTTTGAAGCGGTGGCGTCCACTCTTTTCGACGAAGTATCCGCCGCTGGTGAAGGCGGCGAAAGTCAAGAGCCGAACATTGTCGCTAAGCTCTACTACCGCGACCATGATGAAGGGTTTGACGAGGCTCGTGTCGAGTCTTTTCCTTTACGCGTCGATGCGGCGCACGAAGACGCGCGATGTTTTTTCGAGCTGGGGCCGCATATCCGGCCAAGTATCGTTAGATTCGACCCGGCTTCCGTTCCTGGCGTCTACGTATTGAAGCGAATAGCCCTGGAGTTCGAGAAAGGATTGAGCGTATTTTCAATCGATTTCTCGAATGCAGCGCTGCTTTCGATCAATAAAACGAGCGAGTTGACCGAGCGTGCGGATGGCATGCGATTGGTTTGCTTTGACGACGATCCTTGGTTCGAGCTAGATATCAGCGATGCCTGGAAGCGTTTCCCAGAAAGCGCTGCCGTCGTAATTTGTTTCGACGTGTTGTTCGAGGCGGTACTTTTCGATCCGAAGTTGCAAACGGCGGCGAAAATTCAGCGTGATGCGTACTTGGACCTTGTCGGTCGGATCGATATCTCGGCGAAGGTCACAAGCCTCGACCGCAAAATCTCCAAATCCATGACCGACAGCGCGAGTGAATTTCACGCGACCCTGGATCGCAATCACAAAGAGATGGCAGCGATGCTGGAGGCGTTAGCGGCGAGAGTGACGAGTTGCGAGAACGCAACCGAGAAAAATACTGGCGACACTAGAAAAAATGCCGATGAGATTAAAAGGAATACCGACGAGACTAGAAGATATACCGATGAGATTAAAAGGAATACCGACGAGGTTAAAAGAAATGCCGACGAGGTTAAAAGAAATGCCGACGAGGTTAAAAGGAATGCCGACGAGATTAAAAGTAATTCGGATAGAATTGAACAGGTAACAAGTGAATTGCGGGCCTATATTGCCTCGTTCGATGAAGAGCGAAGCGCCAATAATATTTGGCGCGAGCATTTCGACGCAGAATCTCAAAGGATATTAAGCATTCTTTCTCGGCCTGCATGGTATAGGCGGCTTGCCCGCCGGACGTTGGCTTTTTTTCGGAGGGGCGCAAGAGTGAACATCAGGGCGGGGAAAGTCACCCTGAGGCCGCTAGCGAATATCGCTGTAAAGGAGTCTTCGGAGGAAACATGCGTATGGGCGTCCAGCTCCGACGACCCGCAGTGCGAAGTCATTCCTGGCAATGCGAAAGCCCTGAGGATGTCAAAAGGTTGGTACGCGTTATCGATCGAAATCGAAAACGTGGATGGTCTGGCCGCATCGCCTATGCTTTATCCCGACTATGGGTACGGCTATCGGGAGGATTTGCGCATTTCGCTCCCCGAGTACAACGAGCAAGGCAGACTCGATGTGCTGATATTGCTTAAAGAAGACGCCCATGCTTTACGTTTTGACCCGAGCGCGAGCGCGGTTGCTTTCAGGGCTAAACGTTTCGAGATGCGCCGGGTGGGCAGGATTCGGGCGGCTATGATTATGGCCAAAACGGTCGCGAATGCGAGAAGCGACAAGAAAGTTTTTTTTGCGTATGCTCATCAATTGAGCGCGATGTGCAAGAACGCAGTGGCTTACCGTTTGCGTAGCGCGGGCGATATCGCTTATAAAGAATACGCCGCCGTCGTTTTTACGAACGATCGCGACTACCAAGCCTGGATACGGACGCACGATCTGCCGCAGCAGGCGTCGTCGGATGCGATGAGAGCGCGCGAGAACGCGCTTCAAATCAAGCCGAAATTATCGATACTCGTTCCCGTCTACAACACGAAAGAAAGATGGCTCCGTGCCTGCATTGAAAGCGTGATTTCCCAGGCGTATCAAAACTGGGAGCTGTGCATCGCCGACGATGCTTCGACTTCGCCGCACGTTCGCAAAGTGCTTGAGGAATACGCACGGCGGGACAATAGGATAAAAGTCTGCTTCAGAGAGACGAACGGGCATATCTCCGCTGCTTCAAACTCAGCGCTCGAGCTGGCGTCAGGAGACTACTGCGCTTTGCTTGATCACGACGACTTGTTGCCGAAGCACGCGCTGTTGGAGGTGGCGGAAGTTATTGCAAATCGCCCAGACGTGCGGATCATCTACAGCGATGAAGACAAGATAGACGAACAAGGAAACCGATACGACCCTTATTTCAAGCCTGACTGGAACTATGATCTCTTCTTGTCTCAAAATTGCATAAGTCACCTGGGGGTCTATTCCTCCTCGTTACTCAGAGACGTGGGTGGATTCCAGAATGGCAAGGAAGGAAGCCAGGACTGGGATCTGGCGCTTCGTTGCGTCGAGAGGGTGGAAGGCAAGCAAATCTTTCATATAGCGAAAGTCCTGTATCACTGGCGCGCTATTCCAGGATCGACGGCGCTTGGGGTTGGCGAAAAAAGCTATGCGCATACGGCCGCTTTTGCGGCGATTCGCTCGCATTTAGAGCGTCGAGGCGGCGTCGCTCGTGTAGAAGAGATCGCGGGGCAACAAGGGCGGTTCCGTGTGCGCTACGCGCTTCCCGAGACGGCGCCGCTCGTATCGTTGATTATCCCGACCAAGGACAAGGTCGATTTGTTGAAGTGTTGCATCGATTCGATTATCGAGCTCACGACCTATAAGAATTTCGAAATCCTTGTTGTTGATAACGGCTCTATAGAGAAAAACTCCCACCGATACTTTGAAGAAATAGCGAATGATTCGAGAATAAGGGTGTTGCCTTATCCCGCGCCTTTCAATTATTCCGCTATCAATAATTATGCCGCTGCTCGCGCATCGGGGTCCGTTCTCGGTTTCGTCAATAACGACATAGAGGTCATTTCACCCGACTGGCTTGATGAGATGGTTTCCCAGTGCCTGCGGCAGGAGATCGGTGCGGTGGGCGCGAAGCTCTATTATCCGAACGATACGATCCAGCATGCAGGAGTCGTTTTGGGCTTAGGCGGCATCGCTGGGCATGTGTATGCAGGGCTGCCGAAGGATTATCCGGGTCAAATGGGGCGGGCGCTGCTCGTCCAGGAAATGTCGGCCGTCACGGCTGCTTGCATGTTGGTGCGGCGCGACGTCTTCAATTCGGTCGATGGGTTTGACGAGGCGTTACGTGTGGCGTTTAACGATGTCGATCTGTGCTTACGTATCAAGAGAGCGGGATATCGGAATCTCTGGACGCCCTTCGCCGAGTTGTACCATCACGAGTCGGCATCGCGCGGGTATGAGGATACTCCAGAAAAAATGAAACGCTTTCAAGGAGAGATCGATTTGATGCGCAAGAGATGGGGCGATCTACTCCCGGCTGACCCCGCGTACAGTATCAACTTGCCCCTAGTGAACGACGGGTCGCTTTTTGCATTTCCACCGAGGCAAATCGGCTGACGTACGATCCTTAAAGCTTTCTGCACGTTTCAGTTGAGCACTATCGCGCAGACAGGGGCGACGGATTCCGAGCGATGAAGTATCGACGCAATAGCACTACTGGCAGGTGGCCAAAAAATGAATCAACCGCACGCGCAATTCGGAATGTCAAATCCTATGGCATCTAGTTTCAAGGACAAAATCCGACTCATCTATGCGCTGATCGCGATTGTGGCGCTTATCTTGTTTTGCATCAGCCTGCTTCTGCCATCAAAATTGACTTCTTTGAGAATCGTATTAGAGAGCCCAGAAGCGGGCGTGCTGCAAGTGTATTACGACCTAGGAGATGGCCTTCACGAGGAAATTTCAGTACGAAGTTCCTATTCTTCAGGCGTGAATAAGCTGACGCTGAGCATGCCGGAGGGGACCATCAAGGCGATGCGGCTCGACCCCGCGCCCGGAACTCGCGAAATCCGCTTGAGAAGTATCTCGATCGAGTCGCCGCGCCTCGGCCAAAAAGTTATGGTGCCTGTAGAAGCATTGGCTCCAGTCAATCAGACGAAAAAAATCAGCGCCGATACTTCCGGGGCTCTCTTCGAAATACTGGATCTGGCCAACGATCCACAGCTTCACGTTGTTTTGCAAAATCCGGTGATCGTAACGAAAGACACGGGTGTATCCATTCGCGGCAAGAATCTATTGCTTTGCTCAGTCTTGTTGTCCGTTTTCTTGATCTTATCCATTACACGCCCCGTTTCGGTAATGGCGACATGGTTGCTGATCCCGTTAGTCCTGATTGCCGCTATGGCGACGATCACGACGACGGCGCGTTCGATTCACCCGGACGAATACAGCCATATCTCTGCTGCACGGTACTATCTTTCGCATTGGAAACCGCCTGCTGCGAATGATGCGAGAATGGAGGAAAGCTACACGCCATACGGAACAAGTTATTTAAACGAGCTTGATGTCGTTTACTTTTTCGCGGCCAAGGTCAGCTCCGCATGGGCGCATCTGAGTCTCGACGAGGCTGTCGCGCTTCGCTGGTTCAATGTCCTGCTATTCGCGATTTTGATCGTGTTTTCATGGAATTCACGGCCCCTATGGCCGGGCGCCGCATTACTAATAGCGACGCCCCAGGTTTGGTATATTTTTTCCTACTTCAACGGAGATGCGTTCTCGCTGTTTCTCTCGTTCATGATGGTTTTTCTTTGCGCCGCTCGAACATCGAGCGTGGCTCAATTCATCGATGCAGGCCAGAGCGAAGGGCCGTCGAGATGGGTCGCGGCCGTGTTATTTTCGATCGTGCTTGGGTTGCTTTTAGTATCGAAGCGAAACTACCTTGCCGTCATCTTTATTTTAGGCTTGTTCTTATCGATCCGGCATCTGCGCTTACCCCTTTGGAGCGCCACTGTTGCGACGGCCGGTGCGGCATTATTTATATTTCGATATGCCGCTAACCTCAATGCCGACGGAATCCCTCAACCGGTAGTTGCCGTGATCGTTCCGTTGGCGTTCCTGCTTTTCCTAATCGCAGGGGTGGGTCTACTCCGTCAAGTATGGAGCGATTCGGCGCTTAGGCCAAAATTTTTACGCCTTGTTTCGTTATTTCTACTTGGGTGCGCTATCGCATTCCCACGCTATATGATCGATCGGCATGTCAACGGCGATGCTGCGAACAAACAGCAGGTCCTGCATGCCATGGCAGAAAAGCATGCGATCCCGGGGTTGAAGCCTAGCGCGATAGCTAATGGCGCCGGACTAAGTTTACCGGGGAACAATCTAGCGGAAAAAGGGGTGGGATACTTCGAGCTCTTCGACGATAGCCGTGGTTGGATCGATACCTCTTGGAAAAGCATGCTTGGTATGTACGGATACATGGAGTTCATGTCGAATCCGTTGTTATATTTGCTCATCTCATTCGGGTTGGCCGTATGCTTGTTGAGGCTCGTTTGGCAAGCAAAGCGCAATCCAGAATTCAGGCCCTACTTTGCGGTTGGGCTTTTGGGAATAGCATTGACTGTATTCAGCTCTACTATTTTCAGTTGGGTCGTGGATTTTCAACCGCAAGGGCGATATTTGTTGCCAAGCGTTCCCATACTGGCGGCTACGTTAATAGCGGATGAGTCGTTGGCTCGCAGCCGAGTGATCCACATTGCGCTAGCAGCTTGTTTTTTCGGCTCGATTTGCTCTTTTATTTTTTATGGCATGCCACCATTGATTGCACGGTAATGTGTTTGCGTTTCATCGTCGATGATAATGCGGTTTACGGCAGTAAGGCGGTACGCCGGACATCGTCGTGATGATGGTTCGCACAGCGGCGATGTGCCGAAACACAGTCGTGCCGTGATGATGCTAATCGCGGCGTTGATAAGTCGTATGGCGATGGTTGAATAGCCGTATATGCTTCGGGTAGACCGGTTGGGTACGCTCCCTTGCGCTCTAAGTACACACCTCTGAATCGGAAGCGCTTCACATGATCGATATGAACTCGTTCGCTTCAGCGCTTAGACTCGATGAAGACGGCATTTGGCGCAGTGCGCATAGCGAAAGTGTGTCGTACCCAGAGCATGGGCACACGGACTGCTTCGCTGTCGAGGACGCGTCGTTTTGGTTTAAGCACCGAAACGACTGTATTGTGTCGATGATCAAGCGCTTTCCCTTCGAGTCGTCTGCCCCCATCTTCGATATCGGCGGGGGTAATGGCTATGTTTGCGCTGGCCTGCTCGACGCTGGATTCAAAGCCGTACTGATCGAGCCTGGTCAGGCTGGCGCATCGAATGCGAAAAAAAGAGGCGTACAAACCGTGGTTTGCGCCACCACCGATACCGCGAGGATCGCAACTGAGAGCCTGCCGGCAGTCGGCCTGTTCGATGTCATCGAACATATGGAGGACGATGTCGCCTTCCTTGGGTCGATAAGAAAGCTCATGCGTCCGAACGGGATGCTCTATGCGACCGTCCCGGCGTATCGGATGCTATGGTCGCACGAGGATATTATCGCGGGCCATTACCGACGTTATTCGCGCAAAACCATTTCAAAAGCGTTGTCGTCGTCGGGTTTCCAGGTGGTTTACGCGAGTCATTTCTTCCAGCTTCTCCCGTTGCCCATATTCCTGCTCAGAACGCTCCCTTATAAGCTGGGGATTTCCAGACAGAACCAAGTAGCTGCGAATATGGCGAGAGATCACAAAGCCGGGAGTCGTGCCCTTAACCGCATACTTGCGTCAGCGCATGGGCGAGAGATTCGAAAAATTTCCGCGGGCTCCGAGATGGGTTTTGGGGGAAGTTGCATACTGGCTGCTCGGGCGGTCTGATTGCGAAGAAATAAGGCGCAATCCGCGTTGCGACTCGTGCATGACGGTCGCTAGGGCCGCTTACGGCAATGCCATTGCCTAGATATGTTCGAGAGCAGTTTCTGCGCTTTCAATAATCTTGTCGAAATGCTTTTCGACGCCGATCCACAGCGGTAAGCGGACGAGGCAATCGCTGATAAAGTCGGTTGTACTCAGGTCGCCTTCGGCACGAGCGCGCTGCAATCCAATCGGCGCCGAATGCAGAGGGATATAGTGGAAAACGGTTTGGACCCCGCTCTCCTTCATCGAGGCGATAAATCGAGTTCTCGCGGCCAACGAAGGCAGCAGGATGTAGTACATATGCGCGTTGTGCGCGCATCCTTGAGGTATGATCGGACGACGTAAGCTGCCTGCGGATTCGTGCTCGAGCGCCCACTGATGGTATTTGTCCCATGCTTCCAGTCGTTTCGCGGTGATCTCTGCTGCATGTTCCATCTGCGCGAACAAGAATGCAGCGGTGATCTCTCCCGGCAAATATGACGATCCGATGTCCACCCAGGTGTACTTATCGACCTGGCCGCGGAAGAACTTGCTGCGATTAGTGCCCTTCTCGCGAATAATCTCTGCTCTTTCTGCGAATTCGGCGTCACGACACAACAGTGCCCCGCCTTCTCCGGAAATGATGTTCTTGGTTTCGTGGAAGCTCAACGCGCCGAGATCGCCGATCGTCCCGAGAGGCCTGCCTTTATAGGACGACATGATGCCCTGCGCAGCGTCTTCTACAACTTTGATTCCATGACGGTTCGCGATCTCGAGTATCTTGTCCATTTCGCAGGACACGCCCGCATAGTGCACCACGCAAATCGCTTTAGTTCTTGCGGTAATCGCTGCCTCGATCTTGTTCTCGTCGATGTTCAGCGTATCCGGGCGAATATCGACGAAAACCGGAATCGCGCCGCGCAAAGCGAATGCGTTCGCTGTGGAGACGAACGTAAACGAAGGCATGATCACTTCGTCGCCAAGCGATAGATCGAGCAACATCGCGCACATTTCGAGCGCTGCAGTACAACTGTGGGTCAGCAAAGCGCGCGCCGCAAGGGTATTACTTTCGATCCATTTATTGCAGAGTTTAGTGAATGGGCCGTCGCCCGATAAATGTCCGTTCGCATGCGCTTGAAGAATGTATTCTGCTTCGCGCCCGGTCATGTACGGTTTGTTGAATGGAATCATGTTCAGCTTCGCCCGATGAGGAAGATTCCGGCGACGATGAGACTTAGCCCCGCGATTTTCGTCGGCGACATGCTCTCGCCGAATAACCATACGGCTAAGAGCGATACGAGAACGAAATTTAACGCTACGAACGGATATGCGTGGCTAAGTTGTAAGCGTTGTAGTGCAAGCATCCAACATAAAGATGCCCCGAATGCTGCGACGAATGCCGAGATGACGCCTGGGCGTAGCAGCAACTGCATGACGCTCGGCCAGTTCGCGGCCCATGCGAAAGTCGGTTGGGCGATGCGCCCAACCTCCCATTTCAGTATCAGTTGGCCGTATACGGTCAGGGCGATAGTCACCGCAACCATCAGCCAAGGGAAAAGACGGGCGTCGTGTTCAGAGGTCATGAGCGGATCACTTGCGCTGTATTACGGTTGAACGCGCGATGACGCAAGGCGCCCCAGAAGCGTCGGTTAGGGTCGAGACGATCTCATAAGACTTTCCACGCTCGCGAATCGGTGGCGCTTTCATCGTCAAATGATAATTAAGTTCGGCGATGACCGGCTTAAGATAAGCGACGTCCATGTGTAAGATCAGTGTGCCTGGTCCCGGTGTAATTGTGCCGAGCACGCGAGAGATCTCGCCCAGCGTCATCACGCCGTGCGCGATCGGAGCCGACAGCCCAGAAGCGCGGGCGGCGAGTTCGTCCAAATGCAAAGGGTTGTCGTCCCCGGTCACTTCCGCGAATTTTCGGATGCGCTCGGCCGGGAATACGATATGTGCGTCGTATATGGTGTCTCCGTACGAACGCAAAGCATTGATATGGTATGTGTCCCAAGACTCGGAAAGATAGAAACCCTCTCGCGCCCATACTTTCTGCACGGCGAAATTATGCGATTGAGTCGAGACCTTCATGACGGAGGCGCCGAGCGATTTCGCGGCGGATTGCGTGTGACGAATGAGGTCGCCGTATAGGCCTCCGCCCGATGCTTCGGGAAGAACCCCGTATAGGATGCCTTCAAAGGTGTCCGCATCGAGCCGTTGGCAGGCAGCGAAGGCGACGATCCTGCCGCCGCGTTTGGCGACCCACAGCGAGTGCTCGCCGCCGCGAAGGTGGCCTTCGGCCCATTCTTGGTAGCCGGCGAGAATCTGGTCTCGCGGCAAGAGCGGGTTCGCATGATAGTGGCTTTTGTAATCTTGGAAGGTCGCGCGGATCAGAGACCGTAATTCAGACAGCTCGTGCTCCGATGCGAGTGAGAATTGCAGATCGTCGTTGCGAAGCGGATTCGGCTGATACTTCGTTAGGTCGCATCGATAGTAGACAAGCGTGTCGGCATGGATGCAGGGTAGGCACCATGTCGCAATTCCCGACAGCTCGTTTGACAGGCTGGACGGCAAGCGGACGATGGCGATGTCGTAGTCCGAGGCGATAAGTTCTGCAGCGAGCCGCTTGACGGAAAGAGAAAGCGTTTTCCCTCTCGCGATGTTCATGCCGAATCGAGCGCTATCGAGTTCGGATCGTGTTAGCAGAGGGGTGGAAGCTTCGTTCGTCATGCGTCATTACCCAACAGTATCCGAAATGACGTAGTAAGGCCTATTCTTCGCTTCCATGAACAGCCGCGCTAGGTAAAGCCCGATGATTCCGAGGCTGAAGATGATCATGCCGCCGACGAGCCATACCGATGCGATGATGCTGGTGAAGCCGGCGACTTGAACGTCACCGCTGATGTATCTGATCACGCTCAATATGGCCATAGCGAATGCGATGACCGAAAACCCGAGACCCACACGTACTACCATTCGCAAGGGCTTGTCCGAATAGGACAAAATGATATTCGTAGCGAGCTTGAAAAGCCGTTTAATACTGTAAGCGCTTTTGCCGTGGGATCGAGCAGCATGGGCGACAGGCACTTTTACGGCCTTGAAGCCCGTCCACCGCACCATTAGCGGAAAACACCGCTCGCGTTCTGTCATTGCGTTGACTGTGTCGATTACTTTGCGTGAGTAAGCGCCGAAATTCGCGGTGGTGTGATCCTGCGGAACGCCGGTCATCCACGACAGGATACGGAAGAACGCCCATGAGCTGAGGCGTTTAACGAAGTTATCTTGGCGGTCGGTGCGTTGGCCGAGGGCTACTTCTGCGCCGTCTTCGACGACGGCAACAAGGCGAGGAATCTCTTCCGGAACGTCCTGCAAATCGCAGTCCATTACGACGACGATCTGCCCTCTCGCTTGCTCAATACCGGCGGAAATTGCCGAGTGCTGCCCGAAGTTGCGGGCCAATCGAATGCCCTTGAGCCACGGCCTTGCAGGAGCGAGCTCCAGAATTCTTTGCCATGATTGATCGGGGCTGCAGTCGTCGATCAAGATGACCTCGAAGGAGCCCGGCGTATTGTCGAAGCAGACTTCGATGCGATCGACGAGATCTTCAAGACATGCCGAGCAACCGTATACGGGAGATACGATTGAAATCTTTGGCGTATCACGGTTCACGAGGCGAGTAGAGTCGAAAGGGGTGGGTGGGCTGTAGCAGCGTACAACGAGCGCCGACGAGAATCTCGGAGGCTGGGCGAGCCATTATATGCAATATATCTGACGACACGGTCGCGCCAGAATGGCCGAGCGCTCTCCGGCATATGGCGTGGATATCGCTTGCCCGGCTTATTAGGGGTTCAAAAAAAAGCTGCCCCGTTTCTACGGGGCAGCTTTGCTACTGGCTGGCGTTTTGCCGTTGGCGCGTATGCGCTCTTTGCGATGCCTATTTAATTCGAGCCTTTGAGTCCTGTGATTTTCCAATTCGTGTCGGCGACACGAGGTAGCAGTGCCGATCCGCTCAGAATTGCAGTGCCCTGCATCAACATGACGTAATTATCGCCCGTTGTTGAATTGCGCCACAAAACGTCGGCGTATCCATCGGCGTTGTAATCGCCGCTATTTACGATTTGCCAGCTTTGGTTAGGTTCGTTATAGACGGTAGCGAAGGACTTTATGACAGGGCCATTCATCAACCACATATCGTTGCGGCCAGTCGAGCTGTTCCGCCAATAGAGGTCAGAGTTCCCGTCAGCATCGAAGTCCGCAATCGCGACGACTTGCCACGCCTGATCAGGCACATCGGGCGTGAAAGCAGAGCCGGGAGCGAGACTGGTCCCATTCATAAATTGAACGTAGTTGCGACCAGTTAAGTCATTACGCCAGAACACATCAGCTTTGCCGTCGCCGTTGAAGTCGCCAGCGCCTTTCACTTTCCAGGCAGTGTTTGCTTCGTTGTAAACGGTGCTCAGGGATGTAGGCGCTGCGCCGCTCATCAACCATAGATCGTTACGCCCGGAGCTACCATTGCGCCAGTACAAGTCGTGGGTGCCGTTCCCATCGAAATCGGCGATCGCGACGATCTGCCAGTTCTGATCAGCCACAGTCGGGGCGAATCCTGAAGTCGCGAGTGTGGCGCCACCCTGCATCAGTTGCACATAGACTGCCCCGGTGGAGGTATTCCGCCACACTTGATCGCCTTGGCCGTCGCCGTTGAGGTCGCCAGAGCCGACGACCGTCCATGACAGGTTAGGTTCGTTGTACACGACTAAGAACGATTTCACGCTAGCGCCGTTAAGCAACCAGACATCGTTCCGTCCTGTGCTGGTATTCCGCCAGTGAATGTCTGAACGTCCGTCGCCGTCGTAGTCGTTCTTTAACCGATTAGCGAACGGCACCACCGTCGCTTTGAACTGCGCCACTAACAACATCGCTTGATTCAAGCTGCGGGCGTTGTCCGCAGTCGCGGTACCGGTCGGCCGACCGGCAAGGTAATTCACGCTGGGGTTGGCGAAATACGGAATCAGGAACTGGGTGCTGTTGGCCAGCGGGTAGGCCATGATGGTGTAGAACCCATTCGTGGCCGCTTCGCGGAAGCCGTAAGAATACGGATGGGTGCCGGGGAGGCTGTCGCTGTCTTCGATGTTGTGCTGCTGACCCATGTTGTGGGCCATTTCGTGCGCCAACGTCTCTGGAGGGCAGCTGTAGGTGAAGCCGTCGCTTTCGCGGAGGTCGCTACCGTTGCCGATCACGGAGTAAGCGAAAGGCGCATCGGTGTTGTCGATCGTCGTATTGTTCGGGCCGAGCAACCAAGCGACACCGCAGCCGCCATGTTCAGGTTCTTTCAACGGGCGGACCAACGACACGATGTCGCCGCCGAACTGATCGCGCGCATTACGCAAGGGCTGTAGTTCGGCCGGCACCGGGATGGACGAGCACGCTGTTGGTGTGCAGGTTTGTCCGGATAACTGATCCAGGGCGGTGCTGTTGCTGTTGGTGTCCGTGTAATTGACCTGCAGCGTGTGGACCAAACGCACGCGTGGGTTCACCAGGCTGGATGCGAAGGCTTGATTGGTCAGTTCGATGCGATTGGTCAGCAAGGTCACGACCGCGCTGACCGAGTTTCCGTTTTGCGCGACCAACCCCGGGGTGTAGCCGAGCACGACGTCTACGGTGTCCGCAGGCCCCGTGGCCGCTGCGACCGCATTGGAGATGGCATTGACGGCGACGGCGCCTTTCGCGCTTCGCTTGGCTTGTACGGCTTTGATCGCGACTTTCGGAGCGATCATCATGTCGTGGTCGAGCGCACGACCGCTACCGGGGTGGCGCAGTTTGCTCGGGTCTGCTTCGATCAACCAACTGCGGCCTTTCGCGAACGCCAGTTGCAGGGATTCGGTATTCGCCTGTGCGATGCGCCCGACGACCGCTTCGGGGCCGAAGGTGATGACCGCATCCAGACCTTCTTTGGTCCGTCCTACCCAGGTCCAATTGCCGTCGCCATGATCGACATGGCGCGCGTAGGCGAAGGACATCGATTTGCCTGCCGGGGTGTCGATCTCGATCTTGCCGCCACGATGCGCGGCGTTGAGCGCATGGTCTTCGCTCAGTTCGATCGCATGGTAGGTAAAGGCGGCGCGGCGAACGGGAGGCCGTGTGCGGTCGTATGCGATCAGTTCACCGCGATCGGGGAGCCGTGCGTTGACTGCGCGTTGATGATCGGTGGTTGTAGGAGCGTCCGCGTCGATCTGACGAGGATGTTTCACCGTGAGAATGCTGGCGGCTTTGCCATTGTCCCAGTCGGAGGTACAGCCACCGAGTACTGCGGCAGCGGTCAAGCAGAGGATGATCTTGCGCATGGGGTAGGGATCTCGGCTTCGGGGCCCAGCATCTATGGGCGAGAGGACTGACAGCATAAGCCCAAGCATCGGCATCCTGCATCCACGAAACAGCTCCTTTGATGCCGCGCTTGAGAAAGAGGGCGCACACGATCCGCGACGATGCGCACAGTTCGCGAAATCCCTGTCCCGAGATCGGATTCTAGCGCTGTGGGAACAGGTTCGGGGAAGTGCCGCACGCACGGCCGCCGAACGTGCCAGCAAATGAATGTCCCCATTTGCCTTAGGTAGGTAACGGCGGTGTGGGCTGCTTATTCCATGAAGCCTGAGCGGCAGCACGCTAACGCCAACCGATTGCGACGAAATTCGCCCGATCGGCTGGTGCGGCGGGTTTACAGCGCCGCCTGCAACTCCGGCAAAATCTTGAACAAATCGCCCACCAAGCCGATATCGGCGATCTCGAAGATCGGCGCTTCGCCGTCCTTGTTGATGGCGACGATCGTGCCGGCGTCTTTGATGCCGGTCAGGTGCTGGATCGCGCCGCTGATGCCGATGGCGATGTACAGCTCCGGGGCGATGATCTTGCCGGTCTGGCCGACCTGCAGTTCGTTCGGTACGTAGCCGGCGTCCACGGCGGCGCGGGAGGCGCCGACCGCCGCGCCGATCTTGTCGGCGAAGTCATAGACGATCTTGAAGTTCTCGGCCGAGCCCACGCCGCGGCCTCCGGAGACCACCTTCGAGGCGCTCTGCAGGTCCGGACGGTCCGACTTGCCAGCGGCCAGACCTTTGTAGCGGGTGTGGGTCGGCAGTGCGGCATCGATAGCCACCGCTTCGATCGCGGCGCTGCCGCCACGGGCGGCTTCCGGCCAGGAGGCGGTGCGCACGGTGGCGACGACGGTACGGTCGGCCGCGGCTTCGACCGTGACGATGGCGTTGCCGGCGTAGATCGGGCGCTTGAAGGTATGGCTGCTTTCGACGGCCATGATGTCGGAGACCTGCGACACGCCCAGCAGGGCGGCGACGCAGGGCATCAGATCCTTGCCGAAGGTGGTGCTGGGGCCGAAGACGTGGCTGTAGCCGGCGGCGAGCTTCGCCACCTGCGGCGCTTGCACTTGAGCGATGGCATCGGCGTTCACGACGTTGGCCACGGTGAGCACTTTCGACACCCCAGCGATCTGCGCGGCTTCGGCGGCGATGGCGGCCGGGTCGGCGGCGAGCACGAGTACATCGATGGTTTCGGGGTTCAGCGCTTTCGCGGCCGAGACGCAGCGCGCGGTCGCGCCGTTGAGCTTGCCGTTCAGATGTTCGGCGACGATCAAAACCTTGCTGGTCATTACAGCAGCCCCTTCGCTTTGAGTGCGGCGACCAGTTCGGCCGCGTCCTTCACCATCACGCCCTTGCTGCGTTTGGCCGGTGGCGCGTAATGCGTGGTCTTGAGCGTATCGCCCGATTCGACGCCCAGATCGGCGAATTGCACGGTCTCCAGCGGTTTGCTCTTGGCCTTCATGATGTCGGGCAGCTTGATGAAGCGCGGCTCGTTCAAGCGCAGGTCGGTGGTGACGACGGCCGGCAGATCGACTTCGAGGGTTTCCAGACCGGCATCGACTTCGCGCACGACGGTCGCTTTACCATCGGCGATGTCGAGTTTGCCGGCGAACGTCGCCTGCGGGCGGCCCCACAGCGTCGCCAGCATCTGGCCGGTTTGGTTGGCGTCGTCGTCGATGGCCTGTTTGCCCAAAATCACCAGGTCGGGGTTCTCTTTCTCCACGAGTTTGAGCATCGCGCGGGCGGCGGTGAGCGGCTGGATGGCGTGATCGCAGACGACATGAATCGCCCGATTCGCGCCCATCGCCAGACCGTTGCGCAGATGCGGTTGAGCGTCGGCCGGGGCGATGGTCACGACCACGACTTCGGTGGCGATGCCCTTATCGCGCAGGCGCAGAGCTTCTTCCAGCGCGATATCGTCGAAAGGATTGGGCGACAGTTTGACGCCGTCGGTGACGACGCCGGAGCCGTCCGGCTTGACCTGAATGCGGACGTTGTAGTCCACGACGCGCTTGTAGCCGACGAGAATCTTCATCGTGCGGGGAGTCCTGAGTGCGGAAGAGGTGTTCGGCGGAAACGACCGCCGAGCGAAGAGGGGAATTTTACCTTATCGGTGTTTTCCCGAGTGCCTGCTCGATTTTCGCCATGAACTCCCGCGAACGCGAGCCGACAGCGTCCGTCCGGCCGTCTGGGCGCTCCATGGATCAGGCGCCGATTCGTTGGCGCCTTTCGCACGGCCGTGAGGGTGCGCTATCGGTCGACATATCGCGCCAAGATCGCGGCGAAACGATCCGCACTCCCGGGCGCATGGGCGAAGAACAGCGACGGCTCGGTGAGTTCCAGTTCCAGCAGGTGCGGCTGGCCATCGGCATCGCGGATCAGATCCACGCGCGCATAGGGCAGCGATGCGGGGCCGAATCGGTCTCCGACGGCATCCATGACCGCTTCGCCGAGCTTGCGCTCGTCCTGCGACGGTTCGCGGGCGGCGATGGCCTCGGCTGCGAACAACGAATCGGTCGGGCCTTCGTGGGGCCGCAGCAGCGGGCCCTTGCGAATGGCATGGCTGTATTCGCCGTCGAAATAAATCAGCGCGGTTTCGCCCAGCGCATCGACCGATGCCAGATACGGCTGCAGCATCACGCTGCGTCCGGCGTCCAGCAGCTGACCGATATGGTTGGCGGCGGCGAACTCCTGCGCGGCGGCGTAACGCTGGGTATCCCGCGAACCGGCGCTGACGGCCGGTTTGACGACGAACTCCATCGTCTGCGGAAATTCGTCGAGGAACGCGCGCAAAGACGGCAACGGATGAGCATCGGGTTCCACGAACTGCGTCGGCACGATCGGAATGCCGGCGGTGTCGAGTTCGGACAGATAGTGCTTATCGGTATTCCAACGCACGACCTCGAGCGGGTTGAGCAATCGAGTGCGTGCCGCCACCCGTTCGCACCACGCCAGGAACCGCGGCAAGTGGTCGGTGTAGTCCCAAGGCGAACGCAGCAGCGCCAAGTCGTAGCGCCCCCAACTCACCGTGGTGTCGTCCCATGCCCGCACCTCGGCGAGAAGGCCCGCGCGCGCGCAGGCATCGAGCAGCGGCTGCATATCGTCGTCGCGATGCAGGGCGGCGATGGCGGTGACGAGAACGATTCGGGGCATAGGCATATGGGTCAGAGGAATGGTCGACCCCGACGAGTCTAGGGCCTGTTAACGCTATCTGGGTGCGTTGCGCCGAACACCCGGGCGCGTGTGCCCGAAAGTACGGTGTCCGTCTTGGGGCGAACCGCTACACTTGCGCCCCTGACGGACACCAGACCCCACCGGGAGCCTTTCGATGCGTCATCTGTCGCAACACCGTGGGGCAACGCGCCCATGAACAGCAAACCCAAGAACAACAAACCCAAGAACAGCAAACTGTATCCGAGCGCGGCCGACGCCCTGCGCGGCCTCGTCGCCGATGGCCAGACCCTCGCGGTCGGCGGTTTCGGCCTGTGCGGTATTCCCGAAGCGCTGATCGCCGCACTGCGCGATTCCGGCGCCACCGGGCTGACCGCGATCTCCAATAACGCCGGCGTCGACGGTTTCGGGCTCGGCATGCTGCTCGCGACGCGGCAGATCAAGAAAATGATTTCGTCCTACGTGGGCGAGAACAAAGAATTCGAGCGCCAGTACCTCGCCGGCGAACTCGAACTCGAGTTCAACCCGCAGGGCACCTTGGCAGAACGATTGCGCGCCGGCGGCGCCGGCATCCCGGCCTTCTTCACCCGCACCGGTTACGGCACCGTGGTCGCCGACGGCAAGGAAACGCGCCAGTTCGACGGTCATTGGTATGTGATGGAAACCGCGCTGAAGGCCGACGTCTCGTTGGTCAAAGCCTGGAAGGCCGACAAGGCCGGCAACTTGGTGTTCCGTAAGACCGCGCGCAACTTCAACCCCGCCTGTGCGATGGCCGGCAAGGTCTGTGTGGCGGAGGTCGAGGAATTGGTGGAGGTCGGCGCGATCGATCCCGATCACGTCCATCTGCCCGGCATCTACGTCGATCGCATCGTGGTCAACGCCACGCCCGAGAAACGCATCGAACAGCGCACCGTCCGTGCTGCATCCGAGGGAGACAACTAATGGCCTGGACCCGCGACCAAATGGCGCAACGCGCCGCGCAGGAACTCAGCGACGGCGCGTACGTGAATCTCGGCATCGGCTTACCGACCCTCGTCGCCAACTTCATTCCTGCCGGCATGGACGTGTGGCTGCAGAGCGAAAACGGCCTGCTCGGCATCGGACCGTTCCCGACCGAAGACGAAGTCGATGCCGATCTGATCAATGCCGGGAAGCAGACCGTCACCGCGCGCGACGGCGCCAGCTATTTCGGCAGTCACGATTCGTTCGCGATGATCCGCGGCGGCCATATCGATCTCGCGATCCTCGGCGCGATGCAGGTCACGCACCAGGGCGATCTCGCGAACTGGATGGTGCCCGGCAAGATGGTCAAGGGCATGGGCGGCGCGATGGACCTCGTCGCCGGCGTGAAGCGCGTGGTCGTGCTGATGGAGCACACCGCGAAGGGCGGCGAGCACAAGATCCTGCCCGAATGCACGCTGCCGCTGACCGGCGTGGGCGTGGTCGATCGCATCATCACCGAATTGGCGGTGCTGGATGTGACCGCCGAAGGGTTGAAGCTCATCGAAATGGCCCCGGGCGTGACCGAAGCCGAACTGCGCGAGAAGACCGGCGTGCCGTTCGCGGCGTAAGCTGCCTAAGCCGTCTAAGCCTGAGGCGCGTGGCGGCCGGAATTTTCTGTCATCCCGAGCCGCAGGCGAGGGACCTGTTTTGGGGTTCATCAAGCCAACAGCAGGTCTCTCCTCAGCTTCGCTGAGTTCGGGATGACAGAAGGTGGCTTTACAATGCGCCCATGCTGCCCGAATCCATCCCCCTCGCGAACCAATTGCTCATCGCGTTGCCCTCGCTGGCCGACCCGGCGTTCGCGCGGTCGGTCGCGTTGATTTGTCAGCACGACGGCGAGGGCGCGATGGGCTTGGTCATCAACCGCCCCTCGGAATACACCCTCGGCGACGTCTTCGAGCAAATGAACATCGTCAGCGATGATGAAGACCTATGCGCACGTGCGGTGTTGTCCGGCGGCCCGGTGCATCCGGAGCGCGGCTTCGTCTTGCACGACGGCGACCGCGCTTGGGATTCCAGTCTGCGCATCGTGCCCGGTTTGTACGTCACCACCTCGCGCGATGTGCTCGAAGCGATCGCCCGTGGCGATGGTCCGCCGCGTTCGACGATCGTGCTCGGCTGCGCTGGTTGGGGCGCAGGTCAGTTGGAGCAAGAATTGACCGATAACAGCTGGCTCACCGCCGACAGCGACCCCGAGCTGATCTTCGTCTTACCGCTCGATACGCGTTGGCAAGCCGCTGCCGGCAAGATCGGCGTCGATCTGCGCCGCATGACCGATTACAGCGGCCACGCCTGATGCGCGGCGGTCGCGCATGAGTTTATCCACCGACGCCACCGTCCTCGGTTTCGACGTCGGTGCGCGCCGCATCGGTGTGGCGATCAGCAGCGGTTATGGCCTCGGCGCGCGTGCGCTCGCGGTGGTCGACGTGCATGCCGATAAAATCGATTGGCCCGCGATCGAACGCTTGCATCGCGAATGGCGTCCCGCAGGTTTCATCGTCGGCGACCCAATGACGCTCGACGGCGGCGATCAACCGATCCGACAGCGCGCGCGCGCATTCGCCGAATCCTTGCGCGAACGCTTCGGATCGCCGGTGGCGATGATGGACGAGCGCAATACTTCGCAAGAAGCGGCGCGTCGTTTCGCCGCCGAGCGCGCCGAAGGCCGACGCAAACGCAGCGATGCCGAATGGCTCGATGCGGTCGCCGCTGCGATCATCGTCGAGCGCTGGCTGATGTCCCCGCACGAAGCCATCCCACTTGGAGCACCATCGTCGCCATGACCCCTACGTCCACGCTCTTCCCGAATACGCTCGGTTACAAGTCGGAATTGCAGACCGGTGCCGAAGGACAATTGCATCATCTGCTCACGCTCGATGGTTTGTCGCACGCCACGGTCGTAGGCTTGCTCGCGCGCGCGCAGGAATTCGCCGATGGCGCAGGCGCTACCAGTGCCTTGACAGGTACCGCGATGTGCACGCTGTTCTTCGAGCCATCGACGCGCACGCGCCTGAGTTTTCAGCGGGCGGCGCAGCGGCTTTATGCCGACGTGCTGAACTTCGATGCCGCCAGTTCGTCCACGACCAAGGGCGAGACCGCGCTCGATACCTTGAAGAACATCGAAGCGATGGGCGTGCGCTGTTTCGTGATCCGGCATCACGAAGACGGTGTGCTCAACGAACTCGCTCGTCATGTCGACGCCGACACCCGATTGATCAACGCCGGCGACGGCCGCAGCGCGCACCCCACGCAAGGGTTGCTGGATATGCTCACGCTGCGCCAAGCCAAGGGCGAGGATTTCTCGAAACTGAAAGTCGCGATCGTCGGCGACGTCTTGCATTCGCGCGTCGCGCGCTCGGATCTGCACGCGCTGCGCACGCTCGGCGTCGCGGAAATTCGCGTCTGCGGCCCGGCCGCGCTGCTACCACCGGTGGACGACAACGGCGGCATGCTGCACGGCTGCCTCGTGACCCAGGATTTCAACGAAGCGCTCGATGGCGTGGATGCGGTGATGATGCTGCGCTTGCAGCGCGAACGCATGGAGCAAGGCTTGGTGTCGTCGCTTACCGACTATCACCGCGATTACGGCTTGACCGAAGCGCGATTGAAGCGCGCCGCACCGGACGCGGTAGTGTTGCATCCCGGCCCGATGAACCGCGGCGTCGAAATCGACGATGCCGTCGCCGACGGCCCGCAGTCGCTGATCTTGCAACAAGTCGCCAATGGCGTCTCGGTGCGGATGGCGGTATTGGAGGCGTTATTGGGTTGAAATTTTCGCTGTCTACAAAAAATCAAAAAATTAGGATAAAAAATGCAGACTTTCTCTGAGCGCAATGGATTTTCGATTCCTGATGCTGAAATAAAAATAAGGAATGATGCTCCTGATGACTTTCGAGAAACGTTGATAACTATTTGTTATAAGGCTGGCTTTAAGCCTAGCGAGGTAAGAACCATTTTGTGTGAGGCATTCTTCAAAGCCCCAGACGAAGTGAGGATTGAGTTGTTTCTTCAGCTCGTTGAGGGCGACATCCCGTTCGTCGAGCGAACCATTGCGGTTATACTCTGCTCAAGGAAGCCGTTCGTCTTCAATGTTTTTGCGAGACTCGGCGGCGGATGCATCGAAGTGCTCCTGTCGGCGGCGCTCGTTCTCGATATGCTCTTGGTCCAAGCGACGTCGATGTTCGTCCGTATCTACGATCAGCTTTGAAGCGACGCTCTCAAGTTCGTTAAGGACGAGTTGATGCGACTGTAGTTTGGTGCCTTCCTGTGAGTTTGGCGCGGAGGCCAGCGGCCGGCTCAATTTTTCGGATATCAATGCAGACGCTTTGTAAAAGGCGGCATTGTCTTGGGGTTGATACCCCCCGTTACCTGCCAGATTTCCGTTTACAAATGTATCAACCTTATCAAGGTCAGGAGACTGAGCATTTTCGTGTCTTGTCAGCCGCCAAATGCATTTGTCGAAAGATAGATCAATTCTACGAATTTCGTAGCCATTCAACTTCTTCAGTATTTCTAAAGTCTCGGGCGGTATTTCATTGCCGAAGACATCGAAGTAACCGACCTTGGGGCTTTTTTCCCGAAGCGTTTCGGCTACTTTGAGAAATGCCTGTGAGAGATCACGATCTTTGAGTTTTGGAACGAATCGAGTCGACATATCCTTGCCCCTGAGATCGAATGTCCTACTTTGCAGGGCACAATGATAGCGCCCGTGGCACGCAATGCGCACCCCAGATTTGCGCCAATAGCCTTTTTGGGCCTGTGGCCTTGCCTAGGATATGTTAGTGCCGATCTAGACCGGTATGTTGCAGAGCACAATAATGTGTGCAGACCCATCGGGCGGCGGGCAGGACGCCCGCCGTTTTTCGATTCGCCATGGACGGCGAATCGAAAATCCCGGTATGAATGAAACTCTAGGTTTGCTTTGTCGGGGAAAGCGTTTTCTTTTGCCTACTTTTCTTGACTCGCGCCCGTTGGGCGCTCGCCCTTCGGGCCGGCTTCGCCGTTCGCACCGCGATGCGGCGCAGTGCGCGAGAAAAGAAAAGCAGGTCGCGCTTAAGCGCGAAAGCTTTTGATCTTTTAAGACATTCTTTGGCAAATGAAATAAACGTGATCGATTCGGTGGGCTTCGCTACGCTCACCCCACCCTACGCATCCCGTCGAGTTGCGATCCAACCAGGCGTTCGCTGCAACCGATACGCGCTACGCGTCGCCGGCTTGCTCGGAAACGCATGCCGCAAAATTCGCCACATCACCTGCCCGAATTGTTTCGGCAGCGAGCCGGTGTTGTAGTGCTGGCCGTAGCGTGCGCAGATTTCGCGCACGTCGATCGCCATCGCCGCGTAACGGTTCGCGGGGATATCGGGAAAGAAATGATGTTCGATCTGATGGCTGAGATTGCCGGACATCAGGTTCATCAGACGACCGCCGCTGATGTTGGACGAGCCGCGAAGCTGGCGCAGATACCAGTGGCCGCGCGATTCGCCGATCGCCGATTCCTTCGAGAACGTTTCGACATCGGCGGTGAAGTGGCCGCAGAAAATGATGACGTAGGTCCACACGTTGCGCAGCATGTTCGCGACGATGTTGCCGAATAGGACCGGCAGAAAGAAGGGGCCGGCCAACAGCGGAAAGAACGCGTAGTCCTTCAGCACTTGTCGTGCGATCTTGCGTGCGACCGGTTGCGCCAGCGCGCGCATTTTCTTGAAACTCGTCTTGCCCGCGAACCAGCGGCCGATGCGCAAGTGTTGGATCGCGACGCCCCATTCGAACAACAGCGCGAAGACGATCGCGATCGCCGGTTGTACGAGATAGAACGGTTTCCAACGCTGCTCAGGAAAGATACGCAATAGGCCGTAACCGAGGTCGTCGTCCATGCCGCGGACATTGGTCCACGTGTGGTGACGATAGTTGTGCGTATGCCGCCAACTGGCGCTGGTGCCGGCGATGTCCCACTCGTACGTATGGCTGTCGAGATGCGGGTCGCGCATCCAGTCGTATTGGCCGTGGATGACGTTATGGCCGAGTTCCATGTTTTCGAGGATCTTCGACAACGCGAGCACCAGGGTACCGACGATGAGCATCGTGAGCGTCGCGGGATGCGCGAAGCCGCCGAGCATGCGTTCCGTGAGCGCACCTGCAGACAACGTGCCTGCATACAGCAGGCCGCCGAGGATCGCGCCGGCCCACAGCAGAAAACGCCCGCCCAGACCGGTCCAGCGCACCGCGGCGGCGATCGCGCGAATGTAATCGGCATCGCGTTGGCCCAGTGTGGCGACGGTGCGCGCGCGCAACGCGTCGAGTTCGTGGCCGAAGCGTTCGAGTTCGTCGGCGCTCAGCGTGCGATTTTTGATGGTGGTGGTCATGGCGGGTCAGAGATCCAGAACGAGGTCGCTGCGCGCGCTGTTCACGCACAATCGCAATGCGGATACCGGCTCGTGTTCGAGTGCGCCGGTCTGCAGATGACGGGTGGTGCCGCTGCGTTTGCCGCAGGCGCAGGTGTTGCAGATGCCCATGCGGCAACCGGAGGCCAGGTTGAGCCCGGCGGCTTCCAGTGCGGCGAGTAGGGATTCGCCGCGCGGCACGTCCAACGTTCGATCGCTGGCGGCGAGCGTGATCCGAACATGGCCGTGGTCTTCGGTGTCATCGCTATATGCGTCGTTGCGTTGCGCCAGTGTTGGCGGCGTAAAGGCTTCGGCCTCGAACGACACTGCGCGTTCGGCGGCGGCGTTGCGCGCGGCGTCGACGAAACCCGAGGAGCCGCAAGCGAAGACGCGGCGATGATGCAGATCGGGCGCGAGTGTCGAGAGCGAGGCGGTGTCGATACGACCATGCCGAAACGCATCGGCTTCGTGATCCCGCGTCAGTACGAAGTCCACGCGGAAGCTGGGAAAGCGTTCGGCGAGTTCGCGCAGCTCGTCGACGAAGCACAGTTCGTCGCGGTGGCGCGCCCAGTACGCCAGCGCGATCGAGATCGGCATGCCTTGCGCGGCTTGGTCGCGGATCATCGCGATCATCGGGGTGATACCGCTGCCCGCGGCAAGGAACAACCACGCGCCTTCAGGCGTCTCCGGCAAGGTCATCTCGCCGTAGGCCGGGCCGAGCGTCAGTACATCGCCGATCCGCGCGTTGTGGCACAGGTGCGGGCTGAGTTTGCCGCCCGGCATGGCCTTCACGGTGATCGCGATCCGCCCGTCCGCGCGAGGGGCGTCGCTGAGGCTGTAGCTGCGCGTGACCAGCCGGCCGTCGATCTCGGCGCCGATATTCAGATGCTGGCCGGGGCGAAACCCGCCCCAGTGGCGGTTCGGCTGCAGCAGCAGGGTCGTGCTGTCGCGGGATTCCGCCCGCCGCCCGACGATGCGCGCCAGCGGCCGGTTCCAAGACCACGTCGGATACAGGCGCGAGGCCCAGAAATCGAAGGTTTGCGGTGCCACCAGAGCGCCGGTGAGGCGTTTGAGCAGAGGGCGCCGAGGAGCGGGGGAGGGGCGGGCAGCAGCGTTCATGCCGCCACTATACAGATGAAAAGACAATTGTCTATACACATGTATATTTCTGCGTGAGTCTATGATGCGGACTCTAGCCTTCGAATGTGCCAAGCCCGTGACCGAGCCGCTCTCCGCAGACACTCTCGACGCACCCGTCGAGAAAGGCATCGATCTCCCGAGACGATTTGCTCGCCGCGGCGCTGCGCTTGATCGGACCGCACCGCAGCGTATCGAGCCTGAGCTTGCGCGAAGTCGCGCGCGAGGCGGGGATCGCGCCCAATAGTTTCTATCGCCAGTTCCGCGATATGGACGAACTCGCGGTGGCTTTGATCGACGTGGCAGGCCGCTCGCTGCGCAAGATCGTCGGCGCAGCGCGGCTATCGCGTGGCGTCCCAACGCGGCATCGTCCGCATTTCGGTCGAGACCTTCATCGAACAGATGCGCGCAGACGACAAGCTGCTGCACGTCTTGCTGCGCGAAGGCACCGTGGGCTCGGACGCGTTCAAGCAAGCGGTCGATCGCGAACTGACGTTTTTCGAAGAAGAACTGCGTACCGATCTGGTACGACTGGCCGCAGCCGAGGGCGCGGTCATGCACGAACCGGCGCTGGTGTCCAAAGCGATCACGCGTTTGGTGTTCGCGATGGGCGCGATGGCGATGGATCTGCCGCCGGAGCGCGATAAGGAGCTGATCGATGAGCTCAGTACGATGGTGACGATGATCATCACCGGGGCGCGAGCGATCGCGGCGAAGCCGCCGCGCTGAACGCGCCCGAGCAGTCGAACGCCGCCCGCATGCAGCGACTCGATGTCTGTGAAGTCACTTCCGCCGCTGTTCGAACACCCATTCCCACAATGCAGGCGTCTGCGAATACGCCGGATCCCAACTATTGTGGTTCGCGTCGGGGAACTCGGTGTAACGGACATCGCCTTTCGCAGCCTTCAGCGCCGCGAACACCGCGCGCGATTCTAGCGGCGGTACCACATCGTCTTTGCTGCCGTGGAAGATCCATGTCGGCACATGATGAAGGCGTTGCGCCAACGCTGCCGGCTTATCGGCCTCGTCGCGCAACAGTGTCACGAACAGATCGCGTTCGGCGCGCGGCGCACTCAAGCCGCCGCAAACGGGCACAAGCGCGGCGAAGCGCTGCGGCTGCATCAGCGCGAGTTCCCAGGTGCCGTAACCGCCCATCGATAACCCAGTGAGATAGCTGCGCTGCGGGTCGCCGCCGTAAGTGCGGCTCGCATCGTCCAACGCAGCGAAGGCGATCTTGGCCGCGAGGCCATTCCAATCCTGACCATCGGGTGCCTGCGGGAATACCGCGATCGCCGGAAACGTGTCGGCATGCGCGCGCACGTACGGGCCGAGGCCGACGAGTGTCGGCTTCTCGCCATCGCGGCCGCGTTCGCCGGTGCCGTGCAGGAACAAGATCGTCGGCGCCAGGCTGCGTCGAAAGCGCGCGGCAGGTACGAACGCGCGATAGCGATAGTCCGCGCCGTCGACGCGCACGCTGCGTTCGACGAAACGTCCCGCTTCGGTCTTATCGCGCATCGAGGCGCAGCCCGCGTACAGCGCAACGCTGCAGGCGATCAGCGCGAACCCGAGCTTCGCAGATAGACGCGGTATTCCCATGGCTTCAATTCCATCGCGGTGGTCGCGCCGAGTGTCTCAGACCGGCCGCTGAAATGCTCGATGTAATCGCCATGAAACAACGCGTCTTGGAAACGCACGGTCTGCGGTTTCGACGAGAGATTGAAGACCGCGAATACGTTGCCGTTCGCATCCCGACGCACGAAGCTCAGCACCTGCGCGAGGCGGTCGTTCGGCACGTGGATCATCGGCGCGCCCCAGCGGCCGTTCCACAGCGCCGTGGTGCGTTTCTTTAGACGAATGAGATCGGCGTACAGCTCGCCGTTGGGATGCGCGCGCCACTGGATCGGATCTTTCTCGAAGAATTCGAGCCGTTTGATATTGCCCGCTTCTTGGCCGTTGTAAATCATCGGAATGCCATCGGCGACGAACGAGAGCACCATGGCTGCGTGCAGACCATCGCCGAATTGCTCGAATTCCGTACCCTCCCATGAATTCTTGTCATGGTTGCTGACGAAATTCATCCGCATCGCGCCGCGCGGGAAAAAGGCCTCATTCCACGAATAAAACGTGTACAGCTTGTTGACATCCGCTTTCCCCATCGCAATCTCGTGCAGCGCCGTGTTCCAGCTCCAGGCGTAGGTCGCGTCGAACGCGCGCGCATGCAGATCGCGGGATTCCCATTCCGCCAGCATGAAGACAGGCTTGATCGCGTCCAATTCCGTGCGTAGGTTGTCCCAGAAATCGACCGGCACGAAGCCGGCGACGTCGCAGCGATAGCCGTCGATGCCGACATCGCGCACCCAATACGCCATCGCATCGGTCATGTATTTGCGCAGGCCGGGTTGGTTGTAGTCCAGATTGATGATGTCGGACCAATCCCACCACGGCGTCGGGTGGAAATCGCCCTTCCAATCGCGGGCATACCACTCGGGGTGCTCCTCATGCAGCGGGTTGTCCCACGCCGTGTGATTCGCGACCCAATCGAGAATCACACGCATGCCTTGCGCATGCGCGGCATCGACGAAACGCTTGAGATCTTCGAGCGTGCCGAATTCGGGATTCACGCCGTAGTAGTCGCGCACCGAATACGGGCTGCCGAGCGTGCCTTTACGGTTCTTCACGCCGATCGGATGGATCGGCATCAGCCAGAGAATATCGACGCCCAGGGTCTTGAGTCGCGGTAATTCGCGCTCGGCGGCGCGCAGCGTGCCGGCCGGCGTGAACTGGCGCAGATTGATTTGATACAGCACCGCATTCTTCGACCATTCCGGATTGCGGACGTTGACGTAAGGCTGCGGCTGATAACGCGGATCGACAGGATTGGATTCCACAGCGGGACTCGCAGGCGAGCGGGCGAAAGCGGGCGATGCGACGGCCGCGCAAAACAAGGCGACCAACAAATGGGCGGTAAGGCGCATGGAGGGCTCCGTCGTTGTTCGCCGGATGTACGCCGGCAGAGGGCGACGGTCAATCGGAATACGATTGCATTGAGCTGAAATCACAAGCTGTCCGGTTCAGTGGGGGCGACTTCTCTATGCTGCGATGCAACCAAAAGGGCTGTTTTGAAATCGGCCCGCCGACGCGTCTTTGTTTGGTGATGGAGCCACATTCATTCGCACATTCTTCATGGTGCGCCGTTATGTCTGGGTTGCCCGAAGCAAGCGTTGAGATTCGCGCAGTCGCAGCGTCTACACCCTCGGATCGAAACAGCGGAACGCGTTCATGTCCGGTATGCTGCAAAGACGCACCTTCGCCTCAAGGAAACGTCTCATGCGTCAAAGCTATCTGCTGTTCGCGAGCGCTCTGTTGGTATGTTCATTGGCCGCCTGCGACAAGCAAGCGTCTTCGACAGCCGATGTTTCGTCGACCGAAACGAAAGCCCCCGATACCGTCGCCGAACCCGACATGCCGCAGGGCAGTGAGCCTGCTGTACCGGCTGAGGCGCTCGAAACGGCCGCCGTCCCTGCCACGGGTTTCAGTGTCGATCATGTTCCGCTATCCACCGCGGTGCTGCCGCCGTTTCCGTTCTTCGAATTTCCGGAAGGCTTGGTCGGCAAGATCAAGGACGACAAAAGCACGGTCAAGTTTGCGCGGCATTTCTTTCTCGCCGGGAAAGAAAATGATCCCGGTCGAAGGCCGTCTTTATCACAACGAGATGAGCCTGATCGCCCCAGACAAATCGCGCGAATACTCGACGACGGAATTCCACCGCAATTACGAGAACGCGATCTTGGCGTTGGGCGGCGTAAAAATCAGCGAAACCCAATTCACGCGCTCTATCGTCGATGAAGTCGGCGGTTTGCGCGAAGTCAACAAGTACTGGCGCAGCCCGCCGCCCACCAGCGGTTACGAGCACTACAGCTATCTCATCCGCACGGCGAGCAACGAGTATTGGATCCACGTCGGCACATCGGCGGCGAAGCCGAGCGGTCATGTCGTCGTTCTGGAAAAAGAAGCGATGGCGCAGTCGCTCGGTTTTCTGGATGCGGGCGCGATGAAAAAAGCGCTCGATGCCGATGGACGCGTTGCGCTGTACATCAACTTCGACACCGACAAGGCGACGCTGCGGGCCGATGGCCGTGAGGTGATCGGCGAGATCAAGAAATTGCTCGATGCCGATGCCGGCTTGGCGTTGTCGATCGAAGGGCACACCGACAACACCGGTAGTACGGATCACAATCGTCGCTTGTCCGATGACCGCGCGCGCAGCGTCTTGAACGCCTTGGTCGCGTCCGGAATCGTTCCGTCGCGTTTGAGTTCCAAAGGCTTCGGCCCCGATAAACCGGTTGCGGACAATGCCGATGAAGCAGGTCGTGCGAAGAATCGCCGGGTCGAGCTCGTGAAAATCTGAACGGCCAGCGGTCGCGATTTCAACACGATGTCGCGGATGGGGTAATCCCCGTCCGCGAGCCTCGCAGGCTTTGCCCCTCATCCGGCCTTCGGCTACCTTCTCCCCGCAAAGCGGGGAGAAGGAAAGCGCCGTGTTCCCTGCGAATCAAAACGCACTGTACTTCCCTGCGCATCAAGCGAAAGAAAAATGCAAAGCAGATGCGCGGCTTGATTCTTTAGCTCTTAACGCATCGCAGCGAAGTACCGTTCGATGTCCTTCTCCCCGTATTGCGGGGAGAAGGTGGCCGAAGGCCGGATGAGGGGCGTTTTCAGCATCCATGTCTCGAATGCTAGACGACCGTCGCTTACAGCAAGATGATGGTCGCTAGGCCAAGGAAGCTTAAAAACCCGACGACATCCGTCACCGTCGTCAGCACCACGCCGCCGGCGAGCGCAGGATCGACATTCATACGCTTGAGCGTCAACGGTACGAGCACGCCCGCGAGAGCAGCGGCGACGAGATTGATGGCCATCGCCGCGCCGATCACCATGCCGAGCTTGAAGTCTTGGAACCATAAGCCCGCGATCACGCCGACCACGATCGCCCAGATGATGCCGTTGAGCAGGCCAACCAAGACTTCTTTGCTCAGCAGCGCGCGCAAGTTGCCGTGACCGACTTGGCCGAGCGCAAGGCCGCGCACCATCAGCGTCAGCGTTTGCGTGCCAGCGACACCGCCCATGCTGGCGACGATCGGCATCAGCACCGCGAGCGCGACGATCTGCTCCAGTGTCGCCTCGAAGCGACCGATCACCCACGACGCCAAGAACGCCGTGGCGAGATTGATGCCGAGCCAGATCGCACGACGCTTCGCTGCGCGCGGTACCGGGCTGAATAAATCTTCGTCTTCGTCCAGACCCGCGGCGCCGAGGGCTTGATGCTCGGCTTGGTAACGGATGATGTCGACCACGTCGTCGATGGTGATGCGGCCGAGCAGCACGTTGTTGTCGTCCACCACCGGCGCCGAAATCCAGTCGTGATCGGAGAACGCGCGCGCGACTTCGTCGGCGCTTTCGTCCACGCCGATCGCCGGTTGTTCGTCGTCGATCAACTGATTGATCGCGGTGCTGGCGTCGCAGGTCAACAGCGATTGCAGCGCGATGCGGCCGAGATACTGATGCCGGCGACTGACGACGTAGAGATGGTCGGTGTGTTCGGGCAATTCGCCGCGCAGGCGCAGATAACGCAGCACCACATCGACGGTGGTGTCGGCGCGCACCGTGACCACGTCCGGGTTCATCAAGCGCCCGGCGGTGTCCTCTTCGTGGGACAGCACCTGTTCCAGGCGTTCGCGATTCTCGCGGTCCATCGACTTGAGCACTTCGTCGATGACCGTGTCGGGCAAGTCTTCGACGAGATCGGCCAAATCGTCGATATCGAGATCTTCGACCGCGGCGACCAGTTCGTCCGGGTCCATGTCCGCGATCAGGCCTTCGCGGACATCCTCGCCGACGTGTACCAAGACTTCGCCGTCGTCTTCGGGATCGACCAAACCCCAGACCACGTTGCGCTTGCCCGGCGGCAAGGATTCGAGAAGATTGCCGATTTCCGCAGGCGACAGCGTGTTGACCAGCCGCTTGACCGGCCCCAAACGCCCGCTATCGAGCGCGTCCGAGAGCAGACGCAACTGGCGCGCGGTCTTGTCGTGGCGGATGGTGTCGGCCATTCGGTGCTCCCGGTGGCGGCGGTCATCGCACCACGGGGGCGCGACAGGGTCAGATGTTCATGCGGCGATTATCGCCCGCGGTCGCCGCGATGGACAGCCCTAAGCGTCAGGTGTCGTGCCCGACTTGCCCTTGATCGAAGCCGCGAGTCTTACGCACCGCGAGCTGATGCCCGCTGCCGAGGTGTTCGTAGTAACCCTCGAGCGTCGCGAGCATGCCGTCGACGCCGAGTTTCGGTGTGTCCACTGCGACGGTGTCGATCTGACGCAGGATCGCGCGTTCTTTCCAATGGCTGCCTTGCAGTTTCGCCCACTTGCGCGCGATCGGGTTCGGGCGTTTGGGTTTGCCCAATTTCGGCGGCACCCACAAATAGTCGTCGAAGATCATCACGCCGCCCACTTTCAACAGAGGCCAACTCATCACGCCATCGGCCAGCGCGCCGAACGCGGAATGCCAACCGTCGATGTAGACGATGTCGTACTCGCCTTCGACCTTGCGCAAGCCATCGAAACTATAGCCAGGGAATTCGCGAATCTTGTGCGCGTGCGCGGCGGTGTTGTTGCGGAAACGCGCGTGATAGTCGCCGTAGACCGGGTCGGCCGCGAACAGATCGATGCAATCGATGCGCGCATCGTCGGCGGTCAAGATTTCTTCGCACAGCCACAACGTGGAGCGGCCCTCGAAGCTGCCGATCTCCAGCGCGCGCAGGCCGTTGCGACCGCGGAAGCCGCCGAGCCAGCGCTCCCAGTGCGGGATGTTGTGATCGAACCAGTTTTCGGAGAACTGCGTCGTCGTGTCGGCGGGGGCGATCGGGTCGGTCATGGCGTAGCGTCTCGGTGGCAGCGCGCGAAGTATGGCGTATCGGTGGGCCGATGCGCCGAGTCTGCGGTGTGGGCAGAGCCGTTAGACCGTCGCGAAAGGCCCGGCCTTTCGCAGCCAACGCTCGATCCCCTCGCGATCGCGCGCGCGCAGCAGTGCGGGCGCGCGCGCGCGCAAGTCGCCATGGTCGAGATCGCGCATCGCACGGCGTACTTCCAACAACGTGCCCGGATGCAAGCTGAATTCGTCCAAGCCCAGCGCTAACAGCACCGGCGCGAACAGCGGATCGCCTGCGATTTCGCCGCAGACCGCCACCGGTTTGCGTTTCTGTCGCGCAACGCGGATCACGCTGTGCAACAAGCGCAGCACCGCCGGGTGCAGCGGCGAATACAGTTCGCCCAATGCCTCGTTCATGCGGTCGGCGGCGAGTAGGTACTGCACCAAATCGTTGGTGCCGATCGAGAGAAAATCGATGTCGTCGATGAAGGTCGGTAACGCGATCGCAGCCGAAGGCACTTCGATCATCGCGCCGAGCGGGACATTGTCGGCGATGGCATGGCCTTCGCGCCGGAGCTCGCGCTGCACATCGCCCATCAGTGTGCGCACGGCGATGATTTCTTCGCGACCACTCACCATCGGTACCAGTACGCGTGCGGGCCCATAGCTGGAGGCGCGAAGGATCGCGCGCAATTGCGTGCGGAACAGATCGGTGCGGCTCAGCGACAAGCGCACGCCGCGCAGGCCGAGTGCAGGGTTGGGTTCGTCGCTGAGCGCTAAGCCGGTGCCGTCGGCTTTGTCCGCGCCGATATCGAGCGTGCGGATGGTGACGGTGCGTCCGGTCATGCCGAGCACGAGATCGCGATACGCGCGGAATTGTTCCTCTTCGTTCGGCAAGGTGTGACGCAACGCAGCCGGCCGATTCATGAACAGGAACTCGGTGCGATACAAACCAACGCCGGCCGCCCCGAGCGCATGCGCTTCGGCCACGTCTTCGCGCGATTCCGCGTTCGCCCACAACCTCACGTCGATGCCATCGCGCGTACGCGTGGGCTCGCGGCGCAGACGATGCAATTGCTTGCGCTCACGCGCGTACACCTGCACGCGCGCCCGATGCGCGCGCAAGTCGTCGGCGTTGGGTTCGAGAATCACCACGCCGGTCGCGCCGTCTACCGCCAGCACGTCGCCGTCGTTCACCCGTTGCAGCGCATCGGCGGCGCCGATGATCAGCGGAATATGCAGGCTGCGCGCCAGGATCGCACTGTGCGAGAGCGGGCTACCACCGGCGGTGACGACCGCCATCACGCCCTGCGTGTGCAATTGCGCGAGTTCCGATGGCGCGATGTTATCGGTGACGAGGATGTCGCCTGCGATGCCCTGCAGATCGGCTGCGCGGCGATGCAATGCCGCATGCAGACGCCCGACCACTTGGTCGATGTCGTCGATGCGGCTACGCAGGTAAGGATCGTCCATGCCCGCGAACACCGCGGCGATACGGTCGCGTTGCAGGCGCAGCGCATAGTCGGCGGTGTAGCGCCCGGTGCGGATCAGTGCGTCCAGGCCCGCCAGCAGTTCCGGGTCGTCGAGCAATAGCGCGTGCAGGTCGAGAAATTCGCCGACCTCGTGCGCCAATGCGCCATGCAGGCGATCGCGCAACACATGCATCTCGCCGCGCACCACATCGATCGCGGCGTGCATCCGATCGAGTTCGATCTCGACCTCTTCTTCTTCGATCCGCGCTTCGGCGACGTCCAGCGCATGCGGCAATCGCACGCGCGCGCGTCCGAGCGCGCTGCCGCGAGAGACGCCATGGCCGGTGAGGTCGCGGCGCACGGGCTCAGCTATCCTCGTCGAAGCGACGTTCGAACAGCGCCGCCACAGCGTCGATCGCGGCCTGGGCATCTTCGCCCTCGGCGCGCACCATCACCAAGCTGCCCTGGCCGGCGGCGAGCAACATCACACCCATGATGCTTTTGGCGTTCACTTCGCGGCCCTTCGCGGCCACCGTGATATTCGCTCTGAACGGCGACACGGTTTGCACCAGTTTGGCAGTGGCGCGCGCGTGCAGGCCGAGACGGTTGGTGACGGTCAATTCGCGTTCGATCATGGCAGCGTTCCGCATCCAGCGGTGGTTCGGAAAAAATAGGCCGTTTGCACGGCTGCGAAGAATCTTAAGCGCGATTCAAGCGTCATCGAAGATCACTCCGTTGCGCGCCCCGGCCGCGGCGACGGCGGGCAGCTCGTCGAGCGCCAACTCGGCGTAGTTCATCACCCGCAGCAGCATCGGCAGATTCAGCGAGGACACCCGCCGCACCGGCGTGCCCAGGCGGGCCACCCGCGCGGCGAGATTGCTCGGCGAGGCGCCGTAGAGATCGGTGAGGATCAACACGCCATCGCCGCCATCGACACGCCGCAACGCGGCGCTGGCCGCGGGCAGCAGCGCGTCCAGGTCGCCGTCGAACGGCACCTCGAACGCCTCGGTCTTCAGCGGCAATTGCCGCAGCAGACGCGTCGCGACCTCGACCAACGACGGGCCGAGGCCGGAATGGGTGATGAGCAGAATACCGACGGCCATGGCGCCAACTTAGCAGACCAGCGTGACAAGCTGGAAGTGGTGGATGCTTGATCCTGATGGGTCAAGGCTGTCAGGATGACACTCCGAACGGATTCGGCCCCGAACTTGGCGCAGATCATTCCAAATCGCACTATCTGTTTGCCGCGTATGACGTCCGGCGAGCGCCGCTTCGTCCATCGGCTGTAGGACAAGCTCGAAGATGACTACCTTGTTTGGTATGACGTGCCAGTCGGGCCTAAACAGCGACACCCTGATTTCCTCATCTTGCACCCTAGCCGGGGCTTCCTGATTCTGGAGGTTAAGGACTGGAAGCTGGAGACGATTGTCGAATTCGATCGAATGAGCGTCACGCTTGCGACCGATCGTGGTTTGGTGCATGCAGTCAGTCCCTTGGCGCAAGCGCGTAGTTATGCGAATGAATTGAATGGAGTGCTGCAAAGCGACCCGGCTTTACGCCAGCCTGTCGGTCATCCACATGTTGGGAAATCGATCCTGCCCTATGGGATCGGCGTGGTCTTGACCAATATCACGCGCGCACAATTTGAAGCAAATGGCTTGGGCGAAGTATTGCCCGAGCATAAGGTCGTATGTCAGGACGAAATGCTCGAAAGCACAGACGCCGAGCGATTCCAAGAGCGCCTGTGGGCGATGTTCGACGCGAGCTTTCCATGTCGTTTGACCATGCCGCAGATCGATCGGTTTCGTTACCACGTGTTTCCGGAATTGCGTATTACAGGGCCGTTTGTTCAAGGCACGTTATTTGATCGCGAAGACGATGCCATGCAGGTGCCGGATTTGATTCGGATCATGGACCTGCAGCAGGAACAGTTGGCGCGTTCGCTCGGCGAAGGCCATCGAGTCATCCATGGCGTCGCGGGTTCCGGCAAGACCATGATCCTCGGCTATCGCTGTCTGCATTTGTCTCGAGCGGTCATCAAGCCGGTCCTGGTGTTGTGCTACAACAAAACGCTGGCCGCCAGACTACAGGCCATGATCGATGAAAAAGGGCTTCAACAGCAGGTGTTCGTGCGAAATTTTCATGCATGGTGCGTCGAAATGCTGAAGACTTACCAAGTTCCGAAGCCGAACGGGCAAGGTGAAGTTTTTTTCGATGCGCTCGCGCCTGCCGTTATGGCAGGGATCGACGCCAATGCGATCCCGCGCGCGCAGTACGGCGCGGTGCTGATTGATGAAGGACATGATTTTCAACCGGAATGGTTTCGGCTGATCGTACAGATGCTCGACCCGGCATCGAATTCGCTGCTCGTGCTTTATGACGATGCACAGTCGATTTACGCTGGAAAACGTAAGAATTTCAGTTTCGCCAGCGTCGGTATCGAAGCGCGCGGGCGCACGACCATACTCAAGCTTAATTATCGCAACACGATGGAGATTCTAGCGGCCGCGCGGATGTTCGCCGATGAGATGTTGAATGCGCGCGATTCCGATGAGGATGCCGTGCCTTTGGTCTCACCGCAAAGTGCTGGCCGGAGAGGCCCGTTTCCGGAAATGATTCGTTGCGGTTCGCTGCGGGAGGAGGCGGAATTGATCGCCGAAAAGGTGTGCGAAGCGCATGCGCAAGGGCGTCCCTTAAACGACATCGCTGTGTTGTATCGAAATGCTTATCAAGGCGAAGAAGTTGCGCGCTGTCTACAACGAAAAGGCGTGACGCACCGATTAGTGCAAGGGGCGCAGAAATCGGAGATTTTCGCCGGCGAGCCATCCGTCAAAGTAATGACGATCCATTCGAGCAAGGGACTCGAATTCGGATTGGTGTTTATCCCGGGGTTGTGTTCGATGCCCGGCCCGCATCAATCAGAGGCAGAAGAAGCTCGTTTGCTCTACGTCGCGATGACTCGTGCCTTGGAATCTCTCGTGCTCACCCATCATGCCGACTCGGTGTTCACCGTACGCATGCGAGCAACGCTGAATCAACTGCAAGCGCAGTTGGCGAGTGCGTGAATCGACAAGTTCACTCGCCCAAAAAGTAGGTCTCATCCAACACCGCATGAAACAGCGCATTGAGGCTGGGCAGGGCGCTGCCTTGACGCTCGACCGACGGCTGCATCGCCTCCAGGCGCGCGAGTTGTTCGACGACGAAGTGGCCGATGACCGGGACCGGGTCGCCGACCCAGCTTTCCGGTGCGACGCGTTTGCGGTCGAGCAGGTCGTCGATCGCCGAGCGAAGTTCGGGCCGGTCGTCGATCAGGTGCAGGAGTTTCTCGAATTCGATCGGCGCAGGTGCGGCGTAGCGTTCCAGCCACAGCACGGACAGGACCGGACGCAACGCGTAGAAATATTTTTTCAACGACACCTGCGCATCGCGCAGATACGCGCGCTCGGTGTTTTTCGCCATGCTGCGGTAGTGATACATCCCGCTTTCGATCGAATACGCTTGCGGCAGCAGCGTTCGCGCGGCGGTAGCGAAGTTGCCGTGTTCGCGGTAACGGATCGGCGATTGGATCCATTCGACGAAGGCGGGGTTCGATTTCCAGAAGAGTCGCAAGGCCTTGCGCAGATCCCAACCATTGAGGTCGATGTCGTCGACGATCGGGTATTCGATCACGTCGCGTCGTTCTTCCAAATCCACCGCCTGATACCAGCGCGGCGCGTGCGCGTAGATGAAGCGCACGTCGTAATCGGAATTCGGAGAAGCGAAGCCCCAGGCACGGCTGCCGGATTCGACGGCCAGCAAGATGCGCACGCCATGTTCCTCTTCGGCGCGCGCGAGCCGGCGCATGATCTCCGCATGCACGTCAGCAGTGATGGCAGGGTGAGCCGGCGGGGCGATGTTCGGGTACGGCATATGCGTTTCGGTGTTGAGCGAGCGGGCGGGCATGCAAGTAAAGGAAGGTCTGAATAACCTCATCCTGTCGTGATTCAGACGTCGCGAACCCATGACCTAATCGGAGGTTCTAAAACCATCGCGATCAACCGCGAGTCCACCGACCTTGCGCGTCTTTCTGATAACGATGACTGCTGGGGAGCGTTTCGTCGGGAAATTCCGTTCCCGGATACGAAATGCCGACGTCCGCTTCGCAGCGGAACGCTTTGGTATACGGTTTGCACTCGGTTTTGCGGAAGCTTTCGAGCTTCATCTTGATCGGCTCGCTTTGCGCGCCGGACATTTGAATCACGAAACCGCCTTTGGCGTTGAGTTCGTCGATGGCGGCTTCTTCCAGTGCGCGCATTTCGTCTTCGGTCGGCTCGACTAAAACAGTTTCGGTCGCCGCGACGCTCGGCGATGCCGTGGCTGCCGGTTGACCGGCTTCTGTGTTTGCCGCTTCGGGTGGAGTGTCGTTACCGCAGGCGGATAACGTTGTGATGAGCAGAAAAAGGCATGTCAGGCGTATGGTCATCGTGAGTGATCGGTCGGCGAAAGGCTGGATCATCGCATACGTGGACGCCCCTGCGCGCCCGTCAAGGGCGCGCGGAGTCCTTCGAGGCGGGCGTCGCGAACACGGTGATCTCTTCGCGATCGTGATACAGCTGTTTCGCGCGGATCGTCAGTGGTTTGTCGGCGTGATCGGCGAATCGATCCAAACATAACTGCGTTTCTTGCCAGCGTTTCTTCATCGGTAATTTGAGATTGAAGATCGCATGCTTGCACCAGCCTTCGCGGAACCATTCGGCCATGCGCGCGGCGACGCGGCTGGGCTGTTCGACCATGTCGCAGACCATCCAATCCAATGGCTTGGTCGGATGCCAAGAAAAGCCATCGGCGCGCAGATGTTGCACCAAGCCGGTTTCCATCACATGCGGACGTAGCGGACCGTTGTCGATCGCGATGACGTTGATCTTGAAGCGCGTCAACACCCACGTCCAGCCGCCGGGTGCAGCGCCGAGATCGGCGGCGCGCATGCCTTCGCGCAACAAGTGCGCGCGTTCGTCGGCGCTCATCAACGTCAGCAGCGCTTCCTCGAGTTTCAACGCCGAACGCGACGGCGCATCGGCATGCAGTTTCAAACGCGGAATGCCCATCGGCCACGGGGCGCTATCGTCAGCGTTGCTTTCGGCGAGAAAGGCATGATCGCCATCGACGAAGCACACGTGCAATCGCGGCAGGCGTGGATCGTCTTGCTTGGTCAGCAATTCGGCTTTTCGCAGCGCCGGTCGCAGTGCGTTGCCGAAGCTGCGCGCGAGCCCGGCGAGCGGTTTGGTTTCGTCGCTGTCGGGGTGTTCGACGACGAGCGTGCCGTATGTGCCCCTCATCCGCCCTGCGGGCACCCTCTCCCCATGCAGGGCATGGGGAGAAGATCTCCATGCGGGGCATGGGGAGAAGACATGCACCCCATGCGCAGCATGGGGAGAAGGGAGTGCGAGGGCTTCGAGCATCGGCGCGATGCGATCTTTCGGGTCGAGTCCGCGCAGTTCCGCGATCAGGCGTAGTTTCTGTCGCGCGAAAATCAATTCGTCGAATGGAAGCGCATCCGCCAGCGCATCGCTGTCGTCGCCGAGGAAGACGACGTAACCGCTATTGCGTTCGGTGCGCGCGTAGCCGCCAAGACCGGCTTCGGCCGCGCGCTCGGTCAGTTCTGCGGCCAGTTCGGGCTCGAAGCCGGCACGGCAATAGCACAGAATCCCTTCGACGATCATCGCGGATCGCCGTGCGATACCGCAGCGATTCGCATCACATCACGACCGCGCCGCCGGCAGCGCTTCGACACTGGCCTTCGACGCATTGGCAGGCGGTGATTTCTTCGAACCCGCAGATCGAGGCCATCCCATCTTTCGCGCACTGCGCACGCACGGCGGCGGGGTCTGTCTTGGCGTTCTTGTTGACGCATGCAGGAAAGCGGCCGCAGCAGTTGCCGACATCCTTCACGACGCAATCGCTGTCGACCTTGCAACGACGATCGGGATTGCTCGGATCGAATCCAGGCACCTTATCGGCGAGCGCATCGTGCTGCTGTTCGATCGGGGCCGGCGCTGTCGGAGTCGTTGCGGCGACAGGCGCTTTCGGCGCCACCGTCGCGGCGGGCGCATCGGCGATCGGTGCGGCCGGCGCCTCGGCGCGATCGGACGCAGGCGGCGACGGTTCTATCGGCTCTTTCGGACATCCGCTCAGCAGCGCCGCAATCAGTGCGACGCCGCAGAGTTTGATGTAAGGGGTGCGCATATCGGTCTTCTCCTGGTTCAAACGTGCCGACTCAAACGCCGCTGGCCCACGTGTCGCGCAAGCCGACGCTGCGGTTGAACACGGGAGCGGCGGCGGTGTGATCGAAGCGGTCGGCGACGAAATACCCGATGCGTTCGAACTGGACGTTCTGTTCCGCCGGCGCGTTTGCGGCCACCGGCTCGACATAACCGCGCACGCTGCGTCGCGAATCGGGATTCAGATAATCGCGATAACTTTTGCCGCCCTCGTCGGTATCCGGGTTGGGCACCGTGAACAACCGGTCGTACAGCCGAAACTCCGTCGGTACCGCATCGCGCGCGCCGACCCAGTGGATCGTGCCTTTGATCTTGCGATCGGCGCCGGGCATTCCGGGCCGCGATTCGAGATCCAACGTGCCGCGCAGTTCGACGATCTCGCCGGCGTCGTTCTTCACCACCTCGTCGCAGCGCACGATGCCGGCGCCGCGCAGACGCACTTCGCCGCCGGGGATCAGCCGTTTCCAGCCTTTGGGCGGCACTTCGGCGAAGTCCTCGCGATCGATCCACAGCTCGCGGCCGAACGGCACGCTGCGCGTGCCGAAGCTTTCGTCTTTCGGATGATTGGAGAACGTCAACGTTTCGGCATGCTCTTCGGGCAGATTCGTCAGCACGAATTTCAGCGGATCGATCACCGCCATGCGGCGCGGGGCGCGCGCGTCGAGATCCTCGCGAAGCGTGCCCTCCAACACCGAATAGTCGATCAACGAGTTCTGCTTCGACAGGCCCAGCCGCGCGACGAACAGCTTCAATGCGTCCGCCGTATAGCCGCGGCGACGGATCCCTTGCAATGTCGGCATGCGCGGATCGCCCCAGCCATCGACGAGGCCTTCGTCGACGAGCGTCATCAATTTGCGCTTGCTCATCACCGTGTAATTCAGATTCAAACGCGAGAACTCGATTTGCCGCGGCTTCGCGGCCTCGAACGGCAGGCCGCGATCGGTCAGCGGTTTGACCAGTTCGGGATGATGGGCCAGATCCACCTTATCCACGCACCAGTCGTAAAGCGGGCGATGATCTTCGAACTCCAATGTACACAGCGAGTGAGTGATGCCTTCCACCGCATCGCTGAGCGAATGCGCATAGTCGTACATCGGATAGATCGGCCAAGCATCGCCGGTGTTCTGATGTTCGACGTGTTTGATTCGATACAGCGCCGGATCGCGCAGATTGATATTGCCGCTGCCCATATCGATCTTCGCGCGTAGCGTGCGCGCGCCGTCCGGAAATTCGCCTGCGCGCATGCGTCGGAACAAGTCGAGGTTCTCTTCGACGCTACGGCCGCGGAACGGCGATTCGCGACCGGGTTCGATCAGATTGCCGCGATACGCACGGACTTCGTCGGCGGTCAGATCGCAGACGAAGGCATCGCCCTGCCGGATGAGTTTCTCGGCAGCGAGGTAGAACACTTCGAAATAATCGGACGCGTGACGGAGTTCCGCCCACGCGTAGCCCAACCAGCGAACATCGTCTTGGATCGCGCGGACGTACTCGGGGTCTTCCTTGGCCGGGTTGGTATCGTCCAGGCGCAGGTTGCAGCGGCCGCCGAATTCCTGGGCGATGCCGAAATCGGTCCAAATCGCCCGGGTATGGCCCAAGTGCAGGTAGCCGTTGGGTTCGGGCGGGAAACGGGTGCGAACGGCGGGATGCTTGCCGCTGGCCAAGTCCTCGCGCACGATTTGCCGGATAAAGTCCTGGCGGCGTTCGGGCGCAGCCTCGTCGAGGGCGCTATCCATGTGGGATTCGGGGGTCATTGTGACGATCGTCTTGAAAACCGCGAGTTTAGCCGAGCCGAGCCCGAGGGCGGGGTGTAGCGCTCAAGCGCGAGATGGTAATGTGATGCGATAAGGTAGGCCGCCGCGACCCGGCGCGGCTGTCTGGGGTGTTCGGGGGGGCACGCCATTGAGACGACATGATAGCCAGCGAGTCGATGCGCATGAGGATCATGCGAAGCGCGTGGATACGGGCGGCTTCACGCCGGCCAATGCCGACGCGTGGATGGGTCTAGGCTGAGCCGATGGCGAGAAAAGCCTCCAGCTTGGATCGGCTCGAACGTCACTGGTTCGCCATCGGCGGCATCTATCTATTGCCGCTGTTGCTGCTGTATTTGATCCTCTCGGGCGGTCCATTGCGGCCGAATGAGCCCGGCATCTCCGTCGCCCTGCAGCCCTTACCCGATGCCGCCGGTCAGGTCGCGCAGGTCAGTCGCGATGGCCGTGCCCTGTTGCTCAAAGGTAGCGGCAATCCATCGCAGGCCGAACTGGTCTTCACCCTGCCGCGGAGCGAGGCCGAATCTCCGCACTGGGTCGTGTGGATGCGGCGCGTGCCCTTAGAGGGTTTGAAGCTCTCCGCAGGCGAGCATTGGCGTACCAGCCAGCGCAGCTTCTTAGCGCCGAGCGCCGAAGACGGCATTCTGCCGGTGGGGTATCTCTTCCGTCTGCCGAGCGCCTGGGAAGGTGATTTGCGCGTGCGGCTGGATGCGACGTCGCTACGCTCGTCGTCGTTGCGACCCGAGGTCGTTTCCGAAGCGATGGCGACCGAATACGTACAACGGGCGACGATGATCGCCGTCACCGCATATGCGAGCCTATTCACGCTCGCGTTGTTGTCGCTCGCGTTGTACTTCGCATCGCGCGACATGACGTTCTTATCGTTCTTCGGGTTTTGCGTCGTCGGCGTACTGCAGATCGCTGCGTTCAATGGCCATCTTTATCAACTCGATGGCCGTGGCGTGTTCGCCGGATTAGGGGTTGGCGGTCTCGCCGCGGTGTCGCTGATCTTCGAAGCCACGGCCCTGCGCATTCTCTTGCGCTACACCGATCTACCGAAGGCGCGCCCGGGCTGGGCACGCAAGATCAATGTCGGCACCGTCTTGTTGTTGCTATCGGCGGGCGCGCTACTGGCCTGGGGCGCGCGCACCAGCGATATCGTATCGTCGGCTTTGCCGGTCGTGTGGCTGGCGGGCGGCGTCGTCGGCTTGATCGTGTTGGTGGATGCTTGGCGCCGTCGGGTCACGATGACGGCGGCGGTGCTGTGTTCGGTGCTCGTCATCGGCGGCACCATGGCGATATCCGAATTGACCGCGGCCGGCATGATCGGCGACACCCTGTTGACCCATCACGGCAGTCAGATCGCGATCGTCGTGTGTTCGCTGATGCTCGCGGTCGGCTTGATCAGCCGCATCAGCAAGTATCGCGAACAACGCGATCGCGAGCAGCGCGCGCGCGAAGAATCCGAACGCAAACTCTATCGCGAGGCGGTGCGCTCCGAACTCATCACGGCCTTGCAAATGGGACTGCGCGGTTTGGACGAAGATGAGATCCAACCGACGGCGTATCGCTTGATGCTGGAGCATTTGCATCGCATCGTGCCGACTGGCCTCGCCTTGGCGATGACGCGAGGGTATCTCGGCAGCGACACCATGGTGTCTTGGCCGCCGGCGGCGCTCGATCGCATCTCCGATCACGACCTCCTGCGGCTACAGGCGCTGCGCCAATCGTTATCGGGCAGCGTCGAGCTTCAATATCCGGTCACCAGGCCCGGCGAGGCGGTGCCGGTGGCGATGGAAGCGGCGGTGTCGATGCCGATTCGTGCGCCCGCTTGGGGCGCACTGGTGCTCGAACGCAGCGGCGCCACGGCATTCCACCCGGAAGAACTCGTGATCGCACGCGAATTGGCACGTATCGTCGTGGTCCAGATCGACGAGGCGTTCACCTCGCTCAAACTGCGACACACCGCCGAGATCGACGCGCTGACCGGTAGTATGAATCGACGCAGCATCGATCAATCGCTTACGCGCACGTTCCAGCAAGCGCATCGCAGCGGTGCGCCGTTGTCGGTCTTGTTCGTGGATATCGATCACTTCAAGACCTTCAACGATATGCTCGGCCATGCCTGCGGCGATTACTGTCTGCGCGAGTTGGCGCGAGTATTGAAAGCGCCGTTGAGCGTCGACGACTTCCTCGGACGCTACGGCGGCGAAGAATTCGTCGTGATCTTGCCGGGGCGTCCGACCGAAATGGCGCGCGCCGTCGCCGAAGAATTACGCGTCGCGGTCGAAGCGGCCGAATTCCGCTGGAACGAGCGCCCGCTGCGCTTGACCGTCAGCATCGGCGTGGCCAGCCGTTTGGACGCCGAGTCGTTACCGCAACCTGCATTGGAGCGTGCCGATCGCGCGCTGTACGCGGCCAAACGCGCCGGTCGTAATCGCGTTCAGGTCGCGCCGGCCGTATTCAAGCCGCGTTCGACGACAGCGGGTAGCTAAGAGCATCTGACAGAAATGTCATTCCGAGCGCAGCGAGGAACCTGCTTTTCGGCTTTGTCATCGACAATATAAGCAGGCCCCTCGCTGCGCTCGGGGTGACAGTTTCATTTTGATAGGTCGCTGGATTGGCGCGAGCAATACCACTGCACTTGATCGCGGCGCAAGCGCCCACATTTCGTCATCGTCATTGCGTTATCCTCTTTCGTGGAGCCCGCTCATGCTCGATAAATTGTTCGGAATCGGCGCGCATAAACAGCGCATGCCCGCGTCGGAGCGCGCCCTGCCGGGTCGCGACACCGAGATGCCGTTGAGCAATCGTCACCATATCCACGGCCGGCCATTGCGCGATGCGTTCGAGGGGCTCGCACGCATTCAATTCGGCATGGGCTGCTTTTGGGGCGCCGAGCGCAAGTTCTGGTCGCTACCGGGCGTGTTCACGACGGCGGTCGGCTATGCCGGTGGATTCACGCCGAACGCCACTTATCGCGAAGTCTGCAGCGGCGAAACCGGGCATACCGAAGCGGTGCTGGTGGTTTACGATCCGGCCGTCATCGCGCTCGAAGCGCTGCTGAAGACGTTCTGGGAAAGCCACGATCCCACCCAGGGTATGCGTCAAGGCAACGACAGCGGCACGCAATATCGGTCCGCGATCTATTGCGATACGCAAGCGCAGTACGCCGCCGCGCTCGCGAGCCGCGACGCATTCCAAGCCCGATTGCGCACCGCAGGATTCGGCGCGATCACCACCGAAATCCTGTACCCAGCGCCGAATTTCTATTACGCCGAAGACGAGCATCAGCAGTATTTGTCGAAGCATCCTGACGGCTATTGCGGCCTCGGCGGCACCGGCGTGAGTTGTCCTGTGGGGTACGCGGACGATTGAGGCAACGCTGATGTAATCAGGCGTTGCCTTGAGTGATTTCGATGCGTGCGCACCGTGCGTGCGTTTCGTGTTGTGTCGGCATTAGGACTAGTATCGATGCGCATCGATCGCAACGTTTCGTCCTAAAAAAGATCGGAACGGTGCCGCTTATCGTTTCGCGACCGAACACACGTAGATCACTTCGCAGGCGCCGCTGCCGCTGTCGTCGCGACGTAACGAACTGCGCCAACGCCAACCGTCTTGCGCCTCGACCTGCACCAACCAACCGTCGATGCGGATGCGATCGTCGGCGTCGAGATTATCCAGCGCATTCGCCACATCGACGTTCGACGGGATCATATGCATGTTCGCGCTGCTGCGGACGATTTCGTCGAGCGCGATCGGCGGTTGGTCGCGCCATCGGTACTCGTACCAACGGCTGGATTGCGTGATGTTCAAGGCCGCGAGCACCGCATCTTCGCGCATCCGCCCCCAACCGAGAGCGAGATCGATCGGCGCGTATTTCGCTTCGCGATCGCTGCGATAGGTTTTCGTCGAAAGCACGCGCGCATCGACGCTGAACCCCGCGAGCGGCGTGATGACCGCGTCTTGGTGTTGGAACGAACCCATCGACGTCGGCGCATCGGTCTGCAGTGCGCCGTCGCTTAGGGCGAGATTCGCCGGCGGCGTACAACCGCTCGCCAGCACCTGCGGCACGACGCTCGAAACGGTCGTGTTCGGGCTCGTCGACGAGGTGCCGGCCGCTGCGTCGACCGCGGCGCCGCGTGCGGTTTCGGAGCGCTGGTGCGCGACGTAAAAGGAAGCGCCTACCAGCACCAATAACAGAACGACGATCCAACGGAGCATGAGCGAGCTCGCAAGGCCTGCAGGAAGACGATGCCGAGTGTAAGCCGTTCCTGGCCTCAGGCGAAATCCCGCAGCAGCGCATCGCGAGTGTCGCCGGTGGCTTCGACGCGAAGCGGCATGCGTTCGTCGTCGATACCGAAAGCCAGCGCTGCGCCTGAGCGCAGCTCGGCGATGTGCTCCGCCGAGAACGCGAAGCGTAGGAAATGAACCGCTGCCGTCTTCAGGCCCGTGCTGCGATCGATATCCTCGTCGGCATGCGCGATTGCGCGGCCGCGCGAGGCGACCTCGGCATACACACGATGCTCGATGCCGCACAGACGCACTAATTCGCGCTCACGCGCAACCGCATCCGGGTATTCGATCAGCATCGTCGCTTTCAAGTCGCTGCCGCACGGGATCAGAGGGTTGTAAGCATCGAGTTCGTGTTGGATGGCATCCGGTTCGAAGATGCGTTCGATCCGCAGCATTTCCTGAATCTGATATTGCACTGTGAGACGATCTTCGAACAACAACGTAATATGCGCCCCTAAATGCAGTTTCCGCGCTTGTTTGTGCGCGAGCACGCGCGTCCGAAACATTGCGCGCTCAATGGCGTAGGTTTCGAGCGAGTAAAGGTCGGAGCGGAGAAGATCGGTCATGATGTTCGAAGCGATTTTATCGGCGGGGCCGGTAAGAAAATCCAACGGGTCGAAGCGTCAAAATCCAAACGCCACGATCGAATGTCGAAGAGCCACCGACCCTTCGCTTGAACGCACGATCACCCCAATTCATCCAAGGCTTTCTGAAAACGATTGGCGTGCGAGCGCTCGGCCTTCGCTAGCGTCTCGAACCAATCGGCGATGTCGTCGAAGCCTTCGTCGCGCGCGGTTTTGGCCATGCCCGGATACAGGTCGGTGTATTCGTGGGTTTCGCCGTGGATCGCGGATTTCAGGCTGCTGGCGGTGTCGCCGAAGGGCAGGCCGGTGACCGGGTCGCCGCACTGTTCGAGATATTCCAGATGCCCGTGCGCATGGCCGGTTTCGCCTTCTGCGGTCGAACGGAACACGGCCGCGACGTTCCGATGATCTTCGATATCGGCTTTTTGCGCGAAATAAAGATAGCGACGATTGGCTTGAGATTCGCTGGCGAAGGCGTGCTTGAGGTTCTCTTCGGTCTTCGAGCCTTTCAAACGCATGGGGCGACCTCGTGCGGTGATGATTCCGAGAATCGGAGTGTATGCCGCGGCAATGAAAAGCGCGACGCGCGGCGATGCGTTTCGATTCAACGTCCTGTCTTGGGCGCTTTTCCTGGCGGTTTCGCGGCTTGCGGAGCGTCGTGCAGAAGGCCGTCGGGGAGCTCGCGGAACAGCGCCGAAAATTTCTCTAGAAACTCCGACATCGCCGAACTGCGACGCCACACCATCGCGATGCGACGGGTCGGCGGCGGGTCGCTGAACGGCAACACCAGTACGTCGCGCGAAGGGGCCACCGGCGGTTTCACCGCGAGCATCGGCAACAGCGTGATGCCGACGTTCGCGGCGACCATCTGTCTTAGCGTTTCCAGCGAAGTGGCGCGAAACCCGGTCTTCTCGTTCGCGCCGGCGAGGTGGCAGACATCCAACGACTGATCGCGCATGCAGTGGCCGTCTTCGAGCAGCAACAGGCTTTCGTGAGCGAGATCGCGCATGTTCAGCGGCGTTTCGCGCTTCGCTAGCGGATGGCCTTCGGGCACCGCGAGCAAAAAGGGTTCCTCGAACAAGAAGTCCAGATGCAACTGATCGTCGTGCAGCGGCAGCGCGAGAATACCGGCATCGAGTTTGCCTTCGCGCAGTTGCCGCAGAATCACGTCGGTCTTCTCTTCGATCAGCAGAAGTTCCAACTCCGGGAAGCGCGCGCGAATGCGCGGCACCACGTGCGGCAGCAAATACGGGCCCAGCGTGGGAAAGATGCCCAATCGCACCGTGCCCGCTTCCGGGTTCTGGGTGCGGCGCGCGGCTTCTTTCATCTGTTCGACTTCGGCGATGATCACCCGCGCGCGCTCGGCGGCATCGCGACCGGACGGCGTCAGCATCACATGCCGCGGCGCGCGTTCGACCAAGGCGACACCGAGTTCGTCTTCGAGCTTCTTGATTTGCGTCGATAGCGTGGGCTGGCTGACGAAACAGGCTGCGGCCGCACGGCCGAAATGCTTGTGATCGGCGAGCGCGACGAGATATTTGAGATCGCGCAGATTCATGGCGTGCACTCGTTCTGGGCAATGGCCATTGCCTATCGATGATTAGATGTTAATCGCGCAGATGAATCAATCGCTTGCTGATTCGATGGCCGATGGTCTTTCAACGGCGATAGATGGCGCCGCCAGTGATGCGCTCAATCCTCTTTCTGTGTCCCGATGAATGCGCGGATCGCCCGTAGCATCTCCGGCCGACGAGCCGACTGGCGCATCGCGACCAGCGGGGCGAGATGTTCGCCGCCCGGCAGCCATAGCACTCGTGCCTCGCCACCGGCTGCGCGAAGCCGGTCCGCGAGCATCTGGCTGTCTTGGGGTTCCACCACATCGTCATCGGTCCCATGAATCAGCAACAACGGCGGCTCATCGCCATCGATGGCATTCACCGGCTGCGCCTGCGCCCACAGTGATTCCGGCCCGAAGACATCCTCGTAGCCCGCAATTTCAAAGTCGTAGGGCCCCGATAGTCCGATCACGCCGGCCAAATCGCGCGGTGTCAGCCCATGCGCTGCGAGATAGCGTGCATCGGCACCGACGAGCGCCGCAATCTGCGCCCCGGCAGAGTGGCCGGCCACGTAAAGCCGCGCCGGGTCGCCGCCGTAATCGGCCGCGTGGCGTTTTGCCCAGGCTACCGCCGCGGCCGCATCTTCGACGAAACCGGGAAAGACGCTGCGCGGCACGGTTCGATAATCGGCGACGATCGCCACCGCACCCTGATCCGCCAAGCGCCGACCGACGAAGCGATAGTCCTGACGTCGGCCGCTGCGCCAACTGCCGCCGTAGAAGAACACCACCACCGGCCGCGAGCTGCGCGCGTTGGCGTGGCGGCCATTACGAGGCTCGCCATGGCTGGCGCCGCGGTCATTGGCCCGGCAGTGATCGGGCCGACAGCTATCGGGTAAGTACACGTCGAGGGCGAGATCTCGATCCGGCGCATACACCACGCGGGCATCCGCGCCTGCGACGCCTGCATTTGCTATGCCGAAACCGAGGCTCCTGCAGCCGGTCATGCCGATGGCGCATGCCATGACAGCGATCGCGAGCGCCGCACGTGTGGTCGATGACAGTGAAAACATGAGAGCACTCGGTGCCGTGTAAGCGCCTGTTTAAGAGCTCCGCATACTGCGCGGACACCTTAGACAGGCGCTAAGCGGAAAAATGGGAGAAGTTTGTCGCCGTCAGAGGCTACGATACGCAACATGATGACGAGTGAACGCACACGATTGGATGCAGTCCTGCGAAGCGCTTGCGAACGCATCGAGCGTGGCGATGCCGTCGTGCTGCTGGCGCACGCGCTGTCGCGGACGACCGCGTGGCTGTATGCCCACGGCGATGCGGAGATCCGAACGGACGAGCGATCGCGCTATGAAGACCTGATCGCACGCCGTGCGCAGGGCGAACCGGTGGCGTATCTCACTGGGCGCCGCGGGTTCTGGTCTTTCGAGCTGATGGTCACGCCCGATACCCTGATTCCGCGCCCGGAAACCGAGCGTCTCGTCGAGCTGGCCCTCGAACGCGCGCCGACGACACCGGGCCTGCGCATCGCCGATCTGGGGACCGGCAGCGGCGCCATCGCGCTCGCGTTGGCGCACGAGCGGCGCCATGCGGAGGTCATCGCCACCGATGTCAGCCCCGCCGCGTTGAGTGTCGCCGCCGCGAACGCGCAGGCCTTGGGTTTGCGTCATGTGCAGTTTCGACAGGGCAGTTGGTGGGCGCCGCTGAAAGGCGAGCGCTTCGATCTGATTCTCAGCAACCCGCCTTACATCGGCGACGATGACCCGCATTTGCGGCAAGGCGATTTGCGCTACGAACCGGCGGCGGCGCTGTCGTCGGGCCGCGACGGACTGGATGCGATCGGCATCATAGTGAACGAAGCGCCGATGTATCTTCGCGACGGCGGTTGGTTGCTGCTGGAACACGGCTGGGGTCAAGGCGAGGCGGTGCGCGCGTTGATGACCCAGGTTGGTTTCGTCTCCGTCCAAACGGCACGCGATATCGAGGGTCGCGACCGCGTGACGTTGGGTCGCTTGCCGGCCCGATCCTCTGGCACACTGCACGAACGCGCGTGAACCGAACACGCCGAACTCACCATTCGCACCAAAAGACAACAACAAAATCACAGTAACGAATCCACATCATGCCGATCGCCCATCCCGCCATCCTCCAGCATGCGTTCCTCGCGGACATGTACGCGGATAATTATTTTCCCGATGATTTGGTCGATCGCGGCAAGGCGATTTTGCTACGCCTATGCGAATCCATCGAAGCGGAGAAACCATCGAGCGTCGAAGCCCTGTACGCGCTGACGCATGCGGCGACCGATGAATTCAACACGTTGGCCGAAGCGTTTTACGAACACGACAGCGAAATCGAAACCGTAGCGCGCGAATGCATCGCCGACGATTTCGCCTTCATCGCGTCGACTTACGGCTTCGATGCGGATATCGAAGAACTGATCGCGACCCGAGATTGGTGACACTGCTTTCGGATATTGCTTCAAGGATGTTGCTTCAAGGATGTTGCTTCAAAATGCTGCTTCAAGCATGCGCTCGCGCCACCACGATCGACCAATGCTGATCGACACGATCGCCTTTCGTACATCGCCTTTCCAACGCACCGACGGACTTCCTAATGCGCACGTTCTATCCTGAGATCGAACCCTACGACACCGGTACGCTCGCGGTCGACGACCGCCATACCCTGTATTACGAACAATGCGGCAACCCGAACGGCAAACCGGTGGTGATGCTGCACGGCGGGCCCGGTGCGGGCTGCAGCTCGAAAATGCGGCGGTTCCACGACGCGTCGAAATACCGCATCGTCCTGTTCGATCAACGCGGTTCCGGGCGTTCGACGCCGCATGCAGATCTGGTGAACAACACCACATGGGATCTCGTCGCCGACATCGAGAAGCTACGCGCGAAACTCGGCATCAAACGCTGGCAAGTCTTCGGTGGTTCGTGGGGCTCCACGCTCGCGTTGGCCTATGCCGAAACACATCCCGAGCGCGTCACCGAGCTGGTGCTGCGCGGCATCTTCATGCTGCGACGCTGGGAACTGGAATGGTTCTATCAAGAAGGCGCGTCGCGTTTGTTCCCCGATCCGTGGGAGCATTACATCGCCGCGATTCCGCCGGTCGAACGCCATGACTTGATCTCCGCCTTCCATCGCCGCCTCACCAGCGACGACGCGGCCACGCGGCTGAGCGCCGCGCGCGCTTGGAGCGTGTGGGAAGGCGCCACCAGCTTCCTGCACATGGACGAGGATTTCGTCGCGGGCCATGAAGACGCGGCGTTCGCTTTGGCGTTCGCACGCATCGAAAACCATTACTTCGTCAACGGCGGTTTCTTCGAGGTCGAAGATCAACTGCTGCGCGACGCGCATAAAATCGCCGATATTCCCGGCGTGATCGTTCATGGACGCTACGACGTGGTCTGCCCGATCCAGAACGCCTGGGATCTGCACAAGGTCTGGCCGAACAGTGAATTGATCATCTCCCCCGCATCGGGCCATTCCGCGTACGAACCGGAAAACACCGATGCCTTGATTCGGGCGACGGACAAGTTCGCTGTGTAGCTTGAAATCCGATGTCGTAGGGTGGGGTAAGCGCAGCGCAACCCCACCATCAGGCCACGAAATCGCTGTCGTTCGGAGAAGACCGATTTCTGCTTTGGCGCGTTCTCGCTCGCGGTTGGTGCATATTCTTCGGCTAAGGTGGGGTTGCGCTGCGCTTACCCCACCCTACGAATTGCGTGCCGCAACGCGAAACCCGGGCTGCGACAAGGGGAACGAGTGATGCAAACTGGTAGAAAACAAGAAATGGAAGATAAAGTTCTTTCAAGCCTAACCGGCTGTGTGAAAGGCTTATCCGGAATTGATCTGGTGATCAAAGATCGCCCGGACAGAAAAACCGATTCGAGGCCACCGATTGAGAACGGATGTGACGCAATTTTGTCTGGGCTAGATCGCGATATTGCTGTGCAGATCGCCGAAGTTCCAATCGTGAAACAGGCATACTCGGAGTCTGCAAAAATTAAAAAACTCAGGCAATGCCTTGAGCCCTTGCTCTCCGCCGAATATCCCGATCAAGGGGTGGATGTTGACATCCATTACGACAGTCTTCGCGAATTATTCGATCCAGAAGCGCTTGCTCAGGAAATCCTGAGCTTTGTCCAGATTGCTGGTGTGAATTCGATGGCTGATCGGGAGCGATACAAGCGATCTACCCTCAGTACTGGCGAGCGAATCGACGTGCGTCGATTCGTCTCTTCATTTCCATGCCCGTTGGTGCGCTGCGTATTGAGTGAAAGCGATGGATTTCGGGGTTCTTTCAGATACGTGATCGAGAAAAAGTGTCGTCAATTCAGCCTGTACGAAAAAGACTATCTGCTCTGCGTTGTGCTCTGGTCAGAGGATTTTATGCATCTCAACGAAGAGCTAGTGATTGATGCTTTCAGGGCGTGCGAAGTCGACATTGGTCGTGTCGATTCGATATGGTTCGTTCACCAGCTTTCTACTCCTCTCGTCTATCCGCTGTACTCTCAGAACGTGGATTCGAGAAATGACGCGGCTTATCTCCAATGCTATCAATGGTGGCCTGCGCCAGATGAGAGTCGTCCGTTCAAGGACATTCCGCATCAATTCGGGTCTAAGCCTGTGGCAGCATTGTCTGATTCTTGAGTGAAGCCCCGGGTTTCGCTTCGCTCTACTCGGGCTTGTATTATGAATTTGCCCAAGTCGCTCTTGGGTAAATGGATTCTCGGATGCCGTACCCGGGCTTTGCTTTCGAGGCCGCAACGTAGATAGCGCACCGGGAATTCAGCTTCAACTTGCGAGAGATCGAACAGTATCTTCGGCCCGACCTAGTCGGCAGCCTGCATTCACAAGGTGGATTGCGCAAGCCATGATGATGACAACCAAATTGTATCTGGGCATTGATGTCTCCAAAGCTAAGCTGGACTGCGCCTTGGCTCTGAATGACAAATATCGCAACAAGGTCTTTGCGAACACCGCGACGGGGTTTGCAGAGCTCTCCGCGTGGTTAGCTCGATATGCCGAAGTGCCGGTGCACGTGTGCATGGAAGCGACCGGCGTGTACTGGGAAGCTGCCGCCGAATATCTGGCCGATATGGGACATGTGGTCTCGGTGATCAATCCGGCGTTGTCCAAAGCGCATGGCCACTCACTGGGGCTGCGCAACAAAACCGATGCGGTTGATGCTCGTGTTCTGGCGAACTTCTGTCGAGAAAAGCAGCCCGCTGGGTGGACAGCGCCGTCGGCCAGCGCGCGTCAATTACGGGCGTTGGTGTTGCGGCATCAATCGCTGGTGGACATGCAGACTCAGGAAAAGAACCGAATCCAAGTCGCCCGCGAATCGGTTCGCGACAGTCTGCATACGCATCTGGACTGGTTGGGCGAAGAAATCAAACGCATCGAACAGGCCATTACCCAGACCCTTGATGACGATCCTGATTTGCGTGGTAAACGCGAGCTGCTCGATTCCATTCCCGGCTTGGGCGACCGCACCATCGCTATCGTGCTTGCCTTCGATCTGTGCCAGCAGCGCTTCGATAGCGCGCGTCAGTTCGTCGCTTTTGCCGGGCTCAATCCTCGACATCACGAATCCGGCACCAGCGTCAGGGCCAAGCCGCGATTATCCAAAGTAGGGCATGCTTTCCTGCGACGAGCGCTGTACATGCCGGCGATGGTTGCCATTTACAAAACGGCGTGGGGCAAAGTCTTCCGCCGACGGCTTCAAGCGAATGGAAAACCGCCCAAACTCATCATCGGCGCCATGATGCGAAAGTTGGCTCAGGTCGCCTTCGGCGTTATCAAATCAGGCCAGCCCTTCAATCCAGCACTTCACGGAGCTTGATCTGGATAACAGTATCTACGTTGCTGTGCCGAAACCGATTGTGGCGGAGATGGTAAATGCGTTCATAGGGTGCGCCTGTGGCGCACCGCTCAGTCACATCGCAGGATGAAACGGTGCGCCACAGGCGCACCCTATGGGCTGATTTCATCCCGTCGTCGTTTCATACCCCGCCATATCTTCCTCCACCAACAACGCCCGCAACTGCGAGGCAGAGGCTCTGCGCATCGGTTTCTCATCGATGCTCGATAGCGGTGCCTGACGCAGGGCCGCGTGCGGGAGCACGCAGACATCGAAGCTGAGGTCTTCGGCGGCGAACAACCAGACGGTGCAATCGATCGCGCGTTCGCGGTCGAGGCGGATATGACGCGTGCGCGCTTCGGCGGGGATGCGGTGGTCTTCGAGGAAGCGCGGTGCGCTGTCGGCATCGTCGGTGTACAGGTGCAGATGCACGGGCGAATTCGCGTCGGCGGTGCCGTCGAGTACCGGGCCGACGAGGCGGGCATCGAAAGGTGCGAAGAATTCGAGCGCGCGCAGCGCGGCTTCGCGGCGGCGACGCAGTTCGTCGGTCTGTTGATCGCCCTGGAACAGGCGTTGATATTCGCGCAGCGCGTCTTCGATCTCGCGATTGCGCGGCAGCGAGGCGTCGTCGTGGATGCCCAGACGCTGCGCGGCTTTGAGTTTGGCTTGATGGAAGTCGCGGATGCCGGACTCGGCGATCAGTCGGGCGGCTTCGTGCGCGAGGCGATAGCGGCGCTCGCGGGTCTTGGTCTCGGCGTGCTGGCGGGCGTGGTGCATGGCATCGTCCCGGCGGTGGGCCAGGAATGACTCTAACCGAACGGGCGGGAATGGGGAAATGGGAATGGGCCATCGTTAGAGCGAAAGCGTGTCCCTCCCCCGCCTTCGCGGGGGCTAAAGGCTAAAGCGCTCGGGATGACAAGCATTAACCTTGTCCCGATTCCCGCGCCTCAAAAGATATCGAACGATTCCTCGCTCGGGGCCGCCTCGTCGCCGGCACCGTAATTGACGTAAGTCTCCATGCGTTCGAGGTCTTCGACCTTCACGTATTCGATGATGCCGCCGCTGCCTTCGGTGGGCAGCAATTGACCGCTGGCGGTGACGGCCACTTTCACCATGCCCTCCGGCGGGTCGTTAGCGGCGATCGGCACGTCCTTCAACGCGACTTTCATGTAATCGATCCAGATCGGAAGCGCCGCTTTGCCGCCGTACTCGCGATAACCCAACGATGAGTTGTCGCTCTTGCCTACCCAGACCGCGGTGACGAGATTGCCGCCGGTGCCGGCGAACCATGCGTCGCGGTGATTGTTGGTCGAACCGGTCTTGCCGCCGACGTCTTCGCGACCGATGCGTTTGGCCTCGGTGGCGGTACCGCGCAACACGACGTCGCGCATCATCGATGTCAATTGGTAGGCGATGCGCGCGTCGATCGCGCGCGGCGCGAGCACCGTGTTCGCGGGAAGCGCCGCCGGCTCGACGGCATTGCCCTTGGGCTTCTCGCTGTTTTTCGCGGTCGGTTTTTTCGCGCCGCCGGCTGGGCCGAGATCGAAGCCATCGACCACCTGCGAGACCGGTTGCGCGGTCTGACTGCCGAAGCCGCGGCCATTGCTGCACGTGCGGCAGGCGGTCGGCGGCCTTTCTTTGATGATGACCTTGCCTTCGCGGTCGCGAACTTCGTCGATGAACCATGCGTTGACGCGGAAGCCGCCGTTGGCGAACACCGCGTAGCCGCGCGCGACCGACAGCGGTGTCAGCGACGGTGTGCCCAGCGAGATCGACAGATTCGGCGGCAGTTCCTTCTCGTCGAAACCGAATTGGCTGATGTACTTACGTGCGTATTCCACACCGATCGCATCGAGCATGCGCACCGACACGAGATTGCGCGATTGCACCAGCGCTTCGCGCACGCGCACCGGGCCGGCGAAACCGCCGCCGTCGTTCTGCGGGCGCCACACTTTGCCGGCGCGCATGCGGAACACCACCGGCGCATCCAGCACGATCGATGCCGGGTTGTAGCCGCGCTCGAACGCCGCCGCGTACACGAACGGTTTGAACGACGAGCCCGGCTGGCGGCGCGCCTGGGTGGCATTGTTGAACTTGTTGCCGGCGAAGCTGAAGCCGCCGACCAGCGCGCGTACGGCGCCGGTGTCGGCATCGAGCGAGACCAGGGCGGATTGCGCGCGCGGCAACTGATCGAGACGGTATTTGATCTCGCCCGCGGGTTTCGCGGCGGCCTCTTTCTCGCTTTTGGCGTCGCCGGGTTTCGCGGCGGTCTTCTTATCGGCTTCGGGCACGATCGCGCGCACCCGAATCAGATCGCCGCGTTTGACCAAGGCCGCGGGCGATTTGCCGGTCCAACGCGCGGCGTCGGCGCCGAGCGTGATCGTGTTGCCTTTGGCGAGCACGGCATGCACCGTGCCGTCGTCGACCTTCGTGACGATCGCCGGCAGCAGCGCGGCCTGAGCCGGAATGCCGCGCAGGCGCGCAGCGATGGCGGTGAGGTCTTCGTTCGCACCGAGCGCGAACGTCTGCTCGACCTTGTTCCAGCCATGACGATGATCGTAGATGCCCAAGCCTTCGCGCACCGCTTCGTCGGCGGCGGCCTGCAGCGCAGGATCGATCGTGGTGACGACGTGATAGCCCTTGGTCAAGACGTCGTTGCCGTAACGCGCGATCATCTCTTGGCGCACCATTTCCGCGACGTACGGCGCCGACACTTCGACCTGACGTTCGTGCGGGGTCGCGTGCATCGGCGCGGCTTGCGCCGCGTTTTCTTCGGCCGCGCTGATCATGTTCAACTCGCGCATGCGCTGCAGCACGTAGTCGCGGCGGATCTTGGCGCGAGCCGGATTGTTCAACGGGTTGCCGCTGGACGGGAATTTCGGTATCGCCGCCAGCGAGGCCATTTCGTCCAGACTGAGCTGATCGAGCGTCTTGCCGTAGTAGAACTCGGCGCGCGGCACCGATGCCGTAGGCGCGGTTGCCGAAGAAACTCTTGTTGAGATACAGCTCGAAGATCTCGTCCTTGGTCAGCTCTTGCTCCATTTTTCGCGCCAGCAGCATTTCCGAAAATTTGCGTCGATAGCTGTATTCGGAACTGAGGAAGAACATGCTTGGCGACTTGCTGGGTGATGGTCGAGCCGCCCGCCACGCGTTCCTTGTCGGTCGTGAGCAATTGCCAGATCGCGCGGCCCACGCCCTTGTAGTCGACGCCACTGTGCTCGTAGAACCGCGCGTCCTCGATCGCGATGAAGGCATCCTTCAGCCGTTTGGGCACTTTCTCGATCTTCACCGGGTAGCGCCGGGTCTCGCCGAACAGACCGATCAGACGGCCGTCGCGCGAATAGACGTAGAGCGGTTCCTGCAGTTCGATATTGCGCAGGCTCTGCACGTCTGGCAGTTTGGACGAGACCGAGGTGTAGAGGATGGCGAACGCGAGGCCGCCCACGAGCAGACCGACGAAGCACAGCAGGAACGCCCAGCGCAGAAAACGGCGAATGCGGGACATGGGGGAGTTCGATCCTCGATGAGGGTGGCGATGGTGTGGCGCGGATTATAGGCGGCCACCTCGCAGCCGAGGCGGCCGAGAGGGGTAAGGGCTGCGGCACTGGAGTGGTGTCTGTGAGCGGTCGACCGGGCGATGGGGCTTTGGAAGGGGGTCGACCCCGCCTGGAGTCGGCGCAAGTCGCGCGCAAATCGGTCTTGGGCCATCCGATTCGCGCATCGGGACGGTTTCCGGGATTTGGGGCCGTGACCGGGGCCACAAAGCCCGTTTCGATGCGGTTTTATTGGGGGCCTCAGGATGTGACCCAGGTCACTGTCAGGAGCTTTGGCGCAACGGACAGTTGCCTTAGGGTGAAAAGTCCGTTATTTAATGTATTGGGACACGTAACGCACGTAAACGTGCGTGGGATGGGGAAAAAGTGGGACTGCTCGCAAAAAATCAGTCACCGTTGGTGGGCGTCGACATCAGCTCGACCGCCGTCAAGCTCCTGCAGCTGTCTCGGGCTGGCGACCGCTATCGGGTGGAACATTACGCGGTCGAGCCATTGCCGCCGAATGCCGTCGCCGAGAAGAACATCGTCGAGGTCGAGGCCGTAGGCGAGGCGATCCGACGGGCCGCTGAACCGGTCAGGCTCCAAGGCCAAGTACGCTGCCGCCGCGGTGGCCGGCTCGTCGGTGATCACCAAGATCATCCCGATGCCCGCCGATCTGGACGAAAACGACATGGAGTCCCAGATCGAACTGGAGGCGTCCAACTACATTCCGTACCCGATCGAGGAAGTGAACCTCGACTTCGAGGTGCTAGGCCCGATGCCCGGCAACGCCGAGATGGTGCAGGTGCTGTTGGCGGCGTCCCGTTCCGAGAACGTCGAAATGCGCGCATCGGCGCTGGAAATCGGCGGTTTGACCGCACGGGTGATCGATGTCGAGGCGTTCGCGATCGAAAACGCGTATGCCCTGATCTCCGGTAGCTTGAACATCCCGCACGACGGCATCGTCGCGCTGGTGGATGTCGGCGCCACCATGACCACCCTCAGCATGTTGCGCGGCGGCCGCAACATCTACAGCCGCGAGCAGGTGTTCGGCGGCAAGCAGCTGACCGACGAAGTGATGCGCCGTTACGGCCTGAGCTACGAGGAAGCCGGTCTGGCCAAGCGCCAGGGCGGGCTGCCGGAAAGCTACGAAATCGAAGTGCTGGAGCCGTTCAAGGAAGCGATGGCCCAGCAGATCGGCCGTCTGTTGCAGTTCTTCTATGCGGGCAGCGAATACAACCGCGTCGACCAGATCGTGTTGGCCGGCGGCTGCGCCTCCATCCCCGGCATCGCCGCGATGGTCGAGGAGCAGATCGGCGTGCAGACCATGGTCGCTAACCCGCTCTCGCAGATGACCCTTGGTCCCCGCGTCCAGGCCCACGCGCTCGCGCAAGACGCGCCGGCGCTGATGATCGCCTGCGGCCTCGCCCTGAGGAGCTTCGACTGATGGCACGGATCAACCTCCTCCCGTGGCGCGCCGAACGCCAGAAACAGCGGCAAAAACACTTCCTGTCGATGCTGGCGCTATCGGCGCTGGCGGGTCTCGCGTTGTGGTTCGCGGTGGATCGTTACTACGACATGCAGATCGACGGTCAGCGCGAACGTAACGCGTTCCTCGATCAGCAGATCGCCGAAGCCAAGCTGCGGACCCAGGAAATCGAGCTGCTCGAACAGAAGAAGAGCCGCTTGCTCTCGCGCAAGAAAGTCATCGAAGAATTGCAGGGCAATCGCTCGCAGATGGTCCATCTGTTCGATTCGCTGGTGCGTACGATTCCCGATGGCGTGGTGTTGACCTCGATCAAGCAAGACGCCGACACCCTGACGCTCGAAGGCCGCACCCAATCGAATGCGCGCATCAGTACCTATATGCGTAATTTCGACAGCTCCGGGTGGATGACCAGTCCCGAGCTGGCGATCATCGAAGCTAAGGGCGAAGACAAGGGTTTGCCCTACATCTTCAAGTTGTCGGTGAAGCTCACCAATCCGAACGCGCCGCAAGACGGCAAGAAACCGGGTACTGCGACGCCGGTCGCGGGCACCGCGACGCCAGCGACGTTGCAACCGCTTAGCCCGGCGACGCCGCCGGCAGCGCCTGCGACTGCGACCGCCCCAGGTGCGGCCCCCGCGCCTGCACCGACGGCGCCCGCACCGACACCTGCGGCAGGAGGTACGAAGCCGTGAAGAAGAAAATGTCCCTCAAGGAACTCGACTTCAATAATGCCGGTACCTGGCCCAGGGAATGGCAGATCGGGTTCTGCGTGTTGTTGGGTTTGCTGATCCTCGTGTTGCTGTGGAATTTCATGACATCGCCCAAAGGCGATGCCTTGGAGGCCCTCGAACGCGAAGAGACCACCAAGCGTGGCGAGTTCGAGACCGAAGCGGCCAAGGCCGCCAACCTCGAACCGCTGAAACAGCAGCTCGCGCAGATGGAGCAACAGCTGCAGCAGATGTTGCGTCAGTTGCCGAGCAAGACCGAAATGCCCGATTTGATCGTGGACATTTCGCAGACCGCGCTCGCGACCGGCATTCAGAACGATAAGTTCGAGCCGAAAGAAGAGACGATGAAGGAGTTCTACGCCGAGAAGCCGATCGCGCTCAAGATGGTGGGCACCTACCACCAGTTCGGCGCCTTCGTCAGCGGCGTCGCTTCGCTTCCGCGCGTGGTGATCATGACCATGCACGACATTTCGCTGAAGCCTAAAGACACCAAGCCTGGCGCGAACAAAGACAAGATCCTCACGATCGGTCCTAACTCGGTGCTGGAATTGGAAGGCACGGTGAAGACGTATCGTTATCGCGACGAAACCGAGATGAGTACTGCGGCTGGCGCCGCTAAACCGGGCGCTCCGGCGCTCCGGGCGCACCTGCGCCGACACCGGCCGCACCCGCTCCGGCGCCTGCACCGACGTCGGGAGGTAGCCGCTGATGAACCGCGTCCATTTCTCTTTAGAACAACCGCTCGCGACGAAGATGCTCGTGCGAATCGGATTGGGCGTCGCGCTCGCGGCTGCGCTTGCCGGTTGCGGTCGCGACATCACCAGCGAACCCGGCGAAGCGCCGAATTTGAAGGTATGGGTCGATCAGGTGAAATCGCGCCCGGCGCCCGCGCTCGAGCCGTTGCCGGTGATGAAGCAGTTCGAGCAATTTGAATATTCCGCCCAAGGCCTGCGCGATCCGTTCAGCATGGTCTTCTCTACGGGCGCTGGAAACGGCAGCGGTCCGCGTCCCGACGCGAACCGTCGCAAGCAAGTGTTGGAAGACTATCCGCTCGACAGCCTCGACATGGTCGGCACAATCGGCACAGGTTCTGGGCAGGTCGCTCTGGTGATGGTGCCCGAGAAGGTGACGTATCGGGTGCGGCCAGGGGATTACATGGGGCAGAGCGACGGACGTGTCACCGGGGTATTCGAGGACCGGATCGAGCTGATGGAGCTGGTCCCGGATGGCGGCGGTAGTTGGCAAGAGCGAGCGGCGACGATTTCGCTCGACGACGAATAAGACGAGGGGATAGCGATATGACCGTACTCAAAGCGCAAAGCCAGCAGGGCCGACGCACGTTGCCAGTCAGAGCCGCTGTGTATGGGCTTGCCGCGGGGTTGTTGTCGGCGCTCAGTGCCGTCAGTGCCGCGCCGCCGACGCAACAGACGCCCACTGCGACTCCTCCCGCCATCGTGGCGCCACAGGTGCCGGCCATCGCGTCGATCACCAATATCGACTTCAAACGCGGCGACGGCGGCTCCGGCAAGCTGACGCTGCAGTTCGATCGAGACGGTGCGATGCCCGATCTGCGCAGCACCGATAAGGGCGTGGTCATCGATATCGGTAACGCGACGATGGCGGCGAATCTGCAGCGCATCTTGAACGTGACCGATTTCGCCACACCGGTGATGCAGATCCAGTCCAGCGCGAACGCCAGCAAGGCGCAAATCTCGCTGAGCGCCAAAGGCCAGTTCGAGCCGTTGGCGTACCAGACCGGTCGCGATTTCATCGTCGAGATCATGCCGCGGAGTTCGACCCCGGCCCGCGCCGTCGGCTCCAGCGCTGCGACCGCGACCACCGCGCAACGCGCCGCGGCGGCCACCGCCGCTGGACGCGCTTATAGCGGCCGCCCGGTCACATTCAACTTCCAAGATGTGCCCGTGCGTACGGTGCTACAGCTGATCGCGGAAGAATCGGGTCTCAATATCGTCGCGAGCGACACCGTCCAAGGTAATGTGACCCTTCGTTTGGTCAACGTGCCGTGGGACCAGGCCCTTGATATCGTGCTGCAGGCGAAGGCGCTCGACAAACGCCGTAGCGGCAACGTGGTGTGGGTCGCCCCGCAGTCCGAAATCGCGAAGTTCGAGCAAGAAAAAGAAGACGCGCGCATCGCGATCGAAAATCGTGCCGAGACGGTCACCGAATACATTCCGGTCAGCTACGGCAACGCCGAAGACATCGCCAAGCTGCTGACCGACGAGAGCAAGGGTTCACAGGGCAGTGGTGGTGCCGGCGGCGCTGGCGGCGGTGGTTCGCAGCAGTTCAACCGCGGCTTCCTCTCGCCACGCGGCAGTATCAGCTTCGATCGTCGTACCAATACCTTGCTGGTGATCGATATTCCAGGTCGGGTCTCGGAAATCCGCCGCTTGATCAACCAGCTCGATAAACCGGTCGATCAAGTGCTGATCGAAGCGCGCATCGTGATCGCCAACGAGACCTTCGCCCGCGAATTGGGCGCTAAATTCGGTATCAGCGGCACCAGCGGTAACGATTCTTACGATGGCGACGTCAATTTACCGGCGCAATCGGGCACGCTCATCACCAACCAACCGGGCTCGCTCGCGTTGACGATTCTCAATGCCGGTTATCGCCTGAATATCGAACTGTCGGCGATGCAAGAAGAAGGCCGCGGCGAAGTGATCTCCAACCCGCGCGTGGTCACCAGCAACCAGCGCGAAGCGATCATCAAGCAGGGTCGCGAAATCGGTTACGTGACCACTCAGGTCTCCGGTGGCCAAGTCACGCAGACGGTGAATTTCAAAGAAATCCTGCTCGAACTGAAGGTGACGCCGACGATCACGAACGACGGTCGCGTGTTCATGGCGATGGTCGTCAAGAAAGACGAACTCGAAGATTTGGTCGATACAGTGGCCGGTTCGGTGCCGTTGATCGCTCGGCGCGAAGTCAACACTGCGGTGCTGGTGGACGACGGTAATACGGTCGTGATCGGTGGCGTGTACGAATTCGAAAGTCGCAGCGATGTGGCCAAAGTGCCGTTCTTGGCCGATATCCCGTTCTTGGGCAATCTGTTCAAGAAGAAAACTCGCGTGAAGGACAAGGCGGAACTGTTGATCTTCGTGACGCCGAAGGTGATCCCGGTCGCTCAGCGCATCTGAAGACGGCAAGACTCGTCGGCGCACTGCCGGCGAGTACATCAGACCCATCTACGGCGGGGGCTTCGGCCCCCGCCGTTTTTTTGAGCGATCTGCACGCGCGCGCGGTTCGGAGTGAACATTTCCGCCGCGCATGCGTCAAACTCCAGAACCGGCCCTCCCGCCCTAGCCCAGGACAGCCCTTCGTTGATGGATACCCAGAACGGAACGCCGAGTCGGCTCCATGCCGCCTTCACCGACTTGCGCGATAGCCTCTCCGCTGAAATCGTCGGCCAATCCGCACTGATCGAACGCTTGTTGATCGCGTTGCTCGCCGACGGCCATTTGCTGGTGGAAGGCGCGCCGGGGTTGGCCAAGACCACAGCGATCCGCGCCTTGTCGTCGCGTCTGGAAGCGGATTTCGCCCGCGTCCAGTTCACGCCGGATTTGTTGCCGGCCGATCTGACCGGCACCGAAGTGTGGCGCCCGCAGGACGGCAAATTCGAATTTCAGCCCGGGCCGATTTTTCATTCGCTGTTGCTCGCGGACGAAATCAATCGCGCGCCCGCGAAAGTGCAGTCGGCCTTGCTCGAAGCGATGGGCGAACGCCAAGTCACGGTGGGCCGCCGCACGTATCCGCTGCCGCGGCTGTTCTTGGTGATGGCGACGCAAAACCCGATCGAGCAGGAAGGCACCTTCCCGCTGCCCGAGGCGCAGCTCGATCGTTTCCTGATGTACGTGCGCATCGGCTACCCCGAAGCGACGATGGAAGGCGAAATTCTGCGCTTGGCCCGCGACCGTGCGCGCGAGGCGAACATCGAAGCCGTCGGTGGCCCGGATGCGCAGGCGCTCGGCGCGCACGCGCGGCCCGCGCTGGTGAAGGTTTCGCAAGCCGATGTGTTCGCTGCGCGCACGGCGGTATTGAATCTGCATCTCGCACCGCCGCTGGAACGGTATCTCATCGAACTGGTTCTGGTGTCGCGCAACGCCGCGCGTTACGACCCGGCGTTGGCGCGTCGCATCGGCTGGGGCGCGAGCCCGCGCGGTTCGATCGCATTGGAACGCTGCGCGCGTGCGCGCGCATGGTTGGCCGGGCGCGATTTCGTCACGCCAGAAGACGTGCGCGATGTCGCGCTGGATGTCTTGCGTCACCGCGTGTTGCCCAGTTACGAAGCCGTCGCCGAAGGCTGGGACGGCGAACGCTTGGTGCAGGCCCTGATCGAAAAAGTGCCGCTGCCGTGAGCGCGCGGCCGGTCGACAAGCGTCGGCATGTTCGCCGGCCATACACGACCGACACGCGTCTGCGCCTACGCGCGCAGCACGCATAAGGCAATGCTGCAAACGTCAGTGTTTCCTTGAAGCCACTCGATATCGGAAAGAATGGATCCCAACACACACGACACCGGCATCGCCCCGACGCTCGACGAACTCGTCGCACTGCGTCGTTCGGTGCTCGGTCGGCGCCCGCCGCGTCGCGGACGTCACGGCCTGAGCGGGCAGGCGACATCGCCGATTCGTGGGCGCGGCATGGAGTACGCGGAATCGCGCGAGTACGCGATCGGCGACGACGCGCGGCATATCGATTGGCGACTCACCGCGCGCACCGGTAAGCCGCATACCAAATTGTTTCAGGCCGAACGCGAGCGCTTGACGTTGATCGTCGCCGATACCGCGCCGACGCTGTATTTCGGCACGCGTACGCGCTTCAAGTCGGTGCAGGCGGCGCGCGCGGGCGCGGTCGCCTGTTGGGCTGCCGTGCGCGACGGCGATCGGCTCGCGATCTTGCGCGGAAGCCTGCGCGAGCCGCCGCGGACGCCGGTCGCAGGCGTGCGCGGTGCGTTGCGCGTGCTCGATAGTTTGGTGCGTTGGTATTCGCAGCCGCCGCAGGACGATGCGGGGCTTGCGGTGGCCTTGGACCAAGCCGATCGCCTGCTGCGTCCGGGTTCGCGTTTGTTGGTGCTCGCCGATCCGCTGAGCATCGCGACGGTGCCGGAATCGCGATGGCCGACGCTGGCGCAGCATCGCGAAGTGGTGGTGCTGTTGTTGAGCGATCCGTTGGAACGCGACCCACCGAAAAAAGCGCTGCCGTTCTTCTCCGCCGGTCATCGGCTCGAACTCGACCTCGCGGCCGGCGCGCCGCGCCAGCGTTGGGATCAGACCTTCGTGATGCCCATTCGTAACGCGCTTGCGGTGCTCGGGCGCAGCGGCATTCATGCGCAAGTGCTGTCGAGCGAAGCCGACAGTGCCGATTGGCTACCGTTGTTCGGAAGGTCGAGGGCGGCATGAGCGCGCCGAAGGATCTGCCGCTGCGCGAGGTTCATCTGCCGGCGGCGCCGAGTTTCTGGCCGCCTGCGCCGGGTTGGTGGTTGGTCGCGGCGGCGATCGTCGCCGTTGTCGTCTTGGTGCTGTGGTATCTCGCGCGCCGTCGCCGCCGTCGCGAAGCGCTGCTGCGACTCTTCGACGATACGGTCTCCGCGGCGGTCGGCGCGCCCGCGCAAATCGCCGCGATGTCGGAACTGTTGCGCCGCGCATCGCGTCGTCGCGATGCGACGGCCGACCGTTTGCAGGGCGAGGCGTGGTTGCGGTTTCTCGATACCGGCGTGCGCGATGCGCCGTTCGCGACCGGGCCAGGGCGATTGCTGCTCGACGGCGGCTTTCGTCCGCGCGTCGCGACCGCCGAATTGAATGCCTTGCGCGCGGTCGCGCGGCAACGCTTCCTGCGATTGATGGGGGGCGGGCGATGAGTGCGAATGCGAGCGTCACCGGCGGTCTCGCCACGATCGCATCGTACTTCGGCATCGCGGGTTTCGCGTGGCCGTGGCTGTTGGCCGCGCTGCCGTTACCGCTGTTGTCGCGTTGGCTGTTGCCGCCGGTGAGCAGCCGCGACACTGCGCTGCGCGTGCCCTACGGCGAGCGTTTGGAAACCTTGGCGGTGCGACGGCCCGCGCGGCCCAAACGCGCTGGCTTCGGGCAAGTGTGGCTCTGGCTCGCATGGTTCGCGCTGTGCATCGCTGCGGCGCGCCCGCAGCAGATGGGCGAAGTGACGCAGCCGCCGCAAGCCGCGCGCGATTTGATGTTGGCGGTCGATCTCTCCGGCAGCATGCAGCAGGTCGATATGGAATTGCGCGGACGCGCAGCGGATCGTCTCACCGTGGCGAAGGCGGTGATTTCCGACTTCTTGGATCGCCGCAGCGGCGATCGCGTCGGCTTGATCGTGTTCGGCGAGCGCGCGTATGCGATGACCCCGTTGACGCGCGATTTGGAAACGGTGCGCGAACAATTGCTCACTTCGTCGATCGGTTTGGCCGGTCAAGAAACCGCGATCGGCGATGCGATCGCGCTCGCGGCGAAACGGTTGCGTCAGCAGCCGGCGGATCAACGCGTACTGATCCTGCTCACCGATGGCGTCAATACCGCCGGTAGCTTCGATCCGATCGCCGCAGCCGAATTGGCGCGCGATGTCGGCGTGCGCGTGCATACCATCGCCTTCGGCGGTTATGGCGCGGGGATGTCGGTGTTCGGCGTGCCGATCCGTTTGCCCGGCAGCGATCAAATGTTCGACGACACGGTGCTCAAAGAAGTCTCGAAGATCACCGGCGGACGCAGCTTCAGCGCGCGCGACATCGATCAACTCGCTGGCATCTACGCCGAGATCGATCGCTTGGAGCCGGTGACGCTGCCCGGCGAACGGTTACGACCCAAGATCGAGCGTTATCCGTGGCCGTTGACGATCGCGTTGTTGTTCGCGATGTTGGCATCGGCGTTGACATGGTGGCGCGGACGGGTGCCGACATGATCGATATCGCTGGATGGCAAGCCGCGCTGCAGGACAACGCGTTCGTCGATTCGATGAGCGCGTTGCTCGGGCCCGGGCGCGAGTTTCGATTCCTGCGGCCGTGGTGGCTGCTCGGTTTACTGTTGCTGCCGATCTTCATCCTATGGTGGCGACGCAAGCGCAGCGATCAGGGCGTATGGCGGGACGCGATCGACCCGCATTTGCTGCGGCATTTGCTGCAAAGCGAAGCCAGCGTGCGCGGCGGCGGCGCGCAGCGCGCGACTGCGCTTGATCGGACGCGCGGCCGCGCTCGCGGGGTGCGCGTTGGCGTTCGTCGCGCTCGCCGGGCCGAGTTGGCGCTCGCAGCCGCAGCCGCTGTGGCAGGATCGCGCGCCGCTGGTGATCGCTTTGGATCTTTCCGAACGCGTGTTGGCGACCGATCTGCCGCCGTCGCGTTTGCAGCGCGCGCGCGCCAAAATCGCCGAGATCCTGCGCCGTCGCGGCGGCGGGCAATTGGCGTTGGTGGTGTACGCCGGCGATGCGTTCACCGTGACGCCCATGACCGAAGACGGCGCCAATATCGCGCTGTATCTCGATGCTTTGCATCCGAGCATCATGCCCGCGCGCGGCAGTCGCACCGATCGCGGTATCGCCGAGTCGGCGCTGTTGCTCAAACGTGCGGATTTTCCGCGCGGCGATATTCTGGTCATCACCGATATGCTCGATGGCGACGAGCGACGCGCGGAGAACGCGGCGAGCGAAGCCGCGAACCAAGGTTATCGCGTCTCGGTGCTGGGTTTGGCGAGCGAGCGCGGCGCAACGCGTTTGTCCCGTAAAGGCGGTACCGATGTGATACGTCTCGACGGCTCGGCGTTGCAAGCGCTGGCGGACGAAGGCAAAGGCCGGTATGCGCCGATCGCGAGCGACGACAGCGATTTGCGCGCGCTCGGCATTCTCGACGCGCAGCATATGGATGCGACGAGCGTCGGCGGCAAACGCGGCTTGATGGCGCTGGACGAAGGCTACTGGTTGTTGCCGCTGTTGATGCTCGCGGCCTTGTTCGCGTTTCGTCGCGGCGTTTTGGTGGTGGCGTTGCTGTGCTGTCTGCCGTGGCAGCCGGTGCGCGCCGCCGAGGGCGGTTTGTGGGTGCGCAGCGATCAACAACAGCATCGGCAGATGCGCGCAGCGGATGAGGCCTATCGTAAGAACGATTACGAAAACGCAGAACGCCTCTGGACCGCGTTGCCGAACGCCGATGCGGCGTACAACCGCGGTAATGCGCTCGCGCGTCAGGGCCGTTATCCCGAAGCGATCGCCGCTTACGACGAAGCCTTGCGCAGACAGCCCGGCATGGCCGATGCGATCGAAAATCGTCGCATCGTGCAAGAGGCGATGCGCAAACAGAAAACGCCGCCGCAGAACGACCAGCAACGGGACGACAAGCAAAAGAGCAAGCAAAAGGACAAACCGGACGAAGGTCGCGACGGTCAGCAAAACGATCAGGCGCAAAAGCCCAACGACCAACAACAGGACGGCGGGCAACCGCAGAAGCCAGGCGATCGCAAGCAGCCTCCGAAAAACCCGCAGGACGACCCGAATAAGTCCGAGCAGCAAGCGTCGAAAGACGGGCGCAGCGGCGACCCGAAAAATGCGTCGGGTCAGGGCGATCAGAATCGACAGCAACAAAACCAGCAGCAACAAAAACAACAGAACGATCAGCAGCAGAAGCAGGCATCGCAGAGTCGGCAAAACCAGCAGGCGCAGCAAGGCCCCGGGCAGGATCGCGCGAACACCGCTCCAGGTCAGCAGCGAGATCCCGCCGTTCCCGATGCGCAGAGCGCCGACCCCAAAGCGCAGCGCGAGGCCAACGCCGCGCAGCGCGCGAGCATGGACCGTGCCTTAGCGCAAGGTGCGCGCAATGTGCCGGCCGGCAAGGGCGAGGGCGGCAACAAACCGATGACCGCGGAAGAGCGGCAGATACAGATACTCAACGAAGCGCGGTTACGTCGCGTGCCGGACGATCCAGGCGGTTTGCTGCGCGCGAAGTTCAGCCAGCAATATCGACGCCGCTCCAGCGGAGACGATCGCCGATGAGCCGATGCCAGGCCATTCATCGCCTACGCATCGCGTCGCGTGCGACGTTCGCGCGTGCGTGGTTGTTCCTGTGTCTCGTGGTGTGCTCGCTACCGTTGCATGCGCAGGGCCGCGCCCATCTCGATCGCGACCGCATCGCGCTCGACGAAACGGTGTTGCTCACCATCCAATTCGAAATCATGAGCCAAACGCCGCCGAACTTCGGCGAGTTCTTGCAAGAGTTCGAAATCGTCGAACACGCGATGCAGCCGCAGCCGACGATGTCCGGCGGGCGGATGTCGTTCAACATGACGATCAACTTGCGATTGCGACCCAAGCGCGAGGGTCTGATCGAGATTCCGCCGTTCAGTGTCGGCAACGAGGTGCTCGGGCCGCTGCGACTCATGGTGACGCCACCGCTGAACGTGCCATCGTCGACGCAACCCCCGCCGCCGCCGAATGTCGCCGATAGCAGTGCGTCGGCGATGTTGCAGACCTCGATCGATTCCTCGCCGGCGTACGTGCAGCAATCGGTCGGTTATGTCGTGCGTTTGTATTACGACCCCACGCGATTGTTGGACGGCGAGATAAAACAATCGCCGCCGGTAGGCGCGACCTTGCTGAGCGCGGGGAAGGACATCGAGTACGACCGCACGATCGGTGAGCGCCAGTATCACGTGATCGAACGTCGCTATCTGGTCCTCGCCAATCGTCCTGGTTTGTTGCAGGTCCCGGCACCGACGTTCGAAGGCCGCGGCGTGATGTCGATGTTCAGCGAAATGTTCGGCGGCGGCAACGATCGCGGCACGATTCGCATCGCGGGCGATGCGCGTAGCGTGCAGGTGCGGCCGATTCCCCCGAATGCCCCGCAACCGTGGTTGCCGTTGCATGGTTTGAAGCTCCGTTACCTGAGCGCGACGCGTGCGCCGCGCGTGGGTGAAGCGGCGAAAGTGACGGTGGAGATGGTGGCCGACGGCGCGAATGCCGTGCTGCTGCCGGAATTGCTGTTGACGACCGATGGTGACGCTCAGATTTTTCCCGAACCGGTGCAGACACAAGAAGGCTTCGCCAACGATCGCCCGCGCGCGAGCGTGACCCGCGAATTTTCGGTGGTAGCGCAGAAGGACGGCGTGCTGCGTATCGTTGCGCCTCGCGTGGTGTGGTGGGACGTGCAGGCGGGTGTCGCGCGCACCGCTGCGCTGCCGGATCTGCGCTGGAATGTGGCGCCCGCAGCGACAACGACAGGGCCGGTGTCGGCAGCGACCGGTGCGGTCGATACGTCGGGGGGCGAAGAGGGGGCGGCGCGCGAAAGCTTGGTCCAACGTTTCATCCGCAACCCATTCGGCGTTGTCTCGGCCGTGACGCTCGCGATGTTGTGGATCATCGCCTTGTACTGGGGCGTACGGTTATGGCTCGAGCGCCGCCGTATGCGCGTGCGCAAAGTCGTCGTCGCGCCTGTGGCGCGAGGCTACGACGCCTTCGCTTACAAACGCCTGTTCGATAACGGTAGCCTCGCGGAGATCGCCGATGCGCTTTGCGCGATGGCCCAGCCCGCCGCGAAAGATTTAGACCGGCTGCGCGCGATGCTCGACGATCCGGCGCAGCGCGCGGCGATCGATACGTTGCAGCGCGCGCGCTGGGGCGATGGTGGCGTCGTCGAGACCCGCACGCAATTGCGCGATGCGTTCGCGAGCGGCCCGCGTTGGCGCCGCGTTCGTACCGTGCGCGCGCCTGGGCTGTTGCCGCCGCTGTATCCAGAGCGCTAAGCGCACGGCCTTTCCCGAGCGATGCCGTTCGTTCGCTAGCGGCCCGCGCCAGCCAGACGTCCAGGATGCGCTCACCGATTCGCTCGCCACGCAGCGGGCGATCCAGCAGCGCTCACGCTCAGCCCGGGCTCCTGTATGCTCCGCCGAACCGCCGCAGGAGCCGTTATGAACACAGCCACCGACGCCACGCCCGCGAAGGGTTTGCCGATGCATTGGAAAATCGCGATCGGCTTTATCGCAGGCCTCTTGCTCGGACTGCTTGCGTACTACGGCGCCAGTCCCGATGCGGAGTGGGTCAAGCGCTTCATCGAATACGTGACGACGCCCGTCTCCAGCATCTTCCTGCGTCTGATCTTCATGTTGGTCATTCCGTTGCTGTTCTCGGCCTTGGTGGTCGGTGTCGGCGAAATGGGCGATGTCCGTCAGCTCGGCAAGATCGGTTGGCGCACGCTGGGGTACACCGTCGTGCTGTCGGCAGTGGCGGTGCTGATCGGCTTGGTGTTGGTCAATTGGCTGAAACCCGGCGCCGGCGTCGATAGCGCCGAAGCATTGCGTTTGATGAGCGAACAATCCGAGCGCGCGCAATCGATCGCCAACGACAGCACGACGCAAGCCAAAGGCATGGCGATGTTGGTCGAGATCGTGCCCAACAACGTGATCAAAGCCGCTGCGGATAACACCGTTCTCGCGGTGATGTTCTTCGCGCTGATGTTCGGCATCGGTTTGGGCATGGCCCGCAGCGAATCCGCGCAAACCTTGCGGCGCGCGATCGAGGGCCTGTTCGAAGTTTCGATGATCCTCATCGGGTTCGCGATCAAACTCGCGCCCTTCGCCGTGTTTTGCTTGATGTTCAATCTCGCCGCCGCCGAAGGCGTCGAGCCGATGAAACGCTTGGCGTTGTACGTGTTGGTCGTGCTGCTGGCGCTGGCGATCCATCTGTTCGTGGTGTATTCGCTGGCGCTGCGCTTCATCGGCGGTTGGTCGCCGCTGAAGTTCTTCGCCGCATCGCAAGAAGCGATGCTGATGGCGTTCTCCACCGCATCGAGCAACGCCACACTGCCCACGTCCTTACGCGTGGCTGATGAGCGCTTGCATCTGCCGCGGCGCGTGTCGCGATTCGTGCTCACCATCGGCGCCACCGCCAACCAGAACGGCACCGCCTTGTTCGAAGGCGTCACTGTATTGTTTCTGGCGCAGTATTTCGGTATCGAACTGAGCTTCGCGCAGCAGGCTATGGTCATGGTGGTGTGCATCCTCGGTGGCATCGGCACCGCGGGCGTGCCGTCCGGTTCGTTGCCGGTGATCGCCTTGATCTGCGCGATGGTCGGCGTGCCGGTGGAAGGCATCGGCCTAGTGCTGGGTGTGAATCATTTCCTCGACATGTGCCGTACCACCGTAAACGTGACCGGCGATCTCGGAATCGCGGTCTTGGTGGCCCGTGGCGAATCCGATGATGCACCGGCCGTGCCGGCGTTAGATGCGGGCAGCGGCGCCGAATCGTCCTGAATGGGTCGCTTCGGGCTAGGCCCTGCAAATACCGACGCAGCCTGTTGTATCGCCGCGGGGCTACCGCTAGGCTTGCGCTCAGGGTCGAGGCTTCGCGTTCTGCCTTAGCCTAGACCGGCTCCTGCGAACATGACGAATGAGGATTTCACGATGAAGATTTTAGGATGTGTATTGATCGCCGCTGTGTGCATGACCACCGGCTCCGCGCTCGCCGCCAAGAAGAAAAAGGAAGAGGCCGTTGAAGCCGCCCCCGCGGCTGCCGCCGCTGGCCAATCCGGTTGCACCGCGAACTACAAGCAGGAAGGCGGTTATTTGATGGGCCGTCGATTCAGCACCTGGGACGTCGTTCCAGGCGTCACGATGGCAGCGGCCTACAAGCGGATTTATATGGAAGGCGTGAAGTCCGGTCTGAAGGTTTCCAGCAGCGACGAGAAGATGGGGGCGATCGTGTTCGAGCAAGCCAACGCCGGCAGCTCGTTCGGTAGCGACCAGATGTTGAATATCCCCTGGAACGTCTTCATTGAACCTGAAGGCAAGGGCGTCAAGATTTCCGTGACCAAGAGCACGCCGCCTGCGTATGCGACCAGTAAGGATTTCCAGCTCAAGTCGATGTGCGCGGTGATCGACGGGGCGCGCAACAAGTAAGCGTTCCGCAGAATTTATGCGAACGGCCCACGCTTCGGCGTGGGCCGTGTCGTTTTCGACAGCTCAATTCCAGACCGCTCGATTCCGGGCTCAATCGGAAGCCTCCGATGCGTGAATACATCGTCGATCTGCGACAGGCCATCGATTTCGAGGGATTCGTCGCCGCGTTCAACGCAGGCGTCTGCGCACGTCATGGCGAGACTAGGGCCTGTTAACGCGATCGGCGTGCATTGCGCTGAACATCCGGAGGCGCGCAGCAAGGAAGAGCGATGGAATGGATGCCGATCCATGACTGAGCGATGACACCGCGGTGCGCCTCCGGATGCTCAGCCCAAAGGGTTGCGTTTCAGCGGCTCGCCACGGCACGCGGGCCACTTGACCTTGCCACCAGCAAGGCGCTGCGCGACCCACGTGCCGTGGCGAGCCGCTGAATTCGCAACGCAATGCACGCCGATCGCGTTAACAGGCCCTTGGCAAGGCCGTAGTTGGGATGCCTTCGAGGATCTGCTGTACAGCACGCTGGGGGCTGACGGCGATGCCTCGACGCAGCGCCTGCGGATGCGTTTCGTCGGCTGGACGCGATGCGCAGGGCTCGATGCCGCGACCCGCAAGCGAGTGACTCGCATCCTCGCTGCGATCCCTCAAATCGAAACGCACTACGACTGAGCCGCGCCGACGCGCCTCGCGACCCTTACACGACGGCCGCGGCACCGGCGCCGTGCAATCTCGGGCTCTGGGATGGGACAATAGCCGGGCCCGCAGCCATCCAGGCCGCCGTCGGGTTCTCGCCCGTCGACCCGCCCACATCGGACTTTCCGCCTCATGACGACGCCCAGCCGCCGCGATCTCGCCAATGCCGTTCGCTTTCTCGCCATCGATGCGGTGCAAGCCGCCAATTCAGGGCATCCCGGCATGCCGATGGGCATGGCCGATATCGCCGAAGTGCTCTGGAACGATTATCTCCGCCATAACCCGACCAACCCGCATTGGCTGAATCGCGATCGCTTCGTGCTCTCCAACGGCCACGGCTCGATGCTGCAGTACGCGCTGCTGCATCTCAGCGGTTATGCGCTGTCGCTCGATGAACTCAAGAACTTCCGTCAATTGGGCTCGAAGACCCCCGGGCATCCCGAAAATCACGTCACGCCCGGCGTGGAAACGACCACCGGCCCCTTGGGCCAGGGCGTCGCGAATGCGGTGGGATTCGCGATCGCCGAGAAACTGCTGGCGCAGCGCTACAACCGCCCGGATCACGCCATCGTCGATCACCGCACCTGGGTGTTCTTGGGCGATGGCTGTTTGATGGAAGGCATCTCCCATGAGGCCGCATCGCTGGCCGGCACCTGGGGTTTGAACAAGCTCATCGCGTTCTGGGACGACAACAGCATTTCGATCGACGGCCAAGTCCAGGGTTGGTTCACCGACGACACGCCGGCGCGGTTCGAAGCTTACGGCTGGCAGGTGATCCGCAACGTCGACGGTCACGACCCCGACGAGATCAAGACGGCGATCGACACTGCGCTGCAATCGAAAGACAAGCCCGTGCTGATCTGCTGCCGCACCACGATCGGTTTCGGTTCGCCTGCGAAAGCGGGCAAAGAATCCTCGCACGGTGCGCCCTTGGGCAAAGATGAAGTGGTCGCGACCCGTGCGGCGCTCGATTGGCCGTATGAGGCGTTTGAGATTCCGCAGCCGTTGCGCGATCGCTGGTCCGCGCAAGCCGCGGGCGGCTTGCGCGAAGTGCAATGGAACCGCCTGTTCGATCGCTACACCGCGCACTACCCGGAGCTGGCCGAAGAACTCATTCGCCGCACTCACGGCGAACTGCCGGAGGGTTTCGCTGCCGCCGCCGATGCCTACATCGCCAAGCTTCAGACCGAAGGCCCGGTCGTCGCCTCGCGCAAAGCCTCGCAAATGGCGATCGAAACCTATGCGCCGCTACTGCCGGAATTGGTCGGCGGTTCGGCCGATCTCGCGCATTCCAATCTGACGCTATGGACAGGCAGCAAATCGGTCACGAGCACCGACGCCGACGCCAACTACATCTATTACGGCGTACGCGAATTCGCGATGACCGCGATCGGCAACGGACTCGCGCTGCACGGCGGGTTCATTCCTTACGACGCGACCTTCCTGGTGTTCAGCGACTACGCGCGCAATGCGGTGCGCATGAGCGCCTTGATCGGCGCACGCACGATTCACGTCTACACCCACGACTCCATCGGCCTGGGCGAAGACGGTCCTACGCATCAGCCGGTCGAACATCTGGCGTCGCTGCGTTACATCCCCGGCAACGACGTGTGGCGCCCTTGCGATGCGGTGGAATCCGCGGTCGCGTGGCGCGCGGCCATCGAACGCCACGACGGCCCCTCGTGTTTGGTGTTCTCGCGCCAGAACTTGCCGCATCAATCGCGCAGCGAAGACCAAGTCGCGAATATCCGTCGCGGCGGCTACGTGCTGAAGGACAGCGTCGGCGCGCCGGAATACATCTTGATCGCCACCGGTTCGGAAGTCGGTCTTGCGATGCAGGCCGCCGAGAAGCTCGGTGAAACGGCACGCGTGGTGTCGATGCCATCGACCGATGTCTTCGACCGTCAAGATCCGGCGTATCGCGAATCGGTGTTGCCCAAGGCCTGCCGCAAGCGCATCGCGATCGAAGCGGGCGTGCGCGATTTCTGGCGTAAGTACGTCGGCTTGGACGGCGCGGTGATCGGTATCGACAGCTACGGCGCCTCCGCACCGGCGGAAAAACTTTATGTGCATTTCGGCATCACCGTCGATGCGGCGGTCGAGGCCGCACGCGGATTAGCGTGATCGCTCGCAAAGGCCGCGGACAACGAGGAGAACGCGCATGAACGCCACGCGCATCGCACCGACTTACACCGCAGACATCGAAGGCAGCAAGGTCGCGGTCTACGACGGTCTGCTGCCGAACGAGGAACTGCTGAAGCTGTGGTCGATCCTCAATCGCGCGGGCTACACGCGCACCGAGATCGCACGGCCGGACGTTGCGGAGCACCGCCATTGGGCGACCGAGATCCAAGTCGCCACACTGCCGTCGATGCCGTTCCTTGCGCCGACGATGGCTGCCGTGCAGGAGTTCGATCGTGCGCGAACCTATCGGCCGTATCGCAGTTACGTCAACGTCGCGCATTACGGCGACATGCTGTTCACCCACACCGATTGCGTGCCGGGCGCGGGCGAGTTGACCGCATTGTGGTACGTCTGCGACCGCTGGGATCACGAATGGGGCGGCGAAACCATGTTCTTCGACGCGAACCACGATGTTCGCGCAGCGGTCAGTCCGAAGCCTGGGCGTTTGGCGATCTTCGATGGCGCGTTGTTGCATGTCGGGCGCCCGCCGAACCGCATCTGCTATGTGCCGCGCTACACCTTGGCGCTGAAGTTGGAGCGGGTCTGAGGCGCGTCCGCGCGGAAGGGAGGCGGAATTGGCGAACTTACGCAATCGTGTACAGCTGCGGTACGGCGGCTGGCTCTTACTGTCGTGCGTGATGCTGTCGGGGCATGTTTTTGCGCAGAGCGCCAGACCACTACCGATACAGACATGCGTGGGTGTCGATACGCGTCGGTTGCCCGATGCGGATGTTTGTCGCGCGCATCTGCTGCCGAACGACGAAGCGGGCCGTAGCCATCGTGCGTTCTCGGCGCTGATCGCCTTGTCGGATGCGCGCCGCGATGCCGAGAAGCTCGGCGATGCCGAAGAGGCATTGGCCTGCGCTGCGGCGCATGCCGTGGATGGGGCCGATCCGCGACAACGCTACGAAATCGTTCGCCGTTACGGCCTCATCGATTACAAACGCGACGACATCGCGAACGCATTGCATCGATTCGATTGTGCGCTGGCGATCGCAAGCGAACTGGGCGATCGGCAAGCGATCGTCAAGCAGTTGAAGAATGCAGGGAGCGCGCGCCGCCGGCTCGGCGATTACAAGACGGCATTGGCGCAGTCGCTGCGCAGCCTGGAGATGCAGGAGGCCGATGGCGATCCGGCGACCGGCGCTGTGCTCAACAATATCGCCGATATCCATCGCGATAGCGGCAGGCTCGATCAAGCGCAAATGTATTACGAACGCGCGCTGCAGTCTTTCCGGCGGACCGGCGATACGGTCGAAGCGATGCACGTGTACGAAATGTTGGCGCAGTTGGCGCTCGATCGCGCCGACCCGGCCACCGCGACCCGACTCTTGGACACGGCGCTCGGCGAGTTGCGCGATGCGGGCAAGCGCAAATACCGTTTACGGATATACGCCGGACTCGCGCGTGCGGCGATCTCGCAAGGCGATGCCGAACGCGCACGACGCTATTGCGCCGACGGTTTGGCGCTGGCGGCCGAGAGCGGTTTGAGTCTGCCGTGGGAACTCCAACTGGAAACGGCGCGCGCCGATCGGATCGGCGGCCGGCTTGCGCCTGCGTTGGCGCGTCTGCGCGCCGCGCTCGCACCCGCGCCGGAGGGCGATCTGGCCGAAGCTGCGTTGCGCAAAGAGCTGGCGATCGCGTTGCGCGAGAGCGGCGACGATGCCGGGGCGATGGACGCCTTGAGCGCCGCGCATGCGCTGGAACTGCAAGACGTGCGCAGACAGAGCGATCGTCAAGTGTTATGGCTGTGGGATCACTTCGGCGCGAAAGAACGCGAACGCGAGAATGTGACATTACGCGCGCAGAATCGACAGCGCGCGTTGATGTTGTGGTTGACGGCGGTATCGGCGTTGGCGGCGTTGCTCTTGCTCAGTTTGTTCTTCTTGCGGCGGCAACAACGCGCGCGGCTGGAAGACGCCGCCAATCGCGCGCGCTTCGAGGAACACATCGCGCGTTATCGTCGAGAATCCGCCGCGCTGGCCGAAGACCGCGACCTGCTGCAAACCCTGCTCGATAGCCGCGACGATGCGATCTGTCTGGTCGATGCCGAAGGCGCGGTCTTGGCGGCCAATCGCGCCGCATGCCGCATGCTCGATGCCGAACGCCAAGTATTGGAAGCGCAACCGCTATCGGAACGCTTTGCGGGCGAAGGCGCGGTCACGCTCAAGACAGCGCTGGAGCGAATGGAAGACGCAGCCGCGCAGAGTGTGTCGATCGCCGCATCGGCCGATCTGCCGGCGCTGCGTGCCGAGCTACGGCAATGGGAAGGCGGCGATGGTTTGATCGTCGTCGTCTTCAGCGCGGAAGCGACGGACGTGGCTGAAACGACGCCGCTCGCTTCGGATACGAGCGCCGAACCTGCGCTTACTCGTCTCGATAGCGTTCTGGCCGCAAGCGATACAGCAGAGGGTACGGATGCCGTGCCGATCGATGCCGCCTCCACGCCAGAACACGATGAGGCGCCGACACGGGGCGCCGCGACCATGAGCCGTCCCGCGTATCTCGCTGGCGGCGTCGAGGCGCGCGAAGAATTCCGTCGCGCCTTGGTTGCGTTGATGCTTGCGACCGTCGAGGTTTGGGAGCGCTCCACCGGCACCAATCGCATCGAATTGGCCGAACGCAGCCGAATTTGGCGCGTGAACATCGACGATGGCCGCTTACGCGCGCGCGCGATGGAACGCTATCTCGGGGTGTCGAAACTGCCGCAGAATCCGCGTTGGCGGGACGTTCTGCGCACCGCGTACTTCGTGCTCGGCCAATGCACCCTCGACCCCGCCCCGCGCGAGCAACTGCAGACACTCGTCGATGCGGTGCTGATCTATACCCGCCGCAGCGCGATGGTCTGAGTCGGGCCGGATCGGTCGTAGGCCGTTCGTTAACTCGCAGAAGGTTTGGCTGATCTGGTTTCGCACCGTGCGCAGACATCGCATGCGGCAGCGATTGGCCCGACGACACGGGCAGGCATCCGGTCGTTTTTTGCATGCCGCACGAACAGCGCGATGACCCACCACGGGCAGATCGCGGGTCAAAAAAATTCCTAAGCGTTTGATTTTTTTCGACGCATCGTCTGGGTACGTCGATTCCTTCCCGATTCCGTCCTGGCAGCGTCGTCGCCTGCGCCATAGCGTTGTCCCATCGCAGCACAACGCCGTGCTCGCATCGAAGACCGGACGACGACCCATGCAGTATCGATCTCTCGCTCGATTTCACGACGAAGCACACGACGAATCGCACGTTCGTTGCCTCGCATCGAAGACCGTCGCACGCAGCGCCGCCGACGCCGCGCCACCGCGAACTGCGCGGCCGCCGCCTCGACACGGCTGACACCTGGGTACACGCCGTCGGGTGTCCGCCGACGCGCATACACCCGTTCCCACGCCTGCTTTCGATCGCATTTCAACGCGACGTAAGGCCCTGCACGTCATACGTGCGGCCGTTTCGTCCATCCGCATCCGCCCGAATGGCTTCCGGGCGACCGTTTGCAATCCACTGACATGCAAGCGATTCGATGAAGCCCCCGATGTCCCCTGGAGAACCGACATGCACACCAAAACATCCGCACGACGTTTCAATGCACTCACATGCGCACTCGCTTTCGCGCTGCCGTTCGCCTGTCCGTCCCTGGCGTTCGCTGAAGGTTCGGAACGCGACACACCGTTGGACGAACAAAAAGATCATGCGCTGGAGACCACGTTACCGAAGGCCGTCCAGTTGTTCGTGGACTACATGCAAGATTTCGATCGTCGTTATCCCGATAGCGGCGATGTCGACGTCGATCAGGTCATCGCCGAAGAAGGCGAGATGATCGCCACCTTGTATTGCGATGCGATCGGCGTCGGCGCGCCTTGCGCACCAGTCGGCGACGACGGCGGATTCGTCGCCACCGGCGGCGCGACCGCTCGCGGCGTCGAAGACTGGTGGGAATGGCTGGCGACGCAGAGCCTCAATGTCGGCGTGATTCCGGAGGTCAACAGTTGCCCGACGTCGTATTCGTACGTGCAAATCCATATGGACGACGAGAATAGCCAGAATGCCAATAATCGCAGCGGCTGGCTCGGCGCGACCGCCAGCGGTAGCAATACATCTTGGCGTTTCTGCAAGCTGACGCCGGCCTCGTCCGTGCAGTTTCGCCCGTTGCCGTCGGTCGGCACACAACACAATTACGCCGTGCAAAACATGGGTGTGTTCTGTCCACCGGGCGCGACGCGCGTCGGTCGTCAACACGACAATCAGGGCGGTTCCAACAACAACAGCTCGATCGGCAATGTCTTCCCGAGCGTGAACGTATTGGGACGCAACTGGTTGGTTTTCGCCTGTCACTATAGCGGCGGCGCTTACAGTCCGATCGGTCCGATGTCCGCGTTCCCGAACCTCAACATGAAGTACGGCGTGTTCGGCCCCGACACCAGTCCTTACGCATTGCTCAGAGGTTGGGTCTACCAAGACGACGAGGATTTCACGAACGTCAACACCTGGATCAATCACCCGGGCAGCAGCACCATTTTCTCGGAAACCACCAACACCCGGCGTCGTTTGATGCGCGTGCGCTGATCGCGACCGCATTCGGATCGATGCGGTGCCGAAACAAACAGCCCCCGGATAATACCGGGGGCTGTGCCTTGTCCTGCTGCGTCGCTACGCCGAGTCGTTGCGTTCACTCCCCAGATTCGGAACCCGAGACGCAGATCGCGCACACCCCATTAAGGCCGTCATCGAACTTATATTTATGGTGCTTGTCGCCGAAAAAAGTACTGGGGCCATCGATCACCGGAATCGGCTGAAACGTGCCGCGCCGTTCGGTGGCCACCAGCGATCGGCAATATGCCGCGGCGCGCTGATTGGCCCAATGCCAGTTGTCCACGATGCCGCAGCCATCGGGGTCGAGCGCGTCGTCGCAGGGCTCCCACGTCAACAGGTTCAGAGGAATGCGGTTGGCGCTGTACTCACTCAGATCGGTCGCGGTGTACGAGAAGCTGCCCACGATCTCGATCTGAGCATTGTTCACGCTGCACCAACTAGTGGACGTATTTTGGTGGGACTGGGCCGGTACGCTGGCGAGCATACCGACGCAGAGGCAAAGCAGCAGAGGGGACCGGGTCAATGAACGATGCATAGTGATGTGCCATCCGGGCTGAAGGGAGCGCCAGACTAGGCGGCGGCGGTTCCGACCGGCAAGCGATTTCCCGGGAATATCGCGGGAAGGATTCCGATGAAGTGATTGATTTTATTCGGCATCGTTGCCGGATGCAGGCCTGCGTGGGCTGTGGGGTGCGTGCAGATATGCAGCCAGCGGTCGTCCATTACGGCCCTGTGCCATGGCCACGCTGACTTTTGCGACGTTGCCCTAAACTGGCGATGCCAGGTCCCGAAGTGCTAGGTTCGCGGCCGGGGAGATCATCGATCAAGGGAGGCGGCAGTGGCGAGCGAGCGCGATGCAGGTCTTTAAGGCATGTCGACGTGGCGCGTGGGGGCCTTGGGCATGCGGGGCATGCGCGCAGGGGGCGGATGCGTTGAGCCTGCGCCCGGTTCTGATGATCGCCGTCGCGATACTGTTGTCTTTCGCGACGACGACGAACGCCAAGTCGGCGCCCGCCTGCGCCGCGATCGATGCTCGCGGCCTTCCCGAACTGGCGAGCTGCGATCGTCGCTTCGCATCGGCCAGCCCCGATGCGTTGTTCGAGACAGCGGATGCGCAGATCAAGGCCGGTAATCTCGACGAAGCCGACGCAGCGCTGGGCTGCGCCGCGCAGCAACTGATCGATAATTATGATGCTTTACGCCGCTACGAATGGGTGCGGCGCCGCGGCGTGCTCGCCTATCGTCGCGAAGATGTCGCTGAAGCCTTGGCGCATTTCGAATGCGCGTTGCGGATGGCAGAGGATCGCGGCGACCGCACGGCGACCGCCAAACAACTGAAGAACGTCGGCAGCGCGTTGCGGCGCATCGGCGATTATCCGGGCGCATTGCGCCGTCTCGCCGCGAGTCTCGAACTTCAGCGCGCCGACGGCGGCGGCGAGATCGGACCGATCTTGAACAATCTCGGCGACATCTATCGCGAGCTGAAAGAACCGCAGGCTGCAGCGCGTTACTACAACGAAGCGTTAGGCGAATTCCGTCGTCGTAACGATACGATCGAACAAGCGCATGTGCTCGAATCGCTCAGTGTGCTGGCGCTGGATCGCGACGATTCGCGCGAGGCCGCACGTTTGCTCGAAACCGCGCTCGCCGCGGACCCGCAGAACGGACATCGGCCGTATCGATTACGCATCTATGCCGGCTTGATTCGGCTCGCCATCGCCGAAGCCGATATCGCTAAAGCCCTGCGATGGCGTTCCGAAGCGTTGTCGATGGCGGAGCGTTATCGATTAACGTTACCGGCGATGCTGGAGTTGGAAATCGCGCGCGTCGATCGATTGGATGGACATCAGCTTGCCGCGCGATCTCGGTTGCGCGATGCGATCGCACGCCTACCCGATAACGATACCGAGCGTCCGGCATTGCTGCGCGAGCTGGCGGCCATCTTGGAGAGCGAAGGCGATCGCGCCGATGCGATCGCGCTGTTACGTCAAGCGCACTCGGCCGAGTTGCGCCTGACCGAGTCGAAGTACGACCGTCAATCGGCCTGGGCGCGTTCGCGGTTCGAAGCGGCGGAGCGCGAGCATACGATCGCGAACCTAGAGACCGACAACCGGTTGCGTCGCGCCGAGTTGCATCAGCGGACATGGCTGCTGTGGTTCACCATCGCCTCTGCATTGCTGTTGATGTCCCTGCTGCTGGTGTTTTTTCTGCGCCGGCAGCAACGGTCGCGGCTCGTCGAAGCGGCGCGGCAGGCGCGTCACGATGAGGAATTGGCGCGCTATCGCCAACAGGCCGCCGCTTTGGATGTCGATCGTCGCTTGCTCAAGGCGCTGTTCCAGGATCGCGCCACGCCGATGTGCGCGATCGATGCCGATGGCGCGGTGTTGTCGAGCAATCGTGCGGCATGCGAATTGCTGGCGGTCGCCGAGGATGCGATGGCCGGTCACGATTTCACGGACTATCTCGAAGCGGATCAGCGCGAAGATTTCCACGCGGCCCTCGAACGGATGGAAGATGCGGCGGCGCTGCCGTTGACGATCAACCGCGCGCACGACGGGATGCCCTTGCGATTGACCTTGTCCGAATGGGAACGCGATGGCGAATTGATCTTGTTGAGCATCGCGCCGGGCGACGCATCGAACGATGCACAGGAGGGAGCATCGCCGGTCGTCGTCGATGCGATGTCCGAGTCGGGTCAAGCCGTGTCGCACGACGACTTCCGCCGCGCGTTGGTCGAATTGATGCTAGCGGCGATCGATACGTGGGAGCGCACGACCGGGCAAGCGCGGTTGGAGTTCGCGGAGAAAAGCCGCATTTGGCGCGTCACCATCGACGACGGCCGCTTGCGCGCGCGCGCGATGGAGCGTTATCTGAGCTTATCGCGACTACCGAAGAATCCGCGCTGGCGCGACGTGTTGCGCTCGGCGTATTTCGTGCTGGGGCATTGCGAAATGAATGCCGATACTCGCATCGAGTTACAGCGCCAGGTCGATGCGGTACTCGCGTATACCCGCCGTAGCGCACTGGCGTGAGGCGGAGCATGACGGACGCGGCGTAATCGCGTCGTGATCGCGTTGTAGATGACGTCAGGCGAATCCGTCGCCGACGGTCGAAAAGACACTGAACAAGTCCTTCCTAGACCTGTTCAGTGGCCGCGCATCCGAGACGAGCCCGAACACGCTAACGACAACATCATCGATCGCTTATGCGATTGACGATTCGACGCGCAAGCTCCCCCGAACCGGCGACGTCGTTCCGTCAGCGGCGACCGCGAGCGACACATCCCTGCGCTGCGGCGAGGCTGGCGTATCGGGCGTTGACTTAACGACTCTTCGACGACTCCAGCGACGGCGCTTCGTATACAGGCACGTCCGCCTCGATACAGACCACGCATGCGCCGACGAGATGGCCGGTTCGGAAGGAGTAGCCGCTATGGTGTTCGCGCGCGCTGTTGAAGACGGCCGGCAAGTTCACGAAAGGCATCGGCGTTGCGCTTGGCTGCGTCGGGCTTAGGCTTTGTAGTGTTGCGCCCGCGCAAAATTCTTGGCTCAACTGGTTGGCCCAGTGCCAATCGTCGACGATGCCGCAACTGCGCTCGCCGTCGCATGCGACGTCTTCCGGCGGATTCTTCAAGACCGGATTTCGTGCCCGATAGTTCGCCAACACCTCTGGCGAGAAATCGAACTGTTTCACCACGGTCGGCACGGCATTGGCGTTCAGACACGCCTTGGGCACCGTGTCGTGAGCGTATGCGGGCGTCACGAGCAGTAGGCCCAGAACCAGCCCAGATAGACGGATTCGATGAAGTGCAGAGGTATGCGGCATGGGCATCGGTTCGTGTGAAGAATGAAAACGCAGTGTAGTGGCCGCCCGCGTATGCCGGCCAATCCTTTCCAGGGCAAAATCGGGCATGAATCCAGCGTAAGCCATTGATTCGCCATTTGAGGCCGAAGACAAGGCCGACATCGAGGCGATCGTCGGCACGATCGGCACCGAAGCCCGCGTTCTATCGTCGTCGGGTTCTTGCCGATGCGCCGCTTTCTCGACGATCGGTCGATGTTCCCCTTCGTTCCCATTTCGGCCCGACTTCGCACTGGCTTGCCGGGACATGTGTTTCTAGTGTCTCCCAGGCGTGGGGTGCCGCTTGTTTCATCCGAGCACGGCACATCGAATGCACCTCGCGACCATCGAACACGCCGAAGACGGACGCGTTCGATGCGGTTGGTCGTCCGCATCGTCAGACGAACGTCTCTCATCTCATTACTAAGGAGTAATCGCGACATGAATACGATTCGCAGTCTCTGTGTGTCCCTCTCGCTCGCTGTGGGCTTGGTCGGCACCGCGCAGGCGGCCCCCGTGCCCGGCACCGGCGGCGGGTATTACGGCAGCGCGTGGTACGACAGCAATCAGGGCACCGTCATCGCGGGAGCGGCCACCTATCAGGAATGCGTGCAACTGTTGAATAGCTCCATCGCACACGCTGCGAGTGCCTGGGGCTGGACGGTCGTCACCTACAACCCGTGCAAATACCGGCCGCCGTTCGGCCAAATGGCGTATGAGCAAGCCGAAGTCGAAAAAACCGGCATCAATATCGGCGCAGGCTCGCCCGGCGAATCCGTCGGTATCGTCCGCATGATCAGCGACGAAATTCGCCGTACGCGCGATCAATATCGCGCCGACGATTACGACAGTGCGATCGAGGCGATCTACACCTCCGCCGGTAGCAGATAACGCGTTTCAGCGTATCCAAGCGAATGTTCATCCCGCGAGGGAAGCGTTAGCGACATATTCGATGGTGGGGCCAAGGACGGACCCATCGTCGTTCTAGTCTATTAGCGCGGCGTCTGATGCCGATTGAAATAGCGGTGATGCTTCAGATGATCGTGGTCCATCCCGATCGGGAAATAAGCCTTGCCGCCGCGGCGCCCGGTTTGCAGGCAGGGCAGTTCGTAGACCGCGTCCGGATTATTGGTGTAGTAGTACGGAATCTTGTCCGCGAATTTACTGAGAAAGCTCGGGTCGCAGTCCTTGCCGTTGTAGCTGTCGTAACCGAATTTCGGATGGCCGATATTGAAATCGTCGACGCAGACGATGCCGTATTCGATGAGTTCTAATTCACGCTCAAGCGGCCAGTCGTCGTACCAGTGCGCGTCGAGGTAATAAAGCGGGCATCGGAATTCGTTGCGATAACGCGCGACGATATCGCGGGAGTCGGCTTTTTCGACGTGCGTATGCGGCATGAAGCCGACGCGCCGTTTGGCCAAATCCACATAGCGATCGACGATATCGCAACTGACGATGCTGATCGTCGGATACGTGCGCGCGAGATATTCGGTGGTGTCGCCGGCGTTGCAGCCGGTTTCGATGATCGCATCGCAGCCGTAGCGCTCGATCAGGAAGTCGAATTCGAGCGCGGTGGTGACGTCGAAGCCGAAAGGCCCGCCGCCATCGCTCAACTCGGCCGCGCCCAGGCGCAAGGTACGATAAAAATTACGGTAGACGTTCTCGGCCGGCATGCGGAGTGCTCGTGACTGACGATGCCACAGTCTACGATCGCCGCGAACCTTTGGAATAGTCCTTTGCGCTCGACCCGGGGCGTGGGCGCGCGATATCGGTTGGCGCGCAAGGCCGAGCATGACCTGATTGGCGCATTTGCGTCCATTCGCGCGGACAACCCCCGGGGCCGGTGCTGCGCAGTGCCTGTTTAAGCCCTTCGCGGCGTATGTGGAGCGCTTAAACAGACTCCAAGACCCAGGGCCGAGGGTACGAGCGAACGATGCCTAGCACCAATGGCGATTGCAGTATTTGACATAAAACAAGGCAGGTCCAGACTCGCGAGGACACGATTTGCGCACGGGGCCGCACGATTTGTGGCACGATAGGCGCGCTATAGGGTCGTTTTCGATGTATTTGGGCAGGTCAAGCGGGGATACTGAGTGGCTGATCTATCAGAGCTGCATAACGCGTTGCGGTCGGCGGTCGAACATGGCGGTGGTCACAAGGTTTTTTTCTACGCCGCAGGCAAGAACGGGGCAGGGCTCAGACACGGTTTCATCGCGGTCGTCGATGCCGATGCATGCCAGATCAATTTCGAGCACTTGGACAACGAACAAGCGTTGAGCGAAATTCTCGCGCTGCAGTTCATCAAGATCCAAGGTCTGCCGATGCTGGAGCAAAACCCGGCGACTGGCAGTAATCCGTTGCAAGACACGGCCCATCTTCTGAATAGGCTCGATCCAGCGCAGCGATCGAGATCGGCGGCGCCATCAGCGACCGCTGCAGGCACGGGTTCAACGAATGACGCCGGCACCACGCACGCATACGATGCGACGACGACCGTGTCCGATGCCCGCCCAGGATTGGCGCATGTCCAGTTGAAAGCCGAGGCGATCGCGCTGCTAGAGGCGTACTACGGCAATTCGGCAGCGCAGAAAGTCGCGGAGATCGAAGCCAAATTCTCGCCACTGACGGATCCGGTCCAGTTTCTGGATGGCTGCCGACAATCGGCGGCGGTGCTCGTCGGCGCGCTCAAGGCCAACGAAGTCTTCAAGCGGCTGTACGGAACACTTTGATCGAAAAGGGCGTTCTGTACCGGAAACACGGCGCAGGACGGGTTCGGGGCGAACCGCATCGATACGCGCGTGCGGTGTTATTTGATGCATAAGGGGGAATGTGATGACAGGTCTTCAACGTACTATCGCTGCGATCTGGGTGCTGGCGACACTATCGCTTGGGGGGATGGTCGTAGCGGACGTCGATCCGCAAGTTCGGCTTTATTATTCGAATGTGCTGCAGGTGCTGTCGAGTGTGGGCTGCGGCATTGTGTGTCTGATGGTGATGGAAGCCTTTCCATCGGCCAGTCCGTTGCGTGCCGCATGGGGTTTGATCGGCGCAGGCGTGATGGCGTGGGGTATCGGCGCTACGATTTTCGCCGGCTATCCGCTGTTGAATGGCGGCGAAGACACGCCTTATCCCTATTTTTCCGATATCGGCTATCTGATGACCAGCCCACTGATCGCGCTTGGCCTGATGGCATTCAAGCGCGGTGCGGGTCTGGTCGCACCGTTGTGGGGCAAAGTATTGGCGCTACTGGTATTGCTGGTCAGCGGGTACTGGGGCTATTACGCCAACAATGAAGGACTGTCGGGAGAGGGTCTCGCCATGTCGCTCAGTTCCTTGGGCTATATGTTGTTCGATCCGATCCTGTTGATGGTGACGGTGTTGACGGCTTGTTCGTTCACCAGCGGCGTCGTGGGCGCGGCCTGGTGGAAAGTCGTGATCGGTGTCGCGCTGTATTTCTTCGCGAATCAGGCCTACACATTCTTTACGCTCAACGAGAGCTACATGACGGGATCTTGGATCGACATGGGTTGGATGCTCGGGTTCGGCATGATCGCGTGGGCCGCATTGACCGCACGCAGAATCATGGCCTGATCGCAGCGCTGCGAGGTCTTAGTTTTGGTTTAGACATGCGCGGGGCGGGGTTAACCCGCCCCGCGTTCTGTTGCGGACGTGGTATTCGTCAATGCATACGAAACGAGTTTGGCGTAGAGCTTTTCGCCGAGGCCAGCGGGTTCATGCATGTCCATACGTTGCATCGCTTCGCGGTCCGGCGTTGCGGTCGCAGTGAGTGCGCGTGCGATGGTGGCCAGTTTCGTGGCTCTGGTGGCGGTGTTGGCCTTCAGCCAGGTGAGGGCTTTCACCAGTCGTTGCTCGACCGGCGTGAAATCGCTACCGAGCGGATAGTCGGGCAAAGTGCCATCGGCGCGGAATGGCGCGAGCGCGGCCTGCAATCGTTCGGGGGTGTTGCGGCCGGCCATGCGGAATTTGACCGGTTGGTCGTACACTTTTCCGGAGTCGTTGGCCGTGCGCAACAGAGAATGTTGGAAGCGCGAATCTGCGATGTCGGCCATGCGCAACACGCAATCCTCGTCGCAAGCGCCGCGCACATCGGCGATGCCGTATTCGCTGACGTAGATGTCGCGTAGATGCCGCGGGATCGTGATATGTCCGTAATTCCAGACCACGCTGGAGATCGCAGGCAGTCCGGGTTCTTCGCGCACCGCACGCAGCATCAGCACCGAACGCGACGCCGGCAGCGCATGCGCCATCGCCACGAAATTGTATTGCCCGCCGACGCCGGAAACGACGCGGCCATCGGCTAAACCATCGGACACCGCCGCGCCGAGCGCGGTGGCCATCATGCAGGTGTTGAAGAAGCGCGAATCGCGGCGTTGCACGCGTTCCAGCGACTCGCGGCCGCCGTACAGTTCGTTGACTTCGCTCACGCGACGCATGCCGATGCCGCGCCGGCTCTCGTCGTCGAGATGGCGTAACCAGTCGTAGAATTCGTGCGAGCCCAAATAAAACGCGCCGTGCAGGAATTCGCCTTCGCGTTCCAAGCGTTCGCGGTCGGCGTCGCTAGCGCTGCCGTCGTCGGCGTAGATCCGGCGCATCAATGCTTCATCGTCCACGACTTTGCGTCGCAACACGCCGGTTTGCACCAGTTTGCGGAAACCTTCGTTGATCATTTCGCTGCAGCCGTAGAGGCCGATCGCGAAGGGATCGAGACCGCCGCTGGCGATCACCGCCGGGTGGCGTTCGATCTCCGGGTCCAGCGCTTGCAGCACGCGCCGATACGCGGCGTTGTCGGTGTGACGCAACACCAGGGCATGACACAGCGCATCGGCCAAAGCGCCGATGCCGATCTGCAGCGTGCCGCCGTCGCGCACTAAGGCGCTGGCGTAGAACCCGATCGCGAATTCGGCGTCGGCGACGGGCTGCCGCGGCAGCGCGAAAAGTTTCGGATACGGCCCAGGCGGGGCGACGATCAGATCGAAGAAATCGGCATCGACGGCGGCACCGTTCTCGATCCACGGCAACTCCGGGTCGATCTCCGCCACCAGCAGCGGTCGCGTACGACCGAGCGCGAGGATGGCGTCGATCGCGTCGAAGGTCAGATCGGTATTCGACGACAGCGACAAGCGCGTGCCGTCCGCGTTCGCAGCGACTTTCTGCAAGATGCAATTGACGCCGCGTTCGGCGATCGCGCGCGCGACATGGGTGTAGTTGAGGCTGGTGTAGCGGCGCTGCGCTTGCCGCGAGCGCAACAATGCGCCGGATTGCAGATAGAACTCTTCGACTTCGATATGCGCGGGCAAGGCATCGCGCTTGAGCGCCTCCACATAGGCCAGTCGCGGGAAATCATCGCCGAAATGTCGCGCGAGAAACGGCGCGAGGAAACGCCGTTGCAGATCGTTCGCCGGCACCGGCGGATCCAGCGAGAGCGCGGTGTACAGATGCAGCGGGCGCGTGGGCTCGCGCTCGATGCGCGCATACAAGGCGTTCAACAGCCGATGCGGCTTGCCGATGCCCAGCGGTGCGGCGATATGCAGTGGGCCTTCGATGCTGGCGAGCAGGGTTTCGACGGCATCGTCGAGGCGTTCGAGACGGGGCGGGGCGGGGCGTGGGCTGTCGGTCATGTCCGCATCATCGCGGAGAACGCCGGCCGCGTCTTGGGCTGGATCAAATCGGAGTGGTTCGGGCTGAGCCGACGAGCGGCCTTGACAGCATCGTTTACGCGCGTAATCTGTACCAATTACAAACGTAAACGAATTGGTGCACAGAGAATCCCGATGCAGATCAGCGAAGCCGAATCGATGGTGATGGACGTGCTCTGGCGGCGCAGCCCGCTGGCGGCCGAAGAGGTCGTCGCGGCCTTGGCCGAACGGCAGGATTGGCAAGAAGCCACGATCAAGACCTTGCTCAATCGCTTGCTCAACAAAGGCGCGATCGAGGCGGTGAAAGACGGCCGACGCTATTTATATACGCCGGTACTGCGCCGCGAAGACTGGGTGCTGGGCGAAAGCGAAGGCTTGCTGTCGCGTTTGTTCGATGGCCGTGTCGCACCGTTGGTCGCGCATTTCAGCCAGCATCGCAAACTCAGCGCAGAGGACATCGCTGAATTGCGTCGTCTGGTGAACAGTCTTGAAGACGGGGAGGACAATCAATGATGATCGCCGCCGCTGATGCACTCGCCACCAATATGTTCGATCTGTTATTGCGCGCGACGCTCGCCAGCAGCCTCGCATTATTGGTGCTGTGGCCGTTGCGCAGTGCGTTGCGCTGCCGCTTCGGCGCTGGTGTGGCTTATGCCGCGTGGTGGCTATTGCCAGCGGTGCTGATCGCCTGCCTGCTGCCGACGCGCACGCAAGAAGTCGTGCCGATGGCGGTGACGGTGCCGCCCCTCGCCGTACGACCCGAAGCGATCGCATCCGTAACGACGGCATCGTTCACCGCTCCTGCCTGGTTATGGATCGCATTGTGGGCGATCGGCGCGAGCGCGATGCTGCTGCGCTTGTGGCGGCAACAACGCGAATTCGAGCGCGCGCTGGGCGAATTGCAGCCTTTGCCGGAGCGTTTGTGGCGTTCGGAAGCCAGTCGCGGCTTGCCTGCGGTGATCGGTGCGATGCGCGCCAAGATCGTGGTGCCGGACGATTTCGCGCAGCGCTACGACGACGAAGAACAACGGTTGATGCTCGCGCATGAGCGCACGCATCTGCATCGCGGCGATCCGTTGGCGAATCTCGTCGTCGCCGCATTGCGCTGCGTGTTCTGGTTCAACCCGCTGGCGCATCTGGCCGCGGCCCGTTTCCGTCACGATCAAGAACTCGCCTGCGATCAGGCGGTGATCGCGACCCATCCGAATTCGCGACGCGCGTACGGCGAAGCGATGCTCAAAACCCTCACGACCGACCGGCAGGCGCCGCTGGGCTGTCATTGGGGGTTCTCCCATCCTCTGAAGGAGCGAGTCATGCAATTGAAATTCCCAACGCCGCGTCCGTGGGCGCGACGCATCGGCGCCGCTGCGGTGATGCTGTTGACGCTCGGCGCGGGCTTCGCGGTGTGGTCGATGCAACCGGCACGTGTCGCGCCTGCAAGCGCGGATCGCGACATGGCAGCGCCGGCCGCACCCGAAAATGTCGCTGGTGTTCGATTCGATCATGTGATCGAGAAAGACGGCGCCGTGATCGCGCGACCCAGCGTCTGGGTGCCTTTCGGACAAACTGCGACGATCGCGTTCGACAATGCGATTCGTGTCGTTTCGGTCGCGCAAGCTCCGCACGGGAATGTGTCCGATGTGACATCGGAATTCTATGTGTACTCGCAAGGGCAATGGGTGCGGGATCGTCGCGGATCCAACGACGGTACGATGCGCATGGCGGCGCGGATCGATCAAACGCCTTCGTTCGAGCGAACGATGGGCAACGGTTATCGCGTGACGGTGATGCAACGCAAGGCGAGCCGGCCTTTGAGTCAAATCGCGTCTAACGCAGCGCCGATAGCGGCTTTAGACGCGATGCCGCCAATGGCGCCGCTCGATACGCCCATGCTTCCGCATGCGCCTCTGCCTCCGCTCGATGCGCCATTGCCGCCGTTGGATGCACCGACGTCGTCGATCGCACCCATAGCGCCGCCTGCACCGCCATCGCTTCGCGATGTGCCTGCACCACCATCGCCACCCGAACCACCCGAACCACCCGAACCACCCGAACCACCCGCAGTAGGCGTACACGCTTCCACCAGCGGCACTTTCGTTTCGATGCGCTCGCCGATTAATCCGAACGACGCACTAGCGAAGGGACAAAGCGATCGCATCGCGCCGCCCGCTCCTGCTACGCCGATGTCGAAACGCTCGGCGAAGGCCTCTTCGCTGATCGCGATCCCATCGCTGAATTTTTTGGCACCGAAGCGTCCCGCGGAAGACGATTGCTGATCGTGCCAAGATGACGATGCGATCGGTTGCGATCGCATCGTCATCGTCGAGGTACCCATCATCTTCGGCAATACGACTGTGAGCGGCGGAACATACGACGAACCGTCATCTGGCGCGATCAAAGCATCAGCTTTCCTGCCGCGACCAACAACACCACGCCCAGCGCATAACGTAAGCCGCGCACCGGCAACCAACGCAGCCCGAGTTGGGTGCCGATCAGCGCGCCGACCGCGACCGCGACGAGCCACATCGGCAGCGCCGACGGAATGTGTTGCTGCGTAGTCATCAAACCCGCTAAAGCTGTCAGCGAATTGATCCATACGAAGGCCACCGATGTACCGCTCGCGTCGCGCGTCGGCATCCAGCGTGCGAACAACAGCAGAGGCGTGAGAAAGATCGCGCCGCCGGTGCCGGTGAGGCCCGAGAGCGTGCCGATCGCGGCGCCGACGATCAGCCCGATCGACCATGGCACGTTGCGGTCGATGCTCCGAATGTCGTCTTGCTCCGCATACGAGGCGGAGCGGAACACGCCGAATGCCGCGACGACCAGCACGATGGCAAGCAAGGCCGCGTACGCGTCTTTCGGCACGCGCATCTGCGCCGCGAAGTACGCCGCGGGCGCGGAGGCGAACACGAACGGCAGAATGTTCCGCCAGCGCACATGACCGCCGCGCCAGAAGCGATACAGACCGATGCCGCCAACCAACAGATTCAATGCTAATGCCGTCGGACGCATCTGTTCCGGCGCGAAACCGAGCAAGGCCATCGTCGCGAGATAACCGCTGGCGCCGGCATGGCCGACCGACGAATACAGCATCGCAACCAGGAGGAAAAGCCCGGCCGCGAGCAGTTCGATCTCGCTCAACGCGGGAGCTGCCCTGTCGCTATCGACGGCGACAAAGCGCGTTCGAGCAGGCGTGCGAGTCGCTCTGCGGCGAGCCGCAATTGCGTATCGGCGGTGGGATGCCACCGCGTCGTGTATCCAGGCGCGAGCACGCCTTGCGGCGGATAGAAGCCTTCTTGCAAGACGATTCGACAGGACGCTTCCGCCCAGCGGGCAGGCGCGCGCTCGTCGATGCCGCCGGGCGCACGCATCGCGCGTAAACGATCGAAGTTCCGATGCTCGTGACGACTCCTCTTGATCACGACATCGCCATCCCAGACCCGATGCAGATTACTGCCCAGCCCGCGCACTTGCAGTTGATGCGTATTGCCGCCGCGGTCGCGCGCGTAGCCCGCGTGCAAGGGCTGATGAATATCGCCGACGAAATGCACCAGGAATTTCAGGGCTTGCGTGCGTACCGCATCGGGTTGTCGGCGATCGGCGAGCAAGGCCTCTTGGCGGCGGATCGCTTCGATCACGCAGTCGCCATTACGGCAATGTTCGTCGGCGTCGTAGGCGCAGCCGTCTTCGGCCATGTTGACGTAATGCCAGCGTGCGGTGCGGCGGCCGAGATCGGGATCGTTCTCGCGCAAATCGTCGGCCCAGTTCGACACGCCGGCGAGCGTCGGCTCCGCTTCGCCGCGCAGCAAGCGCGCGACTTCGCTGCGCGTCGTGCGGCTCAACCGTGCTTCGGCGATCGCCCCGACGAGCCGATGCCCTTGCGGGCCCCAGGCGCTTGCGGGGATGGGCGTCAGCGCAGCAGCGAGCAGCGCGCAAACCAGTGCGATACGAACGAAATAGGCCATGCCGGCAGGTTAACCGAGCATGGCCTATTTTTGGAGCATGGCCTGTTGGGATGCCGCCGAGGCGGCGGCCCAACTTAGGATCAGAACTTCACGACGTACGCAGCGCCGTAAATGAACGGGTCGATATTGACGGTGCCCAGATCGGTGCCATTGACCTCGACATCGGTGTCGATATCGATCCAACGCGCGTCGATGCGGATCGAGCTGCGTTCGCCGACTTTGAAATCGACGCCGGCATGGGCGGCCAAGCCGAAGGAGTCGTCGAGCTTCAGGTCGGTACCGGTCAAAGCGCCGGAGGTGTCTTCGCTGAAGAACGTGGTGAAGTTGACGCCAGCGCCGATGAAGGGCTTGATGGAGTCGCTACCGAAGTGGTACTGCAGCGAGACGGTCGGCGGCAAATGCTTGGCCGAACCGACCTCGCCGATGCCTTTGATGTTGATGTCGTGCTCGAACGGCCAAGAGGCCAGAACTTCGATCCCCAAGTTGTCGCGGACGAAATACTCGGCGGTGATGGTCGGGCGGACATTGCTGCCGACTTCGACATCGAGGCCGCCGGTCAAGGTGCCGTTATCGGACTTCGGGTTCACCTGATGGGCACCGATGCCGATGGTCCATTCGCCGGCCTGTTGGGCGAAAGCGGGAGCGGCAGTGGCGCCGAGCGAAAGAGCGAGGGCGAGCGGGACAAGACGAAGCTTCATTCAGGTTGCCTCCTAGGCGTTGTTGATGATTTCAGTATGCAGAGCGGTGGGGGCGCCCTCTTTGAGCATAATCAAAAAGTTAACAAATTGACTCGATTGAGCGGAATTGCACGCGAAAGCCTATTTTTTTGAGGCGAACGTCGCATTTGGAGCGCTGAACTGAGGCTTCTATCCGCCTCGGCGCGCCGCCCACGTGGCCAAGCCGCGGCCCAGGGGGCATGAACGATCGGCTAAAATGACCGCCTTCCCGCCCCCCTCTCTTCAGGAGCAACCCGCCCATGGCGATCAAGGTTGGTATCAATGGTTTCGGCCGAATCGGCCGCAATGTCCTGCGTTCCGCAGTTCAGAATTTCGGCGACGATATCGAAATCGTCGGCATCAACGACTTGCTCGAACCCGAGTATCTGGCCTACATGCTGCGCTACGACTCGGTCCACGGGCAGTTCAAGGGCGAGGTGTCGGTCGAAGGCAACACCCTGATCGTCAACGGCAAGAAGATCCGCCTGACCCAGGAAAAGGATCCGGCCAACCTGAAATGGGGCGAGGTCGGTGCCGAAGTGGTGATCGAATCCACCGGCCTGTTTCTCGATAAGGCCAGCGCCGAGAAACACATCGCGGCCGGCGCGAAGAAAGTCATCATGTCGGCGCCATCCAAAGACGACACGCCGATGTTCGTTTATGGCGTGAACCACATGAAATACGCGGGCGAAGCCATCGTCTCCAACGCATCGTGCACCACCAACTGTCTCGCACCGATCGCCAAGGTGATGAACGATAAGTGGGGCATCAAGCGCGGCCTGATGACCACCGTCCACGCCGCCACCGCCACGCAGAAGACGGTCGATGGCCCGAGCAATAAAGATTGGCGCGGCGGTCGCGGCATTCTCGAGAACATCATTCCCTCCAGCACCGGCGCGGCGAAAGCCGTCGGCGTGGTGATCCCGGAATTGAACAAGAAACTCACTGGCATGAGTTTCCGCGTCCCGACGTCGGACGTGTCGGTGGTCGATCTGACCTGCGAACTCGAAACCCCCGCGACCTACGCCGAAATCTGCGCCGAAATGAAAGCGCAATCGCAAGGCGCGCTCAAAGGTATCCTCGGTTACACCGAAGACAAAGTGGTCGCCACCGATTTCGTCGGCGACACCCGCACCTCGATCTTCGACGCCGACGCCGGCATCGCACTGGACTCGACCTTCGTCAAATTGGTCGCGTGGTACGACAACGAGTGGGGCTATTCGACCAAGTGCTTGGAAATGGTGAAGGTTATCGCTGGCAAATAATCGCCGCGCGCTACTGCAGCTAGACCCACGACAGCGCCTTCGGGCGCTGTTGTTGTTTTACTGACGTAGATACTGTTATCCAGATCAAGCTCCGTGAAGTGCTGGATTGAAGGGCTGGCCTGATTTGATAACGCCGAAGGCGACCTGAGCCAACTTTCGCATCATGGCGCCGATGATGAGTTTGGGCGGTTTTCCATTCGCTTGAAGCCGTCGGCGGAAGACTTTGCCCCACGCCGTTTTGTAAATGGCAACCATCGCCGGCATGTACAGCGCTCGTCGCAGGAAAGCATGCCCTACTTTGGATAATCGCGGCTTGGCCCTGACGCTGGTGCCGGATTCGTGATGTCGAGGATTGAGCCCGGCAAAAGCGACGAACTGACGCGCGCTATCGAAGCGCTGCTGGCACAGATCGAAGGCAAGCACGATAGCGATGGTGCGGTCGCCCAAGCCGGGAATGGAATCGAGCAGCTCGCGTTTACCACGCAAATCAGGATCGTCATCAAGGGTCTGGGTAATGGCCTGTTCGATGCGTTTGATTTCTTCGCCCAACCAGTCCAGATGCGTATGCAGACTGTCGCGAACCGATTCGCGGGCGACTTGGATTCGGTTCTTTTCCTGAGTCTGCATGTCCACCAGCGATTGATGCCGCAACACCAACGCCCGTAATTGACGCGCGCTGGCCGACGGCGCTGTCCACCCAGCGGGCTGCTTTTCTCGACAGAAGTTCGCCAGAACACGAGCATCAACCGCATCGGTTTTGTTGCGCAGCCCCAGTGAGTGGCCATGCGCTTTGGACAACGCCGGATTGATCACCGAGACCACATGTCCCATATCGGCCAGATATTCGGCGGCAGCTTCCCAGTACACGCCGGTCGCTTCCATGCACACGTGCACCGGCACTTCGGCATATCGAGCTAACCACGCGGAGAGCTCTGCAAACCCCGTCGCGGTGTTCGCAAAGACCTTGTTGCGATATTTGTCATTCAGAGCCAAGGCGCAGTCCAGCTTAGCTTTGGAGACATCAATGCCCAGATACAATTTGGTTGTCATCATCATGGCTTGCGCAATCCACCTTGTGAATGCAGGCTGCCGACTAGGTCGGGCCGAAGATACTGTTCGATCTCTCGCAAGTTGAAGCTGAATTCCCGGTGCGCTATCTACGTTGCGGCCTCGAAAGCAAAGCCCGGGTACGGCATCCGAGAATCCATTTACCCAAGAGCGACTTGGGCAAATTCATAATACAAGCCCGGGTAGAGCGCAGCGACACCTGGGGCTCTTCGCGATATTTCAAGGATGCAACTCGCTTGTCATCAGATGGCAAGCCTTGATCGTATTTTGTGCATTGCTCAGAACGATAGGTCGGTTTCTCGTCATCTCGCGAAAATCCCCAGGTGTCGCTGCGCTCTACCCGGGCTACGAAAACAAAGTCTCTGTGAGATGTGTTTTGTGTCTGCTGCGAAGATATTAGCCAGCAGGCAGCCCCTCATCCGGCCTTCGGCCACCTTCTCCCCGCACGCGGGGAGAAGGAAGGCAAGTCTAAAAAGCTAACGCCGGAATGACGTGGTTGAAGATCTACTCTTGGCCGAAAGCAGCCACCTCACTCAATCGCAAGAATCAACCTCCGATCCGAGGACCGTAGGGTGGGCTTTATGCCCACCGCTTCGGCATCTGAACAATGACGACAAACGGCTTCATGCGTTGGCTAAGCTTCGATCATTGTTCCGTCCTATGGATGCACGGCAATGGTGGGCATAAAGCCCACCCTACGACCCTACGACGGAACCTTCGGTCCTGCCCGCTGCCACTGCACCACGATCCACAGTATCGACTGGCGATACCGGCAGGCCCCGCCCACGCTACGGCGGGGCGCTGAGGTTGCATTTTCCGGTGGCATCGTGAAGGCTGCGGAGGTGTCCATCCGAAGCCGGCTGGTTTACTCCAGCGGGTGGCGATGGGCGAGGGTTCGACGCAGGGGATAACGATGCACGGTATTGAGGGCGTCCTGGTACTGATCGGACTTGGGTTGTTGACCATTCCGATCATGTTGGTCGTCGCCCTGGTGAAGATCAGCAACGCGAAACGTCGCATCGATGCGATCGAGCACGAGGTCGCCGATCTGCGCATTAGCGTGCAGCGCAGCGCGACGCAACAAGCGCCGGCCGCTGCACGCGCGGCCGAAGACGACACGATCCGAAGCCGCGCGCCGGTGGCGTCGACGATTGTGGAATCGTCCGCGGAAATTCCAGCAGCCGCCGCCGAAGTCTCTTCGTCGATCCCGACCGATACGCCTCAAGCCGCGACGGTCGCGCCGCCACCCTTGCCGCCCTTGCGCGAAGCGGTGTCGATCGGTGCTACGGCCGCGCAGGAACAAGACCGTCGCGAAGCCGGGCTTCCGCCGCAAGCGCCTCCAGCTGCGCGGCCTGCGCCGCCGCGCACGCCGCCATCCGATCCCTTCGCGCCGATCGTGCGTCTGATCAAAGGTTGGTTCACCGAAGGCAATGTGCCGGTGAAGATCGGCGTGATGGTGTTGCTGTTCGGCGTTGCGGCGTTGCTGAAATACGCCAGCGATCAAGGCTGGGTGCGCGTGCCGATCGAGCTGCGTCTTGCCGGTATCGCGGCAGCCGCTATCGGTGGCTTGGTGTTCGCATGGCGGCAACGCGAAACGCGGCGCTCGTTCGCGCTGTCGCTTCAAGGCGGTGCGATCGGTGTGCTGATGTTGGTGGCGTTCGCGGCCTACAAACTGTATGGCTTGATGGAAGCGGGGCCCGCGTTCGCGATCACGATCGCGCTCGTTGCGGGGCTTGGTGTGCTCGCGGTTTTGCAACGCGCCCTGGCGCTCGCGGTGTTCGGCATTCTCGCCGGTTTTCTCGCGCCGATCTGGCTCTCCACCGGCAGCGGCAATCATGTCGCGTTGTTCTCGTACTACGCCGTGCTTAATCTCGGTATTTTCGCCATCGCGTGGGCGCAATCGCGCGGCCGCGGCGCGTGGCGCTTGCTCAATCTGCTCGGCTTCGTCTTCACCTTCGGCATCGGTACGGTGTGGGGTGTGTTGGATTATCAGCCGCATAAGTTCGGCACGCACCGAACCCTTCCTGCTGCTGTTCTTCGGTCTGTATCTGCTGATTCCGATCTTCTACGCCATCGGTCGCGGCGAAGGGCGTCGCGATATGGTCGACGGCACCTTGGTCTTCGGCACGCCATTGGTGACGTTCGCGTTGCAGGCGGGCCTCTTGCAAGAACATCTCGCGCGCGGCGATCGTATGCCGCTCGCGTTTTCAGCCTTGGGGTTGGCGGCGATTTACGCCTTGCTCGGCGGCGCGTTGCATCGTCGCGCACGCCTGCGTCCGCTGGTCGAATCCTATGCCGTGCTCGCGGTGGGTTTCGCCACGCTGGCGGTACCGCTGGCGTTGTCGGCCGGCGCCAGCGCGAGTGTGTTCGCGCTCGAAGGCGCGGCGCTGGTGTGGCTCGGTTTGCGTCAGCGGCGTAAGTTGCCGCAACTTTCGGGCCTGTTGCTGCAGGGCGCCGCAGCGGTAGCGTATTTCGTCGGCTTCCAGCGTCATGGCACCGATCTGATCGAAGCCGCGAACGGCCAATGGGTGTGGGCTGCATTGCCGACGCCGATCGCCAATCCTGCGTTCATGGGCGCGGTGCTGATCGCGCTCGCCGGTTTGGTCATCGCTTACAGTTATCGCAAGACGCTCGATCGCGTCTTGGTCGCGTTGTTCACCACATGGGCCTTGGCGTGGTGGGCGTTCGCAGGGCTCAACGAAATCTACACGCACGTGCCGTACATCCATCGGCTCGCAGCGACGTTGGCGTTCGTGATCTTCAGCGGTTGGTTGGCGGCCGAAGGGCGTCGCCGCTTGCAGGAGTTGCCGATGCTGGGCATCGCCGCAGCGGCGGCCTTGGTGTTCGCCATTCCGATCGCTTTCGCGCAAAGCGCACGTCACGGCCATCCGTTCGCGGACTGGGGCTGGGCGGCATGGGCGGTGTACGCGGCACTCGGCTGGCGCAGTTTGATGTGCTTGCGCGGTGCGGGTGCGCCGGTGCGCGGCGTCGCGCACGGCGGTTGGTGGTGGGCGTGGACGGTCGCGATTCTCTGCTTCCTGTTCGAACACGCGCGCATCGCCGATCTCGGCGACGGCTGGCGCATCGCAGCGATCGCGACACCGGTGCTCGCGCTCGCTGCGCTACTGCGCCTGCGTCCGCAGACGCTCGCTGCGCCACTGGCGGCCGGCTTCGCGGACTACCGCATGCCGCTCGCTGTCATCGCGTCGGTCGCGCTCGCCGGTTTGTGGGTCATCTCGCTGTTCGTCGCGGGCGACAGCACGCCGCTGCCGTGGTTCAGCTTGATCAATCCGCTGGAACTGATGCAAATCGCCGGACTATTGCTGTTGGCGCAATGGGCATGGCGCGGCGAACGTCATCCTGCCTTGGCGCGTTGGGGCGTGCCGGTATTCGCGATCGCCAGCTTCGTGTGGATCACGTTCGCCACGTTACGCGCGACGCATCACTGGGCCGATACCTCATGGTCGATGTCGATGTTGGGCGAAACCGAAGTGCAAACCGCATTGACCGTCGTGTGGAGCGTGCTCGGTGTGCTCGGTTGGATCTTCGGCTCGCGGCGCGGCGACCGCGTGTTGTGGGGTGCGGGCGCGGCATTGATGGCGGTGGTGTTGTTGAAGCTGTTGCTGATCGATCGCGGCCATCTGGGCAATATCTTCGGCATCATTTCGTTCATCGCGTACGGCCTGCTATGCACCGCGGTGGGATATTTCGCGCCCGCACCGCCGAAACGCGAGAGCGTCGCATCATGATCGCGCTCGTGCATCGTGACTCGCGCCGTCCGCATCGCTCGCTGACGCGGGCACCGCATTTTTTCGATTTGGAGTGTCTCAGCATGTCTGTGTTCCGACGCATCGCTGCACGAACATTGCGGTCTTCTTTCGCTTGCGCGCTGCTCGCAAGCCTGGCGGTCGGCGCGGCGAATGCCGCCGGGCCCATGGACAACTACGCGTATCGCTGGCCGCTCAAGACCGAGGGCAACAATGTCGCCTGGCAGTTCGAGCTGACGCCCGAGGTGTACGCCGCGCTGCGCGACCCGAAATTGCGCGATTTCGAGGTGTTCAACAGCGAGGGCCGTGCGATTCCGGTCGCACCGTTGACCGTGTCCGCGCAGGTCTCGCCGCAGTCGCAATGGGTGTGGATGCCGTCGTTCGCGTTGCCGCGCGGCGATGCGGTCGATGGCGTCGCCGCAGGCGGCGATGTCTCATTGCGCATCGAACGCGATAGCGGCGGACAGTTGCGGATGCTCGAGGCGCAAGTGCAGGGTGCGACGCCTCCGGCCGACGCCACGACCACGGAGAATGCGATCGCCAACGCGACTGCGATCGATTATGTGATCGATGCCAGCACGATTCGTCGCGATTCGGGCACCGCCACCATCGATCGTCTCGATTTGCAGTGGTCGCACAGCGACCGCGATGTGCGCGCGCGCTTCGCTGTCGAAGCGAGCGACGATCTCGAACATTGGCAGACCTTGGTCGAGGCCGCAGCGGTCCTCTCGCTGAAGCAGAACGGCGCGACGCTGCAGCGGCGCACGATCGCGCTGCCGCCCACCGCGCAATCGTATTTGCGCCTGCGACAACTCGACGGCGATGCGCTGCAATCGCTGCAAATACAGGCACGCCGGCACGATTCCGCCGCCTCGGTCTACGCCGGCTTCGTCACGCGTACCGCACTGGCCGAATACGTCGATAGCGGCGAAGCGGAGCAGGGCATGCGTTGGTATCGCTACCGTCTGCCCGCGGCGCTGCCGGTGACGCAGGTCGGCATCGCGCTCGCGACCGATAACGCGACCGCCGAAGTCGAATTGCAAGCGCTGATCGGCGAACAATGGACGTCGATGGGACGGTTTTCCGTCTTCCGCTTGCGCCAGGGCGAACTCACGGTCGACAACGACGATCACCTGCTGGGCATGGCGACCACCGCGCGCGAATGGCGCTTGCGCACGATCGCGCCGATGGATCCGCCGCCACGCATCGAAGCGACGTATTTGCCCGATCGTTTCGTGTTTCTCGCGCAGGGCAAAGGCCCGTACACCCTCGCGGCCGGCAGCCGTAGCGCGCAACGTGCGCCGATGCCGGTCGAGCAGGCGCTCGCGCCGATGCGCAAGCATTTCGGCGCCGATTGGCAGCCGCCGATGGCGAGTCTCGGCATGCGTGCGGCTGCTGGTGGCGACGCCGCCTACGACGCACCGAAAACGCCGCCGAACTGGCGCGGTTGGTTGCTGTGGGTGCTGCTGATCGGCGGCGCGTTGATCGTCGCGGGTTTCGCGATGAGCCTGATTCGCTCCAAGCCTGCGGCGGGCGGGGAGTCGTGAGTGCGTGCGACGAGTGCCCCCGATTCGTTGCACGTAGCCCCGGCCGATCCTTTGGCCTGAGTTGCATTCTGTTCGCCATCGGTTTCGGCTGATCGTACTTTTCTGAACAGCTGCGACCGCATCGCATTTGCTTCTCAAGCTGAACTAACCCCATGGTCTTTTGAATTTCAACTAAAGGCTTTCGCGCTGACGCGCGACCTACTTTTCTTTCGTGCACTGCGCTGCATCGCAGCGCGAACGGCGAAGCCGGCCCGAAGGGCGAGCGTCCAATGGACGCGAGTCAAGAAAAGTATGCAAAAGAAAGCACTTTTCCCCGACAAAACAATCTTGATTATTGTTTTTTAAGGAGATGTTTCGATTCGCCATCCCTGGCGAATCGAAACATCTTCATCAGATCGGGGCGGGCGTCCTGCCCGCCGCCCGATTGGTCTGGAAAGACCGTGATAATTGAACGTTACGAAAGGTCAAAATCTGCAAAAGCCTCCGATAAAAAACTCCCTTGCTGGTAACGCCCATGCTCAGCGGCGACAATAGCGGTCTCGATTCGTGCCTTTGAATTCAGGAGCCCCGCATGGCCATCGTCCGCATGACCGATCTCGATCTCGCCGGTAAGCGCGTGTTGATCCGTCAGGATCTCAACGTTCCGGTTTCGCATGAGCATGGCGCCGATGGCGTCGTGACCTCGGATCAACGCATCGTCGCGTCCTTGCCGACGCTGAAGCTTGCGCTGGAAAAAGGCGCAGCGGTGATGGTGATGTCGCATCTGGGTCGGCCGAAAGAAGGTGTGTGGAGCGAAGCCGATTCGCTGGCGCCGGTAGCGAAGCGTTTGAGCGAATTGTTAGGCCGCGATGTTCCGTTGGTGAAAGAATGGGTTGATGGCGTCCGCGTCGAACCGGGCCAGCTCGTGCTGCTCGAAAATTGCCGCATGAATATCGGCGAAGGCAAAGACGACGATGCCTTGTCGCAGAAATACGCGGCGCTATGCGATGTCTTCGTGATGGATGCCTTCGGCACCGCGCACCGCGCGCAGGCGTCGACGCACGGCGTCATCAAATTCGCGAAACAAGCCGCTGGCGGCCCGCTGCTGATGGCCGAACTCGATGCGCTCGCCAAAGCGCTGGAACATCCCGCGCGCCCGTTGCTCGCGATCGTCGCCGGCAGCAAAGTCAGCACCAAACTCGAACTGCTCGCTTCGCTGGTGTCGAAGGTCGATCAACTCATCGTCGGCGGCGGTATCGCCAACACCTTCATCGCCGCGATGGGCTATGGCGTCGGCAAATCGCTGGTCGAAAACGATTTGCTCGACACGGCCAAACAGATCATGGCCGACGCCAAAGCGCGCGGCGCAGATATTCCGATTCCCAGCGATGTCGTGGTCGCGCCGGCTTTCGCCGCCGATGCGCCCGCGACCGTAAAAGCCGTGGATACGGTGTCTGCGGACGACATGATTCTCGATATCGGCCCGCAGACCGCTGCGCGTTACGCCGAATTGATCAAGAGCGCCGGCACCGTGGTATGGAATGGCCCGGTCGGTGTGTTCGAATTCGATGCGTTCGGCAAGGGCACCGAAACCCTCGCGCGCGCGATTGCCGAGAGCGATGCGTTTTCGATCGCCGGCGGCGGCGACACCCTCGCGGCCGTCGACAAATACGGCATCGAGAACGACGTGTCGTACATCTCCACCGGTGGCGGCGCGTTTCTCGAATTCCTCGAAGGCAAGACGCTGCCGGCGGTCGCGGCGTTGCAAGCGCGCTCCGCTTGAAAACGACGCTCTTCTTCGACCTCGACGGCACCCTGATCGACTCCGCCGTCGGCATCACCCGCTGCGCGGCGTATTCGCTGGAACGCATGGGGCACCCCGGGCTCACCGAGTCCGAGTTGCGGACGTGGATCGGTCCGGCGTTGCGAGTGAGCTACGCGACTTTATTCGCGAGCGCGGCCGATGTCGAACGCGCGGTGGAACTGTATCGCGAACGTTTCGAGACCGATGGTTGGCGCGAGCATACGGTTTACGACGGCATCGGCGAGATCGTCGAGGCGTTGCATGCCGCGGGGCATCGTCTCGCCGTCGTCACCGCGAAAAACGAACCGCATGCGCGCAAGATCATCGAGACCTTGCCCTTCGGTCATCGCTTCGAGCAGATCGTCGGCGCCACGCTCGATGGCCGGCTCAGTCACAAGCCGGAGTTGATCGCCGAAGCGTTGTCGCGACTGTCGTTATCGACGACGAACTGCATCATGATCGGCGACCGACACATGGATATCGATGGCGCCCGTCATCACGGCATGCACGGTATCGGTGTGCTGTGGGGGTTCGGCAGCGAAAACGAATTGCGCGAGGCCGGCGCGCACGCGATCGCCGCTGCACCGCAGCATCTGCCGGAGATCGTCGCTGCGCTCACCGTCGACGCATAGCGCGAGCGCGTTCATTGCATGTGGCGAACGAGGGCAGAGCCGCATGTTCGCGTCGGATGAGTACGTATGCAGGGCCGCCTTGTCGCTGAAATCGAATGGCATTGTGTTAGCTTTGGGCGATAAATCGAGGCCACCGACACCATGACCGAACAACGCCGCCGCACCAAGATTATCGCCACGCTCGGCCCCGCCACCGACGCTCCGGGTGTGCTCGACGCGCTGTTGCGCGCAGGCGTGGATGTGGTGCGGCTCAATTTCTCCCACGGCGACCCGTCCGGTCAGCTTGCGCGCGCCGATGCGGTGCGCGCCGCCGCGGAACGCGTCGGCACCGAGGTCGGCATCCTGGTCGATTTGCCCGGCCCGAAAATTCGCATCGAAAAATTCGCCAACGACAAAGTGAAGCTACGCGCGGGCGATCGTTTCGACTTGGTCGCGAGCGCGCACGCGCCGCTCGGCGACGAGACGCAGGTCGGCGTGAGTTATCTCGGCTTGCCCGGCGACGTGAAGCCCGGCGACACGCTGTTGCTCGACGATGGCGTGGTGCAGTTGCAGGTCATGGCGGTGGAGGGCGAGCGCATCGTCACCACGGTACTCAACGACAGCGAGCTATCCAATCGCAAAGGTCTGAATAAACTCGGCGGCGGCCTGTCGCTCGGCGCATTGACCGAACACGATCGCGAGCTGATCCTCATCGCCGCGCAATTGCGCGCGGATTTCATCGCCGTCAGTTTCTGCCGCAATGCCGAAGACATGAACGAAGCGCGTCGCGTCGCGCGCGCCGCCGGCAGCGATGCGTGGCTGGTGGCGAAAGTCGAACGCGCCGAAGCGATCGAGAACTTGGTCGAGATCGTCGATGCCAGCGATGTGGTGATGGTCGCGCGCGGCGATTTGGGCGTGGAGATCGGCGACGCGGAATTACCGGGTTTGCAGAAGAAAATCATCCGCACCTCGCTCGAACGCAACAAGATCGTCATCACCGCGACCCAGATGCTGCAGTCGATGGTGTCGAGCCCGATCCCGACGCGTGCCGAAGTGTTGGACGTGGCCAATGCGGTGATCGACGGTACCGATGCGGTGATGCTGTCGCAGGAAAGCGCCGCTGGCATCTATCCGGTGAAATCGGTGGAAGCGATGGTGCGCATTTGTCTCGGCGCCGAACGCCAATTCGAGCACGACACCGATTTCGAAGACGCGCCGCGCAACCTCGAACGCGCGGACCAAGCGATCGCGATGGCGGCGATGTTCCTCACCGAACACATCGGTGTCGGTGCGATCGTCGCGATGACCGAATCCGGCGGTACCGCGCGCTTTCTGTCGCGCTTCCGCAGCCGCGCACCGATCTTCGCGTTCGCCCGCGACCACGGCGCGCGCCACCGTATGGCGATGATGCGCGACGTGTTCCCGATGGACTACGACAGCCGCGGCGAAACGCCGCGCCAAGCCGCGCGCGGCAGCATCCGCAAACTGGTCGAAGCCGGCCTGCTGAAAGCCGGCGACCGCGTGGTCTTCACCAGCGGCGAACATATGGAAACGCATGGTGCAACGAATACGCTGCGTCTGTTGCAGGTGGGCGAGGATGGGACGGCGGAGGGGTTGGGGGAGTTGTGAGCGAATCGCCGCATAGACGAGCATCGCACATTGGTTTCCTGACGCTACTCGCAGCAGGCAGCAAGGTAGGATGGGTTGAGCGCAGCGATACCCATCATGTTGACGAAAAACGATGGGTATCGCTGCGCTCAACCCATCCTACGACAAGCGCTATGCAAGTCTGGCCGGTGGTTATATGCGATCGCAAAGCCTCAAATCGGCGCGAAGTCGGGCTGGAACGGATTGATGGACACTTCTAAAAGCTTCGCATTGCTGTGTCTGTTGTTGTTCGCGCTCGCATTCGGCCGAATCGCGCCCGCATCCGCACAAGGTTTCGTCATCGTCGACTACGCCAAACTCGACCGCTATTGGCGTGCCGAACCCGCGCTGGTCATGATGGACGTCGGCACGAACCGAGAGATGGCTTTCGGTTGCGTCACCGTCGGCTTCATGATCGATCGCGCTGGCCGGATGACCGCGGTGCGTCCGCTGCGTCGGGCGTTCGGTAAAGACGTGCCGCCGTGGCGTGCGCAAGAGTTGACCATCGCGGTGACGAATGCGGCGCCGATGATCGCGCGCTTTACGGCGGTTGCGGAGAATCCGAACACCGCGAACGTGTTCAGCGCGCTGACGATCCCGTTGCTAGGTCGAAAACGATCTGCGGGCATGGGTGTCGCGCAGAAAGACGCCATCGCCGCACGACTGCGGCCCAGTTGCGAAATCGCTGATCTCGCCGCGTGGGTCGATAGCCACGATATGGGCGATGCCCCGGCGATCGAAATCGCACCAGAGATCGATATCGAATTAAAGGGAACGGAAGAAAAGAGCGCTGTCGTCCGTCCCCTTTGACGGCCCTTTCGATCTTTTATGCCCTAGCGGCTTCCGTCGAAGCGATTGGCGGAAATCCTCGCACGAGCAGCCAGAAACAGGTGACGAGATACGTCAGCGCCAGTGGCGCGAGCAGTAGCCGGTTGACGTCGCCACCGAAGAACGACATCCCGATCGCGCCCATCTGACAGAGTGCAGCGAAGATGCCGAACAGCGCCAATGGTTTCGGCACGGTGCGCGACCTCTGGAGGATCGCGAACATCAGCAGCACGCTCGCGCCGCCGATCAATTTGTCGGGGAAGTGAATGCCATTGCGCAGGCCCCCGATGACCGCTTTGGCGGCATCGTATTGCGTTCCGTCCGCAGTGCCGGCAGCGGCGAATTGTTCGCTCAGCGATTGCATAGCCGACAGCGTGGTCAATTCCATGACCGAGGCGGCGACGCCCACGACTGCGAACGTGTAGTAGATGCGGCTCAGTCGCGGCTGTGCGGCGGCGAAACGCTGCGAAATGATCGACGCCACCACGGCGGCCACGAGGCAGCCGATCAGACCGAGCGTGAGGATCGCGCCGACGAGACCCGGCTGTTTTGCGGCGTTGACCAGATACCCGTCGCCATCGAACAACTGCGCCTGCAGGCCGAAGTTGGAATAGATTCCGGCGACGAAGGTGTAGAGCATCAACGCCCCCACCCAACGCCCTGCAGGGTCGCGATTGGTCTTCATGATGTCTCCGATGTCTGGTGCGATTGGGGTTCGAGCTGCGAGTGAGTGCAGACGTGGAATCGTGTCGAGGCGAGCGTCGTCCACGCGTCGCACGCATGCAATCGGCATGCGATGAGCGACGGTTCTGCGGCGTGAATGGCGGACTGCGCGGATCGCTGACGGCGCGATAGCTGCGACATGTCGTGAAGTGCGCCTGCGCGGTGCCCACGATGCGAATCGACGATGCCCCCGTGCCGGTATCGCAACGCGGCCTCGGTACCGACTGAGCGCGGTTGCGACCCGCGTCCACGTGAGATGCGGTACCGAAATGCGGACGAAGGCTGTGTTCTACTAAGGCCTGATGTTCGCTTCTATCGTTACCATCGTCCGGATACATCATGAAGATAGAAAGCATTCCCTTCGGCATCACCGACTGGTCCGCGATCGAGCGGACCGAGCATGTGGGCGACACCGGGGTCGCGCATTGGCGCACTCGGCGCTTCGGCGAACTTCGCGTGCGAATGGTCGAGTATTCGCCGGGCTATCTCGCCGACCATTGGTGCGAGAAAGGGCATGTGTTGCTGTGCCTCGAAGGCGAGCTGCGTACCGAGTTGGCCGACGGCCGAGTCTTCACGTTGACCCCGGGCGTGAGTTATCAGGTCGCCGACGGCGCGGAGCCGCATCGTTCGTCCACCGACACGGGAGCGACGCTGTTTATCGTCGACTGACCGTGCGGCAGGATCTTCAGATAACGCTGAACACGTCCATCTTGACCTTGTTCAGCGGTCGCGAGTTCGGTGCATGCCCGAACTCGCTCGCGCCGACAGCTCGCTTGCGGGCTGAACAGCGAAGCTGGCCCTGAGCGCAGCGAAGGGTGAGCGCGTAGCGCAAATAATCAATCACTTGCGTGATGGATGACTCGGCGCTACGCGCCTCGCCCTTCGGGCCGGCTGCACCGTTGCAGCGAAGTGATCGAAATTCGCCTGTAAGCGACTTAAGTGACTGATCCGCAATGATCTTTCGGCCGTCGCGAGCGCGTATAATGGCCGACTTTCCAGCCTCCTATCGCCAACCCAGGACTCCCCATGAGCATCGAACAGCTTGCCGAGATCGCCCGCGCCATGGTGGCGCCGGGTAAGGGCATCATCGCCATCGACGAATCCAACGCCACCATCGCCAAACGTTTCGAGTCGGTGGGCATCCCCAATAGCGAAGAAAATCGCCGCGCTTATCGCGAGCTTCTGCTGACGACGCCGAAACTCGGCGATTACATCTCCGGCGCGATCTTGTTCGACGAAACCATCCGTCAATCCACCAAAGACGGTGTGCCGTTCACCAAGGTGATGATGGACAACGGCATCATCCCGGGTATCAAAGTCGATAAGGGCACGCACCCGCTCGCCGGCTTCCCGGGCGAAGTAATCACCGAAGGCCTCGACGGCTTGCGCGATCGCTTGAAGGAATACGCCAAGCTGGGCGCGAAGTTCGCCAAGTGGCGCGCGGTCATCACCATCAGCGAAGACGCGCCGTCCAGCGCCTGCATCGAAGCCAACGCCCATGCCCTCGCGCGCTACGCCGCGTTGTGCCAGGAATGCGGCCTCGTGCCGATGGTCGAACCGGAAGTGTTGATGGACGGCGACCACGACATCGAGACCTGTTACGAAGTCACCGAAGTCACCCTGCGCGCGCTGTTCGATTCGCTGTATCAGTTCAACGTGATGCTGGAAGGCACGATTCTGAAAGCCTCGATGGTGGTGTCCGGTAAGGATTGCGCCGAGCAGGCCTCGATCGACGAAGTCGCCGAAAGCACGGTGATGTGTTTGAAGTCGGCGGTGCCGGCGATCCTGCCGGGCATCGTGTTCCTCTCCGGCGGTCAGAGCGACGACGATGCGACCGCGCATCTGAACGCGATGAACCAAATAGGCCCGCACCCGTGGCCGCTGTCGTTCTCCTACGGCCGTGCGATGCAGTCGGCGGCATTGAAACTGTGGTCGCAGGATTTGGTCGGCAATTTCGCGAAAGCGCAGGAAACGGTACATGCCCGCGCCCGCGACAACGGTCTCGCTGCGCAGGGTAAATGGGCGAGCTGACGCGTTTCCGCACAGTGTTGGCGAGTCCTTCCTTCTCCCCGCATAGCGGGGAGAAGGTGGCGCATAGCGCCGGATGAGGGGCCGACACGCAGCGGATCCTGCGGGAGACACTGCACGCCATCGATAGTCGCTATACGGCGCGACGGGAAGTTTTGTCCGCCATCTTCGTGGCCATGCGGCGATCGATCGCATCGAGCCCAAGATCCGAAGCCGTTTTCAGCAAAGTGAAGAAGATCAGCAAACCGGCGCCGCCACTGCTTTCGCCGCCAACGATGATCGCCAGATGCATCGGTACGACGCGCAGATAAGGTGTGGCCATCAGCGTACCCAAATTCGGTTTGCCGCGGATGTCAGCCGCATGCTGCGCCGCATAGGTCTCGCGTTGCGAAAACACGAACGAGACGCCGCATGCGAGCAAGACCAGCAGGTCTCGCCAGCCGTCCACTCGGTGTTGGGCTGTCAAAAAGACGAAATATCCGAGGTGGAAACCACCGTAGTGCAGCGTGAAGAACCATGCGGTGGATCGCTTGCCGCGTTCGTCTTCCGGTATCGGCTGGTCGTTCATGGTGAATCCGCTGGTGCTGAATTGCACCACCGTGAGCATGCGCTTGCGTGCGTACCAGCCGATGACCAAGCTTTGAACCCAATACGACCACAGCAGCCAACCCACCTCCCATTCAAGGGCCAGGGCGAGGGCGAGGGTGAACAGATTGGCGAGGATCAGATTGCGCGAGGAGGGCGCCATCGCCGGGCCTGAGCAAGGAATAGAGGTGGCAATGGTATCTCTACGAGCAATTGGGTAGCGCGCAGGCTACTTAGAGCCTTTTTGAACCACTCAATTACCCGATGGATCGGTCCGCTGTCATCCCGAACGAGGGCGAAGTCCGAGGAGGGGCCTGTTTTTATGCTCTTCTGCTTTTGTCTCTGCAAGATCAGGTCCCTCCGCCCGCTATGCGGGTGTTCGGGATGGGATCCATCAGCAGCGTTTGGCGATTTGAACAGGCCCTCAGGGTGTCGGCGCCCAGTTGCCGGGTGGCAAGCGGCGTCGGTCTTTCGTGACGGCCGTCGCGGAGGCCGTCGGCATGGCGCATGGAAACGGCGGTGCGGGAATAAACCCGCACCCCATCCGTTTTTATGCGAGCAACCGACGATTCCGTCGCGCTGCATGTCCCCCTTTGAGGAGTTCGTTATGACATCCCCTAAAGCAATCACCCTCACCGCGCTCACGTTTCTCGTCGGCGCGTCGTTGTTCGCGACTACCGTCTCCGCCGCGGAGCTACGCTTACGCTGCGAGCAACGCCCCTCGCGCTCGAAGATTTCGGTCGACGGCAAAAATCTGTTTCCGCTGAACGCGATGTATTCCGCACGTGTCATTTCCGGCAGCAATCAAGCTACGCATACGCCGTTGACCGCAGTCGGCGATGAAGTCGAATTCGATTTCGATAGCGACCCGGCGGATATCGCCGCGGGCGCGAAAGCGATCCCGGGCAACTTCATTACCGGCGGTAGTGTTCAGGCTGCGATTTTCGACGCCAACGGCCAGATCGTCGCCGGCCCCGTCACCGCGGCTTGCCGCATGCGCGTACCGGTACAAGTGCGTTCGTCCTCCGCCACGCCGGTGCAGGCAGCGCCAGTGGCGCCGACAGGGCCCAGTCGCTTATCCGATCGCGCCACGTCGGAGCGGATTCGTCGTTGATCGAGGCAACACTGCGAAGCCGCCGTTTCCAACGCATCGAGACGTCGCGCTTCGCGGCATTCGTATCGCTTCCGAATGGAATCGGAAGCGATACGCTGATGCGGTGGCCGCATGGTCCTACTCGACGAGGCTAAAGCCCGCGCTGTGAACCCACACGACCATCGGGCGCAGGCCACGAAGACGCGGTAATCGGCGCCCGGCATAGGCCAAAGGTCATGCCATGACCCATCGCATGGCATCGGGTACGGATTCGTACGGGAATCGGTGTTGTCGACGTTCTACAATCGACGCGTCCTACGATGAAGTTCGCGTCCATGCCCCGCACCATTGCGTCCCTCTCGTCTTCGCCGCTCGTCTGCGGTGCGCATGCTTTCACGGCGCATGCATTCGTTACACATGCCCTCATTAAGCGCGCCCTCGTGCTGCTGGGCTTGTCGCTTGCGCTCGCCGCATGCGGCAATTCTGACGATCGAGCGGGGTCCAGGTAAACCCGGTGCCGGCCAAGGCAGCGGTCCCGGAGGCGGCGATCGCCCGACGGAAGTGACGACAATGCGCTTGCGGATGCAGCCCTTCGCCGACCGCTACACCGCGATCGGCACGGTCAAAGCGCGCGAATCGGTCACGATCACCGCGAAAGTCAGCGAGATCGTGCAGCAGGTGCATTTCGATAGCGGCGACACCGTGCGCGCAGGCGCGCCCTTGGTGACTTTGTCGCAGCGGCAACAAGAGGCGGCGCTCGTCGAAGCGCAGGCCAATGCCGATGAGGCCGAGCGTCTCTACCGCCGGCAGCGCGAACTCGCCGATCAGCAGCTGATCGCGCGCGCGCAGCTCGACAACCAGCGCGCCGCACGCGATGGCGCGAATGCGCGCGTCGCGCAGATTCGCGCGCAGTTGGCGGACCGCGTGATTCGCGCGCCGTTCGCGGGCGTGCTCGGTCTGCGTCAAGTCAGCCCCGGCGCCTTGGTCACGCCCGGCACCGCGATCGCCACGCTCGATGCGCTCGATCGCGTCTATGTCGATTTCCCGCTGCCCGAATCGCAACTCGCGCGCGCGGTCGTCGGTTTGAGCGTGCGCGGCAAAGTCGCTGCCTATCCGGATATTAATTTCGATGGCCGGATCGCGATCGTCGATACCCGGCTCGACCCGGTCGCGCGCGCGGCGCTGGTACGCGCGGATTTCGGCAATGCCGACGGCACGCTGCGCCCGGGGATGTTGGTGAATATCGAACTCGCCGGCGGCGAGCGTTCCGCGTTGCTGGTCCCGGAAATCGCCGTCGTCCAAGTCGGTCGCGATAGTTTCGTGTATCGCGTGAAGGACGACAGCAGCGTCGAGCAGATCAAAGTCGCGATCGCCGCGCGCAGCGAGGGCCGCGTCGAAATCGCAGAAGGCGCTGCGGCGGGCGATCGCATCGTGGTCGAAGGCACAGGCAAACTCCGTCCCGGCGCGAAGATCAGCGAAGGCAAAGGCGAACCCGCTGCAGTCGACGCAACACCGCCTGCGCAGGCGAAGCCAGCCGAAAGGAGCTGACGCCATGCGCTTATCCGATGTCTCGATCGAACGCCCGGTCTTCGCGATCGTCATGAGCCTGTTGCTCATCGTGCTCGGCACGATGGCGTATTCGCGGTTGACGCTACGCGAGTTGCCCGCGATCGATCCGCCGGTGGTTTCGGTGGATGTGACCTATCCCGGCGCTTCGGCGGGTGTGGTCGAAACGCGCGTCACCCAAGTGCTCGAGGACGCGTTGGCCGGCATCGAAGGTATCGAGACCTTGCAATCGCGCAGCGTCAATGGCCGCTCTTCGGTCACGATCGAATTCACCTTGTCGCGCGATATCGAAGCGGCGGCGAACGATGTGCGCGATGCGGTCAGCCGTGTGGTCGGCCGTCTGCCCGACGAGGCCGATCCGCCGGAAGTGCAGAAAGCCGATAGCGATTCGGAAGTGATCCTGTGGTTGAACATGAGTTCGACCGCGATGGACACGTTGCAGATCACCGACTATGCGGATCGCTACGTGGTCGATCGCTTGTCGTCGCTCGATGGCGTGTCGCAGGTACGCGTCGGCGGGCAGCAACGCTATGCGATGCGGGTGTGGCTCGATCGCGATGCGCTGGCCGCGCGCGGGCTGACCGCGAGCGATGTCGAAAGCCGGCTGCGCAGCGAAAACATCGAATTGCCCGCGGGCCGAATCGAATCGCAGGCGCGCGATTTCACGTTGCGGGTCGAACGCAGCTATCGAAAACCCGAAGACTTCGCGCAGATCCCGCTCGGTAAGGGCGCGGACGGTTATGTCGTGCGTTTGGGCGATGTCGCCGAAGTCGAACTGGCCTCGTCGGAGCGGCGCGCGTATTTCCGCAGCAACGGTCAACCCAATGTCGGGCTCGGTATCGTCAAGACCTCGACCGCGAACAGCCTCGACGTCGCCCGCGCCGCGCGCGCGGAAGCCGAGAGCATCCAGAAGACGTTGCCGCAAGGCACGAAGATCTTCGTCGCTTTCGATTCCACCGTATTCATCGATGCTGCGGTGAGTCAAGTCTGGAAAACGCTGTTCGAGGCGATCGCCTTGGTGCTGATCGTGATCTGGTTGTTCCTCGGCAGCGCGCGCGCCGCATTGATTCCTGCGGTGACGGTGCCGGTGTGTTTGATCGCGGCGTTCATCGCGTTGTACGCCTTCGGATTCTCGATCAATTTGCTGACCTTGCTCGCCTTGGTGCTGTGCATCGGTTTGGTGGTGGACGATGCCATCGTCGTGCTCGAGAACGTGCAGCGCCGAGCCGACTTGGGCGAGCCATCGCTGGTCGCTGCCAAGCGCGGCACGAAGCAAGTCGCGTTCGCGGTGATTTCGACCACGGCCGTGCTGGTCGCAGTGTTTCTGCCGATCGGTTTTCTCGAAGGCAATACCGGGCGATTGTTCCGCGAGTTGTCGGTCGCGCTCGCGGCCGCGGTCGCGATCTCCGCCTTCGTCGCGCTTACGCTCACGCCGATGATGTGCTCGAAGCTGGTACGCGCTCACGGCCCCGAAAACCGCAGTCGCATCAACGCCTGGGTGCAGCGCCGACTCGACAGCGTGACGCGTGGTTATCGCGCGCTGCTCGAACGCAGTGTGCAGCGGTTCTGGCTGTTCGCGGTGTTGATGGTGGCGGCTATGGCGGCCAGTGTCGTCTTATTTCGCATCGTGCCCAGCGAATTGGCGCCGCCGGAAGACCGCGGCGTGTTCTTCGCGTCGATGGTCGGCCCCGAGGGCGCGGGCTTCGATTACAGCGTCGAGCAGATCAAGAACGTCGAAGATGTGTTGCTCAAACTCGTCGGCGAAGGTAAGCCGCTACAGCGAGTGAATACGCGCGTGCCCGGCGGCTTCGGCGCCAGCGAAGAAATGCACACCGGCCAGGCGATCGTGTTCCTGCAGGATTGGAACAAGCGCGAGATCACCACCGACGATGTGGTGCAACAGGTGCGCAAGGAACTCGGCGTGTTGCCGGGCGTGCGCGTCAATCCGCAAGTGCGCACGGGCTTGACGCGCGGCGGCGGCCAACCGTTTCAGTTGGTGCTCGGCGGCCCGGAATACGCCGAACTCGCGCAATGGCGCGATCGGGTGATGGCGCGGATGGAGAAGAATCCGAATTTCTTCGCGGTCGACTCCGATTACAAAGAGACGCGGCCGCAGATGCGCATTCTGATCGATCGCGCGCGCGCGTCGGATCTCGGCGTGCCGGTGAGCGAAATCGGACGCACGCTGGAGACGATGATGGGCGGTCGTCGCGTCACGACATACGTCGATAACGGCGAAGAATACGATGTGATTCTGCAAGCCGGGCGCGAGGCGCGCGCGACGCCGACCGATCTTTCGGCGATCCAAGTCCGCGCGCGCAACGGCGAACTGGTCGCGTTATCGAATCTGGTCACGCTGACCGAGCTGGCCGAAGCCGGCAGTCTCAATCGCTTCAATCGGCTGCGCGCGATCACCATTTCCGCCGGTCTCGCGCCCGGTTATCGCATGGGCGATGCGGTGGCCTGGGCCGAGCAAGTCGTGCGCGAGGAATTGCCCGATACCGCGCAGATCGATTGGAAAGGCGAGTCGCGCGAGTTCCAGAAAGCCGGCGGCGCGGTGCTGTTGACGTTCGCGATGGCGCTGTTGATCGTCTATCTGGTGTTGGCCGCGCAATTCGAGAGTTTTATCCATCCGGTCACGATCATGCTCACGGTACCGCTCGGCGTATTGGGCGCGTTGCTCGGGCTGTGGATGGCGGGCAACACGCTGAATCTCTTCAGTCAGATCGGCATCGTGATGTTGGTCGGCCTGGCGGCGAAGAACGGTATCTTGATCGTCGAATTCGCGAATCAATTGCGCGACGAAGGTAGGGCGATCCGCGATGCGATTTTGGAATCTTGCGCGGTGCGTCTGCGCCCGATCCTGATGACATCGGTCGCGACGATCGTCGGTGCGGTGCCGTTGGTCGTGGCCGGCGGCCCGGGTTCGGGCAGCCGAGCGACGATCGGCATCGTGGTCATCTTCGGCGTCGCGTTCTCGACCTTGTTGTCGTTGTTCGTCGTACCGGCGTTTTATCTTTTGCTCGCACGCTTCACGCATTCGCCGGAGGCGGTGAAGCATCAACTCGCCGAATTGGAAGCGCAGACGCCGTCGGTGGGTGGGCATGCGTGAGTATCTACTATGGCGATCCCAAGCCGCCATCCGGCATTGGGCGTAGTTTAGTGCTTCAAGCGCATGAGTCTCCAGGCGGATGATTTTTTCTCTACGGCTTGGCGACCCGCGTCATTCGCAACAACGATTTGATCTCGTGTTAGATGCTGTGTAGCGCAGCAAATCCAATGTACTCCCCTCTCCCTGTGCTACGCACGGGGAGAGGGTGGCCGAAGGCCGGGAGAGGGGCGCTTTTCGCGCGATGCATTGCGGCAGCGTTCGCCCCTCATCCGTCGCTGCGCGCCACCTTCTCCCCGCTATGCAGGGAGAAGGAACAGCTCATCGTTGCGCGAGGCGATGATTCGCAAGCGCACATCTTCGCCTCCGCGATGCAGCGAGAAGGAAAACCACATCGATTCCATCGCTGTCTTGTTAGGGGTTCAGATGATTCTCGTTCTGCCTATCGCATATGCCGCGTATTGAACGTTCGCAGCAGTGTCGCTTGCAACGCGTGTTCGGAACCATTCGTTCTCATTCGTTGAGTACACGCCGATACCGCGTCGCCATCACTGCATCGAACGCGCAGAGCACGACGCGTTCGGGTAGCGCTTCGCGCCATGCGCGCAAACTCGCGATGGCTATCGCCGCCGCTTCGTCCGGCGGATAGCCGTAAACGCCGCAACTGATGGCGGGGAAGGCGATCGATGCGATGTCGTGATCGGCCGCGAGTCGTAACGACGCCGCATAACAAGCCGTGAGGCGCTCGGCTTCGCCCGCGCGGCCGCCTTCCCACACCGGGCCGACAGTGTGGATGATGTAACGCGCCGGCAAGGCGAAACCCGGCGTGATCCGCGCCTCGCCGACTGGACAGCGCACGAACGGCGCGACCATCGGAATGGCTTTGCACGCGGCGATCAGTTGCGGCCCCGCGGCACGATGGATAGCCCCGTCCACGCCACCGCCGCCCGACAGGGCCGGATTGGCCGCATTGACGATCGCATCGATCGCGAGCGTGGTGATCGAGCTTTGCAGGACGTCGATATGCATCGGAGCCGTCGAAATCGAACTCATGAGGGGCGAACGCGCTATCCTGCACCGGATACGCTCATTACGGGAAGACGCTATGAACGCTCCGAGACAGGTGCCGCAGGCGGTGATCGACGCCCTGATGCGCGGCGACAAGATGGGGGCGATCAAGCTGTTCCGTGAAGCGACCGGTGGCGACTTGCAGGCGGCGATGCAAATGGTGCAGCAGGTTGCGGCTCAATTGCAGGCGGCGAAAACGGATCACAGCGGCCAACATCATTTACCCGAGACCCAAGGCCAGCTCGATAGCCGTGCGCGCACCGCAGACTTCATGGCGAGCCATCGCACGCCCACGGTGATGCCGGGCGACAACGGCGGACGCGGTCTGTCCTGGTTGTTGGTCTTGGTCATCATGGCGCTCGCGGTGTGGGCCATGTTCGGTCAATAAGCCGCCTCGCTAGGATCCGAAACGATGTCCGATCGCCCCCCTTCTCCTTACGCCGCCTTCTCCGCCAACGAAGCGCCGCGCCCGCGCCGGGATGCCGAATTACGGTTGTACGGCATGAATGCGGTGCGTGCGACGTTCGCGCATCGGCCGCACGTGATCCGCAAACTGTATCTTGCTGAGGCGCGCATTCCGCAATTGCAGCCTTTGTTGAAATGGTGCGTCGCCAACCGCATCGGTTATCGCGTGGTGGACGAGGTCGATCTGCAGAAACTCGCCGCCAGTGCACATCACGAAGGCGTGGTCGCCGATGTCGCGCGCGAAGAGCCGATGCCGTTATCGACTTGGCTGCGCGATCTGCCGCAAGGCCCTTGCTGCGCGCTGTGGTTGGATGGCGTGGGCAATCCGCATAATTTGGGCGCGATTCTGCGCTCGGCGGCGCATTTCGGCGCGAGTGCGGTGTTGTTGCCGAAGCACTCGGCGCTCGCGCTTTCCGGCGCCGCGGCGCGCGTCGCCGAAGGTGGTGCGGAAGCCGTGCCCTTCGTGCGTTTGGGGCGCGAAGACAATGCGATGGCGCAGTTGCGCGGCGCGGGCTTCGCGCTCGCAGCGACAGTCGTGCGCGGTGGGACCAATTTATTCGCGGCGAAACTACCGCCGCGCGTGATCTACATGCTCGGCGCGGAAGGCGAGGGCATGAACGCCGAACTCGCGAAGGCCTGCGATTTGCGCGTCTCGATCACCGGCAGTGGCGCGGTGGAAAGCCTCAACGTCGCCGCGGCGACGGCGGTGTTGTTGGCGGAGTGGGCGCGCGCGCGCGGGTAGAGCGGAGCGAAGCTCCGCTTCATGCGGGTAGAGTGGAGCGAAGCGAAGCTCCGCTTCGTGCATCACGAGATATCGAGCCAGCGGAGTTTCGCTCCGCTCTCCGATGGTGATGACACTGCGCGGGACGATCGCTCGCAGACGCAATCGCTTACGCCAGATGCTTGATCGTCTCCAACACCTTCTGGTAATCGTCGGCTTTCTCCGGGTGCCGCAGCATGCCTTCGAGGCAAGCGGCTGTCGCCGCGGTCTGAAGAGTCCGCATCAGGTTCCGTTGCGTCGCTTCGCCGGTGTCTCGCAAGCACGAGACCATCGCATCGCTGCTTACGCGGAGGGCATATGCGAACGCCGAGGCGTTATCGAGCGCGTTTTCGTTCGCGAGTTTGACCGCCGCTTCGATTTGCGGGTTCAGCGGAAACGATGCCGGCGCCGCGGCCGCTTTCAAATCGGCGCTCGCTTGCAAGACGCGTGCGTTCAACGCTTCGGGGCGTTGCGCATCGTTCGTCGCGCCGGCAGCCGCGGTCGTATCCAGCGTATAAATTTGCAGGATGCCCTGATTCGTTGCCGCCAGCGCTAGGATATTTTGCTGTTGCTGCGCGGCGACTGCGTTCTCGAAAAGGATGCCGGTCGAATGCGCGAACATCTGATAAATCGAACCCATTGCGATGGCGGGTGCTTCGCCGATGACTTTGACGTTCGACTGCGTGATGGCGTCGGTGATTTGCGAGTTGACGGTCGTGGGTGCGGTCATGATGCGCTCCTTGCGTTGGCTTGAATGATGCGTTGAGGCGGGTGCGACGCTCAGCGCGCCGGTGTCGCTTCGGGTTTCGGCGCACTGCCGAAACTGCCATCCGCCGACGCGGCGAGATACGCGAACACCGCATACGCCGCGGTGTTCTGCGCGAGCGCCGCAGGATCGATTTTATCCAGCGTGTCGTCCGGGGTGTGGTGCAGATCGAAATAATCGGTACCGTCCTGCGCTAACCAACCCCAGATCGCGCCTTTCTCGGCGATCGGGCCGACATCGGGGCCAGGGCCGCCTTTGCTGCTGGTTTCGATGCCGAGCGGTTTCAGCGCTTCGGCGATCTGCGCGATCGCGCCCTGTGCATGTGCGGCGGCATTGCTGTTGAAAGCATAGATGCGACCTGCGCCGAAATCGCTCTCGGCGACGATCTGATGTTTCGCCACCGCATCGGCATAACGCTGCGCATAGGCTTTGCCGCCGTAGAGGCCTTGCTCTTCGTTGGCGAAGGCGATGACGCGAATCGTGCGCGGTGGACGCTGCGCTTTCGGCAGTCGCGCGATGAGATGCCCCGCCGCCATCGTGATGCCGATACCGGCGCCGTCGTCGATCGCGCCGGTGCCCAAGTCCCACGAATCCAAATGTCCGCCGATGACGACCACTTCGTCCGCCGCGCCACCGCGTACACGTTTGCTGGATGGTTTCGCGCTGGGTACTTTCGACCCCGTCACTTCGCCGATCACATTGTGCGAAGTCGCCGTGCCGTCCCAGCCGCAGTCCAGTGCCATGCGTACGCGGATCGGTGCGCTTCGCGCGATCAAACGCGCGAGTTGATCCGCATCGGGAACCGACAACGCGGCGGCGGGAATCGGCGTGAGGCCATCTTCGTAGCGGGTGATGCCGGTGTGCGGATTGCGATGCGAATCGGTGCCTGCGGACCGCATCAAAAAGCCTCCGGCACCGGCGCGTATCGCAGCGGACGGGCCGCGGCCGCGCACGCGGCTTCCCGGGCCATAGCCGCTGCCGTCGCGGGCGCGGGTCATCGCATAATCGACGAAGGCGATCTTGCCGTTCAACGAGCCCGCGGGCACGGCTTCCAGTGCTGCAAGATCGGCGAAGCGCACGACCTCCGCATCGACGATGCCGCCGACGCTACCGCCAAGCGCGGTGAGGGTGAGCGGCTGCGCGTGATCGCCGAGGATGTCGGCGCGCTCGCTGCGGCGCACCCATTTCGGAAACGTGACCGCTTCCAACCACACCTTGTCGTAGCCCAGCGCTTTGAATTTGGCTTCGGCCCAGCGCACCGCGCGCGCATCGGCATCGCTGCCGGCCAGACGCGGACCGATTTCGGTGGTCAGCGATTCCACCACCTGCCACGAGGTGCGATCGCGCAGTGCGCGTTCGCGTAAGTCGTTGGCAGTGGTGATCGCCGCGGCCGGAATGGTGACTTCACGCGGCGCCCGGCTCTCGCGCGGGCCGGCAGCGATCGCCGACGACAACACCACCGTAGCGAACGGCAATAAGGCGAACCGCGCGACGATCGAACGCATACCCACCCCCGAAACGAAACAGGCCGCGAGCGTATCAGCTCGCGGCCTGTCGGCGCTATGCGGGAAGGTTCAGCGTCCCGCGTCGGCGCTCATGCGATCACTTCTTCAGCGAATCGCGAATCTCGCGCAGCAGCAACACATCTTCGGCCGGCTCGGCCGGGGCCGCCACTTCCGGTTTACGCATGCGGTTGATGGCCTTGACCACCATGAAGATCGCGAACGCGACGATGATGAATTGGATCAGACTGTTGAGAAACTCGCCGATACCGATGGCCACGGCAGGCACTTCTTTACCTGCGGCATCCACCGAGGCTTCCTGCAGCGTGAATGCCAATTTCGAGAAATCGATGCCGCCGATCAACATGCCGATCGGCGGCATGATGACTTTATCGACCAAGGTGGTGACGATCTTGCCGAACGAAGCACCGATGACCACGCCGACGGCGAGATCGACGACATTGCCTTTCATCGCGAATTCTTTGAACTCACTCATCATGCCCATAACTTAGATTCCTATGGCGGTAGGTAGTTGGTGCGGGGGAGTCTACACTGCGGCTGCGACGATTCGGCAGTCCAAACGCAGTAAATCATCGAGCCGACCTTCGCAGATATCGCCCGGCTGCAGCGCCGCGACGCCGGCCGGTGTGCCCATGAAAGATCAAATCGCCTGCGCGCAAGGCGTAGAGTTTCGAGAGCTCGTGCAGGATGTCGGGGACATCCCAGATCAATTGGTCGAGGCTCGAGGACTGCCGCAATTCGCCGTTGACATGCAGCGAAAGACGACGCGATGCGAGCGCTCCGATGTGTGCGGCCGGAATGATGTGCGCGATCGGTGCCGATGCATCGAACGCCTTGCCGGTGTCCCAAGGCAGACCCTTCGCTTTGGCCGCAGCTTGCAGATCGCGACGCGTGAGATCCAGGCCGATGCTGTAGCCGAAAATCAGCGACTCAGCCTGCGCGGGATCGAGCACTCCGGCTGGCGCATCGCGGCCGAGGGCGACCACCAATTCGATCTCGTGATGCAAATCCTGTGTACCGGGCGGATAGGGCACGATGCCATCGGTGACGATCGCATCCGCGGGTTTGAGGAAAAAGACCGGAGTGCCGCGATCGGCCTTCGATGCCGGTGCGGCGGCGCCCATTTCGCGCGCGTGGTCGGCGAAATTACGGCCGACGCAATAGATGCGACGGACCGGGAACATACCGACCGAGGTGCCGACATCGTTGCCGCCGATACGCACCGGAACGCGGGGCGTTGGCGCTGCGGGCAGGACGTCGTGGGCAGCGGCCTGCGTTATCGACATAGGTGGGGCCTGTTAATGCTATTGGGATAGATCACGTTGCTTGTCTGCGGCCGTCAGGGGGTTGAGCGTGGCGCTGCGACAGGCTGGTGGCCTGTTCAAGCCACGCGCGGCCGCCTGACGGCCGCAGACATGCAACCCGAAGGGCCGCCATTGAGTGCGTGCGGATCAGCGTCATCATTCGGGCATGTATCGACATACATTTCCTCATTCTTCCTTGCCCCGCACGCACTCAATGGCGGCGTGACCTATCCCAATAGCATTAACAGGCCCTAGCGCGCCGACGCCAAGCCCGAGGGCAGGGCGGATTTACGCAGCACGCGGTATTCGCCATCGATCGATCGCGGGTCGACCGCATCGGCTTCACGCGCGGCGGCGAAGGGCCGGCCGCGGCGCCGCCAATATCGCCAAGCCAGTCCGATCGTCAGCATCGCGCCGCCGATCAATACACCGAAGACCAGGAGTATGGCGAGCAAGCCCAGTCCGACTAAGGCGACAGCGATGCGCAGCAGCGGTGTGCGCGGCCGACGTGGGGCGAACGCATTCGCCATGCGACGGCGACGTTGAAAGGAAAACAAAGCGAAAGGGTTGAAACGGAAGCCCGAGGTACGGGCAGTGCGGGACGCGCGGGCGCTCATGGAGGTTAACGACGTGACAGACTATGGCCGAGGCCGGACATGCGAGTATCGGGTGTGCAATGGGGCGAAATGTGAGAACTTCGTTAAATCAAGCGAGCGATGATGCCTTCGGCACGCGAATAGCGACGCTCGACGCATTACCCCAGCGCACACCGATCGAAATCGAAGCCGTTCTGGTCGGCGCGACCGATGCCGTGTCGGGCGGTTCACGGCCGGACACGCAAGTCGTAGACAGCGATTCCTTGATCGTCTACCGCGATGGCGACGACGTGCGCGCATGGCACAACGTGTGCCCGCATGCCGGACGGCGACTCGATTGGGCGCCCGGAAAATTCCTGCTCGGCAAGGACGGCTTACTGATTTGCGCGGTGCACGGCGCTACGTTTGAATTGCAACGCGGCGAATGCGTCGCCGGCCCATGCAGGGGGCAATCGTTGCGCGCGGTGGCGGTGGCGATCGTCGATGGCGAGGTCGGAGTTTCGATCGCCGCGACAACGCCGATGGTCTGAAGCCGCGCCTCAAATCCAACGCTGCAGCGGACGATAAAACCATCGCTGCAGCCGCACGCCGAACGGTAATTCGTTCGCCCATTCCGGCGAGAGCGCGACATTGTCGGTGCTGTTTCGCAAACCCTCGAAAAACAAACCGAAGCGTTCGCACATCGCCGTATCGTCGGAAAACAGCATCGCTTCGATCAAACGGTCGTGCGCGGCGTGCTCGAAGTTAAAGCTGCCGACCGCCACGCTGCGATCATCGACCAGCACGACTTTGGAATGCTCGCCTGCGATGTTCTCGTAAATGCGCCCGCCCGCAGCGATGACTTCGGCGTATTGGTAGGTGCAGGACATCCACGGCAACGTGCTGACTTCCAGCGATTCGCGATGCGAATGGAAAATGTGCACGTCCACGCCGCGCGCGCAGGCGCGGAGCACCGCCTCTGCGAGTATCGATGGCGGCTTGTAGTAAAACGTAGCGATCAAAAGCGATCGTTGCGCGCTATCGATCAATGCCACGAGTTCGGTCGTGAGTCGGTTATCGACCGCGCCCCACGGAAACAAGCGACTGGAACGTTGTTCGGGGTCTTCGCGCAGATAACGCAGTGATCGAGCGATCGTATCGATGCGCGGCATCGGCAGCAGTGCCGTGAGTGCCGACGATTCGCGTTTCGAGAGGCGAGCGAACCGACAGGCTTCATCGAGCAAATGCGCGACCATCTCGCCCTCGATCGCCAGCGAGACTTCGTTCCACTTGCGGAACGAGTGGTGCGCGATATTGCTACTGCCGAAGACAGCGACGCCGGCTTCGGAGACTTGAATTTTCACGTGCAGACCGCCGCCGACGATGCGATGTCTGAACGCTCTTGGCGAGTAATGCACGATCTGCCCGCCTGCGGCATGGAAGCGATGCAACCGTTGCGACAATCGGTCGCGCTGCGCAGGCGGGTTCATTCGTTCGCCGAGGCGTTGACCGAATTTGTCGACGACCAACACCACGCGAACGCCCCTGTGCGCGGCAGCGATCAGCGCGTCCAGCATCAGACCACTGCGGTCGTCGCAGTCGAAATAATACGTGGTCAGGATGAGAAAGCGTTGCGCGCCTTGGATCATCTCCATGCGAACGGCCCACTCTTCCTCGCGGTCCACGAGGATCGCCATGGATGTGGCCGTCATGGATGCGGCGGTCGAGGATCGATTACCGCTCATTCGCCCAGCGCCGCATTACGGTTTTTTGAGCAGCAGCGAATAGCGAATGCGCGAATAGCAGTCGTAGCCGGACGGTTTGCTGAAAATACGATCCTGATCCACGACCCGCAAAGCGACGCCTTCTTGCGCCGCGAATGTCTGCCAGAACGCGCGAGTGAAGAGGAATGCGCCCGATGGCGAGTGTTCGTAGGTTTCGTGGCATTCCGGGTCGTTCACGATGCCGATGTAGACGGTGCCGCCCGGTTTCGCGATCCGCAACATTTCGAGCGCGGCCCGACGTGCGGCGTCCTCCGAATCCAAATAAAGAAATACGCCATGCGACAACACTTTATCGTAGCGGTCGCTTGGGATCGCAGAAAGGTCGGTGATGTCGGCCACGCTGAAGTCGCCGGGCAATGCGTCTTTTGCGATGTCGACGAGATTCTCGGCGAAATCGACGCCAGCGAGCGTCACCTGTCGATAGCTCGCCAGTTCGGCCAGAAACGCGCCGGAACCGCAACCCGCTTCGAAGATGCTGTCGCCATCTTCGATGCCGATGAAGTCGGCGGTACGACGGCATAATTCGGTCCAATCGCCGCTACTGATGTAATCCCAACGCGCGAAATCCTTGAGATGCACGATGTCCTTGCGTTCGCCGAGGAGGTTGTATTCCTCGCGTATTTCGGTCGGTATGTTCATGAAACGGAATATAACCTGCCGTTCGGGATCGGTGTAGGTTCGCGGCATTGCGGGCCTCTTCGCGTTCGCCTGCATCGCATGCGCGATCGATGTGCGCGCGGCAGATTCTTGGGCTGCGATACCGCAGCGATACCGTCGGCGTTTCCGACACGGCCATCAACGTCATCGCACACCCCTATTCCGCGTTGCGGGATCATATGCGAACGCGCGCGAAGGCTCAGCAGCTTCGGGTATCCTGTCGCGATGACGCCGCCGCTCACCAGCTCCGAATACGCCGCGCGAGTCGACTTCGTCGTCGAATTGGCGGGACGTTTGCATGGTTACGGCACCACGGCGCACCGGCTAGAGGGCGCGGTGACGGCGGTGTCGGCGAGGCTCGGGTTGGCGTGCGGTGCGTGGTCGAATCCGACGGGCATGATTCTCTCCTTCGGCGAAGCGGGCGGCGAGCGTCGCGACACGGTACGCGTCGTGCGGCTTTCGCCGGGGGATATCGATCTGTACAAGTTAGCCGAGGTCGATCGTGTCGCCGAGGCGGTCATGGCCGGCACGATGGACATCACCCAAGGCATGACGACGATGCGCGGCTTAGACCGCGCGATGAGTCGGTTGAGCGTGGTGTTGACGGTGCTGGCGTTCGGTCTTTCGTCCGCCAGCGTCGCGGGCTTGCTGCGGTTGCCATGGCTGGATATCGGCGTCGCCGGTTGCACGGGGCTGTTGATCGGTATGCTCGAAATCGCGACGAAAAGCCGGCCGCGTCTTAAAGAAGCCAGCGAAGCGCTCGCCGCGGTGATCGCCAGTACGTTGGCCGTGCTGGTGGCCAGCACCATCGCGCCATTGAATCTCAACACCGTGATCATTTGTTCGCTGATCGTGCTGATGCCGGGCCTGACGCTCACCAATGCGGTGAACGAGTTGACCAATCAGAATCTGGTCTCGGGCACCGCACGATTCGCCGGTGCGATGACGACGATCCTCAAGCTGACCATCGGCATGATGGTGGCGCTGACGGCGGCGGAGATGATCGGCCTCGAACCTGCGGTGCGCGCGCTGCGCCCGCAGCCGTTGTGGGTCGAAGCGGTCGCATTGTTGCTGTGTACGTATGCGTTCGCGCTGTTGTTCCGCTGCCATCGCCGCGACTACCCGCTGGTGATGACGTCCGCGGCCTGCGGTTATTTGATATCGAGCACGATGGGCGATGCGTTCGGCAGTAATGTCGGCGTTTTCCTCGCGGCGCTGACGATGACCGCCGCTGGCAATCTTTACGGCCTTTGGAGCGGCCGGCCCGGCGCCCTGGTGCGCGTGCCGGGCATCATCATGCTGGTGCCGGGCAGCGCGAGTTTGCGCGGGCTGATCACGCTGATGCAACAACAAGATGTGCAAGCGGGGCAGGACGCGGTGCTGACCGCGCTGAACATTCTCGTCGCGCTGATCGCAGGCCTGTTGTTCGGCAACATCTTGGCGCCGACGCGACGCAATCTGTGATGCCGTCGCGCGCGAGATCGACAAAAGCCCCGTAGGGTGCGCCTGTGGCGCACCGTTATTGGTTTGCGAGAAATTTGAATAGGGTGCGCCTATGGCGCACCGTTATTGGTTTTGCGAGAAACTTGAGCGGCGCGCCGAAGGCGCACCGTCGTTGATGGTCGCAGCGTTGGGTCGGTGCGCCACAGGCGCACCCTATGAGCTTGATCGCGAGTTCGGTGCACCCGCGGCGCACCGGCTTATGGTTTTGCGAGAGATACGCTTTCATAGGGTGCGCCTGTGGCCCACCGCTTTTTGGTTTCACGAAAGGACCGAACGGCGCGCCGAAGGCGCGCCATCGTTGATGACCGCATCGTTGGTTCGGTGCGCCACGGGCGCACCCTATGAAAACGATGTTTTCTGCGACGATGTCTGTTCGATCAACGCGCCGTCAGACGCTCGAATAAGGCTTCGCGCGTCAGCGACTCCGCTTCGCTGGCGCGACGCGCGCGGTATTCGAATGTGCCTGCGGCCAGACCGCGTTCGGAGACCACGATGCGATGCGGGATGCCGATCAGTTCGATGTCGGCGAACATCGGTCCCGGGCGCAGGCCGCGGTCGTCGAGCACCGCGTCGATGCCTGCGGCGTTGAGTTCGTCGTACAGCGCTTGCGCGGCAGCGACGACGCTCGCGTCGTTTTTCGGATTGATGATGCACACCGCGACTTGCCACGGCGCCATCGCGTCGGGCCAGATGATGCCGGCAGCGTCGTGATTCTGTTCGATCGCCGCGGCGACGATGCGGCTCACGCCGACGCCGTAGCAGCCCATCGTCGGCGTGGCGGCCTTGCCGTTGTCGTCGAGCACGGTGCATGCCCATCGCCTCGGAATACTTGCGGCCCAGTGCGAACACGTGGCCGACCTCGATGCCGCGCGCGATGCCGAGCGTGCCTTGGCCGTCGGGCGACGCGTCGCCCGCGACGACGTTACGGATGTCGGCGACCAGATCGGATTCGGGCAGATCGCGGCCCCAGTTCACGCCGGCCATGTGATAACCGGCTTCGTTCGCACCGGTGACGAAGTCGTGCATCGCGGCGACGCTGCGGTCGGCGATCACGCGGATCGTCTTTTTCGGCGTCGACCGGGCCGAGAAAGCCCGGTTCGCAACCGAGGTGATCGAGAATTTCTGCTTCGGTCGCGAGACGGTAGTCGGCGAGCCCAGGAATCTTCGCCAGCTTGATCTCGTTGACGATGTGATCGCCGCGCACCAGTGCGAGCACGAACTGCGGCATGTCCATCCGCATCCGCACCCATCGATCGCTACCGACTTCACCGTGCGCTGCAGAGGAATGCCGAGCAATGCCGCGACGTCTTCGCAGGTCTTCTGCGTCGGCGTTTCGACTTTGCGCATCGCTTCGGTCGCCGCTGCGCGCGTGCCCGGCGCCACCGCTTCGGCCAGTTCCACATTCGCCGCGTACTCGGAACCATCGGAGAACGCGATCGCGTCTTCGCCCGAATCGGCCAGCACGTGGAATTCGTGCGAGGCGCTACCACCGATCGCGCCGGTGTCGGCGAACACCGCACGGAACTTCAAGCCCAGCCGCGTGAAGATGCGGCGTAGGCGTCGTACATGTTTTGGTATTCGGCTTGCAGCGACGTCGTCGTCGATGTGGAACGAATACGCATCCTTCATCAGGAACTCGCGCGCGCGCATCACACCGAAGCGCGGGCGGATCTCGTCGCGGAACTTGGTTGGATGTTGTAGAAGTTGACCGGCAGCTGCTTGTAGCTGTCGATTTCTTGGCGCGCGAAGTCGGTGATCACTTCTTCGGCGGTCGGGCCGTAGCAGTATTCGGCGTCCTTGCGGTCTTTGATCTTCAGCAACTGCCCGCCGAATTTCTGCCAGCGCCCGGTTTCTTCCCACAGCTCGCGCGGCTGGATCGTCGGCATCAGCAGTCTCGATCGCGCCGGCGCGGTTCATTTCCTCGCGCACCACGGTCTCGACCTTGCGCAACACGCGCAGGCCCAGCGGGCTCCAGGTGTACAGGCCGGCCGCGAGCTTGCGCACCATGCCGGCGCGCAGCATCAGCTGATGGCTGACGACTTCGGCGTCGGCCGGGGTTTCCTTTTCGGTACGGAGGTGGAACTGCGACAGACGCATCGGGCGAAGCTCGTCATGGGGGCGAACCCCGCATTTTGCCCGATGTTGGGCGGTCTGCGGACGCGCAGATCGCGATGGAGACTGACTTTTATCCCTGCGAAGACGTTCTCAGGGCTTTGCGGCGGTCTTCTGGCCGGCGCAGTTGGCGCGCAGGACCATACGCGCGAGTTCCAACTGCTGGGCGCGATCGCTGTCGCTGAGGTCGGCATCGGCCTGGCCGTCGCCGTCGGTATCGCGGCGCAACGGCTTGCCCGATTCGAGCAGGCTAACGTTGCTTTGGGCGGTGTCGCACTGGGTCGTCTTGGGCGATTGCGCCGCTTTCGCGGCTTCGCGTTTGGCGTAGAGGTACATCCGGTATTCCGCGGACCCTTTGGGCGGCGGGGTCTGCGAATAGTGCGTGACGCCGTTGGCGTCTTTCCATTTATAGACATCGCCGGCCGTGGCGGCGGAGATGGCGGTCAGGCCGAGGCAGAGGGCGATCGCCGGGACGAGCGCTGCGCGCGAGAGGAAACGAGACATGAGCGAAACCTGCATCGGGGACCGGGGGCCGGGGACGGGGTGATTCCAGCACCAAGCCCCCGTCTGCGCAAGCCGCGACGGTCACAATCCGCCGCAGACGGCGTGTTGGGGCGGATGCCCGGCGCTGCGGAAGCGCCGGAACCTCTGCGTTTGCGCGGCATGAGGGTGCGTTGGCGGCCGGATGCGTCCTGAGCGACTCGTTCAGAGTTCACCGGCCTGGCGGCCGTGCTCGGCGCGAGTCGCGCAGACGAAGCGCGGGTGCCGTGCGGTCGATGCGCGCCGCAACGCCGCCGGTATCGCTACACTTCACGTCATGAACGAACCGTCCCCCAGCCCTCGGCCGCGCAACCGCAGTATCTATTTGCTGCCCAACCTGTTCACCACCGCGGCATTGTTCTCCGGTTTCTTCGCGATCATCGCCGCCTCGCAGGGGCGCATCGAAGCCGCCTGCGTCGCGATCTTCATCGCCGCGATCCTCGATGGCCTCGACGGCCGCGTCGCGCGCATGACCAATACCCAGAGCGAGTTCGGCGTGCAGTACGACTCGCTGGCCGATCTCATCAGTTTCGGCATGGCGCCAGCGTTGGTGATGTACCACTGGTCGCTGGTGTCGATGAAGTTGGATACGCCCACGCTCGGCAAGATCGGCTGGCTGGCCGCGTTTTTGTATGCGGCCTGCGCGGCGCTGCGGCTCGCGCGCTTCAACAGTCAGGTCGAAGTGACCGACAAGCGTTGGTTCATCGGCTTCCCCAGCCCGTCCGCGGCGGCGGTGATGGCCAGTTTCGTTTGGATGTGTCACGACCTGGGCTGGAGCCCCGTGGATTTGCGCTACGTCGCCTTGGCCGTGACGGTGATCGTCGGTTTAGCGATGGTCAGTCGTTTTCGCTATCCCAGCTTCAAAGGCGGTAAGAAGGGCCCGAACGAAGATCGCGTGCCTTTCTTCACGATCTTCGCCTTGGTGCTGGCGATCATCGGCGTGGTGATCGATCCGCCGAAGGTGTTGTTCGCGGTGTTCGGCTTGTTCCTGGTGCTGGGGCCGTTGATGTCGCGGCGCATGCGTAAGGCGTCGTCCGAGGCATGAACTGGAGCCCGTTGCAGCGCGAAATGCTGGATGCGATGGGGCTATCGCCGTATCGCCTCGCGTCTGCGATGCCGGCGGATGTCTCGCCATCGGCCGAGCGTTCGCGCGCGACCGGCGCGAATCGAGTGGAGGCGACGCATCCAGCGGCATCGACGCTGCGCGATGCGCCCGCGCAGTACAGCGCTCAGGACACGATGACCGCGGCTTTGTTGCGCGCCGCAGGGTTCGATCGAGATGCGCGTGCGCATGAGGCCGTACTCGGCGTCTGTCCCGCACCGCAGGCCTTGCGTGGCGATGCGCGCGCCAAACGCGCGCTGTGGCCGCAATTGCGGGCACTGCGTAAGCGTTGACCGGCGACGATGAGCGCGCAACCGCAACAACGACCGGACGCGGCTGAGGACGAAGCCGCATTCGTCGTCCGCGCGATGCATGAAGAAGATATCGACACGGTGATGGCGATCGAACAACGCGCCTACCCGTTCCCGTGGACGCACGGCATCTTTCGCGATTGTCTGCGTGCGGGCTATCCGATGTGGGTAGCGCTGCGCGACGGCGCGATCGTCGGCTACGGCGTGCTCAGTGTCGCCGTGGGCGAAGCGCATATTCTCAATATTTGCATCGACCCGGACGTCCAAAGCCGCGGCTACGGCCGCAGATTGCTACGCGTGTTGGTGCGCTGCGCGCGTGCGCAACGCGCCGAACGCGTCTTTCTCGAAGTACGTCCCTCGAACCCGCGCGCGATCGCGCTGTACGACGACGAAGGCTTCAACGAAATCGGCCGACGCCCGCGCTACTACCCCGCGCATCACGGCCGCGAAGACGCGATCGTGATGGCGATGGAGTTGTTCACTGAGGATGCGTAGGGCTGCGGGTGCTAAGCAGTTACGCAGCAGTTACGCAGTATCGGTACAGTGGCGAGACGCAGCGCTCACACGCCACGCTATTGGCGATTGGCTCACCGGGCACGCCGCGTGGACGCGCCCGGTGTGAATACCTAATACAGGTCGGCGATGGCCGATCGAGCATGACGAATCGAGCACGACCAATCGGACGTCGCCGAATCAGAAATCACCAGAACTCGGCACGGGTTAGCGGCAAACCCCGAAACGAACTCGGGCAATACTGTCCTGGGGGCATCGAGAAGACATACCCGGAGTGCGTCAATTCGTCCCAGTACTCGCAATGCCACACGTTGGGCTGCTCCAAGGGGTCGTCGAAGTGCGGCAATCCCGTCACTGGGTCGGGATAAGCGCCGCCGATGTAGGCGCCGGCATTTCCGAATACCAGCATCGCCGCGACACCTAGGGTATAAGCCAATCCTTTCGTTGCGTTCCGCATTGTGCTATCTCGATGTGCGTTGCCACTCCGGCAACGCCTTGCATGAGATACCTCGCAGGACGCCGAGTCAATGATCGGAATGGCCTCGACCGGCGATGACGTTGCCGACATGATCGCAACGGCGGGCCAGGGCCCGCTCTACGTCAACTTAGCCGCGCGCGCTGTTCCGTCAACGCATCGAGTTTCGAGGTCCAGTCGCCGAGGCGTTGACGCTCTTGCTCGACCACGGACGCTGGCACATTGCCGCCGAACTTCGCGAGTTTCGCTTCGCTCTTCTCTTTCTCGATGGCGACTTTCGCGATTTCCTTGTCCAAGCGCGTGCGCTCGGCGTCGAGATCGACCAGGCCTTCCAACGGCACGAACAATTGCAGATCGCCGACCACGGCCGGTGCGGCGGCCGGTGGGTCGCCGGTCAAAATTTCGATCGCCTCAAGCTTGAGCAAGAACGACAACTGCGAAGAGAACTTCGTGACGCGCGCGATGTCTTCGGCGTGGGCGCTTTTCGCGAGCAATCGCACTTGCTGTTTCGGCGAGATGCCGAGCGTGCTGCGAATGCTGCGCAGGGACGAGACGACGGCCTTGAACCATTCGATATCGGCCTCCGACGCGGCGTAATCGGCAGCGACGAACGATCGCCGCCTGCGGATACGGCTGCGTCGAAATACTGCTGCCCGCGATGCCGAGTTTCGGCGCGACGTGACGCCACAGTTCTTCGGTCACGAACGGAATCAACGGATGCAGCAGGCGCAGCAGCGATTCCAGAACGTACAGCAGCGTGTGGCGCGTGCTGTCGGCGGCGGCTTCGTCGTTCCCGTTCAATGCAGGCTTCGCGAGTTCCACGAACCAATCGCAGACTTCGTTCCAAGCGAATTCGTACAAGGCTTGCGACAGCAAGTCGAAACGGTAGCTGGCGAAATGCTCGGTGGCTTCGCCCGAGACTTTCGCGAGACGGGCGAGAATCCAGCGCTCGGCATCCGTGACCGGCTGCGGCGCGTTTGTAGGAGGTGCTTTGGCCCCGATGCGCCTCGGTCGCGGCTAAAGCCGCTCCTACAAAAGCCGGGGGCGAAAATCCTTCCGTGTTCATCAACACGAACCGCGTCGCGTTCCACAACTTGTTGCAGAAGTTCTTGTAGCCCTCGCAGCGGGCCATGTCGAACTTGATGTCGCGGCCGGGACCGGCGAGCGCGGCCATGGTGAAGCGCAACGCATCGGCGCCGTGCGCCGCGATGCCGTCTTCGAATTCCTTGCGCGTGTTCTTCTCGATCTTCGGCGCATCCTGCGGCTTCATCAAACCGGTGGTGCGCTTGGCGACCAGTGCGTCTTCGGTGATGCCATCGATGATGTCGAGCGGGTCGAGGATATTGCCTTTCGACTTCGACATTTTCTGGCCGTCCTTGTCGCGGACGAGACCGGTGATGTACACGTCCTTGAACGGCACGCGCTCAGCGTCGCTCGTGTTCTTCGGCATGAAGTGGTCGGTCATCATGATCATCCGGGCCACCCAGAAGAAAATGATGTCGAAGCCGGTGACCAGCACCGATGACGGCACGAAATCGGCGAAGTCGCGCGCCTTCATCGCCTCCGCGTTCGGCCAGCCCATGCGTGCTGATCGGCCACAGGGCGGAGGAGAACCAGGTTTCCAGTACGTCGTTGTCCTGGCGTAGGGCGGGTGCCAACCCGCCATTGGCCGAAGCCGCCTTTGCCGTCGCCTCCGCCTCATCGCGACCGACATACACATTGCCCGCTTCGTCGTACCACGCCGGAATGCGATGCCCCCACCACAACTGGCGGCTGATGCACCAGTCCTGGATGTTCTCCATCCAGTGGCGATAGGTGTTGATCCAGTTCGGCGGCACGAATTTCACCGAACCGTTTTCCGCAAGTTCAAGACCGCGTTTCGCGAACTCGTCCATCTCCACGAACCACTGGTCGGTGAGATAGGGCTCGATCACCTGGCCGGTGCGGTCGCCGCGCGGCACCTGCAACTTGTGCGGCTTGGTTTCGACCAGCAAGGACAACGACTTCGAGGTCGACGAGCACGGCTTTGCGCGCGTCGAAGCGATCGAGGCCACGATACTTCAACGGGATGTCGTTGCATCGTTGGTCTTCGCATCGGGCGTAAAGATATTGATCATCGGCAAATTGTGGCGCTGACCCACCGCGTAATCGTTGAAATCATGCGCCGGCGTCACCTTCACCACACCGGTGCCGAACTCACGATCCACGTAGTCGTCGGCGATGATCGGAATTTCGCGATCGGTCAACGGCAGCTTCACGGTCTTGCCGATCAGATGCGCGTAGCGCTCATCTTCGGGATGCACCATCACTGCGGTGTCGCCGAGCATGGTTTCCGGGCGCGTGGTCGCGACGATCAAGTGATGGCGCGTTTCGCGCAGCGTTTCGTTGCCGTCGGCATCGCGTTCGACGTGTTCGTAGCTGGCGCCGTCGCAGAGCGGATACGCGATCGACCACAGAAAGCCGTTCTCTTCTTCGCTCACCACTTCCAGGTCGGAGATCGCGGTCTTCAGCACCGGGTCCCAGTTCACTAGGCGTTGGCCGCGATAGATCAGTTTCTCTTCGTACAGCCGCACGAAGGCTTCGATCACCGCGTCCGATGCGCCGTCGTCCATCGTGAACACGCTGCGCGACCAGTCGCCGGAGGCGCCGAGGCGTCGCATCTGGCGTTCGATGGTGTCGCCGGACTGGTGCTTTCCATTCCCACACGCGGTCGATGAATTTGTCGCGGCCCAACGAATCGCGGGTTTCGCCTTGACCGGCGATGTGCAGATTGCGCGAGACCACCATTTCGGTCGCGATGCCGGCGTGATCGGTGCCCATCTGCCACAGCGTCTTGTAGCCGCGCATGCGGTGATAGCGAATCAGCGCGTCCTGCAGCGTGTGCTGGAACGCATGGCCCATGTGCAGGGTGCCGGTGACGTTCGGCGGCGGCAGCAGGATGCTGTACGCCGGGCCATCGCCCTGCGGCTTGAAGACGCCGCTGGCTTCCCACTCGGCGTAGAGACGGGATTCGAAATCTTTGGGTTCGTAGCCGGAGGCGAGGGTGGTCATGATTCGGGGCTCGTTGTCGTTTTTTTGCTTGTCATCCCGAGCGCAGCGAGGGACCTGCTTCACCGCTTTCCATCTAGAAAAGCAGGTCCCTCGCTGCGCTCGGGATGACAGTGGTGGAGGGTGACGCAGTTACATATCGTATTTTTTCAATTCAAGCCCACGCGCTTGGTACTGCTTCCAGCGCTCGCGCAGCGGGCCGCGCGCGGACTCGTCGGCGGGCACCACTTCCAGCACGCGCTCGAACGCGCCGTCGACCGGCGCGTCGCGCAGATTGATCACCAGCGGACGCAATGCGATGTCGTTCTCGGGCGTCGCGATCAACACCGGCGTCAATTCGTCTTCCTCATCGCTGCCGGCGATCTGATGCGGGATGTAAGCATCGTCGTCGAACGACCACAACAGATCGTCCAGCGCTTCAGCCTGCGCCGCATCGCGCACCAGCACCAGCGCCCACAGATTCGCGTCGTAGGCCTTGCGCGCGAGTTCGCACACGAGGCGCAGCGGTTCTTCGCGGAAGCGTGGTTTTTGGATCAGGTAGAAGTCGGCGCGGGGCATCGGCAGCCGGGAATCGTCGGAGCGGCGAATCGGGAATCGTCGGAGCGAGAATCGGCATCACCGATTCCTCATTCCTTAGTCCGCATTCCCGGCGCGTTCCATCAGCCACTGCGACAACAGCCCGACCGGGCGGCCGGTGGCCATGCCCATCTTGCCGTCGTCGTTGGACGACGCCGGCGATGTCCAGATGCGCCCAGCGCTGGCCTTCGGCGAAGCGTGCGAGGAAGCAGCCGGCGGTGATCGCGCCCGCATTGCGGCCGCCGATGTTGTAGACGTCGGCGAAGGCGGAATTCAGCTGCGTCTGATATTCGTCCCACAGCGGCAGCCGCCAGGCGCGATCGAAGACGTTCTCGCCGGCTTGCAGCAGTTCGCCGGCCAGATCGTCGTGTTTGCTCATCAGGCCTGCGGCGAACTTACCGAGCGCGATCACGCAAGCGCCGGTGAGCGTGGCCACGTCGACCAATGCCGCGGGCTCGAAGCGCTGCGCGTAGGTCAGCGCATCGCACAGAATCAGGCGACCTTCTGCATCGGTGTTGCCGACTTCGATCGTCTTGCCGGACATGCTGGTGAGCACGTCGCTGGGGCGGTAGGCATCGGCGTCGGGCATGTTCTCGACCGCGGGCACGATCGTGATCAGGTTGATCGGCAACTGCATGCCGACGGCAGAGACGAAGGTGCCGAGCACGGTGGCCGCGCCGCACATGTCGTACTTCATTTCTTCGATGCCGCCCTGCGTTTTCAGGTTGATGCCGCCGGTGTCGAAGGTGATGCCCTTGCCGACCAGCACATAGGGCTTTTCAGCGGAATCGGCCGCGCCGTGCCACTTCAGCACGATGAGTTTCGGCGCATTGGCCGAACCGCGCGCCACCGCGAGCAGCGAGCCCATGCCGAGGGTTTCCATCTCGTCGCGTTCCAGCACTTCGCAAGACGCTTTCTCGAATTTCGAGGCGAAGATCTTGGATTGCTCGGCGAGGTAGGCCGGGTTGCAGATGTTCGGCGGCAGATTGCCCAGTTCGCGCGCGAAGGCGACGCCCGCGGCGACGGCCCTGCCTTGCCCGAGAGCGAGGAGATCGTCGCCGGCGATCGCGATCTGGGTGAGCTTGCTCTCGCCCTTGTTCTTGTTCTTTTCGCCCAGCGTGGCGGAATAGCGATACAAGGCGTGGCTGGCGGCGATCACGGCTTGGCGAATCGCCCAGGCGCGGTCGCGGCCCTTGCACCGGCACTTCGGCGAACGTCAGGGTCGCGCTGACCATCACGCCGTCTTTCAGCGCGCGGATCGCGTCGCCGATGATTTTGATGTATTGCGGTACGCCGAACTTGGCGGCGTCGCCCAGACCCACGACCAAAACGCGCGGTGCCGCGACGCCCGGCAGATCCAGCAGCAGCGCGGTCTTACCGAGTCTTGCCCGAGACATCGCCGCGTTCGATCAGGGCAGCGAGGCGGCCGCCGGTGGCCGTATCGATCGCCTGTCCGGCGGGGCTGAGGCTCTTGTCGGCGAACACGCCGATGACGAGGCAGTCGGTCTGGACGGTGGCGGGGGCGTCGAGCGCGGCGGGATTGAGCGTGAATTCGAGAGACATCGAGTGAAGATCCGTCGGGTCGTGGTCGGGGAGTCGTGCGGGATGTGGGCGCGGCGCGCCAAGGGGCGGCGCGGGCGCGACACATGAGCGTTGCGGCATCGAGCGCGAACTCGGCATGGTGCGTCCGCGGCTGACTGCGCAGCGGGCGGCCGGCCGTGAATGGCAGGCCCAGGTTCAGGCTTCAGGCTGCATTCCGTACAATCGCCCCGAGCCGTTTCCTCACGCCGGCCAAAGCCCTGCCGGTGAATCTCGCGGCCGCGGCCCGAAGGCGACGCGGAAACGACGCAGTTTAGCAGTCCCGGCAACAGTCCCCGAGCGCAGGCCACGAACGATGGCCGAAGTTCTCGGTCTGAGGTCGTCCAGCCCTACAGTCCGCTACCGTACCGAGGCCCGACCCCCGCCGATGCTCAGACTCGACCGCTATCTCTTCCGCGAATTCGCGCAAAGCACCATCGCGGTGCTGGCCGTGTTGCTGATCGTGCTGTTGGGCGGCGCATTCGCGGATGTGCTCGGCGATGTGGCCGAGGGCAAGATCCCGACGCAGATGCTCTTGGCCCAGTTGGGCTTGGTGTTCCTGAAATGGCTGCCGCTGATTTTGCCGTTGAGCGCGATGCTTGGGCTGATGCTCGCCATGGGTCGGCTGTATCGCGATGCCGAAATGCCGGTGCTGGTGTCGATCGGCGTAGGCCCGAGGCGCATGCTGCGGCCATTGTTCTTGATGGCCGGCCCGGTGATCGTGTTCGTCGGCCTGTGTTCGCTTTGGCTCGGCCCGTGGGCCGACCGCATGTCGCAAAAAATGATCGACGATGCGAGCCGCAACATGCTGATCGCAGGCATGGAGCCGGGTCGCTTCACCGAATTGCCCGGTGGCGGCGGCGTGATCTACGTCGGTGCGCTATCGGGCGATAACCGCCAGATGGAGCGTGTCTTCGTTTATCGCCAGAAGCGCCGTTCCGACAGCGAACGCTTCCAGGTCACGACGTCGCAAACGGGCGCGTTATCGGTAGAGGGCGAACGCGATCGCTATTTGCGTCTGCAGCAGGGCTTCGAGGTGGAAGGCCCGCTCAAAGGCGAAGGTCGCGACTTTCGGTTGATGCGCTATGCCGCCAACGAACTGCGGTTGCCCGAAGAAACGCTCAAACGCCGCAAATCCAACGATGTGGAACTGCAGCCGACGCTGCGCCTGTTCGGCGACGACCGCCCGGAAGCGGGCGCGCAATTGCATTCGCGCATCGCGCCGCCGTTGTTGACCTTGGCCTTCGTGCTGTTGGCGATTCCGCTCTCGCGCACCAGTCCGCGGCAAGCGCGCTACGGCAACCTCATCGTCGGTTTCCTGATTTATCTGTTCGGCGTGTTTTTGATGATGCTCGGCACGCAATGGCTCGAAGACGGCACATTGCCGACGATGGTCGGCTTATGGTGGCTGTTGTTGCCCTTGCTGCTGTTCGCCGCCTGGATGTACGCCCACGATGGTCGTATCCGTCGTCCTAAGCCGCTCGCCGCGGCGCGCGCGAGCTAAGACCACATGCGTCCATTCCCGAAAATCCACGACCTGTATATCGGCCGCGTCGTACTCGCATCGGTACTGCTGACCTGGATCGTGCTGATCGGTCTGGATGCGATCGTCAGCGGCCTGCTCACCGAAATGAGCGATGTCGGCACCGGCAGATACGATGCGCTGGCCGCGGTGACGAACGTGGTGCTCACCTTGCCTCGACGGGCTTACATGTTGTTCCCGAACTCCGCGGTGATCGGCGTGCTGATGGGCTTAGGCCAATTGGCGGCCAGCTCCGAGCTCACGGTGTTGCGCGCGCTCGGTCTGTCGCGCCGACGCATCAGCGTGTCGGTGATTCTCGCGCTGACCTTGCTCACCGCTTTGATGGTGGTGAACGGCGAAACGCTCGGCCCATGGGGGCAGCGACGCGCCGATACGCTCAAAGCCGCGGCGAAATCGAAGGATGTGATCGTCGCGCAGTATTCCGGTCTGTGGGCGCGCGAGGGCGATATTTTTCTCAATGCGCAGACCGGCATGGAGCGCACTGAAGGCGACCGCCAATGGCTACAGCTCAACGACGTGCGGCTGTTCGAATTGGCCGACGACGGCCGTCTCGAATCGATCACGCACGCCGTGACCGCCGAACATCGCGAGGGCGCGTGGATCTTGCGCGGCGTCCAGCGCACGCGCTTCGAGGCGAAGTCGGTCACGCGCACGAACGCGAAAGAAGAACGCTGGGCCTCGAAGCTCGATGCCGCGGCGCTCGCCGCCAATACGCGGAATCTTTGGCGTCCGCGCTATATGACCGCTTCGGATCTGCGCGACGGCATCGACTATCGACAGCGCAATAGCCTCGATTCCAGCGAATTCCAGGAGCACTACTGGTATCGCTGGTTCTATCCGATCAACGTGCTGGTGTTGTGCTTGCTCGCGGTGCCGTTCGCGTTCGGTTCGTTGCGCAGCGGCGGTACCGGAAAACGCTTGTTTATCGGTATCGTGTTCTCGCTGGGTTTCTGGTTGTTGCAGACGCAATTCGTGCGTATGGCGGGCGTGTTCAAATTCGACTATCGCCTCGCTTATCTGTTGCCGGCGATGTTGATGTTGGGCCTGTCGTTTTGGATGTTCAAGCGGAAGACGGGGTGAGCCCGAGCGCTTGGCCGATGCCCTATCGGCATCGGCCGCTCGGGCGAACGCCCGGCCAAGGATGGCCGGGCCGGGCGATCCGAAGATCGATAATGTAGCGCCATGGATGGCATCGAATTATGACGACGACTTTAGTTGCATGACGAACGGCAACCGCTTTCGCGCTGAAGCGCGACCTACTTTTCTTTGCTCGTGCAAAGAAAAGTAGGCAAAAGAAAGCACTTTTCCCCGACACAGCAAACCTATTGTTTCATTGGCAACGGGATTTTTCGATTCGCCGTCCGTGGCGAATCGAAAAACGACGGGCGTCCTGCCCGCCGCCCGATGGGTCTTCGAGTAGCGAAGTGGTTTGCCTGCATGAAGGTCAAATGCTCTCTATGCGGCAATCAAGAACGACCTAAATCGATTGAATTGCCCCGCTCTCGCTCCAAAGTTTTTTCATTCGGGCTAACCGCGCTTCGGTAATCGCACCAAGCGCGTCCCACTCGCACGATCATGCCAAGTCCGCTTATCGCGATCGAACCACGCCCACCAGAAACCCAGACCGCCGAGCAGCAAGGAAAGATTGCCGACGAGGTAGCGTTTGATCAGTGCGCCGCGCGATGGGCGGCTGCCATCGCGGGCGACCACGCGTAGGCGCCAGGGGCGCATGCCGAGGGTTTGTCCGCCGCGGGCCCAACTGATCACGGCGTAGGCGCCGGTCGCGAGCCAGCAGACGAACCAGAGCAACCATTGCAATGGGCTGAAGGGGGCGATGTTGTCGCGCGGGGCGTGGCCGCTGACGGTGTAGGCGACGGTGAAGATCGCGGAGATCAGAAACCAGACGGCGACGACGGGCCAGAGGTCGTAGAACAGCGCGAGCAGGCGCCGGCCGACGAGCGCCTGCGGAGGCGGGCTCGGGGCGTTTTGGTCGTCTGCGACGGTGGTCGGCGGCGGGGCGTCGAGTGTGCGTTCGGTCATCGCGACAGAATAAAGCAAGGTTGTGCGGGCCGGTTCCGGGCTGTCGTCGTTCGCAATGATGCGTCGGCATCGCGGGGTGCCGTCGCGGGTTACGCTGTAGGCATGCCCGTCGTTAAATCCACGCCATCGCCCGCACGAACCAGTCCCGCCGAACGTCGGCAGCGAGCGATCGCCTTGCCGGCGCTGCGCGATATCGATGCGGATGCGATCGCGGCGTTCATCGATGCGGCTTGGGCCGAGCAAGGGCTCGCGAAGCAGACCCAAGACAGCTATCGCCGGGATTTGGAGGGATTCGCCCGCTGGCGCGATGGCGCGGGGGGCGGGCTGCATGGGGCCGATCGCGCGGCGTTGTTCGACTATTTCGCGTGGCGCACGCGGCATGGTTATTCGCCGCGCAGCAATGCGCGTCTGTTGTCCACATTACGTGCGTTTTATGCGTTGCAATTGCGGCGCGGGCAGCGGCAGGACGACCCGACCGCTTTGCTCGATCCGCCGAAACTGCCGCGATCCTTGCCCAAAGCCTTGAGCGAGCGCGAAGTCGAAGCCTTGCTGGCAGTGCCGGACATCGCCGATCCGCTGGGTCTGCGCGACAAGGCGATGTTGGAACTGATGTACGCCGCGGGCCTGCGCGTGAGCGAGTTGGTCGGCCTGCCGGCCACCGCCGTGAATTTGCGTCAAGGGGCGCTGCGCGTGACCGGCAAAGGCGGCAAAGACCGATTGGTGCCATTGGGCGAAGAAGCGCAGCACTGGTTGCAACGGTATCTGGCCGAGGCCCGGCCCAAGCTGGCGGGGAAACGCGCGTTGACCCCTTTGTTTTTGGAGCCCAGCGGCCAATCGCCCAGCCGCCAAGCCTACTGGGGATTGGTCAAACGTTACGCCGGAGCGGCAGGCATCGACCCCGCCAAGGTTAGTCCGCACGGCCTGCGCCATAGCTTCGCCACCCACTTGCTGAATCACGGCGCCGATTTGCGCGCCCTGCAGATGCTGCTGGGACATGCCAGCCTCTCGACGACGCAGATCTATACCCTGGTCGCCCGCGAGCAACTCAAACGCCTGCATGCGTTGCATCACCCGCGCGCCTGAGCCCAGTGGGCTGAATAGGCCTCGTGTCGGGCCGAACCGCGTTATCGACCGGAGAATGGATCACCTCGGGGACAGCCGCATGCGACAATCGGTCGAACCTCGCCTTTTACCTGCGGTCGAAGCCAAGGAATGGACCGCACGCCCACTTAGGATCCCTCGATGAAACTGTCCGCTATAAAGCTGCCTGCAATGAAGCTACCCGTAGTCGCTGCCCTCTTTGTCCTTAGCCTGTCCGCCTGCGCGCAGGCTACGCCCCCCGAGGCCAAGGCCGACGCGAAAACGAAGCCGGTCGCCGAACCGAAAGCCGCGCCTACGGTTACGGCGGCGCCATCGGCAGAAGAGGCCGCGTTCGCGCTGAAAAACCCAGCCGAAGCCCGTGCCCGCGCAGCGCTGAAGTCGCTCGACCCCGCGATTCAGATCGATCGTCTGACCCCGGCGCCGATGCCCGGCTTCCGCGAAGCGATCGTCGGTGGCCAAGTGCTCTACATCAGCGACGATGGCAAGTATCTGGTGCAAGGCTCGTTGTTCGACATGGAGCTTAAGCGCGACCTCAGCCAAGTCGGCATCAGCGTGCTGCGTCGCGAAGAGCTCGCGAAGATTCCGCAGAAGGACAAAATCGTTTTCGCGCCGTCCAAGCCGAAGTACACCATCGATGTGTTCACCGATATCGAATGCGGTTATTGCCGCAAACTCCATCAGGACATCGCCGAGTACAACCGGCTGGGTATCGCGATCGAATATCTCGCCTTCCCGCGTGCGGGCACCGCCAGCCAAGATTTCCGTAACATGGAAACGGTGTGGTGTTCGCCCAACCGCCAAAAAGCCTTGACCGACGCTAAAAGCGGCGTCGCCATCGTGCCGAAGACCTGTTCCAATCCGGTGAATATGCAATACCAAATCGGTCAGAAAATCGGCCTGCAAGGCACGCCGATGTTGGTGACGCGCGATGGCATCGCGTTGCCGGGTTATCTCGCACCGGCCGCGTTGTTGCAGACGCTCGAGCGCTTAGATGCGCAGGCGAAAGAAGAGGGTGGCGCTGCCGCGAAAGCCACGGCATCTCGCGCTGGGCCTTGATGGCGTGTAGGTACGCGTAAGCGCACGGAACCATCCGGATTCTGGAAAAACGCGCCTTCTCGGCGCGTTTTTTTTTCGTTTTCGAACACACGCGTGTCATGCGTTAACGGGATGCAGTCTGGTGGTTGTCGCCCCGTTTCGTCGCTGTGCGCCAGCCACCTTCGTCCGATTCTCGCGGATAGCGCTCTGGCGCTTGTTGGCGCACGAGGCATGCCTCGTAAGCGCACCTCTTCGCCCCCGCTGCGCGAGGAGAAGGAACATGGTGCTGCCTGATCTGCCGCTGTGCGCCCCGGTCGCGGCGTGAGAGGTCGGGCCTCAAAGCCCTCCTGCGGGCTGGGGTACAATCTGCGGCCCGCGTCCAGCTTGGCGCGCCACCCCAATACCGGACATGATCGTCCTTGAGGGCCAACCGGCCCTATCGCCGTTCCGCCGCGAGCGGCTCGAAGCGCGCCTCCAGTCGTCGGTACCCGGGCTGCGTATCGCCGGCGCTTGGTTCATCTATTGGGTCCAGCCGGAGCCGGGCCAACACCCGAACCCGCAGACGCTGGGCCGCATTCTCGAAACCGAGACGGCGCCGCAACCGACGGCCGAGGGCACGATCTCGCGCTTCATCGCGCCGCGTCTGGGCACGATCTCGCCCTGGGCGAGCAAGGCCGGCGAGTTGTTGCGCGGCGCGGGGCTGCCGATCAAGCGGGTCGAGCGCGGCATGCGCATCGATCTGGTCGGTTTTCCTACCGATCCCGCACTGCAGGCGGCGGTCGCGAAACAATTGCACGATCCGATGACGCAATCGCTGCTCGCCGACGCGACCCAGGCAGAAGCCTTGTTCGCGACGCCAGAGCGCGGCGAGTTGGAGATCGTCGCGCTCGCAGCGCTCGCGGATGCCAACGCGCGACTGGGTCTGGCGCTCGCCGACGACGAAATCGACTACTTGCGCGCACGTTACGGCGAACTCGGCCGCGATCCGCGCGATGTCGAGTTGATGATGTTCGCGCAGGCCAATTCCGAGCACTGTCGCCACAAAATATTCAATGCGACTTGGACCATCGACGGACGTAACGAGACCTTGAACGGTGGCTCGCTCGTCGCCGGCATGCCGGCGACACTGTTCAAGATGATCAAGTACACGCACGCGCAAACGCCCGATTACACGCTATCGGCGTACAGCGACAACGCGGCGGTGGTCGAAGGCTATGCGGCGAAACGTTTCCGCCCCGATCCGGAAACGCTGCAGTATCGTGCCGAAGGCCAGATGCCCAGCGCGTTTTGCATCAAGGTCGAAACGCATAACCATCCGACCGCGATCTCGCCGTTTCCCGGCGCGTCGACCGGCGCCGGCGGCGAAATCCGCGACGAAGGCGCGACCGGTCGCGGCGGTAAACCGAAAGCCGGCCTCTGCGGTTTCAGCGTGTCGCATCTGCGCATTCCGACCTTGCCGCAGCCGTGGGAAGCGGAGCGATCGCTCAATCCGCGGATGGCATCGGCGTTCGAGATCATGCTCGATGGCCCGCTCGGTGCGGCCGCATTCAATAACGAATTCGGCCGCCCGAATCTGCTCGGGTATTTCCGTGCGTTCGAGACGACCGAACCGCAGGATGCCGCAGGCGGCACCAGCGTGGTGCGCGCTTACGACAAACCGATCATGTTGGCCGGCGGTCTGGGTGCGATCGATCGGCCGATGGTGACGAAGATGACGTTGTCGCCCGGCGATGCGGTGATCGTGCTCGGCGGCCCGGCGATGTTGATCGGTTTGGGCGGCGGTGCCGCGAGTTCGGTGGCCTCCGGCGATAGCGCCGAAGATCTCGATTTCGCCAGCGTGCAACGCGATAACCCGGAAATGGAGCGGCGCTGCCAAGAAGTGATCGACCGCTGCGTCGCGCTGGGCGAAGGCAATCCGATTCTGTGGTTCCACGATGTGGGCGCGGGCGGTCTGTCGAATGCGATTCCCGAACTGCTGCACGACTCCGGCGTCGGCGGCGTGATCGATCTGAGCAAAGTGCCGAGCGACGACCCATCGCTTTCGCCGATGCAACTGTGGTGCAACGAATCGCAGGAGCGTTATGTGCTCGGCGTCGCGCAGGCCGATGTGCCGACGTTCGCCGCGATCTGCGAGCGTGAGCGCTGCCCGTTCGCGGTCGTCGGCACGGCGACGAAAGAGGAACGATTGGTGGTCGGGTACGGCGCTGTCGTGCCCGAGCATCGGGAAAATCCCACAACCGCTTCTGACGATTCCCGATTCCCGATTCCCGATTCCCCGCTTTTCGCCATCGACCTCCCGATGGACGTGCTGTTCGGCAAAGCGCCGAAGATGCATCGCGATACGAAACGTCGAGCATCTGCGCATTGGCCGATGCTCGACGATATCGCCATCGATCTGCACGAAGCGGGTTTGCGCGTGCTCGCGCATCCGACGGTGGCGGCGAAAAACTTCTTGATCACGATCGGCGACCGCAGCGTCGGTGGCTTGACCGCGCGCGATCAGATGGTCGGGCCATGGCAAATGCCGGTCGCCGACTGCGCGATCACGCTTTCGGATTTCGAAGCGTACGCCGGCGAAGCGATGGCGATCGGCGAGCGCACGCCGTTGGCGTTGATCGATGCCGCCGCCGCCGCGCGCATGGCGGTGGGCGAGGCGATCACCAATCTGATCGCTGCGCCGGTGAGAGCGTTGGCGGAGATCAAACTGTCCGCGAACTGGATGGCTGCGGCGGGTCATGCGGGCGAAGACGCCAAATTGTTCGACGCGGTACGGGCGATCGGTTTGGAGTTGTGTCCGGCGCTCGATCTGAGCATTCCGGTCGGCAAAGATTCGCTGTCGATGCAGGCGCAGTGGTCGAGCGCGGCGACCGCCGCGCGAGGGGGAGGCATGGATGCCGACCGGACAGCGCGCCAAGGAGGGCTGCTCGCGGAGAACGTGACGCATAAAACCGTCTCACCAGTGTCGCTGATCGTCAGCGCATTCGCCCCGGTCGGGGATGTGCGCGGCCAATTCACGCCGCTGCTCTCGCGCGAATCCGATACCGAGTTGTGGTTGATCGGTCTGGGCGCGGGTCGCAAGCGTCTGGGCGGCTCGATTCTCGCGCAGTGCTACGACGGCTTCGGCGGTCTGCGCGGGCAAGATCGCGAACCGCTGTTCGCTGTACCCGATCTGGACGATCCCGAATTGCTGCGCGGCCTGTTCGATTTGATCCGCGATGCGCGCGAGCGTGGGCTGATTCGCGCCTATCACGATCGTTCCGACGGCGGCGCATTCGCCGCGCTGTGCGAGATGGCGTTCTGTTCGCATCTCGGCTTGGAAATCTCGCTCGACGAATGGGGCGGCGACCCGCTACGGACGTTGTTCTGCGAAGAACTCGGCGCGATCGTGCAGATCGCCGACGAAGATCGTGCGGAATTCGCGGATCTCGTCGCGCGTCACGGTTTGATCGAATGCGCGCAGCGCATCGCGCGTCCTACGACGGCGCCGACGCTGCGCGTGGTGCGCGATGGCGAAGCGCTCGCCGAATGGCGCTGGGATACGTTGTTCGACGCTTGGTGGTCGGTGACGCATGCGATGCAGCGTCTGCGCGATAACCCCGAGTGCGCGGACCAGGAACGCAGCGCCCTGCGTCGTTTCGATGCGTCAGGGTTGCAGCCGAAATTGATGTTCGATCCGACCGAAGATGTCGCTGCGCCGTACCTGAATCTTGCGGCGAAACCGCGCGTCGCGATCCTGCGCGAGCAGGGCGTGAACGGTCAGATCGAAATGGCCTCGGCGTTCGATCGCGCGGGCTTCGCCGCGATCGATGTGCATATGAGCGATCTGATCGCCGGCCGCATCGCGCTCGATGGCTTCGCGGGCTTCGCGGCGTGCGGCGGTTTCAGCTATGGCGATGTGCTCGGCGCAGGCCGCGGCTGGGCCACCTCGATTCTCGAACGCACCGCGCTACGCGATGCCTTCGCGGCCTTCTTCGCGCGCCCGGACACGTTCGCGCTGGGCGTTTGCAACGGCTGTCAGATGCTGTCGCAACTCAAAGACATCATTCCCGGCGCCGAACACTGGCCGCGCTTTCTGCGCAATCGCAGCGAGCAATTCGAGGCGCGTTTCGGCCTGTTGGAGATCGCCGACTCGCCCTCGTTGTTCTTCCAGGGCATGGCCGGCTCGCGCATTCCGGTGGCGATCGCGCATGGGGAAGGGCGCGCGACTTTTGCCGGCGAGAGCGATCGTGCCGGGGCCCACGTGGCGCTGCGCTACGTCGCCAACGACGGCTCGCCCGCACTGACCTACCCCGCCAACCCGAACGGCTCGGAGGAGGCCATCGCGGGTCTGACCAGCCGCGATGGCCGGGTCACGATCTTGATGCCGCACCCGGAGCGCACCCCGCGTAGCGTCAATATGAGCTGGCGACCGGCGGACTGGCCGGACGACGCCTCGCCTTGGCTGCGGATGTTCCGCAATGCGCGTAAGGCGGTCTAAGAGCCTGTTGATGATCTTTTCGGACGTGCGAATGCCCTTGCCCACGCGGCAAGCAAGGCGCGCGCCGCCACCAAGCCTGGTGGGCTGCAGAGCCTTTATAGGGTGCGCCTTCGGCGCACCGTGCAAACCAGCGTTAGAAGAAACGGCGCGCCGCAGGCGCACCCTATGACGATGGCGCCCGAGGATTCCGGCGCCTTCACCGAACGACTCCCGCGAACTCCGCCCGAGGTCTTCGGTCCGAGCATGCTGAACTGTTAAAGTGCCAGGTCTGCATCGGAGGCCGTTCGTGAACGCAGTGGTTCAAGAGTCAACCCCTCAATCGCCGGTCGCGGCTGCGCCTGCGGCCCAGACCCCCGCGGAGCGGGTCGTCGCTGCGCTGTTGGAAAAAGGCCGCCTGAAGGATGCCGACCTTGTCCGCGCCCAGCGCCTCCAGGACGAAGCCGGCGGCGATTTGCTCAGCCTGCTGGCCCGTTTGGGGCTGGTTTCGGAGCGCGACCACGCCGAAACCTCGGCCGAGGTGCTCGGCCTGCCGCTGCTTTCCACCAAAGAATTGCCGGACCTGCCGCCGGAGTCGGTCAACCTCAGTCTCAAATTCATGAAGCAGTTCGCGGCGGTGCCGGTCGGCGAAGGCGACGCCCACGTCGCGGTGCTGCTGGCCGACCCGCACGACCCCTACACCCTCGATGCGATCCGCCTCGCCAGCGGCCGCGAAGTGCGCCCGCTGGTCGGGCTGCGCTCTGAGATCGGCGATCTGATCGAACGCTGGTACGGCCAAGGCCGCAGCGCGATGGGCGCGATCGTGGAAACCGCCGAAGGCGAAACCGGCGATGTCGACGATGTCGAGCACCTGCGCGATCTCGCGTCGGAAGCGCCGGTCATCCGCTTGGTCAATCTCATCATCCAGCGCGCGGTCGAACTGCGCGCTTCGGATATCCACATCGAACCTTTCGATAACCGCTTGAAAGTGCGTTATCGCATCGATGGCGTGCTGGAAGAGGGCGAAAGCCCGCCGGCCAATCTCACCGCCGCGGTCATCTCGCGCGTGAAGATCATGGCGAAGCTCAATATCGCCGAGCGTCGCTTGCCGCAGGACGGGCGCATCATGATCCGCGTTCAGGGCAAAGAACTGGATTTGCGCGTCAGTACCGTGCCGACCGCGCACGGCGAATCGGTGGTGATGCGATTGCTCGATCGCGAAACGGTGGTTTTCGATTTCCACAAGCTCGGTTTCTCCGACGAATTCCTGCCGCAGTTCGAACACGTGCTGCAGCAACCGCACGGCATCTTGTTGGTCACCGGCCCGACCGGTTCGGGCAAGACGACCACGCTCTACACCGCGCTGTCGAAGCTCAATACGCCGGACGTGAAGATCATCACCGTCGAAGACCCGGTCGAATATCAGATCGAGGGCATCAATCAGATTCAGGCCAAACCGCAAATCGGTTTGGATTTCGCGCATGCCTTGCGCAGTATCGTCCGCCAAGATCCGGACATCATCATGATCGGCGAAATGCGCGATCTGGAAACGTGCAAGATCGCGATCCAGTCCGCGCTCACCGGTCACTTGGTGCTCAGTACGCTGCACACCAACAACGCCTCCGGCGGCATCACCCGGTTGCTGGAAATGGGCGTCGAGGATTATCTGCTGACCTCCACGATCAATGGCATCCTCGCCCAGCGTCTCGTCCGCCGGCTGGAACCGATCAATGCCGAGCGCTACGAGCCTTCGCCGGAGGAAATCGAAAAATTCAATCTGCGTCGCTACCAACCGCAGGGCACGATTTATCTGTACCGCCCGCGCGGATCGGCGCTCGCGCCCACCGGCTATCTCGGTCGCACCACGATCATGGAATTCCTGGTGATGACCGACGAGCTTCGGCGCGCGGTGATGCGCCATGCCGGCATGGGCGAATTGGAGCAATTGGCGAAGCAGGCGGGTATGCGCACCATGTACGAAGACGGCATCGCCAAGGCGTTGGCCGGCACGACGACGATCGAAGAAGTGCTGCGCGTGACGGAAGACGCATGAGCCGGGCACGACGCAATCAAGCGAGCGATTCGAGCAAGCACGATTCGAGCAAGCACGATTCAAATACGAACACGGCCTGCACGATCGCCGCGAGCGCCCGACAAGGACGCCGAGCGATGCAGCCATCCTTGACGCAACGGAACCTCGCGCATGAAGAAAGCTCTCAAAATCGCCAAGACCATTCTCAAAGGCTTGGCGCTCCTGTTCGCTACCATCTTTCTCGGGCTCACGATCGCGTTCGGGTTTTTTCTATGGCAGGGCCGCAGCGGGCACGACGTGACGACGCCGATCACGCCGCAGGGGCAGCGCGAATTGAGCTCCGATCCCGCATCGATCGAAGCGCGGCGGCAACAGTATCTTGCGCAGTACAAACAAATCTGGCGCGTCGACGACTACGCGACGGTGCGCAAGAAAGCGCAGGAAGGCAACCCGCTCGCGCAGCGGCGGTTATACGAGATCTACGAGTATTGCCTCGACATACGTTCGTCCACGACGGTGCCGTTGCTGCGTCAGATGGCGACCGTCAACCAACGGGTCAATGGCACGATTCAGCAGGTGCAAGCCGAATATGAGCGTGCTTGCATTAAGTCCGAGGCAGGCAAAGAAGCGACCGGCGAAACATTCGCTTTCTGGTTGCAGCAAAGCGCCAAGAACGGCGATTTGGTGTCGCAGATGCGCGTGCTGACGCGCACGGCCAACGACAAGGTCACGCGCGATCAAATGCGTGATTTGATTCAGCGTGCCGCGCTTTCTGGCGACCCGGCCGCGATCATGGAACTCGCGGTGATCGCGCCTCAGGTCAAAGAGCTGTGGGCCGACCAGGCCACCGCTCCCGCGATACACAGCAAGATCGCGAGCCATGCGTGGGTGATCGCGGGTTGCCGTGCGGGCATGGACTGCAGTCGAGGATCGCGTTTGATGATCCAGATTTGCTTGCGGGTGATGAGTTGCCAGTACGAGAACTACGAAGCCTTCCTGTACGCCGACGCATTGCCGCCGGCGCAACGCCCGCAAGTCGAGATGCTCGTCGCCATGATCCAGAGGACCTTGCTCAAACCTAGACCGAACCCCTGAGGCGTATCGCGGTCTTTACTTCGGCGATCGCGCCGCGATCGCCGAGTCCCCGTCGATGCCGCCCAGTATTCCTGTGCATCCTCTTCCCGTACATCTCCCGATCGATCCGCGCCGATGCCTCTTTTTCGCTACAAAGCACTGAACGCCCGCGGCGAAATGCTCGACGGCCAGATGGAGGCCGGCAGCGACGCCGAAGTGGTCGTGCGTCTGCAGGAACAAGGGCATTTGCCGGTCGAGACGATACTGGCATCCAGCGGCGGCGGCGAGTCCGCGTGGCGCGCGCTATTCAAGCCTAAGCCCTTCGGCGGCCCCCGATTGGTGCAATTCACCCAGCAGCTCGCGACGTTGTTGGGTGCGGGCCAGCCGCTCGATCGCGCACTGTCGATTTTGTTGGAACTGCCCGAAGACGAAGTCGCCAAGCGCACCATCGCGGACATCCGCGAAGCGGTTCGCGGCGGCGCATCGCTCTCGGCGGCGCTCGAACGCCAGCACGGCGCGTTCTCGCGCCTGTACGTGAACATGGTGCGCGCCGGCGAAAGCGGCGGCAGCCTACAGGACACGTTGCAGCGCCTCGCCGAATATCTCGAACGCAGCCGTGCGCTGCGCGGGCGCGTGATCAACGCGCTGATCTATCCCGCGATCTTGTTGGTGATGGTCGGTTTTTCGCTGTTGTTCTTGCTCGGTTACGTGGTGCCGCAGTTCGCGTTGATGTACGAAAACCTCGACGCCGAATTGCCGCTGTTCTCGCGCTTCGTGCTGGGGCTCGGCTTATTCGTGCGCGATTGGTGGTGGCTGCTGGTCGCGATTCCCGTCGTCGCACTGTGGTGGTTCGACCGTAAGCGTCGCGAGCCGGTCTTCCGCGCTAAATTCGACGAATGGTTGCTGCGGCAAAAAATCGCGGGCCCGGTCGTCGCCAAGATGGAGACCGCGCGATTGGCGCGAACCCTCGGCACACTGCTCAAGAACGGCGTGCCTTTGCTCACTGCGATGGGCATCGGCGGCCGCATTCTGGGGAACCAAGCCTTGATCGCCGATGTCGAAAGCGCATCGGCGGATGTGAAGAACGGTGTCGGCCTGTCTACGGCGCTCGCCAAAGGCAAGCGATTCCCGCGACTGGCGTTGCAGATGATCCAGGTCGGCGAAGAGTCCGGCGCGCTCGACAGCATGTTGCTGAAGACCGCGGAAACGTTCGAGGCCGAAACCAGCCAGGCCTTGGATCGGATGCTCGCGGCGTTGGTGCCGATCATCACCGTGGTGCTCGCGGCCGTGATCGGTTTCGTGATCATGGCGGTGCTGCTGCCGATGTACCAATTGACCGGTTCGATCTAGCGGGCGATTGAAAACCGCCCGCTACGGACTCTCCGATCAGCCCGGAGAGGTTCGTGATAATTCCGCAACTCGTGTGATTCGTTCTTCCGCCCCACGGCCTCCGTCGCCCTGTCGTTACCACCATTGAATGGACTGACCGCTATGCGCAACCCACGCTCCTTTCGTCGCCCGAAATCTCGACGCTCCCAGGCCGGTATGACGCTGATCGAAATCGTCATCGTGATCGTACTCATCGGCGGCATTCTTGCGGTCGTGGGCAGCAATGTGATCGGCAGTAGCGACAACGCCAAGTTCAAACTCACCAAAGTGCAGGTCGAGAAGCTCGCGGCGGCGCTCGAGAGCTACAACTCCGATGTCGGCGAATATCCCGGCACGCTCGAAGACCTGACTAGAGATCCCAATGTCAGCGGTTGGCTCGGTCCGTACGCCGACGCTAAAGATCTTAAGGACCAGTGGAATAAATCGCTGGAATATCGGACGCCTGGCGAGAACGGCCCGTTCGATTTGATCAGCTACGGTAAAGACGGTCAGCCCGGCGGTAGCAGCGTCAGCGGCGATATCGTCTACAAGCAATAAGTCCGCTTGCGCGCTCGAACCACGGACGACGATCCTGCCGATGCCTAACGCCATGCACCGCAAGACGTACAGGAGCGCGCCGTGAATCGACGCAGCCTCCGCGTGCGCGCGCAGCGCGGTTTTACGCTGATCGAAATCCTGATCGTAGTGACGTTAGTGGCCGCCCTCAGCGTGATGCTGATGGCGACCATCGGCGGCGGCATGGACGGCTTGCGCATGCGCAGCGCCACCAAAGAAATCGCCAGCGAATTGCGTCATGCGCGCGCGCAGGCGATGGCGAAAGGCGAAGTGCAGACATTCGCGATCGATCCCGCGGCACGACACTGGAGCGGTGCCGGAGGGCGCACCGGCGAGCTGTCGAAAAAAATCTCAGTCGTGTTCATCGGCGCGCGCGAATTGCAGCCGCGGAAGGGCGAAGGCGCGATCGTCTTTTTCGAGGACGGCGCCTCCAGTGGCGGCCGCATCCAACTCAAGCAAGACAAGGCCGCGTGGAATATCGACGTGGCGTGGTTGACCGGCGAAGTCAGTCTGCATCGCGCCCGCGTCGATGGCGCGCGCGTCGTCGACGATGACGACCGCGACGACGGCGGTGCGCGATGAGCCGCTTCGTATCGCGACGTGGCCCGCAGCCGTTCCGCGGCAAGTCGGGCCGGCGCGGCTACACCTTGATCGAAGTCGTGGTCGCGTTCGCGCTGCTAGCGTTCGCGATGACGCTTTTGCTGGGCTCGCTGACGAATGCGACCAAGCAAGTGCGCGGCGCTGCCGATGCAGGCCGCGCGGCACTGCACGCGCAATCGTTGCTCAATCAAATCGGTGTCGGCGAAGCGCTGAAGCCGGGCCGTAGCGATGGTCAATTGGAAGACGGCCGCTATCGCTGGGAGTTGGACGTACAGCCTTATGTCGATCCCAGTGCGCCGCCTCGTGTGGGCGCGATTCTGGGCGCGCCGCAATTGTTGCAGCTGCAGTTGACGATGTTCTGGGGCGAAGGCGGGCCGCGGCAGCGTCTGCGCTTGCAATCGCTGCGCTTGGTCACGCCGATCGATCTCAACGCCGTGTCGGGAGTGCCCTGATGCGCGCTTCGTATCGACGCTTAGGCATGCGCGCGTCTCGCGTCGCCGGTTTCACCTTGCTCGAAATCTTGGTCGCGACGACCTTGCTCGCAGCGGCGCTGGCGCTGGCCTTCGCGACGCTGCGCGCCTCGTCGGCGGCCGTAACGCGCGGCGAACAATTGTCGCAACGCAGTGAGCGGATGCGTGCGGTCGAAGGTTTTTTGCGTCGTCGCATCGCTTCGACCGCGCCGATCGCGTTCGATCTCAACGAACAGACCGGCATTCCGCTGCGTTTTTTGGGCGAACCCGACCGTATCCGCTTCGTCGCCGATTTGCCGAATTACCTCGGTCGCGGCGGCCCGCATCTGCACGATATCCGTGTCGTCGATGGCGCTCGCGGCGGCTTGCGCCTGCAAGTGGGTTTCGCGGTCGTAATGACCAACGAAGTGATCGAAGAACGCGAGCCGCGGCCGCCGGAACTCTTGGCGGACGGTTTGCGCGAGGTGCGATTCCGCTACCGCAGTCTCACCGCCGATAACCGCATCGGCGAATGGCAAGATCGTTGGGAGCAGGGCGACCGTCTGCCGTTGCAGGTGTCGGTCGAGATCGTCGACAGTCGCGGCGAAGCATGGCCGCCGATGGTGGTGTCTTTACCGCAAGCGGCGAGTTTCGGCGGCACCTTCTCGCAGGTGCCGATATGAGCGCGCACCCGCACACCCCGCTCCGCGCCGCGTGTCGGCCGCGGACACGGCACCTCAACCGCGGCGCGGCGCTGCTGCTGGTGTTGTGGTTGATCGCGCTGATGACCGCCTTGGTCGGCGCCTTCGCGATGACCGCGCGGATCGAGCACCTGCAGGGCAAAGTGCTGAGCGGCGGCGTGATCGCCGAGCAAGCCGCGCGCGCGGGCTTGGAATACGCCATGACCCGTGTCACCGAGACCGATCAGACGCGGCAATGGTTGCCCGACGGTCGCGATTACCCCTGGCGTTTCGGTGAGGCCGAGGTGAAGGTCAACATCGTGGACGAGACCGGCAAGGTCGATCTGAACGCCGCCGACCTGACGTTGCTGGCTGGCCTGGTTCAAGCGGTGGGCGGTGAGCGCGACGAAGCGCGCAAGATCGCCTCGGCCATCCTGGACTGGCGCGATCCTGATAGCCTCAGCCAAGCCGAAGGCGGCGCCGAGGACCCGCAATACGCGGCCGACGAACGCCCCTACGGCGCGAAAGACGGTCCGTTCGAGACCATTCCGGAATTGGAACTGGTGCTCGGGATGACCCCGGCGCTGTTCGCCAAACTGGCGCCCCATTTGACCGTCTACAGCGGCCAGCCGCAGCCGAATCAGGCCTACGCCTCGGGCGAAGTACTGACCGCGATGGGCCTGAATTCGGAACAGATTCTGCAAGAGCGTCTGCGGCCGCGGCTGCCGGGGGAGACCAATACGCTCGTCGGGGTCGGCACGGGCACGTATAGTATTGATAGCCGGGCGCGTTTGCGTGACGGGCGTATCTCGGTCTTGCGCGCGGTCATACGCGCCGGAAACAGCGGTTTGCCGGGTTCCGCCTACACACCGCTGCGCTGGGAAGAAGGCGCTTTGCCGCGATGATGCCTGTCCCCGCCTGCTTGCTTGCGATTCGTCCGCCATGCGTCGGTTTTGCTGCCGCAGGGCCGATCGCGACGCGCACGTTCCCGTTTCGGTCGGGCGTCTCCGTTCGCGGGGGGCTCGGTCGAACCCTGTACCAAAACCTTCCTTTTTTCTGCGTCATCGAGGACTGCTTCTGAGCGCCGTCAGCCCTGATACGACGTCTTCCGGGACGTTGTCGAAATTCTCCCCGTCGAGCCGGCTCAAGGCAGGCGCGGGTTTGCGCGGCTTTTGGGCCTGGTGGATGCGCGGCCTCGCCAGTTGGGTGCCGCTGCGTCTGCGTGCGGTCTTCGGCTTATCCCAACAGCGGCTCTTGCTGCAGTGCGAGGACCACGAGGTCCGGTTGTTGCTGACCAGTCGCGCCGAGAACGGGCTGGATGCCTTGCGCGAACTCGGTCGCGTGCCATTGGACGTGGATGGTCGTGAAGGCGACGACCCCTTGGCCGGTATCGTCTCGGCGCGCGTCGCCAGCTTGCCGCGCTGGTTGCTGCTGCCGGCGGCCACCGGCCTGCGTCGCCGTTTGCCGTTGCCGGCTGCGGCGACGGATCGCCTGCGCGAAGTGCTGGCGTTCGAGATCGACCGGCAAACCCCATTCTCGGCCGATGAAGTGAGTTACGACGCCCGGGTTGTGGGCCGGCGTGGCGACAGCCAAATCGATGCCGAACTGGTGGTCGTGCCCAAGGCCGCGCTCGAACGCGCGCTGGAGGGGCTCGGCGCCCCGCTGCGCGCAACGTTGGCCGGCGTGGACATGATCGCGGTCGCACCGCAGCCGCTGCAGCCGGCGGAACCGGGCGACGCGATCGAAGACGCCTGGGCCGCCCAAGCCGGACTCGACGCCCAGCCGCTCGGCGTGAACTTGCTGCCGATCGCTCAGCGTCGCCATCGTCGCGATCCCAGCTCGGTGTTGAACCTGGTGCTGGCGGTCGTCGCGCTGGTCGCGCTCGGCGTCGGCCTATGGCAAATCCGCGCCAATCGCACCGAAGCCGCCGACGCGTTCGAAGTGGAAGCGAAGCAGCATACAGCGCAGGCCAAACGCGTCGCCGAGGAAAAGAAACAGTTGGTCGATCTGGTCGAAGGCCTGCGCTTCTTGCAGAACACACGCACCGGCCGGCCGACCACCGTCGAAGTGTTGGACGAGCTCAGCCGTCGCCTGCCGAACAACACCTACATCGAGAAAGTGTCGATCGAAGGCGACAGGCTGATGGTGATCGGCCTCAGCGGCGAAGCCTCGCGCTTGGTCGAAATGCTGCAGACCTCGAAGCTTTGGCGCTCGATGAGCTTGACCGGCGCGCTGCAGCCCGAGCCGCGTAGCGGCAAAGACCGCTTTACGCTGACCGCCGATTTGGCCGTCACCGGGCCCGAGCCGAAGAATGGAGGCGACGATGCGCGACGCAATCGCTAAACGCGACCGCTGGCTAGCGCTCGGCCTGTTGCTCGCAGTGCTGTTGCTGTTGTATTTCGTGCTGATCCACCCGTGGTGGACGACGTCGATGGTGGAGTTGAGCGATCGCATCCAGACCCTGCAAGAACGCGATGCCCGCGCGCGCGCGACGCTGGCGGAGGCGCCGGAAATTCGCAAGCGTCTGGCCGCGGTGCGCGCGCAGAGCACACGGATTCCAGGGTTCATGAACGAGGCGACGCCGGAACTCGCGACCTCGGCCTTGATCCAACGTCTTGAAACCGCGGTGCAGCAAGCCAGCCCGAAGAACCGCAGTTGCGCGATTCAGAACCGCTCGCCGTTGACCGAAACCAAGCAAGAGCGTTTCCCGCGGGCCATGGTGCAAGTGCGTTTGCGCTGCGGCACGCCGGAGTTGGCGATGGTGTTGCATTCGCTGGAAAGCGGCTCGCCGCGGCTGTTCGTGGACAATCTCAATGTGCTGTCCAATCGCTTCGTCTTCACCGCCGAACAGCAGGGCAACAGCGGCGGTTTGGACGTGAATTTCGACCTTTACGGTTATCTACCCGCCTCCGGAGCACCTGCGAATGCGCGTCGATAATCTCGCTCCGAAGACCTGGTTGTTGGCCTCGGTCGCGGCCTGGGCGCTGTGCCTGTGGGTGCTGGCGATGGCGGGCATGGGCAGCCGGCTGGGTAAGGGCGCGGACGATACGCTCGCGCAAAAACTCCCCACCACGCAGTTGCCGACGGGGGAGCGTCTTGGGCCGATCAGCCAATACAGCGAGATCAAAGATCGCCCGCTGTTCTCCGAAAACCGACAGCCGCAGCCGTTCACCATCGACGGCAACGGTCAGGAAGCGCCGACCAATCCCTTCGATTACGTCCTCACCAGCGTCTTGATGACGCCAGCGGTGCAACTGGCCATTCTGCGCGCGCCCAGCGATGGCGCGAAGCCGGTGCGCGTGAAGCTGGGCGAAGTGGTGGAAACCGCGCCGCAGTGGACGCTCGCTTCGTTGCAGCCGCGGCAGGCGGTGTTTACCGGGCCCGAAGGCGAGAAAGTGATCGATCTGCGCGTGTTCGATGGCGTCGGCGCGATCATGCCGACCCGTGCGCAGCCCGTCGCTGCGGGTATGCCACCGCCGCCACAACCTGTGCCGGGCCAGGGGCCGCCGATCGCCGAAGCGCCCATGCCTCCGCCGGGCGCGATGCAGGCCGATGCCTCGGGCGCGCAAGTCCCGGTGCCGCCGCCGGCCAGCACCGACAATGTTTCGACGCAGGCGCAGCTCGAAGCGATTCGCAAACGTATCGAAGCGCGGCGCGCGCAATTGCGTCAACAGAACCAATCGGCCCAGAACCCTCCGGGCCGATAGTGCCCCCCGAGAATTCAAGAATGAATCGATGCTCCCCGTTGTCTTCTTCCATGTCGTTGCAAGCCGTCTTCACGGCGGTCGCGAGCTTCGCGCTCGTCGTGGCGTTGGCTGGCTGCGTTTCGACGTCCGCGCCCAAGCTCAAGCGCAGCCCGACGGTCGGGGCGACGGTTGGCGCGGATACGCCGGCGCAGGCCGAGCCGTTGGCCGCCGATGAAGCGAAACCGCAACCGCAGATCTCGCGCGGTTCGGGCGAGCCGATCAATCGTCGCGCCGCCGCCACGCCGCCGTCCGATATCGGCGCGACCAGCGGCGAAGCGCGCTTCAACTTCGAAGGCGAGTCGTTGCATGCGGTGGTCAAAGCCATTCTCGGCGACATGCTCGGGCAGAACTACGTGATCGCACCGAGCGTGCAGGGCACGGTGACGTATTCGACGCCGAAGGCGGTCAGTCCCGCGCAAGCGCTGTCGGTGCTGGAGATGATTCTCGGCTGGAACAACGCCGCCATGATCTACAGCGACGGCCGCTACAGCATCGTCCCGGCCGATCAAGCGATGGGCACCGGCGTGGTGTCGCCGCGCGTGGGTTCGCCCAACAACGCGCGCGGTTTCGAGTCGCGCGTGGTGCCGCTGAAATTCATTTCGGCCACCGAAATGGAGAAATTGCTTAAGCCTTACGCACGGCCGAACGCGATCGTCAACGTCGATGCGAATCGCAACATCATCACCGTCGCCGGTACACGCGCCGAACTCGAAAGCTATCTGCGCACGATCGAGATCTTCGATGTGGATTGGATGGCGACCATGTCGGTCGGCGTGTTCCCGATCCAATCCAGCAAGGCGAAGAACATCGTTGCCGATTTGGAAAAAGTCTTCGGCGAAGCCGGTAAATCGCCGCTCGCGGGCATGATCCGTTTCATGCCGCTGGAAGGCGCGAACGCGGTACTCGCGGTCACGGCGCAACCGAAATATCTCAACGATGTGCAGCAGTGGATCGAACGCATCGACAGCGCCGGTCAAGGCATCAAGCTGTATTCCTACGAATTGAAGTACGTGACCGCGAAAGATCTGTCGCAGCGCCTCGGCGAAGTCTTCGCCGGCGGACGCAGCGGCGGCGGTGGCGATTCCGGCGGCGGCGCTTCGCTGTTCCCTGGTCTGCAGACCGTCAATATCGACGGTAGCGGCGGTAAAGACGGCGGTTTCGATAGCGGCGGTTCGAGTGGCGGCAGTAGCGGCCTGGGCGGCGGTCAACTCTCGCTCGATCCACGTCAAGGCGGCGGCAACGCCAGTTTGACACTGGAAGTCGGTGCCGACAAAGTCGCGGTCGCCGCGATCGAAGAAAACAATACCTTGCTGGTGCGCGCGACCCCCGGCGCATGGCGTTCGATCCTCGAAGTGATCGAGAAGCTCGACGTGTTGCCGATGCAGGTGCATATCGAATCGCAGGTGGCCGAAGTCACGTTGACGGGCGACCTGTCCTACGGCGTGAATTGGTTCTTCGAGCGCGCCGTCACCGACAACGGTTTGCCCGATGCGGTCGGCCGTACCACGTGGAGCACCATCGCCGGCAGCATCAAACCTGCGGGCGGCACCAATCCCGGCTTGGCTTGGACCTTTCTCGGTCGCAACGCCGCTGCGGTGATTACCGCGTTGGATCAAGTCACCGATGTTCGCCTGCTGCAGACCGGCTCGGTACTCGCGCGCAACAACTCCGAAGCCACGCTCAATGTCGGTAGCCGCATTCCGGTCACATCGGTGTCGGTCAACCCGGTGCTCGGCAACAACAACAGCATCAGCCAGGTGCAGTACATCGACACCGGCGTGATCCTCAAAGTGCGGCCGCGCGTCACCAAGGACGGCACGGTGTTCCTCGATATCGTGCAGGAAGTCAGCTCGCCCGGTTCGGTCCCCGATGCCAACGGCAACGTGCGCATCGACACCCGTCGCTTGAAGACCACCGCGATCGTGCCGACCGGCGAGACCGTGATGCTCGCAGGCCTCATCCAAGACGGTAACGGCAAGGGCTCATCGGGCTTTCCGGGCTTGAGCCGCCTTCCGGTGATCGGCGGCCTGTTCGGGCGCCAGACCACGAATCAGAACCGCACCGAAGTGGTGATCCTACTGACGCCGACGATCGTCCGCGACCAGAAGGAACTGCGCGATCTCACCGACGAGTACTCGCGCCAGTTCCGGGCGATGGACCCGATCGATGACCCGCTGAAGATCGGTCCGAAGCCGGCGCAGCCGCACCGTTGATTCTCGGCGTGCGGTGTCGAGGCGAGGCGCGTGCGCCTCGCCCATGCGGCGAATGGTGTCGCGATCTTTCGACACCGTTCGCGCCACGACACCATAAACTGCGCGCATGAGCGCAGAACTGCCCGTCATCTTGCTTCCGGTCGGCGTCGACGACGACGCGCTCGACGCGTGTTTGGCCGCACTGGATGCCGGTACGCCCGCGGGTACGCGAATCTGGCTCGCCGACGATGCCCAAGCGGGGCCGCGCGGCATCGCGATCGTCGAGCGTTGGCTCGCGCGTACCGCATTGCAGGCCGATTACACCCGCCGCCCGCGCAGCATCGGCGAAGCCGCGCATCTGGACGATATGTTGCGCGCCTGCGGCGATGCCGACGTGCTGGTGCTCGCGAGCGATGCGGTGCCGTGCCCGGGCTGGGCGAACCAACTCGTGGCCTGCGCCGCGCGCGATCCGGCGATCGCGACCGCCACGCCGTGGTGCAATGCCGGCGAAACCGCGTCGTGGCCGCGCGTCGGCGAAATCGCGCCGCTACCGGACGATACCGCCGCGTTCGCGCGCGCTGCGGCGACGCTCCCGCCGCATCATCCCGAACTGCCGTCGGCGGTGAATCATGCGGTGTTCTTGCGCGGTGCCGCACGACGCAAAGCCGGTGGTCTGGATGCGGCGAGTTACGCCTCGTGGTACGCCGCGCTGATCGATCTGTCGCTGCGCATGGCCGGTCTTGGTTGGCGCAATGCGCTGTGCGAAACCGCTTTCGTCGGCCGCGTGGGCGAGGGCTCGCCGTTGGGCGAGGATGTCGAAGCGCTCGGCGTGCGCTGGCCCACGTGGCACGCACGGCTCGCGGAATTCTTGATGCACGACCCGCTGTACGCCACGCGCGAAGCGTTGTCGCGCGCGCTCGCCGGGCTCGAACCGCTGTATGTGCAAGTCGATTTGTTCGCGTCGAACGACGCATCGAATCCATCGATGGATGCATCTGCCGATGCGCATGTCGGTATTGCCGGAGACGAAGCATGACGGCCGTGCGACACACCACGGATGCGGATATCGCTGTCGTGGTCGTGACCTATCGAAGCGAAGAGACGATCGACGCATGTCTGACGCGTTTGCGCGCGGCCGAGGGCGTCGCCTGCATCCGCGTGGTCGATAACGCGTCCACCGACGACACGCTGCGCATCGTGCAACGTCACGCGCTGGCCGATTCGCGGCTGCGTTTCATCGCCAACCCGAATAACCCAGGGTTCGGCACCGCCTGCAATCAAGGCGCGTTCGACACCGCGTCGATGTGGCTCGCCTTCGTCAATCCCGATTGCTGGGTCGAAACCGACACGCTCGCGCGCATGCGCGCGCATGCGCAAGGCTTTGCCGATGCGCACGATGTCGACGTGCTGCTCGGCGCCGATTTGGTCGATGAGACCGGCGTGCGCGACGGCGCAGCGCGACGCCGCGATCCTGTTTTTTCCGCGATGCTGCGCTCGTCGAAAGCGCGGCGTTTGGATATCGCACCGGACGATCGCGTCGCGTTCCAGCCCGTGCCCGCGATTTCCGGCGCGTTGATGTTCGTGCGACGCACGCTGTTCGAACGCATCCGCGGCTTCGATCAAGACTATCGATTGCATGCCGAAGACCTCGATCTGTGCCGGCGCGTGCGCGAAGCCGGCGGCGCGGTGGCGGTCGCCAACGATGTGCGCGTGGTGCATGTGCGCGGTGTTTCCAGTCGTTCGCGACCATTATTCGTGGAATGGCACAAGCATCGCGGACTGTGGCGCTACTTCCGCAAGTTCGAGGCGCAGCGCCATGGCTGGGCGACACGAGCGGCTGTGTGGATCATGATATCGGCGCGATGCGCGTACGCGCTCGTGAATAAATTCGTTCGCTCAAACGTTCGTAGGGGACACTAAAAGATGCTCGATTCGGATCATTGCGCCAACTGCGACCGCGCCATCGACGGCGCGGAGCAGAAATTCTGCCCGACCTGCGGCCAGCCCACGCCGGCGCACCGCATCGACTGGCATTTTCTCGGGCACGAGCTCGAGCACAGCGTGCTGCATATGGATCGCGGCATCTTTTATTCGCTCAAGAATCTGATGCTGCGGCCTGGTCATTTCATCCGCGACTACATCGAGGGACGGCGCGCGCGTCACGTCAAGCCATTGATGCTCATCATGATTCTGGCGGCCGTGATCGTGTTCCTCGCCAAGTATTTTCTGGAAGGCGACGTCATGGGCGCGAGCATTGCCGTCGGCGGTAAGACTGCGGCCGGTATGACCTCGGGCCCGCAGGCCGATCCAACGCAACTGTTCAAGGCCTTAGGCAGCGTGCAGGAGTGGATGAATCGAAACTACGCCGCCGCGACCCTGATGCTGCTGCCGCTGGAGGCGGCCGTGTTCAAATTGGCGTTCCGCCGCTTCGGGAATTTGAATTATCCGGAATGGCTGGTCATCACGACTTTCTTGACCGCGCAGACTTTCGTGATCATGGCGTTCGCGCTTCCGTTCGAACATTGGTTTCCGCAAGCGCGCGGCTGGGCGGTGGCGGTGTCTACCGTCTACGGCGTCTTCGCGTTGATGCAATTCTTCAAGGGCTACCCGCGCTGGAAAGCCCTCTTGCGCAGTCTGTTCGCTTATGGATTCTTCATGCTGGTTGGTGTCGCGTTCGGCTTCGTGCTCGCGGCCGTTCTGCTCGTGCTACCCGGCCGCTACTGAGCAGTTCAGCGATAGCGATTGATCTCGTCGCGCAAGTCGCGCGCGGCGTTCGCGGCGGCATTCGGCGTAATCGTCGCCGTTCGATGCGTACAGAATCGCGCGCGAAGAGCTGACGATCAGGCCGGTGCCGTCGGCGGTTTTCGCATTCGATACGACGGCTTCGACATCGCCGCCCTGCGCACCGATACCAGGCACCAGAAACGGCATGTCGCCCACGATCGCGCGCACCTCGCGCAATTGTTGCGGCCATGTCGCACCCACGACCAGCGCGCAATTGCCGTGATCGTTCCACTCGTTCGCGATCTTCGCAGCGATGTGCTGGTACAGCGGTTTGGCGCCGCTGTTCTCGGTATGCACGAGCAAATCCTGCAGATCGCTCGCGCCGGGGTTGGAAGTGCGGCACAGGATCACCACGCCTTTGTCGCTGCGGTCGAGAAACGGCTGCACCGAATCGCGGCCGAGATAGGGGTTCACCGTCACCGCATCGGCGCGCGTAGCGGTCGAACGCCTCGCTGGCGTAGTGCTGCGCGGTGCTACCGATATCGCCGCGCTTGCTGTCCAGGATCACCGGAATGCCCGGGTGCGCCGCGTGGATATGCGCGATCAGGCGATGCAGCGCAGATTCCGCCGCCAACGCGGCGAAATGCGCGATCTGCGGCTTGAACGCGCAGACGTATTCGGCGGTGGCATCGACGATGTCGCGGCAGAAATGAAACACCGCGTCAGGATCGTTCGCGAAGGCTGCTGGGAATTTCGCGGGCTCGGGATCCAGGCCGACGCAGACGAGGGTGTCGGCGGATTGCCAGCGATGTTTCAGCTCATTCATGAAGGACATGCAGAACCCTCGCGACCCATTTTGCTCGTCATCCCGGCGCAAGCCGGGATCCAGTGTTTGCGGTTATTGCAACACGTCTTATATCGAAGCGGGATCCCGGCCTACGCCGGGATGACGGATCGGCAAAGGCGCTCGCGCGATGCGCAAGCGCGCCAATCCGTCACTTCAACGCCTTGAACCGCAACCGATGCGGCTTCGCGCCTTCTTCGCCGAGGCGACGCTTCTTGTCTTCCTCGTACTCGCGATAGTTGCCCTGGAAGAACTCGACGTGCGAGTCGCCTTCGAAGGCGATGATGTGGGTCGCGATGCGGTCGAGGAACCAGCGGTCATGCGAGATCACGAAGGTGTTGCCCGGGAATTCCAGCAACGCATCTTCGAGCGCGCGCAAGGTTTCGATATCGAGGTCGTTCGACGGTTCGTCGAGCAGCAGCACGTTGCCGCCCTGCAGCAGGGTCTTCGCCAGATGCAGGCGACCGCGTTCGCCGCCCGACAGCGTGCCGACCTTTTTCTGCTGGTCCTGGCCCTTGAAGTTGAAGCGGCCGATGTAGGCGCGCGACTGGATCTCGATGCCGTTGATGTTGAGGATGTCCAGGCCGCCGGAGACTTCCTGGAACACGTTGTGGTCGCCTTCGAGCTTGTCGCGGCTCTGGTCGACGTAGGCGAGCTTCACCGTCGGTCCGGTCACGATCTCGCCCTTGTCCGGCTTCTCCATGCCCATCAGCATCTTGAACAGCGTCGATTTGCCCGCGCCGTTGGGGCCGATGATGCCGACGATCGCGCCCGAAGGGATCAGCATGCTGAGGTTATCGATCAGCAGGCGGTCGCCGAAGCTCTTGGAGACGTTCTTGAACTCGACCACCGAGTTGCCGAGGCGCTCGCCCGGCGGGATGAAGATTTCGTTGGTCTCGTTACGGCGCTGGTAATCGACCGACTGCAGTTCTTCCAGGCGGGCGAGGCGAGCTTTGCCCTTGGTGCGGCCGCCCTTGGCGTTCTGGCGCGACCATTCGAGTTCGCGCTGGATGGCTTTCTGGCGGGATTTTTCCTGATTGTCTTCCTGCTTCAGGCGCTCGTCCTTCTGCACCAGCCAATCGGTGTAGTTGCCCTTCCACGGAATGCCGCGGCCGCGGTCGAGTTCGAGAATCCACTCGGCAGCGTTATCGAGGAAGTAGCGGTCATGGGTCACGGCGACCACGGTGCCGGTGTAGCGGGCGAGGAACTGTTCCAGCCATTCCACCGACTCGGCGTCGAGATGGTTGGTGGGTTCGTCCAATAGCAGCATGTCGGGCTTTTGCAGCAACAGGCGGCAGAGTGCGACGCGGCGCTTTTCGCCACCGGAGAGCGGGCCGATCAATGCGTCCCACGGCGGGATGCGCAGCGCATCGGCAGCGACTTCTAACTGCTGTTCCAGCATGTGTGCATCGTTGGTCGCGAGAATCGACTCCAGGCGCTGCTGTTCGGCGGCGAGTTTGTCGAAGTCCGCGCCTTCCTCGGCGTAGGCGGCATAAATCGCGTCCAGCGCGGCCTGGGCCTGCAGCACTTCGCCGACGCCTTCTTCCACCGCTTCGCGCACGGTCTTGTTCGGGTCCAGCTCGGGCTCCTGGGCCAGATAACCGACCTTGATGCCGGCCTGCGGGCGGGCTTCGCCCTGGAAGTCGGTGTCCACGCCGGCCATGATCTTCAGCACGGTGGACTTGCCCGCGCCGTTCAGGCCGAGCAGACCGATCTTCGCGCCAGGAAAGAACGACAGCGAAATGTCTTTGATGATCTGGCGTTTCGGCGGCACGATCTTACTGACGCCGTTCATGGTGTAGATGTATTGCGACATGGGGGCTCCACAGGCGGGCGGCGACGACCTGCGCTCGGCAGGGGTCGCAAAGAGAAATCAGGATGGGGCGATTATCGCCGATCCGCCCCCAACCCGTCACGCCGAACCGGAACGTGGAATAAAGCGTCTTCCGATCCGTCATGTTCTCTTGCCAGCGCAAATAGCGCCGAAATGGCGCCGAAATGGCGCACAGGGGGACCGGATGGATACGATGTCGCGACCGCCGCTGTTCGACTCGACCTCCGGTCGTTTCGACGTCGGCGATCTGATCGCATCGCAGCAGCAGGGTAGCCTCCGTGCCGTCGCCTCGGTGTCGAACCGCCTGGATGCGGCTAAACGCGGTTTTTGCCTGCGCCGACTGGATTTGCGCGTGACCACCTTGCTCGAACGCCAGTACGTGCCGGATGTCGGCAGCTTATTCCTGGCTCGCGTGACCCAACTCGGCCAGCACGATCGGATCGAACTGGCCGATGGTCGTCATGCTCGGCTTTACGTCGATGACGAGGTATTGGCGTGCTACGGCCATCGAGATGTCGATCACGCCGTTTCGGGCGAGATCAGCGTCCGTGTGCCCGCTCATATGCAGCACTGCGTGCTCGCGACCGATGGCGGGCTCGCGGGCGAACCGATTTGCGACGATGAAGCGACCGGCCGGCCGACCGTGCTGCAGCCTATCGGCATGCTCGGCGATCTCTCCGGCGCGCCGCTGAATTTATCGCGCTTCGCCCTGCCCGCGGCCGAACACATCGCAGCGAGCGTGCCGGTGTTCGTTGTGCTCGGCACCGGCCTGGATTGCGAAGCGAGCACGATGGCGGCGGATACGATCCGTGGCTTGACCTGCGCTGGGCTGCGGGTGGCGGCCGCGCAAGTCATCGGCCCAGGAGCCGGCGTGGACTATTGGCAGATGGTGGATGCCGGTGCGGTCGTCGTACGCGACTTCGGCGACTGCGGTTTGCCATCGACGTTCTGCGCGTCCGTCGACAGCTTGCGCAGAACGTTCTATTCGCTGATCTCCGAGTTGGAGCGGTCCGCACCCGATGCGATCGTGATCGAAATCTCCGCCGGCGCCTGCAGGCGAGAAGCGGAAACCCTTCTGACCGCGCCGTGGTTCGCGCAGAACGTGGACCGCGTGCTGGTGGACGCGCCCGATGCGGTGTCGCTGCTCCGATATGTCGGTCTCGCGCGTGAGCACGATCTGCGCATCGTCGCGGTCGGAGGGCCGATCGCCAACAGTCCGCGCGGCGATGGGGCAGGCGATCGAGCGGGCGGGTTTTCGCGTGCTCTCGCAGCGCGAACTGCAAGATCCGTCCGTGCTCACGCCACTGCTGCTGATTTGAGCCCGAACGGCTCGTTGCGATCGCTGACGCGTCGAGATCGCACACAGATCGAAGAAAGCGCGCGGTTCTGCTGCGTGCGGGTTCGACGGACGATCACGGTATGCATCGATATGTCTGGGGGCGCGATTGGTCAAATCCGGGCCCCAGGCTTACAATTCCGCGGCTTAGCCCCTGATTTCAAAGCCCTGGAGGCCCGATGTTCCCGCGCGATGCCCGTATCGAAGGTTTCGATCCCGAACTGGCCGCGGCGATCGCGGCGGAGAACCGTCGCCAGGAAGATCATGTCGAACTGATCGCCTCCGAAAACTACGCCAGCCCGCGGGTGATGGAAGCGCAGGGCAGCCAGCTCACCAATAAATACGCCGAAGGCTATCCGGGCAAGCGCTACTACGGCGGCTGCGAATACGTCGACGTGGCCGAAACCCTTGCGATCGAACGCCTGAAGCAGCTCTACGGCGCCGATTACGCCAATGTGCAGCCGCATTCGGGCTCGCAAGCCAACCAAGCGGTGTACTTCGCGTTGCTGCAGCCGGGCGACACCGTGCTGGGCATGTCGCTGGCGCACGGCGGTCATTTGACCCACGGCGCGAAGGCCAACATCTCCGGCAAACTGTTCAACATCGTGTCCTACGGCGTGAACGAGCAGGGCATGATCGATTACGACGAAGTCGAACGCCTCGCCCTCGAAAGCAAGCCGAAGATGATCATCGGCGGCTTCAGCGCCTATTCGCAAATCGTCGATTGGGCGCGCTTCCGCGCCATCGCCGATATGGTCGGCGCGTATCTGTTCGTCGATATGGCGCATGTCGCCGGTCTCGTCGCTGCGGGCGTGTATCCCAACCCGGTACCGCATGCGCACGTCGTCACCTCGACCACGCACAAGACACTGCGCGGCCCGCGCGGCGGGTTCATCATCTGCAAGGCCAACGAAGAGTTGGAGAAGAAATTCCAGTCGATCGTGTTTCCCGGGCTGCAGGGCGGTCCGTTGATGCATGTGATCGCGGCCAAAGCCGTCGCATTCAAAGAAGCGCTGCAGCCGGAATTCAAGGCGTATCAGCAGCAGGTCGTGAAGAACGCGCAGGCGATGGCGAACACCATCATCGCCCGCGGCTACAAGATCGTCTCCGGCGGTACGCAGAATCATTTGATGCTGGTGGATATGATCGGCAAGGGCATCACCGGCAAGGCTGCGGAAGAAGCGCTCGGCCGCGCGCACATCACCGTGAATAAAAACGCCGTGCCGAACGACCCGCAGAAACCGGTCTACACCTCCGGCCTGCGCATCGGCACGCCCGCCGTAACCACGCGCGGTTACAAAGAACCCGATTGCGTGGCGTTGGCGCATTGGATCTGCGATGTGTTGGACAATCCGACCGACGAGAACGTCATCGCGGGCGTGCGCGAGAACGTGACGCTGCAGTGCCGGCAGTTCCCGGTTTACGGATGAGTCGACACCCGTGCAACTGATCGCGACGAAGCGTGGACCGACGGACAAATACGACCATTTGCGCTGCATCCGCGCCGATGGCACCGAAACTTCGACGCAGATGCCGAGGCAAGGCATATTGCCGCACGATTTGATCCATGCGGTGGTCGAGACGGCGCTCGGGCTCACCGATGGATTCATCGGCCTGGTCGCCAAAGGTGCGCAGATCGATTTCCTCTCGAAGAGTTTTCATGAGTACATCGACCCTGTGCGGCATGCGGAGGGCGCGCAAGCCGAATCCACGGTGGAGAGTTTGCAGAGCCAATTGTGGGCGGGTGTTTTCGATGAGTCCGCATTCCACTATGGCGTAGACACCGCCTGTGCGATGCGGGGCGTTGCCGCTCCGGACATGGTTTGCGATCCGCGCACCGCGATGTTCGATCGCGTCGTGACGTTGAACGCCGAGTGGCAGGCGGTGCCATGGCATCGCGAATGGCGGATGGTCTTCCCGTTCGATGAAGCCTCGATGGCTCGTTCCGAGGCTGCGTAAATGCATTGCCCCTTCTGCCAGCACGACAACACCCGCGTCATCGATTCGCGCGTCAGCGAAGACGGCGCGACGATCCGTCGCCGCCGCGAATGCGAGGCCTGCGGCGAGCGCTTCAGTACGCTGGAAACGGTGGAATTGAAACTGCCGGCGATCATCAAATCCGATGGTCGTCGCGAACACTTCGATGCGCGCAAGCTGCGCCACGGCTTCGATCGCGCGTTGCATAAGCGTCCCGTGTCGGAAGAACAGATCGAATCGGCGGTCCGCGCGGTGGTGCATCAACTGCGCATGACCACCGAGCGCGAGCTGGGCTCGCGTCGTGTCGGCGAATTCGTGATGGCCGAGCTGCGCAAGCTCGATCATGTCGCCTTCGTGCGTTTCGCATCGGTGTATCGCGCGTTCGAGGATGTGGCCGATTTCCGCGAAGAACTCGATCGACTCGAACGCGATCTGCCGGGAGAAGGTCAGTTGCCGCTGCTCGGTGGCGATGTCGTACTGTTCGATAAGGACAAGAAGAAGCGCTGAATGCAGCCGTTTCTTCGCCGCAGATGAACGAACCTGTCGCCGCCTACACCGCTATCGATCACGCGATGATGGCGCACGCGTTGGCGCTGGCCGAGCGTGGCGCCTTCACCACCAAGCCCAATCCGATGGTCGGCTGCGTGATCGCGCGTGGCGACGAGATCGTGAGCGAAGCTTGGCATGCGCGTGCGGGCGAGCCGCATGCGGAAGTGCTCGCATTGCGCGCGGCAGGCGAACGCGCGCGCGGCGCGACCGTTTACGTCACGCTCGAACCCTGCGCGCACACCGGCAAGACCGGCCCATGCGCGGACGCGCTCGATCGACGCCGGGGTCTCACGTGTCGTCGCGGCGATGCGCGACCCATTCCCGCAAGTCGATGGCGCAGGGTTCGATCGCTTGCGCGCGGCCGGCATCGAGGTTGCGTTCGGCTTGATGCAAGCGCAGGCGCGCGTGTTGAATCGCGGATTTTTATCGCGCGTGGAACGCGGCCGCCCCTGGCTACGCGTGAAGCTGGCGATGAGTCTCGATGGTCGCACCGCGCTCGCCAACGGCGATTCGAAGTGGATCAGCGGCGATGCTTCGCGCCGCGATGTGATGCGCTGGCGCGCGCGCGCCGGGGCGTTGCTGACCGGCGCAGGCACGGTGCTCGCCGACGATCCGCAGCTCACCGTGCGTTTCGACGACAGCGAATCTTCCGAACGCGTCGCATTCGTGCCGCCGCTGCGCGTGGTGTTCGACCCGGGTCTCGCGACGGTCGCGCGCGATCGTGTGCGCGCGGGCGATGCGCCGACCCTATACATCCACGCGCCCGATGCCAAACCCAGCCGCGCGTTCACTGCCACGCGGGCGTGGGCGCCGATACACGAGGGACGTCTCGACCTGCCCACGGTGCTGCGCATCCTGCACGAGCGCGAGATCAACGAAGTGCAAGTCGAAGCCGGCGCCACCTTGGCCGGTGCGTGGATGCAAACCGGTCTCGTCGACGAATTGCTGCTGTACATCGCGCCGGTGCTACTAGGCGATAGCGCGCGGCCGTTGTTCGATGGGCTGAGCATCGATGACATGAGTCGCAAGCTGCAAATGCGGATCGTGGAATCGCGGCGCGTCGGCGACGACTTGCGCGTATTGCTGCGGCCGGAAACGACGACGTGATGGAAGCGTCGCGTCCGCCCTCGGAATTCTCCGATCATTTTTCCGCAGTCGCCGCGCAGTACGCCAGCGCGCGCCCGGAGTATCCAGCGGCGTTATTCGTGTGGATCGCCGGCATCGCGCCCGCGCGTGGCGATGTGTGGGAAGCCGGCTGCGGTAGCGGCCAAGCGACGCGCGGGCTCGCGGCGCAGTTCGACCGCGTGTACGCGACCGACCCGAGCGCGGCGCAGATCGCGCAAGCCACTGGGCCTGAGCATGTCGCGTTCGCAGTGGAAGCGGCGGAAGCGTGCAGCCTGCCGGATGCCAGCGTCGACGCGGTGTGCGTCGCGCAAGCGCTGCATTGGTTCGACCGCCCGCGCTTTTTCGCTGAGTGCGCGCGCGTACTCAAGCCCGGTGGTGTATTGGTGGCGTGGGGTTATCAAGACATCGAAGTGCCTGAGCCGTTGCGCGAAGCCGTGGCGGCGTTCGCCGAGCGCATTCGCGACGCATGGCCTACGGAGCGGTATCTCGTCGATCGCGCGTACGTCGATTTCCTGCCGTCGTTCGACGCGCCGCCGTTCACGTACGTATCGACCGATGATCTGCCGACGCACGAGATCGCAACCGAGTGGCCGCTGATGCGTTTGCTCGAGTATTTCTCCAGTTATTCGGCGGTCAAACGCTATCGCGAAGCGCACGGCTTCGATCCCGTCGCCCAGCACGCCTGGGCGATCGCGGTCGCATGGCGCGATTCGACGCAGACGCAGCGGTTACGCTGGCCGTTGTTCGTTCACGCAAGAAGGAAACGTTGATGTTTACCGGATCTGATCGAAGGCGTCGGCGCAGTGCGCGCGCTCGAACCGCGCGGCGGCGATCTGCGCTTGCGCATCGATGTCGGCACCCTGCCGTTCGCGGATGTCGCGCTCGGCGAAAGCATCGCCGTCAGCGGTGTGTGCCTGACCGTCGTCGCATTCGATGCGCTGTCGTTCGAGGCCGATGTGTCGAACGAGACGCTTATCGTTGACCACGCTCGGCAGTTTCGGTGTCGGCCGTGCGGTGAATCTCGAACGCGCGATGCGCCCGACCGATCGTCTCGGTGGTCACTTCGTCAGCGGCCATGTCGATGGTATCGGTCGCGTCATGTCGGTGCGCGACGATGCGCGTGCGCAGCGCTGGCGGTTCTCGGCGCCTGCGGCGCTGATGAAGTACATCGCGACGAAGGGCTCGATCTGCGTCGACGGCGTCAGTCTCACCGTCAATGCGGTCGACGACGAGGGGTTCGAGGTCGCGTTGATTCCGCATACCATCGCGCAGACTGCGTTCGCGACGACATCGGTCGGCGATGCGGTGAATCTGGAAGTCGATCTGGTCGCGCGCTATGTCGAGCGTTTGCTGTCCGCGCGAGAGGCATCATGAGTTTCGCCAGCATCCCCGAATTGCTCGAAGAAATTCGCGCCGGCCGCATGGTCGTCATCGTCGACGACGAAGACCGCGAGAACGAAGGCGATCTGATCATGGCGGCGGAGCTGGTGCGCCCGCAGGACATCAATTTCATGGTCACGCACGCGCGCGGGCTGGTGTGTCTGTCGCTCACGCGCGAGCGCTGCCGGCAACTCGGGCTGCCGCCGATGGTGCGCGACAACACCTCGCCGCACGGCACCAATTTCACGGTCAGCATCGAAGCGGCCGAAGGCGTGACCACCGGCATCAGCGCCTACGACCGCGCGCATACCGTGCGTACCGCGGTGCGTCCCGATGCGACGGCCGAAGATCTCTCGCAGCCGGGTCATATCTTTCCGTTGATGGCGCAACCCGGCGGCGTGTTGAACCGGGCGGGACACACCGAAGCGGCGAGCGATCTGGCCTTGCTCGCCGGTTTGGAGCCGGCCGGCGTGTTGGTCGAAATTCTCAACGCCGACGGCAGCATGGCGCGGCGCCCGGAATTGGAAACGTTCGCGCGAGAGCATGGCTTGAAGATCGGTTCGATCGAAGACTTGATTCGTTATCGCGTGGACAACGAGCACACGGTCGAACGTCTCGATGTGCGCGAGATCGAGACCGAGCACGGCGTATTCGTGTTGCACACCTATCGCGATCAGCTCAGCCGCTGCTTGCATTACGCGCTGCTGCGCGGCGAGGCCGACGCGAGCGTGCCGACCTTGGTGCGGGTGCATATGCAGAACCCGCTGGCGGACGTCTTGCATTGGCGGCGCGCGGATTTCGGCCCGGCGGTCGGCGATGTGCTGGCGAAGATCGCGGCAGAAGGCCGCGGCGCGCTGGTAGTGCTCGGCGAAACGCCGTCGAGCGACGCCTTGCTTGCGCGGCTGCGCGATGGGCCGTCGACTTCGTCAGAGACCCCTGCGGCTTCCTCCGCGCGCGGCGGGGCGATGGCGGAATGGCGCCGCAACGGCGCCGGCTCGCAGATTTTGGCCGACCTGGGCCTGGGCAAACTGCGGGTGCTGGGTACGCCGAGGAAGCAAGTGGGGCTGGCGGGTTTCGGTTTGGAAGTCGTGGAGTACGTGGGGTTGTAATTCGGCAAGGTCGTAGCCCGCGTAGAGCCCGCAAAGCGGGCGAAACCCGAGGCTGTTCGCCGGCATACGAAAGCGCGTATGTCCGTGTTTTCGGTACGGTCGATCATGCGTTGATCGATGCGCAGGCGTGATGGTTCACTCACATACCCCCGGGTTTTGCCCGCTTTGCGGGCTCTACCCGGGCTACAATGCCCAACCCACGATTGAGCCTCTCGTATGCCCCAATTCGAAGGCGATTTGCGCGCTCCCGACCACGCACGTTTCGCGATCATCGTCAGCCGCTGGAACCCGCGCATCACCGAGCGGCTCGCGGTCGGTGCGCGCGACGCGTTCATCGCTAATGGCGTGAGCGAAGACGCGATCGATATGATTCGCGTGCCCGGCGCGTGGGAATTGCCCGCGACGGCCGCACGACTCGCCGCAGCAGGCGGGCATGCGGCGATCGTCGCGCTCGGTTGCGTGGTGCGCGGCGATACGCGTCACTACGAACAAGTCGCCGATGGCTGTTCCGACGCGCTCATGCGCGTCGCTTTGGATTTCGGCATCCCGGTCGCCAATGGCGTACTCGCGGTGGATCGTTACGAAGATGCGGAAACCCGCGCGGGCGGTAGCCACGGCAACAAAGGCGAAGAAGCCGCGCTCGTCGCCATCGAAATGGCGAACTTGTGGCGCAAGCTGCCATGAGTACGTCGCAATGAGCATGCTTCTATGAACCAATCGCATCACATCGCGCCGCGACGCACGCATCCGCAATGGCTCGCGACGGAGACCCACGAATGAGCAAACATCATCACAGCCGTACCCACGGCGTCGACCCTGTCTTGCGCACGCGCGCGCGACGACGCGCGTTGCAGGCGATCTACGCATGGCAGATGTCCGGTGGCGACGCGCGCGAGATCGTCGCGCAGTTCGCGCACGAACAAGCCCGCGAGATCGCCGATTTGGCGTATTTCGAGGATCTGGTTCACGGCGTCGGTCAGCATGTCGCAGCGCTCGACGCATTGCTCGGCCCGCATTTGGACCGCGGCGTCGAGGAAGTCGATCCGATCGAACGCGCCGGCTTGCGCATCGCCGCCTACGAATTGAAGCATCGTGTCGATGTGCCTTATCGCGTGGTCTTGAACGAAGCGGTCGAATCGGTGAAGCGCTTCGGTTCCGAGCATGGCCACACTTACGTCAACGGTGTGCTCGATCGTCTCGCGGCCGAATTGCGTGCGATCGAGGCGCAGGCGGGGCGGGGGGCATGATCGTCGATCATTCGGAGAATAACGAATGCATATTGTTCGAGAGTTCGACTATCGCAATGCTTCATCTGTAATCAATGGTGTGAATCCAAGCGCCTTGCGTCAGATACGCTCAATACTCACATCTCCGACTTCAAAATTGAATCTTGCTGCATCTGGTAAACAAAGAAGCTTGTCGGCGCAAGTACAACAATGGTTTGTGTCGAATGGCTGGAGGTGTGAAGTTCCAGCGATAGCAGTTCCGGGCATGCGCTACGATCTTCATGACGGTCAAGTTCCAATTGAAATAGAGCTTGGTCATGAGCGCCTAGTTTATCCCGATTTCTTTGAATTTATGGCCGATCATGCGCAACAACATATCCCAGCCGCAATTATGATTGTCACAAATACTCCGACTTTGTTTGGTCATAGCTGGCACTGTTCAATTGCAAGCACGGAGCGAAAGATACTCGCAATCCAAGGGATCTATCTTGTCCCGACTTTGGTGATTGGTGTCGACCCATAAACTGAGCATCTAATGCCCGAATTCGACCTCATCGCCCGTATTCGCGCGCGCGCCGCTACACGCGACGACGTGATCGTCGGTATCGGCGACGATGCAGCGATATTGCGTATGCCGCCGGATCGGCAGCTCGTCGTAGCGATGGATACGCTCAACAGCGGCGTGCATTTTCCTGAAACGACCTCACCGGCCGATATCGGTTGGAAAGCGCTTGCGGTGAATTTGTCGGATCTGGCTGCGATGGCGGCCGAGCCGACGTGGTGCGTGTTGTCGTTGTCGTTGCCGCATTCCGATTCGGCATGGGTCGATGGATTCCTCGACGGGTTTCTGGCGCTTGCAGCGCAGCATCATGTCGGATTGGTCGGTGGCGATACGACGCGAGGGCCGCTGTCGATCTGCGTTGTGGCGCACGGATTCGTCGAATCGCGCGGCGCTTTGCGTCGCGATGCCGCGCGCGTCGGCGATGATGTGTGGGTCACAGGCACGCTCGGCGATGCGGCCGCAGCCTTGCGGCAATGGCGCGCGGGTGCTGCGATCGACCCGATATTGCGCGCGCGCTTGGATCGCCCGACGCCGCGCCTCGCCGCGGGACGTGCGCTCACGGGTATCGCGCATGCCTGCATCGATGTCTCGGATGGTTTGTTGGCCGATCTCGGCCATGTCTGCAACGCCAGCCGCGTCGGTGCGGAGATCGATATCGATGCGCTGCCCGCGTCGGATGCGCTGTTGGCAGCGTTCGATCTCGCGACACGACGCGAATTGCAGGCCGGAGGTGGCGACGATTACGAACTGTGCTTCACCGCAGCGAAGACATCGCGGCTCGCGGTGCAGGACGCGATGTATGCGTGCGATATGCCTGCGGCGCGGATCGGCCGCATCACCGCCGACATCGGCAACATTCTGCTGCACGATGCGGCGGGCACAGAATGGACGCCGCCGCGCGCAGGGTATGTGCATTTCGAAGCGTGATGCGGAGAATGCGCTTGCCGCCATGCCGACTAATAGGGTGCGCGTGTCGCGCACCAAGGTTTCACGATAAAGCGTAACGGTGCGCGACACGCGCACCCTATGATTGAATTCGTCATCGCTGATCGATGGGCGATCAGAGGTGCGTCAATAATGCGCGCACCCGCTCGCGTAGTGCCGGTACCACATCGGCATCGAACCACGGATTCGCCTTGAACCAGCCGATGTTGCGCGGACTGGGATGCGGCAGCGGCAAATGTTCCGGTATGTATTCCTGCCACGCACGAACGGTCTCGGTGAGTGTGGCTTTGCGTCGCTTGCCGAGGAAGAAGTCCTGCGAATACTGGCCGATCAGCAGCGTCAATCGCACGTCATTGAGCATCGGCAATAGCTGTGGATGCCACGTCGCACGGCACTCCGGCCGTGGCGGCGCATCGCCGGAACCGCTTTTTCCTGGGTAACAGAACCCCATCGGCACGATCGCGATCTTCGATTCGTCGTAAAACGTTCCGACCTCCATGCCGAGCCATTCGCGTAGACGCTTGCCGCTGGCGTCGTCCCATGGAATGCCGCTGGCATGCACCTTCGTTCCCGGTGCTTGGCCCACGATCAATAAGCGCGAGGTCTCACTCGCGCGCAGTACCGGGCGCGGACCGAGCGGCAGATGCGCTTCGCACAACCGGCAAGCGCGTATCTCGGTCAAAAGTCGGTCGAGTTTAGTCGCCATGTCTGTTTAGAGCCTAGGTTCTATAGTCCTCCGCAGCGCGAATCGGTGCGCGCTCACGGCGGCAGCAATTTGCCCGGATTGAGGATGCTGTCGGGGTCGAACGCCGCCTTGATCGCACGCATCATCGCGAGCGTCGGCGCGTCGATCGCCTGCGGCATGAAATCGCGCTTCGCCATACCGATGCCGTGTTCGCCGGACAAGGTGCCGCCGAGCGATAGCGCAAGTGCGAACACGCGCGCCATCGCCGCTTGCGCACGTGCGTTTTGATCGGCATCGGCCGGGTCGTACATCAGATTGACGTGCAGATTGCCGTTGCCGGCGTGCCCGAAACAGACGATGGGCAGCGCGACCTCTCGCGCAAGTTCGCGTACGCCTGCGACCAAGTCGGGAATGCGCGAAACCGGCACCACCACGTCTTCGTTGATCTTGCCAGGTGCGAGACCACGCAATGCAGGCGAGAGCGCTTTGCGAGCAGCCCACAAGCGTTCGCGCGCGGCTTCGTCTGCAGCGGGTTCGACTTCGAGACAGCCATCGCCGAGCGCAGCGTTACGCAAGGCGTCGACGGCTGCGGGCAAGGTCGCGGCATCGCCGTCGGCTTCGATCATCAGCAACGCGCCCGCATGCTCGGGAAGATCGCTATCGCCGGTCGTGCGCAGCATGTGTTCGCGCGCGAGCCGAAGCGCGTCGCCGTCCATGAATTCCAGCATCGATGGCGTGGTCGGTTGCGCCATCAAACGCGCCACGGCGGCCGCGGCGGATTCGACATCCGTGTACAGCGCGCGCAAGGCGCGACGCGCAGCGGGCATGGGCGTGAGTTTCAATGTGGCCTCGACGATCAGCGCGAGCGTGCCTTCGCTGCCGACGAGCAAGCGTTGCAGGTCGTAGCCGGTCGAACCCTTTGTCGTGGCGGTGCCGCAGTGGATGAGCTCGCCGCTGCCGGTGACGGCGGTCAACGCGAGCACGTTGTCTCGCGTCGCGCCGTATTTCACCGCGCGCGGGCCGCCGGCATTGCACGCGAGATTGCCGCCGATGCTCGAATAATCCGCACTGGTCGGATCCGGCGGCCAGAACAATCCGTGTTCGTGCAGCGCACGTTGCAATTCGCCGTTGAGTACGCCGGGTTCGACCACCGCGCAACGATCGCCTGGGCGAATATCGAGAATACGATTCATCCGTTCGAACGAGACCACGACGCCGCCGGCCGACGGCACTACGGCGCCGGTCGTGTTCGTGCCGCGTCCGCGCGCGACCACCGGCACGCGATGCGCGCGACAGGCGCGCACGAGCGCGACGACGTGTTCGCGCGTCGATGGCAACGCGACGGCATCGGGCATCGCGTGCGTGCGCGAATTGTCGTAGCCATAGGTCAATCGTTCGCTTTCGTCGGTGCGAAAACTGTCGCCGAGTATCTCGACGAGCGTGCGGATCAGTTCGACGGGCAGGGCGTTCATCGCGCGATTGTAGGGCGAGCCCCGGCCCACCGTCTCGATGCCCATCCGACGCAAGCGACCGCGAATGCGGGCATCCATACCCACCACAGCTCCGACCACAGCACCGTCAGTCCGCGCGCGCTGAAAAACCCGACGCCGATCGGCGACACTGCGATCGGCCGCCATGGTGCGAAGATGCGCTCATGCGACCACGGCCACAGCAGCGCCACACCGAGGCCGCCGTTGGTCAGTGCGTCGAGCAATGGATGCGATGCGGTGCAGAGCGCGAGAAACAACAACGCGCGCCAACGCGAGGTACGCAGCCAAGGCGCTGATGCGGCGCCAATGCAGCCGACCGCCAGCGCGAACAATAAGGAATGACTCGCACCGCGATGCCCGAATTGATCGGCGTAAGCGATGCCGAGTTTGAACGCGACGCTGTCGAAATCCGGCAAGATCGAGGCGAACGCGCCGGCCGCGACTAAGCGTAACGAGAACGCCTTGCGACCGAGCGCGAGGCCGAGCGCGAGCGGAACGGCGGGATGGGTGAAGATCGTGGGCATCGTGCGCTTACGCTCGGCTTACACATCATCCGCACGAAACGCATCGCGCAGCCACTCGAACGTCGGTGCTTCGATATCGCCTGAGGCGGCGATCACATCGAATCGGCATGCGTTGTGCGCATAGGCGCGATGCGCGAGCAAGAAAGTTTCGGCGGCGGCGACGAGCTTGCGGCGTTTGTTCGCATCGACCGACGCCGCGGCGCCGCCGAAATCGCTTTTCGCAGCGCCGCTTTTTGCAGCATGATTCTTCGCAGCAGCACCGCGGCGATAACGCACTTCGATGAACAGCAGCGTATCGCCTTCGAGCATCACCAAATCGAGTTCGCCGAAGCGGTAGTTCGCGTTCGCAGCGACGGCGCGCAGCCCCTGGCGTTCCAGATAAGCGCGGGCGAGGGCTTCGACCTGCGCGCCGCGTCCGCGCCGGCTTTGCTCGTGGTCATCCGCCACTGGCGCTCAGTGCGGTGAGTTGGCCGTTGCTGAAGGTGGACCATGCCGGCGTGCGCATGATGTTGCCGAAGCCATCGACGCGAAGGGTGCCGGTCGCGCCCTGGATTTTGCCGTTGGCGCTGCCAGCGATACGTTCCAGATAACCGGTGAGCAGCCAAGCGTCGTAACCGAATGCGAAGAGTTTGGCGGCGGGCCCACGTGCGGTCGGCAGGTCTTTGCCGGTGGTTTCGGCGCCGGGCAACCCGTTCACGCCTTGCAGGCCCCAGGTTTCGGTCGGGAAGGCGATGCCGTCCAACGCTTTGTCTTGTTCCGGTTTGCCGGTGCCCGAGAGCAACTGCGAGGTCGCGAAGCGCAGCTTATCGCCGAGGCCGGCGGCCGTCAGTTGCGGCGCGATCGCGCGCGCCTGCGTGCCTTTGAGCGCGAGGAACACGGCGCCGGCGCCGCCTTCTTTCTGCGATGCCGCCTGCAGGGCGGCCGTGCTATCGACCGGTTTATCGGCGATCGCGATCGTCTCCACCACCACGCCACCGCGGCTTTGCAGGTGCTCGCGGAAGGCGTTGACGCTGCGCCGCAGGGATTCGTCGCCGCCGACCAGCACGATCACGCGCCGCGCATTCCGCGAAAGCGCGTACTCCGCCGCGGCGATGCCGTCGTCTTCCGGCGCCAGCGCGAAACTGGCGTTGCCCGACGGCGGCGCGGCCGGGCCGCGATTGAGCGCCAGCACCGGCACGCTCAGCGTTTCTTTGAACAAGGCGCCGACTTCGTCGCGACCGAGCGGGCCGAGTACGTAATCCGCACCTTCGGCAGCCGCTTTTTGATAGGCCGCGACCGCTCCGGCTGGCGTGCCGGTGGTGTCGTAGAACGTAACTTCGGGCCGCGTACGGTGTTCGCCGTAGAAGCCCGAGAGAAAACCATCGCGCACCGGCGAAGCCGCCGTCGCAATGCTGCCCGATAACGGCAGCAACACCGCGAGCTTGCGCGGTGGACGGTAGCCATCGCGATCGGCCGGCGCGCGATTGCTGGCGTTGAAGCGCCAATCGCTGCTTTCGCGATCGAAGGGGCGCGGTAGCGGAAGACCACGACGCAGCAATTCGCGCCCGGCGAAGTTGTATAGCGGATCGCCGGGCTGCATGGCGCTGGCTTCATTGGTCAATCCGGCGTTGTCCAGCCCGCCCAGCAAACGTTCGATCGCTCGCGCATTCTCGGCTTTCGCTTGGCCGCTCAGCGCATCGTGGTTGCGCGCTAGGGCCGAGGCTTCGGCGATGATCGGATTGACGCGATGCTGCGTCGGTCTGGTGTTCGTGCCTGTCGTCGTACAGCCGCCGATCGCCAGCGCCAGCGCCGCGATCAAGGCGACGACCGCACCTTTCTTCCAACCCGTCTTCGACACTCGCATCGACACCACCCTCCAGAAAATGTCGGAACGCGTCGCTCGGGACGCGCCCCCGCACGTGCCCAGGATGGACGCGCGCCGTATCGGCTGAGATTCTACCTGCCCAGAGCGAACGCGAGCGAGTTGAACCTGATGGCCCAGTTACCTGCCGCCGGCACCTTGTTCGTGGTCGCGACCCCGATCGGCAACCTCTCCGACCTCAGCCCGCGTGGCCTGGAGACGCTGCGCAACGTCGCCGCCATCTGCGCCGAGGATACGCGCCACACCCGACAACTGCTGTCGCATTACGGCGTCGAACAGACGCTCATCGCCCTGCACGAGCACAACGAGGCGGATGTGGCCGAACGGATCGTCGCCCGTTTAGTGGCCGGTGAGTCGCTGGCGCTGGTGTCCGATGCCGGCACGCCGTTGGTCAGCGACCCCGGGTTTCGCTTGGTGGCTGCCGCGCGCGCCGCTGGGGTCAAGGTCAGCCCGATTCCCGGTCCCAGCGCACTGATCGCTGCGCTGTGCGTCGCCGGCTTGCCCAGCGATCGCTTCGCTTTCGAGGGGTTTCTTCCCGCGAAAGCGGGCGCCCGCCGCGAGCGTCTGCAACGTCTGGCCGCAGAACCGCGCACGCTGATCTTTTACGAATCCTCGCATCGCATCGAAGACACTCTGGCCGATGCCGTCGCCGCCTTCGGCCCCGAACGACCTGCCGCGATCGCACGGGAACTCACCAAACTGTTCGAGACCGTGCTCGACGGCAGCCTCGCCGACCTGCAAGCGCGCGTCGCTGCCGACCGGGACCAGCGCAAAGGCGAGTTCGTCTTGTTGATCCAAGGCGCTGGCGAGGACGAGAACGCCAAACTCGCCGAAGGCCGCCGCGTCTACGCCAAACTGAGCGAGCATTTGCCACCGTCGACCGCCGCGAAATTGGCAGCGGAGATAACCGGCGCGCCGCGGAAGGAGTTGTATGGAATGAAGTCGTCGTCGGAATGAACGAATGTCCGAGCGATGCGATCACCAAGCATGGCAAGTGATGCTGTCGTCGCGTGAGGTGTAATGCGAGTACGGGCCGTCCAATCCCATCCCGAAAAATCGGCCTCGTTCTTCAAACGTCGGCTTCGGGTCGTGTCCCGATGTAACAAATATCTCGAAATCGGATTCGCTGCCATTGATGTGAGCCACGATCGTCTTGTCCTCAGTCAGCAAGAAAATCTCTTTCTCTATAGGGAGTCGGCCTTCTTTTTGAAAAAAGGCATGAACTTTTGGTGCTAAGCGTTCGAGTTCGCGATACTCGTCTTGATGGTAGGGGCAAGGGTCGAAGTGGTACTCCATCCTTTGCCAGCCGATCCAAGAAACGTAGCAGGCGAAAATAAAGATCGACGACAAGGCCAGAACGAAGAGTCCGTGAGCGATGCGGGTTGCGGTCATGGCGGTGTTGTTGTCGTCACGCAGAAGCGACAGGGTCGCGAACGATGGTCGACGGTATCGACGTATCGTTGCCCGCATCCGCGACCACCACCCGATCCCGCCCTTGCCCCTTCGCCGAGTACAGCGCGCGATCGGCTCGAACGAGCAGGTGGTCGAATTCTTGATCTTGCGGCGAAAGATAGGCGACGCCGATCGACGCGGTTGGGGCGATCGTCTCGTCGCCGACTTGCATGCGCACGCTCGCCACCGCGTTGCGCAAGCGTTCCGCCGCCATCGCGACGTGTTCTTGGCCGATACCATCGAGCAGGACCGCGAATTCTTCGCCGCCGTAACGGCCGAGCGTGTCGCTATCGCGGCACACAGCGCGCATGGCTTGGGCCACCGCCTTCAGCACCTCATCGCCGATCGCATGCCCGAAACGATCGTTGATCCGTTTGAAATGGTCGATGTCGATCACCGCGACCGCGAATCCGCTGCCGCGCTCGCGGGCCTTTTTCATCGCGGCGAGCCCGGCGTCGGTGATGTAGCGGCGACTGTGCACGGAGGTGAGAAAATCCGTCGAGATCGCGACCTCCATTTCGCGCCCACGCTCGCGCATGACCGCCGCATACCTGCGCTGTTGCGAATACAGAATGGCGAGTAGGCCGAGCAAACACAGTGCGAATGCGCCTGCGGCGAAGGTGTAGCGGAATTTGTCCTCGCTGGCTTGCGCGCGCAGGCGTTCGGTTTCCGCTTTCGCATTGGCGGTCGCTAGTGTCGCGTCGCTCTCGGCATAGCGTTGGCGCTCCTCGAAATCGGCGGCCGCCGCTTCGCGCTCGGCTTTGTTGGTTTGATCGCCGAGGCGGATGAGCTGCGCGATGGAGTCGGGCAGGGTGTCGGGGTCGATACCCTTGAGTTGCAGATCGACGATCGCGCGCAATGCGCGCAGTTCGTCTTGCTGCAGTCCGAGTCCGAGGAATTCGTCGCGGGCTTTTCGATAGAGATCGAGCGCACCGCGGTCGTCGCCGCGCAGTTGCAAGGCCTGCGCTCGCGTCTCGAAACTCAGTCCACTCAATTGCGTATTGCGCAGATCTTCGCCGATCGCGCCGATACGACGCCCCATATCTTCGACCGTGTCGGCATCGCCCATCGCGCGAGCGGCGCGAGCCTCCTCCAGCAGCACTTCAGCGGTGAGCTTCGGGTCGTCGTTGGTCGGCAGAATCGCGCGCGCTTCTCGCATCAGCTCGCGGGCTTCCTGCGGACGCCCTTGTTTGGAGGCGATCTGCGCCATGTTGCGCAACAAACGCAGGCGCATTTCGGGAAGTTCCGCGGCGGGCGCATGAGCGAGCCCTTGCTTGGCGTAGCGATAGGATTCGTCGAGCTTGCCCAGCCGTTCGCTGATCGACGAATACGCCAGCAACACGTCGGCCATGAGCTCGTTATCCGGCTCCCGACCCAGGCGCCGTTGCGCTTCTGCGAGCGTTCGCGCGGCGGCGTTGAAATCGCCAAGTCGCGACAAGGACCGTCCGATCGCGATCCGCGCGCGGACTTGCAGATACACGCTGTCGGTACGTTCGGCTTCGCTCATCGCGGCGGTGCCTGCGCGTCGCTGGCAGCGATAGTCGGCGATGACACGGCAAGCATTCGCTTCGGCCAACGCGAGTTTGGCGGCGAGAACATGATCGTTCTTGTCGAGCGCACGTCGTGCCGCGCCGATTTTTTCAAGCGCCGCCTTCGGTTCGTTCAAGGCTAGGATTTCGAGCGGGTGGCGGCGGTCCGTAACGCTCGCGGCGGATGCGGCGAGCGTCGTAGGCATCGTGCAGATGAGTACGAGGGCGATCGTCGTTAGCATCACCACGAGCGCCGCTGTCGCGCCTCGTCGTTGCGGTGTCTGGTGCATGCGGTCGATGTGTCGCGCGTTTGGCATGGTCGGGCGGCGTTCTGGCTACGTGCGGTGTCGTGGCTGGAGGGGTGCCTGAGTCCCTGGCGATGTGCCGCTTTGATCGACGGCCGCCGTAGCGTAGCGCACCCGATGTCTCGATATCGTCTTGAGCGAGCGCTCGGACAACGGAAGAGTGCGCTCGTGCGGTTCATATCGCGTGGGCCGCCAACCCTAGTGCGTCCGCTCGTCGGGCCGATGCCGTTTTCTTTCATTTGGTGATATATTTCCTCCAATTGGAGGAAATATGCCCAGCACAACGACGAAATCCCGCAAACTCAAGCCCCCTGCGAACGGCGAATACAGCGTCAAGAACGCGCCTGCCGGAGCGCTCGCCGCTGCGCCGAAACGGAAAAAGTCCGCGGCGGGCGCTGCCGCATCGGCGCTCGCGTCGAAGCCGTCTTCACGCGTCGCCGAAGCTCGACGCGCCTATCGCGCTGCGCCGACCAAAGCGCCGGAGGCCACTGTGTTCGATCGCATGGGTCGTTTGCTCGATCAATCCTTGCGCTGCGAGTCCGACGTGGTACGCGCGGTCGATGCCGGCTTGCCGGCGGCGTCGTTCGCGCAATTGACGCGTTCGCTCGACATCGATCACGGCTTGATCGCGCCGGAAAGCACGCTGCGTCGGCGCGTTCAGGACAATATGCGTTTCACCACCGACGAGTCCGAGCGGATGGTTCGCATCGCGCGCGTCCACGCGTTGGCGGTCGATCTGTTCGGCGACGAAGCCGCCGCGCAAGCCTGGTTGAACGCTCCGGGCGTCTACGTACCCGGCGCCGCGGCGGTCGCGCCTTACAAACTGTCGGTGACCGATTCGGGCGCGCGACTGGTCGAGGAACTACTGCTGCGCACCGCGCACGGAATGTTCTGATGCGCCTGTGGCGGATTTCGGCGTACGCCGGGTTGACTGGGCTCGGCGGTACGTTCGTCGATGGTCGTTGGCATACCAAACCGCGGCGCGTGCTGTATGCCGCGGAGCATCCCGCCTTGGCGATGGTCGAAGTGTTGGCGCACATGAATCTCACGGTGGAAACCGTACCGACCAAGTTGCGTTTGATTTCGATCGATGTGGGCAAACGCGCGCTGCGCTCGCCGCCGCCAGAGTTGCCGAGCGGTTGGCAAGCGAATCAACCGACTACGCGCCGCCTCGGCAACCAATGGCTGGACGGCGGCGAAGCGTTGTTGCTACCGGTGCCGTCGGCGATTTTGCCGGAGTCGCAGAACTATCTGATCAACCCGCAGCATCCGCAGGCGACGCGCATGCTGATCGAGCAAGATCGCGGCCCCTTCTGGGTCGATCCGCGTTTCGTGCGTTGACGCCAGTGCCCGCGGCGTCGACGCGGCGTATGTCCGATCGTCGCGTCACTTGGCCCCGCGTTCCACCAGCACCGCCGCGTAAGCCTTGTCTTCGACCAGAATATGCTCGGCCAGCCACGTTTTGAGGTATTGCAGTAAATCCACCGCCACGTTCGCCTCGCCCTTCGCTTGGCGGGTTTCGCATTCTTCGATCATGCGCACGAAAGCGTAATGCGCGTGCGCATGATCGTTCGCTTCTTCGTAGCGATACACCTTGAACATCGCTTCTTCGTAGGCGAAGTGGACCCTGGTGTAGTTGCGCAAACGCTCGAGTATTTTCTGCAACGAGACGCTGCTGCGCCCATTGTCGACGGCATCGCTCAGCTCGTTGATGTAGCTGATCAACAGACGGTGCTGGCGATCCACGCTATCCAAACCCACCGACAAACGCGGCGTCCACTCGAAAAATGCCATCGTGCCCCCTGTTCGCTCCACTGGCACGCGGAAGTCTCTTCGGAGGCCCGCCGATCGGCATTGATCGAGATCAATTCGGCCAACGTCGCCCCGGCGGGAATGCGACGAGTCTCCAGCTTTCGTCGCGCCAACGGCGTGATAAACGCGCGTGTATCAGCGCGTCGGGGCGTAGGCATAGCGGATCAGGCGCGCGATCTTCCAACCGTCCGACGTTCGGCGCCATATGGCGACGAAACGCGTGGAGACGCCGTTGCAGGAAGGCGAGGTGCGCGCGCAGAACCGCTGTTCACCGACTTGGATCGCGCCGTCGATCATGCCCAGATGCCCGGGTAGCGCTTCGATCCGATGCGCTGACGCAGTGGTCTCGCGCCGGAACGCGCAATCGCCCCGGCGTACATCGTCCTTGTGCGCGGCGACGCCGCGAAGACGTCCACGTTCGGCGAAGATCAATTCGGCGTCGCGGCTGAAGAGAGCGTCGAAGCGCCGGGTGTCGCAGGCGTCGTAGGCTTCGCTGAGCCGCGCGTCCATCGCGATGATTTCGCGTCTCAGCGATTCGGTGGTCATAGGTGCGTCCGTCAGCGCGGCGACCGGTAGAGCGGCGAACGCAGCCATACCGGCGATGGCGGCGCAGACGAAGGATGCGGCGATGTGCGGGAGCGGGCAGCGGAATGTCGAGTGCATCAGAATCTCCGAAGATAGAGAGCGGAACGGGAGCCGCAGTCGCCCATGCCGCGCGCGAGGCAGCGAGCGAGGCAGAGGAAAAAGCATACGATGCGAAACGGTGGCGGATACGAGACGCGAGCGCCGATAGACGCTGCTTAGAAAAGAAAGCGGCTTCGAAGGCGACGCCGGATCGAGCGTCGCCCATGCGATCAGACGATGCGTTGGCTGATCCGAAAATAGAGCAACTGACCGGCGCCGATCGTGATCGCGAGCAGGGCGAAACTACCCGCACTCGGCCGCGTCAAGCCGAAGGCCTCGAGCAAGGCGAAGGCCAGGCCGGTCGCGATCAGGAAAATGCCCCAACGCAGAGACGCTAGACGACGCTGTCGGGCGTCGTGCTGCAGCAGTTCGGCCAGCAGCGGCGAAGAGATGCCTTCCTTCAGCGTGCGATAGCGCAGAATCGTGTCGAGGACTGCCTTGAACGCGATGGTGATACTGGCGAACAGGGCGAGGGGCACGATGACTTGTTTGACGAGCAGCAATTCCATGATGAATGTCCGATGGTCGATTCAGGTTCGTATCGCGGGCGGCGACGCGTGCGGTTCGATGAGATAGATACGACCATCCGCGCCATGGTTGCACCGAAGGCATTTGCAACCGAAACCCGGTTGCGCGTATCCATCTGGAGAGATGACCGACACGCCCACCCGCTCCGATGACCGCGGCCTCGTCGACGCCGTCCTCGGTGGCGTACCGGGCGCGTTCGAACGCTTGGTCCGCGAGCACCAAACCCTATGCTGGCATATCGTCCTGAAATTGGTGCGCGATCCGGACGATGCGCAGGATCTGTGTCAGGAAACCTTTCTGCGCGTCCATCGCTATTTGGGCCAGTATCGATTCGATAGCGCGCTGCGCACCTGGATCGGTCGTATCGCCTACAGCGCGGCGCTGCGGCATTTGGAGCGACGTCGCCTGCCGCTGGTGGACGAACCCGTTCTGGTCGATGTCGGCAAGACCGATGACGTACGCAGCGAAGCGCTCGATCGCATCTCCGGCGATGACGATCTTCAAGCCCGTATCGAGCAAACGCAGATCGATGCGATCATACGAAGGCATATGGATCGATTACCGCCGATACAGTCGCTGCTGCTGACGCTTTATCACCTCGACGAGCTGACGATTCCGGAAATTGCGGCGACAACGGGATTGCCGTCCGGCACCATCAAAAGCCATTTATTCCGAGCGCGCGCGCGATTGCGCGACTCGCTCGCTATCGTGTTGGGAGAACGATCATGACGACTCACGATTCCCCGAGCGGGCCCGCCCACGACGCAGCCCACGATGTCGCGGACGATGATCTCGATGCGCGCTGGGCGGAGCAAGAGCGCGTGCGCAAAGCGGTCGCGGCGGGCGCGCATGCGTCGCCGCTCGATCGCGCACTGTACGAAGCGCTGACGAAGGCGGCGTTGCCCGCATTGTCCGCGGATTTCGCCGAGAAAACCGCGGCGACGAGCGAGCGATTGGTCGATGCCCGCGACCGTATCGTGCGATTCCGCAAGCTGTCGTACCGGCTGTTCGGTTTGCTGTATCTCCCGGCGATCGGCGTGGCGATGTGGCTGTTCGCCGTCGACATGCCCGAATTCTGGATGCGACTGGCACCCGAGCAGCGTGCGCCGTTGCTGTGGGCGTGTGCCGTTGCGGCGCTGTGGTCGATCGCTTCGCTGATCGAGCGTTGGCGATCGCGGCGTCGATCCACGTTCGCGCCCTGTACCGCGAGCATCGACACGAACGGAAGCATCGGCGGTTCCGGATCTTAGGATCGTGAGAGAATGCACGCACGGAGTCGGCCAGACAGTCGCGTCGCGCGTTTTCATTTCGGTGGAAGCGGGCGCCGAGGAAAGTCCGGGCTCCACAGGGCACGGTGCCAGGTAACGCCTGGGCGGCGCGAGCCGACGGAAAGTGCAACAGAAAGATACCGCCGAACGGTCTCTCGGGATGCGTGGTAAGGGTGAAATGGTGCGGTAAGAGCGCACCGCGAGTCCGGCAACGGACCGGCACGGCAAACCCCACCGGGAGCAAGACCAAATAGGGAGGCAATGCCGCGGCCCGCGGTGTCTCCGGGTAGGTTGCTTGAGCGTATCGGCGACGATGCGCCTAGAGGAATGACTGTCCACGACAGAACCCGGCTTATCGGCCGACTCCGTTTTTTCGTAGAACGAACCCCGGCAAGCCGGGGTTCGTTTTTCCGACACCGATCGCCGGATGTCTTCGCTTCAGTCGCAAGTCTGGAAATTAGCCGGGGAATACAGGCCGTTGCCGATCACTAACGAATTGTTCGGAAATTGATCGCTACCGAAGAACTGTACGCGATCGTTCAGTTCCGGCAATCGCGACGCATACGTCTCGAAGCCGCCGTAATACCCATACAGCCATTGATTGTTCCAAGCGACGAGAACTCCGGCATTGTTCTGCCTGTACAAATTCATTCCTATGCTCTGCGATGGACGCAGATATTTGCGGTAGACCTGGAACTTGATTTTCCAGACGGGGCCGAAGCCGCCTGTCTGCGCGATCTTGCAGGTACGCGCCCAATAGTATTCGCTCGCGAGCACTGGTTGCAGCGGCAAATATGTCCATCCGGCCTGCACGGAGGAGGCGTGCGTTAGCCCCGCGAATGCGAGAACAGCGAGGCAATAACCGGCGAAACGATGCGTGTTGTGTTTCATATGCTCACCCTGGGGAAAGTGGACTCTGGAGACACACGGCCGACGACGCGGCGTCGACGCTCTAAGTTATGACGTCTGGTGCTGTGCGCGCGTGAATTTTTCGTTTCGTCGACGCGAATTCGATCATGCCGAAAGGACGCGCGTCCAGCGGCCTGAGATGAGTCTCGTACGGGCGATTCGCCTACATGATGAGACGTTTCTCGTATTCCGCTTCCAGTGCGGTATGCGTGCGCCAGAACGGCCGCGGCCTGCGTTCGCGCAAGTGGTCTTCAAGAATGCCAAGATGCGTGTGCCAGCCACCCGCGACGCTGGTCATGGCATCGATGCACAAACGCTGATGCGTCAGCACTAACAGCACTTGATCGCCGTGCGGTGTCAGTTCGAACATGACTTCCGAAGGTGCTTCTGTCGATGCGCTGTCGCCCTCGCTCCAGGTGTAAGCGAGCAACGTTGGCGGCTCGAATCGAGTAATCGTGCCGATCGTGCGCCCGCAATTCTCGTATGCGCGATATTTCTCGGGCGCGCAGTCGTCGTTTTTCGATAATTCCGCGTTACGGAAATTCAGTTCGACAGTACCGCCAACCCGCGCGGACATCGGGCCGGAGGCTAGCCACAGTCCGCGCTTATCTGAATCGGTGAGATACGCCCAAACACGTTCGATGGGGCCAGGCAGCAGGCGTTCGAAGCGGATCGTATCGTTGGCGGTCAATATGCCGAAATCGTTCATTGCGATATCCAGTCGGTCGTTAAGATCAGGCTGCGAGTGCGCTCACGCTCGATGCGAACGTCGCGATTCATGCATCGCGTCTTTGTCGAAATCGGATGAGCCCGCCGATGCGTCCTCGGCGTGCAGCAACGCCTCGAGCGCATCCAAACGGTCGTCCCAGAAACGCGCGTAACGTTTCAGCCACGCATTCGCATCGGCGAGCGGTTTCGGATCGAGCGAGCAGATATGCGTGCGGCCGCGCACATCGCGTTTGATCAAGCCCGCGCGTTCTAGGGTTTGGATATGTTTGGAAGCCGCAGCGAGGCTCATCTCGAACGGCGCGGCGAGTTCGCTGACGCTGCGCTCGCCTGAGGCGAGTTCGGCGAGTATCGCGCGCCGAGTCGGGTCCGCAAGGGCATGGAAAATCCCGTCGAGCGGGGCAGTTTGAAATTCAATCATGTGGTTGAATATAGCGTCCGCGAGTTAATTGTCAACGTTTTGGTTGAATTTGATGTGCTCGTAAGGGCTGTGAGCCGAAACAGACGTCTTTTCGACCCATCTGTCTGTCTGGTCAGATCGGCTGAATCTCAAAATTTGAGACGAAACAGAGGCTTGTGGATAAACCTTGAACTATTCTCTGAAGTAGGCTGCAAGTCATTGACCTGCCTAGCGAAATTGCCGAAAGAAAGTTGTTGACAACCCTGTGGGCGACTCCTAATGTGGCGCTCTGTGGGAAAACCGGGCAATTAGTGGTTTTCCAGTCCTCCAAAGCCCGCTACAGACGGGCCTACGACTCAGGCCACGACGTGTTCCAAGGTGAGACCGCCATCACAATCGACGACAAGGGACGGCTGGCGATTCCGACCAGCTACCGCGAGTCGATCGCGGCCGCTTGCGAGAACCGCTTGGTCATCACCTACAACCCTTTCGAGGCGGGTTCGCTGTACCTCTACCCGCAACCGGTGTGGGAGACGCTGCGCGATCAGGTCAACGCACTGCCGCGGACCAAAAGCGTCAGTCGCAGTCTGCAGTTGAAGTTGGTCGGTGCGGCGATGTTCGTCGAGCCCGATGGCAGCGGTCGAATCGGTATTCCCGCGAGCCATCGCAGCGCGGTCGGCATCGAAAAGCGCGCGGTGTTGCTCGGGATGGGCGACAAGTTCGAACTCTGGAGCGAGCAAGCGCACCACGCTCAGATCCGCATGACGTTGAGCGATGCGGATTTGGGCGAAGCGCTGCTCGATTTGCAACTGTGACCGTGGGTGGCGCGGGAGCAGTGCCCGCCCACCTTCCGGTGCCGCACCAACCCGTGCTGCATCAGCCTGTGATGTTCGCGCAGGTCATGGAAGGACTGCGGATTCGAGACGACGGAGCGTATCTGGATGGCACGTTCGGGCGTGGCGGTCATGCGCGCGGCGTGCTCGATCGTTTGAATGCCGGAGGTCGGTTGTTGTTGATGGATAAGGATCCCGAAGCGATTCGTGTCGCCGAACGCGAGTTCGGCACGGATCCGCGCGTCGCGATCCGACGCGGCAGTTTCGCAGAATTAGGCGAATGGGCTGCCGTGCAGGCCGGTTTGGACGGCGTGCTGTTCGATCTGGGCGTGTCCTCGCCGCAGCTGGACGTGGCCGAACGCGGTTTCAGCTTCGCCAAAGACGGCCCGCTCGACATGCGTATGGATCCCGATAGCGGCGAAAGCGCGGCGCAGTGGTTGGCGCGTGCCGATGAACGTGAGATCGCCGATGTGTTGTGGCTGTACGGCGAAGAAAAGAAAAGCCGTCGCATCGCGCGCACGATCGTCGCCCGCCGCAGCGACACGCCGGTGACCCGCACCGCGCAACTGGCCGATCTGATCGCCTCGGTGGTGCCGCGCGGCGCGCAGAAAATCCATCCGGCTACCCGCAGCTTTCAAGCGATCCGCATTTTCATCAATCGCGAACTCGCCGATTTGGAACGCGGGCTCGACGCCGCGTACGACGCGCTCAAGCCCGGCGGACGTCTCGCGATCATCAGCTTCCACTCGCTGGAAGATCGCATCGTCAAGCACTACATCGCGCGTCGCGCCAAAGCGCCGCCGGCCAATCGCCGTATGCCGATCGAGATCGGCTTTACGCCGACGCTGCGTGCCATCGGCGATGCGCAGAAAGCGGATGAGTCCGAAACCGCCACGAATCCGCGCGCTCGCAGCGCCGTATTGCGCGTGGCCGAAAAATTACCGAGCGATGAGGCAAGTTCGCGAGCGACGGGCTCGCGCGACGACGAACGTTCGCGCATCGCACGCGAAGGCCGGGGTGACGCATGAGCGCGCGCGTCCTGCTGGTGGTGTTGGTGTTGGCGAACGTGATCTCCGCGATCGGCGTGGTTCATGCGCGTCATCGCCATCGTCAGCAATTTTTCGCCATGAATCGGCTAGAAGCGGCGCGCGATGAGCTGAATATCGAATTCAGCCGGCTGCAGTTGGAGCAAGCCACGCTGGCCGAAAGCAATCGAATCGATCAGATCGCACGCGGTCGTCTGGGTATGAAAACGCCGGAACCGGCCGATATCGTGGTGGTGCAGCCATGAATGGCCGACCGTCGTCGCATAATCAGCATTCGATCTTCGCGCGCTTCATCGAGCGCGTACGCGCCGTATCGCGTCGCAGCGGCGAGGACCGTCGCGCGACCATCGGAGGTCGTGGTCGCGCGCAATTCAATCTCCGTGGTCGCTTGATGTTGATCGTCGGTGCGCTCGGTTTATGCGGCGTCGCGTTGGTCGGCCGTGCGATCGATGTGCAACTCGTGCGCAGCGAGTTCTATCAGAAGCAAGGCGACGAACGTTTTCTGCGCGAAATCGAAATTCCGACGTCGCGCGGCATGATCACCGATCGCAACGGCGAGCCGCTGGCGGTATCCACGCCAGTGGAATCGGTGTGGGGAAATCCGCAGGAATTGCTGAAGTCGCCCGATCGCTTTCCGCAGCTCGCAGCGGCGCTCGGTACCGACACCGACACGCTCACGCGCAAGCTCACGCAGCGTGCGGAGAAGGAATTCGTCTATCTCAAGCGTCGGATCAATCCGGCCGAAGCGCGGCGTATCCTCGCGCTCGAAGTGCCGGGCGTATTTTCGCAACGCGAATACCGTCGTTTCTATCCGCAGGGTGAAGCGATCGCGCACGTGCTGGGCTTCACGAATGTCGACGATGCCGGCCAAGAGGGCATGGAGCTGGCGCTGAACGATTGGCTGCGCGGCGAGCCCGGGCTAAAACGCGTGATTCGCGATCGTCGCGGTCGCATCGTCGAAGAAGTGGGTCTGATTCGCGCTGCGGAGCCCGGTAAGAACGTAACGCTGACGATCGATCGTCGCATCCAATACTTGGCCTATCGCGAACTGAAGAACACATTGGCCGCGACCGGCGCGACCAGCGGTTCGGTGGTAGTGCTCGATGTCGCCACCGGCGAGGTGTTGGCGATGGCTAACCTGCCGTCGTTCAATCCGAATGCGGTCACGACGGGTAACCGCGATGCGCATCGCAATCGCGCCGTGACCGATCTGATCGAGCCGGGTTCGACGATGAAGCCGCTGACCGTCGCGGCAGCGTTGGAAGCGCGCGTGATCACGCCGACCTCCGTGTTCGATACGAACCCGGGCTGGATTCCGAACGGTCGGTGGAAAACGACGGATACGCACAATTACGGCGTGCTCGATACGACCGGCGTCATTCGCAAAAGCTCGAACGTCGGCACGTCGAAAATCGTGCATCGTATGGCGAGTCAAGACTTCTATGAATTCTTGACGCGGATGGGCTACGGCCGCACCACCGGCAGCGGCTTTCCCGGCGAAAGCCCGGGGCGAATGTTGAAGCCGCAGAATTGGAGCGGGACGACGAAGCAAACGATGTCGTACGGCTACGGACTCAGCGCGACGCCGCTGCAGATCGCGCACGCCTACGCGACGCTAGGCAATGGCGGTCGTGCGGTACGTCCCACCTTCATCAAAGGCGATGTCGCCGAAGCCGAGCAGATCGTCGATGCGCGCATCGCGGGCGATGTGTTGAAGATGATGCAGACCGTGACCGAGCCGGGCGGAACCGCGACACAAGCGTCGATCCTCGGTTATCACGTCGCTGGCAAAACCGGTACCGCGCACAAAGCGAGCAAAGGCGGATATTCGAAGCGTTACGTCTCATTTTTTGCGGGATTGGTGCCGGTCGATCATCCGCGTTTCTCGATGACGGTCGTTATCGACGACCCCGACCCTTCGCGCGGTTATTTCGGCGGTATCGTTTCGGCGCCGGTCTTTAAGAACGTGATGGAAGGCGCGTTACGGTTGATGGACGTGCCGCCGGACGACATCGACACCTGGCTCGCTGCGCAGCAGAAACATACGGGTGCGACCGGTCGTGCGACGAGCGTGGCGAACGCGACGCTGCGGGCCCCTGCAACAGCAGCGCCGAACTCGCCCGCGTCGCTCGTAGATGCGCCCGTGATCCCCATCGCGGCACCCGCGTTGCCCGAAGCCCTGGATGCAGGGGGTGCGCGATGAATCGACGCATGCGATTGATCGAATTGTTGCCTGATGTAGCGTGTGTACCGAGCGATCTCGAAATTTCGGGACTGGTGCAAGATAGCCGCGTGGTCGCGCCGGGCGATGCGTTTGTCGCGATCGGCCCGACATTGAACAGCCCGTCCAGCGCGCACGGCTTGAATTTCGTAACGCAGGCCAAAGCGGCAGGCGCATCCACGATTCTGTTCGAGCCGCCGATGCCGGCCGACATCGCGCTGCCTGAGAGTCTGGATCTGCCGTTGATCGCAGTGCCTCAGTTGCGCGATCGTCTCGGTGAAATGGCCGATCATTTTTACGGCGAAACCACGCGCGCGATGACCATCGTCGGCGTGACCGGCACCAACGGCAAGACCTCGACCGTGCAATTGTTGGCGCAAGCGTGGACGTTGCGCGGACGCCGTGCCGGCACGCATCGGAACGCTCGGCGTCGGCCTGTATGGTCAAGCCGTACCGACCGGGTTCACTACGCCGCTGGTCCTGCAATTGCATCAATCGCTCGCGCGCTTGCGCGAACAGGGCGCCGATGCGGTGGCGATGGAAGTCAGTTCGCATGCGCTCGATCAAGGGCGCGTCGACGGCGTGCACTTCAAAGTCGGTGTGTTCACCAACTTGACGCGCGACCATTTGGATTACCACGGCACGATGGATGCTTACGGTGCGGCGAAAGCGCAAACTGTTCGCTTGGCCGGAGTTGGAGTCGGCAGCGATCAATCTCGACGACGTTTTCGGTCGCGAGCTGCATGCGGCATTGCCAGCCGGCGTGCGCGGCGTCGGCTTGAGTTCGCGCGGCGCGGACGGTGCGCGCGTGCGCGCCGACGATATCGTGCTCGATCTCGCCGGTTTGACCTTCACGCTGCGCATCGGCGACGTGTCGCTTCCCGGTGCATTCGCCTCTGCTCGGCCGGTTCAACGTCGACAATCTGCTGGCGGTCGCGGGTGCCTTGGATGCGCTCGGCGAATCGCCGCACGAGATCGCGGCGGTCTTGGCGATGCTGCAGCCGGTGAATGGCCGCATGAATCGTCTCGGTGGCGAGCTGACGAAGGATGGCCGCCGGTTGCCTTTGGTGGTCATCGATTACGCGCACACGCCGGATGCGCTCGAACAAGCGCTATCGAGTTTGCGCGCGCATGCTGACGCGCGTCTGATCTGCGTCTTCGGCTGCGGCGGCGATCGCGATCGCGGCAAGCGTCCGCAGATGGCGGCGATCGCCGAAGCCGGCGCCGATCTCGCGATCGTGACCGACGACAATCCGCGCACCGAAAGCGGCGATGCGATCGTCGCCGATATCGTTGCCGGCTTTCGTGCGCCGCAACGTGCGATCGTCGAGCGCGATCGCGCCGCGGCCATCGCGCGCGCGATCGGCATCGCATCGCCGAACGACATCGTGCTGATCGCCGGTAAAGGTCACGAGCCCTACCAAGAAATCGACGGCGTGCAGTATCCGTTCGACGACACCGCGATCGCGCGTGCCGCACTGGAGGCGCGCGCATGAAGGCGATGATGCTGTCCGATATCGCGCATGCGGTCGAAGGTCGTTTGATCGGCGCAGATCTGAGCGTCGATGCGGTGGCGATCGATACGCGCAAGCTCGATCCGTCCGAGAATGCCGCGCCGCTGTACATCGCGCTGAAGGGCGAGCGTTTCGATGGTCACGACTATGTCGCGCAAGCCGCCGAACGCGGCGCGCGTGCGGCGCTGGTTTCTCGCAAGAACGATCTACCGCTGCCGCAAATCGTGGTCGACGATACCGAACTGGCGCTGGCGCGACTGGCTGCGTCGATCCAACGTGCGCGCGCGACGAGAGTCGTCGCGATCACCGGAAGCAACGGCAAGACCAGCGTCAAGGCGCTGACGCTCGCGATCCTCGAAGTCGCCGCTGCGGCGCACGGCACGCGCGTCTACGCGACGCCCGGCAACCGCAATAACGAAATCGGCTTGCCGCTCGCGGTGATCGATGCGCCGGACGATGCCGAGTACGCGATTTACGAAATGGGCACGGGCAAACCCGGCGATATCGCCTATCTCACCGCGATCGCGCGCGCCCGATGTGGCGCTGGTGAACAATGTCGCGCCTGCGCATTTGGAGCGCATGGGCAGTCTGCTCGAAATCGCGAACACCAAGGCCGCGGTCTACGACGACTTGCGCAGCGGCGGCACCGCAGCGATCAATGCCGACGATGCGTTCGCACCGTATTTCGAACAGCGCGTTCTCGCGCGTTCGGATCGCCGTGTGCTTCGTTTCGCTTTGGATGCGAATGCGGAGATATCCGCGCGCGAGATCGCACTCGGCGCCGACGGCAGTCGATTCGTGCTGGTCACGCCACAAGGCGAAGCCGACATCGCTATATCGATGCCGGGCCGTCATAACGTGCTCAATGCGCTTGCGGCCACAGCGTTGGGCATGGGCGCAGGCATTCCACTGGCGCTCATCGCGCAAGGCTTGAACGCCGCGCATCCGGTGGCGGGTCGCTTGAACGTGCATCGTTTGCGCAATGGCGCGACGCTGATCGACGACAGTTACAACGCCAATCCCGGTTCGCTGAACGCAGCGATCGATACGATGGCGGCGGCCGGCGGCGAACGCTGGTTGGTGCTGGGCGATATGCGCGAACTCGGCGACGATGCCGCTGCCTTGCATGCCGAGGTCGGACGCCGCGCTAAGGCTTCGGGCATCGCGCGTCTCTATGCGCTCGGCGCACTCAGCGCTTCCGCGGCGAACGCCTTCGGCGAAGGCGCGCGACTATTCGATAACCACATCGCGCTCGCGGACGCTCTGTGCGCGGATCTCGCCGCGGCGCAGGCGCCGGAGCGCGTGCATGCGTTAGTCAAAGGCTCGCGCGGAAGCGCGATGGATACCATCGTGAAGAGCATTCTCGCCGACGGCAGCCTCGCCGATGGCGCGGGTAGGGGAGAGACGCATGCTGCTTGAGCTGACTCGCTGGTTGGAACAGTTGCAAAGCCTGTTCGGTTTGTTCGGCTATCTGACCTTCCGCGGCATTCTCAGCGCGCTCACCGCGCTGGCGCTGTCGTTGTGGTGGGGGCCTGCGATCATCGCGAGACTCGCGCAGCTCAAGGGCGGTCAGCCGATCCGCAAGGATGGCCCGCAATCGCATTTCTCCAAGGCCGGCACGCCGACGATGGGTGGCGCGCTGATCCTGCTCACCGTCACCGCTTCGGTGCTGTTGTGGGGCGATTTGCGTAATCGTTATGTATGGACGGTCATGCTGGTGATGTTGGCGTTCGGCGCGATCGGTTGGTGGGACGACTGGATCAAGATCGTCAAGCGCGATCCCAACGGCATGCGTTCGCGCACGAAATACGCGTTGCAATCGGTGTGCGGTTTGGCGGCCGGATTGTTCCTGTATTTCACCGCCGATGTCGATGCCGCGACCACGCTGTACATTCCGTTTTTCAAGAACGTCGCGTTGCCGTTGGCTGGTATCGCGGGCGCGGTGTTCTTCGTCGGTATCGCGTATTTCTGGATCGTCGGTTTCTCCAACGCGGTGAACTTGACCGATGGTCTCGATGGTCTGGCGATCATGCCGACCGTGCTTGTCGCTTGCGCATTGGGCGTCTTCGCATACGCCTCGGGCAATGCGGTGTTCTCCGAATATCTCGGTATTCCGAAAGTACCGGGCGCGGGCGAGCTCGTCATCATCTGCGCGGCGATCGCAGGCGCAGGGCTCGGTTTCCTGTGGTTCAACACCTATCCGGCGATGGTGTTCATGGGCGATATCGGTGCGCTCGCGCTCGGCGCGGTGCTCGGTTGCGTTGCGGTGATCGTGCGTCAGGAACTCATTCTCGTAGTGATGGGCGGCATCTTCGTCATCGAAACGTTGTCGGTGATGATCCAGGTCGCATCGTTCAAGCTCACCGGCAAGCGCGTCTTTCGAATGGCGCCGATCCACCATCACTTCGAGCTGAAGGGCTGGCCGGAGCCGCGCGTGATCGTGCGTTTTTGGATCATCTCGGTGATCCTCGTGCTCGTCGGCCTCGCCACGTTGAAGGTGCGCTGATGGCGAAATGGTCGCCACTGTCGCGCTTGGGATTCGGCCATCAGGCCACGCGTCTGGACGCGTTGCCCGGTCGCTACGACCCGTGGCTGATCGGTACGTCGATCGCGCTGGCGTGCTTGGGCGTGGTGATGGTGGCGTCCAGTTCGATCGCGATCGGCGAAGGCCTTGATGTCGGTCCTTATTATTTCCTCATCAAGCATCTGTGCTTCGTCGCGTTGGGTATCGGCGTCGCCGTGTGGTTGATGCGCACGGAACTGAAGTGGATCGAACAACAAGATCGGCTGCTGCTCGTGCTCAGCATTCTGTTGCTGGTGTTGGTGTTCGTGCCGGGCATCGGCCGCACCGTCAACGGCGCGCGTCGCTGGTTGAATTTCGGGGTGATGGGTTTCCAAGCGGTCGAAGCGGTCAAGCTGATGTATATCGTGTGGCTCGCGAGCTATCTCGTGCGCTTCCGCGACGAGGTCAATGCGACCTGGGGCGCGATGCTCAAGCCGCTCGGGGTCGCGGTGCTTTTGATGGCGCTGCTGATCCTGCAGCCCGACTTCGGTTCGATGTCGCTGATCCTCGCGATCACCGCGGGCATGTTGGTGCTCGGCGGCGTGCATCTGCCGCGGATGTTCGGGCCGGTGCTGGTCGGTTTGCCTTTGCTCGCGTTCATCGCGATCGCCGAACCCTATCGCGTCAGTCGTCTGACCTCCTTCCTCGATCCGTGGAAAGATCCGTTCAATACCGGTTATCAGCTCACCAATGCGCTGATGGCGGTGGGGCGTGGAGGATGGTCCGGCGTCGGTCTCGGTGCATCGGTGCAGAAATTGGAATTCCTGCCCGAAGCGCATACCGACTTCATTCTCGCGGTGATCGCCGAAGAACTTGGCTTCGTCGGCGTCTGCGCCGTCATCGCACTCTATGCGGCGTTGATCGGCCGCGGTTTTTGGATCGGACTGAAATGCGTCGAAATGCGTCGCCATTTCGCAGGTTATTGCGCGTTCGGCGTCTCGCTGTGGATGGCGCTGCAGAGTTTCGTGTCGATCGCGGTGAACCTCGGCATGTTGCCGACGAAAGGCCTCACCTTGCCGTTGATTTCTTCCGGCGGCTCAAGCGTGCTCGGTACTTGCGCCGCGCTCGGTCTGCTGCTGCGCGTGTCCTACGAATTGGATCGTGCCGAGCGCCAAGTCGTGCGCTTGCGCGGCGAAGCGACGCAAGTCTCCACAGGCGTCCCGCGCACCGCGCAACCGGTCGCGACCGCAGGCGTACCGGCAGTCGCGAACGCCGCGAAAACGAGCGCTAATGCAGGCGCTCGCGCCGCGGCGCCGCGGGGTACGAGCCGTCTGCGCGAACGCGTCGAGCCGAATTTCGGGAGGGGCGCATGAACGACGCGCGCACCGAAGCCAAGAACAATCGTCCGGTGATGATCTTCGCCGGCGGTACCGGGGGCCATATTTTTCCGGGCCTCGCGGTCGCCGCCGCGCTGCGCGCGCGCGATGTGCCGGTGGTTTGGATGGGCGCGGACGGCGGCATGGAAACGCGCCTCGTGCCGCAGCACGATATCGCGATCGAGACCATTCCGATTCAAGGTTTCCGCGGCAAAGGGCTCGGCGCTTTGTTGCGTTTACCGATGCGTCTGCTTGCCGCGGTGCGCGCCGCCGCGCGCGTCTTGCGCAAACATCAGCCGCGCGCGGCGATCAGTTTCGGCGGTTATGCAGCGGGCCCCGGCGGCATCGCCGCGGCCATCGCGGGGATTCCCTTGTTGGTCCACGAACAAAATCGCGCGCCCGGCATGACCAACCGCGTGCTCGCGAAAGTCGCGCGTCGGGTCTTGACCGGATTTCCCGATAGTTTTTCCGGCAAGGAAACGGTCGTGGGCAATCCGGTGCGCGAGACGATCGCGCGTATCGCGCCGCCCGCGCAACGTTTGGATCGTGGCGATAATGAATTCCGCGTGCTGATTCTCGGCGGTAGCCAAGGCGCACGCGCGCTCAATCAATCGCTGCCATCGGCCTTGCGCGCGCTGCGCGGCGATCCCGCCTTCGTAGCGCGATTGTATGTGCGGCATCAGTGCGGCGAAAAAATGCGCGAAGAGGCGACGAACGCGTACGCAGAAGCCGGCGTCGACGCATCGGTCGAACCGTTCATCGCCGACATGGCCGAAGCCTACGCCTGGGCGGATCTGGTGGTGTGCCGCGCCGGCGCGCTCACGCTCGCAGAAGTCTGCGCGGCCGGCGTCGCCAGTGTGATCGTGCCCTTGCCCACGGCGGTGGACGATCACCAAACCAAGAATGGCATGTATCTGGTCGAGCGCGGCGCCGCGCGTTTGTACAAGCAAGACGATGCGCTGGCCGATCGTCTTGCGGTGGCGTTGCGCGAACTCGCAGTCGATCCCGCGCAACGTTTAGCGATGGCCGAGGCCGCGCGCGCATTGGCGAAAGTCGATGCCGCCGAGCGCGTCGTCGATGCGGTGCTGGAGGTGGCGCGATGAAGACGGGAATCGGGAATCGGGAATCGGGAATCGTCGGGCGAGAGTGTTGTGGTCCGCTATTCGCTTGTCGCTCGTTTTTCCAACGCCCAATCCTCTGCCCCCCATTTCTGGCTATTTCGATTCCCCATTCCCCATTCCCCATTCCCGGCTTCTCACCATGATCCGTCGCCTTCTCCATACCAAAGATGTGTCCCGCGCGTTCCCGCGCGTGCACTTCGTCGGCATCGGCGGCGCGGGCATGAGCGGTATCGCCGAAGTGCTGTGCACGCTCGGCTATCAAGTCTCCGGTTCGGATCAGGCCGACAATGCGGTGACGCGGCGCTTGGCGTCGCTCGGCGCCGCCGTGCATCGCGGCCATGCGGCCGCGAACGTGCTCGGTGCGGATTGCGTCGTCGTTTCCAGTGCGATCAAGCGCGATAACCCGGAATGGATGGAAGCGCGCGCGCAGCGTATTCCGGTTGTGCCGCGCGCGGAAATGTTGGCCGAATTGATGCGTTTTCGTCGCGGTATCGCCATCGCGGGCACGCACGGCAAGACCACCACGACCTCGCTCACCGCGAGCGTGCTGGGCGAGTGGGGGCTCGACCCGACGTTCGTGATCGGCGGGCAGTTGCTCGCCGCCGGCGCGAACGCGCGCCTGGGCAGCGGCGATTGGCTGGTCGCCGAAGCCGACGAAAGCGACGGCAGTTTTCTGCGCTTGAATCCGCTGATCGCGGTCGTCACCAATATCGATGCCGATCATCTGGAAAATTACGGCGGCGACTTCGCGCGCGTGCAAGCGGCGTTCTCCGAATTCCTGCATCGTCTGCCGTTCTACGGCCTCGCGGTGCTCTGCATCGACGATGCCGAAGTGGCGGCGCTCGCGGCTGAAACGCCGCGTCACATCATCCGCTACGGTTTCTCCGCCGGAGGCCGATGTGCGCGCCGAAGATGTCGTACAGCGCGGTGCATACATGCATTTCACGCTGTGTTTGACCGACGGCAGTCGCACGCCGATCAAACTGGCGTTGCCGGGACGACACAACGTACAGAACGCGCTCGCAGCGGCGACGATCGGTTGGCAGCTGGGTGTCACGCCGCAGGCGATCGCGCGCGCGCTGGAGAATTTCGCGGGGATCGGACGCCGTTTCAATCTGTTGGCGGAGATCACCACCGCACAAGGCGCGAAGGTGCAATTGGTCGACGACTACGGCCATCACCCGAAAGAACTCGAAGCGGTGTTCCAAGCCGCGCGCGGCGGTTGGCCGGAACGTCGGCTCGTGGTCGCGTTCCAGCCGCATCGCTATAGCCGTACGCGCGATCTGTTCGACGATTTCGCTGCGGTGCTATCGAGCGTGGATGCATTGGTGCTCACCGAAGTCTATCCCGCGGGCGAAGCGCCGATCGCCGGCGCCGATGCGAAATCGCTGGCACGCACCATTCGCGCGCGCGGCCGCATCGATCCCGTCGTCGTCGGCAGCGCGCAAGAACTTTCGACCCTGCTTCCGGACGTGCTGCGCGATGGCGACCTGCTGCTGATGATGGGCGCTGGCGATATCGGTGCCGCTGCGCAGCAGATCGCCACGAACGGTTTCTCCGCCCCTTCCGACACGAATCCATCTTGAGGCCGCAACACGTGACGCTTTCATTCGCCATCCCGCGCATCAAAAACCCGGCCGATTTCGGTCGCGTCGCCGTGTTGATGGGCGGCACCAGCGCCGAGCGCGAAGTGTCGTTGGAATCCGGCCGTAACGTGCTCGACGCACTGCGTGCGCGCGGCGTCGATGCGCATGCGGTCGACGGTATTCCAGCGTTGATCGATGCGCTGATCGTGCAGAAGTTCGATCGCGTCTTCAACATTTTGCATGGCAACAAGGGTGGCGGCGAAGACGGTATCCTGCAGGGGCTGCTCGAAGCGTTGGGCGTGCCGTACACCGGTTCGGGCGTGCTCGGTTCGGCCCTGAGCGATGGACAAGATCCGTACGAAACAAGTGTGGTTGTCGTTGGGCCTATCCACACCGCGTTACATTCGGTTGAACAAAGGCGACGATGTGCATGCCGCCGCGCACGAACTCGGTCTGCCGGTGATCCTGAAACCATCGTGCGAAGGCTCCAGCGTCGGCGTCTCGCGCGTGCATTCCGCCAGCGATCTCGATGCCGCCGTCGCGCTCGCCGCGCAGTATCCCGGCGAAATGCTGATGGAACAGTTGATCGAAGGCGACGAACTCACCGTCGGAATTCTCGGCAACACCGCACTGCCATCGATCCGCATCGTGCCGAAAGGTCAGTGGTACGACTATCACGCGAAATACGTCGCCGAAGATACGCAGTACGTGTGTCCTGGTTTGGATGGTGCGGCCGAAGACGAGATTCGGGCATTGGCGTTCGCGGCGTTCGAGGCGGCTGGATGCAGCGGCTGGTCGCGCGTCGACGTGATGCGCGACCGCGCCAGCGGCAAATTGTATTTGCTGGAAGTGAACACGGCGCCGGGCATGACGAGCCATTCGTTGGTGCCGAAAGCCGCGCGTCAAGTCGGCATCGATTTCGAAACGCTGTGCTGGTTGGTGTTGGAAACGAGTTTGCCGGAGGTGGGCGCACGATGAACGCCTTCTTGCGCCTCGTCGCTTGGATGCTCGCGCTCGTGATGGTCGCGTTGCCGGTCGTGGCCGTGATCAACGGCTGGATCGGTTCCGAGCGCTGGCCGTTGCGCACGTTGCGCGTGGTCGGCGATTTGCAGCGCGTCGACGATGCGGCATTGCGCGCTGCGGTGCGGCCGCATGCGCAACGCGGATTTTTCGCGGTGCGCTTGGCCGATGCGCAGACGGCGGTCTCCAAGTTGGCATGGGTGGACGAGGCCGAAGTGCGTAAACAGTGGCCGGACGTGCTGATCGTGCGCGTCGTCGAACATCGCCCGTTCGCGTGGTGGGGGAGCGATCGCTTGTTGTCCGAGCGCGGCAAAATCTTTCCGGCCACTGGCGTCGCGGTGCCCAAGGGGTTGCCGCGGTTCGAAGGCCCCGAATCGGCGAGCGCGGATCTGGTCGCGTTCTACAACGAAGCGCGCGCGATGTTCGCGCCGGTCGGCATCGATATCGTCGCGCTGCGGATCGACGCGCGCGGCAGTCGTTCGATGACGCTCTCCACCGGCGCCGAATTGCTGCTCGGTCGCGACGACGCGCGTCTGCGTCTCGCGCGTTTCGCGCGCTTGTTGCCGCAGTTGCAGGGGCAGAACGTACGCGTCCTCGCGCGCGCCGATTTGCGTTACACCAACGGATTCGCGTTGACGTGGGCGAGCGGCCGCGAGCAAGCGGACGCCAGCAAGGCGTCCGCTGCGGCCCGTGAGCGCCCGGCCATGGGTGAGACGAAGACATTTGCGAGGCGCAGCCTCGTGGCTTCGTCGAACGACACGCGCGCTGCGCGTGGCCGGACTGGCCGGGCAGGGCGTTCAGGCGCCGATACTGCGACGCCAAGGATGGCAGCCAATACGCATACGACACGCACTGAATTCCGCCCCCAACTTCTCGGCTTCTCATCATGAACCGCAAAGGCGACAAATCGCTCATCGTCGGCCTCGACATCGGCACGTCCAAGATCGTGACGCTCGTCGGCGAGTACGCATCGGGCAGTCCGATCGAAGTGATCGGTATCGGCACGCACGAATCGCGCGGACTCAAGCGCGGTGTGGTGGTCGATATCGAATCCACGGTGCAGTCGATCCAACGCGCGGTCGAAGAGGCCGAGTTGATGGCCGGCTGCGAAATCCGTTCGGTCTACGCTTCGATCTCCGGCAATCATGTGCAGTGCCGCAATTCGCCCGGAATCGTGCCGATCCGCGACGGCGAGGTCAGTTATGTGGATCTCGATCGCGTGCTCGAAGCGGCGAAAGCGGTGGCGATCCCGGCGGATCAGAAAATTTTGCATGCCATCCCGCGCGATTACGTCCTCGACGATTCGCAGGAAGGCATTCGCAACCCGGTCGGCATGACCGGCGTGCGTTTGGAAGTGCATGCCCATCTCGTGGTCTGCGCGCAATCGGCTGCGGCGAACATCAGCAAATGCGTGCAGCGCTGCGGCTTGCAGGTCGACGATCTGATTTTCTCGTCGTTGGCATCGAGCACGGCCGTGCTGACCAGCGACGAGCGCGAGCTCGGCGTCGTGCTGGTGGACATCGGTGCGGGTACGACCGACATCGCGGTGTTCGTGCAAGGCGCGATCTGCCATACCGCGTCGCTGCCGATCGCGGGCGATCACGTCACCAACGATATCGCGCACATGCTGCGCACGCCGACGCCGGAAGCCGAACAGATCAAGGTGCGTTACGCCTGCGCGCTGGCGCAACTCGCGACCGCCGAAGAAAGCATCCAGGTGCCGAGCGTCGGCGATCGTCCGCCGCGGCGCCTGCCGCGGCATGCGCTGGCGCAGGCGGTGCAGGGCCGTTACGAAGAGATCTTCGAGATGGTGCAGGCCGAATTGCGTCGCTCCGGCTTCGAGGAATTGGTACGCGCCGGCATGGTGCTGACCGGCGGCGCTTCGAAGATGGAAGGCGTGATCGAGCTGGCCGAAGAAATGCTGCAGATGCCGGTGCGCGTCGGTATTCCGCAGCACGTCAACGGTTTGGGCGAAGTGGTCGGCAATCCGGTGCATGCGACGGGCGTCGGGCTGCTGCTGATGGGCAGTCAAATCGAACATCCGCGTCGGCCGATGATCCCCGCCGGTCGCGCGGTCGGCGCGTTCAACAAGTTCAAGAATTGGTTCAAGGGCGAGTTTTAACGCGCCTAGTCCTTAAAGCGCCGACGACGAGTCGGTGCGGTTGCACAAGCGGTACATGTTTCAAGGCAGCAAGCGTTACGACAACAGCACGACATAAACAGCACTACATAACGAGAGAGGATACGGTCATGGCATATTTCGAACTGGTCGAGAAAATGGCGCCGAACGCGGTCATCAAGGTCGTCGGCGTCGGTGGCGGCGGCGGCAACGCGGTCGCGCATATGGTCAACGGCAACATCGAGGGCGTGGAGTTCATCACCGCGAACACCGATTCGCAGGCGATCAAGAACTGCGGCGCGAAACTGCAATTGCAGCTCGGCAGCAACGTCACGAAGGGCCTGGGCGCTGGCGCGAATCCGGAAGTCGGCCGTCAGGCCGCGCTGGAAGATCGCGAGCGCATCATGGATGCGCTGCAAGGCGCCGACATGGTGTTCATCACCGCCGGCATGGGCGGCGGCACCGGTACCGGCGCTGCGCCGGTGGTCGCGCAGTTGGCGAAGGAGATGGGCATCCTGACCGTCGCCGTCGTCACCAAGCCGTTCCCGTTCGAAGGCCGTCGCCGCATGCAGGTCGCGCTGAAGGGCATCGAAGAACTGTCGCAGCACTGCGATTCGCTGATCACCATCCCGAACGAGAAGCTGATCACCGTGCTCGGCCGCAACGCGACCATGATCCAGGCCTTCCGCGCCGCCAACGACGTGCTGCAAGGCGCGGTGCAGGGCATCGCCGATCTGATCGTGCGTCCGGGTCTGATCAACGTCGACTTCGCCGACGTGCGCACCGTGATGAGCGAAATGGGTCTGGCGATGATGGGCACCGGCACCGCGCGCGGCGACGATCGCGCGCAGGCCGCCGCGGAAGTCGGCGATCAATAATCCGCTGCTCGACGACGTGAATCTCGCCGGCGCCAACGGCATCCTGGTCAACATCACCGCCGGCCCGGATTTCACCATGGCCGAGTTCGACGAAGTCGGCCGCACGATCGAGAACTTCGCGTCGGAAGATGCGACCGTGGTGATCGGCACCGTGCTCGATCCGGATATGCAGGACGAAGTGCGGGTCACGGTGGTCGCGACCGGTTTGAATCGTACGGTCGTGCGCCAGTCGGTTCGCGGCGGCGGCGAACGCGAAGAGATCTACCCGACGCAGCGTCGTCCGCAAGTGCAGTTGATCAACACGCAAGCGCGTCGCGATGGCACCACTGGCATGCTGGTGGACGAGCCGGTCAATCCGTTCACCTCGGGCGCTGGCATCGCGGCCAACCTCCGCGGTCGCAGCGAACCCGCGTCGACGCCTCCGGCTGCGGATTTCGGTAGCGACAGCAGTTATTTGGATATCCCTGCATTCCTTCGCCGTCAGGCGGATTGAAGCCATCCATGGCGCAGGAATCGGGCTTCGGATTGTCCGGTCCGCACATCCATGTGCGGGCGTTCGGCGATGCGCACGGCAGTGTCGCGCAAGCGCATCGCCTCACCCTGCGTTCCTTCGCCGTCAGGCGGATTGAGTCGGAAGACGTTTCGAGCGTCGACCCGCTCGAAGCGTCGAAGACGAGTGTTAACGCCAGATATGACCATGACATTGCGATGACTTTTCCCGTCGGGCGACCAGCCCGACGGGATGTTTTGCGCAGCGCTTCCTGCCCGCGCAAAGTCCCCATTGGGCTTTGAATGTGAAATCCATTTGAAGTCGTCGGAGGTTCGATGCGCGATTTGAGCGGATCGAGCCGTAAAGCGGTCACAAAAACACGCGTCACGATCTAGCGCTACGCGCCCGTCTCGGGTAACGTCCTCATTCGGGGGCTTCAGATTCCGATGCGTACGATGTCGCGGCCGAGCCGGCGATGTCGTGTTTTCGTTCGTCGCCGGGTGTCGCATGGCATGCGGATTCGTGCGGAACGGATGGTGTATGCATGCCCTTGTCGCGATCAAGGACGGCATCACACTGACCGAGCACAACCGCTATGCACATGCATTATCCTGATGGTCCCGCTTCGATTCCGCAGAAACTGACCGAGCCCAGCGCGACGTATCGTCGCCATGCATGGCTCGCGATGGCTGGGTTGCTCGCGTTCATCGCGATTTATTTCGGTCTTCTCGTCTGGTTCGTGCTCACTGCGTATCGCTTGTTCTCGGCGCTGCTCGCGGGCAGCAGCGAGTGGCTGATCTTGTTGATCGGCGGCAGTTGCGCCGCGTTTCTCGCGGTATTCATGATCAAAGCCTTGATCTTCAATAAGCGCGCCCGCGAAAAAAATCGCGATCTCGAACTCAAGGCCGAAGAACAGCCCGAGTTATTCGCGTTCCTGCACCGTCTCGCCGACGATGCCGGCGCGCCCAGGCCGCATCGTGTCTTTTTGTCCGCGCACGTCAATGCTTGCGTTTTTTACGACCTGTCGCCGATGAATCTCATCTTCCCATCGAAGAAGAATCTCGAGATCGGCTTAGGCTTGGTCAACGTGCTCAACTTGGGCGAGTTCAAAGCGGTGTTGGCGCACGAGTTCGGTCACTTCGCGCAGCGTTCGATGGCGGTCGGTCGTTGGGTTTACGTCGCGCAGCAAATCGCCGGGCACATCGTCGCCAAGCGCGATGCGCTCGACTCGCTGCTCGCGGGCCTGTCGCGGTTCGATCTTCGCGTCGCATGGATCGGTTGGTTGCTATCGGTGATCGTGTGGTCGATCCGATCGCTCGTCGAAATGGTTTTCCGCGGCGTCGTGCTCGCGCAGCGTGCGCTCTCGCGCGAGATGGAGTATCAAGCCGATCTCGTCGCCGCATCGCTGACCGGCAGCGATGCGCTCGTGCATGCCTTGCACCGGCTCGGTGCCGCCGATGAGGCTTGGAACCGCGGGCTGCAGTTCGCCAATAGCGAAGCGCAGGAAGGACGGCCGGTGAAGGATTTGTTCGCCGTGCAATTACGGGTGATCGAGCGCATGCGCGCGGTCTTGGCGGATCCGGAATACGGTTTACCGCCGCGCGCGCCGGATGGCGACCGTGGCGGGCATCGGGTCTTCCGCACCGCTTTGGCGCAGCCGCCGCAAATGTGGTCCACCCATCCCTCGAACGAAGCGCGCGAAGCGAACGTCAAACGCGTGTATATCGCATGCGAGATCGACGAGCGTCCGGCGATTGCGCTCATGCGCGATGCGCAGGCGTTGAAGGAAGACACGACGAGCCGCATGCTGACGGGAGAAGTCCCGGAATTCGCGCCGATCGAAGAATCGCTGCGCCGGCTCGACGAAGATTTCAAACTGTTGTCGCTCTCGCCGCGCTATCGGGGCACCTATCTCGGCCGCTCGGTTGTACGCGGGTGCAAGCAGGTCGATGATTTGTATCCGAACGCGCCTCTGACGGGCGATGCGTTGTCGCAGATCGATGCCCTGTATTCGCAGCCGCACGGCGAGACGATCGAAAGCCTGCGCGAACTCGAAGAACAACGGTCGATGCTTGAGGCGATCGTCAACGGCGATCTGCAGGCCACCGGCGGCGTCGTGCAATGGCGCGGCGCGCAAGTGCCGCGCAAATCGTTGCCTAAAGTGTTGGCCGAACTCGACGCCGAAATCGCGCCATTGCGCGAAGCGGTTGACGAGCACGATCGACGTTGTCGCGGTGCGCATTTAGCCGCGGCCGATAAGATCGGACCGGTCTGGGCGAAGCGCCTGCGCGGGCAATTGGGCGTGTTGCATTACGCCGAACACGCGAAGGCCGATATCGTCGATGCTTATCGCTTGCTGCACAACACGTACGCGATCGTCACTGCGGATCGCCGCGTATCGGCGAACGAACTTCGTCGTTTGGTGGCATCGTGCAACCAGGTGTACTACGCACTCGACCATGTGCATAGCCAAGCCGGGCAGATCGCGATCGACGACAAGATCGCCGAGAAACTCCGCGCCGCACGTTGGTCGGATGCGTTGCCGGATAAGTTCTCGCTCACGCCCGCGACCGAAGACAACATCAATCCTTGGATGAATGCGATCGACGGCTGGTACAACGCCACGGTCGGTCCGCTGTCGGCGCTGCGGCATGCGGCGCTCGAATCGTTGCTCGCCACCGAAGATGAGGTCGCGCAGCAACTGCGTAGCGGCGAACGCTTGCCTGAGCCGACGACCTTCGCGGGCGTGCCGCGCGAATACATCACGCAGTTGCCTGGCGCAGGCCGCAAATTGCAGAAAACCTTGGGTTGGTGGGATCGCTTCCAGACCGCGGACGGCTGGTTGCCCGGCGCTGCGCGCGTTGTCGCAGCCTGCGGCATCGTCGGCGCGGTGTTCGCCGTCGGCAGCAGCGTCGGCATGTCCAAGGTCAGCATCTTCAACGGTCTCGCACGACCGGTCGTCGTCGTCATCGATCAGGAAGCGACGACGTTGCAGCCTTTCGCATCGACGACGTTGACGCTGCCGAATGCCGATCAGCATGTCATCGAGACGAAGACCGCGGATACCGGCGAAGTCATCGAGTCGTTCGAGGGCGAAGCCTCGCAAGGCGCGCCGCATCTGGTCTACAACGTCGCCAGCGCGGTGCCGTTAGTGCAGTGGACCGCCGTCTACGGGTCGGTGAAGCCGATCCCAGAAAGCCGTTTAGGCGCAGTGCGTTGGAGCGAGACCAGCGTGGATCATGTGTTCGAAGAACCGCCGCAATCGATCAGCAGCAAAGTCGAAGGCGGGACGCGCACGGTGTTGACTGCGGTATCCGATCCGGTGCCGGGCAACTTGCTTTCGGCGTTGTCGCCGACCGACAGCAAAGGCGAGATCGCGATCGCCGAAGCGCATGCGCGATGGGATGCGAGCACCACGGGTTATCTTCCAGATTGGCTCGCACGCGCCAGGCAAGGCGGCAAGCTGCCGTCGATCATCGCTGCGCGCTTGAAACAAAAACCCGATGAAGTCGTGACCCTGCGCGAAGAACAAGACAATAGCGAAGGCGTGGCACACGAAGCGGTCTGCGCACGCCATCGCGCATCTGCTGCGAAGTCCGGCGCGACGCCTGCGATGCACTATGTCGCTTTGCGTTGTATCGATGATGCCGCGCAACGCAACACGGCCCTCATCGAAGCCTATCGGCAATGGCCACAAGAGCCTTGGCTGAAACTCGCGGCCGGTTACGCGCACGCGTATCGTGCGCAATGGCCGCAGGCGATGCCGTTGCTGGAAGCCGCCGCGAACATGCCCGAGGCGGGCGCGACGATCGTGCCCGATATCGCGCGCCTCAAACGCGCGATGGGTGCGGACGATCGCGTGGTGGCGGCGTTGACGTCGAAGTCGGCCTATCTCGAAACGCTGCTCGCGCTGGAAACCGGCAAAGGCACGGAGAATACGCCCGCCGCCGCATTCGCGATGATGTCGAAGGGCGATCTGGCCGGCGCATTGCAGTTGGCCGACCCAGAGCCCGGGATGATGGCGCAACTGTTGCCGTTCGCCGCCGCTTCCGAAGGCGCCGATGCGGAGACCATACGTCGCGCGTTCGCGTTGCCATCGAATGCCGATGGCGATCCTGCCGCAGCATGGATGCTGTACGCGCTCGCCTCTAGACTCGGTCGCGATGCCGCCCCGCATCGCGAAGCGGCATTGAAGGCCGAGCCGGAACAATCGCCCGATGTCGCTCGTTTCCTCGATGCTTTACGTGCGGGCGCCGACGAACGGACCGCCGAAACGGCATTAGGCGAAGTCGGCCCACGGACCCGAGGCATCGCTTACGCCGCGGCTGTGGTCTACCTCGGGGAACGTTGCCCAAGCCGCTGGCGAACGTTGGCGAAGCAGTTGTTGTTCGGGCCTGAGCGGCCGTACTTCTCCTGAAGATGGCCGTGTGGCGGGGGCTTAACGGCACTGTTGCGGTGCGAGAACAGAGCGTCGCTTACGTTCAGGTTCAGTGAACTGCGTGCTAATCTCGCACCCTGTTGTGTTTCCAGCGCATGACAGTGCGTTGACCCCCACCACAACCCGATGTAGTCATGAGCCAGCAGCGCACCCTTAAAAACGTCATCCGTGCCACTGGCGTAGGCCTTCACAGTGGCGAGAAAGTGTCGATGACGCTGCGCCCTGCGCCGGTCGATACCGGCATCGTATTCCGTCGTACCGATCTCGACCCCGTCGTCGAGATTCCGGCGCGCGCCGATGCGGTCACCGAGACCATTCTTTGCACGGGTCTCACCAACGGTGGCGGCAAAGCGATGACTGTCGAGCATTTGATGTCGGCGCTCGCGGGTTTGGGTGTCGACAATCTTTATATCGAATTGTCCGCGGCCGAAGTGCCGATCATGGACGGATCTTCCGGCCCGTTCGTGTTCTTGCTGCAATCGGCGGGTATCGCCGAGCAATCGGCCGCGAAGCGTTTTATCCGTATTCTCGAAACCGTCGAAGTGCGCGATGGCGATAAATTCGCGCGTTTCGAGCCGTATCACGGCTTTCGCCTCGGTTTTACCGTGGAATTCAATCATCCGGCGATCCCCGCGTCGCAGTCGCGTGCCGTCGTCGAATTCTCGACCGAGAATTACATCAAAGAAGTCAGCCGCGCGCGCACCTTCGGTTTCATGCGCGATCTGGAATACATGCGCGAACGCAATCTCGGCCTCGGCGGGTCGATGGATAATGCGATCGTGCTCGACGAATTCCGAGTGCTCAACGACGACGGTTTGCGCTACGCCGACGAATTCGTGCGCCACAAAATTCTCGATGCGGTCGGCGATCTTTACCTCCTCGGGCATCCGATTCTCGGCGCCTACGAAGGCTTCAAGTCCGGCCATGCGCTCAACAACAAACTCGTGCGCGCTTTGCTCGCGCAACGCGGTGCGTGGGAAGAAGTCAGTTTCGCCCGCGAGCAACCGGTGCCGGTCGTGTTCGGACTGCCCGCCACGGCCTAGCCCGACGGCCATGCCTCTCGGCCATTTTTCGGCCGCTGCGGGAGGCGGCTCTGTCTCAGAAACGCTTGCGACTGCCTCCTGCAGTTCGATATCGGGAACGGTGAATCTCCCGTTTCGTGACACCGCCCGTCTTAAATAACGATTTTTTAACAAAAACCCCTTGGGTTCTTAACCCTTCCCCGACCCTCGCCGGGTAGCATGCCTACGTTCCAGATCCGACCCACAACGCGATCTGGAGGTCATGCAGGACATTCAAGACAACCAGGAATCGATTTCCGATGGCGGCTCGCTGCCGTCGGTGTCGAGCGCCACCCGCAAGGCTTCGCGCGCGGCGGCGGACAGGGGTTTCATCGGAGGCGTCGTCGTTACAGCGTCGTTAGGGCGCAGTGGCGAAGGGGAGGTCGTGTTTTTCACGATCAATTCGCTGACATCCAGCCCGAGGGATCGGGCCGCGTCGAGTACATCGGTCGCCGCAAGCCGCAATCGGGCATGCCAGACCGGGCTATCGACCAAATAAACGAGTCTGCCGTTGTCGATATTCGCAAGGCGCGCATGCGCGGCGAATGCCGCCGGTAGATAGGGCCGGATTTGTCGATCCAGTGCTTCCAACCAGAGTGCTCGCCGCAGCAGATGCTGCCCCGAGTCGCTCACATCGCCTTCGAGCAAGGCGTCGAGTGCGACCTGCGGTGCCGCAGGTCGATCGGTCGGAAGTTTCGGGGGTCGAGAACGAGACATCGAGAACATGACTTTACACAGCTTCATTCAAATCGCGCAGCAACGACTGTCGATCTTCGCCCGCCAAGTCCAGGCGACGGTCGTACTACGAGCGATTCCGGCGCTGCGCCATGCTGCCGATCGCAGTTGCGCGATGATCCAACAGCGCCCAGGTGCGGCGGCAGGCGTGTTGCTCGCTTGCGGCGCATTGACCGGAATCGGCGGTCATACGGTTTTCCGTGGCGCGGAACAACAGCGTTTGGAAGCGGCCGTCCAAACCCAGCAGACGCAGTTGGAAGCCACGCGCCGCGAAGCGCAGCGCGAAGTCAACGCTTTAGCGGCGCGGTTGGGCGAGTTGCAGGCGGATGCCAATCGCCTGAATGCACTCGGCGTGCGACTGACCCGGATCGCGCAACTCGGCGACGGCGAATTCGATTTCGAGAAACCGGTCGGTATCGGCGGCGCCGGTCCGGTCCGCGATATGCCGGCCACCGAACTACGCATGGGTCTTGGCGCGCTCGGTGCGCAGCTCAAGCGCTCAGGCAGTCAGTTGTCGGTGCTGGAAGCATTGCTGTTCAATCGCGAGTTGGATCAGAAGGCGATGCCCACGCGGCTGCCGATCCTCAATAGTTATGTCACTTCCGGCTTCGGCGGACGTGCCGACCCGTTCGGCGGCGGCGGCCAGTTCCATAAAGGCATCGATTTCGAAGCCAACACCGGTGATCCGGTATTGGCGGTCGGCGATGGCGTCGTTACCTATTCCGGCGTGCGCTCGGGTTACGGCAATGTGGTGGAAGTCGACCACGGCAACGGCTATGTCACCCGTTACGCGCACAATTCGCGGTTGATGGTGCAGGTAGGCGATTTGGTTCGCGGCGGCCATGAAGTGGCGAAAGCAGGCTCGACCGGCCGCTCTACCGGCACTCACGTCCATTTCGAGGTGTGGGAAAACGGCGTCGTGGTGAACCCGATGCAATTCCTCGGCGGCCAGTCCACGAAGAAGGGCTGAATCGAATCCGCGGTACGAGCCCGATGGACGACGGGCTTGGGGGCTTGATACCCCCAGGGGGCGTCACCACGTACAATGACAGACTGCCAAAGGGCGCCCGGCGCCCTTTTTTGTTGCCGCTGCATGCGCCTACGGCGCGGCGCGGTCCTTTCCCTCTTTCGTGCCCTGACCGCTCATGCTCAATCGATTGTTGACCAGTATCTTCGGTAGCCGCAACGACCGTTTGGTCAAGCAACTCGGCGGTATCGTCAAGAAGATCAACGCGTTCGAAGCGCAGATGAAGGCCTTGTCCGACGCCGATCTGCAGGCGAAGACCGCCGAATTCAAACAACGCGTCGCCGACGGCGAAACACTCGATAAGTTGCTGCCCGAAGCCTTCGCGGTCTGCCGCGAAGCCTCGATCCCGCGTGCTCGGCATGCGTCACTACGACGTGCAGTTGATCGGCGGCATGGTGCTGCATCTGGGCAAAATCGCCGAAATGCGCACCGGCGAAGGTAAGACGCTCGTCGCCACGTTGCCGGTCTATCTCAATGCTTTGGAAGGGAAGGGCGTTCACGTCATCACCGTGAACGACTACCTCGCCAAACGCGATGCCGCATGGATGGGCAAGCTCTATAGCTGGCTGGGTCTTTCGGTCGGCGTGGTCTATCCGGGCATGCGCCATCAAGACAAGCACGCCGCGTACGGTGCCGATATCACCTACGGGACCAATAACGAATTCGGCTTCGACTATCTGCGCGACAACATGGCGCTGTCGAAAGAAGAGCGCTTCCAGCGCGGCTTGCATTACGCGATCGTCGACGAAGTGGACTCGATCCTCATCGACGAAGCGCGCACGCCGCTGATCATCTCCGGCCCGGCCGACGAGTCGCCCGAGTTGTATGTGAAGGTCAATCGCATCGTGCCGCAGCTTGAAGCGTCAAGATGTGGAAGACGGCGTCGGCGATTACTGGGTCGACGAAAAAAGCAAGCAAGTGCATCTGTCCGAAGGCGGGCAAGAGCACGCGGAAGAGCTGCTGCGTCGCGCCGGCGTGCTCGAAGCCGAAGACGGGCTGTACGCCGCGCACAATATCCATGTCGTTCACCATCTCAACGCCGCGATGCGCGCGCACGCGCTGTTCCAGCGCGATGTCGATTACATCGTCCGCGACGGTTCCGAAGTGGTGATCGTCGACGAATTCACCGGTCGTACGCTGCCGGGCCGTCGTTGGTCCGATGGATTGCATCAGGCCGTGGAAGCCAAAGAAGGCGTGCCGGTGCAGCAAGAGAACCAGACGCTCGCCAGCATCACCTTCCAGAATCTGTTCCGCATGTACAAGAAGTTGTCGGGTATGACCGGCACCGCGGATACCGAAGCCTACGAATTCCAGAATATCTACGCGTTGGAAGTGGTGGTGATCCCGACCCATCGTCCGATGGTGCGTAAAGATCACCCCGATGCGGTGTTCCTCAATCGGGTCGGCAAGTTCCGCGCGGTGATCGGCGAAATTCGCGAAGCGAACGCCAAGGCGCAGCCGGTGTTGGTCGGTACCACCTCGATCGAAGTGTCCGAAATGCTCTCGCAGCAGCTCACCGAATCAGGCATCACCCACGAAGTCTTGAACGCGAAACAGCACGAACGCGAAGCGCACATCATCGCTCAGGCCGGCCGTCCTTACGCGGTGACGATCGCCACCAATATGGCCGGTCGCGGTACCGATATCGTGCTCGGCGGTTCGCTCGAAGCCGAACTGCAGGCTCTCGAAGCCGAGCAGGGCGGCGAGCTGGACGACGTCACGCGCGCACGCGTGAAAGCCGAATGGCAACAGCGCCACGACGCGGTGAAAGCCAGCGGCGGCCTGCATATCATCGGTACCGAACGTCACGAATCCCGTCGAATCGATAACCAGTTGCGCGGCCGTTCCGGCCGTCAGGGCGACCCGGGTTCTTCGCGCTTCTATCTGTCGCTCGAAGACAATCTGATGCGCATCTTCGCCGCCGATTGGGTGCAGAAGATGATGGCGCGCATGGGCCTGAAAGAAGACGACATCATCGAAAGCCCGCTCGTCACCCGCCAGATCGCCGGTGCGCAGCGCAAGGTCGAAGCCCATAACTTCGATATCCGTAAGAACCTGCTCGACTTCGACGACGTCAATAACGATCAGCGCAAAGTCATCTATGCGCAGCGCGACGAATTGCTCGAAGCCGATAGCGTTAAGGACAACATCGACGGCATCCGCAACGATGTGGTCGCATCGATCGTCGAACGTTTCGTGCCGCCCGATTCGATCGACGAACAGTGGGATCTGCAGGGATTGGAATCCGAGCTGCAAGCCGAATTCGCGCTGCAACTCGATCTGACGGGCATGGCCAAAACGCGTACCGAACTCGATGCCGAACAGATCGCGGTGCATGTTCAGAAAGAAGTCGCCAACTTGTTCGAAACCAAAGAAGCGACGATCAGCAGCGAGAACATGCGGATGCTCGAAAAGCATCTGATGCTCAATGTGCTCGACCAGTGCTGGAAAGAGCATCTCGGCCGAATGGATTATCTGCGCCAAGGCATTCACCTGCGCGGTTATGCGCAGAAACAGCCGAAGCAGGAATACAAGAAAGAAGCGTTCGAGTTGTTCAGCGAAATGCTGGAAAAAGTGAAGCGCGAAGTCATCGGTTTGCTGGCGCGCGTGCGTATCCGCAGCGAGGAAGAGATCGTGCGCGCCGAAGCCGAAGAGCGCATGCGCGCCGAAGCCATCGCGCGCCAGATGCAATTCCAGCATCCGAACTTAGGCGGTTACGGGGCCGACGAAGAGGCGGCCGATGTCGAGTTGAAACTCGCCGCCGATATGCCGAAGGTCGGGCGCAACGATCCGTGTCCGTGCGGGTCGGGCAAGAAATTCAAACACTGTCATGGGCAGTTGGCTTGAGAGAGATGACTCGGGATTCGATAACGCAAAATCGACTTCGTGTCGGCTAATCGTACGAAGAATCCATTTCGCGCAGCAAAGCCTATGAAGCTTTCGCGCTGACGCGCGACCTATTTTTCTTTGCGGGTGCAAAGAAAAGTAGGTAAAAGAAAGCACCTTCCACGACGAAGCAATCTTGACACTGGATTGCTACCGGGATTTTTTGATTCGCCGTCCTTGGCGAATCGAAAAACGGCGGACATCCTGTCCGCCGCTCCATGGGTCTGGGAAGACCGTCATAGTTCACCGTGGTGAAGTTCAAAAACGGTAACCACTTGAAGCGAACAATGCTCTAGCGGCCTGAAAATGCGATGAGCAAGTCACGAACTCCCAATCCCGATTCCCGCATCGTCCACGTCGTCGCCGGCGTGATCAAGGATGCGCGCGGGCGCATCCTGCTCGCGCGCCGTACCGAAGGGCGCGATCTCGCTGGTCTTTGGGAATTCCCTGGCGGAAAAGTCGACCCCGGCGAAACGCCGGAGCACGCGCTCGTGCGCGAACTGCGCGAAGAGCTCGGAATCGAGGCCGAAGTCGGCGAGGCGGTGATTTGCGTGCCGCAACAATATCCCGATAAACGTTTGCGGCTCGATGTTCGTCGTATCGCGCGTTGGCGCGGCGATATGAAAGGCCTCGATGGCCAAGCGCTCGCCTGGGTGCCGCCGCATCGGCTCGCGACGTACGCGATGCCGGACGCGGATCGCCCTGTGGTCGCTGCTTTGCGCGATGCCGATCGCTATCTCATCACGCCCGAACCAGGCGACGACGATGCCGCATGGCTCGCGGCGCTGCGTCGCTCGCTCGATGCGGGCGTGCGTCGCGTGCAGCTACGTGCGCAGGCTGTCGAATCGCAGCGATGGCGCCGTTTGGTCGAACGCGCGATCGAACTCTGCAATGGATTCGATGCCGATGTTTTCCTCAATCGAGATATCGACCTCGCGCGCTCGTTAGGCGTTGGCCTGCATCTGCGCGCGGCGCAAGTGATGATGCTCGAAGAACGGCCGCTCGCGTCGTCGCACACCATCATCGCGTCGTGCCATGCGGTCGAGGAGTTGCAGCGCGCGCAATCGCTCGGCTGCGATGCGGCCGTGCTCGGCCCGGTCTTCGAAACCGCATCGCATCCAGGGCAGCCGGGTATCGGCTGGTCGGCGTTCGCCGCGATGCGCGAACGCGTCGCGATTCCGATGTATGCCCTCGGCGGCATGCGCCCTACGCATCTGACCGAAGCGCGTGCGCATGGCGCGCAAGGGATCGCGGCGATTCGAGGGCTGTGGTGCGGCGATTAACTCGGCCGACCCGCGGGAATAATTATGCGCCGAGACGTTTTCGAGTCTCTCTCGGAACAATGATCAAATGCTTTCGCGCTATCGCGCGACCTACTTTTCTTTGCTCGCGCAAAGAAAAGTAGGCAAAAGAAAGCGCTTTTCCCCGACAAAGCAAACCTAAAGTTTGACTGCTAACGGGATTTTTCGATTCGCCGTCCCTGGCGAATCGAAAAACGGCGGGCGTCCTGCCCGCCGCTCGCTGGGTCTGGGAAGGCCGTGATGATTCACCTCTATGAGGATCAAAATCTGTAACCACCTAAACCGAAAATGCTTTAGGGATAGAGCCACGAAGCAATACTCGCGCATCGTCACCGTTGAAGCTCATTCTTGATAACCATTAGTGATCGGATAACGACGTTCGCGACCGAATGCGCGGCGCGAGACTTTCGGCCCCGGCGCCGCCTGATGCCGTTTCCATTCGCTGATACGCACCAAACGCAGCACGCGATCGACCGTCGCGGCATCGAAGCCCGCACGCACGATATCGTCGCGCGATTGTTCTTGATCGACATGCCGCAGCAAGATCGCATCGAGCACATCGTAAGGCGGCAGCGAATCTTCGTCCTTTTGGTTATCGCGCAGTTCGGCGGTGGGCGGCCGCGAAATGACGGCCGGCGGAATCACGGGCGCGCCGCCGACGGTGTTGCGCCAACGGCACAAGGCGAACACTTCGGTCTTGTACAAGTCTTTGATCGGCGCGTAACCGCCGCACATGTCGCCGTAAATCGTGGCGTAGCCGACCGCGTACTCGCTCTTGTTGCCGGTGGTCAGCAGCAAGCCGCCGAGTTTGTTCGCTAGCGCCATCAGCATCGCGCCGCGCGCGCGCGACTGCAGATTCTCTTCGGTCACATCGACGGCTTTGTCGGCGAACGCTTCGCTCAGCGCATCGAGATAACCTTGGAACGGTTTCTCGATCGGGATCGTGATCATCTTCACGCCGAGCGCTCGGCATTGTTCTTCGGCAAGATCGTTCGACAAATCCGCGGTGTAACGCGAGGGCAATGCTCACCGCGGTGACATTGTCCGCGCCCAACGCATCGACCGCCAGCGCCAGCACCATCGAGGAATCGACGCCGCCGGATAAACCGAGCCATGTGTTCTGGAAGCCGTTCTTGCGGCAGTAATCTTGAATGCCGCGGACGACCGCGCGCCACGCCAGCGCGTCGCGACTCTCGTCGCCATCGTCCATCCATTGCACGGGCGAGAATCTTCGCGTCTCGACGTCGTAATCGACGACGAGCCACTGATCGGTGAATGCGGCTGCGGCTGGATGCACGCGGCCATCGCCATCGGCGACGACCGACGCGCCGTCGAACACCAGCGCATCCTGACCGCCCACCACGTTGAGATACGCAATCGCGACGCCGGTTTCTTGCGCGCGCTGGGCCAGCAGGGCATCGCGCTGCGCGTGCTTGTCGCGCTCGAACGGCGAGGCGTTCGGCACCAAGCACGAGCTGCGCGCCGTTGCGCACGGTGCTGGCGATCGGTTCGGCGAACCACAGGTCCTCGCAGATGAGCAACCCGACCGGGACGCCTTTCAGATCGAAGACGCAGTCTTCGCGGTCGGGATCGACATCGAAATAACGGCGCTCGTCGAACACTGCGTAATTGGGCAATTCGCGTTTGCGATACGTCTGTTCGATCTTGCCGTCGCGCAGCACGCTGGCGGCGTTGTAGACCACGCTACCGGCGGCCTGCGGCCAGCCGACCACCGCGACGATGCCTGTCGTTCCCGCGGCGATGCGTTCGATCGCTTCGGCGCAATCGCGCAGGAAGCTCGGCCGCAACAGCAAGTCTTCCGGCGGATAACCCGACAGCGCCAATTCGGGAAACATCACCACGTCGGCACCGTACTCGTCGCGGGCTTCGGCGATCATCGCCACGATACGTTCGGCGTTCTTGCCCACCGCGCCGACCGGGAAATCGAATTGGGCGAGGGCGATGCGAAGTGATACGGTCATGGCGACTCCTGAAAGCGAAAGGCCGCACGCGGCGGCCTTTCACGGAAACGTGCAGCGGAAGTTTACTTCGCCAAACGCTTGGCGATCGCGGCGCCGAGATCGCCCGGCGAACGCACGGTGGTGACGCCGGCTTTCTCCATCGCCGCGAACTTGCCTTCGGCCGTGCCTTTGCCGCCGGAAGCGATCGCACCGGCATGGCCCATGCGCTTACCCTTCGGCGCGGACGCGCCGGCGATGAAGCCGACCACCGGCTTGGTGACGTATTTGGCGATGTACTCGGCCGCTTCTTCCTCGGCGCTGCCGCCGATCTCGCCGACCATGATGATGCCTTCGGTCTGCGGGTCGTTCTGGAACAGCTTGAGCGCGTCGATGAAGTTGGTGCCGTTGATCGGGTCGCCGCCGATGCCGATGCAGGTGGACTGACCGAGGCCGGCGTCGGTGGTCTGCTTCACGGCTTCGTAGGTCAGCGTGCCGGAACGCGAGACGATGCCGATCTTGCCCGGCATGTGGATGTGGCCCGGCATGATGCCGATCTTGCATTCGCCCGGGGTGATCACGCCGGGGCAGTTCGGACCGATCAGCACGGTCTGCGGATAGCGCCTTCAGCGTGTTCTTCACGCGCAGCATGTCCAGCACCGGGATGCCTTCGGTGATGCAGACGATGACCTTGATGCCGGCGTCGGCCGCTTCGAGGATGGCGTCGGCCGCGAACGGCGGCGGCACGTAGATGACCGATGCATCGGCGCCGGTGGCTTTCACCGCGTCAGCGACGGTGTTGAATACCGGCAGATCCAGATGCGTGGTACCGCCCTTGCCGGGAGTGACGCCACCGACGACTTTGGTGCCGTATTCCAGCATCTGTTCGCGCGTGGAAGGTGCCCTGCGTGCCGGTGAAGCCCTGGACGATGACTTTGGTGTTCTTGTTGACGAGAACGGACATAAGATTTCCGATGTTGTAGCCCGGGTAGAGGCCGTAGGCCGAAACCCGGGGCATTTCGCGAACAGCTCCCGGGTTTCGGCCTACGGCCTCTACCCGGGCTACGAATGTTGGGTAGCGGTTACGCGGCTTTCACCGACGCGACCGCTTTCTTCGCGCCGTCGTTGATGTCGTCGGCAGGGATGATCGCGAGGCCGGAGTTCTTCAGCAACTCCTTGCCTTTCTCGACGTTGGTGCCTTCCAGACGCACGATCACCGGCACCTTCACGTCGACTTCCTTCACCGCGGCGATGATGCCCTCGGCGATCATGTCGCAGCGCACGATGCCGCCGAAGATGTTGACGAAGATCGCCTTCACGTCTTCGTCGCGCAGGATCAGCTTGAAGGCTTCGGTCACGCGTTCCTTATTCGCGCCGCCGCCGACATCGAGGAAGTTCGCCGGCTCGCCGCCGTTGAGTTTGATCACGTCCATGGTGGCCATCGCCAGACCTGCACCGTTGACCATGCAGCCGATGTTGCCGTCCATCGTGACGTAGTTCAGATCGTGCTTGGCTGGCGAGCACTTCGGTCTCGTCTTCCTGACGGATGTCGCGCATCGCGGCCAGTTCCGGGTGACGGAAGGTCGCGTTGTCGTCGGAATTGATCTTGCCGTCGAGCACAGCGAGGTCGCCGTTGGTCAGAATCGCGAGCGGATTCAGTTCGACCAGCGCCAGGTCCTTCTCGTTGAACAGTTTGTACAGGCCCATCATGATCTTGGTGAGCTGGCCGACTTGCTTCGCGTTGAGGCCGAGCGCGAAACCCATGTCGCGGCACTGGTACGGCTGCAGACCCTGCACGTAATTCACATCGAGGGTCTTGATCGCGTCGGGGTTGTCGACGGCGGTCTTTTCGATCTCGACGCCGCCATCGGCGGAGGCGATGAAGGTGATCGCCTGGCTGGAACGATCGACGAGCACCGACAGATACAGTTCCTGCGCGATGTCGGTGGCCTGGGTCACCAGCACGCTGTCGACCGGCAATGCGACCCCGGCGGACTGATAGGTCGTCATCGCTTTGCCGAGCATGGCCTTCGCGTGATCGCGCACTTCGTCGTAGGTTTTGGCGAGCTTGACGCCACCGGCCTTGCCGCGACCGCCTGCGTGGATCTGGGCTTTCACCACCCAGAAATCGCCGCCGATGGCTTTGGCCGCGTCGACGGCCTCTTCCGGGGTGCGCGCGACGCGCCCGGCCGGGACTGCGATGCCGTAGTCGGCAAACAACTGCTTCGCCTGATATTCGTGGAAGTTCATGTGGGTTCCGTGCGGGAGTGACGAGCCGCAGCTCGATACGATGGTCGCGAAGTCAGCCATCTGGCATCTTCGCGGTCGGCTATTCTCGCCGATGCCGCCAGCGGGGGCCAGTCGTCGTGGAGATGGGGGCTCGGTATTCGACCGATGCGGCCGTCGGCGCGCCGGGCGGCGAGAAGGTCTGAGTGCCCGTGGCGTCCGCGAGAACGCATAAACCGCCCTAGTGGAGCTCCCTTGCCGCCTATACTGGCGAGGTCAAGTCTTGGAATACCCGTTTGGTCGCGACCGCCTCCCCCAGAAGAGTCGAACAGAGCACCCAGTTCCGCGAGCTGTATCTGTTCGCGCTGTATCGGCTTCTCGAAGCGGGCCTACTGGCGCTCGTCGTGTTCAACCCGATCGTGGGTTCGCGCCTGGATAGCGAACAGCCGCTGGTTGGGCGCGTGTTGGCGGTCGTTTACCTCATCATCGCCTCGATTCTGCTGCTGCAAGCGCGCATTCATGCGCGTGCGAGCAAACACGTGCTTTGGCCCACACTGATCGGCGCCGGTCTGGATATCGTCTTCGCCGCCGTCGCCACCGCCGTATTGCCAGCGATCGCGCCGGGCATCGCGCTGATGTTGTTGTTCAACGTCGGCGTAGCCTCGTTGCTGTTGCCGCTGCGCTTGGGGCTCGGTGTAGCGGCTGGGGCATCGCTGATGCTGATCGGCATCTATCTGTGGAGCCAGTTGACCGCGCGCATGCCGGTGCGCCCGCTCGCTGAAGTCATGATGTTCGCGGTGAGTTACTTAGCCATCGCGACGCTCAGCTATCCGCTTCGGCAACGCGTCAACCTGACCCAAGCGTTGGCGGATCGCCGCGGCGCTGAGGCGACGCGGCTGGCCGAAATCAACGAATTGATCATCCGCCGGATGCGTACCGGTGTATTGCTGGTCGACCGCGACGGTCAGATGAAGCTCGCGAACGAGGCGGCGATGCTGCTGCTGGGCGAAGGTGCGGTCGGTACCCGCGAATTGGCGCAGGCCGCGCCGGAGCTCGCGCTGCGGCTTACGGAGTGGTTGCGTACCGGCATCAATAACGAAGCGCCGATGCGCATGGGACACGAACAGTTCGAGCTGGTGCCGCGCTTCGCCCGATTGCTGGCCAACAGCGACAACACGCTGATTTTCCTCGACGATACATCGCTGGTATCGCGTCGCGCAGAATCGCTGACGCTCGCCGCGATGGGGCGATTCTCCGCCAGCCTCGCGCACGAAATCCGTAACCCGCTCGCCGCGATCAGTTATGCCGCGCAACTGCTCGAAGAATCGCACGACATCGTCGAAGGCGATCGACGAATGGTGCAGATCATCCACCAGCAATGCATGCGCACTAACAGCATCGTCGAAAGCGTGCTCGGTCTCGCGCGTCGCGAACGCGCGACCGCCGAGCACATCGAATTGGTCGCGATGCTGCGCGCCTTCATCGAAGAATTCAAACAGACGGTGCCCGACGAAACCGACAATATCGTCTTGAACGCGCCGTTGCCCAGCGTGTCCGCGTTGATCGATTCGAAACATCTGCATCAAGTGATTACAGCTTTGGTGCAGAACGCGCGCAGGCACGGGCACTTGCCCGGAGAAGCGGCGCGCATCACGCTGCATGTGTACAAAATCGAAGACGCGCCGGTGATCGACGTGCTGGATTGCGGTCCCGGTATCGCCGAAGCGGCGGTGCCGCAGTTGTTCCGCCCGTTCTTCACCACATCGCAACACGGTACCGGTCTGGGACTCTACATCGCGCGCGAATTGTGTCGGGCCAACGGCGCTTCGCTGGACCATATCGCGACGACCAGCGGCTGCTGTTTCCGCATCACGCTCCCTGGGCAGCACGCGCTGTTGCCTGCCTGAGGCGATGAAACGAGAGAGAGGCGCCTGCTTGAGCAGCGTCTGATTCATTCGGCACTTCACGCGTCGAGCACGGCTCGCTCGCGCACCAGTGCGGTGCCCTAAGTACTAGTGCGGTGCCCTAAGTACTTAAACACTCGGGAGTGCTGCGATAGTCCGGCTTGGTTCGAATTCACGCTTTCTGTAACAGCGCCAGGAAGACGCCATTCGGACGGGTCTGATGAGGCTCGGCTACCACTCAACACCCGAGACGCACAAGCTGTCCTATCGGACAGGGCGGGCGGCCGATGTGCGCTAAATCCTTGTTTTATTCGGCGAATGGCTGTCGCAACTGCCGTGTTTGGGCTAAAATTGACGCAGGAGGGCAATATGACAGAGCAACGCAGTGCGCTCATCGTCGATGACGAGCACGATATCCGCGAACTTCTAGTGGTCACGCTGGGGCGGATGGGCTTGCGTACGGATACGGCACCTAACCTCACTGTCGCCCGCGAAATGCTGAGTACGGTTGCTTACGACCTGTGCCTGACCGATATGCGTCTACCCGATGGTTCCGGTCTGGATCTGGTGGCGGAGATCGCGACCCGATTCCCGACCACGCCGGTGGCGGTCATCACCGCTTACGGCAACGTCGAAGCCGCCGTGGAAGCCCTCAAGAGCGGCGCTTTCGATTTCGTCACCAAACCGGTGGATCTGACGGTTCTGCGCGGTTTGGTGAAGCAGGCCCTAGAGCTGAATACCCGCCGCCAAGCCAATCCCGAAGGGTCGAGCCTGTTGCTCGGCGAATCTTCGGTGATGGTCGGCCTGCGCGACACCATCATGAAGGTCGCGCGGAGCCAAGCCCCGGTCCATATCAACGGCGAATCGGGTACCGGTAAAGAGTTAGTCGCGCGCACGATTCACGCCCAAGGCTCGCGTGCTGCCGGGCCGTTCATCCCGGTCAACTGCGGCGCGATTCCTGCCGAGCTGATGGAAAGCGAGTTTTTCGGTCACAAAAAGGGCAGTTTCACCGGCGCGCATACCGATAAACAGGGTCTGTTCCAGGCCGCAGACGGCGGCACGCTGTTCTTGGACGAAGTCGCCGAGCTACCGCTACCGATGCAGGTCAAATTGCTGCGCTCGATCCAAGAAAAGACCATCCGGCCGGTCGGCGCCAACGCCGAAACCCCGGTGGATGTGCGGATCCTGTCGGCGACCCACAAAGACCTGGATGTCTTGGTCAGCGAAGGTCGATTCCGGCACGACTTGTTCTACCGTATCAACGTGATCGAGCTGGACGTGCCCCCGCTGCGCGAACGCGCTGGCGATCTGCCGTTGTTGTGCGATGCCATCCTCAAGCGTCTGGCGCATGCGATGAAGCGTCGCGCGCCGACCCTCTCGGACGAGGCTATCGAAGCGCTTGAACACTACGGCTTCCCGGGTAACGTTCGCGAGCTGGAGAACATTCTCGAACGCGCACTCGCGATGGCGGATGGCGATGCGATTTCCGTGTTCGACCTGCGCTTGCCCGTGCAAAGCGGCTCCGCCTTGACCGCAAGCGCGAATGCGGCAAATGCACATGCCGGGATGTCCGGCGCGGGCTCGGCGCATGCGTCGCAAACCGCGCCCGCTTCGCCCGCCGCCACTGATCCCCGCACGCTCAATCCGCGCGATACCAGCACCAGCGCGCTGCCTTCGTACATCGAAGAGATCGAACGCAACGCCATCCAGCAGGCGCTGCAGGAACACCGCTACAACAAGACCAAGACCGCGGCGGCCCTGGGCATTACCTTCCGCGCCTTGCGCTACAAGCTTAAGAAGCTCGGCATCGAATAGCACCTACTGGGTGCATCCATCGCTCGCGCAACGAGCCGGGCCTTAGCGCCCCACTACCGGGGTCGGCCGTGGGATGCGAAGCGAGAGACTCCACGAAAAGCGACGACAGCGCTATGCTTCTGCGCCGTTGCCTCTACGCCCGAAGACTTATGACTCGTCGTAAAGCCGCTGCGATCCATCTCGGCATCAGTTTCTTGGTCGTCGGTACGATCGCCAGCCTGATTTATTTTCTGTGGTTCCCGCACGGCCTGATCCGGATCGCCGGTATGGATCGCTTGATTCTGACCATGCTCATGGCCGATATCGTCGCCGGGCCGCTGCTCACGCTGATCGTGTTCAAAGCGCACGACCTGAAGCAGACGCGCCGCGATTTGGTCGTGATCGCCCTCTTGCAAGCCGCTTTCATGGGCTATGCCCTGCATACCGCGTGGATCAGTCGGCCGGTATTCCTGGTCTGGTCGGTGGATCAGATGTATTTGCTATACGCCAACGATATCGAGCCTGACGACTTGCGCAAGGGCAAGACCGAAGCGACGCGCACGCTGCCGTGGGCGGGCCCGCGCTTGTTCGCGGTGAATTTGCCGAAAGGCCACGATGCGCGCGTGAAAATTTTTACCGCACTGATCGAGCGGCAAACCAGCCTCGAACGTTTGCCGGAGTACTACGACGATTACGCGCTGCAGTATGAAAAGCTCATGCGCGCGGCTAGTCCTGCAGAAGCTGCTTCCCTCCCGGAGTGGATGCTGAAGGATGCGCTGCGTAGCGCGATCGAGGAGAGCGGACGGCCCGCCGAGACGATGCGTCTGGTGGCGCTGAATTCCTCGCGCGCCGCATCGATGATGTTGATCGACGCGAAGACAGGGCGCCCGATCGTGAGCCTTTACCCGCCGCCGGCCGAGGAGTCATCCGAGTAACAAATCTTTAATGATCATCTCCCGCTTTAGGTGCCCGCGGGGGGCAGGGCTGAATGAGATTGACGTTCAGCGTCACTTTCCGACATTGCTATAACGTGAAATGCAGCACATCGAGCGCACGGATTCGGCATTTGATCCCGGTCCCGTGAGTTGGCACGGCTTATGCATATCCTTTCTGGCACGTGCTTGGTTGCACGGGCGCCCGGGACGGCATGAAGTCGCAGCCACAGGGCACGTGAAGAACTTAAGTTCCGCAACACCCACACACACACACCACTCCCTAGGGAAATCACCATGAAGAAGATGCAAGGTTTCACCCTGATCGAACTCCTGATCGTCGTCGCGATCATCGCCATCCTGGCCGCCATCGCCATTCCGCAGTACCAGGATTACATCTCGCGTACTCGCGCCGCTGGCGCTGCTGCCGAGTTGACGGGCTTCCGCACTGCGGTCGGTGTCTGCATCTCTGAGACCCAGACCAATATCGGTTGCGACGCTGGCGCCGCGGGTACGGGCATCCCGGCCACTGCGGCCTTTACGCTGACCCGCAACACCACTGCCATCGCTAGCGTCACCAATGGCGTCATCTCTGCCACCACCGGCGCGACCGTTTCCAGCGGCGGCGCCAATTTGACCTATATCAACACCCCGACGGCAGCAGCTGGTGCGGCCAATATCACCTGGACCAACACCGGCACCGTCTGCAACGCGACCCGCGGCCTGCGTCCGGGTCAAGGCGATTGCCCGTAATTGCTGCAAAGGATCCACTGTTCGGTGGTCCGCAAAAACCCCGGCTTTTGCCGGGGTTTTTTTATTTCGTCGATCCTGCGAATACGGAACGCGATCACTACTTTTATATGGAAATTGCAGGAAGATATTAAGAAGTGCGGGACATCGGCGATCAAGTATGCGCGGCGCTTGAAACACCGATCCATCACCCGCGCAATGGCACGAAGGGGGCGGGACCATGAAGAAATCTGCAGGCTTTACGTTGATCGAACTATTGATCGTTGTTGCGATCATCGCCATCTTGGCCGCGATCGCGATCTCGCAGTATCAGGATTACGTCTCGCGTACGCGCGCCACCGGCGCCGCAGCGGAACTCAGCGGGATTCGCACCGCCGTCAGCACGTGCATCTCCGAGGATCAGCAAGTGGCCGATTGCGACGCAGGGGTCTTTGGCATCCCGGCGCTCGCCAGCTTCACCCCGACCAGAAACGTTTTGAGTCTCGATAGCGTGACCGATGGGGTGATCACAGCGACGACCGGGAGCACGCAGTCTAGCGGCGGGCCCAGTTTGATTTACGCCAACACGCCGATCGCCGCGCCCGGTGGCGCAACGATCGTCTGGTCGAACGGTGGCACGATCTGCGATGCGACTCGTGGGCTACGCCCAGGTCAGGGTGATTGCCCCTGATAGAGTCAGAAGCCGGGAAAATAGTCAGAAGCCGGGAAAATCTGGGCGGGTGCATCGCCCGCCTGGATCGAATTGGCTTGCAGGATGAGCGCGGTAGGCACTCGCTTGATTCTCTGCCCCTGCCAAGATACTCGTCGCCCAAGCGTGACCAACCTCACCAAATCCTCAACAAGTACCGGCATCTGTTTGAACAAACTGGGGAAGCGGCAGGATTTATCGCGTCGATAGGCGTGCATCCTGGCCGCAGTCGCAGTAACCTACGGTCTGGGCGATCTCGCCCATCCGGGGATAGGACTCAACGACGATGAGCTCGGTCGCGACCGCCAATCTGCTCGGCATCACCGGCATCGCTCGGCGCCTGGTGCTCGACGGCGCGCTCGAAGAAGCGGCCGCGCGCAGTGCGCTCGATGCCGCGACGCACGAGCGCAAACCGATCGCGAATTACTTGCGCGAGCACAAGCTCGTCACGCCGGCGCAAATGGCCGCTGCCAATTCGATCGAATTCGGCATGCCGATGATCGACCCCGCGATGATCGATCAAAGTCAGACGGCGCTGAAGCTCGTCAACGACGAATTGATCAGCAAGCATCATGTGCTGCCGCTGTTCAAGCGCGGTGGACGTCTCTTCGTCGGCGTTTCGGACCCGACCAATACCGCTGCGCTCGACGAAATCAAATTCCATACCAATCTCGTCGTCGAACCCATCCTCGTCGACGAAGACACGATCAAGCGCACGCTCGAAAAGTGGATGGCCAGCCAAGATACGCTGGGCAATATCGACGACAGTGAGGGGCTCGATAACCTCGATGTCAGCGGCGGCGACGACGATATCGCCGGCGACAGCGGTATCGATGCGAAAGGCGACGACACGCCGGTCGTGAAGTTCATCAATAAAGTGATGATCGATGCGATCCGACGCGGCGCCTCGGATATCCACTTCGAGCCTTACGAAGGGGATTATCGCGTGCGCTTGCGCATCGACGGCATCCTCAAGCAAGTCGCGAAAGCGCCGGTCAAGCTCAATCAACGAATCGCCGCGCGCCTGAAGGTGATGTCGCAACTGGACATCGCCGAAAAGCGAGTGCCGCAAGACGGCCGCATCAAGCTCAATCTCTCGAAGACCCGTCAGATCGATTTCCGCGTCAGCACATTGCCCACGCTGTTCGGCGAAAAGATCGTGCTGCGTATCCTCGATGGCAGCGCCGCCAAAATGGGCATCGAGAAACTCGGTTACGAAGCCGATCAACAGCAGTTGTTCGTCGATGCGATCCACAAACCTTACGGCATGGTCTTGGTCACCGGGCCGACAGGCTCCGGTAAGACCGTGTCGCTGTACACCGCGCTGGGCATCCTCAACGACGAAGTGCGCAATATCTCCACCGTCGAAGACCCGGTTGAAATCCGGCTTCCTGGCGTCAATCAGGTTCAGCAGAACGTAAAACGCGGCATGACCTTTGCCGCAGCGCTGCGCAGCTTCCTGCGCCAAGATCCGGACGTGATCATGGTCGGCGAAATCCGCGACCTCGAAACCGCCGAAATCGCCATCAAGGCGGCGCAGACCGGTCATATGGTGCTCTCGACCTTGCACACCAACGATGCGCCACAGACGATCGCGCGTCTGATGAACATGGGTATCGCGCCTTACAACATCACCTCGTCGGTCAGCCTCGTGATCGCACAGCGCCTCGCGCGCCGCTTGTGCTCCAATTGCAAGCGGCAGTCAGAACCGCTGCCCGAGCATGCGCTGCTCGCCGAGGGCTACACCCCGGACGAAGTGCATGCCGGCATCACCTTGTACGAACCGGTCGGGTGCGGCGAATGCACCGGCGGCTACAAAGGCCGCACCGGCATTTACGAAGTGATGCCGATGACCGATGAAATCCAAACCATCGTTCTGCAAGGCGGCAACGCCATGCAGATCGCGGACGCCGCTCGGATCTCCGGCATCCGTAACCTGCGCCAATCCGCGTTGCTCAAAGCACGGAACGGCATCACCAGTCTCGCTGAAATCAACCGCGTCACGAAGGACTAAGCCATGTCCGCGACCCGCACCGCCGCTAAATCCGCCCCCACCGCACGCGCAGGCGTCAGCATGCCGATGTACGTCTGGGAGGGCACCGATAAACGCGGTATCAAGATGAAAGGCGAACAGCAGGCGAAGAACGTCAACCTGCTGCGCGCAGAACTTCGCCGTCAGGGCATCACCCCCAGCGTCGTCAAACCCAAACCCAAGCCGCTGTTCGGCGCCGCGGGCAAGCGAATCACCGCGCGCGATATCGCGATCTTCAGCCGCCAAATCGCGACGATGATGAAATCCGGCGTGCCGATCGTGCAAGCGCTGGAGATCATCGGCAACGGCCAAAAGAATCTGCGCATGAAGAATCTTGTCGATAGCGTGCGCATCGACATCGAAGGCGGTTCATCGATCTACGAGTCGATGAGCAAGCATCCTGTCCAATTCGACGAGTTGTACCGCAACCTAGTGAAAGCCGGCGAATCTGCGGGTGTGCTCGAAACCGTGCTCGACACCATCGCCACGTATAAAGAGAACGTCGAAGCCCTGAAGTCGAAGATCAAAAAAGCATTGTTTTACCCGGCGATGGTCATCGCAGTCGCGATCATCGTCAGCGCGATCATGTTGGTCTACGTCGTGCCTCAGTTCGAGGACGTGTTCAAGAGTTTCGGCGCCGATTTGCCAGCATTCACGCAGATCATCGTCAATCTTTCCCGATTCATGGTCGGCAACTGGTTTGTCATGTTGGCCGGCGCGATCATTGCGGTGGTCGCATTCATTTTCTTCTACAAACGCTCGCTCGCTTTCCAGCACTTCTTGGATCAAGTGATCCTGAAAGTGCCGGTCATCGGCGCGATCATGCATAACTCTGCGATCGCGCGTTTCGCGCGCACCCTCGCCACCACCTTCAAGGCCGGTGTGCCCCTGGTCGAAGGGCTGGAAAGCGTCGCTGGCGCGACCGGCAACACCGTGTACGAGAAAGCGGTGCTGCGCATTCGCGACGACGTCTCGGTTGGCTATCAAGTCAACATGGCGATGAAACAGGTGAATCTGTTCCCGCACATGGTGGTGCAGATGGCGGCGATCGGCGAAGAAGCCGGCGCGCTCGACACGATGTTGTTCAAGGTCGCCGAGTTCTACGAGCAAGAAGTGAACAACGCCGTCGATGCGCTGGCCAGCTTGCTCGAACCGATGATCATGGTCGTGATCGGCGTGCTCGTCGGCAGCATGGTGATCGGTATGTACCTGCCTATCTTCAAGCTAGCGGCGGTGGTCGGCTAAGCGCCGGCCACGCACTTCGCCAACCCAGACTCGATGTCTTTCCTCGACCAGAACCCCGGCCTCGGTTATCCGATCGCGGCTGGGCTCGGACTTTTATTCGGTAGTTTTCTCAACGTCGTCATTCTGCGTCTGCCGAAGCGGCTGGAATGGGAATGGAAGCGCGACGCGCGCGACATTCTTGAGATGCCGGAGCTGTACGACCCGCCGCCGCCGGGGATCGCAGTCGAGCGTTCGCATTGCCCGCATTGCAAGCATCAGCTCTCGTGGTACGAGAATATTCCGCTGGTCAGTTGGCTCGCCTTGCGTGGACGTTGCCGCAGTTGCAAAGCGCCGATCTCGTTCCAATACCCGTTCGTCGAACTGCTGACGATGCTGCTGGTCACCGCCTGCGTGTGGCGTTTCGGCTTCGGTTGGCAAGGCTTCGGCGCTTCGGTGCTGACCTGTTTTTTGATCGCAGGCTCGGGCATCGATCTGCATACCAAATATCTGCCGGATCAAACCACGCTGTGGCCGCTGTGGTTGGGGCTGATCGCCAGCGTGGACAATCTGTTCGTGACGGCGAAAGAGGCCATCGCAGGCGCCGTGTTGGGCTACCTCTCGCTGTGGACCGTCAACTCGTTGTTCAAATTGTGGCGAGGCAAGACCGGCATGGGCGACGGCGATTTCAAATTGCTGGCGGCGCTGGGCGCTTGGGCCGGCTATAAGATGCTGCTGCCGATCGTGTTCTTCTCTTCGCTGGTCGGCGCCATCATCGGCTCGATCTTCCTCGCGATGAAAGGCCGCGATCGTAATAGCTACATCCCGTTCGGTCCTTATCTCGCGATCGCCGGTTGGATCGTTTTTCTATTCGGCGAGCCGATCATGCAAGCGTATTGGAGCTACTTCGGCATCCCGCCGACATAAGATGCGCTAGGCGCAGCGATTCTTCGACGCATTGTTCGCCTACCGCATCCGCGGCGCACTCTCGCCTAAACGCGTCACGTCATTCGTGCCCGACGAGACGCACCCCGCTCAACCGATCGCGACGTCATGACCACATCGCCCTACTGCATTGGCCTGACCGGCGGGATCGCTTCCGGCAAGAGCGCGGCGACCCGCGCCTTCGAAGCGCTCGGCATCGTCGTTGCCGATGCCGATCTCGCTGCGCGCGAAGCGGTCGCGGCCGGTAGCGAAGGTTTGGCCGAACTGGTCGCCGTCTTCGGCCGCGACATTCTCGACGCGAACGGTACACTCGATCGCGCGGCGATGCGCCAACGCGTCTTCGCCGACGCCAGCGCCCGCAAACGCCTTGAGGCTGTCGTCCATCCACGGGTGCGTACCTTGCTGCGGCAGCAGAGCGAAACGGCAGCCAGTGCCTATGTCATCGTTGCGATTCCGCTACTGGCCGAAATCGGTGGCCGCGACGCGTATCCGTGGCTGCAACGCATTCTCGTCGTCGATGTCCCCGCGCGGGCACAGCGCGCACGGTTGATCCAACGCGACGGCATCGATGAAGCGCTTGCCGAAAAGATGATCGCCGCGCAGGCGACGCGCGCGCAGCGGCTCGCCATCGCCGACGACATCGTCGTCAACGACGGCACACTCGAAGGCTTGCAGAAACAAATCGCGACGTTGGACGCACAGTACCGCCGGCTCGCGGCGTTGACGTAAGTAGGGGGCGCCCAAGGCGGTGGTCCGTCGCGATGGATGCGCGCTTCGCTTCGTGGGTACCGCGAGTGCAGCATCCAGATTCGTCGAAATATGCCACTATGGCGTTCAGCTGGGATGCGCGGGGGACGCGCATCCATGGCGGCAGGAGTTGGGGCTTGGGCCGGTCCATGGAGGAGACGTCGCTGTCGCGACCCGGTGAGCATTGATCGAATCGGTCGAAGTCTCGGCCGACCACAGCGAATGATCCGGGGGGAATGCTGATGAATCGTAGCGATTTAATGGCGCAGTTACTGCGCATGGTGCGCTTGAGCGCGGACTGCGAACGCACCGGCCAATCGGCCGGCGAAGCGGTGGAACAAGAACGTCTGCGCGATGCCGGGCGGCGGCGTTTCGCCCAAGGCGCGGTGGCAGGGGCCGCCGTAGCCGCGGCAGGCACGATGGCGCCGATCGCATGGGCGGGTTCGGCGAATCTACGCCGCAAGGTGATGAACAAGCTGGTTTTGCGCGGGAACGTGGCCGTGGTCGGTGCGGGCCTTGCCGGTTTGGCCTGCGCGTCCGAATTAGGGCGCTTGGGCGTCACCGCGCGGGTGTTCGAGGCCGACGCGCGCGTCGGTGGCCGTGTCCGCAGCCTACGCGGTTATTTTCCTGGGCAGACGGTGGAGCTGGGCGGCGAATTCATCGGCAGCTCGCATCATGCGATGCTCGGCTATGCCCGTGCGCTTGGGCTCACGCTCGAAGACGCATCGCAGTTTCCGGGTCAACGCTATTACGACTTCGGCGGACAGCGCTACGACGAAACGCAAGTCGTGGATGAACTCCGCGGTTTCACCGCATCGATCCGGCAGGATTTGGAAACGCTGAGTTTCCCGACGGCGGACCGTCATACCGAAGCCGATGCGTTGTTCGACTTCATGACCGTGGACGAGTATCTGCAACTGTACGGCGCAGGCGATCTGCTGCGTGGCTTGATCGGAGCCGCGTATTCGGCCGAATTCGGCGCCGGTATCGACGAACAGAGCGCGACCAGTTTCCTGCGTTTCGTATACGCCGATCCGCGTACGAAATTCTCGTCGCTCGGCGGCGCCAACGATGCGCAATTCCATATCGTGGAAGGCAACGACAAAATCGCGGCCGGCTTGGCGCAGACCTTGCCCACGCCGGTGGCGTTGGGGCATCGCCTCGTCGCGGTGCGCAAACTCGCGAGCGGTCGCGTTCGCCTCACCTTCGATCTCGGCAGCCGCCGCGTGCAGAGCGATTACGATGCCGTGGTACTGACCACACCGTTCAGCGTGCTGCGCGATGTGGATATGCACGCCAATATTGGATTGCCGGCGTGGAAACGCCTCGCGATCGATCATTCGACGATGAGCGACAACACCAAGCTCTTAGTCGGCTTCGACAGCTCGTACTGGTATGTGCAGCACGAATCCAACGGCAGCGGCACCAGCGATCGCGCGGGCCTTCAGCAAACCTGGGAAAGCAACCCGGTCAAGGGCGGCGAATCCCATGCGGTGATGGCGCAACTCGCCGGCGGCGCACGCGCACGCGCGATGGATCCGGCGCACCTGCAACAGCATGCCGACGCGTTCGTCGGCGAGTTGAATAACGTGCTACCGGGTGCGCAGGCATCGGCGCAACGCAAGGCCAACGGCGACTACATCGCCCATATCGAGAACTGGTCGCGCAATCCGCTGAGCAAAGGCGCGTATTCGCGTCATGCGCCGGGCTATTTCACCACTATCGCGCACAACGAAGCGAAGCCCGTCGGCAACCTGCTGTTCGCAGGCGAACACACCAGCAGCTTCTACGAATGGCAGGGCACGATGGAAGGCGCCGCGCTCTCCGGCCTACGTGCCGCGGCCGAAGCCTATACGCTGCTCGGCGGGCGCTGAAGCAAGCCGTCGCGATCTGTATGCGACATCGTCTACGCTGCGGGCAAGGCCTCGCAGCGTGGACGTCATGAATACGCTCAAACGCAGCGAGAGGCGATCGCGTACGTGGTTAACGCAATGACGCCGAGTCGCACTATCTAACGCCCCTTCACCCTCACCATACACGCGCGATAACGCCGCTCCACGCGCGTCGCGAACCATTCGGTCGTGAGTTTTCGCGTGAATTTAGGACTGTGCAGGCGAATGCGCGGAAGCGTCGCGCGCGGGAGCGGTTTGCCGTTGCGACGATCGGCGATCTTGTACACGCCGATGTATAACGCGGTTTGTTCGAAACGATGTCGGCGGCCTAGGCTCAGATCGCGATGGATTTGATCGTGGGTCATGCCCAGATCGTTCGCAAGTCGACGCGCGGCGGTTTCGGTCGCGCTGAGGGTGCTGCCATCGTCGCCTTTGCGATAGCGCACGAGGTCGCCGTCGAGATCGAGTGCGACGCCGGTCGCGACCGCGATCGCATTCTGAAACGCCGCGTTGCGGCTGGCGTAATGTCCGGCATTGAAGTCGGCGAAGCGAAATAAAGGTTTCGGATACGACGCGGGATAATCCAATAAATGCGCGATGCCGAAATACAGGCCGCCGCGACGGCTGAAGACTTCGTGCCGAATCGAGCCGTCGACGGTGTAGGGATACGTCCGTTCGCGCGCATGCGCTTCTGCGAACGCGATGCCCACTTGCATCGGACCGCCGGTGCGCACGGGATTGGCCTTGGCGAGCATGCGCCGACCCATCGGCACTTTGGCGATCATCTCTTCGTATATGTCGCTCAAGGCTTTTTCGGTCTTCACCGCGGCGATCCGCGACTCCCAAGATTCGCCGTTGGGCGATTCGATCTTCAGCACGCCGCGCACCGCAAACCGCGGCACATGCAAACGCGCCGCGCGCTCTTCGATTTCTTTCAATGCGATTTGACCCAAACCCGGCACCGGAGGGTCCGCGCGGTAAGTCGATTCCTGTTCGATGACCGCCAGCACCGAGCATAAGTTCTGCGCCGATGGGTCGAGATCCATCGCGGCGAATGCCGACTGAATATCCGCGGCCCAACCTTTACGGTCCGGTACGTTAGCGGGGATCAGTCGCGCCAACGTCGCCCGTACCTGTTCGGGCGTTGGTCGCGAAGCGCTGTCGTCGACGCAGCCGGCGAGGGCGATGGTTGCGATGAAGGCGATCGCGGTCAGCGCATTGCATCGATGGGGCGATGACAGTGACTTGTCGAAGAGGGTGAGGCGAGAGGGGGCGGTCATCGCTGCGATCTTATCGTTCGTTTCATGGATTCGGTGCAGCCGGTTGTTCGAGAGTGCGGTGCACAGGTGGAGGCGCTACTGGTTCATCTACCTGACGATTCGGCCCGCGATTCGGGTCCGGATGCCCAAAACGCGGACGGGCGCCTAGAATTCGCGGCGATTCGCCGTTATGGTGCCCCGCATGACTCGTCCAATCGTATTGCCAGCTTTCGTCTCGCGCGTCCTCGTTCTCGGTTTGTGCCTCTTTGCGGCACCGTCCGTGTTCGCGGGCGATTCCAATAAATGGCGGCTGCAATTCAGCGGCGCGGCCGAATCGGCGGGCGAGATGGTGCTCGAGATCGTCCCGACCGGCAAAGAGCCCGTGAGAGTGACCGTGCCGATCGAGCGCAACGACGGCGAGAATCGGGTCGCGCGCAAAGTGAAATCCGCGATCGATCGTCAGGCGGGGCAGTGGGTCGACGCCGAACTCGACGATGGCGAGGACGTGCTGGTGAAGCGGCATTTCTTCCGTCAATTCACCATCGCCTTGATCTCCAGTACGGTGAAGGACGTTCGGATCAATTTCGATACCGAATAAGCGTTATGGGTGCCGCCTGCTAGTGCTTGGTGGCCGCCATGTCGTTCAATTGCGCTTGGTAAGCATCGCGCGCGGCGCCGTCGCTCAGCGCTTTCGCGCGGGTCAAGGCTTTGATCGCACGATTCGTGTCGCCGGCGCGCGCATAGGCATGAGCGAGCACCGCATAGAATCGATGCTCATGACCGAATAGACGAATCGCGCGGCGATAATGACCGATCGCGCCTTGGTAATCGCCGTCTTGTTCGAGCGCGATCGCTTGCAGAAAATAGTGAAAAGGATCGCGACGTTGGACATGAGCGAGTCGACGCCGGTAATCCGCTTCGCGGATGCCGTCGCCTGCGCGCCGCGCTAGGCTCGCGAGATTGAACAGAGCGCTCGGCTCGGACGCATCCAATTTCAATGCGGCATCGTAAGCGCGCTCCGCGGCGGCCGCATCGCCCTCGCGCAGCGACAGCACTCCGGCATTGCTCCAATGCGGCGCATAGGTCGGGTCCAGTCGCAGCGATACCGCCATCAACGCGTCCGCTTCGTCCATGAGTTGCTGCATCATGGCCGCCATCGCTAGGTTGTTGTAATACATCGACAACAGACGGTCGTCGGAGATCGGGCTCGGCGAATCGCGTGCGATCACCGGTTCGATCGCGAAGTCGACGGTATGCATGCGCCCGCCGAGACGGATGCGGACATTGACATGATTGCTGCGATACACCGTGCGATCGTCCTGACGCCAAGTTAAGGTCTGTTGGATGGCTTGCGGCGCGGCCTCCAAACCGACTTCGCGCGCCAGCGCCAGAAACAGCAGGGTGAATCCGACGCAATTCGCTTCGCGCGTCGCGTAACTTCGCGCCACCGCGTGCGTGGCATCCTCGCGATAGCGCATGCCGAGCCCTTGCGGGTCGAAGATGAATCGGATCAGTCGATCCAAGCGTTCGCGTTCCGAACCCTCTGTCGCGCGAACGGCCGAATGCAATCGTGATGTCAGTTCGTCCGGCAGCGCCATGATCTGCGATGGCGTCTCGACGACCAGTGCCGGCTCCGGCACCGATGCTGCGACGGGCGCGGTCGTGCTCGATGTGATCGCGGCACTCTCGGCGGCGTGCGTTTCCGCTGTCGCACAGCGCCACCAGATCGCGCTGCATACCGACACGATCGCCCAAAGATGACGCCGGTCAACCGACATGCGACCTCCGCATGTATTGCTGCGAAATCGACAGGGCAGAGTATAGAGCCGATCTAGGCAAATTCCGGTGAAGGTACGAACGGCACGAAGGCCGGTTCCTCACGCGGTATTCGCGGGGGTTAACGGCTAATGCGCTCGGAATGACAATCTTTGTGCTGTCGTCGAAAAGGAGTGTGGATAAGCGGCGACGCTGAACAAACGCGTCGATAAGAGCCTGTTTCGGCACTCCGAAGGCTGCCGCCAAACTCCGCAAAGCGATCGGCGGTTCCGATGCGGATATCGGGATTCTTCGTGGTCTGCGTCTGCTCGGGATTCTCGTACAATCGTGGCAGCACCGGATCGGTGCGCAATGTCGAGGTGTCGCCATGTGCTCGCGCCCCGCGTCCCGATATTCATTTCGCATGTGCTTAGCGGTCATAGCGCTAATCGCACCGGTCGCCTGCGAACGCGTCGCGATGCGCGACAACGCCGCGTCGCCGAACCGCCCTCAAGTCCAAGCGACATCCGCGACGGCTGCAGCGCCGGCGAATGGCGTGTGGGTACGGCCGTCGCCGTCGCCATCGCGCCCTGCGGCGCCGTCGTTGTATGTGGCCTCCGCCGAAACGCCGCTGCCTCCGCTGTGCCAAGGCACTGCGACCAGCGGCATCTTGTACGGGAACGCGGAAGTCGAACCGTTCCTCACGGTGAATCCGATGGATGCGCGCATTCTTGTCGGGACTTGGCAGCAAGATCGTTGGTCGAACGGTTCGGCGCGTGCCTTGCTCGCTGCCACTTCGTTCGATGGCGGGCGCAGTTGGAGTCGACAACCGTTGCCGTTCTCGCGGTGCGGTGGCGGTAGCATCGTCAACGGCGGCGATTACGAACGCGCGTCGGATCCGTGGGTGAGTTATTCGCCCAACGGCGTGGTGCATGCGATGTCGTTATCCACCAGCGGCGGTGTGTTCCAAGCCGGATCGGCGAATGCGATGTTGGTCAGTCGTTCCTTCGACCACGGCCGCACTTGGAGCAATGCGATCACGCTGATTCGCGACAGCGCCGCGGCGTTCAACGACAAGAATGCGCTCACCGCCGATCCCAACGACGCGAATTTCGTGTACGCGGTGTGGGATCGATTGATCGATGCCAACGATAGCGGCCCGGCGTATTTTTCGCGAACGCTCGATGGCGGTGCGAGTTGGGAAGCATCGCGGCCGATCCACGACCCAGGCGCGGGCAATCAAACGATCGGCAACCAGATCGTCGTGTTACCCAACGGCGTGGTGATCGATGTCTTCAATCAAATCGACCGGCCCGCGCTCGGGCCGCAACGGTCGCGGGTCGGTATCGTGCGATCGTTCGATCATGGTGCGACGTGGTCGGCGCCGATCTTCGTCGCCGATTTGCTCGCGGTCGGCACCCGCGACCCGGAGAGCGGCGCCAACATCCGCGAAGGTTCGATCATTCCGAGCATCGCCGCCTCGCCGACCGGCGAGGTGTACGTCGTATGGCAGGATTCGCGCTTCAACGGCGGCGCTTTCGATGCGATCGCACTGTCGCGCTCCATCGACAACGGCGCATCTTGGTCCGCGCCGATCCGCGTCAATGCGGTGGCGAGCGTGCCTGCGTTCACGCCCAGCGTGCATGTGAATAAAGACGGTGTGCTCGCGGTGAGTTATTACGACATCCGCAACAACACGCCTACTTTACCGCTCACGACCGACGTGTGGCTCGCGCGTTCCGGCGATGGCGGTGCGACGTGGACCGAACAGCGCATCGGCGCGTCGTTCGATTTACTCAGCGCGCCGAACGCGAACGGTTTCTTCGTGGGCGATTACCAAGGGCTCGCCAGTAGCGATGGCATGTTCGTGGCGTTCTTCGGAAGAGCCAATAACGGCGATACCGATAATCGTACCGATATCGTGTCGGCGCCGATGCCGTATTTGCCGGATGTGCGCGTCGGGCCGGCCAGCGCGGCCGCAAAACGAACAGCGTTGCAACAACGCGGTGCGCCGGCCGGGTTCAAGATCGGGCCGCGTCTGCGGCAGCGCGTCGATGCGAATTTGCGACGCCGTCTGCGCGCGCCGCCTGCGCCAGGGGTCGAGCCGCGCACGTTACCGCACTATGCATTCATGAGTCTGCTGCGGTGATGCGTTTGCACTCAATCCATCAGAGTTAACGGAACCCTTTGTCGTCACGTTCGTAACGAAGGACATGCTTCATCGGTGCGTACTGCACGAAGCAGGTTCCTCGCTACGCTCGGAATGACAAGCTTTGTGCTGCCGTTGAAAAAAGAGCTTTACTAGAGACGATGTTGAACAGGCGCTAAGAGGTTGAACAAACGCTAAGAGGCATGCCGGCCGCCGATTTCGATCAAGCCTGCGTCGCTGCCTTTGACAAACGATCGTTCACATCGCGCCAATCTTCGTCCTGCGGCGGACGTTCCAACCAAATCGCGTCTGCGCCGGCGCTGTCCAATGCATGCAGCGCGCTGTAGAGCGCGTGCGCATAACCGGCTTTGTCGGCGGGTAGGCGCACACGCGCGACGATGCCCGTATCGGGAAGTACGAGATCAGCGCTGTGATACGCGACTGCGATGCGCGCATCGGCATTCGACCGCGCGAGGCGTTCGCGCAGAGCGTCGTTCGCGACGACCGACAACGGCGTTCGTGGTTGGTAATGCGCGGCGACATTGCCGGGCACCGCGGCGTCGTGTCGTTCGGGGAACTCGACGGGGACACCGAGCACGGCTTCGATCTGCGCCCGCGTGATCGGGCCGGCGCGCACGATTCGCGGCGCATCGCCGGTCAGATCGACGATAGTCGATTCCAAGCCGACCTCGCACGGGCCGCCATCGAGCACCGCATCGATCCGCCCGCCTAATCCCTGCATCACTTGTTCGGCGGTGGTCGGGCTGAGCCGCTGATAAGGATTGGCCGAGGGCGCAGCCAGGCCGCTGTCGAGTTCGGCCAGGATCTGCCGTAGCACCGGATGCGCCGGCACGCGCAGACCGATCGTCGGCCGCCCGCCAGTAGCTTCGGTCGGGATGGCATCGGATTTATGCAGCAAGAAGGTGATCGGCCCTGGCCAAAACGCTTCCGCTAGACGCCATGCGGCGGGTGGAATGTCGCGTGCCCAGCGGGCCATGTGGTCGGCCGATGGGAGATGGACGATCAGCGGATGATTCGTCGGGCGCTCTTTGGCCGCAAAAATCGCGCGGACCGCGACTGGGTTCGCCGCGTCGCCGGCCAAGCCATAGACCGTCTCGGTCGGCACGGCGACCAAGCGCCCGGCGCGCAGCAAGCGCAGGGCTTCATCGCGGTCGTCGGTGCGATCGGCATGGAGGAGACGGGTCTGCATGGGGTGCGGCGGGCGGCTCGGGAGAGGGCGGGCACAGTGCGGATTAGGCGGCCGATTGTAAAGCGTGGCCGATGCTTCGCTCCTACATGGCCCGTTTCGCTCAAGAGGCTTGACTTCGCTTGTGCGCCCGGACGATGCTGGCGATGCAGTCGATGGCCAGAGGGAGCCCTGCGATGCCGCCCGAGAACGATCCGAAGACGCAAGACCCGCGCCCCGAGGGGCAAGACCCGAAGCCGGCGCAGACGTCCCCGTTGCCGCCCGGTGGTCTGACGTTCAATAGACCTTTGTTCGACGGCGACCTCACCGGCACGCTGACGCAACCATCGCCGACGCAATATCAAGGCATCGCCTCGTATCTGTTCAAAAACGGCGACGGCCTCGGCGCTAACGCGCTGTTGGGCACGCAACCTTGGATGATCGAACAGTACGGCCTCAATGGCGACTTCGGCATCGGTAGCGGTGGGCGCGCGAAGTTCGGTTTCGACGCCGCGCCGCCGAAAGACACCTACAAGTGGCTCACCGATATCAAATTCGGCGATGGCAGCTTATTCAATGCCGATTTGACCAAGACGCCTAAGGGCGAGGTCTTCAACGCGAACGGCTTGTGGAAAATCGATAAGGAACAACAGTTGTCCGGCACTGCGCTTTTCAACAGCGCCGAAAAACTCAGCGACATCGGTTTGAAGTGGAATCACACCGACAAACACTTCTTCAATTTCGGTCTGAACGACACGCCTGCAGGCACGATCGTGAAGGGCGACGGGCAAGCGACCTTGAAGCCCGGCGAATTGTTGACCGGTTCGGCCGAGCTCAATGGCGTGACCAAGACCAACGATTTCAAGTTGAATTGGAACGACAACGGCAATCACTTCCTGAACCTTGGTTTGAACGACAGCCCGGCGGGTTCGATTTTCAAAGCCGACGGCAAGACGACGCTGAAGCCCGGCGAGTTGCTGACCGGTTCGGCCGAACTCAATGGCGTGACCAAGACCAACGATTTCAAGTTGAATTGGAACGACAACGGCAATCACTTCCTGAACCTCGGTTTGAACGACAGCCCGGCGGGTTCGATTTTCAAAGCCGACGGCAAGACGACGCTGAAGCCCGGCGAGTTGCTGACCGGTTCGGCGGAACTCAACGGCGTCGAAAAATTCACCGATTTGAAATTCAAGTGGAACGATAACGACAAGCATCTGTTCAATTTCGACTACTGGTCGAATAAGGACGGCACGATCGTCAACACCAGTGGGTTGACGACGTTGAAGTCGGGCGGCGTGTTGAAAGGCTCGGGCGAATTCAATGGCATCGAGAATTTCACCGACCTGAAGCTCAGCGGCAATTTCAACGAAAAACATACGTTCAATCTGAACTACAAGGACACGCCCGCCGGCTCGTTGTTCAAGGCCGACGGCAAGACGACCTTCGGTTCCGGCGATATTCTCACCGGCATGGTGAATATCAATAACGTCGAGAAATTCAAGGAATATTCGCTCGGTTACGGTAACTTAGGCGGCACCAAGTTCGATTTCGGCCTGAAGGATTTGCCGGGCGGTTCGATCTACAGCGCCGATGCCAAGGTGATGCTGGATAAGAAGGACTATCTGACCGGCAATCTGTTGATCAACAACGTCGAAAAGACCAAAGAATTCGGCGTCGGCGCGAACATCAAGGACAACGTCTACAACTTCAACCTCAGCCAGACGCCGTTCGGCACGAACTTTGGCTTAGGCGCCAAGCTGTCCTTCGACGACGGCAAGGGCATGGTCGACGTCAATGGCAAGTACGGCCCGAAGTTGTCCGAAGCGAACGGCTCGATCAGCTACAAATTCAAAGATCTCGAGTACAGCGGTAACGTCAAATTCAATAACGCCAATGGTCCATTCGGCTTAGCCGAGCTGGGCGCAAAGCTTTCCAAGGGCGATGACCGCTTCAAGTACGGCATCGAGGCGAGCGTCAATCCGCATACCGGCGATTACAAGGTGATGGCGGGTATCAGCATCAGTTTCGGCGGTGGCTCCAAGCGCATGTCCGCGCCCGAACCGAGTTACTCGCCGCCCTCGCGTTTCGACCGCAACTCCGATTTTGCGGAGAAGCCGGTGTCGGCCGATAAGCAGGCGATCGATCGACTCAACCCGAACGACCGCGTGCTGTTCGATCAAGCCAAAGCCGGCGTCGAAAAGCTCAACGCACAGGGCGCGAGTTTCAACGTCGAGAAGACCGCGATGTATTTGGCCGCGCTCGGCAACGAAAAGGGCTTCGCGAAGATCGAGAAGGTCGAGCTCGGCAAGCCGATGCTCGATGGCCGCCAAAATCTTTTCATCTTCGACCGCGAACCGACGCATCCGATGGTGAAAAGCGCGCCTGCCGATCCGGCATTGGCGTCGAACACGCCGGTCCGCGCCAGCGCCGATCTGCTGCAGAGAACTCCGGACATCCTCGATGCCAGAAGTGGCGTGGCGAAGACGGAACCGCCGGTCGTGGCCAATCCTGAGGCCGCTGCCGCGAAGCGAGGCTACTGATCCTGCATCTCGGTGACTCGTGGGGCTTCTTGGGCAGCCACTAGCGGGACATATCAAACAAGGGCGACGGAGCGATCCGTCGCCTTTTTTGTGGCTGGGCAGGCCGTTCTGTCGCCCATCACGACATCCCATTCGTGCAACGAGTCTGTCTTGCTCGTGGAATAAATAGCGCTCTCGTTCGTTCATACAGTCGATTTCAGCGGCTTTCGGCTGCTGAGAGTTCGCCGTACTGATTCAGACATTCCCCCGCCTATTCCTTAGGAAATCACAATGAAAAGAATTGCGTTCACAGCCACGTTGCTGCTTGCCCTGCTGTCCCCCGCGGTGGCTTCGGCTGCTGAAGTCGATTTCAGTTTCCCCAGTGCTGAAGCAACGCGTTATACCTGGGTCGTGGTCGATTCCCGAAAATTGAGAGTCCCGCTGGGCGTCGCGCTCGCGCAGCTTCCCGGTGAGGAATGCGTCGGCTTCAGCGATCTTGGCCGCGGTGACATGCAGCCGCTTCCAGTTGAAAAACGTGTACGGCTATAACTCGGTGGGTTCGATGGGCATGCCCGTGCCGATGACGATCGACGACCGTGGCCGCGCGCGCGAAGCGAAGGTCGATGGCTTGAAGGTGAAGCGTTGGATCAATTGGGAACCCGCCACGCAAGGCCGTACGATCGAAATCGGATTCACCCAGCCGACGACCGAATTCGGCTTCGACTTCCTGCCGACGCTGGATGGCCAGCCCACGTTCCAGATCACCTATGGCTTCCGTATCACGGTCAACGGCCAGGATATGGGCTACTTCCCGGTGCCGCCGCAAGTCGGCTACCTCGGTATCCGCGCCTCCGCAGGCGAAACCCTGCAGAGCATCGTGATCCGTCCGGTGGGTGAGATGGGCGACGGCTTCTTGCCGCAGGGCCCGTTCTACGGCGGTACGTTCTACGTCCGCTAATCGAAGAACCCTGTCCCGGCCCTGAGCCGAGGCGAGCGAGACGAACGGCCGGTGGAGCGATCCACCGGCCGTTTTCGTTGTTGCGGGCAGTCCTTGAAAGCCATCGCGCCAGCCCCATCTTCAGCCCGTCCCGGTCGTCCGGGGTTTCTTTGCCCGCGACTTTGGCACTGTGCTCGCATAGACTGCTAAAATCGCCGGCCTTTTCACCATCAATCAAACACTTACGAGGGTTCTATGAATCTGAAGCCGCTCTACGACCGCGTGGTCGTCAAGCCGATCGAAGCCGAAGAAACCACCGTCGGCGGGATCATCATCCCCGACGCCGCCAAAGAGAAGCCGACCAAGGGCGAAGTGCTGGCGGTCGGCGATGGCAAGGCCCTGGACAACGGCAGCGTGCGTACGCCGAAGGTCAAGGTGGGCGACAAGGTGATCTACGGCCAGTACGCCGGTTCGGCCTACAAGCACGAAGGTACCGAGTACAAGATCGTCAAAGAAGACGACATTCTCGCGATCCTCGGTTGATCGCGGCGTCGTTTCCGCGTAGGGTGCGCTCAAGCGCATCGATGACACATCGGCGCGGCGGCTTAAGCCCACCCTACAAATTCACAATTCTTTCTGGAGTTATCGCAATGGCTGCTAAAGATATCCGTTTCGGCGAAGACGCTCGTGCGCGCATGGTGCGCGGCGTGAACGTGCTCGCCAATGCCGTCAAGGCCACGCTCGGCCCGAAGGGCCGCAACGTCGTGCTCGAGAAGAGCTTCGGCGCGCCGACGATCACCAAGGACGGCGTGTCCGTCGCCAAGGAGATCGAACTGGCCGACCGTTCGAGAACATGGGCGCGCAGATGGTGAAGGAAGTCGCTTCCAAGACCTCCGACATCGCCGGCGACGGCACCACCACCGCGACCGTGCTGGCGCAGGCGCTGATCCGCGAGGGCATGAAGGCGGTCGCCGCCGGCATGAACCCGATGGACCTCAAGCGCGGCATCGACAAGGCCGTGATCGAAGCCATCGCCGAGCTCAAGGCGCTGTCGCAAGCCGTGCTCGACCTCGAAGGAAATCGCCCAGGTCGGTTCGATCTCGGCCAACTCCGATGCCGACATCGGCGACCTGATCGCCAAGGCGATGGACAAGGTCGGCAAGGAAGGCGTGATCACGGTCGAAGAAGGCTCGGGCCTGGACAACGAACTCGACGTCGTCGAGGGCATGCAGTTCGATCGCGGCTACCTGCTCGCCGTACTTCATCAACAACCAGCAGTCGATGTCGGCCGAGTTGGACGACCCGTACATCCTGCTGCACGACAAGAAGATCTCGAACGTCCGCGATCTGCTGCCGGTGCTCGAAGGCGTCGCCAAGTCCGGCAAGCCGCTGCTGATCGTCGCCGAGGAAGTCGAAGGCGAAGCGCTGGCGACCCTGGTGGTCAACACCATCCGCGGCATCGTCAAGGTCTGCGCCGTGAAGGCGCCGGGCTTCGGCGACCGTCGCAAGGCGATGCTGGAAGACATGGCCATCCTCACCGGCGGCACCGTGATTTCCGAAGAAGTCGGTCTGTCGCTGGAGAAGGCCACGATCAAGGATCTGGGCCGCGCCAAGAAGATCCAGGTCTCGAAGGAAAACACCACGATCATCGACGGTGCCGGCGCCGGCGACGGCATCCAGTCGCGGATCAAGCAGATCAAGGCGCAGATCGAAGAGACCTCGTCCGACTACGACCGCGAGAAGCTGCAGGAGCGCGTGGCCAAGCTGGCCGGCGGCGTGGCGGTGATCAAGGTCGGCGCCGCGACCGAAGTCGAAATGAAGGAAAAGAAGGCGCGCGTCGAAGACGCCCTGCACGCGACGCGTGCGGCCGTGGAAGAAGGCATCGTCCCGGGCGGCGGCGTCGCGCTGATCCGCGCGCAGGCGGCGATCGGCGATCTCAAGGGCATCAACGAAGACCAGAACCACGGCATCCAGATCGCCCTGCGCGCGATGGAAGCGCCGCTGCGCGAGATCGTCACCAATGCCGGTGACGAGCCGTCGGTGGTGCTGAACAAGGTGTTGGAAGGTACCGGCAACTTCGGCTACAACGCCGCCAACGGCGAGTTCGGCGACATGATCGCAGTTCGGCATCCTCGACCCGACCAAGGTCACCCGCACCGCGCTGCAGAACGCGGCGTCGATCGCCGGCCTGATGATCACCACCGAAGCGATGGTGGCCGAAGCGCCGAAGAAGGACGAACCGGCCGGCGGCGGTCACGGCGGCGGCATGGGCGGCATGGGCGGTATGGATTTTTAATCGGTCCATCTTGCGATCGCTTCACGAAAAACCCCGCAGCGATGCGGGGTTTTTCTTTGTTCGACTGCGAGTAACATCCAGGCGGCAATTCCGGCCGTACATCCATGTACGGGCGTTCGCGCGCGCGGCAGCGCCGCGCGAAAGCACCGGCTCACCCCCGCAGCGATGCGGGGTTTTTCTTTGTGAGTCGCGAAAAGGCATCCATGCGGCATCGCCTCGGCCCGCACATCCATCGACAGCGACCGATTCGCGGCACTTGCCGATCGAACCGTTTCCGGCATCATCGCCCAGGGGTCCGCGCATGCGTCGCTGGCGGATGAACGACATATCTTCTGGAGTTATCCATGATGCGTGCCACGACGATCGTTCGGATCGCAGTCGTTTCGGCTGCGTTGCTTTGCGTTTCGACGCAGCAATCCGCCTTCGCGCAAACGAAAAAAGAGCCGTTCACGCCAGAACGCAGTTGGAAGATCCAACGCATCGGCGCGCCGACGATCTCGGCGGACGGGCGCACGATCATCGCGCCAGTGACGCGCTTTTCGATGGATGAAGACAAATCCTACGTCGATCTTTGGCGCTGGAACGGCGACGGCAGCGGTCAACGCCGCTTCACCACCGATGCCGCTAACGATGGTGCGCCGACGATCAGCCCGGATGGTCGCTATGTCGCGTTCGTATCGCAACGCGGCGACGATAAAGCGCCGCAGTTGTACGTGATGGCATTGGATGGCGGCGAAGCGCGACGGCTCACCAAGCTCGCCACCGGCGTACAGAGCCCGAAATGGTTCCGCGACGGCAAACGACTCGCCTTCGTGTCGCGCGTTTTCGCCGACGTACCGTTGGCCGATCAAGGTAAGCGCTTGGACGAGCGTAAAGACCGCAAGATGACGGCGATGGTATGGAACGAAGGCCCGGTCTCGGCGTGGGATCAATACCTCGACGAGCGCCAATTCCACGTGTTCTCGGTCGCATTCGATGCCAACGTCGAATCCGCGGATGTATCGCCGGTGCGGGCGTTGACGCAAGCCAGCGGCCTGCAACTGCCGCGCAATGCGGTGCAGGGCACCGATGGGCATTACGCGATCGCGCCGGACGGCAAAGAGCTTGCGTTCGTCGCCGATGCCGATCCTGCGATCAACGCGACCAACAACGATGTGTTCACCGTCGCCATCGCCGAAGACGGCAGCGGCGGCAAAGAGGCGCGCAATCTCACCGCCGCGAACAAAGCCAGCGATAGCGCCCCGTCGTACAGCCCCGATGGCCGTTATTTGAGTTTCGTACAGCAGCGCATCAAAGGGTTTTACGCCGACAAGGGCCGGTTGATGTTGCATGCGCGCCGTGAAGGTTCCACTCGCGAACTGTTCGCCGATTGGGATCGCAGCGCCGGCGGTTTGGTATGGGCGCGCGATAGCCGTCGTCTGTTCGGTGCGATCGACGATGCCGGCACCGTGCGCGTCTACGAGTTGCCTATCGAAGGCAAGTCGTCCGAAGGCGCGCCGCGCAAAGTCACCACCGACGCGTCGTTCGGCGGATTGGCTGTCGCCGATAACGGCAGCGTGGTGGGATTGCGCGAAAGTTTCATCGAACCGCCGACCTTGGTGCGGATCGATGCGGATACCGGCGCGGCGACCAAACTCTCGACGATCAACGACGCGTTGTTGGCGGCCACCGATTTCGGTACTTACGCATCGGTGACGTACAAAGGCGCCGACGGCAAGGACATCCAGATGTGGGTGAACTATCCGCCGGGTTTCGACGCATCGAAAAAGTATCCGTTCTTCATGTTGATCCACGGTGGCCCGCATAACGGCATCACCGATGGCATGGCGTTTCGCTGGAATGCGCAGGTGTTCGGCAGTTGGGGTTACGTCACCGCATGGCCGAATTTCCACGGCAGTTCCGGCTTCGGGCAAGCGTTCGCCGATTCGATCAATCCGGAATGGGCCGAAAAACCTTATCAAGACGTGATCAAAGCGGCCGATTGGTTCGCGGCGCAACCGTGGATCGATCGCGACCGCATGGTCGCGGGCGGCGGGAGCTACGGCGGTTATCTCACCACCGTGTTATTAGGCCGCGAGCATCCGTTCAACGCGCTGCTCGCGCATGCGGCGGTCTATAACCTCTATAGCCAATACGCCGCCGATTTCTCGGCCGAAGAGCCGCGGTTCGGCGGTTTTTGGGAGCGCGATAACCGTGCGGTGTTGGAGCGGAACTCGCCGCATTTGAGCGCAGCGGCGTTCAAGACGCCGACCTTGGTCGTCCACGGCCAGACCGATCTGCGCGTGCCGGTGAATCACGGCCTGGAGCTCTACCACACGCTGCTGAGCAAAGGCGTTCCCGCACGTTACGTTTATTACCCGAATGAGAACCACTGGGTCTTGAAGCCGCAGAATTCGGTGTTCTGGTATCAGCAAGTGAAGACATGGTTCGACGAACACAATCCGCCGAAGCGATGAGATCGCGCTGATCGAGTTGGTCGGCCGTGCCGCGAAAACCCCCGCCTTGATGCGGGGGTTTTCTTTGGATCGCCGTCAACATGCATCCATACGGTGTCGCGCCGGCCGCATGCATTGCTTCAGGCCCGCCACCTCCGAATCAGGACATGAACCGCTGGCTTGCCGTCGCCGGGCGCTGCGCATGATCGCGGGCATTTCTGCAGCGCGACGATGGCGAAGAGGGCGATAGCCGCATATGCTCGGCAACTCATCACATCGCGACGAACGTATGGCAAGCGGAACGGGTTCTACGGCGTTGATCCTCGGCGGCGGCCACAACGGCTTGGTCTGTGCCGCTTATCTTGCGGCGGCCGGGATGCAGGTACGGGTGCTGGAGCGACGCGGCATCGTCGGCGGCGCCGCGGTGACCGAGGAATTCCATCCCGGCTTCCGTAATTCGGTGGCCAGTTACACCGTCAGCCTGTTGAATCCGAGTGTGATTCGCGATCTGCGTCTGCAGGAACACGGTCTGCGCGTGGTCGAGCGCCCATTTTCGAATTTTCTGCCGTTGCCGGACGGACGCGCGTTCCGTCTCGGTGGCGAACAGGGCGCGGCCGATATCGCGCTATGGTCGAAGCGCGACGCCGAACAGTTACCGAAGTACTACGCGATGCTCGATCGCGTGGTCGCGGTGCTGCGCGAACTCATGCTGCGTGCGCCGCCGAACGTGTCCGATCGTTTCGTGCTCGCCGATTGGCTGGCTTCGTTTTCGGCCGCGAAGCAATTGAAGACCCTGGACATGGCCGCGCGTCGCGATTTGCTCGATCTGTTCGCGAAGTCTGCCGGCGATCTGCTCGATCATTGGTTCGAGAGCGAGCCGCTGAAAGCCGCGCTGGGCTGGGATTCGGTGGTCGGTAATTTCGCCAGCCCGTACACGCCGGGTTCGGCTTACGTGCTGCTGCATCATGTGTTCGGCGAAGTGAACGGCAAGACCGGCGCGTGGGGGCATGCGATCGGCGGCATGGGCGCGATCACGCAGGCGATGGCGAAAGAATGCCTCGCGCGCGGCGTGCGCATCGATACCGATGCCGAAGTCGCGCAGGTGTTGGTCGAAGGTGGGCGTGCAGTCGGCGTCGCGCTGGCCGATGGCACCGAGATCGCTGCATCGATGGTGGTGTCCAACGTCAATCCGAAGCTGCTGTACCAGCGCCTGATGCCGCAAAGCGCATTGGATGAAGACACCAAGTCGCGGATCGATCGCTACCGCTGCGCTTCGGCCACATTCCGCATGAACGTCGCGCTGAGCGAGCTGCCGGATTTCGCCGCCACGCCGGGCACGCATCTGCAACCGCATCACCAGAGCGGCATTTTGATCGGGCCATCGTTGCGCTATTTCGAGCAGGCGTATTTCGATGCGAAATCGAAAGAGCACAATGCCGGTTGGGCGCGCAAACCCATCGTCGAATTGGTGATTTCATCGACGCTCGACGACACCCTGGCGCCGCCGGGGCAGCATGTCGCGAGTCTGTTCTGCCAGCACGTGCATCCCGAAGTGGACGGCGGCTGGGATGCGCACCGCGAGACGGTCGCGAATCTGATGATCGATACCGTCGACGCCTGGGCGCCGAATTTCCGTCGCAGCGTGCTGGGCTACAAGGCGCTGTCGCCGCTGGATTTGGAGCGCACGTTCGGCTTGATCGGCGGCGACATCTTCCACGGCGCGCTGGGGCCGGATCAGTTGTTCTCGGCGCGTCCGTTGCTGGGGCAGGGCAATTATCGCGGTGCGATTCCGGGCCTGTATCTGTGCGGGTCGGGCACGCATCCGGGCGGCGGCGTTACCGGCTTGCCGGGACGCAACGCCGCGCGCGAGATTCTGCGCGATGCCGGACGCGGGCCACGTCCGGATTGAAGGCTCGTTGCCTCGGCATCGATGCTGCGAGTCGGGGGCCCGCAGCTAATCCACTGATGCGTTTCGATCGAGCCGAGCCGAATCTTCAGACGCCGTGATACTTCCCTTGCCAGGGGCGGTAGTGCTCGCGCAATTGCGCGATATCGGCCTGCATATCGTCGCTGAGGTGGAATGCGGGCATCACGCCGATCACTTTGTCCGGGTAATGCAGATAGACCGGTATGATCGGCACGTCGGCAGCGCGCGCGATTTTCCAGAAGCCGATGCGCCAGCGCGCGACCTGTTTGCGTGTGCCTTCCGGCGCCATCCCGACCCAGCAACGATCGCTTTGCCGCAGCAGCCGAACGGTTTGGTCGAAGATGGTCTCACCGTCGGCAGCGACCGCGGGAATACCGCCGTAACGCCGCAAGATGGCGTTGAGTACCGGGATCTTGAATAGTATTTCTTTGCCCAGAATGCTGACGTCCAAACCCATCGCGGTCGCCGCGAAGTAGATCCAGATGCCGTCCCAGTTGGAGGAGTGCGGTGCGGCGATCAGCACGGCTTTCGACAGGTCCGGCAATGCGCCGCGCATCTGCCAGCCGCCGGCACGCAACACCCACGTCGCGACCTTGCGTTCCCAGGCGCGGGTACGGGCACGGGGCGCTTGCGGAGGCATCGGCAGAATGATCTGCGCCTCGACGGCGGTTTCTGGATATAGGGCGTGCGGCAACGGCGGCTCCGGGGCATACGCGGGACGAAGAGGGCGACCATACGTGATTGCATTGGAGTAAACCGTCGGTCATCAGGGAATGGCACATACGGCATCCGCCCAACGAAATCAGCCGCTTGCCAGAGCGTTTCGGCCGAGCGAATCGAAGTCGGTCCCGACAGGCGCAACTTGATGGCGGCGTGCCGCACCACCAGCGTTTCGATGCGCAGGGAGTTCCTGAACTCGCCGGTTTCTTTTTGCACTGCAGCGTGCGTTGATATAACGATTCCTTCACGATGCCGACGCATCCCGACGTGGGGGAGGGAGCAAGCCCGCTACCGGCTCAGCCGGGGGCGGGCTTTTTTTCGTCTGCGGATTTACAGCCGCCGGATTTATAGCCACTGGATTTGACCGCTGGAACGACACACCCGCACCGAGCGTGCCGCTTGCGCGCACTGCGCATTACGATCGATCGATTCCGCCCGCAGGTGCCTGCATAGGCAAATGTTCGTGCTCGGGCGTCGAGATGCCAGAATCGACGCATGCCACACACCGCCGACGCCCTCTCCACTCATGTCGATCGCGCCCTCGCGCGTCTGCGCGCAGCGCATGCGCACGTGCCTAACGATGCGATCGCCGATCCGCGGATTCGCGCGTTGGCGATGGCCAGCGATTTCGCGGTCGAGGTCTGCATACGTCAGCAAGACGTATTGATGCGGTTGCTCGCGGACGAGGGTGCGGCACCGCTGCCGCCGCCCACGCTCGTCGCCGAGAATCACGCCGATTGGCCGAGTTTATTACGGCGGTACCGTCATGCCGAATCGACGCGCTTGATCTGGCGCGATGTGCTCGGTTTGGACAGCCTCGACGACACCTTGGCCGGTGTCACGCGCTTGGCGGAGACTTGCCTACAGCTCGCGCTGAACGCATTGGAACCGATGTTCGAGCAGCGTTTCGGTGCGGTGCGCGATGCCGACGGCGCGCCAGTGCGCCTGGTGGTTTTCGCGCTCGGTAAACTCGGCGGCGGCGAGCTGAATTTCAGCTCCGATATCGATTTGGTCTACGCCTACGATCACAACGGCGAACATGGAGAAAGCGATGGCCCGCGTCCGCTCGCGGCCGAAGATTACTTCGCACGCCTGGGGCAACAGCTTGCGAAATTGCTCGATGAAGTCACTGCAGAGGGCTTTTGTCATCGCGTCGATCTGCGTTTGCGCCCCTTCGGCAGCGCGGGTCGGCTCGCGTTGTCGTTCAGCGCGATGGAGCAGTACTTCCAGCGCGAAGGCCGCGACTGGGAGCGCTATGCCTGGCAGAAAGCGCGGCCGGTGGCGGGCGATCTCGATGCCGGCGAACGTTTTTTGCGAACGTTGCGGCCGTTCGTGTATCGCCGCTATCTCGATTACGGCGCGCTCGATGGCCTGCGCGAAATGAAAGCGACCATCGCCGCCGAAGTCGCGCGCAAAGAGATGGCCGACGACATCAAGCGCGGCCCCGGCGGCATTCGCGAAATCGAATTCCTCGCGCAAGCGCTGCAGTTGATTCGCGGTGGGCGCGAAGACGCGCTGCGCGAACGGCGTCTGCAGCCGGCGCTGCGTGCGCTGCGCGATGCGCGGCATCTCAGCGACGACACCGCCGAGCGATTGGCGTCGGCGTATCGGTTTCTGCGTTGGCTCGAAAATCGTCTGCAGATGCTGCGCGATGCGCATACGCAGCGCTTGCCCGAGGACGCCTTGGATCGTGCGCGCATCGCGCAGGGGATGGGGTTTCGCGATTGGAACGCGCTGGAGAACGCGCTGCGCGCGCATCGCGATGCGGTCGCGCAGGAGTTCGACGCGCTGCTCGCCGCACGCCGTACCGAAGCCGCACCGGAAGGTCTCGCGGCGTATTGGCGAGCGCTGCGCGAGCCGGAGAACGATGCGGCGCCGACGCATGCCGATACGCTAGCGGCGATCGGTTTCGACCGCCCCGACGAATCCGATCATGCATTACGCGATTTCGTGCGCGCCCCAGGCGTACGCGACGCTTCGGATGCGACGCGCGCACGTTTGGATCGGTTGATGCCGGTGTTGTTGGCGGGCATCGCGGGCTCGGCGGCGCCTTCGCTCGCGCTGCGCCGCGCCTTGGCGCTGCTGCACACCATTCTGCGGCGTGCGAGTTATCTCGCGTTGCTCGACGAGCAACCCGCTGCGTTGTCGCGTTTGGTCGATGTGCTCGCGCGTAGCGCGATGCTGGGCGAACGCTTGGCCGCGCACCCGCTGTTGTTGGACGAATTGCTCGATGCGCGCGCCGTCGGGCCGTTACTGCAGCGCGAAGACTGCGAAGCGGCGGCGCGTAGTGCCTTGCGAACGGACGATTCCGAAGCCTCTTTATTCGCTTTGAACGAAGCGCGACAAGCGTTGTCGTTCCGCATCGGTTTGGCGGCGTTGGATCATCGCCAGCCGGCCGAAGACAGCGCCCGCCAGTTGGCGTGGTTGGCCGATGCCATCGTGCGCGCGGTGTATCTGCTTGCCGTCGACGAAGTGCAGGCGCAGCACGGCTCGCTGCCCGATGCGCGTTTCGCGGTGCTGGGCTATGGCAGTCTCGGCGGCGAGGAACTCGGCTTCGGTTCGGATCTGGATCTGGTGTTTTTGTACGACGCGCCGCCCGACGCGATGTCGACAGGCCCGCGTCCGCTCGATGCCGCGCGCTGGAGCGCACGTTTGGCGCAGAAGATCGTGGCCTTGCTCGGCACCCCGACCGGCGCCGGACATTTGTACGACATCGATGTACGCCTACGCCCCGATGGCGCGAAAGGGTTATTGGTCAGCACGCTCGCGAGTTTCGAGGACTACCAACGCCAACGCGCTTGGACCTGGGAGCATCAAGCACTGGTCCGCGCGCGCGCGATCGCTGGCGACGGAACGCTTTGCGCCGAATTCGAGCGCATTCGGACCGAGACCTTATCGCGCGAACGCGACCCTCAAGCCGTGCGCGAAGATGTCGCCGCGATGCGCGCGCGCATGCGCGCCGAACTCGACCGCTCCACGCAGACGCGGTTCGACCTTAAGCAAGGCAAGGGCGGCTTGGTCGATCTGGAATTTCTGCTGCAGTTTCTGGTGCTGCGCGATAGCCGCGCGCACTCTGAGCTCTTGCGTCCGCGCGATACGCCGTCGTTGATCGAAGCCGTGCGCGTCGCGCATGCGCTGGAGATCGAAACGGCAGCCGCATTGCGACAGGCGCATGCGGCCTTGCTGAGGGCTGGATTGGCCTGCAGCTTGGATCGACGCGCACGGATCGTGGAGCGCAGCGCGGCGCTCGACGCGACCAAGGCGGTCGTCGACGCCGCATGCGTACTTTTTCGCGAAGACCGATCTGAGGTTGTGGGCGGCGCTTGACGCCCCCATGTTGGTTTTCGGCGTCGTCGCGTCCTGCGGTTGCGCGGTCGAACGGCCGAGTTATGCTGCACCCACCCGCGATGCCCCCGCATCGCACCCCCACGATGGAGGATGTATGTCGAACGCTCATTCCACGAATCCCGATGAACTCGTCGCCGACGCCAAAGTGGTGTTGGACGATGTCGAAGCGTTGTTGAACGAAGCGGCCGGCGCGACCGGCGAACGCGCCCAGGCCCTGCGTCAGCGCGCGAGCGAGGCGCTGAGCCGCGCGAAGACGCGACTGCACGATGCGCAAGGCGCCGTTCGCGATAACACCCGCAAGGCCGCGCGTGCGACCGACGATTGGGTGCACGAGAACCCCTGGGGCGCGATCGGCATCGCCGCAGGCGTCGGCGTCCTGGTCGGCTTGCTCGTCTCGCGTCGCTGAGGCGCGGAGACGGGTCGGTGGCGGGATCTGCGCTCGTCGATGGGCTGCGCCGTCTCGGCGCAGCCTCATCCAAATTACTGCTCTCGCGGGCGGAGTTCGCGACGCTCGAACTCGCCGAGGCGCGCGTGCAATTGTTGCGCTGGCTCGCGATGGCCTTATTGGCCACATCGCTGCTGGTCCTGACGCTGATCGCCGCGTCGGCGTTGTTCGTGGTGCTGCTGTGGCCGGTCTTGGGCTGGGTCGCTCTGTTGTTGGTGACCTCGGCGTATGCGCTGGCGGCATTGGTCGTCGGGCTGCGTTTACGTCACGAAGTCGCGCAAGCGCCGCCGCCGTTATCCGAAACCCTGCGCCAACTCGCGCAGGATCGCGCCGCCTTCGCGGACCGTGGCGATGCTCGCGGCGAAACTAACAGCTCGTCGCGAGCCATGCCGCCGGAACCCGAACCTCCACGGGAGCCCTACCGATGAGCAAAGATCGCGAATTGCGCCGGATGCGGATGGAGTTGTTGCGGATGCGCGCTCCGCTGGAACGCGACGATGTGGCGTCCGCCGCACAAGCGCTACGCGACGACGCGAGCCGTCTGCGTGGCGCGGCCACGACATTGAAAGGGATGGGCGCGCTCGTGAGCGCCTTGACCGGTCGAGGCGGCGGCCTTGCTCGTTTGAGCCGCCCGAAAGGCGCGCGCGATAGCGGCGGCTTAGTCGCGACCGTCGTCGATCAATTCATGCGGCGGCCATGGTTGGCCGCGCTGGCCTTGAAGGGCCTGCGATCGGCCAAACGCCACCCGGGCATAGCGACGGCGGCCGTGGTCGGCGTGGTGGTGGCGACCGCAATCGTGAAACGTCGTCGCGACCCGTCCGAAGATATGTTCAGCGCCCCGATGGGGTGAGCGACGAGCCGTCGCAGGCATCGTTTGCGCCGGCCAATCCGCTTATCGGCCCAGACGGTCCCGAACTTCGATCGCCACGCGTGCGGTTTCGCGCAGCGGTTCGACATCGAATGCATCCAGCCGGGTGTCCATCGCGCGGATGCGGCCCTGCGCGAGCAACGCATCGAGAAACGCTCGCGGCCGTCCGCGCACACGGCCGGGGTCGAACACATGTACCGGCACGCGGGTCGCGCAGGCCTCGGTGATCATGTTGACCGAATCGGGCGAGCACACGATCCGATCCGCCCACGCGAGCAAGCCTGCATAAGGATTTTCGCCATCTTTTTCGCTGCGCCAGACCACGCCGGGCGTGTCGTCGTAGCGATGCGTCAGCACGCCGCGTAACTCGCGGTCGGTGCGGCGCGAGGCGCTGAGCAGCACGCTACCGCCTTCGCGGGCGAGCGCGACCTCGAGTTTCGAGGCCAGCACTTCGAAAGCCATGCGATCGAAGCGCGCGTGCCTGGACTTGCCGCCGATCAGCACCGCCGTTCGCGGACGCGGCAGGTCGGCGAAATGGGCGAACCGTTGTCTCGCGTCGACGAGCCAGGCATCGTCGATGGGATGCAGGCTGCCGAGCGTGGTGATGACGTTCGCGCCGCGCACACGGTCGTGCGCCGGTACGATCACCAGATCCCAATGGCACGGGTCGATGCGCGGATCGAGAATCTGCACGGCGCGACTGCCGTGCCCTCGCAGTAAGCGGGTCGCGAGCGCGGCTTGCCGGCCGCAGCCGATGACGACGGCCGGCGGCGCGCGCAACAGGTCCGCGAATGTTTCGCCGAAGGCCGCCTCGTCCCTGGCGAATCGACGCGGTGCGAACAGACGCCAGGGCAGGCGAGGGCGTACAGTCGCGCCGATAATCGGGGATGGCAACGATCCGATCGCTGTCGACGCCTCCGACAGTGCCACAGCGAGGGCATCGGCCTGACGGGCATTGCCGGCGCGACCATCGCTAAGCGAACAAATTTGTTGTGAATCGGCTGTCTTCGTGTGCATTGTTGCAAAAATAAGCCTGATACGTTCTTGTCGTGAGGCTGTTCAGGCCGGCTGTGGACTCTACACTGCCCCTCCACCGAAATTCTTCACAGCTTTGGGATATCTGATGAATACGCCTCTGGACGACCGCGCCCTCGATCAATTGTTTCGCACCGCACGGACTTACAACCGCTTCGGCGGCGAGATCGGCGATGAGACCCTCCATCGACTCTACGAGTTGATGAAGTGGGGCCCGACGAGCGCCAATATGTCGCCAGCGCGTCTGATCTTCGTGAAAAGCGAAGCCGCGAAAGCACGCTTAGCGCCCGCGCTGGACGAAGGCAATCGCGCTAAGACGCTGTCCGCGCCGGTCGTCGCGATTCTCGGACACGATATGAAGTTCTACGATAAATTGCCGGTGCTGTTCCCGCATACCGATGCGCGTTCGTGGTTCGCAGGCAAGCCTGCGGACGCTCTGGAGACCATCGCCCTGCGTAACGGCAGCTTGCAAGGCGCGTATTTGATTCTCGCCGCGCGCGCGCTGGGACTGGATACCGGCCCGATGTCGGGCTTCGATAATGCGAAAGTCGATGCCGAGTTTTTCGCCGGCACCGCGATCCGCTCGAACTTCCTCGTCAATCTGGGGCAGGGCGATCCGACATCGATCTTCGCGCGCTCGCCGCGGCTACCGTTCGAGGAAGCCTGCCGGATCGAGTGATTACAGTACATGCGAGGCTTGGCGATGTTCCCAATGCCGCTCATCGATTCTCGCGATCCGCCCGTTCCCTGCCGCCTGCGCAACCGATCTCGCGCTCGCCGCCTCTACCCACCATCCCCCTCGTCACATTCAAAGGAGTTGCTCATGAAGAAGAATCTGCTCGCCGCGGCCGCGATGTCGCTCGTACTCGTCGCTGGCGCCGCGCTCGCCGCGCCGCTGACTTACAAGATCGACGCCAATCACACCGATGTCGTCGCCAGTTGGAGCCATTTCGGCTTTTCCAACCCGATCGCGCATTTCGGCCAAGCCGATGGTTTCATCACCTACGATTCGGCGAACGTCGCCGCATCGAAAGTCGAAGTGACACTGCCGCTGAGCGGCTTGAATTCGCATGTGCCGGATTTCGACGCGCACCTGCGCAGCGACGATTTCTTCGATGCCGCGAATTTTCCGACCGTGACCTTCAAGAGCACGTCGGTGAAGGCCGCGGGTAAGGGCAAGCTGAAAGTGACCGGCGACTTGACCATCAAAGGCATCACCAAGCCGGTGGTGTTGAACGTGACGATCAACAAGGTCGGCGAACAGCCGATGGCCAAGCGCGCCGCGGCCGGCTTCAGCGCCAGCGCAACCGTCAAGCGCAGCGACTTCGGTCTGGGCAAGTACGCGCCGAACGTCAGCGACGAAGTGAAGCTGACGATCACCACCGAAGCGATCGTGCCCAAGCCCGCCGGCTAAGCCACGAGCCATCTGCGAAACCGCATCCAGCCCCTCTCCGAACGGAGAGGGGCTTTTTTGTGGTGGCCGGCAGGGCCGTCGCGCGATTCCACGAGGCGAGTCGCTGCGCGCCACGGTCTGCGGATGTCGGCAGGCGTTGTCGTAAACTGTCGCCCTCGCGCAGGACGACCCCGCCATGACCGCTCAGCCCACGCAAGCCAACGCCCAACAACGCTACGACGTGCATCGCAGCGATCTTCCGCTCAGTTGCCCGACCCCGGCGATGGCGCTATGGAATTCGCATCCGCGCGTGTATCTGGCGATCGAAGCGGAGGGTGGCACCTCGACGTGCCCGTACTGCGGTTCGACCTTCGTCCTCGTCGATTGATCCGCGCGATCGTTCCGTCGTTGTTTAGGACTTCTCTCAAAATCGGAATCGAGACGCTTTCCGACTGTCGGAACGACGACACCATTGCGCGGCTCTCCTCGCACGCCCGCAGCGAATCTCGCTCGATTCCATGCGCGCCCTGACCGTCGTTCAACTCTTGCCCGCGCTGCATTCCGGCGGCGTGGAGCGTTCCACGCTCGAAATCGCCGATGCCTTGGTGCGCGCCGGTCATCGCGCGATCGTGATTTCCGCGGGTGGGCGCTTAGTGCAGCGGCTCGAAGCCGCAGGCGCACAACACATCGCGCTGGATATCGGCCGCAAATCGCCGCTTACGCTTCGTCACGTCCGCCGCTTGCGGCGCATCGTCGTCGAATCCAATGCCGACATCGTCCACGCGCGTTCGCGTTTGCCTGCGTGGATCGGTTGGCTCGCTCTGCGCGGGATACCGACGGTCTCGCGCCCGTGCTTCGTCACCACCGTGCATGGCTTGAATTCGCCCTCGCGCTACAGCGCGATCATGACCCGTGGCGAACGCGTGATTTGCGTATCGCAGATGGTGCGCGACTACGTGATGAAGCACTACCCGCAAACCGATGCCGCACGGTTGCGCGTGATTCCTCGTGGGATCGAAACGCAGGCCTTTCCGCATGCGCCGTATCCGGATATCGCCGCGCGTGCGCGTATCGCAGCGCGTTTTCCGGCGTTGGGCGGCGATGGCCCCTTGCTGCTTTTACCCGGTCGCGGCACACGTTTGAAAGGCCATGCCGATGCGCTGGCGCTGTTGAAAGCGCTGCGCGACGAGGGCATCGATGCGCGGCTGTGGATGCCCGGCGCGCGCGAACCCGGTCGCGAAGCGTATGTCGCCGAGCTCGAAGCCGAAGCCCGTGCCGCCGGTATTCACGATGCGCTCGCGATCACCGATGTCACCGATGCTATCGCCGAGGCCTACGCCGCCAGCGATGTCGTATTGCAGGTGTCGCGTAAGCCGGAGTCGTTCGGGCGCACCGTGATCGAAGCGCTGTCGGTCGGTCGTCCGGTCATCGGCTGGGCGCATGGCGGTGTCGGTGAGTTACTGCGCGAACTCTTTCCCGATGGCGTGGTGCCGCCGTTCGATACGCGAGCCTTATTGGCGGCGACGCGGGCCGTCGTCGCGGCAGCGCCGTCGTCCGCGCCAGACTCGCCGCTTCCGGCTACGATGCCCGAGCGCCTGCAACGCTACCGCCTTGCGGCGATGCAGGACGCGACCCTCGCCTGTTACCGTGAACTGATTCCGATCGATCGCGCATGAACACGTCCGCCGACGCTACTGCCGAGTCTTTATCCGTGCCGCGCGGTGGCTGGCGTTGGGCGCCGGTTTGGGTCTTGGCGTTCGTGGCGTTGTGGCCGGCGCCAGGTTTCGCAGAAGCGGTGATGGTGCTCGGCGCGCTCGCGGCGATCGCGCGTTTGCTGTTCGTGCGCTTCCGTGGCGGTATGCAGTTGCTCAGCGTGCATGCGTGGGCATTGACCAGCGTGTTGTTCCTCGCGTACTGGTTGCCGGAATTCATTGCCGCATTCGACGCCGCCGATCGCGCCGATGCCTTCGGCGAGGCCGCCAAAGATCTGCGGTATCTGCCTTTCTTGTGGCTGGCCGCCGCGGCTGTCGCTGAGCCGCGCGGGCGACGCATCACCTTCTTGGGACTGGCTGCGATCGTCGCGGTGTGGACGCTCGATGCCTTGATCCAAGCGCTTGCCGGCGTCAGCCCTTTATTCTGGAGCATGGATGCGGCGAAGCTCGCCATGAGCGGGCACACGCTGTGCAAGCCCGCAGACTATGCCGCGCTCGATCGTCTCAGCGGCGTGTTCGGCCCTTGCAATCTCAAACTCGGCGTGGTGTTGGCCAGTCTCTCGCCGTTCGCGCTCTTTATCGCGAGCCACCGTTTCGGGCGCATCGGCTGGTCGGTCGCCGCCGCGGGTATCGGTATCGCGATCCTCGTCGCCGGTTCGCGCGCCTCTTGGATCACGTATGGATTGGTGCTGCTGATTTCGGGCTGGCGTGTGCTCAGCGCGAAACGCTTGCTGGCGGTCTTCGCTTTCGGCGCCGTCGCGCTTTTGGTGCTGACGTTGGTCTCGCCGCAAGTGCGCGAGCGCGTCGAACGCACCGCATCGGCCCTGACGGCCGATGAGGCGGGCGTCGACACGGCGCTGTCGGGACGAACGCGGATTTGGCACGCGGCGCTGTGCATGGCGGGCGAACATCCGATCAATGGCGTCGGCCCGCGCGGTTTCCGCAATGCGTTTGCGGCCTGCGACCCGGAGTCGGGCACGATCGCGGCGTGGGGTTTGGGGCCGGCGTTTCATGCGCATCAACTCGTGTTGGAAGTGCTCAGCGAAACCGGTGCGATCGGTCTGTTGCTGTGGCTCGCCGGTGCGGCGATGGCGCGACGCGCGTGGCAGTACGCCGAACCCGCCGCGCGCGATGCCGCGCGACCTGCGATGTTGGCGCTGGCGGTCACGGTCTTCCCGTTCAATACCCATCTCGCGTTCTATTCGACGTTCTGGGGTGGCGTGACGCTGTTGCTCGCGGCGTTGTACGCGGGAAGCCTATTGGGGCGCGAAGCGCTACCGCGCACATGAGCGCGACGCGGCAACGCCTTTCCGCGGTCGTCACGACGTTCGACAACGCGGACACCATCGCAACATGTTTGAGCAGCGTGTCGTTCTGCGACGAGATCTTGGTGCTCGACTCCGGTTCTAACGATGGCACGCGCGAGATCGCCGAGAGCCTGGGCGCGCGCGTGATCGTCGAAGCGTTCAAGGGTTACAGCGCGCAAAAGCAATCGGCGATCGATCATGCGGTGCACGATTGGGTTCTGTTGTTGGACTCGGACGAGTCGCTCGATGCGAGCGCGCAAGACGAAATCTTGCATGCGGCCGCTAGCGGCGATCGCGCCGGATACAGCGTCCGTCGCCGCGAATGGTTGTTCTGGCGCTGGCAAGCGACGCGGAGCCGGCACAACCGTTACGTGCGCCTGTTCGATCGCCGTCGCGCGCGCATGAGCGGGCATCGCGTACACGAAACCGTCGTCGTGGAGGGCGAGGTCGGCGCGCTCGACGCATTGCTCTGGCATCGCGGCGACCGCGATATCGCGGCTAAATCCGAGAAAGCCAATCGCTATTCCACTCTGCAAGTCGAAGATCGGCGCGGATCGAAAGATAAGTCTTTGCGTTTGCGCATGGTCGCGTACCCGACCGTCGCATTCCTGCGATATTTTTTATTGCGTGGGCATTGGCGCGCCGGTTGGGCGGGTTATATCGCCGCGCGCGTCCATGCGTTTTACGCGTTCCAAAAATACGCAAAGCTTTATGAAGCGCAGCGCCGTACGCGCGAACCCTGAGCGTGGACGGCCGCAATCGCAATCGACTTCAATCACTATCGATTTCAATCGCGACCAACTTCAATCGCGAGCGGCCTCAATCGAGATAGGGCGATCGGCCATCGGGCTGTCGCTTGAAACGGCGGTGGATCCATAAATATTGTTCCGGCGCTTCGCGCACCATCGCTTCGATCGCGCCGATCACGCGCGCGGTGTCGGCGGCGGCGTCTTCGCTGGGGAAATGATCGAACGCCGGCCAGAAGCGCAGGGTGTAACCGCCGTCGTCGCGCCGCCAATGTTGGAACATCACCACCGCCGCGCCCGAGAGCCGCGCGAGCTGATGTGTCGAGCTCAAACTCTTCGCGGGTTGGCCGAAAAACGGCACGAACACACTCTCGCCTTTGCTCGGGTCTTGATCGGGCGCGTACCAGAGCAAGCCGCCGCGTTTGAGATGCCTCACCGCGCCGCGCACATCGCGTTTAGCGAACATGTCGGCGGCGTAGCGCGAACGCCCGCGCAATACCGACCATTCCATCGCCGGTTGAGGATAGGGCCGATACATGCCCGCCAGCGGCACCGCATCGCAGGCCAGTCGCGCGCACATTTCGAGCGTCGTGAAATGACCGGAAACGACGATCACACCACGGCCATCGGCCTGCGCCGCTTCGATATGTTCGATGCCTTCGATCCGCAGGCCGCGTCGCTGCGGTTGCACCGAACCCCACCACGCGCGAGCGAATTCGAAGATCGCGATGCCCAGCGCCTGGAAATGTCGACGCAGCAGCGCAGCGCGTGCATGCGTATCCAACTCAGGAAAACACAGTTCGAGATTGCGTGCGGCCACATGTCGGCGTTCGCGCAGCACGGCCTGAAGACCGACGCCGAGGATGCGACCGACCATACGCTGCAGCGGCCACGGCAGCCGCGCCAACAACGCCAACGCAGCGATGCCGGCCCAGGTGGGCCAGTGTCGGAGCGAGCGTGGGGGCGGAGTATCGAAGGCGAAGGGCATGCGGCATTGTAAAGGCCGGCACCGCGTATGGCCCGCGGGCCGCGACCAACCGGAGAGAGAACGATGCCACGCCGACGGCACTGAGCCGGTTATCCTGTGCGCATGCGGGCCGCGACTGTCGAACGTGCGATCGAATACACCCTGCGTGGCCTGTACTCGGCCGCGCTGTACGTGCTGCTGCCCGTCACGCTGTATCACCTGGTCTGGCGCGGCTTCCGCCAGCGCGCGTATTTGCTGCGTTGGGACGAGCGCTATGCGTTCTATCGCGAATCGCCCTCGATGCGCGAAGCATCCACGGTATCGGCGGAGATCGCCAAGCAAACGCACACCGTCGAAGCCGAAGGGGTGTGGGTGCATGCGGTGTCGGTGGGCGAGGTCAATGCGGCGGCGCCGCTGATTAACGCGTTGCTGAAACAACGACCGGAGCGGCGTTTGCTCGTCACGACGATCACGCCGACCGGCTCCGATCGCGTACGCACACTTTGGGGCACGCGCGTGACCCATGTCTATCTACCCTACGATTTGACCGGCGCGGTGAAACGTTTTTTGAGTCGCCATCGCCCGCGACTCGCGCTGATCGTCGAAACCGAATTGTGGCCGAATCTGTTGTTCGCCTGTCGCGATCACGGCATCCCGGCGTATTTGGTCAATGCGCGATTGTCGGAACGTTCGCTCCGCGGTTATCGGGTGTTGCGGCCCTTGGTCGGCCGCGCCTTGCGGACGCTACGGAAAATCGCGGCGCAATCCGATGCCGATGCCGATCGTTTTCGCCGTCTCGGCGCGCACGAGGAACAAACGATCGTGTGCGGCAATCTCAAATTCGACACGCCGGTCGACCCGGCCATCGTCGCTTTCGCGCAGGAATTCCGCGCACGTTGCGGCGTGCGCCCCATCTGGATCGCGGCGAGCACGCATCCCGACGAAGAAGCGGCGATGCTGGAGATCGATCGCCGTCTGCGCGCGCGTTGGCCGAACTTGTTGACGTTATGGGCGCCGCGGCATCCCGAGCGTTTCCGTCCCGTGACTCAGCTCGCGATCGATAGCGGATTGCGGGTCGCGACGCGGAAACTGACGCGCTTGCCCGATGCCGACGATGCCGTGTTCGTGATCGATACGCTCGGCGAATTGATGAGCTTCTACGCCTGCGCGGATGTCGCGTTCGTCGGCGGCAGCTTGCAACCGATCGGTGGCCACAACTTGCTCGAACCGGCAGCGGTCGGCACCGCGATCGTGACCGGCCCGCATCTGCATAACTTCAGCGATATCGCCGCGCAAATGCAAAAGGCGGCTGCGCTGCGCATCGCGGACGATGTCGATGCCGCGGCCGCAGCGCTCGAAGCCTTGCTCGCCGACGACGACGAGCGTGTACGAATGGCGCATGCGGGCCGTGCGCTGGTCGAGCAGGGCCGCGGCGCATTGCAACGCACGATGACCTTGATCGAAGCGGAGTTCGTCGAGCATTGAAGCGCATCAAACGAGCGAGCCCGGAGTGACCCGGGCTCGCTTGAATCATGTGAAGCGCTGAGCGCTTTATTGACCGGGCTTCGCGGTCGTCGCTTCGACGGTCAACATGCGATTCACATCCTGCACGTCGTCGATATCCAGCGTCCCGGCGGCCTGTTCCAAGGTCAGACGGTTCTGCAGGAAGTTGTAACGCGAGCGCGCGTATTCGCGTTCGGCGTTGAACAGCGTCTGCTGATTGTTCAGCACATCGAGCACGGTGCGGGTGCCGACTTCCAAACCGACTTGCGATGCCGCGTAAGCGCTACGCGCGGAGAACACCGCGGCTTTGCGCGCTTCCACTTCGCTGATGCCGGCGACCAGATTTTCGTACGCGGTACGCGTATTGCGTACGAGCGCGCGCTTCTGCTGTTCCAGCTCAAAATCGGTCACGTCGCGCTGGGCCAGTGCTGAGCGCACCTGCGACTGAGTCGCGCCGCCGGAGAAGATCGGTACCGAGAGGGTCAGGCCGATGCTGCGCGAATTGCTCTGGCTATCGAACGCATTGCTGATGCCGGTGAGACTGCTGGTTTGGTCGCCGTCGGAACGCGTGCGGCCGTAGTTGGCGCCCAGATACAGCGTCGGCAAATGGCCGGCGCGCGCGCTTTCGACATTCGCTTCGGCCGAACGCAGTTGGTATTCCTTCGCCTTGAGCGCCGGATTGCTGTCGATCGCCGCTTGCACCCAGCCGTTGGCATCGAGCGCCGACGGCAGTTCCGGCTGGAAATCTTGCGGCAGCGCTTTGAGCGCACGTAGATCTTTGCCTGTGATTTCTTCCAACGAACGATACGCGTCCGCCAGCGCATTACGGGTGATGATCGTATTCGCGCGCGCACTGTCGTACTGCGCGCGTGCTTCGTGTACGTCGGTGATCGGCGCAAGACCGACTTCCAAACGTTTGCTGGCGAAGTCGAATTGCTTTTTCAACGCCGCTTCCTGCGCCTCGGCCGCGCTCAGGGTTTCGATCGCGATCAGTACGTTGAAATACGCGGCGGAGGTGCGCGTGATCAGCGAATCGCCGGCCGCTTCGAGTTGGAAATCGGCGGCCGTGGCGAGCGCGTCCTGACTGCGTACGCGTGTGATCCGGCTGTGGTCGTAGACCATCTGGTTGAGGTTCACGCCGAGCTGGCGGGTATTGGTGTCGCTTTCGGAATCGAACGGCGCGCCGCCGGTTTCGCTGACGCTACGCGCACGCGAGTACGAAAGGTCGCCGTTGATTTGCGGCAACAGCGCCGAGCGCGCCTGGACCGCGCCTTCGCGCGAGATCAAACGCCCGGACTCCGCCGCCGAGAATTGCGGGTCGCTGCCGCGTGCCAGTTCGTAGGATTGCAGCAGATCCTCGGCTTGCGCGGCGAGCGGCAAACAGAGCAGGGCGAGAGCGAGGGCAAGTGGACGGCGTGTCATGATGAATCCTTGTCGGCAGCGAGGGTTAGCGGCCACATTTCGTTCGAGAGGGATCTTCGAGTGAGGATATTCGGGAGAGACGTTCGGACCAGAATCTTCGGATGGAATTCAGAGATGAAATTGCGGCGCGGGCGCGCCGCCGATCAGATAGGGCACCACCGTTTCGAATAACGATTCGATGCGGGTGCGGCCATCCGCATCCGCATGGACCAGCGCCGCATCCATCGCCGGCGCCTCGCCGTGGATGACGAACATCCGTCCGCCGGGGCGAAGCCAGCCTAAGAAACGTTCGGGAATGGTCGCGACCGCGCCACCGACCAAGATCGCGTCGAATTTGCGCGTGTTCTGCCATGCGAACGCATCGGCGGATTCGACACGGACGTTGGCGATGCCTTGCGTTTGCAGGCGCGCGCGCGCGGCGTCGGCGAGATCGGCATGACGTTCGATCGACACCACGTCTCGCGCGAGGCGGCCGAGACACGCGCTGAGAAAGCCGCTGCCGGTACCGATTTCGAGGACGTCTTCGCTCTCGCCGACCATCAGCGCTTGCAATGCGCGGCCTTCGATCACGGGCTTGAGCATGGTTTCGCCGTGACCAAGGGGCAGTTCGATGTCGCTGTACGCGAGGGCACGATGCGATTCGGCGGTGAAGCGATCGCGCGGTAGCGTGGCGAGCGTCTCGAGTACGCGCGGATCGAACACATCCCAAGGACGGACTTGTTGTTCCACCATGGTTTCGCGAGCTTTGGCGTAATCGATCGTCGTCATATCGGGTCCGGTTCTGTAGCGTGTCGTCAGTGGTACGTATGCGAGGGGGAGGCGATGGCGCGTCGATATCTTGCGAACGGAAGAATCACGACACGCGGTAGGCGAGAGGGGGCGGTATTTTAATGCTTACGTTTGCGGGGTGCTCGCGTTCTGCGACGGCTCCTAGGATCGCCGGGACCGCAGCGACGACTGAGTGCCGGAAGTCACCGGGCCTGACGTCACCGCGCCCGACACCAGCGCCCGCAGGCCGATAGCGTAGGCGGCGCAAGCGCTGCGGACCGGCATCGACGCAACTCATTTCAAGACACCCGCGCCGTCGCGGTGCGCATAAGCGCGCAGAAAAAGCTCTACGGTCGACGCCAGATGATGCTGGATATCGTCCGGCCCGAACGGTTCGGCGCAGATCCCGCACATCATCTGCATATGCGGCTCGCCTTTGAGTAGGCAGAAAAACTGCGATGCCGCGCGGTAGGCATCGTCTATGTCCAATTCGCCCAGCGCGACGCGTGCGCGCAGGAATTCGGCGAATGCCTCCTTGATGCGCTGTGGGCCGGCCTGCCAAAACAATTCGCGCGCACGCATGTCGCCGGTGCCGGGCATCGTCATCATGCGATGCATCGCGATCGCTTCCTCGCTGGTGACGAGCGCGAAAAACGCATGGGCGATCGTCGTCAGTTGTTCGCGCAGACTGCCTTTGAGCCCGCCCAGGAACAGCTCCGCCGGTAACTGTTCTTGGCACTTGGCGTCGATGGCCGCGATGAACAGCGATTCTTTGTCGCCGAAATGGCTGTAGACCGTGAGTTTGGAGACGCCGGCTTCGGCGGCGATCTGGTCCATGCTGACGCCATCGAAGCCGTGTTGCGGGAACAGGCGTTTAGCCGCTTCGAGAATCGCAGCGCGCTTGCCGAGATCCTTCGGGCGGCCCGGTCCGGCCGGTTTTACGGCGGTATCGGGCAAGGAATTGGAGGGTTGCACGACCATCATTGAATACTAGACTATTTGGTTTGTTAATTATACGATACCGTCGAGTTCATTAAATCCCCGGCCATCACCGGATCAGGAGCGACTATGGACATTCGACGGTATGGATTGCGTGAGGTGGGCTTCAGCGTGCTCATGGTCGGTGTTCTGGTCGCGTGTGGCAACGTCGCATCGCCTCCCGAGCCGCCGCGCCCCGTTTTGGTGGTTCAGGTCGGTGTCGATAAGGCGGGCGGGGCCGTCTCTGCCTATGCCGGCGAGATCCGCGCCCGTGAAGAAAGCGCGCTGTCGTTTCGTGTCGCAGGCAAGGTTCTGCGCCGACTTGTCGACGCCGGCGATCGCGTGCGCGCTGGCGATGCGCTGGCCGAACTCGACCCCGCCGATCTCCGCCTACAAGCCGATGCGCTGCATGCACGGCTCGGCGCCGCGGAAGCTCAACTCGCCCGGACTCGTGCCGATTACGGCCGTGTCGCGGCGTTGGCCAAAGAGCAATTGGTCAGTCGCTCGAATCTGGACCAGCAGACCGCCAGCCTGCGCGCGGCCGAGGCGGAGGTCCGCGCCTCACGCGCCCAGCTCGATGTCGCCCGTCACCAAACCGAATACAGCGTCTTGCGCGCACCGCGCGATGGCGTGATCGCCGCGCGGCACATCGAAGCCGGCCAAGTGGTGTCGACGGGACAAATCGTTTTCTCGTTGGCGGGCGATAGCGGCCGCGAAGTGGCCTTCGCACTGCCGGAAGGTCGCATTCGCGAGATCGCGGTCGGTCGCCCAGTGATCGTCGAATTGTGGAGTGCGCCCGGGCAACGGCTCCCAGGCCGCATTCGCGAGATCTCCGCAGCGGCGGATCCCTCGGCGCGGACGTTCGCCGCCCGTGCGACGTTGGACGGTGAGGCGGCTGTGGACCTCGGGCAAAGCGCACGCGTGTACATCGTCGATGGCCAAGACGCATCGCTGGAGGTGCCGCTGACGGCGGTGCAAACCAATGCGAATGGCGGGGCCGCGGTTTGGGTGGCCGACTCGAAATCGCAACGCGTGCGCCGCGTGTCGGTCAGGACTGGCCCGTTCGGCTCGGAGCGTGTGCCGATTTTGAGCGGCGTGAAAGCGGGCGAATGGGTGGTGGCTGTCGGCGGCCATCTATTGCAAGACGGGCAGTCGGTATTGCCGGTCGATCGCGACAATCGACCCGTGAAACCGAACTGACCGAAAGACTTCGACATGAATTTGGTCAGAAGCGCAGAGCGAAGCCTCGTCCGCACGGCGGCGTTTCTCCTACGCATGAGTAAGCACGCGAAGCGCCGTCTTGGCTTCGTTCGTCGGCAGGAGTGTTGAACATGCGTCGTTTTAACGTCTCGGAATGGGCGCTCGCGAACCGTCCGCTCGTGCTTTACATGATGCTGGTGCTCGCGGTGGTCGGGGCCTGGTCGTACACCAAGCTCGGGCAATCGGAAGATCCGCCGTTCACCTTCAAAGCGATGGTGATCCGCACCATTTGGCCTGGTGCGAACGCCGAGGACACCGCGCGTCAAATCACCGATCGCATCGAAAAAGAAGTGATGGAAACCGGACGTTACGAAGAGGTCAATTCCTATTCGCGGCCGGGTGTTTCCGAAGTCATCGTCATCGCGCGCGAGTCGTTGACGACACGCGAGTTGCCGCAGTTGTGGTACGACATCCGCAAGAAGGTCGGCGATATTCGCGGCACATTGCCGCAAGGAACGATCGGACCATTCTTCAACGACGAATTCGGCGACACATTCGGCAATATTTACGCGCTGACCGGCGACGGCTACGAATACTCGACGCTCAAAGATTACGCCGAACGCATCGAACTGCGGTTGCAGCGCGTGACCGACGTCGCCAAGATCGACTTGATCGGCCTGCAGGACGAGAAGATTTGGATCGAATTGGCGAACGTGAAACTCGCCGGACTCGGCATCCCGCTGCCCGCGGTGCAGCAGGCTTTGGCCGAGCAAAACGCGGTCGCCGCGGCGGGTTTCTTCGAGACCGCAGGCGAGCGCGTACAGCTGCGGGTCGATGGCGGTTTCAAATCGGTCGACGAGATCCGTCGCTTCCCGATCCGCATCGGCGACCGCACATTCTTATTGGGCGATATCGCCGAGGTCCATCGCGGCTACGCCGATCCCGCCGCGCCGCGCATGCGCTTCATGGGCCAGGACGCGATCGGTATCGCGGTCTCGATGAAGGCCCGCGGCGATATTCTCAAGCTCGGCGAGGCGCTCGACGCCGAAGTCGAGCAGCTACAGAAGACCTTGCCTGTCGGCATGCGACTGGGCCGCGTCGCCGATCAGCCTAGAGCGGTGCGCGATTCGATCGGCGAGTTCGTGCGCGTGCTGGCCGAAGCGATCGTGATCGTGTTGTTGGTGAGCTTCTTCTCGCTCGGCGTGCGTACTGGATTAGTCGTCGCGATCAGCATTCCATTGGTGCTGGCGATGACCTTCGCGGCCATGCATTACTTCGGCATCGGGCTGCATAAAATTTCGCTGGGCGCATTGGTGCTCGCGCTGGGCCTGTTGGTGGACGATGCGATCATCGCGGTCGAAATGATGGCGATCAAAATGGAGCAAGGTTATAGCCGCCTTAAAGCGGCGGCCTTCGCATACGAAACGACGGCGTTCCCGATGCTCACCGGCACCTTGGTGACGGCGGCCGGTTTTTTGCCGATCGCGACTGCGGCGTCGAGCACCGGCGAGTACACGCGCGCATTGTTCCAGGTGACGACGATCGCGCTCGTGGTCTCGTGGATCGCGGCCGTGTTGTTCATTCCGTATTTGGGCGAGAAGATGCTGCCCGACCCGCATGTCGCACCGCATCCGCGTTCCGTGGACGGGCGCATCCGCGCGTTTCGCGAACGATTGGCCGATCGCTGGCCGCAGTACGCGGCGCTACTCGCGCCAGCGCCGTTGCACATCGGTGCCGACGGCAAACATCATGCGCACGACCCGTATCAGTCCGGCTTCTATCGCCGTTTCCGTGCGATCGTGCGTTGGTGCATCGCGCGGCGTTGGTGGGTGATCGGCGCGACCGCGCTCGCGTTCGTCGTCGCGCTCGCGCTGTTTCGATTCATTCCTCAGCAGTTCTTTCCGGACTCGACCCGTTACGAGCTGATGATCGATGTCGAGCTCGCCGAAGGCAGCTCGCTGAAGGCTACCGAGGCCGCTGCGCATAAATTGGAAAAGATGTTGGCCGGTCGCAAGGGCGTCGACAATTATGTCGCGTACGTCGGCACCGGCTCGCCACGGTTCTATCTGCCGTTGGATCAGCAATTGCCCGCCGCCAATTTCACCCAGTTCGTGGTACGTGCGCACGACACGCGCAGTCGCGAAGAGATTCGCGAGTGGTTGATGAGCGATGTGCGCCGCCGCTTTCCGGAGCTGCAATTGCGCGTGACGCGTCTTGAGAATGGCCCGCCGGTCGGTTATCCGGTGCAATTCCGCGTCTCCGGCGAACACATCGAGCGTGTCCACGAGATCGCCGCGCAAATCAAAGCGAAGGTCGCCGCGAACCCGAACGTCACGAACGTCAATCTCGATTGGGACGAGCCGAGCAAAGTCGTTCGCTTGGTCGTCGATCAAGAGCGCGCGCGTGCGCTGGGCGTGAGTTCGCAGCACCTCGCGAGCTTCCTGTCGGGTTCGTTGTCTGGCCTGCATATCAGCACGTATCGCGAAGGTAACGAGCTGATCGAAATTCTGCTGCGCGGGCCGGACGACGAACGTGCGCGTTTGGATCTGATCGGCAGCCTCGCGGTGCCGACGAGCAACGGCAAGACTGTGCCGGTAATGCAGATCGCGCGCTTGGAATACGCGTTCGAAGACGGCATCATCTGGCACCATAATCGTTTGCCCACCGTGACCGTGCGCGCCGATATCCGCAACGGCACGACCGCACCGACGATCGTGGCTCAGATCGATCCGAGCTTGAACGCGATCCGCAGCGCGCTGCCGGATGGCTATCTGCTGCAGATCGGCGGCGCGGTGGAAGATGCCGCGCGCGGCCAGAATTCGATCAAGGCCGGCATGCCGTTGTTCTTGCTGGTCGTGTTGACCTTGTTGATGCTGCAATTGCGCAGCGTGTCGCGCGTGTTGTTGGTGCTGTCGACGGCGCCGTTAGGCCTGATCGGCGTGGTGCTGTTCTTGCTGTTGTTCCGCGTACCTTTCGGTTTCGTCGCGATGCTCGGGGTGATCGCGCTATCGGGCATGATCATGCGCAACTCGGTGATTCTGATCGATCAGATCGAGCAAGACATCGCCAGCGGCCACGACCGTTGGACTGCGATCGTCGAATCGACGGTCCGCCGCTTCCGACCCATCGTATTGACCGCGCTCGCGGCGATTCTGGCGATGGTGCCGCTATCGCGCAGCGTGTTCTTCGGCCCGATGGCGGTGGCGATCATGGGCGGTTTGATCGTCGCGACCGCGCTGACCTTGCTGTTCTTGCCGGCGTTGTATGCCGCATGGTTCCGAGTGCGCGCTAGCGAGGTGCGCATCGAAGCGGCGTAAGAACGCGCAACAGTATTCTGCCTTTCGCATCCGGGCCGTTCTGCGGCTTCCTCCCCCTCCCACCGTGGGCGGCCCGGAATGCGATTCAGGCTTGATCTAGGCTGCGCCCAGATCAAGCCCCAACGTTTGCTTCGCAAGCCTTAGGCCCCACTGCGCGCTGCCGATCCCCTGCTCGCGCTACACACGAGCAGCCCCCTTACCAAGCGGGCGTCGTATCAACCCCTTTGTGCGACATTTGTTGCGGTAGAGCGCAGTGCAGCTCCGCTGATGTGATTCCAGAAAAGCCATGCCTGAGCTTCATTTTCGCAACCAACAAGGAGCGCACATGCACGATAAGCTCGCGGTCATCACCGGCGCATCGTCCGGGCTCGGGATGTTGCTGGCCGAACGCTTAGTGCGCGACGGCTGGCGTCTGGTCTTGCTCAATCGCAGCCGCGAGCGTTCGCGCACGGCGCTCGAACGCCTCTCGGCGATCGATCCGAACGCGCGGGTGGATGTGATCGAAGTCGATTTGGCCGACCGCGATGCGATCGTGCGCGCAGCGCAAACGCTGATCGCGGAGCATCCCAAGATCGATGCGCTATTCAATAACGCCGGCGTGATGTTGGGCGACTTGCGTTATTCGAAGCAAGACTACGAGCTGCATTTCCAGATCAATACCCTCGCACCGTATCTATTGTCGCGTTTGCTCGCAGCGCCGTTGATGCTCGCCGAAGGCACGATCTTGAACGTATCCTCGGGCATGATCGAGCGCGCGGGACGTTTGGATCTCGAAGAACTGCCGCGGCCATCGCGGATGCGTAAGTTGGTCGGGCCTTATGCGCAGTCGAAACTCGCGCTCACCACGATGACCAATGCCATGGCGCTCGAACACGACTTCGATCGCGTACGTCTGCGCAGCATGACGCCGGGCGCTAACCGCACCGATATGACGGCGGGCGTCGGTATGCCGTTGCTCTTGCGTTGGCTGCAACCGCTGTTGTTCAAGGCGCCCGAAATCGGTGCGGCCGAGATCCAGGCAGCGGCACTCGATCCGAAATTCGGCGCGCACAGTGGCCTGTACATCGCCAAAGGCATCGTGACGACACCGCCTGCGGATGCCAACGATCCGAAGGTGCAGGCCGCGCTGTTGGCGCTGTGCAAGGAATGCACCGGAATTTGATGGGCTGTCGTCGTTCGCCGATCTGCGCAAGTACGCGATCTGCATTCGATTAGGCTTCTGTCAAACGCACCCGCAGAACGAGTAGACCTTGGCGCATCAAAACGTCCGCGCATGAGTTGTCTGATGCGCCGACGCGAGTCCTTGGGCTAAAGCGCCCCTCATCCGCCCTTCGGGCACCTTCTCCCCATGCATGGGGAGAAGGACAGCCATACACGGGGCTCGATTTTCTTATTCCGCTTGCTGGGAGGGGCACCCCCACAGAGCAGCGGCCTGAAGGCCGCTCTACTGGGTTAACAAGCGTTCGCGCAGCGCCGCATCATTGGCCGCCAGCGATTCGCCATGCGCGGGTCGTGCGAGGCATTCCCCCAGTGCGGGCGGCGGCGCTACCGCATGGCCGACCAAAGGTTCGACGATGGTCTCGAATTTCGCAGGATGCGCGGTCGCGACGACGACCCATGGGCGCGTATCGCCTTCGTTACGCAGATGTTCCAACACATGCAGACCGCAGGCGGTGTGCGGGCAGGGCACGATGCCATGTCGGTCCGGTGCGGCCGTGATCGCCGCGCGGATCGTATCGTCGCTCACGGCGAACGCGCGCATCGACGCGCGCAGTTCGGCATCATCGCGGTGCCAATAGCGCAGGCGTTCGAAATTGCTCGGAGCACCGACATCCATCGCATTGGCCAACGTCGCGATGGTGGCATGCGGCGCGTATTCGCCACCGTCGAAATAGCGTGGCAGCACATCGTTGGCATTGGTCGCGAGTACGATCTCGCCGATCGGCAATCCCATGCGTTTTGCGAGAAACGCGGCGGCGGCATTGCCGAGATTGCCGGTGGGAATGATCAGATTCAGCGCCTGCCCATGCGCGGCGAAGAATGCGCCGGCCGTGTGCGCGTAGTACGCGACTTGCGGCAGCAAACGACCGAGGCTGATGCTGTTGGCGGAGGTCAGCGCACGCGCTCGACGCAGCTCGACGTCGGACAACGCCGCTTTCGCCATGCGCTGGCAGTCGTCGAAACTGCCGTCGACGCGGAAAGTGCGCACGTTGTCGCCCCAACATTCCAATCCATGCGCTTGCCGCGGCGAGACGCGGCCGTGAGGATAGAGAATCGTCACCGCGAAACCGGGGCGACGATGAAATGCAGCCGCGACCGCAGCACCGGTATCGCCCGATGTCGCGACCAAAATCGTCGTGATATCCGTAGGCGTCGCTAGGGTGCGCCCAGGCGCACCGTTTTTCGTAGCCAGCGCACGATCTTCTCTGTCATCCCGAGCATCGCGAGGGACCTGCTTTTCGATGATGCCCGCATCAGTAGAAGCAGGTCCATCGCTGTGCTCGGGATGACAGGTCATTTCGTGAGGCATTTTTAATGCAACGTCTTTCTGCGCCAAGGCCGATAAGCACTCGGCCAAAAATCGCGCTGCGTAGTCCTTGAACGCTGCGGTCGGGCCGTGGAAAAGTTCCAACACGTAGTCCTGCGTCCCGCGCATCGGCACCAGCGGCGCATCGAAATCGTAAGCGCGTGCGCACAACGCAGGCAATGCATCGCGCAGTCGAGAATCGACGAAATACGGCGCGAGGACAGCGGTCGCAGTGTCGGCCAGCGCGCCGGTGCCGATCCGCGTGGCGATGGTGTTCGCGTCGAGTTGCGGAATCGTCCGTGGAACGTACAGCCCACCGTCGGGGGCGAGGCCCGCGATGAGCGCTTGATCGATGCTGGTGTCGTCGATGCTCGCTGGTACGACGCCGCCGCGTGTGCTCACGAACGGCATACTCATCGAAGAGATCGTCGGCGCACTCATGGCAGCACCTCCGCACGCGGACCGGCGACAGGCGAGACATAAGCGCGCGCATCGTAGCCAGCGTCGCGAAAGGCGGCTTGCATCATCGGCGCAGCGGCTTCGGCCTGCGCTTTCGATGCGAACCAAGCGAAGACGCTTGGGCCGGCGCCGGAAATGCTCGCGCCGAGCGCATCGTGCATCATCGCTGCGGCTTTCACGTCCGCGAAACCCGGAATCAGCGATGCGCGGCGGGGTTCGACCAAGACATCGCGCAAGCCTTCTCGGATCATCGCGATATCGCTGCGTTGCAGGCCGGTGAGAAACAACGCCAGGTGCGTACTTTGTGCGACGAACTGCGACAACGGATACGGCTCGACGAGCGCCGCGCGCGCGCGTCGAGTCTCCAGCTCTTGGTCGGGATGCACGACGACGCAATGCAGCCAGTCGGGCGCAGGCAACGCGATCATCCGATCCTGCGTCGCGAGGGTGACGCCGCCGAGCAGCATCGGCGCGACGTTATCGCCGTGCAAACTTCCGCTCGCGACGGCTTCTCCCTGCAGCGCGAACGGATACAGCGCTTCGCGCGACAGCGGTGCGTCGAGGACCGCGTTCGCCGCGACCAAGGCGGCGACGCACGACGCGGCCGAACCGCCGAGACCCGAGCCCAGCGGAATGCCTTTCTCCAATTCGATTTCGAAACCGAACGATAGATCCAGCGCTTCGCGCAGCGCGATCAGCGCGCGCCCGGCAGTATTGCGTTCCGCATCCATCGGCAGTCGATCGGCGCCAGGCGCATCGCCGCGAATCGCGATCACGCGTACATCGCGAGTGGGGGTTTTGCGCACGATCGCGATATCGCGCGGGCCGTCGATGCTGTGGCCGAGCAGATCGAAACCGACGCCGATGTTGCCGACGCTGGCGGGCGCGAACGCGCGTGCGCTATGGACTTCGCTCACGCTTGGGCTCCCGAAACGCGCGCACCGAGCGTATGCGCGATCGCCAAGATATCGCCGAATACGCCGGCCGCGGTGACATCCGCGCCGGCACCGGGGCCTTGCACGACCAATGGATTCGCGGCGTAACGACGGGTGCGGAATTGAATGAGGTTGTCGGTGAGCCGGCTGTAAAGACTGGCGTGCCCGGGTTCGGGCATCGCCAAGCCCACGCGCGCATGGCGATCGCCATCGAAATGCGCGAGGTAACGCAAGCTGCGTCCCTGCGCGCGCGCGGTGTCGAGCCGCGCCAGCATCGGCGCATCCAGTTCGTTCAATCGCGCCAAGAACTCGTCGCGCGGGATCGTGCGCAGCGCTTCGGGCACGAGGCTTTCGATGTCGACATCCTCCAGCGATAGCGATGCGCCGGCCTCGCGCGCCAGAATCACCAGTTTGCGCGCGACATCGGTGCCGCTGAGATCGTCGCGCGGATCGGGTTCGGTATAGCCGAGCGCTTTGGCTTCCGCGACGAGTTCCGAAAACGGCATGCTGCCGTCGTAACGATTGAACAACCATGCCAGCGTGCCTGAGAGCACGCCTTCCACGCCGGTGAGCGCGTCGCCGGTGTCGAGCAACGAGCGCAGCGTTTGGATCACCGGCAAACCGGCACCGACGGTCGCTTCGTAGCGGAACAGTCCGCCGTGCTTTTCGGCCTCGCGAATCGCGCAATAACGCATCCAGTCGCCGCTGCCGGCATGCTTGCTCGGAGTGACGACGTGGATGCCCATCGCCAACCATTCGGGATAACGTGCGGCGATCGCATCGCTGCCGCTGCAATCGACGATCAGCGCGTGCGGCAGATGCTCAGCGCAGACGTGCGCGGCGAAGGCATCGAGATCGAGATCGCGGGAGAGACCGTCGTCTTCGCGTAACCGCGCGATCGCTTGCGATGGATCGAGATGAGCATCGTCCAAACGCATCCGCTTGCTGCTGGCGATCGCGCGCAAGCGAAGATCGAGGCGATGCGCGATGCGTGCGTCGTCGGCGAAACGCGGCAAGGCCTCGGCGAGTTGCGCCAACAAGGCGCGGCCGACATTGCCCGGACCGATCAAACCGACCGAGAGCGTCGCGGGCGACAGCCAGAATGCGCTATGCACCGCGCGCAGACCGCGCACGGCATCCGCTGCGGCGATCGCGACCGAGATATTGCGTTCGCTCGCGCCCTGCGCGATCGCGCGGATGTTGACCCGCGCGCGGGCGAGGCCGTCGAACAAACGCGCCGAAACGCCCGGCATACCGACCATGCCGTCGCCGACCGCCGCCAAGACCGCGATTCCGAGCGTGATCGCGACGCCTTCGACTTGACCATCGGCGATCGCGTCCGCGAAAGCGCCATCGACCGCCGCGCGGCCGCGTTCGGCTTGCGCTGCGGGCAAGACGCAACAAATCGAATGTTCGCTGGAGCCCTGAGAGATCATGGTGACGGAGACGCCGGCTTCGCGCAGCGCCGCGAACATGCGCTCGGCGGTGCCGGGAACGCCGATGAGACCCGCACCGCTGAGTTCGAGCAAAGCCATCTCGCCGACCAAACTCAAACCTTTCACCGGCGATGCGGTGTCGTCGGCCTGCGCTTGGTCGGAGATCAGCGTGCCTCTGGCCGCAGGATTGCGCGAATTGCGAATCCAAATCGGCAGGCCCGCTTGCATCGCTGGCGCCATCGTCTGCGGATGCAGCACTTTCGCGCCGAAATACGCCAATTCGCAGGCTTCGGCGTAGGACATCGACGGCAGACAGACAGCGTCCGGCACTAAGCGCGGGTCGGCGCTCAGCACGCCGTCGACATCGGTCCAGATGGTCAGTTCGCAGGCATCGAACAACACCGCGAAGATCGCGCCGGAATAATCGCTGCCGTTGCGGCCCAGCGTGGTCGCGCGGCCTTCGGCATCGCGCGCGACGAAGCCGGTGATGACTGCGTCGCGTTGCGGATGCTGCGCGCGCCATTGCGCGAAACGCTCGCGGCTGCGCGGCCAATCCACGGCGACGCCGAGCTCGCCGGCATGCACCACCAGGACATCGCGGGCGTCGAGCCGCGCCCAGTCCGCGGCCTTACCGCCGAGCGCGGCATGCAACAGCATCGACGACCACACTTCGCCGAGCCCTTGGATTTCATCGAGCGTGCGTTCGCCTTGCGAGTGAGCGGCGCCACGCGCGCGCGCTTCGGGCGATTCGTCCGCGATGCGGCTGAGTTTGGACGACAGCGTGGCGAACTCGGCATCCAGACGCGCGATCAATGCGTGCTGCGGATCGCGATCGAGCTTATATGCGGTGGCGAGGTGGCGGTCGCGCAACTGCGACCAACGGTCCTGCCAATCATCGCCCGCAAGCGCGGCCTGGGCGAGTGCGGTCAGCGCATCGGTGACGCCTTGCATCGCCGACACCACGACCGCGCGCGGCGTTTCGGCGTCGCGTAAGAGTTCAGCGACATGGCGATAACGGTCGGCATCGGCGACGCTGCTGCCGCCGAATTTATGCGCGCGGTACCGCGGCGACGCCTGTTCCGATGCGGTGCCCGTGGCTTGGGCGGAAAGGGATGAGGCATCCATGAGTCAGGCTCCAGAGTGGGAGCCCCGCATGCTTCGGTTCGCGGGCGACCCCGCGACCCTCGGAGGGTGCGGGGCGGGACGTCGAAGGGGTCAATCCGTTTCGCTGTCGCAGCCCGCACCATGACGAGTACCGGTACCGGTCGTTGTCGTCGTCGTGCGGGTCGTCGCCGACGCCACCGCGTCGCCGCGCGGGGCGCGGAGGCGATCGATGTCGGTGGCGAAGAGGCGGCGCATGGGACAGGTGTAAACGATCCGCAGGTGGGGCGTCAAATGGTTTGTGCGTGCGCGCCGACGCGATGACGAGGCGCGGCTCGTGACGCGGCACCATGGTCCGGTCTAGACTCGGCTGGCAAGCGAGGGTCGACGCATTCGGCTCATGCGGTGGGAGCTCGAATGAAGCCGACCGATATTCGCAACCCCGACACCTTCCATCGGGTCGTCGACTGCCAGTGGGCCTGCCCGGCGCATACGCCGGTGCCCGAATACATCCGCCTGATCGCTTCCGGTCGCTACGCCGATGCCTATATGGTGAATTGGCGCAGCAACGTGTTTCCGGGAATTCTCGGTCGAACGTGCGACCGGCCCTGCGAACCGGCCTGTCGGCGCGGCCGGGTGGAGGAGAACAACGGCAGCGAACCCGAGGCCAAGCCCGAGCCGGTCGCGATCTGCCGGCTCAAACGCGTGGCCGCCGATCTCAAAGGCGACGTTTCGGCGCGGATGCCGCAGCCAGCGACGCACAAGAACGGCAAGCGCATCGCCTGCGTCGGCGCGGGGCCATCGGCGCTGACGGTCGCGCGCGATCTCGCGCCGCTCGGCTACCACGTCACCGTGTTCGAGGCCGATCCCAAAGCCGGGCGGTTTCATGCGCACCCAGGTGCCGCGCTTCCGATTGCCCGAAGAGGTGATCGACGAGGAAACCGGCTACATCCTCGACCTCGGCGTCGAATTCATCGGCAATCGCCGCATCGAATCGATGCGCGATCTGCTCGCGCAACAATACGACGCGATCTTCGTCGGGACGCGGCGCGCCGCGAGGGCGCGATCTCGATTTGCCCGGGCGACAAGAAGCCGCAGCGCAGATCCATGTCGGTTTGGATTGGTTGGCGAACGTGTATTTCGGCCACATCACCAAAGTCGGTAAGCGCGTCTTGGTGCTCGGCGGCGGCAACACCGCGATGGATTGCTGCCGCTCCGCGCGCAGACTCGGCGGCGAAGAGGTGAAGGTGATCGTGCGTTCGGGCTTCGACGAAATGAAGGCCAGCCCCTGGGAAAAAGAAGACGCGATGCACGAAGGCATCCCGATTCTCGATTTCCGCGTGCCCAAGTCGTTCGTTCACGCCAGCGGCCAACTCACCGGTATGACCTTCGAGAAAGTGCGCGCGCACTACGACGACAAAGGCCGACGCAAACTCGTGCCGACCGGCGAGCCCGACGAATTCGTCGCTTGCGACGAAGTGTTGATCGCCGTCGGCCAAGAGAACGCCTTCCCGTGGATCGAGCGCGATGTCGGTATCGATTTCGACGAATGGGGCATGCCGGTCGTCGATGCGACGACGCATCAATCGACGCTGCCGCACGTCTTGTTCGGCGGCGACGCGGCGTTCGGGCCGAAGAACATCATCTGGGCGGTGGCGCACGGGCATGCGGCTGCGATCAGCATCGATAAATTGCTGCACGGCGAAGACACTCGCGAACGTCCCGGCCCCGAAGTGACGCTGATCTCGCAGAAGATGGGCATCCACGAATGGACCTACGACAACGCGGTCTCGCCCGACGAACGCTACGTCGGTGCCGTGGTCGGAGGCGGCGAAGAAACTCGATAGCATTCGCGTCGAAGTGGAACTGGGCTTCGATCCGGCGACGGCCTGGAAAGAAACTCAGCGTTGCCTCAATTGCGACGTGCAGACCGTGTTCAACAAGGACAAGTGCATCGAATGCGATGCCTGCGTCGATATTTGTCCGACCGATTGCATCACCTTCACCGCGAACGCCGAAGAAGACGATCTGCGCAAACGTCTGACCGCACCGGCTTTGAACGCAACGCAGCCGCTGTACGTGTCCGAGCCCTTGAAAACATTGCGCGTGATGGTCAAGGACGAAGACGTCTGCTTGCATTGCAGTCTGTGCGCCGAACGCTGCCCGACTGGGGCCTGGGACATGCAGAAGTTCCTGCTGCAAGAAACCTACGCCGGCGGCGGTTGCCGTAGCGCGCAAAGCGAAGGAGGCGGCATGACTGCGTCGCAGCATCCACGGCTCGAATCGATCAACGACTTCGTCGTTAAGTTCGCGAACGTCAACGGTTCCGGCTCCGCATCCGCGAACGAATTATTCGCTAAAGCGATCCTGCGCATGGGCGTGCCGGTGAGCCCGCGGAATATTTTCCCTTCGAACATCCAAGGCCTGCCGACGTGGTACGAAGTGCGCGTCTGCGAAGCCGGATGGTTGGGTCGGCGCGGCGGCGTGGACTTGATGGTGGCGATGAATCCGCAGACATGGGATGCGGATATCGCCGAGATCGAATCCGGCGGCTATTTGCTGTACGACAGCAGCAAGCCGATGCCGAAATCGAAGTTTCGCGACGATCTGCAGATCCTCGGCGTGCCGCTGACCGAGATCTGCAATTCGACCTACAGCGATCCGCGGCAGCGGCAGTTATTCAAGAACATCATGTATGTCGGCGTGCTGAGCGCCTTGCTCGATATGGACGTGCCAGCGATCGAGCAATTGATCGCCGAGCAATACAAAGGCAAAGAAAAACTGCTGAAGCCCAATATCGAGGCCTTGCATCTGGGCCGCGATTGGACCCTGAAGCATCTGAGTTGTCCCATCGGTCTGCGCGTGAACAAGGCCGACGCGGTGGGCGACCGTATCTTCGCCGAAGGCAATGCGGCCGCGGCGCTGGGCTGCGTGTACGGCGGCGCGACGGTCTGCGCGTGGTACCCGATCACGCCCTCGTCGTCGCTGGCCGAATCGTTTCAGAGCTATTGCCAAAAACTTCGGGTCGATACGGAAAGCGGTACGAACAACTTCGCGATCATCCAGGCCGAAGACGAGATCGCATCGATCGGCATGGTCGTCGGCGCGGGTTGGAACGGTGCGCGCGCCTTCACCACCACCTCGGGCCCGGGCGTGTCGTTGATGAACGAATTCATCGGTCTGGCGTATTTCGCCGAGATTCCGGTCACGATCATCGATGTCCAACGCGGCGGGCCATCCACCGGCATGCCCACGCGTACGCAGCAATCCGATATTTTCGCCGCCGCCTACGCGTCGCATGGCGATACCAAACACATCTTGCTGTTCCCGGAAGACCCGCACGAATGCTTCTCCTTCGCGGCCGATGCGCTGGACCTCGCGGATCGGTTGCAGACCCCCATCTTCGTGATGACCGATTTGGATATCGGCATGAATCAACGGCTATGCGCACCATTCGTGTGGGACGACACGCGCACTTACGATCGCGGCAAGGTGTTGAGTCGCGAGGATCTCGACGCAGGTAAAGAGTTCGCGCGCTACAAGGATATCGACGGCGACGGCATCCCGTATCGCACCTATCCCGGCACGCATCCCGACAAGGGCGCGTATTTCACCCGTGGCACCTCGCGCAATCCGCAGGCGCAGTATTCCGAACGCGGCGCGGATTACGTCTACAACATGCAGCGACTACTGCAGAAATTCGACACCGCGAAGGCGTTGGTGCCGCAGCCGATCGCATCCCGGGCCGATGTGCCGTCGCGCTTCGGCGCGTTGTATTTCGGCTCGACCAGCCCAGCGATGCAAGAAGCGGTCGTGCGCTTGCGCGATGAAGGCGTCGCGCTGGATACGATGCGGTTGCGTGCATTCCCGTTTCCGGACTCGGTGCGCGAATTCATCGATGCGCACGATGCGGTGTTCGTGGTCGAACAGAATCGAGACGGGCAGTTGCGCAGTTTGCTGATCAACGAATTCGACATCGACCCGGCGCGATTGATCGCGGTGCTGCATTACGACGGCACGCCGATCACCGCGCGCTTTATCGCGGACGCGATCACCGCCCGCGTGCGGCCGACGTCGAAGCAGGAGAAAGTGGCATGACTTACCTCACCAAACCCAAACTGCATCATCCGACGCTGTCCTGCAACGCGATCGGCTTCACCCGCCGCGATTACGAGGGCAAGATCAGTACGCTCTGCGCGGGTTGCGGCCACGATTCGATTTCGGCGGCGATCATCCAGGCGTGTTGGGAGCTGGATATCGAGCCGCATCGCGTCGCGAAGCTCTCGGGGATCGGTTGCAGCAGTAAAACGCCGGACTACTTCCTCGGGCAGTCGCACGGTTTCAACACCGTGCACGGGCGCATGCCCTCGGTGCTCACAGGCGCGAATCTGGCGAATCGCGATTTGATTTATCTCGGCGTTTCCGGCGACGGCGACTCGGCGTCGATCGGCATCGGTCAGTTCGTGCATGCGATTCGACGCGGCGTGAACATGGTGTACATCGTCGAGAACAACGGCGTCTATGGTTTGACCAAAGGCCAATTCTCGGCCACCGCCGACCAAGGCTCGGTCTCGAAAAAAGGCGTCGCGAATACCGACAGCCCGCTCGATTTGGTGACGATGGCGCTGCAACTCGGCGCGAGTTACGTCGGGCGCAGTTTTTCCGGCGACAAGACAGCAATTGGTGCCGCTGATCAAAGGCGCGATGTCGCATCGCGGCACCGCGTTCATCGACGTCATCAGCCCCTGCGTCGCGTTCAATAATCATGCGGGCAGCACCAAGAGTTACGACTACGTGCGCGAGCACAACGACGCGGTCAACAGATTGGACGTGATGTCGCCGAAGTCCGAGATCGCTGTCGACTACGCGGCGGGCGATACCATCGCGGTCGAGCAGCACGACGGGACGGTTTTGCGTTTGCATAAACTGGCCGAGGATTACGACCCGCGCGATCGAATCGCCGCGATGAATTTCATCCAGCAGCATCATGCGCTCGGCGAGGTCGTGACCGGCTTGCTCTACGTCGACCCGGCCGCCGGCGATTTGCACCAGCATTTGAAGACGACCGCTCGCCCCTTGAATACCTTGGAAGCGGCCGACCTCAACCCAGGCGGCAAGGCGCTGGATCGGATCAACGCCACGCTGCGTTGATCGTCGATGGTCGAGCGGTCATTAGGCCGCTCGATCGGAGCCGTCAGTCCTCCGCTAACACGATGATCTGATCCGCCGCCGCGAATCGGAAACGATCCGACTTATTCGGGTTCACCTTCACGCCGAAACCTTTCGATGCATCCGTGCCATCCGCTGCGATACGGTAGCCGATGGCGGTTTCGCCGCGTCGCGCCGCCGCTTCCAGCACGGTGTGGAAATTCAGCTCGTGATCGATGCGGACGTAGTCGCGGGCCGGGCGGATGTAAATCTCCGAACCATCGGCGCTGAACAGTGTGCGGAACACGCGGTCCAGGTGTTTGTTTTCGGAAAGCTGCGCCAGCATCAGACTCACCAGTTTGTCGCTGACGATGAAGTCGTCGGCCTTCGCCACCTGCGCCAGCGCACGGTTGCGTAGGTCCATCATCTCGCTGACGATGCTCAGATCCTTACCGCAAGCCTCGGCGAGGTTGCGCAGATGCAGTAGGCAGATCAGGGTTTGCGCATCGGCCTCCTGCACCGGTAACCGCGTGTCGCTCATCACGATGATGTGGTCGTAGCTCGCGACGTCCAGTGCCTCAAGCGTGGCCAGACTGGCGATGTCGCCGATGCGCAGCGCCATGCGCTGCCGTTTCAGCGCGGCGGCGGCCGCCATGCTGGCATCGTCTTCGCCCCAGGCGCGGATCGCGGTGATCTTCGAACCGGTTGCGACATAATTGTCCAATTCGCGGATCACCGCCTCGGTCTTGTCGTTCCAGCCTAGAACCAAGGTGCGCTCGGGCATCGTTTCGCTACGGGTGCCCTCGATGATGCAGGCGGCATCCGGTGAAGGCGGCGCGGTCTTCGATGGGATCAAGGTATCATCGTCTTCGCTGATCGCGATGATTTGATCATCGGGCGACAACAGCGTGTCCATCGGTGGATTGATCAGCACCGCGCCATCGCTGCGCATCAGGCCCATCACCGTCGAGTCCTCGAAACCGGACAGCGCTTGGCGATAGCGACGCCCTGCGAGCGCGCCGGCCGGGGTGAAATAAATTTCGGCGCCATCGAAGTCCAGTAGTTCGGTGTAGACCACGCTGAGCCCCGATTGGCGACAGGTCTGCGCGGTGACGCGAGCGATCAGATCTCCGCCTTGCACGAACACGGCTTCGTCGCCGCCGACCAGATGCGCCGCCTCTAGGTTGTGGGCGTCGCGGATCTCGGCGACGACGTGATAGGGCGTCTCGCGCCGATCCGGATTGTTGGTGATCGCGAGGACCGACTTGATGACATGGATGTCGGGGTTCTCGTGCTCCGGCGCCAGCACCACGATCGAACGCGCCTCGTGCGGCGAGACCACAGCCAAGTCGTCCAGATCCAAGGGATTGCCGCTGCGGCAGATCACCCGGGTATTTTTGGTATTCGGGAATTTGGCGCGGACATCGTCCTCCATCTCGACCTTGTCGCGGTCGGCGAGGATCACGATGGCCGGGTTCTTCTGGTTCTCGTTGGCGATGACCAGCTCGCCGATGATCGAGAACACTTTGCTGGACCAACCGAGGATCAGGGTGTGATCGGTCTCGATCACACGCGAGCGGCCCTTGCGCAGTTCGTGCAACCGCGACTCCAGCCCCGAGGTGATCGTGCCGATCAACATGCTGACGATGAAGATGCCGCCGACAGTGACCGTCAGCATCAGCAGACGCAGCATCCAGCCCTGGTCGCCGGCGAGCGTGCCGGGATCCAGTGCGTGCAGCATGCTCTGCCAAGCGCCTTCCAGGGCGCCGAGCCGGCTCTCGGGTTCGTCCGGTGCGGTCCGGATGCGTAGGCCCCAGATCGCCAGTGCGGCGAAGGCGACGATGAGCGAAGACAGTAGCGCCAGCCAGCCGATCAGGGCGATCGGGCCGCGCGACAGGGTGTTTTCGAAGCGGTAACGAAGATGATCGCGCCAACTGGCGCGGCGGGATGCGGACATGGAGATGAGCGCGACGGGTGGAGGTGAGCCGATTGTCGGCGAAACCATCGAAAAATGAACAGCCCTGCAGCGTCCGAGTTGGTGGCGGTCGGCGCCCGGGAATGGTTCAATGGCGCACTGTGAAGCGGGGGTATCGTCGGCTGGCCGGCGATTGAGACAGACCCTTCGAACCTGATCCGATTGATATCGGCGTAGGGAAGCTTCGCGACACCGGTGGCCTTGCGGCTTCCGCGCCGCGTCCTCGCTTCGTCCCGAACATCGCGTAATGCCTATGCATTGCGCCGCATCAACACAGGACGAATACCGATGAATGCCGTGCCCACGACGCTGTTGCAGCAGACCGATCAACTGTCCGAATCCGTGACCCGGCCGATTCCCGGTTCGCGCAAGATTTTCGTCGAAGGTACGCGGCCCGATCTTCGCGTGGCGATGCGTGAAGTCACGCTGTCGCAGACACCGACCTTGTTCGGCGGCGAAGCCAATGCGCCAGTGACCGATTTACGACCCATCCGGTCCCTACACCGATCCCGATGCGACGATCGATCTGTCGATCGGTTTAGCGCCGTTGCGTGCGCGTTGGATCGAAGAGCGCGGCGACACCGAACGACTGCCCGCACTCAGCTCCGAGTTCGGCCGCGCGCGCGAGGGCAACGCCAAGCTCGATGCGGTGCGTTTCCCGAATCGCGCGCTGCCGCGTCGTGCGTTAGGCCGGCGCCAACGTGTCGCAGATGCATTACGCCAAGCGCGGCATCGTGACGCCCGGAGATGGAATACGTGGCGATCCGCGAAAATCAACGCCTCGATGCGGTGCGCGAATCGCATTTGCTGCAACAGCATCCGGGCGAAAGCTTCGGCGCGAATATCCAGAAGATCATCACCCCGGAGTTCGTGCGCGACGAGATCGCCCGCGGCCGCGCGATCCTGCCGAACAACATCAATCACCCGGAAAGCGAGCCGATGATCATCGGCCGCAATTTCCTGACCAAGATCAACGCGAATATCGGCAATTCCGCGGTGAGTTCCGGCATCGCCGAGGAAGTCGAGAAATTGGTGTGGGCGATCCGCTGGGGCGGCGACACGGTGATGGACCTGTCCACCGGTAAGCACATCCACGAAACGCGCGAATGGATCATCCGCAATTCGCCGGTGCCGATCGGTACCGTGCCGATCTACCAGGCGCTGGAAAAAGTCGACGGCCGTGCCGAAGAACTCACCTGGGAGATGTTCCGCGACACGTTGATCGAACAGGCCGAGCAGGGCGTCGATTACTTCACCATCCATGCCGGCGTGTTGCTGCGCCATGTGCCGCTGACCGCGAAGCGCGTGACCGGCATCGTCTCGCGCGGCGGTTCGATCATGGCCAAGTGGTGCCTCGCGCACCACAAGGAGAATTTCCTCTACACCCACTTCGAGGACATCTGCGAAATCATGAAGGCCTACGACGTGGCCTTCTCGCTGGGCGATGGCCTGCGTCCCGGCTGCATCGCCGACGCCAACGACGCCGCGCAGTTCGGCGAACTCGAAGCGCTGGGCGAATTGACCAAGATCGCCTGGAAGCACGACGTGCAGACCATGATCGAAGGCCCCGGCCACGTGCCGATGCAGATGATCAAGGAGAACATGGACAAGCAGTTGGTCGAGTGCGGCGAAGCGCCGTTCTATACGCTCGGCCCGCTGACCACCGACATCGCACCGGGCTACGACCACATCACCAGCGCGATCGGCGCGGCGATGATCGGCTGGTACGGCACCGCGATGCTGTGCTACGTCACGCCGAAAGAACACCTCGGCTTGCCGAACCGCCAGGACGTGCGCGACGGCATCATGGCCTACAAGATCGCCGCGCATGCCGCCGATCTGGCCAAGGGCCATCCCGGCGCGCAGATCCGCGACAACGCGTTGAGCAAGGCGCGTTTCGAGTTCCGCTGGGAAGATCAGTTCCACCTCGGCCTCGATCCCGAGAAGGCCAAGGAATTCCACGACGAAACCCTGCCGAAGGACGCGCACAAGCTCGCGCACTTCTGCTCGATGTGCGGCCCGCATTTCTGTTCGATGAAGATCACGCAGGACGTGCGCGACTACGCCGCCGAGCACGGCGTCGACGAAGATACCGCCGCGCTGGAAGCGGGCATGGCGGAGAAATCGGCGGAGTTCCGCGCGCAGGGCGCGCAGGTCTACCGCAAGGGCTGAGTTGCGCGGCCGGACTCAGACGCCGGTTTCGCGGCGTTTGCCTGGCGTATCGAGCACAGACAGCGAAGAAAGTGCGGTCGGCTGCGGCGCGACAGTGCGCGTCTTCCCCATCGCTTTCGCTGCGGCCTGCGGCGCCGTCTTCGCTAAACCGCGGGGCGTGCGCCCCGGCTGCTTCAGCGTCGCCTTGGTTGTTGCGGCATCGGCGGCGGTCGTCACCTCCGCATGCATGAAACGGCGATAGCGCTCCGCACGTCGCGCGGCTTTGGCCTCGCCCTTGATCTTCAGTCGCTTGGCCGCGGCCTTGTCTCCGCTGCGCGAGAAGGTGGTGTGGTCGTCGATCTGGGGGTCGTAGAAACCGATATAGCCGCCGGGGTTCACACCGAAGGAGTTCAGCGCCTTGCCTTTGTGTAGGTTGCCGAGAAAGTCGTTGCGCCCGCCGGGTTCGTCGCTGCCGGTGAAATAGAGCGGCAGTACGAAGTTCGACACGTGTACGCCGTCGATCTCGTAGGTTTCGCCTTGCACCGCATCGCACATCTCGTACCAGTGGAATACGGTGTGGTCGGCGTCCTCCGGATGCGGGCCCATCACCAGCAAATTCACCTGCGGATCGGCGATCAGCTCGAGCGCTTCGTGCGAAAGGATGACGGTCCACGACTCGCCCAGTGATTTGGCCAGTTCCATGAACACGAAGCCATAAGGGATGCCGCGCGCGTTCTGCTCGTGATAGCCCAGCGCGTCGTCGGAGTCGATCTTGTCCCAGACGTAGAGGATCGCGTCGCCGCGTAGATCCAGTAAGTTGAGCTTGGAGGGCTTCTTCTCGCTGCGCCCTTCCAGCCGCAGCGTCGCACCGAGGCTCCAGTAGGGTTCAAAATCTTCGGCGATCTGGCGATTGATCGCGCGGATCGCATGCTGCAATTCCTCGTCCGAAATCTTTCCGTTGGTGTGATTGACGACGGAAATGATCATGGCGGCGGCTCCCGATTCCCTGGCGGTGTCCTGATGCGTTGCAGAGAGTGTTACGCGCCGATATCGGCTGTCAATCGCCGGTCGTCGGCTGGCTGTGGAGTGTGCCGAGTCACGTTCGTTCTGCACCGGCGGACTTCCCCGGCGTGCGTTTCCTTACGTTGGCGATACGTCGACAACATGATACGCGGGTGCCCGTTTTATACGAACATCCACTGGTCGCGCTGCATGTTCAAAGCGTGGCGGATCAGCGGCGATCGTCGGAGCGGTGCGGTTCAATCGACCGTGTCGAACGTTAACCCCGCCTTTGCCCGCAACCGCTCCACCAACGGCAACCCCATCGCCGCCGCTGGCGTCCACACGCCGCCAGACGTGCGCGTGCGGTCGATGTCCTGCACGAGGCATAGCGCGGCTTCGGTGATCATCTTGCACGTCGAGCCGTAGCCCGGGTCGCGGTCGCCTGCGACGCTCACGGTGAGTTTTTTGCCGTCCGCGGTTTCGCCGAAGAACAGCGCTTCGTAATGGCCTTTTTCGCGTTGTTCTTTGTTCGGGCCTTCACCCGGCTTGGGCAACGCGAAGCGGCGCAGCAGGGCGCGGGTCGGCGCGAAGGCAAGCAGCATGGTCTGCGTCTTCGCTTGGCGCGCCATTTTCTTCGCGCGTTTTTCGCCTTTCGCGCCGTCGCCGGTCAATGTGCGTTCGCTGTAGACGAAATCCTTGCCCCAAGGATGACCGAGCAAGTAGTGACTGCGATGCACGTTCTTGGTATTGATCGGCGCCATCACGAACGGCGCGGTCCAACCGTTCGCGAGTTCGTCGTAAGCCGCGATATTGTCGTTCGGCTGACGCGGCCCTTTGAAGCCGGGCGTTAAGGCGAACGGGTCTCCGAGCGTACGAATCAAGGAACGATCGCGACCGATCGCTTCCATCGTGGCGAGCATGCTGGCGACCGTGCCGCCGGAGAACGTGCCCTTCATCGTTTTGACGCGCCCATGCACGCGCACGAGCGGTGCGCCGAATCGCTGCTGCGCTTCATGCTGCGCGTAGAGCACGCCGAGGTCGAAGGGGATGGAGTCGAAGCCGCACGAGAACACGATGCGGGCGCCGCTGGCGCGGGCACTGTCTTGCAATACGGGAATCATTTTCGCCATCCATGCGGGTTCGCCGCAGAGATCGACGTAGTCGGTGCCGGCTTTGGCGCAAGCGCGAATCAGCGGTTCGCCGAAATTCTGGTAAGGGCCCACCGTGGTCAGCACCACGCGAGTCTTGGCGACGAGATCGGCGAGCGCGGTCTCGTCGTTGGCGTCAGCGACGAGTAGCGGCAAAGCAGAGTCGATGCCCAGTTCGTCGCGCACCTGCGCGAGCTTCGTCGCGCTGCGCCCGGCCATCGCCCAGCGCACGGTGCCGCCGACGCCGTAAGTGGTATTGAGGTACTCGGCGACCAGCCGGCCGGTGAAGCCGGTGGCGCCGAAGATGATGAGATCGAAAGGTTTATTGTTCATGCCGCTATCTTGGCATGGAATCGGGGCACGGGGCCGCCTTCAGACCTCGTTCCGGGCGCGGGCGCTCAAGAGGCGTAGGTGTAAACGAAATACAAATGCATCAGCGCCAATGCCGCCAATAAACAGCCTGCGCCGATATGCAGCACGGTGGTCCATTGCCCCCATGAACCCAGATGCCGACTGGGCAACAGATTCAGCAGCGCGCCGGCCAGGACCACGAGCATCGTGATCAAGAATGCGAGATTGAGAAACCCCTGATGCGCGAAGCCCGCATGCATCACCAACATCGCCAGCATGGTCAAGCCGAGCACGCGATGCGCGATCTGCAGCATGCGGAGCGAGCGACCGCTCACGAGTTGGCGTTTGATCAGCGCGAGCGACAGATCGAAGCTCAGCAAACCGACCAGGATGTAGCCGGTCCACTGTTTGTAAGGATCGAGCCGCTGTAGTGCGATCAACGGCGTCAGATGCGGCGGCCATAGCCAAGCGACGCAAGAGATGGTCACGCCGATCACGGCGCACCACGAGGCCAGCACCAAAGCGGTTTGATACGCGGATCGTGCCGGTGGCGATACGGAAGGGCTTTGCGCGCTCATGGGGCGGTTCCGGATTTGTCCGAAGCATCGGCGCCGCCGTCGGGGCCGGGCTTGGAACTGGGCTTGCTTTCGTTGGAGGCGAGCGGTTGCGCTGCTTCCTCTTTCGCTTGCAGCAATGCATTGAGCGTCGCCGCCGAATTGCGCGTCTCGACGCGCGCACGGAAGGTATCGGCATCGGGCAGGAAAAGGCCCTCTTTCGGCCAACGCTCGCCGAGTTTCGGCCGTTGCTCGGGCGCGAACGCCACCGTCTTCTTCAGATACGCACCATAACTGTCGAGCGCTGAGGCACGGTATGCGGCCAGTATCGCGATCAGTTCCTCCGTCGACAGCGTGCTACGCGCGAACGACCACGTCGTCGCGCCCATCACATCGTTGAGCTTCCAATCTTTGCGCGGGCTTTTGGGATGTTCGTTGTGGCAACTCACGCAAGCGGGCGCCGAGGCGATATCCGGGAACATCGCGGTGTAACGGCCGGTGCTGGCGTCTTGAAAGAATTGCGGTTCGAGTTTCTCTTCGAGTTTCGCGAACCGAGCGAGTTGGGTGCCTTTGAAATGGTTGGATGCTTCGATCGGAAAGGTCGAACCGAGGAATAAATTCAAATCCGGCACGCGTTGCTGCAAGCGATTCGCGGTTTCGCGCAGCATCAGCGCGGGCAGCGGGCCGGCATGCACATCCTTCAGCCGCCAGTCTTCCCGATATTTCAGGCCTTGTTTCAGACCGGGGCCGACGATCTCGGAGGTATACAAGGCACGGATCGATGCGTTCTCGGCATCGAGCATGCGGAAGAGAGTCTCGACCGGGACATCGCGACGAGCGCGCTGGTCGTCGTCCAAATCGGAAGGCGCGGTGGCGAACAGATAAATGCCGATCACGGCCAGCGCCGCGAGCACGATGGCCGATGTAGGAATCTTCGGTATCTTCGACATAGCGACCTTCGACATCGTCATTGCGTCTTCTCCGGCTGTTTGGATTTCGCGACGGGCGGCCCGTACGGCGATTCGCCGCTACCGAAATAAGCGGCGACCGCACCCGGGTCTAGCGCTTCTTTGAGATCGTTCGGTGGCGTATAGGCGTGATTGCCGTGGAAATCGTGGCAGGTCAGGCAGGTGTCCCAACGCGCGCTGTTGATCAGCGCTGCGTGCGTGGGACGCGTGGGATCGTCCTTGACCTTCATATCGCTGTGGCAGGTCGCGCAGAAACCGGCGTTGGTTTGGCTCAAACGCGTGCCGGTGTGCTCGCGATGGCAACTGACGCATTGCTCCGGCGCTAAAGCGAGCCGTGCGGCCTCGAAGCGCGGTTCCAAGAAGCGATGCGCGGGATGACGGTCGTCGGGGTTCTCGTGGCAACCGACGCAGGCGGCGTTATCGACTTGCCGCATGCCGAAATCGACGTTCTCGTCGCGGATGCCGAGCCAGTATTTCGCTTTCGCTTGCAGTTGCTGACGTGTCGTGCCGGGCGCTTCGCGATGGCATTCCGTGCATTCGAAATCGGCATGGCCCGGGTTATGCGCGGCGTTCGGCACGAACGTCGCCAAGGCGGGGCTCAGCAGCCACAGCGGCAGCAGCGCCGCGGCGATGCCCGCCGCGTAGGCGAGGCGTCGCAAGCTGCGCTTTTGTTTGAGATTCGTCCGTAGGAAAAAGGCTTCGACGCGCACATCCTCGTCCGCGACCTCGGCCTTGCGCAGGCCTTGCACGACATTCTGCGTGTACGCCTCTGGGCCGCAGACGTAATAGCGCGCGCCCGGGAACTGCTTGACGGTTTCCAGAATGTCTTCGTCGTCGATAAAACCGTCGACATCATCGTTACGCAGATGGCAACTGATCTCATCGCTACTGCTGGCCGAAGCCTCGATCCGATCGGCGTAGACCATATCGCCGCGGTAGGCGGCGCTGTAGTCGATATGCAGCGAGTGCCCGGGCTGACGACCGTGCATCAACGAGAGCGCTAGAGTCACGCCCACGCCGGCGACGAAAGCGACGACGGGACGACCATCGGCGGGGTCGGCGTCGCCGTTGGGGATGGCGATGCGGATCGGGATCGAAGCGAAGATCGTATCGTCGGCGTCGATCAGACGCGTGGTCAGTTCGCCGTAGGGCAATCGCCGCATCGCGATGCTGACGGTGTTGCCGTCTTCGGATTGCTGCACCACGGTGTAGGTGCGTGTGACCCAGGTGTCGTCGATCCACGCCTGCAGCACGACATGCTGCGCCGGTTTCGTTTGCGGATACGGCGGAAAACCCACTAATTGCAGGTCCAATTGCACGATGTTCCGCTGCGGGAAACGGCCGTCGGTCAGGGTGGTGCGCGTCGCGTTCGCTACTTCGTACCAGGGCGATTGCCCGAGCAATTCTTGCACCAATGGCCGGCAGCAACCGCATTGCACGCCGCAGCCGAGCTGGGCGCCGAGGGATTCTAAAGTCGAGGCAGGTGCGGTGGCGATCGCCGCTTTGATTCGCGAGCGGTTGACGTTGGCGCAATGGCAGACGAGGTCGTCTTGTGCCTGTGAGTCTCGAATCGGTATCGCATCCATGCCATTCATGTCGGCTCGCGCCGCCCCTGACTCGGCCTTACGGCCGCTCGCATCCCTTCGTTCCCCCGTGAATCTGAGGGCGTGTCTGAGCGAGCCTCCTGTCGGCGTTTCCTGTCGCTGATCGCAACAGGCGGCGCCGCCCGCGGTATATGGTTATCAGTGCGACGCGCGTTTTTCAAGCGGGCGATGCAATCGATGCCGAAAATCGGTCGTGCGTGCGACCAACGTCGCAGTTGCGTCTTGCCGGACCGCACCGTCGGGTCGTCGTCGAGGGGCGTTCGCGCAGGTATGGACGAGCCGCTGAATTCGCAACGCAATACACTCGGACGCGAACAGGCGCCCTGGCACGGGGCCCCTACCGACGCGTTAGGCGGCTAACAGCTACGCAGGAATCCCATGGCCAACCCGCTCTACGACCGTATGTTCGCACCGTTGGCGTCCCGTAGCGCAGCGCTGCTGATCGCTGCCGACGGATCCGTGGTCGCGGGCGATGAGTTCCTGCGTCGCGTGCATCGCGCCGCGGCGGCGATGCGGGCGCTGGGCGTGGCGCCCGGCGACCGGGTCGCTGTGCAAATCGCGAAAACCCCGGAGACGTTGGCGGTGTATGGCGCAGCGGTTGCGGTGGGTGCGGTTTTCTTGCCGTTGAATACCGCGTACACCGCAGCGGAAATCGATTATTTCGTCGGCGATGCCACGCCGAAGCTGTTCTTGGTCGATCCCGGGAAAGTCGAATCGCTCGCAGCGGTCGCCGCGAAGCACGGTGCGGTCTTGCGCACGCTCGGTGCGGACGGCACGGGGACATTCCGCGCGCTGTGCGATGCGCAACCCGATGCCTGCGATGTCGCGGAACGCGACGATGACGATCTGGCCGCCTTGCTCTACACCTCCGGCACCACCGGTCGCTCCAAGGGCGCCATGCTCAGTCACGGCAATCTGCTGTCGAATGCCGAGGCGCTCGTCGATGCGTGGCGTTTCGATGCGAACGATGTCTTGCTCCATGCGCTGCCGATTTTCCATACCCACGGGCTGTTCGTCGCGACCCACGTCGCCTTGCTCGGCGACGCCACGATGCTGTTTCTGCCCGGCTTCGATCTCGATGCGGTGCTGCGGCTGTTGCCGCGTGCGACCGCGTTGATGGGCGTGCCGACGTTCTACACGCGATTACTCGACGATCCGCGTTTCGACCGCGATCTCGTCGGTCATATGCGTCTCTTCGTCTCGGGGTCTGCACCTTTGCTGGCCGAAACACACATCGCGTTCGAGGCGCGGACCGGCCACCGCATCCTCGAACGCTACGGCATGACCGAAACCAATATGAACACCTCCAACCCTTATCGCGACGAGCGGCGCCCCGGCACCGTCGGCATGCCGCTGCCGGGCGTGGATGTGCGCATCGCCGATCCAGCGACCGGCGTGCCGTTGGCGATGGGCGAGACCGGCATGGTTGAAGTTCGCGGCCCGAACGTGTTCCAGGGATATTGGCGGATGCCGGAGAAAACACGCGAGGAATTCCGCGACGACGGATTTTTCATCACCGGCGATCTCGGCCGCTTCGACGACGACGGTTATCTCAGCCTCGTCGGCCGCGAGAAAGACCTCATCATCACCGGTGGTTACAACGTGTACCCGAAGGAAATCGAAGCGCTGCTCGACGAACAGCCGGGCGTGTTGGAATCCGCAGTGATCGGCGTACCGCATCCGGATTTCGGCGAAGCGGTGTTCGCGGTGCTGGTGGCGCAAACCGGACGCGATGCCGACCGTATCGACCTCAATGCGATCGATGCGCTGTTGCGCGAGCGTCTTGCGCGTTACAAACAACCCAAAGCGATCGAGTGGTTGCCCGAATTGCCGCGAAACACGATGGGCAAGGTGCAGAAATCGATGTTGCGCGAGCGCTTTCGCGATGTTTTCGTGCCCAAGACCGATGCGTGAATGCGGATGCGCGAGTGCAGGCGTGCGAATGCGGACGCGTGAGCGATGGCGTGCGAAAGCAGGAAAACCTTGCGTCGGTCGTCGAGTTGCCGTTTGACTATCGCCTTCAATCGTCGTTGTTGGTGAATCGCGAGATCAGCAAAGGCAGGATCGAACCGTAATTGTCGGTCCAGCGTTCGAAACCGGGTGTTTTTTGCAGCGCCGTCCATTGCTGCGGCCCGGTCGCTTTTTCGAGCGCGGCGATCGTCTTCGGGTCCGGCGACATCACCACCCAATCGGAAGGCGAGAAATACAGTTCGCGTTCGTCCGCGTTGGGCGTTTTCGTTCTGCGTAGTCGTGCCGTCCAACCGGTATCCGCCGCCGCCGCGATCACTGGTTTGAGATCGAGGAAGCGATTGGAGATGTGGAAGACGAGTAAACCGTTCGGGACGAGGTGTCGTCGATACGTCGCGAACGCTTCTTCGGTCAGCAAGTGAATGGGCACCGCATCCGAGGTGAAGACATCGATCACCAGAACATCGGCGCTCTGCGCGGGCCGCGCCGCGATCGTGAGCCGCGCGTCGCCGATCACGACCTCCATGTCCGGCCTGCAGCGCGATATGAAGGTGAAATGGCGCGGGTTACGTGCGATGGTTTCGACCGCCGGATCGATTTCGTAGAAACGCCAATCCTGCCCGGGTTTCGCGAGGCATGTGAGCGCGCCCGCACCCAAGCCCATCACACCGATACGCGCCTTATCGCCGAATAAAGTCGGCACCGCCGACATCGCCAAGCCGACACCGGAGCTGCGAGTGTAATAGGTAGGCGGCACCAGTTGAAATTCGGGTTTACGCAATTGCATACCGTGGATGGTGGTGCCATGCACCAGCGCGGTGGCGAAATCGCCGAGCGGCTCGACCGAATTGATGCCGAAATAACTGCGCGTCATCTGCCCTTCGGTCGAGGTCAGTTCCAAGGTTTTCCAACCGCCCATGCTCAACATCGTCGCTGCCAGCGCACCGGCGAACAAGACGCGATGCCCGCAGCAGAACGCACCGAAAGCCGCGAGACCCATCGCGACCAGAATCTGTACCGCGCTGGGGATCGCGAACAAATAGCCGGCGACGACGAACGACAACGACAGCAACGCGAAGACGACGATGGCCGCGACCGTGCGCGAGCGTCCATGCTTGTTCCAGAACGTCTCGGCGACGCGGAAAATCGGGCGATGACCGATCGCCAACGCGGCGGCGATCAAGAGAATCGGATGTTCGTACGTCCAATCGAAGATCAAGGGCGCGAGCAGGGCGCAGAAAAGTCCGCCGATCACGCCGCCGACCGACATCGCGAGATAAAACCGCGTCAAATGCTCGGGGGCAGGCCGCAACTCGAACATGCGCGAATGCAGCACGCAGGCGATCACGAAGAGATTGCCGACCACCAACAATGCCGCGCCGTGCGGCGAAGCCCCGCTGCCGATGAAGGTCGTGAACGCCGCGAACAGCAACGAAACGGGTGCGATCTTGGCGATCAACTCGGGCAACGCGCGATTTTCGGCGAACGCGACCGAAAAACTAAGCAAATACAGACCCAGCGGAATGACCCAGAGCAACGGCATCGCCGCGACATCGGTCGTCAAATGCAGCGACGTGGAGAGCATGAGACCCGAAGCGATCGCTGCGAGCGCGATCCAGCGCAAGGTGATGTTCCAACCTGGCGGCGGTGTCGATGCCGTTTGCGCGGACGCGGCAGCGCCGGTACGCGGCAAGCGCAATGCGCACAACAGCGACAACAGCGCGACCGCGACATAGCCGACCGACCACAGCAGGCTCTGTTCGCCGGTTTTCATCAGCGGTTCGACCACGAGCGGGTAGGCGAGTAAGCCAGCGAAACTGCCTAAATTCGATGCCGCATACAGCGGGTACGGATCTTCGCCGCCGGAGAGCGCGAACCAACGCTGCAGTAACGGCGCTTGCGCCGAGATCACGAAGAACAGCGGCCCGATCGACGTCAGCAACAGCCAGGGCACCCAGATCACCGGGTTGCCATCGGCGCTGGGTTGCGCTTGACTCAGCGCGATCGGCAGCGTGAGCGCAGCGAGACAGAACATCGCGATATGGATCGTCGCTTGACGCCGCGCAGCGAAGCGACCGAGCCAGTGCGCGTAGGCATATCCGGCGAGCAATAGTGCCTGGTACACCAGCATCGCGGAATTCCACACCGCAGGCGCGCCGCCGAGCCGCGGCAACGCCATGCGCGCGATCATCGGTTGCACGAGAAAGAGCAGGAGAGAGCCGGTGCAGATCGTCGCCAGGAACAGCGCGCGATGGTGGCGCGACGTCGTCGCGTCGGTCGTGGAAGCGATGGTCAAAGCAGTCCCTCGGGGCAGTGTCGAGCGCATCTCGTCGTAAGCGCTACCGCCATGCGAGGTTTAACTGCCTGCAGGACGGGAGCGGGGCTCGCCTAGTGTAGTGCTTCGCGCGGTTTGAACCATCGGGCGCCACACGCTTCGCGGTGCGCGCCGCATGAAATGCGGGGCGCACCGCTCTCAGCGCGTTGATCAGACTACCCTGTGCCCGCTGCAGGCTAGCCGGCAGCCTGAAGTGTTCCTTCTCCCCGCACAGCGGGCAGGCCAGAGGCGTTCCTTCTCCCCGCACAGCGGGGAGAAGGTGGCGCGCAGCGTCGGATGAGGGGCGGAAGTCGCCGGAATGTGTCCGAAGAGCGCCCCTCTCTCGCTCAATCCCGCAACCACTTCAACATGCGCGGGTACTGCACAGCCCCTGGTTCGGCGACGAACCCAGACGATGATGTCATCCCCGTTTCGCACAAACCTCGTAGCCCCGGATAGATGCCGTAACCGTACATCGATAGCACCTCCAGCGAACGTCCCTTGTAGCCGCCTTCGTGGATCAATGCGTTCAAGGGCAACCCGATCGCCATCGCCGCCGCATACGCCCAGGCCATCGCCTCGATCTCGCCCGCATGCTCGATATCGGTCGCATCCACCAGATCGTCATTCGCTGTTACGCGCACCACCGCAGGCAACACCGCAAGATGCCCGGCCTCGTGCAGCAAATCGCCGGGCCAAAGCAATTTTTCAGGATCGACGTACAAACCACCTGCGCGCAGCGCGATACCCGGGAGGAAGGTGTCGTCCGGCAGTGCGGCTTCGACGATAGGAAGCCCGATGCCAGCGATGAAGGCGAGGATGCTTGGATAGTGCTCGGGGTGATGCATGGGCAGTCGCTTCGTTCCGAGAGTCGATGACGAGATGACAATGGGCAAGGGCGGACGCGGTGGCGGATTCGAGATATGCAGTACTCAGGCCGACCGGATGCGTTTCCTTGAATCGCATTCGATCATGGCCTGTCGTCCGAGGGGCGCAGTCGTTTGACGAGGCGAACACCGTCCTCGGCGCCATGATACATCCCTAAAACCACACCCTCGAGACGAAAACCATGTCTTTCGTAGAACGCGATCGCTGCGGCATTATCGCTACGCGCCTCCAATCGAATCATGCTTGCTCCCGATTCGATCGCGACGGCTTCGAGCCATCGCAGCAATTGGCTTCCGAGCCCACGCCTTCGATCCGGCGCGTCGATCCCAAAGAGCAAGAGATGCGCATCGTCATCGCCGTACTGCATGATGCCGACGCCGATCACCGCCCGCGCGATACAGGCGACGACGACGTTCGTATCTGTCGCGGCGATCGCTTTCGCAACGCGATTAGGCGTCCAACGCCAAGGCAAGCCGCGTTCGATCGTTCGGTGCGATAACGATGCGATCTCATCGGCATCGCTAAGCGTGGCGAGTCGAACGGCGATCGGCATGTGCTTCGAATAAAAGGGTTTTCGAGGTGATTTTCGATGTTATCGGCGAATCGTGAAATCGGTGCGCCTAGGCGCACCCTATGGGAGTTTTGCGAGTTCGAAGGGGCCGCGGCCGCTGGCGGCGGTGATGAGGGCGAGCACCCGCGTCGCTTCGGCATCCACCATGTCCCACGTAAACCGCCAGGTCCAATTCTGATCGCCGACGGTGCCTGGGGTGTTCATGCGATGCTCCAAGCCCAAGCCCAACACATCTTGCAGTTGAAACACTGCGATATTGGCGACGGAGTTGCAGCAGGCGCGGATCATCGCCCAATGGATGTCGTTGTCGTTCGCGGGTAAGTAGCTGCCGGCATAGGCGCGTTCGTGCGGAGTGGCGGCGTGTTGCCACCAACCGCGGACGGTGTTGTTGTCGTGGGTGCCGGTGTAAGCGACGAAGTTGCGGCCCCAGTTATGCGGTAAGAATTCGTCGTTGGCGTCGGTGCCGAAACCGAATTGCAGGATCTTCATGCCGGGGAAGCCGCAGCCGTCGCGCAGTTCGAACACATCGGGCGTAATCAAGCCGAGATCTTCGGCGACGATCGGCAGCGGGCCGAGTACGCGTTCGATCGCATCGAACAGCGCTTTGCCGGGACCAGGCAACCACACGCCTTGTTCTGCGGTCGGGCTGCTGGCGGGAATTTCGTAATAGCCGGCGAAACCGCGGAAGTGATCGATGCGGAACACGTCGGCTTGATCGAGCGCGCGACGCAGGCGTGCGGTCCACCATGCGAAATCTTCGTTCGCCATGCGGTCCCAGCGATACAGCGGATTGCCCCAGCGTTGACCGGTCGGCGCCATCGCATCCGGCGGGCATCCGGCGACGACGGTGGGTTGATGTTGGTCGTCGAGAAAATACAAATCGGGTCGCGACCAGCAATCCGCGCTGTGATGCGCGATGAAGATCGGCAGATCGCCCATGATCGCGATACCACGGTCGTTGGCGTAGCGCTTCAACGCGGACGCTTGCGTGTCGAAGCACCATTGCACGAACGCCCAAAATCCGATTTCGTCCGCGTAACTGCGACGCGCATCGGCCAAGGCCTTCGGCTCGCGTTCGCGTAGCGCCGCTGGCCATTGCCACCATGGTTGCCCCTTGTGCGCCGTTTCCAGCGCCATGAACGAGGTGTAGTCGTCGAGCCAACTCGCTTGCGCGTTCGCCCAAGCGGAGAAAGCCGCATGTTCATCGCGTTGCTGTTTCGCGAGGAAGCCGGCGTATGCCGAGCGCAATTGCGTTTGGCGCCAAACGACAACGTGGCCGAAATCGACGCGACGCGGATCGAAAGCCGCATGCAGCATGTCGGGGAGCGCGAGCCAACCGGCTTCGACCAAGGGTTCCAGCGCGACCATCAGCGGGCTGCCGGCGAATGCGGATACGCTTTGATACGGCGAATTGCCCGGACCGATCGGCGTGGTCGGCAGCCATTGCCAGATGTGTTGTCCTGCCGATTGCAACCAATCGACGAAACGATAGGCCTCCGAGCCGAAATCGCCGATGCCGTGCGGTCCCGGTAGCGAGGTGACATGCAGCAGCACGCCGGCCGCACGTTGTTTGAGGTCGATCATCGAGGTATCTCCTGAGTATTCTGAGCGCGTCGTAGCAGCACTAAGCTGCGGGACGGCATATCGATCGTGTCGCGCGTTTCGTTTTCGTCGTTCGCATCGAGCGTACCGCTGCTGTCGACCGCCACGCGCCATGGGCCGAGAGGCAGACGAAAATGCATCGGTTCGACATCGGGATTGAAGGCGATGCACCACCGCGGCGGCGCTGCAGCGTCGGCCGCGAGTTGGCAGGCGAAGGCGCGCGCATGCGCATCGTGCCAGTCGTCGACGCGCATCGTTTCGCCGTCTGGGCGCAGCCAGCGCAGTGCAGGTTGGTCGGCGCAGGGCTCGGTCGAGAACCATTGGCGATAGCGAAGCAAGGGGTCTTCTCGTCGCAATGCGATGAGCTTGGCGACGAAATCGATATCGCTCGCGTCGTCGGCGCCGCTCCAATCCAGCCAGCCGATCGGGTTGTCCTGACAGTAGGCGTTGTTGTTGCCTTGCTGGCTGTTGCCGAATTCGTCGCCGGCGCACAGCATCGGCGTGCCCTGGGCGAGCAGTACGGTCGCGAGCATCGCGCGGCGCACGCGACGACGCGCGGCGATCACCGATGGAGAGTCGCTGATGCCCTCGGTGCCGAAATTCGCGCTGATTTCGTGCGAATGGCCATCGCGATTGCGTTCGCCGTTGGCGAGATTGTGTTTGTCGCGATACGTCACGACATCCGCCAGCGTGCGGCCATCGTGCGCGGCGACGAAATTCACGCTCGCGTTCGGCAGGCGGTGGCCATGATGGAAGAGATCGCTCGAAGCGGTGAAGCGCCGCGCGAACTCGCTGCGACCGATCTCGCGCCCATGATGCGCATCGTGGCCGAGCCAATAGCTGCGCACCGCATCGCGAAAACGATCGTTCCATTCGGCGAAACGCCCGGGCAGGCGCCCGAGTTGATAGCCGTCGTGACCGCAGTCCCAAGGTTCGGCGATCAGATGCACGTGTCGCTAGCGTCGGGTCTTGGCGCAACGCGACCCAAAACGGCGCCGAAGGATCGAACCCATGACGCGTGCGGCCGAGCGCGGGCGCGAGATCGAAACGAAACCCATCGACGCCCATGATGTCGACCCAGTAACGCAGCGAGTCGAGCACGAATTGCGTCACGCGCGGATGGATCAGACGCAACGTGTTGCCGCAGCCGCTGCTGTTCTCGTAGCGGCTGCGGTCGTCGGACATCAGTCGATACCAGCTTGGGTTGTCGAGGCCGCGAAAGGAAATGGTCGGGCCGTTCTCGTCGCCTTCGGCAGTGTGGTTGTAGACCACATCGAGCACGACCTCGAAACCGGCCGCTTGCAGCGTCGACACCATCGCGCGGAATTCGTCGACGATGCCGCCGATGCTCGCATTGCCGTGCTTCGCGCAGGCGGCGTAGCGCGCATCCGGGCAGAAGAAACCGATGGTGTTGTAACCCCAATAATTCGCGAGGCCGCGCTCGTCGAGATCGCGTTCGTTCAATGCGGTATGCACCGGCAGCAACGACAGCGTGGTCGCACCCAGTCGCTGTAGGTGCGCGATCGCTGCCGGATGCGCAAGCCCGGCATAGGTGCCGCGTAGCGCATCGGGAATGCCAGGCAGCGTCATCGTGAAGCCTTTGACGTGCAACTCGTACAGCACGATGTCGTGCATCGCGCGGCGCGGCTGCGATGCAGATCGTGTCGCTGCCGCCAACGGCGGCAACACACGCGCTTTGAGCGCGAATGCGGCGTTGTCGCGCGTGTCCATCACCCGTGCGCCCTCGGGATGGCCGTGCGCGTAGGCGTAATGCTCAGATCGCCACTCGAAGCGGCCGACGATGTCGCGCGCGTAGGGGTCGAGCAGCAATTTATGCGGATTGAAGCGATACCCGGATTCCGGTTTGTAGCTGCCGTGCGCGCGAAAACCGTAAATCGATCCGGCCCCCGCGCCCGACAAAAAACCATGGAAAACACCGTCGTCTTGCGCATGCAGCGCGTAGCGTGCGGTTTCCTGCGTGCCGCTGTCGTCGAACACGCACAGGTCCATCTGTTTCGCGCGTTGCGAGAACACCGCGAAATTGACGCCCGCATGCGTGCCGTTCTCGTCGACGACGACATGCGCGCCGAGCGGCCAAGGCCGTCCTGGCAGCAGAGGCTTCGAGAGTGACGGCGAGTGCGGCGATGGCGTCATGCGGGCAACAGGATCAACGTCGCCAGCGGCGGCAGATGAAGTACGAGCGAACGCGCGCAGCCATGGGCAGCGATCGCCTCGCTCTGCAGCGAGCCATCGCCATTGCCGACATCGCTACCGCCGTAATGACGCGAATCGGTGTTGAGCGCCTCGCGCCAATGCGGCGTGTCGTCGTCGGGGATACCGATGCGATAACCGGAACGCGGCACCGGCGTGAAATTGCAGACGACGATCGCGATGCCGCCTTCGCCGTCGCGACGCACCCATGCGTAAATCGATCGATCGCTGTCGTCGGAACTGAGCCATGCGAAACCGGCGCCGTCGCAATCCAAACGATGCAGCGCGGGCGTATCGCGATAGAGCTGGTTGAGATCGCGAACCAAGTCGCGCACGCCACGATGCGGCGCCGTAGCATGGTCGGATTCATCCAATAAGCGCCACGGCAGCGCTTCGTCGTGATTCCATTCGTAGGGTTGCGCGAACTCTTGGCCCATGAACAATAATTTTTTCCCCGGATGCCCCCACATGAAGCCGTAGTACGCACGCAGATTGGCGAAACGCTGCCACTCGTCGCCGGGCATCTTCGCTAGCAACGATCCTTTGCCGTGCACCACTTCGTCGTGCGACAACGGCAACACGAAGTTTTCGCTGAACGCGTAGACCAGGCCGAAACTCATCAGATCGTGATGCCAGCGCCGATGCACCGGGTCTTCGTGCATGTAGCGCAGCGTGTCGTTCATCCAGCCCATGTTCCATTTGAAATGGAAGCCTAGGCCGCCGTGATGCACCGGCGCGGAGACGCCGGAAAAACTCGTGGATTCTTCGGCCAAGGTGATCGCGCCGGGCACATCGCCGCCGATACGGGTATTCACTTCGCGCAGCAGCGAGATGGCTTCCAGATTCTCGCGGCCGCCATGGATGTTCGGCACCCATTCGCCTTCTTGGCGCGAATAATCGCGATACAGCATCGATGCCACTGCGTCCACGCGCAGGCCGTCCACGCCGAATTGTTCCAGTGGATACAGGGCGCTGCCGATCAAGAAACTGCGCACTTCGTTGCGGCCGAAGTTGTAGATCAACGTGCCCCAATCGCGATGCTCGCCTTCGCGCGGGTCGGCGTGCTCGAACAGCGCGGTGCCGTCGAATTGCGCTAGACCGTGCGCATCTTTCGGGAAATGCGCGGGCACCCAATCCAAAAGCAAACCCAGGCCGTGCGTATGGCAGGCGGCGACGAAACGGCCGAAAGCTTCCGGCGTGCCGAAGCGCGCGCTCGTCGAGAACAAACCGAGGGTTTGATAGCCCCACGAACCATCGAAGGGATGTTCGGAAATCGGCATCAACTCGATATGAGTAAAGCCCAGATCGGCCGCGTACGCAGGCAGCGCGGCGGCGAGAGCGTCCCAATCGAGAAAGCCGTTCTGGTCGGTGCGACGCCACGAACCGGCATGCGCTTCGTAGATGCTGATCGGTGCGCGGCGATCGTTCGCGGCGGCGCGTTCGGCAGGGAGCGCATGCGGGGTGAGCGCCGGCGCGACTTTGCTTGCGGTGCCCGGTCGCAGTTCGCTGGCGCGTGCGAATGGGTCGGCTTTACTCGGCAACGGCGTGCCGTCGTGACCGATCAACTCGAATTTATACAGATCGCCGGCCGTGGCATGCGGGACGAATAATTCCCACACGCCCGCGGCATGACGCAAACGCATCGGATGACGCCGACCGTCCCAGACATTGAACGAACCGATCACGCTGACGCGCTGCGCGTTCGGCGCCCAGACCGCGAATAGCACACCGTCGATGCCGCCGATAGTGCGCAAGTGCGCGCCGAGAAAACGATGCGGCCGCGCTTCGCGACCGTCGCGGAAGGCGATCAGATCCGCCTCCTCGAGCTGTGGGCCGAAGGCATAGGCATCGGCATAGACGCCGGTGTCGCCGTTTTGCCAGCGAACCTTCAGACGATAGTCGAAGCGTTTTCGCCGCAGCGGAATACGCGCTTCGAAATAGCCGTCGTCCTCGTATTGATACAGCGAGGTGATGGTTTTGCCGCTGGCGGTGTCGAGCACTTCCACCGCGCTCGCACCCGGCAGCACGGCGCGTACCCACAGCTTTCCGGCGGCATCGGCATGCATGCCGAGCACGCCGAACGGATCGGCATGACGCGCCGCGAGCAACGCGGCGATGTCGTGTTTCCCCAGCATCGATGCGATGCCCGTCAGCGCGGCGCACGCTGCGCGAGCGGATGCGGGGGCTCCGCCTGCGGTGCGGCCCAGACGCGATCGGCGTACTCGCGCACGGTGCGATCGGCCGAGAACGCGCCCATGCCGGCGATATTGCGCAATGCCATCGCATTCCATGCCGCGCTATCGCGATACAACGCATCGACGCGCGCTTGGGTCGCGAGATAGTCGGCGAAATCGGCGACCAACAGATACGGGTCGGCGCCGAGCAAGCCATCGATCAATGCGCGATAGCGTTTCGGCTCGCTCGGGCTGAAGCTGCCGTTGCCGATGGCATCGAGGACGCGTTTGAGCGCCGCGTTCTGGCTCACGATCCAGCGCGGGTCGTAACCCAAGCTTCGTAGGCGCGCGATATCCGCGGTGCGCAAGCCGAAAATGAAGACGTCGGATTCGCCGATGTCTTGCGCCATTTCGATATTCGCGCCGTCCCAAGTGCCGATGGTCAGCGCGCCGTTGAGCGCGAACTTCATGTTGCCGGTGCCCGAGGCTTCGGTGCCGGCGGTCGAAATTTGTTCCGAAAGATTCGCGGCCGGTACGATGGCTTCGGCCAAACTGACGCCGTAGTTCGGCAAGAACACCAGTTTCAGCTTGCCGTCCAAGCGCGGGTCGCTGTTGACGATACGACCGATATCGTGAGCGAGCTGGATGATCGATTTCGCGGTGTGGTAAGCCGAAGCGGCTTTGCCGGCCATCACCACGGTGCGCGGGACCCAGCCGCGGCCTTCGGGGCCTGCGGGTTGGTCGAGCATCGCTTGATAGCGCGCGACGACGTGCAGCAAATTCAACAATTGACGTTTGTATTCGTGGATGCGCTTGATCTGCACATCGAACATCGAGGTCGGATCGACATCGACGCCGACTTGATGACGAATCAGCGCCGCGAGCCGTACTTTGTTCGCCTGTTTCACTTCGGCGAAGCGGCGGCCGGTGGCGGCGTCGGCGGCGTGCGCACGCAACGCGGAGAGTTCGCTCAGATCGCGACGCCAACCGTCGCCGATCGTGTCGTCGAGCAACGACGACAACCCAGGGTTGCACTGCTGCAGCCACCGCCGCGGAGTGACGCCATTGGTCACGTTATGGAAACGGTCGGGAAAAACTTTCGCGAAATCGGTGAAGATGGTGTCGACCATCAGTTCCGAATGCAGCTTCGCGACGCCGTTGACGCGATGCGAGGCCAGCACCGCGAGCGCAGCCATCTTCACGCGACGGCCTTGGGTTTCGTCGATCAGCGACAGGCTTTGCACGAGTCGTTCGTCGCCCGGGAAGCGTGCGCGGATGTCATCGAGAAATTCATGATTGAGGCGATAGATGATTTCGAGATGGCGCGGCAGCAAAGTCTCGAACATCCGCACCGGCCATGTTTCCAGGGCTTCGGGCATCAGAGTGTGATTGGTGTACGACACCGCGCGACGCGCGATCGCCCAGGCCTGCGACCATTCGACGCCGTGTTCGTCCACCAATAAACGCATCAATTCCGCTGGCGCGAGCGCGGGATGCGTGTCGTTGAGGTGGATCGCGTTGTCCTGGCCGAGGTGTTCCAGCGCGCGGCCTTCGGCGAGATGGCGCGCGATCAAATCCTGCAGCGAGGCGCTGACCAACAGCGCTTCTTGTTTAAGACGCAGCTCGCGTCCGGCGTCGGTGCTGTCGTCGGGATAGAGCACCCAGTTCAACGCATCGGCTGCGACCTGATGGCGCGATGCCGTCGCATAATCGCCGCGGCAGAAGGCGGCGAAGTCGATGGGCGCTTCGGCCTGCGCTTGCCACTGACGCAGCGTGGACGTGCGCTCGCTGTGATGCGCGGGGACGACGAAATCGAAAGCGCGTGCGACGACGCGCTCGGCCGGCAGCCAGCGCCGCCCACCCGCGCCGTCGGATTCGACGCGGCCACCGAAGCCGACGACGAATTCGACATCCAGACGTTCGTGGTCCCACAGTGCGCCGTGACGCAACCAATCGTCGGGCCGTTCGATTTGGCGGCCGTCCTGCGTGCCTTGCGCGAACATGCCGTAGCGATAGCGCAGGCCATAGCCGAACGACGGCAGCCCCGTTTCCGCGAAGGCATCGAGGAAACAGGCGGCTAAGCGGCCGAGGCCGCCATTGCCGAGCGCGGCATCGGGTTCGGCTTCGAGCGCATCGGCCAGCGAGAGGCCGTGCTTGGCGAATTCGTCGGCGAGTTCGTTCTCAAGCCCCAACGCGGCGAGGGCATTGCGCAATGCGCGGCCCATCAGGAATTCCATCGACAAGTAATGCACGCGGCGCATGCGGCCGTCGCGATGCGCATCGGCGGCCTGGGTCTTCGTCCAACGCTCGGCGAGTCGGTCGCGGCAAACGTCGGCCGCTGCGCGCAACGCAACGCGGGCGGCGTGCGCATCGATCGAGGAAGCGCCCGATTCGGCGCGGACCGTGGCGAGGGCGGAGCGAAATGCCGTCAATGCTTCGGCTCGCGACGAAGCGGTCTCGGGATGACGGGCGGAACGGTCGCTGACATTCATTCACGGTCTCTGGATGGGGCGGTGGCGAGGGGCGGGCACGACACAAGCCGATTCCGTGATCCACGCACAACGAAACAACATAGGTTGGAACGCTTTCTATTGAAACGCTTTCGATCAGGAGAAGCCGGTGCAATTTTCGCAGAGCCCACGTCCGATATTCGGAATGGGCGCCCCAGTGCCGGCAACGACCGACGCAGCGCTTCCCTCACGGTATCGCTGAAGCCGGACGCGACCTCATTAAACCTTCGGAGCTTAGGAGTCGGCACGAGCTTGGGCGAGCCTGCTGAAAACGTATTCATAGCGGAGATGTGGAGCGGCCTGCATCGGCTGCGGGTAAATACGTTTTCAGTCGGTTTGCTGCACCACCCGCCGATAGCGGCGATCGCACCGCGTGCGCACCTTTGCGCGAATCGATTTCGTTGCAGCGCAGCAAAAGCGAGCGCCAATGCGAGAACCCAAGCCAATATGCGGTCGGTCGTCGGTGCGCACGATGCGATCTGGCATCATCCCTCCCCAGATTCTTCGTTAGGGAACCGGATGCGACGTCGTGACTTTCTCGTGGCGGGCGCGACCAGCATCGCCGCGGTCTGCTGGCCATCGCTCAGCGCGTTCGCGGCGAAGGGCGATGTGCAGCCTTGGGCGCCTGTGTTCGCGCGATTGCCTTCCGAATTACGCGCGTTGATCGACGACCCCGAGTATCAGATTCAGTTGATCTGGTCGCGCATCGCTCGCGATGCGCGCGGGCGCCCGCGTTTGCGCCGTCACCACTACGGTGCGACGCCTGCGGCGATGGTTCTCGCCGGCCAGCGTCGCCAAACTCCCGATGGCCTTGCTGATGGCCGAACGACTTTCTGCGCATGGGCTGGATGCGCACGCCGAGATTCGGCTCTCGGCCCCGCCCGAAACCGGCGAATGGCCGGTCGACGAGCCGCTGGGCGAAACGTTCCGACGCGGCTGTAATCGCACGTTCGCGATCAGCGAAAACGTGCCCTACAACCGCTGGTACGAATACTTGGGCGCCGATGCGGTGAATGCGCGATTGGCGGCGTTGGGCTATCCCGATACGCGCCTGATCGCGCGATTGGGTTCAGCCGATCGCGATGCGAATCGACGCAGCCGCGGCGGGGTTTTGCTCGCGGCCGATGGTCGCATGGTCGAACAACGCGATGCGATGACGGCCGCCGAGCGTCGATTTCCGTTCGGCCAAGCGATGGTCGGCCGCGGTTGGAAAAATAACGACGGTAGTACCACCACCGGGCCGCGCGATTTTTCGTACTCGAATTTCATGCCGCTGGCCGATAGTCTCGGCATGTTGCAAGCCTTCGTACTGCCGGACACGGTGCCGGCGAAACGACGTTGGCGCATCGACGAGCCGCTGCGCGCGCAACTGCTGCAGGCGATGGCGCTGCGTCCGCGCGACAGCGACGATCCGCACTACGACGAAGCCACGCACCACGACGGCTATGCGCGCTGGTTTTTGGTCGGCGATGGCCCGCAGCGTTACCCCGAAGGTGTCCGCGTACTCGGCAAGTCGGGCATGGCCTACGGTTATTTGAGCGAAGTGGCGTATCTGCAGGATCGCGACAGCGGCGCCGAATGCATGCTCGCCGCCGCGATCCACGTCAATCGCGACGGCATCTACAATGACGACCAGTACGAGTACGACGATATCGGCCTGCCGTTCCTGGCGGCGCTGGGGCGCGCGGTGTTGGATGTCGAACGTGAGGAGATGAAGCGATGAGCGATCCCGGTCGGCGCCTGCTGCGTCTATTCATTCATATGCGGCGTCATCCGGCCGGTTTGTTGCTGGCCGCGCAACTATTGTCGGTAGTGCTGTACCCGGTACTCGACGGTACCGGCGCCGGTCATGCCCTGTTCGGCGCCTTCGGCATCCTGGTATTGGCGCTGGTGCTGTGGGTGGTGAACCGCAATCCGACCGTCAATTGGCTGGCCTGGCTGCTTGCCGTTCCCGCCGTGGCCCTATCCCTCTGGAGCGATTTCGGTAACCGGCCAGATATCATCGTGTACGCCCAGATTCTCGAATCGGCGATTTATTTTTACGCCGCGGTCGGTCTGATCATTTACATGCTCAACGATCAGAAAGTAACGCGCGACGAACTGTTCGCGGTTGGCGCGACGTTCACGCTGTTGGCGTGGTCGTGGGCGTTCGCGTATTCGGTCTGCCAAGCCTGGTATCCAGGCAGTTTTCCCGCGCCGGCCGCACCGAGCGACCCGCGCACCTGGATGGAGCTGCTGTTCATGAGCTTCAGCATCCTTTCGGGCGTGGGATTGAGCGATATCGTACCGGCGACACCGCCCGCGCGAGCATTGGTGATGTTGGAAATGTTCGCAGGCGTGATGTATATCGCGATCGTGGTCTCGCGTCTGATCGGTCTACTCGCACAGCGCGAGCGCCGCAACTGAAGGCAGGCTCGGACGAACGCATCGCCTAGAGCCCCTCTGCGGGCAATGACCGAATTTGGCGGTTCGCTCGGCGCGGGAATCACCATGCTGTGGCTGACCTGCGCCAAGCCTGACCTACGCCAAGCCTGACCCGCGACCTTTCCGCGCTCGCGCGCATCCTGACTATTATCGCTGCCGCTCGGCGAGAGGCGACCTCACTGCAGTGGGTGCGCCGGCCCGTCGGTCGAGGTGTCGTGACGATGACTTGCCGCACAGGCGCTACGACGGCGACACGCATATCGTTCGTTGGAGCGAGGCGGGTTCGGCGCGTCCAGAGCCCCACCAGGATCGTTTTTAGCCCCAGGAGCTTCATTCCCCCACATGCTCAGATCGCACACGTCGTCGCTCGAACCGCGCCCCTCGGATCGTATCCGAGTCGGCGATTGCGTCGTCGACCTGTCCCTGCGCGAAATCGCGCCGATGGACGCCAGCGCAGACCCGGTGCGTGTCACGTTGAAGTCGATCGGCGTCTTGAGCGTCTTGATCGCGCATCACGGCAAACTGGTCAGCCGCGAAGCCCTGCTCGAATGGGTCTGGCCGGACACCCTGCCGACCGACGACGTGGTGACTCAGGCGATCGCCCAATTGCGCCGCGCGCTGCACGACGATCGCGAGCATCCTCGTTACATCGACACGTTCGCCAAGCAGGGTTATCGCCTGATCGCGACGATCGAATGGCTCGAAGAGCCCGGCACTCGGCCGGCCGAAGCGACACTCGAAGCAAGCCTCGAAACGCACTACGAAGCCGAACCCGCTCCTGGCCGCGTTTTCGCCCACGCATCCGCCGAAGCGCAACAGACGAATGCAGCATCACCGATGCCCGTCGACGAGACGTACCGATCCGATGACGGCATCGTGCGTACGAAGCGAAAATTCGATTTTCGAGCCGCATGGACGAAACCAGCCGCGTATTTCGTCGCGTCGACGGCGGTTGTGGTCTTTTTTTTCGCATTGGCGCGACTCGATGCTAATCGCGCGCCATCGCCGGTCGCTTCGCCGAGACCGGAACCCGTCGCGCTGAGGCCGATTCCGATCCGCCGCATCGTCTCGATGCCCTCGCGCGAGTCGGAGCCGAGTCTCTCGCCCGATGGCGCGCAGATCGCGTATTCGCGTTATCCCGAAAGCGCCGATGCCGCCGTGTTGATGGTGCAGACCACCGCCGCAGTCACGCCGCGCGCATTGACGACGCTGACGCTAGGACAATGGGATCTATGGCCGTCCTGGTCGCCTGATGGTCGACAGATCGCATTCTTGCGGCTGGAGCGCGAGCGTTGCCGTGTCATGTTGTTGCCAGCGACCGGCGGAACGCCGCGAGATGTGGCCGATTGTCGCGACAGAAACTTCCCGTTGGCGTGGTACCCCGACGGTAACGCATTGGTCGGCGTCGGCTCGACGCGCAAGGATTCCGAGGATAGCGGACGTGCCTTGTTCCGGCTGGACGTGGCCAGCGGTGAGTGGTCGCCGATCGCGTACGCTCGATCGCCCGAAGACATCGATGTGTGGCCGAAGGTATCGCCCGATGGCCGTTGGATCGCATTCCAACGTAATTTGTCGCTGGGCGATCTGTGGCGGATTCCGATCGCAGGCGGTGCGCCGGAGCGCTTGACCACGCTGCGTGCGAACTTCTTCGGCTTGGCGTGGACGCCCGATAGCGATGCCGTCGTGTTCTCGCATAGCGGCCCGGACGGCATCGTGCTGAGCATGTTGGAGATCGAAGGCCGTCGCATTCGCGACTACATCCCCGAAGATTCGGCGTTGAAACAGCCGGTCATCGCCGGCTCGACGGTGGCGTTCGTGATCGAAGACTCGCGTTCGAGTTTGCGTCGATTGTCGTTGGGAGAAAAAGAAACCGACGACAAAAACGATAGCCGCGTCGCCATCGGCGAGGACAAAGGCAACAACGACGGACGCGCCTTCGCCGATGCCGAACCGCTGTTTGCGAGCACGCGTTCGGAGATCATGCCCTCGATCGCGCCGGATGGGCGACAACTCTTCTTCGTGTCCGATCGCGATGGCGAAGTGCGCTTGTGGTGGGTCGATCAGTCGCGGCCCGACAGCATGCGTTCGATCGACGGTTTCGAGCCCGTGCTACGTTATCCCGCGGTCTGGAACGTCGAAGGCAACCGCGCGCTCGTGCTCGGCGAAGACGCGCGCGATGGACACGATGTCGAAAACAACGAGCGCCAGAACAACGAGCGCGACCGCAGCAGTGATGCATCCGGTCGAACCGCGATCTACGAAGTCGATCCCGCAAGCGGCCGCGCCACGCGCTTGCCGGTGCCCGATCGCGTACCGGTGCATGCGGCGTATCACCCGGACCCGAACCGCTTGCTGGTGGTGGCCGAGCGCGAGCAGGGCCGGCTCGGTTTGGTGTTGTACGACCGCAGTCGTACGCCATGGGCGCCGCTGGCGGAGATCAACGATGTCGTGATGGCCTTGACCGACCACGCGAATCGTCGCGTGGTGTTCGTACGTACCTACAAACCCGGCATTTGGCAGGCCGATTTAGACCTCGGCGCAGCGCGCGAAATCGATCGTGTCGGGCTGGGGCCGCGGATACGCACGGTCGTCGCTGCTGCGGATGGCGCTTGGTTTCTCGATGCGCGCCAGGATTGCCGCTGGTATTGGCGACGCTTGGTCGAGCCGACGACGGGCGAGGGTCGCTGTTTAGGGAATGGTCCAGTCATGCCGCAAGGTCTGAGTTACGACAGCGTGCGTCGCAAACTCTACGCGAGCATTCCCGACGAAGCGGGACGCGATATCGGTGTATTGCCGCTGCGAGCGTTCGGTATCGCTGGCGATGCGCTGGCGCGGCGCGATTGAGGCGTGTCGTTGCGCGCGAATCGCAAGCCATTCAGACTGGGAACGATTACATTCACGGGACTAGCCTCGACTGTGCGTCCATTTGTTCGATATTTTCGTACTGGTTATGTGTTCAACTACTGCGTCCGGCAGCGGTTTAGGCTACGCGCTCGGTTGATATGGACGCTCGCCCGTGTCGGGCTGTCGCCCGGCCGTTTTTTCGATACAAGATCGATGACATTTAATAGGCATACTCACCCGGCATGCTGAAGTCGCACCGTAATTTGCTTGAACCACGTTCATCAGAACGGCTGCGCATAGGCGACTGTGTCGTCGACCTGTCCTTGCGCGAAATCGTACCGGCCGACGGCAGCGCCGAACCGGTGCGTGTCACGCTGAAGTCGATCAGCGTATTGCTTGCGCTGGTCGCGAATGCCGGAAAGCTGGTGAGCCGCGAAGCGCTCTTGGAATGGGTCTGGCCCGATACCATGCCGAGCGACGATGTGGTGACGCAAGCGATCGCTCAGTTACGAAAATCGCTGGGCGACGATCGCGAGCGACCGCGCTATATCGACACCGTATCGAAGCAGGGGTATCGGCTGATCGCATCGGTGCAATGGCTGGCCGACAACGAAACCGACCGAGCGACCGATCAAATAACGGCGGGTGCTGTCGCACACGATCGACTTGAATCTGCGCCATCGCCATCGCTATCGCTGGCGACCGCGATCGCGCCGACAGACTCGATCGATGAGGCGGCATCATCGAGCGCGGCCACTGCAGCGACGACTGCATCTGCCGTGAGGCCGCAGGTTCCGCGGCGACGTAGGTTATCGATGCGAGTTGGCGTCGTTGCGGTGGTATTGATCACTTCGACGGTGGCGGCGTATTGGTGGAGACGCGACCGTGGGGTTTCAGCGCCGAACCTCGCCGTTGCTGCGGCCAACGCAGCGTCGAGTACTGCCGGTAAACCCGCCGTACTGACGATGCCGAGCTATCGGCTCATCACTTCCAAGCTGCAGGGCGAATATCGCCCGACGTTGTCGCCGGACGGCGCGTTACTAACGTATGTCGAAGAAGGCAAGGGCAGCCGCACATCATCGCTGTGGGTGCAGACCACGGCACCGGTGCCGCCGCAGCGCTTGACCGAACCGGTCGACGGCCAATGGGACATGATGCCGGCGTGGTCGCCGGATGGGCGACAGATCGCATTCATCCGCGAAAATAAAACGCGATGTTCGGTGATGCTGATCCCCGCCTCGGGCGGCAGCGCGCGCGAAATCGGCGAATGCCTCGGCGGTAGCAACCACAGGCTCGGTTGGTATCCCGATGGCAAGACATTGATCGCGGGGCTGATGCCGAGCAATTTCGATTCGCTGTCGAAGCCGCATGCGATCGAGAAAGCGCTGTATCGCATGTCGATCGAGCATGGGCGCTGGGAGCGCATCGCATACGAGCGTTCGCCCAGCGACGAAGACATGATGCCGACCGTGTCGCCGGATGGGCGTTGGATCGCATTCCAGCGCAATCTATCGCTCGGCGATCTCTGGCGGATTCCCGTTGCGGGTGGAACGCCAGAACGCCTGACGCACTTGCGCGGTAATTTCCACGGCATCGCATGGTTGCCCGATAGTCGTGGCCTCATCTTCAGCCGCTTCGCCGATGGAAGGACCCTGCTCGCCAGGCTCGATCTCGACACTGCGCGCGTTTACGAATACAGAGGCGGCGACAACCGAAATTCGCTGCTGCATCCTTCGATCGCGCGTAACGGCAGCGCGATCGCGTTCGAAAGCGAAACGACGCGCACGAACATGCGTCGTCTGGACGTGGCGAATGCCGACGAACGCATGCCCGTCGATTCGATGCTGTCACCCTTGATGCGCAGTGATATCTTGTTCGAGACCACCGGCTCGAATCATGTGCCGGCGATCGCACCGGACGGCCGCCAACTGATCTTCAGCTCGGATCGCTCGGCCGAAGTCAGGTTGTGGTGGGTCGATCAAACTCAGCCGGATAGTCTTCGTTACGTCGAAGGGTTCGCTCCCATCGAACGTTATCCGGTGGTCTGGGACGAGGCGTCGAAATTCGCGCTGGCCATCGGCGAGGGCGCGGAAGGTATGGGCGTCTACGAAATCGACCCGCAGCGCGGACGTGTCGCGAAACTGCCGTTGCCGGACGCCGATCCGGTGCATGCGACCTATCATCCGGACGCCAACGCGTTTATTGATCGTCGTCGACCGCGGTGAGGGCCGACTCGGCGCGGTGCTTTACGATCGCAGTGTGCGCCCGTGGCGAAGAGTGGCGGAGATGGACGATGTCGCGACCGCCATCGTCGATATCGCCAACGATCGGATCGTGCTCGCTCGGATGTCCAGCGCCGAATTCTGGCAGACGGATTTAGCCTTGGCGCATCCGCGAAAGATCGATCGGACCGCGATCCAACGTCGCAGCCGGACGCTCGTAGCCTCGCCCGAAGGAGTGTGGGTGATGGATAGTCGACCGGGTTGCGCATGGCGTTGGCGTTTAGTGGCACGGGCGGGCGAGGCGCATCCGCGCGAGCTGTGTTTGGGCGATAACGACTGGGGCTTAGCGGGCGTCAGCTATCACCCCGGCCAGCGACGCGTCTATCTCTCGATGGTGGAACACGTCGGATCGGACATCGCGCTGCTGCCGCTCTCGGCACTGCAGTCGCCCCCATCGCCTCGCGCGAAGCCATAAGCCCAGTCTCGCAACACGGCGCATCGAACGGTCGTCGAATGGCCATCGCCTCGCGCATCGGACTCCGCATCGAAACGATATTCCAAGCGGCGCATCGCGTCGCGTTCTCGATCGCGCACGTCGCAGACCAAGCGCATTGCGGTGTCGTATTCCCCGTGCGCAAACGATAAGCACAACACGGTATGCGTCGAGGCCGGCGCAAGAAATTTCAGATCCGCATGTCGGCCGCGGATAAGCGCTTGTTTTGAAACGATTTCGGAAAAATTTCGGATGAATCGCCTAGCGCTATCGTGCCGATTTTGGCGAAATCTCATACAAATTTCCGGTTCTTCGATGGCGTTCCTGGCACAGATGAGGCCTTACCCGCCATTGGAGTTTCGAGATGAATGCTCAGTATGTGCTTGCCGACCGTGGCGCTTCGGTCGATGTGGTGCCGGCGATGTTGTCGGCGCATTGGCTCGTCGCCGCCCATACCGGTAGCCTGCGCAGTCAGGGCGCCGGGTTATCGATCTGGATCCAACTGCGCGGTCGTTCGCGTTTGGTCGCGCGCGAAGGACGTTTCGATTTGCGTCGCGGCGATTGGTTGGTGCTCGATCGCGATTCCGCGCCGGAACTCCAGGCCGGTCGGTATGGGCTGACCATCGGCGTCATCGCGCAGCAGCAGACATCGACCAATGCGCGACGCGAAGACTTGTTGCCGGGCATGGGGCGAATGTCCGCCGCCGATCTGCGCATCGCTTTGCGGCTTTGGCGCAACGGCGTTGCCGCCATGAGCGAACCGGCACGTGTAGCGACGGAACACAGCGCACGTGCGTTTCAGGCGATCGCGCAGCATCTCTCGCGGATGCAACGCGAGATGGATCGCGCCATTTCGCGCTGCCCAGGGCGTTCGATCGCACGGAAACGCCAAGTCTTCGGGCGTCTGCAGCGCGCGCGTCTGTTCCTTGAAGGCCACCGCGACCGGGTGGTGCGCTTGACCGAATTGGCCGAGCTGACGAGTTTCTCCAGTTGGTATCTGTCCAAGGTCTATCACGAGATCTATTGCGAGAGCGCGCAGGCGGCCTCGGTTCGATTGCGCCTCGAACAGGCTTGCGAATTGCTCGACGACACGGCGTGCTCGATCAGCGAGGTCGGGATCGCTTGCGGCTTCGACAACAGTTGCAGTTTCGCACGCGCATTCCGCGCGCGGTATGGCATGACCGCCAGCGAATATCGCCAGCGCGATTGGTCGACGAAGCGGTCCATGCGGGGTAGCGACGAATACCCGCGAGCGGCTAGCGCCAAGATCGGCACATATTCAGGACTGGTCGCGACACGCGAGCGCAGCGTCGACTCCGTGATGATGACGTCGAGTTAACGAAAAGATAAGCAGGCGCCGTGTGCGCTTCGCGCAGCTTACCGCGAACTGCGATGAGCGCGACGGCGATTCTCGGATGCACTTCGGTCTCCCCGTTTTGCGCGGTCGTAACACCGGCGCATTGCGCGATCTTCATATTCATTGACCTCAATAGCACCATAGAAAACGATGCAAGACACACGACAAACTCCGGAGAAAACCGATGATTGACCCGCGCAAGAGATCGATGTTCCGCCCCGCAACCTTGCCGTATGCGATGGCGGCGGCCTTAGTGCCGATGTGCGCCTTCGGCCAGGACGCGGCCGAACAGGAAACGAAAGAAACCACCAGCCTCGATCGCATCAATGTGATCGGCTCACGCATCCCGCGCGATGCCGAAACGGAAGGTACGTCACCGGTATTGACCCTCGATCGCGCCGCGATCGAGCAGACGGGTCTGACCTCGATCGGCGATGTCTTGTTCAACATCACGGCTAGCGACGGCGGTGCTCTGCGTAATGTCACCACCACCACCAACGGCAGCGACGGTACTCAGAACGTATCCTTGCGTGGTCTCGGCGCTGGTCGGACTCTGATCCTCGTCAACGGCCGCCGCTGGGTGGCGCAGAACGGCGTCGTCGATCTGAATACCATTCCGATCTCGGTGGTCGAGCGCATCGAAGTACTGAAGGACGGCGCATCCGCGATTTACGGTTCCGATGCGATCGCCGGCGTGATCAATGTCATTACGCGGAAGAATTTCGAGGGTGCCGAAGCCAACGTCTATTTCGGCGGATATACCAAGGGCGATGGTTTTCAGCAGTCCTACGACTTTACGATCGGCGCCAACAGCGACCGCTGGAACGCGGTGATTGGACTTTCGTATCAGGACCAAGACGAAGTGTTCGCAGGCGATCGCACGATTTCGTCGGTTCCGGTATTCGGCGGCGGCGATCTCGCCTCCGGTGGCGCCTTCGGTTCCGGTAGCATTGCGCAGGGCAGTTTCACGCGTTGCGCGACGGCCCTGACAACGACGCCATCAGGCTTCCGGAGCTGTACGCCGGTGGCGGGCGGCCCGTTTATTCTGAGTTCCGGCGAAGATGGCCGCCAAGCGACGGACTTCCGCCGTTTCATCAGCTACACGGTCGACGGTTCGGGTAGTTCCGATCGTTATAATTTCGCCCCGGTCAACTACTTGTTGCAGCCGATCGACCGCTTCAATATTTATTCCCAAGGGTCTCTGCGTCTGACCGATCGCGTCAGCGCCAATGTGCAGGCGGTCTATACCAAACGCAGTTCGGTGCAGCAACTTGCCGAAGTACCGTTGACGATGGATACGCGCGGCATCAATGGTCCGCAATGGGCATTCGCGCCGACCGCAGACAACGTCTTCAATCCTTTCGGCCAAGACCTGCGTGGCGGGAACTTCCGTTCGGTCGCCGTCGGCCCGCGCAATAATTCGTTCAATCACGACACTTTGGCCGTAAGCCTTTCGCTCGATGGATCGTTCCAGGCGTTCGGCCAAGATATGTACTGGAGCGCCGGCTACTCGTATCTGGACTGGCGGCGTACCCAGAGCGGCTCGAATTACATCAATCTGTTCAATCTGAGGAATGCGGTGGGCGCTTCGCGTCGCAATCCTACGACCGGTGCATTGGAGTGTCTCAATGCCGCTGGTGCGGTCATCGCGGGCTGCGTACCGTTCAACGTGTTCGGCGGCCCTGACCTAGGCCTGGGTGCAGGCGTGGTCTCGCGTGCTGAGTACGATGCGATGATCAACTACATCAGCTACGACTTAAACGATCAGCTCAGCGACACCACGCAGGACTACTTCGCCGATCTTTCGGGCACGCTCGCCGAATTGCCGGCCGGCGCGCTCGGGTTCGCGGTCGGTGTCGAACATCGTCGCGAAGATCTGAATGTGGGGCAAGACGCCTTGGTGGCGAGCGGCGGCTCCTCTACCAACTTCAGCGAACCGAGCGCCGGCGTGGTCAGTGTCGATGAGTATTACGCGGAGTTGAACGTACCGATCTTGGCCGACATACCAGGATTCAAACTACTGGAAGTTAACTTGGCGGCGCGTCGCTCCGATTACGATTCATCCGGGTCTTTCGGCAACCGTCCGGTCGACGCGGACATCGGTGGCGATACGTCGAAAAAGATCGGTATCAAATGGCAGGTATTCGATGACCTGCTGCTGCGCGGCACGTATTCCGAATCGTTTCGGGCGCCGAGCGTATTGAATCTGTACGGGGGTGGCGCTGAATCCTTCCCGACCGCAGCCGATCCTTGCAATAACTTCAACATCAACGCGTCAACGACGAATACCGCGCTATGTCAGGCCAATGGCGTGCCGGTCGGTGGCGTCGTTCAAGCCAACACGCAAATCCGCTCTTTGTTTGGCGGTAACCCCGCATTGAAGGCAGAATTTGGCGAAACCAGAAGCCTGGGCATTGTCTACAGCCCGAGCTGGGCGGAAGGTCTGAACTTCAGTCTCGACTGGTACAAAATCGAGCTAACCGATGCACTTTCCGGCCGAGGTGCGCAGGGCGTACTCAATGGCTGTTATCAGAATATCGGTGCTGCCAATAGCCCGACTGCGCCTCGCAATGCGGCGGAACAAGCGCTGTTCTGTTCGCTGATTCAACGCGATACGCTCGGGAACATTCTTGAGCTGCGAACCAGTACGTTCAATTTGATTGCGGGTGAGGTCGAAGGCTACGACTTTCAAGTCAAGTACGCGTTGCCGGAAAACGCGTGGGGTAGATTCGCCTTGCAATGGGATAACACCTATACAGTCGAGAACAATCTCAACGCTACTAGCACCCGCGGTATCACGATCGGCAATTACACAGGTACCCCGAACTGGCGTATTCGTTCCAATCTGACCACTTCTTGGCAGAAAGGCGATTGGGATGCGACTTGGTCGATGCGCTATTACTCCGGTATGGACGAAGCTTGCCCGTTCGGAAGCAACTATTTCGAGTACGGCATCACACCGACCGAGCTGTGCCCGCAAGAGATCAACGACGCCAACGGCAATTTCCTGCGCAGTGAGAATCGTATTCCTTCCACGACCTATCACGATGTCCAAGTCGGGTGGAAGACGCCTTGGAATGGCAGAATCACTGCCGGCGCGCGCAATATCTTCGGCAAAGAGCCGCCGATCGTTCTCAGCTCGTTCGCGCATTCGTTCGACGGCGCTTACGACTTGCCCGGAGGTGGATTCTTCTATCTGCAATACAGTCAGAAATTCTGATTCGCCGACCGCGATCGAATGCGACAAGAGAGAAGCCCCGGGATCCGGGGCTTCTCATTTCCGCAAGTACGATCGCTCGGGCAACGCTGTTGGAGCAACACGATTCAATCGACGCGACGATGCGCTGCGACGATCTTCTGCGATCGCGCATCTAAATCGATGTGCCATACCGATATGCGGTGCGGCACCGCGCCGACGATGCGCGAGCGCGCTGCCCTTGGCGCGCGAAGCTTCTGAACGAATCAGAGGCTCCCTAGGTGATGATGTGGTCCTCCTTCGCCCCGGTGCCCCCCGGGGCTTTTTTTGTCGAGCGCCGTGCTTTGATGCTGCGCAAATCGGTGCTGGCGTTTGGACCTACAATGCCCGGGTCCTACCCGAGCAGGCCCGTGCCGTGAAACTGCAGATGCCCTTCCTCCAGATTCCGTTGTTGTTCGATGCCTCGGTGCTCGCCGCCGAGATCGAGGCGCTGGGCGAGTCGGCCTGGAAACCGCATCCGCAGGGGTTTCCCGGCAATTCCATGCTGCCGCTGGTGTCGGTGAATGGCGATCCCGACGATGAGGCCTTCGCCGGTGCGATGCGTCCCACTCCGCATCTGCTGCGCTGCGGCTATTTGCGGCAGACCTTGGCGAGTCTGGGCGTCACCGTCGGGCGTACGCGATTGATGCGTTTGGCCGGGCAGGCCGAAGTCACGCGCCATGCCGATCAAGGCTATTACTGGACCGAGCGCGTGCGCGTGCACGTGCCGGTCGTGACCCAGCCGACCGTGCAGTTCGAGTGCGATGGTCAGACCATCAATATGGCCGCCGGCGAGTGTTGGATTTTCGATACGTGGCGTCAGCATCGCGTGCTCAACGATGCGGTGCAGTCGCGTATTCACCTCGTCTGCGACACCGTCGGTGGTGCCGCGTTCTGGGACCTCGCCGCGAAGGGCCGTTTGCACGATGCACCGCTCGAGGGTTGGCCGGTGCGTCATGTCGCACCGGATGCGAGCGCCACGACCGAACTCGCTTGCGAGACGTTCAATGTGCCCGCGGTGATGACGCCATGGGAACTCGGGCAACATCTCTCGTTCTTGCTCGATGAATCCTTGCCGCATCCGCAGTTGCCCGTGCTGCAACAGCAGGTGCTGCGTTTCGTGCGGCAATGGAAAGGCCTGTGGGCGCACTACGGCGATACGCCAGCGGGTCGCGGGCACTTCCGCGCGGCCTTCGATGCCTTCGCGATCGCTTTGCGCCCACTCGCGCAGGGCGTGACCCTGCGCAACGAGATGCCGTTCTTCCAAGTATTGATGGTGATGATCGCGCGGGTTGCGGTGGCGCCTGCGGATGCGCGCGCGGCGGCTAAGGCGGCGGGCGAGTACGCCTGAGCGAGAGACGATGCGCATCGTTCGGCGCGAATCCGTCGTCCCATCGCCACAAGACAAAACCCGCGCACAAGCGCGGGTTTTGCGTTCGACTCACGACACGTAGCCGATCAAAACTTCGGCTTTTCGCCTTCGGGCGTGTCGTTGTAACGATCGATCGATTCGAGGATCAGGCGCTTGGCTTCTTCGGCCTTGCCCCAGCCGTCGAGCTTGACCCATTTGCCTTTTTCCAGATCTTTGTAGTGTTCGAAGAAGTGGCCGATGCGATCCAACCAATGCTCGCTGACTTGGTCGATGTCTTGGATGTGCTTGTAGCCGGAGAAGACCTTGTCCACCGGTACCGCGAGCAATTTTTCGTCGCTGCCGGCTTCGTCCTTCATGCGCAGCACGCCCACCGGGCGTACGCGGATCACCGAACCGGGAATCAACGGCAGGGGCAGGATCACCAGAACATCGGCAGGGTCGCCATCGCCGCAGAGCGTGTGCGGGATGTAGCCGTAGTTGCAGGGGTAGCGCATCGGCGTGGAGAGGATGCGATCGACGAAAATCGCGCCGGACTCTTTGTCCACTTCGTACTTGACCGGCTCGGCATCTTTCGGGATTTCGATGATGACGTTGACTTCATCCGGCGGTTTCTTGCCGGTGGGGACGAGATCCAGGCCCATGAGGGGCTCCTGCGCGACGAGGGAAGGGGATTTTACTCCGCCGACTGTTGCGCCGCAGCATCCGCGGGCATCAACGACGACCGGGCGTCGCCCGATGCGGCGACCGGCGAGCCGAAACTGCGCTCAGCGCATCGCCTCGACGACGTCCGCTTCGCCGAACGAAAAATCAGCCGCCCCACTCGAATCGGCCAGGATTTTCTGCGCGATCCGTTCGTTCAATGGCGCGAGCGTACTGAAGTGGTCGGCGCCGGGGACGACGAACGCGTGGATATTGGGATTGCGGCTCTCCGCGCGCAACCGTTCCAGATCGTGGGTATTGCCGTCGTGGTCGCCCTCGAAGATGTACACGGGGCTGCGAATCGACGAGAGCCAATATCCGGGCGAACGCAGCCGAATTTCGTTGGTGTCTTCCACCACGACAGGCAGCATGTCGTGGCCGTAGCCGGCCACGTCGTAGACCGGCCCGAAGGCGAACGTCGCGCGAAAACGCGCGTCGGTTTGCGCCACGAGCAAAACCAATGTACCGCCGGTGCTGTGGCCGCCTAAGTAAATGCGCTGCGGGTCGACGTAATCGAGCGTCGCCAGATAATCGGCTGCGGCGAGAATGTCCTGCACTTCGCCGTAGAAGGCCTCGCGCACGCCCGGGTTGTCGTTGCCGCCGCGCAGCGACGGGAACATCGCGACGATACCGGCGTTGCCGAATGCGGCCGCGCTTTGGTCGTTCTCGCGCGGCTGCGGCGACCACACGTCGCCGATGGTGTTCGAGTCGCCGCCGGTCATCCAAATGATCGCAGGATGTTTGCCTGGCGTTTCGGGCCGCGGCGTGAGGTAGGCCGAGAATTCGCCGCCCGCTGCGGGATACCGAATCAGTGCGTATCGATCGGCCGGTGGCGTCGGCGGCGGCGAGCCGTCGCGTTCTTGGCGGATGAGTCGCGTCGCGAAACGTGCGCGCGCCTGCGTCAGCGTTTGCCCATCGACCGATGCTGGTGGGCTGGAGGCTTCGGTGTTGCCGCTAGCGCTAGGCGCCGACGTTTGGGAACAGGCCGAAAGCCCAAAAAAAAGCGCCGTCGAGACGACGGCGTTCGTGAGGATGCGCATGTGCGAGGCCCTCGAGTAGAGGCCTCGCATCGCGGCGCCTGTATCGGCGCCGCAACGCGAGGCAATGACTGTTTACTTGATCGACACTTCGACGCGTCGCGCCTCATCGGCGTTGCCGTCGCCGGAGGTGACCGTCGGCTTGGCCATTTCGATGCGCGCTTCGTCCACACCGGCATCGATCAACGCGTCGCGGACGGCGACGGCGCGATCTTTGGCGAGCTCGGCATTCTTCGCCGGGTCGCCGCTGGCGTCGTGGAAACCCGAAATCGTCGCGCGGGCTTCCATACTGCCCTTCAATGTCGCGACCAGTTTCTCCAGCTTCGCGGCGCCATCGGCCGGTATCGCCGCCGAACCGCTGGCGAAATACAACTTGGCGAATTCGTTCTCTGCCGGCATCGCGGCCGCGGCGGTCGCCGCGTCCATACCTTCAGGACCGGGCGCCATCGTGGCCGACGCCATCGAAGCCGCGGCGTTTTCGGCCGCAGTCGCCGCAGCGGCGGCTGCCGCACTGGCTTCTGCGACGGCAGCGTCGTGACCGGCCGGCATTCCACCTTCTGCCGTGTTCATCGGCAGCAGCGGCACCAACAGCAGGGCGACGATGTTGATGATCTTGATCAGCGGGTTGATGGCCGGGCCAGCGGTGTCCTTGTACGGGTCGCCGACGGTATCGCCGGTCACCGCGGCTTTGTGGGCTTCGCTGCCTTTGCCGCCGTGATGGCCTTCTTCGATGTACTTCTTGGCGTTATCCCAGGCGCCGCCGCCGGTACACATCGAGATCGCGACGAACAGACCGGTCACGATCGTGCCCATCAGTAGACCGCCGAGCGCCGCCGGGCCGAGGATCATGCCGACCAGGATCGGGATGATCAGCGGCAGCAGCGAGGGCAGGATCATTTCCTTGATCGCGGCCTTGGTCAGCAGGTCGACAGCTTTGTCGTATTCCGGCTTGCCGGTGCCTTCCATGATGCCTTTGATCTCGCGGAACTGGCGGCGCACTTCTTCCACCACCGCGCCGGCCGCACGACCCACCGCTTGCATCGCATACGCGGCGAAGAGGAACGGGATCATGCCGCCGATCAACAGGCCGATCAGCACGTCGGGTTTGTCGATCGAGAAGTCGATCGCGTTCACGCCGAACTTCTCGTCGAGCTTGTGCGCGTAATCGGCGAACAGCACCAGTGCGGCCAAGCCGGCAGAACCGATGGCGTAGCCCTTGGTCACGGCCTTGGTGGTATTGCCCACGGCGTCGAGGGCATCGGTGGTTTTACGGATTTCTTTGTCGAGCCCCGACATTTCGGCGATACCGCCAGCGTTGTCGGTGATCGGGCCGTACGCGTCGAGCGCGACGATCACGCCAGCCATCGACAGCATCGATACGGCGGCGACTGCGATGCCGTACAGGCCAGCGAGCGAATGACAGGCGTAGATCGCAGCGGCGACCGCCATCACTGGGGCCGCGGTCGACTTCATCGACACGGCGAGGCCGGCGATGACGTTGGTGCCGTGACCGGTTTCGGACGCTTTCGCCACCTGTTGCACAGGCGCGTATTCGGTGGCGGTGTAGTACTCGGTGATCACCACCATGGCGGCGGTCAATACCAAGCCGATCAGCGCGCAATAGAACACCGGCATCGGGTTGCTGGTGATCATCTGCTTGGTGACGAAGAAGAAGCCGACGGCCGAGAGCAGGCCAGCGACGATCAGACCTTTGTACAGCGCTTTCATGATCTTGCCGTCGCTGCCGACCTTCACGAAGAAGGTGCCGACGACCGAGGCGACGATCGACACCGCGCCGAGGATCAGCGGGTACATCACGCCGCTGTAGCCGTAGGTGCCGAAGGTGATGCCAGCGATCAACATCGAGGCGACGATGGTCACGGCGTAGGTTTCGAACAAGTCGGCCGCCATGCCGGCGCAGTCGCCGACGTTATCGCCGACGTTATCGGCGATCACCGCCGGGTTGCGCGGGTCGTCTTCGGGGATGCCGGCTTCGACTTTACCCACCAAGTCCGCGCCGACGTCGGCGCCCTTGGTGAAGATGCCGCCGCCCAGGCGCGCGAAGATCGAAATCAGCGAGGAACCGAACGCCAGACCGATCATCGGCTGCATGGCCGCTTTGATGGCCGCTTCGTCGTTGACGAAACCGCCGACGAACCAGAAGTAACCGGCCACGCCGAGCAGACCCAGACCGACCACTAACATGCCGGTGATCGCGCCGCCGCGGAAACTGACCGCCAGCGCGTCGTTCAAGCTCTTGGTGGCGGCTTGGGTGGTGCGCACGTTGGCGCGCACGGACACGAACATGCCGATAAAGCCGGCCAGACCCGACAGGATCGCGCCGATAGCGAAACCGATGGCGGTCGACCAGCCCAGGCCGGGGACGAAGCCGATCAACAAGAACAACACGGCGCCGACGATGGCGATCGTGGTGTATTGCCGACGCAGGTAGGCGCTGGCGCCTTCCTGGATCGCCGCAGCGATCGTCTGCATCCGTTCGTTGCCGGCCGGCTGCGCCATGATCCAGCGCGCCGACACGATGCCGTACAGAATCGCGACGGCCGCGGCGGCCAGTGCGATCCACAGTGCGTATTGCTCGAGCATGAAACCCTCCCCAGAGAGAATAAGGACTACAAATATGCGTGGGACTACAAACCCTGCAACTATGGCACACGCCCCTAGCCGCGCCAAACCCCGTGTGAGCGGCGGGATGCTCGAACCGGCGATGTTGCGACGCAACAATTCATGTGCGTGATCGAAAACGACATCGCCCCGGCAGGCCGGGGCGATGGGCTGCGATGACGGGCGGGGGTGAGGGGGTACGCCTCAGCGCTTGGGCTGAACCTTCTGCCGTTGTTCCTTGATCGCCTTGGCCGCGGCCAGGATCACGTCCTGCGGCACGCGGACTTTGTAGTCCGGATGCACGTACGAGAACTGCAAGCTGCCGGTCTCGTCGATCACGAAGACCGCTGGCACCGGCAGCACGTGATGGGTTTCGCCGGAGGCCTTTTCCAGATCGATGCCGTATTCGCCGAGTTTCTTCAGGGTTGCGGCATCCACGCGATAACCCACGCCGAATGCGCGGATCGCTTCGGCTCGGCTATCGGAGAGCAGTTGGAAATCGAGCGCCTGCCCGTCCAGTGTCTTTTTCAGTTCTTCCGGGGTATCGGGGCTGATCGCGATCAGCGAGTAGCCCAAGGCATCCAAGTCTTTGCGGATCAGGCGCAGGCCACTGAGCTGGGTATTGCAGTACGGGCACCAGCCGCCGCGATAGAACACCAGCACCGCCGGCTTGCCACCGAGCGCGTCTTTAAGCGAGACGGTTTGCCCATCCACCGTGCGTAACTGGGCCTCAGGCAAGGCTGCGCCGAGCAACAGCGGGCGCACGCCATCGCTGGAGGCCGGCCAATCGTCGGTAGGGGCGACGGGCGCCGCCGTAGCGGTTTGTGCCGCTCGCTCGGCGGCATCGGTGCTCGCTGTAGCCGCCGCCGCATCGGTAGTGGCGTCGGCGGGCGGCTTACAAGCACTCAGCACGACGCAACAGACGAGTAGGACGGACATCATCGGCTGACGGGGGAATCGCGACATGGTGGAATGCTCCTGTGAGTGGGGGAGAGGTGCCGGGCTGCTCATCAGAGACGGCGAATCGACGAAACGGTGCGCAGAGGTTCAGTCGGTGCCTGTCAGTCTGCCTCCCGGCGCGGCTCCTGTCGTGTTTAGCTTTGGCCGCGCACCCCGTGTTCCCTACCGATTGGATGATCTTCGATGCCTGCTTCGTTTCGTGTTCGCGTCATCGCCATGGCACTGCCCATCGCGATCACCATCGTCCTCGGCGCTACCGCCGCCGTCTTCGCGGCAGACCCCGTGCCTGAAGTGCAGCGCGCCGCATACCCACCCAAAGCCAAAGGCGAGGTGCATACGATTCGCATCATTCCCGAGGCCTGCGCTTATTTGCACGGCGTGTTCACCGGCGAAAAGGCCGTACCGTATCGCTACGGCGCGAAACGCACATCGCCGCGCTGCCAGCCGCGCGCGCAGATGGTCGATCCGACGAAAGCCGCGCCGTCGATCGCCAGCGGTTGGATTCTCAACGACATCGTGCGTATTCCCAGCGCCGCTTGCTCGACGCAAACGGCGGTGATTCGCGTCTGGCGCAAACCCGCCGACAACGCACCGCCACCGCCGGATGCGCAAGGGCGTTCGCGGATTTATTTAGGCGACTCGAAAGAACGCGCGGCGCAGGGCAAGCTCGCGCCGATCGCGAAATTCGCGGCGGTGCTTGCGATCGAAGGGGCCGGTTGTACGTAACGCGTTATTTGCAGCTTGCGTAGATCGATGCGCGTCGACGCATCGACATTCTGTTTCTCGCGTTCGAAATGCGTGCGCTTTCGCTGCGCTCAACCGCCCAAGCGAACACCCAGGCTGCGAATGAAGGTCTCGACTTCGCGCGTGTACTCGTTGTCTTCGCCCAGGTCGCGATTGATCTCACGATGCGACATCGGTTTCGCCAACAATTGCGTGCGCGTGCCGTAGCGTTGCGCTTTGCTCAGAAACGCTTCGTTGTGCGGACAGGAATCGGCGCGTCCGCTGGCGCAGACCGCGAGCGTCGGCGCGATTTTTCCGTTCAATCGATGCATCGGCGAAGCGGTTCGCCAGAAGGCGGGGTCGTCGCCGAACGCCGCCTTGAATAACGGCAATTGCCGGCGCGCTTCCATCGTTTTCACGGTGTCGATCGCGCCGCCGTCCAGCAGCACGTTGCCGCGCCACGGCAGCATGCCGGTATCGCGCGCGAGATCCGGTGCTGCCGCGACCAACGCGATCAGATGCGCGCCTGCGGAATGCCCCATCAGCACGAAGTCGTGAGGATCGCCACCGAGCTTCGTCACCTGCTTCTGCGCTGCGGCGATCGCACGTGCGACATCGCGCGCCTGTTCCAGTGGATCGGCATCGGGCACCATGCGGTAATTCGTCGAAATCACGATCGCACCGGCTGCCGTCCAACGGCGCTGTTTGGCCTCGATCAAACCGGCCATCGCTTTGTCGCCGCGCTGCCAGCCGCCGCCATGCACGTAAAAAATCGTCGGCGCACGTTTCGGCTGCGCAGGTAAATAGATATCGAAACGCTGGCCGGGATGGGAACCGTACGCGACATCGCGCAACACCGGCGCGTCGTTACGCGTGGCGGCGCCGGCGGCCGATGGCTGCGGATCGCGCAGCCATACCCCGCACACAGCGACCAATGCGAATACGAATAGCGGCCAAGGGCGACGGGTGTTCGCGCCCTTACGCGACGCGGTCACGGTCTCGGTTCCGGTGCGGGCGCTCTCGGTCCACGACCTTGACCTTGCCCGTCACGACGATGCAGACCTTGCAATTTTCCGCGATTTTGTTGTACCCATTCGCGCCGCTGTTCCGGCGTCATCGCTTTGAGCCGCTCGCGTAACGCGGAGCGCTCTTCCGGCGAAAACCGCTGTCCTTGCTCGAACGCGGCGCGCGCTTTCGCGCGCTGTTCTGGCGTCATGCTGTCCCAGCGATGCTTACCTTTCGCCGCGCGCTGCCGTTGTTCCGGCGACATCTGCTGCCAACGCCGCGCGTGGTCCATCATGCGCCCGCGTTGTTGCGGATTCTGATTCCAACGGTCGCGCATGGTGGCGATCAGCGCTTCGCGTTGCGCGGAAGGTAATTGTTCCCACGTCGGCAGCGATTGTGCGGCGGGTGTCGCTGGCCGTTTGGTTTCGTTTTGTTGCGCGAACGCCGCGCCGGTGGACGCGAACAAGACGAGCGCCGCGATCAGCGCGACGACAGGCGAAGGCCGCGATGCACGATGCGGGTGGATCGAACGAGAGTGGATCGAATACATGCGGTTCATAGCAACTCCGTGGTATCGGCGAGGCTCTCGTCCGAGCCTAGCCACAAGTACAGATCTGGATTTTCGTCGAGGTCGGCCAACAACGCGTCGTCGTTCGCCGCGAGCAGCGTGGTGTCGTCGTTGCCGCTGTCCGCGAGATCGTTGTTCGCAAGCAAGGCCTCGATGTCGGCGAGCGTCGTATCCGCTGTCGCGTCCGTCGGTTCGTTCGCGGCGATCGCCTCGCGCGGCGTGCGATCGATGACCGGGGCATCGTTCGTATCGTCGGCCGTGGCGATCGCGGGCGCCGTCTCGTGCGCTGTTGGCGTTCCGATCGTCTGCGTGCTGTTCGATGTCGTCGCGATGTCCGGCGTCGTCGGTGCGTCGGCCGGATCGCGTGCGAAGCGCAGCCCGATCGCGAGCGCGACGGCGGCCGCGCCGCCCAAGGCGAGCGCCGGCCAGAGCGGCCGCGCAGACGCGCGATCGGACAATGCCGCACGGCGGCGTTGTTGCAATTGCGCTTGCACGCGCGAAGAGACATGGTTCAACGCATCGGCATGCGCAGCGCGCGCGATCTCGTCGAATGGCTCGGGGCGAATGGTCATCGAAAATCCTCCAGCTTCTGTTGCAAGGCATCGCGCGCGCGGGACAAGTGAGTTTTCACCGCCCCTTCGCCGCAGCCCATGATGCGTGCGGTGGTGGCCACGTCGCATTCCTCCAGAATGCGTAACGTGAAGGCTTCGCGTTGGCGTCGCGGCAATGCGCGCACCGCTAGGGTCAACGCCGCATACGCTTCGCGGCCGTCGTGAGTGCGCGAAGGTTCGGGTGTGCCGTCGTCGCGCCAATCGATCGTTTCGTCGTTGTCGTCGCGGCTCGCCGGCGCCAACCAACGCAAACGGAACATGCCGCGTCGCTGCAGATCGACGATCCGGCTGCGCAGAATGCTCCAGAACAACGGCGTCCATTCCGCTGCGGGACGTTCGCGGTATTGCAGCATCTTCATCATCGCGTCCTGCACCGCATCCAGCGCGTCTTCGCGATGACGCAGGCCCAGCTCGGCGAAGCGGAACGCGCGCGTGCCGATGCCCGCCAAGAAAGGCGTCGAGAGAAAGATCTCCGGCCGCCGTCGGGGAGGCGGCGGCCGGAGCGCGGGCGAGGGTGTCCGTACTCACACGCGAAAGCGTAAAGCCTTTGGGATCGTCATGCGGCTGTCCGTCGGCCAAAGCGATCGTTCCCCTGCAGCGTCGTGTCGTGCCGGCTCAATGCCGGCGGTCCCAGCGGTTGTCGAAACGCTCGCCCTTGCGGTCCAGGCGGTTGTCCGCGCGGTCGCCGCGACGGTCGTATTTGTTTTCGATGCGGTCGCCGCGGTTGTCCAAATGGGCGGCGAGTCGGTCCTTGCCGTGGTCTTCGGCGCGTTCGGCGCGGCGGTCCAGCGTTTCGTCGATCCGATCGCCCTTGCGATCCAAGCGGCGGTCGATCTGGTCGCCTTTGCGGTCCAGGCGTTGTTCGGCGCGGTCGCCGCGGTCCGCGGCTTGCGCGTCACCGGCGGCGCCTGCGACCAATACGGCCAACAGGAGGGAGAGGGTAGCGGTGGCGTTCTTCATCAAAGTGTCCTATCGGGGAGGGCATCGGAAGGAGGGTGGTCGCAGGCCTGCGACGTAGGAAACGCCCGCCCATCGCGTCGGTTGACACGCCCACTCGATATTGTCTTGAGCCGATTGTTTCGAGCCGAGTTTCGGTGCCGGGCCGCCTCGGCCCGCGCCCAGGCGGCGCCGGGCTTCCCAAGTCCCGCCCCCCGGTTATGATGCGGACAGACTTTCGGGGAGACATCCAAATGGGCGACAGCTTCGGCGCTTTGTACATTTTCATGCTGGCGGCCATCGCCGGCCACGTCATCATTTCGCGGGTGCCGGTGATCCTGCACACGCCGCTGATGTCCGGCAGCAACTTCATCCACGGCATCGTCCTGATCGGCGCGATGTACGTCTTAGGCCACGCGCAGACCGACGCCGAAAAAGTCATCGGTTTCATCGCCGTCTTGCTCGGTGCGGGCAATGCCGCAGGTGGTTACGTCGTCACCGAGCGCATGCTCGATATGTTCAAGTCCTCGAAGAAGCCTGCAGGTAACGCCAGCGGCTCCGAAGGAGGCAAGGCATGAACTTGTTCTCCGATGAAGTGCTGAGCACTGCCGTCAACGCGAGCTATTTCGTCGCCGCCACCCTGTTCCTGCTCGGCCTGCAACGCATGGCCTCGCCCAAAACCGCGCGCAGCGGCATCCAATGGGCCGGCATCGGCATGCTCATCGCCACCGTCGCCACGTTCTTCCAACCGGGTTTGCACAATCAGATGCTGATGGTCGCCGGCATCGTCATCGGCACCGTCGCGAATTGGATCTGGGGCAAGAAAGTCGCGCTCACCGATATGCCGCAGATGGTCGCGTTGTTCAACGGCATGGGCGGCGGCTCGGCCGCGGCGATCGGCGCGGTCGAATTGGTGCGTATTCCAGCCACTGGCGAAGCGCCCGAACTATTTGCACGCTTGCGCTCGCGGTGGTCGGCTCGCTGATCGGCGCCATTTCGCTCACCGGTTCCATCATCGCCTGGGCCAAGCTCGACGGCCGCATGGACAAGCGCTACACCTTCCCAGGCCAGCAAGCATTCAACGCATTGGTCGCGTCGCGGCGGTGGTGTTGGGTGTCATGGCGTATCACCACGTTGCAGATGCCGTACATCATCGGCTTCTTCGTCGCCGCGCTGCTGCTCGGCGTGTTGACCACACTGCCTATCGGCGGCGCCGACATGCCGGTGGTGATCTCGCTCTACAACGCCTTCACCGGCCTCGCGGTCGCGTTCGAAGGCTACGTGTTGCATAACGACGCGCTCATCATCGCCGGCATGATGGTCGGCGCCGCCGGCATCTTGCTCACGCGCTTGATGGCGAAAGCGATGAACCGCTCGATCAAATCGGTGCTGTTCTCCAACTTCGGCGCCACCGGCGAAGCGGCGGCCATCGAAGGCAGCCAGAAACCCATCGACGCCAGCGACGTCGCCGCGATGATGGCCTTCGCCGAACGCGTGGTGATCGTGCCCGGTTACGGCCTCGCGGTCGCGCAAGCGCAGCACAAAATTTGGGAACTCAGCCAGAAGTTGATCGAACGCGGCGTGAAAGTGAAATTCGCGATTCATCCCGTCGCAGGGCGCATGCCCGGGCATATGAATGTGTTGCTCGCCGAAGCCGGTGTGCCGTACGACCTGATCGTGGACATGGACGACATCAACCCCGAATTCGCCAATACCGATGTCAGCTTGGTGATCGGCGCGAACGATGTGGTGAATCCTGTGGCGAAAACCGACCCAGCGTCGCCGATTTACGGCATGCCGATTTTGGATGTGGTGAATTCGCGGAACACGGTGGTCATCAAACGCGGCAAGGGCACGGGCTTCGCGGGTATCGAGAATGCGCTGTTCTATGCGGATAACACGCGGATGTTGTATGGCGATGGCGCGGAGATGGCGAGTGCGTTGGTGAGTGAACTTAAGGCGTTGGATGGGGGGCATTGAGGTTTCTTGGTCATATCGGCGTTAGTGGTAGCTCTAAGGAGGCAAGGATGAGCTTGGAAGAAAGGATGAGCGTTGTGAAGAGTTCAAGAAAATGCTTGTGAACTTTTCTTACTGAGGTGGGTACCGGAAGTCTGATTTTCTTTATTATTGCGGCGGCAGCGCTAGATCATTGGATTTTATCTTGGACACGTTGAAGTCCACTGGCACCGATCCTGATTGTTCTTGCCGGTCTCTATTCGGCCAAGTATCGACTTGTTCGCAGGTCGATCTAATTTTATTGCTCTAGGTTTCATGTTCATAACTGTTTCAAAAACCTGGAGGGCTTTGTCATGACTGAGACTAAGCGATAGAGACTTGGCGTCCTCGTTTTTCTTCGATCTTTTCTTGATTTACTTTGAGCCCGTGGTGAATTTTTTTCAAACAAAGATATCTGCATGACCCCGAGAGCAATGAGCAGTCGAACGGAGAGAGATGGGATCAATCGCAGGTAGAGCGCCGACGCGTTTGCCTACGGTGGACCTCAGAGTTTGCAGAAAACATGCCTCTAAGTGGAAGAGCTTTGGGAGCTGTATAAGGTCCGAGAAATAGGTAGTCGAGCCTGGATCGCAAAGAGATCGGCGCTTGAGTTGGAGCTTGTGGATATCTGCGCAAAAGTGTTTTAGGTATAGATGCTGTTTCACGGTCAAGACAATTTGTTTTGAGCCTAAAGGGGGGCATTCACTCCTAATCGTGAATTTGGCTCGACGAGGTTCAAAACAAATTTCAGGTGGCCCCACCCGCTTCGGATACTTCTTAGCGCAAGAAAATTTGTCAAGAGATGGCGTTACTAATTTCTTATCAGCAGGTGTTCGCTCCTCTAGTGGTCGCCAGCGACGATGTGGATGACTATGGGATCGCGAGTCAAGTGCCCGCGGCAGATGTTAAGCAAAAAGAGAATGTTGGGAGCGGCGGATTTGATTCGTAAGGTGGTGCGGCAGTGGGTAGGCAGTGGAGCCCGGTAGGATGGGTTCCGCTCAGCGCGAACCCATCGCTTTTTGCGGTATACATGATGGGTATCGCTGCGCTCAACCCATCCTACGAAGCATCAGATGACGCGGCGAGTGCGCTCGGCTACGCTTAAACTATCCTGCCACGGATACGATCGGTCGCATGACTAACTATGCGGTGCGAAGCTGGGACGCCCGTAGCGGGTAGGGTGGGGTGAGCGTCAGCTATATGACCCACCCCGAACAGCGAGTAGGGTGGGGTAAGCGCAGCGCAACCCCACCATAGAAAACGGCGGTGCCGCTCGCAATCGTTTGGTCTGTTGCTCGATTTTGGTGGAGTTGCGCTGCGCTTACTCCACCCTACGACGCTAAACCATCAAGGAGTACGCTGCATGTCGACACCATTACCGACCCCGAAGCCGCAAAGTATCGTCATCGGCAACAACGCTTACCGGCTCGTCGCGTTTTATTTTCCTGGTAGCAATACGGCATGGGACGATGTCTACGATGCGCCCTTTCTCGGCAATTTCTGGCCGGTGGCGTTGAGCATCGCTGCCGCCGGCGAGACCGCTGCATTCCATGTCGCAGAGGCGGCGTTTCAGGCGACGAAGTGGTGGGACAAGAACGATACCTTCGGGCAGCCGATCCTGCCGCAATTCCAGGCCTGCCTGACGGGCAGTGCAGCATTCGATCTAAGCAGCAAACTATCGGGAAAATCAAAGAACGGCAGAGCACTGGAAGTGCCACCGGATTTGAACTATGCGGGTCTGGGTCGCGATGGGGCCATGTTGGCGGTGTTGAAGGCGAAGTTTGCTGACCCCGCATTGCAAGCAGGGCTGCTGGCCACGGGGGATGCTTATCTGCTCGAACACAATACGCGAACCGACAAGGACAAGTACTGGAGCGACAATTACGATGGCCACGGGCAGAACATGCTCGGAAAAATGTTGATGATTATCCGCAGCGGTTTGCCTCATGGTCATGGTGAGCCGCAACCCACGCAAGCCGTGATCGATTTCAGTCGGCAAGTGAAGCAAGCACCGTCTGATTAAGGCCGTAAGGCGGGTCTTGCACCCGCCTATCGAATGAAATACCGGCTTCGTATCACTACGTCTGAAAATGTATGGGAGAAACCGGGGCGGTTAATTTATAAGCGGTGATCCGGCAAATAGCAACGGTAGCAAGACCTGCCGTGCCGTGCTCCAAAAGCACACGCTGACCCCAATTTTATTCGCGGGGAGGATAGGGCTTAACTGAGTGCAATTCCGCTCTGACGCCGATCTAGTTAAGGATTTTTGATGCACCGCAGAACTAAAAGTGTCTGCTTGGCTGGGCGGCAGTGTTGTCTGGTTGGACGGCGTTCATCAAAGGGTCGGGATTGAATGCTCATTGATAAAGGAGTTGCCATTGCTCGAGCGCTCTGACGCTGCGATGCTTTATCGGCTTGCTCGTAATTCAGATTTTGTCTCTTGGCCGTCTTGTTCTTTTCAGCGCCACTGTTGGCGCAAACATCCGACCAATCCTTGCCTTCGGCCGAGCACGCGGAAAGACAATTGGAGTTCGACAGGCTGTGCTCCAGGCCGCTGTATATGGAGGTCATGGGAAGTGCCCATGTTGATGAGCCTCGAATTCTGTTCGTGGATAATCGCCGGGGTGACTCGAGACTTTACGAAAGTGTGGCGAGTATTGAGGCGCTGGAGAACATTGAAGGGCGTAACGGCCGGGATCTTCTCGAGGCTCGGAATGAATAATTCCTAGGTGCAAATTGCCGATGCTGCAACAGCAGAGCCCGCCGTCGGGCATACCCAGTGGTTTGGCCAGCACATTCGAAAGAAATTTTATTGCAGGCAGGGCGATGATGGGGCCGGGTGGGATTACGGCTAGCGCTGAAGATCGGCTACCTATCTCGTCGCTGTCTTCGAGAACGACCCCCGCATCATGCCAAAAGCACTTTCCGACGCGTTAGCCAAGGAACGGAAGAGTGGTTATGAGTTCGGTTGGGAGTTTGATACCGTCGATGAGCGACGGGTTGTTTTCCATGGCGGCTTAAACCCAGGCTTTCGTGCCACGGTCAAGTACACACCGGATACCCGAAAGGGCGCGCTTATCTTGCCCAATATGTCGGGCAGCCTTGAAGGGAATTTCATATACGGTGCAACGGACTATGCGTTAGGTCTTCCGACTACTGATATATCTCCGCCAAGTATCTGCGGCCCGTAGTTTGGTCGAAAAACGGAGTGAACCCGTAAGGCGGGTCTTGCACCCGCCTATCGAATGAAATACCGACTTCGTATCACTACGTCTGAAAATCTATGGAACTGCGGAAAGGAAGACGTGATTCGGCAAATGGCGGGTACAAGACCCGCCCTACGCGCTGAGAGGTGTCTATGAATGGGAGTGCGGCTTTGATGCCGATCATCACGCTGATCATCGGGGCGTTTCTTGGGGTGTTGACGGGGTCGTTTGCGAATTGGCTGCAGCGGAAAAGTAATGTTTCCCTGAAGCTCGTGGATCGGTATTTGGATGTCCGCAAGGAACTCGCGGACGCGATCTCGCCGCTGACGAATGTGCCTCTGGATCGCGAGATCGGAGCGATCGAGTTGGCCGAAAAAAGAGACTTGGTGGTGTCTCTTTTTTATCGGCATTTCGATTTTCTGCCGGGGCCGGTCTTGACTGCGATGATTTGCCTCGAAGTCTGCCTCGACAGGCCGGATGAAGGCTTGTTCGAGATCAGGGACAGGGTGCTGATGAAAATGGACCCGTCGCGGGTCCAGGGTTTCGTCAACGAGTGTTGTTTGTTGGAGAACGCCAGGTTCTACATCCCGTTCGTACTGAACGGATCGAACCCTGTCGCCAGGAAGAATCAGTGCATCAGGCTCCACGCGAGGAGCGTGCTCATGGCGCTCAATCAATATGCGTCCGACGATGACATCATGAAAATGATCGGCGACCTTAAGAAAGGACTTTTCATCCGAGGCAACAAGTAGGGTGGAGCCCGGTAGGATGGGTTCCGCCCAGCGGAACCCATCGATTTTCGCGGTATGCATGATGGGTATCGCTGCGCTCAACCCATCCTACGAAGCATCAGATGACGCGGCGAGGGCGCTCGGCTACGCTTAAACTCTCCTGCCACGAATACGTAAGGCGGAACCCGCGCAGCGGTTTCCGCCGAATCGTATCGAATGTCATAACTATCGTGAGGCGGAATCGCCTCGGTCGGCACATATCCCTTTACGATACAGATCTTGCCGATCGACAACTGGATTTGCTGGTGCGACATCGACGCGCAACTGTCCGGCGTGACGATTACGTTCCGGCGAGGCCATGGCAGATCTAAGCGTCCGTTCGCATCGTACGTGGGTCGTGCGTGTTGCCGAACCTTGCGACGATTTGGACGGTGCCGCCTGATGTTGCCGTATTCTCGCGACCCACCGGCTGATAAAACGCGATTTCATATTTGCATATTTCCTTATTAATGGATTTGTTCTTGCTGTAATTGCGCTCTTCTACAAAGGCAGAAATTTGGCAAGATACTTGTACGTGGGGCTGATGCTGCTTGAAATAATCAAGCGATCGGGTTTGTCGGTGATTTGGGAGCGTTCAAAGATAAATTCTTCGCTCGCGATCGCGACTTTGCTTTGCGAGGTTTTGGCGATTGTTTTCTGCTGAGCAAAGAAAGCTCCGCGTGGTACAAAGCGGTAATGTCCCGTTACCCGCCACAACGGAGCGACGCATCTGTGAGATCTCGTAAAAGAAGGTGCCGCATGAGTCTGTGGACGGAACGTGCGAACCGCGAAAGGCGGGTTGTCACCCGCCCTACGAATTTGGGGTTGCGTGTGTCGAGAACGTATCGAGCCGTGTTGGTCTTGTCTGCGTTGCTGCTGCTCTTTTCGGGGGCAGTGGCGGCGAACGGTTGTGCCGAGACGGACGTGGTGTCGTTCGACGATTTCATGCACGGTGGTTTGTCGAAGCATGTGCGCTTGTCTGTGCGCGTGCCGACGGCTTATCGGCATGCCGATCTGAAGGGCGCGGACGATTTGCATCTGCATACTGACGATGTCGCCCGGTGCGAAACGGGTCAAACATGACGATCTGGCGAGAGCAGCGGTATTGACGGCAGTTCATCGTACGTCGTTACGTCGCGCGCGGCGAGCTACCTGCGGATTGGGCGTACGCGCCATTGCCGTTCAGAACCGGTGAGGTTGATGAACGCGTACGGTGAACTGTCGTAGGGTGGCGGTGATCGCAGCGAACGCCACAATGAGCAAACGAATGTCGCTGCTTATGTCCGGGTTTGATCTGTCGTGATGGTGGGGTTCGCTGCGCTCACCGCGACCCTACAAGCTAGGGTGGAGTAAGCGAAGTGCAACTCCACCATGAAAGCTCAGAAACCAAACCTGAGCCCGGTTTTTTGGACCCCAACGAGGGCTACCACGATGTCGCCGATCCAAATGAGTAGAGATTCCAGCGCCACGGTTCGCGCGGCAATACAGCGTGCCGCTTGCGCACTCATCCTGTCGGTGACGATCGCGTTCGGTCTGCCAGCACAAGCCGCAGACGACTTCGCGTCCACGAAGCCGACGCAGCGCGTGGAGTATTGGCAGAAGCGCGAGGCGGAGATCGCGGTGCAATTGCGCGATACCGAAGCGCTATCGAAAGTGAAGCTGGTGTTTCTCGGCGATTCGATCACCGATTTCTGGCAATTGGGCGATAACCCATGGGTCACGGGCCAGTTGTTCGGCAAGCAATCGTGGGACGAATCGTTCACAGGCGTGCCGGCCGAGAATCTGGCGCTGAATCTCGGGATTTCAGGCGACCGCACCGAGCACGTGCTGTATCGGATCTTGCCGGCATCGGCGGGCGGGTTGGGGCAATTGGATGCGCCGGAACTGCAACCGGATGTCGTCCTCGTGCTCATCGGCGTCAACAACACGTGGGCGGAAGAAACGCCGGTGGTGGACAGCGTGGTGGCGGGCATCGTCCAAGTGGTAGCCGCCGTCCACGCGCGAAAACCCGACGCCCGCATCGTGCTGCAATCGCTCATCCCGACCAACGACCCGGTGAAAAATCGCGATACGTTATTGCCGATCAATCGCCGGATCGCCGATCTGGCCGCGAGCCCGCAATTCTCGGCGTTCGTGTCCTATCTCGACCTTTATCCGCTATTCGTGGATGCCGCAGGCCAGCAGATCGGCGACGACTTCGTCAGCGATGGCGTCCACCCCAATCGGACCGGCTACCGCGTCTGGCGCGATCATCTAGTGCCGTATCTGCGTGAACTCCGAAGGCCGTAAGGCGGCTGGTGAGTGTGTCTGGCAGCGAGTGAGGGAACGTGTGGTCGATTCGGAGAACAATTGACACATGAGCACACCGATAATACCTGCGCTGACGATTTTGGCCTGCGCCCCGCTGTGCGCCTGGGAATGGCGGAAGATCGTTCTGGGACGGGCGGCGATGTCTTGGCCGCGCACGGAAGGCTTCGTCGCCGATGCCCGATTCGACGAAACGATTGACCCAGACGATGACGACGTGGTGTATTCCGCGCATATGGTCTTCGCGTACACGGTGCATGGGCGACGCTATCGTTCGCGACGATTCACCTATCGGCCGACGCGCTTTCTCGATCAATCGACGGCTTATGCGTTGCTCCGCGGCATCCAGCGCGGCCAAATCGTCGACGTGTACTACGACCCGAAACGCCCAGAGCGCGCCGTCGTCTTGCCCGGTATCGATCGAAACATGCTTATTTCACGCGGTTTTTGGGGTGCTGGGATGCTGGTTGCGATATGGTGGCTTGCGGCGGTTTGGCCCGCCGCCGCGTGATCGCGAAGATAGCCCGTAAGGCTCCGCCGACGTGATCTGCTTGCTATGCTGATGACAGGCATCGCAGCCTGTACGGCGACCAAATCGAACCAATCGGGCCACGACCTTTATGGGCATCAGTATCCGCAAACACATCACGATCTTGGTGCAAGCAAGCGTCGCTTGGATCGTGTTCTGGTTGATCGGCTGGCCTGCGTACTATCGGCAGTACTCCGATGCCACGCTCGGTGTTCTGAGCACGCTACTGTCGGTGGCGTTCTGCCTCTTCGCGGTGATGATCTTGTTACCGAGACGCGCCGAGCGCCGGATGCCGTTGGCGTTCTGGTTATCGTTTTATTACACGGTACCGCTTGCGCTGTACGACTGGTTGTACTGCGGCCTCTACCTCGGTCATGGTGCTGGATATTTGGCGACCTATTGGTATCTCTCGGTGTTCTATGTGAGTCTGTGGCTGACCTTCATTCCGGTCGCGTATTTGTTGAATCGTGCATCTGCGCCGAAAGACCGTAAGGCGCATTCGTGAGCCGAAACCCCGAGGCGATGTGTCGATCTCGTCAGAAAGCCAGGAAACTTAAGATGCGATTCGTTTTATTCGGTGTTGCGATGATGGCGCTTTGCGCTTGCACGATGACAGGCAGCCCGCTGCAGCCTCGTTTGACCGCGACAGAGTATGTCGAGGCGCGTGTGAATTTCATTGCGGTGCTGCGGTCGCGCGCCGGACAAGAGGCCATCGACTGCGGCATCGAACTCGAAGCCGATCTTCGCCGCGACAAAACTTCGGTTTCGCCTGCCGCCGCTTGCGTCCGCGATGCATGGGAGAGCCGGAAACCATTTTTCGTGATGCAGGAAAGCCGGCTGTATTGCCCCCAATTCCAAGGTTACGCAGGCGATTCATCGGGCAAGGTCGTCATCTTGAGTGCTTGCCCAGACCGCGATTTCGATTTGCATCTGCCCGAAGAAATCGAAGAGGCGCTATGCGATGAATTCGGGCCGCCGACGCGTTCGATACATGACGTGCCATGTTCGGTGTTAGATAGAATCTGAGCATGAAAGCGCATCTGGATCGTACGCATACGGGCGCATTCGATGGTGCATTATCGCGATAGTAGTGTTCGCATTCGATTTCTGGAGAGACGATTGAATAGGCATCGATCGGTCACAAGAACCGCAAACTGGCGTGGCTGGCTGCTATCGATCATCGCCGTAGCGGTGTGCGTTGCGTTGCTCGCGCACGGACCGATTCCGCAAGATCAGGCGTACCACCGATTCGCGGATGGGCGCGGCATGATGGACGTGCCCAACGTTTGGAACGTGTTATCCAATCTGCCGTTCCTGATATTCGGTGCGTTGGGATTGGCGATGCTGTATCGGAACCGCTCCACATTGCTGCCGATGCGTACGGCGTATCTCGTGTTTTTCTGCGGCTCTGCCTTGGTCGCGTTCGGGTCGGCGTATTACCACCTCGATCCGGACGACCACTCCTTGGTCTGGGACCGTTTGCCGATGACGGTCGCGTTCATGGCGTTCTTCGCGGCGGTCGTCGGCCGATACGTTCGTGCGACGCTCGGCGAACGTGGTTTAGGTCCGCTGCTCTTGATCGGTTTCGCATCGGTGCTGTGGTGGCGTATCGGTGGCGATCTTCGCCTCTATCTGCTGGTGCAATTCCTGCCGGTATTGCTGATTCCTGCGATCTTGCTGATCTATCCGGCGCAAGTCCCCGGAACCCGATACTTATGGGCGGTGTTGGGGATGTACGTGGTGGCGAAGATATTAGAGATCTACGATGCGCCCATTTACGAAGCGCTGGGGGTGAGCGGCCATGCGCTGAAACACCTGGCAGCAGCGTTCGGCGTGTCTTGCGTGGTGCTGGCCGTGCGCACCGAACTGCATGCCGTACCGCCGGGCTGAAATTTAAGGCAACGCTGATTGCGTCAGCATTGCCCTTGCGAGCACATCCAATGACCTCCGTCGTTTTTCGTTCGACGCACGCGTATGGCCGGCTATGCGGCCATTTGCCGTTTGCTACGCATGTGTCGACAGCGCTCGTACGGCTCGAATGCCTGGAAAGCGTCGTCGCGCCCCATTCTTTCGGAGATCCGACATGAGTCCGCTCGAAATTCCGCTCGAACAGTACGCCGAACTCGCTGCCCTGATGGCCGACACCGGAGGCGACGAGAGCAAGGAATTCGCCATCGCCGCCGAGCACGGCGTAAGCGCGGAGGAATGGACGGCCTCGAAAGCGAGTTGGACCGCGAAGATGAGCGACCCCGCCGATATGGGCAAGACCGCCATGGCGTTCATGCCGCTGTACCAAGCCGCGCAATCGAAAGCCCGCGGTGGCGCGGAACCCTGTTCGCTCGAAACCTACGCGAAGATCCATGCCGAAATGGCGCATCGCAAAGATCCATTGGGCAACAAAATTCACTACATGCTCGTGCTCGCCGAGCACGGCATGGCTCAGCCCTTATGGCTGGAGTGCGAAGGTTATTGGACCCCGCGCGTCGCCAGTGACACGATCCTCGGACAACCCAATCCCCAGTTCGACGCGGAGCTCGCGCAGCGCTTCCGCATACTGATGCAGAGCGAAAGCGATCGCGTATTGGGCATCGCTCGCTGATCACACGAAGCGCCGCGGGCGCGGCGCACGCCATGCACGCCATCATGCGCAAGGGCCGATGCCTCGCTCGAAGCCGGTAAAAACGTGCGAAGATCGATGCTACGATCCCTTGTGCAGTGCATGTTTCCGCACGCTCTCTTCGCCAACAGCAGGACGCCCACGCCATGTCGAGCGCGCCGAGTACGGTTCTGATCATCCGCCATGGTGAGAAGCCGGGCGATCCTTCGACGGATAACCCTGGCGACAGTGTCGATCTTTCCACTCGCGGCTACGAGCGCGCGGCTGCGCTCGCTGTGTATGTGCCGGCGACGTTCGGTAAACCCGATTTCTTGTTCGCCACCCAGGCATCCAAGCACAGCAACCGCCCGGTCGAAACCATCACGCCGTTGGCGCAGGCGCTGGGTTTGCCGATCGACGACGAACATGCCGACGATGCATACGCCCAGGTGGCGAAAGACCTGCTGTCGCATACGAAATACGTAGGCAAATTGGTCTTGATTTGCTGGCATCACGGCAAGATCCCCGATCTCGCGACCGCGTTAGGCGGCGTGGCGCCGACGACGCATTGGCACGGCAAAGTGTTCGATCGCGTGTGGCGAATCGATTACCCGCCCGGTGGCGCGACCAGCGGATTGGCGGTGCAAGATATTCCGCAACAATTGTTGTACGGCGATACCGGCACTTGATCGGCGCTGCGCGATAGCGCATGCGGGTCGCTAGAAGTGCTATTGAACGCAGACCATCGGAGATAGCATGTCGTTAGTCCTACGCGCACTCGCGGCGATCATGTTGTCGATCGTGGCCCTGCTCGGCTGGGGGTATTGGCGTTCTTCGACGCATGCGTCTTTGAACCTGCGTATCGAGGATGAAGGCTTGCGCACCGAGCGGCAACGTTACGGCAGTCCGCATCCTGCGACGATTGAGTTGCTCGATGATGACGGCGCAATCTTGGCGACCGTCAAGTCGATTGAGCCGCTTGGATATTTTCAAGCGTTTCATCCGAACCCGGATATCCAAAGTTGCGGGCAATACGATGGATACGATCGCCGCGAACATTACGCGCGTTGTTTCGCCGTGCATTCGCGCTGGGTCGCCGGCTGGGCGCCACGCGTTCGCCGTGCGCGAGTGACTGTCGGCGAGTGTCGTTTGGAAGACGTACCGGTCGCGGTGTCCTCTTCCAACGCGGACTGGTGGTTGTGGTGGGTGCCGTTACCGCATGTGGGCGGCACGCCATTGGGATATTTCGAGATGTCGGTCGCGATCGATAGCAGATCGTGCGCGGTATCGAAAACGATGCGATAGGCTTCGCTCGCGAGCGCCGTCGTTCGGCGCGTCGGCGATCGTTCGATATTCAGTCGCGACACAGGATTCGTGGGGCTATACTCCCGCTGTCCCCCGAATGAGCCTCTACTCATGACTCGCCTGTATTGGTGCCTGAGCCTGTTGGTGTGCGCCGTACTCGCGAGCCATGTCTCGCTGGCGCGAGAGCCGCAACGAAGTTGGGATGATTTGAATCGCCGAACGATCGAATTGTTCGGCCAAGGCAAGTACGATGACGCGGCCGTTGTCGGAAAAGTGGCGTTGGAGCTCGCCGAACACGAACGCGGAGCCGAGCATGCTGACACATCTACAAGTCTCAACCAGCTTGGTTTGATCTATCAGTTGCTTGGCGATTACGCTGGCGCCGAAGCATTCTACAAGCGCGCGCTGGCGAATTACGAAAAAACCGCGGCACCGAACGGCCCCGCATACGCCAATGTCTTGAATAATTTGGCGTACCTCTACGACTCGCGCGGCGATGCCGCCAATGCCGAGCCGCTGTTTCGACGCGCATTGACCATCAAAGAGCAGGTCTACGGCCGCGATGCGTCGGAGGTCGCGGTCACTGGAAATAATTTAGCCGAACTTTTGCGCAAACGCAGCGAGTACGCGGAAGCGGAGCGTCTGTTCTTACGCGGCATCGCGATCGACGAAAAAGCGCATGGAGCGGACTACGTCGAATTGGCGTATCCCTTGTCGAGTCTCGCCGAGATCCATCTCGCTCGCCGCGAATACGAAAAAGCCGATGCGCTATACAAGCGCGCGCTCGCGATCCGCGAAAAGCGATTGGGCGCTGGGCATCCTTTGGTGGCGCTTACCCTCAACAACGCATCGGCCTTGTATCTCGCGCAAAAGCAGTATGGGCGCGCCGAAGATGTTATGCGGCGTGCGTTGGCGATTCGCGAAAAGGCGCTTGGACCGGAGCATTTGGAAACCGGTTACACCATCAACAACCTCGCGATGTTGCGCATGTTCCAAGGCGCGAACGATGATGCCGAACGCTTGCTCGCGCGCGCGTTGATCGTGATCGAAAAGTCGCTCGGACCGCAGCATCCGAATGTATTGGCGATCAAGAAAAATCTAGAATCCTTACGATCGCCTTCGACGCAAGGGCAGGGCTCGCGGCCTTAGCGGATGACGACAGCGTCGCGAACGCCAATCGGCGCTAGCGACGCGGATCGCTACCGACATCGGCATTCGCGCACCGGTTCGAAAGTGTTGCATGCGGTCGCCGGATTCGAGCTAGGATAGTCTTACTCAGCGTTGGGAAGGACCGATGTACAGAATTGCCGCGGTGTTGGTGGGCCTGCAGAATGTGGTGGCCGGATTGTTTTGGATCTTCGACCCGATGGCGATCTTGGTGCTCTGGGGCATTAAGAATCCGAGTCAGTTGCTGATGGTAGAACGCAGGTTGGGGGTCGTACTTGTGGCGATCGGCGTCATATTGGTGATGTCGCGTAACGCGGGGCCATCGCCCGCGCGCAGCGCGATTTCTTACGGCGCGATCGTTGGCTCGCTCGCTTTGATCATGGTCGGCGGGCAGGACATGTTGTACCGAAGCGCGAGTAGCGGCATCGCGCCGGGGATCGCGTTCAATTTGTTCGTCGCACTCGCATTCGTGTTGATCGAATGGCATGCGCATCGCACGAGTAAGAAAACGACGAATACTTGATGCCTGCGCGTTCGCCAGGAAGAAGCGCTGGTCGGTGTCGTGCGCTTTGAGACTGCATCGTATGGCCGTGCCCCCATGGAGAATGGCGGCGCAGCTGCAATGCCGCACCGAAGAGAAGATGCCGTGAACGGAGCATGGGGATGAACGAGCCGTTGTTTTGGACCCTGATCGTGCAGTGGGTGGTTTGCGGTATCGTGTATACGGTCATCGCCATCGTTTTGTCGTCGATGCGCGATCGAAGGCCGACGGCGGCCGACAGTACCGTGTTGCGCTTGCCGCATGCTTATGCGGCTGCGGGGTTATTCGGTGCAGTGTTTTTTCTGGGTAGTTTGGCGCTGTCGTATGCGTATGGCGCCGAATGGCGGCATACGCTCACCGATCTGGTGTTCTTATTGTTCGCGGCCATCATGGTCTGGCTGCTCGTCGACTACGCGCTGACTCGTTTCGATATCGACGACACCGGCTTATCGTTCCCCACCGTATTCCGTGGCAGACGCACCGTGCTCTGGTCGCAGGTACGCGAAGTTCGTTATTCGATGATCATGCAGTGCTTTCGGCTGCGCACCACCGATGATGCGGTCGCGAGAATACCGGTAACAGCCTTAGGGCTGCCTGCTTTCGCGCGCCAAGTCTTGCGGCATACGCCGGCCGAAGCTTTCGATGCGACGACCCGTATGCGGTTGGAGAATATCGTTGCCGGTCGCATGCCACCGGTGTTTTGATCCTGGCGTCCGGTCTTATTTCCCGAACCAATACGCGATCAACATCGCTACCGCGTACCAGATCAGTTCGGCGCCTTGATTGGCGAGACTCGAGAGCGTCCACGCGAGGTCGGTACCGAGCCGGTAGGCCGAATCCACTAAGCCGAAGCCCATCGCCATACCGATGTGGGTCGATGCGATGCACCAGTTCGCGATCGCGATGGTAGCGACCGTCGCCAGCATCGTCACCAACGCCCGTTGCGGCCCTGGGGCGGCGCGGCCTAAGCGGAGGAAAAACGCGATATCGGCCGCCGCCAACGCCGCCATCCACGCGCATTGTCGGTCGAATATCAGCGCGAGGATGACCCAGGCCGCAGCCATCCCGAAGACGGCCAGAACGGCGAAGAGCGCGGGCACGACGATGCGTGGACGCGAGGCGGTAGACGATGGCGAAGTGAGAGGCATCATGCGTACAGAGTAGTCGAATCGGCGCATGCGCGCGTCGTGCGCGTTGCGACAGGTGCGGTCGCAACGTCCGCCATCATTGCAGCGCCGATGCGACGACGCCCGACCGCAGAACGGCCGGGCGTCGATAGGCGCAGCGAAGTATTAGAACGTCGCGCGCAAGGTCACGCCGAAACTGCGATCCGGCCCGGCGATCACGGTCGGAATGCCGAACAACAAACCGGTGTTGCCGGCGTCGGTCAGGTATTCCTTATCGGCGAGGTTAGTGCCCCACACGGTGACTTCCCAGTGGTCGGCGAACTTCCAGCCCGCGCGCAGATTGAACAAACCGTAGCCGTCTTGTTCGATGCCCGGCTGGTTTTCGTCTTCGAAGTACACATGCGCGCGCCAGTTGTAGCTCGGGCGCACGTACAAGGTGTCGCCGTTGGACAAGGGCATGCGCCAATCGATGCCGAGCGAGAACGATTGTTTCGGCGTCATCCGGAAACGGTTGCCGGCCAGTTCCTGCAATACGCCGTCGTCGTCGAACGCGTTGAAACCGCCGTCGATATAACCGTAGTTGAGCCAGCCGTCGACGTTGTCGCTGAAGCGGCCGAACAACGAGGCTTCGAAGCCGAGCGCATGCGCCTTGCCGGCGTTCTTGGTGATGAAGAACGGCGGTGGGCTATCGTTCTGTACGGACGCTTGGAAGTTGTTGTAGTCGTAATAGAACAGCGAGAGATCGTAGACGAAGCGACCGTCGGCGGCCGAGCCTTTCATCCCCAACTCGTAGCTCCACACGATCTCGGCTTCCACCTCATCCGAACCGAGATCGCTGACGTTGATCATATTCGGACGGCGGCCGCGCGACATGCTGGCATAGGTGTTGATGGTGTCGCTGAGCTTATAGCCCAACACGGCACGACCGACCCACGAATTGAAACTGTCGCTCGCGCTGAGCCGGCCGGCGGTGGCGGGGAAGAGTAGGTTGGTGCAGGGCGGCGCGGCGCACGCAGGCGTGCCACGAGCGGACAGCAGGAAGCCGAGGCTGGAAGCGTTACCCGGCGCTGCGAAGTAGCCGTATTCGACGGTTTCATGCGACCCGCGCAGACCGAGCGTGAGCGACCATTGATCGTTGAATTGCCAAGTGCCGTCGGCGAACAACTCGATCGCGCGAATATCGACATCGTTGCCGAAGGTTTCGCGGTGGTCGGGGTTCAGCGGAATTTGTAGGAATCCAGCGGGATTGGTGGGCGTAGGCGCCACCAGCCCGGGTACCGGCAACCATGTCGTCGCGGTCGAGAGATTCGGCGTCGCGTTCGGGTTCAGCAGCGGCACGATCGGGAAGTAGAAATTCGCGAGCGCCGGACCCAACAGGCCTGCGGTGTTCGCATTGATCTGCGGCGACAACAACGCATACAACTGACGCTCATCGGTCTGGTAATTCAAATCGCGGTTAGCGGTTTCGTCGAAATACGAGACACCGCCGAAGCCGGTGAACTTGCCGCCGTTATCGAAATTGAAGCGCACTTCCTGACTGAACTGGCGGCCCCAGGCTTCTTCGTCGAATTCGATCAGATCCGCTTGCGAGCCGTCGGAATCGAATTTGTCCAACCCGTCGTAGCGACGCCAACCGGTGATGGTCGACAACGACCAGTGATCGTTGATCGTGAAATCGCCCAGGATGGTCGCGCCATAGACTTCGCGATCGGTGCCCAGATCGTCGCCGCGTTGCGAATTGGCGACGTACGGGTCGAGGCTGCCTTGTAAGTTCGGGATCACTTGGCTGCGGAATGCGGTGCCCGGCGGCGAGTCTTTCTGATAATTCAAAATGACGTCGATGCCGCTGCTTCCGCCGATATCGACATGCAGCGCGCCGCGCAATGCGCGCGAGTCCTTGCCCTGCAAGGTGCCGCCGTCGAGGTTCTCCACGTAGCCGTCGCGGGTTTCGTAGAAGGCGGCGACGCGGCCTTGCACGTTATCGCTCAAATCGGTGTTGTAGAAACCGGTGAAACGGCGTTGATCGTCGCTGCCGGCACCCAGCTCGAAGCCGCCGGAACGGCCACTGCGCGCCTTGTTCTGAATCAGATGGATCGCACCGGTTTCGGCGGCGCGCCCGAATAACGTGCCCTGCGGACCGCGTAGCACTTCGATCCGGTCCATGTCGAAGATTTCGACCGAGGAGCCGCGTGCGCGACTGATCGATACGCCGTCTTGGAACACCGAAATGCGCGGCTCTTGCGTCGGGTCGTCGAGATCGGCGGTGATACCGCGGATCGAAATACTGGGGTTGCTCACGCTTTGGGTTTGCACTTCCAGCCCGGGCACCAGCGAACCGAGATCGCCGTAGTCTTGGATGCCTTGCGCTCGCAGGAAGTCGCCCGAATAGGCGCTGATCGAGATCGGCACGTCTTCGATCTGTTGTTCGCGTTTTTGTGCGGTCACGGTGATGCGATCGAGTTCGTCGGCGCCGCTGGGCGCGACGTCTTGAGCACGGGCGGGCAGCGCGATCGATGTCGCGAGCGCAACGCCAAGGGCGAGCGACAGGTGGTCGCGACGCAGCGACCGTGTCGTACGGGCGTGTTGAAACATGCGAAGACTCTCCATGAGGAGTCGGAAGATGCGAGCCCGAACCTCCCCGATCCGGGATCGCCACAGCGGCGAATCCGCTCTTTATAACCCACGGGCATGACAATGAGCCGCTCCGGTACAATGACCGCCCGCCCCTAAAACGCCGCGATCCTGCATCGCGCCGAACCCGTCGCCGTGTATTCCCGTAGTAGCGAACCCGTCCGTTTCGAACGCGATTGCGAGGCCGTTTTGGTCCCGCAGGGCGAGGTCGTCAATTTGCCTGCGGGCTCGGTGGGCTATATCACCCAATCCCTCGGCGGCAGTTGGACGGTGTTCGTCGAGGGCAATTTGATGCGGATCGCCGGCAAGGACGCGGATGCCATCGGCAAGGAACCGCCGCCGCCGATCGAATTGCCCGAAGGCGCGAGCGACGACGAAGTCGAAAAGCTGGTCTGGAAGCAGTTGCGGACCTGTTTCGACCCGGAGATCCCGATCAACATCGTCGATCTAGGCTTGGTCTACGAGGCCGACGTCGTATCGAACGAGAGCGGCGAGCGCACGGTTCAAATCCGTATGACCCTGACCGCCCCGGCCTGCGGCATGGGCGAGATCTTGGTCGATGATGTCCGCGGTAAGTTGGAGCTGATCCCGACCGTCACCGAAGCGGATGTCGAGCTGGTCTTCGACCCACCGTGGAACCGGAACATGATGTCCGAATCGGCACGGCTCGATACCGGAATGTTCTGAGAGCGCGAACGTTCCGTCTAGCGAAAATTATTTTATTTCAAGCACATAGCTTTGTTGCGAGGCGGCCGATAGCGATGCCGCCAGACGGCATGCGACGGCGCTTGGCGTCCGAGTCGCCCGCGTTTAGTGCGCGCTGAGTCCGCACGGCGACGCTGCGACCGAATTCCTCGGTTACGACGAATTTCTTCGAGTCCTTCGAGCACGCCAACGGCATTCGTTGGAGGCCATGCATGAGGACATTTTGCGCACCGGTCGATGCTGCACTGCAGCAAAATTGATCTAGACACCGTACGCTATCGATAGCTCGCGTATGGGCGATTTTATCCGATCATCTGAAATAACGCTGTTTCGCCAAAGCAAGCAAAGCTTTGGGCGTTACCGCCGACCTGACCGCCTGCGTCACTAGTTGACGGGAAGCGACGTGTCCGCTTAGCGTCCGGTTGCCGTTCATTCAGTTTTCGTCGAACGGCACCATGGCGGGATTCGTATCGGACGAGTTGCATTGGGGCAGTGGGTTTCGACTCCGTGCGCATCCTCCGTCATGGCTCAGCGCCGCGATTGCGGCACACACAACAAGCATTTCGTACCAGGGAGAGAGTCGTGAATCGAAATCGTCTGTTCAGCGCGCTGGCCGCTGCCACCGCGCTAGTGTTAGTGGCCGGAGGCGCCGCTGCCGCAAATCGCACCGACTTGCATCGCGAGAACCTCGCAGCAGTCAAACAAGCCAATGCCGCCATTACGGCCGCAGGCACCACACAGATGACGCATAGCCGTCACGAGCGAGCACTGGGTTTGGATACCGAATCCCGTTTGCTGCTGCTCGATCGCAAGACCGATGAAGGCGTGCGCAATCATCGCTATGTGCAAACCTTCCGTGGTTTGCCGGTGTTCGGCGAACACGTCGTCGTCAACGAAGACGCCGCCGGTAACGTCCGCACGCTGTTCGGCCAAAAAGTCGCAGGCCTGGCCGCCGAGATTCCGACCCGTGCCGTTCGCCTCAACAAAGCGCGCGCGTTACGCATCGCGAAGTCGGTCGGTCTGGGTACCGATATCGGCTTCATGCGTACGGAGCGCGAAAAAGCCGATCTGATGATCTATCTCGGCGACGACGGTCGCGCGCATCGCGCTTATGTCGTCAGCTACTTCGCCGACAGTCTCGCTGGCGGCGCGCCGACTCGTCCGACGGTGGTCGTCGATGCCGATAGCGGTCTCGTACTGAATCAGTGGGACAACCTGCAGCATGCCTTGGTCGGTACCGGCCCTGGCGGCAATGCGAAGACCGGCCAATACGAATACGGCACTAACTTCGGCTTCATGGATGTGACCCAGGCGGGCACGACCTGCACCATGAACAACACCAACGTGAAGACGGTGAACCTCAACGGCGGCACCTCCGGCACGACGGCATTCGCGTACACCTGCCCGCGCAACACGGTGAAGGCCATCAACGGCGCGTTCTCGCCGTTGAACGACGCGCACTTCTTCGGCGGCGTGATCTACAACATGTACCAGGCGTACATGGGCCAGGCGCCGCTGACGTTCCAGCTGACGATGCGCGTGCACTACAGCACGAACTACGAGAACGCGTTCTGGGACGGTTCGGCGATGACCTTCGGCGACGGTGCGACCACGTTCTATCCGTTGGTCAGTCTCGACGTCGCTTCGCATGAAGTCTCGCACGGCTATACCTCGCAGAACTCGAACCTGACGTACTCCGGTCAGTCGGGCGGCATCAACGAAGCCTATTCCGATATCGCCGGCGAAGCGGCCGAGTACTTCATGAACGGCACGAACGACTTCTTGGTCGGCGCGCAGATCTTCAAGGGCACCGGTGCGCTGCGTTATATGGCGAACCCGCCGCAGGACGGCCGTTCGATCGACAACGCCGCGAATTTCACCACCGGCATGGACGTGCATTACTCGTCGGGCGTGTACAACAAGGCGTTCTATCTGCTGGCGACTAAGCCGGGTTGGAACACGCAGAAGGCCTTCCAAGTGTTCGCGCGTGCGAACGATCTGTACTGGACTGCCAGCACCAATTACAACCAAGGTGCTTGCGGCGTGCAGACGGCTGCGACCGATCTCGCCTACACCGTGGCGGATGTCACCGCTGCATTCACGTCCGTGGGCGTGAGCTGCGCCGGTACTCCGCCGCCGCCGCCGCCGCCGACAACGACCCCGCTCACCAAGGGCGTGCCGGTGACCGGCCAAGGCACCACCACAGGCAATTCGTTGAACTACACGCTGGTGGTGCCCGCGGGCTCGACCAACCTGACGTTCGTCACCTCCGGCGGTACCGGCGATGCGGACATGTACGTGAAGTTCGGCGCTGCGCCGACCGACACGGTCTACGATTGCCGTCCGTACACCGGCGGTAACGCCGAGACCTGCACGTTCGCGGCACCGCAAGCGGGCACCTACTATGTGCGTCTGAAGGCCTACTCGACCTTCTCCGGCGTGAGCTTGGTCGGTAACTACACGGTGGGCGGTGGTGGTGGCGGTACGCAGACCTACACCAACGGCACCGATTTCGCGATCAACGACAACGCCACGGTGAGCAGCCCGATCACAGTGACTGGACGTACCGGCAATGCGCCGACCAACGCTTCGATCTCGGTGAACATCGTTCACACCTATCGCGGCGATCTGGTCGTCGATTTGGTGGCGCCGGACGGCAGCGTGTACAACCTGAGCAACCGTGCGGGCGGCAGTGCCGACAATCTGGTGGCGACGTACGCGCGGAATCTGAGCACCGAAACGCTGAATGGCACGTGGAACTTGCGCGTGCGCGATGCGGCGTCGGGCGACGTCGGTCGTATCGACACCTGGAGCATCACGTTCTGATGAACATCGCAGTTTGATGTTTTCTAGAAGCCCCGGCCGATGTCGGGGCTTCTTTTTTTCGCGCGCGGATCGGATGCATATCGTTGCGGCGAAAGACGCGCCGCCCTGAGAAATTAACGATGTTTTGCGGCCCTGTTGAAAATAATTTGCGCCTCGCTGGCAAGAGGCGCGGCGCACGATCGAAATCGTGCGGAAGAAAGCGGTTTCATGTCGAATGGGCGCTTAGCGGTCGCGCCCGACGTTTAAGATCATGCACATACGTCCGTACGTGCGGCGATCGTGAATAGGCTAAATTTTTTGCGGAATTTTTACGTTTTCGTCGGTATTGCGATGCAGCTTGCCATGCCGACGAAACTCGCTTACGTTTCGGTCGCGGGTCTGCGCATCGTTTCTGCATTGCGATGCCGAACGGGGGGAACAACGCATACGAGCTTCGAGCACGAACATCTCGTGCTCGTTGCGTTGCCGTGATCCGCACGCCCTGCGCCGGGCCACTTGCCCGGCGTACCCATCCTATCCGTTGAACGACAAAGATAAGGAGTGACTGTGAATCGCCGAGTCTCATTACTGTCCGCCGCCGTTGGCGCATCCCTCATCGCCGCCGCACTTCCGATGTCCGCGTTTTCTGCCGACTTCCGCGCTGCGCGCAATCCAGTCCAAGGTCAATACATCGTCGTACTGAAAGAAGGCGCCGCGAGCCTCGCGGGCGAGCGCAGCAGCGCCGCACGCGTGTCCGTCGTGGCCCGCGATATGGCCGGTAAACACCGCGCTAAAGTCGTCCGTAGCTTCGATCGCGCGCTGCGTGGATTCGTCGCGCAAGCCGACGATGCCGCGCTCGCCCGACTGCTCGCCGATCCGAATGTCGCCTATGTCGAAGAAGACGGCATCGTCTCGATCAACGCCACGCAGACGGGCGCCACGTGGGGTATCGACCGCGTCGATCAACGCGATCTGCCGCTCAATAGCACCTATAACTACGACACCACCGCGTCGAATGTGCATGCCTATGTGATCGACACCGGCGTGCTGTTGGCCCACAGCCAGTTCACCGGCCGCATGGGCAACGGCTTCGATGCCGTGACCACCGGTGGCAACGCCAACGATTGCCACGGCCACGGCACGCATGTCGCCGGTACCGTCGGCGGCACTACCTACGGCATCGCGAAAGGCGTCACCATCCATCCGGTTCGCGTGCTCGGCTGCACCGGTTCGGGCACCAACGCTGGCGTGATCGCCGGTATGGACTGGGTCGCCAACAACCACGTGAAACCCGCGGTCGCCAACATGAGCCTCGGCGGTGGTTTCTCGCAGGCGACGAACGATGCGGTCGCACGCATGACCAATGCGGGCGTGACCGTCGTCGTTGCGGCCGGCAACGATAATGGCGATGCCTGCACCAAGTCGCCGGCTAGCGCCGCTTCGGCGATCACCGTCGGCTCGACCACCACCACCGATGCGCGTTCGTCGTTCTCGAACTTCGGTACTTGCGTCGATATCTTCGGCCCGGGTTCGTCGATCACCTCGTCGTGGTACACCAGCACGACGGCGACCAACACCATCAGCGGTACCTCGATGGCGTCGCCGCATGTGGCTGGCGTGGCTGCGCTGTATCTCGCCAACAATGCGACAGCGACGCCCGCGCAGGTTACGACGGCGATCATCAACAACTCCACGCCGAACAAAGTCACCAGCCCGGGCACAGGTTCGCCTAACCGTCTGTTGTATTCGCTGTTCGGCGCCGCGCCGGTCACGTTCTCGATCTCCGGCACCATCACCACCAGCGCAGGCGCGGGCATCAGTGGCGTGAGCGTGAGTAACGGCACGACGACCGTCACCACCAACGCCAGCGGCGCCTACACGCTGCCTGGTTTGAGCAATGGCACGTACACGTTGACGCCATCGCTCAGCGGCTTCACCTTCTCGCCGGCCAGCCGCAGTGTGGCTGTCAGCGGCGCGAATGTGACCGGTCAGAACTTCACCGGTACCGCGACCGGCGGCGGTGGCGTTCAGACGTACACCAACGGCACCGATGTCACCATCATCGACCTCGGCACAGTCGAAAGCCCGATCACAGTCTCTGGACGCACCGGTAACGCCCCGACCAACGCTTCGATCTCGGTGAATATCGTCCACACCTACCGCGGCGACCTCGTGGTCGACTTGGTGGCACCGGACGGCAGCGTGTACAACCTGCATAACCGTTCTGGCGGCAGCGCCGACAATCTGGTGGCGACGTACTCGCGCAATCTGAGCACCGAGGCGCTCAACGGCACTTGGAGATTGCGTGTGCGCGATGCGGCAGCGGCCGATGTCGGTCGTATCGACACGTGGAGCATCACGTTCTGATCCGTTGTCGATGATTCGAACCACGGTCCCCTCTCCGCTGCGAAGCGGGGAGGGGACTTTTTTTGTCGTAGACTCAGGCGTTGCATTTGCCGTGGTATCGCCCGTATTCCTTTTTCAACGTATTCCTCCCCCAAAGAGACGTTCGTGCGCTCCATTACTGTTTCTGTTTTGACGCTGTCGCTCGCGGCCGCGCTCGTATCGCCTCAAACCGCTGCGCAGAATCCTCCGTCCGCCGGCAACGACGAACGCGGATGCTCGCCGGCCGATGCGCGCTGCGCCGATCCTGCGATGCTCGACACCATTCAGGTCACTGCGACCAAGCGTCCCGAATCGACGCTGCAAACCCCCGCCTCGACCACGATCGTCACTCGCGCCGAATTGGCCGAGGCCGCGATGCAAACGCCGATGGATGCGTTGCACGGCGAAGTGGGTACCTTCGTACAACAAACCACGCCCGGCCAAGGCGTCATCATCGTGCGCGGGCTCAAGGGCTCGGAAGTCTTGCATCTGGTCGACGGCTTTCGCCTCAACAATGCGATTTTTCGTAACGCGCCGAATCAATACATCGCGCTGGTCGATGGGCAAAGCCTCGATCGCATCGAAGTCGTACGCGGCCCGTCCAGCACGCTCTACGGCGGCGATGCGATGGGTGGCGTGGTGCAGATGTTGACCCCTGCGCTGCAGTACTCGGAACGCGACTGGCGTTGGGGCGGTCGTCTACGCATGATCGCCGGTAGCGCCGACGAATCGTCGCTCGGGCGCACTGAAATCGCCGGCGGCAACGATCGTTTCGCGTTCTCCATCGGCGCGACTTCGCAAGAGGTTAACGATCTTCGCGTCGGCGGCGGCGAGACCTTGCCATTCACCGGCCTGACCGCGCGCTACGGCGACTTCAAAGTCGGCGCGCGCATCGCCGAAGGCCATGAACTCGTGCTGGGTCTGCAGTATTCGGAACAGCCGCGCACGCCGCGGTACGATGCGTTGGTGCCCGGCTTCGGGCAAACGCAACCGGAAAATGCGGTGTTCTTCTTCGAGCCGCAGCAGCGCCGTTTCGCGCAATTGCTGTGGCGAATCGATGCGGCGAATGCCGCGTTCGATAGCGGCGAGGTGCGCATCGGCCGCCAGCTCGTGGTCGACGATCGACGCTCGCGCGCGTTCGCGACGCCGAACGAAGAGCGCGAACGCAACCGCGATACCACGACCGGTATCGCGGCGCAGTTCGGCAAGAGCGTCGGCGAACATCATCATCTGAGTTACGGTTTCGAGACCTATCGCGACACGGTCGATTCTTCGCGCTTGCGCACGAACATCGAGACCGGTGTCACCACTGTGCGCGCACCGCGCTTTCCGAGCGGTTCGCGGATGACGAGTCAGGCGGTGTATCTCGCGGACGATTGGCGCAAAGATCGTTTCGATATCAACGCGGGCCTTCGTTACAGCCGTTTCGATATCGAGATTCCGGCCAGCGATGCGGCGCCTGGCGTACGTTTGAAACCGGACGATCTCACCGGCAACATCGGCGTCAGTGTCGAACTGAGCGAGCCGCTGCGGTTGGCGGCCAATGTCGGCCGAGGTTTTCGTGCGCCGAATATTTTCGATCTCGGTATTTTCGGCCCGCGTCCGGGCAATCGATACAGCGAACCGAATTCGAACCTCAAACCCGAATCCGTCATCAGCGTCGACATCGGTTTGAAGTACGGCGGCGAACGCATGAGCGGTGAACTGATCGCGTTCCGTTCGCAGTATCGCGACAAGATCACCAGTGTGCTCACCGGCGAAGTGCGCCCCGACGGCGCGCTGGTGGTGCAGAACCGCAACATCACCCAGCAGAACTTGTGGGGCGTGGAAGCGGGCGCGCGCTATCGCTGGGAATCCCCCGATCTAGAGCTGTACGCCACCGCCACCTATACGCGCGGCGACGAACGGTCGGGTGGCGATGAAGTACCCGCGGACCGTATCCCACCGCTGTTCGGCAAGCTCGGCGCGCGTTGGCGGGCCAGCGATCGCTTCGGTTTCGAGGCCTATGCCTTGTACGCCACAGCGCAGGATCGGCTCAGCCCGCGCGACGCTATCGACCCCCGTATCAACCCGAATGGCACCGCCGGTTGGGGCACGCTCAATTTGCGCGCGGATTGGCGTATATTCGAGGGCTTGGGGGTCGCACTGCGGGCGGAGAATCTCGCCGACAAACGCTTTCGCGAACATGGCTCGGGGCTCGATGAGCCGGGCCGCAATTTGATCGTCTCGCTCGACTATCGGTTCTGAAAACACATGGTTTTATGCTCATTTTTCGATGACAACACGTTATCCACTCGTTGCGGCCATGGGCCGCGTCCATCGCCGCTCTCGTATCTCGGCGGTGCGTTATTGAGCGGGTGCTTGGGCATCGCCTCGATGTCGGCCGCGCCCAGTTATGCTGCAGTGCAAAATAATCCTGAGGCGACAGCGCCGGCCGACGCAGACGCACCCGTGGCCGATCAAGCGATCGATCAAGCCGTCACGCCGACCATGGATGAGCCGGAACGCCAAGATCTCAGCCTCACGTTGCCGAAGGATCAGCCGATCGATGTCGTAAATCCTTACGGCAGCGTGTTTCTGCGCTTCGGCGGCTACGAGCATCAACTCGATATTCGCGCCACCGTGCAACAGCCCAAAGGCGCTGCGAAATTCAGTTTCGCGCCGGCGGCGCGCGCCGGGCGTTTCGTGGTCGCACCGGCGTTGCCTGCAGGCATCGAGCGCGCGCAAGCGCAACGTTTCGATCTCGTCTTGTACGTACCCGAACATCATCCGGTGAGCGTGCGCACCACCGATGGCGGCATCGAAAGTCGCGGCCTCAAATCCGATGTCGATTTCAAAAGCCAGACCGGCAATATCAGCGCCCGCGGTACCGAAGGCGCGTTGCAGGCCGAAAGCGCCGAAGGCCGTGTGCGCATCATGTTCACCGGCGCAGCGCCGGCAGGGTCGAAACAGCGTCTCGCCACGCGCACCGGCGACATCGTCGTCGGCGCGACCGATGCGCTCGATGCCGAGGTGCTGATGTCCACGTCGGGCACGCTCACCACCGATTATTCGGTCTCGATCGAACATCGCGACCGCGAAGAACCCAGCAAGCGTGCGCGCGCCATGGTCGGTGCGCAGAGAACGGGGAAGGATAACGCTGTCGTTTCTGTCGAGAGCCTGCGCGGCAATCTGCAATTGTGGCGGCGTGCGGTTTTTCTGGAGGCGGCTGACGACAACGATGCCGAGTGATTTCGATCGAGCGTCTCGATCGCCGGTAGCGTGTCGCATGTCCGTGTCTAGGATGTGCTGAGGGGGCAGTAGAGGGGTTGCGCGGTCCGCCCGGCGACGGGAACCGCGTTGTGTATAGGTGTTGAGTCGAAATGCTTGGTTGTCGAAATGCTCGTGCGAACCGGATGTCGGGGAGTGCGTTGCGGCGCGCGTCAGCGCGCTTTCGAGAATGTCGTTGCGGGCGCGGTCCGTAACGACGGTCGACGCTACGATCGTCCGCGGTCGTGTCGTCGGGCGGCCCTAGGTCGTTCTCGTCGCCGGCGTTATGTCGGCCGCTAACGGCTCCAGAGACATTCTCCTGTCGTATCCACATCAACCTGTTGAGGGTCGAGTAATGAAATCAGGAACTTTTTCCAGGGCGCTGAAGGTTGCAGCAGTGACGCTGCTTCTGCCCTGCGTTGCAATCGCGGCGCCGCCGCGGGGGACTAGCGAGACCAATCGTGAAGTTGTCAGCCGCGGTGCCCAAGTCGGCACTCCGGTCACGCCGCATAGCATCAATATCGATCTGCGCACGTTGCCGCGCGCTAAAGAATGGCAACCGGGCATGCAGATTCGCGAAGCGCATCGTCGCGTGTATCGTCCGATCGGCACCAAACTGCCGCACGCGCCGGCCAACCGTACGACGGCGAAAGATCGCTTGCCGGAACTGCAACAAATTTTTGACGGCAGCGATCTCGGCCGTGCGATGCGCGGCAAAGTCGCGGCCCGTAAACGCGTCAGCATCAACAACCCGAACACGGGCGTGAGCCCGGGCGATCCGGTGGTCGAAGTCGGCGCCAACCACGTGATCTACGCGGTCAACGGCACGTCCACGACTTTCAAGATCTATAACAAGGCCGGCACGCTGATCTCCGGTCCCACCTCGTTCGGTACGCTCGCTCCGGCCGGCAATTCCTGCACGGCCGATCGCGGCGACCCGTTGCTTCATTACGATCGTCAGGCCGGCCGCTGGTTCATGCTGACCATGGACGACACGGGCATGTGTACGTTCGTCTCGAAGACCTCGGACCCGGTGACCGGTGGCTGGTGGTTCTACGGTTACACCACGCCGACGCTTCCCGACTACCCGCATTGCGGCGTTTGGAACGATGCCTACGTTTGCGCCTCGAACGAAGGCGGCGCTCAAGTCACGCTGTACGCGTTCGACCGCGCCAACATGCTCAACGGCGCCACCGCGCGCGCTGCGCAGCGCTTCGTGACCGTCAACAAGCTGCCGGGCTATGGCTTCCAGATTCTGACCCCAAGCACGTTCTACGGTACGGCCGCAGCGCCGGCCGGTCGTAAGCAGCTCATCGCACGTCACCGCGACGACGAAGCTCACGACGGTGCGAGCGCCAACGCGACGCAGGACTTCATCGAACTGTTCGAGTTGAACCTCAACTGGACCACGCCCGCGAGCAGCAGCATCACCGCGCTGCCGAGTATCGCGATCACCGAGTTCAACAGTTGGTTCCGCAACTACTCGACGTTCGCCACCGTGCCGCAGCCGGGTTCGACCTCGTTGCTCGACCCGATTCGCGAAGTGCTGCTCAATCAGCTCACCTATCGCAACCTCGGTACGCACGAGTCGGTCGTCGGTACCTTGGCCACCAACCAGAACGCGGCCCGCACCGGCACCGTCGTCGATGCCGGCATCCGTTGGTTCGAACTGCGTCGCGTCGGCGCCGGTAACTGGACCTTGCATCAGGAAGGTACGTTCAGCCCGGGCGATACCAGCACCCATCACTTGATGGGCACCGCGGCGATGGATAAGTTCGGCAACATCGGTCTGGGTTACAACGTCACCAAGACCACCACCCCGACGAAGTTCGCCACCTTGGGTTACACCGGCCGCACCGCTGGCGATGCGCTGGGCGTGATGTCCCTCGGTGAGAACGAAGTCGCGATCGGCGCCGCTGCCGAAACCTCCGGCCGCTGGGGCGACTACTACCAGATGACCGTCGACCCGGTGGACGACTGCACCTTCTGGTTCGTGGGCATGTATCGCCCGACCGGTAGCTGGCAGACCCGCATCCAGGATTTCAAATTCCCGGCTTGCGGCGGCACCCCGACCTTCTCGGTTTCCGGCACCATCACTACGTCTGGCGGCGCTGGCATCAACGGCGTGAACGTCAGCAACGGCACCACCAGCACCACCACCAATGCCAGCGGTGCTTACACGCTGTCGGGCTTGGCGAACGGTACGTACACGCTGACCCCGTCGCTGAGCGGTTACACGTTCTCGCCGGTCAATCGCAGCGTGACCGTCGCTGGCGCCAACGTCACCGCACAGAACTTCACCGGCACGCCGCCGGCGAACCTGCCGCCGACCGCGAACTTCACGTTCACGACCAGCGCGTTGACCGCGACCTTCACCGACACCTCCACCGACAGCGACGGCACCATCGCATCGCGTAGCTGGAACTTCGGCGACAGCACCACCTCGACGGTCGCTAACCCGAGCAAGACCTATGCGGCCGCCGGCACCTACACGGTGACGTTGACGGTGACCGATAACGGCGGCGCCACCAATACCCGCACCCAGAGCGTCACGGTGACGGCGGGCGGCGGCGGCACGGTGCTGACCAAGGGCGTTCCGGTCACCGGTCTCTCGGCTGCACTCGGCGCTTCGTTGAACTACACGATGGTGGTGCCTGCGGGCTCGACCAACCTGACGTTCACGATCTCCGGCGGTACCGGCGATGCGGATATGTACGTGAAGTTCGGCAGCGCACCGACGGATACCGTCTACGACTGTCGTCCGTTCCTCGGCGGCAATGCCGAGACCTGCACCTTCGCGGCACCGTCGGCCGGCACCTATCACGTTCGTTTGAAGGCCTATGCGGCGTTCTCCGGCGTGAGCTTGGTCGGTAACTACACGACGGGCGGTGGCGGCGGTACGACGACGTACTCCAACACCACCGAGTTCGCGATCGGCGACAACACCACGATCAATAGCCCGATCACGGTGTCCGGCCGTACCGGCAATGCGCCGGCGACGACCTCGGTCTCGGTGAACATCACGCACACCTACAAGGGCGACCTGAAGGTGGATCTGGTCGCACCGGATGGCTAGCTGTACAACATCCACAACCGCACCGGGTGCAGGTACGGACAACATCATCAAGACCGTCACCGTGAATCTGTCGACCGAAGCTGTTGAACGGCACGTGGAATCTGCGCGTGAACGACAACGCCGGCGGCGATACCGGCACTCTGAACAGATGGACCATCACGTTCTGATTTGATCGAACTGATCGATCGGGGCATAAGTTCCGCATCGCGATACACCCGGACCCCGGCCGCAAGGCTGGGGTCTTTTTTGTCTCGTCACCATTCAATACTGCGCTCGATCATTGAAATATCAGAGTGGATTTATCTCCGAGTTCAGACCGCATGTTCGATACCGTATGCCGGATCGCGATTGACCGCTTGCCACAGTGAGCCTATGGTCGGAACTGTCGATTCATGCCCTGGATTCCCGCCGTGCGGGCGCACGGCCCTGGTTGCTGGATACCGTTCGGCGGATGACGTCGGCCCGTGTGAGCACTGCGCAAAACCTCACGCCCTGCGTGACTGCATAGAACAAACGATTCAAATTGGACCCCCGTCTACGGAGAGAACATATGAAACTGTGGAATATGAAGCTGTCGGCGAAGCGCCTCGCGCTTCTGCTGCTTGTACCCAGCATCGCGCTCGCGGCACCGCCTCGGGTGGAGCGCACAGAACGCAGCACATCTGCTAACCAAAGGGGAGTGACCGTCGGGCAGCCCGTCACGCCTTACAACATCAAGATCGACTTGCGCAATCTACCGAAAGCCAAGCTTTGGCAGCCGGGGATGCCCATTCGCGAGGCGCATCGGCGTCAATATTTTCCGATCGGCACAAAACTGCCACACACACCGGCGAATCGTTACACAGCCCCCGACCGCTTGCCCGAAATACAGGACATCTGGAACGAGAATCCGCGTCTTGCTGCGCGCGCCAAAGCGGCGATGCGCAAACGCGTCAGTATCAATAATCCTAATACCGGCGTCAGCCCCGGTGACCCCGTGGTGGAAGTCGGTGCGAACCATGTGATCTATGCCGTCAACAGCGGCGGTTCCGGCACATACTTCAACGTCTACAACAAGGCCGGCGCACTGGTGGCGGGCCCGATTACGTTCGGCTCACTCGCACCTGCAGGCACAGCATGTTCCAGCGATGGCGGCGACCCGATCGTGTTGTACGACCGTCAAGCTGGCCGCTGGTTCTTGCTGGTATTGGACAACTCCAATCTGTGCACCTATGTGTCGAAGACATCGGACCCGGTCACGGGCGGTTGGTGGGCATACAACTACGCAACGCCATCGCTTCCAGATTATCCGCATTGCGGTGTTTGGGGTGATGCTTACGTCTGCGGCGACAACGAAGGTGGTGCGCAGCAGAGTGTGTATGCGTTCGATCGCGCCAGCATGCTCAATGGTGCCACCGCGCGTCCGGCGCAACGTTTCGCTAGCATCCCGCGGTTGGCCGGTTACGGATTCCAGATGATTACCCCGGCCACTTTCTACGGCAGCGCCGCAGCACCAAGCGGTCGCAAGCAAATCATCGCTCGGCATAACGACGACGAAGCTCATGCCGGTATCAGCGCCGATGGCAGCCAGGACTTCCTCGAACTGTTCGAAATGAACATCGATTGGAATACGCCAGCGAACAGCAGCATCACGACACTGCCGCGTATTCCGATTACCGAGTTCAATAGCTGGTTCCGTAATTACTCGACCTTCGCCACCGTGCCGCAGCCGGGTTCGACCTCGCGTTTGGACCCGATCCGCGAAGTGCTGCTCAACCAGCTCATCTATCGCAATATGGGCACGCATGAAGTGATCGTCGGCACGCTTGCGACCAATCAGGATCCTGCGCGCACAGGCACGGTTGTTGATTCAGCAGTGCGTTGGTTCGAGTTGCGCAAGACCGGCGCGGGCGCCTGGACGTTGTTTCAGGAAGGCACATTCAGCCCGGGCGATGCCCAAACCCATCACCTGATGGGCACGATCGCGATGGACAAGTTCGGCAACATGGCGATGGCTTACAACGTCACCAAGGAGTCGGCTCCGACCAAGTTCGCTACGCTGGGTTATACCGGACGCAACGCGGCCGATGCGACCGGCGTGATGTCGCTGGGTGAAAACGAAATCGCGATCGGTGCCGCGGCCGAAACCTCCGGGCGCTGGGGCGATTACTACCAGATGACCGTTGATCCAGTCGACGACTGTACGTTCTGGTTCGTCGGCATGTACCGCCCGGCGGGCGGCTGGCAAACGCGCATTCAGGACGTGAAGTTTCCGGCCTGCAGCGGCATCACCACGTACTCGATTTCAGGTTCGATCACCACTGCAGGAGGTGCTGGCATCAACGGTGTGGTCGTTAGCATCGGCAGCAACAGCACCACGACCAGTGCGAGCGGGGCCTACACGTTGGCGGGCATGGTCAATGGCACCTACACCTTGACGCCATCGCTAGCGGGCTTCGCATTTTCGCCTGTCAACCGTAGCGTCACCGTCAACGATGCCAACGTTAGCGGCCAAGACTTCACCGGCACACCGCCGCCGAATGTTCCGCCGGTCGCGAATTTCACCTTCACCACCAGCGGCTTGACCGCGACCTTCAGCGATACGTCCACCGATAGCGACGGCACCATCGCATCGCGTAGTTGGAATTTCGGCGACGGCACCACTTCCACCGCGACCAATCCCAACAAAACCTACACGGCCGCAGGCACGTACACGGTAACGCTGACTGTGACCGACAACATCGGTGCCAGCAACACCAAGACCAGTTTGGTCACAGTGGTTGCGCCGAATATTCCGCCGGTCGCGAACTTCACGTTTTCCGCAAGCGGATTGACGGTAGCGTTTACCGATACGTCCACCGATAGCGACGGCACCATCGCATCGCGCAGTTGGAACTTTGGCGACGGCACGACCTCAACCGTCACGAGTCCCACTAAGACTTATGCCGGTGGTGGCACGTATACGGTCACGCTGACGGTGACTGACAACAATGGCGCGGCTAACGCCAAGTCCAGTACGTTGACAGTTAATGCGCCGGGCACGCAGACGTACACTAACGGCACCGACTATCCGATCGGCGACAACAGCACAGTCACCAGTCCGATCAGAGTCACAGGTCGTAGCGGCAATGGCCCGACCAATACGCAGGTCGCGGTGGATATCCGTCACACCTACATCGGCGACCTGCGCGTCAGTCTCATCGCACCGGATGGCACTGCATACGTGTTGCACGATCGTACGGGCACCAATACCGACAACATCATTCAGACCTACACTTTGAATCTGTCCACCGAACGGTTGAACGGCAATTGGCGGCTTCGCGTCAACGATAATTCCAACGCGGATACCGGCTTCATCAATAGCTGGAGCATCACGTTCTGATCTAATCGTGCGGGTCTGATCAGTATGTTCGTCCCGCATCGCGATGAAGCAAGACCCCGGCCGCAAGGCCGGGGTCTTTTTATGTCGCCGGAGTTTTTTATGTTGCTGATGATGTCGCTGATTCCGATGCAATTCCTAGGCGCCCAACTTGGCGCATAAGCACGGGTGCAAACGTTCGCGCAAATGATTGCTGCACCGCAGCATGAACAACGGACCGCTCATGCAGGCTGTGCGGGCAAACTTCGTTAACGATTTGATTTCATTATACTGTTGACAGCATTATCGCAACATCAGTTGCGCGGCTGTCGGCGCGGCTTGGATTCGATTGACGCTCGCTTCCCGTGGCCGATATGGTCGGCCGCTTGTCGAAGTCGCAGCGCCTCAGCGGCGCGAAGTGCGTATCTGTAAGGAGACAGAACGACAAAGACCAGATCGCCGCTCCCCCCGTCCGATTCGCCCGCAATCCATCGCGGCATTCGTTTCGATGGGGCGGCGAATGGTATTCCGCTCACATCACCGTTGACGCACATCATGTGCATGGGGTTGTCGTAATGAAATCGAGGATCGTTTCAGTCTCTGCGAAGCTGCTCGCGCTTTCGCTGTTGTTGCCGTGCGCCGCAATGGCGGCCACGCCGCGCGCCGACCGCGCCGAACGCTTGCCGGGTCGCCCGATGGTGGGGCAGCCGGTCACGCCGCATAACATCAAAGTCGATCTGCGCAATCTTCCGAAAGCGAAGATGTGGCAGCCCGGTATGGAAATCAAAGAAGCGCATCGCCGCCAATACACGCCGCTGAAAGGCAAATTGCCGCACGCGCCGGAAAATCGCTATACGGCTGCCGACCGTTTGCCCGAGTTGCAGCAGATTTGGGACGAAAGCGTTCCCGCCGCGGCGCGCATGAAAGCCGCCGCGAAGAGCCGCGTCAGCATCAATAATCCGAACACCGGCGTCAGCCCCGGCGACCCTGTGGTCGAAGTCGGTACCAGCCATGTCATCTACGCCGTCAACAGCGGTGGCGCGGGCACCTATTTCAATGTCTATAACAAGACCGGTGCGCTGGTTGCCGGTCCGATCACCTACGGTTCGTTGGCGCCCGCAGGCAATGCGTGCAGCACCGACCGCGGCGATCCGCTGGTGTACTTCGATCGTGCGGCGGGTCGTTGGTTCTTGCTCAGCATGGACGACGGCGGCGTCTGTACGTTCGTCTCGAAGACCTCAGACCCTGTGACCGGCGGTTGGTGGTTCTATCGCTACACCACACTGGCGTTCCCCGATTACCCGCATTGCGGCGTGTGGAACGATGCCTACGTGTGCTCGACCAATGAAGGCAGCGTCGCGGGCGCCGATGTCTATGCGTTCGATCGCGCCAATATGCTCAACGGCGCGACCGCGCGTCCTGCGCAGCGTTTCAACAGCATCCCGACGCTGCCGGGTTACGGTTTCCAAATCGTCACGCCGTCCTCGTTCTACGGCACCACCGCTTCGCCGGCCGGCCGCAAGCAATTGCTCGCCCGTCACCGCGACGATGAAGCCCACGACGGCAGCGGCGCTAACGCCACCCAAGATTTCTTGGAACTGTTCGAGCTGAACATCGATTGGAACACGCCTGCCAACAGCGGCGTCACCACCCTGCCGCGTATCGCCATCAGCGAGTTCAATAGCTGGTTCCGCGACTACACCACGTTCGCGACGGTGCCGCAGCCGGGCTCGAACTCGCGTCTGGACCCGATCCGCGAAGTGCTGTTGAATCAATTGACCTATCGCAATCTCGGCACGCACGAAGCGATCGTCGGCACCTTCGCGATGAATCAGAACACCGGTCGTCGTCGCAATAGCCCGGTGGATTCCGCGGTGCGTTGGTTCGAGTTGCGTCGCGTCGGCGCCGGTAACTGGACGCTGCATCAGGAAGGCACGTTCAGCCCTGGCGATACCAGCACGCATCACCTGTTGGGCGTGGCCGCGATGGATAAGTTCGGCAACATCGGTTTGGGTTACAACGTCACCAAGACCACCACGCCGACCGTGTTCGCTTCGCTGCGTTACACCGGTCGCACCGCAGGTGCACCGTTGGGCGTGATGACGCTGGCCGAAACCACCGTCGCGACCGGCGCTGCCGCCGAAACCTCCGGCCGCTGGGGCGACTACTACCAGATGACCGTGGATCCGGTGGACGACTGCACTTTCTGGTTCGTGGGCATGTATCGCCCCGCCGGCGGTTGGCAGACGCGCATCGCCGATTTCAAATTCCCGGGCTGCTGATTCGTTAGATGATTCACCCGTGCGGCACGAAAAACCCCGGCGAAAGCCGGGGTTTTTCTTTGTGCGCGCGTCGATCCAATTCAGCTCGCCGCTTCGAACCGATTCGCCGCGACGTTCTTACGTACTTTCAGCGGATCCCAAATCCGCCCGTTCATCGCGATGTACACGCCCGGCGGCAGCGATTGCACCGCGCCGACCGCCGTGCCGATATTGAATTCGGCATCCGAGCCGCGGAAACGTGCAGGGTTCAAAGCGCCGGTCAGCACGATGGTCTTATCGGGGATCTGCGCCAGTACTTTCGCGGTGTCGACCATCGTGTCGGTGCCGTGCGTCACCAACACGTGTTTCACCGATTGCGCGGCGATGGTGGCGCGGATCAATTCGCGATCGGCATCGCTGATGTGCAGCGAATCCTTGCGGATGATCGGGATCACGCTGAAGCGAAAACCGACGCCGAGTTCTTCGAGAATGCGGCCGATTTGCGGATCGCCGACCTGGTAGTCCGACTTATCGTCGAAATACACCTTATCGATGGTGCCGCCGGTGGTGACGATCAACAATTGCTCGAACATAAAGACTCCAGCTTCGGGTACGTCGCGGCATGAGCCGCATGGCGATAGGACGGTGCGCGCAGGATCGGCGCGCGCTAATGCGATGCCGACATGTCGCGCGCGGCTTTGCGCTTTCGCGCGCGCGCGCGCATGCCGCCTGCGCTGGAAGCGATGACGATCGCGATCGCCAACGCCGTTTCGGCCAGGGCGTAACCGCGTTCCGACGGCTCCGACCACGCGATCATCACCCCGTGCGAAAACCAAAACAGCGCCAGCACACCCGACCAGAACGAAGCCACGCGCCCGCCGCGCGCGACGAACGCGCTCAACAGCAACGGCGGCAGCGCGAACAGGCCGTATGCGAGCATGACGTGCGGGTCTTCGCGGAACCACAGCAAGAACAATCCGCCCAATGCGGCGAGCGCGAGCGCCAATGCGATACGGTCGCGCTTCGCGGCGACAGCGGTATCGGCCGGCGATTCCGTGCTCATGCCAGGCGCAATGCCAACTGTGCGATCCGCTTGCCCAGCGCACGCGCGAGTACGGCTTCGTCTTCGCTCGGCTGCGCATCGTCGCGCGCGCCGGCGACGTGGCTCGCGCCGTAGGGCGTGCCGCCGCTGCGTGTGGTGCTGAGCAAGGGTTCGGTGTAAGGAATGCCGGCGATCACGCAGCCGTGATGCAGCAACGGCAACATCATCGTCAGCAGCGTCGATTCTTGTCCGCCGTGCATCGATGGCGGTGGAGGTGAAGACCGCCGCCGGTTTGCCGACCAGAACGCCGCTGGCCCATTCGGCGCCGAGCGTATCGATGAAATACTTCATCGGCGCGGCCATATTGCCGAAGCGGGTCGGGCTGCCGAGGATCAATCCGGCGCATTCCCTCAAGTCGTGTTTCTCGACGTAAGGCGCGCCTTCCTCGGGCTCCGGCGGCAATGTCTGCTGTGTGGCGGGCGCCACCGGCGGCACCGTGCGCAGACGCGCGGCCGCGCCATCGACTTCGCCGATCCCGCGGGCGATCAGTCGCGCGAGCTGCGCCACCGAACCGCCGCGGCTGTAGTACAGAACGAGAATTTCAGCCATAGGCGCAAGGATACCAGGGCAGGCCGTGCGGCTCGCCTCGTATCGTGCCCATCGTATCGCGCCTGCGCCGTGGCGACGGCGTCGGCTCGAAGCCTGGCCGCCGGGCCTGCTACCCTGTGCGGCCATGGAGCCACTCGACACCTTGCAACGTTGGCTGAGCCGAATTCCCGAAACGATCGGGGATCGCGCCCGTGTACGCACGTTCTTCCGCTTCTTGCTGAGCCGCTTCCTCGACGACCGTTTGTTTCAGGTGGCCGGCGCGCTTTCGTTCACCACCGCCTTCGCCCTGGTGCCGCTGAGCATGGTGGTCTTCGGCGTGCTCTCGGCATTCCCGGTCTACGAACAATGGAGCGACCAGCTTAGCCACTACATCTTCGCGAACTTCGTGCCGACCTCCGCGCGCGAAGTCGAGTCCCACCTGCGCGAACTCTCCAAGAACACCGGGCAACTCACCGCGGTCGGTGTGATCGTGTTGGTCGTATCGTTGTTGATTACGCTCAGTGGCATCGAAGCGGCGTTCAACCGCATCTGGCGCGTACCGACCGCGCGGCCTAAATTGGGCCGTTTCATCATGTATTGGACGGTCTTGACCTTCGGCGCCTTGCTCGCCGCCGCGAGCCTCGCCTTGTCCGCACGCTTTTTCGCGTTGTCGATCTTCAGCACCACGCCCGGCCAATGGCTGGAGAGTTGGATGCTGCAATTGAGCCCGATTCTGATCGAATGGCTGGCGCTGACCTTGGTCTATCGCGTGGTGCCGCATCGTACGATCCAATGGCGGTTCGCGATGATCGGCGCCGCGCTTGCGGTGATCCTGATCGAAGTCGTGAAGTGGGGTATCGGTCTTTATCTCGGCGGTTTCGCCACCTATCGCACGCTTTACGGCGCGCTCGCTTTGATTCCGATCTTTCTGGGTTGGATTTACTTCAGTTGGGTCGCGATTCTGCTCGGCGCCTCGTTGGCGTCGTCGCTGTCGGCGTTCCGCTACCAGCCGGCATCGCAGCGGTTGCCGATCGGTTACGAGCTCTACGGTTTGCTGCGATTGATCGGTCGTTTCATCGAATATCGCAGCGACGGTAAGGGGTTGCATCTGGACGATATTCGTCGCTTGGAACCGATGCTGACCGATGCCTTGGTGCAGCAGATGCTCCGTCAGCTCAGCGATGCGCGCGTGCTCAGTCGCGCCGAATCCGGCGAATGGTTGCTCGCGCGCGATCTCGACGACGTGTCGCTGGCCGATCTCTACGAAACCTGTCATCTGCGCATACCGATCGCAGAAGCATGGTTGCCTGGACGCGACGACACCTTAGGCGAGGTTGCGGTCGCCGCCTTAGACGATCTCCGTGTGCCTCTGCGCGACCTACTGCGCCGCCCGGTCGCTTCTCTCTATCGCAAGGACTCTTCCGCATGATTCGTTCGCGTTGCTTCTGGTTACTGCTGATGTTCGCATTGCTCGGTTGCGAGAAAGAACGCGCGGCGAAACCGACCGACGATGCGACGAGCGCACCGGGTACCGAACAAACCGTTGAAGCAGCATCCGACGCGCCGCAAACGGCCGATGCCAAAGGCGATTCGCCGACGTTGAAGATCAATCTGCTCAGCGGCGAGCCCTACGATCTCGCGAGCCGGCGTGGACGCTGGGTGGTGCTGAATTTTTGGGCGACGTGGTGTGCGCCGTGCTTGAAGGAAATGCCCGAGCTCGATGCCTACGACGCCAAACACGACGATTTGGATGTCGTCGGCCTGGCGTACGAAGAAATCACGCCCGAGGACATGCGCGCATTCCTCGAACAGCGCCCGGTGAACTATCCGATCGCGATCGTCGATGTCTACGACCCGCCAGCGGCCTTCGGTACGCCGCGCGGTTTGCCGATGACCTATTTGATCGCACCCGACGGCCGCGTCGCCGAACGCTTTGTCGGCCCGATCACCGGTGTCGATCTCGATACCGCGATCAAGCTGTATCAGCGAGCTAAATCGGGTTAACCACGTGACCGACACTGCCGCGCGTTTTTTCGTCACCGGCCGCGTGCAAGGCGTCGCCTTTCGCGTGCATACCCGCCAACAAGCACTCGCGCTCGGCTTGCGCGGCCATGCGCGTAATCTCGACGATGGTCGTGTCGAAGTGATCGCTGTGGGTGATGCGATGTCGATCGATGCGCTCGAACGCTGGTTACAACACGGTCCACCGCTGGCGCGCGTGGATTCATTGGTGCGCGAGGCGTTCGAGACAAATGTCGATACGACAGTCGATAAGAATTCGATGCCGATTGGTTTCGCCGTACTTTAACGCAGAGCGCTGTCATCCCGAGCGCAGCGAGGGACCTGCTTTGGCTCTTCAATGACAATGAACAGCAGGTCCCTCGCTGCGCTCGGGATGACAACCCGAATTTATTAGGATTTCGCTCTTTAATGCTGCAACAGTCGCATTTCTGTAGTGATTCAAAAATATCGAGTACTTGCTTCGCGGCCTAGAGAGCTGCGTCGCTGACAACACATGTTGTGTTTCTCGGCGGTGCAAGGTCCGCATAGAAGTCCAAAGCAGTTCCCTCTCCCCGTGCCTCGCACGGGGAGAGGGTGGCCGAAGGCCGGGTGAGGGGCGATCTTCGGGAGGCACTGCGACTGCCTTGCCCCTCATCCGTCGCTTCGCGCCACCATCTACCCACAAAGCGGGGAGAAGGAACTGTTCATCAATGCTGTGAAAGTGATGCAACTCTGTTCATGTTTGAGGAAAAATCGCAGAGAGTGTTGAGCGCCGTAGAAAATAGATCGAACAGTGTGATGCATTACACAGGCGCTCGAATTCATCCGGGCCCCAATCGCGCCGTTTCCCGTCCGAACCGCCACTCGCGTTCTTCGGCGACATGCCCGCGTTCGTTCAACCAACGCAAGATCGAGCGCACGGTCACGACTGGATAATCGCCTTTGAGCCGCGTACCGACTGAGTGATCGGTGAAGGCGATATTCGCGCCGAACAATCCGCCGACGATACGCTTCGTGTAGGGGATATGCACGGTATCCGGCCGGAAACCGTCGGCGCTGGCGATGCGATAAGCCTCGCTGCGATCGCTGATGTGCATTGTTGGCGGCACCGCCGCGGCAAGTTGCTCCAGCATCCACGCGGTTGAATTCTGATACTCGCGGCTGCCAGGGCGCGCGATCAAGTTATAGCGTGGCGTGTACAAGGCGTCGCGCGGTAGCGCGAGCAAACGTTGCGAGAGTCGCGCGGCGATGTTCGGTTCCAGCCACGTGATGCGCGCATCTTGATTCACTAAATCGTCGGCGAAGAAATTCGCCAAACCCTGCGCATACAAACCGGAACCATCGCTGCTGCAGTCGTTGAGCAGATGCACGACGGTCCAACGCCCATCGGGGTGGTCGCGTAACGCGAAGCCCGCATGGCTATAGACGAGGCCGTGTTTCGACAGGTCGCGACCCATGCGGGAGATCATGGCGACCGGTGCGTTCTGCCGATCCAGTGCCGCGACCACCAGATGCGCCGTCGCTGCAGCGGCGGCGACTTTCGTTGGCGTGATCGGTGCTCGATCGCAGGCGGTGCCGGCCTGCGCGCTGTGCGATTGCGAAAACGATACGATGGCGATCAATATCGCTGCGGCCCACACGTGGAATCGCGGTGCGCGTATGACGAGGGTCGCGCGGCGCTCGATGGCCGCAGCGCACGCCGTCATAACGCACGCTGTCATAACGTAATCTCGCGCGAATGCAGATGCGCGCGGGTGATGTCATCGGCGACGAAACACAGCGCTTCGCTGCCGGCGTACAGCAACCAGCCGCCGCTGATGACCACCGCTTCGATCGCCTTGCCGGCCACGATCGCGCCGGCCTTCAGCGCTTCGAGCGACATCGATACCACGAACGAAGCGCCGACACCGACCGCCGAGACGGTGACGAGCGCCACGCCGCCACTGATCGTCACCGCACCCACCACGAACTTGCTGCCGTCCTCCAATGCGCTCAGCGCCGCTAGCGATGCTTCCACCGACATCGCGAGGCTCAGCTCGGAGAGCGCACTCGGTGCATTGGACTGCGCCTGCGCTTGCGGCCATTGCAGCCCGGTCAACAACAGGACGAAGGCGACAGTTCGTGCGGTGCGTCGGAATGCGCCATCGCGAAGGGTCTGGGTCATAGCGGTGCCCTGGTTGGAAAGTAGGGAGTTCCACTCAAGGCCGGATGCGTTGCAACGAGAATCGACTGGGTGTAGACATAGCGACTGATCCGTATAGGAATCCGATACGCATGGCTGTTTCCGTGGACCTCATCGATGCCCTCAAACGCCTGCTGCGTGGGCAGGGCATGACCTATCGCGACCTCGCCGGCCGCCTGAAAATGAGCGAAGCCGCGGTCAAACGCATGTTCTCGCTGCGCGCGATGAGCCTGCAGCGCTTGGAGCAGATCTGCGATGTGCTGGATGTCGGATTGCCCGAACTCGCCGCCGAATCCGTGCGCGGCCGCGACAGCATGGCCGAACTGAGCGAAGCGCAAGAGAAAGCATTGGTCTCCGATCCCGCGTTATTGCTCGCATTGTTCCTCAGCCTCAACCGTTGGCGGCAGCACGACGTGCTATCGCAATTCAATTTCACCGACCCGCAGTGGACAGGTTTGCTGGTGAAACTCGACCGCCTGGGCATCATCGAACTGCTGCCCGGCAACCGCGCCCGTGCCCTGACTGCGCGTAATTTCCGCTGGCGTCGCGACGGGCCGATGGAACGTTATTTTCGCGAACATTTATTGAGCGACTACTTCGCTGACCCCTTCGACGGCGAACAAGACGCGCTGTTCCTGCTCAGCGGTAGCCTCAGTATCGATGGCGCGAAACAAATCCGACAGCGACTGGAAGAAGTCGTCCGCGAATTCGATGCTCTGCTGATCCGCGACGCCACGCTCTCGCCGAAAGAACGCATCGGCGTGAGCTTGGTGCTCGCGCAGAAACCGTGGTTGCTGCAGTTGTTTCAGCAGTATCGGCGCGCGCTGGGTGACGACCCGCTGGTCACGACGAAAGCGAAGAAAGCGTAATGGTTGCGTAGCCCGGATAGAGCGCCGCAACTCGGTGCGAAACCCGGGGCTATTTCGCCCGAGGCATATCGCTTGCTTGGTTTCGTAAGATGGGATGAGCGCGTTGAAGTCCGCCAGCTTCATAGCCCCGGTAAGCGAAGCACATCCGGGCGATGCAAAGAGCTGAGCATGGCCTTCGGGTCTATCTAAGCTGCGTCTCAAAACAGATGGATTCCCTATGGTCTAAGGAGTAGAGTCGAGCCCACGTGTCGAGGCGCATGATTTTTAAGGCTGCGGCACGATCAAGCTGTCAGAACCCATCTCAAAGTCGGAATTCATGCATTTTTCGGACGTCATCCCGGCGGAAGCCGGGATCCAGCTTTGGAAATACCCAGGGGGAAACTGGATTCCGGCTTCCACCGGAATGACGAAGTGACTATCCGATCTTCTCGATTCGATTTATGAAATAGGTTCTAGAAACAGCTTGCTTGCGCGGACGAGGGAATTGCGACGACGAATCAAGCGCGTAAATAGTTGAATCGTGAGGAATTAGCCCTGGCATTTGCCGGGCTTCTGACTCGAAAGAACGCGTAGAGCAATGCGTTTGTGCAACTTGTCATGGCCGACTGTTCGTGCGCACTGCCTTTCAAGGACTGAACAATGGAAGCCTTCGCCAGTAAGCTCATCAGTACGTTGAAATTAGCCGCCGCGTGGAGTGCCGCGCTGGTCATCGCGATATTCGCCTTCTACAGTACATTGCATGACAGCGGCGGAACCGGGACTAGACTCGCCAAGCAGCCAGCCCTAACCGGCGAGCGCGCGGTACTGCTCGCGATACCAGCGCCTCCGCCACCACCGCCGATCACCTTCAATTTCGAGATGGATTGGCCGGCCGACGGCATGACATACGACCCGGTGGCGTCCGACACCATTCGCGGCTACGTGTCCGGCGCGAATGTTCCTGTCGTGATCGAAGCGCAAGATATAGGTGGCGTCTGGCAATACCTCGGCGCCACCATGTCGGCATCCTGGCCGTCCACGATCGGCCTCCCTAGCTCAACACCGGCGTATGCGTGGTCGTTGCCCGCGACCATTCCATCATTCTGGACGGTGCTCAAATCCAAGGGTGGCGTGCTCAGATTGCGCGCCACGCCATTGCCGAACTGGTCGTCGTTCAATGCGATGGGTATTCCACGGACATTCGATGCCGATGGAGCAGCGTGCCTGGCGGCTGCATATTCATCGCAGACGTGGACCCAGGCTGCGAATACCTGCAGCAGTGTATTTCCACTGGCTGTATCGACCATTGGCGTCGGTGTCACCGTGCTGTCGACCGCCAAGGCGCCTGCGGACAATTATTGGGTTCCGGGCAATCCTAATCCGCCGATGTATATTTCGATGGTGCCGCCGGTGTCGTCCGCGGTGCTCAACAACACGATACAGCCGCCGCTGATCGGACAGCACTATTACCAGACGATTCAGCCGCCCACGACACTTGCGAACTTCCGCAGCAAATACGGTTTCAACGCGAGCGGCGCTGGGCCTTATGTCAATGGCGAGGTCGAGTCGACCTATTACAACCACGGGGATCTCGGCATCGGTCGCAATATGCATTGCCGACGCTTCGTGAGCATCACCTCGTTTCCGTTCGCCTCCAAAAGCAAGGGCTTGGCTTGCTACGTCAAGAATTACGCGAAGACGTTCAATGGCGAGGTGTCCGGCGTCTTTTTCGGCGAAGACGAGGAATTCGTACTGAACCAAACGATCGCGCAAGCGCCGGCCAATCATTTCGCGACCGTTGCGATGGTCCAACACGACGGTTCAAGCCGGACCGACTTCATCGTCTACGACCAGTCGGGCAATTTGCAGCCGTTCGCGCAGCTCGACAAAATCGGGCATAACGCGGCGGTGCCGACCAACTGTCAATCCTGCCACGGCGGCAACTACTCGGGAACGACCACGGCTGGCGGCATCGCGACCGGCTCTCGATTCTTGCCATTCGATAGCGACGATCGGGTATTGCAGTTCTCGACCACGAATGTCGCGTTCACTAAGGCGGCGCAAGCGACCAATATCCGCGATCTCAATATGCTGATCTACAACTTCTCACAGACCATCCCTGCGGTGAAAAAACAGATCACATTGATGTACGGCGGCAACGAGAATGCCGCTGCGCCCGGGCCGACCTACACCAACGGACATGTGCCCACCACATGGCAGGGCACGACACAGAGCGAGAAACTCTATCGTGAAGTCGTGCATCCCTATTGCATCGGTTGCCACTTGAGCTATCCGAATCCGACGGTGATCGGTTACGACCCATTCGCGAGTTACAACGCCTTCGTCAACAATGCAGGCACGGTGCTCTACGACGTCTGCACGGCGCACCGCATGCCCAATGCGCAGCAAACCGCCACGCTGTTCTGGAAGAGCCCGGCGCGCGCTTATCTGCTGAATCACTTGGGCTCGCCAACGGATGCGTGCGATCCGTGATTGGGCGCGTCGTTCGCGGTTGTAGAGTGAGGTGTAGCTTCGTGGTTTCGTAGGGTGGGGTGAGCGCAGCGAAGCCCACCAGCTTCGTAGCCTGGGTAAGCGAAGCGCACCCGGATATCATGCAAAAACCTGGGTGCAGCCTGCGGCCTTACCCGGGCTACGTCACTAGAACCTATCTCAAAATCGATTCTGCATGTCGAGACATCCTATCTTCGTCATTCCGGCGAAGGCCGGAATCCAGTTTTCCCGAGGGTTTTGAAAGCTGGATCCCGGCTTCCGCCGGGATGACGGCTGAAAAAACACCGCATTGCAATTTTGAGATAGGTTCTAGTAATGGAATATGCGTTTCAGAATGTTACGCAGTTAGTCAAGTTCTTCCTGTTTTGCCTTTAGTGCAATCATTTCTTTCAATAATTCGATGTGGTCATTATCCGTAAGTGTGCCGATGCGAGGCACAGCAACTCGTTTCATGAAGTCGTAAACATCGTTGTCAGTAATGATCCAGCCAAACTGATTGTTTTTTTTGGCTGCAGCGAGAATTCGCTGCACTTCTTTCAGGGAAAAATATCCAAATTTTTCGAGCTCGGCGACCAAGTGATGCGTCTGAGCGAAGGATAGTGAATCAGCAAGACCATCAATGAGTGCTTCTTTGTTCTTGTCGTATGAAAAAGCGACTCCGTCAAAGTGTGTTTTTAGAAATGAAGAAAGTGTTCGATACACAAAGAGTTCCCCGTTCTTTTTTTTCCGCCACTCGTGACTCAAGAAAGGATGCGGTCGATTTTCATCCAGAGTTGAATAAAAATCGCCATCTTCGCTTATCACATGAATATTTTCCTCGTTCGGAACCGCATCAAGTAAGGCTATCCAGTTGATAGCATCTCCAATAGATCCATTTTTCCCAGGTGGATTTCCTACCATCATGCGCATTTGAGCTTTTGCAAAGAGATCAGGGCTTGTTGGAATTGGATTGCTTTTTTCGAACACATCTTTGATGAGTGCATCCGTTATCAGGTCGCTATTAACTACGTCAGTATCGACTTTTGTGGATATGGATTTTATCAACTCCTGTAGTTCTGCGCTTTTCTGTCTTATTTGGTCGTATTCTCCGTATTGTTTCATGAATGCGGGCAATTGCGCGGCGAACTTTACGTCTTTAAATTTCTTGAGCGCGTCTTTTATCTTGGCCTCTCGATTTCGTAAAAACTCATCACAAACTTGCTCTGTGAGATGGACGCTTGCCGCGCCATGCTCGTGAGAAGCAAAAACGTTGCTAAGTGCGTCAATTTCTTCTTTCGTGAAGTGAAAGAAATTCAGAAGGATATTGGTATCAATGAATACGTGCATGTCCGTATGGGTCCGTATGGTCAAAACCAGGGCTGTATTTGGGCCTTAGTACTGCCAAAGAAATGCTTAAGGGAACGAATAAGGTTTTTTTTAATTTTTTAGATCGCTGCCTGATGCAACTGATGTCGCCGGATGGTGGGCATCGCTACGCTCACCCCACCCTACGATCACCCAGCATCAAAATCCTTCAGCGGTTTCACCACCGAATACTTCTCCTTCTTCGGCTTGCCTTCCAATGCGGGAAATTCGATCGGTTTATCTTCGATCGTGGTGTCGGGTAAACGGTCGAGGAAGTCGCGGATCAAGGTGAGGCGGCCGCGTTTTTGTTCGTTGAAATCGACGAGGGTCCAGGGCGCGTGTTTGGTGTGCGTCGCTTCGAGCATCGCTTCGCGGGCTTTGGTGTACTCGGCGTACTTCGTCCGCGCTTCGAGGTCGATCGGCGAGAGCTTCCAGCCTTTGAGCGGGTCTTCGCGGCGTTCGGCGAATCGTTTTTCTTGTTCTTCCTGGTCGCAGCACAGCCAATATTTGAATAACAAAATGCCGTCGTCGAGTAGCATCTTCTCGAAGATCGGCGTTTGCTTGAGAAAGGCCTGCACTTGCGCGGCATCGGCGAAGCCCATGACTTTCTCGACGCCGGCGCGGTTGTACCAGCTACGATCGAACAACACGATTTCGCCGGCCGCGGGCAGATGCGTGATGTAGCGTTGGAAATACCACTGCGTACGTTCGCGTTCGCTGGGTTTCGGCAGCGCGACGGTGCGGCATTGGCGCGGGTTGATGTGGTGTTGAATAGCCTCAATGACACCGCCTTTGCCGGCGGTGTCGCGGCCTTCGATCAGCACCAAGATGCGTTGCCCGGTCGCGAGCGCCCAGCGCGCCATCTGCGCCAGTTCGCGTTGCAGCGGTTCCAGCAAGGCTTCGTAGTCTTTGCGTTTGAGCTTGTCGGATTTGCTCATGGTGTGTGCGCTCGGGTAGAGAAAAAGGCGATCTTCGATGTTGTCCCGAGCGTAGCGAGGGACCTGTTTTCGCAGCACCTAAAAAGCAGGTCCCTCGCTACGCTCGGGATGACAGTGGAAGCTGTCACGCGATTTTTGTGCGCTTAGCGGTGGCTCGTTTCGCGGCGGCTTTGCGTGCGCGCTTGCGTGGAGCGGGTTCGCTGGCGAGCGCTTCGCCTGCGGGCGTGGTCGCGACCATGCTGCGCAGCACTTCCAACACCGCGCTTTGTTGCCGCTCGTTGAGCGCGCGATACGCGGCCAGCAATTGATGTTCGCCTTTCGTGCGTACCGGGTCGAAGGTGCTGGCCAATTCCGAAAGCAGTGCGCCGGCCGGCACGCCGAAGGTGCGGGCGAGGGCATCGATTTGATCGCGCCCCGGCATTTTTTCGTCTTTCAGCCAGGCGTTGACGGTGTTGATGCCGGCGCGCGGGATCGCCGTCGCTAAGTCGGTCACGCTAGTGCCGGTGGCTTTGGTCAGCAATCGAAGTGTCGTACCGATGGACATGAGCCGGTTCCTTATTCCTTGAGACGTGGACGGAGTGTGGCGAGATTACAGGGGCGCGTGCGCGCATCGAGTTGCGCGCGGACGATTTTTTCCCAGGCGGTGCGGCAGGCCGATGTCGAGCCGGGCAGGGCGAAGACGAATGTGCCATTGGCCAGGCCTGCGAACGCGCGCGATTGCAGCGTTGAGGTGCCGATCTCCTCGTAACTCAACGCGCGGAACAATTCGCCGAAGCCGGGCATCTCTTTATCCAGCAGCGGTAGCAGCGCTTCGGGGGTGGAGTCGCGGCCGGTGAAGCCGGTGCCGCCGGTGACGATGACGCCATCGGCGGCGGGGTCGGCGATCCAGTGCGAGACCTGCGCACGCAGTCGATATTTATCGTCTGGCAAGAGCGCGCGGTCGTGTAGGCGGTGGCCCGCTTCGACGAGTGCGGCGGCAAGATAATCGCCGGAACTGTCCTCGGCGAGGCTGCGGGTGTCGGAGACGGTCAACACGCACAGCGATAGCGGGATGAAATCGTGAGCTGCGGTCATAGCGGGCAGGGTAGCAGTCGCGCGGGCCGGCGCAAGAGGCTTCACTCGTTCTCGGTCGTGAGAGGCAGGTGGAACCGGAACGTATCCTGATAAAACGCCCAGCCCTGCGCGCGATACAGCGATTGCGCTTTGAGATTGTCCGGTGTGGTTTCCAATTCGAGTCGGATCGCGCCGCGATCTCGGCCGAAATCGGCGGCGGCGCGCAGTAAGGCTTCGCCGACGCCTTGGCGCCTTGCCGTTTCGGCGACGTACAAGTCATTGAGGATATAGATGCGTGCCGCGCGGACCGACGAGAACATCGGGTACAACTGGGTGAAGCCGAGTGGGGCGGCGTGTGCGTCGCGTGCGTCGAACGCCAGAATGACCGTGGATTCGTCGTTCGCGAGCCGGGCGCGCAGAAATTCGCTGGCGACGGCCATGTCGTGCGGCTGCGCGTAGAACGCGCGGTAGTCGGCGAACAGCGGTGCGAGCGTGCCGAGGTCGCTTAGATTCGCGATGCGAGTGACGATGTGCGTAGCGGTCGGCATGCGTTGCTCCGGATGGTACGGGCGCATGCTAACGCGAACGCGTCCTCCCGCCATAGGGTGCGCCTAGGCGCACCGGCTTTTCGCCACGCTGCGAGATTCGCGATGCGCGTCGATCGTGGCGGCCGTTCGCGAAATGGTGCGCGGCCCGCGCACCCTATAACGGGTTCATGCGCCCTGCGTCAGCTTCGCCAATTCGTCGGCTTGGTGTTCGCGGGTGAGGCGCTCGACCAGCGTGTCGAGACCGCCTTCCATGATGTTCGGCAAGTCGTACAGCGTGAGGCTTTCGACGCGGTGGTCGGTGATACGGCCTTGCGGAAAATTGTAGGTGCGGATGCGTTGGCTGCGATCGCCGCTGCCGACTTGCAGTTTCCGTTCCTGCGCCTGCGCGGCATCGCGCTTAGCGGTTTCGGCTTCGATCAGCATCGCCTTCAATCGCTTCATCGCTTTGTCGCGATTCGCGTGCTGGCTGCGTTCGGTCTGCGATTCGACCACCACGCCGCTCGGTACGTGGGTGATGCGGATCGCCGATTCGGTTTTATTGACGTGCTGGCCGCCCGCGCCGCTGGAGCGAAACGTATCGACGCGCAGATCGGCGGGATTGATCTCGATATCGATCTCGCCGGTGTCTTCGGCGATGATCGCGACCGTCGCCGCCGACGTGTGGATGCGGCCCTGCGATTCGGTTTCGGGCACGCGCTGAACGCGATGCGTACCGGATTCGAATTTCAATTTCGAATACGCGCCGCGGCCATCGACGCGGGCGATGATTTCCTTGAAGCCGCCGTGTTCGCCGGGGCTGGACGATTCCACTTCCACCTTCCAGCCGAGTCGCTCCGCGTAACGCGCATACATGCGGAACAAATCGCCGGCGAAGATCGCCGCTTCGTCGCCGCCGGTGCCGGCGCGCACTTCGAGATATAGGCCGCCTTCGTCGCGCGCATCCTTAGGCACCAGCTGCGCCATCATCGCATCGTCGAGTTCGAGCAAACGCGCGTGCGCGGCTTCGATTTCTTCTTCGGCCAATTCGGCCAGTTCGGGGTCGCTGCGCATCGCTTCGGCGGCGGCGAGATCGGCGCGCGCCAGTCGCTCCGCCGCCAGCGCTTCGGCGATCGGTTCGAGCTGTGAGAACTCGCGCATCAACGAGCGATAGCGCGCCGCATCGTTCACCGTCGCGGGGTCGGCGAGCAGGCGTTCGATTTCTTCGCGGCGTTCGGCCAGCGCTTCGAGCTTACGGCGCAGAGTCGGCGTCATCGCGATCGCGTTGGGTGCTGGATGTGGTCGAAGACTCGGCGCCGGGTTCTGAAGAGTGTTTCGGATGCAACTGGCGGTCGACCGCATCGGCAAGCGCGTTGTGCGGGAGCGTGAGATCGGGCTTGGGGAACAGCCGCTCCGACGCGCGCAACACGTCGGTGTCGCCATTGAGCGCCGCTTCGCGCAACGCAGCGGTGGGCGCGTGCAGCAGTCGATTGGTCAACGTGTGCGCGAGCAGTTGCAGCACGTCCGCAGGGTCTTGGCCGGCCGCGAGCAGTTGTTGCGCTTTGTGCAGCGACTCTTCGCGCGCGGCATCGCCATGCGCGCGCAAACGCTTCAAATGACCGTGATGCGCGCTGGCGGCGATGACGTCTTGATAGCGCGCGACCTGCAATTCGACGATGGCCTCGGCTTCGTCCGCTGCTTCGCGGCGGTTGCGTCGGTTCTCGTCGATCACCCGTTGCAGATCGTCCACGCCGTAGAGGAACACGTCGCGCAGCTCGGCCACGTTCGCGGCGATGTCGCGCGGCACGGCGAGATCCATCAGCAACATCGGCCGATGACGGCGCGCGCGCAGTGCGGCGGCGACATGCGTTTTGTGCAGGATCGGCTCGCGGCTGGCGGTCGCGGAAAATACGATGTCGGCTTCGCCGAGATGACGTTCGAGTTCGCCTAGCGGTAACGCGACGCCGCCGTGGCGTGTCGCGAGTTCCTGCGCGTGGGCGAGGGTGCGGTTGGCGAACAGCAGGCGCTTGGCGTTGGCTTGCGCCAGATGCAATGCGGTCAGTTCGATGGTTTCGCCGGCACCGATCAACAAGATGGTGCAATCGGCGGGGCGGGCGAAGGATTCTTCGGCCAGACGCACCGCCGCGGAGGCCACCGACACGGGGTTGGCGCCGATCCGAGTGTCGGTGCGCGCGCGTTTAGCGGTGACGAAGGCTTGCTGGAACAGGCGGTCGAGCCGGTTGCCGAGCGCGCCGGTGCCGCGGGCCGTCGCCCAGGCCTGTTTCACTTGGCCGAGAATCTGCGGTTCGCCCAAGACTTGCGAGTCCAGCCCGGTCGCCACCCGGAACAGATGGCGCACCGCATCGTCGTCTTCGTGCAGGTAGAGGTAATCGCGCAAGCTGCCGCTGCCGTCCTGCGGAAAAGCCGCCAACCAATCGGCCAAGCGTTCGCCGTGATCCTCGGTCAGCGCGTAGATCTCGGTGCGGTTGCAGGTGGAGAGCAAGGCCACTTCGTCCACGCCGGGCAGGGCGCGCATCGCCTGCAGTGCGGCGGGAAGCGCATCGTCGGCGAACGCCACACGCTCGCGCAGGGCGACCGGCGCGGTTTGGTGGTTGATGCCGAGGGCGACGAGACGTGACATTTCGGAGCGAGTGGGGAGAGGTGCGCTAAGCTGACGGCGGATTTTCTCATTTTAAGCGCCGATGCCGCCGATGCCCGAATTTCTGTTTCGAACGTCACGTCGCATGTCGTCCGCTGGACGCAGTGCCGCGCCTGTGTTGTGCGCGGTCGCCGTCGCTTGTGGCCTGTTCGCCGCCGCCCCGGCCTGGCCTGCAGCGGACGATGCCGCTGCGACCAAACCGCACGGTCACGCCACGGACGACACGGCGCGCGCGTTGCGCCGCGATGCGCTGGCCTCGACGCTGGCCGGCGAATATGCGCTGCAGGCCGGCAAGCTCGATGAGGCCACGCGCTGGTATCTGGATGCCGCCGAACGTAGTCCCGGCGATGCCGAACTCGCCGAACGCGCGGTGCGGATCGCCTTGCTCGCCAAAGAAGACACACGAGCCGAGGCTGGCTTGAAGTTGTGGCGAGCGCGGGCGCCGTTGTCGGCGGCGATGCGCGGCGCCGAAGCGACCTTGGCCCTGCGTCGCGACGACGAGCGCGTCGCGAAACGCGAATTGGTCGCCTTGATGCGCATGAGTTCGTCCGGCAAGAAGGACGACGAGAGTTGGCGTTATGCGCTGCTGGCACTGGATGCGGGCTCGGGCAATCCGAAACTCACCGGCAAGATGCTCGAACATTTGGTCGATATCGATGCCGTTCCGAACCGGCTCACGGCGTGGCTAGCCTTGGGCGAATTCGCGCAGCAACTGCAGCGCAACGACATCAGCGAAAAAGTGGTCGATCGCGTGATCGAACTGTTCCCGAACGAGCCGGCGGTCGCTCTCCTGCAGGCGAGCCAATTGCGCGAAGCGGGCAAGAAGGACGAAGCGCGCAAAGTGCTGGCCGGCCTGCAGTCGTCGTCGATGTTGCTGCCGGAACTGAATATCGCCGTGGCTCGCGAATACAGCGAACTGGGCGACCACGGCACCGCCGCCGATTTGTTGGCGCGCGGACCGCAGGACGACCGCACGTTCGCGATTCGCGCTTCGTTCCTGGCCCAGGCCGAAGACAAGATCGGGCTCGGAAAGCTTTACGACGAACTCAAACGCGATTCCGCCAGTCCAGATCCCGATCGCCGACTGTTGCTCGGCCAGATCGCCGAATTTCTCGAACGCCATAGCGAAGCGCTCGACTGGTACACCGGCGTACCGACCGGCGGGCCAGCGTTGGCAGGCGCGACTGCGATCGAGTTCGGTACTGCACAAACTCGGCCGTAAAGACGAGGCTTACGCCCGTTTGCGCGAACTGCAGACCGATGGCGGCGCCGACGACGAGACCCGTCGCGATGCTTACCTGCTGGAAGCGGAGCTTTACAAAGACGACGAAAAAGCCGATGCCGAGCACGAAACCTATGTGCGCGCGCTCGCGGCGTTTCCCGACGAATCCGCGGTGTTGTACTCGCGTGCGCTGATGTGGGAGCGTCGCGACGATATCGCACGCGCGGAGGCGGATTTCCGCAAGATTCTCGCGACCAATCCCGAGGACGTGAATGCGCTCAACGCGCTCGGCTACACCCTCGCCGATCGCACCAAGCGGTATCAGGAAGCGTTGGAACTGATCTCGCGCGCACTCACCGCGCAACCCGATAGTGCGGCGATCATCGACAGCTACGGCTGGGTGCTCTATCGCCTCGGTCGCAACAAACAAGCGCTGGTCGAACTGCGGCGCGCATACACCAAGCAGAAAGACGCCGAAATCGGCGCGCATTTGGCCGAAGTGCTGTGGGTGATGGGCGAGAAAGAGGAAGCGCGCAAATACTTCGAAGACGCGCGCAAACTCGACCCGAAAAGCCGCTCGTTACAGCGCGCGATCGACGCGACCGGAGTGAAACTGCCGCCGTTGGACGCGAAGACGCCGAACGCGACCGCATCGGAGGCGAAGGCCGCGGAGACGAACGCTTCGGAGACGAAAACGCCGTGATATCGCGCCGTACCGCGCGCGCTGCGCTCGCGGCGTGCTTCGTCTTGTCCGCGCCGATCTTGCTCGGTGGCTGCGCGTCGGTCGCGACGCGTTCGGCGGCGCCAGCGCTGACCGGCGAGGCCTTGGCCGAGAAAATCGGCGAGCGCGAAGCATGGCTCGCGCAGTCTGCGGTGTGGTCGTTCTCTGGCCGTGCCGCGATTCGCAAAGGCACGCAGGGCGGCAGTGGGCGGCTCGAATGGACGCAACACGACGCGCGCCGCTATAGCATCGCGCTCAGCGCGCCTGTGACGCGGCAGAGTTGGCGGCTCGATGGCGATTTGCATTCCGAAGCCGGCCGCCTCGAAGGGCTCGACGGCGGGCCGCGCGAGGGCGAGTCCGCCGAAGATCTACTGCGTCAGGCCACCGGTTGGGACGTGCCGCTGCAGCAACTCGGCCGATGGGTGCGTGGTGCGCCTGCGGCGGACTCTCCGGCCGAGTCGGTGGATTACGACGCCCAGGGCCGGCCGACACACTTGCGCCAAGCCGGATGGACCGTGCGCTACCTCGCGTGGCGGGCCGGCCCGATCGGTCAGCCGGATCTGCCGGCGCAGATCGAAGCCGAATCGGGCGATGCTCGGGTCAGGCTGGTGATCGAAGACTGGACCTTCGCTTCGCCATGACCGCTGCCGCTGCCGTCGACGACGTCTGGTCCATCTGGCCGGCTCCGGCGAAGCTGAATCTGTTTTTGCGCATCGTCGGCCGCCGTTCCGATGGCTATCACGACTTGCAAACCGTCTTCCGAATCTTGGACTGGGGCGACAGCGTGCGCCTGCGCCTGCGCGATGACGGCCGGATCGCCCGCCAGGGGCCTTCGGCTGCCGGCGTGGCCGAGGCCGACGATTTGATGGTCCGTGCCGCGGCATTGCTGCAAAAAGAAGCGAACATCGCGCAAGGTGTCGATATCGCCATCGAAAAGCGCATTCCTTCCGGCGGCGGCTTCGGCGGAGGCTCTAGCGATGCCGCGACGGTTCTGCGTGTCCTAGACGCGCTGTGGGGCTGCAATTTGGGGGTCGATGCCCTGGCCGAGCTCGGGCTGTGTCTGGGCGCAGACGTCCCGGTCTTCGTTCGCGGCCATAACGCCTGGGCCGAAGGCCGTGGCGAGCGGCTCACGCGCATCGAGCTGCCGCCGGCCTGGTATTTGGTGGTCGATCCGGGCGTCCACGCCGCGACTGGCGCACTTTTTCAAACCACTGAATTGACTCGAAATGCGTCTGCCGCGACAATGTCGGACTTCGTTTCCGGCGCTGCGCTCGAAAATGCTTTCGAGCCGGTCCTGCGTCGCCGCGAACCCGCTGTCGAAGCGGCGTTCGTCGCGCTGACCCAGGTGTGCGGGGCGACCGCGGCTCGCCCGCGGTTGACCGGCTCCGGCAGCGGCTGTTTCGTCGAATTCGCCCAGCGCGCGTCCGCCGAAAACGCACTCGCCCGCTTGCCCTCCGGCCTCAAAGCCTGGGTCGCAGCGGGTGCCGAGCGATCGCCGCTATTGGACGCGCTTGAAATGATGAAGGCTTAAAACAATCGACTTGAAACAATGAAGTTGTGAGGTGGTGCGGCGCCATGCCTAACGAGGCATGAAACCGCATCGCCGTGCGCTAAATGTAGGGGCGTCGCCAAGTGGTTAAGGCACCAGGTTTTGATCCTGGCATACGTAGGTTCGAATCCTTCCGCCCCTGCCAACTCGATGGGACTCGAAATTGGGGAATCGCCGATCGGAAAGCATTGCGCTTTAGCGATCATCGATTCCCCATTCTCGATTCCCGGCATATCAACCGCCACGGTCAGAGCGAAGCGGATTAGCCATGCAGCAGGACGATCGTCAGTTATTGATCTTCTCCGGCAACGCCAACCGGCCGCTCGCCGAGTCGGTATGCCGCGAGTTGGGTCTGCGGATGGGCAAAGCGCTGGTCTCGAAGTTCTCGGACGGCGAAGTTCAGGTCGAAATCGAAGAGAACGTGCGTCGCCAGGAAGTGTTCGTCGTACAACCGACGTGCGCGCCCAGCGGCGAGAATTTGATGGAACTGCTGGTCATCATCGATGCGTTGAAACGCGCATCGGCGGCGACCGTGACCGCGGTGGTGCCGTACTTCGGTTACGCCCGGCAGGATCGCCGCCCGCGTTCCTCGCGGGTGCCGATCACCGCCAAGGTCGCGGCCAAGATGTTCACCGCTGCCGGTGCCGATGGCGTGCTCACGGTCGATCTGCACGCCGATCAGATTCAAGGTTTCTTCGATATTCCGGTCGACAACGTGTACTCGTCGCCGCTGCTGCTCGCCGACATCTGGCGCGCCTACGGCACGGATAACTTGATCGTGGTTTCGCCCGACGTGGGCGGCGTCGTGCGCGCTCGCGCCATCGCCAAGCGCCTCGACGACGCGGAACTGGCGATCATCGACAAGCGCCGCCCGCGCGCGAACGTCGCTACGGTGATGAACATCATCGGCGACGTGTCCGGCAAGACCTGCGTGCTGGTGGACGACATCGTCGATACCGCAGGCACGCTCTGCGCGGCGGCGGCGGCGTTGAAGGCTCAGGGCGCGCAGCGGGTGATCGCCTATTGCACCCACCCGGTGCTGTCGGGGCCGGCGATCGACAACGTGAACAAATCGCAGCTCGACGAGCTGGTGGTCACCGACACCATTCCGTTGTCGGACGCGGCGCGCGCTTGTAGCCGTATCCGTCAGCTCAGCGTCGCGGAATTGTTGGCGGAGACGATCCGCCGCGTGGCGTTCGGCGAATCGGTCAGTTCGTTGTACGTCGATTGATACCGAAACACCGGCATCCGGTTCTCCGGGCGCCGAACACCCGACTTCTCTGGTCGCGGGGAAGTCCAACCACCGCCGCGAGGCGGTTCATTCGTAAGCAAAGTGAGTAATCGAAATGGCAGAACACATCATCATGGCCGCTAGCCGCAAAGACGAGGGGAAAGGTGCGAGCCGCCGCCTACGTCACGCGGCGATGATTCCGGCCGTCATCTACGGCGGCGAAGCCGCCCCCCAGAGCATTCAGCTCGAACACGAAAAGACGTGGCTGGCGAGCCAGCACGAATGGTTCTATTCGTCGATCATCGATCTGAACATCGACGGCAAGGTGCAGAAAGCGCTACTGCGCGATATGCAGCGCCACCCGTTCAAGCAAATCATCATGCATCTGGATTTCCAGCGCGTGGACGAGAACAAGGCTCTGCGCACCGCGGTGCCGCTGCACTTCTTGAACGAAGACAAATCGCCGGCCGGCAAAGCGGCCGAAGTCGTGGTCACGCACGAGCTCACCGAAGTCACGATCGAGTGCTTGCCGAAGGATCTGCCGGAATTCATCGAAGTCGATCTGTCGGAACTCACTGTCGGCACCATTCTGCATATGTCCGACATCAAGTTGCCGGCCGGCGTTTCGATCCCGGAACTCAAGCTGGGCAAGGAACACGATCTGGCCTTGGTCATCGCCAAGCACGGTAAGGAAGAGGCCGAAGTCGCCGAAGCTCCGGCCGCTGCCGAAGTGCCGGCCGCGAAGGTCACGAAGAAGGATCAGAAGTAATCGTCGCATTGCGACGATTGTGTCCCTGGACATGCGGGGTGTAGAGCGGAGCGCAGCTCCGCTATGCCATCGCCGGAAAGGGTGTAGCGGAGCTTCGCTCCGCTCTACCCGGTCAGGGCATTGATCTTTCCGACATGGCCGATCTTCGCCTCATCGTTGGGCTCGGTAATCCAGGGCCCGAACACGCCAAGACCCGGCACAACGCCGGGTTCTGGTTTGTGGATGCGCTCGCGGAACGGGAGCGCGCGCGTTTCGGTCTGGAAAGCAAATTGTTCGGCGAAACCGCGAAGGTCGAAATCGCGGGTCGGTCGGTCTGGCTGTTGAAACCCGCCACATATATGAATCTCAGCGGCAAGTCGGTGATCGCCGCCTTGCGCTACTGGAAGATCGAACCGGAAGAAATGCTGGTCGCGCACGACGAGCTGGACCTTCCGCCGGGCGTCGCTCGCTTCAAGTTCGATGGCGGCCATGGTGGCCAAAACGGCCTGCGCGATATCGTCAAGCTGCTGGGTCACGGCAAATTCCACCGCCTGCGGGTCGCGATCGGCCATCCCGGGCACAAAGACAAAGTTACGCCTTGGGTGCTCGGACGCCCAGGCAAAGACGACGAAATTTCGATCCGTCGCGCCATCGACGATGCGCTCGAAGCGCTGCCGCTGGCGGTGCAGGGCAACATGATGGATGCGATGACGAAGTTGCACACCAAAGCCGGGAATGGGGAATCTGGAACCGGGAATCGTTAAGACCCCAGCGCCTGTTTTCCACTCTCGATTTTCAATTTTCGCTTCCCGGAGCCTTCATGGGCATCAAATGCGGCATCGTCGGTCTGCCGAACGTCGGCAAATCGACTCTCTTCAACGCCTTGACCAAGGCGGGCATCGCGGCGGCCAACTTTCCGTTTTGCACCATCGAACCCAATGTCGGCGTGGTGCCGGTGCCGGATCTGCGGTTGAATGCGTTGTCGGAGATCGTCAAGCCGCAGAAATGCATTCCGACCGCGGTCGAGTTCGTCGATATCGCCGGCCTGGTGGCCGGTGCCGCCAGCGGCGAAGGCTTGGGCAACAAATTTTTGGCGCACATCCGCGAAGTCGATGCGATCACCCATGTGGTCCGTTGCTTCGAGAACCCGGACGTCATCCACGTCAATAACAAAGTCGACCCGATCGCCGACATCGAAACCATCGATACCGAGCTGGCGCTGGCCGATCTGGAATCGGTCGAGAAGGCCTTGCAGCGAGCCGAGCGTTCGGCCAAGACCGGCGACAAGGACGCGAAGGTCCGTGCAGAGGTGCTGGCGCGGGTCCGCGCTGGGCTGGATTCGGGCAAACCGGCGCGTGCGCTGGGCCTGTCGGACGACGACAAGCTGGCGGTCCGCGACCTGTTCCTGCTGACCCTCAAGCCGGTGATGTACGTGGCGAACGTGCTGGAAGACGGCTTCGAGAACAACCCGCACCTGGATGCCGTCCGTGCCCGCGCCGTGGACGAGGGCGCCGAAGTGGTGCCGGTCTCGGCCGCCATCGAGGAAGAGCTGAGCCAACTCGAGGACGACGATCGCGACACGTTCCTGGCCGACCTCGGCCTGAGCGAGCCCGGTCTGAACCGGGTCATCCGTGCCGCCTACAAGCTGCTGGGCCTACAGACCTATTTCACCGCAGGGGTGAAGGAAGTCCGCGCGTGGACGGTCAAGGCCGGCTCGACCGCGCCGCAAGCCGCGGCGGTGATCCACACCGATTTCGAGAAAGGCTTCATCCGCGCCGAAACCATCGGCTATGAGGACTTCATCAAGTACCGCGGCGAATCCGGTGCCCGCGATGCCGGCCGGCTGCGTTTGGAAGGCAAGGAATATCGCGTTCAGGAAGGCGATGTCCTGCATTTCCGCTTCAACGTCTGACGCTCGCCGCCTTTCCCAGCCTTGCGAACGCGAGACGTCGATGATGGCCGTCGCGTACGCAGGGTTCGAGCGGGGCGGATCGATTCACGGCGCTCCCGAGCGTTGACACTCGTCCGCCTAACCGTCAGAATTGCGGGCTGTTTTCACCGTGTACTGTTTCACCGGATGTTGTTCAGCCGGAGGGATACCCAAGCGGCCAACGGGGGCAGACTGTAAATCTGCTGGCTTACGCCTTCGGTGGTTCGAATCCACCTCCCTCCACCATCTCTGGCGCCGCGAGGTTTCGGAGGGTGGGTTGTAAAAGGCGAATCGTGGAGGCGGATGCGAATGCCCCCATGGTTCGACAAGCGTCGCGAAGCGGCGCTTGAACATGTCGCGAAACGACATGGCCTGGAAGACGAAGGGCTAGCCCCGAGTCGTCCACTGCCTTCCAGTGCGCTGGACTCGCTGTTCCGCACGATGCGGGAGTAGTTCAATGGTAGAACCTCAGCCTTCCAAGCTGTTGGTGCGGGTTCGATTCCCGTCTCCCGCTCCATTGCGGTGGTGCCATGAGCATCCAGCTCGGCGGGTTCGGATCGAGTGTTTTTTGTTCGGCATCACCACATCGTTGCTCACGTAGCTCAGTCGGTAGAGCACCTCCTTGGTAAGGAGGAGGTCGAAGGTTCGATTCCTTTCGTGAGCACCACCTTCGTCAATCCAGTTAAGTTCAATTTAGAGAAGCAATCATGGCCAAGGGTAAGTTCGAGCGCACCAAGCCGCACGTGAACGTGGGCACGATCGGTCACGTGGACCACGGCAAGACGACGCTGACGGCGGCGCTGACGAAGATCGGTGCGGAGCGTTTTGGCGGCGAGTTCAAGGCGTACGATCAGATCGACGCGGCGCCGGAAGAGAAGGCGCGCGGGATCACGATTTCGACGGCGCACGTGGAATACGAGAGCACGACGCGTCACTACGCGCACGTGGACTGCCCGGGCCATGCGGACTACGTGAAGAACATGATCACGGGTGCGGCGCAGATGGACGGCGCGATTTTGGTGTGCTCGGCCGCGGACGGCCCGATGCCGCAGACGCGCGAGCACATTTTGTTGGCCCGTCAGGTCGGCGTGCCGTACATCATCGTCTACCTGAACAAGGCGGACTTGGTGGACGATGCCGAGCTGTTGGAGCTGGTCGAGATGGAAGTGCGCGAGCTGCTGTCCAAGTACGATTTCCCGGGCGACGACACCCCGATCGTGACCGGTTCGGCGCGGATGGCGCTGGAAGGCGATCAGAGCGAGATGGGCGTGCCGTCGATCCTGAAGTTGGTGGACGCGCTGGACACGTGGATTCCGCTGCCGGAACGCGACATCGACAAGACCTTCCTGATGCCGGTGGAAGACGTGTTCTCGATTTCGGGCCGCGGCACGGTGGTGACCGGTCGTATCGAGCGCGGGATCATCAAGGTGGGCGACGAAATCGAAATCGTGGGTATTCGCGCGACGCAGAAGACGACGGTGACGGGCGTGGAGATGTTCCGCAAGCTGCTGGATCAGGGCCAAGCGGGCGACAACGCGGGTCTGTTGCTGCGCGGTACGAAGCGCGACGACGTGGAGCGCGGCCAGGTGTTGTGTAAGCCGGGCTCGATCAAGCCGCACACGGACTTCGAAGCGGAAGTGTATGTCCTGTCCAAGGACGAAGGCGGCCGTCACACGCCGTTCTTTAAGGGCTATCGTCCGCAGTTCTACTTCCGCACGACCGACATTACGGGCGCGTGCGAGTTGCCCGAAGGCGTGGAGATGGTGATGCCGGGCGACAACGTGAAGATGGTGGTGAGCCTGATCAACCCGGTGGCGATGGACGAAGGTCTGCGCTTCGCGATTCGCGAGGGCGGCCGTACGGTCGGCGCTGGCGTGGTGGCGAAGATCGTCAAGTAAGAGCCGTTGTAGGCGGGACGACGGAAGTCGGCCCGCCCATCGAGGCGATGAAGGCGAGTCGGAAACGGCTCGCCGTCGCCGTCTCAGGAATACCGAGAATTCGGCGCGAAATACACGGTCTTCGGGCCGGTCTTCTTGCCGAAATCGAACCTTAAAGATAGACGCCAGTAGCTCAATTGGCAGAGCAGCGGTCTCCAAAACCGCAGGTTGGGGGTTCGAGTCCCTCCTGGCGTGCCATTCGTGGAACCATCGTTTATCGGGATGGTGTCCGCCGGTCTCGGTCCTTTGCCGCGGCCTCCATTCGTGATAGCGCGACCTTAAGAGCAACAATCTTGAACAGCAGAGTCGAACCATCCAAGAACGGCACCTCCGCCGGCGATTTACTGAAGTATGTCCTGTGCGCCGCGTTGATCGCCGCAGGCGTGTTCGCGTTCTATTGGTTCAACGGTCAATGGCCGAGCGTCGTCCGTGTGCTGTCGGTCGTGGCGGGCTTGATCGCGGCGGGCGTGTTGTTCATGACGACCACCAAGGGCATGCAAACGCGCGAGTTCCTCGCCGAGTCCCGTTTCGAGCTGCGCAAAGTCGTGTGGCCGACCCGCCAAGAAGCGCTGCGCACGACTTGGGTCGTGATGATCGCGGTCGTGCTCATCAGTCTGATCCTGGCCGGTTTCGACCAGATCATCAGCTTGGGCGTCAAATGGCTGCTGAGTAAGTGATGGAGATCTCTGTGAATTCCGAAATCGCTAAGCGTTGGTACGTCGTGCATGCCTATTCCGGTTTCGAGAAGTCGGTCGCGCAAGCGTTGCGCGATCGCATCGTCCGTACCGGCATGCAAGACAAGTTCGGTGAAGTGCTGGTCCCGACCGAAGAAGTGATCGAAATGCGGTCCGGCCAGAAACGTCGTTCCGAACGCAAATTCTTCCCCGGTTATGTGCTGGTGCAGATCGCGACCCACGATGAAGCCGGCATTCCGCGGATGGACAGCGAAAGCTGGCATCTCGTGAAAGAGACGCCGAAAGTGATGGGTTTCATCGGCGGCACCGCCGATCGCCCCTTGCCGATCCGCGATACCGAAGCCGATGCCATCCTGCAACGCGTGCAAGACGGTGTCGAGAAACCCAAGCCGAAGGTGTTGTTCGAGCCGGGCCAGATGGTCCGCGTGGTCGATGGCCCGTTCAACGATTTCAACGGCGTGGTCGAGGAAGTCAATTACGAAAAGAGCCGCCTGCGTGTGGCGGTGCTGATCTTCGGGCGCTCGACGCCCGTCGAACTGGAATTCGGTCAGGTCGAGAAGGCCTGACGAAAGCCGGGAATCGGGAATCGAGAATCGAGAATCGTAAAAGCATCAAAGCGCTCGCTTTGGCTCTATCGATTCCCCATTCCCGATTCTCGATTCCCGAACATCAACCAACGGGGAGCCGTAAGAGCCGTCGAAGCTCGAAGGCGTTTGAACCCGAGGAGAACAAGCAATGGCAAAGAAAGTAGTCGGTTACATCAAGCTGCAGGTGAAGGCCGGTCAGGCCAACCCCTCGCCGCCGGTCGGCCCCGCGCTCGGTCAGCGCGGCCTGAACATCATGGAGTTCTGCAAAGCGTTCAACGCCGCGACCTCCAAGTTGGAGCCGGGTCTGCCGACCCCGGTCATCATCACCGCTTATTCCGACCGTACCTTTACCTTCGTCACCAAGTCGACCCCGGCGTCGGTGCTGCTGAAGAAAGCCGCTGGCGTCCAGTCCGGCTCCAAGCGCCCGAATACCGAGAAGGTGGGCAAAGTGACCCGCAAGCAGCTCGAAGATATCGCGAAGGCGAAAGAAGCCGACCTGACGGCGGCGGATCTCGATGCGGCAGTGCGCACCATCGCGGGTTCGGCCCGTTCGATGGGTCTCGTGGTGGAGGGCTAAGACATGGCGATGAATAAGCGACAGAAAGCGATCCAGGCTGCGGTCGAGCCGGGCAAAACCTATTCCTTCGACGATGCGATCAAGATCGTCAAGACCTCCACCAAGGCCAAGTTCGTCGAGTCGATCGATGTGGCCGTGCGTTTGGGCGTCGATGCCAAGAAGTCCGACCAGCAGGTGCGCGGTTCGACCGTGCTGCCTTCGGGTACCGGTAAGTCGGTGCGCGTGGCGGTGTTCTGCCCGGCCGGCGCGAAGGCCGATGAGGCCTTGGCCGCTGGCGCCGACATCGTCGGTATGGACGATCTCGCCGAGAAGATGCAGGCCGGCGATCTGAATTACGACGTCGTGATCGCAACACCGGACGCCATGCGCGTCGTCGGTAAGCTCGGTCAGGTGCTCGGTCCGCGCGGTTTGATGCCCAACCCCAAGGTCGGTACCGTCTCGGCGAATCCGGCGGAAGCGGTGAAGAATGCCAAGGGCGGTCAGGTGCGTTACCGCACCGACAAAGCCGGCATCATCCACTGCACCATCGGCAAGGCCGATTTCGACACCGACAAGCTGAAGGACAACCTGCAAGCGTTGCTGCTCGACCTGATCAAGGCCAAGCCGTCGACCGCCAAGGGTACGTATCTGCAGAAGGTGTCCATCAGCTCGACGATGGGCCCAGGCGTCACGGTCGATCAGACCTCGCTGACGTTGAAGTGATGCTGCGGCGTGCTCGCGCATTGCGCGAGCACCTTTGCCGCAGCGTCATCCCGACGCAAGTCGGGATCCAGCTTCCAGAGTAGCGCCACCTGTGCTGGAAGCTGGGAAGAACGCAAGAGCTGGATCCCGGCTTGCGCCGGGATGACGGTTCAAATGGCGTCGGGCTCATGCCCGATGGCCAGCAAGAATTTTGAGGGCATCGCCGAAGGCCAGCTCGACAGAGCGAACCCGACGCGATCGCCGTCAAAGACCGCAGGCGCGGTCGGCGCGCGACATCCACGGGCAAGGAAGCTCGTTCCGTCCGAACATCGACGGATCAGGTACGGCAAGGAATCGTGGGGTCGCAAGCGAGATCGCTTAATCGTGTCCTTCGGGACCGACCTGCGCAGATGGTGCCGCCCCCTCTAGACGATGTCTCTGGAAGGGCCGCCACCGGGATGCGTTCCGCATCCCCGGCGTCGAAGGACCGATGCCGCCCGGGACCGCAAGCGGCAGGAGCCGTAAGCGGAGTTCACCAAAGAGGAGTGCACATGGCTCTCAATTTGACCCAGAAGCAAGATGTAGTGGCCGAAGTGGCGGAAATCGCTGCCAAGGCGCACTCCTTGATCGCCGCCGAGTACGCAGGCACCACGGTCTCGCAAATGACCGCGATGCGTAAGAAGGCCCGCGAGAACGGCGTGTACTTGAAAGTCGTCAAGAACACGTTGGCCTCGCGCGCCGTAGCGGGTACCGAATTCGAGGTTGTCCAAGACAAACTCGTCGGTCCGCTGCTCTATGCGTTCTCGATCGAGGAGCCCGGCGCTGCCGGTCGCCTGATCAAGGAATTCGCCAAAGGCAACGACAAGTTGCAGCCGAAGGTCGTGGCCGTGGGCGGGCAGATGTATCCCGCCAGCCACGTCGAGGTGTTGGCTTCGCTGCCGACCCGCGATCAGGCCCTGGCCATGCTGGCCCGCGTCCTGGCCGAGCCGGCGAGCATGTTCGCCCGCGCGATCAAGGCGGTTGCGGACAAGCAGGGTGGCGGCGACGCCGCTCCGGCGGAAGCCGTAGCCGAAGCGCCTGCCGAAGCCTGATCCGACTCGCCCGATCGGACCTTCGTTCGCGATGCGTCCTACGGCTCACAGAATCCACATCGATATTCAATCTAGAGGTAAATCACAATGTCCCTTACCAACGAACAGATCGTCGACGCCGTTGCCGGCAAGACCCTGATGGAAGTGATGGAGCTGGTCAAGGCCATCGAAGAGAAGTTCGGCGTCACCGCCGCCGCTCCGGTCATGATGGCCGGCCCGGCTGCCGAAGCCGCTCCGGCCGAAGTGCAGACCGAATTCAACGTCATCCTGAAGGCGACCGGCGAGAAGAAGGTCGAAGTCATTAAGGCTGTCCGCGCCATCACCGGCCTGGGCCTGAAAGAAGCGAAGGATCTCGTCGAAGGCGCCCCGCAGACCGTGAAGGAAGCGGTCTCGAAGGACGAAGCCGAGAAAATGAAGAAAGACCTGGAAGCCGCTGGCGCTCAGGTCGAGCTCAAGTAATCGCGTCACGAGTCGCCAATGGGTCGATAGGTTCGGCCCGGGCGACGCACCAAGGCTGGGGGCGGAAGCTCCCAGCCTTTGGCCGTTGTAAATGGGTCGGGAATCGGGAATGGAGAATCGGGAATCGTAAACAACCAAAAGCGATGCTTTTGTTTCTAACGAATCCCTATTTCCTATTCCCGATTCCCGGCTCCAACCAAGTCGACAATCGGAAGTAGCGGGAGAAGGCGTGCTGGTGCCGGCAATACCAGCGACTTCCGAATGTCGATTCATCCGCGGCGCGTTCGTTTCGACGAATCCGCTGCGACCGGACGGGACCGTGCATCCGCACCTTATCTCGCCGGACACAACAAAATTCAAGCTGAGAGGCCTTTCTCCCCATGACCACAGCTCATTCGACGACGTATTCGTTCACCGAAAAGAAGCGCATCCGTAAGAACTTCGGCAAACGCCGTTCGATTCTGGAAGTGCCGTTCCTGCTCGCGATCCAGGTCGATTCCTATCGCGAATTCCTCCAGGCCGATGCCGAGCCGACGCAGCGCGAAGATCGCGGCCTGCACGCAGCGCTGAAATCGGTGTTCCCGATCGTCAGCTACAACGGCTACGCCGCCCTCGAATACGTCGGCTACAAGCTCGGCGATCCGGCGTTCGACGAACGCGAATGCCGCCAGCGCGGCATGAGCTACGGCGCGCCGTTGCGCGTCACCGTGCGCTTGGTCATCTACGACAAAGAGTCCTCGAGCAAGACCGTGAAGTACGTGAAGGAGCAAGAAGTCTACATGGGCGAAATTCCGCTCATGACCGACAACGGCACCTTCATCGTCAACGGCACCGAGCGCGTCATCGTCTCGCAGTTGCATCGCTCGCCGGGCGTGTTCTTCGATCACGATCGCGGCAAGACCCACAGCTCGGGCAAGCTGCTGTACAGCGCCCGCATCATTCCGTATCGCGGTTCCTGGTTGGATTTCGAATTCGACCCGAAGGACGCGGTGTTCACCCGTATCGACCGCCGCCGCAAATTGCCGGTCACGATCCTGCTGCGCGCGCTGGGTTACTCGAACGAAGAGATCCTCGCTCAATTCTTCGATATCAACACCTTCCACATCCTGCCCGAGGGCGTGCAGTTGGAGTTGATCCCGGAGCGCCTGAAAGGCGAAACCCTGGACTTCAACCTCGCCGATGGCGATCGCGTCATCGTCGAAGCCGGCAAGCGCATCACGCCGCGTCACATCAAGCAGTTGGAACAATCGGGCATCGCCGCCTTGGCCGTGCCGGATAGCTATTTGATCGGCCGCATCCTGTCGCACGACGTGATCGATACCAACACCGGCGAACTGCTGGCGACCGCCAACGATGAGATCAGCGACGATCAACTGGCCAAGTTCCGTAAGGCCGGTATCGATAGCGTCGGCACCTTGTGGGTGAACGACCTCGATCGCGGTTCGTACATGTCCAACACGCTGCGCATCGACCCGACCAAGACGCAGCTCGAAGCGCTGGTCGAAATCTATCGCATGATGCGTCCCGGCGAGCCGCCGACCAAGGACGCTGCGCAAAACCTGTTCCATAACTTGTTCTTCACCTTCGAGCGCTACGACCTGTCGGGCGTGGGCCGGATGAAGTTCAACCGTCGCATCGGCCGTAAGGAAGTCGAAGGCAGCCCCGTGCTGTACGACTACAAATACTTCTCCGAGCGTAAGGACGAAGAATCGGGTCGTTTGCGCGAAGCCTGCGGCCCGGAGATGTCCGACATCCTCGACGTCATCCGCACGCTGACCGAAATCCGTAACGGCCGCGGCATCGTCGACGACATCGACCACTTGGGCAACCGTCGCGTGCGTTCGGTCGGCGAAATGGCCGAGAACGTGTTCCGCGTCGGCTTGGTCCGCGTCGAGCGCGCGGTGAAAGAACGTTTGACGATGGCCGAATCCGAAGGCCTGACGCCGCAGGAACTGATCAACGCCAAGCCGGTGGCCGCGGCGATCAAGGAATTCTTCGGCTCCTCGCAGCTGTCGCAGTTCATGGATCAAAACAACCCGCTGTCGGAAGTCACGCACAAGCGTCGCGTGTCGGCCCTCGGCCCGGGCGGTTTGACCCGCGAGCGCGCCGGCTTCGAAGTGCGCGACGTGCATCCGACGCACTACGGTCGCGTCTGCACCATCGAAACGCCTGAAGGCCCGAACATCGGCTTGATCAACTCGCTCGCCGTGTTCGCGCGCACCAATCGCTACGGCTTCCTCGAAACGCCGTACCGCAAGGTCGTCGACGGGCAAGTGACCGACGAGATCGAATACCTCTCGGCGATCGAAGAAAACGAATACGTCATCGCCCAGGCCAACGCCCAGCGCGACGATAAAGGCAAGATCACCGCGCCGTTCGTCGCCTGTCGTTACCAAGGCGAGTCGATGCTGCGTCCGCCGAGCGAAATCCACTTCATGGACGTCTCGCCGATGCAGACCGTATCGGTCGCGGCCGCGCTCGTGCCGTTCCTCGAGCACGACGACGCGAACCGCGCGCTGATGGGCGCGAACATGCAGCGTCAGGCCGTACCGACCTTGCGCGCGCAGAAGCCGCTGGTGGGTACCGGTATCGAGCGCGCCGTCGCGCGCGACTCGGGCGTGACCGTGAACGCGCGTCGCGGCGGTGTGGTCGAGCAGATCGACGCTGGCCGCATCGTGGTCAAGGCGTACGAGCACGAAATCATCGATGCCACCGATGCCGGCGTGGATATCTACACGCTCATCAAGTACACCCGCTCGAACCAGAACACCTGCATCAACCAGCGTCCGCTGGTGAACGTGGGCGATCGCATCGAACGCGGCGACGTGTTGGCCGATGGTCCGTCCACCGACATCGGCGAATTGGCGCTGGGCCAGAACATGCTGGTCGCGTTCATGCCGTGGAACGGCTACAACTTCGAAGACTCGATCCTGTTGTCCGAGCGCGTGGTGAAAGAAGATCGTTACACCACGATCCACATCGAAGAACTCGCCTGCGTCGCGCGCGACACCAAGTTGGGGCCGGAAGAAATCACCGCCGACATCCCGAACGTGTCCGAGCAGGCGCTGTCGCGTCTGGACGAATCCGGCGTGGTCTATATCGGTGCGGAAGTGCGCGCCGGCGACATCATGGTCGGTAAGGTCACGCCCAAGGGCGAAAGCCAGCTCACGCCGGAAGAGAAACTGCTCCGCGCGATCTTCGGCGAGAAAGCCTCCGACGTGAAAGACAGCTCGCTGCGCGTGCCGCCGGGTATGGACGGCACCGTCATCGACGTGCAGGTCTTCACCCGCGACGGCATCGAGAAAGACAAGCGTGCCCGTCAGATCGAAGAAGAGGAAATCCGTCGGGTCAAGAAAGACTTCGACGATCAGTTCCGCATCCTCGAATCGGCGATCTATGCGCGTTTGCGCGCGCAGATCGTAGGCAAAGTCGCGAACGGCGGTGCCGGCTTGAAGAAAGGCGACACCATTTCCGACGCTTACCTCGACGGCTTGAAGAAGTCCGACTGGTTCGCGATCCGCATGAAGGAAGACATCGACGCCGATGCGATCGAACGCGCCCAGAAGCAGATCGACGTGCATCAGAAGGAATTCGAGCGCCGCTTCGCCGACAAGCGCGGCAAGATCACCCAGGGCGACGACCTCGCGCCGGGCGTGCTGAAGATGGTGAAGGTGTTCCTCGCGGTGAAGCGCCGCATCCAGCCGGGCGACAAGATGGCCGGCCGCCACGGTAACAAGGGTGTGGTGTCGAACATCGTGCCGGTGCAGGACATGCCGCATATGGCGAACGGCGAGACCGTCGACATCGTGCTCAATCCGCTGGGCGTGCCTTCGCGTATGAACATCGGTCAGATTCTGGAAGTGCATCTGGGCTGGGCCGCGAAGGGCCTGGGCCAGAAGATCCAGCGCATGCTGGACGCACAGGTCGCGCTCAACGACCTGCGCAGCTTCTTGAACGATATCTATAACCACGACGAGAAGTTCCACGGGCAGCGCGTCGACCTGACGCAGTTCAGCGATCAAGAACTGCTGCGTCTGGCCCAAAATCTGACCGATGGCGTGCCGATGGCGACGCCGGTATTCGATGGTGCGGCGGAATCCGAGATCAAGCGCATGCTCGAACTCGCCGATCTGCCGCAGAGCGGTCAGACCCAGTTGTTCGACGGTCGCACCGGCGAAGCCTTCGATCGCAAGACCACGGTCGGTTACATGCACGTGCTGAAGTTGAACCACTTGGTCGACGACAAGATGCATGCGCGTTCGACCGGCCCGTACTCGCTCGTCACTCAGCAACCGCTGGGCGGCAAGGCGCAGTTCGGCGGCCAGCGTTTCGGCGAAATGGAAGTCTGGGCGTTGGAAGCCTACGGCGCGGCCTACACCCTGCAGGAAATGCTGACGGTGAAGTCCGACGACGTGCAGGGCCGCAACCAGATGTACAAGAACATCGTCGATGGCGAGTACGAAATGGTCGCAGGCATGCCGGAATCCTTCAACGTATTGGTGAAGGAAATCCGCTCGCTGGCCATCAACATGGAGTTGGAAGAGACCTGAGGAACGGCAGGGAATCGGGAATGGGGAATCGGTAATCGCATTGCGACCCGAACTCCTCCCGAAACCCGCTTTGACGATTCCCCATTCTCGATTCCCGATTCCCGGAGAAACTCATGAAAGATTTGCTCAACCTGTTCAACCAGCAGCGCCCGACTCTCGACTTCGATGCGATCAAGATCGCGTTGGCGTCGCCGGACATGATCCGCAGCTGGTCCTTCGGCGAAGTCAAAAAGCCGGAAACCATCAACTACCGCACGTTCAAGCCGGAACGCGACGGCCTGTTCTGCGCCGCGATCTTCGGTCCGATCAAGGACTACGAATGCTTGTGCGGTAAGTACAAGCGCATGAAGCATCGCGGTGTGGTCTGCGAAAAGTGCGGCACCGAAGTGACCCTCGCCCGCGTTCGTCGCGAGCGCATGGGCCACATCGACCTCGCCTCGCCGGTCGCCCACATCTGGTTCCTGAAGTCGCTGCCGTCGCGCATCGGTTTGATGCTCGACATGACCCTGCGCGATATCGAACGCATCCTGTACTTCGAAGCCTTCGTCGTGACCGAGCCGGGCCTGACCCCGCTGGAACGCGGCATGTTGCTGACGGAAGAACAGTACATGCAGGCGCGTCAGGAACACGGCGACGACTTCGAAGCCGCGATGGGCGCCGAAGCCGTCTACGACTTGCTGCGTACGATCGATCTGCAGTCGGAAATGGTGCAGCTGCGCGAAGACATCGCCAGCACCGGTTCGGAAACCAAGCTCAAGCGTTTGACCAAGCGCATCAAGCTGGTCGAAGCCTTCCTCGAATCGGGCAATCGCCCGGAGTGGATGGTGATGACCGTGCTGCCGGTGCTGCCGCCGGATCTGCGCCCGCTGGTGCCGTTGGACGGCGGTCGTTTCGCGACCTCCGACCTTAACGATCTGTACCGCCGCGTCATCAACCGTAACAACCGCTTGAAGCGCCTGCTCGAACTCAATGCGCCCGACATCATCGTGCGCAACGAAAAACGCATGCTGCAGGAATCGGTCGATGCCTTGATGGACAACGGCCGTCGCGGCCGCGCCATCACCGGCACCAATAAACGTCCTTTGAAGTCGCTCGCCGACATGATCAAGGGCAAGCAAGGTCGCTTCCGTCAGAACTTGCTCGGCAAGCGCGTCGACTACTCGGGCCGTTCGGTCATCGTGGTCGGCCCGACCCTGCGTCTGCACGAGTGCGGTCTGCCGAAGAAGATGGCGTTGGAACTGTTCAAGCCCTTCATCTTCGCCAAGCTGCAACGCCGCGGTCTCGCCACGACGATCAAAGCGGCGAAGAAACTGGTCGAGCGCGAAGAGCCGATCGTGTGGGACATCCTCGAAGAGGTGATCCGCGAGCATCCGGTGCTGCTCAACCGCGCGCCGACCCTGCACCGCTTGGGCATCCAGGCGTTCGAGCCGGTGTTGATCGAAGGCAAGGCCATCCAGTTGCACCCGCTGGTCTGTACCGCGTTCAACGCCGACTTCGACGGCGACCAGATGGCCGTCCACGTGCCGCTGTCGTTGGAAGCTCAGCTCGAAGCGCGCGCGCTGATGATGTCGTCGAACAACATCCTCTCGCCCGCGAACGGCGAGCCGATCATCGTGCCGTCGCAGGACGTCGTGCTCGGTCTGTACTACATGACTCGCGCCTTGGAGAACAAGGCGGGCGAGGGCATGGCGTTCTCGAACATCTCCGAAGTCAAGCGCGCCTACGACAACCGTGTGGTCGAACTGCACGCCAAGGTCAAGGTCCGCATCAATGAGATGGTGATCGAAGAAGACGGCAGCCGCGAATACAAGACCGCGATCGTCGACACTACCGTCGGCCGCGCGTTGCTGCAGGAAATCCTGCCCGTCGGTCTGCCGTTCGCCCTGGTGAACACCGAACTGACCAAGAAGAACATCAGCCGCCTGATCAACAACTGCTACCGTCAGTTGGGGCTGAAGGACACGGTCGTGTTCGCCGACAAGCTGATGTACACCGGCTTCGCCTACGCGACCCGTTCCGGCGTGTCGATCGGCATCGACGACATGACCATTCCGCTGGAGAAGAAGGGCATCCTCGCCGAGGCCGAAGCCGAAGTGTTGGAAATCCAGCAGCAGTATCAGTCCGGTCTGGTCACCGCGGGCGAGCGCTACAACAAGGTCGTCGACATCTGGTCGCGCACGAACGAGCGCGTGGCCAAGGCGATGATGGACACCATCGGCACCGAGAAAGTGCAGAACGCCAAGGGCGAGACCATCGATCAGAAATCGATGAACTCGATTTACATCATGGCCGACTCCGGCGCCCGCGGTTCGCAGGCCCAGATCCGTCAGCTCGCCGGTATGCGCGGCCTGATGGCCAAGCCCGACGGCTCGATCATCGAAACGCCGATCACCGCGAACTTCCGCGAAGGTCTGAACGTTCTGCAGTACTTCATCTCGACCCACGGCGCGCGTAAGGGCCTCGCGGATACCGCGCTGAAGACCGCGAACTCCGGTTATCTGACCCGTCGTCTCGTCGACGTGGCGCAGGACGTGGTCATCACCGAACCCGATTGCGGCACGTCGGAAGGTCTGATCATGACCCCGATCGTCGAAGGCGGCGACGTGGTCGAACCGTTGCGCGACCGCGTGCTCGGCCGCATCGTGGCCGAAGACGTGTTCCTGCCGGGCAACGACGAAGATCCGTTCGTCGTCCGCAACACGTTGCTGGACGAAGCTTGGGTCATCAGGCTCGAAGACGCGGGCGTGCAGATGATCAAGGTGCGCTCGACCATCACCTGCGCGTCCTCGTTCGGCGTGTGCTCGCTGTGCTACGGCCGCGACCTCGCGCGTGGTCATACGGTGAACATCGGCGAAGCGGTCGGCGTCATCGCCGCGCAGTCGATCGGTGAGCCCGGCACCCAGCTGACGATGCGGACCTTCCACATCGGCGGCGCGGCCTCGCGTGCTGCGGCGATCGACAACGTCACCGTGAAAACGACCGGCACGATCAAGTTCAACAACCTCAAGCACGTCAGCCATTCCGCCGGCCACTTGGTCGCGGTGTCGCGCTCGGGCGAACTGTCGGTGCTCGACGGCCACGGCCGCGAACGCGAACGCTACAAACTGCCGTACGGCTCTACCATTCAGGTCAAGGATGGCGGCGAGATCAAAGCAGGCCAGACGGTGGCGAGCTGGGATCCGCATAACCATCCGATCGTCTCGGAAGTGGCAGGCTTCATGCGCTTCATCGATTTCATCGACGGCGTGACCGTGATGGAAAAGACCGATGACCTGACCGGCCTCGCTTCGCGCGAAATCACCGATCCGAAGCGCCGCGGTACCCAGGCGAAGGAGTCTGCGGCCGCTGGTGCGCATCGTCGACAAGAACGGCAAGGATCTGACGATCCCCGGCACCGATCTTCCGGCGCAGTACATGCTGCCGCCGCGCTCGATCGTCAATCTGCAAGATGGCGCGCCGGTCGGCGTGGGCGATGTGGTCGCCAAGATTCCGCAGGAAGCCTCGAAGACGCGCGACATCACCGGTGGTCTGCCGCGCGTGGCCGACTTGTTCGAAGCGCGTAAACCGAAGGATCCGGCGATTCTGGCCGAAATCTCCGGCGTGGTCAGCTTCGGCAAGGAAACCAAGGGCAAGCAGCGCCTGATCATCAAGCACACCGACGGCACCGAGCACGAAGAGCTGATTCCGAAGTATCGCCAGATCATCGTGTTCGAAGGCGAACACGTGCAGAAGGGCGAAACCGTGGTGGACGGCGAGCCCAGCCCGCAGGACATCCTGCGCCTGCTCGGCGTCGAGCCGCTGGCCTCGTACCTGACCAAGGAAATCCAGGACGTTTACCGCCTGCAAGGCGTGAAGATCAACGACAAGCACATCGAAGTGATCGTCCGTCAGATGCTGCGCAAGGTCGAAATCACCGACCAGGGCGACAGCAAATATCTGCACGGCGAGCAGGTCGAACGTCAGCGCTTGATCGAAGAGAACGCGCGCCTCGTGGCCAAGAACGAAATCATCGCGAAGCACGACCCGGTGCTGCTGGGCATCACCAAGGCCTCGCTGGCGACCGAGTCGTTCATCTCGGCGGCCTCGTTCCAGGAAACCACCCGCGTCCTCACCGAAGCGGCGGTCCGCGGTACCCGCGACACCCTGCGCGGCCTGAAGGAAAACGTCATCGTCGGTCGCTTGATCCCGGCGGGTACCGGTTTGACCTATCACGCCTTGCGTCGTCGCCAGGCGTCCGGTCTGACCGATTCCGAAATGGAAGCGCTGTCTGCTGCGCCAGTGGTGGCTGCCGTCGCCGAGGCGCCGGCGGCACCAGCGGTGGAGCAACACACGCCCCCCGCTCAGCCGCAATCGATGATGCTCGAAGGCGACGATACGCCCGTATCGACGCCGTAATGAGATGAGATTGGGCGGCCGATGGCCGCCCAATTTCTTTTGGGACTAAAAGCAGCGCCCTCAACTGACCATGCTTTGGATTCTTTGCTCGCTTTTCTTCTTGCGGATTGGCCGTGCGCGAGTTGTTCGGCGCAGGACGCAGGGATCGTTCCGCGCCGATCTATCTGCCTTATTTGATGCTGGTTTCGGCATTGGCCGTCGCGTTCGCGTGGCCACCGTTGAGCACTTGGCGATTCGAGCGTTTTCTCGAAGAAAAGGCGATGTTGCTGGCCGACAGCAAACCCGTGTCGGTGCACTGCAATAGCATCGTCGACACGATGTTCGACGGAATATGCTCGCCGCCGGACATGCCAACCCGCAGACCGGCGACATCGTTTTCCAGGAACCATGGTGCGATGTCCTTCGCGATTACCTCGACGATCCGCAGCAAGCGGACGACGAACGGATCGTCAGCCTGAATCTGTTCACCCACGAAGTGATGCACATCCGCGGCGAACTCAACGAAGCCGTCACCGAATGCCAGTCGGTTCAATACAATCGCCGCATGGCGCGTCTGCTCGGTATCCCGGAGCCGCTCGCGACCCAGCATGCGCAGCGCTATTACAACGAGCTGTATGCGTTGAGAGGGCGGGTCGGCGGGTATTCGGGGATGTATTTTTCGGAACGGTGCGCCCCCGGGAAGGAATTGGATCTGGGGTTGCCCGACTCGACCTGGTCTCCCTGACCTCCGATGTCGCCTGGTCAATCCCAGGACGAGGCCCGCCCCACTGCCCGAATGTGGCTTGGCAAGGGATGGTGTGGCTTTTCTCCCTGAGCCCCTGGCAAAAGCGTCCCGGCTCTTGTAGAATGCGCGGCTCTTTCGGCAGCTTCGGCTTGCCCAGATCACGAAATGAGGCGATCGGATGCGCCTCGTATTCGGCCCAGGATGGGCAGGAAAGTCCAGAAACACCGTCTGTCGTGTACAGATGACGTTTTTGGGACCGTATCGGCTCACCAAGCCGCCACGGGCAAAGAATCGCGTGTCGGCAGATCGGGCCTCCCGGTCTGCCGGCGTTTTTTGTCGTCGCCATGTCCTCGCGGATGCGGCGCCGGCTCCCAGAGACCCAACCAGCAGACCCAACACTGATGGCAACGATCAACCAGCTCGTGCGTAAGCCGCGCAGCCCCGAAACCTACAAGAGCACCTCGCCTGCGCTGGCCAATTGCCCGCAGCGTCGTGGTGTATGCACCCGCGTTTACACCACGACCCCGAAGAAGCCGAACTCGGCGCTTCGTAAGGTCGCGAAGGTCCGACTGACCAATGGCTACGAAGTCATTTCGTACATCGGCGGTGAAGGCCACAATCTGCAGGAGCACTCGGTCGTATTGATTCGCGGCGGCCGCGTCAAAGACCTGCCGGGCGTGCGCTACCACACCGTTCGCGGCGCGCTCGATGCCGCCGGTGTCGCCAAGCGTCGTCAGAGCCGTTCCAAGTACGGCGCGAAGCGTCCGAAGTCGTAAGCGGCGTTCGAAAGCTTTCGTAGGGTGGGCTTAGGCCCACCGCACCGCAATAACGGTGGGCCAGGGGCCCACCCTACACACCGGTAATCAAACATGTCACGTAAAGGTTCCGCACCCCAACGCACCACGCTGCCCGACCCCAAGCACGGCAGCGAAACCATCGCTCGCTTCATCAATATGGTGATGCAGAGCGGTAAGAAGTCGATCGCCGAAAAAATCGTGTATGGCGCGATGGACGTGATCGATCAGAAAAACGGCAACGCGATCGAGCTGGTCGAGAAAGCCCTCGGCAACGTCGCACCGGCGGTCGAAGTGAAATCGCGTCGCGTCGGCGGTGCCACCTACCAGGTGCCGGTCGAAGTACGTTCCAGTCGTCGTATGGCGCTGGCGATGCGCTGGTTGATCGAATCCGCACGTAAGCGCGGCGAAAACTCGATGCCGCGCAAGCTCGCGGCCGAATTGATCGATGCCTCCGAAAACCGTGGCGGCGCGATCAAGAAGCGCGAAGAAACCCACCGTATGGCCGAAGCCAACAAAGCCTTCGCGCACTACCGCTGGTAACTGGCGAGTCCGCACGAACGACGGACTTTGCGCGAGCCGCCTCGGCGGTGGGCTCGCGTAACAAGATTCAGATTCCGGAGGCCGCCGCAAGGCGGCGTCCGGCCATTCAGGCTCATGCATTCGCGCCTGCGGATGCCGGGCATCACTACGAGAGAACGACCGTGGCCCGCACCACTCCCATCGAACGTTACCGCAACTTCGGCATCATGGCGCACATCGATGCCGGTAAGACGACGACGACCGAGCGCATCCTGTATTACACCGGCGTCAACCATAAGATCGGCGAAGTGCACGAAGGTGCTGCGACGATGGACTGGATGGAGCAGGAGCAGGAACGCGGCATCACCATCACTTCGGCCGCCACCACGGCGTTCTGGAAGGGTATGGATAAGTCGATGCCGGAGCATCGCTTCAACATCATCGACACCCCTGGGCACGTGGACTTCACCATCGAAGTCGAGCGCTCCTTGCGCGTGCTCGATGGCGCGGTGTTCGTGTTGTGCGCCGTCGGCGGCGTGCAGCCGCAGTCCGAGACCGTGTGGCGTCAAGCCAACAAGTACTCGGTGCCGCGTATGGCGTTCGTCAACAAGATGGACCGCACCGGTGCGAACTTCGACAAAGTCGTCGAGCAGCTCAAATCGCGTCTGGGCGCTTATGCCGTTCCGATGCAAATGCCGATCGGCGCCGAAGAAGGCTTCGAAGGCGTGGTCGATCTGCTCAAGATGAAATCCATCATCTGGAACATGGAAGACAAGGGCGCCACCTTCGTTTACGGCGAAATTCCAGCCGACTTGGTCGACAAGGCGAAGGAAGCGCGCAACTTCATGGTCGAGGCCGCTGCCGAAGCCAACGAAGAACTGATGGACAAGTACCTCAACGAAGGCGAACTCACCGAAGAGGAAGTCATCGCCGGCATCCGCGCGCGCACGTTGAAGACCGAGATCGTTCCGGTCTACTGCGGCACCGCGTTCAAGAACAAAGGCGTGCAAGCGATGCTCGACGCCGTCGTGCAATTGTTGCCGTCGCCGATCGATCGTCCGCCGGTGCCGGGTATCGACGAAAACGACAAGGAAGACACGCGTCAGGCCGACGACAAAGCACCGTTCTCGGCGCTCGCGTTCAAGATCATGACCGATCCCTTCGTCGGCTCGCTCACGTTCTTCCGCGTTTACTCCGGCACGCTCAAATCCGGCGATCAGGTCTACAACCCGGTCAAGTCGAAGAAAGAGCGCATCGGCCGTATTCTGCAGATGCACGCCAATAATCGCGAAGAAATCAAGGAAGTCAGCGCTGGCGATATCGCCGCCGCAGTCGGCCTGAAGGACGTGACCACCGGCGACACGCTGTGCTCGCAGGATCACATCATCACGCTCGAGCGCATGATTTTCCCCGAGCCCGTCATCTCGATGGCGGTGGAACCGAAGACCAAGTCCGATCAGGAAAAGATGGGTATCGCGTTGAGCCGTTTGGCGCAAGAAGACCCCAGCTTCCGCGTCCGTACCGACGAGGAATCCGGTCAGACCATCATCGCCGGCATGGGCGAGTTGCACCTGGACATCATCGTCGATCGCATGCGTCGCGAGTTCAACGTCGAAGCGAACGTCGGTAAGCCGCAGGTCGCCTATCGCGAAACCATCCGCAAGGTCGATGTGAAGTCGGACTACAAGCACGCCAAGCAGTCGGGCGGTAAAGGTCAGTACGGTCACGTCGTGATCGAGTTGTCGCCGATGACTCCGGCCGATCGCACGAATGAGGATGTCGAGAACGATTTCCTGTTCATCAACGACATCACCGGCGGCGTGATTCCGAAGGAATTCATCCCGGCGATCGAGAAGGGCCTGCGCGAAACTATCACCAGCGGTCCGATCGCGGGCTTCCCGGTCGTGGGCGTGAAAGTCAAGCTCGTGTTCGGTTCGTACCACGACGTCGACTCGTCGGAAATGGCGTTCAAACTCGCTGCGTCGATGGCGTTCAAAGAAGGCTTCCGCAAGGCCGATCCGGTCCTGCTGGAGCCGATCATGAAGGTCGAAGTGGTGACCCCGGAAGATTACGTCGGCGACGTGATGGGCGACTTGAGCCGTCGTCGCGGTTTGCTCCAGGGCCAGGACGACACGCCGTCGGGCAAGACCATCAACGCGATGGTGCCGCTGGGCGAAATGTTCGGTTACGCCACCACGATCCGTTCGCTGACCCAAGGTCGCGCGACGTTCACGATGGAGTTCGACCATTACGCCGAAGCGCCGACCAACATCGCCGAATCGGTCATGAAGAAGAGCTGATGCGCGGCCGGCGATCGCCGGCCCGTGTCTTCACCCAAGCATTCAGATCATCCAAGCATTCAGATAAAGAGAGAGGCACATCATGGCAAAGGGTAAGTTCGAGCGCACCAAGCCGCACGTGAACGTGGGCACGATCGGTCACGTGGACCACGGCAAGACGACGCTGACGGCGGCGCTGACGAAGATCGGTGCGGAGCGTTTTGGCGGCGAGTTCAAGGCGTACGATCAGATCGACGCGGCGCCGGAAGAGAAGGCGCGCGGGATCACGATTTCGACGGCGCACGTGGAATACGAGAGCACGACGCGTCACTACGCGCACGTGGACTGCCCGGGCCATGCGGACTACGTGAAGAACATGATCACGGGTGCGGCGCAGATGGACGGCGCGATTTTGGTGTGCTCGGCCGCGGACGGCCCGATGCCGCAGACGCGCGAGCACATTTTGTTGGCCCGTCAGGTCGGCGTGCCGTACATCATCGTCTACCTGAACAAGGCGGACTTGGTGGACGATGCCGAGCTGTTGGAGCTGGTTGAGATGGAAGTGCGCGAGCTGCTGTCCAAGTACGATTTCCCGGGCGACGACACCCCGATCGTGACCGGTTCGGCGCGGATGGCGCTGGAAGGCGATCAGAGCGAGATGGGCGTGCCGTCGATCCTGAAGTTGGTGGACGCGCTGGACACGTGGATTCCGCTGCCGGAACGCGACATCGACAAGACCTTCCTGATGCCGGTGGAAGACGTGTTCTCGATTTCGGGCCGCGGCACGGTGGTGACCGGTCGTATCGAGCGCGGGATCATCAAGGTGGGCGACGAAATCGAAATCGTGGGTATTCGCGCGACGCAGAAGACGACGGTGACGGGCGTGGAGATGTTCCGCAAGCTGCTGGATCAGGGCCAAGCGGGCGACAACGCGGGTCTGTTGCTGCGCGGTACGAAGCGCGACGACGTGGAGCGCGGCCAGGTGTTGTGTAAGCCGGGCTCGATCAAGCCGCACACGGACTTCGAAGCCGAAGTGTATGTGCTGTCCAAGGACGAGGGCGGCCGTCACACGCCGTTCTTCAAGGGCTATCGTCCGCAGTTCTACTTCCGCACGACCGACATTACGGGCGCGTGCGAGTTGCCCGAAGGCGTGGAGATGGTGATGCCGGGCGACAACGTGAAGATGGTGGTGAGCCTGATCAACCCGGTGGCGATGGACGAAGGTCTGCGCTTCGCGATTCGCGAAGGCGGCCGTACGGTCGGCGCTGGCGTGGTGGCGAAGATCGTCAAGTAAGCCGTTGTAGGCGGGACGACGGAAGTCGGCCCGCCCATTGAGGCGATGAAGGCGAGTCGGAAACGGCTCGCCGTCGCCGAGAAAGATAAGAGCCCACCTCGATCGTTGTCGGGGCCGGGCAAAAAAAGCGGATCGCATCGCACTTGCTTGCAAGGTCGACCGAAACCCTTCTATAATGCAAGACCACTTCGCGGGAAGTTTCATCGCCTCCCTCGAAAAGCGAAATGAGGCGCAGGATGCACCTCGTCTTCGCCGGACAGGGACACGTCGCAACGGCATCGCCCCCGCCCGTTCCGAAATTATTCGGAACATCCGCGGCAGGGGCATGTTGTCGCGTTCGCAAATCTCCGTCTGGCGGGTCGGGCAACCGGCCTGCCTTTGTTTTTGGGTCGCGGTTGAGCGGCTTAACTGTGTCGGCGGGTAACCGCTACGACGAATTTTCGGATGAAGTTCTTTCCGAAAATCAATGTTTTCAATTGGTTGGCTGTACTAAAGCGGTGCCAAAAGCGTTTCAAAAGGGGGTTCGGCGCACCTAGCCGTCGAGCCTGTCGCTCTTTCAACGAGGAATTCCGTCATGGCGGACCAAAAAATCCGGATCCGGCTGAAGGCGTTCGATCACCGACTGATCGATCGTTCTGCCAGCGAGATCGTCGAGACGGCCAAGCGGACCGGCGCGCAAGTGCGTGGCCCGATCCCGCTGCCGACCAAAATCGAACGCTATACCGTCCTGGTGTCGCCGCACGTCGATAAAGATGCGCGCGACCAGTACGAAACCCGCACGCACAAGCGCGTGCTCGACATCGTCGACCCCAACGACAAGACCGTGGACGCGCTGATGAAGCTCGAACTCGCGGCTGGCGTCGACGTCCAGATCAAGCTGACCTGAGGCGAGGACCATGACCGCGAAGAAATATTCGTTGGGCATCGTCGGCCGTAAGGCCGGCATGAGCCGCATCTTCACCGAGGACGGCAAGTCCATTCCGGTGACCCTGATCGAAGCGACGCCGAACCGCATCGTCCAGATCAAAACTCCAGATACAGATGGCTACAGCGCCGTGCAGATCACCGCGGGCGTCAAGCGCGCTGCGTTGATCAATAAGCCCGAAGCCGGTCACCTCGCCAAGGCGAAGGTCGAAGCGGGTCGTGGCCTGTGGGAATTGCGCGTCGAAGCCGACAAGATCGGCGACTTCCAGGTCGGCGGCGAAATCAAAGCCGATATCTTCGAAGTCGGTCAGATCGTCGACGTCCAGGGCGTCACCAAGGGTAAGGGCTTCCAGGGCACGATCAAGCGCTGGAACTTCACCATGGGCGACGCGACGCACGGTAACTCGCTGTCGCATCGCTCGCCGGGTTCTATCGGTCAGCGCCAGACGCCGGGCCGCGTGTTCCCGGGCAAGAAAATGTCCGGTCACATGGGCGCCGAGCAGCAGACGACGCAGCGTCTTGAAGTGGTCAAAGTCGACGCCGAGCGCGGCTTGATCGCGATCAAGGGCGCGGTCCCGGGCGCTCCGGGCGGCGACGTCATTGTCCGTCCGACGAAGAAGTAAGGGAGACGACAATGGAACTCGCTATCAATAACAGCAGCAAAACCGTCTCGGTGTCCGACGCGATCTTCGGTCGCGAGTACAGCGAAGATTTGGTGCATCAGGTCGTCGTTGCGTATCGCAACGCCGGTCGTTCCGGCACGAAGGCGCAGAAGACCCGCGCTGAAGTCAACGGCACCACCAAGAAGTCGAAGAAGCAGAAGGGCGGCGGTGCGCGTCATGGCGCGTTGACGGCTCCGATCTTCGTCGGCGGCGGTCGTGCCTTCGCGGCCAAGCCGCGCAGCTTCGCGCAGAAGGTCAATCGCAAAATGTATCGCGCCGCGATCGCCGCGATTCTGTCCGAGTTGAATCGTCAAGGCCGGATCATGGTCGTCGAGTCTTTCGACGTCGACAGCGCGAAGACCAAGAGTCTGATCGAGAAGATGTCCGGCCTGAATCTCGGTCAGCGTCCGCTGATCGTGACCGAAGAGGCGTCCGAGAATCTGTATCTCTCCGCACGCAATCTGCCGTATGTGCAGGTTCGCGATGTGCAGGGTCTGGATCCGGTGTCCCTGGTCGGTGCCGACAGTGTCGTCATGACCGCCGATGCGGTGAAGAAGATTGAGGAGTGGCTGGCATGAACGACGCCAAGCTCTATGCAGTGATCCGTGCTCCGCGCGTGTCCGAAAAGACCGTGCGTATGCAGGAAAATAACCAATACGCCTTCGAAGTGGCTACCGATGCCACCAAGGCCGACATCAAGATCGCCGTCGAAAAGATTTTCGACGTGAAGGTTCAGTCGGTCAACGTGGTGAACACGAAGGGCAAAAACAAGGCGTTCCGTAATCGTAGCGGTCGCCGCGGCGACTGGCGCAAAGCGTACGTGACCCTGGCCGAAGGCCAGACGATCGACGTCACTGCGGTCAAGGTCTGAGGACGTACCGATGCCATTGATGACTTTCAAACCGACTTCCCCCGGCCGCCGTAGTGCGGTTCGCGTGGTCACGCCGGGCCTGCACAAAGGCGCCCCGCATGCCGCGTTGGTGGAAAAGCAGAGCAAGACCGGTGGCCGTAACCATCACGGTCGCATCACCACCCGCCACATCGGCGGTGGTCACAAGCAGCATTACCGCATCATCGACTTCAAGCGCGACAAGGAAGGCATTCCGGCGCGCGTGGAGCGGATCGAATACGATCCCAATCGCACCGCGCACATCGCGCTGCTGTGCTATGTCGATGGCGAGCGTCGCTACATCATCGCGCCTAAAGGCCTGAAAGCCGGTGATCAAGTGATCACGGGTCAACGGACGCGCCGATCAAGACCGGCAACACTCTGCCGCTGCGCAATATCCCGGTCGGTTCGACGGTGCATTGCATCGAGATGAAGCCGGGCAAGGGCGCTCAGATCGCACGCGCCGCTGGCGCCGGCGTCCAACTCGTCGCGCGCGAAGGCATCTACGCGATGCTTCGCCTGCGTTCGGGCGAAATGCGCAAGGTGCCGGCCGAATGCCGCGCGACCATCGGCGAAGTCGGCAACAACGAGCACAACCTCGAGAAGCTCGGCAAAGCCGGTGCATCGCGTTGGCGCGGCGTTAAGCCGACCGTTCGCGGCGCCGCTATGAACCCGGTCGATCATCCGCATGGCGGTGGTGAGGCCAAGGCCGGCCAAGGTAATCCGCATCCGGTCACCCCGTGGGGCGTGCCGACCAAGGGTTACAAGACCCGCAAGAACAAGCGCACCCAGAAGTTCATCGTGCGCGACCGTAGGAGCTAATCGACCATGGCACGTTCACTCAAGAAGGGTCCGTTCGTCGACCACCATCTCATCAAGAAGGTGGAGACCGCGGGCAACAACAAGAAGCCGATCAAGACTTGGTCGCGTCGTTCCACCATCCTGCCGGAAATGATCGGGTTCACGATCGCCGTGCACAACGGCAAGAATCATGTGCCGGTGCTCGTCAACGAGAACATGGTCGGCCATAAGCTCGGCGAGTTCGCTCTGACCCGGACCTTCAAGGGTCACGGCGGCGACAAGAAGGGCAAGTAAGGAGATGGCCACCATGCACAACAGCACTGATGCCAAAGCGATCCTGCGCACGGCCCGTATCTCGCCGCAGAAAGCCCGTCTGGTCGCCGACCAGGTGCGCGGTCTTTCCGCCGAGCGCGCCGTGAATCTGCTCAGGTTCTCGGACAAGAAAGCCGCCGCCATGATCCGTAAGGTCTTGGAATCGGCGATCGCCAATGCCGAAAACAATCAAGGCGCGGACATCGACCTGCTTAAGATCAAGACCATCATGGTCGACGAAGGTCCGACGCTGAAGCGTTTCATGGCTCGCGCCAAAGGTCGCGGTACCCGCATTCTGAAGCGCACCAGCCACATCACCGTGGTCGTGGGCGAGGGCAAATAAGTATGGGTCACAAAGTACATCCCACCGGTATCCGCCTCGGCATTTCCAAAGATTGGAATTCGAAGTGGTACGCCGGCAAGAAGGAATTCGCCGGGTTTCTCGCCGCCGACCTCAAAGTCCGCGAGATGCTGCGCAAGAAGCTCGCCGCCGCCGGGATCAGCAAGATCCTGATCGAGCGTCCGAACAAGACCGCGCGCGTCACCGTGCACACCGCCCGCCCGGGCGTGGTCATCGGCAAGCGTGGCGAGGACATCGAGAAGCTGCGTAAGGAAATCAGCGATGTGATGGGCGTTCCCGCGCACATCAACGTCACCGAAGTCCGCAAGCCGGAACTCGATGCGCAACTCGTCGCCGAATCGATCGCCCAGCAGCTCGAACGCCGCATCATGTTCCGTCGCGCGATGAAGCGCGCCGTCGGCAACGCGATACGCCTGGGGGCGCTCGGCATCAAGGTCAACGTCGCCGGCCGCCTCAACGGCGCCGAAATCGCCCGCTCGGAATGGTATCGCGAAGGCCGCGTGCCGCTGCATACCCTCCGCGCCGACGTCGATTACGGCTTCGCCGAAGCGCATACCACCTACGGCGTCATCGGCATCAAGACCTGGATCTACAAAGGCGAAATCTTCGATTTCTCCCAAGTCGGCCAGGAGAAACAAGACGATTCTCCGCGCAGCGAGCGTGGCGATCGCAACGACCGCAATGATCGCGATCGCCCGCGTGGCCCGCGTCGTGATCGCGAGGCGAGGGACTAATCATGTTGCAACCCAAGCGAACCAAATACCGCAAGATGTTCAAAGGCCGCAACGAGGGCCTGAGCTGGAGCGCCAACCAGGTCAGCTTCGGTGAGTACGGTTTGAAAGCCACCATGACGGGTCGTTTGACCGCCCGCCAGATCGAGGCCGCACGCCGTACCATCAGCCGCTACGTTAAACGCGGCGGCAAGATGTGGATCCGCGTGTTCCCCGATAAGCCGATCACGCAAAAACCCATCGAAGTCCGCATGGGCTCCGGTAAGGGCAACGTCGAGTACTGGGTCGCTCAGATCCAGCCCGGCCGCATGATCTACGAGATCGAGGGCGTCGATGAGGCGACTGCGCGCGAGGCCTTCCGCCTGGCCGCCGCCAAGCTCTCGGTCACCACCACTTTCGTGACCCGGACGGTGCGCTGATGGAACTCAAACAACTCAAAGCCAAGTCGGCCGCCGAGCTGGAGGCCCATCTGACCGATCTGCACAAAGAGCGCTTCTCGCTCCGCATGCAGAAGGCCACCGGCCAGCTCGCCAAGACCCACGACATCCGCCGCGTGCGCCGAGAAATCGCCCGCGTGAACATGTTGCTCGGTCAGAAGAAGTAAGGATCGACGACAATGAACAACACCGAAAAGAAACAGCGCACGATCCAGGGCCGCGTCGTCAGCAACAAGATGGACAAGACCGTGACCGTGCTGGTGGAGCGCTTGGTGAAGCACGAACTGTACGGTAAGTACATTCGTCGCTCGACCAAGTTGCACGCCCACGACGCCGAGAACAGCTGCAACGAAGGCGATGTGGTGCGTGTGGCCGAATGCGCTCCGATGTCTAAAACCAAAAACTGGCGCGTCGTCGAAATCGTCGAACGTGCGGCCGAATAACGAGGAGGGCAGATCATGATCCAGATGCAAAGCCACCTCGAAGTGGCCGACAATTCAGGCGCCAAAGAAGTGATGTGTATCAAGGTGCTCGGCGGTTCCAAGCGCCGTTACGCCCACATCGGCGACATCATCAAGGTGTCGATCAAAGACGCCATCCCGCGCGGTAAGGTCAAGAAGGGCGAGGTCTACAACGCTGTCGTGGTGCGTACCCGCAAGGGCGTGCGCCGTGCCGACGGTTCGTTGATCCGCTTCGACGCCAACGCCGCCGTGCTGCTGAACAATAAGCATGAACCGATCGGCACCCGTATCTTCGGGCCGGTCACTCGCGAGCTGCGCTCCGAGAAGTTCATGAAGATCGTTTCGCTCGCACCCGAAGTGCTCTGAGCGGAGGAGACCGCCATGAACAGAATCAAGAAAGGCGACCGTGTGGTCGTGACCGCCGGTAAGGACAAAGGTAAGCAGGGCGATGTGTTGCGCATCGACGGCGATCGCGTCGTCGTTTCCAACATCAACATCATCAAGCGCCATACCAAGCCCAATCCGCAAGCGGGTCAACCCGGCGGTGTGATCGAACGCGAAGCGTCGGTCCACATTTCCAACGTGATGCTCTACAACCCAGCCTCAGGCAAGGGCGAGCGCATCGGGATCAAAAAGCTGGAGGATGGACGCAAATTCCGCGTGTTCCGCTCCAGCGGTGAGGCGGTTGACGCCTGAGGAATGCACAAATGACGACTCGTCTGGAACAGTTCTACAAGGATGAAGTGGTGCCGAAGCTGATGAAGCAATTCGGCTACACCAATCCGATGCAGGTGCCGAAGCTGGTGAAGGTCACGCTCAACATGGGCGTGGGCGAAGCCGCGGCGAACAAGAAAGTGCTCGAAAACGCAGTGGCCGATATGGCCAAGATCGCCGGCCAGAAACCGGTGGTCACCAAAGCACGCGTCTCGGTCGCATCGTTCAAGATTCGCGACGGCTGGCCGATCGGCTGCAAAGTGACCCTGCGTCGCGCCAAGATGTTCGAATTCGTCGACCGCCTGGTGAACATCTCGCTGCCCCGCGTTCGCGACTTCCGCGGCGTGTCCGGCCGCGCGTTCGACGGCCGCGGCAACTACAACATGGGCGTGAAGGAACAGATCATCTTCCCGGAAATCGACTTCGACGCCGTCGACGCGATCCGCGGTATGGATATCGCCATCACCACCACCGCCAAGACCGACGCTGAAGCGAAGGCTCTGCTGGAAGCGTTCCGCTTCCCGTTCCGCAACTGATTTCGGGTAAACAGATATGGCAAAGACCTCGATGGTGAATCGCGAAGTCAAGCGCAAGAAGTTGGCGAAGAAATTCGCGGCTAAGCGCGACGCTTTGAAGAAGATCATCAATAGCCAGGATGGCGACTTCGAAGAGAAGATGGCCGCCGCCGCTAAGCTGCAGAAGCTGCCGCGCGATTCCTCTCCGTCCCGCCAGACCCTGCGCTGCGTCCTGACCGGTCGTCCGCGTGGCGTGTATCGCAAGTTCGGTCTCGGCCGTAACAAGCTGCGCGAAGCCACCATGCGCGGCGATGTGCCGGGCCTGCGTAAGGCCAGCTGGTAATCGCCGGCAAACGGCTTAGCGGCTTTCGGGCCGCGAAGCTGGTAACATAATCGGTTCCCCAGGCCGGCTTTGCCCGGCCTGTCGCCGTCCCAGACGGCAGCGCCGACCCCGAATTCAGGTTCTGGGCGGCGGTCCATCAGTGTCGTAACAACACATCAGATTTCGCGAAAGCGGATATCGGTGCTACTCATAAGGTAAACATCATGAGCATGACTGATCCCATCGCCGATATGCTGGTCCGCATCAAGAATGCGGCCGCGGTCGGTAAGCAGACGGTGAAAATGCCGTCGTCCAAGATCAAGGTCGCGATCGCCAACGTCCTTAAGGCGGAAGGCTATATCGGCGACATTCGCGTGACCGAAGACGGCCCCAAGGCCACCCTCGAGATCGTTCTGAAGTATTACGAAGGCAAGCCGGTCATCGAGCGCTTGCACCGCGTTTCGCGCTCGGGCTTGCGCCAATACCGCGGCAAAGAAGCGCTACCCAAGGTCCTCGGCGGCCTCGGCGTCGCCATCATTTCCACCTCCAAAGGCATCATGACTGATGCGCAGGCGCGCCAACAGGGCGTCGGCGGCGAAGTCCTGTGCTTTGTGGCGTAAGGGAGCTCGATCATGTCTCGTGTCGCCAAAAAGCCTATCGCCCTGCCTAAGGGCGTCGAACTCAATATCCAGTCCGAAAGCGTGAGCGTCAAAGGTCCGAAGGGCACCTTGTCGATCGCCAAGCCTGCCGGCATCGAAGTCAAGATCGAAGACGGCATCGCCCAGCTTTCGGCCAACGACGATTCGTTGATCCCGTTGACCGGTACGCTTCGCGCCATCATCGCCAATATGGTGCATGGTGTGAGCCACGGCTTCGAGCGCAAGCTCGACCTCGTCGGCGTCGGCTACCGCGCCTCGATGCAGGGTAAGGATCTGAGCCTCGCGCTCGGTTTCTCGCACCCGGTCGTATTTCCGGCGCCGGAAGGCATCACGATCGCCACTCCGACGCAGACCGAAATCCTGGTCTCGGGCGCCGACAAGCAGCGCGTCGGCGAAATCGCCGCGAAGATTCGCGCATTCCGTCCGCCGGAGCCCTACAAAGGCAAGGGCGTGAAGTACTCCGACGAAACCATCATTCGTAAGGAAGCCAAGAAGGCTTAATTCGGCTCACGCCGCAAGAGTTCGGCCATTTCCGGCCGGCTTTTCGAAAACGCCAATCCGCTTCCGAAGGATCAAGAACATGAGCAGCATCAAAAACACAGCCCGTCTGCGTCGCGCCAAATCGACGCGCTCGCATATTCGCGTACTCGGCGTGCCGCGCCTGTCCGTGTTGCGCACCGGTCAGCACCTTTACGCCCAGGTCTTCACGGCCGACGGCTCGAAGGTGTTGGCGGCCGCTAACACTCAGCAGGCCGATGTGGCCGAGGGCCTGAGCAGCAAGAAGAACGCCGAAGCCGCCGCGAAAGTCGGCCGCATCATCGCCGAAAAAGCGAAGGCCGCCGGCATCGATAAGATCGCTTTCGATCGCTCTGGCTATCGTTACCACGGCCGTATCAAAGCCCTGGCCGATGCCGCTCGCGAAGCCGGTCTGCAGTTCTAACGATTGAAACGTAGGGTTTCGGCCTTACGTCGATCTTGTTGTACGTAAGTGTGTTGCCATCCTTGGCGAAGTGATGCGGCCTTCGGGTTGCCCAGCTCGACCTTCCATGGTCGGGCGTTCGCCAAGGCGGCGCGGCAGTGCTGCGCCATGCGTGCCAAGACTCACCCTGCCGATGTGGGCTACATCGGGCGCGTTCTCCGGTTTCGGTCGGCGCGATGCATCCGCGGCATATCACAACTCTAAGCGGCCACGCCGCAAATTCCTTAAAACAACCGAGAGATTGAAATGGCAGAACAACGTGAATCGCGCGGCCGCGATCGGGATCGCAACCGCGAAGAAGTCGACGATGGCATGGTCGAGAAGCTGATCGCGGTCAATCGCGTCAGCAAAACCGTCAAAGGCGGTCGTCAGTTCACCTTCACCGCACTGACGGTGGTGGGCGACGGCAACGGTAAGGTCGGCTTCGGTTACGGCAAGGCGCGCGAAGTGCCGGTCGCGATCCAGAAGTCGATGGAATATGCCCGCAAGAATATGAGCAATGTCGATCTGAACGGCGGCACTTTATGGCATGCCGTGAAGTCGGGTCATGGCGCGGCGCATGTGTACATGCAGCCGGCGTCCGAAGGTACCGGCGTGATCGCCGGTGGCGCGATGCGCGCCGTGCTCGAAGCGGTGGGCGTGAAGAACGTGTTGGCGAAAGCCACCGGTTCGCGCAACCCGATCAACCTCGTGCGTGCGACGCTCCGGGGCCTGGAATCGATGCAGTCGCCGACCCGCATCGCGGCCAAGCGCGGCAAGAAGACGGAGGAGATCCTCAATGGCTAATACCGATAGCGGCACCGTTAAGGTGCGCCTGGTCAAGGGCCTGCGCGGCTCGCAAGCGCGTCACCGTCTGTCGGTGAAGGCGCTCGGCTTGAACAAACTCAACGATGTGCGTGTACTGAAAGACAGCCCGCAAGTGCGCGGCCTGATCAATCAGTTGCACTACCTCGTTAAAGTCGAGGAATAATCCATGAAGCTCAATACTCTCAAGCCCGCCGACGGCGCTCGTAAAGAACGCACTCGCGTCGGTCGTGGTATCGGTTCCGGTCTCGGCAAAACCTGTGGCCGTGGCCACAAAGGTTCGTTCGCCCGCTCCGGTAAAGGCAAGATCAAAGCTGGCTTCGAAGGCGGCCAGATGCCGATGCAGCGTCGTCTGCCGAAGATCGGTTTCCGCTCGAAGATGGCGCGGGACACGGTCGAAGTCCTGCTGTATCAGTTGGACAAACTGGACGGCACGATCGATTTGGCTGCGCTGCGCGCCGCTAAGCTGATCCCGTCGGACGCGAAGAAAGCGAAGATCGTGAAGAAAGGCGAGCTGACCAAGGCGCTCACGATCAAGGGCCTGATGGCCACTGCGGGCGCGAAGGCGGCCGTCGAAGCGGCCGGCGGCAAGTTCGAGCCGCTTGAAGGCAAGGAGTAATCGAGGCATGTCGCGAAGCGCGAATGCGATGAGCGGTGCGGGCGGGCTCGGTAAATTCACCGAACTCCGTCAGCGATTGCTGTTCGTCCTCGGGGCTCTGGTGGTGTATCGCATCGGCTGTTTCATCCCGGTTCCCGGTGTGAACCCGGATGCGATGCTGGAGTTGATGAAGAGCCAGGAAGGCACCATCGTGGACATGTTCAACATGTTCTCCGGTGGTGCGCTCGAACGCTTCAGCCTATTCGCGCTGAACGTCGTGCCCTATATCTCGGCCTCGATCATCGTGCAGTTGCTCGTGCAGATCATGCCGAGCCTGAAAGCGATCCAAAAAGAGGGTGAGTCCGGTCGCCGACGCATCACCCAGTGGTCGCGCATCGGTGCGATTCCGCTCGCTGTGTTCCAAGCGGCAGGCATCGCCACTGCGCTGCAAGCCTCAGGCGCGAACAATGGCATCCCGGTCGTGTATTCGCCGGGCATGGGTTTCATTTTGACCGCCGTGGTGTCGCTTACGGCCGGCACGATGTTCCTGATGTGGCTGGGCGAGCAAGTAACGGAACGCGGTATCGGCAACGGTGTGTCGCTGATCATTTTCGCGGGCATCGTCGCAGGTTTACCGGGTGCGGTACTGACCACGTTGGAATCGGTCCGTAATGGCGATATGAATCCGATCGTAGTGCTGTTGATCGCGATCATCGTCTTGGTCTTTACCTTCTTCGTGGTGTTCGTCGAGCGCGGGCAGCGCCGGATCACGGTCAATTACGCGCGACGCCAGGGTGGCCGCAATGCGTATATGAACCAGACCTCGTTCCTGCCGCTCAAGCTCAACATGTCCGGCGTGATTCCGGCGATCTTCGCCTCGTCGATCATCATGTTCCCGGCGACCGCCTCGCAATGGTTCAGTGCGACGGGCAATACCAGCTGGTTGCAGAAACTCTCCCAGGCCCTGTCGCCCGGCGAGCCGCTGTACGCCATCTTGTTCGCAAGCTTGATCATCGGGTTCGCGTTCTTCTACACCGCGCTGGTGTTCAACTCGCAGGAAACTGCCGAGAACTTGAAGAAGTCCGGCGCGTTGATTCCGGGTATCCGCCCGGGCAAAGCGACGGCCGAGTACATCGATAGCGTGTTGACCCGCTTGACCGCTTGCGGCGCCATCTATCTGGTGATCGTGTGCTTGTTGCCGACGTTCATGCAGACCGAATTGAAGACCTCCTTCTACTTCGGCGGTACTTCGCTGCTGATCGTGGTGGTGGTGGTGATGGACTTCATCGCGCAGGTCCAGGCGCATTTGATGTCGCACCAGTACGAAAGCTTGCTCAAGAAAGCGAATCTCAAGGGCAGTCGCGGCGGTTTGCCGCGCGCCTAAGCGATGCTTTATCCGTTTGCGATGGTCTCGGCTATCGCAAACGATCTGCCGGACGTCGCGTTCGGCACCATCGCCGATCTGGTTCGCCAGGTTGTGCGGTTCTCGCCTCGGCTTCCCGCTAGAGGGCGAGGGACATTGATCGACCGACCTGCCGGGCACGCCCGAACGCAGGCGGTCACAAGGGCGACTCGTGCGGCGGTTCCGAGCATGAGTGGGTCCGAGCCGGTACCGACACCTGAGGAGTGTCGGTCGGCGGTGCGATCTTCGGGTCGTTCCGTCAGCTCGGGTTCGTCGCCGGAGCATGGGCACACTCCCCATGCCGGTTGAGAAGGGCTCTCTGTATGAGTGCCCGGGCATCGTTTACGGTGCCGGCTCTTCCAAGCGATTCGGAATCCTGCTAAAATTACGAGTTCACTTAGCCCTAAGTGTCACGTCCGCCGGGAAACCGGCCGCCAAACTGTTTGGAGATCCGCGCATGGCGCGTATTGCAGGTGTCAACTTGCCTGCCCAGAAGCATGTCTGGGTTGGGCTGCAAAGCATCTACGGCATCGGCCGTACTCGTTCGAAGCTGGTCTGCCAAACCGCAGGCGTCAGCACGAGCACCAAGATCCGCGATCTGTCCGAAGCTGAAGTCGAGCGCCTGCGCGCCGAAATCGGCAAGTTCACGGTCGAAGGCGATCTCCGCCGCGAGGTCGGTATCGCGATCAAGCGTCTGATGGACCTCGGCTGTTACCGCGGCTTGCGTCATCGTCGTGGCCTGCCGCTCCGCGGCCAGCGCACCCGGACCAATGCACGCACCCGTAAGGGTCCGCGCAAGGCCATCAAGAAGTAAGGACTTAAGTCATGGCCAAACCGGCAGCTACCAAGACTAAGAAGAAGATCAAGCGCATCGTCACCGACGGTATCGCCCACGTCCACGCTTCTTTCAACAACACCATCGTGACCATCACCGACCGTCAGGGCAATGCGCTGTCGTGGGCGACCTCCGGCGGCTCCGGCTTCCGCGGTTCGCGCAAGTCGACACCGTTCGCCGCGCAGGTCGCCGCCGAGAAGGCGGGCAAAGCCGCCCTCGACTACGGCGTGAAAGCGCTGGAAGTGCGGATCAAAGGCCCCGGTCCGGGTCGCGAATCGGCCGTGCGCTCGCTCAATAGCGTCGGCTACAAGATCATCAACATCATCGACGTGACGCCGATCCCGCACAACGGGTGCCGTCCGCCGAAGAAACGCCGCGTCTGACGCGGCGGCCTGAGGAGCAGACACTACCATGGCTCGTTATATCGGTCCCACCTGCAAACTGGCTCGTCGCGAAGGCGCCGATCTCAGCCTCAAGTCGCCGGCCCGCGCGCTCGACTCCAAGTGCAAACTGGAGCAGAAGCCCGGCCAGCACGGCGCTGCCCGCAAAGGCAAGCTGTCGGACTACGCCACTCAGCTTCGCGAGAAGCAGAAGGTCAAGCGTATTTACGGCTTGTTGGAACGTCAGTTCCGCAACTACTACAAGAAAGCATCGACGAAGAAGGGCAACACCGGCGAGAACCTGCTGCAGATGCTGGAGACCCGTCTCGACAACGTCGTCTACCGCATGGGCTTCGCAGTGACCCGTCCGGCCGCTCGTCAGTTGGTGTCGCACCGCGGCGTTTTGGTCAACGGTAAGTCGGTGAATCTGCCGTCGTATCAGGTCAAGGCCGGCGACGCGATCACGCTCTCCGAGCGCGCGCAGAAGCAATTGCGCGTACAGGAAGCGCTGAATGTCTCCTCGACGATGGACCTCTCGCCTTCGTGGATCGAAGTCGACAGCAAGAAGTTCAGTGGCGTGTTCAAGTCGGTTCCGGTGCGCAGCGATCTGCCCGCCGACATCAACGAAGCGCTGATCGTCGAGTTGTACTCGAAGTAATGCTTGCGGGACTCGCGCCGGCCTAACGGCTGCGCGATCTCCGCTCGCCCCCCACGGCGGCGCGCCTGCCGCGCCCGCCGCCTCCCTTGCCCAAGGGAGGCCCCCAGAGACACTGCCGAGACCGCAAGGTTCCGGCTCCAGGAGACACCACAAGATGACGGTATCCGCCAACCAGGTCATGCGTCCGCGCGCTCCGCAGATCGAGCGCCTCGCCGGCAACCGCGCCAAGGTCGTGATCGAACCGTTGGAACGCGGCTATGGCCACACTCTCGGCAACGCCCTGCGTCGGGTGTTGTTGTCGTCGATCCCCGGCTTCGCCATCACCGAAGTCGAAATCGACGGCGTGCTGCACGAATACACCACGGTCGAAGGCTTGCAGGAAGATGTGCTGGAAGTGCTGTTGAACCTCAAGGAAGTCGCGATCCGCATGGGCACTGGCGAATCCGCCACGCTCAGCCTCAATAAGCAAGGCCCTGGCATCGTCACCGCCAGCGATATCAAGACCGATCACAACGTCGAAATCCTCAACACCGACCACATCATCGCGCATCTGACCAAAGATGCCGCGTTGAATATGCGTTTGAAGATCGAACGCGGCTTCGGCTATCAGCCGGCGGCTGCGCGTCGTCGTCCGGACGAAGAAACCCGTGCGATCGGTCGTCTGATGCTGGATGCTTCGTTCTCGCCGGTCCGCCGCGTGGCATACGAAGTGGAAGCCGCTCGCGTCGAACAGCGTACCGACCTCGACAAGCTCGTCCTCGATATCGAAACCAACGGCACGATCGATGCCGAGGAAGCCGTGCGCACCGCGGCCGACATCCTCACCGATCAGTTGTCGGTCTTCGGTGACTTCACCCATCGCGATCGCGGTGCGGCGAAGCCGACCACCAGCGGTATCGACCCGATCCTGCTGCGTCCGATCGACGATCTGGAACTGACCGTGCGTTCGGCCAACTGCCTCAAGGCCGAGAGCATCTACTACGTCGGCGATCTGATCCAGAAGACGGAAGTCGAGCTGCTGAAGACCCCGAACCTCGGCAAGAAGTCGCTTACCGAGATCAAGGAAGTCCTTGCCCAGCGCGGTCTGTCGCTCGGCATGAAGCTCGAGAACTGGCCGCCGGCCGGCATCGCCGCTCACGGCATGCTGGGCTGATCGCGCCTCGATCAACTCCATTGCGATGCCGGCGTTCGTCGCCGGCGGATTAACCAGGAACCACAGTCATGCGCCACCAGAAATCCGGCCGCAAATTCAGCCGCACCAGCGCCCACCGCGAAGCGATGTTCCGCAACATGGCGGCTTCGCTCATCAAGCACGGCCTGATCCGCACCACCTTGCCGAAAGCCAAGGAATTGCGTCGTGTCGCCGAGCCGCTGATCACCATGTCCAAGATCGATGGCGTCGCTAATCGTCGTCTCGCGTTCGCCCGTCTTCGCGACAAGGAAGCGGTCGGCACGTTGTTCACGACGCTGGGCCCGCGTTACCGCGAGCGTCCGGGCGGCTATCTGCGCATCCTCAAATGCGGCTTCCGCGACGGCGACAATGCACCGATGGCCTACGTCGAGCTGGTCGATCGTCCCGAAGCTTCGGCTTAAGATCGAGCGGTCGCAACGGGTTGGGCCTCTACGCTCGGGCTTGCTGGAACGGCGATGGTTGAGCGGCCATGCGCATTCGTTGCCGCGATGCTGGAACCCCTGTATTCGTTTCGAGTCGAAACCCCGGTCATGCCGGGGTTTTTGCTATCTTGGCACCGGCGATGCTGCATCGCAGCAGCGCTGGCGGTCTTTCCTCACAACACGGTCTCTAAGCGATGCGCCTGAATCCTTTGCAATGGTCCTTCCGCGCCCAGTGTCTGGCTGTCTTCGCGGCTTGCGCGGGACTGATCGGTTTCGCACTGTATTCACAGCACTATTTGGATTTGAATCCTTGCCCGCTGTGCATCTTCCAGCGCATCGCATTTGCCGCCTTGGGCATCGTCTGTTTGGTCGCAGGCCTGCATACGCCCAAAGGCGCTATGGGTCGCAAGATCTACGGCTTCTTCGCGTTGCTCGCAGGCGGCATCGGTATCGGCATCGCCGGCCGCCATGTGTGGCTGACCCATTTGCCGGAGGACCAAGTGCCGGCCTGCGGCCCACCGCTGCAGTTCATGGTCGAGAACAATCCTTTCGGCGATATGCTCAAGATGGTCTTGACCGGCTCGGGCGAGTGCGCGAAGGTCGACTGGCATTTTCTCGGCTTGTCGATGCCTGCCTGGAGTCTGGCGTGGTTCGTCGTCTTGACCGGTTTCGCGCTGTACGCTGCGTTCAAACGCCGCATCGCCGCATCGTCCCCCTGATTGCGTTTGTACTGCAGCGATGATCCGCATCGCTGTGATCGAGAGTTCCCATGAGCCGTTCCGAACACCTGCAAGCCGTCGTCCCCACGCCACACGGCTGGAGCCCCGCCAGTTGGCGTGAGCGCTCCGCGTTGCAGCAGCCGACCTATGGCGATGCCGACGAGCTCGCAGGCGTACTCGATGAATTGCACGCTCTGCCGCCGTTGGTGACGTCGCGCGAAGTGCTGAATCTCAAACAGCAACTCGCGGAGGCGCAGGAGGGCAAGCGCTTTCTGCTGCAAGGCGGCGACTGCGCGGAGATCTTCAGCGATTGCACCCCGGAAGTGATCTCCAATCGCTTGAAGGTGCTGTTGCAGATGAGCCTCGTGCTCGTCCATGGCCTGCGTCTGCCGGTGGTGCGCGTCGGTCGCTTCGCTGGGCAGTACGCCAAGCCGCGTTCGGCGGATACCGAAACCAAGGACGGCACGACGCTGCCGAGCTATCGTGGCGATTTGGTCAATGGCCCGGAATTCACCGCTGAAGCGCGCATTCCCGATCCGCGACGCATGATCAAAGGTCATGCACGCTCGGCACTGACGATGAACTTCATCCGTGCGCTGATCGACGACGGTTTCGCCGATTTGCATCACCCGGAATATTGGAATTTGAGTTGGGTCGGGCATTCGCCGCTGGCCGAGGAATATCAACGCATGGTCGCCGGTATCGGCGATGCCGTGCGTTTTATGGAAACGCTATCGGGCGAGTCGCTGCATAACCTGCGTAGCGTCGAGTTCTACACCTCGCACGAAGCGCTGCTTCTGCCTTACGAGCAAGGCGTGACGCGACAAGTGCCGCGGCAATCGGGTTGGTTCAATCTCGGCACGCATTTTCCGTGGATCGGGATGCGCACGGCCGCGGTCGATGGTGCGCATACCGAATATTTCCGCGGCATCCGCAACCCGATCGCGATCAAGATCGGTCCGTCGGTGACGCCGGATCAGTTGCTGCGCTTGATCGATACGCTCAATCCGAACGACGAGCCCGGCCGTTTGAGCTTGATCCATCGCATGAGCGCGGGCTCGATCGCTGAGAAGCTGCCGCCGCTATTGGAGGCGATGAAGCGCGATGGTCGCCGCGTGCTGTGGATTTGCGATCCGATGCACGGCAACACCGAGTCGACCAGCAACGGTTACAAAACGCGCCGCTTCGAGAACATCCGCAGCGAACTCGAACAGGCCTTCGAGATACATGCCGCTGTCGGCACCCGTCTGGGCGGCGCGCATCTGGAGTTGACCGGCGAAGACGTGACCGAATGTACCGGCGGCGCTCGCGAGTTGACCGATACCGATCTGGAACGCGCGTATCGCACGACCGTCGACCCGCGTCTGAACTACGAGCAAGCGCTTGAGATCGCGATGTTGATCGTGCGTAAGCAAGCGCAGATCAACGCGCCGACGCCGCTCTGATAGATCGTTGAAAAACGCAGTTCGTGTGCGTTTTTCAAGTCGTAAGTCCGGCATATGCCCGGACTTGCTCCCGATGAATCAAGTGCGTAAGCACTTGATTCATCGCCGCAGCTTTCCATGGCCGCACTAGTAGGCTGTTTTTCAACAGTCTGCTGACGACAACGGCAGCGGATCGCTCCGCTGCCGTTGGTCGAAACTCTGCGAGGCATCCCCGCCGACGACCGCGATGCGCGATCGTCGGCGGTTTCGTATCAGCGATACTGCATTAATTGCTGCTTTCGGATTTGGCGTTTTGCTTCTTCACCAGCGCATCGATCGCGGGCGGCAGGGCGAAGGTCTCGTCGCCGAGTTTGGCGCTATCGAAAGACAGCATCGTATAGAGTTGGGTCATGCCAGCGAGTTTGTTCTTCGCCGTGTGCGCCACTTTGATCGGACCGATCGACTTGTAATCGTAGATATGCGTGACCTGTTTGATCTCGCCCATCGGCGAGGACACGGTCGACTCGGTGGACAGCAGCAGGCCGTCTTCGACGCCGTAGCAATCGGCGGTCTTGTCGCCATTTTTCCACTCGATCTCGACGCGATAGCAGGCGCGTCCTTCCGAATCGGAAAGCGCCGTGGTGGCGGCCGAGGCGAGCAAGCTCTTATCGCGCGAGATGTATTTGTTGTCGTTCTGTTGCGCGAGCTGCTGGCTTTCCTTGCCCTGCAGTATGCGCGGGCCGCTTTGCGGGTCGATCGACCAAGACACGCCACCGGTCATGCCCATACGGGTTTCGCCGTAATTCGGGAACGTCAGGACCATCGTCAGGTCGTCGCCGCGTTGGTGCATCAGCATGTCGCCTTTCATACCGGCTTCGACGATTTCGACGCTGGCTTTGGTCGTCCCGTCCGTGTAGTTCTCCAACGCTTTGGTGCCACCGATGGCTTTGATGTGGGCATCCATCAACATGCGCGCGTCGGGCAGATCGTTGGCCGAGACGGCCAGCGGCGAAAACGCGAACGCGACCGCGAGGGTGAGGCAGGAGCGAAACTTCATGGTGTTAGTCCTTGTGAGCGGGAGCGGAAGTGGGTGAAGCGGGTGTGGTCAGGATCTTGGGTGCGGCGACGACCAACACTTTTGGGTTCGTGCCGAACCACGTCAACGCGGCATCGAGGACCGGATCGCGACCGGCCGACAATGCGTCGATCGTCGGTACGACCCGTTGGTCGGGAATCGTACCGATACCCTCGATCCGGCGCCCAGCCGGATCGACGAATTCGGCGATCGGGTACAGCAAGCGGTCGCCCGAAGGCAGCGGCGTGCTGGACGAGGGTAAGGCCATGCCCGCGCTACGACTGCCGAAGACGCGTGCGCGCTGCAGCGCTTGCATGGCGGCGGGGAAGATGTCCGAGCAACTGACCGAAGCGCCGTCGATCAGGATCGCCATCGGCCCGGAGAAACGGCGAATGTCCTGCCCGGCATTGTCGACGACGCGCGGCAGCGCGGTGAGTTTCAAATCGCCGCCGCCGGTACTGAGCGTGCCTAGCGAAGCGGGTTGATCCAAGAACAGGCCACCGACGGCGGAGAGCGAGGCCATGAGTCCGCCGGTATTGCCGCGAAGATCGATGACCACGCCGCGGCAATCGCCGTGTTTTCGCAGCGATTCCACCAATTTCTCGAAGACCGGCATGGCCCACTGCGTGAATTCGATATGCAGCGCGCAACCGCCTGCCGGTAGCGCCAGTCTGCGTTCGCTGTAGCGCAGCGCAAGCGGCTGGATGCCAGGCAGTGTCATCGACTGGACATCCGAATGCGTCGCAGGACTTAGAGTCAATGCATGAACCCGTTCGGTCGTGTCGTGGAATCGAATCGAAACACGCTGCTCCGGCGCGCGCTGATCCAACAACGCCTGCGCGCTCATCAACAGCATGGTTTCGCTGCGCCGCTGAGTGTCCGGCGGTAGTTTTCGTACTGCGTTCGATATCGCGCGTAGATCGAAACGACCGATGCGCTCCACGGCCCAGCCGGGACGCACGCCGGCGCGCTGCGCGGGCGAATCCGCGGCGACGCGCTCGACCCGCAGGCGGCCTTCGATCAGCGTCAAGCGCAGGCCGAGATCGCCGAAACCGGTGCTGAGCGCAGGTCTTTCGATATCGATATCGTCGCTGATCGAGGCGTCATCGGCCTTTTTGTTGGCGTCGTCATCATCGCGGTCGTTGCCGTTGTCGTTCGTGGACGCGGCGGGCGCGGCCGCTACTTCAGCCGGCAGCAGCATCAAGTGAGAGGCTTTGAGATCGGCCAGTAATTCGTTGATCTCGCGACGGAGCGCTTCGATGCTTTTGGCGCTTTCGATATCCGACTGGTGTTCGGCTTTGAGCGCAACCCAATCCAAGCCCTCGTGTTTGCCGCTGAAACCGCTGTTCTGCAGACGTTCCCAGAGCACAGCGAACGTGGCTTTTGCATGGATGCTGTCCTCGCCATCGGCACGCGCATGAGGCGCCCATGCGCCGATGCAGGCGAGGATCAGCCCAAGCAGGGATGCGGAAGCGATCTTTCGGTGCGGGCTCGTCATGCGGCGGGCGATCCAGTGAGATGGAGATGTCGTCGAGGTATCGCAGACCAAGACGTGCAGCGGGATTTCATGTGACTGGCGAGCGCACGATCGAGACGATTCGTCCGTATTCGATGGCGCACCTTTCAAGCATGTTGAATGATGGCCAGCGGCTTGTCGTCGCGACAAGCGCCATTGGTCATAGTCGTCGTGCGGCGCGCATCTGAATCGTCGAAGCGGCACGGCGCCGCTTCAGATTACGGTGCGGCTATCGCGATGCGCGACGCTGCATGGCGTTTGCGGACGTCGCGTACCAGCACCCAGACGATCACGATATTGAGGCTCAGGACGGCGAACGTGGGCCATCCGGGATAGCGCAGGATGGCGTAGCTGCAGAAAGGTAGATAAAGCGTCGCCGCGATCGCGCCGAACCACGAGGCCCAAGCACGCACATGCCACAGGCCCCAGAAGAGAATGAAGCGCAGCGCGGCATAGACGCCGATCGCCATCGCAGCCAGATGCACGGTGTCGGGCGTGATCGCGGCGAGCAGCCGCGCCATCGCGCTTTGTTGCGGGTCGAAATGCAGCCAATGCCCGATGTATGCGATGGCATCGTGGACGCGTTGCGGCCCGAAGAACAGAAGCGCAGTCGCGACGCTACCGGAAACGCCGCCCTTGGCTAACTCGAACAACGCGATGATGCGCACATCGCGGTGCGCGTTCGGATTCGGGTTGTAGGCGGCGTCCTGCTGCACGTGTCGATTTCTCAGCCGACGCGCTTATGCGGCGCGCGAGGCGCGCTTGCGATCGGTCTCGGTGCGCTGTTTCTTGCGCAAGCGGATCGCCTTCGGCGTGATTTCGACTAACTCGTCGTCGTCGATGAACTCCAGCGCTTGCTCCAACGAGAACTTGATCGCGGGGATCAGACCTTCGTCGTCGTCCTTGCCGGAGGCGCGGAAATTGGTGAGCTGTTTGCCGCGCAGCGCATTGACGGTGAGATCGTTGTCTTTGGAGTGGATGCCGACGATCTGGCCTTCGTAGATTTCGTCGCCCGGCTCGATGAAGAGACGGCCGCGTTCCTGCATCGCGATCTGCGCGTAGGCGGGCGAGGGGCCAGTACCGTTGGAGATCAGCACGCCGTTCTGACGCTGGCCGATATCGCCTTCGGTCTTCGGGCCGTAATGGTCGAAGACGTGGAACAGCAGGCCGGTGCCCGCGGTGATCGTGCGGAATTCGGTTTGGAAGCCGATCAAACCGCGCGCCGGGATCATGAAATCGATGCGCACGCGGCCTTTGCCGTCCGGTTCCATATTGGTGAGCTGCGCCTTGCGCTCGCCCAGGCGCGACATCACGCCGCCTTGGTATTGCTCTTCCAGATCGACCACCAAGGACTCGAACGGCTCCATCTTCTGACCATCGATATCCTTGATGATCACTTCCGGGCGCGACACGGCCAATTCGTAGCCTTCGCGACGCATCGTTTCGATCAAAATCGACAAGTGCAGTTCGCCGCGGCCGCTGACTTTGAATTTGTCGGCGTCGGCGGTGTCTTCGACCTTCAGCGCGACGTTGTGCTGGGTTTCGCGGACGAGGCGATCGCGCAGCTGGCGTGACGTCAGGAACTTACCGCCGCTGCGGTCCTTCACGCCGGCGAACGGCGAGTCGTTGACCTGGAAGGTCATCGAGATCGTCGGTTCGTCGACAGTCAGTACCGGCAATTGCTCGACCTGCGAGGTGTCGCAGATCGTGTCGGAAATGCCGAGACCTTCGATACCGGACATCGCGATGATGTCGCCGGCCTGGGCTTCTTTCACTTCATGGCGTTCGAGGCCGAGGAAGCCGAGCACCTGCAGCACTTTCGCGTTACGGGTCTTGCCCTCGCGATCGATCACAGTGACTTGTTGATTGGTGCGGATCTTGCCGCGTTGGATACGACCGACGCCGATGATGCCGACGTAGTTGCTGTAATCCAGCGAGGTCACGCGCATTTGGAACGGGCCGTCGAGATCGACCGGCGGCGGCGCGACGTGATCGACGATGGTCTGGAACAGCGGGGTCATGTCGCCGCTGCGCACGGTCGGGTCGAGACCGGCGTAACCGTGCAGCGCTGAGGCGTAGACGGTGTGGAAGTCGAACTGTTCATCGGTGGCGCCGAGACGGTCGAACAGGTCGAAGGTCTGATCCAACACCCAGTCCGGGCGCGCGCCGGGGCGGTCCACCTTATTGACCACGACGATCGGCTTGAAGCCCATCGCGAAGGCCTTCTGGGTCACGAAGCGGGTCTGCGGCATCGGGCCGTCCATCGCATCGACCAGGATCAGCACCGAGTCGACCATCGACAGCACGCGCTCGACTTCGCCGCCGAAGTCGGCATGGCCTGGGGTGTCGACGATATTGATCCGGTACTCCTCGCCCTCGGGCGATTTCCAACGGATCGCGGTGTTCTTCGAGAGGATCGTGATGCCACGTTCCTTTTCCAGATCGTTGCTGTCCATCATGCGTTCGGTCGTGACCGTACGCTCGCTGAAGGTGCCCGACTGCTTCAACAGCTGGTCGACGAGTGTGGTCTTGCCGTGGTCGACGTGGGCGACGATGGCGATATTGCGCAGGCGTTCGATAGACATAGCGAATGGGCGCCCAGGTGAGGCCTGGCGCAATTTGTCGTGAAGGAAGCCGGTTATTATAGCCGGCAGCCGAGAGTATTGGCTCCAATCCGTGGTGCTTGACTTACGTATTCAGGCACTTATCGTCACGACAGGGGATGGCAATGGCTGAAATGCCCGATTCGCAGAGTTCTCACGGCAGCGCCCCAGTGCGCTGGAAACCGCCGATTTGGCTGCTCGTGCTGGATGTCGCTAGCCTTTTGGTGCTCACCCTGGGTTTGTTGATGCAGTTTTCACCTGAATCGGCCGTCGCCCAAGCCCTGCCCCCTGCGGCCAAGCTGCCCTTGCTGGTCATCGGCGGCGCGGCATTCGCCCTGTGCTGGTTCGCCTTGATGCGATCGGTATTGAGTGCCCAGCGCCGCCGCTGAATCGTTCGACGAGGGTCGCCCCCTCGACACCGCGTTCCGTTTTGCCCATTCCCCACTTTCATCACTAACGAGAGCCGATATGTCCCTCATCGCCCATTTCGACACCGACCGCGGCCCGATCCGCATCGAACTGCACGCCGACAAGGCCCCGCTGACCGTGGCCAACTTCGTCAACCTCGCCCAACGCGGTTTCTATAACGGCTTGATCTTTCACCGCGTGATCGCCGACTTCATGGTCCAGGGCGGTTGCCCGCAGGGCCGCGGCACTGGTGGCCCCGGTTATAAATTCGAAGACGAAGCCACCAACGGCGTGCGCCACGAACGCGGTGTGTTGTCGATGGCCAACGCTGGCCCCGCCACCAACGGCAGCCAGTTCTTCATCACCCACGTCCCCTGCGGTTGGCTCGACGGCAAACACACCGTCTTCGGCAAAGTGCTCGAAGGCATGGATGTGGTGGATAGCATCCGTCAGGGCGACACCATCAAATCGCTGACGATCGAAGGCGATGCCGATGCGGCGATCGCCGCGAAGGCGGATCGGGTGGCGGAGTGGAATAAGATCATGGCGGCGTAAAACGCCGAGATTTTCGGCATTCTATTTTTTCCGAAGAAACGCGGCCAAAGGCCGCGTTTCTTGTTGCAATACGGGCTACTTCGACGTTTTCGCGCATGAACGCTAGAAGTAGGAACGAACGATGTTTCGCATTGCGATACGCACCTACGACGGTATCGACGCCATGAAGACGAATATCGTATTGATCCTATGGCTCGGGTTGGCGGGAATGGCGGGCGCCGCCGACAGCATCTGTTACGGCACACCCGCGAATGGCCGCATCGAACGCTCCATGCAATTGCCGAAGCGCGGAAAGAATTTCCAAGCCTATAGCGCCGTTGGTGTGACGCTTGGGCGCACGTATGCGCATGCGCGTGCGAGAGAAGCGATCGTCGATGCGTATTCGGTGCTGCAACGTGCGGCACCGGGTAAGGTTTTCGTTTACGCCGAGACAGGATTCGAGAACGGCGGACGCTTCAAACCGCACAAAACCCACCAGAACGGGCTGTCGGTGGATTTCATGGTGCCGGTGCTGGACGAAAAAGGCCGGTCCTTACCGTTGCCGGGCTCGGCATCCAATCGTTACGGTTACGACATCGAATTCGATGCGAATGCGCGTTATCGAATCGATGCCAAGCGTGTGCTGCGGATCGATTTCGAGGCGATGGCCGAGCATCTGTACGCCTTGGATCGTGCCGCCAAAACGAGCGGCGCGCCGATCGATCGCGTGATCTTCGATCCCGCGTACCTGCCGAAACTATTCGCGACGCGACGCGGCACGTACCTGCGGCGCAACATCGAATTCACGCGTGGAAAAGTCTGGTGGCGGCATGACGAGCACTATCATGTCGATTTCGCGACAAAGTGCCGGCCACTGTCATCATTCCGTCATTGAGGCGTTTTATTGTGCCGGCATGAAAACCCTCATCGGATGTTTTCTGCTCTTATTCGCAGTGCTCGCGTGGATTCAGGGGTATCGGGACACTGCTTTCTTCGCCGCCTTCTTCGGTGCCGCGATCTTGCTCTCCTCGCGTTCAAGATCCGACAGCAGCATCGGGATCAGTTTCGGAGATTCGGATGGCGATGGCGGTGGAGGTGGTTGCGGCGGAGATTGACTCTGCGGCGATCACTTCATCCGCAATGTGTCCAGCATCTTCGAGACTTTGGCTTCATCGCGCGGGTAATAGAACTCGCTCGGCGCCATGTACAGCGCGAGCGCCAAACCCTTCTCGTGCTCGAACGCAGCGGCCATGCCTTGGTATTTCAGGCCTTCTTCATTCGACATCGAGAACTCGAAGCGTAGACCTTCGCGGCCGGAGAAATTCACCGGGCGAAGATTGCGGCTCTCCAAATTCACCGTGCCTGCGGCGCGCAGACCATCGAGAATCAGGTCGCGCAGTTCGTCGGCGCGCAAGCCGCGTTTGTAGAACGCGCCATCGGGGCGGCGTTTGGTCTGCCGTTGTCCGAGGAAAATGAATTCGCGCTCGCGTACGCTCGGAATTAAGTACAGACGATTGAGTAATTCGCCGTCGATCGTCCACAACTGATAGCGCGACATCGCGATGCGCGTCCATTCCATTTCGCTGTCGATCGTCAGCTTGCCGCCTGCTGTGGTCGGGCCGGGGACGACGAGGGCGCCGCCACCGCAGCTTGCGAGCAATGCGCACAATGCGGCGACGAGGATCGCGCGACGCAGTGCGCGCAATGCGAAGAGGTTCATGGTTGTCATCGGCGAGCTCCTCATCAGCGTGCCCTGAGTTTGGTCAGTTCGCGCTCGACGAAGGCGCGGTCTTCGGCGTTCGGTGCGCGGTCGAGATAACGGCGCAGCATAGCCGTAGCTTCGCTGGCGTTACCCGCATCGCGCAGCGCGAAGCCATGTTCGCGCCAAGCGGCGACCGGCGCGCCGGGCAATTGCGTCGCTTGCGCATAGAAGTTCGCGGCCTTGGCGCGATCGCCTTCGGCATTGCGTCGGCGATGCGCTTCGCCGAGATAGAAGGTGAGCAGGCCGCGATCGTCTTGCGGCGCTTCGGCGAGCAATTCGCCGATCACCAGCAGCGAACTGGCGTAACGTCGGCGGCCGAGTTCCGCGGCGAGCCAGCGATCGAGATACGGACGCATCGCTTTGCGGTATTCGTCGCGGTAGCGCTCGCGCGGCCCGGGTGGGGCGGACGCAGCAGCGGCGCGGATATCGGTGAGACGTTCTTCGGTGGCCGGATGCGTGGAGAACACTACGCCTTGTCGTTGATACTTGCGGGTGTCTTCTTCGCGTTTGAGTCGCGCCCACAGATCGCCACCGGCCGCAGGATCGTAGCCGCGCGCGACGGCAGCGGCGAAACCGAGTTTGTCGGCTTCGCGCTCTTGATCGCGGCCGAACTTGAAGATGCCGGCATAAGCGCCGAGCGCGCCGAGCAGCGCGGCATCGGGCACACCCGCGCCGTAGGCCACGAGTTGGAACGCGCTGAGCACGGCGCTGGTGTCTTTGAGCCGACGCCACTGTTTGAGCGAATGCTGTGCGGTGAAATGGCCCGATTCGTGGCCGAGGACGAAACCGATTTCGGCCTCGTCGCGTGCGCGAAGCAGGGCGCCGGTCCAGACGATCATCATCCCGTTCGGTGCCATCGAGGCGTTGAATTCGGGCACATCCATGATGTAAACGCGCAGATCGCGGCAGTGATCGCCCGCGACTTTGCAGGCGATGCCGTGGACGTAAGCGTTCAATGCGGGGTCTTTCACCAACAGCGGCGAGCGCTGCAGCTCGACTTCCGCGCGCTGCATCGCGTACCACAACTCGTCTTCATCGGTACCGACGGCTGGGGTATCGCCCGGGCGATGTTCGCGGATGGGTTTGCTGGTGGCGCAGCCGGCCAGAGCCGTGAGTAATGCGGCCGCGAGCAAAATCCCGTGCGCCCGGTAGAGCGGAGCGCAGCTCCGCTGAAGAAGCAAACAAAACGATAGAAACGATGACCTCGTCAGCAGAGCTGCGCTCCGCTCTACCAGGGGAGTCATGGCCGGCCTCCTGCAGGCCGTGCGCTAGGCGGTGGTTTCGGCCCCAGGCCGCGGAGCAAATCGTCGGCTGTCTCGCGCGCGCCGGATTCGTCGCGCAGGTCGCCGGCTTGATCGACCAGTAAGTTGTGCCAGACCACGCGGCCGGTACGTAGGTCGACCAGCGAGGCTAAGCCGATTTGATACCCGCCGCCGATGTCGCCGCCCAGCAACACGAAACCGATGATCCGCATCGCGGCGCGGCCGCCGCTGGTGTAGCTGTCGCGGACATAGGTGAAGAGCGCGTAGTCGGCGCCAGTGGCGTCGCGTAGTTCGGCGACGCCCGGGCCGAGTGTCCAGTCGAACTTGCCGCGTTTATTGCGCAAGCCGCTGCTGGCGCTACTTCGCCCGTACTGCAAGATGCTGATCGACACCGCCTGATTCAGCAGATAGAGCTGGCGCAGCCGATCGTCGGCGCCGAGCGTCGGCGGCAGCGGAAGATCCGGTTTGACCTCGATACCGCGCTGTCTCAGCAGTTCGCCCGCCATGCGCGGGTAGAGTTCGCGCGCGGCTTCGGTCCACGCCTTGCGCGGTTCTTGGGCGCCACCGGCCAGCACTTCGTACAACTCGATATCCGGTTCCACCAAAACCACGCTGCCACTGACGACCAGCGGCTTGCCATCGTCGCCTTTCGCGGTGCGGACTTGGGTGCTGACGCAGGCGTTCAGTAGCAGGCATAGCAGTAACGCTGCCACCAGCCGCCAGCGCGATGCGAGCGGCATGTGCGCACGGCTGCGGCGCGCTTTGGAGACGGTTTCGAACATGGTCGTAAGGGCAGGGTTGCTAGAGGCCGCATCGGTACGCTGTGTTACCATTTTGTGCTTGCTCCCGTCGGTTCTTAAACAAGTCCGTTGTTAACACGATCTGGTGGGCAGACGTTCGGACGCCCGCAGGGCGCCCGGCCCCACTTTACCGAAGCAATCCCCACAGTAGGTAACGCGATGCTGCAACTCGCCCGGCGCGTCGGTCGCGCCAAGCCCAGCGCGATTATGGTTGTCGCCGAAAAAGCCAAGCGGCTCAAGGCCGAAGGCCGGGATATCATCAGTTTCTCGATCGGCGTTCCGAATTTCCTGCCCGGCGGCCATGTTTACGACGCCGTTCGCGAGGCGCTCGGTAAGGATTCCGGCCAGTACGGCAGCAATCGCGGCGCCGACGCTCTGTTGGACGCGTTCATCAAGCATATGGAAGGCGTCGGGCTGACCGGCTATACCCGCAAGAACATCGCCACCGGCATCGGCGCCAAGCACATCATCTATAACTTGGCCGAAGTTCTGCTCGACGAGGGCGACACCATCGCCTTCCCGACGCCGTACTGGACCAGCTACGTCGACATCGCCGAAATCGTCAACGCGAAGATCGATCTGTTGCCGTGCCCGCCGGAGCAGGATTACAAACTCACGCCCGCGCAGCTCGACGCGGCGTTAGCGAAAAAGCCGAAGGTCTTTCTGTTCAACAACCCGTCCAACCCCACCGGCATGGTGTACACCAAGGACGAGATCGCGGCGCTGGCCGATGTGGTCGCGAAGCATCCGGATACGTGGATCATCACTGACGACATCTACAACCGCATGGTGTTCGACGGCGTGGGCTATCACAACTTCGTCCACTTCCGCCCGGAATTGCGCGATCGCACGATCTTCTTGGATTCGTTGTCGAAAACCTACGGCATGCCCGGTTGGCGCGTCGGTTTCATGGCCGGCCCCGAAGCGGTCGCGAATGCGGTGGTGACGATGAACTCGAACCACATCACCAATATTCCAGAGCTGACCACTGCCGCGGCGGTGGCCGCACTCACCGGCCCGCAAGACGTGCCGGCGGCGAAGAATCTCGAGTTCCAGCACAAACGCGATCAAGTCATGGCGGTGTTCGACGCGATTCCGGGCGTGGTCTGCCCGCGTCCGCAAGGCGCGTTCTACGTCTTCCCCGATGTCAGCGCGTATTTCGGCAAGACCCACGGCCCGAGCGGTGCGGTGATCGCGAACGATGTCGATTTGTGCAACGCGCTACTCGATGCCAAAGGCGTGGCCTGCGTGCCAGGCTCTGCGTTCGGCGAACCGCGAGCGATCCGCATCAGTTACACCTGCCCGACGCCGCAGTTGGCGCCGGGTTTGCAGCGCATCCAGGAGTTTTTCGCTGAATTGCGATGATTTCAATAACTGTCATCCCGAGCCGTAGGCGAGGGACCTGTTGTTCACGCCGTGAATTCACGCATGAAACGATCAAGCAGGTTCCTCTCCTATGGCTCGGAATGACATTCTCTTTTTCGATCGAGGAGTGATGTAGATGAAAGCCCCTATGAGAGTCGCCGTCACCGGTGCCGCCGGTCAAATCGGTTACGCGCTGTTGTTCCGTATCGCCTCGGGCGAAATGCTCGGCAAAGATCAGCCGGTGATCCTGCAAATGCTGGAACTTCCGCTGGAAAAAGCCCAAGCCGCGCTCAAGGGCGTGATGATGGAGCTGGAAGACTGCGCGTTCCCACTGCTCGCCGGCATGGTCGGTACCGACGATCCGAACGTCGCGTTCAAGGACGCCGACGTGGCGATGTTGGTCGGCGCGATGCCGCGCGGCCCGGGCATGGAACGTAAAGATCTGCTGCTGAAGAACGCCGAAATTTTCACCGTGCAGGGCAAAGCGCTGAACGCCGTCGCCAGCCGTAACGTCAAAGTGCTGGTCGTCGGCAACCCAGCGAATACCAATGCTTATATCGCGATGAAATCGGCGCCGGATCTGCCGGCCAAGAATTTCACCGCGATGCTGCGCCTCGACCACAACCGTGCGTTGTCGCAACTTGCGAACAAAGCCGGCGTGGCCGTCGGCGATATCGAGAACATGGTGGTGTGGGGCAATCACTCGCCGACGATGTATCCGGATTATCGGTTCGCGACGGCGAAGGGCGTGTCGCTGAAAGACAACATCAACGATGCACGATTGGAACGCGAATACTTTCATCCCGCAGGTCGGTAAGCGCGGTGCGGCGATCATCGAAGCGCGCGGGCTGTCCTCGGCCGCATCGGCCGCGAACGCTGCGATCGACCACATCCGCGATTGGGTGCTCGGCACCAACGGCAAGTGGGTGACGATGGGCGTGCCCTCCGACGGCAGCTACGGTATTCCCGAAAGCGTGATGTACGGCGTGCCGGTGACGTGCGCCAACGGCGAATACACGCGGATCGAAGGTTTGCCGGTCGACGACTTCAGCCGCGCTGCGATGGACAAGACGCTGGCGGAACTGGAAGAAGAGCGCGCTGGTGTGGCGCATCTGCTTTGAACCATCCGACGATTCACCACGAGGCGACCTGAGGGTCGTCTCGTGTTTTAGGGCATCGATATGACCGAACGAAATTCCGCCGGCGCCCGTTTCCGCGCCGCGATCGCCGAAGAATCGCCGTTGCAGGTGATGGGCGCGATCACCGCCTATGCCGGCTTGATGGCCAAGCGCGTGGGCTACAAGGCCCTGTATCTCTCAGGCGGCGGCGTCGCCGCCAATTCGCTGGGCATGCCGGATCTGGGCATCAGCACGATGGAAGACGTGCTCACCGATGCGCGCCGCATCGTGGATGCGACCGGCATGCCGCTGTTGGTCGATATCGATACCGGCTGGGGCGGCGCGTTCAATATCGGGCGCACCATCAAATCCTTCGAGCGCGTCGGCGTGGCGGCTGTGCATATGGAAGATCAGGTCGGCCAGAAGCGCTGCGGCCATCGTCCGGGCAAGGAAGTGGTGACGAAAGACGAAATGGTCGATCGGGTGAAAGCCGCGGTCGATGCCCGTACCGACGCCGGGTTCGTGATCATGGCGCGTACCGATGCCGCCGCTGTCGAGGGTCTCGATTCGGCGATCGAGCGCGCGGTCGCTTACGTCGAGGCCGGCGCCGACATGATCTTCCCCGAGGCGATGAAAACGCTGGACGACTACCGCAAGTTCAAGGCGGCGGTGAAGGTGCCGATCTTGGCCAATCTCACCGAATTCGGTTCGACGCCGTTCTTCACTACCGACGAGTTGCGCAGCGCCGGCGTGGATATCGCGCTGTACTGCTGCGGCGCCTATCGCGCGATGAACAAAGCCGCGTTGCATTTCTACGACACCGTGCGCCGCGAAGGCACGCAAAAGAACATCGTCGACACGCTGCAGACGCGCGCCGAGTTGTACGACTTCTTGGGTTATCACACCTACGAAGACAAACTCGATGCGCTGTTCGCGCAAGAGAAGCCGTGAGTAACGAAAAACGCCTCGCGGAAGCGAGGCGTTTGTGTGGTCGGCCGACGGCAGCGAACAGATTCCCGCATTGATGATGTCGCAGGCCCCCTGTCGCCTTCGCCGCCGGCGCGTTGGGTGTGGCGGCAACGGGTTCCTTCGATAGCGGAGCCCGCCGCCGCCAGCACGCCGAGTGTGCGGCGTGCGGTCTCTATCACATACGCGGCGAGCGTCCCGTATCGGACAGCCTTCAGCCCGTTAAAATGGGCAACGATTCACAGATTCGACATTTTCCGCACCTCCGCACCAGGAACCGAGCATGAGCGACACGCCATCCACCCTGCCCAAGCCTAAGAAGTCCGTCGCGTTGAGCGGCACCGCCGCCGGCAACACCGCGTTGTGTACCGTCGGCCGCAGCGGCAACGATCTGCATTACCGCGGCTACGATATCCACGACCTCGCGACGAAATCGACGTTCGAGGAAGTCGCCCATCTGCTCGTGCATGGCGCATTGCCCTCCGTTTCGCAGCTCAAGGCTTACAAAGCGAAGCTCAAGCGCTTGCGCGGCTTGCCGGCGATCGTGCAAGAAGCGTTGGAACTCGTGCCCGCGAACGCGCATCCGATGGACGTGATGCGCACAGGTTGCTCGGTGCTCGGTACGGTGCTGCCGGAGCGCGAAGGCCACCCGGCCAGCGAGGCGCGCGATATCGCCGATCGCTTGATCGCCAGTTTCGGTTCGATGCTGCTGTACTGGTGGCACTTCACCCGCAACGGTCGCCGCATCGACGTCGAAACCGACGACGATACGGTGGCGGCGCATTTCCTTACCCTGCTGCACGGTGAGCCGCCGAGCGCGTTGCACGAACATGCCTTGGACAAGTCGCTGATTCTTTACGCCGAGCACGAATTCAATGCCAGCACGTTCGCCGCGCGCGTGATCGCCGGTACCGGTAGCGACATGCATTCCTGCATCACCGGCGGTATCGGCGCGTTGCGCGGCCCGAAACACGGCGGCGCCAACGAAGTGGCCATGGACATCATCAGCCGCTACGGCAGCGCCGACGAAGCGGAAGCCGATATCCGCGCGCGCATGGAGCGCAAGGAAATCATCATCGGCTTCGGTCATCCGGTCTACACCATCGGCGACCCGCGCAATCCGATCATCAAAGAACTCTCGCGCAAGCTCTGCGCCGATGGCGGCAACCAGACCTTGTTCGACGTGTCCGAACGTATCGAAACGCTGATGATGGACACCAAGAAGATGTTCCCGAATCTCGATTGGTACAGCGCGTCGAGCTATCACATGATGGGCATCCCGACGCCGATGTTCACGCCGTTGTTCGTGATCGCGCGCACCACGGGGTGGAGCGCGCATGTGATCGAACAGCGTGAAGACGGCAAGATCATCCGTCCCAGCGCGAACTACGTCGGCCCGGAAGACCGCGCCTACGTCGCGATCGATCAGCGCTGAACCGCGCGGCACTAAGCCGAATGACGATGTACCAACACTGGGACGCGAATGCGCTCGTCGTGATCGTCACGGCGGTCGCGGTCGGTGTCGCGGTGCTGCTGCATTACGAAGGCTTGAGTCTGCTGTCGCGCGCTCTCATGCACCGGCACGAAAGCCACCGTCGCCGCAAAGTGCTGTACGGCATCTTCGGCGTGTTGGCGTTGCATGTCGCCGAGATTTGGATTTTCGGCGCCGCGGTTTGGGGCCTACTGCATTTCGAGAACACCGGTAGCGTCGCTGGCGCGCACGCGCTCGGCTTGCTCGATGCGGTTTACATGGCCGCAGTGACGTTCACGACGGTCGGCTTCGGCGACCTCGCGCCGGTCGGGCCGATCCGATTCCTGGCTGGCACCGTCGCACTGACCGGATTCGTGCTGATCACCTGGTCGGCGTCGTTCACCTATTTGGAAATGACACGGGATTGGCGCGATCGCTGAGTCCAGCGCGTCGTGGCACACTTCACGCAATGACCGAAATCTATGTGAGTACGGACGTCGAAACCGATGGCCCGATCCCGGGACCGCATTCGATGCTGAGCCTCGGTTCCGCGGCCTACACGGCCGATAAGCAATTGCTCGCGACCTTCTCCGTCAATCTGCATACGCTTGAGGGCGCCAGTCCCGATCCGCGTACCGCTTCGTGGTGGGCGACGCAACCGAAGGCGTGGGAGGCGTGCCGTCGCGACCTGGAAGCGCCACAGACCGCCTTGCCGCGGTATCGCGATTGGCTACGCGCGCTGCCGGGCAAGCCGGTGTTCGTCGCTTATCCGGTCGGCTTCGATTTCATGTTCGTGTACTGGTATCTGATGCGCTTCGCTGGCGAGAGCCCGTTCAGTCACTCCGCGCTCGATATGAAGACCTTAGCGATGGCCTTGCTGAAAACCGATTATCGCGATGCGACCAAACGCAATATGCCCAAGCGCTGGTTCGACCCAATGCCGCATACGCACATCGCCCTGGACGATGCGATCGAACAGGGCGCATTGTTCTGCAACATGCTGCGCGAGCTTCGCGCCGAGTAACCGCCGTCGTTTGCGAAACCGGCAGGTAGAGCGGAGCGAAGCTCCGCTCTACCTGCCGGCAGAGACCAAACGGGGCGACGCTCCGCTATGCGGTCGCCGGATGATCTGGCGGAGCCGCGCTCCGCTCTACCGTTTCGCCGATGATCGGTTACGCCAAACCTTCTTTCTGCAACACCTTCTGCACCGACGGATCGGCTTCGATTCGCGATGCGAACGCGGCTAGATGATTCAAACCGCCGAGATCGACGCCGGTTCCTCGCGCCCAGCGATAAGTGACGTACAAATACGGATCGGCGATCGAGCGGTCCGCGGCGAGCCAGTCGCGACCTTGCAGATGCGTGTCGGCGCGCTCGAACAAAGTACGCACTTTCGCGCGCGCGGCATCTTTGGTTTTGTCGATGGCGGTGGCGTCTTCCAGATACGCGGTGCTGCCGAAGATCGGATGGAATGCCGGATGCACATCGGAGTTCGCGAACGCGAGCCATTTATTCACTTCGGCGCGCTGCTTCGCGCTGCCGTCGCCGCCGAGCTTCGCTTCGGGATGCAGATCGGCGAGATAGTTGAGGATCGCGGCGTTTTGCGTCAGTACCCAGCCGTCGTGTTCCAGCGCAGGCACCGCGCCAGCGGGATTGATCGCAAGGAATTCGGGCTTGTAGCGGTCTTCGCGACCGACCTTCACCGCTTCGTAAGGCTTGCCGATCCATTCCAACACGATGTGATCGGCGAGCGAGCAGGCGCCGGGGGAGTAATACAGTTTCATGTTGCCGCCTTCATTGTGGAAGAGACGACATCATGCGCACCTGCGGCGATGACCTCAATCGCCGCGCATGGAACGCTTCATCCGCGAAGAGTGGGGTCGCCATAGACGATCGGACGAAAGAAAACGGCCGCTTGCGCGGCCGTCGGTGTTGCGATCGAGATTGCGGATCAACGCATCGCGAGTTGGTGCGAAGCTTTGTCCTTCTGCGGCTTCAGCGACTGCACCTTGAGAAAGGTGTGGTCGCCGATGGTCGCGACGCGGTATGCGTTGCGCCAGCTCGGTTGAGCGATCGAGAGCGCGGCGAAATGACTGGCGCCGGGCACGATCTCCTTGCGTTCGCCTATCGGCAGTGCCCAGTTGCGCTCGGCTTCGAGCGCGATGGTCACGGCCTGAGACCAAGCTTCGGCGTTGCTCAGTTGCGTGCGCGGCGACACGATCGTCGGCGCGAACTGCTTGCGAGCGGTCACGACATCGCACATCGAATTGCCCCAGAGGCCGCTGTCTTCGCGGCGGAGGGCGACCTCGGCGACGGCTTGTTGGCCGCGGACGGGTTGATCGCGTGCTTCCAGGTAGAGCGTGGTGCTGAGACAGAGCGAATCGGCAGCCTGAGGCGGCAACACCGACGCGATCCAAAGTATCCATGCGAGTTTCATGGGAACTCCTTGTTTCGTTGCTTCGGGCCAGGTGCGGCACTGCGGCGATGGGTTGCTGCGGTACTGCGCCAGGTGCGACATGGCGATGACAGTCCGGATGCGAGCGGGCGGGCGGTGGTGGCGCCTACCGACTTGCGAACCGGGCGCTTGCGGCGAGCCGCAAGACAAGGGGCTTCGACTCTATGGTCGCTGTAAGCCCAAACGCGGCAGTGCAGAAGAACGGGAGCGGGTCGAAACGATGTTCAGTCGGATCCGATCTCGGGTTCATCGCCTGGCGCTGCCGCGCCGGCTCCCGCCATCCAGGGCGGGAAAGCGGGCGTAGGGTATCCCGAAAAACTTAATGCCAGATGAATAGAAAAAGTTAAAACCGCTGATTTAATTGGAGTTTTTGTTCAAAAGGAGCCGTAACCGACTGTCGCTATAGGTAATTTGTCTGCCGTGGGGCCGTGCCAACGGATGTGACGGTCTTCAAGCTTTGAACTGAATAAGGCCGACATACGACCTGATCAGCGGCTCATGCTGATGAGAGACTCGCCGATAAGTGAGATTGCGACACTCGATGAGGGGGATCAGCCGTGATGGGTCGTTGGTTCGAGAGCGGCTCGTCGTCGGCGTACGCCTCAAAGCGCCGCAGCGAGCCGGCTGCCTTGGGCGATCGCGCGTTTCGCATCGAGTTCCGTGGCCACGTCGGCGCCGCCGATCAGATGCACATCGGTGCCCGCGGCTTGGATAGCCGCGAGCAGTTCACGGCGCGGTTCCTGGCCTGCGCAGACGATGATGTGATCGACCGTAAGACGCTGTTCTTGCCCATCGCCGTCGCTGTCCTTGACCCGAATGCGGAACCCTTCGTCGTCCACGCCCAGATATTCAACGCCGCCTAGCATCTTCACCGCTTTGGTTTTGAGCGCGGCGCGATGGATCCAGCCGGTGGTCTTACCCAGTTTCGCACCGGGTTTACCCGAGCTTCGTTGTAACAGCCACACCTCACGTGCGGGCGGCTCCGGTTGCGGTTTGGTCAGCCCGCCGGGAGAGGCGAAGGTCGGATCGATGCCCCATTCGCGCATCCAATTCGGCAGATCCAAACTGGGCGATGGCGTCGCATCGGCGATATGAAACGGATCGTCCTTGAATCGGGCGTCCGATAGAAGTGGGTGATGAACGAGGTATTCGGCGACATCGAAGCCGATACCGCCTGCGCCGATGATCGCCACGCGTGCGCCGACCCTGACGCGCCCGCTGAGCACATCCAGATAACCGACGACTTTCGGGTGATCCGAACCAGGGAAATTCACAGCGCGCGGTACCACGCCGGTCGCGAGCACCACATGATCGAAATCGCGCAGGGTTTCGGCCTCGGCGCGCGTGGACAGGCGCAGCTCCACACCGGTGTCTTCGAGGCGATGACGAAAATAACGCAGGGTTTCGTGGAACTCTTCTTTGCCAGGAATTTTCTTGGCGAGGTTGAACTGGCCGCCGATCTCATCGGCGGCGTCGAACAAGACCACGCGGTGCCCGCGCTCCGCGGCGACTGTCGCGCAAGCAAGGCCCGCGGGCCCGGCGCCGACGACGGCGACACGTTTGGGCGCAGTCGTCTTCGCGTAATTCAATTCGGTTTCCGCGCAGGCGCGCGGATTGACGAGGCAACTTGCGGTCTTCTGCTCGAACACATGGTCGAGACAGGCCTGATTGCAGGCGATGCAGGTGTTGATGCGATCCGCGCGCCCGGTGCGGGCTTTGTTCGCCCATTCCGGGTCAGCCAACATCGGCCGGGCCATCGAAATCAGATCGGCACCACCGCTGGCGAGAATGCGTTCGGCCACGTCCGGTGTATTGATGCGATTGGTCGCGACCAGCGGCAGCGTCACATGCGGGCGCAGCTTGGCGGTGACTCCCGCGAACGCCGCGCGCGGCACCGAGGTCGCGATGGTGGGCACGCGCGCCTCGTGCCAGCCGATACCGGTGTTGAGAATCGTCGCGCCAGCCGCTTCGATCGCCTTGGCTTGGGCGACGATCTCTTCCCAACCGGAGCCTTCCGGCACCAGTTCCAGCATCGATAGCCTGTAAATAATGATGAAATCGTGACCGCAGGCTTCGCGCACGCGGCGCACGATCTCGGTCGCGAAGCGCATGCGTTGCGCGACATCGCCGCCCCAGGCGTCGGTGCGCTTGTTGGTGCGGGCGCTGAGGAATTGATTGATCAGGTAGCCTTCCGAGCCCATGATCTCGACGCCGTCGTAACCGGCATCACGCGCGAGTTTCGCGGCGTTCGCATAGGCGCCGATGGTGGCATGCACCGCTGCGCCCGACAGCGCGCTGGGCGTGAACGGATTGATCGGCGCCTTCAGCTTCGACGGCGCGACCGAGAGCGGGTGATACGCGTAGCGCCCGGCGTGCAGCAGTTGCAGGCAGATCTTCGCGCCATGCGCATGCACCGCGCTGGTGACTTGACGGTGGCGGGCGACCTCCCAAGGCCAGCTCAGTTTGCTCGAGAACGGCTTCAGCCAGCCGCGCAGGTTCGGCGAGAAACCGCCGGTAACGATCAGGCCGACACCGCCAGCCGCGCGCTCGCCGAAATAGGCCGCGAGCTTCGGAAAGTCGCGAGCCTTATCCTCCAGCCCGGTATGCATCGACCCCATCAGCACCCGATTGCGGAGCGTCGTGAAGCCTAAGTCCAGCGGCTCAAACAGGCGCGGGTAGGGCGGCGACGCAGCGTCGTGGGGTATCGGCTGGGAACTCATGGCGAAGACGCTCGCGTATGGGGCGAGCACGATGCCGGGAAATGCCCGCCGGTTCAACCGTAACGGCTGTCGTTTAGATCGCCATGCCGGGTTAATACGACGCCATTTGTAGCGAAAACCCTATATTTCATCGCTACACGAACAGATGATTATCGGCACCGAATGTTCGAGTTCAGAGGCCTGTCGATCAAGTTCCCGCAGCGCCAATGCGCACCTTCTTGGTCGTTCTAGTCGTTTATATCTGTATGATGACCGCGACGGCTTCGGCCGAGATGATGATCGTGGCCGGTAGCGGCATGCCTTCAAATCTCATCCGACACCGACCTGAAATGGGCATAGTTATGCTTCAATGTGATGACTGGGTTGAAGTTAAACTGTGCTTGGCTTCCCACAACTGTTATGCTAGTGTTAATCGGCCATGACCCGGCCGGTATGATCATGGAAAAGAAGGCAGGCCATCGGCACGACTTCTTTTCAGAATCAGCACTACCGAGTCCCTTACATCCCCTCAAGGAGCACCGAGTAATGAATAAAAAACTCCTCTGCGCCGCGCTGTTGACCGGTCTGGGCGTGGCTCAGGCGGCCTCCGCGCAAACGTTCGATGATCGCTGGTACATCACTTCGTCGGCTGGTTATAACAACCAAGACGGCGATCGCGGCACCTACAACTCGCCGTTCGTGACCCTGGGCTTAGGTAAGTTCATCAGCGACAACTGGTCGCTCGATGGCGAACTGAACTACCAGAACCCGCATTTCGACGGCCAGAATGTCGTGATTCCGCGCCGCAGCTTCCCGTCGGGTGTTCGTGGCCAGAACTTCAACTGGAGCCAATACGGCGTGTCGGCCGATTTGCGTCGCCACTTCATCTCGGAAGGCCGTAACTGGAATCCATACTTCCTCGTGGGCCTGGGCTACCAGCGCGCTGAAGAAGAATTCGATGCCTATCCGAGCCCGACCTCCCCGGGTCAGCGCGAAGACGGCAATCTCGCCGCTAAGATCGGTGGTGGCTTGCAGGGCGACCTCGGCCGCGCCGGCGTGCGTGCCGAATTGGCCTACCGCGTCGACAACGACGACAGCAGCGTGTTCGCGGCTGACGAAAGCTGGTTCGGCGATGTGCTGGCCTCGGTCGGTGTGATCGTCCCGCTGGGTCCGGAACCGACGGATGAAGCGGCTCCGCCGCCGCCGCCGCCGCCGCCGGCTCCTAACTGCGCCGACAAAGATGGCGACGGTGATGGCGTCAACGACTGTAACGACCAGTGCCCGAACTCGCAGGCTGGCGAAGCGGTCGGTCCCAATGGCTGTAAGGTCAATGTGACCATCGACCTGAAGGGTGTGAACTTCGACTTCGATAAGTCCAAGCTGCGCCCGGATGCGATCGCCATCCTGAACGAAGCCGTTGAGATACTGAAGCGTTATCCGGATCTGCGCGTCGAAGTCGCCGGCCACACCGACCTCTGCGGCAACGATGGCTACAACCAGAACCTCTCGCAGAGCCGCTCGCAGGTCGTCTTCGACTACCTGACCAGCAATGGTATCGACGCGGGTCGTCTGGTGGGTCCGAACGGTTACGGCGAAAGCCGTCCGCTGGTCCCGACCGAGCAGACCACTCCGGGCTGCCGTAACGAGACCAACCGTCGCACCGAACTCAACGTCCAGTAATTCAGGACGCGGTTCACGCAATACCCCAAAGCCCGGCCTCGTGCCGGGCTTTGGCGTTTCAGGCATCCGACTTGTCAGACGCCCGGCTCGATTCGAGCTGGCGTAGTCCCGGACGGCTGCCGTATTCATGCGGATATCGAAGCCGTTCATCGCGAGCATGCCTCCTTTCTTGTCGTACTCGGTCAGCAAAACACCGAGCCTACGTCGCGAAAAGCGCACCCGATAATCATTGCGTCGCGACGCTGTGCACAGTTCGGCATATTCGCGCAGTCTTCACCAAGCAATGTGGTTGTGACGTCCACGGCCCGGGCCTACACTCCGGCCATCGATAAGCACGGGAGAGTGAGATGCGAAAGGCATACTGGTGGTCGATCGGACTCTTATTGCTCCCGCTTCAGGTCATGGCGGCGGTCGACTGCAGCGTTGCGCGGAAGCCTCACGCAGTGGCGTCGGACGCGCTACAACTGGCTCCGATCGCTGACGAATTGGGTGCGACCGGCATGACGCCCGGCGGCGCAGGCTTCGCCGCGACGATAGACAATCGGGTCACGGTCGAGGAAGCCGCATCGCGCCTGCATCAGCAGACGTGCGCAACCGCATCATCGGCGCTCGCTAACGCGAGGCCAGGTACTCCCGGTGCAACGCCGCCGGCGGCCGGCGGTACAAAGCTACGCTTCGACATGACTCAGAACGGTAAACGGATGACGGCCGATGAGTTCGACGCCTGGATGAAAGCGCAGGGCGTGCGCGTAGTCAAAGCGCCGACAACAACGGCGACGGCCGCGCCTGCACCTGCGCCTGTGGCTCCTGCACCGACGCCGTCGAAGAAGAAAAAACCCTGACGATGAGTGGTCGCGCTTGCGCGATCGCACTTAACTCATCGCGTTATCGAAACGCATGCCGCTTGCGCTGGTTCGAGTTGACCGTCGCATGCGCAGCGAGTCGAACCACGGTGCGGCACGCTAACATGCGCACCATGAGTCGAGCGATTCGTGCACTGATGCCATTGCTGCGCAGTTTGTCGCCGGAGCGACAGCCTGGCGTCTGGGTGTATGCGACGTGTCCGCACGACAGCGGCCTACGAGATATGCAGCCGCTAGCGACGTTTCGCGAGCGCGAAGCATTGACCGTGATCGTGCGTGAAGAAGATGCGCTCGCTGCGGGCTTGTCGCCTTTATTTCGCTGCGCATGGATCGCGCTGACAGTGCATTCGGATCTCGAAGCCGTCGGCCTTACCGCTGCCGTCGCGTCGGCGTTGTACGAGCGTGGCATCAGTTGCAATGTCGTCGCCGCGGCCTATCACGATCATCTCTTCGTTCCGATCGAACGCGCCGATGATGCAATCGCGGCCTTGCTCGCATTGCAACAGGCGAGTGCGGCGCTCGACGGTAGCGAGTGCGGCGACTCTTCGATTCCAGACGATGCGCCGGATGCGAACGGATGACGCGACGCGCTCCGCCATCGAAACCACCGCGTGCGCGAACGACGCCTGAGCGCACGAAAAGTGTCGCCGATGCATCGATACGCTCACAACCACGCTATGGGCTCGCGCGCGTGCTGTCGAAACGCGGCTTGTGTTCGCGCACGCAAGCGGCTACGTGGATTCGCGAAGGTCGCGTGCGCGTCGGCGGTCGCATCGTGCGCGACCCTGAATTTCCGATAGAGCTCGATCGCGACGACATCGTCGTCGACCACACGAGTGCCGTAGCGGCGACGCCTATCTATCTGATGCTCAATAAGCCGCGAGGCATGGTGGTTACGGCACGCGATGAGTCGGGTCGCGATCGCACACGCGAAACGGTTTACCGTTGCTTCGACGGCGCGACCCTCGACGGCGTGCCGTTGCCGTGGATCGCACCGGTCGGCCGCCTGGATAAAGCGAGCGAAGGCCTATTGCTGTTCAGCAACGATCCCGCGTGGGCCGCACGCATCACCGACCCCGAAACTGGGCCGTCGAAGACGTATCACGTTCAGATCGATCGCGTTCCCGATGAGGCTTTACTTGTGGCGCTGCGCACGGGTGTCGTCGTCGAGATCGATGATCGTCGCGTGCCGATCGCTGCGGCCTCGGCCCGGTTGCTGCGCAGCGGCGAGAAACACGCTTGGATCGAAATCGTTCTCGATGAAGGTCGAAATCGACAGATACGGCGACTGCTCGCTGCGTTCGATATCGCCGTCTTGCGTTTAGTGCGAGTCGCGATCGGAGGTCTCGCCCTCGGCGACTTGCCGAAAGGGCAGTGGCGATGTTTGGATGCCGATGAACTGCGTGCCCTTGTCGGGACTTCGGTGGATAGCTGAACACGGCTGATGGATGAACGAACGCGAAAGATGTCGCATGTATCGCCTGTGCGGACGTGACGCGGGTCACGCCACCGCACGCTCACATGCGATTTTGTGAGCGTCGTCGCGGGTCGATTCAGCGCAAGAGCTAGGGATACACCTACACTTCCGCCCGGGGGATTCAGTGATCGGATATTAGGTACCTAAGATGCGTCTTATCCTCGTTCCGGCGCTTTGCGCCGCATTCGCCTTCGCAGGCTGCGCCAATCGCGGCCCGGTCGCCGAGCAGGCGCCACCTCCCGCCGCCAAATCTTCGGTGCCGATCGCGAAAAACAATCGCTTCGACATGAGTCAGAACGGGCGCAGGATGAGCGCCGACGATTTCGACGCGTGGATGAAAGCGCGCGGTATTCGCGTCGCCAAAGGCAAGCCGCAAGCAAGGACGCAAGCGAAACCAAAGCCTGCGTCCCAAACGAAGCCGAAACCCAGGCCGAAATCTTGAAGTCTTAGCGTGCAGGTGCTGCTGCGCGAGAAACGTAGCAACATCAGCGCGCGAGCTGCGCGTCACGCGGCAGTCATGCGCTGGCTGCTGAAGCAGTTGAATGGGCGCATCGTCGATACATCGATCAATGAAAGGGAGAATTTCTATGCATGAAGAGACCGCATCTATCGAACGCCGCGCCCGCGCCTCTGTGCGCGGCAGATTCGGCTTCATCACGATGTTGTTGAGCTTGTTGGTGTTCGTCAGCGGGTCGGCTCACGCCGAGCCGAATATCGCCAATTACTATTTGCAGCAGACGAAAAACAACTTCACAGCAGTCAAATTTTATTATCAACAAGGCCGCCCATATTCGCTCTACGCCACGCAATTTAACAATTACGCTGCGATTGCGCGGTCTTTTTATATTAGCGCCTACGGCAATGCTGGGGTAATGACCAATAATGCGAATAATCTGTATGCGCAAAATGTCCAAACGCTTGGTTCTAGGCGATGCCGAAATTTGAGCGCTCAGCAGGCGGCCGTGAGTTACTCGTCCGTGCTGCGTCAACAAACGGCAACGCTGAACGCGAATTTAAGTCTATTGATATCAAATCCGCTTGCAGTGAGCGCCATCTACTACGTCGATACGACGTTGAATCAGATCACGATAACGCTCATAAACATCGAACAATCGATGATCGTCGCACAGTGCTTTTAATTCTAGGGAAGGTCTGAATTACGCCATCCCCGGATCAAGTCCGGGGATGGCTCTGGCATGAATCAGACGTCGCGAATCCAGGCCAATCCTGTGTTCGCTCCCTCGGATCAAGCACTTGTGTGCTTGATCCGCGAGCGCGTCCTCCATGGCGCGCTAAACCTCTGAATTAATCAGAGGTTCCCTCGGCATGTTGTCCGGCTCGCGCCAACGCGCGAGCCGGCTTTGCAATAGCGCAGTGACGACCTCGACGGCGCGCGTGTCGTTCGGGCCGCGTGCGTCGTGACGGACGCCTTTCCCGTGATTGCAGCCTGCGCAGGCGATGGCGAGATTGCGCGCATCGTCGGGGTCGTCGCCGACCAATGCAGTGAGCGGCCTAGCGCTACGTTTACCGAACCATGCCTGCGGAACGACGTGTTCGAGCGTCGCATGACCGAGCGCTTCGCCGTCGACGCGAATGCATAGACGACGGCGGCAGTGCAGGCAGCGCGTCTCCCATTCGTCGTGGCGCCAATGCGCTTCGGTATCGGTGTGCAGCGCGAGCAAGAACAGCCGACGCAGGGCAGGGCGCATGTTTAGCCTTTCAACACGCCGAGCTCATGGCCGATGCGAGTGAAGGCGTCGATCGCACGATCAAGATGTTCGCGCGTATGCGCGGCGCTCATTTGCGTGCGGATACGCGCCTGACCTTTCGCTACGACGGGAAAGAAAAAACCGATGGCGTAAATGCCTTCTTCCAAGAGTCGCTGTGCGAAACGTTGCGCCAGCGGTGCGTCATAGAGCATCACCGGGCAGATCGGATGCGTACCGGGTTTGATGTCGAAACCGGCGGACGTCATCTTTTCGCGGAAATAGCGGGTGTTATCGGCGAGTCTTTCGCGCAGGTCGCCGGCGCTGCCGAGCATCTCGAAGGCTTTGATGCCTGCTGCGACGACGTGCGGCGGCAGCGAGTTGGAAAACAGATACGGACGCGAGCGTTGACGCAGCATTTCGATCACTTCTTTGCGCGCGGTGGTGAATCCACCGAGTGCGCCGCCCATCGCTTTGCCGAGCGTGCCGGTGAAGATATCGATCTTATCCATGACCCCGCGCACTTCCGCCGAACCGCGGCCGGTGGCGCCGAGAAAACCGGTGGCGTGGCATTCGTCGATATGGATCAGCGCGCCGTATTTTCGAGCGAGGGCGACGATCTCGTCCAACGGCGCGATGGAGCCGTCCATCGAGAACACGCCATCGGTGGTGATGAGTTTCGTGCGGCAACCGGCGGCGTCGGCGGCCTGTAGCTGCGCTTCCAAATCGGCCATATCGCTATTGGCGTAGCGGAAGCGCTTGGCTTTGCACAGGCGCACGCCGTCGATGATCGAGGCATGATTCAGCGAATCGGAGATGACCGCATCGTTCTCTTCCAGCAGCGGCTCGAACAAACCGCCATTGGCATCGAAACAAGCGGCGTAGAGAATGGTGTCCTCGGTGCCGAAGAAATCGGCGATGGTCTTTTCCAGGCGTTTGTGCAGATCCTGCGTGCCGCAGATGAAGCGCACCGACGCCATGCCGAAGCCGTGCGTATCGAGCGCGTCTTTCGCGGCGGCGATGATGTCCGGGTGATCGGCGAGACCGAGATAATTATTGGCGCAGAAATTGAGCACCGTTCGACCGTCCGCGAGTACGATTTCGGCCGACTGCGGGCTGGTGATGATGCGCTCGGACTTGAATAGTCCTTGCGCGCGGATATGGTCGAGTTCGTCGGCGTAGCGCTGGGTAAGGCGAGAGTCGGTAGCGGACATGGCGGGCGGACGCTGTGGGCGAGGTGCTTAGTGTACGCGGCCGATCCGTCGCTTTACGCACGTGACGGGGCACCCCGGGGCGCTCGATGCCGATGGTCATGTCGGGGGACAGTCGCGAGATCCGCAGAATGCGAATAGGGTGCGCCTAGGCGCACCGAACCCCCGGCAGTCCTGAAACACGAATCGCGCGAGTCTCGCGTACCGATGATGCGAGAGGAGAGTGGCGGCAAAAAAGAACCGGTGCGCCTAGGCGCACCCTATGCACTTACGGCGCGGAATCGACCGTCGCGGCGGCAGCGCGGGCTGCGATGAGTTCGCGCACCAGCACGACCAAGCTGTCCTCGGAGAACGGCTTGCCCAGCATGCGGGTCACGCCGGCTTGTTCGGCCATCGCTTGGTGCTTGTCGGTGGCGCGCGAGGTGATCATCACCACCGGCAGTTCGCGGGTGTCCGCGTTCGTGCGCAGATTGCGGGTGACTTCCAGGCCGTTCATGCGCGGCATTTCCAGGTCCACCAACAGCGCATGCGTGGGTTTGGCCTGGATCGCCGCCAACGCTTCGAAGCCATCGCGCGCGGTCTCGACTTCGAAACCGGCGTCTTGCATCAATTGTTCGAGCGCACGGCGCACGCTGAGCGAGTCGTCGGCGACGACGACGCGGGTCGTCGGTGCGACATCGGTGACGGACAAGGCTGCGATGCCCATCGCATGTTCTTGGATGGTCTGCAGCATCACGTCCAGATCGATCACCGGCGCCAGACCGCCGTCGCCCAGTTGGGTGATACCGCGTACCGCGGGAATCGGCGGCAGATAGGCGCTGATGGGTTTGACCACGGTGCTGCGCACTTCGTCGATGCCTTGCACCAGGACGACCGTGATCCGGCCATCGACACCGCGTACTTGCAGACCGACGCCAGCGGTATCGAGCCACATGCGCACATCGGCGGAGACGCCGTAGAAATGTTCGATCGGCAATGCGGGCACGCGTTCGCCGTCGAGCACAAGCCACAAACGGCCTTCCTGCGCGTCGTAGGTACATTCGCCTTGCGCAAAACTGACCACGCGCTCGACCGATGCCGACACCACGGCGCTCACTTGCTGTTGGCCGCGCGCCACGATGACGTTCGCGAGCGTTTGGGTGACGGGCAATCGCAGCGAGACGCGCATACCGATGCCGCGCTGACTGGTGATAGTCATCGCGCCGCGAAGCATCGCGATGCGCTGATTCACCACGTCCATGCCGATGCCGCGGCCGGAGACTTCGGTCGCGCTACTGCGCGTGGAGAAGCCAGGCAGCAGAATGAGACGGGTGAGCAAACGCTCGTCCGCGTCCTGATCTTCGGCGAGTAAGCCCGCAGCGATCGCGCGGGTGCGGATCGTATCGAAGTCGAGGCCGTCGCCATCGTCTTGGATATCGATGATCGCGGTATCGCCCTGCAGACCGATGCGGACCGTGATGCGACCCTCATCGGGCTTGCCGGCATCGCGTCGGCGTTGAGGCGTTTCGATGCCGTGATCGATCGCGTTGCGCAGCAGATGCGCCAGCGGTTCGACCACGCGTTCGAGCAACTCCGCGTCCAGCGGAATGCTGTCGCCGATCAACTCCAACTGCACCGGTTTCATCACTTGCTTGGAGGTTTGGCGGACGATACGTTGCAGACGTGCGGAGATCTGACTGAACGGCACGGTGCGCGTTTGCAAAATCGAGCGCTGCAGTTCGCGATTGAGCTGTTCTTGCTCGTTGCGCAAATCGGCGAGCGTATTCATCGTGCGCTCGATGCGGCGCATGAATTCGGTGCTGTCCGCATGCGCTTCGATCAACTGGCGCGAAATCACGTGCAGTTCGTTGTATTGATCGATTTCGAGCGGGTCGAGTTCGGTGCCGGTCTTCTGCGCCGTGGATTGCAAGGCGGCGCCGCGCAACGCGACGAGGTCGTCGAGTCGGCCGACGAGTTCTTGCGTATAGCGTACTTCTTGGCGCTGGTCGCGATGCAGGACGGTCAGGCCATCGAGCTGTCGATCGATCTGACGCGCGGTGACCAGGCTTTCGCCAGCGAGGCGCTGCAGATCGTCCAACAGCACGCTGGGCACGTTGAGACTTTGGATGCCCGATGCCGCCATTCCGGTTTGCGGTTCTTCGTCCATTGCGCGTGGCGTTTCGACGCCCGGCGTCGTGCCGATGCTTTCCTGCGCTTCGATCCCGTCCATCGCGACGCTGGGACTGGTGTCCAACGTCTTTGCGGCGGCAGCCGGTACGACATCGGCACCATCGGCCAAAGCATTCGCGGTATCGAGGGTGTGCTGATAGGTGTCGAGCAGATTCTCCGGCGCTGGGCCGCGGCCGAGAAGATGGTCGGCGATTTCCTCGACGGTGTCGCTCACGTTGGTGAGCAGATCGGCGCAGTCGGCATTCAGTAGTTCCGGCCGCTTCGCCAGCACGATCAGAATGTCTTCGAGCGTGTGGGTGAGATTGGCGAGACCGCGCACGCCCACGGTATTCGCATCGCCTTTGAGCGTATGCGCGACGCGGCGCGCTTCGTCGATCGACTCGAACGCGCCTGTATCGGCGATCGCGCGGACGGATGCGCCCAGACGCAGCGCGTTGCCAGGCAGTTCGCGCAACATGCCGTCGAGCACGCTGGGCACGACGTCGTCCGCGGGCGCGAGATCGATATCTTCCAGCGTTGCGGTCGTTTTGCGCAGCGCGATCAGCGCGGGATCGAATCCGATGCGCACGCGCGCGAATTCGGCGACCAGCGCCGCTTGCCAAGCGGCGCCTAATTCCGGCAGATCCTGCGCCGCGATCGTCAACAATTCGGCGGAATCGGCGTTCGGTTGTTCGATCGTCGCCAGCAATACGCTGCACCATGTCGCGACCGCTTCGGGCGTGACGGACGGGTCGCGGGCTTCGATACAGACGCGCACGGTGTCCATACCCTGCGCGAGGGTGGTGGTACCGATCAGTTCCATCACGTTAACGACCAACTGACACTGATACGACAGTTCTTCCAGGATCGCAGCATTCGCGTCGTCGTCGGGCGTGTCGGCCCAGGCGTGCGCCAGTGGGATCAATTGTTCGAGGATCGCTTGGCGGGTGAGATCGAGTTCCTCGCGGCCGATCCAAATCGGCGCATCGGAGGCGGCGGCTTCCGATTGCGATTCGAACGAAGCGAAGGCCGCATCGTCTCCGAGGATCGTGCTGTCGTCGACGATCTCGCCGAACGCAAGGTTCGGGTCGAGCGAATTCTTTGCAGTGGCGTCGGCAGCGCCCGCGTGCGTGAAGCTCTCATCCGCGAACGTCTCGCTTGCGATCGCTTCGTTCGCGTTCGTCTCGTCGATGGCGAATGAAGTGTCGGCGAAGGAAAACGCAGGTTCGGAGTCGGCCGAAATCGTAGCGTCGGCGGTATCGTGCGGCGCACGGTCATGGCCTGCGCTCGAAGCGAATGCGCTATCGTCGCCGAGCGCGGTATCCGTCTTCGCCGTGTGGTCGAAATTCGACGTATCTACGCCGATGTCATCGAACGCGAAAGCCTCGTCGGCTGCCGATTGCGGCATCGACGCGGCGGCCGAAGTTTCCATCAGCAGCGCTTCGATGACATCCAGCGGCAGATCATCCAAGGCGCCTGGCGGAAACGCGGCGAGAAACTCGGGCGGCAATTGGGCCAATAATTCAGGGGTGATGTCTAGAGACCCGTTCGCGAGCGGGTCGTGCGCGTATCGATCGTCGAATGCGGCTGTCGTCGCGATCGAAGTCGTGTCGAATGTGTTCGTGTAGTGAGTCGCATCGGTAGACCAGACAGCGCTCGACGGCAACACCGAGATATCCGCATCGGTCCCGATCGCGCTTTGCGCAGAAGCAATTCCGGTGCGCGCGAAGGCGAGCATTTCGGTCGGCTCGGCCAGCGCTTCGGTAGTTTCGACGTTCGCACCAGCGGATTGATCGAGTTTGCGCATGATCGCCCGCACGAACGCGGGCGACGAACGCGGCAACCAACGAATCCCCTCGGGCAACTGCGCCAACATCTCGCGGCCGTGCAGATCGAGCCGCCCCGACGCATGCTCTTGCAACGTCATGAACCACATCGTCGTTTGCAACAGATCGTCGGCGGATAAGGCATTGCCGCTGCGTGCGATATCTTGCATGCCCGATGCCCACATCCGCAGCAGTTCGCCGACGCCGGGTAAACCGGCATCGGCGGCGCTGGATTGCAGCGTGCCGATCATTTCCTGCAGATGCGCCGTTTCGGCCATCTCCGGCACTTCGTTGGCGGCCTGCAACAGCAGGACCAGCGTTTCCAACCGGCTGTGGAATTCGCTGGCGTTCGCCATACGTTCGTTCGCGATCTGCGTGGACATCGTGGGATCCGATCAGACGGGGAGTCGGAACTCGGACACCGTGCGCACCAGCGAGGACGCGGATTCCTCGAGTTGCTCGGTGTCCCCGCGCTGCAGTTCGATTTCTTCCAGGGTGCGCTGCGACGCGCTGATCAGGTCGTAGGCGCGGGCCAACAGACGTTGCGAGGCCTCGCCCTGAGTTTGCGTGGCTTCCGAAATCGTGCGCACCGAGTTGGCCAGCGCTTCGGTTGCGGAGCGGGTGTCGTTCATCTGCTCGCCCGCGCGGTCTGCGAGCTTGGTGATGTCCACCACCTGCGAGATCGTTCCGTTCATCGCTTGCAGCGTTTCGGTGGTGTCCGTCTGAATCGCGTTCACCAACCCTGCGATTTGTTGGGTCGCTTCCCGGGCGTTTTCGGCGAGTCGCTTCACTTCGTCCGCCACCACCGCGAAACCGCGGCCCGCTTCACCGGCGGCGACCGCCTGCATCGATGCGTTGAGCGCGAGCACCGAGGTGCGTTCCGCGATCTGTCCGATGATGTTCACCGCCGAGGAAATTTCCTGCGAGCGTTCGGCCAATCGCTTCACGCGCTTTTCCGTTTCGCGAATCTGATCGCGCGAGTTGGTGATGCCTTCTACGGTGGCGCGCACCACGCTCAGCGCTTCGGCGGTCGTGCTCAACGCACGTTCGGCGTCGCGTCCGGCGCCTTGCGCTTGCTCGCCGATCTGGCGCAGCGCATTCGCGGTGGCGCTCAACTCGGCCGACGCGGCGTTCGCTTGGTTGCTAGCCTCGTCCGCGAGGTTGAACACGGTGTCGCCTCGTTCGCGGACGCGGGTGGAGCTCTCGGACACCTGCGCCGAAATCGTGTTCACCTGTTTGAGCGCGCTGGCGGTGGAGTTGGTCAACATATTGATGGCGTCCGAAACCGCGCCGGTCACGTCTTCCGACACCGGCACCTTCACGTTCAGATCGCGCTGCGCGAGCTGCGCCACCGACATCATGATCTCGATCACCGAGTTGTTGAGCGTTTCGTTTTCTTGCTGCGCACGACCCAGCTCGGCTACTTTTTCGTCGAGCAGCGTATCGAAGGCCGAGGCGAGCTGGCCGATTTCGTCGGAACTTTGTAGGCCGGTACGAGCGCCGAGGTCGCCGGCGCTGACTTTTCGCACCGTATCCTGCACCTGCGTGAGCGGCTCATTGATCGAGCGCGCAAGACGCAAGCCGGAGAACAAGGCGATCAGACCGACGAACAGCAGCGTAGCCAAGCCGGCGAACAAAATGCCGCGTTGCAGTGCCGATACCGGAGCATTGGATTCGGCTTCATCGATTTCCGACAGAATCGCCCAACGCAGACCCAATACGCTGATCGGTGCATAAGAGCCCAGCACATTGATGCCACGATAATCCGGATACACCGCCGTGCCCGATTGGCCGGCCAGCGCTTGTTGTACGCCGCGTGTGTCGATGCTCATCAAACCGATATTGCTGTCGCGTGAGTCCATCGCGGCCAGTTTGTTTTGCGACGCCTTGAGTCCGCGCATCATCGCAACGAAGCCGTTGCTGTTTTCTTGCATGAAGCGCGAAATCGAACGCGGGGATTTGTCGGGGCCGACAAGGTAAGTTTCGCCCGAATCGCCAAGACCCACATCCTTCCACTTACCTTCGAAGGTCATAATTTGGTTGACGCGGTCGATCGGCAACTGCACCAAAAATACGCCGATAGTTACGCCGTTTTCGACAATCGGCGTACTCAGGAACGATGCTTGATCGTCGTAGGAAGGGCGATACGTCGCGTAATCGGTAATGAAGACATCATCGACATTCTTGGATGCCGCGCCTTTCGCGAATGCTTGGCCGAGACCCGTCTTCGCCCAGGGGCCATCGCGCAGATTGGTCGCGAAATCGAGTTCTTTGAAGTATGTATACACCACGCGTCCGCTCGCCGTATCGACGAGGAAGAAGTCGTACAAGCCGTAGTCTTTCACCAAGTTCTCGGCGTAAGCATGGATGCGGGGATGCATCGCACTGTAGGCGGAGCCGTCGGCGGCTTGTTTCAGTTCGTTTTTCTTACCCAGAGGGTTGGGATTGGATGCGATGTAAGCGTACTGAGCGGCTACGGTCTCGGCAGGCAGCGAGGCTACCAAGTTCGAGATGTCAGCGTTCTGGCCGGGATTTCGGATGCGATATTGCTTACCGAAGTCGTCGAGGTAGTATTTCGTGAGGGCGGTGCGGGCCTGTTCGATATCGACGCCCGATATCATTTGGGGTTGAGTCGCTGCGGCTTCGCGCAAGGCGACGCGCACTTCGGACGAACGCGCCACGGTCTGCATCAAATCGCCGACGTTGTCGAAGTACGCTTTGATTTCTTGCTGCTTACCGGCGCGGATCGACGCCATTTGGTTATTTGCGCGTTCCGCGAGCGATGCGGCCGACTGACGGCTGGCGTAATAACCGAGCGCGGCGGCCAGCAAGATCAACGGGATCAGGGTCAAAGCCGCGATACCGGCGATAAGTCGGCCACGGATCGTACCCAGAAATGAAGTCGAGCTGCTTGCCATATGAGAATCCCCTCGTGTTTCGGTGCGTGTTTGGTGCGGATGTCGATACGAATTATCGATGATGAATCGGATCGATCCGTTGCTACTGACCGACGGCCGGCACCTGTGCGGCAGCGCTCGCGAGCCAGCCGTAGATATCGAATTCGTACGCATTACCTAGAGCGCTTGCATACGGTCGAGATAAATAAGGTGCTATTGCGCCTTCCATCGCGGTAGCCTCGGTACTCTCCGCCGCGATGTGCAACAACCTCGGGGACTCGCTGCAGCGCAGTGCGCAACTATGCGCGCCAAGGCCGATCGCCACAATTTGCTCGTTCGATGATCCTTCCGCCGAATAGCCGGCCCAGTCGCCTAGATCAAAAACCGGAATCAGATTGCCGCGTTGGCTAACGACACCATTGAACCAAGACTGCGTATTGGGCACTTGAGCGGCAGTCGCATCGATCAGCACTTGCAGCGGAATGCCTTGAGGCAGCACCAGCCAAGGTAGCGAACGATGCGGACGAAAGGCGATCCGTGGAACCGCTGCGATTTGCGTCGCAGACGATTCCTCGGATATGTCGATGGCGGAGGACATGCTTAGCTGTAGGCCTTCAGCGTTTCGAGAATCTGGTCTGACGAATACGGCTTACCGATCAGCGCTTTGCCGCCCTGCATCTTCGCCCAGATATGGTCGGCTTTCTGATTCTTGCTGGAGACGAAGACCACCGGAATCGACTTGGTGTCCGGGTTCGCTTGCAGTTGACGGCAGGCTTCGTAGCCATCCATGTCAGGCATGATGATGTCGAGGAAGATCAACGACGGTTTTTCCGTGGCCGCTTTCTGCACGGCTTCGCTACCGTTGGACGCGGTGACCGAATGCCAACCTGCATCGGTCAGAATGGTGCGCAAATTGGCCAATTCGGCAGCGGAATCGTCGCAAATCAGGACTTTGGGCATGAGTCTTACTCCTAGGGGACAGGGCTGCGCGTCGTGCGCAGGTTGAAGTGAAATGGTGTACGTGATGCCGTGAGTTAAGCGCGGTAGCCGCGAGCCAACATGCGGGCGCGGTCGTTGCGGAAGTGTTTGAGCAGAGCCTTATCGACCGCCTGACGGAAGGTGTCCCACGTGATCGGTTTGGTCATATAGCTGTCGCAACCGGACAGCGCGCCGCGCGCGCGGTCGAACGGGGAGGAGCGGCTCGTCAGCATCAACACCGGCATCAACCGGGTGTACGGGTTGTGTTTGATCTTGCGGCAGAGTTCGTAGCCGTCGGTGCCCGGCATGACGACATCGAGAAAGGCGAGGTCGTAGCTGCGGCCTTTCAGGAGCGCCATCGCCGCCTCGGCGCTATCGGCTTGGTCGCAAACGATGCCGAGACGGTCGAGCGCTTGGCGGAGCTGCTCGCGCACGGTCAGGCTGTCGTCGACCACAAGGGCGGATAACTGCTGAGGCTGTTCGGAGGCGGGGGCGTCGCTGAACACCGCTTCTTTCGGAGCGGTGGCGGTGGGATGCGCGCTTACTTTATTGCCGGTGAATTCATGGTCCGCAAGATCGAGCAGAACCTTCATCACCTGCAAAAACAACGATTTACGTTCGATTCTATAGCGGCTATCGCCGGCCAGACCATGGTCGGAGATCGTCACCGAGATCAGTTGCGGATGGCGCAGGCGCAACTCGTGATAGAGCGTCAGGGACACCGGGGAGCTGGCATCGACGATCGCGACCTTCGGCTCCTGGGCGTTTTCGGCCTGGACGGCGTGAAAGGCGAATTTGGTGCTTCCTGCACGGTTGATTACGATCTCAAGCAATCGTGAGTCGCGAGCCGTCAAGCCGCAGAGAGCTACCGTGTACGTCATACCGAGCCGCCTCCGAATCTGTGTTTGGTGAATCGCTGAAGATTGTTCGTTGAGTAAACAAGCAAGTTCGATGCCAAATTTTTGACACCCTCTGCTTGGCCAGTCGCCGTCCGTCTGTGGGACCAGTACCGGTCAAACGTCTCCTTCGAGCGGATGCGCCCTGCAATCGCCCAGATGCAAAAAAGATTGTCATATGTTGACCCGATTGCGGCAAATTCAGGCGTATCGCGACGTGCTTCTCGATGATTGGCGATGAGTCCAGCCGTTTCGGGCGTAGGCAAAGCTTGGAATCTTCCCTCTCGCATCAAGCACTTAGGCATTTGACGGGCGTCAGCTACGCCTTGTGCTCTAATCTTGCGAATCAGTGTGGAAACACCCAATGGTCCTGGGGCGCCCCACATCCGAAGATGACCGCATGCTGTATTCGGGGATCAATGTCGGTCCCGATTAGTTAAATATGAGTTAATGTGGCGCCGCTTCCCCCCAGCGACATACATTCAAAACTTTCCACCCGTAGGAGGTAAATGTGCGTAAACAACTGATTTCTTTAGCTCTTCTGGCCCTGATGCCGCTCGCTGTACAGGCTCAGGAAGAGGATAGCGCCGGCTTCAATTGGAATGCCGCCGCGACCTCGGAATACATGTTCCGCGGCATTTCGCAGACCGATGATCACCCGGCCATTCAGGCGGGCGCCGGTTACAGCTGGTCGAACGGCTTGTACGTCGGCGGTTGGGCTTCGAACGTGGACTTCGGCGCTGCCGACCAAGAGACCGATGCCGAAATCGACACGTTCGTCGGTTGGAACGGCGATCTGGGCGCGACCAATCTCGATGTTCAATTGGTCCGCTATAACTATGTCGGCGAGCCGTCCAATGTCGATTACGCTTACAACGAGCTGATCGGCAAGCTGACCTTCGCCGAGAACTACAGCGCGACGCTCGGTTACACCAACGATTTCCTGAACACCAGCACCGACAGCATTTACGCCGGTCTGGGCGGTAACTGGGACGTCGGCGCCGGCGTCAACCTGACCGCGGGCGTGGGCTACACGACCGTCGAAGGCCCTGAAGACGGCTACCTCGACTATTCGGTCGGCGCCAACCGCGACTTCGGTCCGGTCAACATCGGCCTGAACTATGTCGGCACCGATGGCACCGCCGAAGATCTGTTCGGTAAAGACAACGCCGAAGACAAAGTCGTCCTGACCTTCTCGGTCGGCGGCTGATACCTTCGTAACGATCTAGGGTTCCTAACGGGGCCCGGATGCAAAAAAAGCGCCTTAGGGCGCTTTTTTTGTGGCGATGTATTGCTGGGGATTTCTTGAGGCCGCTGGCGGCTGGCAGCGGATCTCAGTTCCAGCTCAGTACGACCTTGCCGGATTTTCCGGATTCCATCAGATCGAAGCCGGTTTGGAAGTCGTCGATCGGCAACTGGTGGCTGAGCACTTTACCGAGCGGGAAACCCGACAACACCAATTGAGTCATCTTGTACCAAGTTTCGTACATCCGACGGCCATAGATGCCGTGGAGTGTCAGGCCCTTGAAGATGATGCGATCCCAATCCACGCCCGCGCCCTTGGGCAGGATGCCGAGCAGGGCGATCTTGCCGCCGTGGTACATGCAATCGAGCATATCGTTGAACGCATGCGGATTGCCGCTCATTTCCAGACCCACATCGAAACCTTCCATGTGCAGGTCGGCCATCACGTCCTTCAGCGACGACTTGCTGACGTTGACCACGCGGGTCGCGCCCATGTCGGCGGCGAGCTTGAGACGATAATCGTTGACGTCGGTGACGACGACGTTGCGCGCGCCGATATGTTTGCAGATGCCTGCGGCCATCACGCCGATCGGGCCGGCGCCGGTGATCAGCACGTCTTCGCCGACGACATCGAACTCCAGCGCGCAATGCGCGGCATTGCCGTAAGGGTCGAAGAACGCGGCCAGTTCGCTCGGAATCTGGTCGGGGATCGGCCACAGATTGCTCGCAGGCATCGCGATGTATTCGGCGAAGGCACCGTTACGGTTCACGCCGATGCCGACGGTATTGGGGCATAAGTGCTGTTTGCCGGCGCGGCAGTTGCGGCAGTGACCGCAGACGATATGGCCTTCGGCGGAGACGCGCTGACCGAGGCGATAGCCGGTGACGCCAGGGCCGACTTCGACGATACGGCCGACGAATTCATGGCCGATGACCAAGCCCGGTTTGATCGTGCGCTGGCTCCAGTCGTCCCACAGATAGATATGCAGGTCGGTGCCGCAGATCGCGGTTTTCTCCAATTTGATCAGCACTTCATTCGGGCCGGCCGCGGGTACCGGCACTTGCTCCATCCATATCCCTTTGCCGGCTTCGCGTTTGACGAGCGCTTTCATCGTCGCTGCGGGCATCGTTGTGGACATATGCGGCTCGTTGTCGTGGAGAAGAGGGTGCGAATTATACGCCGAGCCCTGCGATCGCCGTGCCCATGCCGAGGCGTATGGAGCCCAGGCCCTAGCGCTGGATCGCGGCCGCCAGCTAGACTCGCCTACCGCATTCCGCGTGCCATCTGCCGCGGTTCTTGCCATTCCCGCCCTTCGACACGAATCGAGACCTTCGCATGCGCCGACCCGGATTCGCTCCTCTTTTTCTCGCCGCTGCCGCGACCACCTTGGTGGCGATGCCCTTCGCCCAAGCGGGTGAAGGCATGTGGGTGCCGCAACAATTGCCGGAAATCGCTGTTCCGTTGAAAACCGCGGGGCTGAAGCTCGATCCGAAACAGTTGTCCGATCTCACCGGCGATCCGCTGGGTGCGGTGGTGTCGCTCGGCGGCTGCACCGCCAGTTTCGTTTCGCCGCAGGGCTTGGTCGCGACCAACCACCATTGCGCCTACGGCGCTATTCAACTCAATTCCACGCCGCAGAAGAATCTGATCCGCGATGGTTTCAATGCGGCGACCGATGCCGAAGAATTGTCCGCAGGTCCGAATGCGCGCATCTTCGTGCTCGATCGCATCGACGATGTTTCCACGCAGGTCCATAGCGCGATCGCGGCAGCGGCCGACGCGCTCTCGCGCAGCAAGGCGCGCGACGACATCGAAAAACGATTGGTCGCCGACTGCGAAAAGCAGCCGGGCTATCGCTGCCAGTTCTACAGTTTCTCAGGCGGCAGCGAATACCGCATGTTCCGTAATCTCGAGATCAAGGATGTGCGCCTGGTGTACGCACCGCCGGGTAGCATCGGCAATTACGGCGGCGAAGTCGATAATTGGATGTGGCCGCGCCACACCGGCGATTTCGCGTTCTATCGCGCCTATGTCGGTCGCGACGGCACGCCTGCCGCGTATTCGGCCGATAACGTGCCGTTCAAACCCAAGCGGTTCCTCAAAATCGCCGATAAACCGCTGTCGCCGGGCGATTTCGTGATGGTCGCCGGTTATCCCGGCAGCACCAATCGTTACGCGTTGGCCGACGAATTCGTCAACAGCGCCGATTGGGCGTATCCGGCCACCAGCCGTCATTTGAAGGCGCTGGTCGCTTTGGTCGATGCCGAAGCGAAGAAGAATCCGGACATCGGCGTGAAGTACGCCAACACCGTGCGCGGCTGGGAAAACGTACTGAAGAACTACGACGGCCAGCTCGAAGGCTTCGAGCGGATCGGCGCCGAACAGGTCAAGAAGAAACAAGAGGCCGAAGTGCTGGCGTGGCTGCGCAAGCGCGGCAACAACGGCAAGAGCGCGATCGAAGCGCACGAATCGTTGCTGCGATTGAATGCGCAAGCGATGAATACCCGCGATCGCGATCTCGTGTTCGGGCAAATGTTGCGCAGCGGTGCGCTCTCCGCCGCCGTGCAGTTGTATCGATTGTCGATCGAACGCGCGAAGGCCGATGCCGACCGCGAGCCCGGCTATCAGCAGCGCGATTACGCGGCGGTCGAAGGTGCGATGCGTCAGATGGAGCGTCGCTACCATCCGAAGATGGATCGCGAATTGCAGAAGTATTGGCTGACGCAGTACACCAAATTACCGGCGCCGCAGCGTGTGGCTGCGATGGATAAATGGTTGGGCGGCAACGACGAAAAAGCGATCAACAGCCAACTCAAGAGTTTGGGCGAAACCAAACTCGGCGACACCGCCGAGCGCTTGAAGTGGATGCAGGCCGATCGCAAGACGTTCGAGCGCAGCAAGGATCCGGCGATCCGTTTCGCGGTGACGATGATGCCGACGTTGCTGCAGTTGGAAGAAGCGAGAAAAACGCGCACCGGCGACGCGATGGTGGCGCGCCCGGTGTACTTGCAGGCGGTGTCGGAATACAAGAAAAGCAAGAAGGAATTCGTCTATCCCGACGCGAACGGCTCGCTACGCATCACCTTCGGTAATGTGATGGGTTACACCAAACGCGATGGCACCCGCCAGCAGCCGTTCACCAAGTTAGAAGAAGTCGCCGCTAAGGCGACCGGCGTCGAACCCTTCGATGCGCCGCAGTCGCTGCTCGATGCGATCAAAGCCAAGCGGTACGGCGGTTATGTCGACGCTAAGTTGCGCACTGTGCCGGTGAACTTCCTCTCGAACCTCGATATCACCGGCGGCAATTCCGGTTCGCCGGTATTGGACGGGCAGGGCAAACTGGTCGGTTTGGCGTTCGACGGCAACTGGGAGTCGGTCAGCTCTAACTGGTTGTTCGACCCTGCGGTCACACGCATGATTTCGGTCGACCAGCGATACATGCGTTGGATCATGCAAGAAATTTATCCGGCTCCGCGCTTACTGCAGGAAATGGGCGTGCCCGCCGCGAAATGACGGTTCGGCCCGATGGGCTCACGAAAACGGCGGCCAATGGCCGCCGTTTTCGTGTCGCGAGTCGCGAACGCGACTCAGATGTCTGGATTGCATAACGCGTACCCATTCGAGTAACGCGTACTGGTCTTGCCCGTAGAGACAAACGTGCCGTCGCATTTGATCGCGCGATAGCCGATGACTTTTCCGGCGGCATCGAAGTAGTAATAGAACTCGCCAATGGATGTCGGGCCTGGCGGGGCGGCGATGGCGGCGCCGATCACGAACGCGGTGGTCAACGCGAGGGTCCAGCGCGAAACGCGGCGGGAGACGAGAGTCTTCATGTGCATTCCTTTTCCGAAGTCTGACCGGCGGATGCCGGCAAGCGCACGGTAGCGCCGATCCGCTTCAAAATCCGTTACGCGTATGCAAATCCGATGTTATCCGTGAATTTGGCGGTTCGCTTTGGGCATTGATGCGGTACATATCGGAATCGTTCTCGAGCCCATCGGCGAGACTGGAGGTGCGTACGGATGCGGTGGAGGCCTTGCGCTTCCGTAATCGTCTGTTAGGCTGTCGACGTCGCGATTCCCATGCCAGCCGGCCCCGTCTCTCGACCCGCAAGTGAACGTCTCGCTTCAAGAGACTTCACCGGACCAGCGTCATCGGTCCCCGCTCGCATCTTGAGGTTCCGATCGAGCGTTGTCGTTTGCGTCGTGCCGGCTTTGCAGGGTTCCGCGGGATTCCTTCCCCTCTGGAGCGTGTGCAATGAAGCCGCAAATGAAAGTTCTCGCCTGCGACGGTATTCACGAAGATGGTCTCGCGATGTTCCGCGATGCCGGTTGGATCGTCGAACAATCCGATCCGATCAAAGACCCCATCAAACTCGCCGCCGCGCTCGCCGACGTCGATGCATTGCTCGTACGTTCGGCTACGCAAGTCACCGCCGAAGCGATCGATGCCGCGAAACAACTCAAAGTCATCGGCCGCGCCGGTGCAGGCGTGGACACGATCGACGTCGATGCCGCGACTGCGCGCGGTATCGCGGTGATGAACGCACCCGACGGCAATACGCTCGCCGCCGCGGAACATGCGATTTCGCTCTTGTTCTCGCTCGCGCGCCACGTGCCGAAAGCCGATGCCGGCATGAAGGCGGGGCAGTGGCCGAAAGCCGGGCTGACGGGTTTCGAATTGGAGGGCAAACGCCTGGGCGTGATCGGTCTCGGGCGTATCGGCAGCACCGTCGCGCGCAAGGCCCAGGGCATCGGCATGGAAGTCGCCGCGTTCGATCCGTTCTTGCCGGCATCGGCCGCGGGCAAGGGTAGCGTCGCGCTGAAGACGTTCGATGAATTGCTGGCCTGGGCCGACATCATCACGCTTCACATCCCGCGCACCAAAGACACGACGAATCTCATTTCTGAAGCGCGCATGCGCCAAATGAAGAAAGGTGCGTATCTGATCAATGCCGCGCGCGGCGGACTGGTCGATGAAGACGCTTTGCTGCAGGTGTTGGACGAAGGCCATCTCGCCGGCGCTGCGCTCGATACCTTCGCCACCGAACCCCTGCAGGCCGATTCGCCGTTACGCGCGCATCCGAAATTGATCCTTACCCCGCACTTGGGCGCGTCCACCAGCGAAGCGCAGCAAGCGGTGAGCACGATCCTCGCGCGGCAAATCGTCGATTTCGTCGCCACCGGCGCGGTCGCCGGTTGCGTCAATTTACCGCCGCTCACCGCCGAAGCCGCGCGCGAAGTCGGGCCATGGATGCCGCTGATGTCGGCGTTGGGCCGTCTCGCCGTGCGCTTGGTGCGCGCGCCGACGCGCTTGGAAATCACCTATGCGGGGCGCACCGAAGCCTTGGATACGCGTCCGCTGACGCGTTTGCTGGTCGCAGCGCTGCTCGGTACCGCGTCCGGTCGCGTCACGCCGGTGAACGCGCTGCAGGAAGCGGCGGCGCGTGGGCTCACTGTCACCGAAACCATCGGCGGCGATGGCGACGGTTTCGATCGATTGTTGAAAGTGCGCGTGGTCGGCGAAAACAGTGCGGGTATCAGCCGCTCGCGCGAAATCGAAGCGACCTTGCATCGCGGCCCGCGCGTGGTGCGTCTGGATGGCGTCGAGATCGAATTCGATCCGCTCGCGCATGTCTTACTGATGCGCAACGAAGATCGCCCCGGCATGATCGGGCAAGTCGGTTCGCAACTCGGCGCCGCAGGCGTGAATATCGTGAACTTCGCGCTCGGTGCGGCCGGCGACGGCCAAGCGCGCGCGGCGATCACGGTGGACAAGCCGCTCACCGATGAACAGCTCGCGGTGCTGAAAGCGACGCCGGGCATCCTTTCGCTGCAGCAAGTCTGAGAGGCCCGACATGCGCATTCTCCTCGCACGCCACGGCGAAACGCCGTGGAACGCAGAAGGCCGTTATCAAGGTCAAGAAGATATTCCGTTATCGCCGGTGGGCGAAGCGCAGGCGCGCGCGCTCGGTGCGCGCTTAGCCGATGTGCGCATCGATCGGGCGGTGGCTTCGCCGCTGAGTCGTGCGAAAAACACCGCCGAATTCGCGCTCGGCGATGCGCGCAAAGACATGCTTGGGCTCGATCCAGGCTTGAAAGAAATCGCGCACGGGACCTGGGAAGGTCTGCTCGCGAGCGAAATCCGCGAGCGCGACGGCGATCGTCTGCAGGCTTGGCGAGACGCTCCGGACACGGTGCTGATGCCCGGCGCCGGCGGGGAATCGCTGCAGATGGTGTTCGATCGCGCATGGCCCGCGTTCGCGCGCGCGGCCGAAGGTCTCGGCGATCGCGATACCTTGCTGGTCGTCGCGCACGACGCCGTCAATCGCGTGTTGCTATGCCGATTGCTCGGGATTCCGTTCGCGAAGCTGTGGACGTTCCGACAAGCGCCGACGACGTTGAACCTGTTGGAAGGCCCGAATGTCGAATCGCTCGACATCGTGCGGCTCAACGATTGTGCGCATCACACCGCGTTGTTCGGCGAGGCGGTGCATCGGGCGTTGTGAAAGAGCGCCCGAGCGCTATGCATGAAGGCCGGGCGCGGGGCGCTTTATGGCACCGCATGCCCGCGCGCCGCTTCCCACAATGCGTACCACGCATCGCGCGGTAGCGGCGTTTCGCACGCGTGCACGGCTTCGCGTAAACGTTCGATCTTCGTGCTGCCCAGCACCACGTGCGTGTTCGGTATCGATGCGACCCAGCGCAGTAGCAGCGAGGCGGGGTCGAGACCGAACTCCGCGCTCATCGCGCGCAATGGTGCGTGCAGGCGTCCGCCGACCGGTGAATGCGCATCGAGCAAGGCGCCGCCGCCCAGCGGCGACCAAGCCTGCACGTCCGTGCCGCGTGCGCGCATCGCGTTGAGCGTGCCATCGTCGAGCGCCGCGCTGTTCGCGAGCGATAACTCGATTTGATTCGCAGCGATCGGCAGCGCGACATCGAACAACGCGACAGCGCGCGCATCGAAATTCGAGACGCCGAAGCTGCCGACACGCCCCACCCGTACTTCATCGCGCACCCATTCGGCGATCGCTTCCGGGTCGAGTAAAGGATCGAAGCGATGCAGCATCGGCATCTCGACGTATTCGACGCCGAGTGCCGCCAGCGTCTGGTCCAGCGCACGGCGTAAATGCGCGACGGAAAGATCGTAATGCTGCACGCCGCGCGCATTGCCCGGGCTGTTCGCCATCACGATGCCGATTTTCGCGAGCAACTTGAAACGCGCGCGCAGCCCTGGCCGTATCGCGAATGCCGCGCCGACGAGCGCGTTCGTGGTGTGCCCACCGTAGATATCGGCGAGATCGAGCGTGTCGATGCCAAGATCCAACGCCGCTTCGAGCACGTCGGCGACGGACGAAGGCGATAGCCGTGCGCCCCAGTCGCCGAAACGCATCGAGCCGAGGATGGGTCGGGAGACGGACATGCGGCTACCTCATGAGGACGCGAAAGCGAATATCGTATGCGGTTTTCTACCGCGCAATCGCGAAGTCGACCCGTTTCTGCGGCGCTTCGTTCCTGGCGCGACGTTCGCCCACGAAGGATAGCTGCGCGAACGGCTGCAGGCGATAATGCGGCTATGACCACGCACGCGACGCTCGCCGATTGGCTGGCTTACATCGAAGGACAGCATCCCAAGGCCATCGAGATGACGTTGGAGCGCAGTCGCGAGGTCGCGCAGCGCATGGGATTGACCAAGCCGGCGCCGCGAGTGGTGACCGTCGGCGGCACCAACGGCAAAGGTTCGACGGTCGCATTCATCGAGGCGATCGCGCGCGCGGCGGGTTGGCGCGTCGGCGCCTACACCTCGCCGCATCTGCTGCGTTACAACGAGCGCGTGCGCATCGAAGGCCACGATGCCGACGACGATGAGTTGATCGCCGCTTTCGCGGCGGTGGAGCGCGCACGAGTCGGCATTTCCGACGATGATCGAAAACAGAGCGAAATCGCGCTGACGTATTTCGAATTCGGCACGCTGGCCGCGCTGTGGCTGTTCGCGCAGCGCGATCTCGATCTCGTGGTGCTGGAAGTCGGGCTCGGTGGGCGTTTGGATGCAGTGAATCTGATCGATCCCGATGTCGCCGTCATCACCACGGTCGATCTGGATCATCAAGATTGGCTCGGCGATAACATCGAGGCGATCGGCGCCGAAAAAGTCGGCATCGCACGCGCCTGGGCGCCGCTAATACTGGGCGACGACGACCCGCCGTCGAGCGTGCTCGGACATGCCTATGCGATCGGTGCGTCTGCCGTGCGCATCGGCTGCGATTTTTTCTTCGCGCCGATCGACCAGACGCATTGGCAGTGGCGCGAACTCGGCTGCGAACTGGAATTGCCGATGCCATCGCTGACCGCACCGGTGCAGTTGCGCAACGCGGCCATCGCGATCGCAGCATTGCGTGCATTGCCCGGTAGCGAAGCGTGGCCGGACGCGATGTATGCGCGCGGCGTCGCCGAAGCCCATGTCGCCGCACGGTTGCAGCGGTTCGAGCGCGATGGCATCGAACTCTTGGTCGATGTCGGCCATAACCCGCAGGCCGCGCGCGCCTTGGCCGACGGTCTGAACGCCGCGCCGGTGCCGGGCAAAACGCATGCGGTATTCGCGGCGCTCGGCGATAAAGACATCGTGGGCGTCGTCGATGCGCTTGCAGCGGTGATCGACACGTGGTGGCTCGCGGGTCTACTGGCGGCGGGTCCGCGCGGCGTGGATGTCGATACCTTCGCAAAGCGGCTAGCGGGCACGGCGGCGGCCGGTGGCGCGCGGCATGCGGATGTCGCCGATGCATTGAGCGCGGCGCGCGAGGTGTCGGTCGCGGGCGATCGTATTCTCGTCTTCGGCTCGTTCTTCACGGCGGCCGAGGCTTTGCGCTTGCTGAACGACTAAGGATGTGCAGCGGCTGGACGCACGCGGGGATCGCTGCGAGCGATCGCGTCATCGAGTGCGTCATTCGATAGGCCATCGCGAGTGCGGCCTTGTCGGCGGATCGGCCTTATAATTCGCCAGCTTCCTCCTGCCTGGATGTCGATGGACACTGCACTGAAACAGCGCTTGATCGGCGCCGCGGTCTTAGTAGCGCTCGCGGTGTTTTTCCTGCCGATGTTAGTTAAGGGCCCCGCACCCGGCAGCGGCGTTTCCGACGTTTCGATCGATATTCCCAAAGGCCCCGAAGGGGCGATGGAAACCCGCGATCTGCCCTTGGTCGCACCCGGCGAGGTGCCGAAAGGCGGTGCCGTCGGGATGGATGCGTCGCCGCTTGATCGCCCTGGCCCGGCCTTGGGCACAGCACCGACCAGCGCAGATCTAACGACAGGCGATGGCGCCAACGCTTCGCCCGATGGGGATGCGACCGCAGCGACGACCGACCCTTCTGCTACGGCGCTGCCCCCGGCTGCCGCGGGCGGCGATTACGCCGTACATTTCGGCGCCTACGCCAGCGCCAAGGCCGCCGAAACGGTGGTCGCGCTGGCCAAGGCCGCGCAATTGCCCGCCTACAGCGAACCGACCACAGTCGGCGATAAAGCTGCATGGCGGGTGCGGATCGGTCCATACAGCACGCGCGCCGATGCCGAATCCGCGCGTCTGAAGGCGCTGAGCGTCCGCAACGATGTGCCCGTGCGCGTGGTCGTGCTCAATGCCGATGCCACGCCCGAGGCGCCGACTGCGGCAGTACCGCCGTCGCCGCCCATCGCTGAAGCCCCTAAACCAGCGGAGCCGGCCAAACCCGAGCCGAAACCTGTCTCGAAACCTGAGGCCAAGCCGCTCGCTGCTAAGCCTGCGGATGCGAAGGTCGAGATCAAACCTGCCGTCGCACCCAAGCCGGCCGCGCCTTCGAAACCGGTCGAAGTGGCGGTCGCGGCACCGAAGCCGACGACGCCTAAGCCTGCGGAGCCGAAGCCAACAGTTAAACCGGCCGATAGCGGCACGCTGATCGCGGTCGCGCCCAAGCCCAAGCCGGCCGCGGCGGCGAACGTCGGTTTCGCGGTGCAGCTCGGCGCTTTCAGCGACAGCGGCGATGCGCTCGCGTTACGCGATCGCCTACGCGCTTCGGGCTTCTCGGCGTTTACCGAAACCGTCACCACCGATAAAGGCAAGCTCACGCGCGTACGCGTCGGGCCGGTGGTCGATCGCGCGGCGGCGGATCAATTGAAAGCGCAGGTGCGTTCGAAGACCGGCGTGGATGGGATCGTGCGCCCGCATCCGTAAACGCGTTTCTTCGTCGCGCGCATCGCGATGCGGTGTGCGCGACTTGTCGTCCCGAAAGTTTCTGGAGTCACCCTCATGTGCGGCATTCTCGGTATCGTCGGCACCTCGGACGTCGCGGCTCAGCTCTACGATGGGCTGACCGTGCTCCAACATCGTGGCCAGGACGCTGCCGGCATCGCCACCGCCAATGGCACGCAAATGCGCGTGCACAAAGGCAATGGACTGGTGCGCGATGCGTTCGACCCGAAGGCGATGGCGCTATTGCAGGGTCGCGTCGGTATCGGTCATTGCCGCTACCCGACCGCCGGCAGCGAAGGCAGCGACGAAGCGCAGCCTTTCTACGTCAATTCGCCGTTCGGCATCGCGTTGGCGCATAACGGCAATTTGATCAACACCGACACGCTGCGCCGGGAGGTCTTCGAGCAAGATCGCCGCAACGTCAACACCGAATCCGATTCCGAAGTGCTGTTGAACGTCTTCGCGCACGAATTGGATATGCAACGCGTACTCACCCCCGATGCCGCGTTCCGCGCGGTGGAAGGCGTCGTGCGGCGCGCGAAGGGCGGTTATGCGGTGGTCGCGGTCGTGTTGGGTTTGGGTTTGGTCGCGTTCCGCGACCCCAACGGTATTCGCCCACTGGTCCTCGGCCGTCGCGATTCCGATGCGGGCAGCGAATTCGCCATCGCCTCCGAATCGGTTGCGTTGGACGTGCTTGGTTTCGAGCGCGTACGCGACATCGCACCGGGCGAAGCGCTGGTGATCACGCCGCGCGGCGAGCTGCATTCGCGGCAGTGCGCCGACGGCGAATTGCGTCCCTGTATTTTCGAGTTCGTGTACTTTGCCCGTCCCGACTCGATGATGGACGAAATCTCGGTGCATAAAGCGCGTATGCGCATGGGCGTGACGCTGGGCGAGAAAATTCTGCGCCTGCGTCCCGAACACGATATCGATGTGGTGATTCCGATCCCCGACACTTCGCGCGACGCCGCGTTGGAAATCGCGAGTACGCTCGGCGTGAAGTATCGCGAAGGTTTCATCAAGAACCGCTACGTCGGTCGCACCTTCATCATGCCCGGGCAGGGCGAGCGCGTGAAATCCGTGCGTCGCAAACTCAACCCGATCACATTGGAATTTCGGAACAGAGTCGTGTTGTTGGTCGACGATTCCATCGTCCGCGGCACGACCTCGCAGCAAATCGTGCAGATGGCGCGCGACGCGGGCGCCAAAAAAGTCTATCTCGCTTCAGCCGCGCCGCCGGTGCGCTTCCCGAACGTCTACGGTATCGATATGCCGTCGCCGGACGAATTGGTCGCGCACGGCCGCACCGAAGACGAAGTGCAAACTTTACTGGGCTGCGATTGGCTGATTTATCAGGATCTGGTCGATCTCGAGTCCGCCGTCGCCGGGCCGAAGTTTCCCGGCCGCAAATTCGACAGTTCGTGCTTCAACGGCGAGTACGTCACCGGTATCGAGCCGGGTTATTTCGAACGCATCCAGCAATTGCGCTCGGATGAGGCGAAGAAGAAGCGGCGCCTCGCGAGCTGATGGCGGCACATGCTGGTGATTACGCATAGGGTGCGCCTGCGGCGCACCGTTCTTGTCTCATGCGAAAGAAAAGGTGCGCCACAGGCGCACCCTATGTTCTCTTTCATGAACTCTATTGCGTTTTGGAAACGACGGTTCGCGCATGAATGACGTATTTTCAGCCGCCCATGCCTGTCTTCGCGCGGCATCGCCCGAAGATAAAGTCGCATTGACGTTTACACAGCGCGAAGCCTTCGGCCGCGGTGAACTGCGTCATCGACGATCGTGCCCCACCACCGGAACCGATCCGCATGCCCGGCCGTCCGCAGCGGCCGAAACTCGTGCATCCGCGCGAACTACCGCGACGTGGTTTCGGTAGCGATGAAGGTCGTGCCGCGTTCATCCATTCCATCGCGCATATCGAATTCAATGCGATCGATTTGGCGTGGGATGCGGTGTATCGCTTTCGCGGCATGCCACCGCAGTTCTATGCCGATTGGGTGAGCGTCGCTCACGACGAGGCGCGGCATTTCGTCATGTTGCGCAAGCGGTTGAACGACTTCGGTCGCGACTACGGGGACTACGATGCGCATAACGGTCTGTGGGAAATGGCCGAAAAAACCGCGCACTCGGCGCTCGAACGCATGGCCTTGGTGCCGCGCGTACTGGAAGCGCGCGGACTCGACGTGACTCCGGGCATGATCGACAAGCTCCGAGCGCTCCGCGACGACGCGACCGCCGATATTCTCGACGTGATCTTGCGCGAAGAGATCGGTCACGTAGCGGCGGGTTCGCGCTGGTTCCGCTGGTACTGCGAACGCGAAGGCGTCGATTCCGAAGCGACCTTCCGCGCGCTGCTGATCGAATACGGGCGCGGCGTGCTTTACGGCCCATTCAATCTCGAAGCGCGCAGCGCGGCCGGTTTCAGCGAAGAGGAATTGCGGGCATTGGAACGCGCGGTCGCTGCATTGGACTGACGCCGCATCGGTCGCCGCCGATACGTGCTCGCATCGCGATTCATTCCCCCGCGAGCCAGAAAATCTCCTTCGGTGCGCCGTGCTTGCGCCCCCATCCCATCCACGCATTGTCAGGCGAGCCGATGCTGAATTCCCGAACCTCCCACGAATCGTCGCGGCGGCGTAACAGGGCGTATGTGCTGTCTTCTTCGAGGATGCCGGAGCGGCGCTCGTCGGCGTAGTGTGTGCGCATGTAATCGATTTGCGCGCCTTCCGGCGTGCGTGGATACACGATCGCGAACGCCCAACCGCCGCGCTCGCGCAAACTCTGCACCTCCAGCCGCAGCGGCTGATCGAGATCGTCCTCAAGTTCGAGACGCAGACTGTCGAGCAGCGGTGCGCGGCGCGGATCGCCTTCGGCCACATCGATCGGGCCTGCGTGAATTTCGACGGTGCGCCCACCGATGGGCATGGGCTCGCCATCGGGTGTACAGGCTGCAATGAAAAGAGCGAGTAACGGTATCGCGATGCGGGCGGTCGGCATCATATCGATGGCTCCGGTCTTCGTTGAAAGGTCGACGCCTCATTCCGTCGGACATCGCCGCAGTCGGCGCAGGATGAGCGCACGACGCATTGTGTCCGATATTCGTTACAAGGGCAGGGCGGTCAGTACCATGTCTTGCGTATTCACGCGCAACACCGAGCCTTGCGTATACCAATCGCCGAGCACGATGCGTTTGCAGGCGTGGCCGTCGATTTGCATGTCATGGATCGCTGGCCGATGCGTATGGCCATGAATCATCGTGCGGATACCGTATCGCGATAGTGTCGCGACCACCGCTTCGGGCGCCGCATCGGTGATCGATTCGAACTGCGTGCGGTCGTCGCGCTTCATTTCGCCTTGGCGCTGCTGACTGGCCTCGCGCGCTTTCGCCGCGAACGCGAGTCGCGCTTGAAGCGGTTGCGCCAAGAAATGTTCGCGCCACGCAGGTTGTCGCGTTTGTGCGCGAAACGCTTGGTATGCGGTGTCGCCGGTGCATAAGGTATCGCCGTGCATCAACAACACCGGTTCGCCATCGAGCACGATCACCGCATGTTCCGGCAGTAATCGCAGACCCGCGCGTTGCGCGAATTCGCGACCGACCAGAAAATCGCGATTGCCATGCTGAAAAAAGACGCGCACGCCGGAATCCGATAGCGCCCTCAATTTCGTCGCGACGAAAGTTCCGGTTTCGGACGGATCGTCGTCGCCCACCCACGCCTCGAACAAATCGCCGAGGATGTACAGCGCGTCGGCGCGCCGGGCTTCGCCGTCGATGAAGTGCGCCGAAGAGGCGGGTGATCTCGGGCCGTTCGGGGTCGAGGTGCAGGTCGGAAATGAAGAGCGTCGTCATGGGGGAATTGTAGGGCCTGCCTCTGCGGGCCGTCGCGTTCGGCCGTCGCTGCCGAAGACCGATCGGCGTCTAAGCCGGCCCAACCGTGCGCCTAGGGTAAAATCGTCGCTTTCCGCGACCCGAAGCGCCCGCATGACCATCCGTACCCGTTTCGCTCCCAGCCCGACCGGCTATCTGCACATCGGCGGCGCGCGCACCGCGCTGTATTGCTGGCTGGCCTCGCGCCACGCGGGCGGCGAGTTCGTGCTGCGGATCGAAGACACCGATCAGGAGCGCAGCACGCAGGGGGCGATCGACGCGATTCTGGAGGCGATGGAGTGGCTGAATCTGAGCTACGACGAGGGTCCGATCTATCAGACCCAGCGTCTCGATCGTTATCGCGAAGTCGCGGAACAGATGGTCGCAGCCGGCACCGCGTATTACGCCTACGAGACCAAAGACGAACTCGAAGCGATGCGCGATGCGGCGATCGCGGCGAAACAGAAGCCGCGCTACAACGGCGCTTACCGCGATGCGAATGCAGGATATCGCGACGACCCGAATCGAGTGATCCGTTTCAAGAATCCGCTCGATGGCGTGGTCGCGTGGGACGACAAGGTCAAAGGCCGGATTCAGATCGCCAACAGCGAGCTCGACGATTTGGTGATCTTCCGCTCAGATGGTTATCCGACTTACAACTTCGCGGTGGTCGTGGACGATGTCGATATGCGCATCACCGACGTGGTGCGCGGCGACGATCACGTCAACAACACGCCGCGTCAGATCAATATCTATACCGCGCTGATCCAAAGCGGAATGGCGACGGCGGTGCCGAATTTCGCGCATTTACCGATGATTCTGGACGAGAGCGGCGCCAAGCTATCCAAGCGCACCGGCGCGGCCGATGTGATGGGCTATCGCAATGCCGGATACCTGCCGCACGCGTTGTTGAATTATCTAGTGCGACTGGGTTGGTCGCATGGCGATCAAGAAATCTTCTCGATGGAGGAGATGATTCGTTTGTTCGAATTGAACGACGTGAATCCGAGTCCTTCGCGTCTGGATATGGCGAAGCTCGGCTGGCTGAACCAGCAGTACCTCAAGAGCGATGCGCCCGAAGCGGTGGCGAAGCATCTCGAATGGCATTTGCAGCAGGCGGGTTACGATCTCGCGCGAGGTCCAGCGCCGTCGGATGTCGTGATCGCGTTGCGCGATCGCGTGCAGACTCTCAAAGAGATGGCCGAACGCGCGGGCGTTTGGTATCGGCCGCTGACCGAGTACGACGCTGCGGCAGTCGCCAAGCACTTCACCGCTGCCGTGGACGTGCCGCTGCGGGATGTGCGCGATCGTCTCGCCGCGCTGACGGTGTGGTCGGTCGACAGCGTGAGCGGCGCCTTGCACGCGACCGCCGAAGCGCTCGGTCTGGGCATGGGTAAAGTGGCGCAGCCGTTGCGCGTGGCGATCACCGGCACGCAAGTCAGCCCGGATATCTCGCATACCGTCTATCTGGCGGGGCAGGGCGAAGCGGTGGCGCGTATCGACGCGGCGCTGGCCAAACTGCCCGCGACTTGAGTCCCGAGCACTTCGTCGCCATCATCTCTGCAATGAGCACGCATCACTGCACCGATCCCGCATCATCACGTCCACGACGCCGCGAGCTTCGTGGCTGCGGTCGAACGCGCTTGCCGCGAGCGCGGTCTCCGGCTCACACCGATCCGCGCACGGGTGCTCACGCTGATCGCGGAGCAGGGCAAGCCGATCAAAGCCTACGATCTGCTCGATCGCATCCGTTCCGACAAACTCGACGACGAAGACAGCGCCGGCGCCGCGGCGCCGCCGACGGTCTATCGCGCGCTGGATTTTCTGCTCGCGAACGGATTCATTCACAAGCTCGAATCGGTGAATGCCTTCGTCGCTTGCCACCATCCGAATACGGCGCAGCATTCGGTGCCGTTCCTGATCTGCGACCGCTGCCACAACGCGGTCGAACTCGAAGACGAACGCATCGTCGCGATGCTCGACGAAAAAGCGCGCTCGCTCGGTTTTATGCCGCAGGCGCAGACGCTGGAAGTGCATGGCATCTGCGCGCGCTGCGCAGATCGCTAGAGCCGGGCCGACCCTATTAGCGATATTTCGCGGTGTGACGATAGAGAAAGTTGCACGCGCCGCGGAGTTGTCAGGGAGAGTAGACAACTCCGCGAGCGCGTGCGGGGGGCCTCGTTGTTCGGAAGCGGAGCTCGGTTTCGCTTCCGACGGTACGCCAATGCATGTTTAAAACGTCATAGAAAGCCGAATGAACCGCCGACACGGGCGGCAGCTCTATCGCCTCAGAAGAACACGCGCAAGCCGAGACTGAAATTACGATCCGGCAACACCACACTGTCTTTCAGGTAAGACGTATGAACGCGCGCGATGCGGCCAGTGAGATTGCGTCCATCGACGAATACTTCCCAGCCATATGCGTCCGTATCCCAGTGATAGGCGAAACTCGCATCGACGAAGGTATATCCGGCAGTTTCGGTTTCGCCCGGCGCCACGTCGTCCTGACGCATCACGCGCGTCGCGGCGAGCGAGGCGTTCCATGCATCGCTTTTCCAGTGGGCACCGGCGCCGAATCGAGAAGGCACGATGCGCGGCAAATTGTCGCCGCTGTCCAATTCGCCGCGGACATAGTCGCCGAAGGCACGCACATCGAGTTTGCCGGCGGCGTTATCGATCACATGTGCGATGAGTTCCATTTCGAGTCCGCTGAAGTCGGCATCGGCCTGCGTCCAGACGCGGATCGGCAATCCGTCCTCGCCGACGACTTCAGGCTCCGTGAATAGACCGCTATCGACCAAATAGATGAACCCGTCGAAACGCGTCTTGTAGATCGATGCTTTGGCATCGAAACGATCGCTATGGAAATGCAGGCCAATTTCGGCTTGATCCGCGCGCTCCTCGCGTAAATTGGCGTCGCCGATCTCGAACGATGCGGTCGCGGCATGCGGGCCGAAGGCGTACAACTCTTCTTCGGCGGGCGCGCGTTCGGCGCGATCGAGATTGAAGCTCAGGCGCCATGCGTCGTTGACGTTCCACAGCGCGCCGAGCGATAGGCTCAGCGGTGCGAAATTGCGACGAGCATTGCTGATGGCATCGGAACGCACGCGGTCGATACGCGCGCCGAGATCGAAATTGAAGGCGCCGAACTGCGCTTGTTCGACCAAGAACAGACCCTGCGAACGGGTTTTCGTCCGCGGCACGAACGCTTCGTCGCCGATCGCTTCGAAGCTGCGCTCGCCGATCTGCAAACCGATCGCGCCGGTCCATGCGCCGAAGGCTTTATGAGTGAGTTCGAAGCGCCCTTCGTTGGCGTCGCTCTCGAACACCGTGCCGATCTCGCTGCCTTCGAATTCGGTGTGCTCGTAGCGGGTGTTGGCGAAACCGAAACGCAGCCCGTCGAAGATCCACAGATCGCGGTTGAGGCCTGTCTTCAACTCGAAACGATCCTGCAACATGTCCAGCGACACGCCGGCTTCGCCCGCCGCCGAATCGCCGGGCTCGCCGGGGTTGCCGTAGCGATGATCGAAACGCGAGAGCGATACGCCGATGAAGCCGTCGGCGCCGACGTACGACGCGCCGAGCGCGCCGCTGCGGCTTTCGACGAAGCTATTGGCTTGTTCGCCGTTCGGTGTGTCGTAGTCCTCGAGATCGCGATATGCGCCGTCGGCATGCAAGACGAGCGATCCGTTCGCGCCCATCGCGTCGATACGCGCCATTCCGGTGCGACCTTGGTTCACGCTGTCGTAGCGCAGTTCGGCTCTGCCTTTGATGGTCTCGTCGAGTGCGCGCTCGGCGATACGGCCATCGACGACGTTGACGACACCGCCGATCGCGCCGCTGCCGTATAGTAGCGTCGCAGGGCCTTTCAGGACTTCGATTTGATCCGCAAGAAAAGGCTCGACGGCGGTGGCGTGGTCTTGACTGATGGTCGAGACGTCCTGATTCGATCAGGCCGCCGGAGAGCACGCCGGTACGCGGGCCATCGAGACCACGGATGATCGGACGGCCGACGCCTGCGCCGAAATTCGTGGTCTGTACGCCTGGAACCCCATTCAAGGTCTCGCCGAGGGTAGCCGACTTGGCGCGATCCAAGTCTTCGCCTGACAGAACCTCGGTCGGTTGGCTCAGTTCTTCTGCGGTCTTACGCAACGGACTGGCGTTGACGATGACGCGATCGAGCTCCTGCGGTTCGTCGTGACGGGCGTCCTGAGCGGCGGCGCCATGCGCAGAGAGAACTAGGGCAGGGAACGAAAGGCCCAGGGCGAATCGCAACGACAAGGACAAGACGCGGCGGTGCGGTGGTGTTCGGACTGGCATGGTCGGGTACACTATCGGGGCGGAATAGAAATGTTATAATGTTTCAAATCAAACCGACACCCCCCAAACGTCATGGCCATGTCCAGTAGCCTCCATAACGCAGATCGCCTGGGATTCGCCGCGTCATTCCTGTGCGCGATCCATTGCGCGCTGTGGCCCTGGCTTCTCGCCTTAGCGCCTGCCTTCGGGCTTGAGTTCGGCGGCTGGGTGGATATGGACCAGGCGTTCGTGGTGTTCGCGACCCTTCTCGGGGTATCGACACTGACTCTCGGCTGGCGTCGGCATCGGGTTTTCCGTGCATGGGCGTTGCTCGTGCCTGGCCTTGGACTGGTCTGGCTGGGCTCATTCGGCCCGTTGCACGCTCACGACTTGTTGCATGCCTTGGTGATGACCACCGGTGGCGTGTTGCTCGCTCTCGCGCATATGCTCAATTTGAGGTTGACGCACCTCGCCAATGCCGCCGACTGAGGCGGCTTTCGACGCGCCGCATGCCCCGTCCCTGCGTGCTACCATGCGCGGTTCGCGGCCTCGCCGCGGTTAGACATCGCATCGTTCACGCGCCGATATCGGCATGTCTCACGACATTGAGTATCACTACATCGAGGATTCGCATCATGGGTAAGGGCGACCGCAAGACCGCCAAAGGTAAACGCTACAACGCCAGTTACGGCAAAGCTCGTCCGAAGTCTGCGGGCGCGCCGGCTGCCAGCCCCGTCGCCGTCAAGAAAGTGGCCGCTAAGCCGGCCGCTAAACCTGCGGCGAAGAAAGTGGTCGCCAAGAAAGCCGCGAAGGAGTGATCGGACGCTGTCCGAGGCGCACTTCGCGCAACGACGAAACCCCGCCTCGGCGGGGTTTCGCGTTTGTGGCGCCTGGATAGGGCGACGCGAAACAATTCGACACACCTCGACTCGCCGAGCGATGGCTTACGGACGCGACGGATCGAAGCCCGAGATGCCGGTCAGCGATAAGGACATCGGCACGCGTTCCAATTGCCCACCCGCATAGTCGCGCGCGAACGGCAGATCGTCGCGATGCACGTACCCGATAAAACAATCGCACTGCGCGTTGGGGCACGCGCGTGGACGCAGCGCCGCTTCGAAACTGCCGTCGTACAGATTACCCAGCGGCGTCGCCACGAAATGGCAGCGGCGCACGTTGCCATCGCCATCGACCGAGACCACACGGTCGCCGGTCGCGCACGGCGCGCCGAGACTCGGCGGCGGCGAGAGATTGAAATCGATATGCGGATCGATCGCGCGCATCAGCGCTCGCTCGTCCTCGCTGTAGTAATTCGCTTCGCGCTGATCGTAGGCGTTGAGCCACATCGGCGTGTCGGTGGGCAACGCCTCGCGCAGTCGCGCGATGTCCTCGAAGTGCTCGCGCATCGCGACCATGCCGACACTGTGGCGGATGCCGCGCCGACGTAGCTCTCGGCAACGCGCGAGGAATGCGGCGCGCGGCGTCTGACTCGGATGGAACGTACACCAGAACGCGAGTTTGTCCGGATCGGCATCATCCAGCCAGCGGGTGCCGATGCAAAGATTGGTTTGGATCGCGACTCGCCGTACCTGCGGCAGATGACTCAGCGCGATCATGGCGTCGCGATAGTGCTTGCGTACCAAACCTTCGCCCCAAGGCGTGAACAGGATCGATAGCGATCGATCGGTCTGCGTCGTCGCCCATCCGACGAAACGCGCGAGATCGGCGGCATCGCGGTGAAGGGTCGCGCGAGTGTCCCGACGTTTCGCGAACGGGCAGTATGCGCAGTCGTAATTGCAACTGCTCAGCCGGCCGCGATAAAGAATCGACAGCATAGGCCGCGGCGGTGCGCCGGCAATCGTGCCGTTGGCCGAACCATTGGACGTATCAAGCGATGTCATACGCCTGCATCTTCGCGACGACAGTGGGTGATGCGAGCCAAGGGCCGATCGTATCGGCGCGCGCGAGGCCGTCGTCGGTCGGGCGAATGCGTTGAGCCTCGATGTGCGCAAGCCCATGACGCTCAAGTTCGCGTAATTGAGGCAAATCGTCGAGGCAATCGTTGCCGAAACGGAGCCGATAAGCATCGCGATCGAGACCGCTGCAGATCAGTAGCGATTGAATGACGTAACGTCGCCGCTGTTCGTCGTCGTCGAGTGCGAAGCCGTAGTCGGCGTTAGCGAAATCGGCATCGCTTCGCTGCAGATAATGATCGAGAATATCGGCGACGCTGCGACGCGACACGCCATACTCGCTGGAGTAGTGCAGTGTGCGCGTATACGAGCGCGCACCGCAGCCGATACCGACCATGCCGTCGTCCTGGCAGCAATACGACGGTGCGTCGCTGTCGTCGGGCGCGTGCGGCGCGCGGAACATGCGCATCGAAATCTGGCGATAACCGGCCGCAAGCAGCGCCTCGCGGCCGACGCGATACAGTTCGGCGCGACTGTCTTGGGGCTCAGGCTGCAGCGCGAAACGAGTCTTGCCATCGCGGGCCTCGATTCGGCCAAGACCGGTGAGCGGACGCACGTACAGAGGATACAAATACAGTTCTTCCGGCGAGAAGGCGAGCGCGCTCTGAATCGAGGCGAGAAAGCTCGATGCGCTCTGCCCGACGATGCCGTAGATCAGATCGAGATTGAGCGTCGGAAATCCGGCATTGCGGATCGCAGCGATCGCGCGCTCGACTTGATCGCGCTGTTGTGGGCGAACCAACGTCCGCACTTCGGCATCGCTGAAGCTTTGGATGCCCATGCTGATGCGATCGATGCCGACTTCGCGGCAAAGCGCCATTTTTTCGGGGTCGACGGTTTCGGGTGATACCTCCATGCCGGCGGGAATCGTATTGAGATCGATACCGGCGGTATCGCGCACGGTATCGAACAGCATACGCAACTGCATGGCGTCGAGATAACTCGGTGTGCCGCCGCCGAGCGCGAAGCGCGCGAAAGCATGTCCATCGAGCGCGTCGACGGTCGTGCGTAATTGCGCGATCATGCGATCGAGATAGCGATTCACCGTGTCGTCGGAGGGCCGCGCCAGCGCGAACAAATTACAGAAGCCGCAGCGGTACGTGCAGAAAGGAATATGCAAGTACAGGAATAGCGCGCTTCGGTCTTCGTCGCGCCATGCGTCGCGCAGCGGCACCGGCGCATCGAACGGGCGATACGCGGTTTTGTGCGGGTACGAGTACGAATACGCCTGATACGGCGGCAATCGCAGTAAGGATGCGAGGTCGGGACGATTCACGGCGTCAGTACGAAATGCGAATAGGGCACGGTCATCACCACTTCGTGCGCGATGCGATGGCCGACGTAGCCGTCTTCGCCGTAAGCGGTGCCATGGTCGGAACAGATGATGACGAGGGTCGGTGCGCGTCGCCGAGCGACGTTCAGCAGCGGCGCTAGCGCGCGATCGACGTATTCCAACGCGGCGCCGTGCGTATCAAGATCGTCCTCGACCGCACCTGGAATGTAATGCCGATTCGGTTGATGCAGCGCGGAAACGTTGATGAATGTGAAGCAGCGGCGTCCGTGCAGATCCTCGGATTCGAGTCGAGTGCAGGCCAATGCGACTTGGCGGTCGGTCGAATCGATCGCGGTCACGCCGAAGGCGGGCGACCAGTGCGCCTCGTCGAAAAGATCGGGCAAAGTACGGCCTAGTGGATTCGCTCGATTGAAAAAGCCGACGCCACCGATGCAGAGCGTGCGATAGCCGAGATCGGCGAAACCACGGACGATGTCGGCGCAGCCCTCGAAGACCCAGGTCTTCGCATCGATGGTTTCGCTGCCCGGAAACGCCAGGGCGAACAGACGCGGATGCGGCCCAGGGCGCGCGGGCGTCGGCAGAAAACCGGCGAAGAACGCTTGATGCGCGGCATAGGTGAAACTGGCCGGTGTGTGTCGCTTTTCCCAGCCGCCCGGCGGCATATGCGCCGCGAGCGTCGGCAGCAGGCCATGCTCGAAACAGCGCTGTGCAGCGTCGTAGCGCAGCGTGTCGAGGGTCACGAACAAAATATCGTGGCTGCCGACGATCTCGTGCATATCGACGGTCATCGAATCGGCATTGGCATGCGCCTCGCGATCACGCATGCGCGGCCTCGTACGGCGGTGCTGCGGCGCACGTGTCGCTCGACGCGGCGCGTTGCGCGAACCATGCCGCTTGGTCGTCGTAGGTGCTCATGCCGCGGTGGTGCAGGCCCGGCAGCAGGTCGCCGAAGGCATTGGCTTCGAGCACGACGATGCGCTTCGCGTGCGGAATCAGATCGAAGCCGATCGTGGCGCTGTTCGGAAACACAGCAGCGGCGCGACGTACGCTGTCTTCGAGGCGTCGCATCGTGTCGTCGTCGAGCAGGCGATCGGCATCTCCACGGTGGTTGCCAAGATGTAGATTCGTCATCGGCTGCGATGAGATGCGTGCGATGCGTTGTCGGGGCATGCCGGCGAAACTGACGACACGTAGATCGAAATGCGCTCGTTCGACAGTACGCGGTTTGGCGAGCCATTGTTCCGCATATGCGCCTTGTACCGCGATCGCATCGAGTAATGCGGCGATGTCGGCATGGTGGGTGTAGCGTCGAAGCTGTAGCGAATTGAAGAGACGGATATTGTCGTCATCGCGCACGAGATCGGCGCTGGAATAGGCGATTTCGCGGCCGTCTTTACGGCAGCGATACGCGACGACGCCTGCTGCCGAGGAGCCATAGCGCGCTTTAACGAAGACACGGTCGACATCCGCGGCACGCATGCGATCGCGCAGATGCGCATAGCCGTCGATCGAGCCCAACAGCGCAGGCGTGTCGATGTCGGCGGCGATCAACGCTTCCTGACAAGCGAGTTTGTCGCACAGGCGCAGAATATCGCCCGGCGCGTTCAGCCAGCGGACATTCGGCGCTGCGTCATCGAGCTTGCGCAATAGATCGGCGAAGCCCGCGTACCACAGATGCTGATGCGCGAGCTCGCCATGAGCGAGCGGCAGCGGCGGTGTTCCGTGTTCGCCGAGCTGCCGCCAGCCGCGATGGATGAAGGCGTCCTGCAGTTCTGCGCATTCGCCGGGCGAGTCGAGTTTTACCTTGCACGCGCGGATAGCGCTTATCCGCTCTGCGACGGCATTCGCGCTGCCCAATAAATCGATCCAATCGATCGTCATCGCGGGCGCGAGGCCGCTCGCCCGCAGCGCCGCTTGCAATAATTGCGCGCGGCGCTGCTGAGGTTGCCCGATGAGCACGGAGGTGGCTGGACTCGTCACGGTTTCAGTGCATCGTCTTCATGACATCGCTAAAGCGCATGCGCGGCACCGCTTCCGCCCCTCGCGTCATTCTGCGACCGCCACATAGCGATAGCGCTCATCGCCGTCATCGTCCTCTTCTTGCGGATCGTCGAGAACGACCTTGCAAGGCAGTGTTTTGAGCTTCTTCTGCCACTCGTCGCTGATGTAGTGATGGCTGAGATCCAGCGTCTCCAGGCCTTTGATGTGCGGGCTCTCGAACAGTGCGCGCGCGCCGATGTCGCCGATCGTGCCCATCGACAAATCCAGCGTCTTGAGCGCGCCGAGCCATGGCTGCGCAGCGAGATGCGCAGCCAATTCATCGCTGATCTGCGAATTGCGCAGGCCCAGATAGTCGAGACGTTCAGGTTTGATCGCGCTCAGAAGTTTGGCGTAGGGCGCGAGGCCGCCATCGAAACCGTAGTTGTCGTCGCCGAGCCACAATTCGAGCCGACGCAGCGCGGGCAGCGTCGAACCGGCGATGCTCTCGACGATCGTACTGGGCAGGCCTCCGCATTCGATCGCGAGTTCTTCCAGGAACTCGTGCGTGAACGGCTGCAATTCCAGGCTTGTGCTGCCGCGGATGCGCAGCGACTGCAGCATCGGAAATGCGTCGAGCAATGCGTTGTAACCGCATTGGATGATCCACGAGATTTCGCAATCTTCGGAGGTCATATCGCCGACGAACAGCGAGCGCAGCGCACCGAGCTCGTCGCGACGCTCGATCAATCGGTCGAGAAAGCCCTGCGGCGATTCGTCGTGCGCTTCGCTCCACGCCCCGACGATCAAACTTTGCAGCGAGCCGGGATCGACTTGCGATAGCAGGCTGTCGAGCAATTCGACTTGCGATTCCTCGGAATCGTAGTCTTGCGCGATTCGGTAGACGACATCGCCGCCCGCAGGCTTCGCGCCCATGCGGAATTCGGAGACGCGCTGGTCGCGATAGTATTCTGCGTAGTCGTTGACGGTCATAGACGCTCCAGAAAAGATCGGAAGGAAGATATCGATCGAGATGCGTGCGCGCTCATCGCGATGACGAACGCATAGGTTCGGCTGCCGCTTCGACTGCGCGCCACATGCGCAACGTGTTGCCGCCGAGGATTTTACGGATGTCCTGCTCACTGTAGCCGCGCTGCTGCAGGCCGAGCACGAATTTGGGATAGTCCGCCACGGTTTTCAGGCCGTCCGGCAGCGCGCCACTCACGCCATCGAAATCCGAGCCGATGCCGATGTGATCGATGCCGACCAATTTCACGCCGTAATCGATTTGTTCGAGCACGCGCTCGATCTGGGTCTTCAACGGCGGATGGGTGTCGTCCCAGTGCTTGTCGAAAGCCTCGAAATCTTCGAGCGGTTTTCCAGCGGCGGCCAGTTCGGCATTGCGGCGATTGAATGCGTTCGCTGCAGCGAAATAGGCCTGCGTCTGCGCTGCCGAGGCCGGATCGACGAACGCATTGCCGAACGGAATTTGGATGACGCCGCCCTTCGCGGCGATGGCTTTGGCCAGTTCGTCGCTGAGGTTGCGCTCGAAACCGGGCGTGAAATGGCGCAGCGCCGAATGCGTGGCGATCACCGGCGCACGGCTGAGCGCGACCGATTGCGCCACGGCATCGTCGGACAGATGCGAGACATCGATCATCATCCCGAGCCGATTCATTTCTTCGACGACATGGCGGCCGAAGGGGCTGAGACCTTTCCATTTCTTTTCGGCGGCGTAAGACGAATCGGCGATGCGGTTGTTCGCGCTATGCGCCAAGGTGATGTAGCGGATGCCGCGATCGAAGAAGAAACGAAGATTCTTCAGATCGTCGCCGATCGGTGCGCCGTTCTCCATGCCCAGCGGCAACAGCACGCGCGGCTCGCCACCGCCATTCGATGCCGTGCGCAAGCGCTCCACATCCTGCGGCGAGCGCAGCAGCGCGAATTTTTCCGGATGGCGTTGGACCAGGGCTTCGACCCCATCGATCATCTGATTCGCGATCTTCCACGCGCTACCGTCCTCGTCTTGGCCGGCGGAGGTGTAGATCGACATGAACGCGACATCCAAGCCGCCGACGCGGGCGCGGGGGTAATCGAACTCGCGGTCGGATTGAAGTACGCCAAGATCGGCCCACCGCTTCAGCAAGGCCGTCGGTGCATCGATATGGGTATCGACGATGACGGCATCTTCGGCGAGTTCGCCTGCGATTCGTTCCGCATCTTGCGGACTGATCGGCGCATCGATGGAATGGGCGAACGCCGCGAACGCGCTGGCGGCGAGTGCGAGGGCTGTGGCAGTACGTCGCATCAGTACACTCCTAACGAATTCGATGAAGATGCGGCGAGATTTCGCCGCCGATGTAGAGATCGTTCAACAGTTCGCCACCCAGCCAATAGCACAGTTCCGCTGGGCGGCGAACGCGCCAGTGCGCGAGATCCGCACGCATCCCGACGCGAAGAATGCCACGATCGCGCAGGCCCAGCGCGCGAGCCGCATGAGCGGTCGCGCCGCGCAGCGCTTCTTCCGGCGTGAGCCGAAAATGCGTGCAAGCCAGTCCCATCGCTTGGCGCAGCGACAGCAATGGTGAGGTGCCGGGATTGCAGTCGGTCGAGACCGCCATCGCCACGTTATGCGCGCGGAATGCTGCGATCGGTGGGCGCTGCGTTTCGCGTAAACAGTGGAACGCGCCGGGCAACAGCACCGCGACCGTACCGGCGTCCGCCATCGCGCGTACGGCGTCTTCGCCGGTGTATTCGACGTGATCCGCGGAAAGACCGCCGAACTCGGCGGTGAGCGCCGCGCCACCGATATCGCTCAATTGATCGGCATGCAATTTCACGGGCAGCCCGAGCGCGCGTGCGGCTTCGAAGACGCGACGCGTTTGCGCGGGCGTGAAACCGATGCCTTCGCAAAACGCGTCGACGGCATCGATCAAGCCCTCGGCATGCAAACGCGGAAGCCAGTCGATCACCGATACGATGTAGCCATCGGCATCGCCGGAATATTCGGGCGGTAGCGCATGCGCGCCGAGGTATGTGGTGCGCACGCCGACGCCTAGCGCCTCGCCGATGCGCCGCGCGACGCGCAGCATTTTTCGTTCGTTCTCGAAATCCAAGCCGTAGCCGGATTTGATTTCGATCGTCGCGACGCCGTCGCGCAGCAGCGCTCGCGCGCGCGGCAGCGATTGCGCGAGCAAGGCATCTTCGCTGGCGTCGCGCACCGCACGCACGGTCGAGACGATGCCGCCGCCAGCGCGGGCGATGTCTTCGTAGCTTGCGCCTTGCAGACGCAGTTCGAATTCGTGCGCGCGGTCGCCGGCGAAGACCAGATGGGTGTGGCAATCGATCAGCGCGGGCGTGATCCAACCGCCATCGACTTCGATGATGCGTCGTGCAAGCGCATCCGGCGCGTCGGGCAGGGCGCTGCGCGGCCCGACGAAACGCAACACACCGTCTTTCCATGCGATCGCGCCGTCTTCGATCGCGCCATAAGGCGCCGTCGCACCGCTCGTATCTTCGATCGCGTCGTCCATCGTCGCCAGCGTCGCACCGACCAGCAGCGTATCCCAAGGCTCGATCGTCATCGGATCGCTCCAACGCTGCGTAACGCATGGGCATCGATACCGTACTTCGCGCAAATCGCATCGGCGTGTTCGCCCAGTCGCGGCGGCCGTCGATAATCGATGACAGGCGTATTCGACAAGCGCAATGGGCTTGCGATCATCGGCACGCCATCGGCGTCGATACGCAAACCGCGCGCGGTGGCGAGATCGCCGAACACCGCATCGCGCACGCTATTCACCGGCGCGGCGGGGATGCCCGCGGCCTCGAAACGCGCGAGCCACTGCGATGTCGTCGCGGTCGCGAAACATGCGGCTAATTGCGGAATCAACCAATCGCGATGACGCACGCGGGCGGCGTTCGTCGCGCAGCGCGGATCGTCGCGCCATGCCGGCGCGTCGAGCAGGTCGCAGAGCCGTTGCCACAAACGGTCGCTGGCAGCCGCCAATGCGAACGCACCGTCGCTTGCGTCGAAGGTTTGATACGGCACGATGCTCGGATGCGCGTTGCCGTAACGCTGAGCATCGTCGCCGGTGAACAAGGCGCTGCTGGCGACGTTCGCCAGCGCCTGCAGTTGCGCGTCGAATAAGCTGATGTCGATGCGCTGCCCGCATCGCTCGCGAGCGCCGGTGTTCGCATCGCGGTCGGCGTCTCGGCCGGCGTCTCGATGATAGAGCGCGGCCAAGATCGCGATGGTCGCGTTCAAACCGGTGGTGATGTCGACGGTCGCGACGCCGACCTTGCTCGGTGCGCCATCGGCGGGTCCGGTGATCGCCATCAGCCCGGATTCGGCTTGGATCGCGAAGTCGTAACCGGGCCGGTCGGCGCCAGGGCCGTCGCGGCCGTAGCCGGAGATCGCGCAATAGATCAACCGCGGATTGAGCGCACGCGCCTCTTGCTCGCCGATGCCTAAACGTTCGGCGACACCGTTGCGGAAATTTTCGATCATCACATCGGCGTCGCGAATCATCGCCTCGATCAGCGGACGGCTATCGGGATGGCGCAGATCCAGCGCGATCGAGCGTTTGTTGCGGTTGCAAGCGGCGAAATAGGCCGAGAGCCCGCGTTCGGCTGCGGCCGTCCGGTCGCGATGGGCATCGTGCGTCAGGGCATCGCCGGTCTCGTCGAGAGCAGTCGTGTCAAGAAATGGCGGGCCATAGCCGCGGGTGTCGTCGCCGTCCAGCGGCTCGATCTTGATGACCTCGGCGCCGAGGTCGGCCAAGGTCATGCCGCTCCAAGGCCCGGCCAGCACGCGCGAGAACTCCAGGACTTTGATTCCTGCCAACGCCGACATCGAGGCTCCCGCGTTCCGAATTCGCGTGCAGTGTAGCCGGCCACGGGCGCCGTCGGATCGGCGACAATCGCGGCATGAGCACGACTCCCGATCTTCCCGAATCGAGCACCACCGGCGATGGCCGGGTCCGAGCGGGCGAACCCCGAGCGGGCGAACGCACGGTCCATCGATGGACCGGCGTCGCCAACCTGCATTCGCACGCCTTTCAGCGCGCGATGGCCGGCTTGGCCGAACGCATGACCCACCCGTCCGATTCGTTCTGGACCTGGCGCGAAACCATGTATCGCATGGCCGCGCGTTTCGACCCGGACCGCCTGCACGCCGTCGCCTCGCAGTTGTATGCCGAGATGCTGGAAGCGGGCTACACCACGGTCTGCGAATTCCACTATCTGCATCACGCGCCCGACGGCACGCCGTACGCCGATCCTGCGGCGATGTCGCGCGCACTGATCGCTGCCGCGCGCGAAACCGGCATTCGTCTCACCTTGTTGCCTGTGCTGTACATGACCGGCGGCTTCGATGGCCGCCCATTGAATGCGCGGCAGCGTCGTTTCGGGCACGGCGTCGATGCGTATCTTCGGTTGTTCGAGACCTTGCATGCCGAGCAGGACGAGATGCTGCGCGTCGGCTGCGCCTTGCACAGCCTGCGTGCCGTACCGCCGGAGGCGATGGCGAAGGTGCTCGCTGCGTTGCCGCAGGACGCACGCATCCATATCCATATCGCCGAGCAAATCGGCGAAGTGCAGGACAGTCTCGCGATTCGCGGCGAGCGCCCGGTGCGTTGGCTGTTGGACCATGCCGAGGTCGATGCGCGTTGGACGCTCGTGCATGCGACCCATCTTGAAGTGGACGAGATCATCGGTATTGCCGACAGTGGCGCGACCGTCGCGATCTGCCCGACCACCGAAGCGAATCTCGGCGACGGTCTGTTCCCGCTGCGCGATTATCTCGACGCCAAGGGCGCGTGGGGTGTCGGTTCGGATTCGCATATTTCGGTATCGCCGGTGGAGGAACTGCGCTGGTTGGAATACGGCCAACGTCTGATCACCCGGCATCGCAATATCGTCGCGACGGAGGACCGCCCGAGCGTGGGCGAAGTCTTGCTCAGCGGCGTATGGCATAGCGCAGCGCAAGCGACAGGGTTCGACGCCGCGTCGCTGCAGCACGATACCGTGACCCTCGACGGCGATGCGCCGCAACTCGTCGGTGCGACCCGCGACGATGCGCTCGACCGCTGGGTGTTCAGCGGCAATCGGCCCTTGGTGGAACGCGTCGAAGTGGATGGACGTTCAGTGGTGGAAGGCGGCCGCCATCGCGACCGCGACGCGATCGCCGCGCGTTTCGCAGCGACGATGCGGGGCCTGCTCGCGGATTGAGCGGAAGCGTGTTCCGATCGGTCGCATCTGCGTTGGTTTCGTCCGCCAGAATCGAGGCTTCGTCGCAAACCTCGGTAGTGCGGTCGTGTTCGGATCAGTCTGCATGCACCCGACCCCCAATGGAGTTTGCGATGCAACGTCGTCCCGCTGCCTTTTTCGCCTGTCTTTCCGCTGCGATTTGCTCGTTGCTCGCGATGGCGCCCGCGCATGCCATGACCGATGCGCAGTTGCAGGCCATCGTCGCGCAACGTTTACACGGCGATCGTACCGGCGCGTGTTTCGCCACGGCGGTGATCGACCACGAAGCGGTAAGCCGCGCCTATGTCTGCGCCGATGGTGGCGACTCGCCCCCGCGCATCGACGCCAAGACGGCATTCGAGATCGGCTCGGTCAGCAAACCGATGATGGCGGCGCTGCTCGCCGGCTTGATTCGCGAGGGCAAGGCCTCGTTGGACGATCCGTTGTCCATGTATTTGCCAGAAGGCACGGCCGTGCCGACGTTCGAGGGCCAATCGATTCGGTTGCGCCACATCGTCACGCACACCTCGGGCTTGCCGGCGATGCCTGGCGGGATCGACTACGACCCGCAAAATCCATACGCCCGGCTCACCGAAGCGGATTTGCTCGGGGCGCTATCGAAAACGACATTGACGCGCGCACCCGGCGCGCAGCAGGAATACTCGAATTTCGCGGCGATGCTGTTGTCGTACGCGATCGCACGTCGTACGGGCCGCGATCTCGAGACCTTAATGACCGAGCGCTTGTTCGCGCCGCTGAAAATGAAACAGAGTTACATCGCGAAAGCACCGAAGGGCGTCAAGGTCGCGGTCGGGCATACGCCGGACGGCAAGGCGACATCGCCTTGGGATTTTCCGACAGATTTCGCTGGTGTCGGCGGCGTACGTTCGACGCTCGACGATATGGTGCGCTACGTGCGCGGGCAGTTCGGCTCGGCGGCGAAACCGTTGGATACCGATTTCGCACTCACCCATCGGCCGGTGCCGAACGACGCCAAAGCACCGAGCGCGATGCAGTGGATGCAGGCGACGCTGAACGGCCGGAAATTTCTTGCCCACGAAGGTGGAACCGGTGGGTTTTCGTCCTTCGTCGCGTTCGATCCGAACACGCAGTTCGGCGTGGTGATTCTCTCCGACACCGCGCTGCACAGCCTCGGTGGCTTGGGTAGTCTCGGCTTGCATCTCCTCGACGCAGACGTGCCGCTCGGCAAGCCACTGCCGCCGGCAACGGCCAGCGATGCGGCTGTCGGCCCTGCGCCTGTGTTATCGGCCGACGATCTCAAGGCCTATGTCGGCGACTATCCGCTGATGCCGAAGTTCGCGCTGAAAGTCCGTATCGAAGGTGCGACGCTCACCGCACAGGCGACCGGGCAGGGCGCATTTCCGCTGACGCCGATCGCACGCGATGCCTTTGAATTTAAGGCTGCGGGCATCGTGATTCGTTTCCGTCGCGACGATGCCGGTCAAGTCGTCGCACTCGATCTCGAACAAGGCGGCCACATCATGAAGGGCAAGCGAGAATGACCATCCACACGCCGACAACGCCATCGACCGCGACCGATGCGATGCCCGAGCGAACGCCCTATCCGCTGGATCGCCCGCTGCCCGCAGAAGTGATCGCCACGCAGACCATATGGTTCGGTTATCGGCGTTATCCGGTTTTCGGTTGGCGCTGGCTATGGGGGCGTAGCGTGATCTTCGGCGGTGTCATCGCCGTGTTCACTTGTTTCACCATCATCGGTCTAGGCATCACCACCGGCGATGCAGGCAGCGGAATCATGGCGGGGCTGTATTTCGCCGTGGGCTTCATGCTGATGTGTACCGCAGGCCCGTTGCTGGCGGCGGGTGTGCGGCATGCGCGCTGGCCGCTACGACGCGAGCGATTGGGCGTGGTGTTGGCGATGTTGCTGGGCATCATCGTCAGTTATTTCGCCGATGAATGGTCGTCGAACTATCTCGAACAGGCCATGCCGAAAAGGGACGATGTGCGCATGGTGCTGAAACCGCCGCAGTACTCGCCTTTGCAGGCCGCGGCGCTCAAGGCCTTGAATCTGGCGACGCGGGTGTTGATCTACGGCGCACTCGGCGGCGGTCTTGCGTTGCGCGCGTATTTCCGCGAGTTGGGACGATGGCAAACGCTGCATCACGCCGAAGCGATGGCGGCATTGCAGACGCAAAAGCAACAAGCCGATCTGCGTCTGGGCATTCTGCAAGCGCAGGTCGAGCCGCACTTCTTATTCAATACCTTGGCCTCAGTGCGCGCGCTCGTGCGACAACAGCCTGCACAAGCCGAGGCCACGCTCGATGCGCTCGTCGACTATCTGCGCGCTAGCATCCCACGGCTACGCGACGACGAACCCGAAACCGAAATCGAGACAACGCTGCATTCCACGCTCGGTCTGCAACTGGATTTGTGCGCGAGCTATCTGGAATTGATGCGGTTGCGCACCGACGACCGTCTGCGCTACGCCATCGCGGTGGAACCCGCGTTGCGCGATCTCGAATTTCCGCCGATGTTGCTGATCACCTTGGTCGAGAACGCGATCAAGCACGGCATCGAGCCGAAGCCCGGCGCAGGCCGCGTCGATATCGTCGTCGAGCGCGAGGCCGACGCGCTGCGCGTGCGCGTGATCGACGACGGTCTGGGTTTGCAGCCGGGTGTCGGCGGCGGTCTCGGACTGGCGAACGTGCGCGCGCAACTCGATACTCGATTCGCGGGCCGTGCGCATTTCGCGCTGCACAGTGCGCCTGGTGGCGGTGCCGTCGCCGAATTGCGCGTGCCGCTGGACGCGGCAAGCATTCGCGGCGATGGCGCGGAGAGTTCCGTATGACGCATCTTTCCGCCTTGATCGCCGAAGACGAGGCGCCGCTGCGGCGCGCCTTGCGAGCGGAACTGGAAGCGCTGTGGCCGGAACTACGCATCGTCGCCGAATGCGAGGATGGTATCGCTGCGATGGAAGCGATCGTTGCGCATCGTCCCGCGGTGGCCTTTCTCGATATCCGCATGCCCGGCGTGAGCGGTTTGGATGTCGCTCGTGCCGCAGCGGCTGCTGGCGTTCTCGTGGTCTTCACGACCGCTTACGACGAATACGCGGTCCGCGCGTTCGAAGCCGGCGCGGTCGACTACTTATTGAAACCGATGCAGCGCGAACGTCTCCGCGCCACGATCGTCGCGTTTGCGCGAACGCATGGACGCGCGCGACGACGGGGCGCAAGCGCGCGAGATCGATGCCCTGGAAGCGCGTTTGCGGCCGAGCGGGACGCGCGCGATCCGCTGGATCAGCGCGGCGGTCGGCGATAGCGTGCGTATGATCGGGATCGAGCAGGTGTTGTTTTTTCAAGCGCAGGATAAATACGTGCGCGTCGTTTCCGGCGATGGCGAAGCGATTATTCGCATGCCGATCAAGGACGTATTGGCAGGCCTCGATCCCGACGAGTTCTGGCAAGTGCATCGCGGTACGGTGGTGCGCGTAGCCGCGATCGATCGGCTGCACAAGGACGAACTCGGAAAACCCAGCTTGCGATTGCGCGGCCACACCGAAGCGCTGCCGGTCAGCGCAGCGTTCTTGCATCGATTCCGCGGGATGTGAGTCGAAGACGCGTCGATATCGACGAAGCACGCCCGTATCGAAAGAAGGCATCGACAGCCGGCGGAACGCACCGCTCAGCAATTGGGATTCGATTCCCGCAATGCAGGTTGCAGCGCATCGATTCGGCCATCGGTCTCCGCCGGCTTCACGCGCAACAATCGCGCGAGAAACGAATACAAATCGACGTTATCGAACGGTCGCAACACGACACCGCGACATAGCGACGGTCCGCTGGCGACGAACGCCGCGCGCATCGATGGGTCGTCCATGACGAAGCCGTGTTCGCCTTTCACCGGTTGGTCGTAGATCGTGTGCGTGCGGCTCTGCATACGCCAGCCGGCATCGCATTTGACAGACGATCGGCGGCACTCGCGGATGCTGGCCGAATGCCCACGCGGCCGGTGTCTCGCCCTTGCGCCAACATGCGAAATGTTCGTGCGTGCCGAGAAACGCGCGTTCCACCGCATCGGTGTGTTCGGGTTTCGGCCGCAAGCCGATCAGCGTGCCCCACCATTCGGTCGAATAGAACGAAGGATTCAGCACATCTTCCATCCAAATGCGTTGAGCGCGCGGCACATCGGCCATGCCGTGATCGGAGACGACGACCAGATGTGCCTTCGTCGATAATCCGCGCTCGCGTAGACCTTCGCGCAGGCGCGCGATCGCGGCATCGACACGGCCTAGGGCCTTCATCGCCAGTTCGGAGCGCGTACCGGCGTGATGCGCAGCGACGTCGTACTGCTCGAAGTACAACGTCAACAACTGCGGACGTTCCGCGATAGGCGCATCCAACCACGCCAAAATTTGATCCGTGCGCGCATCCGGCGTCACGCTGCTGTCGAAAGCACGGTTGTAGCGCGGCAGCTCGCCCGCGATGCGCGCTTCCGAGCCCGGCCAGAACATCGTCGCGGCGATGCCGCCTTGTTTTTGCAAGGTCGCCCAGATCGGCTCGCCGCCCCACCAGCGGTCATCGGTCGCGCTGGCGTCGTTCCTTCGACTCGAATCGGCCCAGCGTCTCGTCGGTCATATTGTTGTGGACGATGCCGTGCCGATCCGGGCGCAGGCCGGTGACCAGCGTGTAGTGATTCGGGAAGGTCAGCGTCGGCTGGCTCGGATTCATCCACTGCGCGCGCACGCCTTCGGTCGCGATCGCATCGAGCGTCGGCATCGCGCCGGTGCCGATCGTGTCGGCCGGCATGCCGTCGATCGATACCAAAATCACGAGTTGATCTTGGGTCGACGCTGCAGGCGGCGGTGCGGCCGTGTCGTGCGACGAAAGCGTTGTGCAAGCGACCGCAGACGCGAATAAGGCGGCGAGCGCGAGGCGCCGCATTGCGTGTCGCGCGGCACCGACCGAATGCGGGCAAGAATGAGGAACGGGCATGCGGCGTAGAGTGCGGAAGGCTTTGGAGCCATCAAGGATCGCACGACTGCGTGTCGCGAGGATGTACGACTTTCAGCCAGCCGCACCGGACCCTGAAGCATCGGCCCCTGAACCCACGGACGATTCGTCTTGAGTTCATGGCCCCACGAAGCGACGGCCCTGCGACGTTGCGGAGTGATGGCGCGCCATGCTGCACTGCCACATAACCGGCCCCGTGCCAATACGAATCGACGCTGAACACGTGCGTCTATCTGCTCAAGCCCCCAATCGTGGCACATGCGGGCGTCCGCATGCGGGTGTATATATCGGCCGTCGTTTTTCGAGATTCGGCCGATGAAAACCACGCTCCCCGTCATGCTCGCGCTCAGCCTATTGGCCTCCGCGGCATCCGCGCAAACCGTCACCGTTCGCGACGAGACCGGTGCAGAAACCACCGCACCCGCCGAGACCACACAAAGCGATGCGGCCGTCGCAGAGCCCGAGAAGCCGCAGATCGCCAGCAGTTGCCTCACGCTCACCGGCTCGCGCATCACCGCCAATCGCAATCTGCGCGCAGTGCGCGAAGGCCGCCCCGAACGCGAATGCACGAACAGCGCCGGTCGGGTCTACAGCGAGCACGATATCGAACGCACCGGTCAGCGCAGTATCGCCGACGCGTTACGAATGCTCGACACCGGTATCCGTTGATCTTCGTCTGCCGATGGTCGCCGCGCATTATCGCGCGGCGGCGGGTTCGATCGAATCATTCAACCGAATCATTAACCCAAATAAATCTGCGGTCGCAGCGGTTGCGTTTTCGTTCGCGTCCTCCGCGACGAAGCGCGCGCCTTCCAAGGTCAGTAGCGCCGCTTTGATGTCCAAGCCGCCGCCGAATCCAGTCAAGCGGCCGTCCGCGCCGATCACGCGATGGCACGGCAAGACGATCGGTAACGGATTGCGCCCATTCGCCGCACCCACCGCACGCACCGCTGCAGGTTTGCCGATGGCATCGGCGAGATCGCGATAGCGCCACGTCGCGCCGTAAGGAATCGTCGCCAGCGTGCGCCACACCTCTTGTTGGAACGCGGTGCCCTCCGGCGCCAGCGGTAGCTCGAATGCAGTGCGCGTGCCGGTAAAGTATTCGTGCAGTTGTGTCGCCGCGATGCACAGTGTGTCCGCGATCGCGCCGCGTGCGTCGGGTATCCAGCCTTCGCGATCCGCCGGATGACGGTTGCTCGGAAATTCGATATGGCGCAAGCCTTCCGCATCGGCGGCCAGCGTCAATGTCCCGATCGGCGTCTCGATACGCTCGAAATACAGCGTCCTCATGTCGCGGCCATCTCCGCACTGCGGCGCTTCGCCGTGCTTTTCTTCACGATACCGTTCTTCGCCGTCGCGTCGCTTTTCGCAGCGCGAGTGCTCGTTGCGCGTGTCTCTGCGCTATCGGCCGACATATGCCACAGATGCAACACCGCATACGCACGCCACGGCCGCCATGCCTGCGATCGCGTTTCGGTCGCGCGTTCGCTCAGGCGCGCAACGCCGGCGGGCGCGAGCCGTTGCTGCAGCACCAAATCGCCTGCGGGAAACGCATCGGGTAAGGCCATGCCGCGCATCGCGATGTAGTGTGCGGTCCATGCGCCGATGCCGGGCAGGGCGGTCGCGCACGCGACGAAGTCGTCCAGCCGCTGCCCGCCCGCGAACGACAATCGCCCATCGGCGACCGCCGCGGCCACTGCGCGCACTGTCGATGCGCGCGAACGCGGCAGACCGATCGTTTCCAATGGCGCATCGCGCAAACGCTCGGGCGTCGGAAACAATCGATTCAACCCGTCCGGCGCGGCCGCATCGCGCGCTTCGCCCCACGTGTCGACCACGCGTCGCGCCAGCGTGGTCGCGCCCGCGACGCTGATTTGTTGACCCAGCACCGCGCGAATCGCAAGCTCGAAGCCATCCCAACCGCAGGGCACGCGCAGTCCCGGTCGTTCGGCGATCGCGGCGCGCAGCATGTCGTCTTCGTCGAACACTGCATGCACCGCGCGCAGATCGGCATCCAGGTCGAACATCCGTCGTACCCGTCGCACGATGTCGGGAATCGTGCGCGGATCGGCGTCGCCGATATCCAATCGCAATTCTGGGTGATCCGTCGCCGTTCTCGCGCATGCGCTCACGCGCAGCCACGTGCGACCCGGACCGACCGCGCGTTCGTAGCTGTCCGCATTCACCCGTTCGATTCCGGGTATCGCGCGCTTCGCGAGAAACGCCAGCATCAACGGAAAATCCAAGGGTGGGCGATAACCCAAACGCAGCGTGAGCGTACCGCTCGGTGCTTTCGCTGCCGACGCGTGCCGACGGATCGCGCTCGGCGGCATGCCGCAACCGTCTTTGAACGCCGAGTTGAAACGTCGCAGGCTGTTGTATCCCGCTGCGAGCGCGACATCGGTCGCGGGCAATGTGGTTTCGGTGAGCAATTGTTTCGCCAGCAACAATCGACGCGTGGCGTGTACCGCGTGCGGCGTCGCGCCGACATGCGCGAGGAACACGCGTTGCAGTTGTCGTGCGCTCAAGCCCACGCTCGCCGCTAGTGCGTCGCAGCTTCCTTCCTGCAGCATGCCTTCGGCGATCAACGCCAACGCGCGACGCACTGCATCCTCGCGCACCTGCGCGAACGCATCCGGCGACAGCTCTGGCCGGCAGCGTAGGCAAGGACGAAAACCCGCCGCCGTGGCCGCAGCGACGTTGGGATAAAACGTGATGTTGCTGCGCTTCGGCGGTGGCGCGGGGCACACAGGACGGCAATAGATGCCGGTGCTGCGCACCGCGATGAAGAACAAACCATCGAAGCGGTGATCTTTCGCGGCCATCGCGCGCAAGCAGATCTCGCGCGAGGGCAGGGTGTCGTGCACGGTCGGGGTGTCGGTCATGGCGTGATGCTACCCGCTCGCGCAGCCGAGAACTCGCCGTTTTCGGACATGGACTTTTACCGGTTGCCAGTGGCCGCTTCCTCGGTCGGACATGCCCCTCATCCGTCGCTACGCGCCACCTTCTCCCCGCAATGCGGGGAGAGGGGAGCGCTGGTGAATGGTCGCCCGAATAGACCTCTCGCTCTCCCTCTCCCCGCACAGCGGGGAGAGGGTGCCCGAAGGGCGGGTGAGGGGCGCTTTCCGTGACGTATCGCGTCGTCGACGGCCCCTCATCCGTCGCTACGCGCCACCTTCGTCCGGCCCTCGCGCATAGCGCTCTGGCGTTCATCGGCGCGCGAGGCGATGCCTCGCGAACGCGCCTCTTCACCCCCGCTTTTCAGGGAGAAGGAAGAGTTGTGCTGACCGTGATGCGAAATGAAGCTCAGGCATCGTGGCTCTCCCTCTCCCCGCACAGCGGGGAGAGGGTGCCCGAAGGGCGGGTGAGGGGGCTCTGAGCGTAAAATCGCCGCATCGATTCCAGGAGCGCCACGCATGCCCCCGTCCATCCCCTTCGGCAGCAATCGTCACGACCCGTCCCGCGTTGTTCGCGCCCCGCGCGGCAGCGAGAAAACCTGCAAGTCGTGGCTTACCGAAGCCGCGTACCGCATGCTCCAAAACAATCTCGACCCCGAAGTCGCCGAACGCCCGGAAGACCTCGTCGTCTACGGCGGCATCGGCCGCGCCGCGCGCGATTGGGATTGCTACGACGCGATCCTCGAATCGCTGCGCAATCTCGAAGACAACGAAACCTTGCTGATCCAATCCGGCAAACCCGTCGGCATCTTTCCCACGCATCCCGATGCGCCGCGCGTCTTGCTCGCGAACTCGAATCTCGTGCCGCATTGGGCCACGTGGGACCACTTCCACGAACTCGATAAGAAAGGCCTGATGATGTACGGCCAGATGACGGCCGGTTCGTGGATCTACATCGGCAGCCAGGGCATCGTGCAGGGCACGTACGAAACCTTCGTCGAAATGGGTCGCCAACATTACGGTGGCGATCTCACCGGCCGTTGGATTCTCACCGCGGGTCTCGGCGGCATGGGCGGCGCGCAACCGCTAGCCGCATCGCTCGCAGGCGCGTGTTCGTTGAATATCGAATGCCAACAATCGCGCATCGATATGCGATTGCGCACGCGTTACGTCGATGAACAAGCGACCGATCTGGACGACGCGCTCGCCCGCATCGAAAAATACTGCGCGGCCGGTGAAGCCAAATCCATTGCGTTGCTCGGCAATGCCGCGGAAATCTTGCCCGAACTCGTGCGTCGCGGCGTACGTCCAGATGCCGTGACCGATCAAACCTCCGCGCACGACCCCTTGCACGGTTATTTGCCCGCCGGTTGGACGCTCGAACAATGGTTCGATAAACAACACACCGCGCCGGACACCGTCGTCGAAGCCGCGAAGCATTCGATGCGCATCCACGTCGAAGCGATGCTGCATTTCGAGGACATGGGCATTCCCACCTTCGATTACGGCAACAACATTCGCCAAATGGCCTTCGAGATGGGCTGCAAAGACGCCTTCGATTTCCCGGGATTCGTGCCGGCGTACGTGCGTCCATTGTTTTGTCGCGGCATCGGCCCGTTCCGTTGGGTCGCGCTCAGCGGCGATCCCGACGACATCGCGAAGACCGATGCGAAAGTGAAAGAACTCATTCCCGACGACGCGCATCTGCACCGCTGGTTGGACATGGCGAAAGAACGCATCGCCTTCCAAGGCCTGCCCGCACGCATCTGCTGGGTGGGTCTAGGCGTCCGCCACAAACTCGGCCTCGCGTTCAACGAAATGGTACGCAACGGCGAACTCAAAGCGCCGATCGTCATCGGCCGCGATCACCTGGACAGCGGCAGTGTCGCCTCGCCCAATCGCGAAACGGAATCGATGATGGACGGCAGCGACGCCGTCAGCGATTGGCCTCTGCTCAATGCGATGTTGAATGTGGCCGGTGGCGCGACGTGGGTGTCACTGCATCACGGTGGTGGTGTTGGTATGGGCTTCTCGCAACACAGCGGCGTCGTGATCGTCTGCGATGGCTCGGTGGAAGCCGATAAGCGCATCGCGCGCGTGTTGTGGAATGATCCGGGCACCGGCGTGATGCGGCATGCGGATGCGGGGTATGAGGTGGCGAAGGCGTGTGCGAGGGAGTTGGGGGTTAGGTTGCCGATGGGGTGAGGGGTTGGGCGACCGCCTCAGTCAGCGGAAAATAGATTTTATGAAAAAAAATAATACTAGCTTTGAGCATAAAAAAAACTCTCTTTATCGTGAGAGAAAACGCATTGCGCGTACGCGCAGAAAATTTCGTGGAGGTATTCTTAGGCAGTGGCATAAAAATAAAATAGATATAGTTCCGTGCCCGGACCGACTTTATTTATATGGCGATGATGAGCATGACAAGGTTGTCGACTTTATTTTTCGACTACGTCACTCATTTATGAAGAGCGATAAGACTACGGTTATTGATTTTACGAATACAAAACAACTTGTTCCTGCCGGCACTCTGCTTTTTTACTCTGAGCTGGCAAGGCTGAAATCAATTTTCCCGAATAAGAACTTCAAATTTATAAAATCTAAAGACTCTACTGTGAATCAAGTTATGCAGCACCTTGGAGTTTACGGACTGACTGGTTTTAATTGCAGGGTAGTGCCCGAGAGAGAAGATGTTGTCACATGGCGTGCAGTAACTTCAGTAATAACGGATGGTAAGTTGGCAGGTGAGTTAATCGAAACCTATGAGTCTCTATCAAGGGATGAAATTAAGCGCATCTTTAAGGGTGTGTCTGAGGCTGCTACAAATGCGGTAGAGCACGCGTACGTTGGCGCTAGAAATGATGGAGTTCCAAGCTATGATCAGAGCCGGTGGTGGATGTTCTGCAGGGAAACAGAGCAAAAACTGTACGTTGGCGTATGCGATTTGGGTGTCGGAATTCCAAGGTCTTTGCCAAAAACTTTTGGAGAAGAAGTAATTTCGAATTTATTCAACCTTCTTTCTCTTGGAAAGCAGCGCGGTGATGCAATGATGATTCGTGCAGCTATGGATATTTCTCGCACCAGGACAGAAAAAGATGAGCGAGGGAAGGGGTTGGGTGATATGAAAAGAGTTGTTGATCAGATTCCTGGAAGTGTTTTGATGATTTTTAGCAATCGTGGTCTTGTTGTCTACAAAGAGGGAGAGTATCAAGTTAAGAATTACGATAAGTCAATAATGGGTACGATAGTGGTTTGGATTCTCCCTATAGACGGTGAAAAAAAATGAAGCCCACTTATTCTATAAATATTGGGAAAGAATTCAGTAGATTTCCGGCAGGAAGATACGAAAAAGACGGCCCGACAAGCGGCGAAGAATTTAGAGAAAAATTTCTTATTCCTCTTTTAAATAAAGAGCCGGAAGAAATTGTTATTGAGCTAGATGACGCGATTGGCTACGGGTCATCTTTTCTTGAAGAAGCATTTGGTGGGCTTGTGAGAAGAGGTTGGAAATCATCTTATTTAATTGATATTTTTAAATATGTAACAGATGATCTTTCGCTTTCAGATGAGATTGTTTCATACATAAGAGAAGCAAAATAATGCCTGATGAAGGAACAGTATTTGTTGATTTAATAATCAAGGCAGCGACGGCCTTGTTTACATGGATTCTTGTTGTTCTTGGTTGGGCGGTTGTGCATGATATGACTACACAGCGCGAAAGAAAAAAATCTGAAGATTCAAAGATCGATCAACTTAGGAAGTTGTTAGGCGAAATCGAAGATATGTCTATTAAGCATCATTCTGAGAAATTTGACGGCATGCGTGCAAAATCAATAGCAAGAAAAATAAAAATGATTGGTATTGAGTGTTCGCACTTGGAGCGCAGTGGTGTGATTTCCTCTGATTGGAGATCCATGAAAAATGGCGTGTCTAGGACGGTCACGCTGAAAAACTTCGAAATTAATGGGCACGAAGAAAAAGACTGTGGGGATAGGTTTTTCTATGAAATGGAGTCAGCTTTTGACAAATTTCATGTATTCCTTATTAAGTCGGTAGAGCATAAGTCGGTTGACGTCGAACCCCTACGAAAGACTCTTTTTCGAATATTGAAAAGGATATAACCCGTAAGGCGGGTGAAACCCGCCAAGTCGTAGCGATGCCCCGCGAGCCACGTTAAGAGCCGTTGTCTTCGATTTTTGTTCGGGTATACGTGAATTGCAGAAGGCGGGTTAGCACCCGCCCTACGCCCTTCCAAGAGATATCAACAATGGCATGGTTTAGCCGTAAAGTGACCGTCGCGTTTGTGGATGAGGCAACGGGTGCGGTATTTGCGACATCAAACATGCCCGTCGAAAGGCTCCCTAATTCTTTCGAGATCGACACCACTCTGCATCTTGGCGAGACGGATTGGTCTGTCATTTCCGCCGAACCATTAAACAAGGCCGAGTTTTCTAAAACTAGAAAACTGACAATCCGGCTTCGTAAAATTGAAACGATGGATCCTCAGGCATTGGCCTTCAGTCAATTGGATATTACAGAGCGATTTGACGACGAGAAAAGGCTCGGTCTGGATGATTGGATCGACACCACGCCATTGAATCGGAGGGTTCCTGATCCAGTTTCATCTGGACTTCCATCAGTCGATGCCGATTGCGACGAAGTGTATCGAGTGGCATCGACGATGTCCGAATTAAGGGAGTCGATTCCAATCGATGGTGATGGCGTCTATTGCCCGATCTGCCATACCGCAAACATCGATATCAAGAAACTCCGAACCCCATGTCCAAAATGCGGCCGAGAGTTGCTTAAATTCGGATGGACTTGATACTTGACGAACCCGTAAGGCGGAAGGCCATAAGGCGGAACCCGCGAAGCGGATGACCAGCTTCGCTGTCAAACAACCGCCGAATGTTGAAGGGAAGTTGTGCGAATGAAGGCGGAATCGCCTTCGGCGGTTCCGCCCTACGTCACTACGAGACATAACAAAATATGGAGCGGACACGTCCATGAACGATCTGAAAGACGCAGATATACAAGCGATCCTCGTCAATATCATCAGCGACGGTTTCAATCGCTCTCTCGAAGCACTTGAAAAGGCGGGCGCGATAGAAACGAAAGTGCTTATTTCTGCTTATGGCGGAGCAGGCAGCAAGTACTACGATTTGGTCACAGAGCAAATCGTCTATACCGCTAAACTAGGCAGCAATGCCATCCGAGATTTGATTGCATCTAACCCATAAGGCGGAACCCGCGAAGCGGATGACCAGCTTCGCTGTTAAACAACCGCCGAATGTGTGAGATAACATTGTGCGCATGACGGCGGAATCGCCTTCGGCGGTTCCGCCCTACGACATCACATCGAAGAGGAGAGGACTTATGGCCGAGCAAGGGACCGTGAAGTGGTTCAACGACGCCAAGGGGTTCGGATTTATCGTCCGCGAACGAGGCCCCGATGTCTTCGTGCATCATGCTTCGTTGATCGCCGAGGGCTTCCGCACGCTCGCCGAAGGCGATCGCGTGTCCTTCGAGGTCATTGAAGGGCCGAAGGGGCTGCAAGCCAGGAACGTCGTCAAGATTTCGTGATGCAATCCGTGAGGCGAAACCCGCGAAGCGGGTCATCGCCTTCGGCGGCTCCGCCCTGCGACGCTACCGCCCCGGCCGTATTTCACACGTCCGACTTTCATCGGGTATCCCATGCTCAACAAGCCAGTTTCTTTGCTTCTTCTGTCCCTGTTTGCGTTGCCATTGAACGCTGCAGATCCGCCCGCGGCCTCTGGAGACGACCGGGCGACGCTGACGCTTTATCGCGTTAGCGGTTTGCTGGGAGGAATGGTCGGCCATACCTTCTCGATCGACGGCAAGCGGGTCGCGAAGCTCAGGACGAAGAGCTACACCTCGGTCAAATTGTCTGCCGGGCAACATCAACTGTGTATGAAGAACACGCGTCTCTGTCTCTCGCTCGAATTCGAACCGGGTGCGCATCGCATTATCCGGGCGTCGAACTTCGCTAACGCGAACGCGTTCGTTTCCAAACTGGAAGAAGTGTCGCTTGATCGAGCGAACCAGGACGCCAAGACCGACACTGGGTCAGAGGCCGGCGTGACCGGTTACGTGTTCGTCAAGCCTGAAGTGGATGATCTATAGGGCCGTAGGGTGGGCTTTATGCCCACCAAAAAATCGGGAGCTATATATTCGCCGATGGTCGAAGTAAGTCTGAATTTCGATCGTGTTGACGTGGCGGATGCGTCTGAATGGTGGGCATAAAGCCCACCCTACGATGCTCGTTGAACGAGTAGTAAGTAGCCCGGACAAGACCGTAGGACATAACCTGCGAAGCGATTGACCAGCTCCGCTTTTAAACACCCGCCGAATATGTGAGATTACTTGATGCGCATTGCGGCGGAATCGCCGGCGCGCTACGAGTCCCAATCGACGCGATCTCCCGCCCCTTCCCGCGATGGAATCCTCATGAAAACACTGCTGTCGATCCTATTGACGTTGTCGCTCGTCTTCGCCGCCGCCGCGCGTTCCGAGGCGCCGAAGCGATCCGCGCTGATCGGTACGTGGGCGGTCGACGTGTCGAAGTTGCCGATGCCGCCGGAGGCGCGCCCCAAGCGCGTGACGATCGCCTTCGACCAACCCCAGCGCGGACGATGGTCGACGAAGGTGGACGTGGTGGATGCTTCCGGCGCGGCGCATCATGCCGAGGGCGAGCATTCTTTGGACGGCACGCCCGCGCCCGTGATGGGCGGCTTCGAGTCCGATATCGCCTCCGCCACGATGCCTACGCCCGACGTGCTGATCTTGACGCTCGGCCGGGACGGCGTGCCCGGTTCCACGCGCATTTACACTGTTGTCCGCGGTGGAAAATCGATGATCGAAACGTCGAGCTATTTCGGCGACGACGGTCGGCCGATCATGCGGACGCATTATTTCGATCGCCTGTAACCCGTAAGGCGGGTAGAACACGCCAAGCCGAAGCGATGCCCCGCGAGTCGCGCTGAACGCTGAGGCATGCGATTCGTGCTCGGGTATACGTCTATTGCGTAAGGCGGGTTGTCACCCGCCTTACGCGCTGTCACATAGAAGCGGATAGTGTCCGCTTCCAGGGCCTCAATGAGGTGGGCTACCTATCACGAATTCTAAGAACTTGCGTATCGCGTTCCCAATTGTAAAGGCGAGCCCGGCCTTCTTGAATACCGTCATTGCGCCATCGCTCGACACTTGTTTCGGCATGAGCACTTGAGCTGATTCGCTCCCTTCGACTGCGATCAAGCGCGCGGAAATCAGCTGCAGTCTGTTTCTTGGTATTTTCATCACTTTTAATCTAATAGCGCTAAAGCCATTCTGTAGTGGTGCGTCATGAGTGATGATTTTTTTCGATGGCGCGAATTCGTAGAGGTACTCGACAAGTATTCTTCTTCTAGAATCCGACAGAATATCGTCGTCGTTGAAGAGCGAAATCGCTTCCTTCGTTCCGAACACGGAGATTTTTCGTCCGCTGAGCGAAGTGCTTATCGATAGATGGCGGTTTTTCATAACATTTCCCCTAAAGTCCGGCAATTTCGACTTTGTCGTGATCGCTGACTTTGTTTGGAAAGACCGTCTTAAGTGAAGCGCGATAGGCGCTTAGATCTATCTCCTTATCGATGTCCATTATCAAATGAATCTAGTGAATCAGGCGTCGTTGTTTAGATGCCAGTTCTTGTATGCTCTGAATAAAACGGATTGTCAAGCACGACACCTCGAAAATTTTGATCGTGGAATGCAATCTGCTTTGATGTTTGTAGCGGCTGTGAATGAAAATGGACTTGTGTGATTAATGTGTTACTAGCATGTATGTCTGCAAATTATTGATTTTAGGAAAGAGGTTTGGGTGATCTATAACTCGTATGGCGGGTATAACCCGCCAAGCCGAAGCGACGCCCCGCGAGTCGCGCTGAAAGCTGAGGCGTGCGATTCGAGTTCGGGCACACGTGAATTGCAGAAGGCGGGTTGTCACCCGCCTTACGCGCTATACGACATGTTCAGATGGCGCCGGCTTGGTGCAGGTTGATGCGAATCTCGAATATCGCGATCAATGATTTTTCATGTTGCGGAACAGCGTTCCTATTTTCTGAAGCAGCGGCGAGAGCGGCGTTTTGAGCTCAACGCCCGCGCCTGTGATGCCATTGTCCTTATCTCCGCCAAGCAATAGTTTCAAACTCTTTTCGTCGAGGTTTTTGTGCTCAGAATCATTCGACTTTACGAATGCATCGTAGTCTTTTGGTATTTTCGGCAGTTCGCCTGCCGATAGTTTGTACCCTCCCACCGTCATCGCCTCTTTCTTGGGTATTTTCATCAAGAGGTTTTGGATTTCAGGTTCCGGCGGCAATTTTAAGTCGAGGAACGCTCGCTTGAAATCTTGCAACGACGGGGGCGGGGTGTTCTCTTTTTTCGGGTCGTCCCCACGGATATTCCTCTGTACGCAGGGTTCAACATGGGAGACCGGCGCGCTTTGAGCCGCTCCCTGCATGGGCGACGACCCACGATTTGGATTTGATGCCGCACCGGTTTGTTGCACGACATGAGCCAACTCATGGGCGATCAACTGACGGCCCGAAGGCGTGTTCGGCTGATATTCGCCAGAGCCGAATGCGATATGCGACCCAACCGTATACGCGGAGGCATTGATTCCTTTCGCGGATGCGGACGCTTGCGCATCGGAGTGCACACGGACGTGGCTGAAGTCGTGTCCAAAGCGCGGCTCCATGTATGCGCGTGTGGAGGCATCGAGCGTTTGGCTGGATGAGTTCAGCCCATCCTTCACGCAGGCTGGCGCTTGATGCAGACCTGTCTCGTGCGTCTCAGCGAGCCCTGTCGGGCGCTGTGCTTGCGCAAGTGTTTTCGTCGCGGGCATGGGCATGTTGACCGCATGCTCTGCGAGGCGATCCGCCTCCTGTTCATAGGCATCGCCTGGTGCGTTGACCATGCGTTTCGTTTGAAGCCCGACCGGGGCCTTTGAGAGGGTTGCCGATGGCAGCGGCGTTGATTGCCTCTGTGAACGCGTTCTCATACAGGTTCCACTTATCCCTAAGACGCGATACGGCCCACCGTACGCAAATCTACGGTGATTCGCAACCTGCGCAGCGGGTTAGAACCCGCAATAAAAACAGATCTTCGTAAGAGGGCCTTGCGCCTGCCAACCGAATGAGACAGTGGCTTCGCATCGGCGCTTACGGCCGGTTTTCATGCGCGCCGTGTGAGGTCGCAAGCCGCACCCGTGGTTTTAATCTTGAATCGTTACTTGCGCATCTCTGCGTGCGTTTATCCCGGATGCGCGCTGTGCGCTTATCCGGGCTATGGGTCAACGATCGGTATTCGAAATCGCAGGGATTGGCGAAAGCCGCTTGCAATTGCGCATCACGACCAGGGTTTTGAAGCTTCGGACATTCGTGTCTGAGTGAAGCACGCGCCTGGCGAAGCTCTCGAAATACTCCATATCCTGAGCGATGACATGGAGGACGAGGTCGTGATCTCCCGTGACGTACCAGACATCCAGCACCTCGGGGATCGCATCGAGGCGCTTGGTGAGCTCGTCCATGACTTGGCTGCGATCGGTCTCGAGCGTGACGAGAACCATCATGCTCAACGGCCAACCCATCACCCTGGGCTTGATGACGGCGATCTCACGGTCAACCGCGCCGCTGTCCCGAAGTTGTCTGATTCTTCTATAGCAGGCAGGCTCGGAAAGCCCGACCGAGGACGCGATCTCGGATACGGACAGCCGCGCGTCGCGTTGAAGTAGCACGAGAATCGATTTATCGAATTTGTCGAGCGTGTAATTGTCCATAATCGGGATCTTACGATAAAAATTATCGCATTTGGGTCAATTTAGAGAAGGATGATCGCCTTAATCGGAGAGAATTTATCGATTCCAGCCGAGGTACTAGAACCGTCATGAAGCGCATTTTTCTATCGCTGTTGGCCGCGACCAGCGGCATGTTGTCCTCACCCGCATGGGCAGCAAGTCCGGAACGCTCGGTGACCGTGATCGAGCATGTCACCGTCGTGCCGATGACCGCGAACGGTGTTGCCCTGCGCAATGCGACGGTGGTGATCGAGAAAGGACGCATCGTCGCGCTTCAAGGCCCGGTTCCCGCGGGCGCCAAACGCATCGACGGCAGAGGCAAATGGCTGATACCCGGTCTGACCGACATGCATATCCATATGGAGAGCGATGGCTACCTGCGCCCGAAGAAATATCCGACCGAACCGCCTTCGCTGTTCTTCGATACGCAAGACATCATGACGCCGTATATCGCGAATGGCGTGACGCAGATATTCAATCTCGATGCCAAAGCCGAATCGTTCGGACAGCGTAATCAGATCGCGAAAGGTGAAGTCATCGGCCCACATATGGCACTGGCGGCGGTGATCAACGGTGGCAAGGGGCAGGGACGCATTGCGAACACGCCTTCGGATGGACGCCAAGCTGTTCGAGATGCCAAAGCGGAAGGATATGAGTTCATCAAGGTGTATTCGGACCTCAACGTCGAGACGTTCACGGCCATCGTCGACGAGGCGAAAAAGCAAGGGCTGAAAACGGTCGGGCATATCCCGGAAGCCTTCGAGGGCAAGCTCGAAAGCGCATTCGTCCCGAATTTCGGCATGATCGCGCATGCCGAAGAATTCTCGAAACATTCTGCGGACTTCAGCGATGAAGACGCTAAGCGCTTCGCAGCGATGGCCAAGCGCAACGGCACCTGGATCACGCCGACGCTGACGGTGATGAAATGGATCGCCAGCGAAACGCGCTCGCTCGACGAATTACGGGCATCGCCAACCCTTCAATATGCCCATCCTCTGCTCCAGAGTAAGTGGCTCTTGGCGAATCGTTATCACAAGAACTCGACGCCAAAACTTATCGCTTACTTCGATCGGATGGTGGAGTTCCATGTGCGATTAGTGCGCGCGTGCAAGGCGGCAGGCGTCCCGATCGTCGCCGGAACCGATACTCTCACCTCAGGCGTCGTTGCGGGTTTCTCCTTGCACGATGAAATCGAATTATTGGCGAGTGCCGGTTTGACGAATGAAGAAGCGCTCGCATCAGCGACGCGTCTGCCTGCCGTCTGGTTGGGGGTGGACGGCGATCGCGGAACGATCGAAATAGGGAAACGCGCCGACCTGGTGTTGCTCGATGCCGACCCGCTTGCGGACGTAACGAATACGCGCAAGATCGCCGGTGTATTCGTGAGCGGCCGATGGGTGGATCGTGACACGCTGGACCGCATGCTCGCCGACCTTTCCCGTAGAAATACCGAGGCTAAGGATCAATACAATTGGGACACGATGACTAAACCATGATGACGAAACCATGATGTGGTGACGTAACCCGTAAGGCGGTTCCTGCACCCGCCGATCGAACGAAGCGGCGGCGCCCATAAGTGAACCTTGTGATGCTGGAAGCCATGCTGGACGAGAAGCCGTTATTCGACAAACGGAGGGATATCCCATCAAACCAACTACTGCGGGAACACTGCACGGAGCCAACAACGATGAAGCGATATGTCTTGATCCTATCCACCGCTCTCGCATTGCAACTCGTCGGTTGCCAACATTACGCGAACCGACGTATCGGCAGCGATGAGATTCAAGCGCAGACCGACGGCCTCTTCGAGAAACTTGTCGGCATCAGAAGGGAACTCCATGCGTACCCTGAACTGGCAGGCGACGAGATTCGTACTTCGGCGACTGTCGCCCGATATTTGCGTGAGTTGGGGCTTGAAGTGCAGACGGGTGTCTACGGCCACAGCGTCGTTGGAATTTTGCGCGGTGGGCACGCGGGCAGGACAGTCGCATGGAGAGCCGATCTCGATGCGCTTCCGGGTGATGTTTCCGACGCGTCACCCTACAAATCACGAACGCCCGGTGTGCATCATGGTTGCGGCCATGATGTCCACATCGCGATTGCCTTGGGTATCGCCGAGATGCTTGCGAAGCATCGCGAATCCTTGCGCGGCACGGCCGTCTTCATTTTTCAGCCGGAAGAGGAAACGTTCCGAGGTGCGAAGGCTCTCGTCGATCGAGGTGTGTTCTCGTCCATCGCTCCGGAGGAGATCTACGGGCTTCACGTCACGGCGCTACCCATTGGTCAGGTGCTGGTCCGGCCGGGCGAGATGTTCGCCTATCAGCGACGAGTCAGAATCAAGCTGAAAAACGAACTCACCGCTGCGGAAACGGAGCATTTAACCAAACGCGTGCAAAGCGCGCTGTTTCGTACCCGGCCCGGCGCGAAGCCTTGGGAGATTCAGCAAGCCGGCGATCCGGCGATCGGGCTAGCATCCCCTAGCACCGTATTTCAGGATTATCTGATCATGAACGAGCACTTCGACTCACGTACGGAAAACGGAGAACTCTTGCTCGAAGCCGATTTGTATGAAACGACCGCCGCAAATCTCGGCAGCATCATTCCTCGCATCGAGCTTGCGATCGACGACAGTGGCCATCAGCGCCAACGGTTGTCAGTGTCGTTCGTACAAGCGAATCCCACCGTGCTCAACGACGAGACGTTGACTCGACTTGCCATTCGCACATTGCAACAGAGCGTCGGAGCGGATGCGGTTACGCTGGCTTATGGGCAAGCGCCATTCTTCAACGATGACTTCGCCTACTACCAAGAGAAGGTGCCGGGCGTGTATTTCTTTCTCGGCGGTTCCAATGTCGATAAAGGCATCATCGCAATGAACCACACTCCGACCTTTCAGGTCGATGAAGAAAGCATCAGAGTTGGCGTGAGACGCTTCTCGACATTGATGTTCGAGCGGCTCGGTACATCCGTTGAGGCGGTGCGCGAGTAGCGAGTAGATACTCCCGGTGCTTTCAATCTTGAATCATCACTTGCCCATCTCCGCAAGCGGTTATCCCGGGTGCGTGCCGTGCGCCTATCCGGGCTACTAACTATTCGGATGACCGACCAATCGAGATTAAGCGATCTTGGCGCGGGGATGAGTGCGCTTTCGAGAAACTCGCGAACAGCCCCGGGTTTCGCTGCGCTCTACCCAGGCTACTGTGCAGTGAGACAGTGCAGTGAGACAGTGCAGTGAGATGGGTTCTGCGTAAGCGGGAGCTATTGTCTTTGTATGCAGATGACGGGTATCGCTACGCTAGAAATTGCGAGCCCGACCTTCGCTTTACGGTAACGGCAAGGACGCTTGCCCGAAGACATAGCGCCAGCCATCGGCGGTGCGGATGTAGGTGTCGGTGAACCAGAGTCGCCGCTCGAAGGTGCGTCCATTCGCGCGCTTGCCCTTAAGCCACAGCAAAGCCGTGACGACGGCGGTGTCGCCCCAGACGCGCACGGTTTGCGTGCCCGGTTCTTCGACTTGGCGTTCGTAATCGATGCGGCGTTCGCGCGCGGCGGTCAGCACGTCGTCGCGGCTTTCGACGGTGCCGTCGCCCAGCACCACGGCGAAATCGGGGTGCAGGATGCGAGCCATGGCATCGGCGTCGTTACGTTCCACCGCGGCTTGATACTCGGTGTCGAGCGCGGCGATGGTGCGACGGTCGCGTTCGGCGCGATCGATGCGTGCGTCGTCGACGACATCGTTCGAGCGGTGCTCCGCCTGCGCATCGACGGCGGTTTGCGAGACGTTGTCCGGTTGTGCGGTGGCGGGATCAGTGCTGCCGGGCGATACGGCGGCGAGCGCCACGCTGGCGAGCGCGGCGAAGGTCGGAGCATGGGTCATGGGCGTGTCGTGCGGTGGATTCGCCGCGACCTTACGCGCTGGATCGAGGCGACGCTCGGCGTTTCTTGCGAACTTTCTCGACCCGCCTCAGCGCGGGTTCTGCGCGTAGGCGGACGGTGTGCGCCCGTAGCGCTGGGCGAAGGCGCGCGAGAAATGACTCGGGTCGCCGAAGCCGGAGGCATAGCAGGCGTCGGTGGCGCCGCAGCCATCGCGCAGCATCGCGGCGGCGGCGGTCAATCGCGCGTCGGTCAGATAACGATGCGGCGACCGGCCGACGAATTCGGCGAACAAGCGCGCGAAATGAAAGGTGCTCATGTGCGCGAGCGACGCCAGCGCGTGCAGCCGCCAGTCTTCGGCATAGCGCTGGTCGATGCATTCGCGGACGGCGTGGATGCGTTCGACGTGACGCTCGAAGGTGCGCGGTTTCGGGATGGCCGCCGTCTCGCGCGTCAGCGGCACTTCGCGGAACACATCGACCGCGCACGTCTCCGCGAGCAAGGGCGCGTCGCGATCGAACGCGCGGCGCAGGCCCCAATGCAAATAGCGCAGACGGTTGTCGGCACGCAGCACCGGCGTGGAGGCGCGCTTCCAGGCGTCGCCGCGGTCGAGGCCATCGATCGTCTCCGCGGTGTAGGTGACAGAAAGACAGACATCGCTTAAATCGCCGCCAGGATGCGACACGCGGAAACGAAGCCCGGGCGAGACCAAGAACATATCGCCGGGTTCGAGTCGCCAGCGCTGGCCGTCGATTTCGACATCGAACGCGCCGCGCTCCACGAAACTGGCGCTGTAGCGCTCGCCGACTTCGTCGACGCTGCCGTGATCGTGTTCGTCGGGCGCGTGGTCGAAACGGTGAGCGCCGAAATCGGGCGTGGACCACAGTGGCGTGCGTCGGCTCATGGCCGAAGGATACACCGCACGCTGCGTTCGCGGTCTGATGCGAAATGTCGTATCGTCCCGTGCGCATCGACAATACTCGCGGAGACACGGTGACATTCTGGGCGAAAGCGTTGGCGAGCGATTGTACTGGCGATGTCTTTGCAGGCGCAGGCCTGCGAACGCCCGCAGCGTTTCAAGGCCGGCATCGGCGGTTTTTTAGGGGCGTCGTACGAGGTCGAGCTGACCGAGAAAGGAACGCTGCTGTATTCGCGCAACCCAAAGACGTTCGTCACCGCGCAAGGCACGGTGCGCGAATCGGTCGCAGTCTCCCCTAAGGCATGGCGCGCGTTTTGTCGCGAGTTGGATGCGATCGGCGTGTGGGCGTGGAAGCCGAGTTACGAAAATCCGAACGTGATGGACGGGACGCAATGGCACGTCGAGATCGCGGTCGGCAAGAAAACGCTGAAGTCGACAGGCTATAACGCCTTTCCCGACGGGACGCTGCCGCCCGATGGCGATCGATTCCCGCGGTTCCTACGCGCGGTGAGTACGCTGCTGGGCGGGCGCGAGTTCAGATAAACGGATTTCGATGAATCGACCGATGGGTACGCGCGATGCGCGTCCGTCGATGTGGGTTCGACAACCAAGGGGCGAGCATGTTTTGGGTATTGCCATGGAGTCAGGAAAACCGCGTTAAACACGTTTCGTGGGTGGTGTATTCGCTGATCGCGATCAATGTGGCGGTGTACGTTCTGGTCGCGTTGAACGTATCGCCGGACGATGAAGCGTTTCTGATGCGTTATGCGTTGCCGGCCGACGGTTGGCGGCCGTATCAACTGTTGACGTCCAGTTTTCTGCATGCCGACATCTTCCACTTATTGGGCAACATGCTGTTCTTGTGGTTGTTCGGCGACAGCATCGAAGACGCGCTCGGACCAGTGGCGTTCGTGCTGATCTATTTCATCGGCGGGCTGCTCGGCGACTTGTTGTACGTACACAACAACATCGGTTCGATACCGTCGCTCGGCGCGTCGGGTTGCGTCGCCGGCATCGCGGGCGCGTATGGCATCGTGTTCTACGACCGCAGCGTCGATATTCGCTTGTTCTTCCTCATTTTTCCGATCAAAACGTTCGCGGTCCGTGCGTTCGTGGTGGTGTTGCTGTGGTTCGGCATCGACTTATGGCTGACATGGAGTTCGGCGGGACGAATGGACGAAACCGAAAGCGTGAACTTCGTCGTTCATGGCATCGGTTTCATGTTCGGCGTGCTGGTCGGTGTGGTCGCGCGTCTGCAAGGTGTGATGCGTCGCTACGAGCGGCTTACCCAAGGCCATGCTTGGTTCGGTTATTGGCCCGATTCGCTGGAACGCCGTTACGGCCGCAAATACTCGCGTCGCGGATAGTCGCCTTCGTCCGCTGATTCTCAGCGCGCCGATGACGCCTGGCCTTATCGGCGACGCGGTATCGCGTGCGCTACGCCACGAAATTCATAGCACATGGTCACGAATGCGCCTCGCCGCGGCCGATTCGCGTGCGGCGCGACGAGCCGGATGTGAAACGCGTCGCAGACAGCAGCGCCCGACTGGCGTTAGATGCGCATCTCTTGGGGATACGTATGAATGCTCAACCGACGACTCGCGGCGCATGGCTCGAACCGATCTTGCGCACAGTGCTTGGAATCGCCTTGCTCGCGGCGGTGGTCTGGGCCGTCACGGATGGCGGCACCAGTGTGCCGTTCGTACCTGCGCGCGGATGAGAATACCGTTGAGATCGAATTCTGGACGTTGACGGCGCTGCCGTTAAAAATCCGCGATGAAGATGCCGCGACCGCCGTACGCAGCGGTTTCGCGAGGTGTGGCTTGCATTTCGCGCGTGCCGCCACCACGACCTCATGCATACTGCATGTGCCGTCGTCACCAGGAATCTGATTCAGATGATCGATCTCCGCGCCCTGCGCCTCTCCGATCTGCACGGCGTTGCGCGGCTCGGCGTCGATGCGACCGCAGGCATGACCGATCTGGTGGAAGCGATGCACGCGGCGATCGCGCGCCCCGACCTGGGGTTGCGCAGCTCAGCGCCGGAGCGCACCCGCGGGATCGCCGGTCTGGTCTATCGAAGCGTACGCGGCGTAACCGGACTGACGGGCGCTGGATTGAATGCGATGCTTGCCCGAGAAGGCGTCGAGTACGAACGCACATCGGTAGAACGCGAAGCGGTGATCGCGGCGCTCAACGGCGTGGTGGGCGATCATCTGGCCACGAGCGGAAATCCACTCGCGATACCGATGCGCCTGCATCACGCAGGCAAGCCGCTGTCGCTTCGTCGTGATGCGTTATCCGCGGCGATTCCCGATGCCGGTTCCAAACTCTTGATCCTCGTGCATGGCCTATGCATGAACGACCTGCAGTGGATGCGCGATGGTCACGATCACGGCGCGATGCTCGCCGAAGCGCACGGTTATACGCCGTTGTATCTGCACTACAACACGGGGCGATCCATTGCGGAGAATGGCCGATATTTCGCCGAATTGCTGGAAAACTTGCATGCGCAATGGCCCATGCCTGTGGATGATGTCACGCTGATCGGCCACAGCATGGGTGGATTGCTCGCGCGCAGTGCCTGCCATTACGCCGCCAGCAGTGATCATGATTGGATAGCATCGTTACGCAACCTCATCTGCATGGGTTCGCCGCATCAGGGCGCGCCTCTGGAGCGCGGTGGCCGTTGGATCGATCTGATGCTGAGCGCGACCCCGTTCGCGGCGCCGCTCGCGCGCGTGGGTAAGCTCCGCAGCGCGGGCATTACCGACTTGCGTCACGGGCATACGCTCTCGATGCGATGGCGCCATCGCACGGTGTCATTGCCCGAAGGTGTGCGCTGCTATGCCATGGCCGCGACGACCGGCCAACGGCGCGGCGATCTTAAAGATCGTTGGATCGGCGATGGTCTGGTGCCGGTCTCCAGCGCGCTCGGCCATCATGCCGATCCCGATCGCGTCATCGGATTCGCTAAAAGTCGGCAGTGGATCGGTTACGAAATGAATCATCTGGATCTGCTGAGTCACCCTGATGTCGCCGAGCGTTTGCGACGCTGGCTGGCGCCACGCCCGGCGCGAAAGCGAAAGAGTCGAGGGCCGTAGATAAGGGTCGGAAGACTCGCCCCACAAACGCGAACGCCCGGCTTGCGCCGGGCGTCGTCGGTATGTCATCAGAAGAACGGTTTAGCCCATGGCCATGACTTTCTTCGGTTCCGGTTCGATCGCCGCCACTTGGGTGCGGTTCGGCGATTCCACTGCGATCGCGGCCGCTTCCTGCACTGGGGTGGCTCGCGCTTGGTTTTCGCTGACCATCGCGTAATTCGGCCCGGTCGGGCCGTTCTTGCCGTCGAAGATGAAGAAATTGCGGTCGGGGTTACCGTTGGCGTCGGTGATCGGTTTGCCGGCTTGGATGTCGGCGACCGCGGTCAGTCCGTCGCGTTTGGCGCCGGCGTAGAGATTGGCCGCCAGGGCATCGCCTTCGAGGCCCCGGTTGTGCATCGCTTGTTGCACGTCGCGATACACCGGGTCGCGCAGCATGGTATCGACGTTGCGTGCGGCATCCGGCGTTGTAGTCGCGGCGGCGAGCGCGACGTTGGGGTCGCGCGGAGTATCGAGCGCGGCGACGCTTTGCGTGGAAACGACGCCGGGTGTGTTCAATTTCGGTCCGATCACGTCGGTGGGTGTCATGCCGTGTTGGCCGATGCCGACGCGATCGCTCCATTCGAGACTGCCGTTGCGATCCATCACCACCGTCTTGCCTTGGGTGACGGCTTCTTGGACAAGATTGGCGAGCTGTTCGGGCGTTGCGTTGCGATTGGCGGCGCCGATCTGGATACCGATCGAATTGTTGTACAGATCCATCGCCTCGCGATTGGCGAAGTTGCCTGGAATGCCTTCATGCGCGGTCGTGAACGCTTTGGCCCAATCCGCGCCGTACTCTTGCGTCAGCCGTGCGCTCCAATATGCGTGGCGGAACGCATCGCGGTGGCCATCGTTGCCTTGCCATTCTGCGGCGCGGTCGGTGGGCACATTCGCGGGCACTGGGTTGTTAGGAAAACGCGTCTCGCCCTCGGCGAAGGCATTGCGCGCGATGTCGCGGAAATCGCTGAGCCCAGCCAAGCCGCGATCGCGGGTGAGGCGATCGAGCAACTCGCCTTCGGTCTTGGTCATCTGACGGCTATCGGTGAACGGAATATCGAACTGGCCGAAAGCGCGCGGCCGGTAATTGATCATCGTGTCGTCGGGCACTTGGTAATCGGTGCGGACTTGATTGAGGTCGGGCCGATTGTCCGTCATAGGACACTCCTTTCTCGGTTACGCGGATATTGGCGTCTTATCTGCGCGCCCAGCGGTGGCTGGCGATGTTTCCATCCTGATAGCGGATCTCGTAATACTCTTCGTCGATACCGTAGCTCGATACGCCGAGTTCGTACGTGTCGATCCCGGTTTCGGCATTGCTCGAATCGGGGTCGCCGAGGAGCTCGACCACCTCGCTGCGCGACATGCCGATGCGGATGGCCTTCTCCAAGGACTCGACCATCTGGCCGCGCTGATTGCTTTGGGCCGTGGCGCCGCGTTGGGATTTCCAGGCATTGGAATCGAAATGAGTCGTTTGCATCGTACACGCCGACAGAAAGAGGATGAAGGACAGAAGGATCGAGGTGGAGATCGAAGGCCAAAGCGCATGTCGGGCAGAACGCAGGCGCGTACCCGACCGAAGGTCGGAAGCGGACGACGTGCATTCGGGGCCAGTGACGGAGGGGCCGGTGGCCAGCGCGATTGTGGCGGAAGTATCCATACTGAACGCAAGATTTGAAATAGCCGATGCTGATCGCGCACGCTACCACAAGACTCTCTACGGCAACCGAGAACGACGGGCTACGCTATCGCTCTAGAGATATGATTTAAGGCAACGCTGAACAAGTCCATCCTGGCCTTGTTCAGCGGTCGCGAGTTCGGTACAGGCCCGAACTCGCTCACGCCGGATCAATCACTTACGTGATTGATCCGCGGGCAGCACATCCGTGTGCTGCGGCAACGCTGACTTAATCAGCGTTGCCTTAACGAAATATTGACGCTTTTTGCACCATTCGTCGCGGATGCCGTCATGCTGCGCCCAGGCGTACCCGGCGCTTTGCGTCGATCGCGGTCCCAGGCGGTTGAGAGGTACTGTAGAAAATACGGGAGATCTTCGGCGCTCCATGGGCGTTTTGCATCCGTGACGTCTCATCCGCCGTATGAACATGTTGGGCCGTGTGTTTTGGGTGCGGCGATGTCGCGCCGAAACCAGCCATGACCCACCGTTTGCGTCCCGCCACCCTGTCGCTCTGTATTGAAAATCCGAGGCAATGCCCATGCGGTTCAAACTATTCGCCATCGCCTTACCGGTTTTTTTCGCTTTCGATATGTTGTGGCTAGGCTTGATCGCGAGCGAATTCTATCGCGACCAGATCGGCGGCTTGTTGAAGCCCGACACCAATTGGTGGGCGGCGATCTTGTTCTACTTCGTATTCATCGCGGGCATGGTGTTCTTCGTGATCGCGCCGGCGCGCGAGAAGGGTTCATGGCGCCACGCGCTGTCGGCGGGCGCGGCCTTCGGCTTCGTCACCTACGCCACGTTCGACTTGACCGCATTGGCGCTACTGAAGGATTGGCCACTACTGTTGACCGTGGTCGATCTGGCTTGGGGCACGGTGTTGTCGGCCTCGGTCTGCACCACGACATTCGCAATCGCTAAAAAATTAGGAGTGTGACTCGATGAACGTCGCTGGTTTCGCGCACATGTGGTTACCGCTGTCGGTCATGCTCGCGCTTGCGGTCGCGGCATGGGGCCTGAGTCTCAAACTGCGCGATGTGAGCATCGTGGATAGTTTATGGTCGATATTTTTTATCGTCTTCACCGTCCTGTTCGCATGGCGAATGGGCATCGATGCAATGGCATCGTACGTGTTAGTCGCATTGATCCTGTTGTGGGGGCTGCGGCTGTCGGTTTACATCACCGCGCGTAATCACGGCAAAGGCGAGGACCGGCGCTATCAGGCGATCCGCGCACGCAACCAACCGAATTTCGAGTTCAAAAGTGTGTATATCGTCTTCATCTTGCAGATGGTGCTGGCCGCAGTGATCGTGCAGCCGGTGGTGCCGATCTTGAATCAAGCGCAAGACGCCAATGGGTTGACGTATGCGGGTTTCGTCATCGCCGCGTTCGGTGCCAGCTTCGAGACCATCGCCGATTGGCAGATGGCGCGGTTTAAAGCGGCACGCACCAAAGCGATGCGCGGCGCGCAAGACGAGGTGATGAATCGCGGTCTTTGGCGCTACAGCCGGCACCCGAACTATTTCGGCGAGGCCGTATTTTGGTGGGGCATTTGGATCGCCTCCGCAAGCATGGGCGGCGCGTGGACGCTGTTCTCGCCATTGCTGATGACCTGGTTGTTGACGCGTGTGTCCGGCGTGCCGTTGCTGGAAGCGGACTTGCAGCAACGCAGTGCGGCGTATCGCGAGTATCTGACGACCACGCCACGATTCGTGCCTGGGCGGCCGCGGGTCGCGCCATTGACGAAATAGCGCGGCCGTCGGGCTTCGCGCTGCTATCGGCAATCTCGTCCGAACGTCGATTCGAACCGATTCAGAGAGGGCGTAGCGAAGCCCGTCGCTTTCGCTTCACGTAACGCTACGCAGGCTTGCTCGACATTGCCTGCGGCGGACTCGGCCTCCGCGAGTAAAGCGAGGCTTTCGATATCGCGACGTTGTTCGATGTTCGCGTGCGCCAGCGCCAGCGCGCGCTGCGTATCGCCGCGTTCGATGAAATAGTCGATCGCATGCCCTGAAAATGCGAATGGATAAGCGATAAGACGCGTGTCCCAGCCTTCGCGCGCCCGCTTTTCGAGCTGCGATGCGAGGTTTTCGTTTCCGGCCTCTCTCTCGATTTTTGCGAGCGCATCGATGAAGGCCGGGTCGTCGCTCGCTGCGATCGCTTCTTCGTACAAAGTGCGCGCACGATCGACATTGCCGAGTAATGCTTCGGTTTCGGCAAGATGCTCGGTGGCCAACGTGTAGCCCGGTAAACGGTCGTATGCCGCAGAAAAGAAATGTCTTGCGCGGCGCGCGTCGCCAGTGTCTAAGATCGCTGCGCCCTGTTGAACGTAGAGCCATGCGAGGGGAACCGGGCTGGTATCGATATAGGCATCTTGAGCCTGTGCATACAGCTTAGAAGCGCCGATCGAATCGCCTTTCAATTGGAGAACGTGCGCGTCGAAAGCGATGCCGTAGAAATCGCGTTCACTTGTGCGGTCAGACGAAGCCATCATCGCACTCAATTCGCGGTATTTCCCTTGCGACAACGCGAGATCCCGTCGCGCCGGCATCAGCGCATCCGCTGACATACCGAGGGCCTGAGCAGCATCGAGGTCTACCAACGCATCCGCGAAACGGTGAAAACCGCTGTATAGGGTCGCTCGCAGGACGTAGTGCTCCGGATCGGGATCGTTCGTTCTTAGCGCTTCATCGGCCAGTACGAATGCGCGCTCTGCATCGGCGAGCCCTCCGCGAACGCGGTAGCGGTGATAAAGCGCCCCGGCCAATGATGCGGCGCTGGCGGCGCTTGGCGTGCGCGTATGCGCATCCGCAAGCGCATCGATGCGCTGGTCGAGATTGCCGAGATAGATATCGCCATCGGTCGTCGGGAGCGCGTCTTGCGATGCCGGCCATTGGTCCGAGGCGAAGGCCAGAGGCACCGCCAGAAAAAAAACGATCAGCGCGATGAGAATTCGCATCGTCATCCGTCCTGTGTGGAGAGCGCCGCCGTCGGCGAACGTAACGGCGACGGCAGAGGAGGCTGGACACCTCAGCGGTGTCCAGCTTGAGCGCCAGTCAGTTCGGCGCGGCGAGAAAGGGGAATTGTCCCAAGAAGTTCGAATCGTTCGAGACGAAGTCGCTTACGCCAGGCCCGACCACCGCACCGAGTGTGTCGTCGATGACATCGCGCGCGAGCGTGCGACCGCCGCACTGTCCGGGCACGCCGAGTTCGACCGCGAGATAGGCATCGCAAGTCGGAATCGAAGTATTCACGCGAAGACGATCGTCGACAAGCACGGATGCAAGCGCGGGGGCCGGTAACAGCGCGTTGATCGAACCATCGAGCGTGTCCAGCGCCGCCAAGTTGTCGCTGATTTCTTGTTGGAACTGCGACGACCAAGCCGCTGGATTTGCAGCACGGTTGTAGGCGTCTTTCTTTCCGGTGCTCGCCAGCAGATCGATCAAGGCGGTATTGATGCCGGGGCGACCCATTCGGTCGATTTGCACGGATTGCCCACGTAACGACTTACGACTGGTCGATCCGTAAATGGCGAGCTGCGGCGCGCGCCCATACTCGGTAAGCAATCGAGAATCGATGCCGATAACGATCGCTAACGTATTCAAACCGGAGAAAAAATTGACCCCAGGATTGGTGAACGATGGCGTCAAGGTATTCTTCGTGCGATTGAATGCGTCTAAGTCGAAGAAGAAGGGATCATCGCGCAAACCGGCATAGACGCGCATACCGAGTCCGTGATTGATCGCGCCGACGCGACCGCTCGTTCGATAGAACAAGCCCGGACGCACGCGTGCTTTCGCGCCGCGGTCGAGTTCGCAATCCACGCGCGTGCCTTTGGGGAAACGACAATTGACCGTGGACTTGCCGTTCTTCAGGCCATTATCGATATGGAATTGGTACTGCACCGCATCCGAGAAGCGCGACCCTGCGTTCGCGAGCGGCAAAACCGTGCCGATAATGATCAATTCGTGTCGGTTCGTCGGATTGACGAAGGTATAGACATCGTTGATGTCGGCCGCTGGGTCGTTGATCGCGAGCGGCGAATCGCGATGGTCCGCGGCTTGCGCGACTGGCGCTATGCACAGCGCCAATAGCAAATGCAGTAGTTTGATACGCATGATGATTACTCCGAATGAAAGACAGCGGGGCACTGTCTGGATGCATCTACGTCAGGAACCGAAGTTTGGATGCAGATATACGAGCAGCACTAAGACCGATAGGGCGGCGACGACGTGTCGGACGCGATGGCGAGCTAGGCTCGCTTCGTCTTAGTACGAGTTCGAAGTTTCGCGTTGATCGAAGATGGAGCATGGGTGCTTTCTGCATTCATGGCCGGAACGAGACTGCAGCGACGTTGTCCTGGATGAACAAGCGACGAGGGCGTGCCGTGCATAGCGATATCGAGACCTTAGTCCGGCTCAATCAGGACATCACCACAGCAGAAAATGAGGGCGACCTCGACCGGCTGGATGCATTCATCGCGCCGCTGCTGGCGTTCCAGCGTCGTGATGGTTCGGTCGTGGGCCGCGATGCTTTTTTGCGAACACCGAAACCAGGCCATCGTGAATTGCGCGTCGAATCGATACAGGTTTACGACCGTCGCGCGATCGTCGCTTGTGTTGTGACGGACGCGGGTATGGCGACACACAATCTACGGATATTCATCAAAGAACACGAAGATTGGAAGCTGCTCGGTTGGGCGAACGCACCGATGTGAGAGGCGCATGAGGTTTCGGTCGTTGCGTCGATGCTGACGTTTGGTTAGAGCGCCGGATCATGCTGTGCGCACCGGTATTTGGCCATGACCTGGTCGGCCGCGCTTTTCCGTTGGTTAAAAAAGATGAAGACGGCGTTGCCATCGTCCAGCGCAGTCGTCATCAGCTGTACCGCGTCGTCGATGCGATACGCCTGCAGGTCGCGTCGGAATGTCAACTCAACGATGGGATAGCGAGATGAATCGATCGAACGAGAATATGGTGGCTATCGCGCCCGCGGGTCTGGATCGTGATCGTCCAACCGGATTGTTCTATCGTCTGCAGGTGGACATGTCCGGCTCGATGCGGATGGGGGTCGAGACGAGGTTGTTTCTCCCAGGCAATCGAATCAGTCGCGTGTTTCCCTATGGCGGCGGGAATGCATTCGATCTACAGCGTTGCAGTCCAGATACCTGCGGTCGCTGGGAAGTCGATGCGGGGCATCTTGCGGTCCGCTGGGACAATGGCGTGACCGATCGCTGGCGCTTCGCGTCGACTTCCGCGGGCATCGAACTCGACGGGACATCGTTCAAGCCGGCGCGTGCGATGTCGCAGGCCGAACTCGTCGGCGCGTGGACGGCATCCGGCGGTGCCGGCAATCCATTCGCGAACGTGTATCGCTTCGCGAGCGATGGCGAGTTCATGTTCGGTACGGGGCAAGGCGGCATGAGTGGGCGCTTCCATCTGCAGGGCTCGACGTTGATGCTCGCTTTCGCCGATGGCTCGCAGGCGCAGCGCACGGTATTCGCTGCGAGTGCGCATGCGCCGATCGGGCTCATCTGCGTGGAAGGCGAAGTGTTCGCGAGAAGCGAGTCGTAGCGAGGCGGGTGCGCACCGTCGATAGCGATCCGAACTCACCCGCTCGTCGTATCGATATCGTTCGCCGTAGTGAGGAGCACCGCGGCTGTAACGCATCTTTAACCGTTTCGAGCGTAACGTATCAAAGGCAGGGGACGACATCGACAAGGAGAGTGTCATGACGTATTTCGATCGCGTATTCGCCGCACTGTGTTTGATCGTGCTTTCGCTCACTGCTGTGCCGGTAGCGAAGGCTGAAGTGTTCGAACTCGGTTGGCCCTATCCGCCGAATAATCTCGAAGCCTACAAGCCGCACAACCAACCGCCGATCTGCGACCCCACCAACAAACCCGGCCCCGACCGATTGCGGGGAATACTGAGTTTTTGGTTCGGACCGCCGAGTTTATTCAATCCCAACTGGCATATCGGGCGGCCATGCAACCAGGGGAAGCCCGGGTCGTACCATCACGAAGGGCGTGCCTTGGATTTCTATGTGGACTATAGAGAGCCGCGGGCGCAGGCGATCGTCAATTGGATCTTGGCCACCGACGAGTACGGCAATCCGCATTCCAAGGCCCGCCGGCTCGGCATCATGCAGATCATTTGGCAGGACAAGATATGGTCGTCGAATCGCCCTAACGAAGGCTTTCGTCCGTGCTCGGATTGCGGCCTGCATAACGATCACATCCACTTCAGCTTCAGCCGTGAAGGCGCGAATATGCAGACATCGTGGTTCACGACGAACGATCTCGTCAGCCGCGCAGCGTGCGGAACAGGCACCGCGGAAGTGAAGTATTGGACCTATCCCAGCGGCTTCGGCCCTTTGCGCCATGTGCGCCGTATCGCAGCGCCGGGAGGCACATACGCGACCCAGGCGGCATTGGCGGCGTCTCCGTGGCGGGTCTACACGGCACTGGGCCCGACCGTGGTGGCCGCGAATGCACCGGTCAGCGCGTTGTACGGAACACGCGCTTATCTCGGGGCGTGTACGGTGACGCTGTTCTGATCCCCATGAGTGAGGGCGCGTACGCGAGTTAGCGTCCGATGCCGAATGGTGCGACGACGCTCGGTACGGCCGGGCGTCGTCGTGCGCATGCACAAAAGACGCATCCGCGCGACAATAGGCGGTCTGCGGCTGCTGCCGCACCGGATGTCAGGGCCGCAATGTCTTCTTCAGTTTCGTCATCAATATCCTCTTCTTCGACGTCTTCTGCTCGCGACGAGTCGAGCGCCGGTGTGCCCGAAGATACGCTCGCCGCAGAAGCGCGCGCTTGTATCGCTTTTCTCGATACGGTCGCCGCCGATCGTGAGTTACTTGAACGTATCCCCGCCGAAGACCGCGCACAGCTGCATCAAGCGGTCGCGAAGGTCTATCACCCGGACCCGGTATTGCGGCGGCAGAAGATGAAGGCCGCCGAGCGGGCACGCAACGCCGCGCACATCGCGCGCGAAGAAGCGGTGCTGCACGAAACCGGAATCCGCGAGTTGCGCCGCCGACCTGTGTTCACCACGCCGAATTATTTTCCGCCGCAAGATTTCGTGGCGGACGATCGTCATTCCGCGACGGCATCGCCCGCGGAATCCGCCGAGCCGCGCGAATCGGTCGAGTTGCAGCATTGTTACGTTTGCAAGCAGAAGTATTCGCAGATCCATCATTTTTACGATCAATTGTGCCCCGCTTGCGCCGCATTCAATTTCGCTAAGCGCACCGAAACCGCCGATCTGCGCGGGCGCGTCGCGTTATTGACCGGCGGCCGAGTGAAGATCGGCTACCAGGCCGGGCTCAAGCTATTGCGCGCGGGCGCGAGTTTGATCGTCACCACACGGTTTCCGCGCGATTCGGCCGCGCGTTATGCCGAGGAGCCGGATTTCGGCGATTGGGCCGATCGCTTGGAGATTTTCGGCCTCGATCTGCGCCATACGCCGAGCGTCGAAGCGTTCTGTCGCGAATTGGTCGCGACTCGCGATCGACTCGATTTCATCGTCAACAACGCCTGCCAAACCGTGCGTCGTCCGCCCGAGTTCTATGCGCACATGATGGAAGGCGAAACCGCGGCCGCGCACGATGTGCCCGAACATTTGCGCAAGCTGCTCGGCGGCTACGAAGGGTTGCGTCGTTACGCGATGCTGCCTGAGGGCGCAGACGGCAGATCGCTCGCGGCGCGTGGGCAAGACGATGCGCTCGCTGGCATCACGCGCGCGGCTGAGTTGTCGCAGATTCCGCTGCTCGCCGAAGAGATGGTGGGGCAGCAGCATTTGTTCCCGCAGGGTCGGCTCGATCAAGATTTGCAGCAGATCGATCTGCGCACGCGCAATTCCTGGCGATTGCTGATGGCCGAAGTGCCGTCGGTGGAGTTGCTCGAAGTACAGTTGGTCAATGCGATCGCGCCGTTCATCATCAATGCGCGCTTGAAGCCGCTGATGCTGCGTACGCGTGAAGGCGAGGCGCCAACGCGCGACAAACACATCGTCAATGTCTCGGCGGTGGAAGGTCAGTTCTATCGCAAATTCAAGACCACGCGGCATCCGCATACGAATATGGCGAAGGCGGCGTTGAATATGATGACGCGCACCGCTGCGGCCGATTATCACAACGACGGCATCCATATGAATGCCGTCGATACCGGTTGGGTGACGGATGAAGATCCGGCGGAATTGGCGGCGCGTAAGGTCGTGGAAGAGCGCTTCCACCCGCCGCTGGATATCGTCGACGGCGCCGCGCGTATCGTCGATCCGATCATCGATGGCATCAACACCGGCCATCATGTTTGGGGCCAGTTCCTCAAGGATTACCGGCCGACGGATTGGTAGCCGCGCGTAGTCAATCTTTTGCCGGGCTTTTCGGTTCGTTGGCGTTGTCCTCGGGTGCGATCTGGAACCGGCAGACATGCCCGCCGCGGACGATGCATTCGCTGTGTTGGATTCGACGACCGGTCGCGGCTTCCATGAAAGCGATGTCGAAACGACAAACATCGGCATTGCGACGCGCGAGCGAATGGAAGACGCAATTGAACGCTTCCACTTGCGCAGCGCCGCCGCGTTGCGTCGGCACCGCTTCGTAACCGGCGCGATTGAGTCGATCGGCGAGCGCCGCGGCCACGGCCGCGTCGTCGCCCGTCGGGATAGGATCGGCGGCGCCGAGACGGGCGCCGAGATCGGTGAGCATACGACGGGTGTCGTCGACGCCGAGGCGTTCGGTGATGGTTTCGAGCAAACCGTTCGCGATCAACCCGTAATTTCGAGGAAATAGCGCATGCCCCGCATCGGTGAGGCGATAACGCGACTGCGGACGCCCACCGGTAGCGACCGATGGCGCACGCTCCACATACTCGCGCCCGATCAACGCGGTCAGGTGTTGCCTGACCGCGTTGTGGCTCACGCGCAGTCGCTCGCAGAGCGACTCCACGTCCGCACCGGTCGGGTTGCGCAACAGATGACGCAACAAGGCTTGCTGCGTATGGCCCAACTGTTGCAGTGCGCTCATATCAGGCCGCCTTCTCCGGAAACTGTTTGGCCAGTGCGCCGGCAAGCGCATCGGCGATGGTATCCATATGTCGTTGCATCGCGGCCCATGTCGTTTTCTCGGCTTTCATGTCGCCTTTCATGATCTGGCCGATTTGCGCGGAATGATGCGCGCCATGCGAGGCCAGTAAACCGAACACGGCATCTTTCGGCAAGTAAGGATTAGCACCGGACAAGAACTCGGCGATCTCGCGCGCGTTCGCGACCAAGCGTTCCATCGCGCGAGCGTTCGCCGCGGTGTCGCGCTTCGCCGAAGCGTCGGTCATTTCTTTCACCGCGCCCCAATGGCCAGCGAGCAGGGCGAGCATGCGTTCGCCCGCAGGTGCGCCGTAGAAGCCCGCGACGGCGTTTGAAATCTGCTTCGCGTTCGCGATCACGCCCGATTCGGCCTTACGCACCGCTGCCGTTTTACCGGAATGTTTCGCCAGCGCGTACGCCCGTGTCTGCGCGACATGACCGCGCCAGAGCATGCGCAGGTCGGCTTGCAGTTTGGGCGCGGGAGCGGCGGCGCTTGTCGTCGACGCGGCGTGGGCCGTGTGTTGGGCGTTTACGACAGGCGAGGCGCATGCGAGGAATGTTGTAGCGATCAAAGCCAGTATCGATTTCATAGTCAGTATCGTCAGGTCGAGCCGCACATTGCGACGGGCGCATTTCAGCCCCAACTCGAATCTTCGACAATGAGTATATGTGTAAAGCTGAAATAATAAGGGTCGGCAGCCGTATATCCGAGCAAATTGCGCACGACGACCAGCGTCGCATGAGGCTTGGCAGTCGATACGTAGGCATGGGCGCATTGCCGCAGCGCATGGCGCCGCGGCAGCGTCGAAGGCCGCTGCTTACAGCATGTTCACGCGGAATTTACGGCCTTTGATCTTGCCCGCGCGCAGATGCTCGATCGCGAATTTCGCTTGCGAACGAAGGACCGCGACATAGGAACGGGTGGCGTACACATCGATCTTGCCGATCGCATCGGCTTTCAAGCCGGCATCGTTGGTGAGCGCGCCGACGATATCGCCCGGACGGAGTTTGTCGCTGCGGCCCGCGTCGATGCGCAGCGTCGTCATCGCCGCGATCGGCACGTTCGAGGGTTTTCCGGAAAGCGGTTCCAACCGCTCCCAACGCAAGGGTTTTCCCTGGCGCTCTTCGATCATGGCGGCGCGCGACTGCTCGCGCGGCGTGCATAAGCTCAGCGCCAATCCAGCGCGGCCGGCGCGGCCGGTACGACCGATGCGATGCAAATACGTGTCGGCGTCGGTCGGCAGTTCATAGTTCACGACCGCACCGAGATCTTCGACATCCAGCCCGCGCGCGGCGACATCGCTGGCGACCAGCACCGTACAACTGCGGTTGGCGAAACGCACCAGCACTTCGTCGCGATCGCGCTGTTCCATCTCGCCATGCAGCGCGAGCGCGGTGAATCCGTAGTGCGCGAGCGAGCCGACGACTTCCTCGGTGTCTTTGCGCATGTTGCAGAAGACGACGCACGATTCCGGGCGATAGCGCAACAGCAATGCGGCGAGCAGCGGCGCTTTGCGAGTGGGTTCGGCTTCGAAGAATAATTGCTCGATCGTCGAAGGTTCGGCGCCGCCATCGATCGTGATCTCGGCCGCGTCGCGCAGCATCGCGTTGCCGAGCTTGCGGATGGCATCGGGAAAGGTCGCGGAAAACAGCAGGCTCTGTCGCACTTTCGGCGTTGTTTTGACGATGGCGCGAATCGCTTCCTCGAAACCCATATCGAGCATGCGATCGGCTTCGTCCAATACCAGTGTGCGTACGGCCGACAACGGCAGCGCTTTGTGTTGTATCAGTTCAAGGATGCGGCCGGGCGTGCCGACGACGACATGAGGCTCATGGGTCAGCGAGGCGAGCTGCGGGCCGAGCGGAATGCCGCCGCAGAGGATCGAAACCTTGAGGTTCGGGATGCCGGTCGCGAGTTTGCGCAATTGTTTGCCGACTTGATCGGCGAGTTCGCGCGTGGGACACAACACCAGCGCTTGCGTCCGCCCGAGGCCGGCATCGAGCCGGTGCAGCACGCCCAGCCCGAATGCGGCGGTCTTGCCGCTGCCGGTCGGCGCCTGCGCGACCAGATCGCGGCCTTCGAGAATGAGGGGTAGGGCGCGCGCCTGAATCGGCGTCATCGTCGTGTAGCCGAGGGCATCGATGCCTTGGAGCAGCGCAGGCGATAGCGGCAGGGCGGTAAAGGCGTTGGGATCGGTCATGCGCCATCATCGCAGAGGAACGCGCTTCGGTCATCGATATTCTGTCGTGGCATGCGGGCTTCGATGAGAATTTCCACCTGCATGCCGGTAGGCTAGAAGCGAATGACCGCATCCGCTGTGGGCAACGTGGCATGATGACGAGCATCGCGCTATGGAGCCGCTTATGTCATCGCTCGGTCAACATCATGCTTCGTGTCGTGCGGTCTCGATTCGTACGGCCTCGATTCGTTTGATCTCGATGATCGCTGCCGCGAGTATCGCCATGCAGGTCGGCGCGGTCGAACCGCGTTTCGACAGCGTGTACACCGATCTCGCACAGGCATGCAAGCCCGCGTTCGACGATAACGAAGTCGAAGAAGGTCAAGACATGCCGTTACGCTGCCGGGGACCGGGCGATGCGTCGCTTTACATCTATTTCTCGGCCGAAAACGCCTTTCTTCAAGTCGAAACCGCGACCGGAACATCGCAGCTCGCGCAGGCGTTGCTCATCAGCGATTACGATCGCGGCAAAGTCGAATGGCGCATGGCCGACGGTACGCCCTTCGCGATCATCGTACGTGTCCGCAAAGACAAGAAGCGCTCGGAGACATTGGAAGTTCGCGGCATCGGCCCGCAACGCAGGCTTACCGCCAGCATCGAGGTCGCGGGCCGCGCAGGCGCAAACGAAGCGGCGCGCGCGCTAGCGGACGATGGCTATCCCGCATCGCGCTGAGTGCGCAGTGTTCATGCCGCAGCGCGTCATTGCGGGGCTGTCGAGACCGGCTAAGATACGTCGGCCCGGTGTTTCGCCCAGGAGGCGGCGAGCGGAGTGGGGGCTCCGCAGACACGAGACGGACATCTTCCGCTGGGATACTCGCGTGTCTGTCGCCCTCAACGGAGCCCACATGAAACGTCTTTTCGCCGCGGTTCTCGGAATCGGCCTTGCGTTCTGCACGACGCAAGCCTCTGCTCAATCGTACTTGCGCGTGGTCTCGTGGAATATGTTGCACGCCGGTTGGAGCGGGCAGCAGGATTGGAACGCCTACGCCAACCAGATATGGACTAATTTCGGCAGTGCCGCAGGCGCCGCGAATGGTGTGGATCTGGTGTTCGGTCAAGAAGTGATGTACGCCGAATCGGCGGCGAGCGTGGCTGCGGCGTTGACCGCGGTGAGCGGCTTCACCTGGGACTATCGCGTCACCGCAGCGATCGGCCGCACCAGTTATAAAGAACGCTACGCGGTGTTCTTCCGTACGGACCGCGTGCAATTGCTCTCGGAAAGCGTTTGGGTGGATACCGGCGATAAGTACGAACGCGAGCCGCAGATCGTCAAAGTGCGGCATATCCAGACCGGCGCGGATTACACCTTCATCAATTGGCATACGGTCTTCGGCACCACCGCGGAGCGCCAGCTCGAAGTCCAACAGATCGCGAGCGTGTTCCAATCGATCCAGAACGGCAGCAGCAGCGATCAGGACGTGATCTTGGTCGGCGATCACAATCGCGATGCGACTTCGCCTTGGTGGGCTAACCTCACCGCGACGTCGCCGGCAGTGAGCTGGCGCGTGAACGACAAGACCTCGATCAACACCAGTTGCGCATTCGCCAGCCCCTACGATCACTTCTGGATGCAGAACAGCTACGTCACCGAGTATTCGACGTCGGGCCGCGACTACATCTCGAATATGTGTACGTTCCGCAACGGCGTGTCGGATCATGCGCCGATCTACATCTCGTTGTATTCGACCGCCGACACCGACTGATCGCGGGGCGCGATGACGAAACCGTCTCGTCTCGTCCGCATTATCGTCGTCGGCGGTGCTGCGGTCGCGCTGATCGTCGCGGGCCTGTGGTGGCGCGCATCGCGGCAAACGGCGGGCGATGCGCCGACCGCTACCGCCGATGCGGGCTCTCGCGTCGGCGACGAGCCCGGTCGTTTCGGTTTTCGCACGCGCTTGTTGCCGGATAGCGGCGTATCCGCGTCGCCGACATCGGTGCGCATCGGTTTGGCATCGGTGTCGCCGGACGACGACGCGGCGTATCGCGCCTGGCAGCAAGGTGGCCAGGAGGGTGCAGGCCCGCGCGACTACGCCGATCTCGCGACCGTGGTGCGCTGGATCAATGCACCGGCGGCATTGCAAGCCGATGGCAGCGTGCTCGTCGGCCCGATGCCCCTGCCGTCCGCGCAGCGTTATGTCTTGCAAGCACGTGCGGACGATGGTTTGCGATTTTACGAAGCGACGTTCGAGCGTGCGAATGCGCCGACGGAATTGCGCGCGCGCGTCGCGGCGGGCTTGCGCGTGCGTGCGCCGAGCGGCACCGATGGCATCGGCGTGCTGTTCCGACGCGTCGAGGGTTCGCAGGACGCGACTTGGCAATCGCTGCTGCGACGCGAAGCCATCGCGGTGCTCGATGCATTCGACGAGCGCGCCGTGCCGATCGCGGCAGAGACATCCGTCGCGCCGCTGCCGCCAGGACCGTTGGATGTGGTGGCGGTGGTCAACGGTGTCGAGACCGAACGCCGGCGCGTGACGCTGGTCGCTGGCCGATACGTCACGCTCGATCTGGATCCCGAAGCGTCCGAACTCGGTGCAGCGCTCGCGACGGTGGTGACGTTGCGCCTGGTCGAAGCCGGCAGCGGTGCGCCGGTGCGCGATGCGCTGGCGGTGTGGCCATCGCCGCGCGGCGAGATGCGCGGACGTTCCGATGCGTCAGGCCTCGTGCGTTTTCGAGGCGTGGATGCGTCCGAGCCGATGTCGCTGGAGTTGCGTTTCGAGCCGAAAGGCCCGCCCGCGTTCCTGATCGATACCTTGCCGCGTTGGCCGGAGCGTATTGCGCTCAGCATCGATCTGAGCGATGCGCGCATCGTCGGTAACGCACTCGAGAAGACCGTCGAATTGCAGCCGCTGCGATGGTTGATCGTGGAAACGCCGGGCATCGAGGTGCCGCGTCGACCGCGCGTCGAAGATCCGTTCCCGGTGTTCGTGCTCCAGCGTGCGCAAGGCAGCGCATGGCGCGATTCCAACGCCGATTATTTTCGGCCGATCGACGAAGGCATGGCCGTGTCGCTCGATGCGCCTGGGCGCGTCCGTGTGGCCGCGCTGCTGTCGCCATGGCAGGTGGCGTACAGCGAGGCGATTGAAGCGCGTGCGGGCGTATCGCAAGAGCGCGTTCGCGTGCGTCGCGAAGCTGGGCGCAGCGTCGCGATCACTCTCGTCGCCGATGCGCGCCCGCTGGCGTTCGCATCGGTGCAACTGGTGTCGCCGCTGCGCGGGGTGCCGCCGAAGACGATGACCACCGATGCCCGCGGGCGCCTTCTGTTGCCGAACGCCACCGTGCCGACGGTGCGGTTGGAAGTCCCCGGGTTCGATCAAATCGAGGTGCGGCTGGATCGCGACGAGGCCACCGTCTCGCTCCGGCGCGGCGATGGATGAGGATTCGATGCGACTGCGCGTGCGGCTAACCCCATCGGTTCGTCGCGCGCGTTTTGCTCCTGGTCCAGCGCCTTCGTGCGTACACCGACCCAGGAGACACTCATGATCCGACGTTCGTTTTCGCCCATCGCGCCGCGGATGCGGGTACCGGTTTCGGCGGTGCTGTCGATCGCCATCGTCGCATGCGCGGCGGTACCGGCGACCTTGGCGGTGGTCTCCGCGCAAAGCACGTCGGCGGTCGTGTCGGAAGCCGACGGATTGGACGAAAGCGCCGTCGAGACGCAACGCCTCAAAATTCTAGAAGAGATCGCCACGCTTGGTGCGCACCCATGGGCCGGGGATTACTACGAAGGCGACGGTCTCGGCGCGAACATCGCGTTCACGCTTGCGCCCAATGGGGGCGTCGCCGCGACATGGCACGGCTGTCTCGGCCTGTACGGCGCCAATCGAGGAAAAGTCGTGGAAGAGAACGGCATGCTGCGCATGCGCTACGAGCGAGCCGAACGAACAGGGCTTCGGCGGTTTTCCCGATGACGTTGCATCCGGTGGCCTGGGGCACACGACGCTATTTGATTCCAGAATCGCGAATGATGGCCTTCGTCAACGCCATTCATCACGGCCACGAACCGCGCGAACGTGTGCACGGTATGTTTCTGCTGGCCGAAGGCGACGAGAAACGGGCGGTCGATGGCTTGCCCGATTTACCGCCGCGTTATCGTGACCTGCTCCGTAGCGAAGCCTTGGAACTGCGGGTCGTGTCGTCCGTACTGGTCGAAAAGAAAAAAGAGAGCAATCCGAGCCTCGGCTGCAACTACCGCTACCGTTTGACGCTCGATCGTGGTGCGAACGATGGCTTGGTACCCGATCTTGAACTCGCGACGTCCGCTCCGAAAAATGCGTGGGAAACGGCGAGGATACTGACCGTTAGCGATCACGCCGCGACGGCAGCGCTGACCGTCCTATTTCACGATTGCGAGCAGCCGAAGACCGTGCCGGATACCTCATGGCGATTCACGACCGGCGCTTATCGAGTCGGGAGTTCTCGGCCTCGCTGAGGCCGTATCGAGCGCGTTATGCTAATGCGATGCAGCTAGCCGATCTCGACAATCCGTTCTGGTCCTCCTTACGCACTCGGCATGCGGCCATCGCTGTGCGTGCAGGCGATGCGCTGCGTTATCCTCCAGAATACGCGCCCTTCCTCGGCATCGCCCATGAAGATGTTTCTTCGGACGATTTGAAGCTTTTGATCGCGCCCGGCGAATCCGTCTATCTCATCGGTGTCGTGCCGAAAGCGGCCCCAGGGTTTCGCCTGCAAGCGTATGGCCCGTTGGCGCAGATGGTGCGCGAAAAGCCCTTGGATGTTGAGGACGGCCCCGACATGCCTCCGTTGGGCGACAGCGACCGGGAGGATGTGCTGGCGCTCACCGCCTTGGTGTATCCGCATTACTTCCGAGCGCGCACGATGGACATGGGCATGTATTTCGGCATCCGCTGCGAAGGCCGGCTCGCCGCGATTATCGGCGAACGGCTCGGTACGCACGAAGCCACCGAAATGAGCGCGATCTGCACGCATCCTGATTTCCTCGGCCTCGGTTATGCGCGCCGGTTGACGGCGATGCTCACCAATCGCACGCTCGAAGCCGGCCGTCTACCGTTCTTGCATGTGAGTTACGAAAACGCGCGCGCGAAAGCCTTGTACGAACGGATGGGCTATCGCCTGCGCGCCGATGTCGGGTTCTGGTCGTTGCGTCGCGACGATTCTTGAACGCGACGATCGCAGCCGACGATACGACAGAGGCCCGCTTTCGCGGGCCTCCGTTCGTGCTTACCGAGCGATGCCCGGTACGCGATGCCGTGGACGATGCGTCAGAACGTGATGCTCCAGCTATTGATATAGCCGCTGTCCTGCGTGGCGTTGTCGTTGACGCGCAGTTTCCAGGTGCCGTTGAGCGTCTCGGTCGATAGATTCACCGTGTACGTCGCGTTGATATTGTCGGTGCTCGTGCCGGTGCGGTTATGCAGTACATAAATACTGCCGTCGGGCGCGATCAAATCGACTTTGAGGTCGCCGATATAGGTGTGGACGATGCTGACGACGACCGGTGTGGCGCTCGTCGCGTTGCCGGTGCGGCCGGCGACGACGATCGAACTTTCGACGGTGGTATTGTCGGCGATGGTCACGTCGGTGGCGTTGCTGTAGGTCTGCGTCGCACCGCTGCTGACCGTCACCGCCTGCGATTTACTGGCGCTGAGCCCGCCGTTATCGATCACGGTCAGACTGGCCGTGTAAGTCCCTGCGGCAGCATACGTTTTGCTGGGATTGGTGGCCGTGGATGTGGTGCCGTCGCCGAAATTCCAACTGCGCGCGGCGATGATGCCGTCGCTATCGCTGGAGGTATCGGTGAAATTCGCGGTCAGGCCGGACGAGGCGACGCTGAAGTTCGCCGTCGGCGCGACGTTGCCGCCACCGCCGCTGGTGATGTTGAGGATCACCGCATTGGGCGAGCCGACTTTTCCGGAAGCATCGGTGCCTTGGACATAAATCAAATGACGGCCTGCCGCGAGCCCAGTCGTATTCAAGGACACTGTCGCGGTTTCGCGCGTCGCGTTGAAATTGCCATCGCTTGCGCTCATCACGATACCGCTGGCGCCGGTCTCCCACGGCGGCACATCGACGTACAGACGGGCCGAGGCGACCGCTTGCGTCGCTTCGACGCCATTGGTTTGGTTGAACTGGCTATCGTCGAGGATGGCGCTGATCGTCACCGGCGTGCCGGCGGCGACGGTCGCGGATGAGGTCGAGACGCTCACCGTGTTCGGGCCGGACGGATAGCGATACGGCGCGGTGAGATTGCGTGCGGCGTATTTCAGCGCCGCCAGATTCTTCGGCAGCGTGTTGGTGTTGAAGCTGGTGCAGGATTCGAAGAACGCGACGCCCAGTTCGATGGTGTAGCTCGGCACGCCGAGCAGGCCGTACATCGTGTCGTCGGTGGTGCCGTCGGTACCGTACAGCTCGTTCGATTGCTGCGGACGGTAGCCGTTGAAGAACGCCATGCGACGACCGAGCGTGCGCAAGGCCGGCCCGTTCGGTGCGACGCTGGTGGTATCGCCCCACGACCAGAGCACCAGCTGCGAATAGCTGTGGATGTCCATGAAGATGCCCTGGTAATCGTCTGGCGCAGCGCTGGTCGATGCATCGCCACGACGATCCGGGAAAATACCGCCGCTGTAGGCGCCGCCCGCACCGGGCGTGCCGGCGACCAATCGCATCAGGTTCTGGCTTTCCGGTTCCGATTGCGGACTCGCGCCGCGATAGGTTTCGGCGCAAGCGCTACCGCTGGAACCGCCCGCGACCGTATTCCAATGGAACGGAAAATTACGGTTGAGATCGGTGCCGTACGTGGTCGAACTGCACGTGCCGTTGGTGTTGTTCACGTTCTTGCGCCACGACAACCCGGATTCTGCTTTTTTGCGGCCGTCCGGATTGGCTTGCAGCACGAGGTAAAACACGTAGTTGTCCATCAGCCACGTGGCTTCCGAATCGCTACCGTAACCGTTGACCAGCCATTCGGCGAACCGGGTGACGAGCTCGGCGGGCGTGTATTCGCGGGCGTGGATCGAGCCGAACAGCACCAGCGGCGCTTTGTTCGGGCGCGAGGCGTTCGTCGCCGAATTGGTCAGCCGGATCACCTTCATGTCGTAACCGCCGGTGCCGCGCGATTTCAGCCAACTCGGGCCGATATTCGATGCGCTGGCTAACGCCGGTTTGTTCGCGATCAATTGATCGATCGTGCTGTAGGTTTCTTCGACCGTGCGGTAGCAGGCGTATCCGGTGATGCTGCGCGTACCGAATTGGCCGCCGGCGATCGCGGTTTCGACTGTGCGGATGCGATCGGTCGAGACTCGGTCGATCTCGACGCGCAGGCCGAGACGTTGCAGTTCGCCGATCTCGCGCGCATTGGCTTCTGTGCGCGCGGTCTTGTTGACGCGATCGACGATCAGATGCTGGAAGCGTGAGGCGATTTGCTGCAACTGCGCGCGATCGCGATACGAGATGGTGACGAACGAGAGTTTCTCTTCCGGCGCTTCGACCGCACGGGTTGCGGGCGGTGCGGCCGCGACCGATGCCGCGAAGCCGACGCCGGCCCCGAGCAGGCATACGATGAAAAAAGCCGAGCGAGCGCTGCGGCACGCGACCAAGCGGCGGCGAAAGCCGCCGCGTCGCGACGTAGGAACGGACATACGAACTCCTTTGTGGAATGCGGTCGTCATCGAAGCGACCTGGAATGCCACGTGCATGTGGCGGCTTATGTGGGGCCCCTGTGTCGCCGAATCTATCCCAAATCCGGGCCCATGTCCGAGACTTACGCCGTCGATGCTTATCGAACGCAGAGTGCGGGCGGCGAATCGCGACCGTACGCGCATAGAAAACGCCGCGCATCGCTGCGCGGCGTTCTCGGCATACTTCAATGAACCGACTTCAACGAATCGGTTTTAACGAGACTAATCGCGTCGACTCGATGCGACAGTTGAGGTCAGAAGCGATAATCGATGCCCACGCGGAAAGTGTCGAAATCGGCGTCCTGAGTGATGGTTTCGTTGTAAGCTGGCGTGACGAAACTGCTACCGGGGCGATACACGGTGTCGTATTTCATATCGTCCAGATTATTGCGCAGATATTCGACCCGCATCGACCAATTGTTTTCGAAATCGAACGCATAACCGAGGCCGATCTGAGTACCGCTAAGCGATTTCGAAGCGGTGCCGATCTTGCTGTAGCCGCCGTTGCTGAGAATTTCGGCGCTGGCATCGACATCGGCGCGGACCCAACCGCCGGTGAGATAGACCAAGTGGCGATCGGTGCCATAACCCACCTTCAAACGCAGCGCGGCCGAGTTGTTGATCTCGATGCTGTTGCCCACGGCGTAAGACAGGGTCGGGAACGGTGGGGTCGGGACCTGCGCGGTGCTGCGGGAATCGTCGGCGCTGAGCTTGCTGTAATCGAGTTCGCCGCCGATGAGGAAACCGCCATCGAATTCATGGTCGTAGCCGAATTGCAGGCCGTAGCTGGTGCCGCTGGGGTCGAGGTCGGTCGACCAGAATGAAGTCACATGATCGCGTAAGGGTTGGCCTTCGACGCTCCATGCGCCGCCAAGTGCGACGCTGGCATCGGATTCTCCGTTGCTTTGACCGACATTGCCGCCGACATGCCAGCCGGTCCAGCCATCGGCCGCCATTGCGGTCGTGCTGAGCAGCGAGGCTGCGATGAGAACACTGAGACGCTTTAACATGTTGATTCCTTCGAGTTGAGTTCTGAACGAGGCCCGACAGCGGAATGCCCGCATCAGGCTTGACCACAGTGACGAAAATTGGACATGGCAGCGGACACGTTCGCGCTCCTCCAGGCGCCCAACGCAGCGCATTCGGGCGAGGAATGGCCTAGGGGAACGGCGTTGGAAGCATCGGCCGCGAGCCTTCGCATCAGGCGGATTGGCCTCGGCTTAGCGCGCTTATCGTGGATATTTGGAAGCTAGATCGCGTTCCGAGCGCCTTGAGCCGCTTATTCGGCTCGCGGTTCGGGCCGTCGACGAAGTATCGTATGCGCATGCCGCGACGCGGCGTTCGGGCACGCGGTCGCGCAGCCCGCATCTAGGGGAGGGGCCATGTCCAGCATTGAGTCGGCAGCGACTCGGGAATTGATCGCCTGCGAATGTCGGCAACTCGTGCTCAGTCAGGGCGTGGCCGGCGCCTTGGCCACGATCGGCGTCTCGACATTGTTCTTGCTCGCGGTGCGCGAGGTGCATGCTTCCGAACGCTTGATGATCTGGGGTATCGCGGTGCTGGCGATCTCGCTGTTGCGGGTGATGCTTGCGATCTGGGCGAAACGCAGCCTACCGATCGTCGCGCCGAGTCTGCCCAATACTCCCGGTATTTGCTTGGCGGTGGGCCTGTTGTCGGGCGGCCTTTGGGGCGCGGCTGCGACTTGGTTATTTCCGTTGGGTCACAGCGAACTGTATTTCGTCACCGCATTCTTATTGATCGGCATGCCGGCGGGCGCGATCAGCAGTTTCGGCGCTTGGTGGCCCGCGTATGCGGCCTACGTGCTCGCGAGCGTCGGGCCGTTCGCGGGCTATTTCTTGATGGCGGGCCACGGCGAATTCTTGATCGCAGGCTTGGCGGCCTGTTTGTTCGGCGCGTTTCTGCTGCGCGAAGGCTTCGTGATTAGCCGCACGATTCAACGCAATATCGCGCAACGCAACGCGCTATACGGAATGACTCGCTCGCTGGGCAAGGCCCTGGATCGTGCCGACGAAGCCAGTCGCGCGAAATCCACGTTCCTCGCCAATATGAGCCACGAGCTGCGCACGCCGCTCAACGCGATCATCGGCATGAGCCAGTTGCTCGCAGAGGCGCCGGATGCCGCCGCGCATCGCCAACTGCCCGACACGATTCGCCGCGCAGGCAACGCGCTGCTCGCATTGATCAGCGATGTGCTGGATCTCTCGCAGATCGAAGCGAGCAATATCGTGCTGCGCACCGCGCTGTTCCCGCCGCGGCGTCTGATCGACGAGGTCTTGGACATGTTCGGCCCCGAAGCGGTTTCCAAAGGGCTGAGCCTAGAAGCCTATTGCGCCGAGGACGTGCCCGAGCGCTTCCTCGGCGATCAGGCGAGGTTGCGGCAGATCCTGGTGAATCTTGTCGGTAATGCCGTCAAGTTCACGGCGACCGGCGGCGTGCGGGTCGAGGTCGCCTGCATCACGGAGGATACAGGCGCCAAAATCTTGTCGATCGATGTGATCGACAGCGGCCCCGGCGTCCCCGAAGCCGATCGCGTACGCATTTTCAACGCTTTCCAACAAGTCGATGCGTCCACGTCGCGGGCGCATGCCGGCACCGGACTCGGCTTGAAGATTTCGCGCGATCTTGCGCAACTGATGAGCGGCAGCATCGACATGGTCGCCGAGCCCGCAGGTGGAAGCCGTTTTCGCGTGCGGATACCGCAGGCCGATCCGCGCGGCGCGTGCGCGACCGAGGCCGATCCCGAAGAAACGCAAACGCCTATCGCCGCTTACGCCGCCGCCTTCCCGCTTCCCTCCACGAATGATGCCGTGCGGCCATCCGCGCACCCCTCGCTGCCGATGACGAATTTCGATTTGCGCGTATTGGTGGTCGAAGATAACGTGTTCAATTCGTCGCTGATGAAACTCATGTTGGAACGCCACGGCTGTGCGGTCGATTGCATCGATAACGGCGTCGATGCGCTCGCCGCGATGCGCGATGGCCATTGGGACATCGTGCTGATGGACTGTCAGATGCCACAGATGGATGGTTATACGACGACGCGCCGCTGGCGCGAGATCGAAGCCACGCAAGGCCGGCCGAGACTGCCGATCGTCGCGCTGACCGCGCACGCGATGGTCGACGATCGCCAGAAATGCCTCGCCGCCGGTATGGACGATTATTTAACCAAGCCGATGATCTTGGACGATCTTCGCGCGATTTTGAAGCAGCGTAAGCACCATCTCGATGCTGCGCGCGAGCCGACGCAGCCATGATCGATTCGATCCGCGCGCAACGTGCGAACGGTCGCGGACGAATGGCCGTGCATACGCTTTGTTTCGTCGGTGTATTCGCGACAGCGACGCAGACGGCGACGATGGCTGCGAAGCATGCCGCCGAACCGGAAAATTCCGCGGCGCCGGTCGCAACGGTTCGATCCTCCGATGAGCGATTGTTGTTCTACCCAGGTACGGCGCGTAGCTTGCCCGATGGACGCGTCGCGGCTCGAATCGAAGCGTGGGTCTACGAACGCGAAAGTCGGCCAGGCGTTCGCGCACTGCTCGCGCGCTATCTCAAGATCGATCGCGATGCTTTCGACGATTTGGAGCGCGCTCGCTACGACGAGAGGACGCAGTTGTTTCGTTTCGATGCCGAGCGCGAAAAAGATGTCCATGTCATCGGCGACGACGGAGTGCGCCGTGCGCTACCGCGGACGCGGCGCGATGGCCGTACGCGCGCGGAGTTGATTTTCTCGGTCACTCCGCCGCGCGAAGGGATATGGCTGTCGTTCCGTGGTGCGTTATCCGAGCGCGATGGGCGAAGATTGCAGCCGCAGCAGAGTACCGGGCGCGCGCTCTGGGTGCCGACGACGGGGGTCTCGGTGGTTTCCGACATCGACGATACGATCAAAGACTCGAACGTGCTGGTGCGCCGCGAACTCTTGCTCAACACCTTCGTGCGCCCATTCGTCGCCGTCGACGGCATGGCGGCGCGCTATCGCGAGTTCGTGAAAAGGCAGCCCGATCTGCGTATCCACTACGTCTCGGGCAGCCCGCATCAGTTGTATCCGGCGCTGTTGAATTTCATCGATGGTGCGCAGTTTCCGCCCGGTAGCATGCATTTACGCGATGTCGACCTGAGCAAAGAACTCTTCGGCGAGCAAGGCGGCACGCGCGCGCACAAACTCGCGGTCGTACGCCAGCTGATCGCGGATTTTCCTCAGCGCCGCTTCGTCTTGATCGGCGATTCCGGCGAGCAAGATCCGGAAATCTACGCGGCCATCGCACGCGAATTTCCGCAGCGCGTACTCGCGATCTGGATACGCGATGTGACTGGGCAACCGCGCACGCATCCGCGGTACGCGCAAACGTTCGCGCAGATCGACCCCGCGCGCTGGCATCTATTCGACGACAGCGCGCGAATCGAACTGCCCGATAACATCCGATGAAGCGATGTCCGTAGCGCGAAGCTCAAATCGTCGCTGCAGCGTCGCGCGGCGTCATCGCGCCGCGTAAGACGCGCCATCGTTAGCGCTGAAATCGGCGAGTTCGATTTCGCCTGCGAGCAGCAGTTTGATGTCGTCCGACGATAACAGCGATTTCAATTGAACGGCGTGCGGTTTGAGCTGTTCGTGACTGGTGCATAGCCCCCAGATTTGCGCGATCATCACCTCGAAGCCGATCTTCGGGTCGTATTTCACCGCGCCGCTCTGCGCGACGATCTGCAGCAATAGGCGCGTTATCTCGCGCGCTTGCCGCAGCTTCGTAGCGGATGGCTCTAATGCGTCTTGCACCGTTTTCTGCACCTCGTGCAGCCCGGCGATAGCGGCTGCGTTTTGGCGTTTGCGCGAAGTCGCGCGCCGGGTTTCGTCGTATGCCGACGCGATGATCCGAGATTTATGCCCGGCGATCTGCGCGGCCTCGACCATACGGTTGTTCGAAAGCAGCGTTTCGATGCGATCGATCCAAAGCAAGTAATCGGCTAAAGCTTGCGGCGATTTTCGTTCGAACGCATTGACGATGGCGGGCAACTGCAGCAGCGCGTCTGACATCTGCTGTATCCACGACAGTATCGATCGTTGCATGGCGCGTCACTCCGGTAAAAGTCGACGTTCGACGGTGCCGTCGCTGCGTTCGATCGTTTGCCACTCCATCCCGTCTTCGCCCACTTTCATCCGTATTTGGATCAAGTCTTCCGGGCGAAGTTCGCGAAGGCGATGGGTTTCGGCGATCACCGCCAATTCGTCGACGCGAAGTTTTTCGACGACGCCCTTGACGGTCGACACTGAGTATTTGTACAGCGTACCGATGATCTCGTCTGGACGGTACTCGATGACGGTACTGCCGCCGAAGACGCCGTACGATTCGCCGATCCGACCGAATTCCGCGGTCATCGCTTTGGCGAAGGCCCAGAACGCTTCGTCGAGCCCGAGCGCGCGGATGTTCTCGCATAACGTGCGCACGTGAAGCGTGAGCGCGTCCTGCAGTTCGCGTGCCGCGCCGACCGGTAATGCAGCGATGCCGGAGATGCGGAGCATCGATTGATAAGTATCGCTTTTATAGCGTTCGTTGCCGATCGGATCGAGCTGCAGTTCGGTGCGGGTGCCGATGCCTTCGAGGCCGACGGGAATCGTCAGTTCCAGATCGCCGATGCGCATCCGCGGTACCGAAAAATGACGGAGAAGATCGTGTTTTGCGTATTGTTCGGCGACTTCGACCGATTGCAGATCGGCCATCACTCGCGCCTGAGTGATGCTGTTGAAGATGCCGCCGAGATATTCGATGAGTGTGGGCATAACGGTGTCCTGCGATGTTTTTTTGAAGGCCGGATGGCGGAGCCGGCTTTCGCCGGCTCCGCGCGGTACGTCAGTTGCTGACGATGCTGTCTTCCAGCATGGTCAGGATGCGATCCAGACCGGCCGGAATATCGTCGTTGACGGCAGTGACGCGAACGCCGAGGTTGTAGCTCTTCTCGGTGTTGGTGCCGCGGCTCGACGTGCGCTTGTACGACGCCGATGCCTTGAAGTTGACGATCTTGTAGTTGATGCCGAGCTCGGCGCTGGCCGCGAATTCGCTGGAGACGTTCGCGGTTTCGGTCGAGGTGAGCTTGGCGTTGAAGTCGATCGTCATTTCTTCGATGCGCAACGCAGGCAGCGTGAGCATGGTGATGAACGGCACTTTGATGTGGACTTCCGAGGTCAAGAACTGGCCCGGGTTATCCGGGTCCGGCACCGACTTTTCGTATTCGAAATCCACGTAGCGCAGTTTTTCCACGCCCGCGACGGTTTCGAAACCCACTTCTTTGATGAAACTGACCTGCGCCATCGACGCGGCATTCTGCGCTTGCACGGCGGCCTGCAGCGGGCCGCCGATATAGACGCTGAAGTCGAGGCTGTTGAGCTCTTGAACGAGATCCGGCATGTTGATTGCTCCTTGGTGTGTGACGCTCGCCTACTCTGTTACGGCTTTTCGGCATCCGCCGATCGCGCGCTCCGCCGCATGCGACGACGACCGACCCCTGTCGCGCGCGACACGGCAGATCGGATCTCGTCGACACGAGCACCCCCTGTGAATCGCGAGCTCCGTCGCGACCCGGTGTTGTGTAGGGAATCCGCCCGGCACGCATTCGGGCGGTTGTGATAGCAGCGTGGCTGCTGGCGTGCTGTCTATTGTCCGTAATCGCGTCGCATGGACTGCGATCTCGAAGATCGCTTCCGACGATTCAGTCGAGGTTGTTTTTGAAGTAGAAAAAGGGCTGAAGGCGTCGCGAACGTTGAGATCGTCGTGCGGAAGGAAAAGCCATGAGCTGCTCAGTTTCTAGTCGTATTCGAGCGGTGAATCGTCGGGTGCGAATCGCTTGAAATGGCTTGTTTAGCCGCGATTTTGTGTTGCGACGCGCGGTATCGATCGAAGTCGTCTTGCTGCGGCTTCAAATCGATGCGGAAGATGTTTTCGACGCTTCAATTGACGAAGCGACCTCGATGGAAGATGCGAAGCGTCAATCGAGGTCGCGAAGATCTTCCATCGTCTGCCGGCGCAAGCGTTCGATCGCGTCGCTCATTTCGTCTTCGGCCAATGGATTGCGCGCGTCGATATCTTGCGCGCGTTTGGACCAAATATCGAAGACCTCTTGCGCCTCTTGACCGGTGCGCGGTGGGGCGAGCATGCCGAGATCGCGAATCAAGCTGGCCTTACCCCAGGCCGAGACCCAGGTCGAGGTGGTGCGGTCGCCACCGTAAAAACGCACCTGGACGATTTGCTGCAACGCTGCGGATTCTTCGAGGATCATGAAACAGGCTTGACGGATGTTGCGATGCGATTCGGTCGACTCGTTGCGCCATGTGTTGTAGGCCAGACCGATCAGCGCAAGCGCCAGCGAAGCGAACGCCAGAATGCGTCCATTCCAATCGCGAACGATCGTTTTCGATGGCGCTGCCGGCGGTGCGACGGCATTCGGTTTGCTCGGCGCGAGCGGCGCGGAGACGCTTGCGCGCGGCGAGGCGTTATCGCCGGCATAGGCGGAGGCGGGCTGTTCGCTGTCGTCGTGCTGCATGCCTTGGACTCCGTCGGCGTGCGCGGCACACCGGACGCGCCGACCTTGCGACCGCGCAGCTGCGCTTGTCAAGTCGGCGACGGGGTGCGCGGCGACCATCGGGCTTCCAAAATGCCCCGTTGGGTTCCGTCGGCGTGTCCATAGTGGATCCGCCGTGGATCAACGCGCAGCTCGTGGTTTCAGGCATGCAACCAGAATGCGCTATCGGCGAATTGTTCGTCTTTCCACCAATTCAATCTGCCGGTACCGTAACGGACGGTGCGCGCGCCCGCTTGGCTTTGCAGCGGCGCTATCACTTCGCCAGTGTCGTCGCGTCGTGCGTGTTCATCGGCGGTTTCGGGCACGACGACAACGTTATGGCCGGAGCGTTGTTCGACTTTGCGCAAGGCCACGATCAGGCCGATCGCGCCTTGATTCGCTTCCTGCTGCAACTTGGTCAGGCTGCCGGTGCGGCGCCAGCCGAAATCCGGCCCGAAGTCGCGCAGCCAGCGGAAGATATCGTTGGCGCGCATCTCGAAAATGGTATCGCCGATCAACGGTTCGACGCGCTTGCCCGCCTGCAGATCGATCAATGCCCGCGACGACCACCACACTCGAGGTAAATACACGCCGGCGAGATGACAAACATCGTGCGCATAGATGTTGCAGAACGTCGCGCCTGTGCGCGGTTGATAGCGCGCATGACTGGGCTTATCCACCGCCAGCCAATCGATGATATTGCCGATCTCGGCGCGCAGAGTTTCTGGGTTATCGCCGCGGCGGGTCGGTTGCCCGTCTTCGTTCAAGGAGTGCGCGTCCGCGGGATCCTTTCGGCGCGTCAGCGTGCCGGGCTTTCGCGGCATGCTGACCGCAACGATGCCTTTGCGTGGCGGCAGCGGCGCGGGCTGCACGACAGGAATCTGCGTGCGGGTCGGATCGGCGACGAGGAATTTCACCGAGGCGAAGCCGCGCAGTAGCGCGCCGTTGAGGCTGGTTTCCACTTCCATGAAGCCGTTCGTCGCTTTGCCGGTAATCGCGCGAACCGGATGGCCGTCGGGTAATTCGCCAACGACGTTCGCGGTCGTGGGGCTACTGATCTTGGGCGCGCTGCGCAGACGCAGCGTGGTCGTTTTCGTCTCCACTTTGAAGAATGGGCCTTGCGCGGACATCGGCGTCGGCGGAGGCACGATCGCCTCGCCGGGACGCGGTGCCGGTAGTGCCGGTTGCTGCGGTGCGACAGCGACGGTCTTGGAGAGGCGAATGAAGTCGAAGATCGCTTCGCCGTAGAACTGGGTGCCGTTGTTGTGCCCTTGCCGCAGGCCCTTGCTCGCGACGAAGCGCCCGGTGTTGTAGGCGATGGCGACGCTCGCCGATTCCATATCGGTGAGCGAATCGCGGTTCTGCAAACCCGTCGTTTTCAATCCCCGTTTGAGTTCAGCGATACACATCGCCAACGTGTCGTCGAAACGCTCGTATTTCTTTTGCAGGAAATACTGCGGATCGTCGCGGAAGAATTGCAGGTCGCGCTGGAACAGGCCGTAGCCGTGGCAGAATTTGTGCGGTTTGGCCACGGCACCGGAAAAACCGGCGATGTGCTTGGACATATCGACCAGGGCCTGGCGCGCGATCGCGAACATCTCCTCGCCGTGCGGTTCCGCGAGCAAGGCCGCCTTGGTTTGCGGAAACGCGCGACGGCCTTTATCGGCATCCAGCGTGTCGCCGACGCAAAGCGCCAGAATCTTGTCTGTGCTCATTCCTTTTTTGCGCAGGGTCGACCAGATATGGCCGGTTTCCTGGCAGGCGAGGGCGACGATCAGATCCACGCCCAGCGGTGTGCCGGCCAATGCAGGTTCGATCTTTGCTTGGAATTGTTCCTTGAACCAGCGCATATCGTCAGTGTTCGGCATGATGAGCTCCTATGAGAGTGAGACGACTACGCGGACGCATCCGCGGTAGTAATGCAGTGGTTTGAGCCGCGATTTGAGCAGAAGGCTGTCGCTGGATATGCGATGGGCCGTTTTGTCCATCGGCTGCTTCTCACAACGCTGTGCTGGGCGTGTAGCGGCCAGGTCCGCGAATAAAGTCGAGGAGGGTCGAAATGGCTCAGTGCGACCGATCCAAGCGGTCGTGCGCGGCGATTCGTATAGGCCATTGGTTTACACCGGAGGTGCTTGAAAGGGCTGCGCCGCGCCTCAACCTATCGTGTTCACCTCGATCCGGGCTCCAACCATGAAAACCCAAGGGTTCCTCGATCAATTATTGAAAACCGCACAGCAGAGTCTCGGTGGCAGTGGGCTCGATAGCCTGCTCGGCGGCGGTCAATCCGCGGGGCCCAGCGCTCAAAAGGAGCCCGGTACGCCAAAGGGGCTGAACGCCGATTTCGGCAAAGGCGCTCTCGCCGGTGGCGCGTTGGCCTTACTTCTGGGCAGCCGCAAGGCGCGCAAGGTCGGCGGCAAGCTAGCGGTGTACGGCGGCGTGGCCGCGGTCGGCATGTTGGCCTACAAGGCTTACGGCGATTGGAAAAAGCAGCAGGGCGGGGCGCAGGCGAGCGAGCCGCCGAGAACCATCGATACCCTGCCGCCACCGGACGCCGAAGCGCATAGCCAGGCGATCTTGCGCGCGCTCGTCGCGGCGTCGAAGGCCGACGGCCACATCGACGCCCGCGAGCGCGAGGTGATCGAAGGCGAGTTCGCGCGCATCGGCACCGACACCGAACTGCGTGGCTGGCTGACCGCTGAGCTGGAAAAGCCGCTCGATCCGGCCGAAGTCGCGCGCGCGGCCACCAGTCCAGAAATCGCCTCGGAAATGTATCTCGCCAGCTTGCTCGCAGTCGACGAACAGAACTTCATGGAGCGCGCATATCTCGACGAATTGGCCCGACAACTGAATTTGGACGCCGATCTGAAGTCCAGGTTGGAACAGCAAGTACGGTCCGCGATCGAATAAATCATTCTGGAACGGACCGGCCGGGGCGGCCAATCGCAAGCCTGAACCGGACGTTTTTCATGGCGTCCTCCTTTGAAGGGAAACTGCGTCACTAGAGGGGACGCTGCATAAACACGTGTTGCGATACCGAATCGGAAGCCAACTGGCAACGACACTCCGAGAGCCGGAGTTAACGTATCGCGACCTAGCGGCAACCGCGTATGGATACGCAGGTGGTGGTGGGAGGGCCGGGGCGTATGCGGACTGCATGCGTCACGGCCTTCTTTTTTGGCGACAAGTACGCAACGCACCTGTCGGCGAATGCTGCAGCGTGCGCCGACGACAGCGATCGCGTAGGCTCTGGGCCATGACCGAACTCTTGATCGTCGGCAGTACTGGATTGGTCGGCCGCGCCGCCCTGCGCCGAGCGTTGGCCGACCCCCGCATCGTCCGTATCGTGGCGCCGACCCGTCGGCCGCTGCCGCGACCGATGCCTCCCAAACTCGAAAACCCGGTCGTTGATTTCGAAGAATTGCCCACCGACGCGAATTGGTGGGAAGTGGATGCCGTGATCTGCACCCTCGGCACCACCCTCAAACAAGCAGGGTCGCGCGGCGCCTTCCGACGGGTCGATTTCGATTACGTGCTGGCCGTGGCCGAATCGGCTCAACGCCATGGCGCGATCGCATTCGCACTGAACTCCTCCGCTGGAGCGGATGCGGGTTCGAGCAATTTCTATTTGCGGACGAAGGGCGAGGTCGAAGATGCATTACGACGCTTGGGTTTCCTGTCGCTGACCATCGTTCGTCCCTCGCTCATCGGCGGCGAACGCGGCAAACATGGCGGACCGCGGCCGATGGAACGGCTCAGCCTGCGGCTGTTCAAGATGCTCGGTCGCGCCATCCCCGCCCGGTATCGCACGGTCCCGGCGGAGGCGATCGCCGCGGCCTTGATCGACGCGGCGGTGGCGGCGCAGCCGGGCGTACGAGCGATCGAATCCGAGGCATTACAGCCCGATACGCGCCATTCGACGGCCGCTTCTGGCCATCCGCGAGCGTCTTGAGCCCGCGTACGTCGCGAATTTGGAGCGACAACCCTAGGACCGAGGGCGCACAATGGCGGTTTAGACGTCTAGAGCACTGTCATGTCCACCGAACAAGAACCGTTGCGATTCGCCGATCTCGGCCTGGCCGATACGGTGATGGCGGCGGTGAGCGAAGTGGGCTACGAAAGCCCCTCGCCGATCCAAGCCGCCACGATCCCCGCCTTACTTTCCGGGCGCGATGTGCTCGGCCAAGCGCAAACCGGCACCGGTAAAACCGCCGCCTTCGCCCTGCCGCTGTTGTCTCGTCTCGATCTGCGCGCGGGTAAACCGCAGGTGCTGGTCTTGGCGCCGACGCGCGAACTCGCGATCCAAGTCGCCGAAGCCTTCCAGCGCTACGCCAGCAAGATGCCCGGCTTTCATGTGTTGCCGATTTACGGCGGGCAGAGCTACTACCCGCAGTTGCAGGCGCTCAAGCGCGGCGTGCATGTCGTGGTCGGTACGCCGGGCCGTGTCATCGATCACCTCGATCGCGGCACCCTGGATCTGTCCGAACTCAAAGCGCTGGTGCTCGACGAAGCCGATGAAATGCTGCGCATGGGCTTCATCGAAGACGTGGAGACGGTGCTGAAGAAAGTGCCGGAACAACGCCAAGTGGCGTTGTTCTCGGCGACGATGCCGACCCAGATTCGCCGCATCGCTCAAACCTATCTGCGCGACCCGGTGGAAGTCACCATCGCATCGAAAACCACCACGGCGACCAATATCCGCCAGCGCTTTTGGTTCGTCAGCGGCATGCACAAGCTCGATGCGCTGACCCGTATCCTCGAAGCCGAACCCTACGACGCGATGCTGGTGTTCGCGCGCACCAAGCTGGGGACCGATGAACTCGCCGAAAAGCTGCAGGCGCGCGGCCTCGCCGCTGCCGCGATCAACGGCGACGTGCAGCAGGCGCAACGCGAGAAGACCATCCAAAATCTCAAGGACGGCAAGATCGATATCCTCGTCGCCACCGACGTGGCCGCGCGCGGTCTCGACGTGGAACGCATCAGTCATGTGCTGAATTACGACATTCCTTACGATACCGAAAGCTACGTTCATCGCATCGGTCGTACTGGCCGCGCCGGGCGCAGCGGCGAGGCGATTCTGTTCGTCAGCCCACGCGAGAAGAACATGCTGCGTGCGATCGAGCGCGCCACCCGGCAGCCGATCCAGGAAATGCAGTTGCCGACCGTCGAAAGCGTCAACGACGCGCGGGTCACCCGATTCCTCGCGCGCATCACCGATACGCTGGCGCAGAACGAGACCAGCGGCGGCGACATCGGCATGTACCGCGAGTTGGTCGAACGTTACGAACGCGAGCAGAACGTGCCTGCGATCGAAGTCGCAGCGGCATTGGCGAAACTGCTGCAAGGGGACACGCCGCTGTTGCTCGCCCCCGATCGCAAGCCGCAAGCGTTCGCGCAGCAGCGCGAATACGCCGAGCGCGCGCAACGTGCCGATCGTGGCGGCGAGCGTGGTAGTGAACGTGGCGGCGAACGTAGCGAACGCGCCGACCGAGGCGATCGACCCGCTCGCGAATCGCGTGCGGGCGAGGGCGACCGCGAACGCGCGCCGCGCATCAAGAAAGATATGCCGCCGCGCTCCGCGCCGGAAGCGGGCATGGAAACCTATCGCATCGAAGTCGGCCATATGCATGGCGTGAAGCCCGGGAATATCGTCGGCGCGATCGCCAATGAAGCCGATCTCGACAGCAAGTACATCGGCCGCATCGACATTCATGACGATCATTCGATCCTCGACTTGCCCGAAGGTATGCCCAAGCCGTTGTTGATGCATCTGAAGAAGGTGCGCGTCGCAGGGCAGCCGCTACGTTTGCAGCGGCTCGACGAACACGAAAGCCGCCCGGGCGGGTTCAATCCCGAATCCGCGAAACCGCAAGGTTTCAAACCGCCAGGTTTCAAGCCGGGCGTCAAACCGCCGGGTTTCAAGCCGCGCAGCTTCAAGGAAGGTGGCTTCAAGCCGCCGGGCGGTAAGCCCGGCGTGAAGAAACCGCATCGCAAAGGCCCGCCGCCGGGTGGTTGAGCGATCGAAGATGTACGGTTACGGATGCGGCGTTCAGGTTGAATCGTGACTCGCGAGACACCATACGCATGCGCACGCATTGTGATGTCATCGCGCGTCGCTCACAATCGGATATCTGTTCAGGAGTGCATCGCGTGACCGATTCAACGACCGGCCTCACATCCGTCAAGCTGCAAGCGGCTCAGCTGCGTCAGCGCTGCGCGCAATTCGCAGAACCCATCGCAAGTCGAGCCGTGTGGCAGCTCATCAATACGTTGGTTCCGTTCGCGGTGCTCTGGGGATTGATGGCGTGGAGCGTGCTCCGTGAATGGAACTACGCTTGGACGCTATTGCTCGCACTGCCGACCGCAGGCCTGTATGTGCGTACCTTCATCATTCAACACGATTGCGGGCACGGTTCGTTCTTTCGCAGTCAGCGCGTCAACGATATGGTCGGTCGTTGCCTCGGCGTGGTCACGTTGTTCCCTTATGGCTACTGGAAGAAGACTCACGCGGTCCATCACGGGACATCCGGAAATCTCGATCGTCGCGAAATCGGCGACATCGCTACATGGACCGTCGCCGAGTATCGTCAACGCTCGAAGTTCGTCCGTTTCTGTTATCGCTTCTATCGCAGCACGCCGGTGTTGCTGGGGATCGGGCCGCTGTATCAGTTCGTGATCAAGCATCGGTTCCCGTTCGATATGCCGTTCGCATGGAAGAAAGAATGGCTGAGCGTACTGCTCAACAACCTTGCGCTGGCGGTCGTGTTCGTCGCGATGTGGTGGATCGTCGGCTGGCATATCGCGTTACTGGTGCACTTGCCGGTGGTGCTGATCGCCGGTGCAGCGGGCGTGTGGCTGTTCTACGTGCAGCACAACTTCGAGGGCGCGTACTGGACGCGCGGCGAAGAATGGAATTCGATCGATGCGGCGGTTTCCGGCAGTTCTTTCTACGATTTGCCGCGCGTGATCCATTGGTTCACGGGCAATATCGCCTATCACCACATTCATCACCTCGCGAGCCGGATCCCCAATTACCGACTGCGCGAAGCCTTCCACTCCAGCCCCTTGCTCCAAACCGCACCGCGCTTGACCCTTTGGTCGAGCTTGCGTTGCGCGAGTTTGAAGCTGTGGGACGAGGATGCGAAGCGCATGGTCGGCTTCCCGAAACGGGCGCGCGCCACCGCTTGATAGCCGGGGCGGTGCTCGTAGCAGCCTGATATTCCTCGCAATTTATCGATGATCGTACGGCCCTCCATTCGGAGGGCCGTTTTTTTGCGTCGACTTGCGGTCGCAAGGTCTTTTTGTTCGACTATGGGCCTACCAAGCACTAAGGACAGGGGACACTATGGCTGCCATTTCGCGTTCGAGTCGGCTTTCGATGCTGTTTTTTCTTGCCGCGTCGCTCTCGGTATCCGCGGCGCCGCCAACGCTCGACGAACTGCTCAAACCTGCGCAGCATGATCTAGTCAGCATCTCGCCCGGCGGGAGCTACATCGCCGCGACGTTCCGCAAGACCGAGAACAAAGAAGACAAGATGATGATGGTCATCATCGACCGTAAAACCGGCAAGCCGGTTCGGTTGCTCGACCCTGAGGAGCGTGGCGGCGTCGCGCGGATTTGGTGGGCAAACGACGAACGCTTGTTTTTGATGAATTCGCGCTACGGCCGTAAATTCGCCCAGCAGTACACCGAGCCCTACGTGCTCGCAATCAATGCGGATGGTACGCGCAAGCGCGTTCTGACCAGCACGCTCATCGATTCATTGCCGGACGACGACGACAGCATCCTGATTGAGCGCTGTTCCAAACGCACCTTGAACGGCTGTATGAGCTACATCGAGAAGACCGATAACGACGGCAGCCGTAAGGGCGATCGTATCGTCGACTCGCCCGATGATCGTTCGTTTTTCTATGCCGACAACATGGGCCAAGTGCGTTTCGCTTATTCATGGGACGACGAGGATGAGCAAAAACTGTGGCTGCTAAAGGCGGGCAAGTGGGAGATTTTCAACGATGAACGCGAAAGCGGTATCGAAGTCATGCCCTTCGGCAGTTCCCGCGACGGTGCGGCGGCATTCATGCGCAGCGAACGTAAAGTCGGCCCGGATGTGATCGAAAAATACGTGTTCGCCACCGGTGAGCGAACTGTGGTGATGAGCGATCCGGTACACAATCCTACGTTTACGGTCTGGTCGGCCGATGGACGTCAGCCGATCGGTGTCGCCTACGGCGCTGGTGTGCCGCGCGCGCGATTCTGGGATGCCAGCGACCCCGATGCGAAACTGCTGCGGCAGTTTGAGGCAGCGTTTCCTGAAGATGCGGTGATGTTCGCCGGAGGCTCACGGGACAGTCAGCATGTCTTACTGCAGGTGTGGAGCGATCGGGATCCGGCTAGTTACTACTTGCTTGATCGCGCCAGCAAGAAAACCGCGTTGTTAGCGCGAGAAAAGCCGTGGCTCAATCCGGAAAGTCTCGCCAAATCGCAGCCTATCTCGTTCAAAGCACGCGATGGCTTGGAGTTGCACGGCTATTTGACGATGCCGCTGGCCGTTTCCGGCGGGTCGGTACCGTTGATCGTGATGCCCCATGGCGGGCCTTACGATGTTCGCGACACCTGGTTTTACGATGAGGAAGTGCAAATCCTGGCTGCCCATGGTTATGCAGTATTACGTGTGAATTTTCGCGGCTCCGGCGGATTCGGGCGCAGTTTCATCGCAGCGGGGCATCGTCAGTGGGGCAAGAAGATGCAGGACGACGTGACCGACGCCACCCGCTGGGCAATCGCGCAAGGCAAGATCGATCCAGCGCGCATCTGCATTTTCGGCAGCAGTTATGGCGGTTATTCGGCGTTGATGGGAGTCGTTCGCGAGCCGGATCTTTATCGCTGCGCGATTTCGACGGCGGGAGCCACTAATTTGAATATCACGCGAAAGTGGGGCGATACGCACCGCAGCGAGTACGGCCGGAATTATCTCGATACCCAGGTAGGCGATGATCCGAACGAGCTTTACGAACAGTCCCCGATCAAACATATCGCGAAGATCCAGGTTCCGGTGTTATTGGTGCACGGGCGTCACGATCCGCGTGTTTCGTTCGAGCACGCGAAAGCGATGCAAGAGGCGATGGCGAAGGCCGGTAAGCCTCTGGAAACTTATTTCTTCGGTAACGAAACCCACGGCATCTTCGACGATGAGAACCGCAAGGAGTACTACGACCGTGTTCTCAAATTTCTCGCTTCGAGTTTGAAGAAGCAGTAGCCACGAGCGTTCATTGCATACGAGGCTTGACCGATGATCATTCCGCAGTATTGGGCCGAAGCCCGTCTCCAGCATCGCGAACGCAAGCGCCAAGTGACGGTACGACGTTTCGGGTGGTCCGACACCAGTCTTGAGGATGCGCAGGCGCATGCCGATGCACGCGTGCGTGAAGCGTTCGACCTCGTAATGGCGGGCGAGACCTTGCCGCGTCGCGAGCGTCGCGTCGCGTACAACGGCGCCGAGGGCGTGCCGATTCGCGAGGAGATCGTCGAGCGCCACGGCGAGACGGTGATCACGCGCAACGGCTACGGTGCGCTCTGTCTCAATACGCCGAGTGTCTTCTTCGCGGATGTCGATTTCGTCGCGAGAATCAACCCGCGTCGTTGGAGCCTGTGGCGGTTATTGACGGGACTCGTGATCGCGCTTGCGATCATGGGCTTTGCTGAAGCTAGTTCGGCGAAGTATGCAGTGGCTACGATCGTTGGACTAGGAGGTGGTTTCATTTTCGGCGTGCCCGTTGCCGTGGCGATGACAAATTTGTGGATACGGCTTAGCGGGGGTTATGAACGGCACGCCATGAAGCGCATCAAAAAATTCATGCGTGCGAACGAGCGATGGCGTCTACGCGTCTATCGCACGCCGGCAGGATTGCGCTTACTCGCCTTGCATCGTTTGTTCGATCCGCGCGAAGCGGATGTGACGGCTGCCTTCGAGGCGCTCGGCGTCGATCCGACCTATGCGCGCATGTGCCGTAACCAAAATTGTTTTCGCGCGCGCGTTTCGCCGAAGCCTTGGCGCCTCGGGTTGCAACGTCTGCATGCGCCGTATTCCGCCGTATGGAGGCCTGAACACGCCGATCTGCCGGCACGTCGCGCTTGGATCGCGGATTACGATCGCGCATCCGGTGGACATGCCGCCTGCCGTTATTTCGATACCTATGGCGCTGGCGTGGTCGATGCGGGCGCTGAGCACGTACAGCGGCTGCACGATCTGATGTGTCAGGCGGAACGGGATTTGCCGTTGGCCTAGTTTTTAGAGGGCAGGGCCTGAGCGAACGAGGCTTCGCTCAATTCGCGGCCCATGACCGTTTGTCGGCCACGTGCGGTTCTATCTTGCAACACTTCTATATTTCTGGAAATATCGAATTATGGATCACATCGCCACTATCGCCGCGCTCAAGGCGCTCAGCCAAGAACACCGTTTGCATGCCTTTCGGGCGCTCGTTTCCGCAGGCGGCGCTGGTCTGTCGGTCGGGGAATTGCGTGAGATCGTCGACGTGCCGGCGGCGACCCTCAGTGCGCATCTGAACGTACTGCGCAGTGCGGGCCTGGTGATCGATCGCCGCGAAGGCCGCGTGATCCGAGTACGCGCCGACTATGCGCGCATGACCGCGCTGCTGGCCTATTTAACCGAGAACTGCTGCGCCGGACAGCCGGACGCATGCGAGACCGTCGCCCAATGCTGTTGAGGAGATCACGATGAAACGGTTCCATGTCCATCTCGCCGTACGCGATTTGAAAGAGAGCGTGCGTTTTTATTCCGCATTATTCGCCGCGGAACCGAGCGTGCAACATCCCGAATACGCGAAGTGGATGCTCGACGACCCGCGCGTGAATTTCGCGATCTCCACGCGCAGCGGCGCGCCGGGAATCGATCATCTCGGCATCCAAGCCGAGGACGCCGATGAACTGGCCGAACTCTGTGCTCGCCTCGATGCGGCAGGCCAAGCGGTCGTACCCGAAACCGGCGCCGAATGCTGTCATGCGCACTCGGACAAGATGTGGACCGAAGACCCGCAGGGCACGCGTTGGGAAACCTTTCACACCATCGGTAGTATCGCGACGTATCACGGCGCGAAAGAGGCATGCGAAATGAGTTCGGCCCGCGGCGCGGATCTGAAAGCGCTCAGCGGCACGGCGAACATGCACGACGATGCGCCGTGTTGCGACGAAACGACGCCGCAAGGCGTGTGCTGCGCGCCGAAGTCCGACCGCGCGGCGGATGCGCCGTGTTGTGGCCCGGTGGTCGTGGCGGCGAAGAAGGCCGGATGCGCGTTGTCCGGTTGCGGCGATGCGCCTAGGAGCGACCGATGAGCGACCGTCCCTACAACGTGCTGGTGCTGTGCACCGGCAATTCCGCGCGCAGCGTGATGGGCGAAGCCTTGTTCAACGTCCTCGGCAAAGGGCGTTTCGTCGCCTATAGCGCCGGCAGTCGTCCCAGCGGTGCGATCCAGCCGATGGCGGCCGAGCTCGCCGCCGAACTCGGTTACGACGTTTCGAAACTGCGCAGCAAGTCCTGGGAAGAATTCGAAGGTCAGGACGCGCCGGAGATGGATATCGTCATCACCGTTTGCGACAACGCCGCGGGCGAAGCCTGCCCAGTGTGGTTGGGTTCGCCGATGCTCGCGCACTGGGGCGTCGATGACCCGGCGGCGGTCGAAGGCGACGAATCCACGCGACGCCACGCTTACATGAAAGCGTTCACCGAATTGCGTCGACGCGTGGAATTGTTGCTGGCGCTGCCGATCGAGAAGCTCGACCGCCTCGTCGCCGAGCAACATCTGCGCGATATCGGTCGGACGCAGGACGCATGACCACGCCAATCGTGGCACCTATCGCGATCGCGCGCCGCGCGCTGATCGCCGAATTCATCGGTACCGCGGCCCTGCTGGCGATCGTCGTCGGTAGCGGCATCATGGGCGAGCGCTTATCGCAAGGCAGCATCGCGGTCGCCTTGTTGGCGAACGCGGCCGCGACCGCAGGCGGTTTGTATGTGTTGATCGTCGGCTTCGGGCCGCTCTCCGGCGCGCATTTCAATCCTGTGGTCAGCGCGGTCATGCGTGCGCGCGGCGAACGCTTGCCCGCGCCGCTTTCGGCGTATCTGCTCGTGCAGGTGGTCGCAGCGATCGTGGGCGTGGCCATCGCGCACGCGATGTTCGGCGAGCCTTTGTGGCAACCGGGCGATCAGGTGCGCAGTGGGTTCGCGCAATGGTTCAGCGAAAGCGTGGCGACGTTCGGTTTACTGATGACGATCCTGCTCGGCGCGCGTCATCGTCCACAGGCGGTGCCTGCCTTGGTCGCGGCCTATATCTTCGCGGCGTATTGGTTCACGGCCAGCACCTCGTTCGCGAATCCTGCGGTGACATTGGCGCGCGCATTCACGCAGAGCTTCGCCGGGATTCGTTTTGCGGATGTCGGCGGTTTCGTTTTGGCGCAATGCGTGGGTGCGGCAGCGGCATGGGCCGTGTCCGCATGGCTGATCGATCGTAAGCGCGACGAGTCGGCCGCGTAAGCATCGCCGCCAAATGCATTGAATCCTCGCACGACACCGAAGGATACGCCGCGCCGACCGTGCTCAACTAGCGACGACCTCGATCACGGTGTCGTCGCCATGCCCATGCACGACGACGCGCTGCCCTGCGCGGATTTTGCAGGTTTTGCGCGACTCCACCGTGCCGTCCACCGACACCGCGCCGCTGGCGACCAAATGCTTTCCGGCGCCGCCGCTATCGCATAGGCCGGTGAGTTTCAGGAGTTGATGAAGCTCGACGTGCTCGCGGTCGAGTTCGAAGCGATGATGTGGCATGTCGGAGAGGTGCCGAAGATGGATGCGAGCGGTAGCATAGCGGTCCCGCGCCTCTGCTGACAGCAGATGTCAGCAGGCAGGGCGGACACTACGGCTTCCCAATCAGGAGACTTCAGATGCTCGCTTACGCCACACTCGGTACGAACGACCTCAATCGCGCCGCTGCTTATTACGATGCCCTGCTCGCCGAACTCGGCGCCAAACGCTTCATGGAAGAGCCCGACTATTTCATCGCATGGGGCAGTAGCCAACAAGGCGCCGGCTTGGGCATCACCTATCCCTTCAACAAAGAAAAGGCCACGGCCGGCAACGGCACGATGGTGGCGTTGAACGCGACCAGTCGCGAACAAGTCAATCGCGTCTATGCCAAAGCGCTCGCGCTCGGCGGTACCGACGAAGGCGCGCCCGGACAGCGCTCGCCCGGCTTCTACGCGGCCTACTTCCGCGATCTCGACGGCAACAAGCTCAATTGCTGCTACATGGGCGAGTGAGTCGCGTACGGTCCTTGATACTCGCGATCGAAACGATGCGCTGATGCGTCGCGCCGACCGCTTATTTCGGATCGTGCAATTGATTCGCGGCCGTCGATTGACGACGGCCGCGTTTCTGTCCGAGCGCATGGATGTTTCGCAGCGCTCGATCTATCGCGATATCGCCGCACTGCAAGCGCAGGGCGTGCCGATCGAAGGCGAAGCCGGTGTCGGCTATCGGATGCGAAGCGGTTACGAATTACCGCCGCTGATGTTTTCGGTGCGCGAGGCGCAGGCGCTGGTCGCGAGCGTGCGCTTGGCGCAATCGCGGATCGACACCGAATTGGCGGCGCGCGCCGAGGATGCGTTGTCGAAGATTCTCGCGGTCTTGCCGGCGGACGAACGCGCTGCCGCCGAGCGCTTATCGATCTTCGCTCCCGCGATCGGCCCGGATACCGCGACCAAGCTGCGACTCGCGCAATTGCGTAACGCGACCGATATGCGTTTCAAAGTGCGATTGGATTATGTGGACCTCAACGATGTCGAGAGTACGCGGATCGTACGCCCGCTGGCATGCTTTTTCTGGGGCAACGTCTGGACGCTCGCGGCGTGGTGCGAGCGTCGCGAAGATTTTCGCAATTTTCGTGTCGACCGCATCCGAACGCTCGACGTGCTCGACGAACGTTTTCGCGACGAAGCGGGGCGTTCGTTAGCGGATCTGTTCCGAAGTTACGACTGCGTCGACGCGTTCTGAACGCACGCGGCGCGCTGACGCGTCAGCGCCAATCGACCTTCAGTGTCGTGCCGCGCCAGGAAAGCGTCGCACCGTCTCGAGTGATGCGTTCGATCACCACATCGCCTAGCACATCGCCTTCGCGCAGACGTTGACCGTCCAGAATCACGAAACGCTGCGCCGGCGTGTCGTGCCACATGTGCATGCTGAGCTTCAAAGGCGGCAGTTGTTTACGCGCGTCGGCATCGAGATCGGCGAGTGCGAGCGGGCCATCGCTTTGTGGGCTGCGGAACGCATCCGTCGATACGGGCTCGACGCGTGCGGGCGTATCGATCGGAGGCGCGACGGTCGTTTGCGGAGCGGACTGTTGCGTGCGCTCGGCAGCGATTTCGCGGGGCGTCGATGCAGCGTTGGGTGTGATGTTCGGCGGCGGTATGGGCGCGGGCGTTTCGACGACATCGCGCGGCACGGAAGGCGATGCGTCGGCCGCGATGACGGTGTGTGTCGTCTCGGTCGCGTTCTGTACAGTCTCCATTGCGGTGGTCGCCGCAGGCGCCGTTTCGACGCCGACCTGTCGCGCAGTGCGTTCAGCGCCTGCGTCCGCATCGGTGCTCGCGTGCGAGCCCGTGCGCATCGTCAGCCACAGCGCGAGCGTCAGCGAAACGACACCGATGCCGCCGCCGACCCACAACGGCCAGTTCGGTCGTGTATGTTCGGACACCGCGGCGGTCGGCATCGCGTCGAACAGTGCGGGCGCCTCGTTGCGACGGCGCGCGGCTTCGGATTTGCGGAGGGCGTCGAGAATGATGGACATCGGTCACTCCACTGAATCGTTGTCGTCGGTGCGCGACAAACGAGGACCGTCGCTACGTGTGGCCAAGGCGAACGCGGTGTCGGCGTGCAGGCGGCCATCGCTGGGCAGGCCGTATCGTGCTTGGAATGCGCGCAAAGCGGCGGCGCGATCGATGTTGGATACTGCGCCATCGCGCTGCAGACGTTCGCGCACCCAAGCGACCGCAGCGGCATCGCTGGCGGCGTAATGCGTTTCGAGCGCATCGGGTGCTTGCCAAATCGCGAGAAATTCGCCGTTCCAAACGCCTGCGAGCGCAACGCGATCGATCGCGATCGTGCGTCCGTCGAGCGATAACCGCACGCGATCGTCGTGCGCGCCGAGCAGCCGCGCCCACGCGGCATGCGGTTCCGTGCGTAGTCGTAACAGGACCGGGCGATCGAAGCGCACCAGTTGGTCGAGACTCGCGCGGCTACGCAGACAACGCCAGCCAGGAGCCGGCGTAGCGGGGCAGGCATCGACCACGGTCTTGCGAAGCGCTGCCGGCGCTTCGAATGTATCGAGCAACGACGACCACTCGCGACTCGCATTCGGTGCGGTATCGCGGATGCGTTGCAGTAGCGTGTCGACGTTCGCGGCACTCGATGCTGCTGCCGGCAGCGATGCATCCTGTTTGTCGGCCTGTGCGACGGCGGAAGTCGACGTCGGCGCGATGGGAGCGTCGTTCGCGATCTTCGTCTTCCAGATCGGCCACGCCATCAGCAACGCGGCGAATCCCGCGATCGCTGCCGTCATCCAAGCCGCGCGGATCAACAGGCGTCGCGGCGTCGGGGCATTCGTGGCGATGGGCGCCAGGGCTTCGTCGGCGGCGCGATCGACGGTCTTCGCGTCGATCGTCAGCAGATCGTGCGCATAACCACCGAGCAGGGCACGCTCGGCGACGACATTGATCAAGCGCGGCACGCCGCCGCTGCGCCGATGCAAGCGGTGGACGGCGTCTTGCGAAAACGGGAAACGACTGGCCCCAGCGGTATTCAAGCGATGGCGCAAATACGCCATCGTGCCGGCTTCATCGAGCGGACGCAGGTGATAGCGTGCGGTGATGCGCTGCGCGAGCTGACGCAATTCCGGGCGCATCAGCGTTTCGCGCAATTCCGGTTGGCCGATCAGGATGATCTGCAGCAATTTTTGCGTCTCGGTTTCCAGATTCGTCAGCAGTCGCACTTGTTCGAGCGCATCCGTCGAGAGGTTTTGCGCCTCATCGATGATCAGCACCACGCGTTCGCCGCGCGCATAGGTTTGCAACAGATACGCGCTGAGCGTGTCGTACAAGGCTTTCGCGCTAGGTCGGGCGGGCTGCGATTTCGTGCGCGATGCGCCCGTGGCGCGCGCTTTCGCCGGTGCGCTTTTTTTGCGTTTGCTCGCCGCCGCGGTGGCGTTGGCCGGCGGCTCCGATGAGGCTGCCGCGGCGGTATCGGGCGTCGCGGCGGTGGGGCGCAGCCGTAGCTCTTCGCAAATGGTTTCCAGCAATTCGACCGGATCGAGCCGCGGATTAAGCACCAGTGCCGCGTGGGTGTTCTCCGGCAACTGATTCAACAGCAGGCGGCTCAGCGTGGTTTTGCCGGTGCCCACTTCGCCGGTGAGCTGCACGAAGCCACCGCTGCCGCCTTGTCGAATGCCATACAACAGATGCGCCAATGCGTCCCGATGGTGTTCGCTGAGGAACACGTAATGCGGGTCGGGCGTGATCGAGAACGGCGGCTGTTCGAGGCCGTAGTACTCCAGATACATGCAGGCTCGGGCGAGGGGCGCGGGGCGAATGGGGGCTTAGACTGCCACAAGTCGCGGAAAATCCGCGGCGTTTGCGATGACGCCACGCGAAAAAACGGGTTCGGGCGGAGGCGTCGGGGTAGCGATCAGGGCTCGCCTACGATTTTCGACTCGCCGGTCGCGAGCGTTTCCGGGTGCTCGATGCGACGCGGCCGCACTACCAGCGGAAAAATCAGCACCACGCCGAGGATGATCGCGACGCCGAGGTAGAACTGTGGGGTGAGTTCGCGTTGTTCGTCCAGCAGCAGCACGGCCAAGACGATGGCGTAGACCGGCTCCAGATTCACAGACAATTGCGCGGCGAAGGCGCTGAGATGGCGCAGGGCAACCAGGGCCAACGCGAACGGCACCAAGGTGCAGGCCATCGCGAGCAGCAGCAGATACAGGGCATCGTCCATGCTGGGCAGGACGAACGGATTGCCGCCGAAGGCCGGCACCAGCAGCGCGGACAACGGGGCGACCAAGGTGAGCGTGACCACGCCTGCGGCCATTTCCAATGCGGTGACGCTGAGCGGGTCGGCGTGCTCGACCAAGCGCTTGTTCAATGAGCTGAACAAGGCCACGAACAGCGCAGACACGGTTCCGACCGCGACCCCAGCGAGCATGCCGTCGGGCACGCCGCCCGCGACCAGCGCGACCCCCGGCAGCACTGCGACGCCGAGCGCGACCTCGCGTTTCGACACACGCTTCCCGGTGAGCCAAGGCTCGACGAAGGCGGTGAACACGGTGCCCAGCGCGATGCAGGTCGCCGCAACCGAGGCGTTAGAGAGTTTGATCGCGGCGTAAAACGTCAGCCAGTGCAAGGCTACCAGCGCCCCGACCCCGGCATAGCTCCAACGCAGTTTCGGCGACATCGCGCGCAGCCCGCGCAGTACCCGCGGCACCAACAACAGCACCAGCGCCACCATCAGCATCCGCCACCACACCAGCGGCAGCGCGGGCAGGGTGATGAGCTTGCCGAGAATCGCGGTGAAGCCCCATAACACTACGCATAGATGCATTTGCAGCCATGCGGTGCGGCGGGCGGTGTCGGAGGTCGCAGTCATGACGGGCCTATCGGGCAAGACCGCGCATTATCGCTGGTTCGCAGCGTCTTCTAGGACTTGATGCGCTGCTATCGAGTTCTCGCGTGACTTACCGTAAGCCGCTCGTGCCGATCGCGGTTGCGCGGATGCGTACTGATGAAAACCGATGGCGGCAATGTGCGCTCAGGAACTCGCTTCGGCCGCAGCGGCTTGGCTCGCCGCCAACGCGGAGCCACGGCGCGGGATGCCGTCGGCATCGACCAGGCGTTCGATCCGCGCGAAGACCTCAGCGCGCGAAAAGGGTTTTTTCATGAAATCGTCCGCGCCGATGCGTTGGACGTAAAACTGTTCGGTGGCTTGGGCATTACCGCTGATCATGATGATCGGCACGTCCTTGGTGGCTGGATCTCGGCGCAATGCGCGCAGCGCGGAGAAGCCGTCCATGCCCGGCAGCACGATGTCGAGAAAGATCAAATCGGGCCGTTCGTGCTGCACTAATTCGAGCGCCTCTTCGGCGCTATAGGCCTCGAAGGTGCGGTAATCGTTCTGCTGCATGAGTTTGCGCAGTACGGTGACGATGGTCGGGGAGTCGTCGACGATCAAGACTCTTGTGCCGCTGCGGGCGTTGACGCGCGGTTTTTCCCGGCGTTCGGGGCCGCCGTAGCCGTCCACAATCGAGTCGTCGGGCGGCGTCTCGCTCCCCTGGGGCGAACGAGCAAGGGGGGCGCGGGCAAGGGGTGGCGAATCAGTCTGCGGGGACAAAGACGGTTCCGGGTTGCCTAATGAGGCGCGCCAGCGCTTGACCGAATCGAGAATCCCCATACCTACCCCCAGTGAGTTGCCGTTGTCGAATCCCCCTCCGTGGGCCCGAGTCGATCGGGCGCCGCAAGTGTAACGCGACCGCCATGCGACGGTCGTATTCGGACCGAGGGCCCGAGCAGCATCGCCCTCCATTTGGTGGGCGACGCTTCAATACGGGGCGGGCCGTCCGCTCGGGTGAGGCCTCAGCGAATCGGCTCGTCCAGCATCATCGCTCTGACTAAACGGACTGGCGGGGCGCCATAGGACAGGACTTTGTCGTGGTAGGCCTTGAGCTGGAAGTCCTTGCCCTGTTTCGCCTCGCATCGCCTTGCGCAGATCGAAGTGTTCTTGCACACCGACGAAATAGGTCGGGAGCTGGGCACTGCCGAGTTGGGCGCGGGTCCATTTGCCGGCCGCTTCGCGCTCTTGCTGGAAGGTGCGCTTGATCATCAGTTCCATCGCCTGTTCGCGGCTCCAGCCGTCGACGTGTACGCCCTGGTCGAGGATCGCGTTCGCCACCGCGCGCAGATAGAACTTGTAGCGCATCAGATGGAACAGCGGATCGTTGTCCAGATAGCCGTTCTCCATCATCACGGTCTCGGTGTAGACCGCCCAACCTTCGGCGAACATGCCCGAGCGCAGCACGCCGCGCAGCATCGATGGATGTCGCGCCGAATGCGCGCCTTCCAGGTAATGGCCCGGCATCGCTTCGTGGATCGAGAGCAGGTGAAGCATGCGCGTGTTGTATTCGCGCAGGAACGAATCGGTTTGCTCCGTACGTCCAATCGTCGGGAATCGGCGAAATCGCGTAGTAGGTTTTCAGACCCTTGTCCAGCGGGCCGGGCGAATCGCAATAGGCCACCGCGACGCCGCGCTGGAATTCCGGCATCAGGATGATTTCGACCGGATCGTCCGGCATCGTCACCAGGTCCTTGGCGCGCGTGAATTCGGTGGCCTGCGCCAGCGTTCGTTTCGCGGTCTCGACGACCTCGTCGCGCTCGGGCTTGTCGGCGTAAGCCAGTTCGAGCGCGGTTTCGATCGCCTTCTGCTGCTGTTCTTCGCTCGGGCTGTCGGGCAGTTCCGGTGCGTTCGGCGTGTCCTTCAGCACCTTTTGCGCGATTTTGTACATCTCGCCGCGCACGTTGACGATCTCGGCTTCGGCGCGCTGTTTGATCTCGGCGCGCGACAGCGACGACATCAGCGCGAACTTCAGTTTTTCGTCGTACAACTGCTGGCCGATGCGGAAATCGCCTTTGGCGTTCGGCACCAGCGTCTTATCCAGCCACGTCTGGTGTTCTTCGACCGCTTTGCGCAGGCCGGCGATCGCAGCGTCCAGGCGCTTGCGATCTTCGCCCTGCAATTGGCCGAGATTAGGTTCGATGAATTCTTTGATCAGCGACAGCACGCCCTTGTTCTGTCTAGCGACGGTCTCGGCATGGATTTTCGGCACGCGCTTCGTGATCGAGGTTCTCGCGCATTTGCACGAACAGCGCCGGCAGCTTCTCGATGCGCGCGGTCGCCGATTTCAGGCGGTCCGGCAGCGGCGCGAACTCGCGCGCCATCAGGTTGTAGATCGCGCCGCCTGCCAGGCCGCTGTAGATCTGCGGATCCCAGGCCCAGGCCTGCAGCGTTTCGGTCGACCAGATGTCGGCTTGCAGTTGGTTGCGCAGGATCGCGGCATCGAACTGGTTTTCGCGCGAGAGCTTGCTCGCATCGATCGCATCGAGTTCGGCGAGCATGCCGCGACTGAACTCGACTGCGCGTTTACGACCGGCTTCGCTCAGATCGTCGATCTCGCTATCGAAGCGGTGGTCGCCTTGCTGGGTGGCGTTGATCGGGTTGAGCTTGAGCGAACCGTCGAGCCAGCGTTTGCTCAGTGCGGCGAAGGTCGCTTCGACGGCGGCATCGACCATCGCTGGCGGCGCTTGATCGGTCGTTGCGGCGGTGGTGTCGGCGCGTTGGCCGTTGCAAGCGGCGATAGCGACGGTCAAGACAGCGATGGCGAGGGGTGCGAGGCGCATAGTGTGGGATCGGGTGAATGAAGCCGCCAAGAATAGGCGGTTGTCGGTCGATGCGCATCTGCCGTGCGTCGGGGTAGAGTGCCCCCTGCCGATACCAGGAGTCATCGCCATGCTGCACCGCGGAAGTTGTCATTGCGGAAGAATCGCTTTCGAGTTGGAGGGTGAGGTCGTCGAGGCGATCGATTGCAATTGTTCGTTGTGCCGTCGTCGCGGCGGACTGCTCGCGTTTTTCCCGCGCGAGGCGCTACGGTTGACCACGACCGAAGGCGACTACGCCACGTATCGGTTCCATCGCCATCACATCGATCATCATTTCTGTCCGACTTGCGGCATCGCACCCTTCAGCGAAGGCATGGATCCCCGCAGCGGCGCGAAGATGGCGGCGGTCAACGTGCGTTGTTTGCCGGAACTCGATCTTGCTTCGATCAAGATCAAGCCCTTCGACGGAGCGGCGCTATGATCCGTCGACGCGATAGGCGCACTATCGCGGCCTGCGCATTCGCGATTTTCGCGGCATGCGCCCCCTTGCTCTCGCATGCCGCGTGTTCACCTGAAGGGCAGAGCGCTTCATCGCTCGCGACGCTCAAACGCAGCGGTTTCATCGTCGAAAGCGCGTCCGCACGCGAGGCGCTGGCATTCGGTTTGATCGATTGTCTGGCGTCCGTCGACCCTGACGTGCGCGACGGTATCGCTTACGAAGCGTTGCAACGCTGGATGCGCGATGGCGGTTTCCCGCCAGAAACACTGCGCCGTATGCGCGAACGTCTGCTCGCGATGTTGTCGGAACCCGATCCCGATGGCGTCGCGAGGCCGTTCGCCGCGTTGGTGTTGGCGGAAGTCGCGCGCACCGATCGCATCGCACCTTGGATGCGCGAGGACGAGCGCGCAGCGATGGTGCGGAACGCATCGACATACTTGCGAGCGGTGTCGGATTATCGCGGTTACGAAACGGGCGTCGGCTGGCGTCACGGCATCGCGCACGGCGCCGATTGGGCGATGCAATTAGCGATGAATCCGGCCTTGCGACGCGAGGATCTCGATGCCTTAGCGCAGGCGGTCGCAGAGCAGGCGGTGCCCACGTCGAGTCACGCCTATGTCTTCGGCGAGCCGGAGCGCTTGGTGCGGCCGTTGCTGTTCGTCGCGCGGCGCGATGCCTTCAGCGAAGCGGATTGGCGCGCTTGGTTCGCGGCATTGATGCTACGACTGGGCGATGACCCAGCCGAGGCGTGGAAAAGCGAAGCTTGGCTCGCGCGACGTCATGATGCGTCCGCGTTTCTGCACGCGCTGTATTTGCAGGCCGATCGCGACGATACGCCGGGCGTGGCGAAGATGAAGACGGGTCTGTTGGAAGCGCTTAAGGCTTTGCCCTGAGCGTTGATCGCGCATGAGTTCAGCGAGTTCATCGCGGGTGGTTTTCCTGTCCGCCAGCATCGCCGACGATGGCAGCATCGCTGCCTTAGACGATACGCGCGTGACCGCTATACACGTTCATTCGTCCATCGCGAGCGAACGCAATCAGTGTGATCCCGGCATCTTCGGCATGGCGGATCGCCAGGGCGGTCGGGGCCGACATCGCTACGACCACCGCGATCCCGGCATTCGCGGCTTTGTGCACAATTTCGTACGAAGCGCGCGAGGTGACGACGAGAAAGCCGGCGCCCGGAGACGGCAATGCCGCCCGCGAGCATCGCACCGACGAGTTTATCCACGGCGTTATGGCGACCGACGTCTTCGCGCACCAGTAGCGAATCGGCAGCGAAATGATCGCTCGTAAAAAAGCCGGCCGCATGCGCGCCGCCGGAGAGGCGATTCAACGTCTGCATGTGCGCGAGTCGGGCGAGACTCGAATGGATTTCGGTCGCGGCGATCTTCGGCCCATCGCCGACGCGTCGCGGGGGGCGCAACGCAGCATCCAAACTCGATATACCGCAGAGGCCGCAACCGCTGCGACCTTCGAGCGAGCGCTGCCGTGTTTCGAGCGCGTCGAAGCGCGCTTGCGGAATCGCGGCATGCAAGGCGATGCCTTGCGCGTGATGCACGATATCGACCAAACGGAATTCATTCGCGCTTTCCACGACGCCCTCGCAGAGCGCGAAACCCAACGCGAAGTCCTCCATATCCGTCGGTGTCGCCATCATCACGGCGAAGGAGAAACCGTTGTAAAGCAAGGCGATCGGCGTTTCTTCGATCACGCGATCCTCGCGCACGCGACGGGTTTCGCCGTCGTAGCGTAGCGCTTCGACGTTGCGTAAGCCGTCGTTCGTCTCGTGACTCATGCCGAGCGCGCTTCGCGGCACAGCGCGCGACCGCGCTCGGTCAACCACAGGCGCAGATGCGGTCGATCGCCTCGCTGCTGCCCACTCGGTCGCGGTTCGATCAGGTCCAAGCCGCCGAAACGCGGATCGTCGCCCATGGCGACGAGCAGCCGTTGCAATTCGCTCGCGGCGAGGCCCAAGCGTTTCGCGACGCGCGGCGCCGATTGCCCGTCTTCTTCCGCGAGCAAGGCCAGCAACGCGAAGGCGGGATCGTCCGCTGGATCGTCTTCGGTACGGAACTGATTCATGTCGTGCGCGCGCCTTCCTGAGAGCGCTCGCGATGACGCAACCGTACCGGAATCGATTTCGATGCCGGCGTGCGCGCACGTTCGGCATGATGCTGCAGCGGCACGAGGACGTTGGTCTCCGGGAAATAACTGGCGAGACAGCCGTGCGGGATGTCGTACTCGACGAGCCTGAAATCTTCGGCGACGCGCTCGCCATCGTCCCAGACCGACACTAGGTCCACGTGCTCGCCATCGACGAAACCCAATGCATCGAGATCGTGCCGCGAGATGAAGCACACGCGGCGCATGCCATGCACGCCGCGGTAACGATCGTTGGCGCTGTACACCGTGGTGTTGTATTGATCGTGCGAACGCACGGTCATGAGCTGCAGCAGCGGTTTCGGCGGTGACGGTTCTGCGTGCGATACGGTTGCGGCCGAAGCCGTTCCTAGGGTCGCGTCTTCGCGCGGGTCGGTCAGCGGATGCGCGATGAAATGCGCTTTGCCGATGGCCGTCGGAAACACGCGTTCGCTGCAGGGATGATGCAGATGAAAACCACGCGGCTTGTGTACGCGCGCGTTGAAGTGCTCGAAACCCGGAACGACCTTGGCGATGCGATCGCGAATACGATCGTAGTCTTCGACCATGGATAACCATGGAATCGCGCTCTGCGGCAGCGTCGCGGCCGCGAGTCGCGCGACGATCGCCGGTTCCGACAGCAGGTGCGGCGACGCGGGCGCATTCATTCCTGCCGACAGATGCACCATGCTCATCGAATCTTCGACCGTGACCGCTTGCGGACCTTTCGCTTGCGTATCGATCTCGGTGCGGCCGAGGCAGGGCAGGATCAGCGCATCGCGGCCATGGATCACATGCGAGCGATTGAGTTTGGTGCTGACCTGCACGGTCAGCGCGCAGGTGCGCAGCGCGGCGTAGACGACGTCGCGGTCGGGCGTGGCCGCGGCGAAATTGCCGCCCATCGCGAAGAACACATGCGCACGGCCATCGCGCATGGCTTCGATCGCGCCGATCGTGTCGAAGCCGTGCCTCGCGCGGCGGCGCGAAACCGAACTCCGCGCCGAGGCGATCGAGGAACGCAGCCGATGGCTTTTCGTAGATGCCCATCGTGCGGTCGCCCTGCACGTTGGAATGGCCGCGCACCGGGCAGGGGCCGGCGCCGGGTTTGCCGATGTTGCCGCGCATCAGCAGCAGATTCATCAGCATTTGCAGAGTCGCGACGCTGCGCCGATGTTGGGTGAGGCCCATGCCCCAGCAGAGGATGGTCGCACGGCTGTCGAGATAGACCTGTGCGGCTTGTTCGAGCTGCGCACGGCTCAGGCCCGATTCGGATTCGATGATCGGCCCACGCCATCGCCTGCACAGCATCGGCATAGCGCTCGAAACCCAGCGTGTGCGTAGCGATGAACGCCGCGTCCAAGGCATCGTTGCCGATATCGGCGCGCTCGAGCACCGCTTTCGCCAGTCCAGCCGCGACCGCCAGATCGCCGCCGATGTTCGGCTGGAAATAATGCGAAGCGATCGCGGTAGAACCGCCGCCGAGCATTTCGGCCGGCGACTGCGGGTCGGTGAAGCGTTCCAGACCGCGTTCGCGCAGCGGATTGAACACGACGATCTTGCAGCCGCGTTTCGCGGCATCGCGCAGTTCGCCCAACATGCGCGGATGATTGGTGCCGGGGTTCTGGCCGAAGATGAAGATCGCATCGGCGCGCTCGAAATCCTCCAGCGTCACCGAACCCTTGCCGCTGCCGATTTGTTCGGTCATCGCCACGCCCGAGGGCTCATGGCACATGTTGGAGCAGTCGGGAAAATTGTTCGTGCCGTAGGCGCGCACGAATAATTGATAAAGAAACGCCGCTTCGTTGGACGTGCGGCCGGAGGTGTAGAAAATCGCCTCGTTCGGCGAGGCCAGCGCATTGAGCGCGGCAGCGATCTTGGCGAACGCGGCGTCCCAGGCGATCGGCACGTAGCGGTCGCTCGCGGCGTCGTAGGCCATCGGTTCGGTCAAGCGGCCCTGGGCTTCGAGGAACTGATCGTCTTGCTCGGCCAGCCACGCGACGCTGTGCTGGGCGAAGAACTCGCGATCCACACGCTTACCGGTGGATTCGTTGGCGACCGCTTTGACCCCGTTCTCGCAGAATTCGAAGGTCGAATGCGGGTTGCGGTCCGGCCATGCGCAACCCGGGCAGTCGAAGCCGCTGGGCTGATTGGTGCGGAGCAGGGTGCCCGGGCCACGCAGGATGGCCTCTTGTTCGCGCAAGGCCTGCCAGGAGGATTTCAGCGCATCCCAACCGCCTGCCGGCTTGGCGTAATGGCGGATCGGGCTGTCGTCGTCGGTATCGCGCGCCATGGCGGCATGTTACTCGGATCGAGTGGGGCGGATCGACTGGGGCCGATAGCCTTCACAGGCCCCAGCGAACACCTCGCAGTCGATGCCCTCGCCAGCGATATGGAGGCTGGACGCCGCGAATCCCGGCAGCGTAGATTGTCGGATTGCCGAAAAATGACAGTTCAGGCAAAAAACCGCTTGCGACGATCGCCACTGATATGACGCCGCCGGTTCGCATCCGCCCCTTCGCAACCCTGCAGAGCGCTGTTTGTCCGACACCACCGCCAGTCTCGAAGTCGCACTGAATCACGCCTCGCGCCTTTTGGGCAGCGATCCCGCGCTGGCCGGCGAACAAGCCCAAGAAATCCTCCGCGTCGTCGACGGGCACCCCGCGGCATTGCTGATATTGGGTGCCTCCCATCGCATGTGCGCTCACTATCCGGCCGCCCTCTCGGTGTTGGAGCCGCTGGCGCGCGCGATGCCCGAATCCGTGTCGGTGCATTACGAACTCGGGATGACGCTCGCGAAGCTCGGTCGTGCGGAACCGGCGATCGCCGCGTTGCGTCGGGTGTTGGCCTTGAAGCCCGAGTTGCCGCAGGCATGGCTGCAACTGGCCGATCTGCTGCGTGCGCGGGGCGATGATGCCGCGGCCGGCGAGGCGTATCTCGCCCACGTGCGGCATTCGATCAATGACCCGCAACTGCTGAGGGCTGCGCAGGTGCTCGCCGAAAACCGTTTGCCCGATGCCGAAGCGCAATTGCGCGCGCGCTTGAAGCAGGCGCCGACCGATGTCGCCGCGCTGCGCATGTTGGCCGAGCTTGCGGTGCGCGTCGGACGCAACGAAGAATCGCTGCGACTGTTCGAGCGCTGTCTCGAATTCGCGCCCGGCTTCCGCGAAGCCCGCCATCATTACGCGCTGGTGCTGCATCGCGATCAGCACTCGGAAGCGGCGTTGGCGCAGCTCGAGACGCTGCTCGTCGCCGAGCCGCAACACCCCGGTTATCGCACGCTGCAAGCGGCGATACTCTGCCGGCTCGGCGAATACGACCGCGGCATCGCCATTTACGAAGACATCTTGCGCGTGTTCCCGAATAACGCACGGGTGTGGATGAGTTTGGGGCATGCGCTGAAGACCGCGGGCCGCCAGATCGACGTCGATCGACGCATACCGGCATAGCATCGCGCTCGAACCGCAGTTCGGCGAAGCGTATTGGAGCCTCGCCAATCTCAAGACCGTGCGCTTCGACGCGACCGACATCGCCGCCATCGAGACCCAACTCGCGCGCGAGGATCTCGACGCCGATCACCGTTTGCATTTCGAATTCTCGCTCGGCAAGGCGATGGAAGATCGCGCCGAGTACGCCGTCTCGTTCGCGCACTATGCCGAAGGCAATCGACTACGCTTGCAGCGCATGCCGTATCGCGCCGAAGACGTCAGCGCGCGCATGCGGCGCGCGAAGCGGCTGTACACGCCGGACTTTTTCGCCGAGCGTACGGACTGGGGCGATCCTTCGCCGGATCCGATCTTCGTCGTCGGCTTGCCGCGTTCGGGTTCGACGTTGATCGAACAGATCCTGTCGAGCCATTCGCAGGTCGAAGGCACGATGGAGTTACCCGAGATCATCGCGATGACCCGCGATCTGCGCCGCGATGCCGAAGCCGCCGGCGCGCGCAGTTATCACGATGCGTTGGCCTCGTTAGACCGCCGAAGCGCTGCGCGAATTGGGTCGGCACTATCTCGAACGCACGCGCGTGCAGCGCAAGACCGGCGCGCCGCTGTTCATCGACAAAATGCCGAATAATTTCCAGCACATCGGTTTGATTCATTTGATGCTGCCGAACGCGAAGATCATCGATGCGCGGCGCAACCCGATGGCCTGCTGTTTCTCCGGCTTCAAACAGCATTTCGCCCGCGGCCAGAATTTCAGCTATAGCCTCGACGATATCGGCCGTTACTACCGCGATTACGTCGAGTTGATGGCGCATTTCGACGATGTGTTCGCACGCAGCGGTTTGCCCGGCCGTGTCCATCGCGTGATCTACGAGCGCATGGTCGACGACACCGAAGCCGAGGTGCAGACAGTTGCTCGATTATTGCGGTCTGCCGTTCGAGGATGCGTGCTTGCGCTTCTACGAGAACGATCGCCCGGTGCGCACCGCGAGTTCCGAACAGGTGCGCCGCCCGATCAATCGCGACGGTATCGACCAGTGGCGGCATTACGCGCCGTGGCTCGATCCATTGAAGGGCGCGCTAGGCCCGGTGCTCGACGCCTACCCGGATGCGCCGCCGTTCGATACGAATCCAGACGATCCAGAACCCAACGATTGATATCGCCCGCTTCGTTTTCATCCGCAACCGATGTGCGTTTCACCATTCGATCACACACCACCACTTGGGAGAGTGCCATGCGATACCCACCGAACCCGCGTTCCGCCGCTGCGCGGTCACGACGCGCCTTCAATCGTCTACCGCTGACCGCGGCCATCTGCGTCGCTTTCGGCAGCATGACCGCCGGTGCTGCGTTCGCTCAAGACGCGGCGCCGGAGCCGACCGAGCAAAGCGGCAATCCGACGCTGGAGACGATCACCGTCACCGCGCAGAAGCGCAGCGAAAACGCGCAGGACGTGCCGATCAGCATCCAAGTGCTGGGTACGCAGCAGCTCGACGAACTGCAGATCAACGACTTCGAGGACTACGCCAAACTGCTGCCGAGCGTCTCGATCACGCCGAGCGGCCCGGGCTTCGGTCAGGTCTATATGCGCGGCGTCGCCAGCGGCGGCGACGGCAACCATTCCGCTTCGTTGCCCAGCGTCGGTCTGTATCTCGACGAACAGCCGATCACCACGATCCAAGGCGCGCTCGATGTCCATGTGTACGACATCCAACGCGTGGAAGCGCTCTCCGGCCCGCAGGGCACGCTGTACGGCGCGAGCTCGCAGTCGGGCACGATCAGAATCATCACCAACAAACCCGACAGCAGCGGTTTCGCGGCGGGCTACGGTTTGGAAGTGAACAGCGTGGAGGGCGGCGGCATCGGCCATGTCGCCGAAGGCTTCGTCAATGTGCCGATCGGCGACCGCATGGCGTTGCGCGCGGTGGGTTGGCAGAAGAGCGATGCCGGCTACATCGACAACGTTCGCGCGGTACGCACGTATCCCACATCGGGCATCGTCGAGGACAATCTCGGTCGCGTCGAAGACGATTACAACGATGTCGATACCGTCGGTGCGCGCGTCGCGCTCAAATTCGATATCAACGACAACTGGACGATTACGCCGACGATCATGGGTCAGCGTCAGAAAGCCGACGGCTTCTTCGCGTACGACAGCACGCTCGGCGAGCGCAAAGTCGGTCACGCCTATCCCGAAACCAGCGATGACCGCTGGACGCAGGCCGCGTTGACCTTGCAGGGCAAGATCGGCAACTTCGATCTGACCTACGCGTTCGCGCACCTCAAGCGCGATGTCGATGTCGAACAGGACTACAGCGATTACGGCTTCTGGTACGACACGCTGGCCGGCTACGGCGCGTATTTCTACGACGACAACGGCGACTTGGTGAATCCGGCGCAATTCATCCAAGGCGTAGATGGATACAAGAAGACCAGCCACGAATTGCGGATCTCCTCGCCGCAGGAAAACCGGTTCCGTTTCGTGGCCGGCGTGTTCTGGCAAGATCAGTTCCACGACATCGAACAGCGCTATCGCGTCAACGGCTTGGCCGATTCGTTATCGGTGCGCGGTTGGGAAGACACGATCTGGTTGACCAAGCAGGAGCGTAACGACCGCGACAGCGCGATCTTCGGCGAACTGTCGTTCGATTTCATTCCCGACAAGCTGACCGGTACCGTCGGTCTCCGCCATTTCCGCGTCGACAACAGTTTGGAAGGCTATTTCGGCTTCAGCGAAGGCTATCTGTCGCAGAGTAGTGCGCCTCCGGAGAGCCGTTACGGCCAAGCGGCTTGCATCGTGCAATACGGCCCCGACCCGGCGAACTGGCCGAGCTTCAACGGCGCACCCTGCAAATTCTTCGACAAATCGGTCAAAGAAAACGACACCATCGGCAAGGCCAACCTCACCTATAAATTCGGTGAAGACAAACTGATCTACGGTACGTGGTCGGAAGGGTATCGCCCCGGCGGCATCAATCGCCGCGGTACGTTACCGCCGTATTTGACCGACTTCCTGACCAATTACGAGTTCGGCTGGAAAACGGCGTGGCTCGATAATCGCCTGCGTTTCAACGGCGCGATGTTCTGGCAGAACTGGGACGACTTCCAGTTCGCGGTCCTCGGCGCCAACGGGCTGACCGAAATTCGCAACGCCAATCAGGCGCGCGTACGCGGCTTGGAAATGGATGTGAATTGGGCCGCGACCTACAACTTGCGCATTTCCGGCGGGGTCGGTTTCTACGACGCCGAATTGACCGAAAATTATTGCGGTCAGTTGGATGCCAACAACAATCCGATCACCAACTGCAGCATCGACGATTTGCAGGCGCCGAGCGGAACGCGCTTGCCGATCACCGCCGACGTCAAAGCGAATCTGACCGCGCGTTACGATTTCGATTTCCGCGGTTATGAGGCTTATTGGCAGGGTTCGTTGGTGCATGAAGGCCGCCGCACCTCGGATCTTCGCGTCTTCGCCGGAAACGGAAGCGGAAACGCACCTGGGGCCCGACAAATCCTCGGAGACATGCCTGGTTACGAACTGTTCGATATGTCGCTCGGCGTGAGCAAGAACAATTGGTCGGTCGATTTGTTCGTCAAGAACCTGTTCGACGAGAATGCTCAGTTCAATCGCTTTTCACAATGTACCGAGAGCGTCTGCGGCAGTCAGGTGTATGTGGTCAGCGGTCAGCCGCGGACGATCGGGGTTAAGTTCACGCAGGAGTTCTGACCGCGACGTTCCAATGCGATCTTGCGATGCGACGGGCTGCCTTCGGGCGGCCCGTTTTTTGAGTAGAACTTATCTCAAAATTGAAGCGGCGGGATTCCATGGTGGTTTCGACTTTGATGGTTTCGTCATTCCGGCGAAGGCCGGAATCCAGCTTTTCTTGCCGTGTGTTTCCGAACACTGGATCACCAGCCCTCAGGCCGTTGATAAGTACTCTCGATCTTCGCCATGATGGCGACTAGACCATGTCTCGATTCCGATCTTGAGAAAGGATATAGAGACACGCTTGCATCCGTTATCGCGCGCGGTTAGCGTGATCTGCGTCTGGCATATTGGGGAATTCGCGATGCGTCGACAGTCGTCCATGAAATTGATATCGAGCCTTGTTCTCTTGACGATCCTATCGACCGCTTGCGATAAGGACGGATCGAGCCGCGGAGACGAGTTATAGCGCCGCAATTGCGGCCGCCGATGCGGCAGCGGCAGCGGGCGATGCCGCGCTGCCAGCAACAATGCCGCGGCACTGAGCCAAATGGGTGCCGACCATCTTGCGGCTGAAATGGTGTTGTCGCACTCCGGTCCGCCAGGGGTGTCCAGGCCATCGCCCATGCCGTCGCCGACGAGCGCCGAACGCGCGATGCTGGCCTACGAACACGATGTAGAAATCCGACTCGATGCCGAGCAGATCACAGCAAAGGTGCAGGCGGTACGCAAGGCCTGCGAATCATCGAAGTTCGGCGCCTGCCTCGTGCTGCAGGTAAGCCAGAGCGGTGGTCGCTATGCGCAAGGTGCGCTGCGTCTGCGAGCCGAGCCGCGCGCGATCGAACCGTTGATTGCCGCTGCGGGCGAGGGTGGCGACATTGGCGATCGTCGGACGCGTGCCGAAGACCACGCGGTAGCGGTGCGCGACAACGACATGCTGCGCGACCGCTTGCGGAAACAGCACGCGCGCTTGATGCAATTCCAGGATCGCCGCGACCTTAAGGTCGAGGAAATGATCGCGTTGTCCGAGCAATTGTCGAAGGTCGAAGCCGAACTCGAAGCGGCCGAACGCGATGGCGCTGTGCATAAGCGTCGCATCGAGACTCAATTGCTGTCCATCGAATTCTCGCCGTTCGCGCGCGAGGAACAACGCAGTGAAATCGTATCCGCCTTCCGCGATTCCGGGAGCGTGATGGCGTCCAGCGCAGGCGGGGTCATCCGTGTCGTGGCCGCATTGGTCCCGGTCTTACTGGCTCTGCTCGTATTCGTCTGGTTAGTGCGCAGATTGTGGCGATTCGCTCGGCGCAGAAAAGCGGTCGGAAAAGACTGATTCGGCCTAGTACAGCAGGCATCTGAGTTTTCGGATCGCAATGCTCGTCATAGTGCGCGCTTGCGGCACGCCGTTTCGGTTATGCGCGATGGGTGATTGGTGCGCCACAGGCGCACCCTATGAGAGTCGCCTTCATGGGTGCGGGCCGTGTCATGTCGAGCATCGAACCGGGGCTCACTCGCTCTCGTCGCTTTGATGCGCAGGCGCACGCACCACCGTGACGGTGCAGGGCGCTTCCGCGACCACACGCGCGGAGACGCTACCAAGAATGCGACGCATGCCGGTGACGCCGCGCGCGCCCATGATCAGCTGATCGACGCCGTTATCGGTGGCGTATTGCAACAATGCATGCGCGGGGTCGCTGTGTTCGAGCACGTGAACGGTGACGCGATGCTCGTCTAGGCCCAGCGGTCGGATCCAATCGCGCAGTGCCAGTAGACGTTTGACGTGACGGTTGCGGCCTTCGGCGTCGAGATTGCTGTCCAGCCCGATGCGTGCGGTGCGCATCACGGTCACGCAGGCCAAGCGAGAATGCGGGAACGTGGAGACGATGCGTTGCAGCGTGCCGCGCAGGGCGGCGCACAGCGCTCGATCTTCGTGTTTGAGGTCGATCGCCACCATCAGCAGCGGCGCTTTGTCGAGATGTTCGCCGACCTGTCTGCCCGGCGTGCGGTCGCGACCGACATTGCGCCACCAACGGCCGACCACCGTCATTCGACCATCGCGATGTTCGCGTTCGCCGCGTTCGGTGATCGTGATTTGATCGGGATGCTGCAGGTCGTGCGCGAGCTGCGCCGCCGTGGCATGTCGCGCTTCGGGGTCGACTTCAAGACAGCGCAGAATCAGTTCTTGCAGCCAGCGCGGAATCGACGGGTTATGCGTACGCGGTGGAATCGGATCGCGATACAGCCGCCGTTTCAGGCCGGCCCGACTGCTCGGGTTGCCGAAAGGCCGCTCGCCTGTCGCCAAGTGATAGAGCGTCACACCGAGCGCGAACAGATCGCTGCGCGACTCGGTACGCTGTCCTAACACCTGCTCCGGTGCGATGTATGGCGCTGTGCCGATCGGAACATCGAACTGTTCGGAAAGCAGATCGGGCAACTGCATGTGATGCGACAATCCGAAATCGATCAGTGCGATGTTGCCGTCGGGTTTGCGCAACAGATTGCTCGGTTTGATGTCGAGATGGATGACATGCTGCTGATGCAAGATGTGGATCGCCGTCGCTGCGAGTGCGCCCAACGTGGCGACCTCCGCGAACGGCAGCGGTGCGCGATCGAGCAAAGGGCGCAGTGTTTCGCCAGGGAGATGCTCCATCACCAACCAAGGTTGATCTTGATAGTCGCCATCGGCGACGAAACGCGGCACATTCGGCCCGCTGAGCTGCGGCAGAATCATTCGTTCCACTTCGAAACCGACGATCTGCGTCGCGGCTTCGCCGTAGCCCACGCGCGCCAGTTTCATCAGCAGCGGCATGGTGTGCTGCGGATGCGTCACGCGCCACAACGTGGCCATGCCGCCTTCATGGAGCGGCGAGACCAGCTCGAAGCCATCGATGTTCAATTCAGGACGTAACGCGACAGGCATCTTAGTTTCCTTCGATCAAACGTTTCGCCAGCGCCTCCGGTAGGCCGGCGGCGACGATTTTTTCTGCGGCGCGATGGTGGTCGTAAGGCACGCGCAGCGTCGTGAGCGTGCGCCGTTCGGTATCGTAGATCGCGCAACAAGCGGCGGGATTGCCGTCGCGCGGCTGTCCGCATGAGCCTGGCAGCGCCAGCCAACGGCGGCTGCCGATCAACGGCATCGTCACGCCAGGCTGCGGCGCGAAATATCCGGCACCGCCGCCGATCTGGGTGTGATACAGCGCCGGTTCGTGGACATGCCCGCAGAACGTCACCCGCTGTGCAGTGGCGGCCATACTCTGTTTTGCGGCCAGTGCATTGCCGATGTAGCCCCATTGCAACGGCGCCCACGCATTGGCGTGGACGTAGAGTCGATCTTCGTCTTCGATCGATACCGGCAAGTCTGCGAGGAATGCGCGCTGCGTCGGCGACAGACGATCGCGCGTCCAATCGATCGCTGCTTGCGCATGCGGATGTTTCTGCGCCGGAATATGTTGCGGCGATGAAGACGATGCGACGGCGTCCTTCGCGGCACCGCGCGATGCCGGTTCGCGCATCACGGCTTCGTCGTGATTGCCGTACACCGCAGCGCCGCCGGCGGCCACCAGCGATTGCACGGTCTCCACGGCCCACTCCGGATCCGCGCCGTAGCCGACGAGATCGCCCAACACCACCGCGCGGTCGAAACCGAGCTTACGTAGTTTCGTCAAACACGCTTCGCCCGATTCGCGATTGGCGTGCAAGTCGGCGAGTAGGGCGATGCGCATGCGAACGGTCCCGATAGCGGGCGATGCCGCATGTTATGGCGTTCGAGCCGTGCGGCGCGATGCGGCTTTAGTCGAACGTATCGGGTGTTTGACGATCGCTCGGTCGTGGATGCTAGGCGTCGCGTTATTTCTTCGGTGCGGACCTGACCGGCAGCGGCACATTGCACAGGTCGATATGGCCCGCGGGCCGCTTGTAGAAATCGTCGCGGCGATTGCGACGGGCTTCGACGATCTCCGCGAATAACGGCGTATCGGTGCGCAGCACTTGCAGCGGCAGACGTTCGTTGGGCTTGAGGTCCGAAGCGACGCGGATCGATTTGATCTTCACGCGTTGCTCGGCTTTTTCGTAGAACCCGAGCGGGCCGGTGCCGCGCGGCAATACGCTCAGTAGTTCCATACCCTGCACGATGCGCCCGACGGTGGTGATATTGCGGTCGAGCTGGCGCGGCGATTGGCCGATGACGACGTACAACTCGGCGCCGGTACTGGAATCGGCCTCGATATCGCGCCCCGCGCCGACCACGCCGTAGCAATGCGCCAACCAAGCGCGACCCTCGGCCGGATCGCGCGCGATCTGGAAACCTTCGCTGAAGCCGACTTCCGGTGCCCAGCCGTCCGCATCCGGCAATCGCGTGAACGGTAGATTCTTACTGCTGCGCGTGAATTCGACCGGGAGTTTCGCTTTCGCTTTTTTCGGTAGTGCTTTGCGCGACTTTTCGTCTTCGGCCGGGTCGCCCCATTGCACGACGAAATTATCCTGCGAGCGGTTGATGCTCAGCCCATTCCAATAGCCGCCGCGCGCCATGGCCTGGATATTGGCGACATGCGTGGGCGCGAAGGCGGGGGCAAGTTCGATCACCACACGGCCGCTGTCCAAATCCATATACAAGGTGCGTGCGGGATCGAGCGCGCGCCAGTCGCTGGGTTTGGACCCCTCCAGCAACTCCTGCATGGTCTTGGGTTTGGCCGGAGGCGGTGGTGGCTTCGACGAGGGGGTTTGCGCCTGCAGCGCAAAGAAAGGCGCGGTCAGAAGGGCGAAGCCGACGACCAGAACGGCGTCGAAGCGCCATGAACGTGTGCGGTGGTGCATAGCTAAAGTCTCCCCTTGGTCCGGTGATTCTGGCCGAGGAAGTGGCCTGTGGGGAAGTCCGGTGACATGCGAGCGGCATCGAAGTCAGGTATTTGGAGTTCATGACTAGTAGCACATCCGCTATACGTAACTTCGCAATAGCATGCTCTCCAAGATACCGAGGAGCGCCCCATGAACGAGGCCATCAATACCAGCCCGAACGCCGACCCGAGTGCTGATCACGATGAGGCGGTCGAGTCGCAATTGCGCAAATTCCAGAAAGAACTCTCGGCAGGCACGGTCTCGCTCGCATTGCTCGCCGTGTTGGGCGGAACGACAGAGCCGATGTACGGCTACCAGATCGCCAAGACGCTCGAACGCTATGGCGAGGGCGCGCTGAGCGGTAAGCAGAGTGCGCTGTACCCCGTGCTACGCAACTTGGAGGCGGCCGGCTTACTGGAGAGTTACGTCGAACCTTCGATCAGCGGCCCACCACGCCGTTACTACGCCATCACCGTCACCGGACGCAGCGCACTTGCTTTGTGGACCGCCGCCTGGACCGCCACCCGAGATTCCGTCGATTCCGTCCTGCAAGGGAACCAGCCATGACCGCCTCTAATACTGCCGCTAGCACAACCACCGCTTCGACCCGACCGCTGCCGACCAGCATTCCCGCATACCTCGAACAACTGCGCCGTTCTTTGGCGGGGGCCGATTCGGCATTGATCCAAGACGCGCTTTACGACGCCGAGGATTATTTGCGCTCGGAACTGGCCGAGAATCCAGGCAAGACCGAAGCCGAGGTGATCGCTGCGGTCGCATCCAGTTACGGCGCGCCCGATGAAGTGGCCGATATTTACCGCGACACCGAAGTCAGAGTGCAGACCGCTTTGCGTGCGCCGCCGCCGCCCAAACCGAAATCGTTACTCGGTCGTTTCTTCGGTGTGGTCGTCGATCCGCGAACGTACGCGTCGCTGTTCTACATGGTGCTGGCGTTGGCGACTGGAATTTTCTATTTCACCTGGGTGGTCACTGGGGTTTCGTTATCGTTGGGTCTGTCGATCCTGATCATCGGTATTCCGTTCGCGATCTTGTTCTTCGCCTCGGTGCGCGTGATGTCCCTCGTCGAAGGGCGGATCGTCGAGGTGATGCTCGGCGAGCGCATGCCGCGACGCCCGTTGTACAGCGATCGCGGCAAACCGTGGATGGAAAAAATCAAAGACATGTTCGCCGACCCGCGCAGTTGGAGCACGATGTTGTACATGGTGTTGATGCTGCCGCTAGGCATCACTTATTTCACCATCGCGATCACTGGTTTGAGCGTGGCCGTCTCGTTCATCGTCGCACCGGTCGCGGTATGGCTAGGTTTGGCGACATTGCACACCGATTTCGATAACGGCTGGCTGTTCATCGATCAATTCGACGGCGTCGTCTACAGCCCCTACGGTTACGGTCTCTTGCCGCTGCTGTTCGTCGCCGGGATTCTGCTGCTCTTCGGCATGCTGCACATCGCCCGCGGTATCGGCTATCTGCACGGTCAGTTCGCCAAGCACTTGTTGGTGAAATCGGCATCGACCTGAATCCGAAACATCGGCGATTCGCAGGCGCTACAAACGAAACGGCCCCGAACTTTGAGGTTCGGGGCCGTTGTCGTCGCGATCGAGATCAGCGTTGAGGCTTGCGCCGTGTGCGTTTTGCCGCTTTACCGGCTGTGGCTTTACCGGCGTTATCGTCCGCATCGGCATAGCGCGCGATGAAATCCCGTACCTGCGGATAGACCTGGTCGCGCCAGCGGCGGCCGCTGAAAATACCGTAGTGACCGGCACCTTCTGCGGTGAGGTGGACTTTGTCCTTATCGCGAATGCCGGCGCACAGCGCGTGCGCGGCGCGGGTTTGACCCAGGCCGGAGATATCGTCGAGTTCGCCTTCGATCGTCATCAGCGCGGTGTTCTTGATCGCCGCGGGACTCACCCGCTCGCCGCGCGACGTCCCACAGGCCGCGCGGCAACAGATGCTCTTGGAACACCACACGCACCGTGTCGAGGTAATACTCCGCCGGCATATCGAGCACGGCGTTGTATTCGTCGTAGAAACGACGATGCGCATCGGCGTCGTCGAGATCGCCTTTGACCAGATCTTGATAGAAATCCCAATGCGACATCATGTGCCGCTCCGGATTCATCGCGATGAATCCCATGTGCTGCAGAAAGCCCGGATACACCCGGCGCCCGCGGCCCGGCAGGCTGGCGGGCACGTTGTGGATGAGGTTTTGCTCGAACCACCACAGCGGTTTTTGCGCGGCGAGATTATTCACCGCGGTGGGCGATTCGCGCGTGTCGATCGGCCCGCCCATCATCACCAGCGAACGCGGTGTGGTTTCGCCGCGCGCGGCCATCAACGACACCGCCGCCAGAACCGGCACGGTCGGCTGACAAACGCTGATGACATGAAGTTTTTCGGCGCCGATATGGCGAATGATGTTCTCGATCGTCGCGACGTAGTCGTCGAGCGTGAACGTGCCGGCGTCTTTGGGCACCATGCGCGCATCGGTCCAATCGGTGATGTAGACCTTGTGATCGCGCAGTAGGGTTTGGACGGTATCGCGCAGCAGGGTGGAGTGATGCCCCGATAGCGGCGCGACCACCAAGACCGGCGGATCGTTCTTCAGATCGACGATGCCGTCGGCCTCATCGGAAAAACGCTTGAATCGCAGAAGACGACAGAACGGCGTGCGCAGCACTTCGCGTTCCACCACGGGATACTCGCGGCCGTTATCGACGACGCTGTGGATGCCGAACTTGGGTTTCTCGTAATCCTTGCCGATGCGATAGACCAATTCGTAGCCGGCGGCGATGCGCTGCGCGTTGGGCAACATCGACAACCAACTGCCGGGGGCCGAGAACATCCGTGCATTGGCTTCGGCCCAATAGGTCACGGGCGCCATCCAGGCCCGGCCCATTTCGTGCATTTGATACAGCAACATACGTTTCGATCCCCTGCGTTCGATGTCGATGATGCCGCGGGGCGGGCCCGCGTGTTGCAGCGCAGCATACTCGATCCACACGCGCCGGATGCGAACCCTGCCGCATTCCTGCCGTTCAGGTAGGCTTACGCGATGACGGCACGGGACGAAGACATCGCTTGGTTCTGCGAACTGCTGGCACCGCTGGGCCGCATCGCCGCGCGCCGGATGTTCGGCGGGGCGGGACTGTACGTGGACGGCCTGATCGTGGGCTTGGAGATTGAAGGCACGCTGTATCTGAAGACCGACGATATCAATCGAGAGCATTTCGCCGCCGCCGGCGGGTCGCCCTTCGTCTATGCCGGCAAGGGCAAGGCGATCACGGTGAACTACTGGACAGCGCCCGACGAGGCGATGGATTCGCCGGAAGCGATGCGCCCATGGGCGCGGTTAGCGCTGGATGCCAGCTTGCGAAGCGCGGCCGCCAAACCGGTATCGAAGAAAACGTCGCCGAAGAAAAAAACGGCATCGAAGAACGTCGTGCAGAAGCGAGCCGCATCGAAGCAAGCGGCACCTAAAAAAACGATATCGAAAAAGACGGTATCGAAAAGTACGAAACGCTGACGTTATTCAAGCGCCGAGTTCTAACGCTGCCGCATCTTCGACGAGCGATGGCGAGAGCCAACAATACGAACCGACTTGACGTAGACCTAGCGCTTGAAGGCGTTGACGATAGAACCGCGCCGGCCGCGGTTGGAAGCCGACGTTATCGCCTTCGGTCTCGTCTTCCTTCGCGAACACTTCGATGTAGGCGACGCCCGCGCACAGATCGGCCAGTCCAGACAGGCCTCGCGTCAGTTCTCGCGTCGGTACGTAATGCAGTACATCGCTGCATATCAATAAATCCACCGGTGGGCAGGGCCGCAGATGCGCGAAGTCGGCGAAGTGCGCGAAATGCAGATTGCGTCGCGCGCCGTAACGACGGATCGCGTACTCGCTGCTATCGAACCCGAGGTATCGCACGTTAGGCCGCAACGCCAACAACGGCGCGCGCCATGCGCCTTCGCCGCAGCCGATATCCAACACGGTGCGGATCGGGCGTTCGAGATGATATTCGGCCGCAGCGACCGCCAGCGCGACCTTGCGTTGCAGGCGTGCGCGATCGCCGATGCCGGCCTTGCGATACCACGTGTCGAAATATGCGCGGTCGTAGGTTTTGATCTTGGTGCTCATGCGTGGCCGATGAGTAGCGATGTCATCGACAGCGAGCCGATGACGTCGTCGTTGAAGAATTCGAGCGCATCGCCCCGACGGGCGAGCGCAAGCGCGTAGAGCAGGGGAATGTAATGTTCCGGTGTCGGAATCGACAGCCGTGCATCTTCGCCCAGCGCGGGCCAGTCCGCCAATGCGGCCAGATCGCCATCGCGGATCAGCGCATTCGTGCGATCGCGAAAACGCAACGCCCACGGCAGCGGCGATGGATCGCGCCAATCGAATAAGCGCAGGTTGTGAACGATATCGCCGCTAGCGACGACGAGCACGCCGTCCTCGCGCAATGGTGCGAGGCGTTGCGCCAGCGCGACATGCCAAGCGCCCGGGCGCCGCGAATCGATGCCGAGTTGGACGATCGGGATGTCGGCATCGGGGTACATCGGCCGCAGCACGCCCCAGGCACCGTGATCGAGACCGCGGTCGGGGTCGATGCCTGCAGACGCGGCATCGCTCAGTAATTCGACGACGCGCTGCGCCAGTGCCGGTTCGCCGGGCGCGGGATATTGCACATCGAAGAGCGCCTGCGGAAACCCGCCGTAATCGTGGATCGTGCGCGGCGCAGGGCTACCGGTCAGCCACGGCCCGGGCGTTTCCCAGTGCGCGGAGACACAGAGAATCGCGCGAGGGTGCGGCAGACGCGCACCGAGCGCGCGCCAAGCGCGATGCCAGGCGTTGTCTTCGATCGCGTTCATCGGCGAACCATGGCCGAGGAAGAGCACCGGCATCGTCGGTTTGCTGGAGGGCGTGCTGTGCATGTGGGCCTCGCAGGGCGGATGCCCGTGACGATTAAGTATCGTCGGTCGGCGAATGATGGCGCCAGACCCAGCGAGCGGCACGCACCGTATTAGCGTTGAGACGCGCCACGCGATCGGCATCCTGATAACCGCCGGCGACAACGAATAACATGGGTATACCGCGCGTTCGTGCGATCCGGAAAACGGCTACGTCGCGTTCGAAAAGTTGCGCCGTGGTCAAGCCGACTTGGCTCTTTGGGTCGTTTTCATGGCAATCCGCACCGGCCTGATAGATCAGGAGATCGGGACGATGCGCGTCAACCAGCGCTTCGGCTTCTCGCAGCGCATCCAGATAGCGCACAAAGCCGTGCTCGCGCGCATGGACTTGCATGGCCCACGAGCGCGTACCACCTCGGCAACCGAAGCGGGTGCCGAAAATAGAGACGTTGTAAAGATTTGGCAGTCGTGCGGCGAATTCCTCCGTACCGTTGCCGCCATGCTCGTCGCAATCGATCACCATCACCCGGCGATCCTTATCGATATGCGCGAGTAGGGCGAGACCGTTTAACGGACAGTAGCCGCTACCTGAAAGCGGTACCGCATGATGGAAGCCGCGAGCGATGTTCATCGCGATTCCTTCGCGCAAGGCTGTATCCGCGGCCGCGAGTTGGCCGCCGAGCATCGCCAAAGCAGCATCGCGCACGCGCGCGGACCAGCGAATGCCTTGTCTGGATGCCATCGGTTCTTCTCCGCACAAGAACGCTCGCAAATAACGTTCTTCGTGCAAGTCAACGAGAAGTTCGGTGTCGATGGGGGAAGGGGATATCAGATCCACTAGGCCGAGTCGTTCCAGCTTTGCCGCCGTCGTACCCAGCCGTGCCAGCAGCGGAGTGTCGTCGGGGGCGTAGTCGGCGTGGAAGTAGGCGGGGATGCGCATCGGCGTCAATTCCGGCATCCGTGCTGTATTTGATCGAGTGCGAACTGCCGCAAGTTGTCGATCGTCGTGGGCCGGAGGGACATCGTGTCTGGCTCCTGTCGTGAGGATGGGCATGGAACGTCGTAGCGTGTCATCCTATCGCGATCCGACCGAGGAACCGAATCATGTCCGATGCATGGGCCAGTCCGTATATGTGGGTCAAGTCGCTGCACTTGCTGTTCGTCGTGGCTTGGATGGCGACCGTGTTTTATTTGCCGCGGATCTTGGTGAACATCGCCGAAGTCGGCGATGCGCCCGCGGTGCGCGAACGCTTGGTGCTGATGGGGCGCCGGTTGTATCGCTTCGGCCATGTGATGTTCGGCATCGCGCTCGTCTTCGGCATGGCGTTGTGGATGCATTTCAAGATTTATGGCGGATGGCTGCACGTCAAACTGCTTTTGGTCGCGCTGATGCTCGCGCATTTCATCATCGCCGGCCGTTGGCTCAAGGGCGTGGACAAGGGACGTGCCTTGCCGTCGTCGAAGACACTGCGTTGGTTCAACGAACTGCCGGTCTTCTTGCTATTGGCGGTGATTTATTTGGTGCTGGCGAAGCCGTTGTAACAGCGGTCGTAGGGGCGGCTTTAGCCGCAATTGAGACGAGGCAAAGCATCGCGGCTAAAGCCGCTCCTACGCCCGCGCATTCAAGGCTGGCGCTTGAAATCCTCGGGATTAGGCAACGTCACCGGCACACCGTCGGCATTGCACAGTTTCGCTGCGCACAGCGTCTTGCGTAGCGCGGGCGTGGCCTGCAGCAGAATGTGGAAGATCACGTTTTGTTCCAACGTGCCGCGCACCGCCGACGCGCCAGGGCCGCGCGCCCAGATGCCAACATCGTCGCCTCCGTGAGTTTCGTTGCTCAGCGGGATCATCGCTTCCTGCATGTAATCCGGATGCGCGGTATCCACGTCGGCAAGATCCGGTCGCGAATGCGCAGGTTGGAAGCCGCTGATTTCCTGCGGAAAGGTCTTGGGGCCTTCAGGCGCTTGATCGGTGGCGCCGACATAGCCGGGCCCGTTGGCGTAACTCAGGGTGGAATACGTCATGCCGGTCGCGTCGGTGGCGAAACCGCTTGGATTGCTGCCTTCGCCGCTGCTGCCTTTGACCTTGCCGAGGATCGCGTTGCCGCGTACGGGATAACCGGCGAAGGTCAAGGTATGCGAGTGATCGGCGGTCACGAGGATCAGCGTATCGTCCGCCGATGTCATCGTCGACGCTGCGGCGACCGCTTCGCTCAGGGCGATGGTATCGGTGAGTGCGCGATGCGCGTTGCCGGAATGATGCGCATGGTCGATGCGGCCGCCTTCGACCAGCAACACGTAACCGTGGCCGCTGCGCGAGGACGCATGCTGTAGCCGTGCGATCGCGGCACGAGTCATCTCCGCGAGCGAGGGCTCGCCTGCTGTGTCGCGCGAACGGTCGTGTTCGTATTGCATGTGACTGGGTTCGAACAGCCCGAGCAAAGGTGCATCGAGCGGCGCAGCATCGAATTGCGCTTTGTTCCAGACGTAGGTCCCGTTTTTGCGGCGCTGCTTCCACTCGGCGACCAACTCGCGTTGGTCTAAACGTAGGCCGGTTCGATCGGCGTATTCGGGGTCGGGCTGTGTTGCCGGGAAAAAATTGCTTCGACCGCCGCCCAGCAATACCTCGGGACCATCGCCGTACGCCGATTCGACCCATTGCCGAGCGATGTCGCGGCATCCGTCGGTATTCGCGAGTCCGAGCATTTCCGCATCGTTTTCCCAATTGCGGTCGGGCGAATGGCTGAAGGTCGCCGCGGGCGTCGCATGGGTCACTCGTGTCGTCGTCACGACGCCGGTGGCTAGGCCTGCGCGTTCGGCTAATTCCCACAGGGTCAGTAAAGGCGCTGCGAGCGCGCCGGGGCAATCGCCACGCGGGGCCTGTTGCCCGATGGAGAGCACGCCCGCGCGGGTCTTCACGCCCGTCGCCATCGCGCTCATCGTGCCGGCGGAATCGGGTGTCTGCGTATCGGTGTTATAGGTTTTGCTGAAGGCGGTCTGAGGGAATGCTTCCCAGCTCAGCGCATGTTCTTCACCGGGCTGGCCCATGCGCTGGCCTTCGAGAATGCGCGCTGCGGCGACGGTGGTCAGGCTCATGCCGTCGCCGACGAACAGAATGATGTTCTTCGCCTTGCCCGCCATCGCGCCACGCTCGGCGGCTTGCGCAGCCCCGGCGCGGAACCACCACGCCGGGGTTTCGCCGCCAGGGCGTGCGATCTGCGGCACGTCGACCTTGATGGAGACAGGGTTTGCGGGTTTTCTGGCTTCGCCGGAGGGCGACAGGACAAGCCCTGCCGTGAGCGTGCAGGCGAGAGCGAGCGTGGAGATCCGGTGCATAAGGTCGGGAAGGCAGAAGTGAACAGCCCCGGATTATGACGCGCAACGATGACGAAACCGAAATGAGATCGTCGGTGTGTGCAGCGACCCACACCATGTCATCCCGAGCGCAGCGAGGGACCTGCTTGCAGCACCGCGGGAAAGGTCCCAAAAGCAGGTCCCTCGCTGCGCTCTGGATGACAGGCGGGTGTCCTTGGCGACGTTAGCGATGCCGAATGCTCAAGCATTTGCGAGAAAACCACGGTCCGTCATTTCCTTCGGCTGTCCCGCTCGGCTATCGTGCGGCATCGCATCGCTTTTTTTGACCGGCACGGTTCAGACCCGTACGGTTCAGACGAAGCGATGTCTTGCAGCAGTCCGGCGGGGTTATCCGCGTCGACCAGGAGTGTTCGTATGTCGCGTGCTTTCGCGTTGTGGTTCCGTATCCCGTTCTGGCAACGTGTGCTCGGCGGTTTCGCGCTCGGCGCGTTGGCCGGCTGGGCGTTCGGGCCGAATGCGGAGACTTGGTTCCAGCCGCTTGGGCGATCTGTACATCACGCTCATCAAGATGATCGCGGTGCCGTTGGTGTTCTTCGCGGTGATCCATGCCATCGGCTCGCTGCACGGGCAGAAATCGGTCGCCGCGCTGGGCGGGCGCACGTTCTTATGGTTCGCGATCACCGCCTTGCTCGCGGTCTGCGTCGGCTTGGCGGTCGGGACGATCTTTCAACCGGGCGCGGGCATGTCCGGGCTCACGGTCGATCCGAAATTCGTGCCCAAGGATGTGCCTAGCCCGATCCAAGTGCTGTTGAATATCGTGCCGGCCAATCCATTCCATGCGCTCACCGGCATCGGTACGATCAAGAACGCCGCAGGCGAGACCGTGCTCGCCGCAGGCAAAGGCTCGATTCTGCCGGTGATTTTCTTCGCGGCCTTGATCGGTTTCGCGATGGTGAAGCTCGGCGAGAAAGTGCCGAACGCGCGCAAGCTCGCTGGTGAGGCCAGCGAGATCATGATCCAGATCACGCGTTTCGTACTGGAACTGACGCCGATCGGCACCTTCGGCTTGATCGCGGCCTTGGTCGGTGCTTATGGGTTCGAGAGACTACTGCCGTTCGGCAGTTTCGTGCTGGCGCTGTATTTGGCCTGCGCGATCCATATCGTCGTCGTGTACAGCGGTTTGCTCATGGCGCATGGCCTGAATCCGCTGAAATTCTTCCGCGGCGCCGCGCCGGGCATGCAGGTCGCGTTCGTCAGTGCGTCTAGCTTCGCGTCGTTGCCGGTGTCGATCCGCAGCGTCACCCACAATCTCGGTGTGGATAAGGACTACGCGTCCTTCGCGGTGCCGTTGGGCGCCAGCATCAAGATGGACGGCTGCGGCGCGATCTATCCGGCGCTGTGCGCGGTCTTCATCGCGCAATACACCGGTATGCCGCTGTCGATGGAGCAGTATTTCATCGTGATTCTGGCGTCGGTGCTCGGCAGTTTCGGCACCGCAGGCGTGCCCGGCACAGCGACGGTGATGGCGACGGTAGTGCTCAGCGCCGCGGGCCTGCCGCTGGAAGTCATCGGTTATCTGTATGCCATCGACCGCGTACTCGACATGATGCGCACGATGACCAACGTGACCGGACAGATGCTGGTGCCGGTGTTGGTGGCGAAGCAAACCGGATTGCTCGATCGTGCCGTGTACGATGCAGCGTCGAGCAATGTCGGGATCGAAGAGGAGCCCGCATAGGGTGCGCTCAGCGCACGGCTGAGAATTAGCGTATTCGCGAGGGGTTCGTCATGCTTAAGCTGCGAAGGCACGGTCGAAGTGTCTATTCCGCGAAATCTAAGGTCAAATGCTTTCGCACGATGTGTCGACCTACTTTTCTTGCTCGTGCAAAGGCAACCGGCAGGCAGACGAAAACGTTTCAGCCGCGGAGCGCGACCTGAAGAATACGTTGTACGGCGTGAGCTTACGCCATGCCGGCGAAACCATCGGCATGGGCCGAATCATCGGCGATAACGGATCTTTTCATCGTCGTCGATATCGCGGTGTTGCCGGTGTGGCAGGGGCGTGGGCTTGGCACGCGCATCTGGCCGCTGGACGCATGGTTAACGCGACTGCCGGAATCGGCTTATGTGGGTTTATGGCTAACGGCGACGCCAAAAATCTGTACGACAAGTCGGCTCGCAGAAACCTCGCGACTGAAGTGTATATGGAATACATCGTGGGACCGCGCGGTACTCAGCGATAGTACGCTTCGCAATACCGCTCAAACGCCGCGATGCCATCCTCCACCGTCACTAAGTCCATCACATCGTCGTGTTCGATCTTAGTGCCCCACTTCAGTGCGGATGCGGGCTTGCCGAGATATTTTCGCGCCGCATCGTCGTAACGGTTCGCGCAGAAACGAATGTCGGAATACGGCCCGCTGCGCGCGGGGTTGCTGGCCGCGTGCAAGCCCAATACTTTCGTGCCCATCGCATTCGCGATATGCATCGGGCCGGAATCGGGCGTCATCAATAGATCGGCGCGTGCGAGCAATGCCGGCAATTGTTTGAGCGTGTCCTTGCCGACCAAATCGAGCACAACGCTGTCTTTCAAAGCCATGTTTTTCGATGCCGCGGAAAGCTGCGTGAGGATCGCATCGCTCGTCGTGCGTTCGAGTTCGCTGCGACCGCCGCAGAGCACCACGCGCCATCCGCGAGCGAGTGCGTGGTCGGCCACCGCGGCATAGCGTTCAGCGCGCCAATTGCGGCGAACGTGGCTGGAGCACGGTGAGATCGCGAGCGTCGGTCGGCCATCGTCGGGCCACTGCGCACGCGCCCAGGCCCAGGCGTCTTCGGGCACGGGAAGGTTCCAAATCACCTCGGTCTGTTTCAGACCCAGCGGTTCGCAAAAGCTGCCGATCGCATCGAGCACATGGATGCCCGGCCGGTCGGGAATGCGTTCGTTGACGAATAGGCCATGCAGGTCTTTCGAGCGGGATTTGTCGTAACCGATGCGGCGGGCGGCGGGAAGGAAGGCCGATAACAGATTCGCGCGCGCCGCCACCTGCATCTGCATGAGGACGTCGAAGCGCCGGCCGGCCAATTCGCGGCGCAATGCGCGCATGCCCGAAAGACCGGTCTTCTTGTCGTAGACCAGGAATTCGATGTCTTCCAGGCCGTCGAGCAGCTTTTGTTCGCCTTTGCCGATCACCCAAGTCAGCGCGACGTCGGGCCAGATCCGCCGCAAGGTCCGCACCAGGGGCACGACGTGGGTCACATCGCCCAGTGCGGAGAGCCGGAGCAGGCAGATCGACTGGGGCGAGGGGTGAACCGATTCGGTCTTAGTCAATTGGTACACTCGGAGGATGGCGGGCATCGACACCACCGAAAATCTCACCCCGTTCCGCATTGCGGAAGGCGAGGGTGCGACATCGGAGGGAGCGATTCTGTTCGACGCGGCGCGTCTGCGGCAAGCAGAGCCCGGTTGGTTCGATCCTGCGTGGTGGGGCGCGCAGGCGCAACCGGTCGGCAGCGGCGGGCGTGGCGGCGCATGGTTCGTGAACCAAGCCGAGGCCGGTGAGGCGCCCGATACGACGCCGAAAGTCGCCGGCTTCGGGCCGGCCGTATTGCGACATTACTTGCGCGGCGGTTGGGCGGCGCGGTTCAGTCGCGATCGCCATCTCTGGCGCGGGCCGAGCCATGTCCGCAGCTTCGACGAGTTCCGGCTCTTGCGTGCATTGCGCCGCTTGGGCTTGCCGGTACCGACGCCGATCGCGGCGATCTATTGGCGCCAAGGCTTCGGCTATCGCGCCGCGATCCTGTTGGATCGCCTGCAGAACGTGCGTGCGCTCGCCGACCTGGCAGCCGGCGAAGGCGACGACACGCTGTGGCAACGCACCGGTGTACTGATCGCGCGCATGCACCGCGCGGGTTTGGATCACGCCGATCTCAACGCGCACAATCTCTTGTTCGACGACAAGGGGCACGGCTGGATCATCGATCTGGATCGCAGCCAGATACGCATCCCGGCGACCGAATGGCGGGAAGCGAACTCAGCCCGGTTGGAGCGATCGTTGCTGAAGCTCCGCGGTGCGCGCACGCCCGAGCAGGTGCATGAGGATATGCGCCGCCTGCGCGAGGCTTACGATACGCGCTGGCGACGCGGGATATGAGCGGAATGAGCGATCCATCGACAGGCGGTGCGGCATGAGCTGGGCTTTGCGTTTCCATGGCGTCGGCAACGCCTTCGCGGTCGAGTTGGGCTCGGCGATGGCCAGCATCGAACGCGACGGCCGCCCCTGGCTCACCATCGACTGCGGTGGCGATGGGCTCACCGCATGCCTCGCGCAGTACGGCGAGACGCCGATGTCGTGGTTCATCACGCATACGCACCTCGATCACATCGCCGGGTTCGAGCGCCTGTTCTTCGGCAGTTTTTTCGACGCATCGCGTCGCGGCAAGATCAAACTCTACGTCCCCGCGAAGATCGTGCCGTTGCTGCACAAACGCGTGGGCGAATATCCGAACGTACTCGCCGAAGGCGGCGCGAATTTCTGGGACGGCTTTCAATTGATTCCGGTCGGCGATTATTTCTGGCACGACGGCGTGCGTTTGGAGACGTTTCCGACGCGGCATCATTGGCCCGAAACCTGTTACGGCCTGCGCATGCGCGGCAGCGTGGTGTGGACCGGCGATACCCGGCCGATACCCGAAGTATTGGCGGCGATGGCTGATGAGGGCGAACTCGTCGCCCACGATTGCGCGTTGCACGGCAATCCTTCGCATAGCGGCATCGACGATCTGGAACGCGAATATCCGCCTGAATTACTCGGTCGCTGCTGGATGTATCACTACGCCAGCGAAGCCGATGGCGATGCCTTGGCCGCACGCGGCTATCGTGTCGCACGCCCGGGCGATGTGCTCGCGCTCGCCGAGCCGACCGCAATGCGCGCCGAGCAGCCGTCGTTACCCGCGCACACGGCGATAACGGCAGCGGCGTCCTCTTGAATGTCATGAAAGCGGTGCCTTCACCATTGCCGACGCTATCGACGCTGCCATCGCACGATGCCGATCCGTCGCCTCGCGACCGCTACGGCCGCCCATTGCGCGATCTGCGATTGTCGGTGATCGATGCTTGCAATTTTCGTTGTCCATACTGCATGCCGGCCGATCGCATCCCTGAGGACCACGGCCTCGACGCGGCATCGCGGATGTCGTTCGACGAGATCGAACGCCTAGTTCGCGGCTTCGTGCGCGTCGGCGTGCGCAAACTACGCATCACCGGCGGCGAGCCGCTCTTACGCAAACGCTTACCCGAATTGATCGCGAGATTGGCGGCGATCGACGGCATCGAAGATCTCGCGCTGACGACCAACGGCAGTTTGCTCGCCGCGCAGGCGCAGGCGCGCGCGCTGCGCGATGCCGGCTTGCATCGACTGACGGTGAGTTTGGATGCGCTCGATCCGTCGCGTTTCGCCGCTTTATCCGGCGGCCGCGGCGATGTAAACGCTGTTTTGCGTGGTCTCGATGTCGCCGCGAGCGTTGGTTTCGAGCGGATCAAGCTCAATTGCGTGGTGCAGCGCGATGTCAACGACGATCAGGTATTGCCCTTGGTCGAATTCGCGCGCGCGCATGGACACATCCCGCGCTTCATCGAATACATGGATGTCGGTACCTGCAACGACTGGCGCCTCGATCGCGTGGTGACGTCGACCGAAGTGCGCGACCGGATCCACGCGCGCTGGCCGCTGCACGCCATCGATCCGCAGTATCGCGGCGAAGTCGCGAGTCGCTACCGATTCGACGATGGCGGCGGCGAGGTCGGTTTCGTCAGCTCGATTTCCGAACCGTTCTGCGGCGATTGCCACCGCGCGCGGGTTTCTGCCGACGGTCGACTGTTTACCTGTTTATTCGCGGGCGAGGGCGCCGACCTGCGCAGCGGCCTGATGCAAGACGAAAATATATTCGCCGAGCGCCTCGCCGCTATTTGGCGCGATCGCGGCGATCGCTACAGCGAGATTCGCGACGGTGCCCATAGCGAAACTCGCGACGCGCCGAGCGGTGCGCGCAAGCGGGTCGAGATGTTTTTGGTCGGAGGTTGAGCGCATGCATTCGGCGATACTCAACGATGCGGGATGGGTGCGTCTGCCGTCCGATCTCGATCCAGCGCAGTTGGCGACCTTGCCGACGGACGCATCGCTCGATGTCGCTAGCGCCGGCTCGCGTAATGTCCTCGATCGGACGTGGTGCGCCGCACTCGTCGCACCCATTCGCGAACGGCTGCAGCGGTTCGGCGTGCTGCCGGCGGATGCGGTCGCGGTGCAATGCACGGTGTTCCGAAAAACGCCCGACTGTAATTGGCGAGTCCCATACCATCAGGACGTATCGATCCCAGTCGCTGCGCAAGTGAAGCATCCCGCTCTGTCCGGTTGGTCGATGAAAGAAGACGGCTATTACGTGCAGCCCGACGATGCTTTGCACGCCAAGATGCTCGCGGTGCGTCTGCATTTGGACGCTAGCGACGCCGAAACGGGAGCGCTGCGCGTCGTGCCGGGCTCGCATCGTCTCGGTCGGTTGACCGCCACACAGATCACCGACATGGACAAACGGCGAAATGAAGTCGTCTGCGCTGCGGAGGTCGGCGACTTGTTGCTGATGCGCCCGCTGTTGCTGCATGCGTCTTCGAAAGCGAATCGACCGAATGGGCGCCGTGTGCTGCATTATCTGTTCGCGCCACCGCAACCCGGTTGCGGATTGTCATGGAGAACCGCGATTTGAAGACGAAGACGAAGACGAAGCTCACGAAGCCGGCATTGACGCATCTCGATGCGCAGGGTCATCCAGCGATGGTCGATGTATCCGCAAAAGCAGTGACTGCGCGTATCGCGACGGCAGAGTGTCGGGTGAAGTTTCCTGCAGAAGTCGCTGCGCAGTTGCGCAAGAATGGGCTAAAAAGCGCGAAAGGCGGTATCGTCGAAACCGCGATCATCGCCGGTACGATGGCGGTGAAGCGGACGCATGAATTGATTCCGTTCTGCCACCCGCTGCCGATCGACGGCATTCGTTTCGGGATCGATTGGTGTAGCGAGCGCGAGCTGGAGATCGTCTGTACGGTGAACGCCACGTATCGCACCGGCGTCGAGATGGAGGCGCTAACCGGCGCGACGATCGCAGCGTTGACCATTTACGATATGTGCAAGGCGCTTTCGCACGCGATCGTGTTGGGGCCAGCGAAGTTACGCGGCAAACGCGGGGGAAAGCGCGATGTCGGCCATATCGAGAGCGAGCGCTGATGGCGACGATCCGCGTATTGTATTTCGCGAGCCTGCGTGATGCTGCAGGTATCGAAAGCGAAACTATCGAACATGAGGGCGATTTGCGCGCGCTCTATCGCACGGTGCGCGCGAAATACAGCTTCGCATTGCCGATCGAACGGCTGCGCGTCGCGATGGATGGTGCGTTCGTAAGCTGGGACGAAACCCCTAGCGATGGTGCGGAAATCGCGTTCATCCCTCCCGTGAGTGGGGGGTGAGATGACGACACGTTTCGCGATCGCCGATGCCCCCTTCGAGATCGCACCGTTGCGTGCGCGACTCTTGCGCGCGGACGCCGGTGCTTACGCGAGCTTCGAAGGTTGGGTGCGCGATCATAACGACGGCCGCGCCGCATTGGGCCTACGTTACGACGCCTATGTCGCACTCGCCGAGGCCGAAGGCGCAAAAATCATCGAAGAAGCGCTGACGAAATTCGCGATTACCGATGTCGCCTGCGTGCATCGCATCGGCGAACTTGCGGTCGGCGATTTAGCGGTATGGGTGGGCGTCAGCGCCGCGCATCGCGATGCTGCGTTCACGGCGTGTCGCTGGATCATCGACGAAGTGAAGGCTCGCGTGCCGATTTGGAAACACGAACGGTATGTCGACGGCGATGCGCAGTGGTTGCATCCGTTCGATCAGGCAAGGCAATAAAGGGGTTCGTGCGGATAGCGCATGAATGGCGATGGCCCCGCCGGCTGACCTCGGCGCCCGCATCGACCGATACCGTTGCTGCCTTCCGGCCCTGGCGGGATTTTCGATCTAGCGTCGCGAGGGGCCGACGGGGCCACCATAGAAATACGGGCCAATCGCATCCGGCCGGCCGCGCAGTATGCCATTCGAGCCGCTGTCTGTGTAGCCGCGCGCGGCGTCTCGGTGTTTGAGACCTCATCGTTGTTGAATGCTTGTGGCTCCGGTCTAAACGAAGTCGATCGAACTGTGATGCGAAGCGATCAGTATTTGACACTGATTTCACAAAGTCAGTTGTTACATTGCTCCGTAAGCGAGCTTGATGTTAGTCTGGAATGGCAGGGAGTCAAAGATGGTAATGAGGGTGAGGGTCGGCGTGGAACGACGGATCGCAAAGCAGGGAGTATGCGTAGACGCCATGTCGACGTTCTTCTTCAAGGCCGTGATGGGCCTGCCGATTCTCATGGCCTTGTCCGGCTGTACCGGTTCGCAGAGTGCGCCACGTGCGCAAGTCGCGACCGAATATGGGCTTGGGCCGGACAAGTGGGCCACGGCGTGGTTGATGAGCCGTCATGCGGTCCGTGGGGCCGAGCTCGCTGTGGCGATGCCCGGCGAACGATTGCCCACCGGCATCGCGTTCGACGTGCCTGAATCCAAGTTGCGCCGTCAGGGCGACCGCACCTCGTTCCAGACGGTGTTGGAGGCTTATCCGAGTCGTGACCCCGACATCGCGCAGATGGCGCAGATCGTCCACGACATCGAAGTGAATTACTGGTCCGGCGGCGATACCGCCGAGTCTCCGATCGTCGAGCACGCTTATCGCGGCTTGCAGCAACGGCATGGGCGTTACGCGGTTGCGCCAGAGTGTTACCTGGCATTTTTCGACCGTGTCCATGCGGCGGTGCGCTCGAAGCGGATCCAAAATATCCCGGTTGCGCCAGAAGCGCTGAATATCGATTGTCATGCGCTCGCCGTGCAAGAAGCGCAAGGCGATCTGGTTCCAGAAATGCCGATCGCGACCTTGTTGGCCGAGATGAAGAACGGCAAGACCGTGAAGTTCGTCGATGTGCGCGAGCCCGATGAGTTCGTCGAAGCGCATATTCCAGGCGCGATGAACGTTCCGCTACGTGCGCTCAATGCTGATATCGTGCGTCAGTTACAGGGCGTGGATTATGTAGTCAGTTACTGCATTAAGGATTTTCGCGGTTTCGAGATGGCGCGCTCCCTGCGCGACGCTGGGGTCAAGAATGCGGTCATTCTGGATCCTTATGGCATCCGCGGCTGGGTAGCGGAGGGCTTGCCGACAACGGGCAAAAAAGCGATGCCGCTCGCGTCCGCACAAGAGCGATTAGCACAGTGCATGGACGCTCCCGAGCATTGCCGCGAAGACGCTATCGCGAAAGAAATCGCGAAAAAAGCGGAGGTGCGGAGCAAATGAGCGCTACGCACACTTCAGCGACGGGTTCGGAGTCGATGAACGCCCCGAGAACGCTTTGGGTGACGCGCACGGCTTGGCTGATCTTTGCGCTCGTGTGTTGTTCGCCGGTGGCCGTATGGTGGGCATCAGTCAACGATCCATTGACCTATCTGCGTGCCGATTTGCCGAATGGCCAAGTCATGTATTTGGCCGCAAAACTCGCAGGATTGCTTGGCTTTTTTCTGTTTTGGCTGCAATGCATGCTCGCGCTCGCGCGCCGCGCGCCGATACTTAGGGGGCTGCCGAGCAGCAGTCTTCGCTTACACCGCGTCGTCGGCGCGACGACAGCGTTGCTGATCCTGGCGCACGTCGGCTTCTTCGTCGCGGCCGCATCCACGCGTAGCGACCATATCGCCTGGGATCTGCTGTGGCCGGATTTCAGCCATGGCTATTACCGGACGAATATCGGCCTGGGCGCCATCGCGCTGTGGCTCCTTCCTTTCATGCTGTTCGCCGGCTGGCGACTGTCGCGTGGGCGCCGCAGTTGGAAGTCGCTTCATATGGTGTGGCCGCTCGTCTTCGGCCTCGTGTTCGTTCATGCGTTCGCGATCGGGACGGAGTCGCGGTTCGGTGCGATGCGTCAGATCGTGTTGTTCGTGGTCGCGAGCCTTGCGATTTCGTTAGCTTATCGTTTGATAAGTAGACGGGAACGGTCGTCGACGCGGTCCGAGCGGTAGAGGGCTGAGCGCGTCATTCGATGGATTGGTTTACGAGGCTCTGAGATGTCTTCGTTGAAATGTGAAATTCGAATTGATAGTTAATTGAGTATTGCCCTGATTCAATCGGAAGCCGTGCCGCATTAGACACGACGCCGAATGGCCAATGCGCCGGCCTCACGCCGGTCAGATCGAGGTTCTGGAGAGACCGTATGTCGAATTCATTCGCAAGTATCGTGGCCAAGGCTCGGATCCCGCTAAGCACACCACTACGACGTGCGGCAGCAGTCGGCTTAGTGTTGACAGCGATCACGCTTTCCGCGGTGTTGTCGGCGTCTCGCGGCCCCGATCTCAACATCCTGGTCTATCCGGTGTCGACATCGAACTACGATGCGTCGTTGCGCATCAGCGGGTTGACTGAACCCAATCAAGTGCTGCAGGTCCGGGTCGCCGGCAAGACCGTGGCGACGACGCGCGCAAACGAAAGCGGTGATTTCGTCGCGATGCTGCGCCTAGCAGAGGGGGCCAACAGCATACAGATCGTCGGCGACAATGGCCGTTTTAGTCATCAGTCGGTTTCGGATATTTATCGTGTGCGGCAAGTGCCGAGCGCGCGCTTATCGAGTCCTGCGGGCGCTCGTGCGGCGCGCGCAAAGTCGCAAGGCAACAGTGACGAATTTCCATCCGCGGGCGGCGGTTTTTCGATTCAATCGGCGACGGCGCCAGTGCTGACCCCGCCTGCGACCACTTCAACTAGCAACCCGATCACCATGAGCGGTACTGCGCAGGCATCCTCGACCGTCAGTTTTTATGTCAATGGCCGGTTCACGCGCGATGTCGTTGCCGCGACGGACGGGACGTTTACGACCTGGGTACCGTTGGAAGACGGATTGAACAGTATTTACGCCACTGCGACCGATCGAACGGGTTCCAGCCCTGCGTCGAACACAGTGGAAGTCACTTACACCAATTCGATTCCTCGAACATATTCCGCTACGACGATTTCACAAAACACGGTGTGGACAGCGGGAAGCGCGCCCACGTACACGCTCAACGGTACGATCACGATCGCATCTGGCGCGACGCTGTGGATACAGCCGGGTGTCAATGTCAATGTGGCAAACAATCCAAATAATTATCGATTTCTCGCCCAGGGAGGATTCGTCGTGCGTGGAAGTGCTGTATCGAGGACAGTGTTCCGTCCGTCTACGACATCATGCACCGCCACGAGCACAGGCCGTCAAGATTGGTTTGGTGTCGAAGTGACATCGACCGGCAATGCCGATATCGAATACGGCGATTTCCATTGCGCGGAGAAAGCTGTTTACTTCAATTCGGGGGCAGGATCGATCAAATATACGCGCTTTTTTGGAAATAGTGCTGCGGTATGGACCATGGGCGGCGCAATTGAACCTGTGATTAGTGGGCAAAACGAGATACGTGGCAGCAACCATGGAATTTATGTCGACGACAATAGTCGTCCGGTCGTTTCCGGCGAGAATCTGATCACAGCTAACGACTATGGAATCTATGTCAGCGGCAATAACATCTTTGCGGAAAATCCTGTTCCGGTCATCAACGGGAACAGCATCTACGGTAACGCACAAAAAAACTATTTTGTGACCACTTTTGAGAACGCTGAGAGCGTTGTTCTCAATGCTCAGCTCAATTGGTGGGGAACCGCGGACCCTGCCGCGATCTCGTTGACGATTCGCGACTACAGCGTTGATGCTCCAAGCGCGGCTCATGTTGATTTCAGCGGCTTTCTAGGGGCGGCTGGTGGTGCCCCCGCTTATACCGGAAGGACGTTGATCGGCCCGATTACGCAAACAGCGACCTTGGCTCCGGGTGACTATCTCATGCTCGGCGATATCACCGTGAGCGCCGGCGTTACTTTGACAGTACCGCCGGGCACATTCATTCAATCCGTTCCAGGCAACAAAATCCTTGTGCAAGGCAGTTTACAGGCGAATGGCAGTCTACAGGCGGTCGGCACTAGTAGTCAGCGCGTCCGCTTTGGCTCGGCATCGGCGTATCCCGCTCAGGGCGATTGGTATGGCATTGAGATCGCTGCTGGTGGCACTGCGAATTTGGATTACGCGCGCATCGAACACGCGACGAATGGTGTCTATTTCAACGCGGGCCAGGGCACGATCGCGCATTCGCTGATCCGGTTTTGCCAGTACGGCATCTATGTGGGCGCGAAGAGCAACCCCACGATCCATCTAGGGAATCAAATTTCGCACAACGTTTATGGGATTTATGTGCGAGGCAACGCTGTCGCAGCGGATAACCCGCAGCCGGTCGCGAATGGCAACAGCTTATTCGCTAACGCGGAATACAACTATTACACCAATAATTTTGCTACGCCGAAACCGACGCTTGACGCCATCGGCAACTGGTGGGGTACTGCAGTCGCGGCCAGCATTCCTCTGACGATCTTCACATCGGACATAGCGTCGACGACCGTTAACTACGGCGGCTATCTGTCGGCAGAGCCGGTGCCGCAAGCGATGTTGTTGACGGGCTTCTCTATGACTTTGCAGCAGGTCAAGCCGCTCATCACCACCGTACCGGCTGCGGGTGTTTTCACCATCAACCGTTCCGGTACCGTGACGTATCAGATCAGACGTGACAGCGACAACCTCATGGTGCGGCAGTGGAGCCAAACCTACGGTGCGCCAGGAACCTACAGTTTCACCTGGGATGGTTTTAACGATCAAGGCAGTGCGGTTTCGGGTGGCTTGTATCATGTCGTCGTGACCGCAACCGACGGTCTCGACCCAAGCGTTTACGACGTAAAAATGCCCGTCAATACGTTCATTCCGGGCGGCAACATTAATGACGACTACAACGTTTATCTGAACGATTTCTACAAAGTACAGGCTGTGTATCCTCAATCCGCGCTGGCGTCGCTGAGCGTGACCCCGCAAGGTGGTACGTCCTTCTTTGTGTTCAAAGATGTCCAGTACCCAGCCGGTACGCATTGGTTTTACTGGGACGGGCGTGACCCCAGCGGCGCATTGCTCACCACGGCTTCCGCCACATTGGCGAACGACTCCTTGCCGATGCGTGCCAACGGCGTCTATGTGTTCACGCCAGCAGTTACGGTTTCGGGGACGAGCGTAGCGCCGAATATCGAAGTCAAATCCGATCCTTACCTGGTCATGCACAGCTTCGATCAGGCTTCGAGCATCGTTTATAGGATCGATGTCGACGCTGTTGTCCGCGTCACCATGCTGCCGCTAGGCGTTTACGACCCAGGGCATCCATCGGCTGTTGTCTTGCTCGATAACGTCGCGCAGTCGGCTAAAGATGGAAATGGCAATACGATCAACCACACGGTCGTATGGCGTGGATTCAACGATAGCGATCCGAATGGGGTTCTCTTCGCCGTCGATGGCGCTTACACCTTCGCGATCGAAGCGACCTTGCCGGCGAGTGGTCAGAAAACACTTTACCGCGGCATTTTGAACATCGTGCAATGAACAGGAGCGAATAACGTGTTCGAACGTGCTTCATCGGCCAGCGTTTTTTTCAGAGGCTTCGTCTGTCTGGCGATAGTATCTGCCATGCTGGCTTGCCAGCCCGCGCCAGGGGATACTCCCATCGCTTTTCTAGCGCAAGGCGACGGCGTGTGGCAGGCGTGGTGGATGAAAACACCGGAGAGTAAACCTGAGCAAATCACGCGGTTGAAACTGGATGTCACGCGATTGTCCTGGTTCCCAAATGGCCGGGAATTATTGTTGAACTTGCAGGATGGGCGATTGATGAAGGTCGATACTGTAGGTGGCGGCGTCACCGAGATCGACTTCACAGGTGCCGATGTTCAAGATGCTGTGATTGGTCCAGATGGTCGTAGTATCGCGTATTCGATCAGCATCGCCGACAGCACCGATCGTAACGACATTTGGGTGTTCGACATCGCGACCGGCAAACGGCGCAAGCTCACGGCAATGCCAGGCTTGCAGCACGAGCCTGCGTGGAGCCCGGATGGGCGTTGGATCTATTTTCTTTCCGGCAGCGGGCCGCCGTCGCACAATCTCTGGCGCGTTGAAGTCGATACCGGGACCGCGAAGCAATTGACGGTGAATGCTCTGTATCACTTCGACCCTGCGATACGCGACGATGGCATGATCGTCTATTCCAGTAATCGTGGCGGCAACTACGACCTGTGGCTGATGAATCCCGGAGACGAGCCACAACGCCTGACTAACGATCCTGCGCTCGATGCGCGGCCATCCTGGTCTCCAGACGGGCGCGCTCTGGTGTTCGAGTCCACGCGTCACAGTGGTGTCAACCACCTTTGGCATTACGAGGTGAAGACGAAGAAGATGCGCCGGTTGACCGACGTTCCGGGTGGAGCGCGTATGCCGGTCTGGGCGCCGCAAGGAGTGCGCCGATGAACGCTCCGATGATGCCGCGCGCTACCTTTGTGATGCTCCACGCGGTGTTGGTGCTGGCGGTCGTCGTTGTCGTCGGTTGCGATTCGCGTGCGCCGAGCAAAGACGCTGCGCATTCGCGCCCCAAGCCGGCAGTCGTCATTTCACAGGTGCGCGCCGATCGCAACGCATTCGATCCCGCTAAACAGGAAACCGCCACGATCCGTTTCAAGCTCGACAAGGAAGCCGAAGTGCTGCTTTCGATCTACGACGGGCGCGATCGACTGATCTACAGCCACAAGACTGAAGATCTCGCAGAGGGCGATCATGCGCTGTCGTGGGATGGACGCGATGCCGCTGGTACAACAGTCCCAGCGGAGGCCTATACCTACACCCTGACGGCTAAGAATGCACAGGGCAGTTCGACTCACGATCTGACCGAGCTGACGGGCAGGCAACCGATCCAAGCCAAAGACGTGCGTTGGGATTCGCAGACGGGACGTGTGCACTACTACCTCGACAATCCCGCGCGCGTGAATTTGCGCCTGGGCCTGGACGGAGGCCCACATCTGCGCACGTTGGTCGATTGGGTGCCGCGACAGGCTGGCGCGCATGCCGAGGCCTGGGACGGTAAGGATGAATCGAATGTGCTGGATCTCGCCGTGCATCCAATGCTCAAACCGGCGATCGTGGCCTATACCTTGCCCGACAACACCTTATTCCTCGGAAGCGCGCCGGATCGCGTGCAATTCATCGCCGATGCGTCTGCCTTGAATATGCGCCAGTCGAATGCGTCAGCATCGCCGAAACGGTTGGCCAGTCATGCCCAGCAGCCACTCGACACACGCGGTGATCCTGATGTGATGCTTACGCCTGTTGGCGACATTCGACGCGACGAGCAGGAACGTTGGGTCGTGAAAGGCATGGTGCCGTTCCGTGTCGATGTCTCGGCAGACGATCGCGAACGCACTATTCAGCGCCGTTTCGAAGTGGTGTTCTACGTCGACGGTGTTTTCACTTACGAGAGCGAACTGGGTTATTTGCCGATGACCTGGAGTTGGGACGCCACCCAGTTTAATCCTGGCGAGCATTTCGTCACGCTCAATATCCGTGGTTACGAAGGCAATTTCGGCACCGCCACTGTCAAGGTCTTGATCGAACCCCCTGACTCCTCGGGCGCAGCACAAGCCACTGCTGACCCGGCCAATGGGAACTGAGCCATGTCCTCTACATTGTCTCCTGCCGCGTATCTCCTACGCATCGCCGATGCGTCTCTCGATTCGCCTAATCGCTTAAGGAAAACGCACATGCGCGCTCCGCATACGTTCGTGCTTGGATTACTTGTCGTCCTGCTGCTCGCGTCGTTGAGCGTAGTGGATCGGGTGAATGCGCATGGATTGGCTGGCTCAGGGACGCCAGGTACCGCGCCACAAGGGTCCGAGCAGCGAGGATGCACCAGTGAAGGGTGCTGCAAGGGCAACACGCCGGGTGCGAATGGCAGTGCCGTCGGCAAGCCAGTATGGACATACGACGGTAGCGAGAACATGAGCTACGTCGACTTGACGGTCGGCGTGCACTTTCCGATCCAGTTCGTGCGTCGTTACGACAGCCGTTCGGAGTACGACAGCGCCCTTGGTTACGGTTGGTCGCATAATTACGATAAGCGCTTGTTCGAGTACCCCGATGGTTCGATCATCATCCGCACCGGCTGCGGCCATCGCAGCCGCTATGTGTATTCGGGCGGCGCATATGTTTCGCCGGCGGATGGCGCGACCGGGCAGTTGACGGCGACTGGCGGCGGTAGTTTCCAATTCCGCTATCGCGATGGCGCACGAGACATCTACGACCAACGCGGCTATCTGGCGATGCGGGTCGCGGCCAATGGTTGGCAGCAGGAGCTGTTCTACGACGCTGGCAATCGATTGCCGCTGATCGGAACCTCGCCGCGCAGCATCGACCCGAACAAGCCGATGTTGGTCGCCTATCAACCGCGGCTGACTCGAATCGTGGAAAAGACGCAGGATGGCACGTTGACCGGCTATGCCGTCGATTTCCAATACAACGCAACGACCGGCCGGTTGACGAAGATCGTGGCCAACGACGGCCGCGAAGTGAACTACACGCACGATGTCCATCTGGGCGCCACGCGCGGCAATCTGGTTGGAGTGAATGGGCTGAACGACTACAGCCAGACCTTCGCCTATGTGGTCTCGGCGGATAACCCTGATCAGCACAATGTCACCTCGATCACGGACGGCGCTAGCGCGTTCACGGTGACAAATAAGTACAACGCGCAAGATCGCGTGAAGGAGCAGGTGCAGGGCGGCACGACGTGGAAGTTCATCTACACGACGCCCGGTCAGACCGACATCACCGAGACGGTCACTGGCGGCCCAGTGACGCAAGTACGCGATACGACGCATATCTTCAATGCGGGCGGCTTCCTGAGCAAGGAAATCGACCCGCTCGGCAACGAGATTCGTTACACCTACGACGGCAACGGCAACACGGCCCGCACCGAATTGTGGGAAAAACAAGGCACGACGTTGGTCTTGCTCAAAGCGATCGACAACACCTACAACGGCCAATCGCAAAAACTCACTGAGACCGTCACTCTCGATAGTGGCGAGGTGATCACCAGCAGTTGGACCTACACCAATGGCTGGGTGGCGAGTGAGCAGACCGTCTCCAGTAACAGTCCGCAGATATTCCGGGTCGAATACGGATTCCTGTTTGGAGGGGGGGTTCCGGTTGCGATCAATCAAGTGCGTCAACGCAAAGATGACGGCACCTTCGCGACCACGAATTACACCTATTGCAGCGGGATTGATGTCTCCGATCCGAATGCATTTTGCCCGGACCGCAGGTTTGTGAAACAGATCGACGGTCCGCGCACGGATGTCACCGACATCGTCACGATCCAGTATTACACCAGCACCGACACCAGCGGTTGCGCGACCAACACCGGTAACTGCCATCGCTTGGGCGACCGTAAGGCGATCGTCAATGCGTCTGGGCCAGACCGTCAACTTCCTGCGCTACGATGGCGCGAGCCGCCCGACCAAGATCAGCGACGCCAACGGCGTGATCGCGGAGATGAGTTACCACCCGCGCGGCTGGCTGTTGGAACAGATCGTGCGCGGCACGAACGATGCAGTGACGACGGACGACCAGATCACCACGCATACGGTGGATGCGCGCGGGAATCTGACGCGGCTGACCACGCCGGATGGCAACTTCGTCGACATGGTGTACAACAACCGAGACTGGTTGACGACGGTGCGCGATCAAGCCGGCAACGAGCTGCGCTATACCTACGACTCGGCCGGCAATCGGCTGAGCGACGGCGCGTGGGTCACGCTGCCCAGCAGCAGTCAGAAGCATCGAATGCGGATGGCGGTGGACAAGCTCGATCGCGTGATCAACCAGTACGCATCATTGACCAGTATCACCGCGGAAGCGAACACCGCGTTCACGTACGACGCGGCTGGTCGGCAGACCCGCATCACTGATCCGAATCTGGTGCAAACGCAGAACACCTACGATGATCTGGACCGCTTGATCCAGACCGTGGCCGATAGCGTGTCGGGCGGCCTTCAAGCCAGCACGACGATGAGCTACGACGCGGTGGGGAATCTCAGAACTGTAGTCGATCCGAAGAATCTCACCACCAGCTACGTCTACGACGCGCTGGGCCGACTGACGCAACAGACCAGCCCGGACACGGGCATCACCAGTTACACCTACGACGATGCGGGCAACCGCAAGACTCAGACCGACGCGCGTGGTGTTCTCGTCAACTACGCCTACGACGCGCTGAACCGTCTGACCACCGTGACGTATACGACCGCGACGGAGAACGTGACGTACGCGTACGACACACCGAACGCGGTGTGTATCGCCGGCGAGACCTTCGGGATCGGCCGCCTGAGCACGATGACCGACCAGAGCGGCACCACCCACTACTGCTACGACCGCTTCGGCAATCTGGTGCGCAAGGTGCAAACCACCGGCGGTGTGGCGCACACGCTGCGTTACAGTTACACCAAGAGCAATCAGATTGCGACAACGACCTATCCAGACAACACGGTGGTCGATTACATCCGCGATACGCAACTGCGCATCAAAGAAGTGGGCGTGACCCGCAGTGGCGGGACGCGCCAGATCGCGGTGAAGAACGCAGCGTACTTACCCGCAGGCCCGGCGACGAGCTGGCAGACGGGCAATAACCGCACGCTGACGCGGGCATATGACTTCAGTTACCGGGCGAAGACGGTGTACGACCCGGGCCCGACGACGAACGTCAATGATGATGGCTTGAACATCGGCTACCAGTACGACAACGCGAGTTATCTGAAAGAGATTCGCCCGGCGAACCAATCGACGACGGCGATTCGGGCGAAGTTCGACTACGACAAGTTGGGCCGGTTGCTGGCTCGCAAGACCCGAGTCAACAATGCCGATGTCATCCAAGAGGAATACACCTACGACAAGACCGGGAACCGGCTCAGCAACAAAATCGGCGCCACGACGACGACCTACACATATCCAACGACGAGCCATCACCTGACGCAAGTGGGCACGGTGGCCAGAACGTACGAAGCGAACGGCAACCTGAGCACCGTGGGCGGTACGGCGAAGAGTTACACCTACAACAACGCCAACCGGATGAGCGTGGCGCTTGCGAACAACGTGGTGCAGGGCACGTACACGTACAACGGCTTCGGTGAGCAGGTGCAACGGCAAACGACCGTCACCACACGCTTCGTGTACGACGAAGCGGGCCAACTGATTGGTCAATACAACGCGACGGGCGTGCCGATCCAGCAGTACGTATGGATGGAGGGCATCCCGATCGCGGTGCTGACGGATACGGGGGCCAGCCAAGTCCTCCGATACGTGCAGACCGATCAACTGGGCACGCCACGATCCGTCATCGACCAGATGCAGAACCGAAGCGTCTGGCGCTGGGACGAGAGCGGCGAAGGCTTCGGCACGGGGTTGCCGAACACCGACCCGGACGGCAACGGCACCCAGTTCGTGTTCGATCTGCGGTACCCGGGGCAGCGGTACGATCAAGCCTCGGGTCTGTATTACAACTACTTTCGTGATTACGATCCGGCAACAGGCAGATACGTGCAGAGCGATCCGATTGGGCTTAACGGTGGGATCAGTACGTATGGATACGCCAGCGGAAATCCACTATCAAGTGTGGATCCGTATGGCTTGCTTGATTTGGAAGCAAGGTATGCTAGCAATGGAAATTATATATATCGATTTGATTTCACTACAAGTTCCATAGAAGCTTACAATAAGCGCTTTGGTCGTGATGCAGGCAGAATTGCATCTTCAATTTTCTTGAAAAGAACGGGAAAGACGATTAGCGACAACATAGATAAAGGTCAAGACCGCATAGATGCATTTTCTGGTATGCCGGTGGGGTCAATTGAATTGCCATGGTCAGCAAAGGAAGGGATCGCATTGTGTGCTGAGATGGACGAAGATTTTGAGAAAATCTTTGATGACTTGTTTACTGGGAAAAAAGATACTTTTCTTTCTGAGGAAGAAGCAAGGAGGGCGTTGAAAGCTTTTCGATCAAACATGATGGATAAATTACACGCATGTACGCCTATCAACACTGAGTGTCAGGACCCTTATCGACGAGTCGTAGATTTTTACGATTTACGAAACCCTGAAAGTTTCCTGAGGAGGGCGCAGGGGCACATGGACAGCTTATCGGCATTCAGAAGAGAGGTTCTCGAAAAAAAATAACAATTATTTTTTACTTTTCAGACTGTAGGGTGGGCTTTATGCCCACCCAACGCCATCATCCGGTTTTTCTCGGGTGCGAAACTGGGATCAGTGGACCGGTCAGAGTTTTCAAGACACTCACGAGCCGTGTAGCGCTTAGCGCTTTTCAAACTTTGCCGGATGCAGGCTTCTGCACAGTTGCACAAAAAACAAAACCCGCATCGCTGCGGGTTTTGTTTTTATGGAATCTGGCGGAGAGAGGGGGATTCGAACCCCCGAAGCGCGGTTTAGACGCTTACACACTTTCCAGGCGTGCTCCTTCAACCACTCGGACACCTCTCCGCATTTTTGAAATCGATCACTTCGCATCCATCCTTGGAGCGCCCGCCGCTAGGTAGGCATGCTTGGCTTTCATGCGGAGGTCTCCGCACTCGGCCGCTTGGCACTTTTCTTTAACGTTCCGCGGCTCTGGCGTTCAAGCCATCAGCGCGGGCGGCAATTCTAGCCCCCAAGCCTAGCGGGAACAAGGAAAACGGGCGAACGAGGTCGATTAGAGGCCGTATTCGCTCATGGCGCGTCGTCGGGGCCCGGTAGCGGGGCCGCCGTGGGGCCTGGCATGGCAGAATGACGCCATGTCTTACCTCGTCCTCGCCCGTAAGTGGCGCCCCAAGCGTTTCGCCGAGCTCGTCGGGCAGGAACACGTCGTCCGTGCGCTCAGCAACGCGCTCGATACCGGCCGGGTCCATCACGCCTTCCTGTTCACCGGCACCCGCGGGGTGGGGAAGACCACCATCGCTCGGATCTTCGCCAAATCGTTGAATTGCGAGCGCGGCACCTCGGCCGAGCCCTGCGGCGAGTGCAACTCGTGTCGCGATATCGACGCCGGCCGGTTCATCGATTTGCTCGAAATCGACGCCGCGAGCAACACGGGTGTGGACGATGTGCGCGAAGTCATCGACAACGCGCAGTACATGCCCTCGCGCGGTCGGGTGAAGGTGTATCTGATCGACGAAGTGCACATGCTGTCGAAATCGGCGTTCAACGCGTTGCTGAAGACGTTGGAAGAGCCGCCGGGGCACGTGAAATTCCTCCTCGCGACCACCGACCCGCAGAAACTGCCGGTCACGGTGTTGTCGCGCTGCTTGCAGTTCAACCTCAAACGCTTGGATGAGGCTCAGATCCAGGGCCAGATCGCGAAAATCTTGTCCGCCGAAGGGATTCCGGCCGAGCCCGGCGCGATTCGTCAATTGTCCAAGGCCGCCGACGGTAGCTTGCGCGATGGCTTGTCGTTGTTGGATCAAGCCATTGCGTACACCGGTGCCGGTAGCGGTACCGATGAGGCGCCAGGGGCGACGCTGACCGATGCCGGCGTCGCGACGATGCTGGGCACGGTCGATCGTATGCGCGTCGGTGCGTTGCTGACGGCGCTGGCCGCGGGCGATGGCGCAGCATTGATGAACGAAATCGCGGCGTTGGCCGAGTTTTCGCCGGATTGGAGCGGTGTGCTCGACGCGATGTCCGAAGCCCTGCATCGCATTCAGGTGCGGCAATTGGTGCCATCGGCCGACATCGATGCCGATGGCGTCGACGTCGATGCCATCGCTGGCCAATTGCGGCCGGAAGTCGTGCAGCTTTGGTATCAGATGACGCTGCACGGGCGTCGCGACTTAGCGCTCGCGCCGAGTCCACGTGCCGGTTTCGAGATGGCCGCGCTACGGATGCTGGCGTTTCGGCCCAGCGAGGGCGGGGCGACGATGCTCGAAGCACCGACGACGACCGCGCGCGGCCCCGCCGCCGCACGCGCCGCGCTGGATGCCGATGCGCCGTCGAAGAGCGCTGCGCCGCCGCCGCGGCTTCCGCCTGCGATGACGATCGAGCGGCCGGTTCCACCCGTGCAGAGCGTGCCAGTTCAGAGCATGCCAGCTCAGAGCACGCCAACGCAGACCATGCCGGCGCAGACGTCGCCCGTCGCGGACGTCGATAACGATCGCTGGCTCGATTTGGTCAATCGCAGTGGCCTGCGTGGCCCCGCGCGCGAACTCGCTGCGCATGCGGCGTTCATCGGTTATGCCGAGGGCACGATGCGTTTGTCGCTATCGCCCGATGACGACCATTTGCGCGCGCCTGGATTGGTGAAATCGCTGTGCGACGCGCTCTCGACGCAGCTCGGCGGGCCGGTGCAGATCAAATTCGAGACCGGTAAGCCGGCGCATGTCGAAACCTTGCATCAGCGCAACGAACGTCAGCGCGACGCGAAGCAGGTCGCTGCGGAAGAGGTTTTTCTTTCCCATCCCGACGTGCAGCGCATGATGCAACAACAAGGCGCGAAATTGGTCCCGGACTCGATTCGGCCTTTCGAGGAATGAGTCGCTCGCGATGCGGTTCTACGAGACGCATCCATACGCAGTACATCAGACGCATCACCATCGATTCAATCGACATCACACACAGCAAGAGAACACCTATATGCGCGGAAATATCGCCCAACTGATGCAACAGGCGCAGAAGATGCAAGAGAACATGCAGCGCGCCCAAGAAGAACTCGCGAATCTCGAAGTCACCGGTAGTGCCGGCGGCGGCATGGTCAGCGTGACCCTCACCGGGCGGATGGAATGCCGCAAAGTGCAAGATCGATCCGAGCGTACTGTCCGATGCGGAGATGACCGAAGATCTGATCGTCGCGGCGATCAACGATGCGGTGAACAAAGTGAACGCCGAATCGCAGGCGAAGATGGCGGGCGCGACCGCGGGCATGCCGATTCCGCCGGGGATGAAGATTCCTGGGATGTTTTGATTCGATGCCGGTAGAGCGGAGCGAAGCTCCGCTGTTCTTCTCGCTTCGGTCAGTCTGCAGCGGAGCTTCGCTCCGCTCTACCGGAGATGATTCGTGCATCTGAGCGGTCGAAAGGCCGCGTTACCGGTTCGATACCATGACCGTTTCTCTCCTCGAACAACTCATCGATGCGTTTCGCGTCCTGCCCGGCGTGGGGCAAAAGACGGCGCAACGGATGGCGTATCACCTTCTCGAGCGCGATCGCGAGGGCGGCACGCGCTTATCGAATGCGTTGGCCGAGGCGATCGAACGGATCGGCCATTGCAAACGCTGCCGCGATTTCAGCGAAACCGAGACCTGCGCGATCTGCGCCAGCGCGTCGCGCGATGCGCATCTGTTGTGCGCGGTCGAGTCGCCGGCGGACCGTTTGGTGATCGAACAGGCGACCGGTTATCGCGGCTTGTATTTCATTCTGCAGGGGCGGCTCAGCCCGCTCGACGGTATCGGCCCGCGCGAATTGGGCCTCGATGCATTAGCGGCGCGTTTCGCCGAAGGCGAGGTGCAGGAATTGGTGATCGCCACCAACCCCACCGTCGAAGGCGAAGCGACCGCGCATTACCTCGCGCAAGTGGCGCGTCAATACAACGTCAAACCGACCCGTCTCACCCACGGTGTACCGTTAGGCGGCGAGTTGGAATACGTCGATCGCGGCACGTTGTCGCATGCGTTCGGCAGTCGCAGCGAAATGCCGTGAACGAGTCGTTCGACTCGCAGAGTCGATCGTCTCGATATCGTTCTTATCAAACATCGGCGCTGTCGTGTTCGATGCCGCACGGTCGCGGCCACTGCGTGAGATCGTGCTTTTACAAATGAACACCAGAAAAAACGCTCCGGGCCTTTGTGGCCCGGAGCGTATGCGATGAAACGATGCGTAGCGTCGATTTACTGGAACCGAGGAATATCCCGCAGTATTTTGCCGTAGTTCGCGGTGGGCACGCCGCCGTCCCATTCGAAATAACGGCCGTAGGCGGTGATCGTTTCCCGCAGACTGCCGTTCGGCAGGCGACGCAATTCGCGGGCACCGAATGTACAAGTCGCGCCGGCCGGGCGATACAGACAAGGGCCGTTCGCGAAACGCGTCACGCTGAGCAACGTGTTCGTTTCGATCTGATTACCCGCGCCGTCGAAGATCCAGTAGCGGCCGTAGGCGGTAATGGATTCGAACAAGCCATCCAATCCCCATTCGGGCGCGACGATCAGATTGCGCGTGTCGAATTTGCATAACCCGCCGCCGGCGTAAGCGCAGGGACCGCTCGCGAATCGCGGTACGCTCGACAGCAACGAGCCATCGCCGCCAAGTCCGTTGCCGTTGATGTCGAAATTCCAATAGCGGCCATAGGCAGTGATCGATTCGATGTAACCGAAGCCCGGGTAATCGAGGACCGTCGACGAGTCGATCGCGCACTCTTGGCCCGCGGGCGTGAAGGCGCAAGGGCCGTTGGCGTAGCGTGGGAACGCACGCAACTTCTTGGTCGCAGCAACGCGATTGCCGGCGGCGTCGAATTGCCAAAGGAAACCGTTGGCATAGACCGATTCCACTAATACTCCACTGCCGTTGACGTAATGCCCGATGCTTTCGACGTTGCATAGTTTGGATGCGGTCGCGGCGTTGGTGCTGCATGGTCCCGTGGTAGCGAAGCGCGCGGCATTGACGGCCTGATACGCATTGAGCAGGCCAGGGCCGCAGTTGCTGCCGCAGTTCGGCAAGTACGTCGCTGTGCCGCGGACGAAGTTCGTCACTTGCTCCGGCAACAGGTTCGGATTGGCCGAGAGCATCAGGCCGATCGTACCGGCGACATGCGGCGCCGCCATCGAGGTGCCGCCGAGATGACGATAGCAATGGCTGCTGCCGCTGAACGCTGAAGTCGTCCATGCCGATACCACGCCGCTGAAATCCGTCGCGTTGAAGCCGCTGGCGCTGTCCGGCGGGCAGCCGATGCCGGCGCCGTAGAATTGCGCGCCGCCGGGTGCGGTCACGCCGATGTTCGGGCCACGGCTGCTGTAGGGCGCGATCGCGTTGTTGCGATCGCTGGCCGCGACCGAAATCACGCCGGGGCACGAAGCGGGCAGCACATTATCGACCAACGCCACGTTGTTGCCCGCTGCGGCGACCAGGCTGACGCCGTTATCGATCGCGCGCGCGATCGCTTCGCGCATCGCAGGAAAGCTCGCCTGCGTGCATGCGAATGGATATTCGAAACTCATGTTGATCACGCGCGCGCCGTTGTCGGTCGCCCAGTGAATGCTGTTGATGACCGAGGACAGGGCGATGCCGGTGACGGTGTCGCCGATCTTGGCATTGAGTAATTGGCAGTTGTGGCAAACGCCAGCGCCGCCGATGCCATTGTTCGTACCGGCGCCCGCGATCGCGGCGACATGCGTGCCGTGGCGCCAAGAACCGTTGTCGGTCGCGGGTTGTCCCGGTGCGGCTGCGTTGTACTCGACGGCGGCCCAGCGGCCATTGAGGTCGGGGTGGCCGCTACGGCCACTGTCGAGAATCGCGATGCGGATCGCGCTGCTACCGCGCGTGATGTCCCATGCGCTGGGCAGCGATACCAGCGGGAAATGCCATTGCTGCGAATACAGTGGGTCGCTAGGGGTGAACGAAAAATCCAGCAGATAGTTCAACTGCGCGTATTCGACGTCGTCGCGTTGACGCAAGCGCTGCATCAGGGCGATCGTTTCATCTTTCATCTGTGCGGGCGTATAGATGCGCGGCAACGGCACGTCGAGCTTGGCGATATTCACGCCGCTGCGTTGTTGGGCCATTCTCACGTCGCGCAGTTGCGCCTTGGCGTTAGCGACGGCGTGATCCGATTTGAATTTAACGATCACTTCGAACGGCACGAATCGGCCGTTGGGATGTTGCTCTGCGGTCGGGGGAGGCGCGGCATAGGTGTGGGCAGCGAGGCCGAAGAGGCCGATCGCAGCGAGGGCTCGATGTAATTTCATGGCGTGATCCTGATAACGAAGGGTGCGATGCCTGTGTCGGGCATGGAACGGGGGTGCGATGACGGTTCGACGAACGTCCGGTGCGGCGATGGGGGTCGCTATCTCGCTAGGCGCCGCCGAGTTTTTCATCGCTCCCACAGGCCTTAGCGGAATTCGCGGCAAGGGAGGATCACCCCGGAGCGAAGGTCGCGGACGAGCGTCGGGGTGGGCATCGTCGGCCTCGATGCGCGTCGCAAAGACTGTCAGCACGGGTTTCCGATAGACTTCGGCGCAGCAAGCGCGGCGGACATGCCGCAGCGCGCCCGGTTTTTCGTCGAATCAAGGAGCGCCCGATGAGCGATACGATTTTTCACAAGATCATCCGCCGCGAGATCCCCGCGACGATCGTCTTCGAGGACGAACACATCATCGCGTTCAAGGACATCGCACCGCAGGCGCCGGTGCATGTCTTGTTCGTACCGAAAGTCACCATCGCCACGCTTAACGACGTAGAGCCGGATCAAGCGGCGATCGTCGGTCGTTTAGCGCTGGCTGCGGCGGACTACGCTAAGCGCGAGGGTTTCGCCGACGATGGTTATCGCATCGTGATGAATTGCAACGATCACGGCGGCCAGACCGTGTTCCAAATCCATTTGCATCTGTTGGCCGGAAAGCCGCTGGGGCACTTCGGTTGAATATCCGTATTCGCATCTGCGCAAACAGGAGTGGTTGCGTTAGGCTGCTGTGACCGTAGGCAGGCACCGGCACGGCCTCGTTCAGTGCCGCTATGAAGGGGATAGCATCATGTCGTATCGATTCGACCGTCTTCGCATCTCGTTGGTCGTCCTGACGCTTGCGGCCTCCGCCGTCGCGTACGCCCAAAACGCCACCCGTGCCACCGCATCGCCTGAGCGCGAAGCCGCACCGATGGCGACAGAACCTGCTGCCGGTGCATCGGCAGGCACCGTCCAAGTCGCGCCGCGCAAACCGCGTTACCCGGTGGTCAACGACGCCCGCCTCACCGCAAGCCCGAAAGTGCGTTACATCGGCCCCGCCGGCACCACCAGCCCCTTCGGCGGCACCGCGATGACCGAAAATCAATGCCGTGCGATGCAAAATTGCGAGGTCGTGCAAGGCCAGGGACCGTCCTACGCGACGTGGTGCCGCTGCGGCAAAGGCAAGCTCACGACGTTTACGTACATCCACGATTGAGCGACGAAACTCGTCATCGCGAATGATGTCGTCCGGGTTGCACGTTGCGCAAGCCGGGCTACGTTAGTCGCGATTGTCGACTTGCGCCGGATGTACGTATCGACAGTCCCGCCACGCGTCGATCGATTGGTCGTCGATATAAATATCGGGTTTCGGCAGGAAGCTTGAGAAGCAGTCTTCGATGCCGAGCTCGACCGCGGTCGAACGGCAATATTCGGCGCCGCCGCTGCTCCACAGATAGAGCGTGTTGCCGTCCGCATGCAATTTGCGGATGTGTGCGATGACCTGCAGCATCGGGATGCGTTTCGTGCCGAACGAGCGCACAAGCGTATCGTCGACATCGACGTAAATGATGCGTTGACGCATATCAGGCGGCTGGCGCGATTGCGGCCAATCGCCCCCGCAACGAATTACTCATCGCCTCGGTGACGACGACATCCACGAATTGACCGATCAACTTCGCGCCTACTGGCGCGGGAAAATTCACGAAGCGCATGTTCTCGGTGCGGCCGGTGAGTTCGTTGGGGTCTTTCTTCGACGGGCCTTCGACCAGCACGGTCTGCGTGCTGCCGATCATCGACTGCGAGATGCGCTTCGCGTTGTCGTTGATCGTTGCCTGCAGGCGCGAAAGGCGCGCGTGTTTTTCTTCGCTGCCGACGGTGTCTTCCAGGTCGGCGGCGGGCGTGCCGGGGCGACGCGAATAAATGAAGGAGAACGATTGATCGAAGCCCACGTCTTCGATCAGTTTCATCGTCTTCTCGAAATCGGCATCGGTTTCGCCGGGGAAGCCGACGATGAAGTCCGAACTGATCGAGATATCCGGACGCACCGCGCGCAGCTTGCGGATCTTCTGCTTGAATTCCAGCGCGGTGTAGCCGCGTTTCATCGCCGACAGAATGCGGTCGCTGCCCGATTGCACCGGCAGATGCAGGAAATTCGCGAGCTTGGGCACGTCGCGATACGCCTCGATCAGCGAGTCGCTGAATTCCAGCGGGATGCGAGGTGGTGAAGCGGATGCGTTCGAGACCGTCGATCTCGGCGATGGCGCGGATCAGCAGGCCGAGGTCGGCGATCTCACCCTCTCCGAACGGTCCGCGGTAGGCATTGACGTTCTGACCGAGCAAGGTGACTTCGCGCACGCCCTGGGCGGCGAGCTGGGCCACTTCCACCAGCACGTCTTCGAACGGACGGCTGACTTCTTCGCCGCGGGTGTAGGGGACGACGCAGAACGAGCAGTATTTCGAGCAGCCTTCCATGATCGAGACGAAGGCGGTCGGGCCCTCGGCGCGGGGCTCGGGCAGGCGGTCGAACTTCTCGATCTCGGGGAAACTGATATCGACCTGCGGCAGGCCGGTCTCGCGCTTGGCGCGCGAGCAGGTCGGGCAGACGGTGCAGGGTTTGCGGGCCGAACACGAGATCCACGTACGGCGCGCGCTTGACGATGGCCGCGCCCTCCTGGCTGGCGACACAGCCGCCGACGCCGATGACCACCGGGCGTTCGCCGCCTCTTGAGCTTGCGCCAGCGGCCGAGCTGGCTGAACACTTTCTCCTGCGCTTTTTCGCGGATCGAGCAGGTATTGATCAGGATCACGTCGGCTTCTTCGGCGTTCTCCGTCATCACCATGCCTTCCTCGGCGCCCAGTACTTCGGCCATCTTGGCCGAGTCGTACTCGTTCATCTGGCAGCCGTGGGTTTCGATGAAAAGCTTGCGTCGGTGCGGGTGCGGCGGTGGGCGAAGCGGCTAGCGCATCGGCCTGCGGGGCGAGGGTGTCGGTCATGGCGATCTCCGGGGCGCGGTGGTGATTCCGGGCCGGACAGTGCGAAAGGGCGCCATTCTAAGCGGAAATCCCCGGAGGCCGGCCGGCAAGACGCCCGTCGCTGTTTAACAATCAAAGACTTGGCAAACGTTCTGAATCCAGAGACACTCGTCGCATGCAACCGAGCCGGGCCATCTTGATCGCTGCGGGACTATGGGTCGGCCTGATGGCCGGGCCTGTCGCTGCCGGTACGGTGTATCGCTGCGAGAGCAACGATGGCAGCCGTACTTACAGCAGTAAACGCATCAAAGGTGCCAGTTGCGCCGCGATCACCAGCTACACCCCGAAATCGCCACCCACTGCCTCCGCGCAGCCGCCAGCCCCTTCGCCCAGTCATGCGGCGCCTGCCGTCGGCAGCGCGACTCCTCCCGCCGCGGTCGCGGGTTCGCCGGTGACCATGCCCGCAGCGGCGGCGGTCATCGTGGCGCCAGCGCCGCAGGCGCCGGTCGCGGCACCGACGTCCTCGCGACGTTTGGTGCAGGGCCAGGTGTATTCCTACATCAAAGATGGCGTGCGCCATTACACCAGCAAGCCGCCCAAGGGCGTCGCTGGTGCGACCGCCATGCGCACCATCCGTTACAGCTTCATGGAAACCTGTTTCGCCTGTGGCGCGCAGCCGGGAGTGAACTTCAAGACCCTGCGCTTGAACCCGAATGCTTACGATGCGCAAATTCGTGCCGCTTCCCAGCAACACGGGGTCGATGAGGCGATCGTCCGCGCGATCATCCATGCCGAGTCCTCGTTCAATCCCAACGCTATTTCGAGAGTCGGCGCGCAAGGCCTGATGCAGCTGATGCCGGCCACCGCCCGCCGTTTCGGGGTCACGAATTCGTTCGACCCGACCCAGAACATCAGCGGCGGGGTGCAATACCTGTCCTGGTTGCTGAAGCGTTACAACGGCGACCTCACCTTGGCCGCTGCCGGCTATAACGCTGGCGAGGGCGCAGTCGATCGTTACAAAGGCGTACCGCCTTACAGCGAAACCCGGCGATACGTCGAACGGGTGCGTTTGCTTGCCGAGCGCTACCGCGGGCTTTCGGGTCGCGGCTAAGAAGGCGCCGGCCTCACGCGCAGGTGTGCCTCAGGGGCCACAGTACGCACGATTCATCCGCCCTTTTTTACGAGTCCTAGGTGCTGGCGAGCCGCGCTCAGCCCTCCGGCGGCGTGGCCGAAGCCACCCATCCAGAACACCTCGGCGAGCGTTCCGATGTCGGTAAACATTGTCGGCCGATTCAGCGTTCCGTTACACTTGATCGTCTTTGCCGACCGTCCTTCGGGCCGGGCGGGCGGATGATGGCTCCAGGCCGCGCTTTCGCGGCGCGCCCGGCGCTAGCGGTTCAGTTCGACGGGGGATCGTCCCGCGTCTTTTCAGTTTCGTAGCCTTCAAGTTTTGCGGAGTGCCGGATGGCAACAAAAGTCGTGAGCGAGTCGGATCACAGCCACAGTGGCGGCGCGCAGCCGGTCGACGCAGGACGTCGCCGTTTCTTGACCATCACCACAGGTGTGGTCGGTGCCGTCGGCGTCGCAGGCGCCTCGGTTCCGTTCATCAAGTCCTGGATGCCCAGTGCGAGAGCCAAGCTCGCTGGCGCACCGGTCACGGTCGACATCAGTGCTTTGGCCGAAGGCCAGCGCATCATCGCCGAATGGCGCGGTCAGCCGATCTGGATCGTCAAGCGTTCGAAAGCGGTGTTGGACGCGCTGCCGGGCCTCGACGGTAACTTGCGCGATCCGAAGTCCGAGAACCTGGATCAGCAGCCGGAATACATCAAAGGCGAAGGTCGTTCTTTCAAGCCGGAAATTTCGGTGCTCGTCGGCTTATGCACCCATCTGGGTTGCTCGCCTGAAATGAAGGCCGAGATCCGGCCCGAACAGTTCGACTCCAACTGGAAGGGCGGCTATTTCTGTCCCTGCCACAAATCGAAGCTTCGACATGTCCGGTCGCGTTTACGCAGGCGTGCCGGCGCCGACCAATTTGATCGTCCCGCCGCATTACTACGAGAACGAGACCACGCTGGTGATCGGTCTCGACCCGAAGGCAGGCGCGTAAGTCATGGCGAACATCTCATCATGCGCACCGCCGACAACGCGATCGAATGGTTCAACGCGCGCGCGCCCGGCTTCATGCCGTTCTACCGCAAGCACATGTCGGAGTACTACGCGCCGAAGAACTTCAACTTCTGGTACATCTTCGGCGTCCTCGCCACCGTCGTTCTGGTCAACCAGATCGTCACCGGCATCTTCCTGACGATGCATTTCAAGCCGAGCGCGGCGGAAGCCTTCGCCTCGGTCGAATACATCATGCGCGACGTCGAGTGGCGGCTGGCTGATCCGCTACATGCACAGCACCGGCGCCTCGCTGTTCTTCGTCGTCGTCTACCTGCACATGTTCCGCGGCCTGATGTACGGCTCGTACCAGAAGCCGCGCGAACTGGTGTGGATCCTCGGCATGCTGATCTACCTGGTGCTGATGGCCGAAGCCTTCATGGGCTACGTGCTGCCGTGGGGCCAGATGTCGTTCTGGGGCGCCAAGGTGATCATCTCGCTGTTCGGTGCGATCCCGGTGATCGGCACCGGCCTGACCGAATGGATCATGGGCGACTATCTGCCCGCGCGATGCCACGCTGAATCGCTTCTTCGCTCTGCACGTGATCGCGCTGCCGCTGGTGCTGCTGCTGCTGGTCGTGCTGCACATCGGCGCGCTGCACGAAGTCGGCTCGAACAATCCGGACGGCGTCGAGATCAAGAAGGGTCCGAAGGGCAACCGTTGGTCTCCGACCGCGCCCGCCGACGGCATGCCGTTCCATCCGTACTACACGGTCAAGGACACGTTCTTCGTCGGCTCCTTCATGATCATCGCCGCGTTCATCATCTTCTTCGCACCGGCGTTTCGGCGGCTGGTTCCTCGAGCACGACAACTTCACCGAGGCCAACACGCTGGTGACGCCGCGCGCACATCAAGCCGGTCTGGTACTTCACGCCGTACTACGCGATGTTGCGCGTGTGATGTCCGGCACAAGCTGTGCGGCGTGCTGGTGATGTTCGGCGCGATCGCGGTACTGTTCCTGGTGCCGTGGCTGGATCGGTCGAAGGTCAAGTCGATCCGCTACCGCGGCACGATCGCCAAGGTCGCTGCTCGCGATCTTCGCGATCTGCTTCGTGTGGCTGGGCAAGATCGGCGCAGGCCCGGGTACCGATCCGGTCGAGACGCATCATCGGCCGCGTGCTGACCTTCCTCTACTTCGCCTTCTTCCTCACCATGCCGGTGTGGACGAAGCTCGACAAGACCAAGCCGGTGCCGGAACGGGTGACGATGCATGACTAAGCCATTCGCCATGAAGACTTCGCTCGTCAAACGCGCGTCTCTCGCCATCGCCGGCCTGCTGTTGTCGTTCTCGGCGTTCGCCGCCGGCGATGCCGCGACCTGCAGCAGTCGGGCACCGATCTGGACGACAGGGCCTCGCTGCAGCGCGGCGCGCAGTTGTACATGAACTACTGCGTCGGCTGCCATTCGCTGAAATACATGCGCTATTCGCGCATCGCCGAAGACCTCGGCCTGACCGAAGAAGAGGTGATGAGCCAACCTGAACTTCACCGGCGCCAAGTTCGGCGAACAGGTCGTGAGCGCGATGCCGATCGCCAGTACCACGCCGGCCATCGGCGGCGAGAAGTGGTTCGGCAAGGCGCCGCCGGACCTGAGCGTGATTTCGCGCGTGCGCGGCAGCGACTGGATCTACACCTACCTCAAGTCGTTCTACCTCGACGAATCGCGTCCGCTCGGCTGGAACAACAAGCTGTTCCCGAACGCCTCGATGCCGAATCCGTTGTGGGAATTGCAGGGCAATGCAGCACCCGGTGTTCACCAAGAAAATCCAGACCGGCAAAGGCGACGACGGCAAGCCGACCATGGGTTGCGCCCACGGGTTGGTGGAAACCGACGACGCATGCTTGAAAGAATTGGTGGTCGCCTCTCCCGGCACGCAGAAAGCCGAAGAATTCGACCAGACCGCGCGCGATATCACGGCCTTCCTCGAGTACGTCGGCGAGCCGGCGGCGCTCAAGCGTCAGAAGCTCGGCGTGTGGGTGATCCTGTTCCTTTGCTTCTTCGCCTTCCTCGCCTGGTTGCTTAAGCACGAATACTGGCGGGACGTGCATTGATCGCAGGTGCGGCGCCCACTTCTCGAACGTTCCTACAAGGCGATCGGTTCGTCCGGTCGCTGTGGTCATGCGTCAGGTTCTAGTTGGCTGCGAGTCCGTGTATGCGCAATACGCTGACGTTGTTTTCTTCCGTCGATGATGTGCTCTGCCATCGCGTCCGCTTGGTGCTCGCTGCCAAGGGTGTGACTTACGACCTCGTGCCGGTCGATTCGCAGATCGCCGCCGGAAGATCTGATCGACCTCAATCCATACCACTCGGTGCCGACCTTGGTCGAGCGCGATCTCGTGCTGTATGCGGCGTCGGTGGTCAGCGAATACCTCGACGAGCGCTATCCGCATCCGCCGCTGATGCCGATCGATCCGCTGTCGCGCGCGCGCCTGCGCCTGGCGATGCTGCGCATCGAGCACGATTGGGTGCCGCAGGTGCAGGCAGGTGCAACTGGGTAGCAAGCAGCAGGCTGAGGCGGCGCGTAAGCGGCTGAAAGAATTGCTGATCGCATCTGTGCCTTTGTTCAAGGCCAGCAAGTTTTTCCTGAATAACGAGATGAGTCTTGCCGACTGCGCGATGGCCCCGATCATCTGGCGCCTGCCGTCGCTGGATGTGCCGTTGCCCAAGGATGGCAAGGTCATCGAGGACTACGGCAATCGTATCTTCCGTAACCCGGGTTTCGTCCGCAGCCTGACCTCGCAGGAAAAGAACCTGCGCGACTTACCGGCCTGACCTCGATGGTCGTGGAGCGGCCACCTCGGGCATAAATCAAGCGGGGCCAAGGCCTTCTAGCCCGCCGATCGGGGCTTTTCGCTCTCTAGCCCGCCACGACCGGAGTACACTGCCGCCATGACCGAAGGTCCGTCGCCGCGCATGAGCAGCCATCGTCCGTATTTATTGCGGGCGTTGTATGCCTGGATCGACGACAACGGCATGACCCCGCATTTACTCGTGGATGCAGGGCGCAGTGGGGTGCAGGTGCCGGCGTTCGCGGTGAACGATGGCAAAGTGGTGCTCAATGTCGCCGAGCGTGCGGTCGCCGGTTTGGAGATGGGTAACGATCGGATCAGCTTCACCGCTCGGTTCGGTGGCGTCAGTCATTCGGTACGGATTCCGATCAGCGCGGTGTTGGCGATTTACGCGCGCGAAACCGGGCAGGGGATGGCGTTGCCGGAGGACATGCCGGGCGCCGCCGAGTCGCAGGACGATGCGCATGCGATCGACGAGACGATGCCGGTGTTGGTCGTCGATGGCGATCACGGTACGGTCGATGGCGATGGCGACGACCGCCAACCGCCGACGCCGCGGCGTAGTGGGCATCTACGGATCGTGAAATAAGGACGTCGGGCACTGCGCGCAGCGCGGGGCGACGATCGAAACCAAGACACCGCTCAGGGGGAGCCGATGTCGATCATCCAACTATCGTCAGTGCGACCATCGCCGATTCGCTCGGCATCAGTTCAACTCGATGCGATTCGCGGCGGCCACCGGCCCGCTGAAAGCGACCAAGCGGTCGCCGTGCAGCACCAATCGTGCGATATGGCGATCGGTGCCGTCCTGCGAATACTCGAATCGAAAACTGCGTTCCAGACGCAACCAACCGTCATCGCTGCGCCGCAGACGCAATCCGCTGGCGTGTACGGTTTGATCGATCAACTGCACGCCCGCAGCGTGGCATGCATCGCGGCCCAGCGCCGTGGCGCGTTCCGCCGCAGCGCGAGCAGCGCTCCAGAATGCGAAGCAGATCGCAACCGCGATCATCAGAATCAGTAAAGTCGGCATCCCACCAATTTGCGGACAGATGCCCGCAGATGCAATGCCCGTAACCCGGAGCTTATCTATGAAACTCGTGTTCGCCGCTGGCGAGACCCCGCAAGCCCTGCCGCGCCAAGGGGTGCAGCGGATCGGTTCGGCACCCGATGCCGACATCGTTCTGCGCACGCCTGGCATGCTGCCCCAGCACTGCGAACTTCAGATCGGCCCGCAGGGCGTGATGATGCGCGTTAGCCGTGGTGCCGCGGTGACGGTCAATGGGCGTGTGGTCGAAGGCCTGATCGCGCTGCGCCCTGGCGACCGCATCGGTTTCGATCAAGTCGAAGCCACCCTGGTCGCAGGCGACGGACCGCAGGCGATCGATCGCAGCGCCATGCCAGCGCCGGCCAATGATGATCTGGGCGCAACGATGGTGCGTGCTGCTTTGTCCAAATATGGGCTGCGTGCGCAAACAGGCCGCATGCTCGGCCGCAATTTCGGGTTGGCGGGCGCCACGATCGTAGGCCGCGCGCCGGAATGCCAATTGCGCCTGGAAGAAGCGAGCCTCTCGCGTAAACACGCCCGTCTGATTCCCACGGAAGATGGCGTGATCGTCGAAGACTTGGGATCGACCAACGGTAGTTTTCTCAATGGCGAACGCGTGCAGCGCGCGATCGCGAAACCTGGCGACGAGATCGGTTTCGACACCCTGCGGTTTCGTTTGTTCGAGGCTGGCAAGGACAAGGATGATGCCAGGGCGAACGAGCAAGCGATGTCCGCGACGGGCGGCTCGTCGCGCTGGCTGTTGTGGGTGGCGCTCATCGCCGTCGTTGCAGCGGTCGCATTGATCTGGCACTGATCGTTACGGTGTGGACCGATCCGAAGCGGCCGACCTGAGTGGGTTCGTGGCGCTGGCTTAGGCCGGCGCTGGCCCCAGTTTCAACGACAAATCGATCGCGCGGATGTGTTTGGTGAGCCCGCCGATCGAAATGCAGTCGACACCGTCTTCGGCGATCGCACGCAGGGTCGTCATATCGACGCCACCTGAGACTTCCAGCGGGATGCGACCTAGATAAGGCGAGGCCTTCGCGATCCGTACCGCTTCGCGTCGTGTCGCGGCATCGAAGTCGTCGATCAGAATCCGGGTGCAGCCGGCGTCCAGCGCATCGCGCAGTTGATCGAGCGTTTCCACTTCCACGATCAGCGGCAGCGTCGGGTACTTCACCCGCGAAGCCGCCACCGCGCCGCGCAGCGAACCGTAAGCGCGGATATGGTTTTCCTTGAGCATCACCGTGTCGTACAAGCCGATGCGGTGATTGGTCCCGCCGCCGACGCGCACCGCGTACTTCTGCGCTAGGCGTAGGCCAGGAATGGTTTTGCGCGTATCGAGAATCTTCGCACCGGTGCCGCGCACGGCATCGACGTACTGCGCGGTGACGGTCGCGGTGGCGCTGAGCGTCTGCATGAAATTCAACGAGGCGCGTTCGGCGCTGACCAAGGCGCGGCTGCGGCCGGCGAGGGTCGCGAGCACCGTGCCTTTAGCGACCCGGTCGCCTTCGTTCGCGCGCCAGTCGATGCGCACCTCCGGATCGAGCGCGCGGTGGCAGGCATCGAACCAAGGCCGGCCACAGACCACGGCATCTTCTTTGCACAGTAAATAAGCGATATCCGGCCCGTCCGGCAGCAAAGCCGCGGTCACGTCGCCATCGCCGAGATCTTCCGCGAGCGCGGCCTTCACGTTCGCAGCGATGATGGCGTCGGCCGGTGGCGCGAATCGTTCGCTCGTCGTGGCAGAGGTCATTACGCCGCCTCGGCTTGGGCGTAGGGAATGCCTTCCTCGATCAGCAGCACCGGGATGCCGTCGTCGATGCGGTAGACGAGTTTGCGGTCTTGGGTGATCAGCGCCTCGTGCAGCGCGTCGGTCTGGGCATTGCCGTCGGCGCGTTTGACCGCACCGGCGGCGATCGCCCGATTCATCGCGTCCAAACCAGCAGCGTCCAGCAACACCAGCGGTTGGCGTGTGGCGGGGCAGGCGAGAATATCGAGCAACTTGCGATCCATGGGCGTGGCGGCGGGCTTGGCGGCGAACCAGGGATCGCTAGAATACGTTTTTAGGGAAGCTCTGAACAATTCAGGGGTTCCGCGCGCCAAGGATGGCGCGCTCGCGCATTACGCACGAAAGTGCATGATGTCGCGCGAGCGAACGCCGTACCTGGGTTCGCGCCGTCCGAAAACGCCAGGAGGCGTTTTTCGGGCATCCATTACGAGAGGACGACTATGTCAGGCCAATCCGAGGCCGCATCGCAGGCACCGCTGGTCGGTGTGGTGATGGGCTCGCGCTCCGACTGGGAGACGATGCAGCATGCGGTCGCTAAGCTCGAAGCGCTCGGTGTGCCGCATGAGGTTCGCGTGGTGTCCGCGCATCGCACGCCTGATGTCTTGTTCGACTATGCCGCCACCGCGCAAGCGCGCGGGCTGCGCGCGATCATCGCCGGCGCTGGCGGTGCTGCGCATCTTCCGGGCATGTTGGCCGCAAAAACCGCGGTGCCGGTGCTGGGCGTGCCGGTGCAAAGCAAAGCCTTGAACGGCATGGATTCGTTGTTGTCGATCGTGCAGATGCCCGCAGGCGTACCCGTCGCCACCTTCGCCATCGGCAATGCGGGCGCGGCGAACGCGGGCTTGTTCGCGGCGGCGATGCTAGCGCACGAATTTCCTTCGATCGCCGCAGCGCTCGATGCGTTCCGCGCGAAGCAGACGCAGGATGTCGTCGAACGCGACGACCCGCGCGCATGACCGCCATACATAAGCCGTCGCACGTGAGCCGTCGCGCATGAGCCGTTACAAATGACCACAGTCGGCATTCTGGGCGGCGGGCAATTGGCGCGTATGCTCGCGCTTTCCGGCGCACCGTTAGGGTTGCGTTTCCGCATTCTCGATACCGTCGCCGATGCCTGTGCGGGGCAGTTCGCGCCGCTGATGGTCGGCGACTATCGCGACGAAACCGCATTGGCCGAATTCGCATCGCAAATCGATATCGCGACGTTCGATTTCGAGAACGTACCGGCGGAATCCGCGCAATGGCTCAGCACGCGCGTGCCGGTCTTTCCGAATCCGCGCGCGCTGGCGATCGCACAGGATCGTTTGGCCGAAAAAACTTTGTTCCGCGAATTGGGCATTCCTGTGCCCGCATTCGTCGATGTGCCCGATCGCATCGCCTTGGATACCGCGGTCGCACGGATCGGCGTGCCGTGCATTTTGAAGACGCGCCGCCTAGGTTACGACGGCAAGGGCCAGTTCCGGATCAAGTCGCCGAACGATGTCGATGCCGCGTGGGCGTCGCTCGGTGCGCAAGCCGATACCGTTGGTTTGATACTCGAAGCTTTCGTACCGTTCGAGCGCGAATTGAGCGTGGTCGCCGTGCGCGGCCGCGATGGCGAGTTCCGTACCTGGCCGCTCACCGAAAATTGGCATGTCGATGGCGTGCTCTCCGTCAGTTTCGCGCCCGCACGCGTCGAGCTCGACGCTAGCCGATGCGGCGTTCGCGCATGCGCGCGCTCTGGCGGACGCGTTGGATTACGTCGGCGTCTTCGCCTTGGAATTGTTTTGCAAAGACGGGGCGTTGCTCGCGAACGAACTCGCGCCGCGCGTCCACAACTCGGGGCATTGGACGATCGAAGGCAGCGAAACTTCGCAATTCCAAAATCACTTGCGTGCCGTACTGGGCTTGCCGCTCGGCGATACGCGCATGGTCGGTTACGCCTGCATGCTCAACTGGATCGGCTCGATGCCCGACGCGAACGCGGTGCTGCGCGAACCCGGCGGCCACTGGCACGATTACGGCAAACAGCCGCGCGCCGGTCGTAAAGTGGGCCATGCGACGTTGCGTGCGGATTCTTCGCAAGCGTTAGCCGAAGCCGTGCGCCGTGTCGGCGCGCGAATAGGGCGCGACGACATCGTCGCTCGCGCCGATGCGATCGATTGAACTGGGGGTTCGAGATATGTCGAAGAAAAAAACGCTGTACGGACTGCTCGCGGCGATTGTGGCGCTCGGTGCTTTGAGCGCTTACTGGGTCGTATCGCGCGACGGTCGCGCGTTGTCGGAGACTGGCTCGGCGAAGCGTGCCGATGGCGCTGCGAGCGAGCGCGTCGATGCCGATGCGACCGGCGGTGCGGGCGGACAGCACGAGGCGCAAGGCGCTGCTTCGCGAACACCGCGAGCGACCGCATCCACCGCGCCGCTGCCGCCGCTGGATGCGCCATTGCGCACCATCGTGAGCGCTTTGACCGAACGCGCCGAGAGCGGCGATGTGAAGGCGAAGTGCCGGCTCGCGGCCGAGTACGAATACTGCGCGGGCCTCGAGATGCGCATGAAGATGATCGAAAGCGGCGTCGAGCGCGCGCAGAACGCGGCCCAGAACGGACGCGGCGGCGGACGTTTCGGTGGGCCGGAACGCATCGCCGAAGTCTTCGATCGCACCAGCGAGCAATACGCGCACTGCGAAGGCGTCGATCTGCCGCCGGCGACCGATGTCGTGCGTTACATGCGCGAAGCTGCGGTCGGCGGGCATGCGAGAGCGGCGAGTTATTACGCGACCGGCGAGATGTTCCACAGCCGCGACACGCTCGATGCATTGCCCGAACTGTCGATCTATCGCGAACAAGCCGAGCGTTTAGCGAACGAAGCCGTTGCGCAGGGCGATCTGCGCGCCACATGGGCGCTCGCCGATGCGTATGCGAGCGAACCCGACGATCCGCGCCGTTCGCTATTGGCGCAAGCGGTGAAACCGTCGCCGGAGAAAGCGCTGTCTTTGCTGTACGGCCTACGCACGAGCGCCGATGGCGCGGCGACGGGTTCGGATAAGGAAACCAGCGGGCGTTTCGAGAATCGTCTGCGCGATCGCATCGCATCGTTGGAGCAGCGGTTGCCGTCCGAGGCTGTTCAACGCGCGCGCAGCGAGCCTGCGCCGATCGGCGCTCGAACCAGCGGCGTCGCGCCGAACGAGCCGTTGCCTGGAGGTGGGTTCATGCGTGGACCGGTCGATTTCCCGCGCGATTTTTGCGACTGACGGATGCGAATCTCTGATGCGACGACGGCCGAATCGTTCGGCCGCCGTCGTGTCGTCGCGATGCGAAGTGTGTTCAGCGGCAGCGGCCAAAACGATCGGGCGAAGCTCCCGGACCGCCTTTGCGTCCCGGCGGGTTTTCCCAGTTCGTACCGGGACCACCGGCACGGCCGGGCGGATTGCCATCGCGGTCGTGCCAGCAGCGCGCGCTTTGATTCCACCAGCCATAACGCGGATGCCAGTAGCCGTAGTTCGCGCTGTAGTAGTAGCCGCCGCTGACGACGACGAATTTGTGGCGTGTGCCGTTGTGACGATAGTAGCGATGATCCGGCGAAGCGCCTGGACCGCCGCGCCAACCCGGTGGATTTTCCCAGTTGGTACCGGACCCGCCGACGGGACCGGGCGGATTGTGGTCGCGGTCGTGCGGGCGAGCGTCCGCTGCATTGGAGAACAACAAGCTCGCGCACGACACGGCGGCGACGAGAAGTGCAGTACGTAGATTCATCGTAGTTTCCTCGGTGGAGTGATGGGACTCGCCACAGGAAATGCATGCGCGCGCGCGGCGTTGACGATGCGCGCTGCCGCGTTCATCTCGCATACGGTGTTTGGCGACGCGCGCGATGTGCGATACGAACCAAGCGCGCGACGACGTGTTCGATGGCGCGTGCCGTCGCGAACGAGCCGGCGCTAAAAAAGAAAACGGCCGGATCGCTCCGGCCGTTTCGATCTCGATGAAGATGCGTCGCGCGATTACTTCATTTGCGATGCGACGAAATCCCAATTCACGAGGTTCCAGAATGCTTCGACATATTTCGGACGCGCATTACGGTAATCGACGTAGTAAGCGTGTTCCCACACGTCGCAGGTCAGCAGCGGAGTGTCTTCGCCGGTCAGCGGCGTCGCGGCGTTGGAGGTGCTCACCAGTGCGAGCGAGCCGTCCGGGCGCTGCACCAGCCAGCCCCAACCGGAGCCGAAGGTGCCGACGGCGGTTTTGGTGAACTCTTCTTTGAACTTGGCGAAGTCTCCAAAGGCTTTGTTGATCGCTTCGGCCAATGCGCCGCTCGGTTCGCCGCCGCCGTTGGGTTTCAAACAGTTCCAGTAGAACGTGTGGTTCCACACCTGCGCGGCGTTGTTGAACATGCCGCCTTGCGACTTGCGCACGATCTCTTCCAGCGACATCGCGGCGAATTCGGTGCCGGCGATCATGTTGTTGAGATTGGTGACGTAGGTCTGATGATGCTTGCCGTAATGGAAGTCGATCGTTTCGGCCGAAATATGCGGTTCCAACGCGGTGCGGTCGTAGGGCAGGGCGGGCAATTCGATAGCCATGGGGGATCCTTGGATGTGGAGCGTGGACGGAGCCGCGCGATAGACGGGGAGCGAGGGTGGAACGGGCTGCGGATCGGGTGCGATGCGGAGGGTCGACGAAGCGATGACCCTGCACCGACGCGAACCGAGCGACCGAGCCGCCGCTCAAGATAGGTTCTACAATAGCGAGTCGCATTGTAAGGCAATGCTGAGAAGTCAGCCTTGCCGCGGCACAGGGATGTGCCGCCCGCGAAACAAGCACGCAAGTGATTGATTCGCGGGAGCGAGTTCGGGCCTGTACCGAACTTGCGACCACTGAAAAGTCCAGGATGGACTTGTTCAGTGTTTGCCTGAACTTACCCCACATCGCGCGTCCAGCCGATCGGCTTGGCGCCACTCGCAGGAGAGACCCATGTCAGTGTTGGAGCGGATCCAGTCCGAAATCGAAGGCCATCCGATCGTGTTGTTCATGAAAGGCACGCCGCAATTCCCGATGTGCGGGTTTTCCAGCCGCACCGCGCAAGCGCTGAAGGCCGCTGGCGCGACCGACTACCATTCGGTGAACGTGCTGGAAGACCCCGAAGTACGTGCGAATTTGCCGCGGTTCTCGAATTGGCCGACCTTCCCGCAGCTGTTCATCAACGGTGAGTTGATCGGCGGCTGCGATATCACCCTCGAACTCGCCGAATCGGGCGAGCTCGCCCGCATGATCGCCGAGTCGCAGAAGGCGTGATGGCGGCGGTGTCCGCCGATGCGATGTCGCCGATCGCGGAGCGTGTGCTCGCCGGCCGGGTCGTTCTTGTCGTCGGCGCGCATGGTGGTTTAGGGCAGGCCGCCGCGACGGCCTGCGCCGAGGCGGGCGCGGCCGTGGTGCTGCTGGGGCGCAAAGTGCCGAAGCTCAACCGCGTCTACGACGCCAGTCGTCCGTGGAGGCGGCGAAGCGTTGCTGTATCCGCTCGATCTGGAAGGCGCCACACCCGACGATTACGCCGACATGGCGGAACGGATCGAAGCGGGCCTGGGCCGACTCGACGGCGTGTTGCATGCCGCGGCATTGTTCCCGGGGCTCACGCCACTCGAAAACACCGACCCCGCTGCGTTCGCGCGTGCGATTCACATCAATCTCACCGCACGCTGGTGGCTGACCCAAGCCTGCCTGCCGCTGTTGCGCCGAGCCGACGACAGCGCGGTGGTATTCGCGCTCGACGCGCCCGAACGCGTTTCGGGTGCTTACTGGGGCGGTTACGGCATCGCCCAAACAGCGAATGCGTCGTTGGTGCGGATGCTGCACGCTGAACTCGCGAACTCGCCGGTTCGCGTGGCCGGGCTGGTGCCGGGCCCGATGCGCACACCGCTGCGGTCGCAGCGCCTACGTCGAAGAAGAGGCGTCGGACATCGATGACGCCGCGGTCTACGCGCCAGCCTGCGTCGCCCTGTTGTCCGCGGCTGGTGCCGTACATCGCGGCGAACTGTGGGAGCCGCGACCTTGAGCGTCGCTTCCGCCGCGCTCTTGCTGTTTCTGATTCTCGATCCGCTCGGGAATATCCCGGTGTTCCTGAGCATGTTGCGCAGCTTGCCGCCGCAGCGGCAGCGCATCGTGCTGGCGCGCGAACTGCTGATCGCGCTCGGCGTGCTGATGATGTTTCTTTGGGCTGGCAAATACGCACTCGAGTTGATGCATCTTCGCCAAGAGTCGGTTTCGATCGCCGGCGGCATCGTGTTGTTTTTGATCGGCATTCGCATGATCTTCCCGCCGCCGGAAGGATTGATGGGCGAGATCCCCGACGGCGAGCCCTTCATCGTGCCGATGGCGATCCCGCTGATCGCCGGCCCCTCGGGCATGGCGGCGGTGATCCTGATGGGCAGCGACAATCCCGAGCGTTTGGCCGATTGGAGCCTCGCCCTGCTGATCGCCTGGGGCGCGACCGCCGCGATTTTGTTCTCGGCGACCGTATCTCTACAAATGGCTCGGTCAACGGGCCTTGACCGCGATCGAGCGCCTGATGGGCATGTTGCTGGTCGCGATTTCGGTGCAAATGTTCTTGGACGGGATCGGCGCTTATTTTCGTTCCAGCCCTTTGTGAGCCACCCAGTCGCGTGCGCTGTTATTTCGACCCGTAACCACCGGTTCTCGACCATCGAATCGTAGTTTCCGAGCGGTCGCTAAAGTGATTCCTGAAATGCGTTCAGGTGAGGAATATCAAGCACTTGGCGCGGTGCCGCCTGTCATTAGAGTGTCACCTCGAATACGTATCGTGTTAACCTATAGTTAATAACGGCCGGCCGCATATCGCGGCCCGTTTATCGAAAATCCCCCGCTTCTGATCCACGGCGCTTCGGCGTCGCTCGAATCGCACGACCTAACGCTTCGTCAACGTCTACTTCTCCGAGGTTAGAGCAATGAATCATTCCAGCCGTATCCGACTTTCGAAACTGTCGATCGGATTGTTTGCCGCACTCGCGATGGCGCCCGCTTTCGCACAAAGCACGTCTGCTGGTCTCAGCGGTCAAGTGCAGAGCGCCGACGGTCAGCCAATCGCTGGCGCCGAAGTCACGATCGTACACACCGAATCCGGTACGGTCAGCCGTGCCGTAACCGATGCCAACGGTCGTTACAGCGCACGCGGTCTGCGCGTCGGCGGCCCTTACAAAGTCACGGCCAACAAGGAAGGCACGTCTCAGACGGAGAATGACGTCTACCTCGCTCTCGATCAGGTGTCGCAAGTCGATATCGCGATCGGTGGGCAGCAGCTCGAAACCATTTCGGTGGTCGCCAGCGGTGGCCCGACCGTGTTCAGCCCCGACAAAATGGGCGCCGGCACCTCGATCAGCCGTCAAGATCTGGACAAATACGCCTCGGTGCAGCGCAACCTGCAAGATTATGTGCGTTTCGATCCGCGCATCTCGCAGACCGATAAAGAGCGCGGCGAAATCTCGGCCGGTGGCCAGAACTCGCGCTACAACAGCATCACGATCGACGGCGTCGCCACGAACGACACTTTCGGCCTGGAAGCCAACAATCTTCCCACCGCGAAGCAGCCGATCTCGATCGACGCGATCCAGTCGGTGCAGGTCAATATCTCCAATTACGACGTGACCCAGAAGGGTTATACCGGCGCCAACATCAATGCCGTGACCAAGTCGGGTACCAACGACTTCAAGGGCTCGGTGTACTACGTGTACCGCGACGATCGCGGCGCGGGTCGCCGTTTCAACCGCACCACCGGCGCATTTATCGATCCGCCGGAATTCGAAGAAGACACCAAGGGCTTCACCCTCGGCGGCCCGCTGCTGAAGGACCGTTTGTTCTTCTTCGCCTCGTACGAAGAACTCGTCAGCAGCCGCAGCACGCCGGAATTCGGCCCGCTGGGTAGCTCGCGCACCAATGTCGCGATCACCCCGACCGCGATCACCGGTGCCCAAGGCATCGCCAACACCAATTACAGCGTGGACATCGGCACGGTCGAAGCCGCGGCCTCGGAACTCGAAGTCACCGATGCGCTGGTCAAACTCGATGCGAACATCGGCGAGAAACACCGCGCCAGCTTGCGCTGGAGCAAGACCGAGCAGACCGATCCGATCTTCCCGACCTTCTTCAACAACGCCATTTCGCTGAGCTCGCATTGGTACAACCAGGACAAGGTCATCGAGACCTATGTCGGCGAATTGTTCTCCGATTGGAGCGACAAGTTCGCGACCGAGTTCAAACTGTCGTACCGCGACTACGCCAGTGCGCCGGTCAATAACTCCGACCTGCCGCAGATCCGCCTGAACTTCGCTGGCGCACTGCCGCCGGGCTCGCCGTCGGTGTCCAGCACCAACGCCGGTCTGGTCTTCGGTACCGAGCGTAGCCGTCACTTCAACGATCTGGCCACCGAAACCTGGAACTTCTACGCGGCCGCTAACTTGTTCTTGGGCGACCACACCGTCAAGTTCGGCGCGGATTACGACGACAACACCGTCTACAACGCCTTCTTGCAGGATACGAAGGGCAATTACACCTTCGCCTGCATCAACGGTGCCGCCGGTTTCTATCAGTTCCAGGCCGGCGCCTTGACCTGTAATACCGCTACCCGCGCGCAGAACGAAGCCGCCGTGCTCGAGAACTTCCGCCGCGGCCGTCCCACCAGCTATCAGGTGCAGATCGGTGCCCCTGGTTTCACCATCGACGATGGCGTCGCCAATTGGGATTACCAGAATCTCGGTGTGTTCCTGCAGGACACGTGGATCGTCAACGATAAGCTGACCGTCACGGCCGGCGTGCGCGTCGACCGCAAGGGCATGGGCGAAAGCCCGCTGCTCAACGTCGCTGCATCCGGGGCGATCGTGCCTGGCACGCTGACCGGTTCCACCAATCCACAGAACGGCACTACCACCCGTGCTACCGGCGGTTTCGGTCGCCGTAACGATGTCACCCTCGACGGCAACAACTTATTCCAGCCGCGTTTGGGCTTCAACTACACCTTCGCTTCGGACCGCCCCACCCAGATCCGTGGTGGTATTGGCTTGTTCGAAGGCGCCGCCGCGAACGTGTGGCTGTCCAACCCGTACTCCAACACCGGCATCGCGACCCGCATCATCGGCTGCGGCATCGCCGGTTTCGCCACGTGTCCGACGGCTGATGGCCTGTTCACGCCGAACACCGGCGCGCAACCGACCAGCTTCACGGGTTCTACGCCTGCCGCGAACGTCGACTATCTGTCCAACGACCTGCGTCAGCCGTCGGTGTGGAAGGCCAACCTCGCATTCGAACACGAATTGCCGTGGTGGAATATGGTCGCGGGCATCGAGTACATCCGTACCGAAGTCAACGATGGCATCTACTACAAGCATTTGAATCTGGGTAATCCGACGCGTCAGGGCAACGACGGTCGTAATCTTTATTACGCGCCTTACCGCTACAACGTAAGTTGCTGGAACACGAACGGCTCTAACGTCACAACCGGTGCTTGTGCTACGCCAGCGGGTCAATCGCCTAATCGCGCGCTGAGCAACGCCAGCTTCGCCAACGTGCTGCTCGCCGAGCGTACCGGTAAGGGCTACGGCGACAACCTGTCGCTGTCCTTGAGCGGTCAGTTCATGGAAGACTGGCGCTGGGGCTTGGGCTATTCCTACACCCGCGCCAAGGAAGTCAGCCCGCTGACTTCGTCGGTGTCGAACTCCAACTGGAACTCGGTGTCGGTCTTCAATGCGAACGAAGAAGTCGCCGGCAACTCGGCTTATCTCGTCAAGGACCGCTTCGTCGGTCAACTGACCTGGGAACACAAGTTCTTCGGCGACAACAAGACCAGCTTCGGCCTGTTCTACGAAGGTCGCGCCGGTAAGCCGTATAGCTGGATTTACAACAACGACCTCAACGGCGACGGCATCACCAACGACCTGATGTACATCCCGACCAGCTTCGGTTCGGGCGAAGTGGTGTTCCGCGACGTCAACGCCAGCGGCAGCGGCGCGGACGAAGAAGCTACGTTCTGGCGTATCGCCAATGCCAATGGCTTGAACCGTTATGCCGGTGGCGTCGCCGAGCGCAACACCTCGTTCGCATCGTGGACCAACAACTTCGATGTGCGCTTGAGCCAGGAATTCCCGGGCTTCTTCGCGGACAACAAGGTGCTGCTCTCGCTCGATATCATCAACGTCGGCAATCTGTTGAACAAGAAATGGGGCCGCATCGATGAAGTCGCGTTCCAAGCCGCAGGCGGCCTGGCACGCAGCTACGTCAACTTCCAAGGTCTGGACGCGCAGGGCCGCTACATCTACGGCGTGGATGGCCAAATCGAAGACTTCGTCACCCGTCAGCAGCGCGGCGAATCGCAGTGGGCGGCGCAGTTGACGTTGAAGTATTCGTTCTGATGATTCGACGCGTATCGCTCGGATACGCGATTTGTCTACGAAGCGGCCGGGGAAACCCGGCCGCTTTTTTTGAATCTCACATTCTGCTTTGCAGATACGCTGCGACAAATGCTGAGCATTGATACGCTTCGAGAAATAATCGTTACCGCTCGGCAAAAAAGTCTAATTCTTTAATTAAATTTATTGCTATCAAACATGTTATAAACGCATAGAAAAGACATTAGCCTGCATCGCTCGGATGATAATGGACGAAAACAATTCGCGAGCCCCAAGTTTATCTGCCGGCGTCAAATTGACCGTGCCGTCCGCATTGACAGGAATGCCGCTGAGTTATTTCTGTCCGCATCCATTGCGAGAGCTTGCGAACACGTGGCTGTCGGATCGCGACATCGCCAGTTCGGTTGAAATAGCGAGCGATAAAGTGGGTGGGCTCTTATTGGTGCGATGCTTGCTAAGCGCTGGTCTATTGCCGCGCTCCGAACACAACCCGGTATCCGATTTCGCGCTTTTTCTCAGGCCGAGAATTCTGAAGAGTAAGGCGGACATGATGCTTCTGTGGGGCGAAATTACTGGAAGGCCGCCAAAATTCCGTGAGGCAATTTCGTTTTCAGGAGGGGCAAGCCCAAGTACAGCAGCGCACATCTTCTCTCCACATCAGGAAATCGAACGTCTTTTCGATGACATGTGCGAATTCCTAGATGAGGATTTGCGGGGTTATCCTGTCCTGAAGGTTGTAGCATTGCTGCATTACTATGCGCTCGAAGTGCATCCATTCCCGAATGGCAATGGGCGATGGTCGCGCCAGCTCGCCATCGCGACGTCCGCAAGGATGGGGGACATCTGGTCGGCAGCGATATTGTTGACACTGTATGCCAATCATGAGGGCCAGGTTGTTTCAGCTTGGCGACGAGCGCAGGATCACGGGCTTGGCGGCTACCTGGATGGATGCGAAGCGTATAGGGAGCGGCTAAGGCTTCATCTGGAAAATTCTATTTTCGTCCGCTCAGCGAGGGCGTTACACGCGGCGCTAGTCGAGCTATGCGGGATGCGTGACGCAGATGCGATATTTTGTTTGCAGATACATGGCGGCAGTCTGGATCAGGCGCGAATTTCGAGTTTGCTGGGTTGCTCCCGGAAGAAGTCGCAAGGTATATTCGAGCTGGTTGAGAGATTTGTGAAAAGTAATGGCGACATTTTCAGTGTTAGCGCCATGGCAATATTCAAACGAGAGTTATCCACAATCGATTTTTTGGAGTGAGGGAACAGGCATGTTTGGATCGAATAAGTTTGACTTGCGTGATTTGGGGTGCGAGCTCGGGCAAAAAAGTAAAGTTAGTTTGATTTCGGCGATTTCGGTGTGCTTAGCGTTTTCGGTCGTAGGCGATGCGAACGCGCAGGCTACACAGACGCTCGACACAGTTCGAGTTGTTGGTCTGCCCACGCCCACTCAGACATTAGACACTATCCGGGTTGTAGTTCCGCGAGCGCCTATTTTGCGGCCATCGCCTGTTGGCCTTGGCGCTTATGCTTCGCGCGAGCCAGATCCGCAGCCGGATTACGTCGATCAAATGCAGCCCACCAATGTGAGCGTATCGGACGATTCCGGGCGCTGCAGCACGATGAAGGGTAACCCCATCGATTATTCGACCGGCAACAAGATCGAGAGGGAGGTCGACTTCGTCAGTGGCACTGGTGAGATGCCACTGTACCTGTCTCGGCGCTATAGTCCGCGGACGTACGATTGGATGAACGGTGGAATGTTCGGGACTGGATGGTCGAGCAATCTTGACGATCGTCGTCTTGATCCATCGATGAATCTTTATACGATTCTGCTGTACGGGCAAAATGGGTCGTTCAAGACCTTTTATGGTTATACCGGTACGATCTTCTACGACAACAACGAATATGATCAGTCGGCCTATGCTAGGGAGTATATCGAGAAGCATGCAAACGGCACGTTTACTTACCACCGCGCCGACTTCGGCACCGAACTTTACTCAGCGGATGGCTGGCTCCTCGAAGATCGGAACCCGCAGGGAGTAAAGTGGACTTTCACGTATTCAGGTGGAAAGCTGAATAGGGTCACGCACTCATCCGGTCGCTACATCCAGATCAATTGGACAGGGAGTGTAGTCACGTCCGTGGTGGACCCCGCAGGTAATGTCTATATCTATGGTCGTAAACTGACCATGCCGGATTATGGTCAGTTACAGTCTGTGACTCTTCCTGGAACTCCGGCGACTGTGGTGAATTATCACTATGCCCCGGTGGGTTGGTCGAGCGATCCCTACCTTGCCGGTAAATCCTTCAACACACAGCGGTATTCGTATTTCGATTATGTGAGGTCGGCCGGAGGCGCGCCCCGTACTCGCGACGGCGACATACCATGCTGGGAACGTCGACCGTTACGGTTTCGCTTATACGCAAGACGAAAATGGCTGGATCACCAAGACTGTCGAAACAAACCCACTAGGCCAACATATAGAGCATAATTTCCAGGAAGGAAAAGAAGTCTCCACGTCGATGCAGCAGACTGCGCATTGCGCCGGGGGCGTCGCGCATACAACCTACGATTGGCGCGGTGCGGCAGAAAGTGCGACCGATTTCAATGGCAACGTCACCAAGTATATGTATAGCGATTTCGGTCAGATGCTTGTGAAGACCGAAGCATTCGGTACCCCGTTGGCCCGAGTTACGCAAAACACATGGAACGGAAAGAGCAGTGAATTGCTGCAGTCCAAGGTGGTGGGGTTGGTAAAAATCAACTATCTCTATGACCCGAAGCATCGCATTGCGTCGGTGTCCGCGACCAATTTGTCCGCGCATGGCGTGGCCGACCAAGTGCGAACCACGACGTATGCCTATACGGAACATGCGAATGGCTTGGTCGCGACGACCGTCGTCGATGGTCCATTGGTCGGTACTGGCGATGCGGTGACATACGCCTACAGCACTCACGGCGAACTCCTAAACGTGCAGAACAGCTCAGGTCACACCGTGACATACTCGAACTATAATGGACTGGGCCAACCAGGCAGTGTTGTCGGTGCGAATGGCGATACGACGGATTACACCTACGATGCGCGTGGCCGAATGACCAAGGTGCGGGCGTACGTTAATGGAGTGGCTGCGGATACCAACTACGCCTATGATGCTGCTGGCTTATTGGCGAGTACGACCACGCCGGACGGTGTGACGACGACCTACACCTATGATGCCGCGCGCCGACTCACCAGCGAAAAGCGCAATGCATTTGGCGTATTAGCGGGCGGCGCGACTTTCGAAGAGAAGCAATACACATACGATCTTGCGAGTAACGTCACGTCTATCGCGGTCTACGCGGATGCTGCGTTGAAATATATCGAATATATCGATTACGACGAACAGAGCCGAGTGCGGGCGCGTCGGGGCAATAATGGTCAGAATGTCCGCTATGCTTACGACGTTAACGGAAACCTAAAGACAACCACGGATTCTTTGAACCGCGTCACGACGAATAACTACGACGCGCTCGATAGGTTGATCTCGTCGAACAGATCCGCTGAATGGCATCACGCGCTTCGAATACGATGTCGGCGACCGGGTGGTCAAGGTGACCGACCCGCGTAATTTGAACACGACATACGTTTACGACGGTTTCGGTCAGTTGTGGGCACAGAGCAGCCCAGATACAGGCGTAAGCAGCTTTCATTACGACGGAGCGGGTCAGCGGACCCACATGAACCGCGCCGATGGCAGCGGCCTAGTCTACGCTTACGATGCGCTCGGTCGATTGACATGGTACGGCACCAGTACCCAGGGACGTGGTTACAGCTACGACTGGTGCGGGAACGGCAAAGGTCGATTATGCGAAGCGACGACGGGCGCGGTCGCGCGTCATTACGGCTATACCCCGCAGGGGCAGGTTGCCGTTACCCGTGATTTCACTGCTGGCATGGTGACGGATGACTGGACCGGGTACAACTACGACGGTATGGGGCGCCTCACTGGGATGTCTTATCCAAGCGGAGTCGTCGTGGGCTACGGCTACAGCAATGGCAAGCTGAGCTTGATGAATTTGACCACGGCAAGTGGTGTGTCTCAGGTCGTGGCAAGCGGCATTCAATATCGGCCATATGGCCCTGCGACGAATTGGACGTATGGCAATGGGCTAACTCGTAATCTGTATCACGACCAGAATATGGTCGCCGGTGACCAGCGCTTGACTGGGCTGACGACCATGGATGGGGGCGGCACGCTGCAGAGTCTGCTGATGGAATACAGTGTCAACGACGAAATTGCGAAAATCACGAATTATGTGACGACGGATATGACGCAGACGTATGGCTTTGATGCATTGTCGCGATTGACGAGTATTACCTCGCCTTTTGCCAACGAGAGCATTCAGTACGACGCCAATGGCAATCGCACCCTGCATAACTGGTTGGCCCCGATCTCGAATCAAGTAGACACGAGTAGCAATCGTATTCTCAGCGACTACGTGGCAGGGCCTTCGAGTGGCATCGTTTATTCGCATGATGCTCGTGGGAACCGCAGCAGCCAGTCTTGGAATGGCTCGACGGCTTCGTATACCTACGACGCGTTCAATAGTATGAGCTCGGTGACGCGCACTGCGCCGAGTACGTATTCGAATGGCGGCTACGTCATGACGACGTACACGGCGGGTACGACGACGTACAAAACGAACGCGCTCGATCAGCGCGTCGCTAAAACGAATGCAACAACCAATGCTCGCTACGTGTATGCGGGGCAGAACAAGTTATTGGCCGAAAATAATAATGGGCAATGGACGACTCATCTGAGGCTGGGAGGGCAGCCGGTTGGCTTGGTCCGTAACAATACGGTGTACTGGTCGCATACGGATCACCTAGGCAGGCCGGAGTTAGTGACGAATTCGGCCAAACAAATCGTTTGGCGTGCGAAGAACTTCCACTCGGAACGTGGCGTATCACTCGACGCCATCGGTGGATATCACTTGGGATTCCCAGGGCAGTACTACGATTCGGAGACGGGGCTGTGGTACAACGGATTCCGTTACTACGACAGTCGACTCGGGAGATATACGCAGAGCGATCCGATTGGGCTTGTTGGAGGAATCAATACCTATGTCTATGCTGGAGGAAATCCCATAAGCCTAGTTGATCCGTTGGGATTGGAATGGACATACTATTCAGCAACAGGCGATCTGTATCAAGACGGCACACTTGTAGCGACAGGCTATGCAGGGCACGGTGACGGCGTTAATAACCCGGATATGCAGAATGTGAGCAATGTTGGGCTCTGCGGTTGGAAATTATACGATTGGACCTCAGTATGATAGTCCGAATACTGGGCGGGCAACGATGGCGCTTACGCCAGCGGCTACCAATGTGATGTATGGGCGAAGTGCTTTTCGCATCCACGGCGACAATAGTAGCCGGAACCAAACGGCTTCTGAGGGCTGTATGATCTTCAATCGTACCGTTCGGGATTTGATTGCAAATAGTGCAGATACTGCTCTTGTGGTTGCAAGGTCGCCTGTGCCCGATCCAGTCGTTTTTAATTTTTGGTGGGCATCGCCATGAAGACAATAGCATTCATCGTTTTGATACTTATTGGATCGTCACTAGCATTTGCTAGCGAGAAAGTGCAACTTGTTGCTGCGCTGGATGGTGGTTCAACCAAGATTGTGGCCGACTTTGTTAATGGTAGAGCAGTTATTGCCAGACATATTGGTAACAGAAATCTCATCGTAACTGTAAAGGCGGACAAGGCAGGAAGTAGACGACTAAAACAAGGTTTCAGGTGGGGTGGCGATGATTTGACGCCGCCCCAAACCTTGATTACTTCCTTTGTTGTTCAGAGCGGTGCGGACAAGCTTTTCGTTCCGCTATCGGCTTACAGTGATCTTGGTAATCCACGCCAGATTATCTTGAGACCTACTTCCACTGGTTTTGAGCTTGCTATTGTTGGTGGCGACGCCGGGGTTGGTTACAATGCCACCCTTGTGTTTGAAAAGGGGTGGCTCATCCGCAGGCGAGTTGCCCATGGCGAATTTCCGAGCCAAGCATGGGAGGAAACTAAGTACGCTTACAACATGCTCGACAACTGATGAAATAGCTACGGCATTTGGAAATGTAGTAAAGGGCAGGTCAGCCCGCCTAGCTCCCAAATGACGGCCTACGGCTGTCATTTGGGAACGAAGTGGTTGCAGTGGGCGGCGCAGTTGACGTTGAAGTACAGCTTCTGATCTTTTCGCTTCCGAACGATGTTGGACGAAACGGCCGGGGAAACCCGGCCGTTTTTATTGCGGAATATCGAATGCCGACCGCCTAAGCCACCGCTGTTCATCCACACCCCGCTGCGATAAAGTCGCGCGGACCCATAAACGACGAACATCAGCTCAACGTATGAACGATTCCACTTCTACCCACATCTCGGCTTCGGCGCTGCCGACGGTCGATGCTTCCATCTATCCGCGCGGCGGCCTGGACATCTTGTCCCGCGACGAGGTCGCGCGTTTGCGCGATGCGTCCACCGGCGGCATGCACGAATTGCTGCGCCGCTGCGCGCTGGCGGTGCTCACCAGCGGCAGCGCGTCCGACGATCCGCGCGCTGCGCGCGAGTTGTATCCGGATTTCGATATCCAAGTGCTGCAGCAGGATCGCGGCGTGCGTATCGATTTGGTCGCGGCGCCGGCGATGGCGTTCGTCGACGGCGAGATCATTCGCGGCGTCGCCGAACTGCTGTTCGCGGTGGTGCGCGATTTGGCCTACACCGCGATCGAACTCAGTAACGGCAAGACCGGCAATCGCGATCTCAGCACGTCCGAAGGCATCACCGATGCGGTGTTCGGCCTGCTGCGCAACGCGCGCATCCTGCATCCGATCGATCCGAATCTCGTCGTCTGTTGGGGCGGGCATTCGATCAATCGCGAGGAATATCTCTACACCAAACAAGTCGGTTACGACTTGGGCCTGCGCGGTCTCGATATCTGCACCGGTTGCGGCCCGGGTGCGATGAAAGGGCCGATGAAAGGCGCGACGATCGCGCATGCGAAACAACGTCATCGTCGCATGCGTTACATCGGCATCACCGAGCCCGGCATCATCGCTGCGGAATCGCCGAACCCGATCGTCAATCACCTCGTCATCATGCCGGACATCGAGAAACGTCTCGAAGCCTTCGTGCGCATGGGCCACGGCATCATCGTGTTCCCGGGCGGCGTCGGTACCGCGGAGGAAATCCTGTATTTGCTCGGCATTCTGCTGCGCGAGGAGAACGCGAAACTGCCGTTCCCGTTCATCCTCACCGGCCCGACCAGCGCTGCGCCGTATTTCGAGCAGATCGACAAGTTCATCCGACTCACGCTGGGCGACGACGCGGCATCGCGTTACGAAATCATCGTCGCCGATCCGGCGAAGGTCGCGAAGCGCATGGCGACGGGCATTCGCAAAGTGCGCGAATACCGCATCGCGGAGAAGGATTCGTTCTTCTTCAACTGGTCGCTGGAAATTCCGCTGGCCTTCCAGCAGCCGTTCGTTCCGACGCACGAGGCGATGGCGGCGCTCGATTTGCATCACGGCCGCAAGCCGCACGAATTGGCCGCGGATCTGCGTCGCGCGTTCTCGGGCATCGTCGCGGGCAACGTGAAGGAAGACGGCCTGCGCCGGATCGAAGCGCACGGCCCGTTCAAGATTTCCGGCGACACCGACATCATGCAGTCGCTGGACGAGTTTGCTGCGCGCATTCGTCGAGCAGCGGCGCATGAAGATCTCGGGTTCGTATCGTCCTTGTTACGAAGTCATCGCGTAATGCGAGTTTGGCGATTCTGAAGAACTCGTTGTTCCGTTCGTTTTTTCGGTGTTGAGTGAGTGCGGTGCTCCACGCGGTTTGAACCAAGGCGAGCGCCACTCACTTCACGACTCATGCCGCACGAAATGCGGGGACGTCTCGCGCTCAGCGCATTGATGAGATTTTCCTTTTTCCACGCGACAGGAAGCAGGGAGGTTGAGGCGTTCCTTCTCCCCGCATGGCGGGGAGAAGGTGGCGCGCAACGCCGGATGAGGGGCGAAGGTCGCCGTAGTGCGGCGCGAAAGGCGCCCCTCACCCGACCTTCGGCCACCCTCTCCCCGCGATGCGGGGAGAGGGAAGCGCTTTATTGATGAGGTGTTCCTTCTCCCCGCACAGCGGGGAGAAGGTGGCGCGCAGCGCCGGATGAGGGGCAAACGCGTTCGCATCGATGCGAATCGCAGAGAACGATCGATCGCTATCAATTCACCGACGTCGCCGGCAGTCGCACGGTCGCCGTGAACACCCCGTTCGCCGCCTGGGCTTCGACGCTGCCGCGGCCTTCGGTGAAGGCTTCGATTTGCGCCGACGACGACGGCAGGCCGACATTGTGGCCGCGCGTCGACGCGTCGCGATCGGCGAGGATCGGGTTCTCGATCACGATCTTTACTTCGTCGCGTTCCGTGAGCACGGAGATACTGACTTCGCCGCCGCCGGGAATGCGCTCGATGCCGTGTTTGATCGCGTTTTCGACCAGCGGTTGGATCGAGAGCGTCGGCACGGTCACATCCGGTAAGACGTCCGGCAACGACCAGCGAACACGAAGTCGATCGCGGAAGCGCAAAGATTCGATTTCCAGATAGCGACGGATCAGCGCTAATTCTTCTTCTAATGGGATCGCGCGCGGCCCACCCAATGCGGCACGGAACAGGTCGGCCAGATCCAGCAGCAATTGCTCGGCTTCGTCGGGACGCTGGTGTACCAATGCAGCGCCGGTATTGAGTGTGTTGAACAAGAAATGCGGGCGCACGCGCGCTTGCAATGCAGTGAGTTCGGCTTGTTTGGCGCGTACCGCGAGCTGACGTGCGTTCCAATGGTTCTGAAAAGCGGCCAGACCGAGCCAACCGACCACCAAGGCGATCCCCATGCTGCGCACCAAAATGTCGCTGCGTTCCACCGGCCATGAGCCGGAGAGACCGAGCGACCACCAGAACAGATTGACCACGACCAAGGTATTGAAGACGAGCAATCCGAGCGCGAGGTAAGCGATCGTCTGCGCTTTGCGCGTACGTAGATGGCGGCGCAGCACATACAGCCCGCCCAGCGTAAGCAGTGCGATCCACTGGACGAGCAGCGAGATCAGCCCGAAACGCACCCAGCGGCTCGGTGTTTCGTCCGATGCGAGCGTGAGCACCGTCGCGAGGCCTTCCCCCGCCATCAGCACCCAAATGATGACCCTGCCTTGCCAGAGGGCATCGAGCGGAGTGTGATCGCGACGCGGAGGTGAGGACATTCGGGGTTCTCGAAGGGCGCCGCCATCATGCCCTGGTCGAGCCTTCGGGGGCAGGGGGACCGCTCATTCCACCGTGCGGGCCGCCCATCGGCGGTGCGCTAGTCACCGCGGATAGGCACGCCTATGCTCCCGTCACCGAATGGGGAGACGTCATGGGACATCATCGCGAACGTCGAGCTGAGCCGCCGATCAGAGGCTTACGCCGTACACGCGGCTTCAGCATCGTCGAGCTCGTCATCACCTTGGTGGTACTGTCGATCTTGGCGGCGTTCGCGATACCGCAGATCACCGCGGTGATCAACGCCAGCCGCGTCACCAGCGAAGCCAACGACCTGCTGGTCGGTATGCAACTGGCCAGGATGGAGGCGATCCGCGGCAATGTGCGCACGACCTTCTGCGCATCGAACGATGGCGCGACCTGCGCGAATGCGGCCCCATGGCAGGGCTGGGTGGTCTTCGCCGATCGCGATTTCGATGGCGCCAACGACCCCGGCGAGCTCGTACGTGCAGGCAACATCGAAGCGCCGATCACGGTGAGGGCGAGCACCAATCTCACTAATAACCAGATCGTTTTCCGCGCCGATGGCTTGGCCTACCGCGGCAACGCGTTGCTCGCCGGCAATCTCCGCGTCTGTATGCCTCGGAACAATCCACCTCAGAACGCTCGCGATATCAGTATCGCGGTGGGCGGCCGCATCGCGGTACGACCCGCCGCCAATGTGGGCGTCGGTTGCCCAGCACCAGGAAATTGATCAAATGCGCGCATCGAATATTTCAACGACACGCCGAATCGGAACGGCTGCCCGCAGCCTGCGGTGTTCTCCGCCCCGTGCCGTTCGTGGCGCAAGCATGGTCGAGGTTTTAGTATCGGTCCTCGTGCTGGCGATCGGCCTGCTGGGCGCCGCGGCGATGCAGGCCACGGCGCTTCGCAACAGTCAGAGCTCCTTCGAGCGCAGCCAGGGCGTCGTGCATGTTTACGCCATTCTGGACGCGATGCGAGCCAACGCGCAGGTCGCGCGTCAGGGCGGCTACAACATGCCGATGACGTGCGCACCGATCGCAGCGGGCAATCTTTCCGCGGACGACCGCAACCTGTGGCTGCAGACCTTACGTAACAATCTCAGCCAGAGCGCGTGCGGCCAAATCGATTGTGTGGCGACCGTCTGCACGATCACCGTCAGATGGGATGACTCGCGTGGCACCGGCGGCGTCGCGGCGCATACCTTCTCTACGACTACTCGCATCTGAGCCTGCCCACTATGACTCCGTTCACTTTGACAGCGTCACATCGTAATTCGCGTCGTATCGGCGGACAGAGCAAAGCGCGCGGCCTCACCTTAGTCGAGCTGATGATCGCGATGCTGCTCGGTTTGGTGGTCGTCGCCAGCGCTAGCGCGATCTTTATCTCCAATCGCCAGACTTATCGCGCCACCGAGAATTTGGGGCGCGTGCAAGAAAACAGCCGGATGTCATTCGAGATGATGGCGCGCGATATCCGCGAAGCGGGCGGCAACCCCTGTAACGCCGTGAACATGCCGATCGCCAATGTACTCAACAACCCCGCCGCCAACTGGTGGAGCAATTGGGGCGCGGGCGTCGTTGGTTACGACGGCGCTGTCGCGACCCCGGGCCTGCCGTTCGGCACAGCGGTCGGCAATCGCATCGCCGGTACCGACGCGATCGAATTGAAGTCCGGTGGTAGTCCTTCTGGGCAAGCCGTGACCGTCGTCAGCCACAACCCGACGTCGGCCGACTTCAAAGTCAACATCATCAATCATGGTTTGGACGATAACGATATCGTCATGGTCTGCGATTTCACCCAGGCCTCGATCTTCCAGATCACCAATGCATCGCCAGGCGTCAACGACAATGTCGTCCATAACAACGGCGCCGGCACGCCCGGGAATTGCAGCAAAGGCCTCGGCTTCGCGATTCCGATCGACTGCTCGGCGATCGGCAAACGTAAGACCTATGGCGATAACTCGGTCATCGTCAAATTGAATGCGGCGCGTTGGTATATCGGCCGTAACCCGAACGGCGGCAACTCGCTGTATCGCAGCGTGCTGACCAACAACGCGGGCGTCGTCGGCCCGGTCAATCAAGAGATCGTGCAGGGCGTGAACAATATGGTTCTGCAATATCTGCCCGTCGGCGGCGCCGCCTATGTCGATGCGACCGCGATCCCCGCCAATACCTGGGGCAACGTCGGCGCGGTCAGGGTGGTGTTGAACATGGTCAGCGACGATCGCGTCGGCACCGATGGCAATCAGATTCAGCGCAATCTCGCTCAAACCATCACATTGAGGAATCGCGTGTTCCTATGAACCGGACTCATTCTCCCGAACGCAACGCGCGCATGTTGAGCGCGTATCGCCACCAGCGCGGCGCCACCTTGGTGGTCGTGATGGTTCTGTTATTGGTGATGACCTTACTCGGGCTCGCCAGCTTGCGCGGTACGGTGCTCGAAGAGCGCATGTCCTCGGGTCTGTTGGACCGTGGTCTCTCGTTCCAAAACACCGAAGCGGCTTTGCGCGAAGCTGAAGCCTTGCTCGCCACGTTCCCGACGTTCCCGGGCGCGGGTTGCGATGTGCGCGGCTTGTGCGGAAGACCTATCGCGACCGCCACGGAACGTTGGCTCGACCCGGGCTTCGCCGGTTGGCGCACCGCGGCGGTCAACGATCCGAAAGTCGATGCGCCGCAATTCATCGTCGAAGAAATGGGCGTTGCGCCTAACCCGAGCACGCCCGGTTGCACGCAGGCGACGGGCGGTGGCGGGAACTCGCAGGCCTTGTGCGAAACGATGCGCTACAAAATCACTGCACGCAGCGCTCAAAACGGTCGCTCGACCGTGCTGTTGCAGACCACACATTCCGTTTTTCGTGAATAACTCCCGTGAATAAGTCCGAGGTTGCCGTGAAGACTTCCCGCACCGCCCATACGCCGCGCAAGTCGCCTCTCGCGCCATTGCTGGCCTGTTTGGCCACGTTACTCGGGCTGCCCGTGCATGCCGCGGTTAGCATTCCCGATGCGCCGATGCAGGTGAATAACGGCGTTCCGCCGAATATCTGGCTGATCCTCGACGACTCGGGGTCGATGGGCTGGAGGTACATGTATAACCCGGGGATCGTATCGCTGACCAATGGCAGTGGCGGCCCATCGGTCAGCAATCGCACAGGCAACAATACTGGCAGCGATGCGACCAATGGGCCGACCTCGTTCAATCTGACGGCGATGTACGACCAGAACTACGTCACCAATACGGTGTATTACAACCCCAACGTGACTTACAACACCTGGCAGCAGTCCGGTGGCAGTTTCATGGCGACCACACCCTATACGGCGGTGAGAAACAGCGCCGACTTCGTGGACAGCGGTGCGACCCAAGATCTCTCGACCGCGACAGTGACCTTCCACGCTCCCACGGCGACGAATACCAACCTCGGCGATGCTACGCAGTACATCCGTTATCGTTTCCATCCCACCGGCGCAACCATCAGCGGTGGCGGCGGTGCATTGATCGTATCGTCTTGTCCGTGGGATCCCGCCATCGGCAACTTCGCCGACGCGAACGCCGCCACGAGCTTGTGTACTCGGAATTTCGCGAGCTTCACCTGGGCGAATGGCGTGACCCGCACTGTCGCGCAGGAAAAGCAGAACTTCGCTACATGGTTCTCGTTCCATCGCACCCGCATGAAGGTCGCCAAAGCAGGCGTCAGTTCCGTGTTCAACGACACCAGTATCTTCAATGCCGATAGCGATTATCGTGTCGGCTTCACCACGATCTGGAACCGCAATACTTACCGTATTCCGGTGGCGACCAACAACGGTTTATTCACCGGCACCAATCGCGATACGTGGTTCACTCGTCTGTTCGGCGCAAGCGCAAGCGGTACGACGCCGTTGCGTCCTGCGCTGGAGCGAGCAGGCCAGTACTTCTCAGAAACCGGAACGGGTGGTCCCTGGGGCCCGCAGGCAACGGCCAATCAGTTCCAATGCCGGCAGAATTTCACGATTCTGACGACCGATGGTTTTTGGAATTCGGGAAATCCCGGCACGACGTACGGCAATAGCGATGCGACCGCCGATACGACCGCGGAGCAGAAGACGCGCCCGGATGGCGCGCCATATCTCTATCCTGCCGGCCTTCCATTCGCCGACAGTTGGAGCGATACGCTGGCCGATATCGCGATGCATTATTGGAAAACCGATCTGCGTACCGACTTAGACAATATCGTGCCGGTGTCCGCGTCCAACCCCGGATTTTGGCAGCATATGGTGACGTTCGGTATTTCGATCGGCCTGAAAGGAACGCTCGATCCCAAGACCGATCTGGCCGATTTGATTTCGGGCGCTAAAACATGGCCGAACCCGATGGACGGCGAAGATCTCGATCGTATCGACGATTTGTTCCATGCCTCGGTCAATGGTCGCGGCTCGTTCGTCGCGGCCGGTAATCCGGACGAGTTCTCCGACGGTTTGGGCGGCGCGCTTCGGTCAATCGCCGAACGTCGTGGCTCCGGTTCCAACGTGTCGGTCACCAGCGCGTCAACCAGCAATAGCACCAATGTGTTCGCTGCGTTGTTCTTCTCGTCGAAGTGGTACGGCGAGTTGAAATCCTTCGGGATCGCGCCGACCGGCGTCAATGGCGTCGCAGATTGGTCCGCGTCGATTCCGAGCAGCGGGCGCAGTATCTACACGCACAACGGCTCGGCCGGTACGACGTTCCCAACGGCAGCGCAAACGACTGCGCTGGGCAGCGGCGTCGCGGCCTATATCGCTGGCGATCGTAGTCAGGAGCAGCCTGTAGGCCCTTATCGCACGCGAGTCAGCTTGCTCGGCGATATCGTCAATAGCTCGCCGACCTATTTGAAGACCTCCGATACGGTCGAAACCGTGTTCGTCGGCTCTAACGACGGCATGCTGCATGCCTTCAATGCGGCCGATGGCATCGAGCGCTTCGCTTACGTCCCCCGTGGGCTCGATATGAGCCGGTTAGTCGAATTCAGCGACCCGAGCTATAGCCATCGCTTCTTCGTGGATGGTCCGGTCATCGTATCCAGCACTCGCGTGATCGGGAACCGCCGAATTCTCGTCGGCACCTTGGGGCGCGGTGGCAAGGGCACGTTCGCTTTAGATGTGACCGACCCGACCACTTTCGACCAATCCGATGTCTTATGGGATAAGACCGGCAACACCGGCGACGCCAACATGGGTCAGATTCTCGGTGCGCCGTTGATGGCTAAACTCAATAACGGCAGCGTCGGCATCATCGTGAATAACGGCATCAACAGCACCAATGAGCGGGCCGTGCTGCAGATCTACGACTTGTTGACCGGTGCGCTGATCGAGGAAATCGATACCGGCGCGGGTTCGTCGTCGACACCGAACGGCCTCTCGGCCCCGCAGGGTTGGGACGACGATACCGACGGCATCGTCGACTATGTCTATGCAGGCGATCTGCTGGGCAACGTGTGGAAATTCGATCTCAGTAGCGGTAATCCGAATGGTTGGGGCGTGGACAATAATCGGCCGCTGTACGCACCGACGGCCGGGTTGAGCCAACCCATCACCGGTGGCGTGACGATCGGCCTCGACCCCAACACTTTCAAGCGTTGGGTGTTTTTCGGCACCGGTCGTTTCCTCAGTCAGCCCGATCTGCTCGATACGTCCTTGCAGAGTTGGTACGGCATTCTCGATACGGGGTTCAATAATTCGACGAGACGTACCAACCTGACGGCACGCAATATCGCCCAGGTCAGTGGTTTCAAACGTGCGTTCGAACCCAACACTGCTTTACCGCCGACGAGTCGCGGTTGGTACGTCAATTTGGATACGCCGCCGAGCGATCTCGCCGAAGGCGAGCGCATGGTCGGATCGCAACAGTTGGTCGGCAGGGCGCTCATCGCATCGACGATCATCCCGAGTACGACCAATCCCTGTCTCCCGGGGCGCGGTTACTTGAATTTGGTCGATGCGTTCACCGGCACCAGCCTCTCTAGCCCTGCGATCGATGCGAACAACAACGGCGATTTCAGCGACGACGTGTTGAACGTGGGCGGCTCTAATGTCGCGATCGGTTCGATCGACCCGGGTATCGGTATGGTGTCGGATTTCGCGACGCTCGATAAACTGATCGTCGGTCAGGGTTCGTCCGGTAAGACGGCTGGTTTCAGATTCCGCGGCGAACGCGGTGTCGGCCGAATCTCTTGGCGCGAAATCACACGGAACTGATCAATGACTAACGTAACCGCCTACAAAACCGCAACGCGTTCGACCGGTGGCTTCACGCTGGTCGAAGTGCTCATCGTGGTCTTCATCGTCTCTGTACTCAGTGCGATCGCCTACAGCAGCTATCAGGATTCGATCGTTCGCACGCGTCGCAGCGCTGCGCAGGGTTGTTTGCTGGAGAACGCGCAGTTCATGGAGCGCTTCTACACCACGAACCTGCGTTACGACCAAACCGTTCCCGGTGGGGCAGCGCCTCCGGCACCGGCTTGTGCGGCCGGACGCGACGTGACCGACTCGTACACCATCAGTTTCGTCGGCGGTGCGCCGGCCCAGACCACATACACCCTTCAAGCTGTACCGATCGGCGGGCAAGCGGCGCGCGATACGCGTTGCGCTACGCTCGCGATCAATCAAGCGGGCGCTAAGACGAAAAGCGGCAGCGGTACGCTCGACGAGTGTTGGTGATCGCAGCGTCTTCGTTCAAGCAATAAAACGAAAGGCCCGCGCATGCGGGCCTTTCGCTGTTTGGTGCGCGCGCAGGCAAGAAAAAACCCGCGACTCGCATCGCGGGTTTTTCTGAATTTGGCGCCCGAAGTTGGACTCGAACCAACGACCCCCTGATTAACAGTCAAGTGCTCTAACCGGCTGAGCTATTCGGGCGGGGCTGCATATCCTAATGGCCAAGCTGCGTGCGATCAAGCGCGGGGCGTTCGGTTCACAGTCCAGCGGTGCATGCGACGGCTTCGCCAGCACGCGCCGGGAGCGCGCGCAGGCGGCCGCTGTTGGCGAGCACTAAGCGCAGGGCTTCGTCGGGGCCGCGGCGGTCGCAGAGGGTGAAGGTGACGTTCGAGCCCGCATTGCTGCCGTTGGGCTGGAAGACGATCCGCGGCCGGCCCTGTGTGCTGAGCAGGCGCACATCGCCGCTGAGCGCAGCTTGGCGGCTCACCAAGACTTCGCCTGCGCTCCGCTGGCGATCGCCGTTCAGATCGATGAATGCGATCCAGCCGTGGCTCCAATCCGTGCTTTCGCTGCAAGCGTCCGCGCCGCGGCTCGGGCAGACCACGGCCTCTTTGCCGTTCACGGTCGAATCGCGCATGGCGCCGAAGAGGGTCATGGTCATGGCGCTGCGGGCGGACGCTGCGTGAACCTGAGCGACCGCATTACGGTAGTTCGGCAGGGCGATGCCGAAGACCAGCGACGTAATGCACATCCCGAGTAAGGCGTCGAACAAGGTGAAACCGTGGCGGCGTCGAAACGCAGGCATACGGCAGTGCGGGGCGAACGTACGAGCAACGATCATCATGTCGGCGGCTCCTGTCGGGCCTGTGGGCGAGGGCGTCAGTCTCCCGTCCCGTCGTCTCCGGCCCTATCGGCGCAACGCCCCGCGCGGGGTAGGAAAACTCCGGTTCGCGCGTCGTCGCTTTCCGCCATGTGGGCGCGCGGCAGGCCGATCGCGACGGAATCTCGCGGCGAACGACCGAAGACGCGCGCGAAGATCGCAGAGCGGCGCTGCGTCGCGCTCGGTGTTTTACACTGTGCAGTTCCTTTCCGAACGCGCCCGCCATGAACATCCTGCATCGCGAAACGTCGGACAGCGCTTTCCAGCTGATCGCGCCTTACGAGCCCGCCGGCGACCAGCCGCAGGCGATCGCGAAGCTGATCGAAGGCTTCGAGAGCGGCCTAGCGCGGCAAACCCTGCTCGGGGTCACTGGCTCGGGCAAGACCTACACCATCGCCAACGTGATTCAGGCGGTGCAGAAACCCACGCTGGTGATGGCGCATAACAAAACGCTGGCGGCGCAGTTGTACGGCGAGTTCAAAGCGTTCTTCCCGCATAACGCGGTCGAATACTTCGTCAGCTATTACGACTACTACCAGCCCGAAGCCTACGTCCCGTCCAGCGATACCTACATCGAAAAAGACAGCTCGATCAACGAGCACATCGAGCAGATGCGTCTGTCGGCGACCAAGGCGCTGTTGGAGCGACGCGATGCGATCATCGTCTGCACGGTGTCGGCGATTTACGGTTTGGGCGATCCGAACGAATATTTCCGCATGGTGCTGCACATGGTGCGCGGCGAGCGCATCGACCAACGCGAACTGATCCGCCGCCTCACCGAAATGCAATACGCCCGCAACGACACCGAATTGCGGCGCGGCACCTACCGCGTGCGCGGCGAAGTGATCGATGTGCATCCGGCCGAATCCGACAGCGAAGCGCTGCGCATCGAGTTATTCGATGGCGAGATCGAACAATTGACGGTGTTCGACCCCTTGACCGGCGAAACGCAGCGCAAGCTGCCGCGCTACACCATCTATCCGAAGTCGCATTACGTCACCACGCGGCGCACGATTCTCGAAGCGATCAAAGCGATCAAGGCCGAGCTGCCGCCGCGGCTGGAGTATTTTTACGCGCAAAACAAACTGGTCGAAGCGCAGCGGCTCGGGCAACGCGTGCAATACGACATCGAGATGATGGCCGAAGTCGGTTTCTGCACCGGCATCGAAAACTATTCGCGGCATCTCACCGGGCGCATGCCTAACGAAGCGCCGCCGTGCCTGTTCGATTATCTACCGCCCGATGCGTTGTTGGTGGTGGACGAATCCCACGTCACCGTGCCGCAGATCGGCGCGATGTACAAAGGCGACCGCTCGCGCAAAGAAACGCTGGTGGAATTCGGTTTCCGGCTGCCGTCGGCGCTGGATAACCGGCCGCTGCGCTTCGAAGAGTGGGAGCTACGTTCGCCGCGCACGATCTTCGTCTCCGCTACGCCGCGCGAATACGAAATCGAAAAATCGCAGGGCCAAGTGGTGGAATTGGTGGTGCGCCCGACCGGATTGATCGATCCCGAAGTCGAGATCCGCCCGGTCGGCACCCAGGTCGACGATTTGCTGGGCGAGATTCACAAGCGCGTCGCGATCGGCGATCGCGTGCTGGTGACGACGTTGACCAAGCGCATGGCCGAGAACCTGACCGAATATCTGAGCGAGCACGACGTGCGCGTGCGCTATCTGCATTCGGATATCGAAACCGTCGAGCGTGTGGAAATCATCCGCGATCTGCGCCTGGGCGTGTTCGATGTATTGGTCGGCATCAATTTGCTGCGCGAAGGCTTGGACATGCCGGAAGTGTCGCTGGTCGCGATTCTCGATGCCGACAAGGAAGGTTTCTTGCGGTCGGCCGGTGCGCTGATCCAAACCATCGGCCGCGCTGCGCGTAACGTGCGCGGCAAGGCGATTCTCTACGCCGATACGATCACGCGCTCGATGCGCACCGCGCTGGACGAAACCGCGCGCCGCCGCGAGAAGCAGCTCGAATACAACGCCGAGCATGGAATCGTGCCCACCTCGATCGTGCGCGAGATCATGGATGTGATGGAAGGCGCGCGTAGCGAGCCGGCGCCGGGCGAGAGAAAAGGGCGCGGGCAGGGCACGCGTGTGGGCGAAACGCGCGAGGACTACGCCGCGCTCACGCCGCAGCAGGCGGCGACGAAGATCGCGGCGCTCGAACAACAGATGTACCGGCACGCGCGCGATCTCGAATTCGAAGACGCCGCGCGCGTGCGCGACCAGATCCGTCGTCTCAAAGAGGCGAGCTTAGGATGACAGCGGCTGCAGAACGTGCGGATTTCCCGCGGGTCGAGTGGATCGGCCTCGTCTGGTTGCTCGTGTATCTGCCGGTGTACCAATCGGCCTATGGCCTGCGCAATTTCTTGTTCCTGTGCAACATCGGCGTGATCTTGACCGCGATCGGTCTCATCGCGCGCAGCCGTTTGCTGATATCGAGCCAAGCCATCGCCGCGCCGGTGATCGCACTGGCGTGGGCGATCGATATGGCTTGGAAGTTCGCGACCGGCGATTTTCTTTACGGCGCCACGTCGTATATGTGGGATCCGGCGTTCCCGCTGTTCGCGCGGCTGCTGTCGCTGTACCACGTGGTCTGGCCGCTACTGCTGTGGTGGTTGCTGCGTCGCATCGGCTACGACCCGCGCGGTTGGCCGCTGCAGACGGCGATCGCAGCCCTGGCGATGATCGCCGGGCGCTGGCTAGCGCCCGCAGCGGAGAACATCAATTTCGCCTGGACCGACCCGTTTTGGGGCCGCCAGCTCGGCCCAACGCCGGTGCACCTGCTCATCTGCTGGGGCGTGCTGTCCGCGGTGGCCTACGGCGCCACGCATGCGCTATTGCGACGTACCTTCCCGCGCCCGACCGCCCACGCTCGTTCGGCCATCGATGGTTCCGTCCAGTAGCGTCTGGTGTTACCATGGCCGCCCTTTCGGGCAGTCCAACGCTCGTCGGGCGGTTAGCTCAGCGGTAGAGCACTACCTTGACATGGTAGGGGTCACAGGTTCGAACCCTGTACCGCCCACCAATTAAATCAACGGCCTTGGTCGTTTTTTAATTGCTTCACTTCCGGCCAGCACGGAAGAATAAGAAAACCGCCCTGTGAAGGGCGGTTTTTTGTTGGGCAATGCGACAGGCTTGATTGGGCCGACGCCAACAAAACTGACATAGTCTTGTGAGAGATGCGATGTTGCGCAGCGCATGGAGAAGAGGGTAGCCGCAGGCCCAGACGGGTGCTCCTCGGGACACATTACGGTGGCCTTGCCCCTCATCCGACGCTGCGCGCCACCTTCTCCCCGCTATGCGGGGAGAAGGAAAACCGCGTGAAGACATCAGTGCGGAGCCGCTACCAACGATCGTCAAGTCGCTCGCGCCAAATCCTTCGCATCAAGCCGCTTCCGCCACCGGTGCCACAGACATCGCCGCAGCCGGCGCCGCATGCCCATCATCCGTTTCTTGCACACCCGTCGGCCTGCGCAACACCGCCCAGAGGCAGAGGGACAGCGCTGCGATTTGACTGATGCCGGAGACGACGAAGCGGTCCAAACCATCGTCTAATTCGGTGCCCATGAACGGCAGCACGGCGGCTAGCGGTAGCCATAGCAGTGCGAATTTCAGCAAGCGGCCGCCGCTCAGCGCGCCGCCTGCGGCGACGAGGGTCCACAGCCACAGCGGCGCGAACAGGCCGGTGTGATCGGGAAGAAAGGGGCTGCGGAATGCGGCGAGCGCGAGCAATGCGGCCCATGTCATCGCCAGTTCGTGTCGCGACATCTTCGGCGCGCGGCGTGCAGCCAGCACCGTCAACGCGGCGATGATGAGCGTCCACACCCAGCCGACGTGTTTGCTCAGCGCCATGTCCATGCCCGGTACGCCCAGCGCTTTGAGTTTCAACACGATGCCCGGCACCGAGTCGTTGATCGCCACCACGGGCGCCAGCTGCGGAATTTCTAAGAACGCCCATGCTTCGCCGCTGGCTAAACGCGGCAGATGGAATTCGAACAGCGCGCGGAACGGATTCTCGCCGAGCCAAAGGAACGCGATGACCGTGTACAGCGACGAAAAGCCCAGCGTCCAAAACAATGCGCGCCAGCGTTTGGTTGCGATCAAATAAATGCCGAGCAAGCCCGGAAACAGTTTGAACACCGCGAAACCGAAGAGCGCGCCGCCGAGAATGGGACGGTCGCGCCAGAACAGCGTGAACGCGATCAGCGTCAGCGCGATGGTGGCGAGTTGGAAATTGCCGACTTGCAAGGTCAACATCGTCGGCGTCGCGATCCACAACGCCGGAATCAACAGCGCGGCGCGACGACCGACCGGGCCGCCGACCCACTTCGCCACGCCCAGCGCGCACAGCAACACGGCCAAACCTTGGAAGGCGAACCACACGCCGCGCGCTTGATCGAAATCCAGTCCGCCAGCGACGCCGACCATCGGCAGGATCAAGAACTGCGGTAAGTACAGGTATTCGTCGATTTTGAAAATGCCGAAGAAACCGGCGTATTGCTCGAGCTTGTAGAGATTTTCGACGCCTTGATTCGCAAGTTCGGCCGCGTGCCAGTAACCGGCGAAACAACTGTGCCGTGTGTAGAACTGATCGAAACCGAAGGCCGATGCGACCTGGGCTTGCGGATCGAGCATGAATATCGCGATGCCGACGGTGCGACCGAGTGCAGCGACGACGAGCAGCAACCAGACGAAACTGAGGACAGGATGATCGCGGCGCAGCGTGTCGAGCGAAGGCGGTAGGCGTTTCGCGATGCGCAGTGCACAGACGACCGCAATGGCGGCGCCGAACGCGATCGCGACGCCATTGATGAAGCCGAACGCAGCCAGTGCGACCGTGCACAGCACCGCGATGAGTGTCGACAGCAGGCCGGCCGCGATCCAACGTTCGGGTGAAGCCGCGAGTGCGGGGTTCGAATTCATGCGTAAGACTCCTTGAAAACGTCGGATCGCGAAGCATCGAGGCGGATATCGGCGACACATCGATGGCAAGTGCGGCGGGTCGAGCGACTGATCATGCGGTACGTCACGCAGCGATGCCCGTGACTTTGCCGGAAAAGACGAAACGGTCGAGCTCGTTGAAATCGTCGAACACGATGTCCGCGGTCTGCGCATGCCCGTTGGCGCGGTCGACGCGCAGCAGTGTGGTCATGCCGAAATGACGCGCGCCTTCGACATCGCAGCGCAAGCTGTCGCCGACCATCCAGATGTCGCTCGGTTCGACCCCGAGTTTCTCGATCGCGAGCTTGAAAGGCGCGGGGTCGGGTTTATCGGCGCCGGCTTCTTCCGAGGTGACGACGTAGTCGAAGCAATCGTCGAGGCCGAAATAAATGATCTTGCGGAATTGGATCTGCGACGTCAGGTCGGTGATGATCGCGGTCGAAATATCGCGGTTGCGAAGATTGGTCAGCAACTCGCGCACGCCGGGGTACAGCGCGCAGTGGGCGAGGAAGGTGCGCCAATAGGTCTGTTCCAGATCCAAGGTGATCAGCAATTGGGTCTTGCGGCCCAAGATTTCGATACCGCGCTGGAAATACAACAGGCGACTATGCGAGCTCGCGCTGGGCCCGAGCTGTTTCTTCACTTCTTCGCGTGCCTGCGCGAAGGCGTTACGCACGCTGTCGAGGTCGGCGCCGAGCAGACGCACCGCTTTCGCTTCGGTCGCCGCCGTCGCTTTCGCGTGCGGCTCGTCGTAAGCGTAGAGCGTGTTGTCGGTGTCGAAAATGATCGCGCGCGGGGCGCGAAGCGGGGTCGTATGATATTGAACGGCCATGTCAACGGATCCTATTCTTAAGCGATTCTTCGATCTGCAGCAGCACCATCAACTGCATGATGCCGGTCATGCCATCGTCCCAGCATGGATGGATGTCGAGCATTTCTTGCAAGTTCGGCGCGAGCGAGGTGGCCGCCAGCGCGATGTCTTCGGCGGAGACGTCGCCTTCGATCGTCATGCCGACTTCGTCGGAGTCCTCGGCCAATTCGATGTCTAAGTGCAGGCCGCAGACGCCGATCAGAATCCGCGCCAAACGCTCGTGATACGTGCTGCTACGAATCTGCGCGGATAACTTCAGCGGAACGTCGTGAGGCGACGTGGCGGACTCGAGCTGTTGCCGATTCACCGGCCGCAGTTTCAAGATCAGATCGGCCGCGGCGCGTTGCGGATGGATGTAACGCTGCGAGTCGATCTCGCGGCGTTCGAGCGAGCGCAGCACGGTTTCGCGATCGTGGCCGCGTTGATGCACATCGCGGTGGAGCTTCCAAGCGCGGCGCAGGTCTTCGTCGATGTCCAAGAACACGGACACATCGAACCGTTTACTGAGCCGTGCCATACGCAAGGCGTGCAAGCCGGAGACGATCACCACATCGTTGCGCTGTAACGTCATCGGTGCGAGGAAACGCCCAGCTTGGTGATCGTAATGGCGACAAACGACCGGCTTGCCGTCCATCAGCGCCAGCGCGTCGCTATTGAAGCGCTGCAGATCGTTCGCGCGCGGATTGAGATGGGTGAGCCCCTTCCACATCGGCGCGAAACGGTCCCACACGTGATAATCGTCGCCCGACAAATGCACGACGGTGTGGTCGCCGAAGATGCCGGTCAGCGCGCGCGCGAGCGTGTCTTTGCCGGCGCCGGAGTCGCCCGCGATGCCGATGCGTATCGGTTTTTGCGCGATACGGAAGTAATCGTTGCGGCCGACGCGTTCGCGCACCATCTGCAAAATCAATACCACGCCGGTCGAGATCACCAAGGTCATCCACAGCGACGAAATATGCGGGGTGATTCCAGCGGCGATCGGCGCGAACAGCGTCGCCGCGCTCCAGCCGAAAGGCTCGATGGTGGCGCCGGTCGAAACGATCAAATGCATGCCGATCAGCAGCGCCGACAGCGCTGCGGTCAACACGATCGAACTGCGATCGCCCTGCAGTTGATGCGCGACCAGGAACGGCACGAGCCACAGATACCAACCCGGCGGTGCGGGCGTAGTCAGCACCACGAGGAAGAACGATAGCCCGGTGACGGCGATCAGAAGATCGAAACTGATGCGGCGCAAACGCCATACCGCGTAAGCGGCGAGCAAGTACAGTGTCGGTGTCAGATACAACTGCATCGTGTCGCCCAGCGGCAGCGCGAAATCGAAAATACGCGCCGATTCTTGGGTGCCGAGCACCATGCGCAAGAAACCCGGCGATAGCAGGCACACGGCTTGCGGAGTCAAACCGATCGCGAGGCCGATCAGGAACGGCGTCTGCAGGCTGCGTAGGCGCTTATTGCGCCAGAGATAGATCGCTAGGAACGGCAGCGCCAACAACATGCTGAACTTGGCCGAGAGCGCAAGCCCGAGCGCGATACCGCTGGCGCGTGCGCGATGGTCGCGCAGGAACACTAGCGAAGCGAGGAGCAAGGCGACCGGAATGATATCGGTCTGGCCGTTCCAATACGTCACGTACAGCACGATCGGCGACAACCAATACAGCCACAACAATTTTCGCGGCTGTTGCGGGAACAATCGATACAACAACAACAGCGCTGCCAGATCGGCCAGTAAGAGGCTCGCGCGGAAGCCGATCGCGACGAAGACGTCATGCCCGCTGACGACGTTCAACAGTTCGCCGAGCAAGACGGTCGGAAGGTGCGCGATCAGCATCACCGGGCCATACGGATACGCCAGCGGCGTGCCGCCATCGTCGAGAAATGCGGACCAGGGGTCGAGCGATGGAAATGCGATCGCGTGATCGACGAATGGGACGAACCACATCTGCTGGATATGCGGCGCGCACAACGCGATGAGCAACACGCGTAGCGCCAACCCGGCCAGAAAAATCGGCGATTGCCGCAACGGTTTAGGCAACCAGTGCTTGGGCGACAGATGCGCGAGAGATGCGGTGTTCATCGCCACAGCGTCGTTTCCTTCGTGCAGACGGCATCGGGTGCGATGCCTTCGCGTTCGAGCAGCGCGCGCAGCGCTGGGATTTCTGTGGCCGCATCGCGGCCCTGCAATTCGGGCGAGACGAGGCACAGTTTGAACCCGGCGTCCTGCAAACGCCTGGCTTGTTCGCCATCGAGCGGAAAACGGGTGAAGCAATCCACCCACACCCAGCGCACTTGCCCGGCCAGACTCATTGCCGTGTCGATCGACTCGTACTCGGACACCCGAACCGCGCAGCGGGACTCACCGGCGCGCGCACTGCGGATGAGGAACGGAAACGATTGGTCGAGGAAAAACCAATCGTCGATACCGTGTTCGCGCATCAGCGCGATCAATCGCGTTTCAAGACCTTCTTCTTTGACGTTGAGAATCAGCAGGCGATGCCGATAGTGCTGCAGCCAAGACTCGAAGTCCTCGCCGTTCGCGAACGGGTCGTGATGGACGATCAGCCGATCGCCCTGACTGCGCAAATCGAGTTCGATCCCGAATTCAGGGGGCGTCGCGCGCAATTCTTCCGCCGTATTACGGCGATGTCGAACGATGATCATGTGCGGCGAGCCTGTTGTCGATCGACCTGTTTCTCGCGCGACAGATCTTGCCGCAGGCGCAGACTGTAGTCCACGGTTCTACGAATGAAGCGCAGCTTCGCGCGCCAGTTGACGTTCCAATGCGAGACGCCGTGCGCACGTTGCCCGAAACGCACCGGGAATCGGCGCACGCGCAGGCCGCGGTGCAGCGCTTGGTAGTACGCGTACAGATCGAGCGAGAAATCGTGCGGCGGCGAACGCCACTGCGCGAAGAACGTGCGCGGAAACAGCGTCGGTTGGGCGTTGATATCCCACAACCGCCGACGCAGCAGCAGCGTTTCGAACACGGACATGCCGAAGGTGAACGCGACGTCCGCCAACGGCCGGCCGTTGCGCTGGCCTTTGACGAAGACGTCGTCGCTGGCGCCGTCGAAAAGAGCGAGGCCATGCAGTGCATCGGCGGGATCGGTTTGCATATCGGCATGCGTCCAGCCGATGATCTCGCCCTGCGCTGCAGCGAGGCCGGCGAGAATGCCGTAGCCATAGCCTTGGTTTTTCTCGACGCGCACACTGCGGATACGCGAGGGCGCGCGCAGCAATTCGGCGAGCACCTGCGGCGAATCGTCGGTCGACCCGTTATCGACGAGGATCGCTTCGATGTCGTCGCGCACGAACACTTCGCGCAGGCGCGCGACCAGAAGCGGCAGATTGCGCGCTTCGTTGTAGCAGGGAATGACCAAGCTCAGGCGCATTCGGCATTCACCCTGCATCGACCTTGCGCAGTACCACCGATCGGCCCATCGCGAATATCGACGGCATCAGCGCGACCAGCGCGCTGTCCATCGCATCGATCGCGCGCAGCACGAACTTCGGTAATTCGACGGTCTTCGCGCGGACGACCACGCCGCCGGAAGCGAGAAACACGAAGCACTCGTTGAGTTCGTTTTTCTCGATGCGAAAGCCGGGAATGCGGCGCTCGAATTCGGCGCCGTCGCGGAACATCAGATGCGGTATCGCGCAATTCGCCGACCAAGGGTCTCGCGGGTCGTTGGCGACGACGTTCGGGTCGAACACGTCGATATCGTAGGACCAGCCTTCGTGACGCATCGCGCGCAGCGCGAGCTTGAGCAAGAAGCAGGTGTTGAGCTCTTGGATCAGCACCAATCCGTTCGGGGCCAGCATCTTATGCACGCTGGCGAAGAACTGCGCTGGATTCGGTAGATGGTGGATCATGTGGCTGAAGATTGCCACGTCGACCGAACCGTCGGGGTAGGGCGGGTTCATCGCATCGGCGACGTCGTCGGTCCAGGGGCGCGGCTCGACGTCGGAGATGCGAAAACCGTCGTGATGAATGAATTCTTTGCTTAATCCTGAGCCGGCGCCGAATTCCACCACACGCATACCGGATTTAAGGTGCGCGTTCATCCATGCGTAGCGCTTGCGCAGCAGGTATTCGAGGTTCCGCGGGCGATGCGCGAGGAAGTATTCGCGCGCACGCGCGACATCGCCTTCGTGCGCGAAGCGATTTTCCTCATGCGTCGGGAAATAAGTGCTGGGCAGGATCATGCGGAAAGTCCGATATGCGATGTCGGAGGAATGTCGCGGTCGTGCGATGCAGGCGTCGCTTCGGCGACGCTAGCGGCCGGAGACTGCGCGCTCACTGCCGTCGCAACACGGCTATCGAGCGCTTTCGCGTAAGGATGCGAGGGCCAGCGATCGAAACAGCGCTGCCAGTAATCGAAGGTGCGCAAATCGGTTGGCGTGCCCCAACACAGATAGTGCTCGATCTCGAAGGTTTTACAGCGCAAGCCGAGCGCGATCGCGTCTTCGATACAGCTATCGACGTAGAACTCGCCGCCGACGCGACCATCGCGGGCGATCATCGCCCCGGCGGCGGCGGCGAAATCGCGCGCGCGTTTGAAACTGAAAGCGCCGACGATGATCGGATCGTGCGCGGGATCGTTCAGCGGCGTTTTGACCGAAACTTTGCGCACGAGGTCATCGACCGCATCCACCCAGCCGTAATGCTGCGGCCGGCGCAGTGCGCCGGGATAGCCGCGGGCCACCCACACCAACACATCGGCATCCGGGTCGTCGAGCGCCGCGCGCAAAGCATCGGCATCGAACAACGCACCGTTGTCGCAGGCGCCGATCGTCAGCGGCGCATCGAGATCGACTGCTTCGAGTCCATGCAAACACGTGCGCGCTTGGCCGTCGGTCACCGCGTCCAACTCGACCATCGAGCAGCCGGGGAAACGTTGCTGTAGCGTGGTTTCGATCGCTTCCAAGCCTGGGAGATCGCGACGCAGCACGAAGACATGACGCTCCGCAGCGGGAAGATCGAGCGTGGCTTGCACGACCATCGGTTCGCCCGACACCGGAATCAGCGGTTTCGGCAGCGTGTGGCCTTCTTGCGCGAACCGCGAGCCGAGCCCGGCCATCGGCACCATCGTGGCGCCGCGCTGCGCGATCGCGCGCCGACGCCGCGCAGGATCGACCAGACTTCGGAACGCTTGCGACCAATAGCGATACTCAGCGAGATCTTCCGGCGTGCCCCACTGCATGAAATGATCCAATTCGTATACCGTCACCAAACCGCCGTCTTCGAGCAGAGGGCGATACGCGAGGCTGGCGTAATACTCGCCGTTCAACGCCAACTCCGGGCGCGCCATGCAGCGCTCGAAGCAATCGGCCATTTTCGCGGCCGATGAAAAGTAGTAGGTGCCGCTCGATGCGTATTCGCTCATCGGCTGGTCGGTGTACGGCTGCTTCTCTTGAATCGCGAGCACTTTCTGCCGCGTGCGTCCATTGTTCGCCGCCATCGTCTCGGTGCGGACGTAGGCGTAGTTAGTCGAACCGGTCATATGCGGATGGAAACCGGTGTAGCACGGAATCGCGCCGTCGCAGCGGCTCTCGGCGACATCGCGCTTGAAGGCGGCGTAGTCCCAGACCGCAGTGAAGTCGCAATAGTTGACGATCGTCGGTTGTGCGGGGTCGAGCGCATCCAGCGCTTGCATCACGGCATTGACCGGCCCGAGCTTATGCGCTGCGATGCCGACGATGCGCCCGGTCGGGCAGTAGCGCATCAACTGTTCGGCCATCGCGAACGCGGGATCGTCGAGGTGATCGCGGTTGCAGACGAAAACGAAGTCGGTCTCGCCGGGGAACAGATCGACGACATGCGCGACGATCGGTTTGCCTTCGATTTCGATGAGCGGCTTGGGCACGGTATAACCCGCGCGGCGGAAGCGCTCCCCGAATCCCGACATTGGTACGACGATCTGCATGCAGGTTCTTCCTTGATTCTCGCGTTCGATGATCGTGTCGGTGTCAGTGAAGGTTCGCGTCGCGATCGTTCGCGTCGTGGCCGCTCGACGCGGCGTCGCGTGCGCGCCGGTAGGCTTCGGCTTCCCAACCCATCAGCGCGGCCACGTCATCGAGTGCGAGATATCTCAATGGATCATCGGCCTGCAACCGCAGTCCGACATCGGCCAAGCAACCTAACATGGCGTCGGCGCCTGCGCTGAGACGCGGCGAGAGCAGGATGCCGGCATCCTCGACGATGACGTAGGCCGGCTCGGGTAGGCCGCGTTCGGCGATGCTGCGCAAGGCCGACTGTAGCGACGTGGGTCGTCCTTCGTTTTTCGCAGCGGGCGGTAACGCGAATGCGCGCTCGCCCAAAAACACCACATGGTCGGGATACAAAGCACCGCGGAGGGCGATCGCGCGCACCACAGGATCGGTCGCGATCGCATGCAGCGTGGCGTGATCGGTCACGCGCCAGCCGGCGTCGTTGGCGGCGTGCAGGCGATCGAAATCGGGCGCTGCCGGTGAGCGTGCGGGGAGTGCGAGCCGCGCTTCGACCTCGTGCAGCCGCGCTTCGGCGGTCGTGCAATCGTTGCCAGCGACGACCAACCCGTGATTGCCGAGAATCAAAATATCGGGCGTGCCCGCGGCCTGATCGAGGGCGTCGCGAATCGCTTCGGTCAGCGGTACGCCCGGCCGGCGGTACGGCACCCAGGCCCAGTTCAAACCATCCAAGCGCTCGCTCAAGCGTGGTCGCGCGTCCGTGCGTGCCGCATGCGCGATGGTGCTGACGGAATGCACGTGCAGAACCACGCTCTGCGGCATCAGCGCATGCAGGGAGGTTTCGATCGAAGGCCGCGGCCCACCCGCCGCAGCGAGCGCCAGCAGGGCCGGTTCCGGCTCGACCGCGGCCATCGCCGCACGCACCGCACCGAGGGGCAGATGCACGAAAATCTCTTGCGTCTCGGCCTGTGCGAGCCAAGTACCGGATGCTTTGACCCAGAAATCGTCATCCGACTTACAGGATGTGTTGCCGCCGCCGCCTTGCACCAGTAATCGGGCCGTACCGAGGCGCGCGGACAATGCCGCCAAAGCCGCTGGCGTCGCGGGCCTCGACTGAATCGGGGCGGATGATGCGGTCCCTGATGCGTCCAACATGGTCTCCTTACGATATGGCTTCACCGCAGATCTTCCGTGAAAAACCTGCATGCACTTGATTGCACAGATGGAACATCCCTTGTTGCGGAACACGTGGTACCGATAGGTGCATACGCCGACGAATGGAAGCGCGGGGCAGAGGCTGGCTTTTGTGATCGCGGCTTGCAGAATAAGCCGGGTATGATACGTTGGGAAGCGGTTCTCGCCGACCGTTTTTATGTGATTTGGTAATTCTTTATGTCGCAACGCGACAGGGAAGTTGATTCAGATGAGTGAAATAGATCAGCGCCTTGCCCAGATGTCCCCGGAGCGGCGAGAGCTGCTCCGAAGGGTTTCCGCACAGGAGCGCGGAAAGCGCGATCGGATTCGTCCAGCGCCGCGTCCCGAACGCATTCCCTTGAGTTCCGGCCAGCGCCGGCTGTGGTGGTTGGATCAACTCTCGCCCGGGCTGACCGCGTACAACGCGCCGGCCGCGCTGTGGCTGCACGGGGCGCTCGATCGAGATGCGTTGCATGGCGCGCTGCAGTGTTTGCTCGATCGGCATGAAGTCTTGCGCACGGTCTATCGCGCCCAGGGCGGCGAGCCCTTCCAGCACATCGTGGCGTCGATGCCTGTGTCGTGGCAAGAACACGTCGCCGTCGGCGACACCATCGATGCCCGGCGCGGCGATGCCTTCCGTATCGCGCGCGACACCGTGGCGCGCGCATTCGATCTCGCCAAGGATGCGGCATTCCGCGCCATGATCGTACGCGTCGATCCGGACCTGCACTTACTGTGTCTGGTGTATCACCATATCGCGATCGATGGCTGGTCGATGACGATCCTCGAAAAAGAGCTCGTGCAGGCCTACAACGCGCTGCATGCAGGCGATACGCCGGCATTGCCTACGCCAGAGTTGCACATCGCCGATGTCGCGTTATGGCAGCAAAATAATCTCGCCGCCGCCGTTTTGGATCGACAGGTCGACTATTGGAAACAGCAGCTCGACGGTGCGCCGGCTGTACTCGATTTACCGACCGATCGCCCACGCCCAGCGACGCAGAGTTTTCGCGGGGATTGCTGGGCGACGTGCATACCGAGCGAACTGTATGGGCGGCTCGAAAAAATAGCGCGAGAGCGCCAAGCTTCGATGTCGATGCTCGTGCTTGCGGCCTTCCAAACCTTGTTGTCGCGCTACAGCGGCCAGCAACGGGTCGTCGTCGCGGCCGGTTCCTCCGGCAGCCGCAACCGCCTCGAACTCGAGAACGTGATCGGCTTCTTCATCAATTTGTTGCCGCTGCCGCTGGATTTGTCGGATACGCCGAGTTTCGTCGGCGCGCTCGACCGCACCCGCGACGCGATGTTAGGCGCGATGGACAACGGCGATGTGCCGCTGGACAAGATTCTCGAAGCCCTGCGGATCCAACGCTCGTCGAGCTATACGCCGTTCGTGCAGGCGATGTATTTCTTCCAGAACTATCCGCGTCTGGATACCGAGATGACCGGGTTGCGCGTCGAACACCCGCATCTGACCCAATTCCGTGCGCCGACGGCGCAGGCCGACATCAATCTTTACGTGAATCAGCACGCCGACGGCGAGCTGATGTTCGAATACAGCACCGATCTCTACGACGCTGCCACCATTGAGCGCATGGGCGGGCATTTGCTGCGCATGCTCGAAGCGATCGCCGACGCGCCCGAAACGCCGGTGTTCGATTTGCCGATGCTGACGCCGGAAGAACACGCGCAGCAGGCGCGGTGGAATCGCACCGAACGCCAATTGCCGGTACCGACGACGATCGCCGCGCAAATCGCCGCGCAGACCGAGCGTACGCCGGACGCGACGGCGGTGGTGTTCGCGGGGCGCGCGATGAGCTATCGCGAACTCGACCGGCGCGCGAATGCGGTTGCGCATACGTTGCGCGCGCAGGGCGTCGGCCCGGGCGTTTTGGTCGGCTTGTACGTCGATCGTTCGCTGGAAATGCTGATCGGTTTGGTCGGCATCCTCAAAGCCGGCGGCGCATACGTGCCGCTGGACCCGAGCTATCCGGCCGAACGTCTCGGCTACATGGTCGAACTGTCCGAATCGCCGGTGTTGGCGACGCAGCCCTCGCTGCGCGAGGCGTTGCGCGAGATCGTGCCTGCGGGATTGACGCCATCGGTGGTCGTGATCGATGCCGATGCCGCACTCGGTCCCGAAGCGGACGCACCGCCTTCGGGCGCGTCGACGGCATCCGATCCGGCGTACGTGATCTTCACCTCGGGCTCGACCGGTAAGCCGAAGGGCGTGGAAATCCGTCAAGCCTCCGCAGTGAACTTGATGCGCTCGATCGCGCGCGCGCCCGGGATCTCCGAGCGCGACACCATCTGCGCCATCAGTACCTTGTCGTTCGATATCGCGCTGACCGAATTGGTGCTGCCGTTGACGGTGGGTGCGCGCATCCTGTTGGTCGATCGCGATACCGTTCGCGATAGCGCGCGCTTGCGCAAACTCATCGACGCCGAAACGATCACGATCATGCAGGCCACGCCCGCGACGTGGCGGATGCTGCTCGATCTGGGATGGGCCGGCAAACCAGGGATGCGCATCATTTCCACCGGCGAAGCGCTACCGCGCGATCTCGCCGACCGGTTGCTGCCTTGCGCGCCGGAAGTATGGAATCTGTACGGCCCGACCGAAACGACGGTCTACTCCGCATTGTGTCGTGTCGAAGCGGGCACCGGTCCGATCATCGTCGGCGGCCCCGTCGACAACACCGTATTGCGTATCGTCGATCGGCAGATGCAACCGCAACCGGTCGGTGTGCCCGGCGAATTGCTCATCGGCGGCGCCGGTTTGGCAGCCGGCTATCGCGGTCGCCCCGATCTGACGGCGGAAAAATTCATCGCCGATCCTTTCGTCGACGATCCCCATGCGCGCTTGTATCGCACCGGAGACCTCGCGCTGTGGCGCGAAGACGGCACGGTACAAGTCGTCGGTCGCCTCGATCATCAAATCAAGCTGCGCGGTTTTCGCATCGAATTGGGCGAAATCGAAACGGTGCTCGGCGGCGTGCCGGGGATGACGCAAGTGGTCGTGCATTGTCGCGAAGACCGACCGGGCGATCGCTACCTCGCCGCGTATTTCACCCACGAAGGCAGCGCGCCGGACGAAGCGGCGTTGCGTGCGCATTTGAAAGACGCGTTGCCCGAATACATGGTGCCGAGCGCATTCGTGCGTTTGGATGCGTTTCCGCTGACGCCAAACGGTAAAGTCGATCGCAACGCGCTGCCTCCGCCGCAGGCGGCGGGCGCCATCGACGCAAGCGCCGATTTCCAAGGGCCGCGCACCGCAGAGGAGCAGGCGCTGGCCGAGCTGTGGTGCGAATTGCTCGGACTACCGCGGGTGGATGTCCGCGCTAATTTCTTCGATTCGGGCGGGCACTCGCTACTGGGCACGCGAATGCTGGCCCGTATCGAAGACGAATTCGGCGTCGAGTTGCCGCTGCGTACGTTGTTCGACATGCCTGTGTTGGAACAGTTAGCGCAGCGCATCGCCGAGGCGGCCGATGCTCTGGATGCGCTGATGGTCGGTTTCGACGATCTCAGCGATGAAGAACTGCGCCTGCGCCTGGCGCAAAATTCAATCACGGAGTGACGGATGAACGAGCTCGAAAAGCGCCTTGCGAACCTTTCGCCAGAAAAACGCGCGCTGTTGATGCAGCAGTTAGCGAAGAATGCCGCTAAAGATAAGTCCCAAAGCGAGATCGGTCGTCGCCCGCGCCCCGAACGCATGCCGCTGTCGTCGGCGCAGCAGCGCTTGTGGATTCTCGATCGCTTCGAACCCGGCAATACCGTTTACAACGTTTCTTCGTTGCTGCGCTTGATCGGTCCGCTCGATATCGAGGTCATGTCGCGCACGCTGAGCGAAATCGTCCGTCGCCATGAAACGCTCCGCACCGTTTTCGTCAGCGACGACGAGGGCCCATACCAACGTATTCTGCCCGCCGAGCCGCTCAAAATCCTTCAGCACGATGTCGCCGACCGGCCCGAGTCCGAGCGCGTTCCCGCCGCGATGGGCTTGGCACGCGACGATGCCGCAACCTCGTTCGATTTGGTCAACGGTCCGATTCTGCGCGTTACCCTCATCCGTATCGGCGTCGACGATCATCTGCTCGTGCTTTGCGCGCATCACATCGCGGTCGACGGTTGGTCGTTCGGCGTTCTCGCGACCGAGCTCACCGAACTGTATGGCGCTTATCTCGCCGGCCGGCCTTCGACCTTGCCGGAACTGCCGATCCAATACGCCGATTACACGTTATGGCAGCGCGACGAAATGGAGGGCGAAGGGCATCGCAAGCAGTTGGAATATTGGAAAACGCAGTTCGAGACCCTGCCTCCCGTGCTCGAACTGCCCGGCGACCGGCCGCGCCCTGCGAAGCAGAGCTACCGCGGCTCGCTGTATCGTCACGTGATTCCAGCGGATGTTTTCGAGCCGATCAAGCGCCTTGCGCGCCAAGAAGGCACCACCGCGTTCATGGTGTTTCTCGCCGCGGTGCAGGTGCTGCTTTCGCGTTATTCCGGTCAGGACGACGTGACGATCGGCGTCGGTAACGCCAATCGGCCGCGGCGCGAACTCGAAGCGTTGATCGGTTTCTTCGTCAACACCTTGCCGTTGCGCGGCGATTTGTCCGGCAATCCTACGTTCCGCGAGCTGCTGGCGCAGGTGAAGCAGCGCACGATCGATAGCTACGCCAATCAAGACATGCCGTTCGAGCGTTTGCTGGAATGCCTCGATATCGAACGCAGTCTCAGCCATACGCCGCTGTTCCAGACGATGGTGTTCTTCCAGAATTTCCCGGAGCAATACGTCGATCTGTCCGGATTGAAGATACTGCCGGTCAATTTGGAAGGCGTGCATTCGGGCACATCGCGTACCGACCTGACCTTCTTCGCCAACGAAACCGGTGGTGCGTTGCTGCTGTTGATGGAGTACGCCAGCGATCTGTTCGATGTCGAATACATTCGCGATCTGACCGTGCATTTGCAGCAATTGTTGGTCTCGATCGTGGAAGATCCGGGCAAGCGCATCGCCGCATTGGAGATCATGCCGTCGGATCAGCGCAAACGCGTGCTCGAAGAATGGAACGCGACCGCGCAGCCGCTACCGGCCGAAACCACCTTGCATGCGATGTTCGCAGCGCAGGCCGCACGCACGCCGCAGGCGGAGGCCGTCGTGCAGTACGACGCTGCAGGCGTCGCGCATCGGTTGAGTTACGCCGAACTCGATGTGCAGGCCGAAGCGATCGCCGCGCAACTGCGCGCGCGCGGCTGCGGCCCGGGCACGATGGTCGGGCTGTTCTTGCATCGCAAGCCGCAGATGCTGGCCGCGATGCTTGGCGCATGGAAAGCGGGCGCGGCTTACGTGCCGCTCGATCCGAGCTATCCCGCCGAGCGCATCGCGTGGATGATCGAAGATTCGGCCATGCCCGTGGTGCTCGCCGACGCCGAGCTGATCGCCGAATTGCCGAGCGGCCCGCACGCGGTGTTGTCGATCGACGATGCGCTGTCGCCCAGCGCATCCCGTATCGCCCGCGACGAGGTCGGAGCCGGCCGCCGACGATACCGCTTACGTTATTTTCACCTCCGGTTCGACCGGTCGGCCCAAGGGCGTCTGCGTCCCGCATCGTGCGGCAGTGAATTTTCTCGCATCGATGGCGCGCGCGCCTGGTTTGCGGGCTGGCGATACGCTATGCGCGATCACGACGTTGTCGTTCGATATCGCCTTGCTCGAACTGATGCTGCCGCTGTCCGTGGGCGCACGCATCGCCTTGGCCGATCGCGACACCGCAGCCGATGGCGAAGCGCTCGCTGCGTTGCTCGATCGCGCCGAGGTCACCGCGATGCAGGCGACGCCGTCGACGTGGCGCATGCTGCTCGAATCGGGTTGGCGCGGCCGGCCGCAGATGCGGATGTTTTGCGGCGGCGAAGGCTTACCGCGCGAACTCGCCGATCGACTGCTGCGCAACGGCCGCGAGCTGTGGAATCTTTATGGCCCGACCGAAACCACGGTGTGGTCGACGGTCGATCGCATCGAAGCGGGCGAGGGCGCGATCAGTATCGGCAAGCCGATCGCCAACACCGAAATCTACATCGTCGACCCGCACATGCAGCCGCTACCGCCGGGAATCCCTGGTGAGCTGTTGATCGGCGGGCTCGGCGTTACGCAGGGTTATTTGGCGCGCCCGGAACTCACCGCCGAGAAATTCATCGTCGATCCGTTCAGTACGCGCGCGGGCGCTCGCTTGTATCGCACAGGCGATCTCGCGCGTTGGCGGCGCGATGGCCGAATCGAAGTCGTCGGTCGTATCGATCACCAGGTGAAGTTGCGCGGTTATCGCATCGAATTGGGCGAAATCGAGTCGGTGTTGTCCGCGCATTCGCAGGTACGGCAAGCGGTCGTCGTCTGTCGCGAAGATCGTCCCGGCGACAAGCGCTTGGTCGCGTATCTCACTGTCGCCGATGGGGTTTCGGCGATCGATCTGACATCCCTGCGCGCGCAAGCGCGACAACGGCTGCCCGATTACATGATGCCGTCGGCGATTATGGTCATGGACGCCATGCCGCTCACGCCTAACGGCAAGGTCGATCGCCGTGCGTTGCCTGCGCCGGATGCCGAGGAAAGCAGCGCAGACACGTATGTCGCACCGCGCAATGCCGAAGAAGAAACATTGGCGACGCTGTGGGCGGATATCCTCGGCCGGCAGAAGGTCGGTATTCACGATAATTTCTTCGATCTCGGCGGCCACTCCTTGCTCGCGACCCAGTTGGTCGCGCGCATGCAGAAGTCGCTGGGGGGCGACATCGCTTTGCGCATGCTGTTCGAGGCGCCGACGATCGCTCAGTTCGCCGACTTGCTGTTGCAACGGCGCATGCAGAGCGTGGATTCCGATGCGCTCGCCAGCATGCTGCAAGAGTTGGAGGGCCTGTCCGAAGAGGATATCCAAAGCTTGCTCGCGAGCTGACGGGGACTCGTCGTCGCTCGCGCCCACAGTATTTCACTTCCACCGCATAAGAGCACCGTAACCGCGACTCCCCCCAGGACGATCTCAGGACGAGCGCAAGGAATCACGATCGCGTATGACCGATTTCCCAGAAAAACCCGCGAACGCCGGCACATTGGCGAGCCGCTTGGAGAAGCTGACGCCGCAGCAGCGCGAGCTGTTGCTGCGTAATCTCGGCAAGCGCGCGCAAGCCAATCACGATGGCGATAGCGTCGTTGCGTCTGCGGAAGCCCCGCGCGCGCACGCCGGCGAGCCGTTCCCGCTTTCGCCCGCGCAGCAACAGATTTGGGTATTCGAGCGACTGCAGCCGGGGACGCCGGCCTATCACATCTACGATGTCGCGGAATTGCGCGGCGAGCTGGATATCGAAGCCTTGCGCGGCGCTTTGCGTGCGGTGGTCGATCGACACGACGCGCTGCGTCTTGGGTTCACCGAAGACGCAGGGCGCCCGGTGCAAACCATTCACGCGCAAGTCGACGCGGATATCGAGATCGTCGATTTGCGATCGGAATGGGCGATCGAAGGCGATACCGCGATGCAGCGCGCATTGGATCGCTACGCCGATCGTCCATTCGATCTATCGCGCCCGCCTTTGCTGCGGATGACCTTGCTGCGCTTGGCGCGCGATCATCACATGCTATCGGTGTCCTTGCATCACATCATGTCCGATGCGTGGTCGATTTCGATCCTGCGCGAAGACTTTGCGTTGGCGTATAACGCACTGCGCGCAGGGCGCGTTCCGCGCTTCGATGCGCCATCGCGGCAATACGGCGATATCGTGCTCTGGGAGCGCGAACCGCAGCAGCAAAGCATCATCGAACGTCAGCTCGGTTATTGGCGCAGTGCGTTATCCGGCGCTTCGAGTTTGCTCGATCTCCCGATCGATCGTCCGCGCGGCGCGGTCATCACCGCGAACGGTTCGAATCACGATTGGGATATTCCCAACGACGTGGCGGCGCACGTCGCGGAATGCTGCCGGACCGAGAACGTCACCGCATTCATCCTTTACGCTGCCGTCTTCCATGCCTTACTCGCTCGCTATTCGGGCGAGCACGATATCGTTGTCGGTACGCCCGTGACCAACCGTTCGTTGTTGGACGCCGAATCGATCGTCGGCCTGTTCGTCAACAGCGTGGCGTTGCGCGGCGACCTCAGCGGCGATCCGACGTTTCGCGAATTATTGACGCGTACGCGTCGAAGCGTGCTCGATGCGCTCGAAAATTCGATGGCGCCGATGGAACGCGTGATCGATTCGCTCGACATCGAACGCGCACCCGGGCGGACGCCTTTGTTCCAGACGATGTTCGTATTGCAGAATGCGAAAGGCGTCGAATCGTTAGGATTCGATGGCGTCGAATCGCGGTGGGTCGAATCCGCGGTCAAGAACGCGCGTTTCGAGATAACGCTTTCGGTGGTCGTCAAGGACGATCGTGTCGCCTGCACCATCGATTACAACACCGACTTATTTTTGGCGAGCACGATCGCGCGCTTCGCCGAACACTACACGAGGTTGTTGCGCGAGGCGGTCGCTCGGCCGCTCGTGCCGCTTTCGCGTTTGTCGATCGTCGACGATTGCGAGGCTTCGGTGTTGCAGAGTTTCGGCGATGGCGGTCCTGCGCAGTTCGATACGGAGGAGACGTTGTTCGAGGTCTTCGCCGCACAAGCGGCGCGCACACCGCAGGCCGATGCGTTGGTCGAACCTGGACGCAGTTTGAATTATGCCGAAACCCTGGCGCGTGCGAACGGTCTAGGCCAGCAACTGTATGCCCGTAGCGCCGGCCGAGAGACGATCGTCGCGATCCTCGCCGACCGCTCCGTGGACGCGATTCTCGGCGTGCTCGGCGCCTTGTCGGCGGGGGCCGCGTATCTACCGCTAGATCCGACGAGCCCGGACGAGCGTTTGGACTATTTGCTGGAAGATGCCGGCGCTCGCGTATTGCTGGTGCCGGCAGCACAGCGCGATCGCGCCGATGCGTTGTTGCGCGCATTGCGCGCTCGCAACGGTAAAGCGCCGAATTTCGCGGTATTGCATATCGACGACAGTCCGCTGTCGGATGCGGCGCCTCCGGTCGAGCGCAGCGCTGGCGATGCGGCTTACCTGATCTATACGTCGGGGTCCACCGGGCAACCGAAAGGCGTATTGGTGGAGCATCGCGGCGCGGTGAATTTAGTGCGCGGTTTCCTCGCTCGCCACGACTTCGCGCAACAGCGTTTGTTGATGATTCCGCCGTTGATCTTCGATGCCTCTGTCGGCGATATTTTTCCGGCGTTGGCCAGCGGTTCTGCGCTCGTCTTGCACCCGAATCCAACCGAATTGGGCCCCGCGGAGTTGGAGCGATTCTGCGACGAGCACGCAGTGAGCGCGATCGATGCCCCTGCCGCGCTGTGGCGTCGTTGGAGCGAAGGTCTCGCCATGCGTGGCGGTACCGGTTCGCGCTTGCCGCATCTGCGGCTGATGATGATCGGCGGCGAAAGCGTACCGATCGAACAAGTACGGCGTTTCGCCGAGATCACCGAACGACGCGCGACGTTGTGCAATCACTATGGACCGACCGAAGCCTCGGTCTGCGCCACGTTGTTGGCGACGATCGATGGCAGCGAATTGACCGAATCCGCGTCTCTGGATTTGCCGATCGGCCGGCCGTTGCCGGGCGTGCGCGTCTACGTGCTGGATGCGCATCGCACCTTATGTCCACAGGGCGTCGTCGGCGAACTTTATATCGGCGGCTTGGGCGCAGCCCGTGGCTATCTCGGCGCCGACGAGTTGAACGCAGAACGTTTCCTGCCCGATCCCTTCGCTGCTCAGGCCGGCACGGCGCCGCCGACGATGTATCGCAGCGGCGATCTCGTGCGTTGGAACGCAGACGGTACGTTGCAGTTCATCGGCCGCCGCGATCATCAAATCAAGTTGCGCGGCGTGCGCATCGAGTTAGGCGAGATCGATGCCGCATTGGCCGGCATTCCCGGCGTGCGAGCCGCAGCCACGCTGCTGCGAGAAGATCGCCCTGGGGACAAACGTCTCGTCGCGTACGTCGTCGCCGATGCGGGCATCGAGCCAATGACGCTGCGTGCGGGCCTCGCGCAACGACTTCCCGAAGCGATGATGCCTTCGGGGTATGTGTTTCTCGAAACGATGCCGCTGAACGCGAACGGTAAAATCGATCGCCGCGCCTTGCCTGCGCCCAGCGACGACGATGTTCGCGCGCGCGCACTGGTCGCGCCGCAGACCCAGACCGAAGTCGCCGTGCTTGCGGCTTGGCGCGAGCTGCTGGGCCGCGATTCGATCAGCACGGACGACGATTTTTTCGTCGTCGGCGGCGATTCGCTCGCGACGCTGTCGCTGGTGTTCAAACTGCAGGCCGCGACCGGCGTGGAATTGCCGTTGTCGGCGGTCTTCGCGACGCCGACGGTCATCGGCCTTGCGCGCACGATCGATCGCATGCGCAGCGGCGATGGAATCGAGCAAATCGATTTGCGCAGCAAAGTGGAACTGCCGGAAAGCGTCTCCGCCGCGCATGCGTCGCCGCCGAAGTCGCCACGACATGCGCCGGCATCGGTATTGCTGACGGGCGCGACCGGTTTTCTCGGCGCCTACATTTTGCGCGAATTGCTCGACACCACATCGGCCGAGATGGTCTGCCTCGTGCGCGCGGAAGATCGCGCCGAGGGTCTGCAGCGCATCCGCCGTAACCTCGAAAGCTACCGCCTGTGGCGCGAGAGCGACGAAGACCGCCTGCGGCCTGTTCTCGGCGATCTCGCCGCGCCGCGATTGGGCTTGAGCGACGCCGATTTCGTCGCCTTATCCGATCGCGTCGACGCGATCGTGCATAACGGCGGCCAGGTCAATTTCATCGCGCATTACGGCCATCTCGAAGCCGCGAACGTGGGCGGCACCATCGAAGTGCTCAAACTCGCGACGATGGGCGCGCTCAAACCGGTGCAATTGGTCTCGACGCTCGGCGTGTATCTCACCCGCAAGCACGCTGGCACGATCGTGAGTGAATCCACCGCGCCGCCGGATGCCGAAGGTCAGTACGGTGGTTACAACCAGAGCAAATGGGTGAGCGAACAACTCGGCTTGCTCGCACGCTCGCGCGGCGTGCCGGTCGCGATCCATCGGCCCGCGCGCATCACCGGCGATGGCGACCATGGGATCAGCAATACCGGCGATTATTTCAATGCCTGGATTCGCGGCTGCGCGCAATTGGGCAAAGCGCCTTACTCGCCCGGCGATTTCTTCGACATGACGCCGGTGGATTACGTCGCGCGCACGATCGTGCGCGTGATGTTGGGGGCCGGCGACGCCGCTGGCAATTATCATTATTTCAATCCGCATACGCTGCCTGTCACCGATGCGGTCGCGGCGCTGCGCGACTTCGGCCTCGCGATCGAGGAAGTGAGCTATCCGCAGTGGCGGCAAGCGTTGCTCGATGCGGTCGCCGCTGGGGAAGACAACGCGCTCAAACCGTTCGCCGGCATGTTCCATGAAGCGACCGGTGCATCCGAAGACGATAGCGAAGCGCAAATGCCGCGATTCGACTGCAGTACGACCGAGCAAGTCGCCGCGGCGTTCGGGATCCATTGCTTGCCGGCGGATCGCGCGTTATTCGCACGCTACGTCGCCTTCCTGCAATCGCGGGGCGCGCTGCCCGCCACGGTCGAGGCCTGAGTCGGTGATGGACGCGAATGTCAACGGCCTGCGCAATTTTCTGCTGATCTGGTTCGGTCAGTTGGTCTCGGGCGTGGGTTCGCGCTTGACCACATTCGCATTGGGCGTTTGGGTCTACAAAACGACCGGATCGACCACGCAGTTCGCCCTGGTGTTCGTATCGATGGCGATTCCCGCCGTACTGATATCGCCGTTCGCCGGGGCCTTGGTCGATCGCTGGGATCGGCGCCGAACCATGATCGTCTGCGAATGCGTGTCGGCGCTGGTCATCGCGGCGCTCGCGCTGTCGGCGGCGATGGATCAATTGAGCATGTGGCAGATCTATGCGGGCGTCGGCTTGACCGCGATGGCCAATTGTTTCTTGCAGCCCGCCTATGCGGCGAGCGTACCGCTGCTGGCGAATCACGATCAATTGGTGCGGCTCAATGGTTTGATCCAGACCGGGCAGGGATTCTCGCTCGTCGGCGGTCCCGCTCTGGCGGGCATCTTGATGAAATTCTCGGGATTGCCGGGCATTTTGCTGGTCGATGCGCTGACGTTCGCGGTCGGCGCCGTATGCATCGCCGTCGCGCGCGTGCCGCGCCCGCCGCGAGTGGAGCAGGAAAGGCCCTCGAATCTGTTGCGCGAGGCGCATATCGGTTGGCGTTACGTCGCAGAGCGCCCGGGGCTGCTCGGGTTGCTGGGTTTGAGCGCCGCGAGCAGCTTCGTCTTCGCGATCGCCAGTATCGCGATCACGCCGCTGGTCCTGAGTGTGGTCAATCAAGACGAAAGTCTGCTCGGTTTGCAGATGTCGCTCAGTTGCAGCGGCTTGCTGGTCGGCGGCCTGCTGATCACGATTTGGGGCGGGCCGCGACAGAAAATACACAGCGTCTTGGGCTTCAGCATCTTCAGCGGTTTGATGATCGCGATGCACGGGCTGGCGCCCTCGCTGACGCTCTTGATCGTCGCAGGGTTCTTGATGTTCCTCAGTATTCCGCCTGCGCAATCGGCGAGTTATGCGTTATGGCAGAGCAAGGTGCCGTCGCACCTGCTGGGACGCTGCATGTCCATGCTACGCATGACCGGCGAGGCGTCGCTGCCGTTGGGTTATTTGTTGGCGGGGCCGCTGGCCGAATACGTGTTCGAACCGGCGCTGATGCCTGGCGGTGCGCTGGCATCCAGTGTCGGTAGCGTCATCGGCGTGGGGCCGGGACGCGGGCTCGGTTTGATGTTCGTCGTGCTCGGTCTGGCGATGAGCGCGATTGCGGCGATGGGATATGCGATGAGGTCGGTACGTGAAATCGATCGTGCGTTACCGGATGCCGCGGCAGCGAATGCTGCGCCGGTGCCGGTAGGTTGACCGCCAAACGGCAACGAAAGTGGATCAAGCGATATATTCACAGGAATGATGCGATGAATGCGAAAAACACCAGCAAAACCGACAATTCGTCATTGACCGAGTTGCCGAACCTCAATGTCTGCCCGGCGAAAGAAAAGCCGGTGGCGGGATTCGCGCTTCGCCGCGCTTCCGAAGTGGCGGTCACCGACGATGTCGATTCGCCGTTGGCGGCGACGATCGATTGGATTCGTCGCTTCCTGGCGCGGCCGCATCCGGACCTCGGGCGCGCAGGCCCGGTCTGTCCGTTCACGCCAATGGCACTGGAGCTCGATACGATTTGGATGGCGGAAATCAACGATTCCGCACCCGATCCTCAGCGCATCCAGGATGTGATCGAAGAGTGCCGCAAGATATTCCTCGACACCGAACCGCGCGACGGCCCGATGGCAATCAATAAGGTTTTCATGGTCGTCTTTTCCGGGCTCGGTCCCGAGGCCGCGCCATGGATCGATGCGATGCAATCCAAACTCAAGCCGAACTTCGTCGATATCGGTTTGATGCTCGGCGAATTCCATTCGCGCAACGATACGCCGGGTTTACGCAACGCCGAATTCCGACCGTTGCGCAGCCCGATTCCGATGCTGGTCATTCGGCACATGGTCGAATCCGATTTGCCGTTCCTCAAGCGCGACTTGGATGCGCCGGAAGTGCGGATTTCCTATCTGCGCTCGTATTTGCACCAACTCGGAGGCTCCATCCGTCGAAATTATTTCGATCAGGCGGTCGATGCCTTGGTCAACGCGGAAATCGAACTGCGCGGTGCGAGTTCGGCGAGGGGCGACAGATGAGTCTCGACGAGACTCCCGTGCCCACGCGATCGAACCCTCATGCCGAGCACGTCGCTGAGCGCGCCGGCTCGGGGCGCAACGTCGCGATCGTGGGCGGTGGCTTGGCCGGTTCGCTTTTGGCGCTAGCGCTGTCGGAGCGCGGTTACGAAGTCGATGTTTACGAGCGTCGCAGCGACCCGCGGGTCGAAGGCGCTGAAGGCGGCCGTTCGATCAATCTCGGCTTGTCCAAACGCGGCATCCATGCGCTGACCGAAGTGGGTTTGATCGATATGATCATGCCGCTCACCGTGGTCATGCGCGGGCGCGTGATTCATGCCATGGACGGTACGACGCGGTTCCAGCCCTACGGCAAGAATCGCGGCGAAGTGCTGTATTCGATCGATCGCAGCGAGTTGATCCGCATCTTGCTCGACCGCGCCGAAAAACAGCCGCATGTGCATCTGCATTTCGAGCACAGGCTGCATCGCGTCGATAAGGATGCGCGCAGTCTCGAATTGGATACGCCCGATGGTGCGCGCGTCGTGCGCCCAGACTGGGTGATCTGCGCGGACGGCGCGTTCTCTCGCGCGCGACAAGAGATGCAGCGCGGCATGCGCGCGGATTACCATCAGGAATACCTGGAGTGGGGTTACAAAGAACTCACGCTCGCCGCAGGCCCGAACGGCGAGTCGGTGATCGACCTCACCGCGCTCCATGTCTGGCCGCGCGCGCATTGTCTTTTCGTTTCGCATCCCAATCGCGACGGCTCGCATACGCTCACGTTATTCCTGCCGCACGAAGGCGAAGACAGTTTCGAGACCGCGAATACGCCCGACGGCATTCGTGCGCTGTTCCAAAAATATTTCCCCGACCTGATGCCGATGCTGCCGGCGTTGGTCGAACAGTGGGTGACGCGCCCGACCGGTTCGCTGTTGACCACGAAGACCGCTCCTTGGCGTTTCGACGACTGGATGGTGTTGGTCGGCGATTCCGCGCATGCGGTATATCCGTTTTACGGGCAGGGCATGAACTCGGCGTTCGAGGATTGCTCGGCGTTGCTGTCTGCGTTGGAAGCGGAGTCGGGGCAGCGCGCGGCGGCGTTCTCGAAGTACGAATCGGCGCGGCGCCCGCATACCGATGTGTTGATGGAATTATCGAAAGCGAATTTCGTGGAATTGAAGCAAAAAGTGAATTCGCCGTGGTTCCTCGCGCGTAAGCGTCTCGACGTTTTCCTCAACCGCTTGATGCCGAAGACGTGGCTGCCGATCTACACCATGGTCTCGCACACCACCATGCCGTACGGCGAAGCGTTGGCGCGCGCGCGGAAGCAGGATCGTATTCTCGGTGGCGCGGCCGCTTGCGCCGTGTCCGCGATCGCTGCAGGCCTGTGGTGGATGCTGCGCGGCTGAGCCGTGTGGTACGGCCCGAGCGACTGCCGACATGTTATTTCGCCCCTTGTTGCCGTCGACCGTGTTCTTGGCGGAAATGACGCCTGCCGATGCCGACCCGGCGCGTCTGATGTCGGCGGAGGCGCGCAGCGTGCAGTCTGCGGTCGAGAAGCGACGGCGCGAATTCGCTGCGGGTCGCATGCTCGCGCGCGATGTCTTCGCGCGCATGCCGCACGGCGCTGCGTTCGACGCAGAGCCGTTGTTGAACGATTCGGATCGTGTGCCGATATGGCCGAACGGTATCGTCGGTTCGATCACGCATTGTCGCTCGCTGTGCGCGGTAGCGGCGGTGGCCGCGATCCACAGTGCGGGCATCGGTTTGGATGTGGAGCCGGCGCACGCGCTGAAAGACGAGCTGGTGCCGTACATCGTGCGCACGACCGAATACGCACGTCTCGAGGCGCTGCCGATCGATGCGCACGCGCTCGGCCCTATTCTCGTGTTCGCGATGAAAGAGGCCGTTTACAAAGCGATCTATCCGATCCGGCGGCGATTTCTCGATTTTCAAGATGTCGAGATCGTGCGGCTCGATCTCGCGCACGTTGCGGCGGTTCTCGGCGGGCAGAACGATAGGGCATCGCACGCCGACGATCTTCTGGGCGATTTCGATGCCGAAGTGCTGGTCGCCGATGCGGCGATACAGGGGCTCGCGCGGATATCAGGTCGCTTCCGTATCGCCGATGGCCATATCGCCGCGGCTGTGGTGTTGCCGCCTGCGTCTTAGAGCCGTGTTCCGATTGAAAGTTCGATGCGTTCGCGCTTAGCGGATGTGAGATTACAGCGCGAGTCTGAATTCCCGCAGTCGTTCGTAAATCGGGCGGCAGACTTCGGCGACATCCGCGGCGTCGCCCGCGAGCGCGGTCTCGCGCGCACGCCAGGGCTCGAAGCCGGTGGATGCCCACACAGCGTCGTACCAATACGGCGCCCATACGCCGTCGCTGTCGCGCGGCCCTGCGGGCCACGTCAACATGCGCGGCGTGAATGCGATGCCGAAGGCCGCGCACAATGCGCGCAGGTACGTTTCCGGCGCGCGCAGAAAATCGCCGGCATCGATCACCAGCGGTGGCCCGCCCGCGCGATCTCGAAGCGACTGGAACAATCGCCACTGCTGCGGTAAACCGATGTCCTCAGGCGAAACCGCAGCGCGCGATTTGATGTAAGACGCGACGACTTCCGCTGGATCGCGGATCAGCAACACATTACGCAGACCGAACACCCAATCCGTCGCCATGTCGGGCAATAGATGATGACTCATGTGTTTTTGGTACCACACGGCGGCACCGTTCGGCGCGGGGCCGAGCAACGCGTCGACGACGCGACGCCAGTCGGTTTCGCCCGCGGCGATCACCTCATCGCGCCCTGGATGATCGAGGCCTGTTTCCGCCAAGTACGCGGCGTACAGCGGTTCGTCGCTCACCGCGCAGTCTTCGCGATTTTCCCAGGCGCGCATCATCGCCGTGGAGATATTGCGCGGCCCGCTCCACATCGCGATACGCAGGGGCGGCGTTGCGCTCATGCCAGACGCGCGCCCGCGCGGAAGGCGATATCGCGCGCGATCAAATCGCGATACAGCGTTTGCAAGCGCGCGGTCATGGGGCCGGGTAGGGCGACGTGGCCACCATGCGCGCTATCGCCGATCGTTCGGCCATCGATCTCGCGCACGGGCGCTAAGCCTGCGAACGTACCGGTGGTGAACGCTTCGTCCGCGGAATAGACCTGCGTCAAACTGAAATTCTTCTCGAAACACGGAATGCCCGCTTCGCGACACGCGCGCAACACGTTCGCGCGGGTGATGCCGCCGAGACAATAGTCGCCGGTCGATGTCCACACTTCGCCGCGGCGCACGATGAAGAAATGCGTGGAATTGCAGGTCGCCACGAAGCCGTGCGGATCGAGCATCAGCGCTTCGTCCGCTCCGGCTTGCGTCGCTTGAATGCACGCGGTGATGCAGTTGAGCTTGCTGTGGCTATTGAGTTTCGGGTCCTGCACGTCCGGATAACCGCGACGCACATGCACGGTGAACAGTCGTAGTCCTTGTGCGAGCGTCTCGGGCTTGGCGACTTTGAACTCGGGAATGATGACGATCGTCGCCGGCCCGATCGTGACACGCGGGTCTTGATACGGCGTGCGCTTCACGCCGCGCGACACCATCAAGCGCAGATGCGCGCCATCGCGCATGGCATTGGCGTCCAGCGTGTCGTAGATCGCGCGGGTGAGTGCTTTGCGATCCATGCCGATGTCCAGCGCGATCGCTTTAGCGCCCTCGAACAATCGGTCCAAGTGTTCGTCCAGGAAGACAGGGTGGCCGTCGATGACCCGCAACCCCTCCCACACGCCGTCGCCCAGCACGAAGCCGCTGTCGAACACCGACACCGTCGCTTCAGCGCGAGGCTTAAAGGCGCCGTTGATCCAAATGCGAATGTCCGCGTTGCGCGGATCGTCGTGGAAATCTTGAATGCTCTGCGTCATCGTCTGTGGTGTCCGTGCCTGCCTTTGCCGAGTGTAGAGCGCCGCGAGCGCCGTGTGGCGACGGGCCCGATGCAGCGGATTCGGTCGATCGATATCCGTAGAATCGGCCGGATTCGTTGACTTTCGGCCGCCCGACGCCTAACTTTGCGGTATCCGCGAACGAACGAGGTGGCCCCGGGAAACCGGCGCCGAGTGTGCGACATGAGCACTACCACCGCCCCCTGATCTTCACGCCCGAGGCCCGCGACACCGCGAGAGCGCCTTCGGGGCGCTTTTTTATTGCCCGCCACGACGCCACCCGACTTGCGATTCAGCCTGCCGCGCTGCTGCGCGATAGGGCAGTCGTCCCATAGCAAACAATCGTCAGATATGTCCGAACCTATGATCGCCATTACCCTCCCCGACGGCAGCCGCCGCGAATTCGAACATCCGGTGTCGGTCCTCGACATCGCACAATCCATCGGCCCAGGCCTCGCAAAGGCCGCGCTGGCCGGCAAAGTCGACGGCCAGCTCGTCGATGCCAGTTATCTCATCGAACGCGATGTCGCGCTCGAAATCGTTACCGACAAGCACCCCGACGCGTTGGAGATACTGCGGCATTCCACCGCGCATTTGCTCGCTCAAGCGGTGCAACGTCTGTTTCCCGGCGCGCAAGTCACCATCGGCCCGGTGATCGACAACGGTTTCTATTACGACTTCGCCTACGAGCGACCGTTCACGCCCGAAGACCTGCCGGCGATCGAAGCCGAAATGCAGAAGATCGTGAAGGAAGCGCATGCGGTGTCGCGTAGCGTGAAATCGCGCGACGACGCGGTCGCGTTCTTCAAAGGCATGGGCGAGGCTTTCAAGGCCGAGATCATCGAAAGCATTCCGGCCGATCAGGATCTGTCGCTGTATTCGCAAGGCGAATTCATCGACCTATGCCGCGGCCCGCATGTGCCGAGTACCGACAAACTGCGCGCATTCAAGCTGATGAAGGTCGCGGGCGCTTACTGGCGCGGCGATTCCAATAATCAGATGCTCAGCCGTATCTACGGCACGGCGTGGTTGAACGATAAGGATCTCAAGGCCTACCTCACGCAGCTCGAAGAAGCGGAGAAACGCGATCACCGCAAGATCGCGAGGGCGCAGGATCTATTCCATCTGCAGGAAGAAGGCCCAGGCCTGATTTTTTGGCATCCAAAAGGCTGGGCGATTTGGCAAGTCGTCGAGCAGTACATGCGCAAGGTGTATCGCGACAGCGGCTATCAGGAAGTGCGCTGCCCGCAGATTCTCGACGTGACCTTGTGGCAGAAGTCCGGGCATTGGGACAACTACAAAGACAATATGTTCTTCACCGAATCGGAGAAGCGCACCTATGCGCTGAAGCCGATGAACTGTCCGGGCCATATTCAAGTCTTCAACCAGGGCTTGCACAGCTATCGCGACCTGCCGATGCGCTACGGCGAATTCGGCGCTTGCCATCGCAACGAACCCTCCGGCGCGCTGCACGGCATCTTGCGCGTGCGCGGCTTCACCCAGGACGACGGCCACATCTTCTGTACCGAAGGCCAGATCGAATCGGAAGTGCGCGCCTTTCACGAGCAGGCGCTCGCGGTGTACGGCGTGTTCGGTTTCTCAGACATCCAGATCAAGATCGCACTCCGCCCTGAGTCCCGCCTCGGCGACGATGCCACCTGGGACAAGGCCGAGGACGCCCTGCGTAACGCCCTGCGCGCCGCCGGCGTGGCCTGGGACGAACTGCCGGGCGAGGGCGCGTTCTACGGCCCCAAGATCGAATACCACCTCAAGGACGCCATCGGCCGTACCTGGCAGTTGGGCACCATGCAGGTCGATTTCATGATGCCCGGGCGCCTCGGCGCCGAATACGTCGACGAGCACAGCCAGCGCCGGCATCCGGTCATGCTGCACCGGGCGATCGTCGGCTCGATGGAGCGATTCATCGGCATTCTGATCGAGCACCATGCCGGCCAATTCCCCGCCTGGCTGGCCCCGATCCAGGCCGTGGTGATGAATATCACGGACGCGCAGGCCGAATATGTTGAACAAGTACGGAAAAGCCTTATGAATCAAGGTTTGCGGATTGCGGCCGATTTGCGGAACGAAAAGATCGGCTTTAAGATTCGCGAGCACACGCTGCAGCGGGTGCCGTACCTGCTCGTGGTCGGAGACCGCGAAAAGGAAAACGGGGTGGTTGCCGTGCGTACGCGGGCCGGGGAGGATTTGGGGAACATGTCCATCGCCGACTTCGCTGCGCGCATCGCCGCTGAGCATGCTCAACACCAGCATGCTCATCATCAACAGGTTCGTCACGAGCCTGCCCCGCACGGTTCCGCTAACGCTTAATGCACGACGTACCGGTCGGTGTGCACGCCGCCGGGTCATCCCTCTTTGGAGATCGAAACATCAGCACCCCTCAGGATAAGCAGAACCGCAAGAACGGCGAAATCCGCGTACCGCGGGTTCGCGTGATCGGCAGCGACGGCGAAATGATCGGCGTCCTCTCGCGCGACGAAGCCTTGCGCATGGCCGAAGACGAAGGTCTCGACTTGGTCGAGATTCAGCCCAACGCCGATCCGCCGGTCTGCCGGATCATGGACTTCGGCAAATTCCGCTTCGAGCTGCAGAAAAAAGCCTCTGCCGCTAAAAAGAAGCAGAAAGTCGTCGAAATCAAGGAAGTGAAGTTCCGTCCCGTCACCGACGAGGGCGATTACCAGATCAAACTGCGCAAGATGCGCGAGTTCCTGGAAGAAGGCGATAAGATCAAGGTCAACATCCGTTTCCGCGGCCGCGAAATGAGCCACATGGAACTCGGGCGCGAAATGGCCAATCGTATCGAAGCGGATTTGGGCGAAGACATCGTGATCGAATCCCGTCCGCGCCTCGAAGGCCGACAGATGGTGATGATGATCGCGCCGAAGAAGAAATGAGTTCATTCGCACCGTGCGGCGGCGGGCGTCCTGCGCTTGCCCGTAACGTGCGGTGCGAACGACCGAGTGATGCGAAAGGCGCCCAAGGGCGCCTTTCGCTTGTCTGGGGGGATATTGGCGCGACGCCAGTGGGTGTAGGATCGGGTCGATTGCCGTCTCCGGTAGTGCTGGGCGAGTGGCCCGAAGGATCTCAACATGCTCAGGCGTATGGAGTTTGTGTCCGGTCTTCTCTTATCGGCTATGATGGGATTAATGAACCTCAGTTCAGCTTCCGCAAAGGAGAAGGCGACGATGTCAGCCGCGGCAGAGCACGTAGTAGATGTGAACCAGATATTTCCCGATCCCGCCGTTGCCCGGCTCGCCGAAGCCGTCGCGCGAGGCGATCGTCGTCTGATCGCCGAATTGGCACCTGCCGTGAATCTCGCTGCCCAAGGCGACGATGGCGTGACCCTGCTGCAGTGGGCGGTGTTCAATAAGAGTGTCGATGGTCTCGAAGCGTTGTTGGCAGCGGGTGCAGACCCGAACCAAGTCGGTCTCGACGGCGACACGGTCGTGCATCTGGCAGCGATGGCCAACGACGATGCCTATCTCAAGATTCTCCTCGCCAAGGGCGCCAATCCGGACGCTCCGCACGGCGAAACGCGCGCTACTCCGTTGCGTTCGGCATTGATGGGCGAACGGGTCGAGCAATTCCATGCCTTGCTCGCCGCTGGCGCCGATCCCGATCGCGCCGATCGCACGGGTAACACGCCGCTGCATGTGGCCGGCCAGATCAATGAGCCTGCGCGTGCCCTCGAACTACTTAAAGCCGGCGCCGATCCGATGGCTCGCAATATGCAAGGCATGACCTTCCAGCGTTATCTGTTCATGACCCGTGTGGATCTACTGAATTCCGAAACGCGCCGAGACCGCGAAACGGTGCAGGCCTGGCTCTCCGAACACGGTATCGCGCTCGAAACAGCGCCTTAAGCGGCGTTGTGGTCTGAGGTTTGCGTCGTCCAGATACGGCGTCGGCGCTTGCTCCGCACACCGGATTCGATTTTCCGACAAATTAAAGTGACACGACGCCGTGACGGCACCGAAGCCTAGCGACGTCTTCCTAATCAGAGAAGGGGACACCAGGATGGCTGAGCAACCAGAATCGACGAATGGATCTCAAGTCAAAGCGTTTACTGACCCGTTGACCGGCAAGACTTACGAGCGAGCGACCTTCGCTTCCGAAGTGCGTGGGACCGAAGCCAAGCCGATCGATTTCACGATGGCCAAACTGGCGCAAGACTCTTACAAATCCCATGTGCCCGATCGCCCCCCGATCGATGGTTGGACCGCGCTCACCGAACAGCAGTTGCTGAAGGTCGGTATCGACCCGAAACTGATGCACGACAAGAAAAGCGGGTACGACGCTGCGATCTATACCGATAACGACGGTCGCTACGTGGTCGCGTTTCGCGGGACGGATCAAGCGAAGGATTGGAAGACGAATCTCGGTCAAGGCGCTGGCTTCAGTACCAGTCAGTACAATCTTGCGGCGGAACTGGGCACGAAGTCCAAGGCCGCGTTCGGCGAGAACGTCGCCTTCGTCGGCCATTCGTTGGGCGGTGGTCTAGCCGCAATCGCGATGGCATCGACCACCGAGAAAGGCCAGCCCGGCGTGCCCGGCATGACGTTCAATGCGGCTGGTCTCACCAACGCGACGATGAGGGAGCATGGTCTCGATCCGGCCGCCATTAAGAGAGAGGCGGAGAACGGCCAGGTCCGCAATTATCAGGTCAAGGGCGAAATCCTGACCCACGTGCAGGAAAAAAACATTTTGACCAGTGCGCTCGCGGCCAATGCGATCGGTCGCGATATGCCGCTGCCCGACCCCAACCCGCTTACGGGCATGGATAGATTCAATCCCAAGGCTCGCGTCGAACATCGCGTCGAGCTGCATTTGATGGACGCGGTGCTCGATGCATGGCAAATGAAGCATGGCCAGTTGCTCGGTAACAATCAGCCGGCGCAAGGTCAGCCTTCGTTGCAGGATCGCGCGCATCCCGCTAACGATCGCTTCGAGACCATTTATGGCAATTTGGCGCCGAAATTGGACAAGCTCGGATTGACCGCGGAAGAGGCCCGCGCCGTGTCGGCCGATCTCACCAAGCAGACATTGATCGATGGCGTGAATCCTGCCCGTGCCGACATCGGTAAGGACCAGTTGCGCGCTTTCGCGATCCCCGACAGCGACACCAAGCCCTACAGCCAAGTCGTGATCGGGGAGAGCAAAGACAAGTCGTTGACCGACATCAGTCGTGACTCAGCGGCCCTGGTTGCGGCGAATCCAGCATTGGTGGCGTCGAACGATACTCAGGTACGCGGGCAGCCAGCACCGGATCAGGCTAACCCGGAAATCGGTGGCCTCGCGGCCGCGCGCGGCGGTCGCTAAACCGTTAACTTGCATCTTGGGGGCGTGGTATGGCTGATGATGCTTTGAACTCCTCGGCCACCGTGCCAGCAACGGGCACGCACACTCCGGGCGATCCATCGTCCGAACCTTCGTTCGGCGATGAGGTCTGCGGTCTGACCGGTAAGCCGATCGACTTGACCATGGCGCGGATCATGGACGATCTGTACGACGAAACGTACGGCCGTCCCACGTTGAAATCCGTCGATGGTTGGTCGCGGGTGCCGGACGCCGATTTGAGCGGCTTCGGCATCGATCCTAAAAGTCTCGACGATAGTAAAAGCGGCTTCAAAGCACGCATTTACGGCGATGGCGACGGTCATTACATCCTCGCTTTCAGTGGCACCGACGAAGGCAAGGATTGGAAAACCAATTTCGGCCAAGGCCTCGGCTTCGAAACGACGCAGTACAACCAAGCCATGGCGCTGGCGCGGCAAGCGAAGGTCGCCTTCGGCGAAGACTTCGTCATCACCGGGCAGTCGCTCGGCGGCGGTTTGGCCGCGGCGGCGGCGGTCGCTACCGATACACCGGCCGTTACGTTCAATGCCGCCGGCGTGCACGACAACACACTGTCGCGAATCGGCTTAGACCCCGACGCGGCAGCGCGCGAAGCCGAAAACGGCCTGATCCGTCGATATGCGGTCAAGAACGAAATTCTTACCGAGCTTCAGGAGCGCACGCCGATCATGCGCAATCTGATGCCCGATGCGCTCGGCCATAAGATCGAACTGCCGGATCCCGACCCATTGAGCTTCTGGCAAAAATTCAATCCGGTGAAAGTCGCCAAGCACGCGGTCGAGCTGCACTACATCGAAGCGGTGATCAAATCGATGGAAAAGACTGCCGGCGGCCATCAGCCGACCGAGCGGACACTGATGTCCGACCGCGACCATCCGCTCAACCAGCCCTACGAACGGTCGCTGCAACATGTACAGGCAGCGGAGCGCGAGCGCGGTAAATCCTTTGACGCCCAGACCCAGAACCTGTCCGGTGCGTTGGCGTTGGAGTCGCATCGCGCCGGAATTTCCGTCGATCGAGTCGTCTTCGGCGAACAAGGGCGGGTGTTCGCGATCCAAGGCGCGACGGCAGAAACCCAGCGTGTCGCCTACGTGGACGGGACCGTCGCGGCGAATACGCCGCTATGCGATTCCAGCCGAGAAGGCTTCCGGCTTTGCCAGATGGCGAAATCCGACTCGTCACCGACGGGTGGTCAAGGGCAGCAGCCAACTGGCCCAGAGCAGGAAGGCCTAGGCCGCGGCCCGCGCTGAGTCGGCGCAACTCAAGCTAATGATTTGCAAGAAAAACCTCAGACGGGCATAATGCGCGGCCCGGTTCTCCGGGCTGCGTGGCAATACGTAGTGCGATTCTTCGGACCCGTCGCGATTAGGAAAGAAACTCTTTCCGGATCAAAGACTTAACAACCGGCAAGGCAGGACGGAAAGTGTGGCTTCGCCACCGCCTAGGCCAGTACTCGAACAGACCCCAGGACTTCATACCCATATGCCCAAGATCAAGACCAATCGGGCGGCGGCCAAGCGCTTTCGGAAGACCGCTTCCGGCAAGTACAAGTGCGGCCACGCCAACAAGAGCCACATCCTCACCAAGAAAGCGACCAAGCGGAAGCGCAATCTGCGGCAGACGAACCACGTTCGCGCCGAAGACGCAGGCCGTCTGGATCGCATGCTTCCGTATTTGTGAGGAGATTGAACAATGGCACGAGTTAAACGTGGTGTTACGGCGCGTCGCCGTCACAAAAAAATCCTGAAGCAAGCCAAGGGCTACTACAACGCCCGCCGCAAAGTCTTCCGCGTCGCTAAGCAAGCGGTCACCAAGGCGTTGCAGTACGCCTATATCGGCCGCAAGCAGAAGAAGCGCAACTTCCGCAGCCTGTGGATCGCGCGTATCAACGCCGCTTCGCGCGCCAACGGCATGAGCTACAGCCGCTTCATCAACGGCCTGCTCAAGGCCGGCATTACCCTCGATCGCAAAGTGCTGGCCGATATCGCCGTGCACGACGCCAAGGGTTTCGCTGTCCTCGTCGAAGCCGCAAGCAAGGCGCTGGGCAATGCCTCCGCCGGTAAGCCGGACGATCTGAAACTCATCGAAGGCATCGGCCCGAAGATCGCCGAGATTTTGATCGCCGCCGGCATCTCGACTTTCGCCAAGCTGGCTGCCGCCGATGTCGCCAAGCTGCGCGGGATTCTCGAAGCCGCAGGCAGCAAGTACGCCTCGCACGAACCGACCACTTGGCCGCAGCAGGCGAAACTCGCTGCCGAAGGCAAGATGGACGCGCTCAAAGCGCTGCAGGACGAGCTGCAGGGCGGCCGCGCCGCTTAAGCGCGTTCTGTCCGTCGTTAATGCTTCACACGACATGGGGAAGGGCGCGAGTCCTTCCCCATGCTCGTTTCAGGATGTTCGGATGCTCGAATGTCCGTTTCAGGAACTCAATACGAGATCGTAGATGAGCGATATCGAACCACTATCGACCCAGGCACTCGCCGACATCGCCGCCGTGCAATCGCCCGATGCGCTGGAAGCATTGCGTGTCGCGTTGTTGGGCAAGAGCGGCAGCATCACCGCGCAACTCAAGGCCTTGGGCGCGTTGCCGACGGATCAACGCAAGACAGCGGGCGAGGCCATCAATCGCGCCCGCGATGCGATCGGCGAGGCGCTGGCCGCGCGTAAGCTCGCACTCGACGACGCGGTGCTGAGCGAACGCCTCGCAGGCGAAACCATCGATGTGACCTTGCCCGGGCGCGATGCCGCGCGCGGTGGACTGCATCCGGTCTCGCGCACGCTGGAACGCATCACCGAGATCTTCGGCCGTCTCGGTTACGAACTCGCCGACGGTCCCGAGATCGAGGACGATTGGCACAACTTCGAAGCCTTGAATTTTCCGCCGCACCATCCGGCGCGCGCGATGCACGACACTTTTTATTTTGGCGATGGCCGCTTGCTGCGCACGCACACATCCGGTGTGCAGGTGCGCTACATGAAAGAGGTCGCTCCGCCGCTGCGCATGATCGCCGCTGGCAAGGTGTATCGCAGCGACAGCGATCAGACGCACACGCCGATGTTCCATCAAGTCGAAGGCCTGTTGGTCGACGAACACGCCAGCTTTGCCGACCTCAAAGGCACGCTCGCCGAATTCGTGCGTACGTTTTTCGAGCGCGATTTCGAGATGCGTTTTCGCCCGAGCTACTTCCCGTTCACCGAGCCGTCGGCCGAAGTCGATATCGCTTGGCAACAACCGGATGGCTCGACGCGTTGGCTCGAAGTGTTGGGCTGCGGCATGGTGCATCCGAACGTACTGCGCAACGTCGGTATCGACCCCGAGCGTTACACCGGGTTCGCGTTCGGCCTTGGCGTGGAGCGTTTCGCGATGTTGCGTTACGGCGTCAGCGATCTGCGCGACTTTTTCGATAACGACGTGCGCTTCCTCAAGCAATTCGCATAGGGCGGGCTCAAGCCCGCCATTGCGAGTGTCCGTTCGCGTCGTGCGCATGACGAAAGTTTCCGATCGTTGTCGACGCGTCCGAAAGATTCAAATGGCGGGCTTGAGCCCGCCCTACGGTGATATTTTTAGGGTTCAAGCATGAAATTCTCCGAAAACTGGCTGCGACAACACGTCAAAACCGACGCCTCGCGCGAGCGACTCGCTGCGACGTTGACCGCGATCGGTTTGGAAGTCGAAGAGATGACCGTACTCGGCGCAGCGCTCGACGGTGTCGTCGTCGCGCGCATCGTCGAATGCGCCAAGCACCCGGAAGCCGATCGCTTACAAGTCTGCCAAGTCGATGCCGGGCAGGGCGCGTTGCTGCAAATCGTCTGCGGCGCGCCGAACGCACGTCCGGGCTTGCTCGCGCCGCTCGCGACGATCGGCACGACCGTCGGTACGCTGACGATCAAAGCCGCGAAACTACGCAATGTCGAATCCAACGGCATGCTGTGTTCGGCGAAAGAACTGGGCATCGATGCCGATGCGTCCGGCTTGCTCGAATTGCCGGCCGATGCGCCGGTCGGTGCGCCACTTGCCGATTATCTGGGCCTGCCCGACGCCAGCATCGAATTGAAACTCACGCCGAACCGCGCCGATTGTTTCGGCGTGCGCGGCATCGCTTTCGATGTCGCCGCCGCGCTTGGCAGCGAAGTCGAGCCGCTCGATGCCGCACCAGTGCCGGCGAAGAGCGATGCGGCGCTCGCAGTCGAATTGGCGGCGGGCGAAAAAGTGCCGCGCTTCGTCGGCCGGGTGATCGACAACGTCGATGCGAAGGCCACGACGCCGCTATGGATGGCCGAACGCCTGCGTCGCAGTGGTGTGCGCCCGATCAGTTTTCTGGTCGACGTGACTCAGTACGTGATGCTGGAACTCGGGCAGCCGATGCATGCCTTCGATAAAGACACGCTGCAATCGCCGGTGGTCGTGCGGCATGCGCGTCAGGGCGAAGAAACCAAATTGCTCGATGGTCGCATCGTCGCGTTGGATGAGGATTTTTTGGTGGTCGCCGACAGTACGGGCGGCAGTGGCGCACGCGCTGTCGCACTCGGCGGCATCATGGGTGGCTACGACACGCGCGTCACCGATGCCACGCGCAACGTCTTCCTCGAAGCCGCGCATTGGATTCCTTCCGCGATCGTCGGCCGCAGCCGCAAGCTCGGTATGCATACCGATGCCGGTCATCGCTTCGAACGTGGTGTCGATCCCGAACTGCCGCGGATCGCGATCGAATATGCGACCAAACTCATTCTCGACATCGCAGGTGGTGTGCCAGGCCCCGTGGTCGAAGCCCTTCGCGAGGCCGATTTGCCCAAAGCGCAGACCATCGTGCTGCGTCGTGAGCGATTGGCGCGCGTGCTCGGCGTACGCGTCGCCGATGCCGAAGTCGATCGCATTCTGCGTGCGCTCGGTCTTGGCGTCGAAGCGACCGATGCGGGCTGGCGCGTGACTGCGCCGACGCGCCGTTTCGATCTGGCGATCGAAGAAGATCTGATCGAAGAGATCGCACGTATTCATGGCTACGACGCGATCCCCACGACATTGCCGGGCGGCGCCACGCGCATCGCCGCAGCGAGCGAGACGGTGCTCGACGAAGCCACGGTTCGCCGCCAGATGGTGGCGCGCGATTTTCTGGAAGCGATCAACTATGCGTTCGTCGATGCCGAGTTGTTGACGAAATGGGAGGCGCAAGCGGAGGCGGTGCCGCTCGCCAATCCGCTGAGCGCCGAGCTCAGCACCATGCGCACGATGCTTTTGCCTGGATTGGTCGCGGCGCTGGCACGCAATGCCGCCCGCCAACAGCCACGACTGCGCTTGTTCGAGATCGGCAAAACATTTTCCGCGAGTCGCGACGCTTCGGCGCCATCGGAAACGCGTCGGATCGCCGCCGTGGTGTGCGGCGACGCCAAGGTGGAGCAGTGGGGTTGTGCCGGGCGCCCGGTCGATTTCCATGATCTCAAAGGCGACCTCGAGAGCTTGGCGGCGGCGACGGGCGGCGCGCTCGAATATCGCCCGTCGACCTCAGCCTGGGGGCATCCGGGTCGTTCGGCGGATGTCTATCGTGTTGGCGCGCATGTGGGTTGGATCGGCGAACTCCACCCGAGGCTTCAGCGTGGGCTGGGCCTGGACATGCCCGCGATCGGCTTTGAAATCGATCTCGCTCCTTTGTTGCATCGGACGCTGCCGTGCGCAGTGGGGCTTAGCCGCTTCCCGTCCGTCCGGCGGGACCTCGCGTTCGTCGTACCGGAAACGGTCTCCTGGGCGGCCTTGGAAGCCTCGGTCCGTGGCGCTGCCGGCCCATTTTTGCGGGACTTGCGGCTGTTCGACCGCTATGTCGGCAGGGGGGTCGAAACGGGTTGCAAGAGCCTCGCTATGGGCTTGATTCTGCAAGAAGAATCGCGCACTCTGACCGACCGCGAAGTCGATCAAGCGGTGACTGCGGTCATTGCCGCGCTGCGTGGGGACCACGGCGCCGAAATCCGGTCGTGAAGGGGTTCTGCCTAGTTCGATCAGCTGGGCTTCGCCGTAATTGGGTACGTTTTGGGGGAAACGGATGGCATTGACCAAGGCAGAAATGGCCGAACGCCTGTTCGACGATGTCGGTTTGAATAAGCGTGAGGCGAAGGAATTCGTCGATGCGTTTTTCGACGTCTTGCGCGAAGCGTTGGAACAGGGCCGCCAGGTAAAACTGTCGGGGTTCGGCAACTTCGACCTGCGCCGCAAGAACCAACGTCCAGGCCGCAACCCCAAGACCGGCGAAGAGATACCGATTTCCGCGCGGACCGTCGTCACCTTCCGTCCCGGCCAAAAGCTGAAGGAACGGGTCGAGGCGTACACGGGAGCCGGCGCTGATGCTTGACCCTGGCAGTAATCGAGAACTCCCGCCGATCCCGGCCAAACGCTACTTCACCATCGGTGAAGTCAGCGAGCTGTGCGACGTCAAACCGCACGTGCTGCGTTACTGGGAAACCGAATTTCCGAGTCTCAAACCCGTCAAGCGTCGCGGCAACCGCCGCTACTACCAGCGCCACGACGTGCTGATGGTGCGCCAAATCCGCAGCCTGCTGTACGAACAGGGCTACACCATCGGCGGTGCGCGTCTTCGTCTCGATGGCGACGGCGCCAAGCAGGAGTCGGCGATGAGCTCGCAGATCATCCGCCAAGTACGGATGGAACTGGAAGAAGTGCTGCAACTGCTCAAACGCTGAGCGCTGGCCCAGCCCGCATTCGAGCGGGTACAATGTTCGACCTACTCGGGGTATAGCGCAGCCTGGTAGCGCACCAGTCTGGGGGACTGGTGGTCGTCGGTTCGAATCCGGCTACCCCGACCAAATCGATTCATCGAAAAGCTGCCGCGAGGCGGCTTTTTTTGTCTGTGCACAGGGGCGATGCGGGGAGATCATCGGCCGGCCCGTGCGGTCCGATTGTGTTGGCGCCTCATTGCGCTCGCGGGCGGGTTCAAATTCGGCTACCCCGGCCAATTCATGCGCTCGAATTCTTGTTCGCGAATCCGCCTCGTTCGGTTGATCTCCGACTCTCATCTGAATGCGAATGATCAAGCCCGACATTGTCCAGGCTTTTTTATTGGACACTGCGCGAGCTCTCTACCGAGCTCTCCCCCGAAAGGTGTTTATGTCCTTGAAGTCGTGGTCGCTGTTCTTATGCGCGATGAGCGCATCCGCTGCATTGTTCGCGCAAACCCCCGCGCCAAAGCAGGGCGCGGCATCGCCGCCCACGCAGGTGGGTGCCGATACCGATGCCGAGTTGGTCGAAGTGCCGCTACCGGCGGATGCGGTCGACTTGGGCACGATCGTGGTCGCAGGACGACAGCCCGGACCCGGCTTGTGGAAAGTGCGTAAAGGCGATCATGTGCTCTGGATACTCGGCACTCAAAATCCCTTGCCCAAACGCATGGAATGGGATTCGGTCTATGTGCAGCGCCGTATCGCCGAGTCGCAACAGGTCTTGTTGTCGCCATCGGTGTCCATCAATAGCGATATGGGTTTGTTGCGCAGCCTCACCTTGATTCCGAGCGCGCTCAAAGCCCGTAAAAATCCCGACGACAAAACGCTGCAAGATCTGGTGCCGCCTGAGCAGTACGCGCGCTGGTTGGTGCTGAAAAAGCGTTACATCGGCAGCGACCGCGGCGTCGAAGAATGGCGGCCGTTATTCGCGGCGATCGAGCTTTACGCGAAGGCGATCGAAAAATCCGGGATGACATTGGATTCGCGCGTCGACGATGTGGTGCGCAAAACCGCGAAAAAACACGATGTACCGATCTCATCGCCCAAAGTGGAAATCAAGATCGCCGAACCGAAAGCGGCGCTCAAAGCGTTCGCACGGCAGCCGCTAGAGGATATGGAGTGCTTCACGCGAACGCTCGATCGCATCGAGGGCGATCTCGGCACGATGGCCGCGCGCGCGAACGCTTGGGCGCAAGGCGATATCGAAAACCTACGTGAGTTGCCCTTTCGTAGCCAATTTACCGTTTGCAATAATGCGCTGACCGGCAACGAGATCGCACGCAAACTCGGCATGGCCGACATCCAGCTGCGGGTCGAGAAGGCATGGATCGATGCCGCAGAAGCCGCGTTGAGCAAGAACGCTTCGAGCTTCGCGATGTTGCCGGTCAGTCAGTTGCTACAGGACGATGGTTATCTGGCGAAGCTCGCGGCGAAGGGGTACATGATCGAGGAGCCATGAATCGGCGATCAGACGCACTTCGCTCTCGCTCTGCGGCTGCTTACCCTGCCGCGCGTGCCGCGGCAGGCGACGTATTCGATGCAGCACCGAGCATCGGCCAGCGTGCGATCAAAGCGCCGCGAATGCCAGGGATATCCAGCCCGGCTTCTGCGAGCAGATCTTCGCGACTTGCGTGATGCTGGAATTCGTCGGGCAGACCCAAATGCAGTATCGGCATCGTGATGCCCTCGGCGGCTAGCAGCTCTCCGACGCCCGAGCCGGCGCCGCCGGCGACGACGTTGTCTTCAAGCGTGACGAAGCCTTCGTGCGCGTTCGCCAGTTCAAGAATCAGCGTGCGGTCGAGCGGTTTCACGAAGCGCATATTGACGACGGTGAGGCCGAGTTCCTCGCCGATTTTCTCGGCAGCGGGCACGATCGCGCCGAAAGCGAGCAGCGCGATACGCGTGCCGCTGCGACGAAGCTCGGCCTTGCCGATCGGCAACGTGTCGAGGCTCGGTTGGATCGCGACGCCGGGGCCGGTGCCGCGCGGATAACGCACCGCCGCCGGGCCGTCGTAACGATGCCCCGTGCTGAGCATTTGTCGGCATTCGTTTTCGTCGGCCGGCGCCATCACCACCATGTTCGGCACGCAGCGCAGATAACTCAAATCGAGATTGCCGGCATGCGTCGCACCGTCGGGACCGACCACGCCGCCGCGATCGATCGCGAACAACACGTCGAGATTCTGAATCGCGACATCGTGTACGAGTTGGTCGTAGCCGCGCTGCAGGAAGGTGGAGTAAATCGCGACGACGGGTTTCGCGCCTTCGCAGGCCATACCCGCAGCCAACGTCACCGCATGCTGCTCTGCGATGGCGACATCGAAATAGCGATCGGGATATTCCTTGCTGAAACGCACCAGCCCCGAACCTTCGCGCATCGCGGGTGTGATCCCGAGCAGCGTGTCGTCCGCAGCGGCCATATCGCAGAGCCAATCGCTGAAGATGTCGGTGTAGGTCGGTTTCTTCGCGCCGGCTTTGCTGATCAAACCTTTGTCGGGATCGAAGGGCGAGACGGCGTGATAACCGATTTGATCGCCTTCGGCCAATTCGTAGCCTTTGCCCTTGGTGGTGATGATGTGCAGCAACTGCGGACCTTTCAACGTCTTCAAGGTCTTCAACGCGGACACCAAATCGCCGATGTCGTGGCCGTCGAGCGGGCCGGTGTAATGGAACCCCATTTCCTCGAACAATGTGGACGGCACGAACATGCCTTTCCAGTGTTCTTCCCAACGACGCACGAAACGCGCGGACTTACTGGTACGTTTGTCGCCGAGTAATTTTTTTCCGCCTTCGCGTAACGCGTTCAAGGTGCGGCTGCCGGTCATGCGGCCCAGCATCTTGGTCAGGCCACCGACGTTCTCGCTGATCGACATCTGGTTGTCGTTGAGGATCACCAGCAGGTTCGGTTCGCTGTCCATGCCGCCGGCGTGATTCAAGGCTTCGTAGGCCATACCGGCGGTCATCGCACCGTCGCCGATCACCGCCACCATGCGTCGATCGCTGCCGGTGCGCGCGGCCGCGATCGCCATGCCTAGTGCTGCGGAAATCGATGTCGACGAATGGCCCACGCCGAAGGTGTCGTATTCGCTTTCCTCGCGTTTCGGAAAGGGTGCGACGCCGTCTTTCTGTTTCACCGTGTGGATGAAATCGCGACGACCGGTGAGGATCTTGTGCGGATAGGTCTGATGTCCGACATCCCAGACGATGCGATCGTTCGGCGTGTCGTAGAGATAATGCAGAGCGACGGTGAGTTCGATCACGCCCAGTCCGGCGCCGAAATGGCCACCGCTTTTGCCGACCGATTCGATGAGATAAGCGCGTAGCTCATCGGCGATGGTGCGCAGTTCGCTTTCGTCGAACTGCCGCAGATCGGCGGGGGTCTGGATGCGGGATAGGCGTGGATAGCGTTCGCTATCGATCTGCGCAGCGAGTTGGGGGGCGATCATGCGCGTATTGTCCCCCGCGGCGGGCCGGAGGGGCAAGGAATCGCTCGTTGAGTGCCGATTGAGCACCGACCCACGAATGTGGCGCATTCGCGCGGCTCGATACGCGTTGCGATGGCGGGCGAGGCTGAACGACGCGCTTATGGGCTCAACGGCCGCGCAATTTGCCTAAGAGGCTGCCTTTGGCGGCATCGCCTTCGATACCGGCGGGTTCGGCGAAGCCTGTGGTCAGATTGGCATTGATGAAGTCGATGACGTCCGCCGCCGGTACGCCGCTGGCGGTCGCGATTTCGCCGATGGTCATCGGCCCCTTCATCATCGCGGTGGCGATACGGAAATGCCGAGGATATTCGCGCTCGGTCTGCGGCCATTTGCTGAGCGAGAACTTGCCGTCGACATTGAACCCGGCGAGCAACCGACCTTCGCCCGCGAGCAGGGCGCCGTACCACTGCAGGCGCGACAGCGACTGCGGCTCGCCGCCTGACGCGACGACCGCCGCCTGCCAGCTCGGTTCGTCGAGTTGCTCGAAATCCCGCAGGCTCACGGTTTCGACGAAATATTCGGCCAGAGGCTTCAGTGTGGCCGGGCCGAAATATTGGCGATGGACGAAATCGATCAGCAGAGCCGGGCCCTTGCCGCTCGAGTAGCGTGCGCGGCCGCTGAGCGCACCGGGGCGCAGCCAGTCGGCGAAACTGGTGCCGCGTGCGGACGACGGCTCACGGTCTGCGACCGGTGCCGTAGCTGCGAGCGGTGCCGTCGTCGCAGCCACAGGCGGAGGAGGCACGTAAGAAGAGGGGGAGGCGGAAGTGGTAGTGGCCGCTGGCCGTGCGAATGCCGCCGACGGTGGCGTCGATGTCGATGCGGGTATCGGGGTGGTGGCGGCGCTGTAGGCGGCTGCCGATGCCGCCGCCACAGGGGGCGGCACCATGATGGGTGCCACGGCCGGCGCGGGCGGCGTAGCGATCCGTTGCTCTGCGGGAGGCTGCGCAGGCGCGGAAACAGGCGCGGCGCTTTGGCTGAGATCGGAGACGATGAAAGCGTCGGTAACTCGACGCCGCGTTCGCCAGCGATTTGCGTCAGTAGCTCGTTCAGGGTCGCGGACGAGAAAGGGCGAGCGAGACGGTAATCGGCCTGCGTGCGTGGCGCGGTGGTCAGGCCGAGCACGCGCTTGCCCGCAGCGTGCAGACGCAGCCAGCTCATCGGGCCGTACATGCTGTCCATATCGACGATCACGTAATCGGCCTCGGCTTCGCTTTGCAGCTGCCAGAACCCGAGACGTTCGTTGGCGTCCGAAAACGACGTTTTCAGCGCCGTCTCGGTGGCTTGATCCATGCCGGTCAGGCCAAGCGTCAATAACATGATCGAAACTCTTGCGGGGAACAGCACAGTGTCGCGAAGCTGGTTTTTGCCGTCAATGTGCGCGATGCGACGGTTTTTTACCTTTTACGTCAGTTTTATCGAAGGGGTTTCCGCGCATACGCAGAAAAACGCGAATCGCGGCACGCTTTCGCAGTGCATGCGTACGGTTTTGCGCTGAGGCCGCTCGTCGAAATGAGGTTTCGGCGAAACGTAACGTTGAGATGTCGTTGTTCGGAATATGCGAACCGTGCGTGGCGTCGCATCGCGATTGTTCGCGATTCAGACGAGGATCGACGTTCCGCGCGGATTTTTCGGCAATTGATGTTTCAGGAACGCCATTTGATCGGCCAGGATGTTGCTGTTCGATAAGATCAGGTGTTCGACCCAGCTCGGTCTGTACGGAACCGCCAGCAGCGGCATCGAAGCCTGCTGCGGGGTGCGGCCGCCTTTGCGCGAATTACAGTGGAAACAGGCGGAAACCACGTTTTCCCAGTGGTCGCGTCCGCCGCGCGATAACGGCATCACATGGTCGCGGGTCAACAGTTGCCGGCTGAAATGCTTGCCGCAGTACAGGCACAAGTGCTGATCGCGCGCGAACAACGCCGTGTTGGTCAGCGCCGGCGTCGGGTCGAGCGCATGCGCGCGCGCATGACCGCGCGCAGCGATGATCGGATGCAGTTCCAGCAGCTGCGACGACCGGTCGCTCGGCAGATGCCGCCATGCACGATGAGACAGGGTTCGCCGAGGGTCCATGCGACCGCGCCGCGGGCGTAGAGGCAGGCTGGCGTCTTGCCAGCTGATCCAATCCAGCACGCGGCCATGGGCATCCAGCGAAAGCAGGCGCACGGCGTCGAGCCGGAAGGGCGATCGTCGCTGGCGATTCGGCAGATTCGGCGGAGGCGATGGCGACCGGCTCGTCGGCGAGCCCGGTGCAGAGCCGGGTCCGGCGGACGCGAACCGCGAGGGCGTGAACCCTCGAGGCGCGGGCCTTCAGGCACCAGGCGCAACTGTGGTGTGTCGGCCTCCATATGGACGCCGAGCATATACCTCTTTCATGTCGGTGTCGCTGCGGCCGGCCCGCCCGCGCGAGCTGACGACGCGGCGTTTCCGCGCCGTCGAACGGCTGCGTTCAGTCGCCGAAACCCTCGGCCGACAGGCTCATCAGCGTGCTGGCGCCGCTGGCGATCGCGGCCACATGCGTGCGCGTGCGCGGCAGCATGCGGGCGAAGTAGAAGCGAGCGGTTTCGCGCTTCGCGTCCTTGAACGCTTGCGACTGCGACGATGCATCGGCGGCGGCCACGCTGCGCGCCCACCAGTAGGCGAGCGCGACGTAGCCCGAGTAGAACAGGTAGTCCCAAGCGGCGGCGCCGATTTCGTCCGGGTTGCTTGCGGCGCTCTGGCCCACGCGCATGCGTCAGCTGCTGCCATTCCTGCGCAAGCTGCGCGCAGCGGCGCGACGAATTCGGCCAGCGCAGCGTTGTCGGCCTGCGTGCGTGCAGAAAGATTCGATCATGCCGAGGAACACTTTCAGTCCGGCGCCTTTGAGCTGCATCACTTTGCGGCCCATCAGATCCAGCGCCTGGATGCCGGTGGTGCCTTCGTACATCGTGGTGATGCGCGCGTCGCGCGCGAGTTGCTCCATGCCCCATTCTTGGATGTAGCCGTGGCCGCCGAAGCACTGCTGCGCGTGGTAGGTGCATTCGATCGCCCATTCGGTGAGGCAGGCTTTGACGATCGGCGTGAGGAAACCCAGCAGGGCATCGGCTTGCGCGCGTTCCGCTTCGTCCTTGCCGTGATCGAGCGATATCCAGCGCCAAGGTCGGCGTGATAGCTGAGCAGACGGCCGCCCTCGATCAGCGCCTTCTGAGTCAGCAGCATGCGCCGCACGTCGGGGTGGACGATGATCGGATCGGCCGGTTTTTCCGGGAATTTCGCGCCGGACAGCGCGCGCATCTGCAGGCGGTCGCGGGCGTAGCGCAGCGCGTTCTGATACGCGCGTTCGGACAGGCCCGAGACCCTGCAGGCCGACCGACAGCCGCGCGCCGTTCATCATCGTGAACATCGCCATCAGGCCCTTGTGCGGTTCGCCGATCAGCCAACCTTCGGCATCGTCGAAATTCATCACGCAGGTCGCGGAGCCGTGGATGCCCATCTTGTGTTCGATCGCGCCGCAGCGCACGGCGTTGGTCTCGCCGAGCGCTGCCGTCGCGCGCGACCTTGATCTTCGGCACGATGAACATCGAGATGCCCTTGGCTGCCGGCGGGCGCGTCGGGCAGGCGCGCCAGCACCAGATGCACGATGTTCTCGGTCAGATCGTGCTCGCCGGCGGTGATGAAGATCTTGGTGCCGGTGATCGCGTAGCGGCCGTCGTCTTTCGGCTCGGCGCGGGTTTTGAGCAGGCCCAGGTCGCTGCCGCAATGCGGCTCGGTCAGGCACATCGTGCCGGTCCAGCGGCCGGCGACCATCGGCGGCAAGAAGGCCTGTCTTTTGCCAGTCTTCGCCGTGATGCAGCAGGGCTTCGGTCGGCGCCGTGCGACAGCAGCGGGAAATTGCCCCAGGCCAGATTGGCGGCGTGGATCATTTCCTTCATCGCCGTGCCCATCGTGTGCGGCATGCCTTGGCCGCCGTATGCGGTCGGCGACTCCAGGCCGGTCCAACCGCCTTCGGCGAATTGCGCGTAGGCCTCCTTGAAGCCGGGCGGTGTCGGTGACGTTGCCGGTGGTCTTGTCGTAGACCGCAGCCGTGTTCGTCGCCGATGCGATTGAGCGGCGCGATCACGGTTTCGGCGAAGCGCGCGGATTCCTCCAGCACGGCATCGATCAGTTCGCGATTGACCTCGTCGAAACCGAGGCTGGAAAACACTTTGTCGCCTTCGAGGACGTCGAACAAAGCGAAGCGAATGTCGGCGAGGGGGGCTTTGTAGTTATTCATGCTTATGACGGAAGTGGAGAATGGGGAATTGGGGGTAGGAAAGGGGCGTGGGCATGACAGAGATCAGCGAATCTTGCGAAGGCTTACGCCTTCAACGATTCTCGATTCTCCATTCCCGACTCCCGGCTTTCAGCGCAGCACGCCGGGTCGGCCGGGCACTGGGCTGAGCGCGCTGTTGCGTTTGATCTTGTAATCGCGCGGCCGGCCGTCTTTAGCGGCGGCGGCGACTTCGCCTTCGAGGCTGTATTTCAGCGTTCGGCGCTCGGCTAAGGCATCGGCGACGACGATCTTGGCGCCCGAGGTCGGGGTGAAGCTGAGCGTCACGATGTCGGCCGATTCCGGCCCGACCGTCAGCGCGGGCGCGCCGCGTAACGTGCCGGCCGGTTCTTCGCCGGCTTTGATGGCGAGTGCGATGGTATCGAACCGCATCGGTACGCTACTGAAATTCTGCAGCCGTAGCTCGACCGACCAACTGCCGTCGGCCTTCACTTCGAGTTGTTGGATGCTCGCGGTGGGCTCAGAGACGCGTTTGACGCCGCCCGCCATGCAAGCGCTCAATCCGATTGCGCACACAGCGCCGATCGCCACCATCCACCATCGCTGCATCGTGAACCTCGTCGTCGTTCAATGTATCGGTCGTCAATAGTAACGCGAGCGGAGTAAGCCGCGCTTCGCTCATGCTGAGGATTTCAAGGCCGATGCGGACTTGCGGTTTCCGGCTCGGCGAGTCGGTCAGCGGATCGGTGCGCTGATGATCAACTCGTCGAGGTCGTAGCCCATCGCGACCACTTGCGCCTTGATCTGATCGAATTGCGTGCGTCCGAGTTCCGGTGTGCGCGCCAGAATCCACAGGTAATCGCGGCCGGGTTCGCCGACGACAGCCCATTGGTACTCGGGATCGAGCGCGATCACCCAGTAATCGGCCCAGGTGAAGGGTAGCCACGAGAGCCAGTCCGGTGCGAACCGCACCTGCAAACGACCGGGATGCCCCTCGACGCGGCGGGCGATGCCGTCGACTTCCTCCAGTTCGCCGTCGTCGTTGCGACAGCGATTGACCACGCCGATCTGGCCGTCTTCGTTCAAGGTGTATTGCGCGGTGATGTCGCTCACGCACTGACGTTGGAAAAACATCGGCAAACGCGCGATCTCGTGCCACTCGCCGGCATAACGGCTGATATCGAGTGTCTTGAACGGACGTCACCTCCGCTGAGCGGACTGTCGGCGCCAACAGTAACAACAGTAGTACGGCATATGTACGCATCGCCCCCTCCCTCCGGCCGCGGCTTTGGCTGGTCTGAACGTGATCATAGCCGGCAAACCTTTAAATCCCGTTATGCGGGGATTGCCCGTGCGTCGAGGCTGGATTATGTGGAGTTTGGCAGGTGACTTTTGCGGCTGGGCTATCGATGGTAGTGCCGCTACGCTATACGCAGATAACAACGACTGCAACGCGGGACATGAGCATGGGCGAACGCGGTTTCACCCGCCGAGAGGCGGCCCAGGCGGCTATGGCAACGCTCGCGTTGGGCGTATGCCCACGGGCATACGCGGCGGCGCCCCGCACTGGCGATACTCGCGGCGGCATGGTCGTTCTTGGCTTTGGCTTTCTTTGCGACTCGCTATGTCCAGATATACCCTGCCGCGAAATACTTCGCTTGGCTCGCCATCGCACAGACGTTGTTGTTGGCCATAGTGTCGCTGACGATGCGGAATGCGTGGCGGGTCGTAGAGCCGCTGTGGCCTTTCGCAGGTGCGCTGCTGATCCATGCGATTGCTGCGATCCATGCAATATTCGTTGTCGCATTGGGGCGCGACTGGCCGCAGATAGAATGGTTCGGGATGATCCCGGACGCCACTGCGCTGGCGAGCATCGCCGTCGTCGCGGCCAGTGGCGCACCTAGGTGGCGATGGCTGCTGCCGATTCCACTGCTTTTGTTGTTCATTAGTGCTGCGACATTATGGACGATGCATCTCGCCGAAGCTTGGAGTCTGATCGTAGGCTTGCTGCTGGCGATCATCGTCGCCTCGAACCCTCGCCGGCAGGCGAGGGCGCGCTGGCCCGGCATTGTCCATTCAATTTAACTGCAAATTCCGCTGAAAAAGAGCAATGTTCTTAATGCTAAATGCGCTGCAAGCTTCCGCATTGTCAAGATCAAAACGGAGTCCCTTTACCTTGCGCAAGGATAACCACCAAGGCGAGGCATCAAGCGGAACTATTAGAGTTCCGTTCTCGACCGTAAATCTAACGCTTGACGCCTCGAATGGGCCTTCACGCGCATCACCCCACCAAAATAGCTGCATCCTTGGTTCGGATTTCATGTCTATACAATCAAAATCGAACTTGAGTAGTCCCGTGCTGCGTCCTGATAGGCCAAACGCAGAAATATCGAAACTCAATTGCGGGTCATTGCCCTCGACTTTATAAGTATCCTCAAACGAGGAGACATGAGCTATCGCGGGAGATATCCGATCTAGGCTCCTAGTTGACGTCATTTTAGCTATCAACGATTTTTCCGACCTTCCCCATGAGACCGGTATCTTCTGAAAATCCGATACGGCGAACGATCTCTGAAAAAGCGTAGCGCTGTACTCTTGATATACGTCGGGGGAAACGACTACTTCGACCAAGCTCGGAATAGAGGCGTCGGGGAGCGAAATTTGACTTCCGTTTAACCAAACAGACGATTCCTCGACCCATATCCGATCGATAACTCTTGATTCCCCATTCGCGAAGCGAAGTCGATCTCCGATTTTAAGCATCGAAACGAGAGTCGGATCGCTTAAAACTACGGCAGCATCACGCCGACCGATACCGCGAAGCCAATTCTCATCAGTGATATTTTTGATCTCAGCAGTAATCTTAGTGCCTACGAAGCCTCCTGCTCCTGGCTTCAAGTAGCCAACAATAAACCCGCTCTCCATTCGCGGCACATAATTATTGACGACGAACCTATAAAGATACGGGTTACGCAACGCAAGCCCGCCGCCGTCATAAGTAATATTGTCTGCCTGCAAAAGCGCAAGCTTAGGAGGCGAAATGGTCAGAGCGCTTATTGCGCGCTTTTGTTGGTTAGGCGGAACGAGATTGTATGGGGCCGTAACGGGCATCGCAGGCAAACGATTTAAATAAAAGTAATGCGCATTGCGTGAGCTTAAGTCGAGATAAGTTTCATCTGCAGCGAGTCTTGATTTAAGAAGAGCGTTCAATCGATTGATACGGTCCCATTGATTTTCGTCTACATAAGCATGGCCGATATTAGACAGGCCCGCTTTGATGGAATCCCGCAAGGGAGCGGAATTGACTTTTTGCGTTGCAATTGATGAAAGGCCGGACAAAGTATTAACGCTATACCCCAAAATGGAGCTCATGAACACGACAGATAGAACTACAAAAGCCCTGGCATTTACTTTGGACAAGCCCCATATCAATAGCGGAAAAAGAACCGCCCAGCTGAAAATGGACACCAGGCCGGGCCTAGATGCACTGCCTGGATCAATACGCCCCATGGAGTAGGGGATTAGCAAGAGAGAGAAAGCGAAAAATATGAGGCCCGGATAAAAATAACTCCTGGGATCTTTAATGTCGCGCCAATGCTTTTGCATGACGTAAAGACACAAGATCGGTATTGCGACCCAAGACATCCTAATGGCTTCGAAAGCAAACCCAAATTTTGCCCCGGCATTCCAGCTCAGGCTCCAGGGGATACCATAAGTGATCTGGTTGATCGGCCCATTCTCAAGAACATATCGAATCGCGCCAAGCAGCATGAAAAGCAACGGAGTCGCAGCAAAAATCACTAACACCAACGCCGCGATTAGGCCGAGATATTGCCAAGACTTCTTGTCGCCGATCCGAATTTGATCCCATGTCATCTTGACGGCAAGAAATCCAAAAGCCGCAGCTAAAAGCAAGCCTTGAGGCGGCACGCCCAAAACAACGATAGGGGCTGTGAGAATCCAGACTGATAGCCATTTAGCAGGTCGAGACCTCAAGTTTGGACTTAACCATAGGCATAGAAATGGCACGAAGAAGAACCAAGTTAATCGGTCTCCAAGCAGCAAAATGACTGCGAAAGCGAGAACTAGGCTCCGCGTGAAATGATAAATAGATATGAAAGCAAAAAGACCGAGCAAAGCCAACGCTAATCGGCCGGCCTCGCCAATGCTCGCAGCCGTTCCGTCATAGAAAGCGTATGCCAAAAAAGGCCTAAGATCGTTTTCAATCAGTCCGTGCGCTGGCATGTAATCGACATACGGCACGAAACCATTCAAATAACTCCACCATCCGAGTAATTGTTCTCCGAAATGATAGTCATCGACACTAATATGAGGAGGTACGGTATGACCTATCTTTATCGCTACTAGAAGCCCGAATAAAGCAAGTGGCGAAAAATAATCCTTCCAGTCCGCGTCACCGGAGTTGGTTCGAAAACGTCTTACTACATCGTACATCCCATAAATAATCAGAGCGACTATGAATATCTTCAAATAGACAGTTGTTTCGTACTTGGCCAACTCGCCGGACGGCTGCATAATTCTTGATGGGTATAGTGTCAAGAATAAAAGCGGCAAGCCGATTTGAGCGGCAAGAGCGGCTTTTGATAAATGCCGGTGAGATTTTTTGTTGATCCTTATGAGCGCAAGCGTCCCAAGTATAAATCCGATTACGATCAGGACATTGTTTGTCTTAACAAAGGAACCGACGCTTAAGTCGCCCACCTTGTCCATTGGCATCCTGCTTAGCAGCACTGCCACTTCAAGAGGAATGAGCGAAATGAGTAATGTCAGAAACAGAATCGCGCCCCAAAAACCAGGGTCGGGTTTCTCTTTATTTTTTCTTCTAAAAAAACCAGTCGCGCCGATAGAGATTATCCCTAGGGCGGAAATTATTACTGTTTTTTTATCTAACGCCCCCCCCAGGAACAGGGTTCCAACGCCAGCGTAGAATGGGAGCGACCACAATACCAATTGTGTCGCGAAGCTGGATGAAACCCCAGCCCCATAGCTTTCTTGCAAGCTTGAAGTAATTTTCGATAATGCCGCATAGCTAAAAAACGAGGCCAATATGAACGCCGGCCACGAGATCAAATCTTGTAACTTATCGCCAGCGTACCATGCCACACTTCCAACTATAAAATCACTGTAGCCTGGTGCGGTATTCAACTGAAGCGCAGCGATTAGGAATATTCCCCCAAGAACAAGAGCAGCTGCTGCCGCGCTGAATTTTTCAACGTTCATGTTCATAAAATTGCTATTGCACCGTTGTTATTGCTTCGGATCAAAGCGACGAAGGCATGATAAAAATAGTATTTTTAGCACGGCAAGGTTTCCCCTAACGCTGGTTATTTTGGTAGGAATTTCCCCTGTGGGATACCGACGCGCTGTCGGCAGTTCCTTGCACGCGTATCCGAGTTTAGGCGCTCGATACGATAAATAGGCGAGAAGCTCGTAAGTCACAAAAACGTCTCGAAATGGGGCGATTTTCGGATCGAGCAGCATCTTGCGGCTATAGGCCCGAAACCCTTGCGTCGTGTCCGTCCATTTAAACCCAGATGCCAGGCTTAGGCAGGGTGCGTGGATATATCTGATTGCGAAGTCTCTCGACTTTGGCGTGTTTACTGCGACACCTCCCGGCAGGAAGCGGGATGCTTGGACAAAATCGACTCCGGTCTTTAGTGCTTCGATGAATCGCGGTATCGCTTCAGGGTCGTCCTTATCGTTTCCATCAATGGTGACGATGCCTTCGTATCCATGGTCGAGGGCAAAGGCATACGCACATCTAAGCTGGGCGCTCAGTTTTCCCGGACCTTTTTTGACCACGAGTCCTCTGACTCCTGCTCGCTTCAGCGCATCTAGCTCTAAAGAGCCATCGGTGCTACCGCCGTCGACGATGATGATGTCCGTAATCGCGGGAACCTGGTTAGCTTCCATCCGATTGAGCAAACTCTTTATACGCTCGCCCTCGTTGATCACGGGGATCACAACGCAGTGAGCATGTTGCTTGCCCAACCATAGAGGCACTTCCATGGCGGGCACTTCCCACGCTGCGCGGTCCTTCGGAGAAACGTCTCTTGTCGCATTCATTAGATTATGCAATCCGAGCTGTGATAAGCGCCACGCCCGCAATCACGAGCAGGATGCCGGCACCTGTCGTCCAGTGAAATGGCTCGCGGAAAATCAAAACGGAAAAAAGCGCGACCGTCGCTACCGCCCCAGAAGTCAGTATCGGGTGGGCAACATTCAGCGGCAACCTCGCCAATGCAGCAGCGTATAGCAGGAATGCACCACCGTATAAGCCTAAGCCCAGCCAGAATGGCCAGTTGTTCAAGGCCGCTAATGGATCTGTCAGGGAGGGGAATTTCCTGGGTGGCATCATGGCCATCTTGACCAGAACGCTGGCGGACGCGTTAGCGGCGATACCGAGCACCAATATTAACCATTTCATTTGGCGACCCCTTGTGTTGATCGATAGCACTCGACAGCGCAAGACAGCGCTCGTTCGATCGAGCGGAGGTGAGGTTCTTCTTTAGTGGCGACCATTTCTATCGACACCACGTGCTCCGGTAAATGTTGCAGAAGCGCTTTATGCATCAATCGGTGATCTGTTCCACCATCACCTAGCGGCATCAGATCAGGCTCGCTCGCATGGACATGACCTATCAATCCGGCGTTACTCTCCAGCACGGCTTCGGGAGATTCTCCGTTGATCGTCGAGGCGCCAGTGTCAAACTGCATCCGAATGGCATTGTGATCAATAGCAGTTACGACATGAGCTGTCTCTGCGCTATTGGTCATGAAGTTCGCGCCATATCGGACGGGATTAGGCTCGAGACACGCAATGACGCCATGCTCCTGAAAGACATCACCGAGGCGCCGAAAAAAAACGACTGCTTGTTCCAGAGCCTGGGCGTCACTTAAGCCGGAGCGGTTGCGATTTTTAGGTGAGCCAAATACCAACCGGGTCGCACCAAGGCCCGCACCGATGCGACTCACCGCCCGTAAATGATCTAACATCGCCCGTTGGCCACTGGCCTCACTAAATACATTCAATCCAGTCGTACCAAATAACAAGGCTTGCATGCCAGTGATCTCGATACCTTGATCCGCCCACCATCGTTTGACGCTTGCGATACTCCTATCTTTGGCGTCGACCGGATCAGGGAAATATTTGCCAGGCGCGACATCAATCGCATCAATGCCGAATTTATCCAAGAGTTTTGCGACGGCTAGGTCTTCTGCAACGTCCCAAGCAATGTTTGATATCGAAAGCCTCACGTTGCTGCTCCATTTTCGCTCTTCAGGGAAATAGGTTCGGACTGGGCGTAGGCTCGAATAGCGTGGACTGTTTCACGCGCACTGTACTGATACCGGCCCGATGAACCGAACAATTCGGCATACCGCGTTTGCATATCGTAACGAGCAGGCTGATTCGATAGCGATTGCGTAAACGGCCTTCCGAAACCTTGCAGAGAAACATCGGCCACGCTGATCGGTTCGGCAGTCAGGTGTACCAGTGACAAGCGTGCCTCCAGCGCCCTCCGGATGTCGTGCCAAAGATTAACCATCGGGTAAAACTGGAAAACCCCTCTGCTTTCGATCGCGTGAAGATTATTGTTATTAAGAAAGTCAAAGATCACGTTCTTGCGTAAACCAGGACCGACTAACCCCGGCAAGCGAACGATCAGATGCTGCTGAAAATGCTGCGCTACGAATTTTTCGAGCAGTCGGCGATGGAGCCCGTAGGGATGTAAGCTTGCCTCCTCGACTCGAGTAAACTCATCAACATCAATCGGGTTTTTGAACACATCGACTGTGCTGATTAATATGAACGTTTTGCACTTGACGGTTCGAAGGTGACCGATTAACGACTCAATTTTGTTTCGATCGTCTGCGGGCTCTCGATTGGCGATCCACTTCTGAGCGGGCGCTCCTGCGCACACCACTATGTCGAGCTCACGATTCTCGATTTCATGGATATTGGTCGAGCGGTAAAGCGCAGCAAAGTTTGACTGCTTAAGAAGCGTGCTTCCGACAAAACCAGAGAACCCAATCAGCGCGTTTTCCATCATCACTCCAGCGAATTATTGAACTCTTCTGTTTCGAGTTTTTCAAGAACGTCGTAAATATTATCTATCTTCCCGCCCAGCACCGAATAGCAGCCAGGTAGCTCAACATGTTTTTCAAAGAGAATTGGGCGACCGTCGTCCCCTTCGTTCTTGACCAAAACAGTTTTGACCTCGAAGAGCGAATCGATATACTTTGCATGAAGTACGGAAGGCAAGTACCTGCTTGCGTCCCGAACCATGCGGTCAACGCGCGTAGCGCGATCGTAATCTTCGAGTTTCCTGTATGGGTCAATCCCCGGTTCGTCCTTCCAGCTAAAGTGCGGCGTGTAACGAACATGCGACAGCGTGTGCAGGCCACGGGCAGGAAACGGCATCATCGAGAAAAAAGGCCCGTCCATGACCGTGATCCCGATATCTTTTAGCTCGTCCGGCGCATGCATCAGAGCCATTTCAGTCACTTCTTGCTTGAGACCGGTTTGGGTGCCGGGAAAGTCGCCTGCGAACTGATTCAGCCCACTGTAGGTGCAATTGAGGATGTACTGACAGGTTATAGACGAGGCATCCCCCGACTCCGGCTGGATGGTGACTGCCAAACTCTCGCCGACTGACGAACGGGAAATGGCAGTTGCGCGGGTTGAATAATGGACATCGACACCCGCATCCTTAAGCTCTTTTGCCGCCCATTCGGCGAGTCGCGTCGCATCGAAGGCGTATTCCTCGACTAGAAAAACATTTTCAATGAGCCGAGGTTCGAAAAGCCGCTTCAAGCTAGCTTCTGCAGGTTTTATCTTCGCTCCGATCTCGTGGCAAAAACGCTCAAACTGCCTGGCTGTTACCTTTGAGTTGCGTCTTGCAATAGCATAGAGCTTCACAAAATCGTGCTTAACGACTTGCGGCCAATCGCCTATAAAGCGAGGTAAATTGACTCGGCTACGAAAAGCCGTCGTAAAGCTTCTAGGGTAGTGGTACCCGTTGTGTACGCGCGCTTGGTTGTTATACGAAGCACGAATTAGAAGTCCCGGTTCCCGTTCGAGCAGGATCACCTGGCGCAATCCACGGGTCTTGGCAAGGTATATCGCGATCGCGGACCCATAGAAACCGCCGCCAATGACGACCGCATCCGCAGTGCAGCGTTGCACAGTCATGCAATGACCTGATCTGTATTTGGCGAGGCGTTTGTTGGTGACGAGATATCCTCAATATTCAACTTCTCTCGGCGAGTCATGCGCGCGCTGGTGAATTCTTGGCCGACGTGATACAGCGGACCTTCATTGCCGAGACTGGCCATATGCAATATGTATTCGCCAAGCACTAAAAGCACGAGCGAAATCAAGAAAAACATGCCTGATTGCTGCAAGGACATGCTCACCCAGCCGGGTGCGACGTCTGTTTTAAAAATGCCGATTGCAACGACATAAACCGAGTAAAGCAAGTTCGCAGCCGCTCCGAACAAGGACAACGACGTCACAAGTCGCATCGGAGTTTGAGTCGTTGACACGAGAAGACGCATTCCTCGATCAATGCTTTCCCTCAATTTCTTGGTGTTCTTTGCGAGAGGTTTGGCGCTGTATTCCATGTTGATGCGCGCAAAACCGCCTGTGGCCGGCAGGTGCCGGTAAGTGATGGCCGGTTGGGAGTGCTGAAGGATGAAGTTAACGACCCGCTTGCTCAGTAGCCTGTACTGAGGCGCCTCTTTGGCCAGATGTATTCCGCTGAACGACTTATACAAGACATTGAAGGTTGTATAAGCCGCGCGGTAAGCCAAACTTTGACGCGGTTTCTGCTGGTTATTCGCAAAAACAACGTCGGCCCCGGTGACTGCTTTGTCGAGCATTTCGGGTAGAAAACCGATATCGTCGAGCAGGGGATCAACCACAGCGACGAAATCACCCAGCGCATTTTCGAGCCCCACCCATGAAGCTGTGTCGCTATCAACTTCTTTGGTAAGGGCATAGACCTGCAAATTCGGATAACCCGACTGCGCCGTAAGTTTTTTCAGAGCATTGACACTTTCGTCATCAGATGCGTTGTCAACGATGATCAACTCGTAATCGGTGACGAGCGATGCTAATTTTTCAGAGGCGTCATGGATAATGCTCTCAAGCAACTGACTTTGGTTGCGTACGACATACACAACAGACAGAAATACCGGAAAAAACGCCATTCTTGTGTTCCCCGCTGCACGCATCATGTCGATGCGATTGTTTTTATCTAGAAGCTATCTCAAAATTGCCTGAGCATTAAAACAAAGGCAGAAATCTGCGCAAACCCGAGAAAGTTTCCGGATACAGCTTCCAGCGATTCAATAGCCGGTGCTTGTGCTTCATCCAGGCAAAGAATCGTTCCATGATCCATCGCCGCTTGTAACGGCGCAACTCACGGCCATCCTGGGTCTTCGGCTTCACTCGGTTCTTACGGTGCGGCGATACCATCTTCACACCCTTCTCGCGCAGATCATCGTCCAGGTCGTCGCTGTCGTAAGCGCCGCGGTCGCCAATCAACACGTCGGGCACGGCTTCAATTATGTAGAAGTCAAAGCTCAACTGCACCAACTTCACATCGTGGTGATTCGCCGCGTGCGTGCTCACCGATAACGGCAGACCCGCGCGACCCACGACCGCCATTATTTTCACGCCTTTTCCGCACTTCGTGTTGCCGATCTCCAAGCCGCCGCCGCGTCCGTTCGCGAACGCCGCGTCGATGTAACACTCGGATGTATCCAGTAGGTCTTGACCGCGCAGATCGTTTGCAAGATCGAACAGAATCCGACGCAGAATCTCCTGCTGTACCCACGCCTGAAACCGCCGATGGACCGTCTTGTAGTTTGGGTATGACTGCGGGAGCATGTGCCATTGCGCCCCGGCCTTGAGGACCCAGAGCACCGCATCGAGCACTCGGCGTACCGGCACCGGCTTGTGGCCAGGCCGTTCGTCGGGAATGTTTTCTTTCGGAAAGCGATGCCTGATCCGGTCCCAGTGCTCATCAGATATCTTTACCATGCCGCTATTTTGCGGCAGTTTTCTTCAGATTCCTATTTTCAGATAGCTTCTAGGCAAATCATGTCATAAATTGCGGAGGTACATCACTCCCTTTGCCCGCGCTGTAGCGATTTGCCATGCTTATGGAGGCCATTTACACCTGAGAAACCTCTTGTCCCTGCCAGCGACGTGCAAGCCCTAGAGGCTTTTTGCCGGTGGCCAGACCCGCTTTATCAGCTCAGCGGGGATGCTTTCATGTCAGTGGGGACGCTTTCATGCTCGACTCAATTGGCTTTGCGCATCAGTGTCGAGCGTTGCTGCGCCAGGCGCCGAGGTTGAAGGTGAAAGCCTTGCGCGCCGTCCGTCAGGGTATTGAGATGGGCCTCAGGACGGCGCGTTCGGCAACTGTCGCATCCTTTTGCGCAGAAGCTTCGGTGGTCTCGGCGGACATGATGCCCGCGAATCGCCCCTGTCTATATGCCTGCACCGCCTGGTCTTAGCCGAGGGCCGGGTAATCTGCGGGCAAATCTAAATGGTGGCCGGGGAGGGAATCGAACCCCCGACACGGGGATTTTCAATCCCCTGCTCTACCAACTGAGCTACCCGGCCACATCGGAGCCGGCAATGATAAAGCCCGACGTGCGGCAGAGCAAGCCAAACCCATCGCGGCGGTCGTGCGGTACCGCGCGGATCGCGCCAAAAGGACTCTCGGCTGAATCCGGATCGATACGGGCTTGTCTTCACCCTAAAGCGGCGCATCATGCGCCAAGAACCCGCCCGGTCGCGGGCTTAAGATTGCCGAGGCCTTTATGAAACAGTTGATGCAAATCCTTGTTCTCGCGGCGTTAGCCGGGTTCGCGTTCAGCGGCTGCGCCACCACGCCCACGGTGCGCGATGCCGAGCGTCTGACGTTGTATCGCAATCATGCGGGCGAGCCGGTTAACGGTTTTCAATATTACGGTCGCTTCAGTCAGTGGACTCCTTTGGGCGACAGCGCGATCGCGATTTGGGTCGGCCCCAGCCGCGCCTGGTTGCTCGATCTCTATGGTCCTTGCAGCGAGTTGGACTTCGCGCATGCGATCAAGCTCAGCAGCAATAACGGCCGCGTGAGCGCGCGTTTCGATAGCGTGAACGTGATTCAGCGCGGATTGCCGAGCATGCCGTGCCGGATTAAAGAGATCCGTCCCCTGGACGTGAAAGCGCTACGCGCCGAAGAGAAGGCGCTTCGTCATGCCCGCGAAACGAAGCCGGCGGCGAGCGAGATTCAGCCCTCGGGCACATGATCTTTAGGTGCATGATCTTCGGATGCATGACCTTCGGAGGCATGATCTTCGGGTAAGTAGCCCGCGGGCTTTTCGGCACCGCCGCCGAACAGGAATTTTTCCATCTCGCCTTGCAAGAATGCCCGGTGTTCGGGGTTCATCGGCGAGAGTCGGTTCTCGTTGATCAGCATCGTCTGATGCGCCAGCCATTTCGCCCAGGCTGGCTTGCCGATTTCGGCGAATACCCGTTTGCCCAACTCGCCCGGCCATGGTGCGAAATCGAGGCCTTCGGTGTCGCGTTGTTCGTATCGGCAGAAAACGGTGCGGGGCATGGGCGATATCCGACTTGAAGGGATGCTGGCTTGAGGAAATCCAGGCTTAGAGAAAACCCTGGCGAGTCTGGCGGCGATTCGCTGTCGCGAGTGCGTCGAGCCGACGTGCGACGGATCGTGCCCGAGAAGCATCTTGAAGTCTAACGAACGTCGTCGCTTCGCGTATCGGAGGCTCGGCATCGAGGGGCAGAAGTCGGGCCGAACGTCGTTTGTCGACGCGAGGGGAGAGGCATCATCAGTGAATTTGCGCCGATCTCGACGCGAAGCGATAGCCCCGGCACCGTGCTACCGTGGCGCGCACCGTTTTTATTGAGTTGCATGGATCGCATGAGTCTCACATCAAGCGAGAGTTCTATGGCTCCGTCGGTCCGCATAGTCCTGACTCTATTCGTGTTCGTGTCGATGAGCGCGACGGCGCACTCGGCCGAGCAAACGCCGCCGCCGCCCGTGCGTTCGGACGCTCAAGCCGAGCGGTTGGCGGATGGTTCGAGGGCAGTCGTACCCCTTGTCGTCGATGAGAATGTCTCCCCGGAACGTGCGGTTTCCTCGCCCACCGATGCCGCGACCGCTGCGAATTTCGATTATCTGAGTTGGCGTTCCGATGGTTATTACAACGAGTACTACCGCTACAAGGCCGCGCGCGAGGCGAGCAACGGCAATTGGGCGCACGCGGCGATATTGTTCGAAATCGCGGCGCGCTACAGCGACAAGTATTCGCAGCATCGGTTGAGTCTGCTCCATTGGCATGGCGTGGGCGTGACCAAGAACCGCGTCGACGCTTACGTCTGGGCCGATCTTGCGGCCGAACGCGGATATCCCACGTTGTTGGCGATCCGCGAAAAGATGTGGGAAGCCTTGACGCCCGAGGAGCGCGAAGCGGTGCCGGTGCGCGGTAAGCGCCTGTACGAAAAATACGGCGACAAAGCCGCGCTATCGTTGTTTCGCGGCATGCTCGCGCGACAACGCGCCCGACACTTTATTTTGATCCAAAGCTCGGTGCGGACCAGTCTGCCTCGCTTCTACGAAGACAGTTATCTCGAGCAAGAAGCCCGGTCGTGGAAGAAGAAAGTTCGCGTCGATGTCGGCGATGTCGAACGGGTGACGTCGGCGACTACTGCGCCGGCCCCTGTACCGAAGCCCGACGACGCGAACAAGCCCATCGAAAACGAAACGACGCCCGCGACGCCGGAGCCATCGCCGCGCTGATCGCGAAGCAGCGACGACCGTTTCTGAGACTCACGTATTTTTTTTCGACATTGTTTCTACGAGTACAGTCCCTCGTCACTGACTAAACGTGCATCAACATGCGTTCGAGCAAGCTGCGGATCGGTGCGGGAATACCTAGCGATTGCAGATCTTCGCGGCCGACCCAGCGCGAATCGTCGGTGTCGCGGACGCCATCGCGCAAACGAGCGTCTCGCCATACGATCGGCTGCATGGTGAGACGATAATGGCTGAAACCATGGGCGATCGTATCGAGCGGTTCCATCGCATCGAAATCGGCATTCGCGATACGCGTATCGAACCAAGCGCGCGCCGCGTCGTGATCTTCGGCTTCCGGTAGCGACCATAGCGCCGCCCAAATGCCGGTCGGTGGCCGACGCTGCAACAATGCGCGGCCGTCGGAATCGCGCAATAACAACACGACCGTCGAGCGTTCCGGCAGCGGCTTGCCGGGTTTTGGCGTCGGCAATTCTTCGGTGCGACCTTCGCGTCGCGCGACGCAATCGTTCTGGATAGGACACAGCACGCAGGCAGGGCTGTGACGCGTGCAGAGCGTCGCCCCGAAATCCATCTGCGCTTGGGTGTAATCGGCCATACGTCCAGCATTGGCGCCATCGGGCAGTAACGAAGCCGCGATCTCCCAGAGTTTTTTTTCCGTCGCAGGCGTGCCGGGCCAACCTGCGATGCCGAACACGCGCGCCAATACGCGTTTGACGTTACCGTCGAGGATCGGCTGCGGATCGTCCCAGGCCTGCGACAGGATCGCGGCCGCGGTGCTGCGGCCGATACCGGGCAGCGCCATCAGCGCATCGAGGTCGCGCGGCAATTCGCCAGCGTGCGCTTCGACGCAACGTTTCGCTGCCGCGTGCAGATTGCGGGCGCGTGCGTAATAGCCGAGCCCGGACCACAGCGCGAGCACATCGTCTTGCGATGCCGCAGCCAAGGCGCGCAGATCGGGCAATGCGGCCGACGAAGCGTTCGAAGTAGGGAATCGCCACGCGCACTTGTGTCTGCTGCAGCATGATTTCCGATAACCACACGCGATACGGCGTGCGCGGATGTTGCCAAGGCAGGTCGTGACGACCATTGAGGTCGAACCACGCGAGTAGGCGATCGGCGTAGGCGGTGTTGCGGGGCATTATGGAACGAACGCCATCATCGCGATCATCGGACATCCTCGTCGTCCAAATCGATTCGCACGCCTTCGATCTTCGCGCCGGAAATCTCCAGCCGCGGTGCGGTGAGCGTGCCGTCGAGCGGCGGTAACGGCGAGCCTGTGCTTTCCGCGATCCAGCCGAGCACTGCATCGAGTCGGAAGCGACTATCGAAACGCATCGCATCGCGGGCGAGACCGAGCTCGATGAGTTCAGTGAGTTCCGGTGGCCCGATGTAGCGCAGCTTGAACGGCAGCGGCGAACGCGAGTTGCCGATCGGCGCGGGCAAGCCGGGCCATGCTTCTGGCCATGCCGGCAGTGTGCCGTCGAGTCGCAACACGAGACGCCGACCGAGCGCGAGCGCGCCTTGCGCGTCGAGATTCGGAACCGCGCCGTCGCCGCGCAGGATCGCCGTCACAGGTTCGAGCGCCCATGTCGCTTCGTCGAAGTGCAAAGGGCCGTACAAGCCCAACGCGAAGGGGATGCGCGTTTCGCCAGACTCGTAGCGTGCGCTGATGCCGAACGTCGCCGGTGCGATATGCAAATCGTCTTCGCCGATGCGCAGTGGGCCCGACAGCGTCGCCATCGCCGGCAAACGCCAGTCGCCGCGTTCGATGCTCAGAGGACCGACCACAGCAAGTCCAGCGCCGTTCGCCGGACGCGTCAGCGCGACCGCGAAATCGAACGGCACGCTCGTCGGCGCATCGACGTAACGGCCGCGAATACGCGCATTCACCGCGCGCTGCGGATGCAGCGATGGCAGATCGACGGCGATGTTCTCGACCCGCCAGTCGTGATTGTCGATGCGGCCGTCGCGAATGTGTAGACCATCGATAAGCGTCGGAATTTTCGTTTCTTCGCTCGGAGGGCGCTTCGCCAACCACGCCTGTAACGCGAGCAATTCGAGTCGCGGCGCATCGAGTTCGATGCGTCGTACGGTCAGATCATCGCCGCCGCTGCGCAGCGTGGACCAGGGCAGGGCGATGAGCATGCGTTCGGCGCGCAGAACGACAGTCTTGGCGCCGGGTTCGCGCACGACGAGATTGCGCACCACCAATTGCGGTTCGCCGCGAAGACGGACTTCGGCACTACGATCGGCGCTGATTTCGAGCCCGAGCGCTTTGCCGCTGCGATCGAGAATCAAAGGGACGAGTTGTTCCGGCTGCAACAGCCAGCGCACGAGAACCGACAGCCCGAGCAGGACGCAGACGAGAACGACGATGCGTCGCAGCCAGCGCCGGCGCGGCGTCAGTACAGGCGATCGCTTCGTGTCGCCCGTCTCGTGCGCAGCGAGCGCGTCGATCTCGGCACTCACTCGCCGAGCGTCTCCGGCAACAACGCGTCGACGAAGGCTTCGGCATCGAACACGCGCAGGTCTTCGGAGCGTTCGCCGATGCCGGCGAAGCGAATCGGAATACCGAATTCGCGAGCGAGCGCGAATACCACGCCGCCTTTGGCGGTGCCGTCGAGTTTCGTCACCACTAAGCCCGTGACACCTGCCGCCGCATGGAACTGGCGCAACTGCGACAGTGCGTTTTGTCCGGTGGTGCCGTCGATCACCATCAACACTTCATGCGGCGCGGCGCCATCGAGCTTACCGAGTACGCGTTTGATCTTGCTCAACTCGGCCATCAGGCCTTGTTGCGTATGCAAACGGCCGGCGGTATCGGCGATCAGCACTTCGGTGCCGCGCGCTTTCGCCGCTTGCAGCGCATCGAATGCGACCGAAGCCGCATCGGCGTTTTGCCCCTGAGCGACGACGACCACGCCGTTGCGATCGCCCCAGGATTGCAGTTGCGCGACCGCGGCCGCGCGGAAGGTATCGCCCGCGGCCAACATCAAGCTTCGGCCTTCGCTTTTGAAACGATGCGCGAGTTTGCCGATGGTCGTGGTTTTGCCGACACCGTTGACGCCGACGGTCAGGATCACGAACGGTTTAGCATCGGGATCGATCTGCAACGGTTTCGCGACCGGCGCGAGCATCGCGATCAAATCCCCGCGCAGGGCGCCGAGCAGGGCGCGGGCATCGGCGAATTCGCGCGCTTTCATGCGCTTGCGCAGCGATTCGATCAACTGCGTGGTTGCGCCAACGCCGACGTCGGCGGTGAGCAGCGCGGTTTCGATCTCGTCGAGCAAGTCGTCGTCGAGTTTGGGGTTGCGCGAAAACAGGCCTCCGAAGCTGCGCGCGAATGCGCTGTTGCGCAAGCGCTCGCGCCAACCGGGCTTGCCCGGTGTCGCAGCGGGTGCGTGCGAATGCGCGTCGTCGGGCATCGCTTGAGTAGGTTCGACGACCGGCGCACTCGATATGGGTTCGGGCGCGTCGGTGAGTTGCGTGTTCGATGCGTCTGCAGTCGCAAGCGCAGACGTATCGCGCTCGGATGCATGAGCGACCGATTCGACGACATGCGCGTCGACGGCCGTGTCGGCGGCAGCCCGTGCGGTTGCGGTCGATGTCTCGACCGGTTTCTTGCGGCGGAAAAACGGGATCATCGTGTTCTTTAGGTCCTGATGGCGGCGACGCTTGTCGCGTTTGGCGCAAGGGAAAGCGCCGGCTTGCGGTGTTCTCAAGTCCGCTCGACCCGCCATGGCGGGTACTTGCGGTTCTCGCCGGCCCAATACAGGCACAGCAAGTTATTGGCAGGGTCGCGCAGGCGCGCCTCGCGCCAAAGATAGGATCGATCTGTGGGCGGATCGAGGAAATCGAACCCCGTCGCGCGAAGTCGTTCGACCCAGGCGTCGAGATCGGGATCCTCGAAATAAACGGTCGTGCCGCTATCTGCGGCGACGGCATCGACGCGATGCAGCGAAAAGGTCGAATCGCCTTGTGGGCATTCGAAGCGAGCGTAATGCGGGCTATCGACGATCTGCACGAATCCCATCGCGCGGTAGAACCTTGCCGATTCGGCGATATCCAGCGCGGGCAGGGTGACTTGATTCAGATTCATCCGGTGTCTCGGTGCGAGCGCGCCAAATCGCGGCGACTCATGGACAATGATGCGAATGTTAGCACTGACGCCCCCCGGCCTTTGATTCCGGCCCCCGCCCATCGATGGCATGCCCCCAGATGAAGACGCCTCGCGCCAAACACGACACTCAACACACGACGTCTGCTTCGTCGCGCCCGACCGGAACGGTGCGGATCGTCGGCGGACGATGGCGCGGCAGTAAATTGCCGGTGCCTGAGCGCGAAGGCTTGCGCCCGACCGCCGACCGCGTGCGCGAGACCGTGTTCAACTGGCTGCAGCCGGTGGTACCGGGCGCACGCGTGTTGGATTTGTTCGCCGGCAGCGGCGCACTCGGGCTCGAAGCCTTATCGCGTGGCGCTCGCACAGCGACCTTGATCGAGCGCGACCACGAACTCGCCATGAACTTGCGCGCCACGCTCGAACGCCTACGTCGTGGCGACGCGCCCGATGTGGACTGCGCAGCCGAAGTGCTGCACACCGATGCCTTAGCTTGGCTCGCCGCCGCGCCAGCAGAGCCAACACAAGCTTACGACGTGATTTTTCTCGATCCACCGTTCGCAAGCGATATGTGGCGAACGGTACTCGATGCATTACCGCCTTGGCTGGCCGACGACGCTTGGCTCTATCTCGAATCGCCGCGCGAGTCGGCGATAAGTACGGAGCCCGGCTCGGATTGGCGTCTGCATCGAGAAGGCGCGACTCGCGATGTGCGTTATGCCCTTTATCGACGTTAAGTGAAACATATGAAATTTAATGCTGCATGTCTAATTGTAGGAATTAGCGGTGTGGCAAGCTCGTTTTCTTCAAACGCTGGCGAAATTATTGAATATGTTGACGTCGTTAATCCGCAAAATCGTTTCTCGATAGAAGTTGAGCGCAAGCGAGTTCTTGTTGGGGATGTTGCCGAGAAAACCTCTTTTTGTGGAGCTGAGGATCGTTACACATGCTTCGAATCGAAGGCTCTTAGTTTTCATGTGCCCAAAGAGCTAAGACCGACGATGCGTAAATGGGAGTCTGCCAACGGTCTTAAATACGAAATCGAACCGGGACGAGACTATATGTTGTTTGGACGAAAAGAGAAGGTTCATAGAATTGTCGAGGGTGATGCGGAACAGAAAACGGTTTACCTCTATTCGCCAACAGCAGGGTTGATTG
>CAWAMC010000005.1:0-457833 GCA_963783035.1 uncultured Gammaproteobacteria bacterium
GATCGTCTTCGTGGCGCAGCAGTAAACCGTAATGGCCGCGCATGGCCCGGCAACGGGACCGCCCAAAGACTGCCGTCGCCGATGAGATCGTAGCCGTCGCCGAGCGACGCCCAACGCCCCGGCAGCGGCCGCATCGGATGATATTCGATCCGGCGATGACGGCGCGCGAAATCGTCCGGCAGCAGCGCCGGCAGATAGCCGCGTCGCAGCAATCCGACACGGCTTGTCGTTTGTAGATGACGCAGCGCATCGCCGCCGCACCAAATCGTCGCATGCGTCAGATCGCGCAGGCCGGCGATATGATCCCCATGCAAATGCGAGGCGAACACCGCGCGGATTTCATGCAAGCCCAGGCCGTGCCGCACGAGCTGCGCCTGCAAACATTGTTCTTGCGGCAGCGAAAACGGCGTCGTCCAGCGATAGAAGCGCTCGGGAAAACCTGCGGTCGCACGCGCGAAATGCTCGGCATAGCCGGTGTCGAACAGCATCGCACCGGCGTCGGGATGACGAATCAAACCGACTAATGCCGGAAATTCCGCGATTCGCCAAGCTCCGCCGCGCACGGCGATGCATTCGGGGTGGGTGCAATGGCCCACGCGCAGCACATGCAAGCGCACGCGCGGGAATGCGTGAGCGTTAGCGCGTATCGATGCCCGAACGTCAGCGTTCATAACCGTAGCACTGCGCCGCCCATGGTTACGCCCGCCGCGGTGCCGATCAACAATGCAGTGTCGCCCGCGCGCAAGCGTCCGCTATCGAGCGCATGGTGCAAGGCGGTCGGTAACGATGCGGCCACTTGGTTGCCGTGCGCCACAAAAATATCTTCGACCCGATCGGGCGGCACCGCGATGCGTCGGAATACGTGCGCCATGCCCAGTTCGGAGGCTTGATGCGGAATGACCCGATCGATCGCGCCCAGATCGAGCTCGGCATCGGCCAAAAGTTCGGCGAGGAAGGTGTCGAAATGTTCGGCGACCGCGCGATAAAGCCGTTTGCCGTCCATACGGAACGTGCAGGCATCGCGATAGTCGCCGACATAACGGCTCGGCGGGAACCGCGAGCCGCAACCGGGAATTTCGCAGGCGTGCGCGGCTTCCGACCACGTTTCGAAACGTGCGGCGAGCAGAGCGGGCGCACGACCTGTGTCGATGCCCGCATCGTCCGCGCTGAGGATCGCCGCCGCCGCGCCATCGCCGAACAAGCCATAGGTATCGATATCGTTCGGATCGAGCGCACGCGAGGCGAGATCGCACGAAGTCACTAAGATGCGGCGATAGCGGCCGCTCTCCAACAGCGAAGCGACGAGATCCAGCGCCATCAAAAAACCGATGCAACTGGCGTTGATATCGAATGCGGGGATGCGGCGAAGACCGAGCGCGCGATGCAGCAGTGCGGCGTTGCACGGCATCGCTTGATCCTGGCTGGCGTTCGCGCAGACCACGGCGTCGATCGCATCCAACGTCAATCCGGCGCGTTCCAACGCATGATGTGCGGCGTCCGCCGCGACATCGGCGGCATTGCGTGCGGGTTCGAAGCCGCGACGCGCGACACCTGTACGCGCCTGGACCGTACCTGGCGCGAGCCCGAGTTCGGCATCGATCTCGCGGCTATCGACCCAGCGTTCCGGCGTCGAGATGCCGGTGGCGAGAATGCGCAAGGAGCGGGAGCGTGGCGAGGTCATCGGTGGGTATCGGCGAAGGCACTCGCAATGTACCGGTTTGCCCCGGATCGGTCACGCGGGATCGATCCGAACGCGAGGAAACGCAGCAAGTCTCGTAATACAAGACCCGAAGACGCGCGAAGCGTCAGTGATTGCCGTTGTACAGCTCGCGACCGATCAGCATGCGCCGAATTTCGTTGGTACCGGCGCCGATCGCGTAAAGTTTGGCGTCGCGCAGAAGTCGGCCGGTCGAATATTCGTTGATATAGGGACCGTTACCGCCCAAGGTTTGAATCGCTTCCAATGCGACTTGCACGGCGGCTTCCGACGCGTGCAGCAGGCAACTCGCAGCATCGATACGCGATTTGTGGCCGGCGTCGTAATCGCGCGCGACTTGGTAAGCGAATGCGCGGCTGGACTGCAACGCGGTGTACATGTCCGCGATCTTCGCCTGCATGATGCCGAAGGTGCCGATGGCTTGGCCGAATTGGCGGCGTTCGCGGACGTAGGGCAGGGCGACATCCATCGCCGCTTGCATCAGCCCGAGGGGCCGCCGCTGAGCACCAGACGCTCGGTGTTCAAACCGCTCATCAGCACGCGCACGCCTTATTGGTTTCGCCGAGCACGTTTTCGTTGGGAATTTCGCAGTTCTCGAACACCAGCTCGCAGGTGTTGCTGCCGCGCATGCCGAGTTTGTCGAGTTTCTGCGCGGTCGAGAAACCGGGCATATCGCGTTCGACGATGAAGGCGGTCATGCAGCGTGGAGCCAGCTCGCGACTGGCGGTGCGCATGTAGACGATCAGTACATCGGCCTCGGGGCCGTTGGTGATCCACATCTGTTGCCGTTCGCGACCCAAACGTCGCCGCGCAGCTCCGCGCGGCACGACATCGAACCGACCACATCGGAGCCCGCGCCGGGCTCGCTCATCGCTAGCGCGCCTTTCCATTCGCCGCTGCAGAGTTTGGGTAAGTACTTCTGGCGTTGCGATTCGTTGGCGTTGGCGTACAGATTATTGATGCAGAGATTGGAATGCGCGCCGTAGCTCAAACCGACGGAGCCGGAGGCGCGCGAAATTTCTTCCATCGCGACCAGATGCGCCAAATACCCCATCTCGCTGCCGCCGTACTCGCCGGGCACGGTGATGCCCAGCAGACCGAGTTCGCCGAGCTTCGGCCAAAGATCCTGCGGAAAGGCATTCTCTTCGTCGATCTTCGCCGCGCGTGGCGCGATCTCGGTCTCGGCGAAGCGCCGTACCGCATCGCGCAGAGCATCGATATCTTCACCGAGCGGGAATGGGCGCATCGCGATCTCGTCTGTTGGTTTTAGCCCCCTTTAGTAAAGGGGGCGCCGCGTTAGCGGCGGGGGATTTGGGTGAACATAGCGGGGCCCAAGTTTGTGCAACAAACTTGGGTTGATCCAGGCGTAGCCTGGATCAGTGCCCGCGCATGCGCCCGAGGAAGCGCGGCGCGGTACGGCCCATCGGCAGTTTCAGCTTGCCGATCGCGGCGATGCGCTCTTCGGCGAGACGGTCGGCGGCCAGATAGGTCGGAATCTTGTCGCGATCGGAAATTTCGTAGATGCGGCCGAGGTTGTGATAGATCGTGCGCATCATGCGCATCGCGCGCTCGCGGTTGTAACCGTCGATTTCGAGCGAAACATTCATCACGCCACCCGCGTTGACCGCGTAATCAGGCGCATAAATGATGCCGCGTTTCTGCACTTCGTCGCCGACCGCGTTGTTGGCCAACTGATTGTTCGCCGCGCCGCAGATGATCTTGGCTTTCAGACGGGGAAGCGTCAGTTCGTTGACGGTGCCGCCGAGGGCGCAGGGCGAGTACACATCGCAGTTCACGTCGTAGATATCGTCCGGGCCGACCGCTTCGGCGCCGTATTCGCTCACCGCTTGTTCCACCAGCGACTTATTGATGTCGGTGACGAAGATTTTGGCGCCGCGTTCTTTCAGCAATTTCACGAATTCCATGCCGACGTGGCCGAGGCCCTGCACCGCATAGCTGCGGCGACCGACTTCTTCATCGCCGAAGGTACGATTGAGCGTCGCCATCAGGCCTTGCAACGTGCCGTACGCGGTGAACGGCGAGGGATCGCCCGAACCGCCGTGGACTTGATGCACGCCGGTCACGTACTCGGTTTCGCGATAGACGTATTCCATATCATTGACGTCGATGCCGACGTCTTCGGCGGTGATGTAGCGGCCACCCAGCGAATCGACGAATTTGCCGAAGGCGCGGAACAGCGCTTCGGATTTATCTTTCGACGGATCGCCGATGATCACACCCTTGCCGCCGCCGATATTCAAACCGGCGACCGCATTCTTATAAGTCATGCCGCGCGAGAGCCGCAGCACATCGTTCAGCGCGTCCTGCTCGGTCTTATACGGCCACATCCGCAGTCCACCGAGCGCAGGCCCCAGCACGGTGTTGTGGATCGCGATGATGGCCTTCAGGCCTGCGTCCTTGTTTTGGCAGAACACGACCTGTTCATGGCCGTAGTTGTCGATGTGCTCGAAAATCATCGGAAACTCCGTTGCGCCGGTGCCGAAACCGCTGCAGGCACCAGAAAGATGGGTAAGTCGTTGAACGTAAAGGGATCAGCGGCTCGCGGACGTGGCCGCAGCGAACCGCGGGCCGCACATTCTAATGGAATCGTATACATCCGGCCGCTACGGTCGGCTGCTGTCATCGAAGGGGAAGGCGTAGGCGCCAGACAATCGATTGCAGCAGCGACATCACGCGGGGTAGAGCGGAGCAAAGCTCCGCTGGGCCGACGTCGTAATGTGCAGGTAGAGCGGAGCGCAGCTCCGCTGGGCCGGCGCCGGAAAGGTTTAGAGGAGCTTTGCTCCGCTCTACCGAGGCGGTGATACAGCGGAGCTTTGCGCCGCTCTACCCGGGGATGCAAGACAAGATATGCCGAGTCGGGATCAAAAATCGCGATAGCGGCGTTGGCGGATCCACAGGGTCGCCAGCCATTTTTCTCCGGCCTCGACCGGTAGGCCGGCGTGCAGCGAATCGGGATCGAGACGGCCTTCGGGATTCGCCGCGTCGAAGCGCATGCTGTCGAAGATCACCGCGCGCCCAGGCTGTGGCGCGACTTTCAGCCCGACGACGGGGAATTCCGTTTCGCCGCCGGCCTCGACCGGGTTCAAGTAGACGCAGATCGTGCGCGCGCGATTGCCGGCCTGCGGGCGATCCAGTTGCAGCGTGCCCGCGGGCAGATAGTCGCGGTGCGGCCGATACTGCTGACCCGGTGCATAGCGCAGCACGGTAAGTTGTTCGCCATGCGGCAGATCGATGCCGGCGGCGGCGGCCATGCGCAGCAGCACGGTCCGCACCGCGCTGGTTTCCATCAGCGTGTCGAAACTCGCTTCGTGACTGGTGCGAACCTGCAGCGTGTGCGGGATGCCGGTGATCGGATCCGCAGTTTGCGAGGGATGCAGTTGCGGCCGCGACGCTGCAATCAACAATCGGCATTCGTCCGCGGAGAGCAAACGATCGATCACCGACACGCGGGGCTCTGCGCTCAGCGCGCGCGCTGCCGGCGGGCGCAAGACGTCTTCCAATTCGAGCTGCCGCGGCGGGCCTGCATGCCCAGGCGGCGGCAAGGTCAACGACGGCAGCGGTGCGAAGCCATTGCTCGCCAACTGCGCGCGCAAATCGTCGGCGGTCTCGGGCTGGGCGATGCAGCCTTCGCCATGCGCTAGACGCTCGGCGAGCAGTGCGGCGGCGATCGCATCGCCGCGCGCCGCGCCGCGTTCGAGCAATTGCAGACAGAGCGCTTGATCGTCCGGGTGCGGCTTACGCCCGAAATGCAGGGCAGCCGTCAACAGCGCAGGGGGATAGTCGGCATCCACGCCGCGCCGCAGACGTTCGTTGATGCGTTGATCGCGCGGTAATGCGATGCCGCCGAGTGCGATCTGCAACAGGAAATCGCCGGCCGCGGCAATACCCTCGTGCTCGGCGCGCTCGAACCATGCGACCGCCTGTTGCGGCGCGGGCGCATCGAGCATGCCGTAAAGCAGGATCCGCCCCAGCTCCAGCATCGCGCCGGGATGGCCGGCCTCGGCGGCGCTGTGCAATCGGCGCGAGGCTTCGACGAAATCGCCTTGCCCGATCGACGCGATCGCGAGCCGGAAGGCCGCATCCGTATCGCCCGCGTCCGCCGCTGCGCGCAACGCATCGCGATCGTCGGTGGGCCTCGCGTCGGCTGGCCTCCTGTCGTTCATAGCTGCGATTCTAGCGGGAGCCAAGACATGGCCGTCGCCATCGCGCGCTGTTGCCGATCGGTATCGGGTTCGATGCCCAGAAGGCGCGGCGGTTGCGCGACGCGATCGAGCCACTGCGCATCGCCATCGCGACCCAAACGCATCCAATAGCTCAGCTCCGGTCCGGCCAGACGCAGATATTCGTCGCGCACCGCGCGCGCCAATGCCGGATCGTTGAACATCACGCCCATTTCGGTGTTGAGATACGCCGAACGCGCATCGAGATTGAACGAACCGATGAAGCCACGGGTATCGTCCACGCTGTAAGCCTTAGTGTGCAGGCTGGCGCCACTGCTGCCGAACAGGCTGCTTTCGGGGTGCCCTTGCGCACGCAACTCGTAGACATGCACACCGCCGCGCAACAAGGCATCGCGATACGGCCAGTAGGCCCCGTAGACGGCGGCGACATCGTTCGCGCCCAATGAATTCGTGACCACGCCTACGGTCATGTCGTTTTTCGCTAACGCAGTCATCGCCGCGGTCACGTCGGGGCCGGGGACGAAATACGGCGAGATCAACAACACTTTATGCTTCGCGCTCGACAAGTCGCGTTCGATCCGATGCACCAGCCAATCGTCGCGGCTGTCTTTCTCCCATTTCAGCGGCGGGTCGGAGACCAAATGCAGGCGATCGCTCCAAAACGGTTCGAGCTGCTGACGCGCGTAATCGCGCACGTTCGGGGAATCGGCGACGCGCTGCAGATAACGTTGCGCCTCTTTGCCTGCGGCTTCGGTTTCGATCGCCTCGCCGATGCGGTCGAAACCGCCGATCGGTGCGCGCGCAAGGCCTGCGAGCGGCACTACGGCGGCGCTGTTCCAATAGAGGTCGAAGATCGCGCTGGTTTCCTGCACCGCAGGGCCGAACAGCACCATGTCCAGATCGCGGAAGTTCACTTCGTCGCCCGCGCCGAAATACTCCACACCGATGTTGCGCCCGCCGACCACCGCCACGCGGTTGTCGGCGATCCATGCCTTGTTGTGCATACGATGGTTGACGCTGACCACGCGCTGCACCAGTTCGACGATGCGACCGATGCCTTCGCGATTGCGGAACGGGTTGTAGAGTCGGATTTCGATATTCGGATGGTCGTCGAGCAACAACAATTTCGAGTCCATGCCCTCGGCGTTCATATCGTCCAGCAGCATGCGCACGCGCACACCGCGTTCGGCCGCGCGCCACGCTTCGCGACCGAGCAGGCGGCCGGTGAGGTCGTCGTGCCAGATGTAGTACATCAGATCGAGACTGCGCCCAGCCTTCTGCGCGGACAGCGCACGCGCGGCGAAGGCATCCACGCCGTCGGTGACTAGCAGTGCGCCGGTTTTGCCGGGGTGTTCGGCCAGCAACGGCCCGAGTTCGCGATCCAGCTCGGTCGCGGACGTAGCCGTGTGCGCCACGAACGGCAGTGCAGCGCTGGGGGCGCCGGTGGCTTGCGGCGTGAATCGGTCGGCCAATAACAGGCCGCACAGAATCAATGTCGCCAGCGAAAACATGCCCCACTTCGCGATACGCCAGACCCTTGCCATGTCGCCCCCCTTCGTCGTTCCGGGAACGAGTATCGGTGCCGATGCGGTGACAGACAAGCGCGGACGATCGGCGAGGCATGGCATTTCGATGCGGTTCCGAAGCCGTCGACTGCAGGTTGTCCGTAGGAGGCAGGCCCTCGAGGCGGCTCCAGGCGGCCGCGCGCTACAATGCGGCCATCTTTAGTCCGCACGGAGCGCGCCATGAGCACGCCAGCCGCTACGCTTCCTTCGGTGCAGAGCGAAACTTCGCCGCTGCGCTTCGTCACCGCCGCCAGCCTGTTCGACGGCCACGACGCCGCGATCAACATCATGCGTCGTTTGATCCAGGCGCAGGGCGCCGAGGTCATCCACCTCGGTCACAACCGTAGCGTCGAAGACGTGGTGCGCGCCGCATTGCAGGAAGACGCCGACGCCATCGCGCTATCGAGTTATCAAGGCGGCCATGTCGAGTACTTCAAATACATGGTCGATATGCTGAAAGAACGCGGCGCCGCGCACATCAAAGTCTTCGGCGGCGGCGGCGGTACGATCACCCCGGAAGAAATCCGCGAACTGCAAGCCTACGGCGTTGAACGCATCTATCACCCGAACGACGGCATGCACATGGGCTTGGTCGCGATGATCGAGGATGTGGTGCGTCGCGCCGGCGCGTCGCGATTACCGGTCGAAAAACCGCATCAAGCCGATTTTTCCGATGAGATCACCATCGGCCGTATGTTGTCGGCGATCGAAGAAACGGCCCTCAATGAGAGCGAATTAGCGCATCTGCGCAAAGAATGGCAGCTCGCGGGTGGCAAAACTCCGGTCGTCGGCATCACCGGCACCGGCGGTGCCGGCAAATCGTCCGTCACCGACGAACTGCTCAATCGGTTCCTCGCAAGTTTCCCCGAGATGCGCATCGCGGTGATCTCAGTCGACCCGACCCGTCGCCGCACCGGAGGCGCGCTGCTGGGCGATCGCATCCGCATGAATTCGCTGCGCAGCAAGCGCGTCTTCATGCGCTCGATGGCCACGCGGCGCCAACATGCGGCGACGAATGTGGTGCTCAAAGATTGCATCGCGTTTCTGAAGTCGCTCGGCTACGACCTGGTTATCGTCGAAACCGCCGGTATCGGCCAAAGCGATTCGGAAATCGTCGATCTCGTCGATTTCCCGATGTACGTGATGACCAGCGACTTCGGCGCGCCGAGCCAGCTTGAAAAGATCGACATGCTCGATTACGCCGAGTTGGTCGTCCTCAATAAATTCGATAAACGCGGCGCGGAAGACGCCTTGCGCGATGTGCGCAAGCAATGGAAACGCAATCGCGTCGCGTTCAACGTCAAGGACGAAGACGTTCCGGTCTATCCGACCATCGCCTCGCAATTCAACGACCCCGGCGTGAGCTGGATGTTCGCGAATTTGTGCCGTTTGTTACGCGAAAAGCTGTCGTTGCCGGCGGAGCGCTGGTCGCCCGCGATCGACACGGCACTGAAAGAACCGCGTGCCACTGTGCTGATCCCCGGGCAACGCGTGCGTTATCTCGCCGAGATCGCCGAACAAGGCCGCGGCATCAATCGTCAGATCGAAACCCAAGCCGAAATCGCCGACCGTGCGCAGAGTTATTGGCAGTCGCTGCACGATTTAGGCGACAGCGCGTTGCCAGCGGCGTTGGAACTCTACGCGACCGATGCTTTACACGCGCGCCCCTCATCCGGTCCTTCGGACCACCTTCTCCCCGCACACGGGGAGAAGGAAACAGCAGCCTCTGCTTCTCTCCACGCACGCGGGGAGAAGGAAACAGCAGCCTCTGCTTCTCTCCCCGCACACGGGGAGAAGGAAGCGGTAGCCTCTCCTTCTCCCCGCGATAGCGGGGAGAAGGTGCCCGAAGGGCGGATGAGGGGTAGCGACAGCGCCATGGTTGTCGACCGCACGCTGTTGACCCTCCGCCAACGCTACAACGATGCCGTCCAGTCGCTCACCTCCGAAGCGTTGAAACTACTGCGCGGCTGGCCAGCGCGTTTGAAATCCATCGTTGACGACGTCACCGAATACCAAGTCCGCGACAAAACCATTCGCGTCGAAAACTACCGCGAATCGTTGTCGCATCAGAAAGTGCCGAAGATCGCCGCGCCCACGTACAAAAGCTGGGGCGAATTACTCACCTTCCTGCAAAAAGAAAATCTGCCCGGCGAATACCCCTACACCGGCGGCGTGTATCCCTACCGCCGCACCGGCGAAGACCCGATCCGCATGTTCGCCGGCGAAGGCACGCCCGAACGCACCAACCGCCGCTTCCATTACCTCAGCGTCGGCCAACCCGCTGCACGTTTATCCACTGCGTTCGACAGCGTGACCTTGTACGGCGAAGACCCCGCGCCGCGCCCCGACATCTACGGCAAGATCGGCAACTCCGGCACCAATATCGCCACGCTCGACGATATGAAGAAGCTGTATTCCGGCTTCGACCTGTGCGCGCCTAGTACCTCGGTGTCGATGACCATCAACGGCCCCGCGCCGATCATCCTCGCGATTTTCATGAACGCGGCGATCGACCAGCAAGTCGAAAAATACTTGCGCGCCGACCGGTCGCGCTGGGACGCTGCGCACGCGACGATCGAACGTCTCTTCGAGAACAAACGCCGCCCCGAATACAGCGGCATGTTGCCCGAGACCAACGATGGCTTGGGTTTGGGCCTGCTCGGCGTGACCGGCGACCAAGTGCTCGATGTCGATACCTACGCCAAGATCAAAGCACAGACGTTGGCGACCGTGCGCGGTACGGTGCAAGCCGATATCCTGAAGGAAGACCAAGCGCAGAACACCTGCATCTTCAGCACCGAATTCGCGATGCGGATGATGGGCGACATCCAGCAGTATTTCGTCGACAAGAGCGTCCGCAATTTCTATTCCGTTTCGATCAGCGGCTATCACATCGCCGAAGCCGGCGCGAACCCGATTTCGCAATTGGCGTTTACGCTCAGCAATGGCTTCACTATCGTCGAGTACTACCTCGCGCGCGGTATGAAGATCGACGACTTCGCGCCCAACCTGTCGTTCTTCTTCAGCAACGGCATGGACCCGGAATACACCGTCATCGGCCGCGTTGCCCGCCGCATTTGGGCGCGTGCGATGCGCGAACGCTACGGCGCAAGCAGCCGAAGCCAGATGATGAAGTACCACATCCAAACGTCGGGCCGCTCGCTGCACGCACAAGAAATCCAGTTCAACGATATCCGCACCACGCTGCAGGCCCTGTACGCGCTGTTCGACAACTGCAACAGCCTGCACACCAACGCCTACGACGAAGCGATCACCACGCCGACCGAAGAATCCGTGCGCCGTGCCGTGGCGATTCAGATGATCATCAATAAAGAACTCGGTCTGAATTTCTGCGAAAACCCGTGGCAGGGCAGTTTCATCGTCGACAAGCTCACCGATATCGTTGAAGAAGCCGTGTACAAAGAATTCGAAGCGATCAGCGAACGCGGCGGCGTGCTCGGCGCGATGGACACCATGTACCAACGCGGCAAGATTCAAGACGAGTCGATGACCTACGAGCATAAGAAACACGATGGCAGCCTGCCGCTGATCGGCGTGAACACGTTCCTGCCGAAAGATCACGCAGGCGACATCGTCACCGAGATCGAACTGATTCGTTCCACCGAAGCGGAGAAAGCGCAGCAGATCGACAACGTCGCGCACTACCAGCAACTGCGTAATTCACTCCCCCGCGCCGGACAAGTCGACGACATCGCCGTCGGTGGGGGGCATGGCCTCGCCTATCTGCAAAAAACCGCCCGCGACCGCCAAAACGTCTTCGCGGCGTTGATGGAAGCGGTGAAAACCCATTCGCTCGGGCAGATCAGTCATGCGCTGTACGACGTGGGTGGGGAATACAGAAGAAATATGTAAGGCCGACGTCTTGCAATGACGGCTTACTAGGTTGTCATCCCGGCGAAGGCCGGGATCCAGTTTTTTGCCATGCCCGACAGTCTGCATATCGGCTGTCTTTCCTGACAGCTTGACGACATTGCCGCCTTGCGCCAGATTGCCGAAAGACCCAGTTCGCTCGGAGGCGCATCATGACCGACCCACTGCAATGCACCTTCGACGACGCCCGCCGCCAGCACCTACGCGACGGCATCGCCATGAGCACTGCCGCGAAGATCGCATGGTTTGAGGAGATGGTGACGTTGGCGGTGCGGTTTGGGGCGGTGGACCGATTGCGCGATCGACCGGAGAATCTGTCGTTGACAAAACAGATTCTGCGCCCTGATGAAAACCATGAACACCCACTCGCTCGGTCAGATCAGCCATGCGCTGTATGACGTCGGTGGCGAGTACAGAAGGGATATGTAAGCGATGTCCAGCCTGCTCGGTCAGATCAAGGAGGCGTTGGCCTGCTTCGCCGGATTGAAGACACCGCCGGCGCTGATCGGTGGGCTTGCGTTGGCATCGCATGGCGTCGTGCGCGCGACGCGCGATATCGATTTCTTGGTCGACGCCGACGACGCTGATCGGTTGCACGACATCCTGCTTGGACTCGGCTATCGATGCGTCCACCGCAGCCCGGATGCCGCCAACTACCTGCGTGGCGAAGACGGCTTCGATGTGCTCTATGCCCACCGGCCTATGGCACGAAGGCTGTTGAGCGAGGCGGACGAGCGCCAGACCGGTTTTGGTCGCCTGCGTGTCATCGGTGCGGAAGGGCTCATCGCCTTCAAACTGCAGGGCTATGTCAACGACCCGACGCGGGTCCGCGATCTCGACGACCTCCGCGCCCTGTTCAAGGCCAATGCCGGTCAGCTCGACATGGACGAAGTGCGGCGCTACTTTGCACTCTTCGATCGGGAAGATCTGTTGGAGGCGCTGAAGGATGGCCGTTGAACGACACCCCAAGACCGGTGCTCCCATTCTGCTTGGTCGCTGATGGCGGCTTGCAGAACACCTTGCCTCGGAGTTCCGATCCGATCGGCGATTGGATTGATCTGATGGAAACGGTCGAAGCGCTGTGTCCGAAATGGCCGGCGCGTGAGCCGCCTAGAGTGGGGTGGGTGTATCGGTTGTAGGGTGGGTCGGGCTTTGCTTGAAAAATGAATCTGACCCCGTTTTCTCCCCTTCGTCCCCTTTGTTCCTTGAGCGCCTGTGATCTTGACCCCGCACCCGCTGGGTCGTAGCTTGACGAGGTCGCCACCGCGACAGGGAGACCGGCATGCCGAACCGATACGCTTTCTCGCTGGCCTGTCTTCTGTCCGCTCTGTTCGCATGCGTCTGTGTGCCGCCTGCCCGTGCCGAGACGTCCCCGTTCGAGGGCGCATGGGTAGCGACATGGTGCGATCAAGAAAACCCCGAACGCGAATGCGGTCGCTTTGAACTTTATCTGGTTGATGAGCGGGGGCGCTTGTGCGGCCAACATTTCGTCGCCACCCCGGGGCTGTCGCGTCTCGATGAGGGCGATCCCGCGTCGGTCTTGGGCGTGTGGGATCGGAACAAGGCGAGTTTCATCATCACCAACACCCGCAACGACTCGAAACTCATGGCGACCGCCACCCTGGTCGGAGGCCGGTTGCGATGGCGCCTGGAAGGCATGGTCGTCCCCGGCATCAATTCCGAACCGGCGATCATTCCGATGGGTCAGACGCTCAGTTGCAATAAGAATGAGTATGCGATGCGGCAATGGCGAGACATCAAGAGCGGTTCCTGCCGGTGGCCGGATGATTTGCGATGAGTTTGTATCGGGTTCTAGCTATTGCGGAGAAATGAGCGATGATCCAGCCTACGTGCTGTCGGCTTATGTATTTATTTCGCAAAGTCTATTCTGACCACGGTTTCTCGTAACGATGATTTTGTCAGGAAGCATCCTATGAACTTTATATGCAAGATGCGTATTCAAGCGATTATCTCATCAACACTGATCGCATTTGCGACATTGATCTCCGGTGCCATGGCTGCAGAGAAAACGCCTAGTGCTCAGTATCCGAATGCGCTGCGTGGGCATTGGCTTCCGACTGACTCAATCGATGCGCGAGTGAATCCGTGCAATCTGGCGGATCATGCGAACAGCGACAGACTGATCGAGATCACTTCGCGAGAAATCATCAGGTACGAGGAGAGAACACGCCCTAACCGAGTCATCTCTTTGACTAAGCACCCGCGCTCTTGGCAGGTCATCTCAAAGACCGATCGTGGAGATGGCTTCGCTTCTGATGCGCCATCCATTTTTCTGCTTAGCAATAATCTTCTGACTGTTGTAAGCGACACGCACAGTACACGTTTTATTAAGTGCGTTAAATAAAGAAAGGAACTCCATGAGTGAGCCGACGACATACCGTGTGATTCAGCTTGGCCCCCCAAGGGGCCAAAACGAGATTCAACGTAACGAACCTGTTACTGATTACGACAGTTTGGTGACGCACCATCCTGGCGACAATCGGGATGCCCATATGCAGGATGGCGTTATTGTCGATGGTCAGCCGGGGCGGATCCATGGTTTCATCGGTGGCGAGGTTCAGGAAATTGGTATTGAAGCCAATAGTGTTCTGCTGAAGAAAGACTTTATTTTGGAAGATCCGCGAATACCAAGCGGCGGACGCGGCGTCAGGGATGTTGATGTTCCATCACCTGTTGCAGGATACATAGGGCTAGTCGATAGGGCCTCTGGGCGCGTCGATATTCTTGATCGCGAGGGCGGCGAGGTAATCGCACGCATTCGGCATATGAGCCCTATTTTGGTCGGCGAGAAAGATACGGTTACCTACGGCCAGTCGCTTGGTACTCAAAGTGATGTCAGAACGGTCGGTAAGCATGTTCATATCGAGATGGGCACTGGCCTTCACCAACAATTCGAAAATTACGTCAACGATTTGGCAACGGGCAGGCTTCCCCTCGAAGCTAGTTTCCGAAATGGAGTAGAGCCGCTGCCCGTTGTTGACGATCAAGTGGCCCGACTCGGCGAGACCAGCGATCGCGTTAGAGACGTGCAACGCGCGCTGGTCGCAGATGGCTACCTAGCCACGGGCGAACGCAATATTCAAGTCGATGGTACTTATCGCCGTGAAATGCAAGGAGCGGTAGTCGGATTTCAGCAAGATCATGGATTGCTGCAGACTGGCGATATCGATCAAGCAACTTGGGAGCAAGCTGTCCATATCAATCAGCGCGTGGGGCCTGTTGTTGTGCCGCCAGTTGAGCAGCCTGTCATGCGCGGCCCGATGCTCGACCCGCTGCAAGGTGTGAATGAACCGAATCTAGCGCCAGGAGACCCGCGTTTCGGGCTTCTCCCGCCCTCGGACCCCGCACGCACGGGACGTGCGCCGCAATGGGATGAGCATGCCGATCATACGCAGCAGCGCGATCGAAGCGGTCAGAATATCCAGCAGCAAGTTCCCGACACGCAACGTCAGGAAGAACGCATCCCGCAGCAGCCTCCCGGCGATCCACGGATGCCGGGACCAGCCGGTCGTGAACCGCCCGAACGGCGTGACGGTCCCGAGCCCCCGCCCGAGCGACACGGCCCGCCGCAGCGGCAAGGGGCTTTGATGCTCGATCATTCATTGCACGAGAATCACGCGATGTACGCGACCTTGCTGCGCGTCGTGCACGATCGTGATCGCGAGCTTGGCCGAGCGCCCGATGAGATCAGCCAACAATTAGCTGGCGGTCTTGTCGAAAAAGCCAGAGAGCGCGGACTGGACACGATCGGTGCGGCGAAGTTCACGCCGGACGGAACCAAGGTTGGGATGACCGACACGGTGGACCTGTCGGCACCGTGGGCGAAAACCGCAATGGGGGACGTCGCTCAACTGGCGGGACAGAAATTGTCGCAAAGCAGCGAGAACGTTGCGGCGATCAACCAGCAGCAAGCGCTCGAGCAGAGCCTCAAACAACCGAGCCAGGTGCAGACGATGTCGGGGCCTGAGGAACCGACACCGAAAGGGCCGCGGTTGGCTTAAGCTTGCAGCGGAGAAAGCCAGGGTCAGCGTCGACTTTTCCAAGGTGGCTGTCGGCTCAGGTATTTATTTCGGAAAGTCTACTCTGACCCTGGTTTCATTCAGTCATCTAACAAAGGAAGAGCTTAGTGGCCAAGACGCCGACGTCTGCATTCGACCAAAGTCATGCCCGCGTGTGCGAGCTCATCGACCGGTTCGAGCGCCACGCCAAAGATCGCTACCTCCAGCCGAACTATCAGGAAGCAGAAGCTCGAAAGGACTTTATCGACCCGCTACTAAAGGCTCTTGGATGGGACGTCGATCACGAGCGTGAGCACAATCCCTACGAACAGGAAGTAAAGGTCGAGAGGGCGGTCTCCGTTTCGCGCGCGCGGAAGCGAGCTGACTATGCGTTCTACTTGACTCCAAATTTCCATGACGTGCGCTTCTTCGTAGAGGCAAAAAAGCCCAGTGTTGATCTAGAGCGTAATGTAGACTCACACTTTCAGACACTTCGTTACGGATATAGCGCTAACACTCCGTTGGCAATCCTGACAGACTTCGAGCACATCCGAATCCTTGACTGCCGTCGGCGGCCACAGCCCGAATCGGCGCTCGATCAGGTGTGGAAGAGCTGGCATTACCAAAGCTTTCAGGATGCCAGTGTCTTCGCAGAGTTCTATTGGCTTTTCTCCAGAGAAGCCCACGCCGATGGCTCATACCTGCGCCGTATAGCTGAGCTTCCCAAGCCGAAAGGAGGTGCGAAGCAAAAAGGGCTTTTCAAGGGCGGGTATCAGCCTGTCGATGAGAGTTTCTTGGCAGAAATCGAGGAATATAGGACAAGTCTTGCCAAAGCCTTCAAAAAGGCTGATATCGCATTAAATTCAGAGCAATTAACCGAAATGGTCCAGAGGACACTTGATCGCCTAGTTTTCCTTAGGTTCCTCGAAGATAAGCAAATTGAAACTGATATTCGAATTGCCGATTTTGGCAAGAGAAAGGGCCCTTGGGCGGACTTCCAAGAGGCAAGCCGACGTCTTGATTCTATCTACAACGGGATTGTCTTTAAGCCGATTGACGTTCTAGACGATACCGGTTTCCTTGTGGACGATAACGTCTTTGGAGATATCTGTGAGCAGCTCGCTACAGAGAACTCTCCTTACAACTTCGACGCTATACCAATTCACATCTTGGGGTCGATCTATGAACGCTTCTTGGGAAGTGTTATTCGTGCGACTGAGAAACGCGTAGTAGTAGAAGAAAAGCCTGAAGTGAGAAAGGCGGGTGGTGTCTATTACACCCCAGAGCCAATTGTGCGCTACATCGTCAAAAAGACTGTCGGTAAAGAATCTGTCAGAAGACACCGAGCGAGATAGCGAAACTTCGCTTCGCGGACATCGCTTGTGGCTCAGGCAGCTTCCTCCTCGGAGTCTATGACGAACTCTTACGACGACATACCGAGTTTTACAACTTGCCGGGCAACGAAAAAGCCGCGAAGAAGGATGGCTGCATTCTTGGCGACGACCGCGTCTGGCGACTTTCCCTCTTGCAGCGCAGAGAAATCTTGCTCAACAACATCTTTGGCGTGGATATTGATAGGCAGGCTGTTGAAGTTGCACAGCTATCGCTCTTTCTGAAATTGCTGGAGGATCAAAGGGCAACTACGGCTCGGCAATACAAATTTGATTACGCACGAGAAAAGCACCTGCGTACGGTTCTGCCTGACATGTCGTCAAATATAGTCTGCGGAAACAGCTTGATCGGGTGGTCCACCGCCTCAAAGTTAAAGCTTGATATCGAGGAAGAAAAGCAACTTAACCCATTGGACTTCGAGACGGAGTTCCGTCATGTGATGATCAATGGAGGGTTCGACGCGATTGTCGGGAATCCCCCATATGAAGTGGTTGAAAAAGAAGGATCAAGGCATCCTGGCCGCATCAAGATTTCATCGAGGCGATTAAGAGCACCGATCAGTACGAGGCTGCGTTGGGTGGAAAGCGAAACATGTTTCGCTTCTTCATAGTTCGCGCAATCTCACTTCTGAAAAGCGGTGGTCATGCTGGCATGATTGTGCCCCTGTCGCTGGTTGCGGATATCAGTTGCGCGCAGACACGCAGACATATGGTGAGTAATCTGCGGCCTATCGACTTGGACTGCTTCCCCCAGAAGGACAATGCTAAGCGTCGGGTATTCAAGGATGCAAAGCTGTCGACTGTAATTTTCACAGGGCAGTTAAGAAACAAAGAGAAAGGACGTGACATCACCGTCAGGGTCTATCCATGGAATTCGTTAGATGATCCTCATCGCTCTGCTTCATTAGATCTCAACGAAACCGCAATTCTCGATCCTAAAAACTTGCCGATCCCTCTGGTGAGTGGCGAGCAATGGAATCTGTGCGCAAAGCTTTATCACGCGCCAAACGTGAGGCGTCTTTCCGATGTTCATGGCGTATCTGTCACTCGCGGCGAAATCAATCAGACGAACTTTAGAGAATTCATAAGTGAATCGCCTGCTCACGCCCGCTTGGTAAAGGGTGTGGAGATAGCGCAATACAAAGTTCGTACTAAGCTCTCTCAAGGATCGCAAGAATGGTTCGACGAAACTGAATTTCTAAAGAGGCATTCGTCTAAACCTGTTGTAAATGAAAGAAGAATAGCGACGCAGCGTATTACTGGCGTCGACGAGAAACTCCGCGTAGTCGCTGCGATTGTTTCACCGCCCGCATACTTTGCAGATTCCACAAACTCTATAGTGGTTGCTGATAGGGCGCAGGTAACGATTAACTATCTACTCGCTGTGCTAAATTCAAAGATCATGCAATGGCGATTCAAGTTAACGAGCACAAATAACAATGTTGGAACAAATGAAATCGAATCTCTTCCTATTGTCGTAGCGAGTGATAAGCAACAGGCAGTCGTCTCGGATCTTGTTGATCAGATGTCCGATGCCAAGCAACGAGAAGGAGTGTCTTCTGGCAGATCAAAAGAAGTTGCCGCGAGAAAGTGCGAAGCACTCGAGAGGCAGATCGATCAAGCAATTTATGAACTTTATGCCCTAGTGCCAGAAGAGGTGCGTTTGGTGGAGGGGCTCACCTAAGGCCATAAGGCGCACAAAAAACGGCGTGCTTGAGCACGCCCTATGCTCACCTCTCGAATGTCGCATAGGGTGCGCCCTGGCGCACCGTTCTTCGATGGCCGACGCACAAAAATCACGAATCGGCAGGCGGGCCATGTCGGTTCCTCGATGCGGAGCATGAGAGTGATCGATACGGCGCCTGCGGTCGATCGGGGATCCCCGCGATATGATGTAGGGAGTGAATCTCACCCCATTTGGAAATCCCTTATGCCCCTCTCGATGCACACCGCGTCCGTTCCCGTGTTCCAGCAGATGCTCACTGCGCTTTCCGGCATTTTGGGCAAGGCTGAAACCCATGCTGCCGAGCGCAAGATCGAGCCTGTAGCGCTGCTGCAATCGCGATTGTTCCCCGACATGTTCCCGTTGGCGCGGCAGGTGCAGATCGCTTGCGATTTCGCCACCGGTGTCTCGGCGCGGCTTGCCGGCGAGGACGTCCTGGCCTACGAGATCGGTGACCAGACGTTCGCCGACCTGCAGCAAAGGATCGCCGCCACATTGGCCTTCATCGGTGGATTGGACGCGGCGCGATTCGAAGGCAGCGAGGCGCGCGAGATCGTGTTGCGCCCCGGCACGCCGAAGGAACGCCGCATCGGCGGCCAAGCCTATCTGCTGTCGTACGGGCTGCCGCAGTTCTTCTTCCATGTCACCACGGCGTACGACCTGCTGCGCCACAACGGCGTGGACATCGGCAAAAAGGACTTCATGGGCGCGTACTGACGGGCCAGGGACGACGGGCAAAGTAGGGGTCAGAGTGACTTTCCATGAAAAGCGGGGCCGTAAGTCCGGTAGGATGGATTCCGCCCATGCGGAATCCAATCGCTTTCCGCAATCATCGATGATGGTGGTTGCTACGCTCAGCCCCCTATGAAACTGGAAATCGACGATGTCGGACGTCAACACCCTTCGTGCCGAGTTCAACCCGCTGGTTCGCCCGTACATGGTGCTCTTCGTCGCTTGGATATTGTTGCTGACGATCGTCCTGAGTCCGCTGATCGTGATTTGGGTGCTGGGGCCCGGGCAATGGTGGGCAGGGCACTACTATCGCAAGCTGCGATGCGTGCTCGACGACAAGCACCTGAACTTCCGCAAGGGCATTCTGTTCCAGGTCGAAAAGACGATCCCGCTGGAGAACATCCAAGACGTGACCTTTATCGAGGGCCCGCTATTGCGGCGCTTCGACTTGAGCATTTTGCGGATCGAAACCGCCGGGCAGAGCCCCGGGCAGGCGCACAACATGCAGTTGGTCGGCATCGTCGATGCGCATCGGATGCGCGACGAGATATTGCGGCGCCGCGAGGCCTTACGTAGGCCGCCTGCGGGCAGCGGCGAGACGAGCGGCGACGCGCAATTGCAGGCATTGAATGCGATCCGCGAGCGGCTGGACGAAATCGCCTCGCTGCTGCGCGGTCGCCAGAGCGATTGAGCGCGGCTGGTGGTCAAGGCATGTAAAACAGGGGTCAGCGTCGACTTTTTCAACAGTCATTCGCGTACGCCCGTAAGGCGCATACGCCGTAGAAGTCTCTTGATGAATCCCACACGATTCAAGATTGATGGCGCATGACGCCTTCGACCGATACGCCCTGCGGAGCGGTACGCCGGGTCGGGAATACGGGTTCGGTGGGTGTCTGCGCTGGTGCGTTCGCTGTACGATTGTCGATGGCAGGGAATTCCACAGGAGGGGTGGGATGCATGGATTGAAGAATGTGCGTCGGCGTCGCGACGATGCGATGACGCGGGTCGACTGGGCCGAATTGGAGCGCTTGCTGGCGGCGTATTACCGCGGGCAAGGCTGGAAGGTCGAGCACTGCGGCACCGGGCGCGGTGCGGGCCGTTTCGATGGTGGTGTCGACATTAAACTTCGGCGCGACAGCGAGTACGTCTTGGTGCAATGTAAGCACTGGAACGTCAAACAGGTGCCGCATAATGCGGTACACGAGTTGCTCGGCATCATGGTGAATGAAGGCGCGACTGGCGCGATCCTGGTGAGCAGCGGCGAATTCACGCGTGCCGCGCAGGACGCTGCCGCACGTCAAGGCCATGTGCAATTGATCGATGGCGATGCCTTGCGTGAGGTGCTCGGGCCTATCGCCGAAACGAATCATACGAATCTTCAACACCCTTACGCCGATATGACGCGCATGCTTGCGTCAACAGTCGGCGAGCGTGTATTGGCGGCGGCCGAGGATCGCATCCGGGGAGGGACGTCGCGCACCGTATCGCGGGCGGCGAATGCGACGTTGCTCTTCATGTTCTCGAAAATCGCGATGGCCGCGGTCGCTTTTGCGTTGCTTTGGTTTGGTCTGCAATTAGCGTTGAATACTTTGCAAAGCATCGCGACGCCCGCTACCCGAGCGCTACCCGCGACCGGCCTGCCCGCACCGCAGCCGCCTCCACAAGGTTATGTCGCGCAAGCGGCGGGGGTGAACGACGACCGGTATGCTCCGGCGCCCGGTACGCTTAACGTTCCGCGTCGCCCAACCGAAGCCGAAATTCGCGAATCGCAACGTCGCGCCGACGAAGCGATCAAAGTCATTGAGGCGACGACGCCGGAGATGTAACTCGAATAAAGGTCGTAAGGCGCGTACGATCTCGTAGTGTGCATAAGTAACGTCATGCAGTACCTTGGATTCATCGCAACGATGAAGTCGGTCGGGCACGACACCTTCGGCTCATACACCTAAGAAACCACGAACTAACATTTATTCAGGAGGAAGAAATGTCCGAGCCAGTTGAACAACAACAGCAGCGGCGCAACCCGATATTCGCGTTCTTCGAGTCTGTCTTTTCGTTTGCACTTCTAGTGGTCATGATCGTCGGCTTGGTGACGGTCGCGGTCAAATGGGAGTACAGCAAAGTTGAGTTCGTCGGCGACGACCGGCTTCGCGTCACCCGCACAACGTGGTGGGGCGTTGTGGAGGAGGTGTCGACATATCGCGCAGGCGTTAGCGGCTGGGTGTTAGAACGTGCCAATGGCGAAGAGCAATTTGTGCGCGCGCTGCCTGTGGTCTTGAATCATTAACGGCGTGGACATCGGCAAGAAGGACTTCATGGGCGCGTACTGACGGGCCAGGGACAACGGGCAAAGTAGGGGGCAGCGTCGAAGGGCACTTACTCAAAGCTCGTCATCCCTGCCTTCGCGGGGATGACGAACATCGGGGGATTAGTGCTTATGTAAGTGCTACTCGAATCTGCCCCCGGTTTCTGTTTCCCTCTATTGATCCAGCGCGTGGTGAATCAGCAGCACGCATTGCGATGCGAACAGCATGGTCGGTCCCAGCGTGATCTTCTTCGCGCCCATGCGTTCGAGGCCGGGGATGATTTTTTTCGGCATCGGGATATGGTCGGTGAGCAGGAAGCAGGGATTGTCTGCGAACGTCTGCTCGTGGATCGGTGTGCCTTTGCGGTCCATCAGGAACAACTGGTGGTCGTGGGCCAGGCCCTGCACCAGTTTTTCGAAGCTCAGCGTCTGCACGCTGACGCCTGATTCCACCGGGCGCGTTTCTTCCTTGCCCATGCCCCGCGATGCGTCCAGTGCCTTCGCCACTTTGGTGAGCAATGAACGCTCGTCGAAGCCGCCGAGCTCATGCATGGCATTGATGTCGAAGCGGATGGTGCGCGAAAAATCCTGAGTGCTTTCCAGCACCATGTAGACGATCACGTCGGGGCGATGCGATTGGGCGATGAAGATCGCGTTCATCAGCGTATGCGCCAGGATTTCGGTGTGAGCATCTTGTCCCACCGACTCCCACAGTTTCTGGCTGTCGGTCGGCGCCGACCGCGCCCTGAGTACGAAAGTTCGCATCGATGTCGTGTCCGTTTCCCGAGCCTGTACGGCACCGATTGTGCCGCACGGTCATTGTCGCGTGGAATAGGCCCATCTGGGAAAAATGGGTCGGCCAGTCGAGCGGGTAAGTCCGCAGACCGCACTCGGGGTTGTTGATCTTGAATCGATGCGGACGGTTCTGTTCGTGTTTCTCCCGGCTGCGCCCTACGAAAATAAGGGGTCGCGTAGAATGTGCCGACTTGAGGGCGCTTGGCGCCCCTTCCCGTGAGTGGAGAGGCGCTTGACGATGCGCCGTTCCGCTCCGGACCGGTTTCTCAATGTCGTTGGAGATGAAAATGAAGCGTGCGCTGTTGTGTTTCGCGAGCCTGTTGCTCGTGTTTTCTACGGGTGCGGATGCGGCGGGGCTTGGGCTCAAGCGCGTGTATTTTCCGCAGGCCTTTTTCGACGCAAAAGCCGCGAAACAGGATTTGACGTCGGGTTCGTCTTCCATTCGCGGCGTCGCCTTCGTCAACGACCCGATGGGGTCGGGCACGTATTACGCGCGAGGTTCGGTGGTGATGTTGTTCCCCGTCACCGACTATTTTGCGGAGTGGCTTCGGTTGAACGAGAAATTCAGCGCCACCCAACACGAGGTGTACATGCTGCCCGAAGCGTTCGCGGCGCGGAAGGAAGCGGTCACCGACGATAACGGCAACTTCGTTTTCGACGGATTGCGGCCGGGCAAGTATTTCCTCGAAACTATTATCGATTACCAATCCACCGGCGTCGCATCGCAGCAAACCGGGACGGTGGTCGGCGTGATGGGCGGCGCAGGGTATTCATACCCGACATACAGTCACTACACCTATCGGTTCAATGCCCAAAAGCGCGTGGCTAAAGAGGTGACGATCGAAAAATCGGGCGAGATGTTGCCGGTGAAGCTCCGCCCTGGGATCGGCCCCTTCTTGCGCGTAGGCGGGCTTGTGGCGCTCGCAGGCAGTTCGTCGCTGTGTTATCAGGCGGGCAACCTGCAGAACGGTACATGCAAGGAGTATCGCCCCGACGGCACGCTCATGTTGGAAGCGCAGTGGAAGGACCATCGCTTTCACGGCGCCTACAGAGAATATGACGAACAGGGCAGGCTCTCAGCGGTCGGCGAATTCGACAAAGGCAAGAAGTCGGGCGAGTGGTTGATTTACGTGCCAGGAAGTTCGAAAGCGTTTCAGCGTAAGGAGCATTACAAACAGGTGAACGGCGAGAGCGTTCCGCACGGCGATATCGAGTTCTACTACCCGAACGGTTCGCTTCAGCAGCTCGATCGCTATGCGGACGGCAAAATCCAGGAAACGACGCGCTATTACGAAAACGGACGGGCCAGCCTGAAGGTGGAATACCAAGCGGGCGTGCGACACGGCGAGTCGGTGTCGTACGACGAAAGCGGCGCCGTCAAAGAACGTCAGATGTACAAAGGCGGCAAGCCGGTATCGGAGCCTAACAAGTCGCCCAGGTAAGGCCATAGGGCGCGTTGTGGGTTTTCGATTTAATCGACGCGCGCATCCGCCCGCTTGCGCTGGCCCCAGGTGTGCCTCCGATCAACCGTCTTACGCGATCGATACACGCGGGGTGCGGAGCGCCCCATCTTCGACGCTGCGGCCGAGTCGCCGCATGTCGCGCCCGACGACCGATTTGGGGCAACGCGTCCTCTCCACCTTGTTTTTTGCGTTTGTCCGTCATCCATCACTCAGGAATCCCGCGCCATGAGCAAGCGTTCCAAACGTTGGTTTCTGTTCGGGGCGGTCGCGATCGCGTTGAGCCTGTGCGCGATCGTGTACGTGCGCGCGCAGGACCGTTTCGGCGATTGCGATAGCGTGGCGTATCTGCGTCTGTTCGATACGCGCTTGGCCGAGGGCTTGGGTGCGTTGGGGCGCGATGATTTCCAATGCGTGGTCGCGCTGCAGACCCAGGTGGACACGCCTGAGGGCGAGCGGCATCTTCGGGTGATTCGGCACGTGGTCTCCGATTGGGCCGAAGGCGAGGGCGTATCGGCGTCGGTGGCGGCGGGCGTTTACGCCAGTGCCGAGGCCTTGCCCCGGTTGGAGGATTTCCGCATCGGCAACGCGACGGTGCTGTTGCTCGACGATTTCGGTCCGGGCGGGCATCACGAGAATTTCGGCGAGATCGCGGCCTGGACCAGCATCGGGCCGAACGACGAATGTCTGATCACGCTGTGGTTGTTGGGGCCGGCGGCGCGCGCCGAACGCGCGGGCGCGGTGATCGCGCATGAGCTGATGCATTGCGTGCAATTCGCTTCGCTCACGGCGGGGCAGATGGGCAGCGCCACGGCAGGCGGCGCGTCCGGTGGAGGTACGTGGTGGATGGAGGGCTCGGCCGATTGGTTCAGCACGCTGGCGTTGCCGGCCGCGCCGTTCATCGCCGGCCGCGTGCGCCGTTTCGACATCGATTCGCCCACGGTGGCGTTGAACTTGATGACCTACGATGCGTTCGTTTTTTTCGCCTGGTTGGGTGGCGCGCACGGGCCGAATGCGGTGTTGCCGTTCCTGCACGGCATGGCCGAAAGCGCCGATGCTTCGGCGCAGCAAGCAGCGATGCGCGACGCGTTGCCGGCCGCCGATTGGCTGCGTTTTGCGGAGGATTACTTGGATCAGCGCATCGTGGATGGGCACGGTGCGTCGATCGGATCGGCCCCAGCGGGCGGCGACGATTGGAACTTCACCGAAACGCGCACCGAGCGCATCGCGCTGCAACCGTTCGTGCTGCGGCGCGGCTACGCGAATTTCGAATGCGGGCGTTGGGCGGTGCGCGCAACGCCGGCCGAACACCACGCGGCCAAACCCACGCGCGGCGCCTGGGGGGCGTTTCCGTCCGTCATCGATGCGCTGGACGGCCAGCCGCGGCAGTTCCGCTTCGGCGCGATGTCCACGGCGGCGTCGCGCGTGGAATTGCGATTGCAGGCGACGAAGGAAGTGGCGTGCGAAGAATGCGCCGGCACGCGCGAGATCGACCAATGCTTGATCGGCACGTGGCGCATGACCAATAGCGGGATGGCCGAATTCGCCAACCGCATGATGCGCGGTTTCGCGCGCGTGGCGAATGTGGCGCCGAACACGACGATGACGATCAACGCAGACCGTACGTTTTCCAACGTCACCGAGGGCGCGCAGAACACTATCGTGACGTCCGATGCGCGCGCCGATGCGCGCATGAACGGCAACACCACCGGGCGTTGGTCGGCGAAGGACGGCATCTTGAACGCGTGCCCGGACACGCATCGCACCCAGGGCACGTTGACCGGCAGCGGCGCGGGCGTTTCGAAAACCGGGCCGATGCCGGCTTCGACGGCGCGCCCGATGCGCAATCCTTATGTCTGCGGCCCGGACACGTTGCGGCTGCGATTGGAACTTGGCCGGGCGGGCACGTTGTATAACGAGTTCAAGCGCGTCTCGCCGCCGCCAACGCCCTGACGGCCACGCGAGAAAGACCGCACATCGTCCGGGCTAGGCCGGATGGTGGAGTTGCGCTGCGCTTACTCCACCCTACGAAACTGACACGTCCGGGCGCTGGGCGTGATTTGCCACGAGAGGCCCCATCGATCTTTGCACCAGCCGCAGGCGCTTTCTTGGCCGCCGTTGCCGACGATCACGTTACACAAAGGCCATACGGACTATAAAAGCGGCGCGCTTGAGCACGCCCTATGCTCACCTCTCGAATGCCGCATAGGGTGCGCCCTGGCGCACCGTTCTTCGATGTCCGACGCACAAGAATCAAAAGACCGTAAGGCGTATACGCTGTCGTAAGGCGCATAAGCGAAGCGTCATGCGCCGTCTTTTGATGGATCCAGCACGGTTCAAGCGTGATGGTGCATGACGCCTTCGGCTGATGCGCCCTACCGAGGCCACCGCACAGGACGGTCTTCGTGGCGTAGCCAATGCCCTTCTTCGAATACCTGGATCCAGAAATATATCTCACGATTGAAATTCCCATCCCAAGGGATGAAATAAATGTTGTGATGGAGAATGTTATGCATTTTCAGCAAATAGGATTCGAAGTCATTGCGCGCCGAGTCGGTATATTTGAGGATACGAGCATTGTCTGGACCAAGATTCGGCATGACGAACACACCGTCGACATGATCGACCCACGCTTTAATATCCAAATCCTGTCCGCCAGCCCTATGCAAATACGTCTCGATTTCAATGGATGAAAACCAGCCATTATTGACGTGCTTCCATTGTGGAACGTAAATATTTACCGGTCTTACTTTGACGTAGTTGATCAGTCCGTGACGAGTTCCTGCAGGCCTGATTTCTGTTTCGCCTTGTAGTGCGGCTAATTGATCGGTCGAAAGGCTAAGATCTTTTTCTTCAATGTCACGAACGTGTTCGGAACGTGATGCGGATGGATCGATCGTGTTGTTGCTCATTTTCAATCTCCATGAGTGCTGATGACATTAAGTGCGATCAATACTTGATACGCGCCTGAAGTATATCGCCGCCCCAGCGACTGCGAAATTCTGCCGGTCGCCGAATTAAGCCGACGCAATTCACTTCGACCTCTACGCTACGAGCCGTATCGGGAGCCGATCGTCGCATCGACATGGTCCATAAGGTCGTCCAAACGGTGCCGCCGTCGGCGGGAATGACGAGAACGGTGTCAGGTTCACTCACTCGATGAGCAAGTAACCCGTAGAGTGGGTGAATTTCTCGTAAGGCGGGTCTTGCAACGCCTGTCGGATGAAACAAGGTCTTCTCGTCACGGTATTCGTGAGCGATGCGGGCTGCGTAAAGCGAAGCTGTTGTTCGAGAAGCGGCGCGTGCAAGACTCGCCCTACAATTCAAAAGCAGACGCATGCGCTAAACGAGTCAGTCGTAAGGCGATGCGAAGTGTTGCGACTCGCGGCGTGGATGAAAGAGCGTAAGCGCAGGGACTGTCGTACGCGCATCAGCGAAGCTGATCGCGCAGAAAGCAAATGGACCCGCCCCAGAAAGGCGGTAGCCAGGGTGGATTACGTCATCGTTGTCCTGTTCTTGCGCGCAGTGGCGTTTAGCCAGAAAGACGAATGCGATCGCTCCGTTGTAGACGATCGCACCCACCCCAGCACACGCGAACCGATGAGGATGCCCATGGCCGATGTTCCTGCGCTGGTTTCATGGCTTGGAAGCTGGTGCCATCCGCCGCGTAAGCGATGCGGTTGTCGGTCTTCGTCGCGCATGCCGTTAGCGGAGCCGCCGAAACGCCCGGATCCGGCGATCTATAGTCAGGAACTCGCGATCGCGCGAGGACAAATTCCTACTTGGGATTCCGGCGATCTGTATTGCCTTTGGGTCGGCGGCGAATGGCAGCAAGAGCAGGGCGGCCAGTCTTCGCAATTCTTTCCGACTTTGATCGCGAAGCCGCGCAATCTCGGCGAGGCGCAGGCAATCAACACGAGCGTGCGCGCATGGCGTTCCGAGTTCGGTCTGGGCATGCCGCGCATTCCGCTGGCCAATGGTATGGTCAGTTTGCCGCCCGGTGCGGCCGGCGAAGTGCGAATCCCCATTCCGGAGGATTTTCCGCAGCATTTCATGAGCCCACCGGGCCTGCATGTGGAACTGGAACATCCGCACGATAAGGACCGAGGCAATAATCGTTGTTCGTACAACGTGACGCGTGTGCGCATCGAAGACGGGGCGACGCGCAATTTGGTTATCGCCTGCCCGGTCGAGAATCCGACCGCGGCCCCTGTCACCTATCAGCTCGCGTTCTACACAAGCCCCGGTTTGACGGCCAGTGCGCCGGCCAGCGTCACCGTGGCGCCGAACGAACGACAGATGCTACCGATCAGTATCGTCGTCGCTTCGGATATACACGGAGGGCCGCAGGCGGTCAGCTTGGAAGCGACGCTCATGGCGGTGGCGCCAGGGATCGTCGACGGCGCGACCTGGAACATTCTGGTGTTCGATTAGGAGCGTCGACATGAACACATCCGCGCTCTCGAAATATCTCAACGGCTTCTCGCTGTGCGTCGCGATGGGGCTGTTCCTGGGTTTTCTCTGCGGGGCGATCCTCGTGTTGCTCGGTCGCATGCATGGTCATCTCCACGAGATCGACGCGCCATGGCGGGTGGCCTTGATGCTCGGCTTCGGTACGGCGCTGCTGGGCTGGTTCATCGTCGTCCAACGATTCGGACTCTACGTACCGACGCTGCTGTTCGTGCTTCTGCTCGCGCTCGCGATCGCTTGGCTGCTGACGGTTCTGATCAGCGCGCTGCCTGTTTTGCAGCCGGTTGCGACCATTCCGGGTGCATTGATCGGCCTTGTCCTCGGCAAATTGGCCTGCCTACTGTGCCGCAAGAAGAAACAGGTGCCCCATGGCTGAACGTCCAGAATGTCTGCCCGACCCGACCGACAGCGCCCTCGGTTATGTCGTCGGCTTCAGCTTCGTCGGCATCATCATGACGCCGATACTCGTCTCTCTCGCCGACACGTTATTGGGAGCCTCGGCCACGGTGATTGGAAGTGTCGCGGGGGGCGGGGCCTTCATCGGTGGCGCGATCATATTCATTCTGCTCATGCCCAGTTTCACCTGCAAAGCGGGAACCTACGACGGTTGCGTCGCCGGTGTCGTCAATGCGATCGACCTCGGCATCGAGAGCGGCAATTCTGCATTTCCGTGGTTGGAACGTCATCCCGGCGTGCAACTGGTGACCAAGAGCATGTACTGGGATTTCTTGATAAAGCCCGAAACGCTCGAGGACAGTCCGCCGTCGGGCGTGCGCTGCATACCGACAGGCCGGCATTCGCCTTACATCATGTGTTATTTCCGCTCGGAAACACTTTGCAACGCGAGCGAGGGCGCTGTGCTGGGCGGGGTGGGCGGCGGCATCGCCGGCATACTCACGTCGATTGCGGTCGTGGATGCGATCGCGTGCGCGACGGTGATCCTATGCCTTCTTGCGCTGCTATTGACGCTGGTCATCGGCGCTGCGGCCGTCGTCATCGGCATGCTTGTCGGTGGGCAAGCCGGTGCCGCTTCGGGTACGACCACCGAAGTCGAAGATACCGAAGAAGGCGTCGCACTGCAGGTCGGTGACTACGTCACCTTGAAGGGCAAGTTCTGGTACGGCACGCAGCAGGGCGAGCGCATCGGTTGGTTCATCACCGAAACCGCCATCCATGGGCGCTCCACCGGATCGCCGCCGTTTTCCTTCGCCGACCCGGACGCGAACCTGACCAACGACGATTGCCCGGTATCGGATATTCCGATGTGACTTGTGAGATGGGTTTTAATTCGCAGGGTAGGCTTGAATTAGAAAGGCGGGCTTGAGTCCGCCCTACGCAGGGCATCGTCATGACAGGCGTCGTGCTTGATGCTGCGGCGGCTCGGCACCGTAAGCGAAAAAAATCAACATGTAGGAAAATAGCGGCGACTCCCTGCCTTGGCGGCCCCTATGCTGTGGTTCCGCGTCGTCGCGATGCTACTGTTGGTCGTGGCCAATGTTCTGGTGCATGCGTTGCCGCTGCTCACCGTGGCGGCGTTCAAGGCGCTGTTGCCGTTCAAGCGGGCGCGGCTGGCATGTAATCCAGTGTTGACGGGCTTGGGGGAGAGCTGGATCGCGGCCAACAGCGCCATGATCGATCGTTTGACCGGCACACGTTTTCATGTGAGCGAAGCGGCGTCCCTGCAACGAGATGGTCACTACCTCGTGCTGGCCAATCACCAGAGCTGGGTGGATATCCTGGTGTTGCAGAAGGTGTTCAATCGGCGGATTCCGTTCCTGCGTTTCTTCCTGAAACGGCAGTTGTTCTGGGTACCGGTATTGGGGCTGGCGTGGTGGGCGCTGGATTTTCCGTTTATGGGGCGCTACACGCGCAAACAGATCGCGAAGAATCCGGCGCTCGGCAGGCGCGATATGGAAACCACGCGTCGCGCCTGCGAGAAGTTCCGCGCCATTCCGGTGGCGGTGATGAACTTCGTGGAGAGCACGCGTTTCACGCCGGAGAAACACGCTGCGCAGGCATCGCCGTATCGTCACTTACTCAAGCCGAAGTCCGGCGGCGTGGCCTTCGTGATCGATGCCATGGGCGAGAGCTTGCACGCGATCCTGGACGTGACGATCGTGTATCCCAATGGCCGGCCTTCGATGGTGGATTTGCTCGCTGGCCGCATTTCAGACGTGCGTGTGGCGATACGGGAGCGGCCGATTCCCGATGCGTTGCTACGCGGCGATTACCAGGAAGATCGCGCCTTCCGGGCCAGCTTCCAGCAATGGCTGAACGCCGTGTGGGACGAGAAGGATGCCGAGATCGCGCGCCTGTTAGGTTGAGCGGGACGAAATTTCGTAAGGCGGTCATACCACCGGCGTGGTTACAGGTTATCGCCTTACGCCCAGCACGCCATCCAACGCCAATTCCGCTTTGAATCCTGCTTTTTCCAGACGCTTCGCGACTTCGCGCGGCACGTCGCGTCCGCTGGTCAACATGTTCGGCGTGCCGGTGTAGTGGAATAGGCGGCCGTCGCGGCGCAAGACGCGTGCGAGGTGGTCGTAGAAGACTTGCGAATACAGTTCGCCGGCGATGCCGAAGCGGGGTGGGTCGTGCAACGCGGCGTCTACCGACGCATCGGAGAGTTCCGCGACCGCTTGCGACACGTCGGCATGCGCGAGCCGCAGGCGCCCTTTGTGCGCGGTTGCATCTGGGTCGGGCGACCATGGATTGAGGGTGCGCAACCACAACACCTCGGCGTTCTTCTCGAACGATTGAATGCTCGCCGCGCCCGCATCGAGGCAACACGCGGCGAAATAGCCCAGGCCGCCGCAGGTATCGAGCACGGCCTTGCCTTGCGGTTGTACCAGCGCCACTTTGCGGCGCGCGTCGTCGATCGGCGAGGCCTTCGATGTCGGCAGCATTTTGATGCCGTCGATCTCGAAGGTGGGCGCGCCCCATTCGGTGGGGACTAATTTGATCAGCGCGCCGGAGTAGCGCGAGGCCGGCGCGAACTCTTCGCCGTCCCAGTAATAGATCGTGCGGTCTTTGAGTTTCGTAGGCCAAGGATAGCGCCGACCGCGCCATTCCCATGCGTCCGCATCGAGCAGCGCTTCGCCATTGGTGCGGCCGAGATCGAGCGAGCCGGTCCAAGCGTTCGCGCCGGTCTTGCGCGCGGCGTGCAACACTTCGGAGAGCGAGCGGGTCAGCAATGGGCCCGTGTAGCGCGGCACCGTGGTCGTTTGGTGGGAAGCGTGGATGGCCGTCATATTCAATGCGTGGTGCGTGTCGCCGCCATTCGCACCTTCGGCGTCAGCGCGACGTTCAGGCTATCGCTCATCAGTTGCAGCTCGGTGTCTTGGATCATCGCGGTGAGGCGCATGCCGCGTTGCAGATGGCCGACGATCGCATCGATCGAAGCCGGGTCGAAATCGATCACGCTGAGATTGTCGAAGCGCGAGAGCCCCGCTGCGATTTTGTTCCACCACACATCCGAAGCATGGCCGCCGTAGTTGACCACCACCACGTGTTGGGCGCGCGCGCAGGCTTTGCGGATGCGGCTTTCGTCGGGTTGCCCGAGATCGATCCAGCGTTGGATATCGCCGACATAGTCGCGCTGCCACAGGTCCGGTTCGCTGTCGTCGCTCAAGCCGCGGCCGAACTCCAGACGCTCGTCGGCGTACAGCGCGAACGCCATCAGCCGCACCATCAACCGCACATCGGTTTCCGACGGGTGCTGCGCGAGGATCAGATTGTGTTGCGCGTAGTAGTGGCGGTCCATGTCGCTGACTTGCAGCTCGACCTTGACCACGGTGGATTTGGGCGACATGTCGATGCCTGACGGAAGCGGTCGTGGATTGTAGGACGAATGTCGCGTGATGACCCAGAAAACGGTGATGATCACATCATCGCCCCACTTGCAATCACTCCGAGTCGCGATGCGATGCGAACCATAAGGCGACGGCGAGGTCGCCTTATGGCTCGTTTCCTGTGCGCAGGCGGCTCGAGCGACCGCTCGTCAGTCGTGATGTCCCTCGCGATGACGGGCATAATTGGAAGGCATGAGTTTGCGATCGACAAGGGTGTACGTCTTGTTTTCAACCGCATCAGGGAACAAGCGTGCGAAGGTCGCCGGCGGCATGACTTCGCGAAATTGGTTCAACATCGTTCGGAAATCGTCGTTCACTTTGCCGGCATACTCATTGTGAAAATCAGTGTTCGTAGTGGTCGTCAGCCGCTTGTCCATGACGTTCTTGGCATTGGAGAAAATCTTGTCGTGGCGAACGATCTCGGACACAGTGGTCGGATCCGAAATCTTCAGGTCGTCGGGTAGATGATCCAGAATGCCGCGCACTTCGTGAGCGCGGGCTTCGCCATCTGTGCGGTCGTTGAGTAAGTGCTCGACATGATGCCGTCGCACATTGTGCGCAAGTTCGTGTGATTTCAGCAGTTCCCCATCGTCCGCTTTGGCGCCGAGCAACGCTTTGACCACCAATGCTGCCGCGAGAATCATCGCGGCGGGCTCGTCTTTTCCGCGGAATCCGTAGACCCAATAGCTGGCGGACAGGCTGGGCGGCCAGTTGACGGGGCTATAAATAAAGCCGCCCTGCAATGTCGACCAGAGGATACGGTTGCAGGCCTGGTGGCAAACCCCGGTGACTGCGTAGAGAAGCCCGGCCCAAGAGCCGAGGCTGTATCCAGCAGGCGGGTTGAGGCGCCAATGCTCATCCCATTCGGCGACAGTCCAGTTGAGATGCGGCGTAATGGAGAATTGCGCCATGCCTAAGGCGACAGACAGGTTCGCCGGTAGCCCCTGCCCCTGCTGCCGCGACCAGATAATCGAGGGCGACCATAATTCTGCCGGGTAGCGCACCCCAGTATTGCCGCGTTCGCCCTCGCTGAGCGCGAACGAACCAAAGCATGGCATGACATGGTGTTGGCCGTTCTTTTCTGCGACGGCGAAGGTGTGGTGCGCGAGATCGACGCCGAGCAAATTGTAATAGCCCGCTCGGATCGTGCAGTCGTAGTAGGGCGTCGTATTGGATGTGTCACCGTTATTGTGCATATTGAAGTCCCCTTCTTCCTAGTCCGTTGGATGGCCGCATGGATGTTTAGAACGTGAGAGCGTCGCCACTGCGGCAGATATGGCGACGGAATGGGTGTTGATCGTTGTCCCTTGCTTGCATAGGTCTATATGCGGCAAAGAGGCCGAGCGATGGGGGCGTCGTCGGAGGCGTACTGCCTGCGCTGCATGGGTGCTTGTGCGACGTGCGCGAGTTTCCGCAGGAAACGCCGCTGTGGCGCAGGGGGGCTTGGGTTTGACAGAGCGAATGTATTCGGGGCACGACGCATTGGCCTTTCCTTGGCGGTTTTGCATGTTCATCAATGGAACGACGTGACGTCGCCCAGAAAACATATCCGAATTCCATCCTTGCTGCATGCCGCGCCGCACCACCTGCGGAATCGGACATGAGAGGCGACGGCTGTCATGGTGAGCGGGGGTGGTACGCGGCTGTGCGCCTCGCGGGTAGGCGTCTATATCCACGACTCGGCAGGCGAGACGTTAGAATGACGCCATGAAGACCCCCACCGCGCTGCAGGCGCTGATCGACGATGGCGTGATCGATGAAGTGTTACGCCCGCTCAAAAGCGGCAAGGAAGCCGCGGTCTATGTGGTCCGCAGCGGCGACGACGTGCGTTGCGCGAAGGTTTATAAAGACATGGCGCAGCGCAGTTTCCAGCAGCGCGTGCAATATCAGGAAGGCCGCAAGGTGCGCGGCAGTCGCGAAGCTCGCGCGATCGGCAAGGCGACCAAATACGGCCGCAAGCAGCAAGAAACCGCCTGGAAAAATACCGAAGTCGATGCGCTGTATCTGCTCCGCGATGCCGGCGTGCTCGTGCCCGAGCCGTTCGGTTATTACCACGGCGTCTTGGTGATGGAGCTGGTGACCGATGCGGCAGGGTTCTCGGCCCCGCGGTTGGGCGAGGTCGAACTCAGCGCGGAACAGGCGCGCGAGTTCCATGCGGTGCTGATGCGGCAAGTGGTGAAGATGTTGTGCTGCGGTTTGATCCACGGCGATCTGTCGCAGTACAACGTGTTGGTCGGCCCCGATGGCCCGATCGTGATCGATTTTCCGCAGGTCGTCAGCGCTGCGGGTAACAATGCGGCGCGGCAGATGTTGCTGCGCGATGTCAATAACCTGACCGCTAGCCTCGGCCGTTGGGCACCGGAATTGCTCGATACTTGGTACGGCGAAGAAATGTGGGCCCTGTTCGAGGCGGGCGATTTGCGGCCCGATACCGCGCTCACTGGTATCTTCAAGCACGATGTGCGCCGCGCTGATGTCGATAGCGTGCGCGAGGCGATCGACGAAGCGCGCCGCGAGGCCATGATTCGTCAGCAAGGGCGCGAGGCGGCGGCGGAAGCCGATTGATGACGATGCGCCGCACCATCGTCGCAACGTCGCTTCGCGCGTCATCGAATACTTCGAATCACTCTCGCGGCTATAGGCCGCAGGACCGGACACCATGATCAATAACGACGTTCTCCGCAGCATCCGCTACATGCTCGATCTCAGCGATATCAAAGTCGTCGAGATCGCGGCGCTCGCTGACCCGGCATTCGCGCTCGAAAAAACCGATGTGCAGGCGTTTCTGCGCCGCGACGACGATCCCGAATACATCGAGTGCAGCGACGCGGTGCTCGCGCATGTTCTGGATGGGCTGGTGATCCATTGCCGCGGGCGTAACGACAGCCTGCCGCCGCGGCCGGTGGAGAAGCGCATCAGCAATAATCTAGTGCTGAAAAAATTGCGCGTCGCCTTCGAGATGAAGGATGTCGATATGCACGAGGTGTTCGCGGCCGCGGGGTTTCCGATTTCGAAGCCGGAACTCTCGGCGTTGTTCCGTCAGCCCGGACATAAGAATTATCGCGCCTGCGGCGACCAGTTGCTGCGCAATTTTCTTAAAGGCTTGACCTTGCGAGTGCGGGCGACTTGAGCGAAGCAGCGAGTGCGATACGAGCGCGAGGCGTATGACGAACGAATTCGACGACTACGCGAATCACCCGATGTTCGGTTCGGGGCCTCGCTACACGGGCTTGAATCCGAGCGACGAACCGCTCAAGGCGTTCTTCCATTGGCATTCTCCCGTCGGCGTCAGAATTCCGAACACGGCGGTGGTCGCCGATGTGTCGGCCCAAGAAATGGCGACGGTTCCGGTCACGCATTATTTCGATTCGCGGCGCGTTTGCCGCACCTGCGGCGTGAAGTTCATTTTCTTCGCGGACGATCAAAAGTATTGGTACGAAACGCTTAAGTTCCGACTGGACGCAGACTGCGTGAATTGCTGGGATTGCCGCAAGGCGAATCGATCGGAAACCCGAAGCGATTGATCAAGGATCGCATTCGAGGACTCGCCAGCGAATGCGAAAGCTGGCGTATCCGACGATCAAAACTTCTCGCCCACCGGCAGAAAACGCCATTCGCCGACGGGCATTTTCGCTAGAGAAATTCGACCGATGCGCAGACGTCGCATCGCGACGATATGCAGCCCGACCTGCGCGCACATTTCGCGGATATGCCCAGGCTGCGCGCCCTTGATCGCGAAGCGCAGCCGGAATTCGTTCTGCCAACTCACTTTGCACAGCGGCAGCGCGCGGCCGCCGACGCTCAGACCCTCGTTCAAACGCATCAGGCCGTACGGCGCCATCTCGCCCGAGACCTCGACGATGAATTCTTGCTCGATCTGATCGGCATCTTCGGTCAGTCGGCGCCACGTGCGGCCGTCTTGCGTCAACACCATCAAACCGCTGGCTTCGGTTTCGAGCGGCACCAGTGGCGTCAGCCGGACGAAATGTCGCTGCAACACACGCATGCCGCTGGGATCGTCGGCCCATCGCGTCGCAGGCGACACCAATCCGGCCGCTTGTTTGCGACCGGCGATCGCATCGAAACCGACGGGCTTATGCAGCAGCACGGTTGCCGGTTCGGGCGAGTCCAACACGGCCGCGGGATCGATTTCGATGCGTTCGTTCGTGATCGTCCGTTGCGGCGATTCGACGACGATGCCGTCCACCGACACCCAGCCGCCTTCGATGTAGCGCTCGGCGTCGGCGCGCGAGCAGTGCGCCAAGTCGGAGACGCGTTTGGAGAGTCGAATAGGATCGGACATGGGTGGCCTCACGAGGGGCCGCTACTGTGCACCAGATTGGGCCCGCCGAGCGCGATCGGTCGAAAATCGGCTTTAACGCGGTCTTATCCCGGCATCGACGCGCTTGCGGTATCGTCCGCGGATCGTCCCGCCCGTAGGAGAGCCCGATGACCACGCCGCCGCGCAAGAAGGCCAGCGATTTCGACCCAGAAGTGTTGCGCTTGTTCGATCAGTACGTGCATGGAGGCATCGATCGTCGTGGATTCTTGACCGGTGCCGCGCGTTTCGCGGTGGGCGCGACCACGGCCGCGGGCTTGTTGGCGGCCTTGAGCCCGCAATTCGCCGCGGCGCAACAAGTGAAACCCGACGATAAGCGACTGTCGGCGACATACATCGAATTCCCATCGCCGGAGGGCTACGGCAAAGGTCGCGGCTATCTGGTCAAGCCGATGAAAGGCCGCGGCAAACGTCCTGTCGTGCTCGTGGTGCACGAAAACCGCGGGCTCAATCCGCATATCGAAGACATCGCGCGGCGTTTGGCGTTGGAGGGGTACATCGTCTTCGCGCCGGATGCGCTGTTTCCGCTCGGCGGCTATCCCGGCAACGAGGACGAGGCGCGCGCGCTGTTCGCGAAGTTGGAACAACCCAAGACGCGGCAGGATTTCATCGCGGCGGCGCGCATGTTGCTCGGTATCGAAGGCGGCAACGGTCGCTTGGGCGTGGTGGGCTTTTGTTACGGCGGTGGGATGTCGAATTTTCTCGCGACCCAACTGCCTGAGTTGCGCGCCGCCGCGCCGTTTTACGGCAGTGCTGCGCCGATCGAGGACGTGCCGAAGATCAACGCCGAGATGTTGGTGGTCATGGCGGCGAACGACGAACGCATCAACACGGCGTGGCCCGCGTACGAAGCCGCGCTCAAACAAGCCGGCGTGCGCTACGCGATGTATCGACCTGAAGGCACGCAGCACGGGTTCAACAACGACACCACGCCGCGCTACGACGAAGAGGCTGCGCGCGAAGCGTGGAAGCGGCTGCTCGCGTTGTTCGCACGCAGGTTGCGTCGGGCCTGAGTATCGATACGCGGCGCTTGCGCATCGAATGCTGTTCGCATCGATTACGCCCGCGTCGATAGAATTCGCATCGGAGCATCCCCATCGGATGCATCCGCATAGAACAAAAAGCCGCCTTTCGGCGGCTTTTTTGTCGACTCCGACTCGACGAGGCGATGGACGCTCAGTTCTTGTCGTTATCGACCGCCGATTTCTCGCCGGCCAAGGGGTTGAGCTTACGGAACGTGGACGGATAGTCCGGCCATTCGCCGGCCAACCACGGATGTTGCGGCGAGATTTGCTGCAACTGTTGGCGCGCGCCATCGGCGAGCGCGGTATTGCCTAAGCGGGTGTAGGCCTCTGCCAGCACAGCGATCGCGTCGTCGTGGAATTTGCTTTGCGGATAGGTGTCGATCAGGTAACGCGCGCGCTCGGTCGCGGCGACCCAGGCCTCGCGACGCAAGTAATACAGCGCGGTTTCGATTTCGTGACGTGCGAACAAGTCGCGAAGTTCGTTCATGCGCGTACGCGCGTCGGCGGCATAGCGGGAATTGGCGTAGCGATCGACGACGATTTGGAAATCGTTGTACGCCTGCTGCGGCGTGGCCAAATCGCGACGGCTCGCATCGAGTTTCCACACGCGCTGCAGGAACACCGTGTCGCGGCTGGAATTCACCAGTCCGCGCAGGTAGTACATGTACGCCGTGTTGCGATGGGTGGGATAGGTGCGCAAGAAGCGATCGATGGTGGAGATCGCGTCGTCGTTGTTGCCCATCTTGAACTGCGAATAGGCGGTCTCGATCAGCGCTTGTTCGGTATACGGGCCGTAGGGGTATTGCGCGACGAGGCGTTTGAAGGTCAGTACGGCGGCATCGTAATTGCCGTTACGGATCGACTTCTGGCCTTTTTCGAAGAGTTGGGCGACAGGCTGACCTTCGTTGGCGTCCTCGTCTTTGAAGACATTCTTCATACGAGCGCAGCCGGAACCGAGCATGAGGACAGCGAGCGCCAGGGCGACGAGGCGGAGCGAAGCGGAGCGAGGAAGGGTCATGCGAGGCTGCGGGGCGAAGACGAGCGGGCGATAATAACAGCCCGCGGCCCGGAACCTGGTTAAGACGCCACCGTTCGGATCGGCCAAAGGCCCCGGTTCCGCGCCCGCGGTCGGCTGCGGTTCACCCACAGGAGCTGCCCTAGCAGGCCCGCTCTCGCTCTTTCGCCCTCGCTCTATCGCCCCCATCAGGAATCGCCCATGCCCGTCTCGCCCCCCGTACCCGCCTACGATGAAGACTTCGAGCCTGGCGAGACCACAGGCGGCGAAGGGGCGGAACTGCGCATCGCGACCGTGCCCGATCGGGCCGCCGGGCGCCGTTTCGATGCGGTGCTGGCCGAGCTATTCCCCGAATTCTCGCGCTCGCGGCTGGCCGAATGGATCAAGTCCGGCGACGCCCTGCTCGATGGCAAGACCGCGCGGCCGCGCGATTCGATGCGCGGCGGCGAGACCGTGCAACTGAAGGCGGTGCTGGAGATCCAGACCCATTCCCTGCCGGAAGACATCGCGCTCGACATTCTTTATGAAGATGCCGAGGTCTTCGTGCTCAACAAACCGGCCGGCTTGGTCGTGCATCCGGGTGCGGGCAATCCCACCGGCACCCTGGTCAATGCCCTGCTGCATCGCGATCCGAGTCTCGCCACGTTGCCGCGTGCGGGCATCGTGCATCGCCTCGATAAGGACACCTCTGGCGTGATGGTGGTCGCCCGCAGCCTGCAAGCGCATACCGCGCTGGTCGCGCAGCTCTCGGCGCGCGAGGTGCATCGCCAGTATTTGGCGGTGGTGGGCGGCGCGCTGGTGTCCGGCGGCACCGCGAATGCGCCGATCGATCGCCACCCGCGCGATCGCCTGCGGATGGCCGTGCGCGAGGACGGCCGCGAAGCGGTCACGCATTTCCGTCTGCGCGAACGTTTCCGTGCCCATACTCTGCTGGAATGCAGGCTCGAAACCGGCCGGACCCATCAAATCCGCGTGCATATGGCGCATCTGAAGCACCCGATCATCGGCGACCCGTTGTACGGCGGGCCGTTGAAACTGCCCAAAGGCGCGAGCGAAGCGTTGATCGCGACGCTGCGCGGCTTCAAGCGTCAGGCCCTGCATGCCGAAACCCTGGAATTCGTGCATCCCATCGGCGGCCAGCCGGTTCGCTGCTCGGCGCCGATGCCTGACGACATGCAAGCGTTGGTGCGCGCGCTGCGCGAAGACCTGCGAATGCACGAGTTGTGAGCGTATCGATGTCGATGCCTTGTATCGAAGCCGATTGGCCGGCGCCGCCCGGCGTTCGTGCATTCACGACGCTGCGCTACGGCGCGGGGGATTCGAAGCCGCCGTTCGACGCCTTCAATCTCGGCAATCGTTACGCCGCCGATGGTGACGACCCGGCGATCGTCGAGCGCAATCGCGCGTGGTTGATCGAACACGCGGGCTTGCCGTCCGCGCCACGATGGTTGAAGCAAGTGCATGGCATCGAAGTGGTGCGTTTCGATGAAGCGACCATCGACCACGAACCCATCGCCGATGCCGCCGTCACTTCGACGCCCGGCGTGGTGCTCGCGATTCTCACCGCCGATTGTCTGCCGGTCGTGTTCGTCGACGAGGAAGGCGGGGAAATCGCCGCGGCGCACGCCGGATGGCCTGGGCTCTCCTCAGGCATGCTCGAGGCGACGGTCGCGGCGATGCGCACGCCGCCGCAACGGTTACTCGCATGGATCGGCCCGGCTGCCGGGCCTGCGCATTACGAAATCGGCATCGACGTGCGCGATCGCTTTCTCGCGCAGGATGCGCGCGCCGAGGCCGCGTTCGTACCGACTCGCCCCGGACATTGGTTGGCCGATCTGCCGGCGATCGCGCGCATGCGTCTCGCGCAGGCCGGCGTCGAGCGCGTGTTCGGCGGCGATCGATGCACCATCGCCGATCCGCAGCGCTTTTTCTCGCATCGCCGCGATGCACGCACCGGACGCATGGTCACGCTGGCGTGGTTCGCATGAGCGCGTCGCGGCCGTTGTTCGCGCGCTTGCTCGGCGAAGATTTCGAGCGCCTGCCCGCTGTGGTGGCTGATCTGCATCTGCGGGCGGGCACCACGCGTTACCGCGGCGAGGTCGAAGTCGTGCGCGGTACGCATCCGTTGGCGCGGCTATGCGCCTGGGCGACGCGCTTGCCGCCATCGGGTCACAGCCCGATCGAGGTCGAAATCGTCGCCGAAGGCGGGCGCGAACGCTGGACGCGTTTTGTCGCCGGACATGCGATGCGTTCGCGGTTGTGGGCGGCCGATGGATTGCTGTGCGAACGCTTGGGGCTCGCGACCTTCGGTTTTCGACTCAGTGTCGAGCACGACGAACTCGTCTGGCGCGTCGAGCGATTCCGAACGCTCGGCATCGTTCCGTTGCCCGCGCGTTGGTTTTCCGGCGTGCAAGCGCGCGAATCGGCCGAATGTTCGGTTGAATCCGCGGCCGATGGCGGTCGCTACCGTTTCGATGTTCGCGCTGCGTTGCCGCTGATCGGATTGCTGGTGCATTACCGCGGTTGGCTGGACGCGCCATGAGCGGTTTCGCGGTAGAAGCGTCCGATCGCGCGGAGGCGCACGAGGCAACGGGCGCCATCATCGTCTTCGACGGCGTGTGCGTTCTCTGCAACGGCTGGGTGCGATTCCTATTGCGTCGCGACCGTCAACATCGTTATCGCTTCGCAGCGATGCAGGGCGATGTCGGCCGCCGATTGCTCGCCGAGCATGGCCTCGACCCCGACGATCCGCTGTCGTTTTTGCTCGTCGAATACGACCGCACGCACGCTGGCGCGTCACCGCCGCGCGTCTCCACCGACAGCGATGCCATGCGCCGCGTGCTGATGGGATTGGGCGGCGTATGGCGTCTTGCGGTCGCGATGGCTGTGGTGCCTCGCGCGCTGCGCGACCCGCTGTATCGGCTGATCGCACGCAATCGCTATCGTTGGTTCGGACAGCATGAGGTCTGTGTCGTGCCCGAACCCGAGAACGCCGATCGATTCTTATGAGAACGATGCGTCCGCGATGAGCATCGCCCGGTAGAGCGGAGCGCAGCTCCGCTGGTGCGAGCATAATCTTCACTTGTAGCGGAGCTGCGCTCCGCTCTACCGCTCGTGGGTGATCTCCACCCGTGCCTCCATCGCATAACCATCGAGCGTCTGCAGAAATTCATCGAGCGTGAACAGATCCATGCATGGGGTCGCGCCCGCGCCGGGCAATGCGCCGCTCGCTAATTTGCGCGCAAGCAAGACCGCTGCGGTCGCGGGGATCTGCGGGCCATCGCCATCGCGCGCGATCAACGTCCAGTCCAAACGTTGCCGCGCACCATCGCGACCAACGCCGCGCAGACTGACGCGCATGAAGCCGACATCGCTGCCGATGCCCTGCCAATACTCGCTGAGTGTGTAGAGCGGCTTCGCGAATGCGCGCAGATCGCGAATCAAACCGGCGCGCACGCACCACGTTGCGAGCCAAAGCCCAAGATGCATGCGTCGCAGTTCCAGGCCCGCGCGAAAGTCCACGGTGCGCAGCGTGGGGTAACGCGACGGCAGCAGATCCAGATCGGGAATTTCGCAGCGCGCGAGCCAGCGTACGCCGACACCGGGCACGCGCAATCGCCGTAACGATTGCCAACCGTAGACGTTCTGCCATACGCCATCGCGCAGCACGCGATACGACTTGCCGCTGTAGCTCAGAATCGCGAGCGTCGTCGCCCAGCCGCGCGGCGTGCGATTGCCCGGTGCGATCGCCGATTCCACCGCATCGATCGCAGCGAAATGCTCGCGATGGTCTTCGATCACCGCCGCATGCAGAGCGGGCACGCTGCTGGCGCCGGATATCGCCCAACGCCCCGCCGCTTTCGCCTGCGCGTCCAGGACGCCGATACCGCGCACGTAATCGCGGCCATCGGCCAGATCGATCGAATGCGCACCGACGGCGAGCGCCGCTGCGGCGATACGATAAATGTCGGCCGCGTCAGCGCCTTCTGTGCGCTGCTGAAACGGGCCGGCGGTATCGATCAGCAAGTGCGGCGCGAGAGCGCGCAAACGCGCTTCGAAGTCCTCCGCTTGCGTATCGATCGCGATCGCCTCTAACCCCGCGAGCGGCGCATCGATCGACGCGATGAACGCAGCGGCCTTCGCGCGATCGCGCCCGGCGACGAGTACATGCATATTCGCGTTACGCGCCAGTGCGCGCACGATCCGTCCGCCGAACAAGCCGTAACCGCCGAGGACGAGAACGCGAAACGGCGTCGGTATGCGCGATGACATGGGCAACGACATGGGCGACGACATCGGGGACGTGGGCATCCGATCATGATAGCGGTGCGCATGACTTTCGACGTAGGCTAGGCGCCCGCGGGATTGCTATGGTGATTCGTATCCCCACGACCGGATGCACCGCGATGTCTGCTTCTCGATCGACCCGTACCGTTGTGGTCACGGTGTTCGTGTCCGCGATATTCGCTTTCGCGCCGATCGCGCTTACCGATGCCCGCGCCGCCGATTTGACGGATGTGCAAGCGATGCTCAAAGCACGCGCGACCGGCGCGTTGCCCGCCGCGGAAGCGCTGGTCAAAGCCGAACCCAAGAACGGCGATGCGTGGACGGCGCTGACTCAGGCGTGCGTCTATGCGAAGAAATACGAACAAGCCGTCGCGGCGGGCGGGAAAGCGGTCGAGCTCGCGCCCAAGAGCGCGCAAGCCCATTACTGGCTGGGCAATGCCTTGGGCAATCGCATCGGCCAAGTCGGGATGATCGGCAAGATGTCGATGGCGCCGGATCTGCGCGATGCCTTCGAGCAAGCGGTCAAACTCGATCCGACGCTGACCGACGCGCGAAATTCGCTGGTCGAGTTCTATCTTCAAGCGCCCAGTGCGATCGGCGGCGGTGTCGATAAAGCGAAAGCGCAGGCCGCAGCGATGGCGAAATACGACCGCGCCGCTGGTCTCGGCGCGCAAATCCGGATCGCGATGCACGAAAAAAATTGGGCGCAAGCGGTTAAATACGGCGAAGCCGCTTTCGCGCTCAAGCCCGGCGATGCACGCGTTCGCCAACAATTGATCGTGCTGTATCAAGAGGCCAAGCGTTGGCCGGACGCTTATGCGGCGGTCAAAAAATGGATCGCCGACGAACCGGCATCGAACAATGCGCATTACCAGCTCGGACGTCTCGCGGCGGAGTCCGGCCAATATTTGTCTGAAGGCGAAGCCGGCTTGCGCAAATACATGACCATGCCGCGCGGTAAGGACGACCCGGAACCGAAGAACGCGCAGTATCGTCTGGGCCAAGTCCTCGCCAAAGCTGGGCGCAAAGACGAGGCCCGTGCAGCGTTTCAAGTGGCGCTCAAGCTCGATCCGAAGATGAAAGAGGCGAAAGCGGCGCTGTCGGCGCTGTAAATCCGCGCGGCTGTTGGCGGCGCCGTTCGCCGGAACGGCCTTGAATCGCGCCGCGCGGACCACACCTTCGAAGTATCGCGGCGCCGCCGCCCCCAAGCTTCGGAGTCCCGCTCATGCGCATGGACAAATTCACCTCGCGGTTCCAACAGGCCATCGCCGACGCGCAGTCGTTGGCGGTCGGTCGCGACCACAACGTCATCGAACCGGTGCATCTGCTTGCGGCCTTGCTCGATCAGCAAGGCAGCGGCACGCGCCCATTGCTGGCGCAGGCCGGCGTCAATGTTCCGCTGTTGCGCGAACGCGCGGGCGAAAGCCTGGAAAAACTGCCGAAAGTTTCGGGGCAGGCCGGTAGCGTCAACGTCGGCAACGATTTGGCGCGTATGCTCAATCTCACCGATAAACTCGCGCAGCAGCGCGGCGATGCCTTCATCGCGAGCGAGTTGTTCTTGCTCGCGCTGTTGGACGATAACGGCGATGCTGGCCGTGTGTTCAAGGCTGCGGGCGCGAATAAATCGAAGCTCGAAGCGGCGATCGAGGCCATGCGCGGCGGCGAAAAAGTGCAAAGCGAAAACGCCGAAGAACAACGGCAAGCGCTGGAAAAATACACCATCGATCTGACCGCGCGGGCCGAATCGGGCAAGCTCGACCCGGTGATCGGCCGCGACGAGGAAATTCGTCGCACCATCCAAGTGCTGCAACGGCGCACCAAGAACAACCCGGTGTTGATCGGCGAGCCCGGCGTGGGCAAGACCGCGATCGTCGAAGGTCTCGCGCAGCGCATCGTCAACGGCGAAGTGCCGGAAGGCCTGAAGAACAAGCGCGTGCTTTCGCTCGACATGGGCGCGTTGATCGCCGGCGCGAAATACCGCGGCGAATTCGAAGAGCGGTTGAAGGCGGTGCTCAGCGATCTGGCCAAAAACGAAGGCCAGATCATTCTGTTCATCGATGAATTGCACACGATGGTCGGCGCGGGCAAGGCCGAGGGCTCGATGGACGCCGGCAATATGCTGAAGCCCGCATTGGCGCGCGGCGAACTGCATTGCATCGGTGCGACCACGCTCGACGAGTATCGCAAATACGTCGAAAAGGACGCGGCGCTCGAACGTCGCTTCCAGAAGGTGTTCGTCGGCGAACCCAGCGTCGAAGACACCATCGCGATTCTGCGCGGCTTGAAAGAGAAATACGCAGTGCATCATGGCGTCGAGATCACCGACCCGGCGATCGTGGCCGCAGCGACGCTCTCCCACCGTTACATCGCGGATCGGCAACTCCCCGACAAGGCCATCGATTTGATGGACGAGGCCGCGTCGCGCATCCGCATGGAAATCGACAGCAAGCCCGAAGAGCTCGACCGCAAAGAACGTCGACTGATCCAGCTCAAGATTCAGCGCGAGGCGTTGAAAAAAGAGAAAGACGAAGCGAGCAAACAACGGCTGGCCGATCTCGAAGCCGAGATCGCCGTGCTTGAGCGCGCGTTCAACGATCTCGAAGAAATTTGGAAGGCCGAAAAAGCGGCGGTGCAGGGTACGACCAAGCTCAAAGAACAGATCGAAGCGGCGAAGACCGAACTCGAAGCCGCGCAGCGCAAGCAAGATTTCGCGAAGATGAGCGAAATCCAGTACGGCCGTATTCCGGAGTTGGAGAAACAACTGCAGGCCGCGCAAGCGGCTGAAATTCAAGGGTTCCAACTTTTGCAGGACAAAGTCACCGATGAAGAAATCGCCGAGGTGGTCTCGCGCTGGACCGGCATTCCGGTGTCGAAGATGCTCGAAGGCGAGCGCGAAAAATTACTGAAGATGGAAGATGCGCTGCATGGCCGCGTGGTCGGTCAAGATGAAGCGATCAAAGTCGTGTCCGACGCCGTGCGACGTTCGCGCGCGGGTCTGAGCGATCCGAATCGTCCGAGCGGGTCGTTCCTGTTTCTCGGCCCGACCGGCGTGGGCAAGACCGAATTGTGCAAGGCGTTGGCCGAATTCCTATTCGACAGCAACGATGCGATGGTGCGTATCGATATGAGCGAATTCATGGAGAAGCATTCCGTGAGCCGTCTCGTCGGCGCGCCTCCGGGCTATGTCGGTTATGAAGAGGGTGGTTATCTCACCGAAGCGGTGCGCCGCCGCCCGTACAGCGTGATCTTGCTCGACGAAGTCGAGAAAGCGCATTCGGATGTGTTCAATATCTTGCTGCAAGTGCTCGACGATGGTCGCCTCACCGACGGTCAGGGTCGCACCGTGGATTTCCGCAACACCGTGATCGTGATGACATCGAATCTCGGTTCGCAGATGATCCAAGAGCTTTCCGACAACGATACGCCCGAGGGTTACACTAAGATGAAAGCTGCGGTGATGGGTGTGGTGCAAGCGCACTTCCGGCCCGAGTTCATCAATCGACTCGACGATATCGTGGTGTTCCATCCGCTCGACAAAGCCCAGATCCGCGAGATCGCGAAAATCCAGCTGCGCGGACTCGACAAGCGTCTCGGCGAACGCGGCATCCGTCTGGAACTCGCGGAGAAAGCGCTGGATTTTCTCGGCAACATCGGTTTCGACCCGGTCTACGGCGCGCGCCCGCTCAAACGCGCGATCCAGCAGCAGTTGGAGAACCCGCTTGCGCAAAAGATCCTCGCCGGCGAGTACGGCAACGGCGATACCGTGCGCGTGGATGCTGAGGGTGGGGCCTTAATCTTCAGGAAAAACTGAGCGAACGACCGCGTATGTATGCACAAGGGCTGCAGTTGCGGCCCTTGTGTTGGGCGACGCGGTTACTCGGATACGAACTTCAGCGAGCCGGTGTATCGCGGCCACGAGACGGACTTGTCGTTGCGGTCGTTCAGCGCTACTTCTGGCGTAGCAGCCGTACCTGCGTTGATGATGCTTGTCATCAGCGAAGGCATCCAGGAGTTTACGGGAAACGCGCGTTCGAGCTTGACCACCGGATTGATGCTGAGGGTGGTGGTCTTGCCCGCCTCAATCCTGAAAATCACGATGTCTTCGTTAAAGAAAGCACCTCGATCCAAGACTTCTTCGGTACTTGGAATGGTAAATACTTTATAGCTGACTCTAGACATATTAAGGCCAACACCGGTGATTTTGTATTCGCCTGCAGGCAAGCTGAGTTGTTCGCTGCTGCCGTAACGGGTGTTGTGATTAACCGGAAAATCGAGAAAGCGTTTGTTGACCAAAGTGAAGACGAGCTGGCGGTCGCGGATGCCCCATTCCAACATGCCGCTCTTCAACTGTTTGACGACTTTCTTCGGCAGTTCTTTTTCGCTGGTGAACGGTTTGATGTCGACGATCAATGTGCCTTGGCCGGCATCGATGCTCGGCGGAACGGGCAACGCAGTGGTGTCGGACGATTGCGCGAACGATGCCGCGCAGAAAAACGTGAGCAGCGCAAATGCACCGGCGCGGAGTTGTGAAATCGTTGGATGCATATCTGTGTTTCCCCCTGTGGTTCGGTTGTCGTGCGCCCGAGGGTGCGCGAGCGGATCATATCCGAAGCGATGCGTTCGTCTCAAAAAATCGCAGTTTTCGACGGTCATCGTGGGCTCGCCAGGATGGCCGGCGCGATGCGATTCCTTCGCGATCGGCTATACCTGCGATGCGTCCGCGCGCGCGTTCGATTCCAAGGCCTCGACACGCGCTTCCAGCGCTTCGATCCGCGCGATGAGCGCGTCGAACGCATCGCGATCGTGCGCGCTGCCCGTATCGTGCTCGTCGCGACTCGCGCTACGTTCTGGCATGTTCGGTTCGCCGCAGAGCAGTTGCGCGTAACGATCCTCGCGCTGGCCCGCACCGCGCGTGATGCGTCGCACCATCGCCGGTTCGCGCTCTGCGAGGCGCTCAAGCGTGTGACGTACATCATCTACGCCGCCGAAGCGGTGCAAGCGTTCGCTGCGCGCCAGCAATTCGTTGAGCGTCTGCGGCCCGCGCAACATCAGTAGCGCCAGCAATGCGGCCTGCGCGGGCGTCAGGTCGAAGACGCGGTCGATACGATGATAGTAACGTTCGGAGCGCGCGCCGTATTCGGATTTGACCAAACCGCGGGGCTCCATCTGCCGCAAGGCATGGCCGACATCGCCGGTATTGAGGTTCATCGTCGGCTCGCGCGAGGTCTTCTGATTGCAGGCGAGGACGATATTGTTCAGCGTGAGCGGATAGACATCCGGCGTCGTCGCGGCTTTTTCGACGAGGCTGCCGAGGATGCGGGCCTCGATCTCGGTCAGCACGGGGGCGGCGGAAGAGGGTAGGGGTTCCATAAGGGCTCGATGCGGGCAAGGTCGCGAAGGCCACGATTGTACGGGCCACCGTCGCTGCGCGCCCATTGACGATTTCTTCATGCGCGTTGGCGTAGGCTGCAGGCATTGTCCATTTCGTACCGAGGAGCGCGACCGCCATGTTCCGCAGACGCCCAATGATTCCCCTGGTAGCGCTCGCCCTGTGCTTAACGCCGATCGTGCAGGCGGGAAACCTCACCTGCAAAATGACGTTCGATATGGCCGGGTGGTCGGCGTTCTATAAGACCGCATCCGGTAACGGCCACATTCGTTGCAGCAACGGTCAATCGATGGCGGTGAAAGTCAGCGCCAAAGGCGGCGGTGTGACCTTCGGCAAGAGCCGTATCCGCAACGGCTTCGGCCAGTTCGCGAACGTCGGCGATATCCGCGATGTGCTCGGCAGTTACGCCACCGCCGAAGCGCATGCGGGCACCGAAAAATCCGCGTCCGCGCAAGCGATGACCAACGGCAAAGTATCGTTGGCGCTGAGCGGCAAAGGCGAGGGTTGGAATCTCGGCGTCGCCTTCAGCCGTTTCACGATCGAACGGCGGTGAAGTCGGAAATCGAGAATCGGTAGAGTGGAGCGCAGCTCCGCTGAAAAACGATCGAACCGACCAAGAAAAACCCCGGGATTCCCGGGGTTTTTCGTGCGAAACCAACGGCCCGTACGCGAACGCGCGAGTCGCTCATGCGATTACCGTCGTGCGATCACCACTTGTAGCCGACGCGGCCGTAAACGTATGCGCCGTTGAAGCCGTTGGGCGAACTGGCGCTGTAGGGCAACTGGCCGTTGGTGGAGTTGGCGAACAACACTTTGTCCGGGTAGGAATCGAAGACATTGTCGGCGCCGATGGCGAAATTCCAGCGACCCAGCGCGTAACTCGTGGATAGATCCACCGTCCACTGCGGGTCGAAGGTCTGATCGCGCGAGGTATCGGCGGGGTTGTTGCCGAACAGCACGCTGAACTCGCCGTAGCGCGTGGCGTTCACGCCGAAGTTCCAGTTGCCGCGGGTATAGCTTCCGCCGAGTTGGAACTTGTCGCGCGGCGCGCCGACGGTCAGCCGGCCGACTTCGACGCGGCCGATGCGTACCGCGGTCGGATCGATCGCCGCCAAGCGCGCGGGATTCGGCGCGATCCGTTCCACTGTGGTCTTGTTGTGGTTGTAGCCGGCGGTGAGATCGAGGCGACCGTCGCCGATGTCCCAGCGATACGTGCCGATCAGGTCGATGCCCTTCGTTTTGGTGTCGATCGCATTGGTGAAATAACGACCGCCGCCGAGCGACGGGTCCACCGTCGTGTTGAGGAAGGTGCGCACTGCGGTCGAGGTCAGATTCTCCGACAACATGATGCGGTCGTCGATTTCGATCTGATACGCATCGACCGTGATGTACAGATTCTCGATCGGTTGCAGTACCAAGCCCAGACCGATGCTCTGGGACTCTTCCGCTTTCAAGGGCTCCGCGCCGAGCGCGACCGCGGCCGAATCGTTCACACGGAATGTGCGGATATCGAACGGCACGCCGCCGATGAAATTCGTGGCGGTGGAACGGAAGAACTGCTGTTGCAGCGAGGGCGCGCGGAAACCTGTCGAGACCGTGCCGCGTAACGCGACCGCATCGCTGAAGGCGTAACGCGCCGAGAGTTTGCCGGAGGTGGTATCGCCGAAGTCGCTGTAATCCTCGGCGCGAATGGCGATGCCGAGATTGAATTTCTCGGTGATGTCGGCATCCAAATCGAGATAGGCGGCATAACTTTCGCGATCGAAATCGCCGGCATCGCCGGGCTGGAAGCCGGGAAACACTTGCGAGCCGGAAGGCGTCGGCGTGCCCGGCGGGATCGGCGGCAACAACGCGCCGCCATTGATGTAGGAATTCGGCTCGCCCGCACTTTGCTGGAAACCTTCGCCGCGCCATTCCAAGCCCCAGGCGACGCTCAGCGGCGAGGACAGCCAACTGATGTTGAAGGATTTATCGACATCGAGATTCAGCACGTGCTGGGTGATTTCCAGCGCGCCAGCGTAGAAATCGCGCTGCGAGGCCGCGCCTTGGCTGCGGTTGAGGCTGTTCTCGACATCGAAGCTCAGATCGTTATTGCCGTAGTTGTAGCTGAGGTCGATATCCCAATCGTTCGCAGTGATGCCGCGCAGGCCGACGACGAGCGCGCGATCTTCGGCGATGTTGCGGATCTGCGGCAGAAAGCCGTTGGGGTAGATCGCGGGCACGTTACGGGTATCGAGCGCGGTGCGATAGAAGCCATTCGACAGTGCATTGCGGCGACTGGCGTTGGCGAAACCGTAGAACGCGACCGCATCGTTCACGTCGAGCTTGGCATTGGCCGAGAGCGCGTACTGCTTGATCTCCGGATCGCCGTAACGCTGCACGACAACGCCCGGCGGCGGCGCGGTGGCCGGACGTACGAGCACGCCGGGCGCCAGCACATAAGGTTGCGCACGATCGGTCTGATCTTCGTTGCTCAGCTCCGCAGCCAAATGCACGCGGCCGTTTTCGCCGAGCTTGAAGCCGGCATCGCCCGCGGCTTGATAGCTACGGCCATCGCCTGCGCTGTATTGGCCGGCGTTCACCGAAACACTGCCGCCATGATCGCTGCCCTTGAGCACGATATTGATCACGCCCGCGATCGCATCCGAACCGTATTGCGCCGACGCGCCGTCGCGCAGCACTTCGACGCGCTGGATCGCGGAGATCGGAATGGCGTTCAGATCCACCGGGGAGGCGCCGCGGCCCTGGCTACCGTTGAGATTGATCAGCGCCGTGGTGTGGCGGCGTTTACCGTTCACCAGCACCAACACTTGGTCGGGGGCGAGCCCGCGCAACTGCGCCGGACGCACCGCGTCGGTGCCGTCGGTGATGGCCGGGCGTGGGAAATTCAGCGAAGGCAGTGCGCGCGATAACGCGGTCGCCAATTCGGTGGTGCCGGTCGCTTCCAGCGCTTGCGGAGTGATGACGTCGATCGGTGAGGCCGATTCGGCCACCGTGCGGTTCGGCGCACGGGTACCGGTCACGACGACGGTTTCGAGCGTGCCGGCTTCGTCCTGATCGGCGGGTGCGTCTTGGGCGAGGGCCGGGACAGTGGCCAGGGTCATGGCGAGTAACAGGCCGAGGGTCAGTGGATGACGCGACATATCCGAACTCCTGATTGCGAATGGGGGGCTGGGGGACACCGAACAAGTCCATCCTCGGATCAAGTCCGGACAGGCTCTGGACTTTTCGGTGGTCGCGAGTTCGGCGCAAGCCCGAATTCGCTTTTGCGAATCAATCACTTGCGCGGCCGATTCGCGAGCGGCACATTCATTACCGCAGCAATGCTGATTTCGCAGCGTTGCCCGAGGCGAAAAGCGCTGCGAGTCGGTGTAACACGCATAAGGAGGTGGGTCAAACCCCGCCACCGGCGTGCGAGCACGCGGTAGCGAGGCCGAATGGCCCCATGCGGCCGATCTTCCATGCGCGGGCCGCGCCGATCGCCGAAACCCTGCCGACAGCATGCGATGACCGGACGCGACCGGTTAAAATCGTCGGATGATCTCTTTTCGCAATTTCGCCCTGCGCCGGGGCGAGCGCCTACTGCTGTCCGATGTCGACTTGACCCTGCATGCGGGCTGGCGCGTCGGCGTGGTCGGCCGCAACGGCAGCGGCAAATCGTCTTTATTCGCCGCGATGATGCGCGAGATCGAGCCCGATAAGGGCGATCTGGACCTGCCCGGCAAGGCCCGCATCGCCAGCGTGGCCCAAGAAACCCCGTCGCTGCCCGACCCGGCGCTGGACTTCGTGTTGTCGGGCGATGTCGAGGTGCATGCCGCTGTGCAGGCCGAAGCCAATGCCTTCGCGGCCGAAGACTGGGAAGCCGTCGCTGAAGCGCATCACCGGCTCGAAGAATTGAATGGCTACGATGCCGCCGCGCGCGCCGGCCGCCTGCTGCATGGCCTGGGATTCCCGGCCGAAACGCACCCGAAGCCGGTCTCGGATTTCTCCGGCGGCTGGCGCGTGCGTTTGAACGTCGCCCGTGCGCTGATGATGCCGAGCGATTTGCTGCTGCTCGATGAGCCCACCAACCACCTCGATCTGGATGCGGTGGTGTGGTTGGAAGAATGGTTGCGCCGCTACTCCGGCACGCTGTTGGTGATCTCGCACGATCGCGAATTCCTCGACAACGTCACCACCCACACGCTGCATCTGCACGAAGGTAAAGCGAAGCTCTACGCCGGCAACTACACCCAGTTCGAGCGCCAGCGCGCCGAGCATTTGCGTCAGCAGCAGGTCGCGTTCGAGAAGGAGCAAGTCGAGCGCGCGCATCTGCAGAAGTTCATCGATCGCTTCAAGGCGAAGGCGAGCAAGGCGCGCCAAGCGCAATCGCGGATGAAACGATTGGAAAAACTCGCCGGCACCGAAGCGGTACGCGCCGAACGCGAATTCCGCATCGAATTCCCGGCGCCGACGCGGATGCCGTTCGCGCTGATGCGTTTGAACGATGCCGATTGCGGCTATGGCGCCGATGCGACGATCTTACATAACGTCGGCTTCGGCCTAGAGGCCGGCGACCGCATCGGCCTGCTCGGCCCCAACGGCGCAGGCAAATCGACGCTGGTGAAAACGCTCGTCGGCGAATTGTCCGTGCTCACCGGCGAGCGCTACGCGCACCCGGACCTGCGCATCGGCTACTTCGCGCAACACACGGTGGAATCGCTGGTCGCCGGCACCTCGGCGATCGATCATCTGCGCGATCTCTCTCCTGACATGCCGACGCAAGCGTTCCGCGATTTCCTCGGCAAATGGTATTTCCCCGGCGACCGCGCGTTCGAGAGCATCGATGGCTTCTCCGGCGGCGAGAAAGCGCGGCTCGCGCTCGCACTGATCGCGTGGCGACAGCCCAACGTATTGCTGCTGGACGAACCGACCAACCATCTCGATCTGGATATGCGCGAAGCCTTGGCCGAGGCGCTCAGCGATTTCGACGGTGCGATCGTGATGGTCTCGCACGACCGGCATCTGATCGGTTTGGTCTGCGATAAATTCGTGCGCGTCGCCGATGGCCACGTCGAAGATTACGAGGGCGACCTGGACGAATACGCGGCATGGTTGCGCAGCCGCAGCGGCGGCGAGAAGAAGAACGAGGCGAAAGCGGCGGTGGCGAAGCCTGCGGAGACCGCAACCGCGAAAACGGCGAACGCGAATGCCAAGCCCGCAGCTTCGACGCCCGCACCTTCGGCGCCCGCCAAAAAAATCAATCCGCACAAATTGGCGAAAGCCGAGGCGCGCGTGAGCGAGTTGGAAACGCGACTCTCAGCGATCGAAATCGAACTGGCCGATCCAACATCTTGGACCGATGGCGGCAAACGCGCCGCCGATCTCGGTCGCGAGCAGCATGCCCTGCGCACTGAACTGGATGAAGCCGAAGCCGAATTGCTGTCGCTTTACGACTAGGGCAAGGCTGCAAACGTCAGCGATGTCATCCCGAACGTGGTCATCGCGAACGAATGAGAGGGACCTGTTTGTCCGTTTCGCCGGAAAGCAGGTCCCTCGACATCGCCTCGGGATGACAAGTTGTTATCCCGTAGGCTATTTCGCGATCAGTACCAGTAGCGATCGCGCTTCCAGCCCGTAGACCGTCCATTCGCCGCCGATCAACGCTTCGGCGCCCGGGACGGCGACGGTGTTGGCGCCTTCGTTCCAAGTCGCGGTATCGGTGACGCGGTACCACTGTTTGCCTGCGCCGGGCCATGGCAGGGTGAAGTTCACGCTGCCCGACCAGCCGTTGTAGGCGACGTAGATCGCGCTCGCGGTGTCGCCGAATTCGCTGCCGTCGACGCGCCAAGCGATGGCGTGATTACTGGTGCTGTTGAAGTACGCCGCATCGGCGACGCCGCCATCCGGTTTGAACCAGCGCAATTGCTCCATCACGTTGCCGTTGTTGTCCACGCCCGAATAGAAATTCAACGGGCGCAGCGACGGATGCGCTTTGCGGAACGCGATCATGCGCCGGGTGAACGTCTCGTGGTTCGCTTCGATGGTGCTGCGTGTCCAGTACAGCCAATTCGCCGGCGAATCGAGGTTGTAGACGTTGTTGTTGCCGAACTGCGTGCGCAGCGCTTCGTCGCCGCCGGTGAACATCGGTGTGCCGGCGCTGAGCATCATGAAACCCATGCCGGTGCGCGCGGCGCGGCGTTGATCGACGACGATGCCGCCTTGGTTCCAACTGTGGTTGTTGTCGTCGCCGCCGTCGGACGGGCCGTAGGGCCACGGTTGATTGTTCTGCTTGCTGTTGTAGCTATACAGGTCGTTGAGCGTGAAGCCGTCGTGCGCGACCATGAAGTTGACCGAATGCCATGGCTTGCGGCCATCGTCGCCGTAGAGATCGGACGAGCCCGCGAACCGCGAGGCGAGCGTGCCGGTGGTGACGACTTCGACGCCGAGTTGGTTCTGCTTCTTGCGCATCGCATCGCGATACAGGCCGTTCCATTCGGCCCAGCCCGTCGGAAAACCGCCGACCTGATACGAATTGCCGCCGATCGCCCAGGGTTCGGCGATCAGATCGACGCCGCTACCGCCCGCTGCTGGACGCGGCGGCAATTCGTTGACGATGCGATTGAGCGCGTTGTTCGGATCCATCTTGTCGAAATTGAAGCAGCCGTGCTGGCAGGTGTTGCCCAGCACCGACGCTAGATCGAAACGGAAACCGTCCACGCCCAGCGCATTGCGCCAGTAGGCCAGCGAATCGACGATGAGGTTCTGCGCGATCGGATTGCGGGTGTTGTAGTTGCCGCCGACACCGGTGTTGTCCCAGGAGTATTGAAGATTCGTGGTCAGCGAGTAATACGTCGGGTTGTCCAGGCCACGCCATGAATTGATGTTGTAGACGGTGAGTCCGTCGCTACCGCCCCAGGCGCCGCCTTCGCCGGTGTGGTTGTAGACCACATCGATGTAGACCTTGATGCCAGCGTCGTGGAACGCTTTGACCATCGCCTTCCATTCGCGCGTCGGGCCGCCCGCAGTCTTATCGGCGGAGTAGCGACGATCGGGTGCGAAGTAATTGAGGGTCATATAGCCCCAATAGTTATCGCCCGTGGTCGAATTCGGATCGATGTCGTTCGTGTCGTTCTGCGTTTCCTGCACCGGCAGGAACTCCACTGCGGTGACGCCGACCGATGCCAGATGCGACGCTTTCAAAGCCGCGCCCGCGTAAGTGCCGCGCAGATTGAGCGGAATCGAAGTGTCGTTCTTCGTCAACCCGCGGACATGCACTTCGTAAACGATGTCGTCCTTCAGCGCGCGCGTGGGTTTGGTGCCGCTGGAGGTGGCGTCGGTCGCGAGCACGATGCCCTTGCTAGCGCAGGCGCCGCTATCCTTGTTGCGATGCAAAGCGCCCGAGGCGTAGATCGTGCCGTCGGTGCAGGTCGGGGTATTCGGGTCCTGGCTGAGTTCGCGCGCGTACGGGTCCATCAGCAGTTTGTTGGGATTGAAGCGGTTGCCGTTGACGTCGATATCGGTCACGAAACCCAGCGCACTGCCTTTGGTCCAAGCGCTGTTGTAGGTCCAGTTCGGGCCCCAGGCGCGATAACCGTAGTACACGGCGCCGGTGATGCCATAGGTGTTCTTGAGCGTGGCGACCGACGCGGTTTTCGACCAGATATTGGTCGCCGCGTCTTTGGTCATCACGTACTTCACTTTTTCTTGCTGACCCGCACCTTGGCTGTAAAGCCACACCTCGATGCGAGTGGCGCGCGAGGAGTACACCTTAAAGGTGATGTTGGTTTGGGCGGCGTCGTAACGTGCGCCGAGCGCGTACTGGTCGATGGCGGCGCGCGCGGTGCCATGCGGCGCCAGCCACAGCGTCAGTGCCGCCAATAGCGCGGCGATCCATAGTTTCGATTGCGACATGAACGAATCCTCTTCGATAGCGTCTTGCGGCGCCGATGCGAGCGTCATGGTCGCGATCGGCCGGGGGAATGCGGCGCAGGCGCGTTCGCACGTCCAATTCGGGACGGCAGCGATCCTGCCAGGGCACTATGGCCCCAGGTGCAACTGCACAATGGATGCGGATCGGGAGATGTAATCGTATTCACGTCACGGCCGACGATAGGCCTCACGGCCGAGGCCGCAGCGGGTCCGCAACAACGAATGGCTTGAATCGTCGCCGATAAGCCCCAGAATGCCCGCCACGAGCCGTTTCGGCCACGACGATCCGATCCCCATGCCTATCTATGCCTTCGAATGCGATGCCTGCGGCCACCAGTTCGACCGCTTGCAACGATTGTCCGATCCCGATCCGAGCGACTGTCCGCAGTGCGGCGCCGCGCAGGTGCGGCGGCAGTTGACCGCGCCGGCGTTCCGGCTGTCGGGTAGCGGTTGGTACGAGACCGATTTCAAAAAAGACGGCGACAAAAAGCGCAATCTCACCGAAAAGAGCGACGCCCCGAAGACCGACGCCCCGAAAAGCGATGGCGCGGCCGCGCCGGCCGCCAAGCCTGCCGAGAGCGCCCCAGCGGCCAAACCCAGCGACAGTAAGCCCGCCGCCTGAGCGGGCAAGCAAGGCGGCGATTGCCGACGAGGCGCCCAGCAGGCTAGGGTGCTGGGCATGCCTATCTCTCGAACCGCTCGCTCACCGGCACGATGGTGTGCCGTGCTCGCTATCGCCATGGCCTTCGCATCCGCCGGTTGCGTCGATGCTACGAAGCCGACGGACACCGCACGGACGCCTCGCCATGGCCCGCCGGGCGATCTCTTTTTCGCCGCCATCGCCGACCTATGCGGCCAAGCCTTCCTCGGACGCGTGCTGGTGGACACGCCCGCGACGGCCGTGAGCCCCTTCGCCGACAAGCCGCTGGTGATGCATGTTCGCGAATGCCGCGATAGCGAGATTCGGATTCCCTTTCATGTCGGCGACGACCATTCGCGCACCTGGGTCTTGTCGCGAAGGGTGCGAGGCCTGCGACTCAAGCACGATCATCGCCACGAAGACGGCAGCTCCGACAAGGTCACGATGTACGGCGGCGACACGGCCGAAGCCGGCACGGCGGGGCGTCAGGCGTTTCCGGTCGATGCCGAATCGATCGCGAATTTCCAAGCCAACGGTCTCGTCGCATCGATCAACAACACATGGGCGATGGAAATCGAGCCGGGCAAGCGTTTCGTGTACGAACTTTCGCGCCCGAACGGGCGCCTGTTCCGGGTCGAATTCGATTTGAGCATGCCGGTCGCTGCGCCGCCTGCACCATGGGGCGCATCGTCCGAGGACTGAAGCCGCTGCAGTCAGTCGATCATCGCGAATACGAACAGCGTTGCGGCGAGCGCGGCGACCGCCGCATGCGGTAAGGCCACATGCGGCCAGAAGAGGATTCTCAGCAACCGTTTACGGCCGCCCGTACGCCAACGCCGATACCACGAAGACCCGATCTGGAAGGGCGCTTCGATGCGTTTCTCGCCCCGAAAAAACGCCTCGATGTCGCCCGCGCGATCGTAAAAAGCGTATTGGAACGTCTTCCAACTCGCTTCGAGATACCAGAACAACAGCGCGCTGATGCACGAGACGGCGAAAATCGCATCGGCCTTCGTCGCGAAGGCCGTCCCGACCGCGACGAGGCTGAACGAAATGCTCCAGGCTTTGATGGTCACCGCACGGCCATCGAAATCTTCGATGACCTTTTGCAGTTGCATGTATTCGGCCTGGAGCGCGCTACGTAGTTCCTTTTCGTCCATTTCGTCCATCTGCGGCGACTGACTCAACGGACCCCGAACCGGCCGCGACAGCCTTCGTCCACCCACAGCCCGCCTTTCTTGTCGTAGTTCCAGGAGCGGCCTTTGACGCAGGGGGATTTCGACAAGCTTTCGAGCAGCGACGGTACGCCGCGTTTGCTATCCCAAGTGCAGCTTTGACGACGACCGCCTTCGCTCGAACAGGTCACGCTGTAGCTGCCACTGCTCTCGCCGACGCGGAACACGCCGCGGCAACCTTGATCGACCCAGATCGAGCCGCCGCGCAGGCCCCAGCTGACGCCCTCTTTACAACTGGTCGAGGACAATTGGCGGATCAAATCGGCATTGCCGTAGAGATTCTTGCCGCAGGTCTTGTACTTGCCGTCGCTGCTTTCGCACTGCACTTCCTTGCCGCTGTATTCGGGGCCGAATTCGGCCCGACAGCCGTTATCGACCCAAACCTTGCCCGGACTGGCGCCCCAGGTGCTGCCTTTCACGCAACGGGTGTCCGATAGCTGCCTGGTCAGCGCGGTCTGGCCGGGCCATTTGGTCTCGCAGGTTTCGCGGCGCCCTTCCTTGCTTTCGCAGCGGACGCTGTCCTTATCCAGGAGCTGCGCCTGCGCGGCCGGGGCGGCGGACCACGCGGCGAGCGCGACCAGGGCCAGTGAGAGCTTGATAAAAGCAGGTTTCATAACGGCGGGCTTCATAAATGCGGCATGGGCTAGATCGGTGCGAATCGTCTGCATGGGAGCCTCGTTCGTGTCGTGTAAGTGGCGATGGCGGTGCCGTGCCGTCTCGGTACGACGCCTGGATCGGGCGGCGAAGACGCCGGGAAGGTACGGGCCGACGCTCTTGCGTCGCAGCGGCTAAAATAACCGGCTGTCCGGCTCGTGGCCGGCTCGATCATACCCCGGAGTCTCCCCATGCGTACCCACTTCTGCGGCCTCATCGACGAGACCCTGATCGGCCAAACCGTCACCCTGTGCGGCTGGGTCAACAAAGCCCGTGTCCAGAGCCATCAGGCGTTCGTCGATCTGCGCGACCACGAGGGCATCGTCCAAGTGCTGATCGAGAGCGATCAACCGGACCTGTTCAAAGCGGCCGGCGCGCTGGGGCACGAAGACTGCGTGCGCGTGACCGGCACCGTACGTGCGCGTTACGCCGCGAACGACAAGATCAAGACCGGCAAGATCGAGATCGTGCCAATCACGATTGATGTGCTGAACAAAGCGGAGCCCTTGCCGTTCCACGCGCACGAAAACGCGGGCGAAGAAACCCGACTGACCTACCGCTATCTCGATCTGCGCCGCCCTGAGATGCAGCAGATGATGCGCACGCGGATCCGTCTGGTGCAGTCGCTGCGCCGCTGGCTGGACGCGCGCGGTTTTCAAGACATCGAAACGCCGATCCTGACTAAAGCCACGCCCGAAGGCGCCCGCGATTTCTTGGTGCCGGCGCGCATGCATCCCGGCGAGTTCTACGCCTTGCCGCAGTCGCCGCAGTTGTTCAAACAGATTTTGATGATCGCCGGTTTCGATCGCTATTACCAAATCGCGCGTTGCTTCCGCGACGAAGCGTTGCGCGCCGACCGCCAGCTCGAATTCACCCAGCTCGATATGGAATTCGCCTGGGTCGGCGAACGCGACGTGCAGGACGCGACCGAAGCGATGATCCGTGAAGTGTTCCGCGACGTCATGGACGTGGAGCTCGGCGAATTTCCGCGCATGACCTATGCCGAAGCGATGCGTCGTTACGGTTCGGACAAACCCGATCTTCGCATCGCGCTCGAATTCGTCGATATCGCCGAGCTGGTGAAAACCTGCGAATTCAAAGTCTTCACCGACTGGGCGAATCATGAAGATGGTCGTGTCGTCGCGCTGCGCGCGCCGGGCGCGGCGAGTTTCTCGCGCAAGCAGATCGACGATTGCGGCGCGCACGCCGCGAAGTACGGCGCCAAAGGCGTGGCGTGGATCAAGGTCGAAGACGCCGTCGAAAGGTCGCGAAGGCTTGAATTCGCCGATCGCCAAGTTCCTCGACGACGCCACGCTCGCTGCGATCGTGCAAGCGACCGGCGCGCAGAGCGGCGACGCGATCTTCTTCGGCGCCGCGGATTACAAAACCGCCAGCGATTTCATGGGCGCGCTGCGTCTGAAGCTCGGTAAAGATCTGAACTTGGTCGAAGCGAGCTGGAAACCGCTGTGGGTCACGGATTTCCCGATGTTCGAATGGGATGCCGAAGCGCAGCGCTACGTCGCGCTGCACCATCCCTTCACCGCGCCGGCGGTGGACGACATCGCCGATCTGCGCGCGAATGCGAAGACCGCCGTGTCGCGCGGCTACGACATGGTGCTCAACGGCAACGAAATCGGCGGCGGTTCGATCCGCATCCACAACTCGCAGATGCAGAGCGCGGTATTCGACCTGCTCGGCATCGGCAAGGAAGAAGCGGAGCTGAAGTTCGGCTTCCTGCTGGATGCGCTGAAATACGGCGCACCGCCGCACGGCGGCATCGCCTTCGGCATCGACCGCATCGCCGCGCTGATGGCCGGCACCGAATCCATCCGCGATGTCATCGCCTTCCCGAAGACCACCACCGCGCAATGCTTGATGACCGGCGCGCCATCGCCGATTCCCGATGCGCAGTTGGCTGAGGTGCATGTGCAAGTGCGGCCGGTGAAGGAATAACCTCTACAGCTCAATCGACATTCCCTCTCCCCGCATGCGGGGAGAGGGTGGCCGAAGGCCGGGAGAGGGGCGCTTTTAGCGCGGTGCATTGCGGCGGCGTTCGCCCCTCATCCGGCGCTGCGCGCCACCTTCTCCCCGCTGTGCGGGGAGAAGGAACAGCGCAACGGTGCGCGAGGCGATGCTTCGCAAGCGCACTGCTTAGTCCTGCTTGCGTTGAGAAGGTGAGCCGCATCGACACTGTTGAAAGCGGCCGCTCCCCAAGATTCTTCTTCAGGATTCGCAGATGACAATCACCATCCGCCGCGCCACACCCGAAGACGCCGAACGCGTCGCCGACGTCGCGCGCCGCAATTTCGTCGAGACTTTCGGCGGTCTGTATCCGCCGGAGGATCTCGCGTATTTTCTCGCCGCGAGTTACACCACAGACACGCAACGCGCGGCGCTCGAAGATCCGCGCTACGCGGCTTGGCTGCTCGAGGACGGCGACGAAGCGATCGGTCATATTTTCGCCGGCCCTTGCGGTTTGCCGCATGCCGAAGCATCCGATGTCGACGGTGAAATCAAGCGACTCTATATTCTGCAACGCGCGCACAACGGCGGCTGGGGCACGAAGCTGATGGATGTCGCGATGGCGTGGTTGTTACGCGACGGCCCACGCACGCTGTGGGTGGGCGTGTGGAGCGAAAATATCGGTGCGCAACGGTTTTATGGCCGTTACGGGTTCGAGAAAGCCGGCGAGTATCTGTTTCCGGTCGGTGCTACCAACGACCACGAATTCATTTTCCGTCGTCGCCCAGACGTTGAGCACGCTTGAAAATGCCGTCAGGCGCCAATAGTTCGTTGTCATCGCGCCGCTGTCGAAGGATATCGCTTTGAGTATTCCCGTGAATGTCGCGCTGATCGGCGATTCCATCCGCATGAATGCCGAGCCCTTCGTTCGCGCGTGCCTGCCCGAAGGCATTCGCGTGCATTCGCCTGCGGAAAATTGCGAATCCTCGCATCGCGTGGCCGCATCGATCGCCGCGTGGGTGCCTACCGAGAGCATCGACGTGGTCCATATCAATTGCGGCTTGCACGATATCCGCTACGACCCGGGCCTCGATCGGCCGGTCAGTTCGCTTGCGCAATATCGCGGAAAATCTTCGGTCGATCTTCGCTTATCTCGCCGGTACCGGCGCGGCCGTGCTGTGGGCCACGAGCACGCCGATCGACGAAGATCGGCACAACCGCAGCAAACCGTCGCGTCGCTACCGAGCGGATCTGATCGAATACAACCGGATATCGGTCGAGTTGGCGCACGACTTCGGCTTTCGAGTTCATGATCTTTACGAACGGTTGTCGCAAGCGCCGATCGACGCGCTGCTTTCGCCCGATGGCGTGCATTTCAATCGTGCCGGTAACGAAACCATTGGGCGCCATATCGCCGATGCGATTCGCGGGAGTCTCGGCCGATGAGCGCTCGCCCCGAGCACGTGCCCGCGCCGCGCGTGCTGCTGGTCCACGGCATCTGGAACGCCAAAGCCTGGCTGGCCCCGTTCGCGATGCGGCTACGCCGCGAGGGCCTGGCGCCGTCCTTGTTCGGTTACGACAGCGTCTTCAGCGAGCCCGAGCGCGCGCAGGAACGGCTGATCGCATACTTGCGCAAGCATCCCGTGGAATGGCTGGTCGGCCATAGCCTGGGCGGTTTGATCATCCTCGAAGCCCTGCGCCAAGCGCCGGAATTGCCGGTGACGCGCGTCGTGTGCCTGGGCTCGCCGCTGCGCGGTAGCGCGGTAGCGGCGGCCATCGGCGCCAAAGCACCGCTGTCGTTGCTATTGGGCCGTAGCCGCAGCTTTCTCGAAACCGGCTGCGCGCCCTGGGACGGCCCGGCGGCCGTCGGCGTGGTCGCAGGCGACCGCGCACGCGGCGTCGGCGGCTGGCTCGCGCGGATGGACGAGGTCTCCGACGGCACCGTGAATCTCGCCGAGACCCGTCTGCCTGGGCTGACCGATCATTGCACCGTCGCGGCCAGCCACAGTGGGCTGGTGCTCTCGGCGGAGGTCGCGCGGCAAACGGCGGCCTTTCTGCACCGCGGGCGCTTCGATCGCTGATTCGTGCCTCGACGCCGCGCCGGGCATGGCGGTTCGGGTAAAATTGCCGGCTTAGCATTCCCAACAGGTTTGGTCGATTCATGGGTCGTGGTCCTTCCATCGAAGCGCGCAAGAACGCGGTCGACGCGCAGCGCGGCAAGATCTTCACCAAGATCATTCGCGAGATCGGCGTCGCCGCGCGTGCTGGCGGCGGTGATGTCGCCACCAATCCGCGCTTGCGCACCGCGATCGACAAAGGCCTCGCGGTGAACATGTCGAAAGACGTGATCGAGCGCGCGATCAAGAAAGCCACCGGCGAACTCGAGGGCGTCGAATACGAAGAAGTGCGCTACGAGGGCTATGCGCCCGGCGGCGTCGCGGTGATCGTCGACTGCCTCACCGACAACAAAGTCCGCACCGTCGCCGATGTGCGTCATGGTTTCAGCAAGTTCGGCGGCAATCTCGGCACCGAAGGCTCGGTGTCGTTCATGTTCAAGAAACTCGGCGTGCTGTCGTTCGCGAGCGGCGCCGACGAAGAAAAAATTACCGAAGCCGCGATCGACGCCGGCGCCGACGATGTCGTGGTCTATCCCGAAGACGGCGCGATCGATGTGCTGACCTCGCCCGAGGCCTTCGCCGAGGTCAAAGCGGCGATGGATGCCGCGGGCTTGGTCGCCGATATCGCCGAAGTGACGCTGCGTGCCGACAACGATAGCCCGGTCTCCGGCGAAATCGCGCAACAAGTCGTGAAGTTGCTGCGCTGGCTCGAAGATATCGACGATGTGCAGAGCGTCGCGCACAACGCCGAACTCGGTGCGGACGCTTACGCGTAAGCCATCGACGTGACCCGTATCCTCGGCATCGACCCCGGTTCGCAACGCACCGGCGTGGGCATCATCGATGTCGATGCTGCGGGGCGGATGACGCATGTGTTCCACGGTCCGATCGATCTGCTCAAGGGCGACGAAGAGATCGATGCGGAGACTCTACGCGAGCACTTCCCGCTCAGGCTTAAGCGGCTGTTGAGCGGTTTGGGAGCGTTACTCGACGCGCACAAGCCGGAAGAAGTCGCTGTTGAAAAGGTCTTCATGGCGCGTAATCCCGACTCGGCGCTCAAGCTCGGACACGCGCGCGGCGCGGCGATCTGCGCGGTGGTCCAGCGCGATCTGCCGGTACACGAATACGCGGCGAAAGAAGTCAAACTGGCGGTCGTCGGCACCGGCGGCGCGGACAAGGCGCAGATCCAACATATGGTCGGTTTGATGCTCAATCTCAAAGGCAAGCTGCAAGCCGACGCCGCCGATGCGCTGGCGGTGGCGATCACTCATGCGCATGTGCGCGCGACCGCGCAGCGCTTGGGCGTGAGCACGCGATTGGCGTGGAGGAAGTGATCCGATGATCGGCAGACTCAAGGGTGTTCTGATCCATAAGCAACCGCCTTGGGTGAAGCGGTGCGCTTGCGAGGCATTGCCTCGCAAGCCGCTGAACGCCCGACCATGGATGGTCGGGCAGGGCGTTCTGGTGCGACAGGTGTCGCGCCAGGGATGGCCTCTGTTGCTGGGCAAATCGGGGAGGTTGTCGTGATCGGTCGCCTGAAAGGTACGTTGATCCATAAGCAACCGCCTTGGCTCGTGATTGACGTCCACGGCGTCGGCTACGAACTGGAAGCGCCGATGAGCACGTTCTACGACTTGCCTGAGATCGGGCGCGAAGTGTCGTTGTTCACGCACTACGCGCAGAAAGAAGACAGTGTTTCGCTCTATGGTTTCTTGCGCGATAGCGAGCGCAGACTGTTCCGCGACGTGCAGAAAGTCAGCGGGATCGGCGCGAAGATCGCATTGGCGGTGTTGTCGGGCGTGAGCGTCGACGAATTCGCGCGGTTGGTGCAGGCCGGCGACGTGGTCGCGTTGACGCGGATCCCCGGTATCGGCAAAAAAACCGCCGAGCGCATCGTGGTCGAACTGCGCGACCGGGCGGTGGATATGGTCACCGGCGGCGGCTCGCTTCCGATCGGCGCCGACGCCACCTCGGAAGCCATCAGCGCCCTGCAACAGTTGGGTTATAAGCCCGCCGAGGCCGTCAAAATGGCGCGCGATGCCGCCGCTACGGGCGACGATGCCGCCACCATCATCCGTAAAGCGTTACAGTCCGCGCTCCGCTGAGCGCCCCAGTACCACGTCGACGCTTGCTGTGTCGTAAGGTCCGTCTCCCATGAGTAATACCGTGTCTCACGATTCGTCCAGCCCGGCCGCCAACGGTCACGGGGGCCATGGCCAAGCCGGCATGATCGCTCTGGTCGCTGGTGCCGTCGGCGTGGTCTTCGGCGACATCGGCACCAGCCCGCTGTACACCATCAAAGAAATGTTCCACCCGCATTTCGGGCTCACCCCTAACGCGGAAACGGTGAAGGGCCTGCTCTCGCTCGGCTTCTGGTCGCTGCTGCTGGTGGTGACGCTCAAATACGTCATCGTCATCATGCGCGCCGATAACGAAGGCGAGGGCGGCATCATGGCTCTGACCGCGTTGGCGCAGCGCAGTCTGCAGAAAGGCTCGCGACTGAGTTACACCGTCGGCATTCTCGGTATTTTCGGCGCTGCATTGTTTTTCGGCGACGGCATGATCACCCCGCCGATCACCGTGCTCGGCGCGGTCGAAGGTCTGGAAGTCATTTCGCCGGTGTTCAAGCAGTGGGTGCTGCCGATCAGCCTAGTGATCTTGACCGGCCTGTTCGCGATGCAGCGCTTCGGCACGGCGAAGGTCGGCAAGGCCTTCGGCCCGATCATGATCACGTGGTTCGTCGTGATCGCGGCGTTCGGCGCCTACAACATCGTCCAGAATCCGATCGTACTCAAGGCGATGAATCCTTACTGGGCATGGAATTTCTTCGCCACCCACAACTGGCATGCGGTGTTGATCTTAGGCGCCGTGGTGCTGACCGTGACCGGTGGCGAAGCGCTCTACGCCGATCTCGGCCATTTCGGCAAAGCGCCGATCCGCTGGGGCTGGTTCGGCTTCGTGTTGCCGGCGCTGGTGCTGAATTACTACGGACAGGGCGCGGTGTTGCTCGCCAATCCGGCGGCCGTCGCCAATCCGTTCTATTTGTCGATTCCGGCGTGGGCGCAGATTCCGATGTTGGTACTCGCGACGATCGCTGCGGCCGTGGCTTCGCAGGCGGTCATCACCGGTGCGTTCTCGGTCGCGCGTCAGGCGATCCAACTCGGCTATGTCCCGCGTCTGGCGATTCGTTACACCTCCAAGGACACGATCGGCCAAATCTATGTGCCCTCGATCAATTGGATGCTGTTCGCCGCGGTCGTGGCGCTGACCATCGGCTTCGGCAGCTCCACCGCGTTGGCGACCGCGTACGGGCTGTCGGTGACGGGCACGATGCTGATCGACACCTTGTTGTTGGCGATCGTCGCCTACACGCGCTGGCCGGATTCTCGTCGCTGGGTGCTGCCGCTGTGCGGTCTGTTCTTCGTGATCGATTGCGCGTTCTTGTTCGCCAACGGCGCCAAGCTGATGTCCGGTATCGGCGCCTGGGTGCCGCTGTTCATCGGCATCTCCGCGTTCACGATGATGCGCACCTGGCGTCGTGGCCGTAAGTTGCTGCAGGCCGAAATCCGCAAGGAAGGCATCCAGCTCGACAGCTTCCTTCCGGGTCTGATGTTGGCGCCGCCGGTGCGCGTGCCGGGTACGGCCGTGTTCCTCACCGCCGATAAGACCGTGGTGCCGCATGCGTTGATGCACAACCTCAAGCACAACAAAGTGCTGCACGAGCGCAATGTGTTCCTGACCGTCGAGACATTGAACGTGCCCTACGTGCAGAAGGACAAGCAGTTGAAGATCGAATCGATCGGCAACGATTTCTACCGCGTGCTCATTCGATACGGCTTCATGGAAACGCCCGATATCCCGCTGGCGTTGATGCGCAGTTGCGACAAGGGCGGCATCTATTTCGATCCGATGGACACCACGTATTTCGCCAGCCGCGAAACCGTGATCGCCAGCGCCCACCGCGGCATGCCGATCTGGCGCGACAAATTGTTCGTGCTGATGCATCGCAATGCCGCCTCGGCCACCAGCTTCTTCCGCATCCCCGGCAATCGCCTCGTGGAACTGGGCGCGCAGGTGCAGATTTGATGAGCGTGAATCGGGAAATGCACTGGGAGTCGGGAATCGGGAATCGGGAATCGTAAAAGCGCTAAGCTTCGCGAGACCGTTTCCTCGATGTACGGCACTGCTTTCGCCGTTTCGATTCCCGATTCCCGATTCCCGATTCCCGGCTTCCCATGAACGACCGCATCATCGCCGCCAGCGCGACCCGCGAAGACGACGTCATCGACGCGACCATCCGTCCGAAGCGGTTGGACGAGTATCTCGGCCAGCAACCGGTGCGCGAACAGATGTCGATCTACATCGAAGCGGCGAAGCGTCGCGGCGAAGCGATGGATCACGTATTGATCTTCGGGCCGCCGGGCTTGGGCAAGACCACGCTCAGCCACGTCATCGCCAACGAACTGGGCGTGAATTTGCGCGTGACCTCCGGCCCCGTGATCGAAAAGGCGGGCGATCTCGCTGCGTTGCTCACCAATTTGCAACCGCACGATGTGTTGTTCATCGACGAGATCCATCGCCTGTCGCCTGTGGTCGAAGAAGTGCTGTATCCGGCGATGGAAGATTTCCAGATCGACATCATGATCGGCGATGGCCCGGCCGCGCGCTCGATCAAGCTCGATCTGCCGCCGTTCACCTTGATCGGCGCCACCACCCGTGCCGGCTTGCTGACCGCGCCGCTGCGCGACCGCTTCGGTATCGTCCAGCGCCTTGAGTTCTACAGCGCCGAAGAATTGACCCGGATCGTGCGTCGGTCCGCGCAGATACTCGGTATCGCCTGCGAAGCCGACGGCGCTAGCGAAATCGCGCGCCGCGCGCGCGGCACGCCGCGTATCGCCAATCGTCTGCTGCGACGCGTCCGCGATTTCGCGCAAGTCAAAGCCGCCGGCCATATCGATCGCGAAGTCGCCGACGCCGCGATGAAGATGCTGCAAGTCGATCCCGAAGGGTTCGACGATCTCGATCGCCGCTTGCTCAATCTGATCATCGAGAATTTCGATGGCGGCCCGGTCGGCGTCGAATCGCTGGCCGCCGCGCTCAGCGAAGAACGCGGCACGCTGGAAGATGTGATCGAGCCGTATCTGATCCAGCAAGGTTTTCTGGTACGTACCGCGCGCGGGCGCATGGCGTCGCAGAAGGCGTATCGGCATTTGGGTTTGAAGCCGCAGCGCCGGGACGATTTGTTCGAGCCCGACGGCGCTTGAAGCCCGTCGCGGCATACGTTACGCGCCGCCATGCATTGCGCGCTTCGCGCGCACCGTGATGCTTAAACACCGATTCACTATGATGCTTAAACACCGAAGCCCATCGCCGATATGAACGCTCCTTTCACGCACGCATGCCGCGTCTATTGGGAAGATACCGATGCCGGCGGCGTGGTCTATCACGCGCAGTACCTCGCGTTCATGGAGCGCGCCCGCACCGAATGGTTGCGCGCACGCGGCTATGGGCAGGAACTTTTGCGCGCCGATTTCGATCTGGTCTTCGTGGTGCGGGCGATGCGGATCGATTTTCGCTGGCCGGCGCGTTTGGACGATGCGCTGCAGGTTTCGGTCGCCGTGCGCGAATGCAGACACGCCAGCCTCGTTCTGGCGCAGGCCATCGAGTGCGAGGGACGGCGCTTGATCGATGCCGAGGTGCGGATCGCCGCGCTCGGCGCGAACGACTTCCGGCCCAAAGCGATCCCGCCCGCGTTGCTGGCCTTGTTCAGGTCGATGCTGGTCGAAGAAGCTTTAAACTGACGCCTCGCGGTTCGTGCCCCGTGCGCGGCCGACGGCGATACGCATCGCCGTCGCAACGAATATTCGAACGAAAACGACAACAATCTTTTTAACGATAGCGCCAACGCATTCACCCCGGAGTACGTGCTGATGAGTCCATTCCCGATCGCGCTGCAGGCTGCCGCCGAAGCCCTAGCCGTAACGGCGGCCGAGGGCGCCACGACGACTCTCGTCGAGACCGGAAAAGGCATCAATTATCTGCAGCTTGTCCTCGATGCCAGCCTCCCGGTCCAGGCGGTGATGGCTTTGCTGCTGCTGGCCTCGGTCGCGTCGTGGATCATCATTTTCGGCAAAAAACGCATACTCGATCGCGCCCAACGCGAAGCCGATGGTTTCGAGGAACGTTTCTGGTCCGGCGCCGATCTCGGCCGCCTCTACACCGAAGTGAGCGCACGCAAACAGCAGATCGGCGGCATGGAAGCGATCTTCGAGGGCGGTCTGCGCGAGTTCAACCGCGTGCGCCAACGCAAGGGCATGGATGCGCGCTCGCAACTGGAAGGTGCCCAACGCGCGATGCGCGCGACCGCGTCGCGGGAACTCGATAGCCTCGAACACAATTTGGAATTCCTCGCCAACGTCGGTTCGATCAGCCCCTATGTCGGCCTGTTCGGCACCGTGCTCGGCATCATGATGTCCTTCCACGGTTTGGCGAAGATGCAGGAAGCGACGATCGCCACGGTCGCACCGGGCATTTCCGAAGCCTTGCTGGCGACGGCGATGGGCCTGTTCGCCGCGATTCCAGCGGTCTGGGCGTACAACCGTTTCGCGACGCGCGTCGAGCGCATCGGCAATCGCTACGAGACCTTCGCCGAGGAGTTCTCCTCGATCCTGCAGCGACAGGCCCACGTCGACGACCATGCCTGATGCGCCGCGTTCCGATGCGCGCCGCTTGAGCGCCGTCGTCGACGCACCGACCCCGCTTCTACCGGACATCCGTTGATTCCGGCCATCGCGAGAGATTCTTATGGCCACTTCCACCCGCCGTCATCGCAAGCGCAGACAGCTCAAAGCCGAGATCAACGTCGTGCCTTACATCGACGTGATGCTGGTGTTGCTGATCATCTTCATGGTCACCGCGCCGTTGCTGAATCTCGGCACCGATATCGACTTGCCGAAGTCGCGAGCGAAATCGCTGGAAACACCGAAAGATCCGATCGTCGTCAGCGTCTATGCCGACGGCCGCTATGCGTTGATGCTCGATCGCGGTAAGAACCGAACCGTCAGCGCCGAGGATTTAGTCGCCGAACTCGGCGCGATCTATCGCCAGAATCCCAAAGCCACCGTGCTGGTGAACGGCGCCCGCGATGCGCGTTACCAAACCATCATGGCCGGCATCGATCTCATCAAAGACGCCGGCATCGCCAAGGTCAGCTTGGTGAGTCTGCCCGCGGAAGGTCGCTGATGCGCGAAACCAGCGTCGATAGGACCTACGCCATCGCGTTCGCGCTGCTGTTGCACGCGATTCCGTTGGCGTTTTTCTTATTGGCCGCGTTGTGGCCGGGACAGGACGCCGCCAGCGCGGGCGAGCCGATTCAGGCCGATGTCGTCGATGTGAATGCGTTGTCGGCCAGCATGCGCAGTGCGTTGCGCCGCCAGCCTGAACCGCTGGCCGAACCCGAACCCGCAACCACGCAAGAACCGCCGCCCGAACCTTTGCCCGAACCGCTGGAGGAGCAGCCGGAGGAAACGCCGCCGGAGCAGCAACTCACGCCGCAAGAGCAGGTCCCGGTTCCCGACGAGACGCAGCAGGAGGAGGTCGTCCCCGATGCCGAGTCCGACGATGCCGCCGAGCGCGAACAGGAAGCTAAACGTCAGCAGGGCCAGCGCGATCTCACCGAGAATCGCGAAACCCAAGAAGAGATCGAGCAACGCCGACTCAGCGAAATGGAGCGTCAGCGCCAACAGCAGTTAGCGGATATTCGTCGCCAGCGCGCGGACGCTGCGCGTCAAGCCTCGCTATCGGAAGAGCGTCTGCGTCAATTGGCGGACCGTCGTGCTCAGCAGGCTTCGGATGCCGCGGCGTCCGCAGCGCCGCCGCCGGGTAATCGCGGTACCGAGAACGACCCCAACGCGGCTTATTCCAAAGCGATCGCGGAAGCGATCCGTCGCAATTGGATACGCCCGGACAATATCTTGCCGAGCCAGCGCTGTCGGATCGTGATTCGACAGTTGCCCGGCGGCGAGGTGATCGACGCGCAAGTCGATTCGTCCTGCCCCTACGACGAACTCGGTAAGCGCTCGGTCGAAGCCGCCGTGCTGAAGGCCCAGCCCTTGCCCTATGTGGGTTACGAAAAGGCGTTCCAGCGAACGCTGATCCTCAATTTCCAAGCCGAAGACCGTTAGATGCGCGTATTAGCGAGTCGTGTTTGGCGTAAAGGTTTTATTAAAATCAATCACTTGCGGTTGCATGCATTCGCCAAGTCCAGCCCCGTTCATCTTTCGGACACCATTCGCGGCGAAGCTAAGGCCCCGCGAACGCCCGACCCGGATGTCGCCCGTCTCTCCCTCCTTCCGGACCGTCGATGATCTCTCCTCGTTTTTTTGTTTCTAGTCCCTCCGTCTCTCGATCGCTCGCCGCTCGACCCGCAGCGTTCCGAAAGGCTGCACGATGGAGCCGCTTGCTGGCCGCCGCGAGCGTCTTGTTCAGCCTGTTCGTCTTCGCCGCGTCCGCACAGCAACGCGGCTTGGAGATCGACATCATCGGCGGCAATGCCTCGGCCCTGCCGATCGCGGTCTTACCGATGCCCTACCAGGGCACCGGCAGCGCGCCCCCGACCGATGTCGCCGAAGTGATCCGCAACGACTTGGCGCGTTCCGGCCAGTTCAATGCCTTGCCCGAGCGCGACATGGCGCAGCGTCCGGTTCGCGGCGCCGACATCCAATACGATTTCTGGCGCCGTCTGCGTCAAGACTTCATCGTCGTCGGCCGCGTGGTCGACACCGGCGATGGCGGCTATCGCATCGAATACGAATTATTCGACGCCGCCAAGCAAGAGCGCTTGCTCGGCTTCGCATTGCCGACCCGCGCGAACGCGATGCGCGATGTCGCGCATCAGATCTCCGATGCGATCTACGAGAAAATTCTCGGTGTGCGCGGCGCGTTTTGGACGCGTGTCGCTTACATCGTGCAAACCGGCGTCGGCAAAAACGCGCGCTACGCGATGATGGTCGCCGATGCCGATGGCTACAGCCCGCAGACCATCGTGCGTTCGGATAAGCCCCTGCTATCGCCGGCGTGGAGCCCCGATGGCCGCAAGCTCGCCTACGTGAGTTTCGAGCGCGGCAATTCTTCGATCGTGATCCAAGACCTCGGCACCGGCGCGCGCGAAACCGTCGCCGGTTTCAAAGGCATCAACGGCGCGCCGAGCTTCTCGCCCGATGGCCGTAAATTAGCGTTGGCCTTGTCCAAGAGCGGCAACCCCGAAATCTACGTGATGGACCTCGCCAGCCGCGCGCTGACGCAGTTGACCAATCACTTCGGCATCGATACCGAGCCGACCTGGAGCGCCGACGGCGGGTCGTTGTATTTCACCTCCGATCGCGGCGGCCGCCCGCAGATTTATCAAGTGGCCGCAGGCGGTGGCGGCGCGACGCGCGTGACCTTCCAAGGCAGCTACAACGCCAAGGCGACGGTGTCCTTCGACGGCAAAAAGCTGGCCGTGGCGCAGGGGGGCGGCAACGTGTACCGTATCGCGATGCTCGACCGTAGCTTAGGTTCGCCGCGTTGGTCCATGCTGTCGCCGGGTTCGCTCGACGAGTCGCCGAGCTTCGCGCCGAACGCCAGCATGGTGCTGTACGCCGCGCGCGAAGGCGGACGCGGCGTGTTGTACGCGGTCTCCGCCGACGCACGCGTACGTCAACGACTCGTGGTGGCCGGCGGCGATGTCCGCGAGCCCGCATGGGGCCCGTTCCGCGCACGCTGAACGCGCCATGCCGCTTTCGACCTAGCGCGCCCGATATCGACATGACGCCACCGAATTCATTCCCCCATACCCCAGTGAGAAGACGAGACGCCCGATGAAGACCACGACGCGAGTGATTCTGACCGTGCTGCTGTGTACTGCCGCGGCCGCCTGTACCAAAAAGGTGAAGGACAACCCGGACGATGGCACCACGGTCGATGGTGGTACGACGACCAACACCCAGCCCAGCAACGGCACGCCGTACGACAGCGGCCCGGCGCGCACCGGCGCCTATGGCCCGGGCGATTTGGATACCGACGCGTGCCTGCGTCAGCGCGTCGTCTATTTCGATTTCGACCAGGATGCGCTGAAGTCCGAATTCCAGAATATCGTCGCCTGTCATGCGAAATATCTGCGCGATCGTCCGAGCGCGCGGATGACGCTCGAAGGCAATGCCGACGAACGCGGTAGCCGCGAATACAACGTCGGCCTCGGCGAGCGCCGCGGCAACGCAGTGTCTTCGGCGGTACGCGCCAACGGCGCATCCGGTGGCCAGATCAACGTCGTCAGCTACGGCGAAGAGCGTGCGGTATGCACCGAATCCAGCGAAGAATGCTGGGGCCAGAATCGCCGGGTCGAGATCGTCTACACCGCGAAGTGAAATCCGCGACGACGGTGCCTCAGCGGCACCGTCGTCGCGATGCGGGCGAGCATCGTCGCGGTGCTTTGCCATGTGTCATACGGTGCTTACACGGTGGTTGTGACGTGCGGCCGATGCGCTTTGTCGAATCGTCGATCGATACATCGGCGATCAGCATCGACGACATTCAGCGAAACCACTTGAATCGCCATCGAAAATCATCGAAAAAGTTCATCGAACCGGGCCATCACTGATGTTTTCACGCCTTTCGCTCGCGCTCTTTCTCGCTGCCGCCTCGGTGGCGGCGCCGGTATCCGCCCAACGCATGAGCACCAGCGATCGTCTCGCGGCGCTGGAGCAGCAACTCGCCGCCAGCCATAGCGGTAACGTCGATCAACTCAATCAGATCACCCAACTGCGCACCGAGCTGCAATCCTTGCGTTCGCAAATCGAAGAGCTGCAGCAACAGATCGACCAGCAGAAACAGTTAGGACGTACGCAGTACCTCGATTTAGACGGCCGTTTGAACCGCATCGAAGCTGGGGTCGATACGCCGCCGCCAACAACATCGCCGACGCCGACCGCGGCCATTGCACCAGCGACGACGGGCACGATGGCGGTCGCCAAACCGGTGCCGACGACAACGGTCGCCAGCAAGCCCGTCCCGACGGTGCCTGCGGTGCAAGACACGCCGCCGCGCGTGTACGGCGATACCGCGACCCTCGGCCGCAACGGCGACGAACGCACTGCGTACAACACCGCGTTCGATGCGCTCAAAAGCGGCCGTTACGCCGAATCCGCGCGGCTGTTCCAAAGTTTCCTCGATGCGTTCCCCGGCGGTAGCTATGCCCCGAATGCCTATTACTGGCTCGGCGAAAGCTATTACGTCACCCAAAATTACGCGCTGGCGCAGGAACAATTTCGCGCGCTGCTGGACCGCTATCCCACGCACGACAAAGCCGCCGGCGCGCTATTGAAGGTCGGTCTGGCGCAGTACGGTCTGCGCCAACTCGACGAGGCCGAAGCGACCTTGTCGCAAGTCATCGCTCGTTACCCGGGCAGCGAAGCCGCGCGCACCGCCGACGACCGCCTGCGCGCGATTCAATTGTCCCGCGTGCGTTGAGGCTGAGAGTGCCCAGGTGCGGGTAGAGCGGAGCGCAGCTCCGCCGACAAGTGCGTAGGCTGCAGCGCAATATCGCCGTCCACATACGGCATTCCGACCGCTAAAATGCCGCGATGAGCACCACTCCCGCCCCTGCGGCGACTGCCGCCTCCGCGGCGGATCGTCTCAAGATCACCGAAATCTTCCTTTCGTTGCAGGGCGAAGCCCGCGATGCCGGCTGGCCGACGGTGTTCGTGCGCCTCACCGGGTGCCCGCTGCGTTGCCAGTATTGCGATACCGCCTATGCCTTCTTCGGCGGCGAATGGCGGACGATCGACGAGATTCTCGATGAAGTCGCCGCTCACGGCGTTCGTCATGTCTGCGTCACCGGCGGCGAGCCGCTCGCCCAAAAGCGCTGCATCGAATTGCTACGGCGCTTGTGCGATGCCGGCTATCGCGTCTCGTTGGAAACCTCGGGCGCATTGGATGTGGCCGAGGTCGATCCGCGCGTGTCGCGCGTGGTCGATTTGAAAACCCCGGATTCCGCCGAAGCCGCGCGCAATCGTTGGGAGAATCTACCGCTGCTGACCGCGCACGATCAAATCAAATTCGTGATCTGCAGCCGCGGCGATTACGAATGGGCGCGCGATGTCGTGGCCGAACGCCGCTTGGCCGAACGCTGCGATGTGCTGTTTTCGCCGAGTAAAGATCAAATCGCCGCACGCGATCTTGCCGACTGGATCGTCGCCGATCGCCTGCCGGTGAAGTTTCAAATGCAATTGCACAAGCTCTTGTGGAACGACGAGCCAGGACGGTGATGCAGGCGCAAACAACCCTCATTTTTCCCTTCTCCCGCATGCGGGAGAAGGTGCCCAAAGGGCGGATGAGGGCTGCTCTGTGCATTTTGTGAGGTGCTGGGGCGTTTTTGCTTTAAATGGTTACAATTTTCCAGCAACGAACGTGCGTGTCTCAACATTGGATTAAACCTTGATGTTTGACGAGCAAAGAGCAAGTGCTTTCGCGCTGGCACGCGACCTACTTTTCTTTGCTCGTGCACTGCGCCGCATTGCGGCGCGAACGGCGAAGCCGACCCGAAGGGCGAGCACCAGGATGGTGCGAGTCAAAAAAGTAGGCAAAAGAAAGCACTTTTCCCCGACAAATCAATCCTGTAGCCGAATCTCTACCGTGATTTTTCGATTCGCCATCCGTGGCGAATCGAAAAATGGCGGACATCCTGCCCGCCGCCCGATGGGTCTAGAGAGAGCTCTGTGATTCACCGGTGTGTAAAGTCAACCGATGCAAACACGTAAGCCAAAAATGCTCTAGCGAAGCGAATCACGCGATCGATCTGCCTCGCTCAGCGATCGATTGGCGTTCGCACAAGACTTTGAACAGATTTTAGTGACGCCACATTCCCTATCCTTTTTCCTGACTTCAGCACCTACCCATGAAACCTGCCGTCGTTCTCGTCTCTGGAGGCATGGACTCCGCCGTCGTACTCGCCATCGCTCGCGAGCGCGGCTTCGCACCGTACGCATTGAGCGTGCGTTATGGTCAACGCCACACCTCCGAACTCGACGCCGCCGCGCGCGTCGCGCGCACCCTCGGTGCCGCCGCGCACAAAACCGTGAACGTCGATCTACGCAGCATCGGCGGCTCGGCGCTGACCGATGCGGATATTTCGGTGCCGGTGGATTCCGATGGCCACATCATCGGCGCGAACATCCCGGTCACGTACGTCCCGGCGCGCAACACCATCATGCTGTCGGTGGCCCTGGGGTGGGCCGAAGTGCTCGGCGCCACCGATCTGTTTTGCGGCGTGAACGCGGTGGACTATTCCGGCTATCCCGACTGCCGGCCCGAGTTCATCGCTGCTTTCGAGGTCTTGGCGAACTTAGCGACCAAGGCGGGTGTCGAGGGCGCCGGGTTCCGCGTCCATGCCCCGCTGATGCGCATGAGCAAGGCCGACATCGTGCGCGAAGGCCTGCGCCTGGAGGTCGATTTCGCACAGACCGTCTCGTGCTACCTGGCCGATGTCGACGGCCGCGCCTGCGGCCATTGCGATGCGTGCCGCTTGCGCGCAGAAGGCTTCGCGAACGCAGGCGTGGCCGACCCGACACACTACGTCCAGGCCTGATCCCGCGACGATTCCCAGCGGCATCGAAACGGCATCGCCCACATCCGCGAATTTTCGGCTAAAATGCGCGCCCCGGCGCAAGGTCGGGCCGGTTCGCCGGATCATGTGGGTCGTTAGCTCAGTCGGTAGAGCAGAAGACTTTTAATCTTTTGGTCGAAGGTTCGAATCCTTCACGACCCACCACTTACTCCCTCTACTTAGATTTCGCGTGAAGGATTTCCTGCCTTCGCGTGCAGAAAGATTCGTATTCTCTAGGGTTAATCGCTTCTTGTTGGCGAAATAGATGTCTGTCGATAATCCAAACTTCATAATCGGAATGCGTATCCGCACCCACGGGTAATTGTGCTCATGCAGTTTTTCGTCGAGCTGCCGGCGATCGGTACGCAACGCAAGTCGGCGCATAATCCAAGCAGACGAGCCAAGAGATACGACGCATGAGCGGACGACAAAGCGAATTGGTGCTGCGGTTCCTGGCCGAGCCGGAAGACGTGAACTACGGCGGTAAGGTTCACGGCGGGGCGGTGATGAAGTGGATCGATCAAGCCGGGTATGCCGCGGCCGTTGGATGGAGTGGGCGTTATTGCGTGACGGTCGCGGTGGGCGGGATTCGCTTCGTCGCGCCAATTCGCATCGGCGATTTGGTGTGGATCAACGCCAAGTTGGTGTACACCGGCACCACCAGCATGCATTTCGCCATCGATGTGCATGCGCGGGCGCCTATGGAGGAAACCGCCGATCGACTATGCACGCATTGCGTGATCGTATTCGTCGCGGTGGACGAGCAGGGCACGCCGATCGCCGTGCCCGCATGGGCACCGAAAGACGATGACGATCGGCATCTCGCCGAGTACGCGCAACGGGTGATGGCCTTGAGCAAGGACATCGAAGAGACGGTGTCGCGGTTCCGCAGTCTGCCTCAGGCCTGAGCGCGGGTGTAGGTGGCATCTGCCGTCGCGGCAACGCCGACGTCTGCAGCGTTGCCATAAACGCCCATTCCCGAAACGACGAAAGCCGCGTTTCCGCGGCTTCCATATAGAGACGACGCGGGACGGCAGCGCGACTTATTGGATTTTCGCTTCCGCCGATGTCGCTTGCGCCGGGCCGGCCTCGATCGCTTTCGCGATGGCCATTTCGTTGCCGCTTTCCACGACTGTTTCGGTCGCGTTTTCCGTTGCGCGCGCCATGCCGGCGTCGGCCGGTGCGACGCGGCGAGCTTTCAGGAAGCGATGGCTCCAATAGCCGCTGGCGAGGGTGGTGACTTCCACATCCTTGCCCGTGCGCGGGGCATGCAGGAATTTACCGTCGCCTAGGTACAGACCGACGTGATCGACACGGGCGCCGCGGCGGCTGAAGAACACCAGATCGCCTTGCTGTAGCGCGTCGCGGTCGCGGACCAGTTCGCCGACGTTCGCCATATCGCGCGAAATGCGCGGCAGTTCGATGCCGAGGGTGTTGCGGTAGACGTAGCCGACCAAGCCGCTGCAATCGAAGCCGTTTTCCGGCGTGGTGCCACCCCAGCGATAGGGTGTGCCCAGCAGGGCCAAGCCGCGCTTGATCAAACGTTGGATGCGGCCGTCGCCTTCGTTCGTTTCTCTTACGGCCGCGTCGGCGGGCACATCGATCCCGATCGCTTGGCTATCGAACAAAGTGCGCATGTCTTTGACGTACATCGAAGACATGTGCAGGGACGACAGGTGCGACTCGGTATTGCCGGCGATGCCCAGCGGGGCCATCAGCGAGGGCGTGATATCGGTCGGGTCTTGCGGCTCGACCGACGGCGCGGCCAGAGCAGGCATGGCCACAGCGGCCCAAAGGCCTACGGTAAGGAGGCCTGCTCTAAAGGAAATTGGGGTGCCGAGAAACGGGCGAATGGTGGCAGAGGGGCGGCCGGAGCCAAGGGCTGGGGTCGTCACGCGTCGGTCACAGGGCAGGAATGAGGAGGAATAGTGCCCGACCTTGGCCGCCGGCAGGTTCAAAATTCGTTAGGCGCCCACCCCAAAATGAGACCGTGCCTGCAGAACCTTACTTCAGCACCCGTTTCGCGCCGGTGTAGTGATCGCGCCAGTAAGGGCCGTCGAGCCGATCCAGGCGGACGGTCCCGCCGGTACGCGGCGCATGAACGAAGCGCCCCTCACCGACATAGATGCCCACATGCTCGACCTCGCTTCGACGCCCGAAGAACACCAGATCGGCCGCGACCAGCCGGTTCGGCTCGATCCGCGGCCCTTGAATCGCCGCGAGTTCGCGCGAGGTCCGCGGTAGCCGCACATCGAGCATGTCGCGGAAAACGTAGGTCACCAGCCCGCTGCAATCGAAGCCGCTCTCGGGGGTGTTACCGCCGTAGCGATAAGGCGTGCCGACCAAACCGATCGCGCGCATCAAGACCGCATTGGCGGCGGCAGGGTCGTTGGGGGCGATCACCGGACCGGCTTGGGACGCGGTTCGTGCGCGTTGCGGCGGCGGTTTGCGCACCGTCTCGCCGCCCCCGCAGGCCGACAAGGCCAGGCTCAGGCAGAGCGCCCACACGGCCGTACGCCGGAAATCCACCCGCGCCGATGGCGCCACGGGCGATGAGCACGGATAATGCGCGGCTGTTTTTCGCTGATCGTTCGTCACGGCGGCCATCTTGGCCGCATCGCCTGCCGGCGAGCAAGCCGGCCCCTGCCGCGACCGCGGCCCGACCCGTTTGGATCCTCCGAGTACTCGCATGAAAATCGAAAAAGACCGCGCCGTCCGTTTCCACTACACCGTCGGCGAAGTCGGCCAGCCGTCCACCGAAAGCTCGCAGGGCGGTGAACCGCTTGCGATCCTGATCGGCCACAACAACATCATCCCGGGCCTGGAGAACGCGCATGGAAGGCCGCGAAGCCGGCGAGACCTTCTCGGTCGACGTGCCCGCCGCACAAGCCTATGGCGAACGTCGCGAAGGTCTGAGCCAGCGGATCGCGAAGAAGCATTTCGGCGACGAGCGCTTGGTGCCGGGCATGCAGGTCGTGCTGCAGACCAATGTCGGCCCGCGCGCGGTGACGATCGAGAAAGTCGGCATGAGCGTGGTCGATGTCGATCTGAATCACCCGATGGCCGGTAAAGATCTGCATTTCGATATCGAAATCGTCGAAGTGCGCGAAGCCTCGGCCGAAGAGATCGAACACGGTCATGTGCATGGCGATGGTGGCCATCACCACTGATCCGCGGGGATGATCGGTCTCGCGCCGATGCCTTTGCGCGAATAAGGCCACGCTTCTTCCGTAGCCCAACGGCCCGCCATGCGCGGGCCGTTCGCGTTTCTGGGTGAACGATGAGATCGATGAGCGGACTAAGATCGCGCTTGCGAGGCATTGCCTCGTGCATAGAGTTCTTCCTTCTCCCCGTTTCACGGGGAGAAGGTGGCGCACAGCGCCGGATGAGGGGCCAAAGTCGCCGCAGTGCGTCCCGAAGAGCGCCCCTCACCCGGCCTTCGGCCACCCTCTCCCCGTACATGGCACGGGGAGAGGGAATATCGCTGGATTTCTCGCGCGTCGCACGAGGAGAGGGTGCATCGTTGATGCCTACTGTGCGATATCGCATCACCCGCAAGGCGGGTCGAAGTTGTGGACGGCGACGTCGAGATCACGCAATGAACCTGTTGGTCCGTTTTGAAGCACTACACTAGAACCTATCTCAAAATCGGAAACGAGACATTTTCCAGCCGTCATCCCGGCAAAAGCCGGGATCCAGCGTTTGAAATCCTCGGCAAAAAACTGGATTTCGGCTTTCGCCGGAATGACGAAACTGCCAAGTGATCTGGTCGCTTCGATTTTGAGATAGATTCTAGAATCTACACGTCCCTCGATACAGAGCGAGCGAATGAGCGAACGACCGGATGTGATCGTGATCGGCGGCGGTGTGGCCGGCTTGGCCAGCGCGCTGGCGCTGCTGCGCGCCGGTCGCAGCGTTCGCGTGATCGATGCCGGTCCGATCGGGCGCGGCGCTTCGCACGGCAACTGCGGCACGATCACGCCCAGTCACGCGCCGCCGTTGGCCGCGCCGGGCATGGTGCTCAAAGCGATGAAATGGATGCTCACGCCGGACGCGCCGCTGTACGTCAAACCGACGTTCGATCCGCGCCTATGGTCGTGGTTGCTCGGATTCGCATCGCGTTGCAACCCTCGCGATTGGGAAGCGAGCGCGCGCGCGAAATCGACCTTGCTCAACGATTCACGCGTCCGATTGGTCGATTGGATCGCCGCATTCGACTTGCAGTGCGAATTCGTCGAAGCGGGCGAAGATTACGTGTACAGGAACAGCGCCAATTTCGCCCATGGGCACCATGAGATCCCGCTGCTGCGCGATTTAGGTATCGATGTCGAAATCATCGTCGGTGCCGATTACGAAGCCCAGGAGCCTGCCGTCAAACCCGGCATCGCCGGTGCGATTCGTTTCTCCGGCGATGCGGCGTTACGCCCGGACCGTTATCTGACCGAACTCGCGCGCGTCGTGCGCGAACGCGGCGGCGAGATCGTCGAACACTGCGCGCTGCTGTCGTTGCAAGAAACCAGCGACGGCGTGCGCGCGGAAACCGCGCAAGGCCCGATGCATGCCGGCGATGCGGTGCTGGCGCTCGGTGCGTGGTCGCCGCGTTTCGCCGATGCGGTGGATTTGCCGTGGATGAAGCGTGTGATCCAGCCGGGCAAAGGCTATTCGATCACCTACGATCGTCCGCCTGTGGTGCCGAAACGCCCGCTGATTCTCAAAGAACGTTCGGTCTGCGTTAGCAGTTGGCCGCAGGGGTTTCGGCTCGGTAGCACGATGGAATTTTCCGGTTTCGACGACAGCCTCAACGAACGCCGCCTCGGCGCGCTCGAACGTGGTGCGCGCGAATACTTGCATCACCCCTACGGTGCGCAGGTGCAAGAACGCTGGTGCGGCTGGCGTCCGATGTCGCGCGATGATGTGCCGCTGATCGGTTTAGCGCCGAATAAACGGCGCACATGGCTCGCGACCGGTCACGGCATGATGGGCGTGGGCATGAGCACCGGCACCGGGCAATTGATCGCCGATCTCATCGTCGGCCGCGCGCCCGCGATCGATCCCACGCCGTTCCGTCCAGGCCGTTTCGCATGACCGCTTCGCCGCACGAACGCGTCGCGCTCGATGCGGCCCTGGTCGCGGCGTATCCGTTGCTCGCGCAATTGCCCGTGGGCTTGCGCGAAGACGTCGTCGCTGCGGCTGTCGTGCATGAATTCCGAGACGGTACCGCGATCTTCAGCGAGCATCAGTCGTGCAGTGGTTTGCCGCTGGTCTTGCAAGGCGACATCAAAGTGTTCAAGCGTTCCGAAGCGGGGCGCGAGATCGTGCTGTACCGCGTGGGCCCCGGCGAGACCTGCATCCTCACATCGAGTTGTTTGATCGGCGGCGCCGACTACAGCGCCGATGGCGTGGCCGAGGGCGTGTTGCGTATCGCCATGCTGTCGCCGACTTTGTTTCAACGGATGATCGCCGAGTCGCCCGCGTTCCGTCATTTTCTGTTCGCGCTGTTGTCGAGCCGCTTGACCGATCTGATGGCGCGCGTCGAGCGGCTGGCCTTCCATCGTCTCGATCGCCGCCTCGCCGAATTCTTGATCGAGCGCGCGGATGCGGGGTTTCGTAGCGTGGCGATGACTCATCAACAGATCGCCGACGAGGTCGGCAGCGTGCGCGAGATGGCGACGCGTACGCTCGGGCACTTGGCCGAGCAAGGGCTCCTGGAACTTTCGCGCGCTGGCGTGCGGATCGTCGATGTCGACGGTCTGCGTGCGCTCGCCGCTGGTGACAAAGGTCACTGAGGCATCTCTGATAACGGCGTATGGTGGCGACATCCCACAACACCATGTCCTATCGCATCGGAGTTTCGCCATGAAGAAGAACGTCGGTTCCCTCGATAAAACCCTACGCATCATCCTTGGCTTAGGCCTGCTCAGCTTGCTGTTCCTGCTCGAAGCGCCGATGAACTATCTCGGCCTGATCGGCCTTGTTCCGCTGGGCACTTCGCTGATGGGCTGGTGCCCGCTGTACAGCTTGCTTGGCATCAATACCTGCAAGGTGAAAACCGCAGCCTGATGGCGATCGGGCTGGGTTCGCGCCCCGTCGACGACAGCTCCGCCGTGCCGCGAGCGCGCTAAACTCGCGGCATGGATATTTGCGCCCTGCATCGCGGCACCGCGCCGCTGCTGATTAGCCTGCCGCACGACGGCAGCGCGATTCCCGCCGCACTGGCGGCGCGGATGACGCCCGAGGCGCGCACTGCGCCCGATACCGATTGGTTCGTCTCGCGCCTGTACGCATTCGCGCACGAACTCGGCGCATCGATCTTGGTGCCGCGCTATTCGCGCTATGTGGTCGATCTCAATCGGCCGCCCGACGATACTTCGTTGTATCCCGGCCAAAACACCACCGGCTTGTGCCCGATCGTGCGTTTCTCGGGCGAACCGGTGTATCTGCCCGGTGCCGAGCCCGATGCGGCGGAGGTGCTCGCTCGCGTCGAGACGTATTGGCGGCCGTATCACACGATGCTTCGCGACGAACTGCAACGCCTACGCGCGCAGCATGGACGCGTCCTGTTGTGGGAAGGGCATTCGATTCGCGGCGAAGTGCCGTTCTTGTTCGACGGACGCTTGCCGGATCTGAATCTCGGCACCGTGTCCGGCGCCAGTTGCGCGGCGCCGGTGCAGGCGCGAATCGAGAGCGTTCTGCGCACGCAAACCGACTACGACTGGGTCGCGAACGGTCGCTTCAAAGGCGGCTATATCACGCGGCATTACGGCGATCCCGCAAGCGGCGTCGATGCGGTTCAACTGGAAATCGCACAGCGTATTTACATGCACGAAACAGCGGGCGAATGGCGCGAATCCTTTGCGGCGAAGGCCTCCGCCACGATCCGCGATCTCATCGTCGCGGCGATGTCCGCCTGAGTCCGATCTTCCCGTACCCTTGATCGCGATAGCCACGGGCACGTATCGTAGGCGTTACTCCGCCCGACTACGCGAGGGATATCCGGATGAGTACGTTTCTCCAGATCATCGGCGGGCTCGCGCTCGCATTCGTCCTGCTCATCGTCGCGGGTTTGCTCTACCTGCGTTGGCGGATCAGACGCTATGCGACCAGCGAAGCCGCGAAATGGGCGCAGATCGGTCAAGCGGGCGTCGCCGCACGGATCAGTCTCAAACCGCTGGACGAGCCGTTCCATCACCCCGAGCGTATCGAGCCGTTGATCGAGGAAATGCAGGGTTTGGGCTATCGCGAGGTCGGTCGTTACAGCGTCCCGGAAATGCCGACGATCCAGTTGTGGGCTGGAACGCATCCCGAAGATGGCAGCGGCGCTTCGGTGGTCGACCACATGATGATGACGCCGTTCTTCGAGTTGTGTTGGGTCTACGGCGAAGATCGGCACACGCTCACCGTCACCACCAATCCCACGCACAATCCCTCGAATATCCGCCCCGGCAGCCGCGTGATCGCCGACGCCGCGTTCACGCCGACGTCCGCGCGTTCGGAAATGTTGCGGACCGCCAGCGACGAGGACTACCTGCGTTTCGATGCCGAAAATTTCGAGCCCATATTCGTCGACCTGTACGCGAGGCAGATGGATTTCATCCTCGCCAAAGGCGGGCCGACCGAAGCGGATATGCGTCGCGAGGCCGCACGCATGCCCAACTTGCCCGAACTGGACGAGCAACAAATGCAAGTGGCTTTGCAGATGTCGCGCGCGAGCCATCATGAAGCCTTGGAAGACGCGATCATCGACCGTTTTCTCAAGCGCTGGGACTTGCCCGCGCACGAATGGGAACGACTGCGCGAGCGCGTGATCGTGATCCACGACCGCATGAACAGCGAAGAAGTCTGTGGGCATGCCTTGGGGCATGTGGACGAGGACGTCGATGAGATCGAAGTCGAGCGTATTTTGCTCGTCTCCGAATCCCGCGTCGCCGCGTTCGATGCCTTGCAAGATATGTTGCCGCAATCGCGCCGGCATCGTTTGATCGGGCGCACCGATGAACCCGTGGCGGCGGCGTTGTACGAGCAGCCGTAAAGCAAAGGCTTTCGCGCTGAAGCGCGACCTCCTTTTCTTTGCTCGTGCAAAGAAAAGGAGGTAAAAGAAAGCACTTTTCCCCGACAAAGCAAACCAAGAACTTTATTAGCAACGGGATTTTTCGATTCGCCGTCCATGGCGAATCGAAAAACAGCGGGCATCCTGCCCGCTGCCCGATGGGTCTATACGGACCGAGATTGTTTGCCTGCCTGAACGTCAAAGGCGACAAATACTCCATTCGAAATGTTTAGCTGGTGAGTCGTGTGCGTCGCCACCACAGATGCAACGGCATACCGGCCGCCACTAACGCGCCGCCCCACAGCAAGGCTTCGTGTCCGGTGCCGATCAGTGCGTACACGCTGTACGCCAATGCCAGTGCCGCGACGATGCGGCCTTTGCGACCTAAGCGTAGCCACGCGGCGGTGCTCGCGACATAAGGTAATAGCGTCGCTGCGGTCGAAAGCAGGATCGAGAACGTGTAGAGCGCGACCAGCGAATCGCTGTAGTTCGCGACGATCAGCAGGCTCGCTAACGCGGCGCCGATGAGCACGCCGAAACGCGGCGTGCCGTTGCGGTCCAAGCGTGCGAATGCGGCAGGAAACAAGCCATCCTGCGCCGCCGCCATCGGCAACTGCGCCGACAACAGCACCCAACCGTTGAGCGCGCCGATGCACGAAATCGCCGCGACCGCTGCGACAGCGAGGCCTGCGCCATCGCCCCATAATGTCTTCGCGGCTTCGGCCATCGGTGCCGGCGATGTCTTCGCGATGTCTGCGGGCAACAAGCCGAGAACGGCGGTGCAGGCCATGATCGTCGCGATGCCGGCGAGCAATGTGCCGATCAAGGTCGCGCGCGGCACCGTGCGTTCGGCGTTTTCGATCGAGCCCGCGGGAATCGTCGCGGCTTCAAGGCCGAGGAAGGCCCATAAGGTCAGCGCCACCGTCGCTTGCACGGCGCTCGTCCACTCGTGAACGTTCGCGGCGGCAGGGAGCGGCGAATGCAACGCTGCCGGTTCGACCCACCAAATCGCGATACCGCCGAACAACAGCAGCGGCACGAGTTTCAAGATCGTCGTGACGATCTGCATGCGTCCTGCTTCGCGCACGCCCGCGAGATTGACCGCCGCGCAAATCCACAGCGCCGCGAGCGCGCAGCCCGCACCGCGCATCGGCGTGGCGGTCAGCGCCGGAAACAACGCGCCGATGCTGGCTGCGAACGCCACCGCGATCGCGGCATTCGCGCACCAAATCGAAATCCAATAGCTCCACGCGATGATGAAGCCCACGGTGTCGCCGAAGGCTTCGCGCGCGTAGGTGTAAGGCCCGCCGCTTTGCGTCGTACGTCCAGCGAGTCGCGCGAACGTCAGCGCGAGCAACAGCGCACCGCCCAGCGTGATCGCCCAGCCGTACAGGCTCAAACCGCCATACGGCGCGAGCGATGCCGGCAGCAAGAACACGCCGCTGCCGATCATATTGCCTGCGACCAAGGCGATCGCGGACCATAAGCCGAGCGGGCGAGCGTTCATGGCGATGCGGCCTTCAATCGAGCGGTAGCGAGAGCGTGACAGGAGACCAGATAGCGCGCCAGCGGTCGATTTTTTCGGCGGGCGAGAGCCGCTGCGGCGATACGATGTGCGGTGCGCCGAGCGTTGTCTGTTCGAGACATGCGGCGTTCACCGCCCCGAACATGCCATCGCGATGACGGAACATCACCGCGATCAGAACACCGCAGTGCGCGCAGAGCAGCATGTCGGCGGTCTCCCTGCCTTGTCGATAGGTTCGGAGATCGCCGACGTCGCGCGCCTCCACGCGCAGCGCGCCCTGTGGATCGGAGAGCCACGATGCGCCGTGCTTTCGGCAGAAATCGCAATCGCAGGCCCGCGGCGAATACTCGGAGGCATCGCGCACGATCTCAAGCGTCGTCTGCACGCGGCCGCAGTGGCAACATCCGTTGAGCGAGGCCGTGATCGCAGAACCTGTCATCGCAGAACCGGACAGTCGATGCATGCGAATCATCGTGCCTTATCACTCGGCCGCATCGCGATACGCGCGCCGCAGCAGTTCGTGGAAATGGTGTACCGCATTCTCGCGCAGCGGATTCAACCGCCCTGCGACATACGAACCCGAGGCGAGACCGCGCTGCACATCCTCGCAAATCGTCAGATCTTCTTTTTGCACCTCATCGCTGAAGGCGATATCGGCGGCACGCCGCGCCGCGCCCGCTTCGCTGTCGTCGATGGCGTAATAGAAATCGAACTCGACCCGGCAGCGATCCACGCCTTTAGGAATCACACGATTGGTCTGCAACCGCCCCGGCAAGATATTCAGCATCGTATTCGGCCATAGCCAGTAATACAGCGCATCGCCGCTACCGTACAAACCCTCGCCGCTTTCCAGCGGGCTGAATTGGAACGAATACCACGCTGCGGTTTCGGTCACATAGCTGCGGTAATCGAGCATCCGGTTGAGTTCTGGATGCACATGCGGAACGTGGTAGCCCTCGAGATAATTATCGACATACACCTTCCAATGGCAGGCCACGTCGTAACCGACGCGGAGATGATGGCCGTATGTTTCGAGCGCGCGCACCTCACCCAGACGCGCATCGATACCGGCGACGAAGGCCTCGAACGGCGGCGCCAGCGCTTCATCGACCGCTGCGAACACCATCCCTTGCCACACGCGCACCGCCAACTGCGGCAAACGAATCGACGACGGATCGAAATCGGCAACGCCACTCATTTCCGTCGCCGTACGCAACACACCATCGAGCGCGTACGTCCATCCGTGATAACGACAACGCAGCGACTTCGCACCGAGCCCATCGCAACTCGCGATCGGCCCCGCGCGATGCCGACACACGTTATGCATCACCCGAATCACATCATCAGCACCGCGCACCGCGATGACCGGCAACCCGCCGATGCCATCGCCGCCCAGCGACGCGACCACATGATCCCCCGCCTCCCGTAGTTGGCAGACATGCGCGATGAACTGCCAACCGCGATCGAAGATCGCCCGCCGATCCAACGCCAACATCCCCGGATCGGTGTAGTAACGCGCGGGCAGGGCGGTGGCGTGGGATAGGGGTTGGGGGGTGAGGTCGGTGGGGGCGAGGAGGTTGGTCATCTGGCGAGTATCGCGTAGGCAGCAGAGCGCTGCCAGCCGCGGCGGCCGGTTGTCCGGCCGCCCGTTTCCCTCAGTCCGCACTCCCGCGTAGTCCTGCCTGTGCCCGCGCGAACAGAATCCCGACTGCGGCCGCGTCCAGCTCCCGCCCGAGCGCGCGCCGCACGGTCAGCGCGAACACGTCTCCGACAGCGAGGTCGTACAGTTCGTTGGCGTCGATCCGGGTGGTGCCGTGGTCCAGCCGCAGCCGGTCGCCCAGCTTACGCTGGCAACCGGCCAGCACTTCGAGATCCACGTCGTCCAGACCCAGATCCGCATTCAGCGACTGTCCCGGGCGCAATCGTTTGGCGACCGCGCCCGAGACCCCGGCGATGTGCAGCAGGGTCTCGCGCAGGGCCTCGGTCAGGTGTTTGTCGATGTCGTCCATGGCTCGTTTCTCCAGCGCCGGCATCAGCGCTTCAACAAGGATTCGACCGGAACCCCGAAGAAGCATGCGAATTCGCGGGCGATCCGGCGACGCACTGCATGCCAGGTTTCCGCGCGCTTGATCGTCGCGATCGAGATCTGGATATTGCGGATATCGAAGAGGTTCGCCATTTCTTCCTGGCTGAGCATCCGCGACTCGCGCAGTTCACGCAGTGCATCCGCATCGAGCAACACGGCCCCTTTCTTTTTCGGATTCCCGCCGCCCGGCGGAGCCGCCGCCGAGGACGGAGGCGAGGGCGTATGGGCCGGCAACGAATTGTCGGGTATCGACCCATCCGCCGCTGACCAGATCAGATGGCCCGATGCACCAGCGTCGGCCGGGGTAAGAGGGGTAGGCGCCGCGCGGCTGCTGTCGAAGACACCGTAGACGACGGACGACGCGGAAGGGGTGGTATCGGTCATGACAGAACTCCCGGAATGCGAAGGCCATCTCGGTGGCCGCCGACCCCGCAGCGGACTGCTGCGGGGTGGATGGGAGGCTGTCGGAAGTTGTGCGCGGGGTCTTTACGGTGTTCTTACGGTTTGTAAATAGTTGTTTTTCCGATGCTAAAGACTTCAACGCGATTCAGGACTGGAGGAGGCGATCGAATACGGGGGATAGAACCGTGTCTGTATCGTCCTTGCTCGTAGATCGCGGTAGCTTTTTACTGGCACGACAGTGGATTACGGCGGCCCGCTTCCTACTTGTGGATCACATAGCAGTAGAAGACCCGCGTCCTGTGGAGCCTTGGTGTCGATGATCTTCACTACGAGCCCGATCGAGAGCAGCAATCCTGGCACGTATTTGAAGGTGATTCTGATGCCTTCCTTGCTGTTGGGCGGCAATTGTGTGTCCGGGATAGCTTCCGTCTTCAGGATCGCCTGCCTCACTGTGCTGCAGACTCTAGCGATGGCGACGTCGTGATCCTGCAGATGAGAGTGGAGGTAGAAATCGACAGTATTGCGCTTCTTGCTGATGACGAACTCCATTTGCGAGTAGGAGTAAGTGAATCCTTCGTCGAAAGTTCAACCAATCGTTAGTATTGCAATGTTGTCGATCGGTCTGCCGCGCGGGTCGATTATATTTTCCTTGCTCGGCTCCAGGCAGAAGATCATGGTTTTATCCTTTTGAATGTCGAATAGGTAGGTTGCATCGGATCGGTTATCTATGCGATTCGCACTATAGGAATTGGTGCCCATGGGGCTCACGGAGGGCCGCTGCCGACTTGTGGATCGCAAAGGATAGTTTCGGTTTTTCCATTAACGAGATTTTTTACTGAGATAAACAGGCCAATCAAGATCAGCAAACCAGTTTCGTATTGGAACTCGAATTCTATATCTGCAATGTCGCCAGGATTACTTCCTGGTTTTGTGATTGTCACTCCAACAAGACGGTCCGGTCTCGTGCAGCAATGACTAATGATTTCGAACTCATGATCTTCCAGTTTGCTTCTTAATGCGAATTTCAATTTGTTGTCGGTAGAGGAGATGACAAACTCTTTCTTGCTGAAAATATAATCGTAATAACCGTGAAAATCTTTTCCGATGTGAAGTTCTGCCGCATTGCCTGGCGCATTAGCTATTGCTAGCCTAGAAATATCGCTTCGCAGGAAAAGCTGACCAATTTTTTGATTCGCAGGCGAACTGAAATTATGGATATCAAAATTGTCAGCCTCAGGGGCCATGAAAATCATAAGCTATACCTTTAGTAGTTGAGGATGTGCTTCTAAACCTCCGCGCCTCATGCTGATAAGGAAGGAGATTGCTTAAGCCGTGAATCAAGATAATCAGTTCCGCTGTGGTAAGTGAGCATCATTCAGGATCTTATTTGGTATCAGGACGCACGATAGGTATGTTCGGACAGGTAATTTGTTTCATAACCAGTTCTTTATTGAAGAAATGTAATCAGGATGGCGATAGCCGATGCGGGCGAGCTTATCGACATCTTTAGACGCAGCAGTGGGGATATTCAGTCGAATTCGGGCGATCGCGCGCGCAGCTATCAATTGCGGCGACAGTCTTTCTGATGGGCGTGTCTCTGACAGGTCCAGGACCCGTCGCCAAGCTTTCTGCGCGCCTCCAGTATCCCCGCGCGCCTGCTGTTGATCGCCAGAAAGCAACAATGCTTCGACAAGTGCTGTTGTGATATGTTCGTCGTCTGGCGCATCGGTTTTCAACTGATCGAGTTCATCGACAATGCTTCCGAGAGCGTTCGGTTTCGTTTCCAATCCGCGAAGCCGAACTAGGCCGAGTCCGACCACGGCCTTGAGGCGGCGCTGTCTGGAGTCAGTACCGTCGCCCCTGATCTTCTCCAGGATATTGAGAGATCTGGTGTAATGGTATTCGGAATCCTGTCGCCTACTAAGCACCCGCTCACAATCCCCTGCGATTTGATGCGCGGACGCCAAACGGTAGACCCACCGGTTATCGGCGGAAGGTCCGTTCGCGAGCAATTCCAGTGCTTCCAACGCGGGGATTATTGAATTTCGGGCCTGTTCGGGCAACCCTCTTGAGAGATTCAATCTCGCTTCGAGTTGTCTGAAACTCGCCAGCTGGATAGTCCATTCCTTATTGTCTGTATTCCTCTCGGCGATTGGCGCTAATTCTTTTATGGCGTCTGAAAAGTACTTGGCTGCTTCATCGAGTCTTCCGAGTGAATCGAGAGCCATGCCGATCCAAGATTGGGTGTCGGCTAGTTCTTTTCGCCATTCGTCGCGCCCCTCCAGACCCACAGCTATCTGTTTTAGTGCGAGTGATCGTTGGAGGTGTGTTGCTGCGTCAGATGTATGCCCAAGTTGCAAAGATAAGGTGGCGAGGTTGTTATGCGGGAACGATTCTTCCATGATCCATTCAGGGTTATTGCGGTCCATCAAGCGTAGGCGTTCCGCACGTGTCCGATAGTCGATGAAATGTTTTTCCGCCAAATCGAATTGTTTCTGCTCCATCCTGTGGTATCCGAGCCAGTAGGATGTCTGCGCAAACTCATATTGTGCGTCGATCGATGAGCGGTCATCCTCGGATGCGTGCATAGCGACTTTCTCCGCACTCAGAAAATTATCCTGCGAAGATCGCCATTTTCCCTCTCCCATTTGAACCCTTCCGCGGATACGCAGAGCGCGAGAAAAATTGATGCGATCCTCCAGGCTCAAGGTGTCCATCGATTTCGTTTCGTATGAAAAAATCGCTCTTTTACTGATCGATTCAAGAAGATTAAGGTCGCCAAGATGCTCTAAATTCTTGACAATCTCCTTGAGCATGAAAGTATTGGCCTGCTCTGCTTCGATCCGACGTGCTTCGGCTTCGTTTTTTGCGTGGTACACCACGACTGTAAGTGAAGCCGATGCGATACCGAAGGCAGCGAGTAGCGCGACTGCGATCTTACGCAGTCTGCGCCGCCGCCGGTTGCTTCGATCCGAAGCAACTATCAACGCACGCATATCCGGTTCTATGTCGCTTGGCATTTGCGCCAGAACTTCCAATGACTCACCCAGCGGTCTTCCCGGATTCAACAGATGATCGTCCCTTCTTCCTTCCTCCGTCCATCTCAATGCTGCGCGCTGTAGCCGTGCCTTTGCCTGCAACAACCGCCGATTGTCTTGCACCCACTCCACCGCACGCGGCCATCTGCGCAGCAGTGCTTCGTGGATGACGCCGACATTAGCGCGGCCATTGTGATGATCACCGACGAACAGATGAGCGCTGACAAAAGCGTCGATCAGCGCACGGGCATCTGCACCGAATGCATCGATATCGGCGCGACGGGCACTGACTGCGTCGCTATCGGGTTGGATGACGATGAGATTGGCTAGCACGGAATTGAGGCCGGCCTGCGCATTTGCGGGCAAGCCAGCGAACACTTCATTCGCCCGATGGGCGATAGCGCCTTCGAGGCCGCCGATGTCGTTATAGGCTGCGAACGTGAGCTGTTGCTGATCGCTACGCCGTTCGTAGAGCGTGTGGAGGGTGTGCTGCAGCAGAGGCAGGGCGTCTGGTTGTGACTGTGCAGCGTCGCGCAACGCGTCATCGAGGCGTGTACGTGTGTTTGGATCAGTTTCAAAGCTCAGATCGGCTTTCCACGCGGGTGAGCGAATGATTTCGCCGATTTCTCCGTAACGCGGCGCCATCACATCGAGGTGGCCGTCGCCGGCCTTGTACTCGGCTATCACCGGCAAGGCTTCGATCAGCCTTAGATAGAAATCGCCGCGCGTGATCATCGTCACTAGCACATGTGGGCAGGCGCATAGTGCCTGCAACACACGCGCGAATGTTTCGCGTTCGTTGGCGTCGATGTCGGTCGTAGCGATGAGTGTTTCGGCGTGGTCGACCGTCAGCAGCAGATGGGCATTGGGTTGTTCGGCCAAGTCGCGTTCGGAGTGGCGTTGAAAGGCTTCGCTGACGAAGCCTCCGATCATCTCGGGGGTTTCGCTCAGTAGAATCTTAAGCTGTTCTGGCGTTTGTGGTGGAAAGACCCGGCGTTCTCCGAGCGTCCAGGTCGCGAGCGCTACCGCAAGCGGTGTCAGCGGGTCGCTTCCATTTGCGACGAGGTCGCAGGTGGCGACTGAGAGCGCACGTAGACCATCGAACCCGTCTGGTTTTGTCAGCAGCGGAATCGCTCCAGCGCGTAGCAGTGAAGTTTTTCCACAACCGCTTGCACCGACGATCAGCACGAAGCGGCGCTGATTCTCGATCTGGATTCGCATTGCTCTGAGCAGATCGGCGACGATTCGGCTACGGCCACAGAACACGGAGGCATGATCGGCATCAAAGGCGGATAGACCGACATAGGGGTTACCCTTCGTCCATCGTTCGGAGGGCATGCGTCGATAGTCTTCCGGCAAGCTCACCGGCGGGATCAGTCTATAACCGACTTTGCTGATCACCTCAATGTAGCGCGGCCTGCGGGTGTCGTCGCCGATGCGCTTGCGAATATAGGAAATTGCCTTGCTGACGGGGCTGTCGCCGTAGATCGTGTTGCCCCACACTTCAATCAACAGGCGCTCGGGGCTGAGCGTCTCGCCGGCATGTTCGGCAAGCATCACCAGCACTTGCATCCATCGCCGTTCGAACTTGATCTCTTGCCCGTCGCGCACGACGAGCAAGCGAGTGGGTACACCAGCAGGTCACCGATCCGGAACTGCGCGCGGTCCGTGAAATCATCCATATGCCACCCATCCGACGTTAGAAAAGGAAAGTGCTTTCCTGTCCGAGGCGATGCCCTGCTGATCGTCGTGGTGGTCGGTGTAGCGGCGTAAGCGTCGCCTTGTGCGGCGATGCGATGTCGAAGTGATACTGAGCTAGACCCCGTCCCCTATAGCACTGTTCCATGTCCGCCCCCTGGCAGTGGGCGCACTTGCGCCCGCATCGGTGTTCAATGGTGGTCTTACGGGTGCTGCGTTTGCTTGGATTCAAATCGGTCGCGAAGGTTCCTGTTGTCGCGCCAACTCGGACATTTGTCAAGAATGCCGAAGGGCATGCTCATACGTTGTTGCGGTGCGTAGGAGTACCTCCGTGGCGTGCAGGCTCGGCTTCACCCGTCAGCATCACTTCCAAATCATTTCTGCTTCAATTCAAGCTTCAGATGACGAAAGCACGAAGGCCCACCGTAGAGGCGGGCCTTCGTGGGCGATTCCATCGCCGTAAGATCATCGGCATGGCGATTGTCAGGCCTACTGTTCCTGTAGATCACAACGCAGACTAAGCGACTCAGTCTTGTCGCCGATCTTGTCCTAGGTCGATTAGCCTTTGTAAGCGCCGACATACCAGGGGCCGGAACCATCCCAGCATTGCTCTTGGACTCCGCCGCTCGCCTTGGTGATATAGACGCGCAAATGGATGGCGCCGTCGACATACCACGCTGTCGCCGACGCTTTGTTGCCGTCGGTGGACAATGCGCCGACGTACCACGAGTCTTTGTCCCAGCAGTATTCGACGATCTTGCCCTGATTGCTGACGTACACGCGGATATGAATTTGTCCGCCGCTATCGACCCAGCTCGCCGCGCCGACGGTTTGCCCCGCGGCTTTCATCGCGCCGACATACCATCGATCGCTGTCCCAGCATTGTTCTGTGACATTTTGCCCGTCGCTCGAATAAACGCGAAGGCTGACGTTGCCCCAACTTACAACCGCAGTATTGGAATTGGACATGACTGTTCTCCTTGTGAGATTGAAAAAGTGCTCGTCTAGTTAACGAACGGGTTCGGATCCCGCAGTCGAATCTTGAAAGATTGAAAAAGTGACCGTAGGCCCTTCGCGGATCGCCACCGGTGCCACTTCAGTGCGTATCGGTGGTCGCGTGCATTGCCGCGTCTTCGATACGTACGATCTGCGTCACCAGCACGTCGAAGCAGCGCGCGAATTCACGGGCGATACGGAAGCGCACCGCGCGTCCTGCTTCGGCGCGTTTGATGGTGGTAAGCGACAATTGGATGTTGCGACGCCAGCACTCGTCGGCGAGATCCTGTTGGCTCATCAATCGCGCTTGGCGCAGTTGGCGGATCAGGGCGCTGTCGAGCATCACGTGGCCGCGATGCAGGCGTTCGGCGATCGAAACCGGGTGCGCCTCGGCCCGACTGATGTGCTCGCCGGTGGCGGCTAGCGGCAGCGCACCTTCTTCGAAACCGTGGCGTTGAGTGATGCGCTCTTGGGTCTGGGCGTGTGCGCTCTGGACGTATGCGAGTTCCATGGTGATCCCCTGGTCTGGAAGGAGGGTGGCCATCGCGATCGATGGCGGCTGGATGGCGCTGCTGTCGCTGCCCGTTCGTTTGCGTGGAGCGAGCGACGCCATGGGTCGGAGCCTGCGCAAGACGTCGCTTCAGTACCTTCCGGGAACCTTCCGATTTTCAAGTCGTTGATTTATCAGGCGCTATTCGACACAGGCATGAGCTGTTCGGGTGCGCCCCCGGCGGCGGATCATCGTCGGCGAGGCATGGAATGCATACGGAACGGATGCATTGGTGTGACCAGATCTCTGGCGGGTCTGCCCGCGGAGGGGCGTGAGTGCTCATGACGCCACAGCGCGGCGATGTATGCCGAGAGGACGATCATCTCGGGTGCGAGATCGAAACTCGAATGCCTAGTCGCGGCAGGGTGCAGCGCAAGGCGAGCTGCACTGTGATGTCGAGAGTTCCGAGAGTGGTCGGTCCCACCTCACGGCCGGATCGGGACGATCCGGTAGTGGTGCGGTTGACCGTGCGACGGCTGGTAGATGTAGACCTTCACCGCGTTCTCGTCCGGGAACGGGCTCGCGTACTGTACGTCGCAGAGGAAACAGTAGTTGGTGCCGGCCGCCAGTTGGCTGGCGAATGCGAACGGCGTGTACCTCGCGTCGAACAGCGGTTGCATCGCAGTCTCGAAAGCGTCCTTCGCTTGCGGGGTCAGCGTGAAGTCGAAATTCGACCAAGCGCCGACGAGAACCGGGTTCGACATGATGTACTCCTTTACGATAAGAGGAATTGCGGTGCCGAGAGTGGCGTGCAATCGCGGCAGCCGAGAATCGATGGTGCTGCGACGTTCCGAATGTCGATAGCAGATGTAACACCATCGTTGCAGATCTAATTTCTAGGGTGGTGGCTTTGCCGGCCCGCCCCGGTGTCGAGTTGAGCGTTACATCGCAAAGCGATGGTGCCCCAGAAAGCGAAAGCCCACTGTCGTAGTGGGCTTTCGCGTGAAATTAAGGAAACCCTGAACAAATCCGTCGTGGACGTGTTCAGTGGGCGCGAGTTCGCCGCAAGCCCGAACTTGCTCCCGCCAAATCAATCACGCGCGTGATTGATTTGCGAGCAGCACGTCTATATGCCGCAGTAACGCAGACTTTTGCAGCGTTGCCTTAATTGAGCAATTGAGACATCAAGGGGGCGTTTTAATCGGATCGTTGCTCGCCTGCGGGTCGCAAAAAAGGATAACGTCTGGACGGCCGCTTTGTTCGATGAGGACGAATACTCCGAAATCGATCAATTGATTCGGGAACAGGCTGATCGTGAAAGTGACCGATTGCCCGTCTTTGTCCAATGCAAATGAACTTATCGGTGAGTGTAGAGCGGGTGTGACGGTGGATGCGTACATGCCGGAGGATGCGTAGTTGAAAATGGATGCTTTTGCGTCCGTATGGTTTTTCAATTTGATTTCGATGGGCATCGCGAAGCTGACGGTGATGGCGCGCTTACTCGAATATGACCACGCGAATCCTCCATCAATTTCGAAAATCTGCAATTCAATCGTCTTGGCTGCAGGTGCAGCTAGATCATCGTTTTGTATGAACCTTGTCATCTTGAGTGCTCCTCTTTGAGGTTGGTTGTTGTCGCCTGGAGATTGATCGGCGAATGCACTTGCCGACGAAAGCTCTTTTCTACGAAGGAGCTTTGGTCTTTGCATCGTGAGTATTTCAAGATGCGTGTTTGGATTCGGTACCTTTGCGGAGGCTTTCCGGGCTTCATTTCGAGGGCGAAGCCCGAGATCGAACGCCACCGAGGCCAGGTAATCGTGTGAAATCAGGATCCAGGTATCCAATTTTCGTCAGCCAAGCGATGTTCGTTTCGACACGATCACGATCGCCGAGCAGAACGTGCGCGCTGACCCAAGGCGCGATGACATTCGGATCTTTTGAGGTCTTCGCCATCGTGCTGAGCAGGTCGATCGCGCGTTCCCAATCGCGACGGGCTTCGGCTGTCGAGCCGATACCGGCATGATGTCTGCCTCGAGAGATCAATGCTTTCGCGAGAACGAACGTATCGGGGATGCCGCCGTTGGAATCTTTGGCGATGCGTTCAAGGTTCAGTATGGCCTTGTTCCACTTCGCGTCGGCATCGACGGCACTAGGTTGCGATTGAGCGATCAAGAGCTGCGTCGCCGCATCCAGGCGCTGCAACGCCAGCGAAGCATCGCCCAAGGCCTTCATGTCGTGTATCAGTCTTTCGGCGATTAAGGCGTGCGAGACGTGATGGCGCCCGTCTCCGCGCATACCGGCGATCTCACTCGCTTCGATGTGCGCCAAGGCCAGGTCACGCGCCCAAACCTTGTTGTCGGACTCGCGAGCGGTCAATGCAGACAATCGAGCGATACTTTCTTCGATCTGCGCGTGCGCTTCGTTCAAACGACCCTGGGAGACGGCGAGATTTCCGCTGCTCAGCAATAACGTCGCGAGCCGTCGTTCCCAAACGAGCGCATCGGGTTTGTTCGTGACCAGCGTGCGCAGCATGGCGATCTGTTCGGCATGTCCGGCCGCGGCCTCCTGCAAACGTCCTTCCGACTCGTCGCCGCTGCTGATCCAGGAAAGCGTGTCGATCAGGTCGTAACGCAATGCCTGGTCATGAGGCCTCGTCGATAGCACGCTGGCCTTGAGCTTGGCCGAACGTCTGAAGTACGCGAGTGCTTCACCGATACGCCCTTGATAGCGCGCCACGCCGCCGAGGTTATTGAGCGCATAGGACAATTCCATCTGCCAATCTGCGTTGTTCGGATCAAGACGGACCAGTTGTTCGCTGGTTTGCAGATACATGGCCCAATGCGTGCGCGCCTCATTCAACTGGCTTTGCCGGAAATGGTAGTAGCCGAGCCAATACGCAGCGACCCCCTGTTCTGCGACGGCATCTGCGGACTTCGGCGCGCGCGCGACGGCACTGCGCGCGGCTTCATTGGCGCGTTCGAAAGCGGATTTGGCGTCTTTGAGTTTCGCTTCTTCCATCATCACTTCGCCGACCGTGCGCAGTGCGCGGGACCGGTTGATGAGATCTTCGGTGCGCGTCTGCGCCGCGGGTTGTCGTTCCAGTTGCGCGAGCGCTTTGCTGCTGATGCCACCGAGCAGTTTGAGATTGCCGAGCGGTCGCAGTTTTTCGGCCAGATCCACCAGCATGAAGTCGGACAACTGCAGCGCTTCTTCGCGACGGTGTTCCGCTTCGTCGCGGGCCTGCGATGCGAGCAAAGCGAATGCCGCGGAGATGACCGCGAATATCGCTAGGCTTGCGATCGCACCGGCGCGCAGCCAGCGTTTGCGTCGATACAGCGTCGTCGACGCTCGCAGGAATGCGTGTTCATCGGGGCCGAGATCGTCGGGTAATTGCCGGGCGGCTTCCAAGGCTTCGTGCAATGGCTGGCCCGGGTTGAGCAGTTGATCGGCGCTACGACCCTCTTCCACCCAGCGCGCTGCTGCACGGCGCATACGCGCTTTGGCTTGCAGCAGGCGGCGATTGTCCTGGGTCCAGTCGCGCGCGCGCGGCCATTGCCGCAACAAGGCTTCATGCGTCACTCGGAAGCCGGCCTGACCGTCGCTGAGTTCAGCGATGAACAGCCGAGCGCGAACGAAGGTCTCGGCGAGGGCGCGGGCGTTCTCGTCCAGTGCGGACCAAACGACGCGGCGGGCACTAACGCTGTCGTTGTCCTGTTGCATCACGATCAACTGCGAGAGCACACGATCGAGACTGCGTTTCGCGGCATCGGGCAGTGTGGCGAACACTTCCTCTGCGCGATGCGCGAGCGCGCCTTCCAGGCCGCCGATTTCGCGGTAGGCATCGAAGCGCAGTTCGCCGTCGTCGCTGCGGCGCTCGTACAGTGCCTGCAGTGTGTGCTGCAGCAGCGGCAGGGCATCGGTGTGCGCATTCGCCGCGTCGCGCAACACATCGTCGAGATGCTCGGCGGTTTGCGGGTCTTCCTCGAAGGTCAAGCCTGCCAGCGCGGCGGGTGTGCGGATGATCTGGGCGATCTCGCCGGAACGTGGGGTCAGTACATCGAAATGGCCCTCGCCCAATTTGCGTTCGGCGATCTCAGGATAGGCTTCGACCAGGGCGAGATAGAAATCGCCGCGAACGATCATCGCCACCATCACGCGCGGCGATTCGCATAAGTGGTGTAACGCGCGCGAGAATGCAGTATCGCGTTTTGGGTCGTGCGCGCGGGTCGCGACCAGAGCTTCGGCATGGTCGATCAACAGCAGCAGATGCGCGTACGGTTGATCCGCGAGTTCGCGCGATGGATAACGGCGGAATGCGTCTTCGATCGTCGTGCTGATCGATTCGGGCGATTGCCTGATCGCGGCGGCGAGATCGGCCGTTGGCCTGGGCGCGAAGACCGGCCGTTCGCCGAGCGTCCAGGTCGCTAGCGATGCGGCGAGATGGGTCAGGGCGTCGCCGGTTTCGACGCCCGCCAGATCGCAGCTTGCGATCGCGAGTGCGCGCAATCCGTCGAAACCACCATCTTGGCGTAACAGCGGCAACGCGCCGGCATTCAGTAACGACGTTTTGCCGCAGCCGCTGGCGCCGACGATCAGCACGAAGCGGCGCTGGTTGTCGATCTGCTGGCGCATCGCGGCGAGCAGCTCCGCAGTGACGCGGCTGCGCCCGAAAAACACCCCGGCATGTTCGCCATCGAACGCGGCGAGCCCGACGTAAGGGCTCGCGCCGCTCCAGGTCGTCGCCTGTGCCGCGACACGACGGTAGTCGTCGGGATAAGAGACTTTGGCGATCAATCGATAGCCGCGCTTGCGGATGGTTTCGATGTAGCGCGGCGACTTCAGATCGTCGCCGAAGAGTTTGCGCAGATAGGCGATGGCCTTGTGGACCGGGTTGTCGCCATAGAAGGTGCCGCGCCAGACTTCGATCAACAACTGTTCGGCGCTGACCACTTCGCCGGCATGCTCGGCCAAGGCGACCAGCACTTCCATCATGCGCGGTTCGAGCGCGGTCTCGTTGCCGTCGAGCGATATCATCAAGACGTCGGGCTGCACCAGCACAGAGCCGATACGGAAGCGCGAATGCGAGGCGAGGGTTTTGATGCGGTCCGATTGCTGTTGCATGTGCTTCCTGCCGAAAAAGAACACGGACGGCGTTTCGCTTGCATCGCATCATAACCACTGCGGTTGAGATTGCGTAAAACCGTTCGACGTAAAGCAAAAGGCCGGCTTGCGCCGGCCTTCGCTTGGAGCGATCGCGATGACGCTTAGGGTTTCGGTGCGGGCGCGGCTGCCTGCCAGCCGCAACTCTGCCCTTCGTTCTGCTGCTTCAACCAATCCTGCAGCGGTGCGAAGTATTCGAGCACGGCGGTGCCGTCCATCTTCTCGCCGCCGGTCAGTTCCTTCATCGTCTTCTGCCACGGTTGGCTCGGCGCCTTTGCTCAGCATCGCCCAGTAGCGTTTGCCGGCTTCCTTGTTGCCGTAGAAGCTGCATTCGTACAGCGGGCCTTTGTGGCCGGAGGCGTCGCACAGCGATTTGTAGAACTGGAACTGCAGGATGTGCGAGAGGAAGTAGCGCGTGTACGGGGTGTTGCCGGGGACGTGGTATTTCGCACCGGGGTCGAAGAAGTCTTCGCCGCGCGCGCTCACCGGGGCGACGCCCTGGTATTTCGCTTTGAGTTCCCACCACGCCTTGTTGTAGTTCTCGGGCTTGATCGAGCCGTCGAACACGCCCCAGCGCCAGCGGTCGATCATCAGACCGAAGGGCATGAACGAGACCTTCGCCAGCGCCATGCGCATCTGCGCGTTGATCAGCGCTTCCTTGCTCTGCTGCTGTTCGCCGACCAGGCCGATCGATTGCAGATACTTCGGTGTCATCGACAGCACGATGGTGTCGCCGATCGCTTCGTGGAAGCCGTCGTGCGCGCCGGTCTGGAACAGCGGCGGCTTGTCGTTGTAGGCGAGGTAGTAATAGACGTGGCCGAGTTCGTGATAGATCGTGGTGAACTCTTCTTCGTTGGGCTTGATGCACATCTTGGTGCGCACGTCGCCGGCCATATTCATGTCCCAGGCGCTGGCATGACAGACCACCTCGCGATCGCGCGGCTTGATGAACTGGGTTTTCTTCCAGTAGCTCTCGGGCAGCTTCGGCATGCCCAGCGAGACGTAGAAGTCCTCAGCGCGGCGCGTCATCTCCTTCGCGGTCTTCATATCGGCCTTGATCTCGGCTTCGACGACAGCGGCATTGCTCGCGTTCGAGCCGGTGTCCGCGAGCGCTTCGACATAATTGCGTTTACGCATGGCGCCGCAGCGCGGCATTGATATCGAGACTGCCGGCGCCCTTGTACGGTTCCAGCACGTCCCAAAGATTGCCCCAGTCCTGTTGCCACATATTGCCCATCAGGTGCGCGGGTAGCATGCCGCCGGAGACCTGCGCCTTTGTCCGCGCCGTACTGCGTCTGCAGTTTGGTGCGCGCATAGCAGTGCAATTGTTCGTACAGCGGCTTGACCTGGCCCCAAAGACGATCGGTTTCTGCGGCGATCTCGGCCGGGCTCATGTCGTAGCCCGAACGCCACATTTCGCCGGCATCGACGAAGCCCATGTCGCGCGCGCCTTCGTTCACCAAGTCGACGAAGCGCGTGTAATCCTTGCGCATCGGCTGCGAGATGGTGTGCCAGCCTTGCCACGCATCGAGTTGAGCGTCGTAGTCGCGACTGGTCGCGAGGATTTCGCTGAGCTGTCCGAGGTCGCGGCATTTTTTCTCGTCGCCGCTCGGGCAGTACTTGCCTGCGCCGTAGTCGCCTTCCATTTTGGTCGCGATCTTGGTCGAGTTCTTCGAGTTTCTTCGGGTCCTTCGGCGGCGGCATCGAGGTCGCGAGCTTCAACAGCAGAATCGCGCGCTCGCTATCTCTGGGACATCGGCTTGCCTTCGTACGCTTTCGCTTCGGCGATCCATTTGTTCAGCTGAGTGAGGTAGCGCTCGTTCGCCTTCGCGGCGACGGTCTGGCTGTCGTCGTTGATGTAGGTGGACGACAGCCATTGCGCGGCGGTGAGGTCGGGATACATCGCTTTGTATTCGGCATTCACGCGCGCGACGAAGGCGTCCGCATCCGCGTCGGTTTTGGCGGCGGTGAGTTCCCCGCCGGTCGCAGCCGGCGCCTGCGCATCGCGCTTACAGCCGGCGATCGAAATCAAGCTCGCGCCGACGGCGAGGGCGAGCAAAGTCTTACGGTAATTCACGGTGAGTTCTCCGGGCTGGCGTGGCGGTGTCGGCGATCCTATGCCGTGGCGGGGATCGTCCCGTCGGGCAGGCTAGTGCCGGCCGGCCCGGGCCGCAAGGGCCGTTGGATGAGCGGGCTGTGGGACCAACGGCCCGGGCGTGCGGCTCGGGCAGCGCTGGCCTACGAATGTCGCACGGTAAGAAGGCGCGATTGCGGCGTTCGACGCTAGGTTTTGCGCTGCACCGCGTGGCTGGTTGGCTGGCGAGAACGGCGGGGTGCCTTCATTGGAGACGAGCGATTCATGGTCGGTGCCGAGTCGTGCAGGCGCAGCAATCGAGTTCGCGAGCGCATGCCCGCGCGATCGCGATCAGTGCGGCGAGAATGCGTCGGGCATAACGATGCCATCGGGCAGCAAGCCATGCGTCTGCAGCCATTGCCAAGCTTCGGCCGAATCGCGTTCGAAATAGGCGCGCGCCGAACCGAAGCGGAAGGTGTAGCCCCAGGCATCCATGTCGGCTAAGACCCGGTCGCGCCCGACACCGGGTAATCGCTCGCCGAGCAACACTTGCAGCACGCAGACCGCGTCTTCTTCTTCGATCGAAGACATGGCGTCGGTATGTATCGCTTCGCGTCGTTCCGGCGGCAGCACGATCAAGTGACAGGCCTCGTGCAGCAGCGAATGCACCGGCGTATCGCGACGAGCGTAGACGGTGCCGCCGATCAAACCGGCTTCGCTTTCGCCCCAGAAACTACCGGGAATCGGCGCATCGTCGGCGCACCCATTCGAGGCGCAGATCGTGCGCGCGAGCAAGGCGACGACATCGCCCGAGTCGATCTCGCCGAGGGTCAACACGTCGGTTGGCGTTGCGGATGCGACATGCGCCGCGATCGAATCGTTGGACATGAACCAATCGCGGCGTGTGCCGCTCCTACGCAAGTACGGTCAAGTCGGCGATGGGCGGCCGTCGGGCAGCGCGACCGAAATATCGAGCACGTCGTGATCGCCGTCTTTCGCCATTTCGACCTTCACCGCATCGACATCGACGCTGACGTATTTGCGGATCACTTCCAGCAATTCGCGCTGCAACAACGGCAGATAATCCGGTGCGCCACGGCTACTGCGTTCCTGCGCGACGATGATGCGCAGGCGCTCTTTGGCGACCGAAGCGGTGTTCTTCTTGGGCTTCAGGAAGTCGAAGAGAGACATGCGATCAGCCTCCGAACAACTTGCTGAAGAAACCCTTCTTCTCGAACTGAGTGAAGCGCATCGGACGATCCTCGCCGAGCAGCCGCGCGACCGCGTCGTCGTAGGCTTGGCCGGCGTTGGATTCCATATCGAGGATCACCGGCTCGCCTTTGTTGGAGGCGTTGAGCACATCCGGCGATTCGGGAATCACACCGATGGTCTTCAGGCCGAGCACGTCTTCGACGTCTTTGATGCTGAGCATTTCGCCGGTCTCGACCCGTGCCGGGCTGTAGCGGGTGAGCAGCAGATGCTCTTTCACGCGTTCGCCGTCTTCGGCGCGTTTGGTCTTCGATGCGAGCAGGCCGAGAATGCGGTCGGAGTCGCGCACGCTCGAGACTTCGGGGTTCACCACCACCACCGCTTGATCGGCGAAATACATCGCCAGGAACGCGCCTTTCTCGATGCCGGCGGGGGAGTCGCAGAGGATGATAGTCGAAGCCATCGTCGGCGAGATCCTTCAGCACTTTCTCGACGCCTTCCTTGGTCAGCGCGTCTTTGTCGCGGGTCTGCGAGGCGGCCAGCAGATAGAGCGTCTCGAAACGTTTGTCTTTGATCAGCGCCTGCTTGAGCGAAGCTTCGCCGTGGATCACGTTGACGAAGTCGTACACCACGCGGCGCTCGCAGCCCATGATCAGATCGAGATTGCGCAGGCCGACGTCGAAATCGATCACCGCGACTTTCTTGCCGCGACGCGCGAACCCGCAAGCGAGACTCGCGCTGGACGTGGTCTTGCCGACGCCGCCCTTACCTGATGTGACTACGATAACTTCGGCCAATGTCGTTCTCCGAGAGAGGAATTAGGGTAACGCGGCAACGCTGAATTTACAGCGCTGCCGCTATGCGCGCCGGTCAAGCCAGCGCTGCGATGTTGATGTCTGCGTTGTCGAGCCAAATCTGCACGGCTTTGCCGCGCAGGTCGGCGGGAATTTCGTCCATGACTTTGTAATGTCCGGCGATCGCGACGAGCTCGGCGTAGAACTCGCGGCAGAAAATACGCGCTTTTTCGTCGCCCTGCGCGCCCGCGAGCGCGCGTCCGCGCAGCGCGCCGTACACATGGATGCTGCCATCGGCGATGACTTCCGCGCCCGCACCGACGGTCGCGAGCACGGTGAGATCGCGGTTTTCGGCGTAGAGCTGTTGGCCGGAGCGGACCGGTGCGGTATGCACCATGCCCGGCTGAGCGGCGATGTGGGCGGTTCGCGCATCCTGCGGCTTCGTTGGAGCGGCTGTTTTTGCAGGCGCTTCTTCGGCTGCGGCATCGGGCCGGGCTGGGGCGGAAGCTTCGCTTGCGGCGGTGTCGTGCCCGGGTTCGTATTGCGCGCGGAATTTCGCCAATAACGGCAGGCCTAGTTCGATCGCCAGCCGCTCGTTGTCGCTGCTGCCGTAGGCGAGCGCGACCGGGATCGCGCCGGCATCGCGCAAGGCATCGAGCAAGGCGCGCGCCGTAGCCACGTCCGGCGTGCCGGGCAGCGCACCGAAATCGACGATGACGGCGGCGCGCTCGAACAACTTAGGCGCACGCGCGACGCGATCGTGCATTTCGGCACCGAGGCGAGCGACATCGAGGGTGCGGATACGCAGATTCGCGATGCCGACCTGACCGATCTTCAAATCGCCGGCCAGCTCGTAGTTCGCGATAGGGGCGGACTTGCGCGCGCTCATGCGTCGGTGCCGGTCGCGCGTGGCGGTAGCGCCGGTTCGAGGGCTTGGCGACGCGGTGCGATCAGCCACGGCTGCTGCGGCAGGTTGTCGCCGTAGGTCTCGCGCACCCATTCGTAACTGCACAACGGTTTCATCAGCATCGAGGCACGTAGCCCGGTCTCCGGCATCACGTGTTGTCCGATCTCGCGGAAGCCGAAGCTGCCGTGGAACAGTAAGGCGGGGTCGGGCAAGGTCGGGTCGATGCCGGCGGCGTCGAGAAAGACCTCGCAGGCGATATGCGGGTAACGCAGCTCGGCATAGCTTTGGGCGTCGGCATAAAAGGCGCGGCCCAGGCCGCCGCCGCGACGGCGGCTGGCGACGACGATGCGATCGATATAGAAGAAGTGTTCGTGGCGTTCGCGGAACCAGCGAAAGTTGCTGCTGTCGTGCGGGCTGTGGCTGCCCAGGCCGATCATGAACCCGGCCAATGTGCCGTCGCGCTCTGCGACGCGAAAATATTCGGCGCTGGCGTAGAAATGACGAAGTTTGGACGGATCGATCGGCAGAATGGTCGGGGCTGCCGCGTTGTTCAGAGCAAGTACCGAATCCAGCTCGTGCTCGCGCACATCGCGGATGACAATCGACATTCCAAAAACTCCGGATCGTAGTGACGCGGGGCCTGGGTTCGCAGGCACTTTGATGTAGGTGCTTCGACTGCGGGGCAGTGGAAGCGCAAACGGGCAGGCGCGGAATTATCGCATGCCGCCCTGAACGGAGCGAGCGCCGGATCCGGCCGCCAAAGCCGGCATGCGCTGTTAAGGTCGGGCCGGAGGCATGACTTCCGGTGGGCTCGGCGCAGGCCACAAGGGCCTACACTGCATGGATGCTCTCCCGACTCAGTCACACGCGATTACTCGGCTACGCCGGCCTATTCACCTGGGCGATGGTCGGCCTGCCTCTGCTATTGCTCTCGCTCGATGCGGTCGAGGGCGGCGAAGACGCGGTCGGCCCGATGTCCTGGCAGGGCTGGGTGTCTTGGGGCGTCTTCGGCGCCAGCTATCTGTGGTTGACCCGTTCGCTGGGTAGCCGGCGGGTTACGTTGTTCGATCACGTCATGCTGTTGTTGCTGATCGCCTGTGCGATCAGTGTCGGTTACTACAACGAGAGCGGTCTGGGCAGCATCTTATTGACCGTGGTGGCATGTCTGTTGCCATGGCTGCTGCCGCTGCGCTTGGCGGTGGTATGGCTGGTCGTCAGTCAGCTTTCGATGTTGCCGGTGTTCGTGTTCGCGGTGAAATTCCCGCTCCTGGTCTCGGTGATGCTGTCGCTGCTGTACGCGGGTTTTTCCGGGTTCGTCTTCATCACCAGCTTGGTCGGGCGCCAGCAGAACCAGGCGCGCGAGGAACAACGCCGCTTGAACGCCGAGTTGCGCGCCACGCGGGCGCTGCTGGCGGAAAGCGTGCGGGTCAACGAGCGCACGCGGATTTCTCGCGAATTGCACGATTTGCTGGGCCATCACCTCACCGCGCTGAGCCTGAATCTGGAAGTGGCCACGCATTTGGTCGACGGCAAGGCACAGGAGCACGTCACGCAAGCGCATACCTTGGCCAAACTGTTGCTCAGCGATGTGCGCGAGGCGGTGAGTCAGATTCGCGACAGCGATGCCATCGACATGGCCGCCACTTTGCTGCCTTTGGCGGATAACGTGCCGGGGCTGTATATCGATATGCGCTTGCCGGCGCCTTTTTTCGTCGACGACCCCGAGCGCGCCCACGTTTTGTTGCGCTGTACCCAAGAAATCATCACCAATGTGGTGCGTCACGCCCAGGCGACCAGCTTGGACTTGCATTACCGTTGGCAGGATGAGGGCGTGCGCTTGCAGGCCAGCGATAACGGCCGCGGCGCGGACGATCTGCAGGCCGGTAACGGTTTGCGTGGGATGCGCGAACGCTTAGCCGCGTACGGCGGTACGGTCGAAATCGATACCCGAATCGGTTACGGATTCCGTTTGAACGTGTATCTGCCGGTCGGGCAGGCGGACGAACAGGCCGCGCGTGCGCTGCGCCTATCGGCTGCCGAATCGGCTAGGGCGGCCGCGTGACGACAAGACCCGGACACCTTCGACCCACACGACGAAATAAGGCGGTACCCACAAGTGAACAGGACTTTGGAGACGACATGATTCGTGTATGCCTCGTGGACGATCAGACTCTGGTGCGCCAGGGAATCCGCTCACTGCTGGCCCTGGCGGAGGGCATAGAGGTGGTGGCCGAGGCATCGGATGGCCGGCAGGCGGTGGAGTTGATCCCGCAAATCAAGCCCGATGTCGTGTTGATGGACATGCGCATGCCGGCGATGTCGGGCCTAGAGGCCTTACAAGCGCTCTCGCGCCTGGAGCAATTGCCGCCGACCATCATCCTGACCACGTTCGACGACGATCAATTGGTGCTGGCCGGAATGAAGGCCGGGGCCAAGGGCTATCTGCTCAAAGACGTGTCCTTGGATCAGCTGGTCGGCGCGATCCAGGCGGTCGCTGGCGGCGGCTCCCTGGTGCAACCGGCGGTGACCCAGCGCCTGCTCTCGGGCTTGGAGCACATGCGCAACGATTTCGTCAGCTTGGACCGGCCGGATCCGCTGACCGACCGCGAAACCGAGATTCTGCGTCTGATGGCGTCCGGTTTCTCGAACAAGGAAATCGCCAATTCCCTAGGCGTGGCCGAGGGTACGATCAAAAATCACGTGTCCAATATTTTGTCCAAACTGGGCGTGCGCGACCGGACGCGTGCGGTCCTCAAGGCCTTCGAGCTGCAGTTGATTTGAGGCGGTCGCTGCCTGCGGCCAAGGTGCCGGGTCGCGCGATCGTGCGTGCACCGGCGATGCCGTTGAGGCGAAATTCCATCCGTGGAGGACGCCGCGATGGCGGGGGTCGGGGCGCCGCGACCGGCACAGCGCTCGCTCCGCCCCGGTCTTCCCTGTTACGATTCAGGGCTAGCCCGATTCCTGCGGGCATTGGTCCCGGAGAGCCCCTGTAATGACTCGTCTCATCGAGATTCTGATTTCCCTGGCGATCGTCGCCGTTCTGTTCCTGCTCGTCGGGCTGGTGCTGCCTTCCAGCCGCTTCATCGCGGAGAAGGTCGAAACCAACCGCAAGCTCACCATCGTGTACGACACGTTGAATGGCTTCAGCCGCTTCAAGGATTGGAACGCGATCCCACTGCGCGACGCGAAGATGAAGTCGAAGATCTCGGGCCCGTCCAGCGGTGTCGGCGCGATGTTCGAATACGACTCCGAAGAATCCCAGGTCGGCAAGGGCAGTTGGAAGATCGTCGAGAGCATCCCGAACGAAAAGGTCGCGATCCAAATCGACAACGACCGCCAGGGCAAGAACAAGCGGACCGAGTTCCGTCTGAAGCCCACGGGCAACAACAATCGCAACGTCGAGATCATGCAGACGTACAAAGTCGAGTACGGCTGGAACCTGCTCGGTCGCTACGCCGGCTTGTACGTGCGCAGCCACGTCGGCGACGACATGAAGTTCAGCCTCACCAAGCTGACGAACATGCTGGCCTCGATTCCGAATATCGATCACACGGTGTACGGCGAGAAGCTGACCGATTTGAAAATCTCCGACGTACCGGCCGAACACGTGCTGTTCGTGCCCGCAGGCACGCTGGAGTTCGACGATACGGTGATTCAGAACTCGATGCGCGCCAATATGGAATGGATCAACCGCAGCATCGCCGCCAGCGGCTTGGTCGCCGCCGGTCCGATGCGCATCGTCACCAGCGAGCAAGGCCGCTCCACCTACACCTTCGATGTGGCCGTGCCGGTTCGCAAAGCCAGCGCCGCCGAAGGCGCACCGATCGATCAGCCGCTGACCGGTTTGTCGCTGCAGGGCCCGGTGAAGTACGAACTGCGTCCGGGCCGTCGCGCGGTCACCGCTAAGTTCACGGGTTACATCCGCGAACTGGAGAATGTCCGCAATGCGCTGCGCGCATGGTCGCTGCCGCGCGGCTACGAAGTGGTCGATCGCCCTTACGAGGTCTATAACTCGGGCATCGATGGCGCGTTCCAGGTCGACGGTAGCTTCGACGCTTACTGGACGATCAAGTAATTCTCGTCGGCATCGCGACGATGCCGATGCGCGTCATCAGAAATGCCTCATCAGAATCGCCTCATCAGAAACGCTCATCAGAAACGCTCATCAGACGCCTGCGGCGTTTCTTTTTGGGTCGCGCGAAAGCCGCCGCTCTTCGCGTCGCGTGACTTGTGGGGCGCTATGTGCGGCGAACGGTCGATCCGAAGAGGATGCATGACATGACGACATCTCGGCGCGAACGCGGCTTGGCCGCTTCCGGTGCGATATTGGCCGCCATCGCAGTCGCGTTGGCGGCGTACGCCTCGCATGGTGCGGATGGCGAGGCACGTATGCGCTTGCAGACCGCGGCGGCGTTCGCACTCGGTCATGGCATCGCATTGACCGCCCTCGCGCCGCGTTGCGCGCGCCGGCTCGGCATGCTCGCGCTCTTTGGTGTATTGATCGGCACGCTGTTGTTTTCCGGTTCGTTGACCGCTGCGCATGCATTCGGTTGGCCGACGACGCTCGCGCCGCTGGGCGGCACCACGATGATCGCGGCGTGGCTTCTGTACGCGATCGATGCCTTGCGCCGATAGCGCGCTTATCGCATCCTCGCTGTGCGTATCGCAATGTAGAACCTCTGATTAACTCAGAGGTTCCGCGTGCCACGGATGGCGCGTTCGTGGATCAAGCGCGCAAGTGCTTGATCCATCGGGAGCGAACACAGGCTTTGTCTGGGTTCGCGATGTCTGAATCACGCCTGGATGGCGTTATTCAGACCTTCCATATACTGAGGAGACGCACCATGCCCCGCCATCGTCGCGGTTTCGATACGGACGCGGCTTATCCTTATCTCGCCAAGCGCGATCGCAAACTCGGCGCATGGATGAAGCGCATCGGCGCGATCGCACCGGACCCGCGTTGGCGCAAGTCGTTCGATCCGGTCGATGCGTTGGCGCGCGCGATTCTCTATCAACAACTCAGCGGCAAGGCCGCGTCGACGATCGTCGGGCGCGTCGAAACCGCGATCGGTAGCGATCGTTTCCACTGCGACACCTTGGCGCGCTGCGACGACGCGACGATCCGCGCCTGTGGCGTGTCCGGCAATAAACTGCTGGCGCTGCGCGATTTGGCGTTGCGCGAATCGCAGGGCGAAATTCCGGATCTCAAGCGCATGTCCACGATGGATAACGACGCGATCGTCGCCGCGCTGGTGCCAGTACGCGGCATCGGTCGCTGGACGGTGGAGATGATGTTGATGTTCCGCCTCGGCCGCCCTGATGTTTTGCCGATCGACGACTTGGGCATCCGCAAGGGCGCGCAAGTGGTCGATAAGGCCGACGAGATGCCCGCGCCGAAAGCCTTGGCGGAGCGCGGCGAGCGCTGGGGGCCGTATCGCACGTATGCGAGTCTGTATTTGTGGCGGATCGCGGATTTCGGCGCGGAGACGAAGACACCGACCAAACGCTCGCAGGAATAATTCGGTAGAGCGGAGCGAAGCTCCGTTCGTCATCCGACGATGCATCGTCTCGACGGGACTTCACCCGCGCGACGTCAACGCGGCAGATAGCGTTCCAAAAGCTTGTTGCGGAAACGATCATTCGGATCGACGCGCGCTTTCATCGCCGCGAAGGCTTCGGCTTCGGGGTACGTACGCAGGAATTGCTCGGGCGTCGCATGCAAGCGATACGGCAAATAGTAGCGGCCGCCATGCGCGATCGCGGCGTCGATCAGTCGTTGCGTCCATACGGCCGCTTCGGTATCGGCCCAACGATGCGTGCGTTGTTTGTAATAAAGCACGAACGAAAACACGTCGTCCGCGGCCCAGTGCAGCAGCGTATTAGGGTCGCGCGGCGAGTGCCGGATCGAGACGTTCAAAGCGTTGACCTCGAACTGATTCAAGGTTTTGCTCAGCTCGGCGGCGAAGCGTTGGAACTGCGCGACCGGAATGAAATACTCCTGCAGCAGATAGGTCGAGAACAGACGCGTACGCGGCTCTAACGCATCGGCATCCAGGCTGGCTTCGCGATTGCGCCAGACGACCGGACGTTCGTCGAGTTGCCGTCGAGTGAGTTTGCGTTCGCGCACGTCGTCGCCGAACGGCAATTCCGATGCTGCCCAGATGAGCGTCTGGTCGCGGCCGTATTCGCGATTTTCTGGGATGAGTCGCTCGCTCAGCGTCAGCGGTGCGTCCGTGCGGCGCCAGGTGATCGCAATCGGGTGGTCGAAGCGCGGCGGCGCCAGATCGGCGTTATGCAGCACCGCATCGTCGCGGCCTTCGATGTTCGCGCGGAACCATGCGGGATAGTCGGCGAGTGAGACGAATTCGGCTTCGCGTTGGATCCGCGTATTCGCATCCAAGTCGAGCTCGACTTCGGTGACGATGCCTAAACCGCCATAGCCGCCGATCACGGCATGGAACAGTTCTGGCCGAGTGTCGCGGTCGAGTTCCAAGACTTCGCCTTGCGCGGTGACGATCTGCAGCGCATGAACGCTGTTGACGATCGGTCCCTTGCCGACGTAGCGGCCGTGGCAATTCACAGAGACCGAGCCGCCGACGGTGAAATTGCTGTAACTCTGCATGATCGCGACCGATAAACCGTGCGGATCGATCAGCGATTGCACGTCGCGCCAACGCATGCCGGCTTGCACGCGAACGCGACGTCGTTCGACATCCAAATGAACGAGACGTCGCATGCTGCGCATATCGAGATGCAGCGAATCGGGATGTGCGATTTGGCCGCCCATGCTGTAGCGACCGCCGCCGATCGATATCGGGCGCGTAGTGCGCGCGAGCGCCGCGGCGACGCCCGTGGTCGTGTTCGGGCGCTGTACGGATGCTGCTGCAGTGCGTTCGAGACGACTCACATCTTCAAGCGCGTGCGGGTCTTCGCGACAGCCGCTGAGAGCGCCTCCGAACGCACCGATCAACGGCGTCGCAAGCAAAGCGCGATGTGCGCGTCGCCGTTGCGGGTCGAAAACGGCGCCGCTCACTCGGCGGGTCCTTGCGCGTCGATGGCGACCTGCGCCGATGCTGTATCCGTTACGGCGGACGGTATCGATGTCGCGTGCGTTGCCGTGCGTCGTTTCAATCGCAGCGCGGGCCGTTCGATGCAGAACCACGACAATGCAGCGCACAAGAGCGTCATCGACGTCGCGATGAGGATATTCGATGCGAGCGTGACGGCGCCGGCCAATAGCGCCAACTGTTGCATCGGCCAACCGTAGAGATACACGCCGTAAGACAGGTCGTTTTTTTCGATCCTAGGCAAGCGCAGCGCGAAGCCGAGGTAGAACGTGCCGTAGACGACCAGCGCGAAATACGCGGCAGGGAACGCGAGTCCGCCGCGAGTGAGCGCGGCGGTTACGAACAACGCCGCGAGGATCGGCCACCGCAGCGCGATCCGTTCGCGCAGCACCCATGCCAAGGTGCCGGTGATGAAAAAGCTCGTGACCCAGATCAGATACGACAGATGCTCCGGCAGTGGAGCGCGCCACAGTGCGAACGCACATGCGGCGGCCATTGCCAAGGCCCAAGCCGATGCGTAGCGCCAAGGGCGCAGCATGCCGAAGACGCCCGCGAGCAGCAGCGCGAGATACAACCGGCCTTCGATCGGCAGCGTCCACAACGAACCGTTCACAGCGGTACGCGGCGATGCCTCGAACACCCCGGGCAGCCAGAACTCCGCGCGCCACAGTGTCGCGTTCGCCCACAGGTAGCGCCAGGTCGTCGCGTCCCGCCAATAGTCGGCGGATAGGGTGAGCATCGGGCCGAGTACGAACACGCTCAGCGCAACGCACACGATCAGCGCCGGATAGATGCGCAGCGCGCGCGCGATCAGGAAATCGCGCCAACCATTGCGCTCGAAACTCGCGGCGACCAAGAAACCGCTGATGACGAAAAACACATCGACCGCGAACGCGCCGGCGGACTTGCTGAGCGTCAATCGCGCGAGATGATCGTCGCCAGCGGTGCCGGTGATCGCCCAGGCATGGCTGTAGATCACCAGCCAAGCGGCGATCAATCGGATCAGATTGAAATTGTTGCGGCCGTTGTGCCAAGCCGCGCCGATGCTCACGCTCATACGTGCGAGGGCTCAGGGCGCCGTTGGCTGGTTGGTGCCGAGCAGAATCGTTTCGGTCAGCACGATATTAGCGTTGCGCTCCGGGTTGCGTAGCACGATGTCGTAGCGATACGCACCATCGGCGTCGCTCGGCTCGAAGTCGGTCTGTAGCGTGATCGGCGAAAGCTGCACGATATTCGGGTGCGCCGGAAGACTGCGGGCGATGGCGATGTCGGACTGTTCCATCAGCAACTTGCCGTTGGGGTCGTACGTTTTTACGTCCATGGTCGCGGTGCAGGGCGCCGGGCCTTCGTTCTTCGTGCTGCAGCCGGCGTAGAGGATCAGCATCACGATCGATTGCCCGCGGTCGATGCGCTCGGCGGGTTTGAGCGCGGGTGTGTGCTCGGTGGCCGTTTCGTTCCATTCGCGTACGAACCGCTCGGCTTCGGATTTTTCGACGAGATGGATCATCGCCGAAAAGCCCTTATTCGATTTCATACCCAAGGTTTCTTCCGCGGGCTTGCCCCAGGCATCGCGCCATTGCCCTCTGGGTTGCTCTCTGGATGGCGCGCTGGGTTCGGCCGATGCCGGCGCGCCGGTCTGCGCTGCGGCCGATGCGACGAAAGCGCTGCCGAGCAAAACGAGTGCGGCGCAGCGCAGGCGCGCGGACGACGTGCGAAAAACGAGAGCGTGCATCGTTCGATTCTTTCCCGATGATGTCTTATTCGATGAAGCGCCAATGCCACGGCTCGTAGACGATACCGTACGGATTGTCGCGAGGGTAACTCATCCGCGCGCCGTGTTCTGCCGCATGCGCGCGCAGCCACGCGAACGCGGCGGTGCGCTCGAACGATTCTTCGGCCGGCGGTTCGCCCGGCGTGCCGATGTCCAACGCCGTGCCGCTGTGATGTTCGCTGTAACCCGGCGCGGCGTTGACGGTGAGGATCTGCGCGATGCTTTGCCCGCGCGCGCGCTTGCGTTCGAAAATGCCGAGTTGGTAATCGTGGCTGCGATAACCGGAGATCGCTTCCAGCACGATGCCGTCGGCATACGCCGCTGCGCGCATTCGCATCCACGCCTTGGCCGCCGCAGGATGCAACCACAACGGGCGGCGATAGCGATCGACGCCGGCGTACGCCAGCCATGCGGGTTCGGGTTCTAGCGAGAGTCCACTGCGCGCCGCGTAATCGTCGGCATCCAAGTCCAAATGGTGCAGACGGTCGCGCAGCCGGTGCAAGGGCAGGGCGGCCGGCTCGCGCGTCCCGGCGGGCGCGGGCGCATCGGTCGCGTCGAGCGCTGCGTCGATGCCGGGTTCGCGCGCCCAATGCGGATCCAGCGCCATCCAGCCTTCGGCTAATTGGGCGGCCAGATAGCGACCGTCGTGCTTGCGCCGCAAGACCCAACGGGCGCGCGCCATGCAACGCGCATCGCGGTTGCTGCGCGCATGCAACAGCCACGCAGGCCAGGCTTCGATCTGCGGCGTATTGAGCAGGATGCGGGGTTGGGAGCGCATCGGTACAGATTAACGGCGCGGGGCCGTCCGCGCCACGTCGCGGAGCGCCGTCAGCAGCGTTTGCGGCTGCTCCAGACTCAGCAACAGCACGCGCCCCGCATGCGACGGCAGCGACAGCACCTTTTGCTTCGAAGTCAGAAGCACGAATGCAGGGCGACGGTCGCGCAATCGAAAGCGACCTGCGCTGAAGCCTGGCATCGAGGTTCCGAAGGTTTTCCAGACCAGCCGCATCGCCGGCGTATCGGCAAGCGGCGCGATTTTCGCGTTGTCCACGTCGATCTCGCTCGCGCGGATTCGGAAGGTGTGCAATCCAGCGGCGATCGTCAGCAGATCGCCGTCGAGGGTCACGCGTTGGCGCCGCCAAGTCAGTAAGAACAAGCCGAGCACCGGCAGCACCATCAGCGCAAACCACCACAGCCTAGGGTGCTCGAGTGCAGCGATGGAGATACCGCCGAGCAATAGGCCAATCGAAAGCACGATCATGGCGAGCATCGGGCGTGGATCGATCGGGACGACAGCGAATTCGCGTTGTCTGGCAGATCTCATCGTAGGCTCATTTTCTCGTGGTGGCTGATGCGATTTCGTGCAAGGCATTGATTAACGCCTGCGGTTTTTCCAGGCTCAGCAGTAGTACGCGTCCGCTGCGCTCCGGCAACGCGAGCACACGGGTGTGATCGCTGAGAACCAGTAGCGCGCTCGAACCGTCGTATAAGCGGAATTGTCCGGCGTCGTAACCGGGCACTGAGATGCCGAACACTCTCGAACTGGGGCGCAGCGAGGACTCGTTCGCGAGGTTCACGATGCGTGCGGCTTCGACGTCGACATCGACCATTCGAATGCGTGCGCGAGAAACACCAGCCAGGACGCGTAGCTCGCCCGTGTCGCTATCGAGGGACACGTCTCGGCGCAATATCCACCAGGACGCGAACCCGAACAAGAGCATGATCGGAATCAGCGCCCACCACAGGCGAGGCTCTTTGACACCCATGGTGCAGAGACACCAGAAAAAGACGAGGACGGGGTACGTTATCAATCGCAGATCCGGTGCAACGATGTCGAATTCTTGGCGCACGGATTTACTTCTTTTTCCGCTGCGGCGACTGCGCGCCGATCCACTTCGCGACGTCGGCGATCAGCGTTGGGTCGACATGTCCAGGCGTTTGGTATTCCGCGACGGTGCCGGTGCCGGGTATCGCCAGATGGTTGAGGGTTTCGTAGAGTTTGAAGCTCACGCGCGGCGTGCTGTGGAAGGCGGCTTTCCAGCCTTGCCAATCGGCATCGACCACTTGGATATCGGTGCCGCCTTGCAGAATCAGCATCGGCTGCGGCAACGCACGCGATTCGGCCACCGGATCGACCGCTTCGATACTGCGCCAATACGCCACAGGCAAACCGCCAGGCGAGTCGGCGAGCGCGACCTCGCCGCCACGACGCACCGCGGCCACACGTCGGCTGATCTCGGCGTTCGCCGCGGATTCTTCCGGACTGGTCTTGCCGTCGTCGAGGACGGCCATGCGCCTGGTTTGTTCGATGATGATGTCGAGCAAGGAACGCGACGGCGCTGCGAGCATTACCAGGCCGGCGATCTTGGCATCGCGCTGCGCGATACGCGGCGCCATCATCGCGCCTTGGCTATGACCGAACACGAAGATGCGTTTGGGGTCGATTTTCGCTTGCGCACGCAATGCCGCGACCGCGAGTACGGCATCGTCGGTGGTTTCGCGATCGATATCGATTCCGTTCGCGTAATCCTGCGGCCGCGCTTTCGTGCGTTTGTCGTAGCGCAGTACGGCGATACCGTGCTCGGCCAGACCGCGCGCGATATCGAGGAAGGGTTTGTTCGGGCCGATGGTTTCGTCGCGATCTTGCGGGCCGGAGCCATGCACCAGCACGACTGCGGGGAAAGGGCCTTTGCCGTTGGGCAAGGCCAGCGTCGCGCCGAGACCGGCCGCAGCATCGCCGACGACCAACGCGTGTTCGCTGAAGGTCGCATTCGCCGGCAGTGGTGGTGCGGCATAAGTAGCCGCCGCGGCGGTGCTTTGCGCTTGGTCCGGGCGGATCGCGAACCCTGCGATCTTGCCGTTCGCATCGAACGCGAGCACGGCAACGAGATTCGCGCGCTCGTAGCGAAGCGGAATACGCGCGATGCGCAGCCCGCTTTGCGTTTCGATCTTCGCTTCGCCGCGCCCCTGCGCAGCACCGATTTGATTCGGTAGCGTCGTCCAGAGTTGGCCTAATTGATCGATCGACACCGCGGCGGCCATTTTCGCGTCGAAGCGCGCATGCACGCCTGCGAAATCGCCCGCATCCATCATATCCAGAATCGCATTCGCGCTAGCGGCCGCATCGCCTTCGGTAACGATGGTTTCTGTTTCGGCGGTAGGTGCTGTCGCAGACGATGCTTCAGTCGAGGCTGCATTCGCGGCAGGCGTTTCGGTATGCGCTGCCGTTACCGGCGCGACATCCGCAGGCGGTGCGTTCTGCGCGGACGTATCGCGCGCGAGCGGCAGTGCGAGGCCGAGCGCTATGGCGATCGCGCTGGCCAGCAGCAAACGCCGATGCGGCATGCTTGACGAGGGCTGTCTCGACGAAGGTAGTTTCGACGATGACGTTCCGTTGCGACGGCGTTCGATCAAATGGAGGATGTGCAGCATGTCGGTCTCGCAATGTTTGAGGGTTTGCTGTCTTCGGAGAATGCGTTCGCCATCGCATCGTGGTCCGATGCTCGCGACGGCTATGCGGATTCGTCTTGCGGATCGCTAGAACTGGGATTGGGCAGGCGCCCGGCCTTGCGTAGCGCATCGCGCAGCACGTACTCGATTTGCGCGTTCAAGCTCCGCAACTCGTCGTCGGCCCACCGCTGCGCCGCCGTTAGGATCTCGGCGTTGATGCGCAGCGGATAGGCTTTTTTCTCGGACACGATACGATTCCCGCGATCAGTACAGCGAGCCGGCGTTGACGATCGGCTGCGTCGAGCGCTCGCCGCACAGCACGACCAGTAAGTTGCTGACCATCTGCGCCTTGCGCTCTTCGTCCAAATGCACAACGCCATTCTTTTGCAGCTCGGCGAGCGCCATCTCGACCATGCCGACCGCGCCGTGCACGATCCGCGTGCGTGCGGCGATGATCGCGTTCGCCTGCTGACGTTGCAGCATCGCTTGCGCGATTTCCGGCGCGTAGGCGAGGTGGCTGATGCGCGAATCCAGTACTTTCACGCCGGCATCGGCCAAGCGCTCCTGCAATTCTTCCATCAAATGCTTCGACACTTCCGCAGCATGGCTGCGCAATGCGAGCTGGCCATCTTCGTGTTGGTCGTAGGGATAGCTTGTGGCCATCGTGCGCACCGCCGACTCCGACTGGATATGCACGAAGCTTTCGTAGTCGTCGACGTTGTACACCGCTTCGGCGCTGTCCACGACCTGCCAGACGATGACCGCGGCGATTTCGATCGGGCTACCGTCCAGTTCGTTGACTTTGAGCTTGCTGCTCTCGAAATTGCGCACGCGCAGCGAGACCTTCTTCTTGCCGTAGAAGGGGTTGTTCCAACGCAGGCCGCCGTCTTTCACGGTGCCGATGTACTTGCCGAACAGGTTCAGCACGGCGGCTTGATTGGGTTCCACCATGTACAGGCCGATCATCGAGAAGAAAGCGACGACGATCAGTGCTACGCCGGCGATGAATCCGAAGGCGGCGCCGTCGTCTGTGCCGGCGATGATGAGGTAGGTTCCCAAGCCAACGGTGGCCAGTAGCAACAGCAATACCGGGATACCGGGCAGGGAGCGATAGGACAGTTCTTTCATGGCGGCGGCTCAGTGAGGAGATTTCGAGTATTGATATCAAAATGATATCAACCTAGACAAGTGCCCGCCGACGAACGGCATATGACGTGCGACGGAAAATTCACAACTAATTGATTTAAAATGACAATTATCAACGACATCATCGCCAGGACTGACCCATGACCATGCCGCAGCCGCTGGAATTCGGCACCCCGCTGTCCTCATCTGCGCTCCGGGTGCTGTTGCTGGGCTCGGGCGAGTTGGGCAAAGAGGTCGCCATCGAATTGCAGCGCCTAGGATGCGAGGTCATCGCCGCCGACCGTTACGCCGATGCCCCGGCCATGCAGGTCGCGCACCGCAGTCACGTGCTGAATATGCTCGACGCGCAGGCGCTGCGCGACTTGATCGCCGAGGAGCGGCCGACGCTGATCGTGCCGGAGATCGAAGCGATCCACACCGATACGCTCGTCGCGCTCGAAACCGAATTCGCGCATCGCGGCACGCATACCCGCATCGTGCCGACCGCACGCGCGGCGCGGCTGACGATGGATCGCGAAGGCATCCGTCGGCTCGCCGCGGAAACCTTAGAACTCCCGACATCGCCGTATCGCTTCGTCGATACGCTCGACGACTACCGAGCCGCCGTCGCCGCGATCGGCATGCCCTGCGTGGTGAAGCCGGTGATGTCCTCGTCGGGTAAGGGGCAAAGCACCGTGCGTAGCGCCAGCGATATCGAGGTCGCCTGGGACTATGCGCAAACCGGCGGTCGCGCGGGCGCCGGCCGCGTTATCGTCGAAGGCTTCATCGACTTCGATTACGAAATCACGTTGCTGACCGTGCGTCATGCCGGCGGCACCGATTTCTGCGCGCCGATCGGCCATCTGCAACGCGATGGCGACTACCGCGAAAGTTGGCAGCCGCAGCCGATGTCGCCGCGCGCGCTGCAGCGCGCGCAGGCGATCGCGCGCACCATCACCGACGACCTCGGCGGCTGGGGCCTGTTCGGCGTCGAACTGTTCGTGAAGGGTGACGATGTGTGGTTCTCGGAAGTTTCGCCGCGCCCGCACGACACCGGTTTGGTCACGCTGATCTCGCAGGAGCTCAGCGAATTCGCGCTGCATGCGCGCGCGATTCTCGGGCTGCCGGTGCATGCAGAAGCCGACGGTGCGATACGTCACGTCGGCCCATCGGCCTCGTGCGCGGTGCTTGCGCACGGTCATGGGGTGCCCGCGTTCGAAGGCGTCGCCGAGGCCTTGCGCGCACCGGATACCGCACTGCGTTTGTTCGGCAAACCCAAAGTGGAAGGCCATCGCCGCGTCGGCGTGACGCTCGCGCGTGGCACGGACATTGACGAAGCCCGTGCGAAGGCACGCGATGCGGCAGCGGCGTTGAAGATCGAGCTGCGTTGACCGCAGAGCGCTAATCCAGCGTTGGGGATCGTGCGCACTGGCGCCGAGCGCTGCGCGAGGCGATTTCGCCGACGCAGCCTTGCGCTATGATCGCGACGTTCGCGGCACGGCCGCATGGGGATCGACGATGAACGACAACAACGGTTACGCCGTGTTCTTCTTCCCGCAAGCCTTGGAAGCATTGGGCGATGCCGTACGTCCGTTCTTGCAGGAGGGGCCGGCGGGCCCACATATCGCCTGCCATTCGATCGATACTGGCGGCGCGTTCATCGAAATGACGCTCCAAGGCCGCAATCCTGAAGGGCGGGAAATCTCGCTGGAATTGATGGTGCCCAGCGGCATGGTACGGATGGTGGTGTCCACGCACAGCGATGAGGTGTTCGGTTTCGGTCTGCATGCCTATGCGAAGCAGCCGACGCCGCTGCCGGTCATCGGGCCGACGGCGGAACCGGCGAGTGCGCCGTCGGAGGCGTTGCCGTCTTCGACAGAAGAACTTACGCCTCCGACGGTTGGATCAACTGCAAAGTAGCGAAGCACGCAACCTCTATATCTAGACTAGATTCGTCTGAGAGAGATCGTATGACGAGCGATTCGAGAATCGATGCTTATATCGCCAAGTCGGCAGACTTCGCGCAGCCGATCCTGAAGCATTTGCGCGGCGTAGTGCATAACGCCTGCCCCGAAGCCGAAGAGACCATCAAATGGGGCATGCCGAATTTTATCTATCGCGGCAAGATACTGTGCATTATGGCTGCGTTCAAACAGCACTGCGCGTTCGGACTGTGGCGCGGCACGGAGGCAATCGATCACGTCAGGGACGATGCAATGGGTCAATTCGGAAGGATCGTTTCGCTTCGCGATTTGCCTGGCAAAAAAGCCCTAACCGGTTATCTCAAGCAAGGCATGCGTACGATCGAGCAGGCTGAGGCTGCGCCTGCACCGAAATCCAAGCCGAAAGCGTACAAACCGGAACTGTCGATACCGGAGGATCTGGCCGCTGCGCTCGGTAAGCATCCCAAGGCCAAGCAGGCGTTCGAGAATTTCCCACCTAGCCATCGCCGCGAATATATCGAGTGGATCGTCGAGGCCAAACGCGAAGAGACGCGCAAGCGCCGTCTCACGCAGGCCATCGAGTGGTTGGCGGATGGCAAACCACGGAATTGGAAGTACATGAACTGCTGATCGGTTTGCGATGAATCGATAGCCTGCAAGCGTAGACAGCAGCGTTCGTCGGACATCGATCTTTCTAAATCATGGCGCCGGCAGCAGATCCGCCCAAACCAAATGATGATCGGTGGCCAGCGTCGCGGCATGCGATGGATGCTCCTGCATCGGCCAAAACACGCCGCTGTCGATCGCGCGGAAGCCACGCGAAGGCAGCACGTAATCGATCCGCATATTGCCAACGCGCGGGCCGAAGTTGCCGGTGTCTTCGGCATGCGGCGCGCGATGTTTGAGGTTGGCGCCAGCATCGCGCGATGCCGCGGATTCGGCGCCCGTGCTACGCGGCGCAGGCTGAGGCAAAACGCGCGGATGTTCGATCAATGCACGGATCGCCTCGTGCCGGCTATCGCCGTCGATCGGATCGCTGTTGAGATCGCCGGCGATCGCGAACTTCGCGTCCGCCGGCAATCCGCCGCAACGGCCAACGTCGTCGCATAACCACGTGGTGTCCGCGGGTTTGTTGTCGAGATACGCGCGCCAAAGCCGCAGTTCGTCGGCATTGCGCGCGCCGTTGCGATCTTCCGGGCCGTCGTAGACCGGTGGCGTCGGATGCGAGACCAAGAAATGCAAGCGGCCTTGCGGTGTATCGACCGGCACATCGAGATGCGTTTTCGACGACAGCCGCAGCGCGCGCCAAATCGCATCGGGATAGAACGATGTCGCTGGCTGCGTGCCGTTCGCGGGACGCATCGGCCGCTGCGCGCCGGGCATCGCGCTCCATTTCAATTGTTGAAAACTGCGCACCGCAGCGGTGTCGATCGGATACCGCGACAGCACTAGCAAACCGTACTGGCCGGGGTGCAAGCCATAACCCCAGGCGTCGTCGCCGCGTTCGCGACCTTTCGTACCGACTTTGCCGTCTTGGTTGAAATCGAGCCCGCTGGGGACACCCGTATTCACCGGCGCGAAGTAGCGATGCGGATAGTGCAGCGACAACAGCGCATCGCTTTGCGCCACACCGAGATAACGCTGTTGGAACAAATCGGCTGCGCGGCCCTCGGCGTCGTAATCGAATTCGTTGAGCAGCACGAGGTCAGGGCGCACGGTTTGCAGCACGGCCGCGATCTTGCGTGCGTTATCGTCGCCGGCATCGAGTCGACGAATCAAGCCGCCACCAGATTCGTCATACAGCGAAACGTTGTAAGTCGCCACACGCATCGGCATCGCCGAAGCCAACGCTTGCAGCGTACGTTTCGATAATTGCTCGGCCGCTGCCGCCGGGTCGCCTTGCACATTGATGCGCAGGCAGCCGGCGCTGAGCAGGCTGGCGCTCAGTCCGAACGCGAGCGCGAGGCCGCGCGGCCAATGCCGATGTTGGTGTCGCATAGGTGAATGTCTCATCCTGCCCTCAGCGTCGTATCGAATGCTCTGCACGTATTCGTGTTCATACTTTATCCCGCTTGGTCCATCGCCAGCCAACGTCGGCCATCGTAACGTTCGATCGCATCGAAGCGACGCTTGTAATCCATCTTCGGATGTCCGTCGATCCAGTAGCCGAGATAGAGGTAGGGAACGCCTTCGCGCTGGGCCCAGGCGATCTGACGCAGGATCGCGTAGGTACCGAGACTGCGCGCTACGTCGTCGGGCCGATAAAACGTGTACACCGCCGATAACGCAGCGTCTGCGACATCGGTCACGGCGACGGCCCGCAACGTGTCATCGCTGCCGTCGTCGGCGTGCAGTTCGAGAAAACGCGTGTCGCCCCAAGTACCGATGAGGAAACGCTCGAATTCGTCCGCATCGTGCTCGCTCATGCCGCCGCCGGGGTGACGTTCGCCAAGATAACGTCGATACAGCGCGAAATGCGCATCGCCGCGTTGCGCCGGTACGATCCGTTCGTGTAGATCGGCATTGCGCGCGAGGCATCGGCGCTGGTTGCGATTGGGCTCGAAGCGATCCACTGCGATCCGCACCGCGACGCAGGCATTGCAATCGCGGCAATGCGGGCGATAGATCAAATTCCCCGAGCGACGAAAGCCCCACGTCAGCGCAGGCGAAAACGCGCGCGCGAGCCTCGGATCGGCGGGATCGAGCACCAAATCGCGCGCCTGTCGCTCCGGCCAATATCCGCAGGCGTGTTCTGCGGTGTGGAACAGGCGCAGATCGTGCAGATCGTGATCGTCGGCGCCGCTCATATGCGCGCACCGGGCGGAAACACTGCAGTCTGCACGATGATGAAGTAAGCCGCCGCCGCCGCTGCACCGAACACGGCACCGAATGCGACATCGCGTGGCTGATGGCGGGCGAGTGTCAAACGCGACCACGCGATCGCCGCGGCGAACGCACACGCAACAAGCGCAGCGAATGAAGAGAGCGACCAAAGCAAGCCAGCGGCATACACCGCGAACGCGACGTGCAGCGAGAGTTTGCACCAGCGCGTCAGCGCCAACGCGGCAACGATGAGCGATGCGGCCAGCGCGAGGCCGAGCGCGAGTTCGCGCATGCCGCGCAGCATCGCCAGCCCCGCCAATACGGCGAGCAGTAGCAACAGCGCGCGATTGAGGCCGGCGCGCTCTTCTGGATGGCTAGCATCCACATGCGCCCAGCGTTCGTGTTTGACTTGCCGCCAGGAAAATCCCATCACGCCTACGGCGACGAGCGCAAAGCCGACCGCTGCCGGTCGCAGACTGCTCGGATCGTGTGCTGCGACCAAGGCGAGCGTGGCCAACGGCAGCGTCAGCAGTGGATGGCCGAGAATCGAAATCAGTCGGGCGAGGCGTTGCGACATACGCACAGAATAGCGGTGCGACTGCGCCGATCGCGAGTGCCCCAGGATCGCGAGCGGCGTCTCGTGGCGGATTACAGCCGACCTGAGCTCACCAAGCCGGCGATCAGGCCGCCCAAGCCGAAGACCAAGCCAATGCCAGCGCCGAGCCAACAATGTATGCGTTCGCGACGACGCTTGCGGGCGGTGCCGATCGGATCGTGCAGCGCTTCGAGCGCATGACGGCGTGCCACCACACGGCGCTGCACAATGAGCGTCTGATAGAAAATCGTCGCCATGAACGCAAGCCCAGCCATTAGCGGCAGAACCCAACCGTCGTCGTAGCGCGCAAGCAGCACCAGTACGACGACGAAGCCGATGGTGGCGATGGAATTGATCGCGCCACTGCGCATCAGGCCACGACGTTCTTCCTCGTCGAGCGCTAGCCGCAACTGCGTGCGAACACCAAGCCACACGCCGGCCAAGCCTCCGATCACGCCAATGGCAACGCTACCGAGGCTGCCGAGCGCGATTTTCCCGATTGTTTTTGCGCCTGCGGCTGCGCCGATGCCGAGAATGCCTTTCGCCGCGGCCGGAGGGCTGGCGATGGCCAGCGCGGTCGCGACCACACTGGTGAACGCGACGCCCGGCGCACTGCTTTGCGCGAATTCGCCGAAACGCGCGAGCAGATCCGTTTGCAAGCTCTGACGCGCGCGCGACAAGCGTTTGCGTACGGCGGCATCGGAAAGACCCAGCAACAACGCTACTTGCTGCGAGCTTTGGCCTTCGCGATAGAACAACAACAGCGTTTCGCGGGTTTCTTCCGGCAGCGCCGAAATCAGATCCGCCGCGGCGCGCTCGCGTTCGTCTTCGACCAACTGTTGCATCGGGTTGGGTGCGGGATCGGCGGCCAATTCGATCGCCAACTCCGCGGTCTCGCCGTCGAGCGGACGATGCCGCCGCGCGCGTAGGTGATCGCGCGCCAAATTACGCGCGATCTGCCGTAGCCACGGCAGAAAACTATTGGGACTGTGCAGCCGTTTGAGATGCTGCCACGCACTGAGGAAGGCGTCTTGGGCGATGTCTTCGCTTGCCGGCACATCGCGGGTGATCGCCAGCGCGACCGCCGTAACGGTGTTTTGGCAGGCGGCAACGATCCGGCCATAGGCCTCGCGATCGCCACGCTGGGCGGCGGGCAATTCCTGTTGAATCAGTTGATCGATGGCGATAGCGGTCATGGGGCACGATCCTGAGCGGCATAGTAGCCGGAGCGGCCATACGGACCGCGACGGCGACAATGACGCGCCAAGACCGAGAATGTGACTAAGACGGGTCCGGGCGAGGGGCCGAGCGGCCTTTCGAGTTCATCCGTTGTTGAAATGAAGGCCGATAAACGGTGCGCCGAGCATCAATAGATTGCCGATGATCACGCCGCTCGTCCCGAATGATAGGCGGTAGATCAGTTGACGCCTCGCGGCGCCTTGCGGCCTGCGGATGGCGTCGCGCTCGAGCAAAGGCTTCATCACGCGGCCGATGATCACCAGCGATTGATAGCTGTAGATCGCCATGCCTGAGCCGATCGCAGCGATCACCATCCAAGGCCGATCGAGCGAGACGACCGCGAACCCGGCCAGAGCGGAAGCCGCCAAGGTGGTCAGCACATAAAGGTTGTAGCTGCGAATGACGATGCGTCGTTCTTCCAAGGTGTCCGCGAAGCCGATCAGAAACCGACGATAGATGTACCAACTCAATGCGCCGCCGATCAGGCCACCATCGAGCACACCGACCGAACTCAATAGCGTTTTGCCTACGACCGCCGAGCCCGTACCGACGATCGCCGCAGTCGCGGCGCTTGCGGCTGCGGGTTTGCCCAGCGCTGCGACACCCATCGTCACGCTGGCGACGAATGCGGCCGAGGGCGCGGAATCGCGCGCGAAGTCGCCGAAGCGCGTCAATAATTCCTCGCGGACCTGCCGTCGCGCGCGCGACAAACGTTTACGCACCGCCGCATCGGTGATGCCGAGCAAAATCGCCACTTGTTGCGAACTTTGGCCTTCGCGATAGAACAGCAGCAACGCCTCGCGACTGTCCTCGGGTAAGGCAGAGATCAATTCTGCCGCGGTGGTTTCGTGCTCGTCTTCGAGCAATCGTTGCATCGGCTGCGGGCCTGGATCGGCCGCCATCGCCATGACCAGTTCGGCGTTCGGGCCATCCAGCGGTTGATCCCGGTGTTTCCGCAGATGATCGCGCGCGAGATTACGCGTGATCTGGCGCAGCCATGGCAGAAAACTGTCGGGGCTGTGGAGGCGTTCGAGATGTTGCCAGGCGCTGAGGAAGGCGTCTTGGGCGATGTCCTCGCTGAGACTCACATCGCGGGTAATCGCCAACGCGACCGCCGTAACGGTGTTCTGGCAGGCGGCGACGATCCGGCCATAAGCCGCCTGATCCCCGATGCGAGCGGCGGGCAATTCCTGTTGGATCAGGGTATCGACGGAGAGCGCGACAGCATTCATCGGGGGCTCAATCCTTCAAGACATCGCGTAACTGGCTGCGCAGCGCGGTTTTCATTCGCGCAACGTCCCAGCCGGCGACCAACAGCGCCAGAACGCCCAGACCGATCGCGGCCATCAGGCCATTCAGACCGTTGACGAGGGCGGCCACCGCCAGAACGATCACGATCAAGCGCAAGGTTTCGGGGGAAAGAGGGCGGGACTGGGTTAGGTTGGTGTCGTTCATTGAGGGGTTCATCCGGAAAGCGTAACTGGTTCAGTTACAGATCCAAGACGGTGCCGCCCGACGAATGTGACCGAACGTGTCAACCGCTGCGATTGCGGTGCGTTCCATACCCCAAGCGGGCCGCCGGCCCGAGCCACCTCACGAGGAACTCCATGAAATCTACCGCATTGCTAGTGCTCGTTCTGGCCGTTGCTGGAACCGTGTCGTTCGCCTATGCCCAGTCCGCAACACCCGGCGCAGCACAACCGGGCGGTCGTCAGGCTAAGGTCGATACCAATGGCGACGGTGTCATCGATCGCAAGGAAGCCGCAGCGCATCCGAAATTAGCCGAACACTTCGACCTCATGGATAAGAACAAAGATGGCCGTATCGACGCCAGCGAGCGTCCGCAGCGTCACGGCAAGGGCCAAGGTCAAGGCGGTCGGCAAGGCGAACGCGGCGAGCACATGGCCAAGCTCGATGCGAACGGCGACGGTCGCTTCAGCCGCGATGAACTCGCCGGTCGCGAACGCATGCTGCAGAACTTCGGCGCGATCGATACGAACAAAGACGGTTTCTTGTCCCGCGAAGAAATGCGCGCGCACCACCAGGGCCAGCGTGGCATGAAGCGCGGTGAAGCGCGCTGATTCCCAGGTATCGCGCCGAACGACGCCGGTACTCAGGTGCCGGCGTCGTCAGTGCGATTGAACATTGATCGGTGCGACTCGAAAGCGATACGGTCTAGAAAGTGCGTCGCTGGTCGCATTCGTGATTGCGCGCGTGGGCTATTGCACGACCCGCCGCACGCGCCAGTCCGCGTCGTCGCGTTCGACTTCCAAGGTCCGCGTATCGACCCGCGGTTTGCCGTCTTTGCCGGTATCGGTCAGTTCGATCTTCACCGTGCCCATGCCCGAGCCATCGGTGATGTACGGGCCGATCGCGATCGTTAGCGCATCTTTTTTCGCGGCTTTCGCGCAATCGGCGACGGATGAGGCGCGTATGTCACTCGGCAATCGCAGCGCAGCGATCTGTTCTTGCGATGGCGTTTCGCCATCGATCGACAGGCACAGTCGCGAAATAGACTGCGCGCCCAACTCGGCATTCACCAACATCGCGGCCAGCGCTTTCGGCGTTCGCACGGCATAGGTTTCGGTGGGCAGCTCCGACGCGCCGATTGTCGTTGTGGGCGGAAGGGCGGCCGGGCGCGGCGCCGGCGCAGCGATCGGCGCTGTGGTGACTGCGGGCGGTGCGGGTTTTCGTAGCGCGAGCATGCTCATGCCGAGCGCTGCAGCGATACCGACGAACAGCGCCGCCTTGTAGCGAAACGCACGTCGTCTCGCGGCATCGCTGCCGTCTTCGCCGCGCAACTGATGCACGGTCGGCGTCGCCAGATACGTCGTCGGCGAGCGCCCGGACGCGAGCAGACCCGCTTCGCGCAGCAATTCGCGCGCCTTCGGTTGGTCTTCGGAGCGCACCACCCATACCGCCGGCAGTTGCTCGGTTTCGGGTTGCTCGCGATAACTGAAATTACCGCGAATCGAGCCGCGAAACGTGCGGCCATTGGTGATCTTCACGTCGATCTGGTTGTCGCGCAACAGCTTCGCGACGCCTTCGACGTTTTCCAGCCGTGGGCTGGTGAATACCTGACGCATCGTTCAACCGCCTTTGATGTTGTCGTCGTCCAGCACGCGGATCATGCCTTCCTGCGAAGTGCTCGCGACCAAACGTCCGCCGCGGTCGAAAATTTGCCCGCGTGCCAAACCGCGGGCGCCTTGCGCACTGGGGCTATCGATCGAATACAACAACCAATCGTCGGCGCGGAACGCACGATGGAACCACAGCGCATGATCGAGCGAAGCCATCTGCACATTGGGCTGGTAATAGCTGATGCCGTGCGGAAAGGTCGCGGTGCCTAACAGATGGAAATCCGAGGCGTAGGCGAGCAGGGCGCGATGCAACTCGGGCGCGTCGCCGACGGCTTCGCTCAGTTTGAACCACACTTGCTGGAACGGAGGCCGTTTCGGCGGATTGATCTCATCGCGCGGATAGATCGGTCGGAACTCGAACGGTCCCATACGATTGAGCCAGCGCTGCACCTTCGTCGGCAGTTTTGTCAGGGCTTCGGCCGAGAGCGGCGACGTCGGTTCGACATCCTCGGGCATCGGCACCTGCGGCATTGGCAATTGATGCTCGGCGCCGTCCTCGTGCACTTGGAACGAACACGCGCAAACGAAGATCGGTTGCCCGTGTTGAATCGCGGTGACGCGTCGTACCGAAAAACTGCCGCCATCGCGGGTGCGGTCCACGTCGTAGACGATCGGCGCTTCGATATCGCCGGCGCGCAGGAAATACGCATGCAGCGAATGCGCTGCGCGCGGCCCTTTGGCGGCGTCCGCCGAATCCAGCGTCGCTTGCGCGGCCGACAGCGCCTGCCCCAGCACTTGCCCGCCGAACACGTACTTGGTGCCGATATCGCGGCTTTGGCCCCGGAAGAGATTGTTCTCCAAGCGCTCCAGCGACAGCAGTTCGATCAATTCGGAGACGGGCGAATTCGCGGAGGAGGTCGCGGATGAAGTCATGGCGGGGCCGGTTTGTTGCACATCGGGATTATAGGCTGCGGCCGCGGAGATTGCCGACGAACGCAGCAAAGTAATGCCGATGCCAATCGCACCTCCTCATGCGGTCGCGCGGAATATGTGGAGAAATTGGACAGGCGCTTAAACGGGCGCTAAAACGGGCGCTTAGGGCAACGCTGAATCAATCACTTGCGCGATGGATGCCTCGGCGCTGCGCTGCGGCAACACCGACACTTTGCTGCGTGGCCTCAGGCAATAGAGAGGTAAGGCAGTTTCGCGGCCGTCATGGACGAAAAAAACGGTGCAACGAATGCAGGAACTGCGGTGTCGCGGTGGCGGTCTGCCAGGGGTCGAAATCCACGAAATCGCGACGGTCACGATCCTCGGCGGTCGCTTCTTCAGTAGGCGCGACGTCAGCAGGTGCGATGCGCTGATGGCTGCCGACATTCTCGACGGCCCAACGCATGATCGAAGCGAGTTGCGTCGTGGGTTCGTTTTCTGCACTACAGGTAGGCGTATCGCAGGTGGCTACCGGCTCGTCCAATGCCTTGCTTGGTTTGCGTTGCATGGACACCAGAAACGCGGCGCGGCGTTCCGCATCGCCTTGCGCGTAAGCGTCCGCGAGATCGGACACGGAGACGCTCACGATATTGCCGTCCGAAGCCGTCAAATAGACTCTATCCGTTGCTTTGTCGATGGAAATGGTCATCGATGGGCGATCGTTCGCGACCACGAGTGCCGTGATTCGCTCGGTTTTCGGATCGATGAACGAATAGAGACGATCGGCTTCGACCATCATGTCGGCCGGGTTGTTTTGCGTCATCGGCTCGCCGGGGTTTTCAGCGCAGACATGCACGCTGAGCGAGGCGAGACCCAGTCCAAACGCTAGGGCGAACGGTGCGATGTGCTTCATGCGATTCACTCCTCGTGCGTACCGTTGTTTCAGCGGGGAACGTCGATGGCGGACGACGATCCCCGATAAGGCTATTCAGCGAACAGCTCAGATGCCGGTGACGGGCGTCAACCGTTCCGAATCGGAGCGTTCCGCATCGAAGCGTTGCAAATTCACGCGTTCCATCACCCGGTCCCACGGAAACAGCGGGCCTGGATCGCGTTTGCGCGGCACCAACGCACTCGGGTCGTCCATCGCTTGCTCCATTTCGCGATCCAAATCCTCGTGCCCAGTGATGAAGCGCAGGCTCGGGAACTCGCGCTGCAACTGCATCAGCAGCGCCAGTAGCGCAACGATCTGCGCTTCGGGATAGGGCTCGTCCATCGCTTGATGCTTGGAGTCGCGCCAATGCGGGTAGCGGCCGGTATTGACCAGCTCGATGCCGATCGAGCGCGGGTTGTAGCCACGGACATGGTGCGCGACGCGGTCCGGGCGCACGTACAACACGATGCGCCCATCGCGATCGATGTAGTAATGACCGCTGTTGCCGGTGCCGCTGCCTTCGTAGAGCACCCGTTCGCCGAATTCGCGCGCAGACGCCAGCGTCGGCGTTTCGGTGCAATGAATCACCACGAGATCGATTTGCGACAACGGGCGCGCATCGAGCTTCAACTCGTAGGGCAGTGGATCGATCTGGACTTGCATGAAGACGGCTTGCTCGATCTGGGCGGGCGGCAGGGGAGGAAGATCGGGGAGCATGCCCCGAATGCTAGCATTGCGCGATGAGCTTGCCGCCCCCCGAGTCCGAATTACACCGACTGATGACACAGTTTCCGCGCGCCGGACGCGTGAGCTGGATCGGTCTGCGCCCCGCTCGCGATGTGACGATGCGCGCCGTGGACAGCGCCGAAGCCATCGCCGGCAAGGGCCTGCGAGGCGATCGCTACGGCTCCGGCAGCGGAAAACGCGGCATAACCTTGATCCAAGCCGAGCATTTGCCGGTGATCGCGGCGCTTGCGGGGCGCGACACGGTCGAGCCGGCGCTGCTACGGCGAAATCTGGTGGTTGAAGGGCTGCTGTTGATCGCGCTGAAGGGCCGGCGGTTCAGCATCGGCGAGGTGCTTTGCGAGGGCACCGAAGCCTGCGACCCCTGCTCGCGGATGGAAGCGGCGCTCGGTGCCGGCGGCTACAACGCGATGCGCGGTCACGGCGGCCTATGCGCGCGGATTATCGAAGGCGGCACGTTGCGCATCGGCGATGCGGTCGTGTGGATCGACGATTGATGACGACGTTTGAGCACGACATCGCTGCATGCGGCGTGCGCAGGCGAACACCGAACAGATCGACCACGAACGGCACCAGGAACATCGAGATAGTCATGCGCGGACATTGCATTCTTTCCCACGGCTTCGAGAGCGGCCCCGACGCGACGAAGGTCACGGCGCTGGCCGACGTCGCCGAGCGCTTCGGTTGGACCCACGAACGCCCGGATTACACCGATCTCGATGCCAAGCGCGAGATCGGCCCGCTCGGCGATGTGCCGACGCGCTTGCAGCGATTGCATGCGCTCGCCAAATCGGCTGCATCGCGAGGCCCGCTGGTGCTCGCCGGTTCCAGTCTCGGCGCTTATATTTCCGCGCGCACGTCGCTCGAAATTCCGACCGTGGCCTTATTTCTCATGGCGCCGCCGTTGACGATGGGGCCGCTGCCTGCGCTGGAAGCGCCGAAGATTCCGATTTCGATCCTGCACGGCTGGGACGATGAATTGATTCCGGCCTCGGCGGTCGTGGACTGGGCGCATGCGCGCCGTGCGCGGCTGTTGATGGTGGACGACAGCCATCGCTTGTCCGCGAACGTACAGACCTCGGCAGATGCATTCGCGACGTTGCTCGCGAGCCTGCCGTCGACGAGCTTGCAGAAATGAAATTTTTCGTGAGCTGCGGCAAGGGCTTGGAATACTTGCTCATCGATGAATTGATCGCCTTGGGCTGCGCGCATGCCACGGCCGCACGCGCAGGCGCCAATGTCGAAGGCACGTTGCACGACGCACAGCGCGCGGTGCTGTGGTCGCGCTTAGCCAGCCGCGTACTTTGGCCGATCGCCGAATACGACTGCCCCGATGAGCATGCGCTGTATGCCGGCGCCGCGGCGATCGATTGGTCGCAACACCTGCGCGTCGGCATGAGTCTCGCCGTCGATGCGCATGTCTCCGGCGATACGATCACCCACGCACGCTACGCCGCGCAGCGCATCAAAGACGCCATCGTCGACACCTTGCGCGGCCCGGACGGCGAACGGCCGAGCGTCGATCTGGAAAACCCCGATCTGCGCTTGAACCTTGTCATCCGTACGAACAAAGCCGGCGCCTCGAAAGCGATCGTGTCGATCGATCTCGGCGGCGGGCCTCTGCATCGGCGCGGCTGGCGTCAGACGCAAGGCGAAGCGCCGCTCAAAGAGACTCTGGCCGCCGCTGTGCTGATGCGTGGCGGTTGGCCGAACGTGTATGCGAGCGAAGACGGCGCGTTGCTCGACCCGATGTGCGGCAGCGGCACGCTATTGATCGAAGGCGCCTTGATGGCGGCCGATGTCGCGCCGGGGTTGCTGCGCGAGGGCAAGGCGTTGCAGACGCCCTCGCGCTGGCGCGGTTTCGACGTGCTGCAGTGGCGCAGCTTGATCGACGATGCCGAACGGCGTGCGCGCGAAGGGCTCGCTGCGTTGCGCATGGCGTTCTACGGTAGCGATGTCGATCCGCATGCGGTGCGTGCCGCGCGCGAGAACGCCGAACGCGCGGGTGTCGCCGATCGCATCGCTTTCGAGGTTTGCGATATCGCGAAACTTTCGGTGAGAACGGAGTCGCGTGGTTTGGTGGTGTGCAATCCGCCTTACGATGCGCGCCTCGCTGCCGATCCAATGCTCTATCGCGCGCTCGGCGATGCGCTCAAGCGCGCGGCACCGGGTTGGAAAGCGAGTCTGCTGTGCGGCGATGCCGAGTTGGCGCGCGCCACCGGTCTGCGCGCCGCGAAAAAGTATCAAGTCTTCAACGGCGCGATCGAATGCGCACTGATCGTTTGCGATCCCGTACTGCCGCCGCAGCGCGAGCGCCCGGCCGAGCTTGAGCCGCAGGCGCTGAGCGAAGGCGCACAGATGGTCGCCAATCGCTTGCGCAAGAATCTAAAAGCCGCGAAAACGTGGCGCACGCGCGAAGGCGTGAGTTGCTATCGCATTTACGACGCAGACATTCCCGAATATGCGGCCGCGATCGACGTGTACAGCGAAGACCCTAGCGGCACGCGCTGGCTGCACGTGCAGGAATACGCCGCGCCTTCGGAGATTCCGGAAGCGACCACGCGCAAGCGCCTTCAAGAGCTTTTGGCGGGCGCTCGCGAAGCGCTGGAGGTGCTGCGCGAACGGGTGGCGGTCAAGACCCGCGAGAAAGGCAAGGGCGGCAGCAAGTACGCCGAGAGCGGTGCGTTCAAGCGCGGCGAAACCCTCGATGTGCGCGAAGGCGATGCGCGACTGCGGGTCAATCTATTCGATTACCTCGATACGGGCCTATTTCTCGATCACCGACCGATGCGGCTGCGCATCGCGCAAGAAGCCAAGGATGCGCGGTTCCTGAGCCTGTTCGCGTACACCGGCGCCGCGACGGTGCATGCTGCAGTCGGCGGCGCGGCGCAAACGACGTCCGTCGATCTGTCGGCCACGTATCTGCAGTGGTGTTCCGATAACCTGCGGCTCAATGGATTCGGCGGCGCGCACCATCGTCTTGTCCAAGCCGATGTCTTGCAATGGCTGCTCGCCGATCGCGGCGAATACGATTTGATCTTCTGCGACCCGCCGACCTTCTCGAATTCGGCACGTGCCGACGATTTCGACGTGCAACGCGATCATGTCCGCTTGTTGCAAGCGGCGATGGCGCGGTTGTCGTTCGGCGGTACTCTATATTTCTCGAACAACTACCGCCGATTCCGACTCGACGATGCCGCGTTATCGGCTTTCGCGGTCGTCGAGGACATCAGTCCGGGCACGATCCCCGCGGATTTCGCGCGCAACCCTCGTATCCATCGCACTTGGCGCATGCGCGCTCGCTGATCGGGCGCGCGGTTCTGGACATGAACGCGAATGGCCGAACGTCGCCGTCCGGCCATTTGCGGTATATCGCTGACGTCGGCTTAGCGAATGACGATCAAAGCCCGTTGATCATCAGTTCCCACGCGCCCTTGCGCCGCGCGCTTTCCGCTTCGGTCGGTTGTTGTGCGGTGCGCAACTTCGCGCGAACCTCGGCCGGCGGATAGATGCCCGGGTCCTTCGCGATCGACGGCTCGATCATAGATGTCGATGCCGTATTCGCATTCGCATACGAAACCGCGTTCGAGATATCGGCGATCGTTTTAGGCTCCATCAGATACTGCAAAAAACGATGCGCGTTGGCGACGTTTTTAGCGCCCTTGGGGATCGCGGCGACATCGATCCAACGCAAAGCGCCTTCGCGCGGAATGACATAGCGCAAGTCCGTCGCATTGGCGGACGAGGCGCTCTTCGCTTTTTGTTTCGCTTGCGCGACATCGCCTGAGTACAGAAGCGCGATGCAAATATCTCCGCTCGCCATCGCATCGATCAGTTGACTGGAATCGGTGATGCTTCGCACTTGCGCGCGGATCGCGCTGTACGCGCTCTTCACGGCGACGGTGGCTTCTTCGCTGTAATCGTCCGGCGCCTTGCCCATCCACATCAGCATCGCTGCGAACGCTTCGTGGTTATCGTCGATGATGCCGATACCGCAACTCGAGAGTTTTCTCGCGTTATCCGGGTCGAATAACAGCGACCAACTGTCGAGCGGCACATCGTTACCGAGCGCGGCCTTCACCTTGCGGACATTGATGCCGATGCCGGTGGTGCCCCACATGTAGGGTACGACGTGGGCATTGCCAGGATCGACCTGCGCGATCTCGGCCATGATGGATTTATCCAAATGACGAGAATTGCTCAGTTGCTTCTTATCCAGCGGCAGCACTTCGCCGCGCTCGATCAACTGCTTCGCGTACGGCTGTGCATTCGGAAAAATAAGGTCGAACGCATCTGGAGTGATCGCGAGTTGCGAAACCATCGCATCGTTACTGGAATAGACCTGATAATTGACCTTGATGCCGGTGTCGTTTTCGAAATTGCGGATGGTGTCTTCGGCGATGTAATCGGGCCAGTTATAGACGTTCACCACTTGCGACCCGTCTGCGATCTTCGCGGGTTTCGCATCTTCGCTCGCGCCTCCGCATGCGGACAGGCATGCGACCAGGCTTCCGACGACCAATGCGCGGATACTCGACTTCGTCATTGCAACTCCTTCGATATGATGACGCTGCTCCGGGTTCGGCCTGTCGCAGCTTGTGGCTGAAGTGGCGAGCAACTTCCGTGCCAGTATCGGTCGAGCCGATCCACAGCTCCTCTGGATGCTCGCGTCGGCATGTGCGGCGCCGCACAGTCGCAAAATGTGACGTGGCACGGCAATTTCGATGTGATCGGCATCCAGGTTGGGCCGTATTGAGGTTCGACCCGGCAGAGGCGCGTCTCGCGTCTGCCGCAACGAAACGTTCCAGCTTCGGGGCTGGGGTGTCGTGTGCTTGGACCGCATGCTGATGGACCGATACGAATTAGGAGCGACGATGTCTCGCCACACAGACTCCCCCGCCGATCTGGCACGCGTGACCCAGACGGTGCAAGGGCTACCCACCACCGATGGCGCTGGCGTCAAGCTGCGCCGCGTGATCGGCACCGAGCGGCTGCCCGATCTCGACCCGTTTCTGATGCTGGACGAATTCGGTACCGATCATGCCGAGGATTACATCGCCGGTTTTCCCGATCACCCTCATCGCGGCTTCGAGACCGTGACCTACATGCTGGATGGGCGGATGCGCCACCGCGACAACCACGGCAACGAGGGTTTGCTCGTGCCGGGCGCGGTGCAGTGGATGACCGCCGGCCGCGGTTTGGTGCATTCGGAAATGCCCGAACAACAGGCTGGCCGCATGCGCGGTTTCCAACTGTGGGTGAATTTACCCGCTGCGCTCAAAATGAGCGCGCCGCGTTACCAAGAGTTCGCGCCCGAGGCGGTGCCGATCGCGCAGCCCGCCGATGGCGTGCGCGTGAAAGTGATCGCCGGCGAGGTCAGCGATCGCGACGGAGCGCGAGTGCGAGGACCGATCGAACAGCCGGCGACATCGCCGTTGTATCTGGATATCGCGCTCGGTGCCGGCATCGCGTGGGCCTGCGATCTGCCCGAGGGACATAACGCCTTCGTCTATGTCTACGAAGGCGCGGCCACGATCGCCGAAGGCGATATCGAGCGACGTCTGGATACGCAGATACTAGGTGTGCTCGGCGGCGGTACGCATTTGCGATTGCGCGCATCGGCAGAGGCGCCGGCGCGTTTGATCCTGGTCGCCGGCCGGCCATTACGCGAGCCGGTCGCGCGTCACGGCCCCTTCGTGATGAATACCCGCGAAGAGGTGATGCAAGCGTTCGCGGATTACCGGGAAGGCCGTTTTTGAGCGAGGGATCGGGCGCCCGAGCGAACGAAAGGCCGCGTGATGCGACGCGGCCTTCGTCTCGATAGCGTTTTGTTTCTCGAAGAACGTCAGTCGTCGATGGGCGACGGCAACGGCAACGAGAGCACGAGTTGTTGATGGCTGGCGAGCGTCTCAGCGTTTTGAGCGCGCAGCGTGATGTGCAGAACGGCATCTTCGCCGAAACGGATCAGCGTCTCTCGCACCAATAGCGTGGGTTGATTCGATAGCTCTCCGCGGTACCACTGAATCGCGCGGCCGTTCAACTGACCGACCTCGGCGCGATTACCGCGCCGCGGCTTGAAGGGCGATTCGCGACCGACCGTCAGTGCGAAAACGTCGGCCCCGTCTGCGACCTGCACGGCGCGGCAGAACAGCATCCCGGGCGCACGCAAAACCTCCCAGCGCAGCGATTCGGCGACCTCGGTCGGAAAGGCTGGGCATTCGGCGAATGGATCTTGCGCCGTGCTTTGCGCATTGGCTGCGCCAGCCCACACAACGGCGAGCGACAGAAGCCAAGCAGACACCATCGATTTCACAACTCAATCCTCCACAGTTCAAACGTTGGTGCTCTCGAGCCTCCTTGCAGACGATTTCATTGGATGCCCGAATCGCACCTCGACAGGCATGCGCCGGAAGCGAGCGTCCTTACTGAGCGAAATTTAAGTTACTCGATTTCCAGTTTACAGTGCTTATGCGTATTTTTTTTCGGTCAGCAAGATGAATGTGCCCATGTTCGCGGTCACCATCTGTACAGCCGAACGCCATCGGCACGAAGCCAAAACGCTCGACCAGAGCCGGTTCGACGATTCTGCGATGTCGATTCCAAGATCGTTTCGCTCTCGAAATCGACTCGCGTCGAGATCGCCGTGGCGTCAATGCATAACGTCGCGGCACCCACCGTGCGATCAGCGCCGCTTGAGGATCAACTCCAGCACCGCATTGCTGCCGAAATAGGCGAGCACCAGCAGACCCATCGCGACCAGCGTCCAACGCACCGCGATCGTGCCGCGCCAACCGCGGAGCCGTCGCCCGAGCAACAACGCGCCGAACGCCAGCCACGACAACAGGCTGAAGATCGTTTTGTGGGCCAGATGCTGCGCCATCAAGTCCTCGACGAATAAAACGCCGCTCAAGAGCGCGGCCGTCAGCAGGACGAAGCCGGCGCCGATCGTGCGAAACAGCAGAGTCTCCAGTTCGATCAACGGCGGCAAGGCGCGTAGCCAAGCGATGAAGCGGCGTTGCCGCAGGGCGCGCTCTTGCAGCCACAGCAGCATGGCCAGCAACGCCGCGACCGCCAGCGTCGTGTAGGCGAGCAGGGCGCACCAAGCGTGCAGTTGCAAGCGCCAATCGAGCGAACTGGGTTCGTTACGGCCGAGTAAGCCGTAGATCAGCGCGGTGAGCGCAGCGATCGGGAAGACGATCACGCCCAGTGCTGCCATACGCCCACGGATGCCGACCAACCACGTCAGCATCGCCATGCCGATACCGACGATCGACAACGCCGAGACGATATGCAGATTCGCCCCGCCGGCACGGTGCCATGCCCACAGATGCGCGGCGGCATGCAGCGCGATACCGACCGCGGGCAGCACCCAAATCGCGAGCGGAATCCGACGCCGATCGCCGCGCAAACTGCGCACCAATGCCGCTGTGGCGAACAGATAACAGACGATAGCGATGAGAACGATTGTCATCGCAGCAGTGTCGCATATTCGCGAATCGACAGCGGGCATAGGGCTCGGACGCGAAGCGCATGACGTAAGCGATGCCGCCCAGGACTTCGATGCGGCCATGCGCGTCGAGCGGCTGCCGCGGCTCCCGGCCGGCTATACTTCTGCCCCTTTCCCGCGCGCCCGAAACCGTTATGTTCGAATCCCTCACCCAGCGTCTCTCCGGCACCATCGAGCGCCTCCGCGGGCGCGGCCGGTTGACCGAGGAGAACATCCGCGAAGCCACGCGCGAGGTACGAATCGCGTTGCTCGAAGCCGATGTCGCGCTGCCGGTGGTGCAAGCCTTGATCGAGCGGATCAAGGTCCGTGCCGTCGGTCAGGACGTGATGAAGTCCCTGACGCCGGGCCAAGCGCTGATCAAAGTGGTTCGCGATGAGCTCACGGCGGTGATGGGCTCGGCGGCGTCCGATCTGAACCTCAACGTGCCCGCGCCAGCGGTCATTTTGATGGCCGGCCTGCAGGGTGCGGGTAAGACCACCACGGTCGGCAAGCTCGCTAAACACCTCAAAGAAAAGCGTAAGAAGAAAGTGATGGTGGTGTCGGCGGACGTGTACCGTCCGGCCGCGATCGAACAACTCAAGACGCTGGCGCAGCAGGTCGACGTGCTGTTTTTCCCGTCCGATCCGTCGCAGAAGCCCGAAGCGATCGTCAAAGCCGCGATCGACGACGCGCGCAAATCCTATGTCGACGTGCTGATCGTCGACACCGCCGGCCGCCTCGCCATCGACGAAGCGATGATGGCGGAGATCAAAGCGCTGCATGCCGCGGTCAATCCGGTCGAAACCCTGTTCGTGGTCGACGCGATGACCGGCCAGGACGCAGCGACCACCGCCAAGGCCTTCAGCGAAGCGCTGCCGCTCACCGGCGTGATCCTGACCAAGACCGACGGCGATGCGCGCGGCGGCGCGGCACTGAGCGTGCGTTACATCACCGGCCGCCCGATCAAATTCATCGGCGTGGGCGAGAAGCCCGACGGCCTGGATGTGTTCCATCCCGATCGCGTCGCCAGCCGCATTCTCGACATGGGCGACGTGCTCTCCCTGGTGGAGCAAGTCGAGCAGCAGGTGGACAAGGACAAGGCCGCGAAACTGGCGGAGAAAATCACCAAAGGCAAGAAGTTCGATCTCAGCGATATGAAAGATCAACTCGAACAGATGCAGAACATGGGCGGTCTGCACGGGTTGATGGACAAGCTGCCGGGCATGGGCCAAGTACCGGACGAGCTCAAGAACCGGATCACCGGCAAGGAAATCCCGCGTCAGATCGCCATCATCAATTCGATGACCAAGAAAGAACGCCGCCACCCGGACATCTTGAACGGCTCGCGCCGGGCACGTATCGCTAAGGGCGCGGGCCTCACGCCAGCCGACGTGAACAAGCTGATCAAGCAGTATCAGCAGATGGAAAAGATGATGAGCAAGCTGAGCTCCGGCGGCATGAAAGGCCTGATGCGGGGCATGCAAGGGATGATGGGCGGCAAGGGCGGTATGCCGTTTCGGTGATGTCCGGCATTCGCTCGAGCGGCCGGTAGAGCGGAGCGAAGCTCCGATGCGGGGGTTTAGACGTCGGGCCTGTCCTAGCGGAGCTTCGCTCCGCTCTACCCGGGGACGCAGGGCAGGGTTCCTTCGGGCGTGCCCGGCCGCTATAATGGCCGGCTTACCCTGCCACTCCGGCAGCTGGGCTCCACAGGAACTATCGTCTCATGGTCAAGATTCGCCTCACCCGTGGCGGCGCCAAGAAGCGCCCCTTCTATCACATCATCGTCACCGACAGCCGCAATGCTCGCGATGGCCGCAACATCGAGCGCTTGGGCTATTTCAACCCGATCGCCACCGGTAACGAAAAGCGCGTGGAACTCGATCTGGAGCGCACCAAGCACTGGATCGGCACCGGCGCGCAAATGACCGATAAGGTCGCCGACCTCTACAAGCAGGCGGTCAAAGCCGCTCCGGTCGCAGCTCCGGCTTCGGCCTAATGCTTTCGCCGCGCCTCGCGCGGCCCGCTGCGATACCGACGTTCCCGCAATGAACGACCCGACGCGCCGCATCCTGGTAGGCAGGATCCACGGCGCGTTCGGCGTGCGTGGCGAACTGAAACTCGAATCTCTCACCGAACCGCCGAGCAATCTGCTGCGCTATCAGCCGTGGATCCTGCGCGATGCGCTGGGTCGTGAGCGCGAGATCGCCGGTGCGCGCGCCCGGCCTGGCGGCAAAGGTTTGATCGGCACGATCCCCGGCATCGACGACCGCGACGCGGCCGAGGCCCTGCGCGGCGCAGAACTCTACGTGTTGCGTAGCGCGTTGCCGCCGCCGAACGATGGCGAGTTCTACTGGATCGATCTGCAAGGCTTGCGCGTCGAAAACCTTGAGGGCGTCGCCTTCGGCACGGTCGCATCGGTCTTTTCCAATGGCGCCAACGATGTGCTGTTGGTGAAAGGCGACCGCGAACGCATGATTCCGTTCGCGCGCCCGGATTACGTGCGCGAATTGGATTTCGATAACGGCCGCATCGTGGTCGATTGGGATGCGGAGTTTTAACGGACGGGAATCGGGAATCGAGAATAGGGAATTGGAAAAGCAAGCAAATGCGAGTTCGGCGCTAACACGATCATCGAAGGTTTTTTCGCAGATCATGTTTTGATCTCTTCTTAACGATTCCCCATTCCCCATTCCCCATTCCCTCGCATGCGCATCGACATCATCAGCTTGTTCCCCGAGTTCGTCGCCCAGATCGCTGGGCACGGCGTGGTGGGGCGCGCGCAGGAGCGCGGGCTGCTATCGATCCATGGTTGGAACCCTCGCGATTACGCCGAGGGCAACTACCGCCGGGTCGACGACCGCCCTTTTGGTGGCGGTCCGGGCATGGTGATGCTGATCGAGCCGCTGCGCGCCGCGATCCACGCCGCCCGCGCGGCCGATCCACGGCCGGCACACATTATCTATATGAGTCCGCAGGGCGTCCGCTTGACCCAGGCTCGAGTGAGAGCGCTGGCGGGAACGGACGAAACGCCTCCCGAACGCCTGATCTTGCTCTGCGGCCGCTACGAAGGTGTGGATGAGCGCTTGCTGCAGGCCGAGGTGGACGAGGAGCTTTCGATCGGCGATTACGTCCTGTCCGGCGGCGAATTGGCGGCGGCGGTGGTGATCGACGCGATCGCCCGGCTGCTGCCGGGTGCCCTCAACGATGCCGAATCGGCCGTGCAGGACAGCTTCGAAGGCGAGGATGGGCTGCTGGATTGCCCGCACTACACCCGGCCGGTCGAGCACCTGCTCGGTGGCGTGCCGGATGTGCTGCTATCGGGAAACCATGCCGAGATCGCGAAATGGCGGCGCAAGCAATCCCTCGGGCGGACCTGGCTGCGCCGGCCGGATTTGATCGACCGTGCAACGCTGTCTAAGGCGGATCGGGTCCTGTTGGAGGCCTTTCTCGCCGAGCGCATGGCGGCCGATACGGCTCAAGCGATCGCACAGGGCGACGAGAGTCTCGGTTCCGAGGCATGAACCCCTAGCATCCACCGCAAAAGGCCCGCTATAATGCGCGGCTCTGCGTATTCCAGGCATGCGTCGATCTCTCGACGTCGCCAGGGTGCGGTCGGTTCCGACAGTCCACACCGCAACGGAATTCGTCCGTCCCGTTCCCTACTCGACATTTTCGCAAGGTCGCACCATGTCCAAGCCCTCGCTCAACACGCTGCTGCAGCAGTTCGAAGCCGATCAGGTGCAGCGTACGCTGCCGGAATTCGGCCCCGGCGATACCGTCATCGTCAACGTCAAGGTGAAGGAAGGCAATCGCGAACGCGTGCAGGCCTATGAAGGCGTGGTCATCGCCATCAAGAACGGCGGTCTGAACTCCGCGTTCACCGTTCGCAAGATCTCGCACGGCTACGGCGTGGAACGCGTGTTCCAGACCCACAGCGCGGCGATCGATTCGGTGGTGGTGAAGCGTCGCGGCCACGTGCGTGCGGGCAAGCTGTATTACTTGCGCAACCTCGAAGGCAAGAAGGCGCGCATCAAAGAAGATTTGTCGATGCACACGAAGAAGGCCAAGGCTTAAGCCTGACCGCCTCTACCGCGCAACGCATCGCGCGATCTCCGAACGGCCGCCTTTGGGCGGCCGTTTGCGTTTCGGTCAGGCGTACACTTCCTATCCCCATCGCTCGCTATTTCTCGCATGACGCAGCTGGATCGTGCCGCCTCCATCCGCCTCGACCAATGGCTCTGGGCCGCGCGTTTTTTCAAGACGCGCAGCCTCGCCAAACAAGCGATCGAGACCGGAAAAATCGAAGTCGATGGGCAGCGCGCGAAAGCATCGCGCACGGTGCGTATCGGCGATGCGATGCGCGTGGTGCGAGGGTTGGAGATATTCGAGATCGTGGTCGCGGGACTGAGCGACAAGCGCGGATCGGCGGCCATCGCGCAAACGCTGTATGTGGAATCGGAAGAATCCAAAGCGCGGCGCCTTGAAGCCGCCGCCGCCGCGCGCGCCGCACGCGCGGGTTATACGCCGCCGGAGAGCAAACCCGATAAGCGCGCGCGGCGGTTGATTCGAGCGTTAGGCGATATCGACGCGTTGTAGTGGCTTAGAGCGTCTATCAAAATGAAACTATCACCACGGCCCATTAGCCATTTGCCCACGCGAGGGCAGAGCTGGTTATGTTGTCTATGACAAAGCCGAAAAGCGGGTTCCTCGCTGCGCTCGGAATGACATTTTGTTAGATGCTCTTATAGCGGTACGCTTGCGGGAACCACGATCTGAATCGTTCGTCGCTTCGCGTCCGTGGTAGCGCCGATGCGTTTGGCCCATTCTTCTTCGGTCGACATCCACGTCGGCGTGCCGGCAGGCAGATCCATCATCGGGATGTCCGGTAGATCGGCATCGGTGAATGCATTGCCGTACAGCGCGGCTGCCGCGGCATCGGTTTTGGTGAGCGCGGGACGGATGCGGCCGATCGCGGCGTTGTATTTCGTCAACATCACGGCGGTGGCGGCTGCGGCCTGCGCATCGCTGGCGCCGCCTGCAGTGGGCGAAGTCGGATGCGGTAGGTGTTCGAAATGCAATGCCGGCCTGCCGGCAGCGGCGGGCGAATTCAACCACGCGGTCCACGCTTGGTTGGCGAGGCCGCCGAAGGCGACAACCGCTTCGATCGGGCTCTTATCGAGCACGCCTGCGATCCATTGGTTGCGGTAATCGGCGATCGCGGCATCGCCGATATGCGCATTGCCGGCCGCTTGCCCGAATACGCTGTAAACATAAGTATTGAGAATGACGTAACGCTTGCGGATACCGAGCTTGTGCAGAAAACCTTGCACGCGTTTGCCGGCATTGCCGACGAGAATGCGGCGTACGACCGCTTCGGATTGCGCCGGATCTTGACCGATCACCAGCACGCGTGCGGTGCCGTTGAGGCGGCCGCGATGGAAGATCGGTCCCCATTCGGTGCGGAAATCGTCGGTCGGGTAGACATCGCTACCCGGATAGTTGCGCGCGAGTGTTTTGAACGGGGAGCTGGTGTATCCGGGACAGAAGTCGATGGCCATCCGGGCCTCCTGCGATTGGGCTTCGCAGCGAATAACGGCGCATGCGTGCGCGAACGGTCAAATACACGATCGAATCGACTTTCGAATCGATGCTCGAGTATTCGCTTACCGGCCCGGCTCCGGATAATCCGGAGCCGGGCGAAGCCGTCGATTGGCAGAGGTTGAGCGGCCGTTTTCTGCGATTCTCGTGACGATCAGGCGAGGTCGAAACGATCGTTGTTCATCACCTTGTTCCAGGCGGCGACGAAGTCGTGCACGAACTTGGCTTGCGCATCGCCAGCGGCGTAGACCTCAGCGAGGGAACGCAATTGCGAGTTCGAGCCGAAGACGAGATCCACGACGGTGCCCGTCCACTTGAGCTCGCCGCTCTTGCGGTCGCGGCCTTCGAGGACGTTCGTGTCCGCGGCGGATCGCTTCCACCCCGTGCGCATGTCGAGCAGATTGACGAAATAGTCGTTGCTCAGCGTGCCGGGACGGTTGGTGAAGACGCCATGTTTGGTTTGCCCGAAATTCGCGTCCAATGCACGCAAGCCGCCGATCAGCACGGTCATCTCCGGCGCGGTCAGATTCAGCAATTGCGCTTTGTCGACCAGCAGTTCGGCCTGCGCACCTTCGAAGCCCTTCTTGACGTAGTTGCGGAAGCCATCGGCTTGCGGTTCGAGCACCGCGAACGATTCGATATCGGTCTGATCCTGTCGCGCATCGGTGCGGCCCGGCGTGAACGGCACGGCGATGTCGTGACCTGCCTGCTTCGCTGCAGCTTCAATCGCGGCGCAGCCGCCGAGGACGATCAGATCGGCGAGCGAGACTTTCTTGCCGCCAGACTGCGCGCTGTTGAAGCCGGCTTGGATACCTTCCAGCGTCGCGAGTACCTTCGCCAGTTCCGCCGGTTGATTCGCGGCCCAATCTTTCTGCGGCGCGAGTCGAATGCGCGCGCCGTTCGCACCACCGCGTTTGTCGCTGCCGCGGAAAGTCGACGCCGAGGCCCAGGCGGTCGCGACCAGTTGCGAAACGGATAGGCCCGCGCCGAGCAGCTTGGCTTTCAGTGCGGCGATGTCCTGCGCATCGATCAGCGGATGATCGACCGCGGGGGTGGGATCCTGCCAAATCAGCACTTCTTGCGGGACGAGTTTGCCGAGGTAGCGCGCGCGCGGGCCCATGTCGCGATGGGTCAGCTTGAACCACGCACGTGCATAGGCATCGTGGAATTCTTGCGGATTGTCTTTGAAGTGGCGGGAGATTTTTTCGTAGGCCGGATCCATGCGCATCGCCATGTCAGCCGTCGTCATCATCGGCGCGTGACGCTTGCTCGGGTCGTGGGCGTCCGGTACGAGAGTCGCGGCGGCCGGGTCCTTGGGTTTCCACTGGTGGGCGCCAGCGGGGCTTTTGGTCAGCTCCCATTCGTGGCCGAACAAGGTCTCGAAGTAGCCGTTGTCCCACCGAATCGGGTTGGGGGTCCAGGCGCCTTCGATGCCGCTGGTCGTGGTGTGTACGCCCTTGCCGCTGCCGAACTTGTTGATCCAACCGAAGCCTTGTTCTTCGATGTCGGCACCTTCTGGCTCGCGACCGACAAGCGTCGGATCGCCTGCACCGTGGGCCTTGCCGAAGGTGTGACCGCCGGCGACCAGCGCTACGGTCTCTTCGTCGTTCATCGCCATACGGGCAAAGGTGTCGCGGATATCGCGCGCCGAGGCGATCGGGTCGGGGTTGCCGTTCGGGCCTTCCGGGTTCACGTAGATCAGGCCCATCTGCACGGCGCCGAGCGGGTTGGCCAGCTCGCGGTCGCCGCTGTAGCGCGCATCGCCGAGCCAGGTGGTTTCCGGGCCCCAATAAATGTCGTCTTCGGGTTCCCAGATATCCGGTCGACCGCCGCCGAAGCCGAAGGTTTTGAAGCCCATCGAGTCCATCGCGACATTGCCGGCGAGGACCAGCAGATCGGCCCAGGACAATGTGTTGCCGTATTTCTGCTTGATCGGCCACAGCAGGCGGCGGGCTTTGTCGAGATTGCCGTTGTCCGGCCAGCTATTGAGCGGGGCGAAGCGTTGCGCGCCGGTGCCTGCACCGCCGCGGCCGTCGTGAATGCGGTAGGTGCCGGCGGCATGCCAGGTCATGCGCACGAAGAGCGGGCCGTAGTGACCATAATCCGCCGGCCACCAGTCCTGGGAATCGGTCATCAAGGCCGTCAGGTCTTTGATTACGGCGTCGAGGTCGAGCGTCTTAAACGCCTCGGCGTAGTCGAACGCTTCGCCCATGGGATCGGACTTGGCGGACTGTTGATGCAGGATCTTCAGATTGAGCTGGTTCGGCCACCAGTCGGAGTTCTTTTGGGTGCCGGACACGGTGGTGTGGCTGCCTGCTCCGCCCGAAAACGGGCATTTCGATTCGGTTGACATGGTGTTCTCCTTGGGTTGTGCGTACCCGACGATTCGTTGCTTTTCGCGTCCGAGCGTCGTTGGGTGTGATGTGCTTACGGATTATTGGATGGCCGACGAACCCGATCAGTTGATCCGTATCAGTTGATCCGTATCGATGGACCCGACCGTTTAGGTGTCGACGTTGGGCAAGCCGGCATTTGAGATCGATGTCGGCGAAAGTGATGCTTGGGTTATGGGGGAGTGATCCTGACGTCGGGCCAAACTACCGTGTAGGCATCATCAATGGAATTCGATTATTTCGACCATTTCGATAGGTAGCGACTATTGACGGGCGCGTTGCCCCTTAGCGAGGTTGCCGGTCGTCGCTGCCTTGATGGAACAGTCGCCATCCATCGCGGTCTTGGGTGCCGCTAGGGATGCGTCGAGGTATCGACGATGCGGATGCACCATCGGGCACCGCATGCATATCGCCTTACATGCTTCAGGGGTTGGGCGTAGCGCCCGTCAGCGCGACGGCGAATGCCGCCGCGCCGATGATGCAGAGGATGCGATTAACGCTTCCCGCCCAACAAACCACCGCCGATCTTCAGCAAGTCGCCCAGACCCAGCTGACCGTCGCCGTCTTGATCGAGCACCGCACCGAGCAGGCCGCCGCCAAGGCCGCCTTGTTGGCGGACCTGCTGCTGTTCCTGGCCGAGGATCGAGCCCAGCACTTGGGCGGTCGGATTACCGCCACCGGCCATACCTAGTGCGTTGCCGCCGCCATCGCCGCCGAACATACGTTTGGCGAGATAGGCCATCACGATCGGCGCGAGGATCTTCATCAGCATGCCGGCGCGATCGCCGCCGAGGCCGGTGGCTTCGCCTAAGTGTTGTTCGGCGCGGCCTTGTTGGCCGCCGAGAATATGGCCGAGCATGCCGGCGCCATCGGTCTGCCGGCTCTGCGCGCCGCCGAGCACCATGCCGAGCAAGCCGGCGATATCGCCGCCACCGCCCGTATGGTCGCGCTGCAACGCGCCGAACAGCGCTTCCGCACCCTGCGGCTGGCTCGCGTTCTTACCGAGCGCACCGATCAATAGCGGCAAGGCCGCACTGACCGCGCCTGCGGCTTGGGTCTTGCCGATGCCGAGTTGCTGCGATATTTGCTGTAACGGCGCGCCTTCGAGTTGGGCGAAGAGTTCGTCGGTCAACGTGGTCATGGTGGATATCCTTTGTCTTGATGTACGGCACAGGGCGCCGGGGCGATCACTGTAGCGCGTCGTGACGGCTTGCAAGGCGCAGCCGAGGACTTTTTTTGGCCCCCAAGGCGGGCGGAAACACCAAGCCTGCGCCAGATAGGAACTGGGGATGCGCTCGATGGCGCGGTGTCGAGAATCATCGACCGCTTGCAGCCATGCCGCCTAACGCGTCATCGATGCGAAGGTCGCATTGAAGTCAAGGTTTCGATGGCACACACGCACCATCGTCGCAAGCGCCCACCGCCGTATTCGTCGCTGTCGTCGCGGCGCTTTCCGCAGAGGGTTGCGCATCGATCCAACGCATGATTTCGGCGCCAAGCGCGAGCGCGTCGACTTCGCCGAAGAGGTGTTGACGCAAGCGTCCTTCGGTGTCGTAGATCAGCCATGTCGGCGTGCCCCGCATCGCATACGCGCGCATCGTGTCCGGAATCGGCCCTTTCGTCGCGGGCCGATCCACACCGACCGGGAACGCGATGCGGTACTCGTGCAAGAACGCCTGCAGCGATACCGGCGTCATCGCCGCATGATGCTCGAACACCGTGTGTAGCCCCAGCATCGCGACGCTTTGCTGTGGAAATAAGCGATGCACGCGCGCCGCGAGCGGTAAAGCCGTCGCGACACAGCCAGGGCAGAGCATCTGAAACGCCAGTACGACCACGACGCGGCCGCGTAAAGACTCGAGTGTGATCGGCGACGGCGTATTGAGCCATTCGCTGATCTGCCATACAGCGGGTGGGTGCGTGTCGGTCGTCATCGTGTTGTCCTGTGCAGCGGTGTCGCGGATGATGAGGGTGGTTCGACGGCCGGCGACTTGCATTGCCGGCCGTCGATATCGCGTCTGCGATCCGGTGGTACCGACCTCAGCGATCGATACGGCCTGGCAGGCTCAGATCGCCGGAGGCGACTTTGAAGACATCGGTCACGCACAACAACGGCGCATGCACGCTAGCGTTTACGCGTAGCCCGGCGGTGACGCCATCGAATTTCAGATCGTTCAGTATGTGCGGATCGTCGAACGCGACGCGGACTTCGAGATGTTCGCCGGCGAACACTGGATTCCAACCTGGGCTGTCGATCAGGATCGGTAATCCAGGCCAAGTTTTCGGTAAGCGCGGTTTACTGCCTTCTGGAATATCCACCACTGCCAGCGCATCTTTGCCGCAGGCCGCATCGGGTTTGAGCACGACCCAATGGCTATGCCACAGATTGCCGTCGTTGCTGAGGTTGCCGTCGCGGTTCTCGTCGTAGAGCGGTGTGTCGTCGAAATCAGGATGCGCCGTCACCGCTAGCGCCAGAATGCCGCTCGCGCGTTCGAAGCCGACCTCGTACGGGTCGAGCGATGTCGGCCACACGTAGGAGAACACGCGGCTTCCGGCGAGTTTTCCGGTTGCCGTTGGTCGCGATTTTCCGGCTTTGCCCGATACAGCCATGTGGAACGTGGCGACTCGCTCGTCGTGCGTGATCTTGGCATGGACGATGTCGAAGTCGGCGAGTATTTTGCTGTCGCGTTGCGCGGCGATGCCGCCGGTGTGCTTGGTCTTGTCGTGCGCGTGGGCGGTGCCGAGGGCGCATGCGCAGCATGCGGCGACGAAGGCGATGCCGACGTGCGAGAAAACGGCGTTGTGCTTCATAATCGAGTTCCTTGAATCGCTCTAGCGGGTGATGGAAAGGGCACCGGCGTCGATGTGTTCGCGCATGCCGGTGGTACTGCCGGCGGCGCCCGACTGCAATCGGGCGCCGCTTTTTTTGTCCGCGGGTACTCGAAACGAGCGATCAGGCGTTGGGGCCGTCGCGGAAGCGTCGAATGTCGTTCGCTAATTGCCCAGGATCTTGCGGCTGTTGCTCCGCGCAATCTGTCCGTAATTCGGCATCGCCGAAGGCGGCATCGACATACGCGCAAAAATGTGGATGTTCCGGGTCGGCATCCGCATTCGCATACGGTCGAAAGTAAGCGCAACCGAGACAAGTACGAGTACCGCTGGCGAGGTTCATCGCCTGCGCGCGTTGGATCAACAGTTGCACGATGCGCAACATCGAAGCGGCGTCTGGTTCGGGCAGCGCGTCGAGCAACAGCGATAGGCCGCCGTCGTGACGTTGAAGCTCGGCGATCAAGGCTGCGCCGGCGTGCGTCAGCGAGAGACGACGCGCGCGCGCGTCGTCCGGGTCTGCGGTGCGCTCGAGCCAGCCCTTGGCCTCGGTGGCGCGGATCGAATCGCTGATGCTTGCGGCGGAAACGCCGAGACGCGCGGCTAATTCGCTTGGCCGCATGCTCTCGCCGTCGGAGGCGAGAGCCGCTAAGAGTGCGCGTTGCGCAGGATGGATACGGGCGTCGCTACCGTCGCGCCAAGTTTGGTTTCGCACTAGACCAGACAGGCGCTCGAGACCGATGGCGAGCTGGATGCGTTGCGGGGAGATCGCGTTCATGAACAAACATTAGGACTCCTAATTATATTTGTCAAGCCGCATATCTCCTGCCTAAGGCATAGGGTCAATCGCTTTCCGCACGCATCACATCGAACTCGCCCGCGAGCACGCGGTCCAGACGTCCGCTGCGCCAACCGCGCACCGTGTCGCGCACCAACGGCGAGGGCGCGGCGCGATAGCGGCGACAGACGCGGGGCTCTTCATCCGCATCCTGCAGCATCGGTCGCGCACGGCCTGGCGGATCGTGCGCGACGCGCATCGAGACCGAAAACCGCTGCGTGCCGCCGTCGATATCGGTGGCGTCCTGCTCCAGCGTGTGCAGCCCATGTTCGGCTGCGAGCAGGCGATACGCGCCGAAGCCGCTGACCGCGAATCGCGCGCGGCAACGCTCGGCATCTTGTTCCAGCGTTTCGATGCGCATGTTGCGGCGTTCGGCCCAGGCGACGTACATCGCCAAGACTTGTTGCCACCACAGCCGCGTGCGCGCGGCATCGCGTTTGAGATCGGACGCACTGGCGGCGACGACGAAAATCGCATCCTGCGCTTCGCGTTCTTCCACCGCGGCGATCGCGTGATCCAACAACCACAACAATTGTGCGTGTCGTGCGACGAAAACGGGATTCGCACCGTCGCGGGCGAGGCGCTCGTCGAGTCGCTGCGCCGTGTCGAGCGCGCTTTCGATCCGATCGCGGCGTTCGATCCGATCCAGCACTTCGAAGCGTTCCGCTCGCGACCAAAAATCGCGATCGTTCATCTCGGAGAAATCGGCATCTCGCGCCTGTTGCCACGACATCGAGGCGACCGCATCCAACCGTTGCTGCAGGTGCGCATGCAATGCAGCGATACTCGTCGCGGTGGCGTCCGGCGCATAGATGAGATCGCGTAGATCCTGGGTATGCGCATGCGGTTGAGAAGACGCCGTGGCGACATCGGTCGCGGGCTGGTCCGGGTCGATGAATTCGACTTCGAGGCGATCGCCCGCGCTGCGCACGAAGAGGAACTGATCGCCCTGCGGCGTGCGATGTTCGACGATGCTGCGCGCCAATGGCGCGAGCAGATGCTGTTCGATCGCGCGTCGCACCGGACGCGCGCCGAGATCGGGCGTGAAGCCGCGGTCGAGCAGAAATTCGATCGCGGACGGTTCCCATTCCACCGCCCAGTCTCTGTTTCTCAGGCCACGTCGGCCCATCGCGCGCTGCAACTCTTTGTGGAGAATGTCGCGCATCAAACTGCGATCGAGCGGATTGAATAGCACGATGCGATCGAGTCGATTGAGGAATTCGCGACGGAAGGTCTCGAACAAGGCTTTCTCGACCGTGGCGCGCGAATAACCGCCCGCGACGGACGTAAAGCCCGGCCCCGCGCTGCGCGAGAGCGTCGAACCGGCGTTGCTGGTGAGAATGATGATGCTGTGGCGGAAATCGGCGACGCGGCCGCTGCGATCGCTCAGACGTCCGTCGTCGAAGACTTGCAGGAACAGATCCCACACGCGTGGATGCGCTTTTTCGAATTCGTCGAGCAGCACGACCGAAAAAGGCTGTTCGCGAATGCGCGCGGTGAGCGAACGCGTGGTGCCGTCGCGGCCGTCGTCGGTGAGTCGCCACGCCGCGTCTTCGGATTGATATTCGCTCATGTCCAAACGCAGCAAGCGCTCGCTGCTGCCGAACAATCGTTCGCCGAGCGTTTTCGCAAGCTCGGTTTTGCCGGTGCCGGTCGGGCCGGCGAACATGAAGACGCCGATCGGACGATTCGCGTCGACCAAGCCGGCTTTGAGCATCGCGATGCGGTCGACCAAGCATTCGACCGCTTCATCTTGACCGATCACGCGCTTACGAAAGAACGCGCGCAGATGTTCGAGATCGAGGCTTTGGCGGTCGTCGATCACCTCCAGCGGCAGACCGCTGCGCGAAGCGACCGCGCGCAGCAAGGCTTCGCTGTCCAAGGGCAAACGTGGGGCGTCGCCTGAGATCGCCGTCTGCAGCGCTTCGTCGAGCAGACGCAGTGTGCGTCCGGGTTCGTGCTGTTCGGGGAAATACTGCGCGGCCATGCGCTGCGCTTCGTCCTGTGCGCGTGGTTCGATCGCCGGGCGTCCGAGTGCAGTTTCTCGACTGGCGGCCCAACGCACCAACACATCGCGCATCACCGCGTCGTCCGGCGAACGCAGCGTCACCGGTTCGGCGTGATGCCGCAGCACCGGGCGCGCGAGCAACAACTGCGAATATTGCTGCGGCGTCAGCTCGCCGAGCATCAGCAAGCTGCCGCGCTCCATCGCCGGCAGCAGCAAATCGAGAATGCCGCGCGGATCCTGTTTGTGGCTGCCTTTGTGCAACAGATCGAAGAAATCTTGCACGCGCCAGAGCGCGCGTTTGCGATCCAGCGCCGCTAGCAAATCGCGAATACGCGCTTCGAGTTCACCCGAATAGGTTTGCCCCGCCAGCACTTCCGCTGCGGAGGCCTCGAACAGCAACCAATCCTCGGCGTGCAAGCGCGCGAGGAGGCGATCGACGAGTGTGGTTTTGCCGGTGCCGTGTTCGCCGGAGAGCAGAATCGATTTCGGACGCGGCGCGGACAGCAGTTCATGCAGCTTGTCCAGATCGCGCAGCAGTTCGGGGTGTTCGACGACCGTCGACTCCGCCGGCGGCGACCACACGCGACCGATACCACCGAGCGTTTGCTTTTCCTTTCGCCGCCGAAGTTCCGCGCTCGCCTGTGCGAGATACGGTGAGAGTACAGGCTCTTGGAAATGCTTGAAGGCTGTTTCGATCTCTTGCAACGCGTAGTCGTCGAGATCTTCCAGCGGCATCGGTACGAACGAGTCGGTCGATGCGTCTTTGCTGTCGTTCGCGATCGTGTGCGACGACGCGTCGCCCGAGTTGCGACTGTCCGCCGGCGGATTGGCGTGCGCCCAGCGCAAATACTCGCGTACGCGCTGACGCACCGCTTGTCCTTCCCACCACCATTCGCGCGTATGCCGCAATAGCCACGGCAGCGCACGCGCGTCCGGTTGCGTCTGCAACCAATCGAGAAGATAACGCAGCGGATAACCGCCGAAGGGCATCGTCGCGCCCAACGCCGTTTGTGGCTCGACATCGTTGCGTTCGCGCAGCGCCAGTGCGGCCATGCACGGCAAGGCATAACCGGCATTGCCCAATGCTTCGACGACATCCGCTGCGGTGAAGTCCGCAGTCGCCAGCAACGCCGCGCCTTCGCGAAATTCGGGAATGCGCAACAGATCGTCGGGGTGTTGCACGCTGCCGTCTTGCTGATCGACTTCACGGCGCAGACGATACAAACGGTCGCGCGGGGATTCGCTTGCGGCGGATGCGTCGCCCGCGCGGCCTGGGGCAGATGTGTCCTGCGTCTCAGGCGTTGGATTGCCCGCCGTCGGCGGTAGCGCGGGGGTCGGCACGGGGGTATCGGCGCCGGGCGTGTGCGTGGCTTCGATACCGGTTCCATTTTTTTCGGGACGTTCGCCGTTCGGTCGACGGCGCCACATCCCTCCGATGATCAGTCCGAGCGCGAGGCCCGCGACGAAGAGTCCGATCGACACGCGTGGCGCTTCCTGAGAGTGGGCCGATGAGTGTAGGCGAGTGCGGAGGAGAAGAGGGATACGACGAGCGGTGGGTGAGGTCGCAGCATCTGCGACCGCGAACCGTAGCCTATGCCTAGCGACAGCGGAAAGGTTTCTGCGCTGTCCTGATGTTGCAATGCGGCAATGTTAATGTGTGACTGATAACCGGTTTCATTTGCGAGCTCGATTGCAGAAATCCATTTTTATGAAGACATTAGTAATAGCAAAGAACAGGCCAACTCGACGGCCACCACGTAGAGGACCATATCGCTTGACATTAGGAGCGGTGTCGGGGCATTTGTTAAATGGGGTATAGCAGGCATCAGTGCGATTGGATTGCAAAGGGGAATGAATATGAAGTGCCGTCTTAGAGATGTGGCGTGGATCGCTGTGTTGGTGTTGGTCGCGGGGACGCTGCAAGCGCAGCCTAGACCGACGCGCCTGACGAGGTTGCAGCCGGCAACGTCGACGATTCGAGCGATCCTCCCGGTCGATTCGAAATGTCCAGTCGATGCCGTGTCCGCCGATGTCGTCGCCATCGATCATCCGATGGTGTTCAATCGAATCGGTGCGCAGAACGTCAATTGGATGATGTACGCGCTGCGGCACGACGTCATCGATTTGGCCGCTAAATACCCGTTGAATTACACGGCGAAAGGCGAAGATTTGTTCAGGAGCGCGACCACGCGCAATCAGAGCCGCGGCATCGCGCTGCGCCCCGATCTGCGGCCGCGCCCCTTGGTGCTGCGCGTCGCTGCAGGGCAGTACTTGCGCGTGCGCTTCACGAATCTGCTCGAAATCAAACTGCCGCCGATACCGCCGGACCAAACGCCGGGCAATCCCTTCAACTCGGCGCCCGATCCGTTGCCGGGTATCGATCACCCGATGGAGCACGCCGCGAAAGATTCGACCGGCGACCCGGTGATCTTCAAGATCGACGATCAAATCGCGAGCCGCACCGTGGGCTTCCATCCACAGGGGTTGCAGTTGGTGTCGGGTATCTCCGACGACAGCTCCAATGTCGGCAAGAACGGTAATTCGCTCGTGGCGCCTGGCCAATCCCAGGAATATTGCTTTTATGCGCCCGATGAAGGCGGTTTTCTCGTCACCAACGATGGCGGCGTGTTCGGCGGCGAAGGCACCGCGGGCGATACCGGCGTCGGTTTGTTCGGCAGCGTGACGGTGCAGCCGGTCAATGCGCGTTTCTATCGCGGCCAGTTGACCGAAGAAGAAATGCGCATCGCAACGACCAGCAACACGGCGGACGGCCAGCCGGTCGTCGATTACGAAGCCAAGTATCCCGACGATTGCGCGAGCGGCGGTGTGTGGTGCCAGGAAGGCAAGACCGGAATGCCCATCCTCAATGTGTTGATGGGCAACCGCATCGTTCATAGCGATGTGAATGCGGTGGTGGTCGGGCCGAACAAAGACGGGAGCTTCCCGCAAACGACCTATCCGCTCGAATCGACCGGCAAGCGCAACCCCACCGTGCCCACACGCTTGGAGCCGTTCCGCGAGTTCGTGTCGATTTATCACGACGAGAACGCGGCGACTCAAGCGTATCCGTATTTCTTCGAGCACCCGGAACTCGGACATACGCTGCACGGCGTCCGCGACGCATTCATGATCAACTACGGTTCCGGCGGTATCGGTGCGGAGATCATCGCCAACCGTCTGCAAACCGGACCGATGAACGACTGCATCGATTGCGCCTACGAAGAATTCTTCTTGTCTTCGTACGCGGTCGGCGATCCGGCGATGTTGGTCGATAAGCCCTCGAATCTCGCGACCGGCCGCTGCCAGCCCGAGTACATCGCGCTCGACAATACCGGCCATCTCAACACCACCTACGCAGCCGAGCGCGCGAAGTACTGCGCGTTCACCGCCGACGGCAGCAAGCCGGATTGGCGCAACAAACGCGACCGCGCCGGCAATCCACTGTGGACCGCGAACACGACGTACTACCCGCACGATCCGGCTAACGTGCATCACAGCTACATCGGCGATTTCGTCAAATTCCGCAATATCCACGCGGGTAAAGAACAGCACATCTTCCATCTGCATAACCATCAGTGGTTGTTCAACCCCAACGACGACAATTCCAACTACATCGATGCGCAGGGTATCGGCCCGGGTTCGGGTTACACCTACGAGATCGCGTTCGGTGGTTCGGGCAATCGCAACAAGACCGTCGGCGATGCGATTTTCCATTGCCACTACTACCCGCATTTCGCGCAGGGTATGTGGTACATGTGGCGCAATCACGACGTGATGGAAACCGGCACGCGGCTGCGCGTGAGCGAAACGCCGACCGGCTTCCACGAAAAGCCATGGGCGTTGAAAGACGGTAGCCCCGCCGGTAAGGCGCGTGCGTTACCCGATGGCGAGATCGCGATCGGTACGCCGATCCCAGCGGTCGTCCCCTTGCCCGGCAAAGCTTTGGCGCCGATGCCCGAAGACGTGCATGTGGCGGCCAAACCCAACAACGTCGGCTCCATCGCGCAACTCACCAATGGTTTCAAGGATGGGGTGACGCGTAATCCCGGCTTCCCGTTCTTCATGGCCGGCGTGACCGAGCATGCGGGCGTCGAAGCGTCCATCGGCACGCGTCCGACCACGCCGCCACTGGATATGGACGCCACCGCGGGTGGTGTCGATGGCGGTCTGCCGCGTCATGCGTTGTCCGGGTACACCCAACAAGCGGTCGATCATGCCGAACTCAGCCGCATGACCGCGAAGAAAGAAATCCTCGAGGCGCGGCCGGTGTACTTCGCCGAGCAAGGCACGCCGTTGGAGCAGGTGGCGATGAAATATCACGCCACTCGCAATCATGCGAGCAGCAAGTTCGATCTCGCGGGCAATCTCAGCCCCGCTAATTTCGTACTCAACGGTGCGGCACCGGTCGCCGGTTCGCCGTATAACGACCCGTGCATCGACGATGACGGCAACCAGTTGCTGAAGGGCGGCGACGGCAAGTTCTTCGGCGGCGCGACGCTGGCGGGAATGATCAGCGTCACCGACGCGCTGCCGGGCGGCATCCAATTCGGCGGAACCAACCCACGCGTTTATAAGGGCGCGAACATCCAGCTCGATGTCGTGTTCAACAAACTGGGCTACCACTACCCGCAGCAGCGCATCTTGTCGCTGTGGGAAGACGTGGCGCCGACCTTGGACAAGACCCGCGCACCGGAGCCTCTGGTGCTGCGCATGAACACCTTCGACTGCGCGCAGTATCAGCACACCAATCTGGTGCCGAAAGAGTTCTACGCCGACGACTACCAGATCACCACGCCGACCGATGTGATCGGCCAGCATATCCATCTACCGAAGTGGGACCTGACCTCCGGCGACGGTAGCGCCAACGGCTGGAATTACGAAGACGCGACGTTCTCCCCGGGCGCGGTGCGCGAGCGCATTTATGCGATCAACGCTTGGAACAAGGCGCGCGCCGCCGCCGGTCAGCCGACGGTGCCCAATCCTTATAACGGCAGCGCCGATCCGCTCGTGCCTCAGCCTCATCCGTACTTCGGCAGTTTGGCCGGCCATCAACGCACCGATTGCCCGACGCTGTGGAAAGACGTCGATGGCGATGTGCATAAGTTCGACCACGAGTACGGCTTCCCGGGCGCTTGCGATTGGTACGGCGCACGCACCACGATTCAGCGCTGGTTCTCGGATCCGATCGTCAACGCCGGCGGCGTGCATCGCGGCCTCGGCATCACCTTCACCCACGATCACCTTGGGCCCTCGACGCATCAGCAGATCGGTTTGTACGCGACGATGCTGACCGAACCGCCGGGCTCCGAATGGCGTCATAACGAAACCGGCGTGCTGCTCGGCACGCGTGCCGATGGCGGACCGACGACGTGGCAGGCCTTGATCACCGGCGTCGGCAAGACCGCGTTGCACGTGGACGGCGACAAACGCGACGATTCGCATCGCGAATTCTTCCTGCAGTTCGGCGACTTCCAGCACGCGTACCACAAGGGCGTGTACGTCGGCGTCAGCAAAGAAGGCAAACCATCGACCATCGATACGACGGCGGAGCCGACGCCCGAGACGTTCCGTAAAGCGATCAATCCATCGGTACGCAAACCGGCATCGGGCGGGATCACCGACATCGTCGAGCATTCGCCGTTCTGCCCGGGCGGCGATGGCCCCGGCTCCGGCATTTCGGGTTCCGTCTACGCCAGCACGATCAAACCCAAGCGCCCTTGCCCCGAAGCCATTTCCGCCGACGACGTAGGCATGATGGTCGTGAACTACCGCAACGAGCCGATCGCAGCGCGCGTGTACGACCCCGACAAACTCGGCCCCGATGGCAAGAGCGGTATGCAGGGCGATGGGCTCGGTAGCGATATGGCGTTCGCGCTCGAAACGCGTACCGATCGCAAATGCACGCCGATGAACTATGCCGATGGCAATGTGCCCTTCCCGGTATCCCAGCTCGAGTCCTGTGTGCGCGACACGGATGGCACACCCAATACGCCGTACACGAAGCAAACCAATGCCCATTTAGGCGACCCGTTCACCCCGATCATGCGTGCGTATTCGGGCGACTTGGTGCGCGTCAAAGTGCAAGCCGGTTCGCACGAACACGAGCACAACGGCAGCGTCAACGGCATCGGTTGGACGCAGGGCGGTTCCGGCTTCGGCCAAGCGCCGCATTCGGGTTGGCGTAATGCGCAGAACACCGGTTTGTCCGAGCAATTCACCTTCGGCGTTCGCATCACCGACTACAACACGCGCAACCATCAGAACGACCGCATGTACACGATGGACAGCAGCCAGGACGGTATGTGGAACGGCGTCTGGGGCGTGCTGCGCAGCCTCAATCGCCGCACCCCGTTGGCCGATCAACTGCAGACATTGCCCAGCAACCCGATTCCGAGCTTGCTCGATCCGGGTCAGGGCGTGAAGTTGCTCAACGATTGTCCGAATAGCCGCGCGACTCGCTGGTACGACATCAGCGCGGTGCTCGCCAACCAAGCGCTGACCAATCCGCTGGGTGCGTATATCGATCCGAAATTCCCGTCCGATACGTTCTTGGATACCGCCGGCGGTACTTTGGTCTACAACCCGCGCAACACCCAAGATCCAGATCCAGGTCTTAGACGAGCACGGCAAGTTGGTCCATACCGAAGTCTTCGGCAACGGTGCGCTGCATGACCCGACCGCGATCATGTTCGTGTGGTCCAGCGACCTGGACGCCAACGGCAAGATTATCGCTGGCCGCCCGATTGAGCCGCTGGTCTTGCGTGCTGCGGCGGGCGAATGCATCCGCGTGAATCTGACCAATCGTTTGCCGAAAGACGTCAAATCGCATGCCCGACTTGAACGGCTACACCATGCTCACGCCGTTGCTGCCGCGCAGCGAAGGCAAGCCGGGCTCCGGTGCCACCTCGTTCAATAACAATCTGATTCGTCCGTCCAACCGTGTCGGCCTGCACCCGCAGCTCGTGCATTACGACGTGCATTCCTACGACGGCAACAACGTCGGTGTGAATAAGCGCAGTACGGTCGAACCCGGCAGAACGAAGGTCTATCAGTGGTATGCCGGCATGCTACAAACCATCGCGTCCGCCGAAAGCTGCCCCAACGCGTCGGCCACAGGTGGGTTCGGCATCCTCAATGATGTCGGCGGCAAACCGTTCGCTCGCCCACTCGCGGAGATATACGATGCCAATGCATTCCGTGAAATGGCGACGGCGCTGACGCTCGCGAACAAAACCACAGCGACGACCGGCGGCGTCAAATCGAGCGTGCGCACGATGACGCGCGCGACCGCACCGACGCGAGCGCTCATAAGGGCGCCAGCGACGCCGATCACGGTGTCGGCGGTGGACGCGACGCCCAGGCTCACGAACGCGGAAACGACATTGGTCGAATCGCTCGTCGCCGCCGCAAAGAACGCCAATTGCATCGAAACGCCCGAAACGGGGCTCAGCCCGGGCGCGAGCGAGATCGTCAATGCGGCTCGAGCGAAAGGCGAGATCGACGAGGCGCCGCTGATCGAGGATGCGTCCGCTGTTTACGACCGTCGCGCGATTTATCTGCAGCGCAAAGCGTGCTCAGAGAGTACGGCCGTGCGCGCCGCGTTCGATCAAGCGGTGCAGGTGTACAACCGAACCGAAGCGGTGAAGATCGACTCGGCCAAGTTGGCGACGCAACTCTCGTCGAGCTTCGTGAACGATGTCGGCGGTGTGGACGATGGCGACTCCGGCACGGCGGCCTCTTACCGCTGGGCTGAGGTGTCTCAGTTCGCTGAACTCGATGATCGATTCGACGCGATTGGTCAAATTCCGCGATGCGTCCGAAACGAACGATGCATGCCGATTCATCGACGTGGAATTCGGTGGTACCAACCTCACGCCGCCGGATCGTATCAAGCAGGGTCAGAAAGCCGCTGTCGGTGCGCTGGTGATCGAGCCTTGGCGCGCGCGCTGGAGCGAGTACTTCGATGACACCGCGATCGATCGCCAAAACCCGGGCCCGACGCAGACCAATACGCGTCGCACGCGTGCCACGGCGAACGTGTCGTATCCGGCACACGACCGCGGCGTGCTCGCCTCGCGTCAGCAAACGATGCGCGACCTCGTCGTCGTGCATCAAAAAGGCCTGAATCTGCGCTATGGCAATAAGCCATACAAGGACGATGTCGCTGGCGTCGTGTTCCATAACGAAAACGCCGTCGCGAATCTGGCTGCGGAGAAAGAAGGCGCTGACGATATCGGCACCGCACCGGAAGATGCGCACGATTCCGGCCACATGGCGATCAACTACGGCACCGAGCCGATGTGGTTCCGCTTCGGTCTGCCGCCGGACTCGCCGTTCGGTAAGGAAGGCTTCGCTGGTGCGGACAATGTCTGGCAGGCGTTCTCGAACACCTGTTGCGATAACGGACGGCACCGCGACTTCGGCGACACAAAACGTGGGCGAGCCCTACGTGCCGATCATGTTGGCCAATGCCGGTCAGGAGACCCGCATGCGCGTGCTGTTGCCCACGGGCACAGGTCGCGGCACGGTCTTCACGCTGCACGGGCACGATTGGCCGCGCGATCCGTATCTCGCGGAGAAAGTCGATGCGAACGGCTTCCCCGCCGGCAGTCGACCCGCCGACTGGGGTATCGCCGCACGCTGTCTGGGCGGCAATCCGATGGAGTTCGCGCTGGGTGCTCAAGAAAGTGTGAGCCCGATGGCGCACTACGACATCATGCTCGGCCATACACCGGCTTATACGCATCGCGACAAAGGCGTGCCGCGGCAAATCGGTGGCGTCAGCCGCGTTCCGGGCGATTACTTGTGGCGCGATGTCGCTGGGTTCGGTATCACCAGCGGTTTGTGGGGCATTGTCCGCGTGCAACCGTGGGCCGGTATCACGACGCCGATTCCCGGTCGTTGCCACAGCCCATAAGCCATGCATGATCAGGAAGGACATGATTAGGGTGTGCACGATCAGGATCGCAAGATGAGGTCGAAGGGTTTCGCAGCGCTCAGCGCGCTGCTGTTGTGCGGTTCGATGGCCCCGGTCGGGGCCATCGAACCCTATCTGGATCGTAAAATCGAAGCCGAAGGCGTCTCGATGCGGGTGCAAGTACTGCCGCGCGAGAACAGCGATCGTCGTACGGCGGTCATGGGCGAGCAAGTCGATCTGCAGGTGCAGGTCGAACGCCTCGCAGACGGGCAGCCGATGTCGAATTTACCCATCGGCTTGTGGCTCGATCGCCAAGTCTCGCCGATGTCGGGTGCGGTGCCGGTGTGTGGGCAACGCGTCGCATCGTTTCTGAGTGGTGGGTTGTTGTCGCAGCCCTTGCTGGATCTCACCGGCTATTGGGTGTTGACGATGGACCGCGAAGGCAGCATTTCGGTGCTGGATCCTTCCGTTCAATTCGCTGGGCGATCGAGTCTGTATTCCTCGATCCAACTCGATGCGCAGCCGTTCGATTGGGTCAAGACCGCCGACGACGCCATGATGTTTGTCGCGCTGCCGGCGCGGCGCGAAGTCGCGATCATCGATTTGCGTTCGTTGACCTTGAAAGGACGCGTCGTCGTCGCCGGGCAGCCGACGCGACTCGCGCTGCAACCGGATGGCCGTTTGCTCTGGGTCGCTTATCGCACCGAACCTGCCGCAGCCACATCGCCGACGACCGATACGAAGCGCGCACGCGGCGCATCCGCCGACGGTTCGGCCCAACCATCCGCATTCGCGCGCCCGGCGGAAGAAGGCATCGCCGCGATCGATATCGCGAACGGCGCGTTGCTGCACGCGGTCGCTTTGCCGCCGGGGCACCACGAAATCGCGTTCAGCGAAGACAGTCGCTATGTGTACGCGAGCAGTCGCGATGCCGGCGTGGTCAGTACGATCGAAACGACGACAGGCGCCATCGCAACGCGTGCAGAACTCGGTGGCCAACCGATCGGGCTGGTGTCGATTCCGTCGTTGTCGCAGGTCTGGGCGATCGATGGTGCGCAGGGCGTGATCCATCGCTTGGACAGCCGCGGTGCGCAAATCGACCGCGTCGTGGTCGAGGCTGGGCTCGGCCCCGCGCGGTTGACGCCGGACGGTCGCCATGTGTTGATCGTCAATCCATCGCAGCATCGTTTGGAAATCGTGGATACGGCCACGGCGCGCGTCGTCAAGCAAGAGACGATTTCCGGCCGGCCTTACGACATCATGTTCAGCGAGCTCTACGCCTACGTGCGCACGCTGGACATCGAGCAAGTCGCGATGTTCCCGCTCGCGCGATTGCCGAAAGTGGATATGCAATATCTGCCGGTCGGTTCGTCCGCCGTCAGTGCGATGCCGGAGTTGCCGATCGCGTCGGCGATGACGCCGACATTGGAGCGCAACGGCGCGTTCTTCGTATCGCCCTCCGAGCGCACGCTGTATCACTACATGGAAGGGATGAATGCGCCCGACAGCAGCGTGCGCGCTTTCGGCCACACGCCGATCGCGGTCAGCATCGTGCAGCGCGGCCTGCGCGAAGTCGGCCGCGGCCGCTACGCGACCAGTTTCCGCTTCCCCTCGGCAGGCAAATTGGTGCTTGCGATCGCGGCCGAAGCGCCGCGCATTCGCGAATGCATCGGCCTGGACATCGGCGTGTCCAAACGCGACCGCCCACCGGGTTTGCGCATCGCTTGGATCGGCGATGAGTCCGTCTCAGCCGCCGCCGGCGAGCGCGTCGAATTGCGCTTTCGCGTCAGCGAAGCGTCGCAGGGCTCGGCGGTGGAGGGCGCAACCGCACCCGCGAAGGATGTGCGCGATGTGGATTTGATCGCGAACGTCGTGCCGGGCGGTGGTGGCCACGCCGAGCGCTGGCCGGTCGAATCCAGCGGCACGCGCGGCGAGTACGTGATTCGCGGCGCATTGACTCAGCCGGGCGGTTATTACGTCCATATCGAGAGCCGGTCGCCGACGGCGGAGATCGATGCGATGAATGCACCCGCGATCGTCTTGGTCACGGTCGACGCAATCGGCACAGCCCACAACACGAGGAATGAAGTAGCCATGCTGAATCGAGTAACCACGATGCCCATGCATGCGACGGTCGCTAAGCGTGTCGTGCGCGTGTTGATGACGACGATGGCGAGGATCGTCTTGTCCGTCGCGATTCGCACCGAACGCGGCTGCGAATGACGATCCGCATGCCGCGCATCGACGCGCGATGCAACAAGACCATCACCACCGACGAAACACGTGTCACGTCTGCCGAACGTGACGCTGCGCGATGCGTACGGACGCCCGTTCGCGCTCAAGCCCAGCAGCTTCGAGGGCAAGATCGTCGTCGTCAATTTCATCTTCACGCGCTGCACCACGATTTGTCCGGCGCTTACCTCGGTGATGACCGCCGTACAGCGTGGGCTTGGTCCACGTCTGGGGCGCGATGTGGTGTTGTTGTCGATCTCGGTCGATCCGGGGAACGATACGCCTAAAGACATGCGCGCCTACGCCGAACGTGTCGGCGCGAGCGAGCACTGGCGATGGCTCACCGGCAACAGCGGCGATATCACACGTGTCTTGCGTGCGTTCGGCCTGTCCGCAGGCAAGCCCGGCGATCATCCGCCGCTGGTGCTCGTCGGCGACCCGGCGCGTAATCGATGGACGCGCTGGGTCGGCGTGCCCACGCCCGCGACCATCGTCGACACCGCGCGGAAGATGGCCGACACTGCGAATGTCGATACCGCATCGATTCATGCCAAGGACGCCCATGCCGCGCATTGATCTACCCACTTCAGGCTTTCGTCGATTCGCGCTGCGGGGTGCTCTGCTCGCGCTGTGCGCGACCGCGTCTGCGGTGTCATTCGCGCACGAGCCCACCGCGTCGTCGCCCGCTGCAACGCCCGCAGCCGCCTCGTCGAACACGTCCGATCGCGCGCGCGCCTATTTCGGCGATCACGCGCTGACCGATCAAGACGGGCAGACGCATCGTTTCTATAGCGACCTGCTGCAGGGGCGCGTCGTCCTCATCAATGTGATCTTCACTCATTGCCCGAGCGCGTGCCCGATGATGACCGAGCGCCTGAAGCTCGTGCGTAAGCAAGTGGGCGAGGGCTTCGGCCGCGACGTGTATTTCCTTTCGTTATCCGTCGACCCCGCGCGCGATACGCCCGAAGCCTTGAAACGTTTCGCCGAGCGTCACAACGTCGATTCGCCGGGCTGGCGGTTTTTGGTCTCCGATGCGCAAACCCTGAAAACGCTGCTGAGTCGCTTAGGGCAATGGACCGATTCGCCGGAAGATCACACGACCTTGCTGATCGCGGGTAATGCCGCGAAATCGCACTGGACGAAGCTGCGCCCGGACGCGCCGCCGGAACAGATCGCCGCCGAATTGGCGAGATTGAAGTAACGATGCTGCAGGCCTTTCGCGCACCCCGGGCTCGCCTGGCGTATCGCCTTGCGTTCGTCGCCACGGTGGCTTTCGTGTCCGTGCTGTCGTTCGCGCAATCGCTGGATTCCACAATCGGGCGCAGCATCTTCGAAGATGGGCGCGGACGCGATGGCCGCCAGATCATCGGCCGCGTCGCAGGCGGCGCCGTGCCGATGCAAGGCGGTGCGGTCGCCTGCGCGAATTGTCATGGCGCGAACGGTAGCGGCGGCGGCGAGGGCTGGATCGATGCGCCCGATATCCGCGGTTTCGCGTTGAGCAAGCCCTACGGCGCGCGCCGTGCAGGCGGCGAAGCGCGGCCGCCTTATGATCGCGCGAGTTTCGCGCGCGCCTTACGCACAGGCATCGCGCCCGACGGCATCGGCTTGGATCCCGCAATGCCTCGTTTCGATTTGGCCGACGACGAACTCGATGCCTTGCTTGCGCATTTGAACGCGCTCAGCGATCGCGCGCATGCGCAGCGCGAGCGGCCCGCACTCGTCCTACTGATGCCGCAGACCGCGTCGCCGCCCGCTGAGCGTCTATTGCAGAGTTTGCAAAACTGCCCGACAGCACCCGCGGCGAACGAACCCGCGCGCCCCTTGCCTGCGCTGCGCGTGTTGCGTTACGACACGCTCGATGCCATCGCGCCGCAACTCGATACGATGGCGCGCGATGGCAGCGCCGCCGCTTTGTTCGCGCCGTATTTGATCGGTGCCGAAGATGCGTTCGCGCGCAGCGGCATCGGCACGCGTTTGCCGGTCGTGCTGCCGATGGCGATGCGCAGCGTCGGCGACGATGCGCGTGTGCTGTTCGGTTTGCCCGATTTGCGCGCACAGGCGATCGCGCTGATCGAAGCGCCGTCGTCGCCGCAAGCGAATCGGTTGACGCTCGCGATCGATCCCGCGCTCGCGCAACGCGATGCGCTATCGCGGTCGTTGCGAGAGGCGGCCGAAGCGGTCGGCTGGCGCGTGAAGGTGGTCGTGCGTTTCGATGAAGCGTTCGCCGACCCTGGCAGCGATGCTGTGCTCGCCCTCGCGGACATCACTGACCCAGCGCCGCCGCAGACGCGCGCGCGTTCGCTAACGCTTTGGGTGCCGGCCGCATTCGTCGTCCCCGCGCAATTGAACGCATGGGCGAGTAAGGGCGCGCGCGTGCGCATCGCACTGCCTTATCCGCCGACCGTGGGCGAAGATCCCCGCTGGATACCACCCGCCGATGCATGGGCCGCGATCGGCTGCGAATTGCTCGCACGACTTCCGCCGTTACCAGCGCAACAGGATGCTGTCGACGCGTGGCGCGATGCGCTCGCGAATCAACCCGAACTTCGCCTCGGCGATTGGCTACGCATGTCCGCGGCCACCGATAGCAGTACTGCGTCGCGCGCATTCGTGATGGATTGGCGTGCGGCGGCATCGGAGCGCTGAGCGGTTAAAACGTACGTCGTCAATCGTACGGCGCCTCCAACGCCTGCTTCGGTGGTGAGTCCATCGGGACTAATCGCTGCGAGCGAACAGCAGCACGCGAATAGGGTGCTGCCTTGGCGCACCGTTTATCACCGCTAGAGTCGTAGGTCGGTGCGCTTAAGCGCACCCTATGAGGTCTATGAGGTTGCCGGCTTTTGCGCGCGTCCCGAATTATTCCAACGCCTTCTACCGATACAGCGCTTCCAACGCTTGCTTCGGTGTGAGTTCATCGGAACTAATCACTGCGAGTGAACAGCAGCACGCGAATAGGGTGCGCCTAGGCGCACCGTCTCTCTCCGCTAGAGCCGTAGATCGGTGCGCTTAAGCGCACCCTATGGGGTCTATGAGGTTGCTGGCATTTGCACGCGGGCCGATTACTCCAGCGCCTTCAACCGATACAGCGCTTCCAACGCTTGCTTCGGCGTGAGTTCGTCGGGGCTAATCGCTGCGAGCGAACAGCAGTACGCGAATAGGGTGCGCCTAGGCGCACCGTCTCTCACCGCTAGAGTCGTAGATCGGTGCGCTTAAGCGCACCCTATGAGGTCTATGAGGTCGCTGGCATTTGCGCGCGGGTCGATCACTCCAACGCCTTCAACCGATACAGCGCTTCCAACGCTTGCTTCGGTGTGAGTTCGTCGGGATCGATCGCCGCGAGCGCGCTCAATGCAGCGGAAGCCGGCGTGAACAATCCGAATTGCTGCGGTGTATCGAGCGCTTGCGGCGAGAGCACCGGTGCGGGATCGCTGCGGCGTTGTTCGAGTTCCGCCAAACGTCCGCGCGCTTCGCGGACGACGGATTTCGGTAAGCCGGCGAGGGCGGCGACTTGCAGACCGAAGCTGCGGTCGGCGGGGCCGTCTTTCACGGCATGCATGAAGACTAAAGTGTCGCCACCGTGTTGATCGTGATGCTCCACCGCATCCAGATGCACATTCGCGATGCCGCTGCCGGCTTGGGCGAGGGTGGTGAGTTCGAAGTAATGCGTCGCGAACAGTGTGTACGCGCGATTGGTCGCGGCGAGATGCTTCGCGCAGGCTTCGGCCAGCGCGAGGCCGTCGTACGTCGACGTGCCGCGGCCGATTTCGTCCATCAACACCAGCGACTGCGCGGTGGCGTGGTGCAGGATGTAGCTGGTTTCGCTCATCTCGACCATGAAGGTCGATTGCCCGCGCGCGAGATCGTCGCCGGCGCCGATGCGGGTGAGGATGCGGTCGATCGGGCCGAGCTCGGCTTTCGATGCGGGCACGAAGCTGCCGATGTGCGCCAGCAACACGATCAGCGCGTTCTGGCGCATGTAGGTGGATTTACCGCCCATGTTCGGGCCGGTGATCACCAGCATGCGGCGGTCGGCGTGCAGATGCAGATCGTTGGGCTCGAACGGTTCGTCGCGCACGGCTTCTACGACAGGATGGCGGCCGCGTTCGATCCGCAGCGCGGGTTCGTCCATCAGCATGGGTATCGACCAATCCAATGCCTGCGCGCGCTCGGCGAAACAGATCAGCACATCGAGTTCGCTCAGTGCGCCTGCGCATCGCTTCAATGGTTCGAGATGCAGATTCAGTTCGTCGAGAATGGTCTCGTACAGCATTTTTTCGCGGGTCAACGCGCGGTCCCGCGCCGACAGCACTTTGTCCTCGAAGGCTTTGAGTTCTTCGGTGATGTAGCGCTCGGCGCCGGTCAGCGTTTGTCGACGGGTGTAATGCACCGGCGCTTTGTCGGCCTGGCCTTTGCTGATCTCGATGAAATAGCCGTGGACGCGGTTGTAACCGACTTTCAGCGTCGCGATGCCGCTGCTCGCGCGTTCGCGCGCTTCCAGGTCGATCAAAAATTGATCGGCATTGGTGCTGAGTTGGCGCAGCTCATCCAGTTCGGCGTCGTAACCGTCGGCGATGGTGCCGCCGTCGCGCGCCAACAGCGGCGGCTGCGGCACGATCGCGCGTTGCAGCCATGCCGCTTGCGCATCGTGTTCGCCCAGCTCCGCACTCAGTGCGTTCAAACGCGGCGAATCGGCGGCGCGCAACGTGTCGCGCACGCGCGGCAGCGAAACGAGGGCATCGCGCAACGTCGACAGATCGCGCGGGCGCGCACTGCGCAGCGCTACGCGCGAGAGAATGCGTTCGATATCGCCCAATCCGCGGAAGGTGTCGCGCAAGATCGTTCTCCAATCGACGATCGATCAGGGTCTTCACCGCATCGTGACGTTCGCGCAGGACTTGGCGATCGCGCAACGGTCGATGCAGCCAGCGCCGCAGCAGGCGCCCGCCCATCGGCGTGATCGTGCTGTCGAGCACGCCGAGCAAGGTATGCCGAGTATCGCCATCGACGCGGGTATCGAGTTCGAGATGACGACGCGTCGCCGCATTCATCGCGATCGCGCCGTCGCTGGTTTCCACGCGAATCGCGGTCAGATGCGGCAGGCGTTGCTTCTGGGTTTCTTCGACGTAGCCGAGCAGGGCGCCCGCGGCGGCGATCGCGAGCTGACCCTTGAAAGGCAGGCCATCGTCGATGCCGAAGCCGCTGAGATCGTGCAGGCCGAAGAACTGCAGCAGTTGGCGGCGGCCGGTGTCGGGATCGAACAGCCAGGGCGCACGACGCCGCAAGCCGGTGCGCGTGGCTAGCCCGGCCGGCCAGCCCTCTTCGTCGGGGATCAACAGTTCGGCCGGGTCCAGGCGGGCCAGTTCGGCTTCGAGCATATCGTCGTTGCCGACTTCGTTGACCAGGAAGCGGCCGCCGGCCAGATCGGCCCAGGCTAAGCCGTAGCCCTGCTTACCGCGCGCGACCGCCATTAATAAGGTGTCGCGCCGATCGTGCAGCAGGGCTTCGTCGGTGACGGTGCCCGGAGTGACGATCCGCACCACTTTGCGTTCGACCAGACCCTTAGCCAGCGCCGGGTCGCCGATCTGTTCGCAGATCGCGACCGATTCGCCCAAAGCCACCAGCCGCGCGAGATAGCCCTCGTAGGCGTGCGCAGGCACGCCGGCCATCGGGATCGGCTGGCCGGCGGAGCTGCCGCGCTGGGTGAGGGTGATGTCGAGCAATCGCGCGGCCTTGCGCGCATCGTCGTAGAACAATTCGTAAAAATCGCCCATGCGGAAAAACAGCAACACGTCCGGGTGCTCCGCCTTGGCGGCGAAGAACTGGCGCATGAGCGGTGTGTGCTGGTCGTTGCCGGCGCGGGAGGAGGCGTTGGGTTGAGTCACGGATCGGTCGGTGGCTGCGTCCGCGACGAAGGAGCGGAGGCGGTGTCGAAGGCCGATAAGTATGCCAGCCAGTTCACTTTTTCGCCGTGCTGCATAGCACCAATTAGCGCGTTAAAGATGTGTTACCGTCCGCCACGGACCGGGTGGCGAGCGTCTTCGACGCGCGCCGATGGGATCGGGCTACGACCCGATCCCCGCCCCGCGTCATGATCGGGCGATGTTCGCGATTCCGTGATATCGCCCGCATCGATGGATGCGACGCCATAACGACGACGATGATCGATTCCGAACCGAAACTTATGAGGATTGAGGGGAACTCCATGAGGCAACAGACAGTACGCACACCGCAACGCACCACGCTCAACCGGGCCGTTTTGATGGTTCTGATCGGCTTGAGTTCCGCGCCAGCCGCATGGGCGCAGGATGCCAGCGCCGAAGAAGAAGCCTCGACGCTCGACATGATCACCGTCACCGCCCAAAAGCGCGAAGAAGCGTTGCAGGACGTGCCGGTTGTGGTCACGGCGTTGTCGGAGCAGATGCTGCGAAGACAACGGCGTGCGCGATATCAAGGATCTCCAAGGCTTGGTACCCGGCTTGACCGTCACCAGCACCCAGAGCGAATCGCAAACCACCGCCCGTATCCGCGGCGTCGGTACGGTCGGCGACAACGCCGGTTTGGAATCGTCGGTGGGCGTGGTGATCGATGGCGTCTACCGCCCGCGCAACGGCGTCGGTTTCGGCGATTTGGGCGAATTGGAACGCATCGAAGTGCTCAAAGGCCCGCAAGGCACTTTGTTCGGTAAGAACACCTCCGCCGGCGTGGTCAACGTCATCACCAAGCGGCCGACGTATCAGCAGAGCGCGAATGCGGAACTCACCGTCGGCGATTACGGCACTTTAGGCGTTGCCGCGTCGTACAGCGATGCCTTCAACGACCAAGCCGCTTTCCGAATCTATGCCGCCAAGCGCAAGCGCGACGGTTTCATGGATGTGAATGTAGGCGGCGGTCCGCGCCAAGAGCGCGAGGACTACGATCAGAATTTCCACACCGTACGCGGCCAGGTGATGTTCGAGCCGACCGACACGCTCGATATCAATATCTCCGCCGATTACACCAATCGCGACGAGAACTGCTGCACCGGTGCGACCATCGTCCGCGGCCCGACCGCTGCGATCATCGATGCGCTGTCGCCCGATAGCGGCGTGGCCCCGGTCGCCGATCCGTTCAAGCGCGAAGCCTGGAGCAACCGCTGCCACCGGGCAATCCATCGAGGACAAAGGCATCGTCGGCCAAGTCGATTGGGAAACGCCATGGTTCGGCGGCGCGACGCTGACCTCGATCACCGCGCAGCGCGATTGGGAATCGACCAACGGCACCGATTTCGATTTCAGCAGCGCCGATCTGCTGTATCGCAATCAGTCGAAGGACGATAACTTCACCGCGTTCGATACCTTCAGCCAGGAATTCCGTTTGGCTGGCGGAAACGACAAGTTCGATTGGCTGGTCGGCGGTTTCTATGCCGACGAAAATCTGCGTCGCAACGAGTCCTATCGTGTCGGTGCGGCTTACGAGCCCTACATGTCGATCGCGATTCTGTCGCGGATCAATCCGGTTTTGGGCACCAGCCCCACCGCAGCGTTGTTCTATTCGCAGGCCTCCGGCCGTCCCTTCGGGACGACGTTCGCCGGCCATAGCGCAGCCGATCGCTACGAGCAGAACTCCAAGAGTCTGGCGCTGTTCACCAACAACACCTGGCATGCGAGCGAAGCGCTCGATCTCACGCTCGGCTTGCGCTACACCAAAGAAGATAAAGAGCTGGAATCGCAATACCGCAATCCCAACGGCGGTCTGGGCTGCGCCGCGATGTTGACCAACCCGGCGCAAGTCGTCGCCGCGCTCGTCGCCCGTGGCCTCTCGGTCGCGCAGGCGTCGGCCGCCGCACCGCAAGTGGTCGCCTTCGGTTGCTTACCGTGGACCAACGTGCGGCACAACGGCCGTGCCACATCGCAAGAACGCAGCGAAAAAGAATGGTCGGGCACGTTCAAGGCCGCTTATCGTTTCAACGAACATGCGATGGCCTATTTCTCCGCCGCTCGCGGTTATAAAGCCGGTGGCTTCAATCTCGATCGCGTGCAGTCGAACAACGGCTTGTCCGGCGGTACCGCGGGCATCGTGCCGGTCAACGACACCTCGTTCGGCGGCGAATTCGTCGATAGCTTCGAATTGGGCACGAAGACCACTTGGCTCGGCGGCAATCTGTTGTTGAATGCCACGTTGTTCCATCAGGAGTACTCCGACTTCCAGCTCAACAGCTTCCTCGGCACCAGCTTCGTCGTGCGTTCGATCCCGACCGTCACTTCGCAGGGTATCGACGCCGATCTGCTGTGGAAGACCGGCGGCTTCATGGTTCAAGCCGGTTTGACCTATGCCGATACGCAATACGGCGACGACCCGTTGCCCGATGCCGATCTGTTCTTGCTGCCCGGTAGCACCGCCAGCTTCGCGCCGAAATGGTCGGGCACCGCTTCGCTTGGTTACGATTGGGACATGGGTTCGCGTTTGAAGGCGCGCGCGCATCTCGGCGCCAAGTACATGTCCGAGTACAACACCGGTTCGGATCTCGACCCGCAGAAGCAGCAGGATGCCTACACCTTGGCTAATGCGCGCTTCTCGATCGGTAGCAGCGACGACCGTTGGAACATCGAACTGTGGTCGCAGAACATCACCGACACCGAGTACTACCAAGTGGGCTTCGATGCGCCGCTGCAGACCGGTTCGTGGAACGCCTTCCTCGGCGCGCCGCGCACCACGGGCGTAACGTTCCGCGTGAAATACTGAAATCGGTTGTTTTAAGTGCCACCTGCACGGCCCGCTTCGGCGGGCCGTGTTTTTTTTGGATGTATCAGGCCTATCACTTGCGGACGAGACGATGCCGGCGCATGCTTCGCCGATCGAAACGATCAAGGAATCGATTCGTCGCCGGAGCGCCGCGCATGCGCGCATTCGGCCCGCAGGGGATTTGCGCATCGTGCCGTTCCGCGGCTACGACACGCGAAAGGTGCGGAACTCCACGCTCGTTGGGATTCCGCAGACATGGGTCATACGCAAAGGAGAATGTTCGATGTCCATGCTGTCATTGTCTATGCCGTCGTTTACGCGTTTCACCGCCGCTCGCGATTCGCGACCGCTACGCACACCCACCGCATCCGCGCTGACCTTCGCGCTGACGCTCGCGCTCGGCACCGTGTTGTCCGGTTGCGGTCAAAAAACCGAAGAACCCGGCGCGAAAGCGGAGCCTGCGGCGATGCCCGCACAGGCTACCGCCGTATGCCAAGCCAGTCAGAGCTGGATCACCAATCCCAATCCGCCATCGGAAGTCGCCGCCACCGAATCGTTCTGCGATTTCTATCAATTCTCGTGGCAGTGGTTCCTCGGCGAAGTCTCGCCATCGCCGACCGCGCAAGGCGAGCGCGTGTTCGAGACCAACCGTTTGCACGACCCGACCGTATCGAGCGGGCAGTGCTCGTTGCCGGAAATGGTCGGTCGCGCCGCCGCCGCCAAAATGCTCGCCATGCGCGCCGACAAGCCGCAGGATTTCGAAGACACGCAAGCCGACGGTAACGCGCTGTACGACCAGAACGGCAATATCCTGCACTACAACATTTGGTATTCGCGCGCCGAATGCCAAGCGTCGCAGAAAGGCTTCACCGAAGGCACTTTCGAGATCAAGGTTTCGTGGATGATCCTGCCGAAACCCGATCCTTCGTACTACACGATGCAGGCGACGTTGCCTGGCAAGCAGCACGCCGGTGACGTTGGGTATGGTCGGGTTCCACATCGCCAATTGGACCTCGAAACATCCCGAGATGATCTGGACCACGTTCGAGCACAAGAACAACGCGCCACTGTGCGACGGTTCTACGCCGACGCCAGCGAACGGTTGGGCATTCGCCGCCAACGACGCAGCCGCATGCTTGACGCAGAATCCGAGCCAACCCGGAACTCCGCCGAACACTGCGTGCGCGACGTTCAATTTCAATACGCCCGATCCGTTCCAAGGCACGCCGCCAGCGACCAACACCGCGAACAACATTTGTCGCATGTACGCCAACGGCAATCAGCCAGGGCACCTCGATCAACGGTAACGACAATGCCGCGAACCTACTGGCGATCCAACAGCTCAACGATCAACTGGTCGGTCCGACGGGCATGTTGACGCAGTTGCCCGATACCGATCCGATGGCGATCTGGAAGAACTACATCATGATCGGCGCGATCTGGACCAAGGGCGGCGCGAATTCGGGCAACCCGCCGATCGCGTACACGGTGCACCGAACAAGGCGGCGATAAGATCGTGCCCGGCGACCCGACCAGTCTGCAGCGCGGTTCGCTGGAGCTGACGAATATGAGCATGGAAACGTTCCAGCAGGGCGATACGTCGTGGGCGCCGAATTGTTTCGGCTGCCATAACTTCAACACCGCCGACCCGCTGGATGTGAGCCATATCTGCAACAGCCTCTTCGGTTCGGACAGCAGCGGCAACTGCGTGGTGCAGCAGACCGGAACGGTCCCGGTCGGCGATGCCAAAGCAGCGGCGCCCGCGAAGAAATAAAACTCTCGCAGCACCAACGGCGTCATGAATCGCCTCGACGGCCCGCCTCGCGCGGGCCGTCGTCGTCTGATTCGTCGTACGTCGAAGCCCAACGCATGGCGCTTGGGTATGATGCCGCCATCGAGCGCGCTTTCCCTCGCGCATACCGGACCACCGCATGCCGCTGCCTACCGATGCCGATTTGCATCGACTCGCCGAACAACTCGGTGAGCTCTTCCGTCAGCAACACTTGACCCTCGTCACCGCCGAAAGCTGCACCGGCGGCGGCATCGCCAAGACAGTCACCGACATCGCCGGCTCCTCGGATTGGTTCGACTGCGGCATGGTCGCCTACAGCTACGAAGCCAAGCAGGCGATGCTCGGCGTGCGCCCGGAAACGCTGGAACATCACGGCGCGGTCAGCCGCGAAACGGTGATCGAAATGGTGTCGGGCGCGCTGGTCCACTCCGGCGCGGCTGTCGCCGTCGCCGTCACCGGCATCGCCGGCCCGGGTGGCGGCAGTGCCGACAAGCCGGTGGGTACCGTGTGGATCGGTTGGAAACGTCGCGGCGGTTACGCCAAGGCTGAAGTCTTCCATTTCGATGGCGACCGCGAAGCGGTGCGACGGCAGACGGTCGCGGCTGCGCTCGAAGGTTTGCGGCGTTTGGTCGGCGCATGAGCGAGCCGATTGAAACATCTGCAGAACGTCCTGCAATGCGTCGAAACGCATTCGCGCGTCGTTGGTGGCCTACGCTCCTGTGCGCAGCTTGGGCGACGCTTTGGCCGCTGCTAATGTTGGAGTCGAGCCGCGGCTTGCCCGGCATCATGCGTTTTAAAGGCGATCGCGGCCTCTACGATTTGCTCGATGTGTTTTTCAAAGGGCCGTCGTGGCAATGGCATCTGTCGGTCTTCCTCGTCGCGGCTTTAGGTTTCCGCGTGTTGTTCGGCATCGCCGCGTGGCTGGATCGCGATGGGCGTGCCGTCGCTGCCTTGCGTTGGACCTTCGCCGCACGATCGTTGCGATGGACACTGCTCGCGATGGTGTCATTCGTTCTTGCGGCGCTCGCGCTACCGAGCGTGATGCGCGGGATGACCAGCGGAATCGGCATGTCGCTCGCGTTGATCGTCTACATCGCGGCTCATTTCTTCGTTTGGAATCCCAAGACCCTCCAGCGCGAGCGCTTGATCGAATGGTGGCGGCTGTATTGGCCGGGCTTGCTCGCGGCAGTGCTGGTGCTACTGCTCTCGCTCGTCGCGAATGCGGGCTTGAAGTTTCTAGCGGCATGGTGGGGCGAAGGCCGCAGTGCATGGGCGCAGGGTCTCTGGGGCGTAGGCACGCTGATGGTGGATATCGCGCTGACGTTGACCATTTACGCGGTCTGGTTCGGCTATCGACGTCGAAGCGCGTTGCGTACGGCATGGTCGCGACTGTTTCGGCTCGACATGCTCCGCGCCTATCTCGGGCTTCGAGTACTAGAGGTGATCGGATTTCTGCTTATCGCCATTCCGGTCATTGTCTCGAGCATCGTGGCGATTTACTTCGAGCCGCAGTATCTGAGTTGGGGCGAAACGCACACCGTCGATTTTTCATGGCTATTCCAAAGTATCGCGGCAGCGGGTCGAGGATTCCTAACGAATCATCTCTGGATCTTCCTCGGCTTGCCGCTGGGCGTGTTCTTCGTATTCGTCGAGGCGAGACTGGTGTTCCGGGAGGGCCTAGGCGCCGAACTGGGCCCTCAGGCTCGCCGCCGTTGACGGGAGCGGTCGTTAGTAGTATTACTACTAACCATGGAGCTCACCGACACCCAGCAAGCCATCCTCGCCCTCATCTCCGAGCGCATCGCCGCCGACGGCGTGCCGCCCTCGCAGACCGAGATCGCCCACGCCATGGGCTTCAAAGGCATTCGTGCCGCCCAGTACCACATCGAAGCCCTCGAACAGGCCGGCATGATCCGCCGTGTGCCCGGGCAGGCGCGAAGCATCCGGCTGGTGCAGGAGGCCGCGAACGAGGCTCTCGACCAGCCCATCGAGCAGCCGCTGCCCGATCACGCACTGCGTCTGCCTGTACTGGGGCGGGTCGCCGCAGGCCTGCCGATCGGTGCCGACCTGCGCTCCGACGACTACGTCCTGCTCGATCGTGCGCTGTTCTCGCCTGCGCCGAACTATTTGCTGAAAGTGCAGGGCGATTCGATGCGCGACGAAGGCATTTTCGAAGGCGATTTGATCGGCGTGTACCGTACCCGCGAAGCCCGCTCCGGCCAAATCGTCGTTGCGCGCATCGACGATGAAATCACGGTCAAGCTGCTGAAGATCGGCAAAGACCGCATCCGCTTGCTGCCGCGCAATCCCGATTACGCGCCGATCGAAGTCGATCCCGATCAGGATTTCGCGATCGAAGGTCTGTATTGCGGCTTGGTAAGGCCGAATCGATGAACAGTCTCATGCCATCCACGATTGAGCCGATCGAGCAGGACGACGTGTCCGAGATCGATGCCGACGATGCCGTCTACGACGAGATCGAAACCCTACTGCGCGATGACATGCCGCGCCAGGGTTGTATCGAACTCGCGCAAGCATTGGAGGATGTGATGCGGATGTTGATGCCAGCCGATTCGGAATTTTCCGACCCCCAGGCGCGCGCTTTCCCGATGGGTGCAATGGGCGCCGCACATTAAATTTTCGGGTGTCGCAGCTTTTGCGACACCCCCTCCCTAATCTTCACGCACCTTCACAACGCCACTGACGAGGAATCCACGATGGACGACAAAAAGACGGACGAAAACAAAAAGCGCGCACTCGCCGCCGCGCTGAGCCAAATCGATAAGCAATTCGGCAAGGGCTCGGTCATGCGCATGGGCGACCGTGCGGTCGAACCGACCGAAGTCATCGGTACCGGCTCGTTGATGCTGGACATCGCTCTCGGCATCGGTGGCCTGCCTAAAGGCCGCGTAGTCGAAATCTACGGCCCGGAATCCTCGGGCAAAACCACGCTCACGCTGCAAGCCATCGCCGAATGCCAAAAGGCCGGCGGTGTCGCTGCCTTCATCGATGCCGAGCACGCGCTCGATCCCACGTACGCGCAGAAGCTCGGCGTCAACGTCGATGAACTGCTGCTCTCGCAGCCGGACACCGGCGAACAGGCGCTCGAAATCGCCGACATGCTGGTTCGCTCCAACGCGGTGGACATCGTCGTCATCGACTCGGTCGCCGCACTCACCCCGCGCGCCGAAATCGAAGGCGAGATGGGCGACCAGTTGCCGGGCCTACAGGCACGTTTGATGAGTCAAGCGCTGCGTAAGCTCACCGGCAATATCAAGCGCAGCAACTGTTTGATCATCTTCATCAATCAATTGCGCATGAAGATCGGCGTGATGATGCCCGGCCAGAGTCCGGAAGTGACCACCGGTGGCCATGCGCTGAAGTTCTACGCCTCGGTGCGCTTGGACATCCGCCGCATCGGCAGCATCAAGAAGGGCGAAGAGATCATCGGCAATCAGACCAAGATCAAAGTGGTCAAGAACAAAATGGCGCCGCCGTTCAAACAGGTCATCACCGAAATTCTCTACGGCGAAGGCATCAGCCGCGAAGGCGAGCTGATCGACATGGGCGTCGAAGCCAAGCTGGTCGAGAAATCCGGCGCTTGGTACAGCTACGACGGCGAGCGCATCGGTCAGGGCAAGGAAAACGCCCGACAGTTCTTGAAAGAGCACCCCGCCATGGCCGTCAAACTCGAAGCCATGCTCCGTGCTCAATTCGTACCGCAGGAAGTGTCGCGCGAAGAATCCACCGAAGAGGATCTCGAAGCCTGATGCCGTGCCGGAAACGATGCCCGATCGTTTTCAGGACGCTCCTTTTCAGAGCTACCCCGCGCTTCCGGGTACGGGTCCGAAACCTCGTCAGTGGATGACTCGGCCCGGAAGCGTTTTTCTTCATCAGTGTTGCGACATCGACGAATTCGGCGCGCTATGGATATCGCGCCGGCGGCTCAAGGCCCCAACCCTGAGCCGCGTAGTGGGCCATTTCGCCGTGGCCTGCGCGCCGGGAAACCTCAGGGATGGGGTTTCTCGGTTTTTGTCTGTTACTGCCAAAAGTGGATTGAGGGCATTGCATGAAACGAGCACCGACATATCTGCAAATCCTAGAAGAAATCTATCGCCGCATTACACAGATCGCAGCCTATGATCGGAATAATCCTTCAGGAAAGCAAAAGTGTACGTTCCGATAAATATCAAAGATATTGCAGATGACTTAGGTACCGATCCTGATATTATTTTTGGAAGGTTGTATTACTATCCCGAAGATAAGTACCGATTAGTCAAGCCTAAGGTGCTAGTCAATTTCTTTCGTTTCGTAAGGGGGTAGAAGCGAAAGAGCGGCATCGATTCAGTTCCCTATGCTTGTCTCTGTGCTGGCCTCACTCCAGGACTCTCGATATCAGTACCGCTCGGCCATTGGGCTTTCGGTGTTTTCGTTGCTACTTCTGTCGCCGCTGTGATAGCAAGTATTTTCGACTGACTTCCGATAACCATGGAAGGCGACATGCTCCAACTCCGCCCCAACTGCGAATGCTGCGATCGTGATCTGCCGCCCGACGCGACGGACGCGATGATCTGCAGCTTCGAATGCACGTTCTGCGCGCAGTGCGCGGAAGACGTGTTGCGTGGCGTCTGCCCCAATTGTGGCGGTAGTTTCAGTCCGCGGCCGATTCGCCCTGTGCATTTGCTCGCGAAATATCCGCCTTCGGCCGAGCGCGTAGTCAAGGCCGGCGGTTGCGTGCCGGCGGTATGATCGGATCACGTAAAATGCGGCACACCGACTTTCTTCCAGCCTGAGATCGTTATGTCCGCTTTCTTCTCTTCGTTGCGCTCGTTGTTCGGCGGAAAATCCAAAGCTGCGGCGTTGGATCCAGCTGCATTCACCGAGGACGTCGCCCGCCGCGTGCGTGCGTCTTTGTTGTCCGCCGATGTGCGGGTGGCGGGCGAGCTCGAACTCGCTGTCGATCTCGACGACAGCGGCGGCAACCGCGTTTTTCTCAGCAACGCCTATCAGATGTATCTCAATGAATCGCCGAAAAGACGCGATGATCTGGTCGATCGTTACGTGCGCTCGTTCGTCGAAGCGGGTCAAGGCCTAGAGCGTAGTGCCGAAGCGATCATTCCCGTGGTGAAGGATCGCGCGTGGTTGGATGAGATTCGCGAGTCGATGCGGAACATGGGCGGGGACGTACACGACAAGGTCTACGAAGAGATCAATGAAGTCCTGGTCGTGGTATACGCCATCGATACGCCCAGCAACATCGCTTACATCAATGCGGACGAGTTGGATGCGCTGGGCGTCGAGCGCGAGCAATTGCGATCGCTCGCGGTACGCAATCTGCGCGGGCTGCTGCCGGGCATCGAGGTGCAGCGTGGTGAGAAGCTCGGCATGGTGGTCGCCGATGGCAATTACGAAGCCTCACTACTGCTGTTTTCCGATCTATGGGCGCGTGAGGCCGAAAAGATGATCGGTGAGCCGGTCGCGGCGGTACCCGCCCGCGACTTGCTGCTGTTCGCGGATTCCGCCGACACCGAGGCGGTGCTGCAACTGCGTCAACTTGCGGCGAAAATGCGGGCCGAGGCCACCTATGCTTTGACGGACCGTCTGTTCGTGCTTCGCGGCGATCGCTGGGAACTGTTCTGATTCGCGCGAGGCGGCGCATGCCGATATCTGCGCCCAAATCGGGGAGATAGCCGCGATGCGCGGTTCGATCAGCAAGCGATGCATGCGTTGCGTTAGTATGCGTTCGAAATGTCTCGGGTGCTTTTTATGTATCGCTTCCTCGCGTCTTCGTTGTTGTTCTGCGTCGCAACGCTTGGCATCGCCGCGGAATCGCCTGTCGCCGAGATTCGGTTGACGCCCGGCGCTGCACCGGCATCGCCCGAGTTGATCGCAACGCTCGCCGAAAAAGATCGGCAACTGTTCGATGCCGTGTTCGGTTGCAAGCTCGATCTGTTGGCGAGTTTGATCGCCGACGATTTCGAGTTCGTCCACGACAAACATGGGCAGACCGCCGATTCCGGCGCAGTGTTCATGGACGGCATGCGCGCCAACTGCAAGGCGCAGGAGACCGGCGATAATTTCCGTGCGCGCCGCGAGTTGGTCGAAGGCAGCATGACGGTGCATGTCCTGAACAAATACGGCGCGATGCAGATGGGTGAACATCGGTTCTACGCGCTGCAGTCGGGGCAGCCCGATCGCCTCACCGAGACCGGCAAGTTCATCGACCTCTGGCGGCAGATCGAAGGCGAATGGAAACTCGCGCGCGTGATCAGTTACGACCACAGGCTCGCTGAGTGAACGCCGCATGGGATCGATCGACCCGCCCGACGATGAGGCCCCGGTCACGGGACGCAAGCGCAAACGCCCCGAATTGACCCCGGCGCAGCGTGCGCTCGGCTTATTGGTACGTCGCGAGCATTCGCGCAAGGAGCTGACCCGCAAACTGGCCGCGCGCGGGGTCGACGCCGAGCAGGCGCAGGCTGCGGTCGATCGCATGACGACCGAGGGCTGGCAGAACGATGCCCGCTTCGCCGAACTGCTGGTCCGCAGCCGCGCCAATACCGGATACGGGCCGCTGCGAATCCGCGCCGAGCTAGGCACACACAACTTAGGTCGCGAGGCGGTTTTGGCGGCGATGGAGGCTTACGACGGCGATTGGAACGAGAACGCGCGAGATCTGGTCCGTCGTCGCTTCGGCACCGCTGCACTCGAAGATCGCGCGATCCAACGCAAAGCGGCCGAACTGCTGGTGCGCCGCGGCTTCAGTGGCGACCAAGTTCGCGCTGCGACGCGATTCGATCCTGACGAGGATTAGAGAGATTTGACCGCACCGGCGTCACCCGGTGCGGTGTACTGGTGGAACGCTCGCCCAGCCGGCTTCGAAGCCGTGAGCCGCAGGGCTGAGGCGAGCGACACGCGCACGATGCGCGTTTTCAGCGGCCCGTGCGGTACTCACGGGTCTGCGATCCACGCGGCGGTCGCACTTTTACAGCTTGCTACCACCGCTGCCGTCGACGCGCTGTCCGGTCGTCCAGCCACCATCGGGGCCAGCCAGGAACGCAACGATGCCGGCGATGTCTTCCGGTTGTCCGATTCGCTGCAGCAGTTGCATCTGCTTGACGCCGCTGCGTGCTTCGTCCGTGCCGACAAAGCCTGCCGCCATGTCGGTGTCGGTCACGCCGGGATTCACGTTGTTTACCGTGATGCCGCGCGGTGCGGCGATGCCGGCCAAATACAACGCCAGCGTATCGAGCCCGCCTTTACTTGCCGCGTACGCGTGGACCGCTTCGGCGCCGACAACGGTGCGCGTGACGATCGACGAGATGTTTATGATCCGTCCGTGATCGGCGATGGTCGGTAGCAGTTGCTGCGTGAGGAAAAACGGCACTTTCAGATTCACCGCCAGTTGGCGATCGAAATCCGCTTCGCTGTAGGTGGCGAAATCGCCGGGCACGAATACGCCGGCATTGTTGACCAGGATGTCGATGCGCATGGGCAGGGCGGCGTCGGCCAGCGCCCGAAGGCTGGCGTCGACGAAGCGTCTGACGCTCGCCAGGTCGTGCAGCTCGCCCTGTACGGCAATGGCGCGACCGCCGGCTGCTTCGATAGCAGCGATCGTCGAGGCTGCGGACGTGGCGTCGCGGGCGTAATTCGCCAGCACGATGGCACCGTCGAGGGCGAGGCGCTGGGCGATGGCGCGACCGATGCCGCGGCTGGCGCCCGTCACGAGGGCGATTTTGTCTGCGAGAGGAAGGGGCATGGGTGGGGCTCCGATGTGAATGTTCGTTAGTTCCGAAGTTCGGAACAATCAAAGCATGCGCGCCCGTCCGCTAAACTGTCAAGCATGCGTCCACTCCGACACCCCAGTATCGATGCCATCACCCTCCAAGGGGTTCTGTACGCCCTGGCCGATCCGGTGCGTCTGGGCATCGTGCGCAGGCTGTACGACCAGGGCACGATGAACTGTTCGCAGAGCTGCGGCGACGACGCGCTGCCGCGCGCCACGCTGTCGCGGCATTTCGACCAATTGCGCGAGGCGGGTCTGGTCCGCACCGAGCGCGATGGCGTGCAATATCTCAACGTGCTGCGTGTGGACGACATCGAAACCCGTTTCCCGGGTTTGCTCATCAGCCTATTGCAAGCGGCGGAACGCGAAGACGCTACAGCTTCGCCGTCAAGCCTGCCGGCACGTAAGACGGCGCGAAAAACCGCAGCGGGCGCTTGATCGCGACTCCCGGCTCTCTCACACCCCTTTTCGATTTTTCTTCCCCGACGATATGAAAACCACCGCTCAGATCCGCAGCGATTTCCTCGAATTCTTCCGCTCGAAGGGCCACACCGTGGTGCCGTCGAGCCCGCTGGTGCCGGGCAACGACCCGACCTTGCTGTTCACCAACGCCGGCATGGTGCAGTTCAAGGACGTCTTCCTCGGCGCCGAAAAACGCAGCTACACCCGCGCCGTATCGAGCCAGCGCTGCGTGCGCGCCGGCGGTAAGCACAACGATCTCGATCAAGTCGGTTACACCGCGCGTCACCACACCTTCTTCGAGATGCTGGGCAACTTCAGCTTCGGCGATTACTTCAAACGCGACGCGATTCTTTACGCGTGGGAGCTGTTGACCGTCGTCTGGGCGCTGCCGAAAGACAAATTATTGGTCACGATCTACCACACCGACGACGAAGCCTTCGACATCTGGCACAAAGAGATCGGGCTGCCCGCCGAGCGCATCATCCGCATCGGCGATAACAAAGGCGCGCCGTACGCCTCCGATAATTTCTGGCAGATGGCCGACACCGGCCCCTGCGGCCCCTGCACCGAAATCTTCTACGACCACGGCGCGCATATCGCCGGTGGTCCGCCGGGTTCGCCCGACGAAGACGGCGACCGCTTCATCGAAATCTGGAACAACGTCTTCATGCAGTTCGACCGCCAGCCCGACGGCAGCTTGCTGCCGCTGCCGGCGCCGTGCGTGGATACCGGCATGGGCCTGGAGCGCATCGCGGCAGTGCTGCAGCACGTGCATAGCAACTACGAGATCGATCTGTTCCAGCATCTGATCAAAGCCGCCGCTGCGATCACCAATACCAGCGATCTCGAACACAAATCGCTGCGCGTGATCGCCGATCACACGCGGGCCTGCAGCTTCTTGATCGTCGATGGTGTGCTGCCGAGCAACGAAGGCCGCGGCTATGTGCTGCGTCGGATCGTGCGTCGCGCGATCCGTCATTTGTGGAAGCTCGGAGCGCTGAACGTCGAAGGCAATTTTTGGCGCATGTTGCAGCCCTTGATCGATGTCATGGGCGGCGCGTATCCGGAGTTGATCGAAAAACGGTCCCTCATCGAACGCGCGCTGAAAGCCGAAGAAGCGGCGTTCTCGCAGACATTGGATGCGGGCATGGTGCGGCTCGAAGGCTACTTGGCGCAGAGCAATGGGTATCTCGACGGCGCGCAGTTGTTCCAATTGCACGACACCTACGGTTGCCCGCCTGATTTGATTCTCGACATCGTGCGCGAAAAAGGCTTGAACGATGTACCGGCGGCCGAACTTGCCGAATACGAACGACTGATGGACGAGCAGCGCGACCGCGCGCGCGCAGCCGGTAAATTCGGCGGCGGCGTTGCGCTGCCTGCCGAACTCATCTCGCAATTGCAACCGACCGATTTCCTCGGCTACGACCGACTCGATGCCGATGGCCTCGACGTTGTCGCGCTGCTGAAAGACGGTAAACCGGTCGACGAGATCATGGCCGGCAGCAATGCCATCGTGATCCTCGATCGCACGCCGTTCTACGCCGAGTCGGGCGGACAAGTCGGGGATGCCGGCACGCTGGCGGGCGCCGGTGCGGGGTTCGCCGTGAGCGACACGCAGAAACTTGCGGGGCAGTTCTTCGGCCACGTCGGCACGCTCGCGGCCGGTAGCCTCAAGCGCGGCGACCGTCTGAACGGTGCGGTCGATGCGGCCCGTCGCGGCGCTACCATCCTCAACCACAGCGCCACCCATCTGCTGCATGCGGCCTTGCGCAATGTGCTCGGTACCCACGTGACCCAGAAGGGCTCGCTGGTGGCGCCGGACCGTCTGCGCTTCGACTTCGCCCATTTCCAGGCGATGACGCCGCAGGAATTGGCCGAGATCGAGCGCCGCGTGAACGCGGAGATCCGCGTCAATAGCGAGGCCGAAGTCCATCACATGGGCATGCAAGAAGCCTTGGATTTCGGCGCGATGGCGCTGTTCGGCGAAAAATACGGCGAGCATGTGCGTGTGCTGCGCATGGGCGAGACCTCGACCGAGCTGTGCGGCGGTACCCACGTCCGCCGCACCGGCGACATCGGCGTGTTCAAGATCGTCTCCGAGGGCGGTATCCAAGCCGGCGTGCGCCGGATCGAGGCCGTGACCGGGCAGGGCGCGTTGGATTACATCGCCGAAGAAGAGCGCCGTCTGGACGAAGCCGCGCATTTATTGGGCGGCAACCCGGCCGATGTGGCCGAAAAACTGAGATCGCTGCTCGAAAAACAGAAAAAACTCGAACGCGAGCTGGACGCCCTGAAAGCCAAGGCCGCCAACGCCACCGTGGCCGACTTGGGGGCTTCCGCCATCGATATCGGCGGGGTAAAACTGCTCGCCGCCCGGGTGGAGGGCCTCGACGCCAAAGCGCTTCGCGACGCCGTCGACCATCTGAAGCAACAACTTCGCGATGCGGTGGTGCTGCTGGCGAGCGCTGCGGATGGTAAAGTTGCCCTCGTTGCGGGCGTGAGCGGTGCAGCACTCGGGTCTGTCAAGGCCGGTGAGCTCCTCGCACACGTGGCCGGCCAGATCGGTGGCAAGGGAGGTGGACGGCCCGATATGGCCCAGGGGGGCGGCGAAGACGGCCCCCTGCTGCGCATCGCATTGGACGGCATTCACGATTGGGTGGTCGAGCGGGTAAAGCGCGGAGCGTGACCTTCGGCGCTTCCACCGGGCTCGACCCTCCGGTTATCCTTTCACTCTTTGCGTTTGCGACAGCCGTTTTCCCCGGTGAGCGGTCGCGAAACAACAACAATGATGTCGGCGAGGGGACGCTGGCAGACGGAGATATGCAATGCTGATTTTGACTCGCCGGGTTGGCGAAACTCTGATGATCGGTGACACCGTCACCGTGACGGTACTCGGGGTCAAAGGCAATCAGGTCCGTATCGGCATCACTGCGCCGAAGGATGTTGCCGTTCATCGCGAAGAAATCTACCAGCGCATCCAGCGCGGCGACGACCGCGGTAGCCGCGGTGGCGATACTGGTCCGATGTCGGGTTTGCCGCAGGGCGATTGACCCGGTATCCTTCGCAGCCGCTTGCGGTTTCAAGAGCGTCAAAAGCGTCGTTGGAGAGTTGCCCGAGAGGCCGAAGGGGCTCCCCTGCTAAGGGAGTATGGGGTCAAAAGCTCCATCGAGGGTTCGAATCCCTCACTCTCCGCCATTAGTTCGATCGCGCATCGTCAGATGTTTGTCGAGTGCGATTCGAACTTCACGACGTAGCGAACACGAGCGCAGGATTGACCAAGTCGACTCGGCTTGGCACAATTCCGCTTCTGTACTTTGCGCCCGTAGCTCAGCTGGATAGAGCACCAGGCTACGAACTTGGGGGTCGGAGGTTCGAATCCTTCCGGGCGCGCCATATACGCAAAAAACGACGAACTCACGTTCGTCGTTTTTTTTGCGTTCGTCGGATTGCCGGCCCGCCGTAGGACGGCGGGCGTTCGTCCCCACGCGAAGCTGCGCTTCGCAAGCAGTGGGGCCTCACCCTTCCGGGCGCGCCATACACCGAAAGCCGATGAACGAAAGCTCATCGGCTTTTTTTGTGCCTGTGGCATAGGTTTCGCGATTCGCGCGACGCGCGCGATGCCACTCAGTTGCCGTCGCGTTCGCTCTGCGCCATGCGTTCGCGCAACGACTTCGGCCGCATATCGGTCCAAACCTCTTCGATATGCGCCAAACATTCGGCCTTATGGCCGCTGAAGCCGGTGCTGTTCCAACCAGCTGGAATATCGCGATTCGCAGGCCAAATCGAATACTGCTCTTCATGGTTGACGACGACGATGTAGATCGTGGTGTCTTCTTCGCTCATGGCGCGCTCCATGTGGTCATCGGCCGAGGGTTCGTCGGGAGCGCACGGTCTCGCGACACGTTTTCGCACGCTGGCCGACAAGCGCGCCGCAGAGGCCGATGATGCGGCGACGCTTCGGCATCATAGCCGCTGGGCGTTTAGTCGAGGAACTGCAGCCGCGCCAGTTCGGCGTACAGCCCATCCTGCGCCAGCAGTTCGTCGTGGGTGCCTTCGGCGACGATACGACCTTTATCCATCACCACGATGCGATCGGCTTTGAGTACGGTGGCGAGGCGATGCGCGATGACCAGCGTCGTGCGACCGCGCATGAGGTTCTCGAGCGCGTGCTGCACCGCGCGCTCGCTCTGCGCATCCAGTGCGGACGTCGCTTCGTCGAGCAGCAATACCGGCGCGTCTTTCAGCAGCGCGCGCGCGATCGCGATGCGCTGCTGTTGACCACCGGACAGGCGCACGCCGCGTTCGCCGACTTCCTCGTCGTAGCCTTTGGGCAATTCGCTCAGGAACTCGTGCGCTTCGGCCTGTCGCGCCGCGTGTTCGACCTCGGCATCGCTGGCTTCGAGCCGGCCATAGCGGATGTTGTTGCGCGCGCTGGTCGCGAACAGCGTCGGCTGTTGCGGCACCAGGGCGATGCGTTCGCGCAACGCGGCGGGATCGACGTCGCGCACGTCGATATCGTCCACGGCTACGCGCCCACCCTGCGGGTCGTAGAAACGCAGCAGCAGGCCGAAGACCGTGCTTTTGCCGGCGCCCGACGGTCCGACCAACGCGACGGTTTCGCCGGGATGGATGCGCAGGGTGAAGTCGTCCAACGCCGGAAGATCCGGGCGCGATGGGTAGTTGAAAGTGATGTGTTCCAACGCCAGCTCGCCGCGCAGCGGCTGCGGCAGGGGCAGTGGCGATGTCGGCGGCACGATCAGCGGCTGTTCGTCCAGCAGCTCGCCGATGCGGCTCATGCCGCCCGCGGCGCGCTGCAGATCGCTCCACACTTCCGCCAACGCGGCGACCGAACCGCCACCGATCAGCGCGTACAGCACGAACTGTGCGAGCGTGCCGGGCGTCATCCGTTTAGCGATCACATCGTGCGCGCCCATCCACAGCACCAGGACGATCGCGCCGAAGAACAAAATGATGGCGGCAGCGGTGGCGATCGCTTGCACGGTGATGCGTTTGCGCGCGGCCAACACGGCGACTTGCAGCGCAGAGACGAAGCGACCGCGTTCGTATGGCTCGCGCGCATGGGCTTGCACCGTGCGTACGGCGCCGAGGGTTTCGCTCGCGAGGGCGTTGGCGTCGGCGAGACGGTCTTGGCTATTGCGCGAGATTTTTTCGAGTCTGCGCCCTGCCAGCACCATCGGCGCCACTGCGGCGGGAATGCCGATCAGCGCCCAGGTCGCGAGCCTCGGACTGGTCGCGAACAGCATGCTCAACGCGCCGATCGCGGTGATCGAGCTGCGCAAAGCGATCGACATGCTGCTACCGACCACCGCGCGCAGCAATTCGGTATCGGCGGTCAATCGCGAGACCAATTCGCCGGTGCGGGTGCGTTCGTAGAACGTCGCGTCCAGACCGATCAGATGACCGTAAAAACGTTCGCGCAGTTCGGCGACCACACGTTCGCCCAGTAGCGAGACGAAAAAGAATCGTCCCGCCGTGCCGAGCGCCAGCACCACCGAAACGAGGAACAGCCCGAGGAAAGCGCGATCGATATTGCTCGCGTCGCCGCTGGCGAAGCCTTGATCGATCATGTTCTTGAAGGCGACCGGCATACTCAAGGCGGCCGTCGACGACACCACCAGGGCCAACAGCCACGCGACGAAGAGCACCCAATGACGGCGAACGAAGGGCCACAGTGCGCGCAGACTGCCGAGCCGTGCTTTGGGTTTTTCCGATGAACGCATGCGATATGGATTCGGTGATGACAGGGGGAGAGCCGCGTTCCGGCGCAAGCGGCGGGCGCCTCAGACGCGGCGATGCCGTGGCCGAAGCGCGATGGATTCGGAGGTCGTGCGTATTCGAGTGCGGTGCGGTCGAGGCCCGATGCGGCGAATAGCGTCGCTTCATCGGTGTCGAAACGTTCGTCTTCGACGGCGCCTGGCGAGAATCAGCGTTCGGAACCGTCGAGTTCGAAGCGTACCCGGTTCCGAGTGGCGTCGCGCAGCCGGGTTTTCAAGTCGACGGCGCGGTCTTCGGCGATCCTTAACCGCAGTCGCGCGCCGTTCGCATCGAAGTCTTCGCCGAGTTTCTCGGCCACGAGCGCAGCGGCGATCGCGTGGACGCTGCCGATATCGGCGAATTCGCAGAGCACCAGGAGATCGACGGTGCGGATCAGCGGTTGGCGCTCTGCGCGACGTAGACATTCGGCTGCCGCGCCGCCGTAAGCGCGAACCAAGCCACCTGCACCGAGCTTGATGCCGCCGAACCAACGGGTCACAACCACCAGTACGCGGTCGTAGCCTTGGCCGTCGATCGCCGCGAGGATCGGCCGCCCCGCGGTGCCTGCGGGCTCGCCGTCGTCGCTGGAGCGGTATTGGTCGCCGATGCGCCAAGCCCAGCAATTGTGGGTCGCATTGGGGTCGGACAGGCCCGGTAGCGCCGCTTGCGCGGACTCGGCCGAAGCGATCGGGAACGCCTGGGCGATGAAGCGGCTGTGTTTGACGTCGAGCAGGTACTGAGCCGGTGCGGCGAGGGTGTCCATCAGAACGCTCGCATCAGTCCGCCGTCCATCGATCCAGCGCCATCGATCGGCGCCATCAAGGCGAAGGGGGCGGTAGCGTCGCTGCGACCTTCTTCAAGTCGTCGGGCAATTCGGTGCCCGGGTAACGACGACGGAACTCCTGCAAGCTCTGGCGCGCCGCTTCGGTCTCGCCCTTCGTCAACTGGTCGCGGATACGCTGCAACCAAGCCTGGCGGAACTGCGGCGAATCCGCCGAGACCGGCGGTTGCTCGTCGTACGGCTGATCGGCGACCGATGCCGCGCGGCCCGGCAACGGCGCTGCCGACGGCGGGGGCGGGGCCGCGGCAGCGGGCGCGGCCTCGCGAGCGATGCGCGAACCGACGCTCTGCACTTTATCGAGCGATTCGGCGCGGTCGGTTTTAGCGGTCTCGCGTTTGGCGGCCTCGCGTTGTTCGTTGGTGCGGCGGAGCGAGCCTTCCGCCGCGACGCTCGTTTGCGCGGGCTTCGCGGCAGCATTGCCGAGAGCGCCGCCATCCATTCGTGCAGCGGATTCTTCAGCAGGCTCTGCCGGAAACGCGCTCGCGGCGCCACCGTACGCATCGTGTGCGACGGCCTCGTCCATTTCGAAATGGCGGTCGTCATCGGCCAGCGCCCGTGATTTCGCCTCGAATTCCGGTGCCGCCGGCGTCATCGCGATATCGCGCCGCCGCTGATCCACGCTCTCGAGCGGAGGTGGTGGAGGTGGCGGCGGGACGCGATTCATTTGCGGCTCGATCATCACCGCCTGGGTCGGCTCGGCCGAAGCTGCAGCATCGGCGGACGCGTACGATGCGTCCTCTTCGAGCACCGCTTTCGACATGGTGGCGCTTTCGAGCGCAGATTCGCTGCCGCCCCCGCTGGCCAGTCGCCAGCCGATACCGGCCGCCAAGACCAGCGAAGCGGCGAGGCTCAGCCCCAAAGGCCAGCGCGCGATCGGCTTACGCGGATGCAACGCCACGACCGACGAGGCCTCTGGCGTGGCGTTCGGCGTGTGGCCGTGCGCGCGCTGCGTATCTGCGTCGACCGAAGTTTTGACTGGTGACGGTGTTTCGAGTGCCGTGGCCGTCGTCGCTCCGGGCGATTGGCTGCCCGTCACCGCCGCACGCGCAGCCGCAAGAATCGCCGCGTCCAGCGCAGGCGCGGGTTCGCGACGCGCATCCAAGCGCGAGAGGCGCTCGGCCAGCGCGCGTTCTTCGGCGGTCAAGGGTTCGAGGGAGCGGTTCATGCGTTCAGTCTCGCGCGGAGTTTGTCCATCGCGTAGCGCAATCGCGACTTCACGGTTTCCCGGCCTACGCCGGTCACTTCGCCGATTTCCTCCAAGGTCAATTCTTGTTCCAGACGCAGCAGCACGACGATGCGCTGCTCCTCAGGTAATTCATCCAACGCCAATTGCAGACGGCGCCGTTCTTCGAATTCGGTCAGTTGCCGCTCCGGGGTGTCTTCGTCCGACATGCGCTCGGTGCGTTCGTCGGCGTCGTGCGGCGCGGGAGGGCGGTGTTGCAGGGCGCGCCAATGATCCGCGAGCCGATTGTGCGCGATTCGGTACAGCCATGTCGTGAACAGGGCCTCCGGTTTCCAGCCTTCGCGAGCGGTGATCACCCGCTGCCACACGTCTTGGAACATTTCGTCCGCCAGCGCGCCGTTGCCGTGCAACTGGCGGGCGAGGAAGCGGTAAAGCTTGCCGCGATGGCGTTGGTAGAGGCGTTCGAAGGCAACGACATCGCCCGCCGCGTAGGCGAGCATGAGGCTTTCGTCGCTGACCTCGGCCACATCGTTCATGGCGGAAAGGTTAGCAGATTGTTCAAAAACTGTTACCGCAATCGCGTTCCGCAGCGTGCGTTGCGGGTCGAAGCCTAGACGCCTCGTCGAAGAAAAGCGTCGTTGCCCGCCCGGTCCGCGCACCGACGGCCTGACATTCGCCGGTGAGCGAGAAGACGGAACGGACAACGACGAGGTACTCATGTGTGCTGGTCGCGGCATCGGCACGGCGGAAGACGGCGCTCCCGCCAGCGCCTCAGTCGGCGATCATCCCGATCTGCGGCGTGTCGCTCGGCTTGTCGCCCGCGATCATCCGTTGCGCGCTCTCGACCAACTCCGCGAACTCAGCGCGCTCGCCCCACGGGTCGCGGCCGATCGTTTGCCGCGCGTTGCGCGCGATGTCCTGCCACGACCACTGCTCCAGATGCTTGCCGCCGCGCAGCGCGTCGGCATACGCGGCCACCGTCGCGGCGAAACGCATCGACGCGCTCGGCGCGTAGCGGCGCGGCTCGTGCGGTTTGAGAATCGCGGTCTCGATCAGTCGACTGGTGTTCTCGCCGGGGCGCTTGTAGCGCAACCGCAGATGCGCCAGTTCGTTGGTTTTGCCTTGGCTCAGCGCTTCTGCGACCGGCGCGTAGCGCAATGCCGGTAAACGCTCCGCACCGGAACCGACGAGAGTGATTTCGTACAGTGCGGTCACTTCGTGGCCCGCGCCGATATCGCCAGCATCGACTTTATCGTTATTGAAATCTTCGCGACGCAGCATGCGATTTTCGTAGCCGATCAAACGATACTCGGCGACCTGCGCGGGGTTGAATTCGATCTGGATCTTCACATCCTTGGCGATGGTCAGCAGGGTCGATTGCATTTCTTCCACGAGTACCTTGCGCGCTTCCTGCAGCGTGTCGATGTACGCGTGATTGCCGTCGCCGACATCGGCCAAACGCTCGGCCATCGCATCGTTGTAATTGCCTTGGCCGAACCCCAGCGTGGTCAGCGCGATGCCGTGTTGACGTTGATCACCGACCAGCGTTTCCAGCGCTTTAGGGTCGGTCACGCCGACGTTGAAATCGCCGTCGGTGGCGAGGATCACGCGATTCACACCGTGCTTGATGTAAGCCTGCTTCGCCATCGCATACGCGAGTTGGATGCCTTGGCCGCCGTTGGTGCTACCGCCAGCGCTGAGATTGTTCAACGCCGCCAGAATCTTATCTTTCTCGGCGCCTGAGGTCGGTTCCAGCACGAGCCCTGCCGAACCGGCATAGACCACCATCGACACGCGATCTTGCGGGCGCAATTGTTCGACGAGTTGCGCGAACGATTGTTTCAACAGCGGAAGTTTGTTCGGCTGATCCATCGAGCCGGAGGTGTCGATCAAGAACACCAAATTCGACGGCGGCAATTCGGCTTTCGGCACGTCGTAGCCTTTGATGCCGATCATCAACAGTTGGCGTTTGCCGTTCCACGGCGCGGGCGCGAGTTCGGTGGTCGCTTTGAAGGGAGTTGCGAGCGAGGTCGGGCCGGCATGGCCGTAATCGAAGTAATTGATCATCTCTTCGGCGCGCACCGCGTCGGCTGGAGGACGCACGCCGTCGCGCAGCATGCGGCGGACATTGCTGTAGCTGCCGGTATCGACATCGATCGAGAACGTGGACACGGGTTGTTCGCTTGCGCGTTGGATCGGATTGTCCTCGCGCTCGGCGTATTTTTCGGTATTGACTTCGGGTTCCGCAGGGGACGCCGCGATATGGCCGATGCTCGGTGCGACCATCATGGCCGGCGGTGGCGGCGCTGCAGGTGCGATGGCGTAAGCATCGGCGTCCTTGAACTCTGCTTGGCGACGTTCGCGCTTGGCGTCCACTGTCGATTGTTCGAGCGTGGACTTGTCGGCGCGCCTATCGCGTTTGGCTACCATCTCAGTGGCAGGCGCCTGCTGAGGTGATGGCTTGGCGGCACCAAGCGCCTCTATCGGAGCATCCTGGGCGACCCGCGAGCCGACCACATCGGCGCGGTCGAGTTCATCGCTCGCAGCGGCGTCTTGATGGGAATCGGTACTACGGCAGGCAGTGAGTGCAAGGGCGCAGAGCAAGGCAGCGGCGAGGGCGTTACGTTGCATGATCGGGTCTCCGGGGCAGGTTGGTAAGCGTTGGCGGGACAGCAAACGCCCGATGCCGGAGAGTGGGGTTGCGCATTTTTGACGGGCGATGGCATCGGGTGCGCGTGTCGCGCACCGAGTGTTCATGCGCGATGGGGGCGGTGCGCTCAAGCGCACCCTATCGAGCCATCGAGCGATGGTTTGGAGGCGAGGCGTTTACATCGCACAGCAGGCCTCACGCATGCGTTCGGGATCGCAGCGTGGCTCCGCCCATAGGGTGCGCGTGTCGCGCACCGAGTGTTCATGCGCGATGGATGGACGATGCGCTTAAGCGCACCCGATCAAGCAATCGACTCATTAGAGTGATGGCATAGACGTGAAGCGCTCGCTCTGCGATGCGTTCGTGAAAAAAAGAACGGACGGCTTGCGCCGTCCGTTCGAGTGTCGCGCGATGCGATGACGACGATCAGAAGCGGTAGCTGACCTTGCCGTAGTAATACGCACCATTGATGCCGAACGGTAAGGTTTCCCAACCGTAGGTGAAGCCCAGTTGCGGGAACGGGAAGGCGTTCACCGGGTCCCATTTGTCGGGATACGTGTCGAAGATATTGTTACCGCCGATCTGCACGCGCAATTTGTCGGTGATGTCGAAGCCGATCGCGGCGTCGAACAGCGTGGCGCCGTCCCATGTTTGCTTGAAGCCGGGAGTGAAGCCTTCGCCGGCGACTTCGCCGTAGTAGTTCGCGCGCAAGGTCCAGTCGAACTTGCCGCGTGCCCACACCGCTTGGAAGACGTGGTGCGTGCCGGGCTGGCCTTCTTCGATCAGCGTGACTTGGCTGTCGTCGAACAACTGCGTAGGCGAGAGAATCGGCGATTGCGAGCGACGAGCTTTCACCTCGGTTTTGTTCCAGTGCAGCAATGCGGTCAGATCGAGCGTGCCGCCGACCGCCTCGGTGCTGAATTCGCCGACGATATCGAGACCCGTCGTGCGGGTGTCGATGGCGTTGGTGAAGAACTGCGCCTGAGCGACGCCGAACGGTGCGAGGATCGCGCGGATCGGGCAGTTACTGTTGGTGCCGTTGCAGGGCAGGCTGTCGGTACCGATGGTTTCCGGCGCGATATTGCTGGAGAAGATGATGCGGTCGTCGATGTCGATGCGGAAGACGTCGACGGTGAAGCTGAAGTTGTCGTTCGGGCGATAGGAGAAGCCCAAACTCGCGCTCTTGGATTCTTCTTCTTTCAGCGGATCGATGCCGAAGGCGCGGGTCACGGCGCTGTCTTGACGCGCGGTGAGCGTGTCGGCGAGCAGACCGGTGGTCGGGTCGATATTGGTCGAGCGTTGGCTATAGAACAATTGCTGCACGCCCGGCGCGCGGAAGCCGGTGGAGAACGTGCCGCGGAGCGCGAACGCGTCGGTGAAGTCGTAACGCAGCGATAGTTTGCCGGTGGTGGTGTTGCCGAAGTCGGAGTAATCCTCGAAGCGCACCGCACCGCCGACCAGGAACTTGCCGCCGAAGCGGGTTTCGGCATCGAGATACGCCGCATAGTTGCTGCGGCCTTCGTCCACGGCTTCGTTCGGCGAGAAACCGGGGAAGCCTTGGATACCCGGCGCAGCGAAACCACCGTTCTGATTGAGGATGACGATCGCCGGGTTATTGGTGCGGCCGTAGGTGTAGGACACCGGGTCGCCGGCTTCGATAATGTAATCCTCGCGACGATATTCGAGGCCGGTCGCGAGGCTGAGCGGTTCGCTGTTGCCGATCTCGATGCTGCCGCGGACGTCGAAATTGACCGTGGTTTGCTCGAACTTCAGCGTGCCGGTGTCGGCGGAGGTCGGCGACTGGCCGTAGATGCCGGTGCCGAGCGGTTCGTACCACCAACTCACGTTCACCGAATTGCGTTCGTGGAAACCGAACTTGCTGCGGCCATGATTGACCGACAGATCCCAGTCCCAGTTGTCGTTGAAGGGCGCACGGTAGCCGACCGCGAGCGACTGGTCGTCGACCGTGGTGATGATGTTAGGCAGGAACCCGTTCGGATACAGCGCCGGCACGGTGCGGCCGTCGCCGGCGCTGCGGAAGAAGCCGGAGGAATCGCCTTCGCGGCGCGATAGGCCGCCGAACCAATACAATTCGCCGGCGCCGATTCCGTAGCCGCCGTTGATCCACAGGTAGGCGTCGGTGGCGTCGGCGTCGCCGATGCGCTGAGTCACGCGCGGCGGACTGACGCGCAGCGTGTCGGGGCCGGCGCGATTGGTTTCTTCGCGGTCGCGGTATTCCACGCTGAGATTGAGGAAACCATCGTCGCCCAGCGCGAAGCCGTGATTGAGGCCGCCATGCAGCACATCGCCATCGCCTTCGCGAGTTTGGCCGGCCTCGAAGAAGACTTGAGTTTCTTTGGTCTGTTTCTTCAGCACGATATTGATGACGCCCGCGATGGCGTCGGAGCCGTACTGCGCTGCGGCGCCGTCGCGCAGCACTTCGATGCGATCGATCGCCGTGATCGGAATCGCGTTGATATCGGTGCCGGCTGAGCCGCGCGCGATGGTCTGCTGCACGTTCACCAAAGCTTGCTGATGCCGGCGCTTGCCGTTGATCAACACCAACACTTGATCCGGGCCTAATGCGCGCAACGTCGCCGGCCGGAGGATGTCGGTGCCGTCGGAAATCGTGGTGCGCGAGAAGTTGAAACTCGGTTCCAACATTTGCAACAACTGGCCGAGTTCTTGTGCGCCGGTCTGCTCCAATTGCTCGGAGCGAATGATGTCGACCGGTGCGGCGGTTTCGGCGGCGGTGCGATTCTTCGCGCGCGAGCCGAGCACCTGGATGGTATCGAGCGTCTCGCCCTCGCTCACGGCGTCTTGGGCGAGAACCGACGTTGCCGTGAGCGACAGGGCCAGTGCGACGCCGAAGCTCAAAGCGGTCGGGAAGGGGGTGGTCGAACGGCGTTGCTGGCCGTGCGGACGAGTGAGCGAAGTGGCCATGGGGGCTCCTTGATGAATGGGGGTCCTGCTGGCGCCCCCTGACGCCAGACAGCTTGCGATGCGGCGGAACGGTAGCGACCGCCTCATATGAGTAACATTTTCTTAGCAAACTCGGCAAACCCTACAGCCTATCCAGGCATGGCGGCCCTGTGCAGTGGCGCAGTGCGCGCTTGGCCGATCCGGGGCTCATGCGCGCATCTTCGATGCACGCAACGCACACGGCGGATACGGCTTCGATATCGAGTAGAACCGATCTCAAAAACGAATCGACGAGATCGGAGAGTCGCTTCTTCATTCCGGTGGCTCTCAACGGTCATGAGACCGGTCAAGCCGGAATCGCTTCTCAACAACCGAAGGTTGGTCATCCAGTGTTCTTCGAGTATTTCCGAAGCTGGATCCCGGCTTGACCGGCCTCATGGCCGTTGAGAGCCACCGGGATGACGTCCGAAAATTACATGAATTCCGATTTTTGAGAGGTTCTCGCCAGTCGTTGCCGCAAGCGGATGCCGTACGAATGATCGAGAGCGATCGTATTCGTATTGATCAACTGAAATTCACATGCTGCGATGACAGCTCGTGGCGCAGGTTTTGAGACGCGGGCACGTTAGAATGCGTCCGCTTCGCTTCGACACGACCGCACCAGGAAGCGGTCGCCGCGACCAGCAGGCATCTCGAAAGAGGGATGCCGCCACCGGCAATGTCGAAGCGCCAACCTGAGGATCGGGTTCGTGTATGCGCAGGATGCGCACCTCCGAATGCGTTCTGGATGGACGTGCTGGGACTCGCCATCGCATGGACCGACAGGGGGCTACGTATTTATGCCATTTTCTGCGCATCGTATCGAAGCGCGCTGCCGTTTCGTCTCTCGACCCGACCGCCACTTCGCTCGACCCGGTACGCCGCCGTCGCTGGTGGGCACTGAGCCTGATCTTTATCGCTGCGCTCGGCGCCTTCGCGCAGTCGCAAGGGTTGCTGGCGCCGCTGACGGCCGATCCCGGCGCACCCGATGCAGGCGGCGGTATCGGGCCGCTCTCGGTCATTCAAGCCGATCTGACGCTGCCTAACGGCACCAGCTACACGCCGCCAGCGACGATCCCGATGCAGCTCACGGCCGATGTCGGCGAGGATGGCGAGCGACTCATCCGGGCCGAGTTCTATGCCAACGGAAGTTTGATCGCGACCGATACCAGCATCCCCTATGCGTTCACGTGGACCAATGTGCCGGCGGGTGCGTACACGATCCACGCCGTGGCTTTCAGCAATTTCGGCAGTTCGTTGCCATCGAATACGGTCAACGTCACGGTGTCGTCGGCGACCAATCAGGTGCCGAGCGTGAGTTTGACCTCGCCGACGAACGGGCAGGTGATCGCGTTCGGTCCGGGCGTGTCGATCGCCGCAAATGCCAGCGATGCGGACGGTAGCATCGATCGTGTCGAGTTCTACGTCACCGATACCTTGATCGCGACCGACACCACGGCGCCGTATGCGACGACGTGGACGCCAACGACGACCGGCACATACGTCATCAAAGCCCGCGCCTACGATAACGCCAGCGCCGCGAGCGAAGTCACGCATACGGTCAAGATCAATACGCCGCCGACGGTGGGGATCGCCTTGTTGAACGGCGACACCTATCAAATGCCGCTGAATCTGACGATTCCGGCGACCGCGAGCGACAACAGCGCGGTGACTCAAGTCGAGTTCTATAACGGCGCGACCTTGCTCGCGACCGATACCACAGCGCCCTATAGCCACACCTGGGTGAATATTCCATCCGGCAACTACAGTTTCACCGCGCGCGCCACCGACGACGACGGTGTGAGTACGACCTCGACGGCCGTCGCCATTGCCGTCAATCAGTCGCCGAGTGTAGCAATTGCCTCACCGGCATCCGGCGCGATCCTCGGCGCCCCCGCAAGCCCGTTGGTGCAAGCCACCGCGAGCGACCCGGACGACAGCCTATCGAAGGTGGAGTTCTATCTTGGTGGCGCGCTGCAAGCCACCGACACCACCGCGCCTTATGCCTGGCAGGCGAGCAATTTTGCGGCGGGCACGTATGCGCTCACCGCCAAAGCCTTCGACACGCGCGGCGGCGTCACCGTGTCTGCCGCGTCGTCGCTGATCGTCAACACCTTGCCGAGTATCGGTTTGACCACGCCCACCGCTGGCACCTTGGTGCAAGCGCCCGGCACGTTCACCGTGTCGGCGAACGCGAGCGATACCGACGGCAGTATTACGAAGGTGGATTTCTACGCCGGCAGCACCTTGGTCGCGACCGACAACGCCGCGCCGTATTCGCAGGTGTGGTCGGGCGTGGGCGCAGGCGCATACACCATCACCGCGGTGGCCACCGACAATCGCGGCGGCACCACCACGACGCCCGCCGTGGTCGCCACCGTCAACGCACCGCCGACGGTGAGCCTCACCGCGCCGACGAATAACACGGCCAAGCTGGCCCCCGCCGATGTCTCGATCGAAGCGAGCGCCAGCGATGCCGACGACAGTCTGACTAAGATCGAGTTCTACACCGGCAGCACCTTGCTCGCGACCGATACCGCCGCGCCGTTCGTGCATGTGCAAAGCGGCATGGCCTCGGGCACGTACGCGTTGACGGCGAAGGCTTACGACAGCCGCGGTGGCATCACCACGTCCGCGGCCTCGACGCTGATCGTCAGCAACGGCCCGACGGTGCAACTGACCGCGCCGCTGGATCAATCCGGTGCGGTGCTGCCCAATGCGGTGAGCCTCGCGGCGACCGCCAGCGTGTCCGGCGGCACGATCACCCAGGTCGAGTTCTTCGCCGGCAGTACCTTACTCGGTACCGACACGGCCGCGCCGTACACGTTCGACTGGACGCCCAGCGCCGCTGGCGACTACAGCATCACCGCGCGTGCTACCGATAGCCTGGGTCTGACCGGCACGTCGGCCGCGGCGGTCGTGCGTGTGCGCGCCACGGCGTTCGATTTGTTGGGCGATCAATCGCCGGTCAGCTTGCTCGGCGAATTACCGTCGCACGACCCTGGTGTGGGCAAAGTCGCCGGCAACGGTGGCGTCTCTGGTGGTGCGGCCACGTACAACATTCCGATCGTTGTCCCGCCCGGCCGCCGCGGCATGCAGCCGAGCCTCTCGCTGGACTACAGCAGCCGTGCCGGCAACAGCATCGCGGGCATGGGCTGGTCGTTGAGCGGCTTGTCGTCGCTGCATCGTTGCCCGCTGACGCTCGAACAAGACGGGCAGATCAAAGCGGTCACACTGACCGCGACCGATCGGCTGTGTCTGGACGGCCAGCGGTTGATCCTCACCGGCGGCACCTACGGCGCAGTCAACGCGACTTACGGCACCGAACTCGAAAGCTTCGTGCGCGTGACCCAGCTCGGCGGCAATCTCACCGCGACCAATAGTTACTTCAAGGTCGAACGCAAATCCGGCGAAGTGGCCTATTACGGCAGCACCAGCACCGCAGCTTCGGCTGCGCGCGTGGTGCCCGGCGGCGTCACCGTGCCGCTGACGTGGATGCAAGTGCGCAGCGAAGACCGCGTCGGCAACAGCGATGCGATTACGTCTACACCAGTTACGGCAATGGCGAGACGCTGATCTCGTCGATCTTCTACACCGGCTTCGGCGCGGTGGTCGGTAATCGCCGCGTCGCGTTCAATTACGAAGCGCGGCCCAGTGGCGGGAACGCTAACGACCGCGCGTCGTCGTATCTCGCGGGCGGTTTGACTCGGCAAACGCAGCGCTTGGCCTCGGTCGTGACCTTCGTCGGCGCCGAGTCGGTGCGTAGTTGGGTGTTGAATTACGGTAGCGGCGTGAGCGACACCACGGGCCGCAGCTTGCTGCAATCGGTGAGCGACTGCGCGCACGACGGCAGTACGTGGTTGTGCAAAGCCCCGACGAATTTCGTCTGGCAACAAGGGCCGATGACCTATGAGTTGAAACAGCCGAACCTGTTCCCCGAATCGGTCGGCGCCAAAAACGGCAATATCAAGCCGCTCGGCGATATGGATGGCGACGGCGCGACCGAGGTGCTGGTCGATTACAACACCATCGTCTCGCTGACGCCCGATCGCACGGTACGTTGGTCGATGACAGTCCCGGCGACATACGCCATCCACAATCTCAGCGAATCATCCGACTTCAACCAAGATGGCCGAGTGGATTTCGTCGGTCGCGATACGGCGACCAGCCGTATCGTCATCCGTACCTGGAACGGTTCGCCTACCGATACCGATTTCACGACGGCCTTCGGCAATTTGATCGATACCGGTATCACTGTCGCGGGGACGACCAGCGCGGTCGATGGCCTTAAGCATGTCGGCGACATGGACGGCGACGGACGTGCGGACATCGTGTTGGTGCGAAGCGAGTCGCTGAACGCGGGCAGTTGCTCGCAGAAGATCTACGTGTACCGCAACACCCCGAACGCGACCAACCCCGCGACGGGCGTACCGACCTTCCCGGAAGTGGCGAATCACTGCATGTCCGTTCCGCACGTGGGCGATGCCATGTACGAAGGCGAGCAAGTGCAGGGCGTTAAAGACTTCGACGGCGATGGTTTGCCGGACATCTTGGTCGAGTCCGCGCTGGAAGCCTGGAACATGCAGATGAGCCAAGGTCGCAAGCTCGATCGCATTCTGTTCGGCACGCGCACCACCACCGGCTACAGCCTGACCAACCGCACGTTCGCGTCGGTGTTCCCAGCAACGCAGCCACGAGATGGGCACGAAAATAAGTCTGGATTGTTCAGTCTGTGGATCGACGTCAACGGCGATGGCCTAGACGATTGGTTATACGTCGGCTTCGATAAGGTGTGGAAGCTGCGTTACAACCGCGGCGGCGTGTTCAGCACGATTTACGACCTCGGCATCAATGTGGGCCTCACCGGTTGCGGTGGCAACGATAGCGAGTCGCAAGCGTTGTGCGCCCACGTCTGGACGCCCTGGCAGGCGCAACATCTGCGGCCCAGCGATATCGATGGCGATGGTCGTGCGGAACTGCTGTTCCCGACGAGCTTCGCGGCGAACATGTGTGTGCTCAAACCCGAAAGCGTGGAAACGTGCATCCAGATGGGCATGGGCTCGCTATGCACGGCCGCCTCGGAGCGCTGGGTGTGCCCGGAAGATCCCGTGACCGGCGCGGCGCCGCCCGTGGTCACGCGCGTCAGCAGCGACATGAATAACGACGGCCATCCCGAGCTGGGCGTGTGGCATGGTGCGATCACCATCGGCGCGCACCAAAGCGGGTGGCCCGATTTCAGCAGTTACAAGATGAGTGCATTGCGCATCACCGAAGCGGCCGACGGCACGCCTGTGGTGAGCACGGTAGCGACGAACATGCTCTCGGGCGCGAACAATCTCGCTTCGGACGATCTGTACGGCGACGGCCACACCGATGCGTTGATGTTGACCTCGCCGGAGTTCGGGTTGCGCGATGTCTTCGGCATTCCGGTGGAAAAAGGCGATGGAACTGTAATATCGGAGACGCAATCCCCGCGCACGCTGCCCGGCGGTTTGCCGATTCTCACTGGCAATGTGTTGGTGCAGGAGAACACCGGCCCGGCGGCGTTGAAGAATCTGGATGGGCTAACGCCGCAGACGCAGGATGTGATCGGCATGGCGACCGATGGTCTGGGCCATCAGACGGTGTGGAGTTACGCGCCCTTGGCGGGCAAAGCGGGCCGCACTGCGGGACAGACGCCGCTGTACAGCGTGCCGATGATCGCCTCGCAGCGTTATATCGATGAGCGGCACATCTATTTCACCTCGTCGATGAACGTGGTGGCACAGATGAGCCAATCGGACGGTGTGGGCGGGTTCCGCACCTGGCGTTACGGCTACGGCGAGGCGATGTACAACACCCAAGGTCGCGGGTTCCAAGGCTTCCGCACGCTGATCGAAGAAGACGAGACCGCGGGCCTGCGCACCACGACGACCTTCCACCAGAAGTTCCCGCTGACCAGTCAGCCCGAGCGCATCGTGGTCAATCCGATCACGCGCAGCGGCGAGGACGGCGCGATCAGCCGCGAGACCTACGTGTGGCGTTGCAACTTGGCCAACCGCGCGGACACTGCGGCCTGTACGCCGACTTACGGCACGCCGAAGAAATACTTCCCGTTCCTGGATATCAAGGAAAGCTGGACCTACGACGCCACGACCGCGGCATCGGGCGGCACGCCGGCGATCTTGGGTTACACGCAAGAAGTGGCCGCGGCCGATACCACCTGCGTGGGCACATTCGCCACCGCGTCTGGCTACGATGCCAACGGCAACCTCAAAGCGCGCACCACACATCGCCGTGACCTGGGCACCGGTAGCGTGAGCGGTACGGCGAATCGTTTGGATCGCCAGTGCGTGAGCGAGGCCAACACCTACACCACGACCACCACGAACTGGTGGTTGGATAAACTCACCAAGACCGTCGTCAAAACCAAAGTGGTGTGGGACACGACCCAGCACACGCTACCCGCGGGCACCAACAATCCGTTCAACACGGTGACGACGAACTACGTGTGGAACACCAACCGCACGCTGTCGACGGAGACGGTGCAATCGGGCATCGCCAACCAACAGCGCGTGACCGCGTACACCTATCCGACGACCGACAATTACGGTCTGCCCTCGGGCGTGGGCGTGACGGCCTCGGGTGATCCCAACGGCTCCCGCAGCGTCGGCACCAGCTACACCGCCGATGGCTACTTCCCACAAGCAGTCGCCAATGCCCTCGGCCACAGCGCGACGACGATCGTGCGTGCGCGCGACGGCCAACCCAGCAGCATCACCGATGCCAATGGCTTGCGCACCTTGATCGATTACGACGCCTTCGGCTTCGCGATCAAGACCCGTGCCCGCGGCGCAAGCGATAGCGTGATGCTGGCGCCGGATCGGCACATGGCGGTGAGTGCGTGTTTGCCCAGCACTTGCGCGGCCGATGAAGTGTATCGGGTGGCGACGGTGCAAGACGGCAGCCCCACGCAGATCGCGCGGATGGACGGCTTGGGCCGCACGCGCAGCACGCTGCAGCGGCAGTTAGATGGTGTGTGGACGCAGGCGTTCACCGAGTACACCGCGCGCGGGCAAGCGGCGCGGCAAAGCGCCCCACTGCGCGATGGCGAAACGGCCGTGTGGACCAGCTTCCTCTACGAGGACGTCTTGGGCCGGATGACCAAGAAGACCGCGCCCAAACAAGGCATCGACGGACGCGGCGACATGGTCACGACCTACGTCTACAGCGGGCGCACGACCCACATCCAAGTGTGCGGATCGAACGATGCGGGCACCGGTAATTGCTTGAACCTCGCGCGCACCACCGACAGCCTGGGCCGTTACGTCGAGACCCGAGACGCCCTGAACGGTAGAACGCGCTTTTGGTACGAGGCCAACGGCAACGTGGCCGCGATCGAAGACGCGAAGAACGTCGTGACCAAGGCCAGCTACAACGCCATCGGCCAACGCAGCAGCGTCAACGACCCGAACCAAGGCACCTGGAGCTTCGTCTACAACGCGCTGGGCGAAGTCACGAGTCAGACCGATGCGCGCGGCATCGCGACGACGATGACCTACGACAAACTCGGCCGGCCCACCACACGCAACGCCACCATCGACGTGACTGGCGACACCATCGCCGACACCGTGGCCGACACGTGGCTGTACGACCCGGCCAATGCCAAGGGCGCACCGCTGACCGAGCAACGCAACATCAACGGCGTGATCGAACGCAGCGCCACGCAAACCTACGACGCTCTGGCGAGGCCCGTGCAAACGGACGTGACCCAAGCCCTCACCACCGGCACGCAGAGCTACACGCTCAAGACCAAGTACGACAGCTACTACGGACGACCCGTGGGCCAGCGCTTCCCCAACGGCGAAACCCTGCAAGTGGTGTACGGCAGCTACGGCGATGCGCTTGCAGAAAAAGACCCGGTGCTGGGCACCGAATACCGAAGACTCAACAGCGTGAACGCCCGCGGCCAAGCCACGCAGGAGACCTTCGGCAACGGGGTCGATCCTCAACCCGCAGTACCAAACCCAAACCGGCCAACTCACCGAACTGCGCTACAGCAAAAACGGCAGCGACCTGCGCAAACTCGGCTACGGCTACGACGTGTTCGGCAACCTCAAGCGGCAGACGCTCAACACCAATCAAACGCAAGAGGACTACAGCTACGACCAATTGCACCGACTGGTGCAGAGCATCCGGTCCGGTGCCGCGACCGGCACGGTGAACTACGGCTTCGATGCGGTGGGCAACTTCACCAAGAAGACCGACTTCAGCAGCAACGCGAGTAACGCCTACGTCTACACCGGCGGCACCTGTGGTGGTGGTGCGAATGCGGTGAAGTCGGTGACGTTGGCGAACAGCACAACACGAACGTATTGCTATGACGCGAATGGCAATCTCACTTCGCGATAACGCTGGTCTCTCAATCAAGTACGACCATCAGAACTTACCGACCGTGGCGCAGAGAGGCGCAAACCGGGATGACTTCCGCTATGGCGCGGATGGCATGCGCACACGCAGTTGGGGTGCGGATGGATCGCGTGTGTATCTGCCCGGTTACGAACACCGCATCGACACCGAATGAGACGAAGGTGTATATCGGCGATTACGCGGTTATCACCAATGGTGGTGGCAATCCGCGCAAAGTCGAGTACTTGTTGAAGGACCGACTTGGTAGTGTGGATGCCGTCGCGAGTGCAGCGGGTGCTGTGACGGAAACGCGTGGGTACGATGCGTTCGGGAAACCGCGCTCAGGCACGTGGGCTGATCTGAATCCAGCGAAGATGGCTTCAACCGCAGTGACGCCGAAAGGCTTTACGCAGCACGAACATCTGAATCAGCTTGAGCTGATCCACATGAACGGGCGGGTGTTCGATTACAACCTCGGACGGTTTACGGGGGTGGATCCGTTTATCCAATCGCCGCTCAATCGCCAGTCGTTGAACCCCTATAGTTACATCTTGAATAATCCTTTGAGTGGGACGGATCCGACGGGGTATACCTCCTGCAGCGATGTGAGCACGTCGGACAAAGGTAGCGGCAGTTGCACCCACACCACCTCCGACGGCAAAGAACATGACGTCGATTACAAGGTCGGAAAAGACGGCAAGGTCAGCATTTCCACCTCGGGCAAGAGCTTTGGTGCGATTGCGGCGGACAACAAGCAACGCGGGGAGAATGGTGGTGCTGCGCCGAAAGGCGTCACGGATGCGGGGCGGAAAGAGGCAGCGGCAGCGGCGAGTGAGAAAGGCTCGGCGAGTGGAAAAGGCATGGCCAGTGCGAGCGAGTCAAAAGATAACGCGCCCTCATTAGGATTGTCAGCGCCGGGCGAAGGAAAACCCCCACCGTTTTCTAGGGAGCCATCAGAGGAATACACAGAATTCGCCGAAAAGCATCCAGAGCTCGAGGGCGCATTTGACGAATCTTGGCGTCGATCAACGCCACCTGATAGCTATCCAAGAGAAGATGGATTTATCGGATTTCAAAGCAGGAAGAATCCTGATGAGCCACTTGTTATTTGGCAGCTTCCAGGCCTTTCATATGACAAAAAAAGCAATACTTACATGTTCAAGCTAAGTGAAGAAGATGAAAAAAAATGGAGAACACAGGTAAGACAAATGAAAAGGTTGGGATATCGAGTAGCGGTTTTTTTTCATACACATCCGTATGTCGTACACAATGATAATGTGATCAGCTATTTCCTTGGCACATTAAGGCATGGGCATGGCCGATCGGCAAGGTATGGTCCATCGATTCAGGACGGCACCAATGAGTCAGTTTTTTTTTCCGACGCATTTCATGTCATTCGCGATGATAACGGGCTGCTGTTCTATGGGTCAAAGGCAATCAAAAATAAATAGCGCCAAGATCATAAGGAGAAATAAATGAAAAACATTATGTTCAAGGCTACTTTATGGTCTAACCTGTTTGTGGCTTTGTTGCATTTATCTGTGATTGCGGCATTGATGATAATGAACTATCCGTTCGAAGAATCAGTTTTTACACTGAAGAAATGGTCTATGCCGTTAGCTTTCTCCGTTATTTTGTTTGTTGCCAGCATTCGCCCAAGAAGAAATGAAATATTAAAAAAATATTCAAGAATTACGGCAGTATTTGCACTTTCTTTCTTGGTGGTACCTAATTCTGTAAATACGATAATGTATTCAAAATATAGCGAATGGTTTGACTGGGTCATGTTGATTTTCTTTGTTGGATGGACTCTTCTAAATGTTTTTGCAACACGAACAGCGGGGTCTCCTGATTGACGATCATGCACAAGCCCCGCATTGCGGGGCTTGTGCGTTATGGCGCGTTGCTGTCCCGTCCGCACTGTCCGCATGCCACTGCACAGTTCATGGGTCACATTTTTCGCTGCAAACCCTTGTTTCCCGTCGACGTTGGCTTGACCAACGCCGACGAGAGCATGGAATTCTTCGTCAAAACGACGCTATCGGGACGGCACCACCCCGATTTTCAGTCCCGCACGCACGCCGAACGCGGTGTCCCGTCCGCACTGTCCGCATGCCTTTGAGCAGTTCGTTTTTCGCTATTTTTCGATCCAATGCACATTTTTCGTTGGTTTTTGCGTCACCAACGCCAACATAAGCGAAAAATGCCCCCCAAAAACCAGGACACCCACAAATTTTGAATCTGGATCAGGCGGTACCAGTCATTCGCATTGTTGACTCACTGAGGGCTGATTTTTTGTACGATTGAGCACTCGAGTTTTTTACTTCGCCCACACGGCATCCTCCCGCGTGGGCTGCGGTGTTCTGCTGGACGCTCTCAGGCCTGTCGCGACAAAGCGGTCGCTAAGCCCAGCCCTTTCAACCAACGCTGGCCGATCCGCTCCGCCCATGCCTTCAAATCCTGCGCATCGCCCACGACACGCCAATACCCGGAGCCGATCGCCTTCACCCGCGTTGACCAACGCTGGGGAGAGTGTTCCCAACGCGTGAGAACCTCCGGTACGCCCTGATTCAACCTGCCGCGTTTGCAAGGGTGGACTTGCTGTCCTGTCCACGCCACCAGATGCAAGTAATCGCCGGCACGGATAGGCAGGCATATCGCGAGATTGCCGGCGACGGGGCGCAAGGGCGCATTCAGTTCGTCGGCGGGGGAGGAAAGGCGCACCGCGACACTGGTGTGGTGCGACTGCTCCAATCGCGTGGTCATCCCCGCGCGTACAGGGTTGAGATCGACGTAGACCATGGCCGCAAGCACGGCTCGCGTATCGCACAGGCGTTGGGCCTTGAAGCGACCCTTCCAGAAGCGGCCCTTGCAGCCATCTTCCGCGTTGGCCCGGCGCGCGATCGGCTCGGCCAGACACTTCATCAGCCACGAGAGATTGCCCAAGCGCTGACGCAAGATGGCCAGTCGGTTAGGGTCGGCCTGCAGACGGTTGACCTTGAAGGCGTGCGCCGCCTCGGAAGGCTCACGCGGCGGAAACAGACGCACCCAACGCTCGGCGACTTCGCTTTCCGACCAGGTGTGGGTCACCCTGGGATCGACATGCACGACCACATGCAGGTGATTGCTCATCACCGCGTAGGCAAGGATGGCGACGGCGAAGCACTCGGCGACAAGGGAGAGGCGCTGTTCGAGCCAAACCTTACGATGTTCGAAGTCTCGACCGGAGTAAGTATCGACTCCACACAAGAACGCGCGGCGCACGCAGCGCTGGACACAGTGGTAGGTGCCTGGCGCGTCGCTAGAGACAAGTTGGGAGCGGGCCTGAGTCATGGGCGTAGGATGCCTGGCACACGGCGTGGCGACTGTAGGAAGACGCATCACACGAGTGTCAGATTAGTCTGATTCGTGGGTGTCCTCGTTTGGCTTTCGTTTGGCTTGATTCGTGGGTGTCCTCGTTTGGCTTCCGAAAGTGAGAGATTTCAACGGGCAATCAGAGATTGTCGTGAAACATTTCCGGTGGAAATGAAGGAGCTTGAAGCCAACAAAGAAAAATATACTTTGTTGATCTCATCTCAAAGGCCATAAGGCGTAACGATTAGAGCGGCACCTGCGAAGCAAATGCTGCGAATCAACAAGCACGAATCGATCAACGCGAGTCGGAACCCTTGCCGTTTTCCACCCGCACCCGCAGCACACCATCCTGCACGCGCGCATCAAGCCGATCGCCTGGTTGCGCATCGAGGACGCTGCGGACGATGCGGCCGTCGTCGTGTTGCAAGATGGCGTAGCCGCGGGCGACGGTGGCGAGCGGGCTGACCGCTTCCAGCGAGCGTGCGAGGCCTTGTAGGCGTAGTGCTTGTCGTTGCAGGCCGCGGACGACGGCAGCTTGCGGGCGGGGGGCGAGATTGTGCAGACGATCGTGCAGACGCTCGAGGCGGCGTTGCGGATGCAGTGCGCGCAGAATCGCGGCGCTGTGCTGCAGGCGGGCGCGACGATGCTGTTGTTGGATCGTCCACACCGCATCGAGGCGGCGCTTGGTGGTTTCCTGCCGTCGCACGAGCGCATCGAGCCGCGCTTGCGGGCGCATCGCGTACATGCGCAAGGCGGCGCGATCGGTGCGTTGCATCGCATGCCGCAGCGTGCGTTCTTGCACGGCGACGAGTCGCTGCCGCAACGCACGCAGCCGTGCCTGCAGATCGGCGCGATCGGGCACCAGTAATTCGGCGGCGACCGATGGCGTGGGTGCGCGCACATCGGCGGCGAAATCGGCGAGCGTGGTATCGACTTCATGGCCGACCGCCGACACCACGGGCACCGGCGATGCGGCGATCGCACGCGCCAGCGTTTCGTCGTTGAAGGCCCAGAGATCTTCCAGCGAACCGCCGCCGCGGGTGATCAGTAATGCGTCGTAACGCTCGCTACGGCCGGCGGCCTGCAACATGCGCACGATCTGCGCCGCGGCGCCATCGCCCTGCACCGGTACGGGCAGGATATCGACCTCGCACCAAAGGGAAGCGGCGCGCGAGCACACTCAAGACATCGCGCACCGCGGCGCCGCTGGGCGAAGTCAGCACGCCGAGTCGGCGCACATGCGTCGGGAGTGCGCGTTTGCGCGCAGCATCGAACAGCCCTTCCGCCTGCAACTTCGCTTTCAGTTGCTCGAAGGCGCGACGCAGGGCGCCTTCGCCGGCTTCCTCCATGGTGTCGAGGATCAGCTGATAGTCGCCGCGGGCTTCGTACAGCGTCAGCCGACCGCGCGCCAGCACGCGCAGACCTTCGCGCGGAGTGAATTTCAACCACTGGCTTTTCGGCTTGAACAGCGCGCATTTGACCTGCGCGCGTTCGTCCTTGAGGGTGAAATACAGATGCCCGGACGAGGGCCGCGACAAGTTGCCCAGTTCGCCTTCGACCCAGATCAACGGGAAGGCGTCTTCGAGCAGATTGCGGGCGAGGGCGTTGAGCTGGCTAGGCGTCAGCGCTTTGCGGTCGTCGGGGCGGGGTGGGTCGTACATCGGTACAGGATACGGGATGGGCAATGGCGTCGAAGATTTGTTATCCCGAACCCTGGCGTCATCGGGAGAGTGACCTGTTGCAGAGATGTCTGGACCAAAAAAGCAGGTCCCTCGCATGCGCTCGGGATGCCATAGAAAGTCTCCCGTAGAATGCACCCCATGTCCGCACAGCCCTTGCCCTGCCAATCCGACGACGCCCGCCCGCCTGCGTACGGCTCGATGCCGCGCCGCGGCACCCATGAAGTGCTGGTCGGCAAGGTCGCTCTCGGTGGCGCCGCGCCGGTCGTCGTGCAGTCGATGACGAACACCGACACCGCGGATGTGGCCGGCACCGCGAAGCAAGTGGCCGAGCTGTGGCGTGCAGGTTCTGAACTGGTGCGCGTGACCGTCAACAATCCCGAGTCCGCCGCGGCGGTGCCGCGCATCGTCGAGAAGCTGGCGATGATGGGGATCGAAGTCCCGATCATCGGCGACTTCCACTACAACGGCCATCAACTGCTTACGCAAGAACCGGCCTGCGCCGAAGCGCTTGCGAAGTACCGCATCAACCCCGGCAACGTCGGCTTCGGCAAGAAACGCGATACGCAATTCGCGCAGTTGATCGAGTTCGCGATCCGCTACGGCAAGCCGGTGCGCATCGGCGCGAACTGGGGTTCGCTCGATCAATCTTTGGCCACGCAATTGATGGACGAGAACGCGCAACGCGCCGCACCCTGGGATGCCGGCCGCGTGTTGCGCGAAGCTTTGATCCGTTCCGCGCTGGATTCCGCCGAACGTGCGGTCGAACTGGGCCTGGGCCGCGATCGTATCGTGCTCAGCGCGAAAGTCAGCGGCGTGCAGGAACTCATCGCCGTGTATCGCGATCTCGCGACGCGTTCGGATTTCGCCTTGCATCTAGGCCTGACCGAAGCCGGTATCGGCAGTAAAGGCATCGTCGCTTCGTCGGCGGCGCTCGCGGTGCTGATGCAAGAAGGCATCGGCGACACCATTCGTATCTCTTTGACGCCCGAGCCCGGTGCTTCCCGCACGCAGGAAGTGATCGTCGCGCAAGAACTGCTGCAAACGATGGGCCTACGCGCGTTCACGCCGATGGTGACGGCATGCCCGGGTTGCGGCCGCACCACGTCCGAGTTCTTCCAAGAATTGGCGCAAGTGGTGCAGGAACACGTCCGCGCCAAGATGCCGGAGTGGAAGATCACCCATCCGGGCGCCGAGAATCTGACCTTGGCGGTGATGGGCTGTGTGGTGAACGGCCCGGGCGAATCGCGTCACGCGAACATCGGTATCTCCTTGCCCGGTACCGGCGAGGCGCCCGCGGCCCCGGTGTTCATCGACGGCGAGAAGGCCGTGACCCTACGCGGGGATGGCATCGCCCAGGCCTTCGTCGCGCTGATCGACGATTACGTCGAGCGGCGGTTCAAGGCTCTGTGAAGCTCTCGGTATTCTGCCGCCTATGCCGTACGACTACCCTTGCCGCTTGTCGGCCCCCCGTAAGCGATACCTGTGCGCCAGCCATTCCGGGCTACACTGGATCTGTGGGGGGGCGTAATCCGCGTGGGAGTCGTCAGAGGACGACCACGCATAACGCTGGACTTGCTGGAAACGTTAGCTACCACTCTAACTCTTCGATTTCCGAGGTTGACCTATGTCGCGTATGAAACGTAAGGGCCTGTGGGCCGTTGTCGTTACCGCTGTTCTGATCGTTACCGCTTCTGCAGCGATACTGTTGCCATCGAGGCACCAGGCGCGCATCACCGAACTCCGCACTGCTGACCAATCGGTCGAAGTGATGCCGCCCGCGTGGCTCGTTCGGGCCGATGCAAGCGAGCTGCGCTCTTCGCCTTCAAGAAAAGCCGACACGCGGAGCGTATTGGCTTCCAGGGGCAACAGCAACGATTACGACGGCGACGGACGCGCGGATATTCATTGGCGAAACCTCACCACAGGGCAGAACGACCTGTGGTTGATGAACGGCTCGGCTGTCAAAGCATTCATGACCATCTACATCGAGCCCAGTGCCAATTGGGTCGTCATTGGCTCTGGCGATTTCAACGGCGACGGTCGTATGGATGTGCTATGGCGCCACATCGTGACGGGTCAGGTGTATATCCAACATCAACAAGCCGGCGTCACCCTGGCGACATCCGCGTTCGCGCCCACCGTGGCGGATCATAATTGGCAGATCGTCGCGATTGCGGACTTCAATGGGGACAACAGGAGCGACATCTACTGGCGTCATGCGGTCACAGGTCGCAACGATCTATGGTTGATGAGCGGCAGTACACCGAGCAGTGTGTCGACGGTTTATGTCGAATCCAACACTTCTTGGGAGATCGCTGGCGCTGGCGATTTCAACGGCGACGGCCTTTCGGATGTGTTTTGGCGCAACAAGTCGACGGGCCAAAACTACATCCAATTCATGAGTGGGCATTCGGTCTTGGGAGGCTCGAATTTCATCCCGACCGTTTCCGATCAAGCGTGGCAAGTCGTGGCGATACGCGACTTCAATGCCGATGGGTTCGCCGATCTTTACTGGCGCAATCTTCAGACCGGGCGCAACGACATGTGGCTGATGGAAGGCACTTTCATCAAATTCTTCGCCACGGTCTATTTCGAATCGAATCAAGATTGGCAGATCGTCAACAGCGGCGATTACAACGGGGATGGCTTCCCGGACCTGTTGTGGCGTAATCAGTCGTCCGGCCACAACTACATGATGTTCATGCAAGGAATCACAGCGCTGCCGACATCCGCGATGTTGCCACGTGTCGCCGATACGAACTGGCTGATCACCGGTCTATTCGGGTCGAACTGAGGAATGCTCTGGAAGGTCGGGCGCCACGGCATAGTGTGCGACGTGCCGGACGGGTGACCACTGCGTAAGCCCATGCATTGCATGGGCTTACGTAACATCGTCGCGAGCGCCGACGCCTTTATCGACGGCGAGGAAGCTGAAACGCTGCAGGATGTGGGATCGCCCAACCCCTTGTCGCGCTGATCGACACGACATCGATCAGCGGCTTCGGAGCTGAAGCAACACGGAGAGTCCGCCCTGCAGGGGGCGGCCCAGCGCGGCCGACCGCGACAATCGCAGATTAACGGCATCGCCAACGCGAAGGGCGAGATGCATTGCGCCGAGTCGTCAATCACACAAGCGATTGATTCGGCGAGAGCAAACTCAAACTCAGTTTGAGTTTGCGACGATAGAGCAAGTGCAGGGGGGGGCATGTTCGGTGCTCCCGAAATTTCTGTAAGGCCAAACAGATAGTCTTATCCCCGACCGAGTTGACCGTTCATACTGACGATGGGCTGAAGCCGCCGGCGCAGGTCGATTCGAGACGTTTCACTACCATCAGATATCTGGCATCAGTACCATTTCGGGCTAAACTCGCTAAGTCGCGGGGCGGCTCATCCGCAGGACGATCCGCAACGTATGCCATGGATGCTATCGGTGCCGGCCGGTGTATTTACCGAGGGCGCTTCACTTTCCATTTCGGGGTTTTGCATGTCGCGCATTAAGCAGTCGCGTATCAAGCGGTTCAAACATTGGGGCCTCGCCGCCATCGTCGGTATTGCGGTCGTCGCGTCGGCGGCTGCGCTGATTCGCAGTGGCTGGCGCGTTGAAGCGAATGCGGCCACTGGCGACCGCGCTGCGGCCGCGACCATGGCGCCCGCCGGACCGGTCGAAGCGACCAGCGGCGGCTTCCTGTTCGCTAAGAAGGCAGGCCCGCGCGATGGCCGCGGCACCTTTATCGTGATGTTCGACGAGGCCCCACTCGCGACCTATCAGGGCGGCGTCGCCGGTATTCCGGCGCCGAGCCGCGACCGCCTCGCGAAAGGCGGCCGTCTACGACTCGATACCTCCAGCGCCTCATCGCGCGCCTATGTCGCTTATCTGCAGAAACGGCAGGCCGACCTGAAGAACCGCATGTCGTCGATGGCGGGACGCACGTTACAAACGCGTATCGCGATGCAGCATGCGCTCAACGCGGTGGTTGTCGATCTCAGCCGTGAAGAAGCCGAAGCGATTCGCGGCCTAGCCGGTGTGAGTCTGGTCGAGGAATACGAAGAATTCGAGACTACGACCGATCGCGGCCCGCAGTTGATCGGCGCTGAGCCCGTGTGGAACGGGACGAATGCAGGTGCCGGCGGTCAGCAATATCGCGGCGAAGGCATGGTCGTTGCGATCCTCGACAGCGGCATCAATTACGGCAGTCCTTCGTTCGCGGCGACCGGCCCGATCGATGGCTACGTGCATACCAATCCGCTCGGCGCCGGTACGTTTCTAGGCACCTGCGCGAATGGCGGGGCCGATGTCGGCAATTGCAACGCCAAACTGATCGGTGGTTTCGATTTCGTTTGCGCATCGCCGGGCAATCAGTGCGGTTTGGAGAACGTGCGCGAGGAACCAGGGTTCGGCGATACCGACGGCCATGGTTCGCATGTCGCTTCCACCGCGGCAGGCAATGTGCGCGATGCGACATTCTCAGGAGCGCCCCGTCGGATTTCCGGCGTGGCCCCGCACGCGAACATCGTCGCGTACGACATCTGCTATCACGATACGAGCGAGAACACGGGGCGCTGCCCGAACGTGTCCGCCGTGGCGGCGATCGATCACCTCGTCTCGACCGGGCTGATCGATGCGGTGAACTTTTCGATCGGCGGCGGCGCGGACCCCTGGAACGGTTCGGTGTCGCTGGCCTTCCTCAACGCGGTCGAGGCGGGCGTCTATGTGTCGGCATCCGCGGGCAATTCCGGCCCTGGCGCCGATACCGTCAGCCATCTGCAGCCATGGGTGGCGTCGATCGGCGCGGTGCAGCACGGCCGCGGCGGTTATGCGACGCAACTGAGCGTGACCGGGCCCGCACCGGTGCCGGCGAATTTGATCGGGATCACCGCCGCCGAAGGCGTCGGTGGCACACCGCATAGCGGGCCGATCGCGGGCACGACGCCGTTGAAGATCAGTGCCGGCATCGACACGGTCGACGACGGTTGCGCGGGCTATCCGCGCGGCACCTTCACAGATGCGATCGCGGTGATTCGTCGCGGTACCTGCAGCTTCTCTCTCAAAGTAGGCAATGCGGCCGTCGCTGGCGCGATCGCCGTGGTCATCGTCAACAATGTGGCTGGTACGCTGACGCCGTCTGTGCCTAGCACCAGTGTGCCCGCTTTCGCCGTGACTCAGAGCGACGGCAATGCGCTTCGCGATTTCGCTGCGACCCGGCCGACCACCACCGCGAGTATCGGTTTTCCGGCGGCGCCGCTATCGAATACTCCCGATGTCGTCGCATCGTTCAGTTCGCGTGGTCCAGCAGGCGTTTTCAACATACTCAAGCCTGACGTCTCGGCGCCGGGCGTGAGCATTCTCGCGGCCGATGCCGGAACGTTAGTCAACGGCTTCGAGAGCCTCGTTGGACTCAAGAGCGGCACCTCGATGGCCTCGCCGCACCATGCCGGCGCAGCTGCGCTGGTGCGTCAGGCGCGGCCGACCTGGAGCGTACCGGAAGTGAAATCGGCGTTCGCGCTGACGGCGTTCGATCAAGTGCTCGCGACGAACGAAACTTCGCCAGCGACGCCTTTCGATACCGGCAGCGGTCGGATTCGCGTCGACCGCGCGATCAATGCCGGTTTGGTGATGCATGAAACCGGCACCAATTACCGTGCGGCGAACCCGGAAATCGGCGGCAATCCGGCGAACCTCAATCAGCCGAATCTAGTGAACGGCCAATGCGGTGCGAGCTGCACATTCACGCGAACCTTCCGTAACCCGCAGGCGTCGGCGAGCACGTGGAATCTGCAATTGAGCGGCGTTGCCGGCACGGTACCGTCTTCGATTACGGTACCCGCTGGCGGTAGCGTTGCGGTCACGATCACGCTGCGTCCGACGAGCGCACCCGGCGCATGGGCGTTCGGTCGTCTCAGCTTCACGCCGGTCGGGTCGTCGAATGTGCCGTTGCAGATGCCGATTGCAGTGACGGGTCCTGCAAGCGCCAAGGTGAATGACTACGACGGCGACGGGCGTGCGGATATCCATTGGCGAAACGCGAGTACCGGTCAAAACGATCTTTGGCAGATGAATGGCGCCGTTGTCGGCGCATTCTTGACCGTCTACGTCGAGCCGAACTTGGCCTGGACCGTCGTGGGGTCGGGAGATTTCAACGGTGATGCGCGAGCCGATGTGTTGTGGCGGAATACAGCGACCGGTCAGGTTTACGTTCAGCTTCAGCAAGCCGGCATCACGCTTGCGGCATCGGGTTTCTCGCCGACGGTCGCGGACCAGAACTGGCAAGTCGTCGCGATCGGTGACTTCGATGGAGACGGTAAGAGCGATATTTACTGGCGAAATTCAGCCACTGGACGTAACGATCTGTGGTTGATGAACGGCGCCGCTCCGACCACCGCGACCACGGTTTACATCGAGCCTAGCGCATCTTGGAAAGTCAGAGGCACTGGCGATTTCAACGGCGACGGGCGCGCAGATGTTTTCTGGCGCAACGACACGACCGGTAGGAATTACCTCCAATTCATGGATGGTCTGTCGGTTCTCGCGACGTCGAATTTCACCGTCGACGTGCCCGATCAAGCGTGGCAAATCGTGGCGATCCGCGATTTCGACGCCGATGGACGCTCCGATCTGTATTGGCGTAATAGTCAGACCGGGCGCAATGACCTGTGGCTGATGAATGGTGCCGCCATCAAATCGTTCGCGACGGTTTATAACGAACCGAATCAAAGCTGGCAGATCGTCAATAGCGGCGATTACAACGCGGATGGCTTCGCGGACCTGCTCTGGCGGAATGCGGCGACGGGGGACAATTACATGATGCTCATGCAAGCAACTGCGGTATTGCCGAGCTCGGCCATGTTGCCTCGCGTCGCGGATCTAAATTGGCGCGTTACCGGTCTGCGAGGATCGAACTGATAGTGCGCTGCGTCTTCCACTCTTTGTCGGGTGGTGCGTAAGCGCAGAGCAAACCGGTGCGAATCGGTGTATGCCACCGGTTCGCGCCGATGTCGCATTCGCGTGCGATTGGGTGCGGTGAGCGACCTGGGCGCCTACAGGGCAATCGCAATCGCGTCATGCCATGGCGGTGCATCACGAAAGTGTCCCCTGCGTTTTTTTTGGGTAGGCCATGTTCAGATTCAGATCTTCGGTGGTGCTTCCACTCCTGCTGGTTGCGGTCTTCGCGTCCGCAATGACGTACCTCCGCGACGACGCTCGGAGAGAATCCAGCGAATCGCGTAATGACCGCACGACGGCGCGATCCATGTCGTGGATCGATCTGGCGAATCCCTCGCGCGGCGGCAAAGCGATTAAAACGCCTCTGCGTGAGGGCTATGGCCGCTACATCGTGATGTTCGAAGAGCCGCCGTTAGCGGCCTATCGCGGCGATGTCGCCGGCATTCCCGCGCCGCGCCGTGACCGCCTCGCGAAGAATGGGCGTATGCGTCTGGACGTCACCGGCGCCTCCGCCCGCGCATACGTCTCGTATCTGCAGAAACGACAGGCCGATCTGAGGATGCGCATGTCGTCGATCGTCGGACGCCCCCTGCTGGCGCGCTTCTCGATGCAGCACGCGATCAATGCGATGGTGCTCGACCTCAGTCTCGAAGAAGCCGATGCGATCCGCGCGATGCCCGGCGTGAGCTTCGTCGAGGCAAACGAAGAATACGAGACGATGTCCGACCGCGGCCCGCAACTGATCGGCGCCGTGCCTGTCTGGGACGGCACCAATCCCGGCTCCGGCGGCGTGCAATACCGCGGCGAGGGCATGGTCGTCGCGGTGCTCGACACGGGCATCAATTTCGGTAGCCCGTCGTTCGCGGCCACCGGCCCGGTCGACGGCTATGCGCATGCCAATCCGCTCGGCGCGGGCAATTATCTGGGCACGTGCGCCAACGGCGGAGAGGATATCGGCCGTTGCAATGCGAAGCTGATCGGTGGCTTCGATTTCGTTTGCGGTTCGCCCGGCAATACTTGCGGCTTAAGTAATGTGCGTGAAGAACCGGGTTTCGGCGACACCAACGGTCATGGTAGCCATGTCGCGTCGATCGCGGCGGGCAATTTACGCGATGCGCAATTCATGGGCGCCACCGTCCGTATCTCAGGCGTGGCGCCGCGAGCGAACATCGTCGCTTACGATGCGTGCTACACCATCGTGTCCACAGCGCAGAGCCTTTGCCCGACCGTCTCGCTGGTCGCAGCGCTGGACAACGCGATCGCCACCGGCATCGTCGATACCATCAATCTATCGGTCGATATCGATGATTTGTCTAGTGATGGCTCGAGCGCCATCTCTCGAGCGTTACTCAGCACCGTGGACGCCGATATCTATGTTTCCACGCCTGCTTATCAAGACGGGAAGCAGCGGAAAAGGGACCTTCTATTGCCCTGGCTGGCGACGGTCGCAGCAGTCTCGCACGACCGACGCGCTTTCGCGTTTCCGCTCACGATCGTTCCTTCGATGGGCATACCTCCCGATGCAATCCCTCCCGACCTGGTCGAAATCGGGTTGACCGAAGGGACAAAGGGCGTGCGGCATACCAGTCCGATCCCGGCCGGCACTCGGTTGAAAATCAGTCCGACGTATAGCCGTTCGGACGCCTCGGGCGATGGGTGCGCCAGCTATCCATCCAACACCTTTGCCGAGGCGATCGCGGTTCTGGGGCAAGGCGGTTGCGTTCTAGGGCAGAAAGTCGCTAACGCCGTAACCGCAGGTGCGGTGGCCGTGGTGATCGCCAGTGCCTTCGATTACAGCGAGAGCTACCCCCTTGGGCCGGAGGCGCCCGGCGCAACAGTGCCCGTGTTCGGAATGAGCGGCAACACGGGCGACGCGCTGCGGGATTTCGCCTCCACATTCCCCGTTATACGCGCTGGGATCGGCTATCCGGCGGTTCCGATCGCTAGCACCCCAGATGTACTGTTCTCCAACAGCACCTATCATTTCTTGGATTTTCAATCTTTGTTGCAGGGATATCTCAAGCCCGACTTCGCAGCGCCGGGCGTGAATATTCTCGCCGCCGATGCGGGCACGACCCTGACGGGGCACGAGAACCTCGTCGGGCTGAAAAGCGGCACGTCGATGGCGTCGGCGAATCATGCTGGCGCCGTCGCGTTGCTGCGCCAGGCGCAGCCGACGTGGAGCGTGTCCGAAGCGAAGTCGGCATTCGCGCTCACCGCGTACGATGCGATACAACCTTATTTCAGCTCCAGTTTACAGGGAATGGTGTTCTTCGGCAGCGGCCGAATCCGTGTCGACAAAGCGATCAATGCCGGCCTCGTCATGAACGAGACCGCGGCGAACTATCGCGCGGCATTTCCGGAAATCGGCGGTGGCGATAACACCACTCAGTTAAATCAGCCATATCTCTTCGACCGATCGTGCAGGCGGGTCTGCAGATTCGAGCGTACCTTTCGGAATCCAACCGCCCGAAACAGCACCTGGCAACTGCAATTAACGGGGCAGGGGATTACCGGCACGATGCCGGCGAGCATCACCGTGCCGGCTGGCGGTAGCGTCACCATCGACATCGTCTTAAGCGCAGTGAGCGGTACGGAAGAGTTGGTTGCCGGCCGTCTCGAGCTGCTACCGACCAGCCCCACGCAAACGCCGCTGCAATTGCCGATCCATATCAAGAGCAGAACAATGCGCGGCGACGATTACGACACCGACGGCCATTCGGACATCCACTGGCGCAACGAGGCCACCGGCCGCAACGATCTATGGCTGATGAACGGCTCCGACATCAATGCCGTCCTGACCGTCTACAACGAACCCAACCTATCGTGGCAAGTGGTCGGTTCTGGCGATTTCAACGGCGACGTCGCCACGGATGTGTTGTGGCGCAATATCGATACCGGCCAAGTGTACGTTCAGCATCAATTCGCAGGAGAGACCCTCGCGACATCGAATTACGCCCCCACGGTCGTCGATCCCAGCTGGCAGATCGTCGCCATCAGCGACTTGGATGCCGATGGCAAAAGCGACCTGTTGTGGAGAAATTCGCAGAGTGGACAGAACGATGCATGGCTGATGGATGGGGCATGGCCTAAAACCATCTCGACGATTTATGTCGAGCCGAACGCCGCATGGAAGATCAAAGGTGCCCGTCGCGGGACGATCTTCTGGCGCAACGAGGAGACTGGTGCGAACTATGTTCAGTTCACCAACGGAACAACGGTCTCCGTGTTATCGAATTTCACCTTGAGCGTTCCCGATCAGTCATGGCAAATTGCCGCGATCGACGATTTCGACGGCGATGGCTTCTGGGATATTTATTGGCGAAACAAACAGACCGGGTATAACGATGTGTGGCTGATGGCGGGTTCACGCGTCAGAGACATCATCAACTCGCATTATCAGCCCGACCAGAACTGGCAGGTCGTCAACAGCGGCGACTATAACAACGACGGGTTCGCCGATCTGCTTTGGCGAAATGTGGCGACCGGCGACAACTATATGATGCTGATGGTGTTCGGTCGGCCAATAGACACCTCGGCCATGTTGCCTCGCGTCGCGGATCTGGATTGGCGCGTTACCGGCCTCAGAGGCTCGAATTAAGGCCGGTACAGTGTCGACTCCCAGGGTTTTGGACGAGGGCAACCTGAAAATTCAGCGTTGCCCTCGTGCTTAGGCGGCTCGTCGGGCGCGGGCGAGAGGGCCAAGCGCTATTTGTGCGTTGCATCAAAAAAGCGCTTCGAGGTGTTTCCGATCAGTGGCGATGATCGAGATGTGAAATTTGTCGCAAATACTGGCTAAACTCGGCGAGTGCAGCTGGTTGACCGGCGGGCTGGGTGAGGGCAGCGCTACAGGCTTCACCGTCTTCTGGCCTCGGCGTGTCCGTTACATCATCGCTCACTCTGCAGCTTTGGGCTCTTTTTTCGATCTAGGGGATCAACACATGTCACGCATCAAGCATTGGGGCGCCGTCTTCGGCGTTGTTGCGCTGGTCGCCGCCGCGGCCGCTGCCACATATCAGTACGCGAACAACGGATCTGCCGCGATCGTCTCCGACGGAAGCGCCGATGGCGCAGCGAGTGCCGCGGCGATGCCGCCAGCAGGTGCGGTGGGCGATAACGGCGACAACGGTAGCGCTTCGGGCGCGAACGCGAGCAACGATTCGCGCGAGGAACGCGGCACGTTCATCGTCGTGTTCAAGGAAGCGCCGCTCGCCAGTTACAAAGGCACGGTGCCCGGTATTTCGGCCCCTGAGCGCGAATTCGCCGCGATGGGTAAAGGCCGTATCGATGTCGCCGGCACCGAGGCGCAGGAATACGTCGATTACCTCCAACTGCGCCAAGCGCAGATGGAAACCCGTATGTCGACGATGATGGGCCGCGACGTCAATCCGCGCCTCAACATGCAGCATGCGATCAACGCGATGGTCGTCGATATGGCGCCGAGCGAAGCGAAAGCCGTGCGCGGGATGCCGGAAGTGCGTTTCGTCGAGGAATACCGCGAATACGTGATGGAAACCGATGTCGGCCCGACCCTGATCGGCGCGCCGCCGGTGTGGAACGGCACTAACCCCGGTGCGCCGGCGCAGTACCGCGGCGAAGGCACGGTGCTCGGTGTGATCGACTCCGGCATCAACTTCGGCAGCCCGTCGTTCGCGGCGGTCGGCCCGGTCGATGGCTATGCCCACACCAATCCCTTCGGCGCTGGTGTCTATCTCGGTACCTGCGATGTGGGTGATGTGGACGAGGGGCGCTGCAACGACAAATTGATCGGTGGCTACGACTTCGTCTGCGGCGCGCCGGCCAATCTGTGCGGTGCCACCAGCATCCGCGAAGAACCCGGTTTCGGCGACACCAATGGCCACGGTAGCCACACGGCATCCACCGCAGCAGGCAATACCCGCGACGTGGTCTTCAGCGGCGCGCCGGTGCGCATCTCGGGCGTCGCCCCACGTGCGAACATCATCGCTTACGACGTGTGCTACACGAATACATCGACCGGACAGGGCCTGTGCCCGAACGTGTCCTCGATCGCTGCAGTCGATCAAGCGATCGCCGATGGCGTCGTCACTGCCATCAACTATTCGATCGGCGGCGGCGCCCAGCCGTGGAGCGAAGCGGTCTCCGTCGGTTTCCTCGCCGCGGTCGATGCCGGTATCTACGTCGCGGCGTCCGCGGGCAACTCCGGCCCCGGCCCGAATACGCTCGGCCACGTCGAGCCGTGGGTGTCCGCATCGGCAGCCGCGCAACATGGCCGCGCGGGCTTCGCGATCGCGATGTCCGTCACCGGTCCGGCGCCGGTCCCGGCCAATCTCGCCCCCGTCTTGTTGAACGAAGGTACGGGCGGCGTCGCGCATAGCGCGACGATCCCGGGGACCACGCCGTTGCTCATCAGCGCCGGCATCAACACCACCAGCGACGGTTGCGCGGCCTACCCGGCCAATACCTTCGCAGGCGCCATTGCGGTGATCCGTCGCGGCACGTGTTCGTTCACGATCAAAACGAACAACGCGTCCGCGGCCGGTGCGATCGCGGTCGTGATCGCCAATAACGCTGCAGGCGTCATCCTGCCATCGGTGCCGGGCACCACCATTCCGGTCTTCAGCGTGACCCAAGCGGAAGGCGATGCCCTGCGTAACTTCGGTCAAGCCAACCCGACCACCACCACCGCGCAGATCACCTTCCCGGCGATCGGCGTGCCGAATCTGCCGGATGCGTTGGCAGCGTTCAGTTCGCGCGGCCCGGCCGGTAACTTCAACGTGCTCAAGCCCGATACCACCGCGCCGGGCGTGAACATTCTCGCCGCCTTCGCGGGCACGACGATCACGGGTTCCGAGAACGCTGTCAACATCATCAGCGGTACCTCGATGGCCTCGCCGCATCATGCCGGCTCGGCGATGTTGATCCGTCAAGCGCGTCCGACCTGGACCGTGCCGGAAATCAAGTCGGCGCTGTCGCTCACCGCCAATCAGCAGGTCTTCACCGAAGATTTGGTCACGCTGGCCAATCCGTTCGCCCGCGGCAGCGGTCGCATCCAAGTCGATCGCGCGATCAACGCTGGTCTTGTGATGAACGAAACCACGGCGAACTACCTCGCCGCCGATCCGGCAGCGACGCCCGCGGGCGATCCAACGACGCTCAACCAGCCGAACTTGATCAACCGTAGCTGCTTCTCGACGTGCGCTTTCAACCGTACGTTCCGCAACACGCGGGCGACGACGGAAACGTGGCGCGTGCAGGTCGAGAACATGCGCGGCGCGTTCCCGTCGTTCATCACCTTGGCGCCAGGCGGCACGGCCACCGCGCGCTTCACCATCTACGGCTCGCTGCTGCCGAACAACGGTGCGTTCAACTTCGGCAACGTCGTGCTGACCTCGATTCCGACCGATGGTTCGCAGCCGCAAGTGCTGCGCATGCCGATCGCGATCGCGGTGCAGCCGCCGGCGATTTCGCTGCCGGCAAGCGTGTCGATGTCGATGTCGAATACCTCGGTGAATTCGGTGTACTACAACATCGGCAACACCGGCGGTTCGACGCTGACCTACAGCTTCGTCGCTACCGGCACCGCCACACAGACGCTTATTAATAACGACAGTACTGGCATCAGCAGCGGCTTCCGCAACACGGTCTACACTGATCCAGCGACGGCCGGTAGTCAGGCGCAGTTCTCGGCGGACGACTTCGTCGTGACCGAGACCACCCAGATCAGCAGCCTGTTCGTGAATGGTTTCGTGGTGAGCGGCTCGCCGTTGTCCACCGCCGCGACCAATCTGACTTGGAGCATCTATCCGGATGCGGGCGGGTTCCCGGCGGGCAATCCGCAGTCGAACCCCGCAGCGGCGGTGTGGACGTACACCTCGACGCCGACCGGCACGGGTGTGACCACGGTGGGCAGCAGCGACATCCAGCTCAACTTGACGGCTGCGGGCCAGAACGTGAGCCTGCCGCCGGGCCGGTACTGGTTGGTCGTAAACACCCGCGGCACCTTCGCGAACCGTTATGCGCAGTTCGCTTCGAACCAAACCAGCGGCAACCCGAACTTCGCGTCGATCACGATCGCGACTGCGGGCACTGGCGCTTGGGCCACGAACGCCGCTTTCCCGGGCTTGTCGATGCGCATCGTCGGCCAAGTACCCTGCGGCGCACCGTGGATGGGCGGCACGTACGCGGCTTCGGGTTCGTTGGGGCGCGGCGCCACTCGCTCGGTGCTGACCGTGCTGTACGGCACGGGTCTGGCGCCGGGTAGCTACCGCGGCAACGTGTGCGCGCAGTCGAACGATCCGGTCAATCCGCGCATGGCGATGCCGGTGTTCTTGACCATCACGCCCTGATCGAACGTTTCGCACGGCAATACCCAGAAGGGCCCGGTTTCCGGGCCCTTCTTCTTTTTGTGCTCAGCGATGTCTATTGCGCGAACTGAATCCCAGAGTTGCGCTTCGCATGCGCGTCTGCCGCGGATTCGATCGGCTCGAACAGCGCGTTTTGCATCGCGTGAATACATACGTCGTAAGGCTTCGCGAAGCGAATGCCGCCGTATCTGTCCGTGTGGCTGGGCTGGCGATCCCTCTGGTCGCAATCGTTGTCATCTCGAAGCGAACCTGCGTTATCGCGGGAAGATTTCGGGGCCGCTGCTCGAACGCATCGAACTGCACGTAGGAGTACCTCGATTGCCGTCGGCCGAATTGCGACCCGAAGCGCCGCCGGGTGAGTCCAGCGATGTGGTTCGCGCGCGGGTCGTGCGCAAACGCGAAGTGCAACGACAACGTGCAGGCCGCTGTAACGCGCATCTCGGTCAAACGGAAACAAGTGCGTTTTGCAGGCCCGCGCCGGAGGATCAAGCGATGCTAGAAAACGCGATCGATCTTGTACAGCTCTCGGCGCGGACGATTGCCGATCTTGCTGGTAGCGCTGAGATTCTTGGGCCGCATGCGTCGGAATCCATCGGGTATCGGCGTGGTGAGCGGGCGGTGTCTTCGTGATGGCGTGAGCGATACGTCGTATTTCAACGCGCTAAGTTCTATTGACATCTACAAAGGATCAAATCGTTCGGACAGCATCAGCTTTTTAGGACGCATAAGCCGACGCTTTCATACACAGATTCGTGATTGGCGATGCAGAGGTTCATACTTTCCACAAAGGTATGTTCGCTCTAACGGCTCAACTATCCGCCAACGCCGAGCCAGTCAGGACTGCGCCAAGTGTCAATATGGTTGCAACTACGGCGATACTGGCGATACCGATATCGCCTTTCTGAATTTCGCGCGCTACCGTATGCAACAGTTCGGCTCCCGACAGCTGCCACGCAGCCAACAAGGTGCCGCTCCCCACTGCGACGCCCAGCACGACGCGTGTTGGGTGTCGCCGCGCCGGCAACATGGACATGATGCGTTCGGAAAAAGCTTCGTTGGCGATTGGCTCTACGCCGGAACCAAGCAGCAGCCGCTCCAGGATTTCATCGCGTTCTGGGGTATCGCTCATGAATCTTCTCCCGTCGTGTGCCCTGTTTGACAGGCATGTTGATAAGCATCCAGCCAAACTTTCATGCGCGCCTTGCCGCGAAGCGCATGTGTCTTGACGGTTCCCAGTGGGAACCCAGTGATCTGCGCCGTTTCTTCGTGGCTCATGCCCATCTGTGCGTGATACAGCATCACCATCCGCTCCCCTTCAGGCAGCCATTGCAACGCCCGTTGCAAATCCAACTGCAGGTCCGGGGAAGCGTTATGGTCTACCTGCAAGGTATCCAGTGCTTCGTCCGCTGGCGATGCCTGTGCAGGAACGGTTGTGTTGCGTCGACGGGCTTGCAGAAAACAGTTGTGCGCGAGCCGGAACAACCAGGTTGAAAACCGCGCATCTCCGCGAAAAGAAGACAGTTTTCGCCACACAAGCAGAAAGGTTTCCTGCGCCAGATCATCCGCCCATGCAGCATCGCCATCGCACAGTCGCCGCAACTGCGCCCGCACAAGACCCTGATGGCGCCGTATCAATTGCTCGAACGCTTGTCGATCGTCTTGCAGCAGGACGCGCTTCACTAACGCCAGATCGATGCGCGCTTCCGCGTCACGATCCATCGCTTGCGCCTGCGCGCGTTTCAAGCCACCAATTGAGGAGATAGCCCAGGCCCATCATCACTGGCAGCAATCCGACCCCCCAGATATCACCGATGCTATGGCCGTGTTCGGTCTGCACCGGCAATGCCAGCAGGCCCAGGATCACGCCCAGGCCGCCGCTCATCAGAACAATGCCACGGCGCCGGTCGTCCTGCGGACGCCTGCGCTCGGCCAGCACATTGAGTGGCAGATCCACGCCTTTCTCCGCCAGTTGCAAAAGCGTGCGATAGCGCGCCTCGGTTTGCTGACGCACGAAGCGCAGGCTGAGGATGATGATGGCCAAGGGCAGCGCCAGAACGAACAACGGAATGATGGCTTGCTCGATATTCATGGTGTCGCTTTCTCCGGGTTCTTGTCCGTCGCCTGGGCGCTCTCGACTTGCGCGCGCTCGGTTCGTGTATCCGCAGGTTGCGCAGTCGCAACTTGAATCGGCATTCGGTTGCCATAGTATTCGACCAGCATTTCCGCCGCCGATGGGTCCAGATTGGACAATGCCACGACGATCTCTCCGCTTGCGGGATAGATGCGCAACGCGCCATTCATGCCCTCCGCGCCACCGGCATGACCGAAGTGGCGCGCTTCGCCGGAACCACCGAGTTGGAAGCCGAATCCGTAGAGGGCGCTCGGCGTCTGCGCTCGGGTCGCTTCGGACAACCATTGGGTGGACAGCAGACGTCCTTTCAACAATGCGTCGCTGAACCTCAGAAGGTCGCCTACGGTGGAGTATCCGCCGCCAGCCGCCGTGCCGCGCCACGGCAACAGGTTTCGGTTGTCCGTCAGCCCGTTTTCGGTCTGCGTGTAACCGACGGAAATCAGACCGTGCACGTGCTCTTCGGGCTGCGTGCCTGAGTGGGTCATCTCCGCGGGCAGGAAGATCTGTTTGCGGATGGCATCGTGATACGACATCCCGGTGACACGTTCGATCACTGCGCCGAGCAACACGAACCCATAGTTGGAATACGCCTCCCTGCTGCCGGGCGTGAATTCGGTATCACGTTCACCGAACAGGCGGATGTAATCGGCGTGTTCGCGAACCGCGCTGCGTTTTGCTTGGTAGGCGTCGGTGAAGATATCGCCTGTTCCGCCGGTGTGGGTCAATAAATGTCGGATCTTCACCTGCTCGGCCAACAGGGTCTCTGGATAGTCCGGCACATAGCGGACAAGCGGGGCATCCAGGTCCACGCGCCCCTGCTCCACTAATTGCAGAATCGCAACTGCAGTGAACATTTTGTACATGGAGCCGATGCGAAAACGGGTTTTCGGCGTGTGCTTCATGTTCTGCGTCCGATCGGCATCGCCCCAACTGGCGGACATTCGGACCCGACCGTCACGACCCACCGCAAGAACACCCGCGAATTGATCGTCGGCCGCTAGGCGAGACGCCTTGCTCGTCGCTCGTTTCCATACTTCGGTCTGGGAGAGGCGTTCCGGCATCAGGTTCGCGGGCACGATCGCCATCGGCGTCAGACTGAATCGAGTGACCCGTTGCGGACGCATGGCGTCGACTTGCAATTCGAGAGTGCCGACCCGGTCGCCATCCTGCTCGCGCAAGATCACTTCGATGCGGTTCGGCTCGTCGCGGCTGATTCGCAGGGGTTCGAATCCGCCAGTCATCTCCCGGAAGGCCAGTTCGCGCGCGACCGACATCTCAGGCTCGTGGCTAGCCTTGTAGGCCTCAAGGGCGACAGCATCGCCGGCATTGAATGCCTTCAGACGCGCCTTGGCTAATCGTCCGGCCGGCGTATCGGGGAACACGATCTCGGCCGACCAAGCCGGTGTGTTAGCGATGCAGCAGACCACCAGCAGGGCCAGGCACCCGTATTTCAACATGCGCATGCTTCGTCTCCATCCGGCGTTCTTGCCGGTTTCGAAGGCTTAGATGCAGGTCAGCGGCGGATTGGATTCAGCCTATCGTTCAGCGAAGAAGTGACTTAAGCCGTATCCGCCCGAATGGCAAAAAAGCAACGCCTCCATGCGTTGCGGGTGACGAATTCGGTGCTTCTGGACGCTGCGATAGGCGAATCATCGCCTTTTCTGAGATAGGTTCTAGGCTTTAGTGATTCACGCCGTTTAAACCAAACCTGTTGAGTGTCACGTACATCACGACTTGCGCCGCACGACATACGGGCATTGTGTCGATTTCAACGCATTGATGTGGGCGTCCTTCTCTCCGCGCATCGGGGGTGAAGAGGCGCGTATGCCGCCGTCGCGGATCGAACGTCACTTACGGCGACGGTGGCGTCGCCGGATCGGTACTTTGCTGTTGCCCGGTTTGCGGGGCGTAGTAAATCGCCGCGCGGGCTTCGAGCAGACGTTGGCGGAGGTATTCGCTGCGCGACATGTCGTCGGGGAAACTGCGCATCGCCTGCACTTCGGCGACGATCTGCGCTTCGCGCGTTTTATAGGCTTGGAAGCGCGGGTCGCGTTGTTGCGCGGCGAGGAATGCCGCTTGTTGTCGTTCGGCGCGAGCCCGATAGCGTGCGATCAGTTCGGCCACCTGCAGCGCTTGCTTGTCTTCGTCGGGCTCGGTGGCGTGGATCAGCGCGATCTTCAGTTTCAGGCCTTCACCGGCATTCAGATGCTTGTTCTTCTCGCGTTCGTCGATACGGTGCGAGAGATCGCTCGCCAGTAGTTTGCGTTCGTCCAGCGTCATGTCCTCTTGATCGCGCAGGAAACGACGCATATCGCGCTCGAACGTCATGTAATGCTTGAACTGTTCATCCGGGCCGACCGTCGACGGTTGACCGGCGCCCGTGCCTTGCTTTGCTTTGATCAATGCTTGCGTGGCCGAGCGGAGCTTGTCGGCTTCCTTGGTCTTCTGCGTCGAGTAAATCAAAATGCCGATCAGGCAGATCACCGCGATACCGCTTCCGATCAACGATAACTTGGCTTTCATGAGCGCTCTTCGAGCGCGAGGCCCGTTTCCGGGCCTCGCGAGGTGGGGATTGGCCACAGCTTACAGCAGTTGGTCGATCGTCCAATACAGCAGGTTGAAGGGTTTGGCGCGGTCGGCGGCATCGCTGGTTTCGGACGCATCCAGCACGTTGCCGGTGCCCACCAGCACGCTGTCGATGAAGCCCTTCAGTTCCAGGCTCATGCTCTGAACGTCGCCGTTCTTGAAATCGACCACGGTGGTGCAGTGGCTTTCGTTGAGCGCGCGGTACTGCGGGAAATAGCCGCCGACATTGCCCAGGCCGTTGAGCTTGGTCGCCAGACGCTGGGTGTCGATGTTCCAGCGCGCATGGATCAGCGCTTCTTTCGTGGCCTGATTCGGTGCGTTCTGGATTTCGGGGTAGAAACGCTCGTAGGAATACGAGGAGAAATTCAGATCCTTCCAGAAATGGGTATGCCCCATGCGATCGGACGGGTAGCGCGACGACAGCGCGTTGTAAAGCGTGCCGATCTGGTTGCGATCGAACTGCGACATGTCGCTGGCGAGATAAGCCAACGGCCCGCCGCTGCGGTCCAGCCCCCAACTTTGACGGATCAAGGTCTGCAGCGGCGCGGAGGGATACTGCGCGGGGTCGCTACCGATCGGATTATCGAAGATCGGGCCGGAATCGTTGATCAAGAAGCCGCGGGTCGGCGCCATATCGCGACGTAGCGGCCCGTAGTTCGTCAAGCTGCCGGCGCCGCCGGCGCTGCAGCCGGTGGAGAGCATCTGCGTGGGACGCGGCAAATTGTCTTTGAGCCAACCCACGACTGCGCGGTTATTGCGCAAGCCGTTGTGATGCCAGATTAAGGGCGGCTTCACGCCGGCCGGATCGTTATAGACCGCGACTTTATCGCCGCTGTAGATATCGCCTGTGCAATAGGGGATGTAGACCATGTTCCATTGCTGGGTCTTGACCGAATCGAACGGACTGATACGGGTCACGAACGGACTGACCAGACTGGCGCCGGGGTTGAGCAAACTCATGTAGTCGTCGGGAATCCCATTGGGATTACGCGCGCCGCGCACACCGGTTTGGCCGGAGCAGCTCGCGTAATCCCAGCATGCGCCGCCGCCTTCCATATAAATGATGGTGTTGCGCGTGTGCGCTACGCGGTTGACGAAGAATTTGTAGGGCGAACCGTTACCGCAGACCGCGCCGGTTTGCGCCGAGAGTTGAACCGTCTGCCACGTGTTGTAGGCGCCTGGACGGAAGCCGTCGGTGAAGCCGCTTGGGTTAGCGAGCAGCGGATAGTCGCCGGTGCGCTGGGCGGCGGTGACTTTGTTGTCGGCCTTGGGCGGGGACACCAGATTCAGCAGCGTTTGCCAGGTGCTGTAGTCGCCTTGTTCGGCGCGTACGGGTGCGGCGATGAGGATGGTCGCGATCGCGGTCGCGAGGACCACCGGTGTGCGAAGGATGACAGCCATGCGTTGACTCCTTAAAAGGGCTGATGGAACGGTGGACGCATTGCTCCCGTGCCAGGGATGCGTAGTCGGATCCGTTCGCGAAATAGCGAAATGCGCATGGGATACGACCAAAGTCAGCATACCCCACATCTCTGGTCGTCGACGCTGCGTTGCAGCAAGCGTTATCGGACGGATCGCGCGTCTTATTCGCCGGGTTTCGCCGCTTCCACTGGCGCGTGGGTCGCATCGCGTCGCGCTAACTGCGCCTCGCGGTGCGCGATATACACGTTCGCGGCGAAGATCACGATCGCGCCGATGACGGTCCAGCGGTCGAGCGTTTCTTGGAACAGCAGCCAAGCGGCGATCGCGACCAGCGGCAACTGCATGAAGCTGATCGGCGTGAGCGCGGAGACATCGCCGAGCTTGAGCGCACGCGTCCACAGCATGTGTCCGCCCGTGCCCAGAAAGCCAGCGGCGATCACCCACAGCCATGCGATGCCGTGCGGCCATTCCCACACCATCAATGCCGGCAGCAACGACATCGGCACCCAGAGCAAGGTGGTGATCAGTACGATCCGATCCGCCGGCTCGGTGTGCGAGAGCTGTTTGATTTGGACCGAGACGATGCCGCCGAGCACGGCCGCGATCAGCGCGACTAAGGTGCCGGCGCTGAATGCCGACGTGCCCGGGCGAACGATGATGAGCACACCGACGAAACCCAGCGCCACCGCCGCCCAGCGCCGTGCGCGCACGCGCTCGTGCAAGAAGACCACTGCGGCGATCGTGACGAAGATCGGTGTCGAATACGACAACGCCACGGCCTGGGCCAGCGGCAAGTGACCGATCGCCCAGAAACCGGCGAGCATCGACGCGATGCCGATCGCGCAGCGGAACAGATAGCGCGGCCATTGCGTGGTGCTGAGTAAGTGCGGTCCATGTCGCAGCAACAGCGGCAGCGCCGCCATCAGCCCAAAGAAATTGCGGAAGAACGCGATCTCGAAGGTATGCAGCGTTTCCGCGGCGAGTTTGATCGCGACCGTCATCAACCCGAAGAAGATCGTGCTGCCGAACATCAGCAGCGCGGCGCGTAGAGGTTGCGAGCGCGGAGCGGCGAGGTTCATGCGTCGCTATCGCCGATGTTCGAGAACACCAAGCTCATGCATGTCAGCCCTGCTTCGGCCTTCCCGAATTCGGAAATATCCACCGGAACGACATGTTGCCCCGCGATGCGCGCATGCGCATGCACGCGTTCGAGCGTGCGCGGAAAGGCCGCATTCGCGATCAGTACGCTACCGACCGGCAAAACATTCGCGGCGAAAGGCTCGTCGGCGTTCACTTCGATCTTTTTGAAATCGGCGAACGCCGTCGCATCCACCCAGGCGGGGTTGAGCAGTAGCGTCGTCGCATCGAGCGCAGTGCACGCGGTCTTCAAATGCAGACTGCCGTGGACGCGTACCGGCGTCACGCGATAGCCGTAGCGAAGCGCGACTGAGGCCAAGGATTCGAGGCCCGCTCGATTGCTGCGTCCGCTCAAACCGACGAACACGCGATCGCCGACGATCAGCACATCGCCACCTTCTAGCGTGCAGGGCGCTTCGATGCGTTCGATGTGTCGGCGTTTCGCCGCCAGAGCGGCTTCGATGAATGCCGGTTCGCCTTCGCGCGAAGCGACGCCGGGCCGCGCAAGGATCGCGACTTCATCGAGCACGACGGCCGCATCTTCGACGAACACGCTATCGGGCGCGGAGTCGATGGCATCCAGTGCGATCACATGCGCGCCTGCGGACATCAGCGCATCGCGATAGGCCGCGTGCTGACGTTCGAGCGTATCGAAGTCGATCGGCGTGCGTGGCAGAAACGTCAGTTCGCACCGATCCGCCAGCGTCGGCGCGGGGCGTCGGACGATGGCGATGCATGCGCTCATTCGATGCGGCCGCGACTCACCATGTCGCACCGACGATCCGCGGTTCGGGTTCGATCGCCACGCCGAAGCGCGCGTCGACACTGGCGGCGATCTCGCGCGCTAATGCGAGTAGCTCCGCGCCGGTCGCGCGGCCATGATTCACCAGCACCAGCGCGTGTTTGTCGGACACTCCCGCATCGCCGCTGCGATGACCCTTCCAACCGCAGGCATCGATCAGCCATGCGGCCGATAGCTTGCGCGTCGACGCATCGCCGCCGGGAAAGACGGGCAGGGCCGCGTGCTCGGCTTTCAATGCTTCCGCTATTGTCACGGCGACGATTGGGTTTTTGAAAAAACTCCCCGCATTGCCCACCACCGCAGGGTCGGGCAATTTGCGACGCCGCAAACGAATCACCGCATCGGCGACATCGCGCGCGGTGTAGCTGGTGCGCGTTTCGGCCGGCAGACCCATCTCTTCGCGAATCCCGGCGTAATCGATGTTGAGTCCCGCCATGCCGACGCTGTGCGCGGTGGGCAACGCGAATTCGACGGCGGTGATGAGATAACGATCCAAGGCGTGCTTGAATAGGCTGTCGCGATACGCGAACGCGCATTGCGCTGCGTCGAAACGATGGAACGTGCCGGTCGCGCGCTCGAAGACGTCGACCGCATGCACGCGCTGACCCACTTCTACGCCATAAGCGCCGATGTTTTGGATCGGCGCAGCGCCGACAGTGCCGGGAATCAGCGCGAGATTCTCCAATCCCGCATAACCATGTTCCAACGACCACATCACGAAGCGGTGCCACTCCACGCCGGCATCGGCACGAACGATAGCGACATCGTCGTGCACCTCCAGCGTGCGAATACCGTGCGTATCGAGCGTCAGCGCGATCTCGGGGCCTTCGACGATCAACAGATTGCTGCCGCTGCCGATCACCAAGGGCGAGCGTTGCGCGAGTTCGTTCGCGAATAACGCAGGCAAGTCGTCCGCGTCGTCGGTTTCGATCAGCAGGCGCGCCTGCGCGTCGATGCCGAAGGTGTTGCGCGCACGCAGCGGCGCGTCGAGCGTTCGACGCAAACTCATTCGCGATCGGGCGGCAAATGCCCGCGACTGGGCGCTTCCTTGCGGCGACGGATCGCATCCAAACATTCGTCGATCAAGCACGGGCCGCGATAGACCAAGCCGGTGTAGAACTGCACGAGACTCGCGCCGGCCGCCATTTTCTTCACCGCGTCGGCGCCGGTGATGATGCCGCCCACGCCGACGATCGGAATATGCTCCGGCAAACGCGTGCGCAGCATACGCAGCACCGACGTCGATTTCGCCATCAACGGTTCGCCCGACAGGCCGCCGGCTTCTTTCGACAGCGGGTGCTGATGCACCGCGATGCGCGATACCGTCGTATTGGTGGCGACCACGCCGTCCACGCCCATTTCGCCGAGCACGCGCGCCGTGACCTCGATGTCTTCGTCGGCCAGATCCGGCGCGACCTTCACCAACATCGGCACGCGGCGGCGATGGATACCCGCCAGCCGTTCCTGCGATTCGCGCAACACGCCCAGTAATTTCCGCAGCTGTTGTTCTTCCTGCAATTCGCGCAGGCCGGCGGTGTTGGGCGAGGAGATGTTGATCGTGATGTAGTCGGCCAGCGGATACACCTTTTCCAGGCAGGTCAGGTAATCCAAGGCCGCCGATTCGTTCGGCGTGTCTTTATTTTTGCCGATATTGATGCCGAGGATGCCGTCGCCCTTGCGCTTCGCCTTCTGCACGTTGCGCACCAGCGCATCGACGCCGTCGTTATTGAAGCCCAAGCGATTGATGATCGCGTTGTGCTCCGGTAAGCGGAACATGCGCGGTTTCGGATTGCCCTCCTGCGGCCGCGGCGTCACCGTGCCCACTTCCACGAAACCGAAGCCGAGCGCGAACAGTGCGTCGATATGCGCGCCGTTCTTGTCCAAACCTGCGGCCAAACCCACGGGGTTGGGAAAGGTCAAACCCATCGCCTTCACGGGGAAGGGTTTGGGTTTTCGCGCCAACAAAGGATTGAGCCCCGTGCGGTACGCGGTTTCCATCATCGAAAGCCCGAGCGCATGCGCGCGCTCGGGGTCCATGTGGAACAAAAAAGGGCGGGCGAGTCCGTACATGAGTGAGAGAGTGTCCTGGTCAGTTAGCCGTAAGGCCCAAACCGACCAGGGCTGCAGCGACGCCGCCGAAGATCAGTAGCAGCAGCACGATGCCTGCAATCGTGACGATCACCGATAGCCAGCCCAGCGCTAAGCCGGTGAGCGCCCACGCATCGCCCGTCATGGTGTCGGGATTGCGCCGGATCTCGGCGCGCGCCATATGCCCGGCGACGATCGCGGTCAAGCTGCCGAGAAACGGCAGCAGGGTCCAGCCGAGAATGCCTGCGATCGCGCTCACGATCGCCTTAGTGCTGGTTTGCTTCATCGTCGCGTTCATCAGCGGTGCTCCTCAGAGATCGAACTTGATGCCTTGCGCCAGCGGCAACGCATCGGAGTAGTTGATCGTATTCGTTTGCCGACGCATATACGCCTTCCACGCATCCGAACCCGATTCGCGGCCACCGCCGGTTTCTTTCTCGCCGCCGAACGCGCCGCCGATTTCCGCGCCGCTGGTGCCGATATTGACGTTGGCGATGCCGCAGTCGCTGCCGGAGGCCGCGAGGAAGGCTTCCGCCGCACGCAGATTGGCGGTGAAGATCGACGACGACAGGCCCTGCGGCACGGCGTTCTGCAGATCGATCGCTTCGTCCAAGGTCTTGAACTTCATCACGTACAGAATCGGCGCGAAGGTTTCGTGCTGGACGATGGCGGCATCGTTGGTCAGGCCCGTCACGATCGCAGGCAGCACGAAATTGCCTTTGCCTTCGATCGCGGCGCCGCCGGTTTCGATCTTGCCGCCGGCCGCTTTGGCCTTGTGCGATCGCATCCAGGTACGCGTCCACCGCATCGCGGCTATTGAGCGGGCCCATCAAATTCTTCGGGTCGGTCGGGTCGCCGATCTTGGTTTCCACTTGCTTGTACGCGGTGACCAGTTTCGCCAGCACGTCGTCGTAGATGCTGTCGTGGACGAACAAGCGGCGCGTGGTGGTGCAGCGCTGGCCGGCGGTGCCGACCGCACCGAAGACGATCGCCGGAATCGCCAATTTCAGATCGGCGGTCGCGTCGACGATGATCGCGTTGTTGCCGCCCAGTTCCAGCAGCGAACGGCCCATGCGGCGCGCGACGCGCTCGCCGACCATGCGGCCGATCTTGGTCGAACCGGTGAAGCTGATCAGACGGGACGCGCTTGTCGTCCACGAACTGCTGCGCGATCTCGGTGCCGGCATCGTTGAACAGAAAGAAGATGTCGGGGAAGCCGGCCTTGCGTCAGCGCCTCGTTGCAGATCTTCATCGACGCGATGGCCGAGAGCGGCGTCTTCGGCGAGGGCTTCCAGATCGAGATATCGCCGCAGATCGCCGCGACGAACGAATTCCACGCCCACACCGCGACCGGGAAATTGAAGGCGCTGATGATGCCGACGATGCCGATCGGGTGCCATTGCTCGTACATGCGATGACCCGGACGTTCGCTGTGCATGGTCAGGCCGTAGAGCTGGCGCGACAGACCGACCGCGAATTCGCCGATGTCGATCATCTCCTGCACTTCGCCGTCGCCTTCGGGCTTGGACTTGCCCATCTCCAGCGCCACCAGCGAACCCAGCGCGTCCTTATGCGTGCGCAGCGCCTCGGCGCAGAGGCGGATGGCTTCGCCGCGACGCGGCGCCGGCGTGGTGCGCCAGACTTTGAAGGCGGCCTGGGCGCGTTCGACGATCAGGTCGTAGTCGGCCTGCGACGAGGCATGCACCCGGCCCAAGCACCTCGCCCGTGGTCGGATTGATCGGCTCGATGACGCCGGCGTCGGCGGTCTTGGACCATTCGCCATGGCCGAGGTAGGTGCCGGATTCGCTGGCGCCGAGGCCGAGCGCGGAAAGGACGGGGTGGGTCATGCGGAACTCCTGAGCGGGTACGGGCCTGTTTCGCGAACGCATCGCGTCGGCCGGGGGAAGGGAGACTGGTGGCCCCGACACGATTCGAACGTGCGACCTGTCCCTTAGGAGGGGACCGCTCTATCCAGCTGAGCTACGGGGCCAAGCGGGCGATTATCGCAGGGATGCTCGGGAGCCGGCACCCCCGGACGTTGTCTCTGTTTCTCGCTCGCGTGCTCCCTCGCCCCTCATCCGGCCTTTGGCCACCTTCTCCCCGTAGGCGGGGAGAAGGAATGCACGGCATCGCGCTTTTTCCTTCTCATGCGCATCGTGCGCGGAGAAGGAGGGCCCCAGCACTGCTTTTTTCCTTCTCCCTGCGTAGCGCGTGAGGACTAAGGAGAGCCGAAGCAATGCGTTTTTCCTTCTCCCTGCGCAGCGCGTGAGGGCTAAGGAGAGCCGAAGCAATGTTTTTCCTTCTCCCTGCGCAGCGCGTGAGGGCTAAGGAGAGCCGAAGCAATGTTTTTCCTTCTCCCTGCGCAGCGCGCGGGGAGAAGGTGGCCGAAGGCCGGATGAGGGGCGCTGTTGTAGGAGCGCCTTCAGGCCCGATTCGCGCCGAGAAAGGTTGGTCGGTAAAGACTCTCCTACCCACGACAACATCCACCGCACCCAGTCATTCCCAGCCGCAAACGAGTGACCCGCTATCGAAGCAACCTACGTCCACCCGCAGCCCGTATGTTCGCCCGATCGCGACGCGCAATGACGCAAAACGCCGGCTGCGTTGTCGCGGCCGGCGTTCTGCATCGATCAAGTTGTGTCAGCGGGACTCGATCGACGATGCCAGACACACGACGGCGCGCTACTCTCGAATGTAAGGACCGATCTGCGTGTTCCTGTTACTCATGGATCAGTCGATAAAGCCGATGGGCTCTTCGGTACGGCAGCTAGACACTTGCCAGCCCATCATCCAGACGCCGTTGAAGTTGCCCCACGCCCACACCGGATACAGGCAATTCGGAATCAACGATGGTTCGTTACCGCCGCCGCCCACTCCGTAAGCCTCCGACAGTTCGCCCATGGTCTCGACGTTGCTGTTGCGCTCCGAAGATTGGGATTGATCGGTCGACATCACGGTGGACAAGGCGCTGCGCACCGCTTGCAATTGTTGGGAATCGGAAGCCCTGCGCTGTTGCGCCAGGGCGTCGCCGCCGGTCAGAGCAAAGAACGCGAGCGCGGCGCAGACGAGCATGGTTTTGGTCGAGCGAAGCATGGACTGTTCCTTCTGTTGAGTCCGCCGCGAAATGCGATGGGTATCGAACAGTCGTGCCCAGCTCAGAAAAGGTTCACGGCGATCGTGAATTTTTTTGCGGTAGCAAGAAGAGGCCGGCGCCGAACACCGGGTCGTGGCCCGTTGCGCCGAGATCGCGCGCCGCGGCACGGGCCTGCGCGCGCAGCGCCGTCGGTGCGCGCATGGCTTTGCATGCCGGCGAGCGCAGTATGGCGCCAGCGACGAATGCAGTGGCCATCGAGGTGCCGGACATTCTGCGATAGGCGCTGCGCCCACCATCGGGAACCGGGACGAAGACATCGACGCCGGCCGCAGCGACATCGATCCGATCGCCGCGAGTGGCGTGCGCATACGGTTTCTGTGCATTGTCGATCGCAGTCACCGATAACACGACTGGATGGCTGGCCGGGAACGGCACTTCGACTCGCGCACCGCCGTTACCGGCAGCGGCCACGATACAAACGCCCCGCCGATCGATTTCGTCGACCAATAAGCCGAGCAGACGATCGTCGCGTCCGCCGAAGGCGAGATTGAGCGCATCGGGTGTCGCGATCGCGACCGCATCCAGAGCCTTGGCGAGATTCGCGGTGGTGGCGACTGCGACCCCGTCCTTGCGTTCGGTGAACGCTGCGAAATTCAACAATCTTGCATGGCGCGCGACGCCTGGGACTTCCACGCTGGTGCCTGCAATCAGTCCTGCGATGGCGGTGCCGTGCGCTCTGGGCGTAACGGTCGGTGACGAATATCGTCTGTTCCAGTCGCGCACCGCGCAGCGCGTCGTGATCGAGCGCGACGACGGTATCGATCATCGCGATCGTACGGTCGATCGACGCATCGATCGCGCTGGCGACCGTTTGCGAGGGCGCAGTCAGGCCGTGGATGGCGAACCTCTTCGGCACCGGCGTCGAGGTTCCGGCCATCGCCTGAAATAATCGATTCGGCTGTGGATCGCTCACGCCCGCGATTTGGGCGCAGTCGTCGCTGCGCCTCGATCATGGGATCGCCTTTGCGCAGACTAACCACGACGAGCGTCGTGCCGAAGCTTCGCAGCGGAGCCGTCTCGACAAGATCGACGCCTGCGACAGCCGCGATTTTGGCCGGATCGCCGGTCGTGGTGAAGACGATTTGATTCATTACGGCTTCCGGCAGATCGCGATCGCGTATCGACGACGCTTGACTCGATCACCGAGCGGAATGGGAAAGCCGCCCAGAGAAATCCCACGTTTCGATCGAGTGCGCGGCGTTTCCGACGTTGGCTCACCGTCCGGTCCGACGACGATATCGACGACCTGAGCGTTCGCCGAAAAACATGCCGACAGCGAGGGCAAGACAAGAAGCAGTGCCAGAATCGGAGCGAGCGCGGGTGCCCTCGCAGGCGCACGAATGGGCGCGCGCATGTGGGTGCTGCTCATCGTTGCCGCCCCACGAATGCAACCGAAGACGATTGCTTGAGCGCGGCTTCGAGCGCTTCAAACTGCGCCTCGTCCAACCCCTCCGTCGGCATGACATCGATCATGCCTTCCTCCGGGCCGCTCACGATCCGCAAATTTAGGCGCTCGCATAATGCTTGGACATCGGACCAATCCGTATCCGCTTGGAAACGCAGGGTAAAGCGCGGGCCGGCAAGAGGGGCGAGGTCGGTCTGACCGGACAGCGATGCGTAGGCATCGCCGTTGCGGGAATCGTCCGATTGCAGCCGATGCAACATCACGCCCTGAACGATGCTGATCGCGGCCAACCCAGCGGCGAGCGCCATGCTCAGCGATGGTCGAAAGCGCGATCGCCGTGGGCTGATTCGCGCTTGTGTGGCAGGCAACGACGCAGCCATCGTCGCTTGCGCCGGTTTTGGCTGCAACGTGGGCGCTTCCGATGCGGAAGGAGGTGTTTCAGCGGCGATGCGCGCCTGCAACTTCCGCAATCGCTCGGCCGGCGACGAGGACTCGGGTTCGACCATCCGTGCGCCGGATGTTTTGATCCGCGCATGCAGCGTCTGTACCTCGGCCAGTTCGGCGCGCAGTTCCGGCATCGCAGCGAGCCCTGCATCGACCCGGGCGCGAAGCTCCGCGTCCAGACGGCCGTTCGCGTAAAACGGCAGCAGCGCGGCCAGTTCGTCGAAATCGTGAGCGTGATTCATGACATGTACTCTCGCAGCAGCTTGCGCGCGTTGAACAGGCGCGTTTTAACGGTGTTTTCTGGGCATCCGGCGATTTCGGCGATCTCTGCCAGCGATTTCTCTTCGTAGTAGCACAGCCAGACGGCTTCTCGGTGTTCAGGGCTCAGTCGTTGCAACAGGCGCTTAAGTTCATCGCTATCGGATATTTTCTCCGCCCGGTCGTCGGGCGTATCGGCCTCGTCCGGCAGGTCCTCGAATGCTTGGGCTTCCTCGTCGCTGACCGCAAGGCGTTCACGATTCTTGCGAATCAGATCGATCGCTTTATTGCGCACGATATGCCGCACCCAGCCCTCGGCGCTGCCCTGACCCTGAAAACGTGAGGCCGAACGCCAGACGTCGAAGAAGGCCTCATCGACCGCATCGGCCGCGGTTTCTCGATCGCCGGCAAGTAAACCGGCCGCATAACGCACCATCTTCGACTGCAACGACATGTACAGGGCGGTAAAAGCGGTCTGACTACCTGCCGCGACCTCGGCGATGAGCGCTGCCGGATCGTTGCCGTCATCGGTCGCGAGCGGCTCCTCTAAAATTCTCATGCCTCGCTTCCCCCTTGTGGCGGTGCCGAATGTAACGGGCGGAGATTAATATCGCCAGTGCGCTCGAGAATCGAAGCGAAATTGCATGATCGGCAAGCCCGAGACCGCGCTGAGAACGCGGACCGAACACGCTCGGTCGGACAAGCGTACTTCGAGTGACTCATGATGCGCGCGGCATCGCAGGAGCCGCCGCATAAGAACAATCACAGGGATGCGGTATGCAGGGCTATCCGTAAGGGATGGGAACGCAGCAGTCTCCGTCGATAGGCACGATGAACGATGCAAATGCTTCTCCAATCGAGAGTATGCAGTCGGTCAAAGACCAGCGTAATGCCCACCCCAACATTACTGATGATCCTGGTCGATGAGTTGTATTGCCCGAATCCGGGGTACAGCGACGCGGTATTCGCGAACGACATCAAGACGATTCTTTCTTTCGTCGGCAGCCTGGAAGGCAACGAATACGCGAAACACTTTCCTGGTTTCTGCCAATTGCGCGAATACGCGATGGTCTTGACCGATCACGCCATTGCCGAACCGGCATGCATTCCCAGTCGCGCCGCGATCATGACTAGAATCTATCTCAAAATCAGATCATCGTATCTATTATCGGCTTCGTCATTCCGGCGAAAGCCGGAAGCGCTTCTCAACAACCGAAGGTTGGTCATCCAGTTTTTTCCCGCATATTTCCAAACGCTGGATCCCGGCTTTCGCCGGGATGACGAGTCAGAAAAACACGTAGATTTGATTTTGAGATAGGTTCTAGCCAGTAAGGGCCGCGTACCGGCGTTCTGTTCGCTGCCGACTATATGATCACTAAGCCGCGCGCTCTGCCGCTATCTTCGGCAAAAAAACGAAGGGGCCAGAAGGCCCCTTGCGTCAACTCTTATACGGCTGCGAACGCACGCATCATTCCGGTTGGATATCCACACGAATGCGGATGCGATCGCCCGGGTGAGCGTTCATGCGGGTCGTGTGTTCGCGGCCCGCGTATTCGTACGTCACGTCGTACGCGCTGACGGTGTTGTCGGTGCGATAACTACGCTCGTCGCCTTCGCTCACCGGGTCGCAGACAGTCACGTCCGCCATTTTTTGTTGCTTGTTGCGCTGCGTGGTTTCGTAGATTTCGCGGCCGGCCATACCGCCGACCATCGAACCCACCGCAGCGGTGGCGTAACGCGCGGAGCCGCCGCCGACTTTGCTGCCCAGCGCAGCGCCGACGATGCCACCGAGCACTGCGGCGACATTGCGGCCGGTTTCGGTGCCTTGACGATTGTTATAGCGATCATCGTAGCGGTCGTCGTAACGATCGTTGTAGCGGTCATCACGACGGTCGCTGTATCGATCGTCGTAACGGTCGCGGCTGTCGTAGCGATCGTCGCTGGTGTACGAACCACGTTCGGTCCAGCAGCGCTGCGCGGAGGTCGGGGTGGTGCGATAGGTCGATTGCAGCACCGGGTCGACGCGAATCACCCGTGCGTAATCGTAATAAGGGGCGTCGGCGGCGATCGTGCGGTTATTACCGTAGTCGTTGCTGTAAACCGGCACATTGCTCGAAGACTGCGCCGTGGCGGTGCCGGCAGTGATGGCGGTGACGAGGCCCAGCGCGAGAATCGAAGCGGCGAAGCGGTTCATGGTGCTCTCCCAAGCGCCGGAGCGGCGCGATGCGAACCGTAGGGGCGGGAGGGTAACGGCTTGCTGAACCCAGCGGGTTTGGGGGTGTTCGGCCCGGTCGTGTTTAGCCGGCCGTCATCGCAAGGATGACGGCCGTCGCGAAACCTGAGCGGATCGAGGTAGACGCGCTCTTTGCTGGTCAGGCGTGCACGCGCGCCGTTACATCAAAGCAAGGTCGCCTCGATCGTCACCGGCACCGCCAGCGCGCGCGAAATCACGCAGCCGGCCTTGGCGGCTTCGGCGATGCTCGCGAATTGCTCCGCCGTGATCCCCGGAATCGACGCGCTGACGATCAGATGCACGCCGGTCACGGTCGGGCCCGGTTCCATCCCGGGTTCCATGGTCGCTTCGGCGCGGGTGTCGACGCGGCTCGGCGTGAAACCGGCGCGGCCGAGCACGGCGCACAAGGCCATGCTGAAACAACCGGCATGCGCGGCGGCCAGCAATTCTTCCGGGTTCGTGCCTTTCTCGTCGCCGAAGCGGGTTTTGAAGGAGTAATTCTGATCGGCGAACAAGCCGCTTTGCGGCGTGCTCATCGCGCCTTTGCCGGCCATCAAGTCGCCTTCCCAGTACGCGGTTGCGATGCGCTTAAACGCCATGTTGCGAGCCCTCGTGAGACAGGTGAGCCGGCAGTCTACGACGATCGAGCCGAGATCGTCAGTAGAGCGGAGCGCAGCTCGCTACCAGACCCCACGAAGGTAGAGCGGAGCGAAGCTCCGCTACAGACCGCACGAAGGTAGAGCGGAGCGCAGCTCCGCGCTACCAGACCCCACGACGGTAGAGCGGAGCGAAGCTCCGCTGCCAAGCTTGTCGCCCGGGTCAGCGGAGCTTTGCTCCGCTCTACCAAAGAGGGCGCCAGCGTATCCCTGTCGCACTGCCGCTTGACCGCGACCGCCGAAGTTCCGATGCTTGACCCGCGCCTTCCCGGCGCCCCGCCATGACCGCCCGCCGAGCGCCTGCTCGGACCGGCAGGCTCCCGCAGCGGACAGCCATGACGGCTCAGCCCAACGCCTTCGCGAAAGGAGAGTCGCTCATGTCCTACAGCACAGAACACATCCGCAATGTGGCCTTGGCAGGCCACCCCGGCGCCGGCAAAACCACCTTGTTCGAAGCCCTGCTGCATGCCGGCGGCGCCATACAGACGGCAGGCACCATCGAACGCGGCAGCACGGTGTCCGATTTCGATCCGATCGAAAAGGAACGCGGGCATTCCATCGACGCCGCGATCGCCAGCATCGACCACGCGCCGCCCGGCCAACCGCTGATCCACGTCAATCTGATCGACACCCCCGGCTATCCGGATTTCCGCGGCCCCACGCTGTCGGCGCTGGCGGCGGTGGAAACGGTCGCGGTGGTGGTCGATGCCGACACCGGCATCGGCTACGGCACGCGGCGCATGATGGAGTACGCCCAGGCGCGCAAGCTCTGCCGGGTGATCGTGGTCAACAAGATCGATCACGATCCGGCGTCAAACTCGGCGCGCTGCTCGACGAACTGCGCGAGACCTTCGGCAACGAAGTGTTGCCGCTGAATCTGCCCGCGCGAACGGCGGCAAGTCGGTGATCGATTGTTTCGGCAAACGCACCGGCGACAGCGACCTCGGCCCGGTCGCCGACTGGCATCAGAAGATCATCGACCAGGTGGTCGAGATCAACGAAGGCGTGATGGATCATTACCTCGAAGTCGGCGAAGAAGGCTCTCAGCGGCCAGGAACTGCACGATGCCTTCGAGCAATGCCTGCGCGAAGGCCATCTGGTACCGGTCTGTTTCGTCTCCGCGCGCAGCGGCGCGGGTGTGAAGGAATTGCTGGATGTCGCCGAAAAACTGTTCCCGCATCCGGGCGAAGCCAATCCGCCACCGTTCATGAAGGGCAGCGGGCGACGATGCCGCAGCCGATCGCCTGCGACGCCCGATGCCGCCGCGCACGTCATCGCCGATGTGTTCAAGATCGTCAACGATCCCTTCGTCGGCAAGCTCGGCATCTTCCGCGTCTACCAGGGCACGGTGAAAAAGGACACGCAATTGTTCGTCGACGACGGCAAGAAAGCCGTTCAAGGTCGCGCATCTGTTCAAGATGAAGGGCAAGGAACACGTCGAAATCGACGCAGTGCGATCCCCGGCGATATCGCCGCGGTGGCCAAGATCGACGAGCTGCATTTCGATGCGGTGCTGCACGACAGCCACGACGAGGATCAGATCCATCTCGCGCCGCTGGATTTCCCGAAACCGATGTTCGGCCTGGCGGTGGAAGCGGCGAGCAAAGGCCAGGAACAGAAGCTGTCGATCGCGCTGCACAAGCTGGCCGAAGAAGACCCGTGCTTCCACGTCGAGCACGAGGTCGAAACCAATGAGACCGTGGTCCGCGGCCTGTCCGACCTGCATCTGCGCATCAATCTGCAGCGCTTGAAGGATCGCTACGGCGTCGAAGTGAAATCGCGCCCACCGCGCATCGCCTATCGCGAAACCGTCGGCGCGAATGCCGAAGGCCATCATCGCCACAAGAAACAGACCGGCGGCGCCGGGCAGTTCGGCGAAGTGTTCCTGCGCATCGAACCGCTGCCGCGCGGCGGCGGCTTCGAGTTCGTCGACGAAGTGAAGGGCGGCACCATTCCCGGGCCAATTCATGCCCGCCGTGGAAAAAGGCGTCCGCCAGGTGCTCGCCGGCGGCGCCATCGCCGGCTACCCGATGCAGGACGTGCGCGTGATCGTCTACGACGGCAAATATCATGCCGGTGGACAGCAAGGAAATCGCCTTCGTCGCCGCCGGCAAGAAAGCCTTTCTCGATGCGATCGCGAAAGCGCGCCCGCAAGTGCTCGAACCCATCGTCGATCTGGAAGTCGCCGCACCCGAACACGCACATGGGCGATATCAGCGGCGGTTTGTCGTCGAAGCGCGCGCGCATCAACGGCACCGACTCGTTACGCGACGGCGAGATCGTGGTCAAGGCGCAGGTGCCGTTGTCGGAACTGGAAGGGTATGCGGCGGAGCTGAAATCGGTGACGGCGGGGCGGGGACGGTATTCGCTGGATTTCAGCCATTACGAACCGGTGCCGGCGCAGGTGCAGTCGAAGTTGATTGAGGCTTATAAGCCGAGGCATGAGGAGGAGTGATCCAATACTTTTATTCGCCACACATAATCCCGGGTGTCGCGAAGTGGTGCTTGGGAAACGCACAGCGTACCGTGATCATTCCCACGTCCCGCCACGCTTGCCGCAATCCAACGTAGGGTGATGGTGAGCGAAGAGAACCCAACCGACGAGAGCTGTCAGAAGTGACAGGGTGTGGGGTTGAGGGAAGTGTGGTTCGATGTGATGGGGGTGTGTTGTGGAAGATTTCTTTCGACCCGAAACGACTGTTGGAAGCGGATGCAGCGATGTCGTTCTCGGGAAACTTAACCTTACCCCGTTATCGAAGCGGTTTCCGCCACTTACGACAAAACCAAGACGCCACAGGGGGCGAAATGATTGATCGATTCCAGGGAGATGAAGGGCGGCGGCGTTTGATTGCAGCACTGACGGAGCATCGACTGATAGCTAGCAGGCCAGAACTCGCAGAACGCCTTATCGTTGCTGGCGAGTTGGTAGAGGTTCCCGTTGGCACTTCCTTTATCAATCAAGGGGACCATGCTACGGATGTTTTCTTCATCATCGCTGGCAAGGTTGAGGTCAGGGTTAACGGCAAGCTCGTGGCATGCCGTTTTCCTGGCGATCATGTTGGTGAAATGGCCGCAATCGAACCAACCCAGCCCCGTTCTGCGACAGTTACGCCAGTTGAGCCGACTGTACTGCTACGAGTCAACGAGCCTGGATTTTCAGCAGCAGCGGAGCAGTTCCCAGACATGTGGAGGAGGATTGCGGCAACGCTGGCCCGGCGGCTTGCAGAACGGAATCATTTGGTGACCGCGCAGAGGGAGAAGATTAAGGTATTTATTATGTCATCAGCGGAGGCGCGTCCAATCGTAGACTTGCTTATCAGGCAATTCGCGCACGATCCTTTCTTGGCAGTTGCATGGAAGAATGGCGTATTTCGTGCATCGAATTACACGCTCGAAGAGCTTGAAGTACAACTGGATGATTCAGATTTCGCGATTGCAGTAGCCCATAGAGATGATGTCGTTATCACGCGGGGAGATGAGTGGCCGACAGTTCGGGATAACGTTGTTTTCGAACTTGGAATGTTTATGGGTCGGCTTGGACGCCGCAGGGCTTTTCTGATGGAGCCACGGAATGCAGACTTGAAACTGCCGAGTGATTTGGCAGGAATGACGACCATTCCGTACCGCTACGAGCCCGGCAAAGATGCTGAGCATGTGATTGCGCCTGCTTGCGCGAAGCTGCGCGAACTGATTATGGCTTCAGGGCCAAAGGATTGAACGGTGAGCACCTAGGTATTTCGATATCGAATAAATTAAAGGGAATAATATATGGCATTCAAAGAAGATCTCGAGTCAGAGGTTAAGCAAATTCTTAGAGAGCAATGGATCGTAGAGGACGCAAGATCAATTCCGGATCCGGATCAGTTGCGCCTCTCAAATCACGCGAAAAATATCGAATCTGCGGTGGTCATGTATGCGGACCTTGACGGGTCAACAAATATGGTGAACAGCTTTCCTTGGACATTTAGTGCCGAGGTTTATAAGACCTATCTTCGTTGCGCAGCCCGTATTATTTCTGCAGAGAACGGCACCATTACCGCTTACGACGGCGATCGCATCATGGCTATCTTTACCGGAGACAGTAAAAACACAAGCGCAGTTAGATCGGCTATGAAAATCAATCATGCTGTGATCAAAATCATACAGCCAGCGATTGAGCAACAGTACCCAGAAAAAACCTTCGCTCTGAAACACGTTATCGGCATAGATAATAGTCAGTTGAGGGCTTCTCGTATTGGGGTCCGTGGATATAATGACCTTGTTTGGATAGGGCGGGCAGCGAATTACGCAGCCAAGCTCACTGCCTTCTCAGGAAAGGCACTCTGGATCACAAAGCCTGTCTATGACGCCATGCACGACAGTGTCAGGCATTCTAATGGCACAAACATGTGGGAACAGCGTTTCTGGACGCCCATGAATAACATGGAGATATACGGCTCAAATTGGTGGTATGCAGTTTGAAAAAAGGCCGTAAGGCGTATTCGTAGGGCGGAACCCGCGAAGCGGATTCCGCCATTGAATCGCCGGCACGCCTCACGGCGGAATCGCCTGCGGCGGTTCCGCCCTACAAAAACAAAAGCATGGTTGCTTCATTGTCTGGATGTGTCCGCCGTTGTCGTTCAAGATGCTCGAAATCTGCAGTTGCTTTACACTCAAAAGCATGCCTGCTCATCTATCTCAAATTGCGTTTCTGATCGTGTCCGCCACGCTCCCATGCGTTGTGGCTGCAGCACCTGCCTGCGTCGTGCCCATGGCGAAGAGTGTTGTTATTGCCAGCAGTCCGAGCAATCTCACCGACGGGTATTCGGCGGAGTGGTTGTTGGAGCGTGTAGACGGCGCGCGACAGGTGCTGCTCAAGCCCTGCTCGGGACGTCACGCCAATAAGTGTTATTTCGCGACAGACGTCGAACCCGGCCGTTATTACTTCAAGGCGCTCGTGCCTGGCGCCAACAACCGCATGCAGTATCCGGTGTCGGCGCCGGACATGTGGTTCGAGATCGGCAGCCAAGGCGTCGACTACATCGGTGATTGGATCATCGATCGCACAAATCGCCGAACAAGTGTGAAGCTGCAGATCCACTACGATCTTAAGAATCTCGACGAGTTCGTTGCGCTTTGTCGCCTCAATGGCCACAAATTGTTTCTTGGACGCACTCAAAGCCCATCGTTAGAAATCATCGATTCCGGTAAGCCAAACAAGTAACCCGTAACCCGTAAGGCGTGTAAAACCCGCCAGATCGAAGCGATGCTCCGCGAGCCGTCGTGAGGCGTGAAACGTACGGTTCGTATGCGGGTGTGCGTGTATCGTAGAAGGCGGGTTGGCACCCGCCTTACGAGGTATGCGGGTTCTAGTCGGGGCGATGCGGGTTTGCGCCACGCAACCATGATTCGCGTTATCTTTCCGACACACAATCAGGGGGGGCGTATGTACTTGGTCAGATCAAGCTTGGCTGCAGCGCTGATGTTCGTGTCGGGAGTGCCGGTGGCACACGCGGCGAGTCCGTTGGAGATCGTCAATACGTTCGTCAACGGTTGTGCGGATGTGATCGAGGCGTCCCGCCCGGGATTCATGGATGGATTCAGAGGGGCGAGCGATTCGGAGCGGGTGGAGATGCTGTATCCGGAGATGGAGGTCTATCTGGGGCTCAGCCAGAAGCAGCTCGAAGATACTGTCTGGAATGGCCCGTATGAGAATGATGATCAGCCGATTTCGCAGTGTTACATCCGGCAGGCCCTCGCTCTGAAGCGAAATGGCGGCAACCTCTCCGCGATCGGTGCGCCCACAAGTGACGCCTTGATGGCCGTGCCCACACAGGAGCGATCAAGCTCGCCATCCGGAGCCATGAGCCAGTCCGACATCGATGCCTGCACGCGCGAGATTCAGGGAAAGCAGATCGAGTCGCAGAGCTGGGGCGGCGATGTGGATGATGTCTCCGCGCGGCTGGGTCAATTCCAGAAGGAATTGTTCGAAGGACGATGTGCGGGGCATCCCGAAGCAGAGGCCTATATCAATGGCGCGAATCGCATGCTGGGAGATCGCGATGGGGGTCGCGGCAGCGCTGGCGCGACCGGAAATGGAAAACGCTCGAATGTGCCGGAAGCCCATGCTTCCCATTGCCTGTCACCGCAGAAGGACGGCGGCGTGATCAACACCTGCGATTACGCAGTGGAATACATCTACTGCGTGGTGCAACCTGAGCCCGGCTCCTGGGCGGCGTCGTTCGATTGCAATCAAGGGAAATCCGGTTCATGGCAGGTGGGGCCTAATTCGAAGGCCATCATGCATACCGCGGGCGCCCAGGTCGCCTTCTTCGGTTGTCGCTATGGACCGACACTGGGCAAATCCGAGGGGGTTTCTCCCGCGGATTTCAAGTACAACCCTGATGGCCTTCCCAGTGGGCGGTGCAAGGAATGGGGGGCTCCCTGAACACGCGAGGCGGGTAAAACCCGCCAGATCGAAGCGGTGCTCCGCGAGATGTCGTGAGGCGTGAAGCGTACGGTTCGTATGCAGGTGTGCGTGAATTGCAGAAGGCGGGTTGGCACCCGCCTTACCTCATCGGGGACCATCATCGCTCTCCGCGGATCACCATCATCCCTGCGAATACCGGGGTTCCGTTTTGAACGGTAAAACGCGGGGTTCCAGCCTTCGCCGGAACGACGAAGGCCCGCATAGGGTGCGCCTAGGCGCACCGTGTTGGGACATGCGAGACGGTCATCGGTGCGCCCAGGCGCACCCTATGCGCGGTGCGGTTAGGGGCTCACAACGGCGCCCATTTTGGGTGCTGGGCGAAACGGAGTGCCGCTATGCCCAACATGTCCTTCGTTAAAGCGATTGCGCAACGGCGATCGCGTTCTTGATCTTCTGGTCGTTGGGCGTTTTCAAGTCCGAGACGTTGATCTGCACTTCGCTTTGGCCTTTCACGAAGAACAACATCACGATGCCGGTATTCGTCGTGGTGTAGGCGTTCGCGCCCATCGCGGGTTGTGCTTGATAACCGGTCGCGGCCTTTGCCGTTTCGTGGCGTGAGGCGAGGTTGGCGTTGGCCTTGTCTTCGGACACCGATGTACCGACGAAAATGTCGAGGGTGTGGGTGGGCACGTCTTTCGCGAATTCGTGGGTGCCCATGCCGGCCCAATAGATGCAGCGCGAGTCCCAGACATAACCGCTCATCCGCGGTTCGAGTTTTTGATGCACTTCGAACGTCAAGTCCGGGTAGACCGCTTTCAGCTTCTCTGGCGTCAACCAGGAACAAGCATCGACCGGTTTGATGGTCTTCAATTGATCGAGTTCAGCATCGGTGCTGGTCGCGGCCGCAACGGCGGATGTGGACGCAGTCGCCTTCTCGGCGCTGGCGACATCGTCGTTCGCAGGTTTGGAGCGGTCGCATGCGGCCAAACCCAGTATCGCGATACACACCATCATCATCAGTCGTTTCATGGTATTTCCTCGGCTGTCGAAATCGATCGAATACGCTTGGATACGAACCGTGTGCGAATTCAACGGTGGCGTTCGCATGAGCGATGCGCCGCGGAGTTTCTTCACTCGGTCGGTGGTCGAGGGGATGCCTGTCGTAACCTGTTGTGCAAAACGGATTCGATGCGAATCTTCGGCCAACGTCCAGATGACATCGGCGGCGCTCGCAATGAACGCTCCGCGAAGCGAAGTCACTGATACCGATGGTTTAGAGATGACTTTCGGCTGGGTCTACGGCCAATATCGATCATTGCCGCGTCGCTGCGCTGGCCGTTCAATGGTCGTGTCGATCATGTGGCATGCACCGGCTTCGGAACGAGATCTCGTGATCACCACTGATCGCGATGCGTGCTGAAGCGGTGTATTCGCCGACGACGATGCGAACACCGCCGTCGCACGTCATCGATGCTTCAACGGCTCAGGCATGAAGAAACGCGGTCAGGTTCGCTTGCGGACCCAGAAACGTAGCTGCCCCGTTTGTCATCATTCTGTTTGTCGTTGTACGCAGAGGCCTCATCGACGAGGCCTCACCGCGCAACCAGCGGATCGCCGAGATGAGTACGTAAGAAACCCGCGATGGCCTCCCACGCGCGTTTGCGATTCGCATCGTCATCGATACCGTGAGCCTCGTCCTTCAGTTCGATCAATACGGGAGGGCGGCCATGCAGGTTGAGCATGCGCACTAAGCGACGGGTGTGCTCGTAGTCGACGCGAATATCCTCGCCGCCATGTACCAGCATCACCGGAAGCTCGAGTTCGCGATAACGGTAGAGCGGCGAATAGCGCAGCATTTCGTCCATATCCGTATTCGGATTGCCGATACGCTCTTCCATCAATTTCCGCACCTCGGCCGAGCGCGCCGAGTCGCTAGCGGTGAAGAACAGCGCGCGATCGCTCACGCCCGACATCGAGATCGCACAGCGGAAGCGCCCCGGCCATCGGATCGAAGACACCAGAGCCGAGTATCCGCCGTAGCTCGAGCCCATCGCGCACATCCGACTCTCGTCGAGCGGGTACTTCGCTAGCGCTACGCCGATGGCGGCATCGATATCGTCCTCGATCGCGCTGCCGTAACTGCGTTCGCCCGCTTTGCGGAAGGCCGTGCCGAAACCTTCCGAACCGCGAAAATTCACCTGCAACACGGCATACCCTAGCGATGCGAGGAATTGCACTTCCGGGTCGAAGAAACGGTTGTCGCGAATACCGATCGGGCCGCCGTGCGGGAAGACGATCAGGGGACTTTTTCCGTTGGCAGTGTTCGGCAAGGTGAGATACGACTCGACATCGAATCCGTCGCGACTCTTGGCGTGCAGCGTATGCGACGGGGCGAAGCGCAGCCCGGTCAACCACGGCTGCATTTCGCTGATCGGTCGCGCTTGCGACGCCGCGCGGTCGTACAGATGAATCTTAGTGGGTTCGTCGCTGCCGCCAACGGCGACGACGAAGCGCTGCGAACGCGCGTCGCGTTGCAGGACGCTCGCCGATTTGTCGGGGAACGTTTCGCGCAGCCGCTTCGCAACGTCCGCATCGGCTTTCTCGAAGTGGTCGCTCACCAGCAAGCCGTCGTGATAGTAACTAGCGCCGATGAGCGTGCCAGCGGAATCGAACACCGGCGCCTCGACATCGATACCAGGCAACGAGAACAATGTGCGTACGATCTGGCCGGTTGCGGGGTCGAATTCGACGAGATCGCGTTGACCGCGACCGCGCTCGGTCGTACCGTAAATTCGATCGCCATCTGCGGTCAGCGCGATCGGCTTGAAATCGTTGTCGTCGACGAGCTTCAGCACTTGCCGGAACTTGCCGTCGTCACCGTGCATCAGTAAGCGCTCGCCATCCTTGTCGTAAGCGATGGCCATACGCAGCCGACCTGCACTGTCTGCGAACCAGCGCAATGCACGTTCGACACCGCGATCCAGGCGCTCCCTGTCGGAGAAATGGTATTTTTGCAGCGCATCGTTATCGCGTAGGTCGAGCTTATGCACTGGGTCCGAACCGTTTTTGATGAACGATTGGAAAAGGATGCGTCCCGGCTCATCGCGTGAGATCGAGACCAATCGGCCGATACGCGGCAATAGCACGACTTTGTAGGAGCGCTTTTCGGGTGTGTGGCGAATATCGAAGCCGATCAGAGTATCCGCATCGTCGTGCGTGTCGAGGCTGACCACCAGCAGATGGTCGCCCGCCCAATCCAGACGCGTTATCGGTTTACTCTGTTCGGTCAGGCGCACGGTCTTATCGGTGGTGAGGTCGACCAGCTCGACCGCCCAGCGAAGCCCATCGTCGCGTTGCACGCTGAGCACCTGGGCGAGCAGTTCGCCAGCCGGATTCATTTCGAGCATCCGCAATTGGCCTGGTCGCCACAATGTCTCGACTGTTATAGGCAACGCACCTGATACGGGTACCGGCAAGCTTCGGTCGGGCGCCGCCTTCGCGGTCGCGGTCGCGGTCGCATTGCGATAAAACGCAGGAAAAGGATCAGGATACAAACCGGTATATTCGAATACGTACGTAGCCAGTACTTCCGGGTGCTGCGCCTGCAGCCAATCCATTGCGGCTAGGCCGCGATTGCTGAAATGCAGCGTGCCCGATGTTTCGTTGCGCGAGCGGTAGATAATGTCGCCGGGGTAGTTGATACGTCCGGGCCGCACCTCGAACATGAACGCCTCGTCGTCGTGCGCCACGTAACGGACCGGTGCATGGCGAAGTTCAAGAGACGACCAGCGATAGCGGCCTGCCGGCAACGCCAACAGTTGCATGCGCTTGCCACGATCCAGCCCACGCAGACTCTTCATGTCGGTGTTCGCACCGACGCGTATGACCCGAACGGTGTCGAGATCGACATCGGTATCGACGCCGAGCAATAGCAAAGCCTCGCCGGCTTCGAGTTTAGGCACGACCCCGGGCTCGATATCGCGAATGATGGCTTCGGCAGGAGCCGTGCATAGCGACGCGACTAAGGCCACGCACGCGATGGACCGACGCACAGCGCGAATCCAGCGGCGACGACATCCTGCGAAGATGGGGAACATGCGATCACGACCTGCGTCAGGCATCGATAGGGTGGCGCAAAGCATAACGAACCTGTTCCCTATGGAGAAATGGGCATGGTCCGCCTGCCGAATCAACCCGCTGCGTCGCATTCCGATGTTGGACTGCAGCTCCAATCAACCTTCGAGCGTCATGAGCGGTGCCGACGACCGCAGCACCGTTACGCCAAAGGACTGCGCGTTGAACCATGCGTTACCAGCATCGACATGGCCGTTCGTCATCGTAAAATCCGTAATTCGTGGCGATGTTGGTATCGATTCGACGCTGATCGCAGCCTATTCAGAATAGCGCGTTCATCATCGGAAGGCCGCGAGTCGTGGTCGGTAGGATACGGCGTTACGAAGCCCCGTCGTTGTCGTCTGGATTACTGCGATGGGCTAGCCGATTCGCATAAGTTCGACCGACCGGCTTCAATGGATGACTCTCAGACGCGCAGCAGGCCCTAACGCGATGGCTTTACTCGAACGTGAATCTCAACTCGCGCAACTGACCCAGGCTTACGACGATGTGTTGCGTGGTCAAGGCCGACTTTGTTTGGTGTACGGTGAAGCCGGCGTCGGCAAGACGTCGCTGATGCATCGGTTCTTGGCGGCATTGCCGCCGAGAACGCCTCGATATGTCGCGAGTTGCGAATCGTTGTTCGCCGCGCGACCGTTCGGGCCGATCGCCGATCTCGCCGATTACTTGCCGGCCTCACTGGCCGCCGCCGTGCGCGGTTCGGACCCGTATCAGAACCTGTTCCCCGAGTTCCTTTCGTTCCTGCGCAAACCGCCGCACCCGAAAGTGCTGGCGATCGAAGATGTGCACTGGGCCGACACCGGCACGCTCGATCTGCTGCGTTATCTCGGACGCCGGCTCGCCGATGTCCAGGTCTTGATGGTGGTGACGTACCGCGACGACGATCTTGTCGTCGATCATCCGCTGCGTCGGATGCTCGGCGAGTTGCCTGCCGTCACCACAACGCGGATCGCCGTGCCTTGTCTGAGCCGCGAGAGCGTCGCCGCGCTGGCGCAACGCGCGCACCGTGCCGATACGAGATTGTTCGAGGTCACCGGCGGCAATCCATTTTTCGTGACCGAAGCGCTCAACTGCCGCGAGGGCGAAGTACCGCCTTCGGTGCAGGATGCGACCTTGAGCCGATTGTCGCGCCTAGAACCTGCCGCGCGCGCACTGGCCGAGCTGGTGGCGATCAGTCCGAGCGCGATCGAACGTAAATTAGTGTTCGAGTTGATCGATCGCGCCGAAACGCAGATCGACGAATGCATCGAGAAAGGCTTGCTTCAGATCGATGGAACGGCGCTGTCGTATCGCCATGAACTGGCGCGGCAGGCGGCGGAGAATGCGCTTGGTCCCAGCCGCCGGATCGAACTGCATCGTCGACTGTTCGAGGCCTTGCAGCGCGGATCCGCCAACCCCGATGGTTTATCGCGATTGGTGCATCACGCGCGATCGGCGGATATGCCGGAGCAGGTGTTGAAGCTCGCGCCGCAAGCCGCGCACGCTGCGGTGCAGGCATCTGCGCATCGCGAAGCTTCGCGGCATTACGCGTTGGCGTTGACGTGCGCGGGAGGTCTCGCGCCGGATGCGCGCGCCGAACTGCTGGAGCACGCCGCACAGGAATACCGTTTGATCGGCGATATGGCCGCGGCGATCGCTGCGACGCGCGAGGCCTTGAGCTTGCGCGAGTCTTTGGGCGATGTTGAGCGCCAAGGCGCCAATCTGCGCTGGCTCGCGGTGGCGTTGCGCGAGCGCGGCGAACTCGCTGCGGCCGAGGCCGAAATCGTGCGTGCGGTCGAGACCTTGGAACGCATCGCGCCATCGCCGGAATTGGTGCATGCCTATGCCGAACAATCGCGCTTACGGCTCTGGGACACTTATGCGGACGCGGTGCGGATCGGCGAACGCGCGCTGGCGCTGGCGGAAACGCTCGACGACCCGCGTTGTCTGATCGAAGCCATCCACGCGTGCATGTCGGCCCGCATGTATTTGGGCGACGATCGCGGCACACGGGCGCAGCTCGAACGCGCGCTCGCGATCGCCATCGACGGCGGATTCGAGGATGCGATCGCGCAACTCTATGCCGCGTTGCAATTGGTCAGCGTGATTTATCGCGATCATCGCTATGCTATCGAGGTCGCCAATCGCGGTTTAGAATTTTGCGAGGCGCGCGACCTCGACTTGATGGTGTATCGCTTGCGCGATAATCGCGCGCTATCCCTGTTCGAATTGGGGCGCTGGGACGAAGCCGATCGCGACCTGGATATCTCCCTAAGTGCGAGCAATATGCCGGAGCGTCTGCTCAACTCCCTGAAGTTCCTGCGCGCGCGATTGGATACGCGCCGCGGACGCGCGTACGACGAAGGCTATTGGCGCAGGTTGCAGGACGACCCCGAAGCGATCGCAATGGGATATCGACGTCCGGCGGTTGCGGCGGCCTGCGCCGAAGTCGCTTGGTTGCACGGCGACTTGGCCACGGCGCGACGGATGTGCGAGATCGGCATCGCCAGTGCGATGGCGAAGAACGACGCGCGCTTGCTCGGTCCGCCATTGGTCTGGGCGCGACGCAGCGGTGCGCCGGTACCGGAACCGCCGGTGGACATCGCACCGATGTTCGCGGCTGAACTGGCAGGGGATATCGAAACCGCTGCCGCGCACTGGGATGCGCTTGGTTGCCGTTACGACCGCGCCCTGGCTTTGGTTCACGGCGATGCCACGCAGATCGAGCGCGCGCTGCAAGAATTTGAAACGCTGGGCGCCAAGCCCGCGGCCGAGTTCGCCCGGCAACGTCTGCGTGCGCTTGGCGTACGCGGCATCCGTCGTGGTCCGCTACTGCGCACCCAGGCCGACCCGTTCGGCCTGACCGCACGCGAGCGTCAAGTCTACGAATTCCTGCAGCGCGCGCTGTCGAACGCCGAGATCGCTCGGCGATTGCATCGCTCTGAGCGGACCGTCGAACATCACGTCGCTGCAGTGCTGGCCAAGCTCGGTGTCGGCGGTAGACAGGAATTGCTCAAACGCATTCGCCATGAGGAAACGGCCGTCGGCGGAGAAAAATAGGGGTAGCCTCATACGAATTAGGTAGTGCTACCGAAGCATCCGCCGCGAGAAGGCGATAGCGTTCCAATCGCACCATGCGAAGGAGGAGCGCGATGACTTCGATCATGACCATCGAGGATTGGATTCAGCAAGACATTGCACGGCAGACGGCATCGATCGATGCCTGCGCGCCAGATTGGGACGAAACGGCCCAAAGGCGTTTCATCAGACTTCTCGTCGAACAGGGCGTCGACGACTTGGAAGCGGACGAGAACGAGTATTTCGACTTCATGGCGGAATGCGCCATGCTTGCCAGCGAGAATATGCAAGACGCCCGTCTGCAAGTGCTTGAACATCGGGTCGGTTCTTTGGAGAACCCGCCGTTCAATCTTGCCGAGACGCTGCTCGAGGGCGTGTTGATTCTCGTCGGAGAGCTCATCATCGTCGCTGGTGCCTATTACGCTATCCCAGCATTGGCAGCCGCGTTCTCGACCCGAATGGTTTCCCGAGAAGCCAGGAAAATCGTCAACAACATGCCGAATTTCGACGAGCAGATCGGTCGCGTACTCAAGCTCGAACTCAAGGTTCTCGACAACGTCCAAGAGACCAGTAAGTTAATGAAGGAGATCGACGCGATCGGTCCCGGGCGTTGGGGCGAAGCTGTAGAAAAGTGGGAGAAGATCGACGATATCCGTCGCAATAGCGCTGCGCTGCGTTCTGAGCTGAAGATCGGTCGCGCTGCGATCGCGAGCGGCAAGGCTGAGGCTGCGGAACGAGCCATGAACGCATACGAACAAGCGGCCGCCAAGTGGGATATGAACTCGCCGGTGTTGAAAAAGTTCGTGGATGGCGTCTATGGCAGTGCGATTCTCGGACGTATGGGCGAAACTCTCGGACAGGATATCGCCGCGATATCGAAGTCTTCGGGCGGCGGCGGCGAATTCCTGGCGTTCGAAACTTCCGGGATCGTAGGTGAATTACTCACCGCGATACGCAGCAAGCGACGCACGACTCGACAGGAATGGGGCGATTTGCGCATTTTCGTGCGCCACCTGGCCGACGACGAATTCCTGGACAACGAAACGGTTCACGGCTTGATGACGTTGATCTCGGCCGCGCGATATTGGCCGAGCAAGCTGGCAGCGCTCACTGTCGAGCAACGCGCCCCTTTCGTGCTCGCGTTCGAGTCGGTGCTGTGGCGCTGCTGGTTCGCCTACAGCAACTTGCTGCACACCGTGCCTTTCGAGGAGCGCGATCCGGATGGTTCTCACTATGAAGGCGAGACCTACGAAGGCCGCTTGGTGATGGAGCACTATGCCGACGACGCGCCAGACGGCTACGGCTATTTCATGAACGGGGATTACTATCCCGGAGCCGCGTCGCTGAGCGAACCATTGGCGAAACTGCTCTACGGAAAATTCGCGCGATCGTTCTTCTCTCGGCGGCCGGAGATGGTGCCTGTGCCGATGCGAGCGCTGGACGAGAAAGGGCGATTCGATATCGCGCGCTACGACGAACTGTGGAAAATGCCAGAGAGCAACATGGTGGGCATGAAGAATTGGGAGCGCTCTCGACGGCTCGACGAAGTTCGCGTCCTGATCATCGTTTATTTCATGCGCGGCGCAAAGTTTATCGAGGCCGAGAGCGGCAACGATTCAGAAAAAAAGATACGCGAGATGATTCTGGAAATCATAGGATCGCCCAATCCTAGTCCCGGGCAAGGGCCGCTCGACGAAATTGAGGATCGGCTCCCTAACTTTGAAGCACCGGGTGGACCCGCGATTTCCGATTCGACCGGCGCGGACCTGCGCGGATTAGCCGATGCGCTGGTGACGGCGGGCGGGATCGAACAGAAATGGCTCATGAGCGACGCGCGATCGCAACTGGAGATAGCGCTGGGCCGGCTCGAATCGTTGGTGATCGCATATCCATTGACATATCCGACAGGTTCGCAGGCGGCGGCAACCGACGAGGCGTTACGCGAGATCGAAGCGGCGCAAGACGAATTGAAGATACGCCACGCGGCGTTCTTGGAACTGGCCGAAGATCGCCAGGACGTTCTCGCCGATGCGGATGCGCAACTGGGCGAGCGCATCCGCGAATTGTCGACGTGGTCGCCGGGGCAGAGCGATGCCGTTGCGTGGAAGTGGTATTCGCCGGCCGCGGAAGCAACCGTCTAAGCGGCCGCATGATGCCGCCGCATCGCGGCGGAAACGACGGGAAAGAAAATCGATCGGCCGCGACTTCGGCCTCGTGAGGACAACAAGATGACTACGAAACAAGAAATGTTCCGCTTCGTCAGCACACGCCGCGCCGAGCGCGCGATGATGACCCGTATCGCCAGTCGGTTGATTCGCGATCGACGACCGACGACGAAATCTTCGATGCTGTACAAATTGTTCGGTCCAGGTCTGTACGACACACAGTTGGTGACCGCGAACAATTACGCCGCATCGGCGGATTTCCTAGAACCGAACGATCCGTTGATGTTGGCTCTGGAGCCGCTGGTCACGTTTCTGCGCAAACGCTTGCTACCTAATGCGGATCTATCGGATTTAGCGGCCGATTTCAAACGCGCATTCCCGATCTATGCGGCGTTGCTGGATAAGATTCCTCCGGATAAGCTGGTGCAAGGCGTGAAGATCGCCAATGCGAAGCTATGGGATTCGTTGTATGCGCAGACGATCCGTGGCTGCGACCGTTACGTCTCGACGAACTATCTGGTCGACGGCCTGCGCGTGTACCACGTATTGCGGCTGATGTGGATGAGCGCCAAGCTCGGCATCAAATCGTGGGCCGGCGCTACGTTCGATGATTACGAGCCTTTGATCGACTTGAACGCCGCAAGCGACATCGACGATACGACGGGCTCTCCGGACAAACCGAAGCAGACGACCAAGCCCGTCGGCTACGAAGCGCTCGAAACGCTGACCGAACACCTCACGCACATCGACGCGGCCAGCACGCAGATCGAGCGCTTGATCAAGACGAATGCGGTCGTCACCCAGAAAGTCGATAACGCGAAAACGAAGACCGTATTCGACGCCGACGCTGCGAAATTCCTCGCGACACAGCCCGCTTTGGCTAAGGTCGATCTGAAGACGGCGAGCGTCGGCGACGTGCAGAAGCAGTTGCGCATGGATCGCGAACTGACCTCGATGCGTCGGCAGCAGGCGTTCGCCGAACTGGTCGATCCCGGCGCGATGCGCGAAGTGCAGGAACTGTCGTCGCAAGCTTTGGCGTCTCGCAAGCCGAGTAAGGCGCCAGCTGCATCCGTCACCGGTCTCTCGATGCCGACGGCGAGCTTCCGCGTGCCGCTCGATGTCGGCGCGATCAAGCCGCCAGCGGTTGGCGACTTGCTGATCGTCGAACAGGAATTGCGTCGCTACGAACCTTATGAAATCGCCGATATCGAGCCCATCATGCGCGGCGAGCGCCGCGAGCGCACGATCCGTAAACTGAATCGTACGAGTCAGACCACGACCACGGAATCGAGTTTCGAACAGGAAGAATCCAGTAGCACCAAGGTCGACGAGCGCTTTAGCCTCGCCTCTCAGGCGCAGCAGAGCGCCGAACAAAGTTTCGGCGTCGAAGCGGGCGTCAGCGTGTCCGGTAAATTCGGGCCCGTGCAAGTCAGCGCATCCGTCAACGCATCGTTCGACACATCGAAGTCCTCATCGGAGTCGACGTCGCAGGAATACGCCAAGACCGTGACCGAGGAAGCGACCAAGCGGATCAAGAGCAGCATCAAGGAAACGTCGTCGATCACCATCCTCACCGAAACTCAGGACACCACGCTGCGTGGTTTCAACAACGAAAATGGCGCGACGCATATCAACGGCATCTACCGTTGGGTCGACAAAATCTACGACGCGCAACTGGTGAATTACGGGAGGCGACTGATGTTCTCGCTGAACGTGCCGGAGCCCGCGGCCTACTATCGTGGGCTGATCGCGCAGGAAGAAGATGCCGAAATGACCGGACTGGTCGAGCCTGTGCATCCGTCCTTGATCGATCGCGACACGCTGGAGTCTCTGCCGAAGAGACGCCAGAACGACGGCTTCAGAAGTTGGCTGGACATCGACGAAGGCAACTATGCCGAACTGGCGGCGATGTACGACATGACCGTGTCGCCGCCGCCGGTGGAGTTCATGACCGGCAGCAAGTCCTTCGTCCATCCCGACGCGATGCAGGCGAAGGAAATGAAGGAGCACGATTTCGTCAACGACTTGAGTTACGTGTCGGCGGACAACACGATCACGCTCGATCCTACGTATCGCCTCACCCACGTCTCGGTGTTCGCTCCGAAAGGTTCTGCGGGCGGATTCGATTCTTACGTCGACTCGCTGAAGATCGGCGAGGACGGAGAAGGCGACGAAAACATCTTGCAGGTTCTGGTCGGCAACAAGAGTTTCTACATGACCGCCGTCAAGGGCAATAACGGCGGGAAGATCGTCAACACCAATTTCAACGAATGGATCGAGATCGTCCAGGAGGAAGATAGCTTCGGCAGTTTGGTGCAACCGTCGATTCCGATCACGGTCAACGCGCTGTTCGAGGGCATGCTCACGTTCACCGTCGTCTACAAAGCCGTACGCACCGATGAAGCGCTCGAGGCGTGGAAAGCATCGGCGTATGCGACGATCGTCAAGGGCTACACCAGTAAAAAGCAGGTCTACGACCAAGCCAAGGCGCTGGCCGAGAGCAAGGCGCAGTCTGCAGTCGAGGCCAAGACCTACAATCTGCGCGACGATCAATACCGCAGCATCGAATTGACCGAGCTCAAGCGCGGCTGCATCGATTTGCTGACCGCGGGCAGCGCCGCTGGTTATACCTCGATCTCGGTGAGCAAGAACGGCACGCCGCGAATCGTGCACGATCCTGCCGAAGGCGCGCTGATCGACGACTGGCGCTCGCCGCTCGCGAACGGTTCGGTCGCAGAGTTCTTAGAACGGGCCTTCGAATGGGAAAACACCACGTACCAATTCTTCCCGTACTACTGGGGCGGCGAAAAACGCTGGAAAGACCTGGCGCAAGCGAGCGGTGCCGATCCGGTGTTCGAACAATTCCTACGCGCCGGCAACGCCAACGTACTGGTGCCGGTACGTCCAGGTTATGAGCGGACGGTGATCTTTTTTCTCAAGACCGGCCTGATCTGGGGCGGCGGTAAACTGCCCTTGTTCACCAATCAAGACATGCTCGATGTTTATGCCGACGTCGAACTGGGTCTGCAATTCGACCCGCCGCTGAAAGTCGGCGATTCGTGGGAAGTGCGCGTGCCGACGAGCATGGTGATGTTGCAGGAAGGCGACGCATTGCCGGAGTTTCCGCCAGAACCGGAGGAGGCGCTGCCGACGGAAGTCGACGAGACTCCAATCGACGAGACGGTGCCGTTCTGAGCCTGTTCGCAGCGATGCATGCGTGCCGATGATGGTTGCCGCGGTATTGGGAAGGTCTGAATCGCGCTATCCCGGAATCAACTCCCGGGCCAGTTATGGCGTGATTCAGGCGTCTCCACTTCTCGCTGCCGGTCGAGTTAAAGTAGCCACCTGTTCCTTCAGGGCGTGTGGATGAAACAATTCTTGATCACGTTGGTGGCCGTGTTGATCGGCGGTTTCCTCGCCTTGCTAGGTTACGACCACTTCATCGTCAAACCGCGCGAAGCCGCGGCGACGGCGAAGGCGGCGACCGAGATGCCGAAGCGTGTGCCTGCGTCGGTCGATCTGTCGCAGGCGCGGGCCGAAGCCAAGCAGGTCGCGGACGAAGTGGAGGCCTCGGTGCAGCGCAGCGTGGACAGCGCGCGCGAAGCGATGCAGATGCAGGCGAAAGACGCGGATCGTCGGGCCATGATCGTTGAAGCGGTGAGCAAGGCGACGATGTTTCGGGCCTCGATCACCGAGTACTACCAAAGTCACGGGAGGTGGCCGCGCGATGCCGACGATGCGGGATTGCCGCCGCCCGAAGACATGCGCAGCCCGGGCGTGACTGGTATCGCGATCGGCGAGCGCGGCACCATCGTGGTGACGTTGGATAGATCGCTCGCAGCGAACAGCAGCATCGTGTTGCGCCCGACGGCGAAAGCGTCGACCGGTCTCGTCGATTGGCGTTGCGAACTGACAGGAGATCCCAGTCTCAAAGCGATGCTGCCGCGTTGCGAGATGGAGCCGTAAGCGTGCGCGCGACGATGCACGGAGCTGCGATCACGACCTCGATGCTCGTCATGTTGACGGCATGCCGCACAATGCCGCAGCCATTAGCATCGACGCCGACGATCTCTAGCGCGACCTTCATCTGTGCAAACGACGAGCGCGCGCTACGCCGGGATACGCTTTATTTCGGCCGTAACCGCCCCGATAACGGTGGCCCCGACGGCGGCACGGTGAGCGATGCGCAGTGGCGCGCCTTCGTGGACGATACGATCGTGCCGCGATTCCCCGATGGATTCACCGTGCTGGATGCGGAAGGGTATTGGCGTGGTGGCGATGGCGCGATCGTGCGCGAAGCGTCGAAGGTGGTGATCGTTTTGCATGCGGGCGAGGCGACGTCGCTGCAGGCGATCGAAGCGATCGTCGCGGATTACAAACGCCTGTTCGCACAAGAGGCCGTACTGCGCGAACGCGCGTCGACATGCGCGAAGTTCTGAGAAACGCGGCGATGCGGCGGACGCGTGCGGATGTCGTGGCGGTCGCGATGCTTTAGGTCACAGTATTTTGCCGGATGTTCTTAACTGCGACGCACCAACACCACGGTGATGTTGTCTGAGCCGCCGCCGTCCAGCGCAGCGGCGACCAAGCCATCGACGCACTCCTGCGCGCTGCTTTCGACATGCGAAAGCACTTGCGAGATATTGCCGTCCTCGACTTCTTCGGTCAGGCCGTCGCTGCACAGTAAGACCTGCATGCCGGGCTTGAGCTCGCCCGAGAGGGTCTCGACGTTGAGATTTTGCGGGTCGGTCACGCCCAATGCCTGAGTGACCACATTGCGGTGCGGATGCGTGCGCGCCTGATCGATAGTGATCGCGCCTTGCGAGATCAGTTCCTGCACATAGCTGTGATCTTGCGAGAGTTGCGCCAGTTGTCGGTCGCGCCACAGATACGCGCGGCTATCGCCGACCCAGGCCACTTCGAAGCGATTGCCCAACACGCGCAGTGCGACCACGGTGGTGCCCATCGGCAGGGCGTCGCTGCGTTGCCGCGACGCGCGGATGATCTCTTCGTCGGCGACGCGGATCGCTTGGCTCAGCGAACTCCCTTGGCGGATCTCGCGAACGATGGCCTCGCGCGCCAGTGCGCTGGCCACTTCCCCGTATTCGTGCCCGCCCATGCCGTCGGCCACCAACCACAGCCCGAGTTCGCTGTCGCCGTAGTAGGTGTCTTCGTTGAGCTCGCGACGCAAGCCGACGTGGGTCAAGTGACCGAATTCGATCATGCAGGGGCCATGGGGGAGAGAGTCAGCCATATTTGAGGCAGTAAACGCATTTACCGGCAAAAACCGGACGCGTTCGGAGTCCAAGTGCGAATCGGCGACTATTGGAAGTGGCGACGGTCGATTTGTCTAGGGCCTGTGCGTTTCTGGCGGAGAGGATATTGGCTCGGCACATCCATGTGCCTCGTTCCGGCCCGCAGCTGCGCGGGCGCTCGTCGGCGCGCGGCAGTGCCGCGCGAATTTCTGCCTCGCCCTGCCGATGTGTCGAACCAGGGGCTCTCATCAAGGCCTCCCCTCTCCGCCAGAAATAAAAAACGCCCACGAGGGGCGTTTTTTATTTCTGGCGGAGAGGGGGGGATTCGAACCCCCGAGGCGCTATAAACGCCTGCCTGATTTCGAGTCAGGTACATTCAACCGCTCTGCCACCTCTCCAGAATCCGTGACACCGACCGGCAGGGCCAATCGCGGGTGGGCAATGATACGGGCCGCGGCGGCTGCGGACAAGGCGCGTAGACTAGGCCACCACCCGTCACCTCCGTACCGACATGTCCGAAATCCTCGTGCCCGTCTCCTTCGGCGAACTGCTCGATAAGATCGCCATCCTCCACATCAAATCCGAGCGGATGTCCGATCCCGCCAAGCTGGCGAACGTCCGCAATGAGTTGTCGGCACTGGAAACGACGTGGATGGCGCATCCCGCGGCGGGCCACGATATCGCGCGGTTGCGGGCCGGATTGAAGGCCGTGAACGAGCGGCTGTGGGTGATCGAAGACGACATCCGGCTCAAAGAAAAGGCGCAGGCGTTCGATGAGGAATTCATCCGTCTCGCCCGCAGCGTCTACTTCGAGAACGACGAACGCGCCCGTATCAAAAAAGACATCAATCTCGCTCTGGGCTCGTCCTACGTCGAAGAGAAGTCCTACCAGGACTATCGGGCTGGCTCGACGCCCTGATCGCGCGCACGAGGCACGGCAGCGCCCTCTCCGCGACCGGTTCGCGATGCGTTTGCCTCGCAGTCGGCAATATCGCGATATTCCATGCGCAGAGTTAGCCGATGATCGCGTTATCGCCGGCTAACGCAACATCGCATCCAGAACTTTCAGCCATGCCTCGCGCGCTGCCAGTACCGACTCATGAATGCGTCGCAGCCGCGGTTCGTGCACCCAGACCTCGTCTTTGGCGAGCGCGCGCATGCGTTCGGCGACATCATCGAAGAAACGGGCGCGTTCCTCGGCGCTGACTAGGTCCAGGTGAACCGCGCGCGTGCGCAAGGGATCGAACCCCAGGCCAGCGGCACGATCGGCGTCGAGTAGCCAAGTGCGCAAGGCCTCACGGCCTATTTCAGTGATTCGATAATCGGCGCGCACGCGGTTGCCGTCGCTGGCTTGGACCGATTCCAACAACCCGCGCGCTTCCAAGCGTTTGATCATCGGATACACGGCGCCCGCAGAACCCGACCAAAACTCCGATGGCGATCCGGCGAATGTTCTCGCCACCGCATAGCTGGTCGTCGGTCCTCGCCGGGCGATGTCGGCCAGTGCGGCACCTTCGAGGTCGGTCAGTTCGCTCATCTCGCGGTCCTCGCCACTGTGATGCCTATTGGAGCACTTCAAGGCCGAGTTCCCCAGTCGAATAGCGGCTTGTTCATCTTGACTGGTCCCATTGGCAGAAGGCTGGCGAGTCGAGGAACTTTTCAGAATCGGCGGAATCCGATATGTTACTAATCGTAATATATTGGATTGTTCACCATGCGCCCATTCTTCGCACTGCTGATCTGCTTTCTCGCTACCGCCTGCCAATCCGACCCGACCCCACGAACGCTGGTGCCCGATACCGCGCCGACTCATGCCGCCAAAATGGCTATGCAGGTCGATATACCCATGGATCTGAGCAGCGGCCGGCCGGTGATCGACGCCGTCATCCACGGGCAGATGGTGCGTGCGATCTTCGATACCGGCTCGCAAGGGCCCACCATTCCGCGAAGCCTTGCCGAGGCGCTGAAGCTGCCGGTGATCGGACGCGCGTTGGTCGGCAGCCCGAACGGCGGCCAACCCGTGGAAGCGGACGTGGTGTCGATCGAGGGGCTCGAGATCGACGGCCTGCGTCTCAAGGCGGGCGACCGAAGGCTGGATGCCGTCGTCCTCGACGACGCCAAACTGCCTCCTGGTCGCGGTTTGGTCATCGGAAACAATCAGTTCCCAGGGGTGACGATCGAGCTCGATTTCCCGGCAGGACGGTTCCGCGTATCGCAAGAAAGCGTGGAAAGCACGGTTGGTTGGGCGTCATTGAACGAGCGCGGTTTGATCGAAACCCAGCTACGCATCGGCGACGAAACTATGCCGATTCATATCGATAGCGGTAATGCCGGCGTACTCGATCTACCTGAGCGGAGCGCCGCGCGACTGCCTTTGCTGAGTGCGCCGCGCGAAGGTCAAGCAATCAACTTCGTGGATCTCAGCGTGAAAACGACCATCGCCGACATGCGGACGGATGCGGTACTGGGCGACTTACCGATCAAGCTCGATGGCGCATTCCGTTTCGCTCCGGTTCGTTTCGCCAACCTCGGCGGCCGTGGTTTGAAAGGCGCGCGGCTGCGCATCGACATGACCCGAAAACTTTGGCATCTGAGCTATGCGGACAACGGCGTTCCTGTGATTGGGGAACCATCGTCTTGAGCGATCATCGCTAACCCGAAGATCATTCAGGTTCGACCGCTTCGGGCGCCCAACGTCGCGCAGTTTCCCGCGTTGTTCGATGCCTCGATCGGCTGAAATACGCGAGGGTGCAGGGTATGATCTCGACTCTCTTTTCGTCATTCGCGCGATGGTTTTGGAGACGATCGACATGGCCACCGGTTGGGCAGGCGACGGGGCGGTACAGGATCAAATCGACGCCACAGTTAAAGATGGCATTCAGCGCGTGCGCAGCCGCCTGCCGCAAGGCCCGGGTCTGATGCGTTGCGAAGATTGCGATGCCGAAATTCCCGAAGCGCGCCGCAACGCGGTTCCGGGCGTTCGCCTTTGCGTGCCCTGCCAAGAGGCGCACGACCGCGAAGATGCTGGACCTAGCGGCTACAACCGGCGCGGGAGTAAGGACAGCCAACTGCGCTAAATGCTTCGATCGACGCGATCTGTCATGGCAGCGGCTCTGCTTCGCACACGGGCCGCCTTAAATCGACGCCAAAAAATCGACGCGCTCTCGGGTATCCTCTCGCCAGAGAGACGTTCAGGAGTGATGCGTGATCGCGCATCGAAACGTCAAGCGGATCGACAGGGGGCATCGTGCATCAGTTCAAGGATTCATGGCGCGCGTATGCGCATAAGGCCACGAGCAGCCGATGGCCGCTGCTATTCGCGATCTGGCTGATCGCCTGCCTATGCGCGTTGCCGGCGCAAGCGATCATGCGCAAAGTCGAGCCCGGCGAAATACCGAAGATCGGTGAGGGCGAGGCCTTGCTGTTGATCGCAGTGGACAGCGATGTGAAGGTCGCATCGCTGCGTATCGAGCGCGAAGGCACGAACGCGGATATGCGGCATATGCGCGAACTGCCTGTAGGCCGCAGTTCGCAACTTTACGTCGTACCGGCTGGGCGTTATCGCTGGAGCATGCTCACGATCCAATTTCTGCGCTTCAAATTGGGCAAAGACGACGAGTTCGGTTTTCAGGTCAAAGCCGGCGCGTTGAATTATCCGGGCGATTTCATCTATCGCCACGTCAATGCCTTCAGCGGTCGCACGCACGTCAGCAATCGCGGTCTGGCTGCGATGGATTGGCTGGAGAAGACGCATCCGGTGCTGTTTCGCGAACAGCGCTTCGCCTATACCGGACGCTACCCCGATCCGTTCCCCCAGATGTACCGCGACGCGGTGGCGAAAGGGCGGCCTGCGGAGGCCCGTCGCCCGCCGCTGCCCGAGAGCGGAACGCTACCCATTGCGATCGATACGCTGTGGAAATCCGGGCAATTGCACACGATCGAAATGAGCCCGTCGGGCGACCTCGTGGCCGAAGTGCTGGCGATCAAGAAACCGTCGGCTAAGACCGAGAATCAGAAGGCCGACAAAGCATCGGCGCCGGCGGACGATGCCGATGCGCAAGGCGAATGGATATGGGCGCTGAATCTGATCGATCTGCGTAAGAGCGAAGCGATACGCCTCTACGATTCGAAGAAGAAAATTTCGCGAATCGATTGGGTCGATGGCCGCACGTTAGCGATGAGCGTCGGTGCGGATTGGGAGCCGGATGCGGTGGTCGCGATCAATATCATCGACGGCGCGAACGGGCGCAGTTACGACAAGGTCATCGTGCCGAGGTTGGGCGTGATCTTGCGGACGCTGCCGCGCGAACCGGGACATGTGTTGTTCGCATCGCGCAATTCGGCGGGTAAGTTCATGGTGCATCGTCTCGACCTGCGCACGCAGGCCGCGATCAAGCGCATGGGATTCGATAGCGGCGATCGCTTGAATAAAGGCATCGACGAGGCGACATCGTGGTTCGCCGATGCTGCAGGCCGGTTGCGCGTGGCGTACGTGACCCGCAAAGACGGCGATCACGTGATGATGCACGGGCAAGACAAGAGTTTTCGCGAAGTGCTCAACTTCGACGACGACGACACCCATTTTCAGCCGATCGCGTTATCCGCCGACGGCGAACGTATTTATGGTTTGACCGATGAGGGCCGCGAGCAGCGCGATCTGGTCGAGTTCGACCCGGCGACGCGCAGCATCGCCAAGACGGTGTTCAGCAAGCGCGGCACCGACATCTCAGGGGTACGCATGAATGCGGCCGGCGAATTGATCGGCGTGAGCTACTACCAAGATGGATTGATCGTAAGCGAATACTTCGACGGCGATAGCCGTCTGGTGGATCGCAGCTTGCGCGCCGCATTTCCGGGCAAGACCGTGAACGTGCTGCAGCGCAGCCACGACGAACAACAATTGATCGTCGCCGTAAACGGCAGCGACCGCCCGACCGAGGTCTATCATTACGACCGTGCTTCGCGACGCGCGTCTTTGATCAGCGAAACCAAGCCTTGGTTGGCCGAGCTTAAATTCGCGCAAGCGCACACGCTCAAGGTCAAGAGCAAAGACGGTTTCGAGATCGAGGCCTATCTCACCATGCCGGCGAATCCCAGCGCCAAGAAGCGTCCGCTCATCGTGCTCCCGCACGGTGGTCCGATCGGCGTACGCGACGATCGCTTGTTCGATCCCGAAGTGCAGTTCATGGCCTCGCTGGGCTATGCCGTGCTGCAGGTTAATTTCCGCGGTTCCGAAGGTTTCGGCACCGCATTTCGGAAAGCGGGCGAGGGCAATTACGGCAAGGCGATCGAAGACGATATCGATGCGGCCATCGCGGCTGCGTTGGCGCAGTATCCGCTCGACGAATCGCGGATGTGTACGGCTGGAAGCAGTTACGGCGGTTACTCGGCGATGGTCTCGACGATCCGTTGGCCCGGACGTTTCCGCTGCGCGATATCGATGTTCGGCGTGAGCGATCTGGCGTTGTTCTTCACCGCCAGCGATTCCGGCCGCAGCCAAGAAGTGCGCGAAGATATGGAAAAGAAAATCGGTAATCCCAATACCGACATCGAAAGGATGAAAGCGAATTCACCGCTCTACCGTGCCGCTGAACTGAACGTGCCGCTGATGCTGGTGCATGGCACCGAAGATGTGCGCGTGGACTACGAGCACACGCGACGCATGATGCGGATGCTCGATTTCGCCGGCCGGCCGCCGATCGTCGTCGAATTGGAGGGCGAAGGTCACGGCATCGAAGAAGCGCCCAATCGACGGAAAGCTTGGGGTGCGATCGCGGGTTTCCTGCGCATGCATTTGGGCGACCCGTTGGCTAGCGCGAAGGGCGCTGCGCCGTAATCGAGATACGAACCAAGGACATGGGTTCCAGCACTATGCCCATCGAAACGCGTAGCGTCGAAATGCAGCACCGCGCGAACCAGACCCAGCAGTCCCGACGCGACGATGAACGCCTGCAGCGTCAATAGCCGGAAAGCCAGCGGATCCTCGGACAAGCCCCGCCGGAAATGTGATTGCCGCCCCCATTTCGGCCCTGACGAACCGACGGGGCATCGTATATCCGATGCGCGAGAGCGCTGATGAACCGAAGGCGATACCGACGTGATCCTGATCCCCGCCGACCCAGCGCTGAGTCTACGCCGGCCCCGATCGCTATCGCCCCCGAATCGGCTCGCTTCTGCGGCCGGCTCGGCTATGCTATGGCCCGCTGGGCTTGCGTTGGGCGCTCCTATGCAGGCACTGGAGGAGAGGTAAAGGTATGAGTGATGGGCTGAAGAACGTACGACATCGTCGCGAAGATGCCCTGTCCAGGCTCGATACTGCGGGGGTAGGCTCACTGTTGGCGGAGTACTACCGTCGGCAAGGCTATCGCGTGGATGCCATCGAGACGCAATTGTCAGACTCCGCCGAAGCGGGCGACGCCGACGCTGGTATCGACCTTCGGCTGCAACGCGACGACACCCGTTTGCTCGTGCGCTGCGTCCACTGGAACGATAAGCAGGTGCCGCATCAGCGCGTACGCACGTGGCAAGACATCCTCGCCTACCAAGAGGTCGACGGCTCGATCTTCGCGACCAGCGGCGAATTCACCGCATCGGCGATTCGCACGGCTTCGCTCTCCAAAACGTTGCGCTTGGTCGACGGCGGCGAATTGCGCAAGATGCTGATGCCTTTGTTGGACGGCGGAGCCGGTGACGTCGAAGATGCGACGGCAGTGGAGGCGAGCGCATTCGCGGATCACGATGCAGCGCTGTTGCCGTTGCCGATAGCAGCATCCGCGACAGCCGCAGACATCGATGCGGAAGCGGAGCGAGAGAGCGAGGATGTCGCAGTCTCGAACGCCGCGAAGGCAACGGTGCGAAACGCTGAGCCCGAATCGAGCGGCGCCCGTGTGCAGCGTGGGCCTGCAGCGACCGCGACCGCCGCATCGACGTCGAAATTCTCCAAACGTTCGGTCTGGGAGCGCGGCTCGCGTCCTGCGACCAATACGTCGATCATGGTCGCCAGCGTGTTGTTGACGCTGATCGTACTGACGATCGTATTTCGGCATCGCCTCGATCCTTATCTCGGCGATCCCCCGCGCCCGGTAGTCAAGAAGCCACGCAACGAATCGCCATTGGCCGGCACCGACTACAAGACAGACGTGTTCGCACCCGCGATTCGTGCGCGAGACGAGCCTGTCGGCGATAAGCCTAAGCCGCTGCGCCCGGAGATCAAGCGAGTCGATTCGCCGCAAACGACGCCCGACGAGGCGATCAAAGTCATCGAGCGCAGCACGCCTGAGATATGGACGGAAGAACAACGTCGTAAATCCGCTGCGGCGAATAAATAAAAGCTACGCCCATCAATCAATACGGTGTCTTCCGACCGGCACGACTGCGACGGCATGCGATGCACGGGGCACCGCTTGTCGTTTGCTAGCGTCTTGCCTTACGGCTGATAGGTCACTGTGAGCGTCGCACTCGCGCCGTTGCCGATCCATAGATAGTTCGTCGCCGTTTGATTGTTCGCGAAACGCAGCCGCACTTGCGTCCGTCCGGTTTTATTGATCGCAGCGGTTCCGGCGCTACCGAATGGCGTGCTGGCCTGACTGCCGCCGCTGAAAGACAGCACGCTCGCGATCGCGCTGGCCGTCATCGCCGCGCCCCAGTCGCCGGTTTCGATCGTGCATGCGCCGAGACAACCGCGGTTCGCGTCGATCACCAGCGTATTGCCGGCGGGGTTGTTCCATGGGTCGCCCGATGCGCTGCGATACGTCACCGTGAGCGTCGCCGAGGTGATTGTTGCGGTGTCGGGTAACGATGAGGTATCGAACGACAACAGCGTGCGATTGAATTTACTGTCGGTGCCGCGCCCGATCGCGAGACCTAAGGACGATTCCAACGTACCCACAGCAGCCGACGCGCCGTTCGCGGATGCTTTGACGTAGCCGTCGTTCGCGTCTTCGTTGGCGAACTGCGCCGTGACGGGGCCCGTTTGTCCGCCACCGCTCACCGTGACGCCGACCGCGGCCGAGGTGCCGGTGTTGCCGGCGAGATCCACTGCACGCGCGAGCAAGGTATGCGCGCCGTTGCTGGCGGTAGCGCTGTTCCAGGTCATGCCGTAGGGTGCGCTCGCATCGCTGCCGAGCAATCCGCCATCGAGCAGGAATTCGACACGCTGGATGCCGATGTTATCGCTGGCGGTCGCATTGATCGCCACGTTGCCGCTGACGGCTGCGCCGTTGGTCGGCGAGGTGATCGCTGCGGAGGGAGCGATGCCATCGAGATTATCCAGACCGAAGAAACGACCGATGTAGTAACTCGAACACAGATTCACATCGAGCAAATAGGCGCCCGCGGTGCCGCATTGCGTTTCGCCCGTCCCCGGATCGACCGGCGTGCCATGGCCCATGCCGGTGATGGTGTAGGTTTCGACGAGCGCTTTGCCTGCGGCATTTTTATAGACGCGATGCGGAAAACCGCCGACGGTATCGCTCGCGTCCTCGGTCTGATCGATGCCGTGGACGTTCGTCCACTGTTCCATACTTTCGGTCGAATTCATCGGTCGCACAGTGAAGTCCGCATCGCCGTGCCAGATCGACACGATCGGCCACGGCCCGCCCCAACCGGCATTGGCTGCGCGCACTTTGTCGCCCCACTGCGCGGGCGTGAGATTGCTGCCGGGGTTCATGCAACCGAAGGCCGCACTTTGCGTCGTCGCGCAGCGATACGGCAAGCCGGCGACGATCGCGCCGCCTGCGAAAGCATCGGGATAGGTCGCGAGCATCGCGGACGCCATCGCGCCTCCGGCCGATAATCCCGTGACATATACGCGTGTCGGCGCGATCGCGTGATCGACGATCATGCGATCGACCATTTGTTTGATCGACAGGGCTTCGCCTTGTCCGCGGGTGATGTCGCCGTTCTCGAACCAGTTGAAACAACCGCTGCTGTTGTTCGCGTTTTGTTGCTGCGGTAATAACAAAGCGAAACGCCAGCGCTCGGCGAGCATTTGCCAGCCGGATTCGGCGTCGTAGCTCGCTGCGCTTTGCGCACAGCCATGCAGCGCCACGATCATCGGTGCATCGCCTGCCAACCCTGTCGGCACGTACTTGAACATGCGCAAGTTGCCGGGATTGCTGCCGAAGCCGGTGACTTCGCTCTGCGCTGCGGCGGGCACCGCGAAGGCCGCGGCGGCGAATAGCGCGAAGACCAACAGCGAGCGTCGAAGAACGATGCGTCTGAGAGCGATATGTGCGAAAACAGGATGTCGAACCGGCTGCGGGTATGGCGCGGCGTTGCGCTGAGCGGATCGGAAGATCATGCGGCGAAAGGTATTCGCGTTCATCGGTCGAGGCTCCTGCGACAGTGGTCGCATTGGGCCACGCGCATGCATCCGCCGACATTGGCCGATAGGGCAAGCTGCAGCGCAACATGGCAGCAACTCGCGCCGCCCGGCTCGCATCGCGATATTCGGCATACGAATCATCGCGGGATACCGCGCGTCCGCACGACGGTATCCACGTCGGATGCGGTGAGATCAGCGAAGATCGACGAATCAGTGCGCGTGCTTCGGCGGTGTATCGTCGCTGTCTTGCGCGGCGTCGTCGTCATCCTCCTCGGGCGAATCCCACCACGCCGTACCGCTCTGCGGAGGCGACGAAGGTGCGATCTCGCGCGATTCGATCGCATCGACATAACGCCCGGGCGCCCTCGCTGCCCACGCATCGAGCAGTCTCACCGCCGAATGCCGACTTTGCGCCGCGATCCCGAGGTTACGATCCGGCTCCCAGTTCGCACCATCGGAGGACGCATGCGGATCGCTGTGCACATCTGCTTTACGATGCGGCGCGCCATAACTGCAACGCATGCAGTAATACACCACGCCAGCGGTCCAATCTTCGAGATCGTCGATGCCCGGCACGCGCATCGCGAGCAATTCGTCGAGATCGACTTGCGTCGGGCAGGTGACGAAGGCCGCGAAGGTCTGGAATTCCGAGGTTTCCAAACGCTGCAGCACATTGAAGACCGGCACCCAACCATCGCCGAGCGAGCGTTTTCCGGTGCTCGCACCGTCGTGCAGCACGATGTCGCCGCGACGATAGCCGCTTTCGGGCAGCGGAATATTCAACAGACGCGCACGGACGGGGTCGATCCGTCGTGCGTACAGCGTTTCCGCGCCGCCCCAAGGGTTCAACCGCAGGCTGACGATGCCGTAGTCGCTTTGGATCGGGCCATCGCCATCGGGGATAGCGATTCCGCACTTGGCCCACAAGCGACGCGCTTCGACCCAGTCGCCTAATGCCGTCGCCGCGATCGCCGCATTCCAGAGCGATGCTTCGTCCTGCTCGCCCTTGGCTTCGTGCAGCGCGACGGAACGTAGATTGTGCGCGAGCGATGTCGACCAATCGCGCAAATACTTGCACGTCAAACCGAGCATGTACTGATAACGCGCATCGTCGGGCCGATGCTGAATCACAGCCTCGAAACCGTTCCGTGCGGCGGCGAGATCGCCTCGGTCGAAGGCGTCGTAGGCGTCGTCCAAAAGCGTATCGAATTGCGACGGCGGTGCGGTGTCGGGCATCGTGAGCGAGGTCGTGTGGGCGTCCTGCGCATGCTGCCACGGATAGCGCCCGCGAGGCAGTGTCGGTATGCTCGGATCGCCGAGGCGGCACGATACGGTGCGATACGCACGTTTCGTTCGTCGGCTCGGCAGCCGTCACTCTTGGCATGGGATTCGCCGATGTCGCAGTCGCCTCCGCCCTCCGTTCCTCCGCCCGAGCCGCCGTCCTCGGATACGCCTCCCGAAGCGCCGCGCCCGTTCGTGGTGCCATGCGCGACGCTCGGTTTCGATGCGCCTTGGCGTTGGCTGCGTGCGGGTTGGCGCGATTTACGGCGCGCACCGGGTTTGTCGCTGCTGTTCGGCGCGGTCATCGTGTTGGTCAGCGCGGCCGTGTCCTATCTCGCTTGGCGCTTGGGCCGCTTCGCGCTGCTGGCGACCTTGCTATCGGGATTCGTTTTCGTCGCACCGCTGATTTGCGTCGGTTTGTATTGCGTCAGTCGCGGCCTCGAACGCGGACGCAGACCGAGGCTGGCCGATTCTTTCGTACTCGCGCGTCGTGTCGCTGGCCAAGCGGGCGTGTTCGCGATCGTGCAGGGTATTTTGATCTTGTTATGGTCGCGCGCCGGCATGATGGTCGGCGCTTTCTTCCCCATCGACGAGAACGATCCTAACGCGCGGTGGGAATTCCTCGGTATCGGTTCGATCGTCGGTGCGATATTCGCGTCGATCACTTTCGCGGTGGCGGCGTTTTCGTTGCCGATGATCGCCGACCGCGATGTCGATATGGTGACGGCGGCGATCTCCAGCGCGAACGCGGTCTTGCGCAATCGGGTGGTGATGCTGCTATGGGCCGGAATCATCGTCGCATTCACGGTGCTCGGTTTCGCGACCGGCCTGCTCGGTCTGGGCGTGTTCATGCCATGGCTGGCGTACGCCGCATGGCACGGCTATCGCGAAACCCTGGATGCCAGCGAGTGGCCTGCATTGGACTGATCGCTGCGCATCGCGTCGCTTCAACGCGCATCGCTCGGCCCCTATCGGAAGCATTCGGGCGGGCGATGGCTTTCGCGTTTATAATTCCGTGTTCGCCGCATTGCTTTGGCGCATGCCCTTTCGTTACCGTCGAGACTCGCTATGACCACGCTACCGCCCTGTCCGCAATGCAGCATGACCAACACCTACGAAGATGGCGTGCAGCTGATCTGCGCGGATTGCGGGCACGAATGGTCCGCGTCGACCGAACACTCGGCGGAGTCGAACGCGATCGTGCGCGATAGCAACGGTAATCCGCTGCAGGCGGGCGACACCGTCGTGGTGATCAAAGACCTGAAGGTCAAGGGTTCGTCGATTCCGCTCAAACAGGGCACCGTGATCAAGAGCATTCGGCTCATCGACGACGACCTCGAACATATCGAAGGCCATTCCGACAAAATCAAAGGCCTCGTGCTGAAGACTTGTTTCTTGCGCAAGGCCTGAACTGACCGTGTAAGCGTGGGTTTCGCTAGCCGCAAAGGCGATGCGCTTTAAGCATGTTTCTTGGGCTCTTTTTGGGATCGCACTTTTGAGGCAGCGCTGCAAAAGTCAGCGTTGCCGCTGATCGAATGCGTCTGGCCGACGCAGCGACGTCGTTCGACATATTCAACAGCTGTACGCGAATACGAAAACGCATCAGCGATATCGTCTCAGCGATGCATAAAAAAGCTTGAATACGTTTTCAACCCGTCATGTTGCAATGCGATCACACCATACGATCGTGCCCGTCGTGTTCGCAACGTCACGACGCGAAGAACGTCCGGCGCAGGGGCCGGTCGAGTATCGAAGCCGCAACCCGTCCGTGCGTATCCGCATGCCGATGGGGCTCAGGAACGCCCGCTCCGCAGACGCGGATACACTTTTTCAGGAGAAACCAAGATGCCGTCTGTATCGAAGAAACTCGTTCGTACCTCCCTGTCTCGCCTTTGCGCCGCGCTGTTGGTCGCTGGCGGCGTCGCAAGCGATGCACAAGCCGATGCCGTGTTGCATGCGTTCAATTGGCGCTATGCCGATGTGCAAACGCGCGCGGCGGGCATCAAATCCGCCGGTTATAAGGCTGTGCTCGTGGCGCCCGCCTATAAATCCGAAGGGAGCGCATGGTGGGCGCGCTATCAGCCGCAGGACTATCGCATCATTCATCACCCGCTCGGCGATAGCAACGCGTTCAAGGCGATGGTCGGTGCATTGAACGCGCAGGGCGTGCATGTGTACGCCGATGTGTTGATGAATCATATGGCCAACGAAGCCTACAAGCGGTCCGATCTGAACTATCCCGGCAGTTCGATTCTCGGGCTGTATTCCGGCAACGCCGGCTACTACAACGGACTACGTCTGTTCGGCAATCTCAGCTACAACTTTCTGAGCGCCAATGATTTCGGGCCGTCCACCTGCATTTCGAACTACACCGACACCTATCAGGTACAGAACTACCGCCTGTGCGGCGGCAATGGCGATGTCGGTCTGCCCGACTTGAAGAACAGCGCGTATGTGATTTCGCAGCAGCAGGAATACCTTCGTCAGCTCAAAGCGATCGGCGTGAAGGGGTTCCGCATCGATGCGGCGAAGCACATGCCCTTGAGCCATATCAACAGCGTGTTGACTACGGATATCAAGAGCGGGATGTACGTCTTCGGCGAGATCATCACTGGCGGCGGCGCGGGCGAGATCGAATACGACCGCTTCCTGCAGCCGTATTTGCAGAACACCAATCACGCGGCCTACGATTTTCCGTTGCAGACGCAGTTACGCAATGCGTTCTCCTTCAGCGGTAGTCTCAGTTCCTTGGTCGATCCTGGCGCCTATGGCCAAGCGCTACAGGGCGCGCGTGCCCTGACGTTCACCGTAACGCACGACATCCCGAACAACAGCGGCTTCCGTTATGCGCTGATGGACCCGACGGACGAGACCTTGGCCTACGCTTATCTGTTCGGCCGCAACGGCGGCAAACCGATGGTGTATTCGGACAATAACGAAAGCGGCGACAACCGCTGGGTGAACGCCTACAACCGGAACGACATCAAAGGCATGATTCGCTTCCATAACGCGGTGCAAGGCAATGATATGCAGGTGCTCTCGCACGGGAATTGCCATATCGTCTTCCGTCGCGGCAGCTTGGGCGTGGTCGGTATCAATAAGTGCGGCAATACCGTCAACGCTGCGGTCAACATGAACAATAGCGTGCTGTGGTGGTACGCCAATTACACCGATACCACCGGTTCCGGCAGCGTCATCAATATCAACACCGGCAACTACACGTTCAGCCTGCCGCCGCGTAGCGCCAGGATGTGGTTGCGCTGAGACGGGTCCGGTCGCAGGCGTTCTTTCGAAGACGAGGGGCCCGATGCGTGTCGGGCCCCTCGTGGATAGGATCGCCGGGTTTACTGCTTCGCGTCGTGACCAGGCGCCGGTTCGACCAATTTCTCGCGTAGCGCGCGATCGATCTCGCGGCTGACCTCGCGATCGACATCGCTCATGATGCGTTCCTGCTCGTCACCCAGTGCTTCCAATTGCGCACCGAGGGCCTCCAACGGCCGAGTCGCCGATTCTAGGCGCGCCTCAAGTTCATTTTCCATTGCGCCGACCTTGGCTTCCATTTCCGCTTCGACCTTGGCGCCTTTCGCTTGCATGTCAGCTTCGAGCGCCTCCATCCGCGATTCCAAAGCTTCTTGCTGCGCTTCGAGCGCTGCGGACTCGCGTTCGTATTCGCGCTTGTTGCGGACCGGATTCTCCGCGTAACGGGCATCGATTTCCGCCTGCTGTCGCGCCAGTTCGGCTTGCTGTTGGGTCAGTTGCTGTGCGGCGATGTTATTGCGAATTTGCGCGATTCTCTCCGCGATATTCGCTTCTTGCATCGCGCGTTCCGCCGTCTGCGCCGAAACCCGTTCCGCTAGCGCGTGAACCGCCTCGCTCTTGGTTTCCATTTCCGCGCTCAGCACGCGCATTTTCGCTTCGTTCGACTCGCTCGCGCGCCAAATCTCGCGTACGCGCGCGAGCGTCGCGGGATCGCGGACCACATAAGCCTTACCGTCGCGACGAAACCACATGAAATCGTCTTCGATTCGCGATTTCGCCGCGCGGATGTCTTCGATGTCTTCCAGGCTGCCGGAGATCGCGAAGCCATCTTTGTCTTTGCGAACCAGCGCGTAGCCTTCGCGATCGGTGCCGTCGCGTGCGTCGATATCGAGCTTGCCGTTGACGACGAATCCCGCCACACCCGATTGCGCTTGTTGCGACGTGATGGCGGGAGCGGGTAGCGGACGTGCATTTTCGATCGCGACAGCATGCGAAGACGGTGTGCGTTGCGCCGAAACGAGCGTCTGCTGAGCTTGCGGCCGATTCGATTGCGCATAAGCGAAACAAGCCAAACCGATCGCGGTCAGTCCGACCAGCGGTAATGCAAAGCCGATGCCGACAGAGGGACGCTTAGATTGAACGAGACGTTGGATACGCGACATGAGAAGGCCTCCATGAGCGGCTTGCGATAGGGCGAGGGGAAAGCGCGCGACATGCGGTGCCGCGACGCTGCATTCGGCATGGATCCGATCGAGCTCGGCGAGCGCGACGGCGAGCGTGCGCGGCGCGCCGAGCGCTTGCGCGGCGAGATCGTCGGCGACTAGCTCGCGTTCGTAGCGAATGCGACGAGACAGCCACCACACGACCGGGTGATAGAACAACAAGGCTTCGATCACGGTCTGCAGCAGATTGATCAGATAATCGTGACGCCTGATATGCGCGAGCTCGTGCGCGATCAAGGCTTCGAGCAGATCGCTCGGCATTCGCGCGAGCAATGCCGCGGGCAGGATCACGACCGGTGCGATGACGCCTGCGGCGATCGGGCTCGCGAGCGCGACGGCATCGTCGGTCAGTGCGCGTAACCGGACCATCGGCGAGACGCGCATGCGTATACGTAGCGCTTCGAAACGTTGCAGCATTCGTGCGTCGATCGCAGCGGTCGCTTCGGCACGCAATCGATGCACCCAAAGCGCACCGGCGATCAAGCGCAACAACATCAATGCGACACCGAGCGACCAGATCGCGACGACCCACGGCAGTCCCGTATCGATCGACGACACCCAGCTCATGTCGACGATCGACCGCGGTGTTTCGATATCGTGCGGCGCAGTGGACGCGATCGCGGCGGTGGTTGCGAGCGCGCTATCGCTCGGCATCGTTTCGCTGCGCCAGAACGCGCTCAATGGGGCGATGAGACAAGCGACCAGAGCGGCGCAAGCGATGCCGTACCGCGTTTGCGGCCGCGCATTGCGCAGCGAAGCGAGAATCAACCAGGCGCCGAGCCCGATCGCAGTCCCTTGCCATAGAAAATCCAGAAGTACGCGTCCGAGCGGTGCGACCCACGACGCGGACGACAGCAGCGCGGCCAATTCAGCGATCATCGGCATTCTCCTCGAGAAAGCGTTGTATTTCCGCGCGCTCCTCGTCGGTGACATGGCCGCGCAACGCGGTCATCACCAAGGCTTTACCCGAACCGGAAAAGGCTTTGTGGATGAGATCCTGCAAAAGATTTGTTTGCAGCGAGTCCTGCGGCGCGGCGGCGGCATAGATATGCGAACGCTGTCGCTCGTCGCGAACCAGAAAGCCTTTGCTGTGCATGATCTGCAATAGACGCAGCACCGTGGCGTAAGCGGCATCGGGGCGCTCTTGGATGCGCGCTTCATGCACTTGCTTCACGGTGCTAGGCCCCAATCGCCAAAGCAATCGGAGCATGTCCAGTTCGGAGGGTGTGGGTTTGGGCGTGGGCCGAGAATTCGGCATGAGACGACGCTCGAAATAGACGTGAAGCGAACCGTATCTCGCCTAGAACATTTTGTCTAGAACTTTTTGTCTAAATAGCGCCTGTTCGCAGCGCCGTTTGTCGGAAAATCCGGAGGACTCGCTTTGCTGCTGCAGTGCGATCGTCGATAACGCAGGTAATGGATGGGCGATAGGGAGGGAAGCGAAATGTTCAGTTCGCGATGCGCGCCCCAGTCTCGGCAACCGGTTACACCTTATATTTCGAGCATCTATACCTCCGAACCCGCTGGACGGGTGAGGCCGAGCGTCCAATCGATTCGGGCGCTCGATAGCATCCATCGTTACGATCTACAGCGAGTCTGCGGGGGGCAGCATTCGTATGATCCAAACCGTTTTCGAGGTCCGAGCGATCCCGAATGGGCCGTCCGTGGGTAACGGCTGACCGTCGCGCGGGCGCACTGATGATGATGCCGACATGGCTGAATCGTGCGATCGGAGCGATCCGCACGTTCGCCTTTTCGCGAGCGTGGCGATCCCTGTTCGCACTTGCGGCACTCGCTGCGGCGCCTGCATGGGCGCTGGACAACAGCGAAACCAGAGCGCGCACGCTCTATGAGCAGGCAAGGCGCGCTTCCGAGTCGGATCTGCGCCTGTCCGCGAAACTGTCCGAACGGGCCTTGGCCTTACTCGGCGCAGACGCCGATCGAATGCTGCGCCGTCGGATCGAAGCGCATTCGTGCATGAGCCACAGCGGCTTCGCGGCCGATCGCGCATTGCTGCTCGCCGAGGCCGGTTTGCGCAAGGCCGACGAAGAGAGCGATCGTTTATCCGATGCGCGGTTCCTGACGTGCAAGGCCTACGCACTGGAAGTGTCGGGCGATATGGCTGCCGCTGGCGACGTGTACGAACGTGCGCTGAAATCGGCGGAAGCGTCCGAAGATCGCGAAGCGATCGCCGATGTTCATGCCTACCGCGGCGAGAATCGGCAATACCAAGGCCGATACGACGACGCGCTGGTCGATCTGAACCATGCGTTCGCTCTGTACACGGCTATCGGGGAACGTGCTGGGCGCCGTTATACGCTGAATGCGATGGCCAACCTCTATAGCGATCCGCATGTCGGCGAGTTCGACAAAGCGATCGAGTACTACCGCGAATTGTTGAAAGACGAGCTCGCATCGGGCGCGAAAGGCGCGGCCGCGACATCGTTGTTCAACATCGCGTCCGCTTATGAAGAGAAAGGCGAATACGACGCCGCGCTGGAGCACTTCCGTCGTGCGCTCGAGATCGACCGAGGGCTCGGCGATCGCGAGGCGGTCGTCGAAGAAGAGCGCGCCATCGGCCGCGTATTGACGGCGCAGGGCAAAGCGCAGGATGCATTGCCGATGATCGACCGCGCGCTCGCGTATTACGTCGAGAAAGGCAATGCCGATGCGCAAGGGCGCACACACATCGCGCGCGCCACGACATTGCGCAAACTCGATCGCCTCGATGAGGCGATGCAAACGATCGATTTGGCGCACGAACACTACCGAAAGAGCGAGAATCTCCGTTATCTGGCCTTCGTCTACGCCGAGCGCACCGAGATCCTCGCCGCGCGCGGCGATTGGCATGCGGCTTATCTCCAAGCTCAGGCCTTGCGCGATGTCGAGTCGCGTTTGGAAAAACGACTGCATAAGGAGCGTACTTCGCGCTTGCGCGTGCAATTCGATACGGCATGGAAAGAGGAGCAGAACACGGCGCTACAAGCCGAAAATCGGCGTCGGACGGTCGAGTTGGATAGCGCGCGCCGTGTCCGTAGCTTGCAACGGCTGGTGATCGCGCTGGGCGGCGCGTTGCTGTTATTGCTCGGCATGATGGCGTTGCAACAAATGCAACAGAGTCGACGCATGCACACGCTGGCGATGACCGACGATTTGACCGGGCTGCCGAACCGTCGGCACATCCTCAAGTATCTCGATGAGCAGCGCAAAGCGGCGAGCGAGGGTAGCGGCAAACCGCTGGCATTGATCGCGTTCGATGTCGATCATTTCAAAAAGATCAACGACCAATACGGGCACGGCGGAGGCGACCGCGTGCTGGTGTCCGTCGCGCAGACCGTCGGACGCTATTTGCGCACCGAGGATCGCGTCGGACGCATCGGCGGCGAGGAATTCCTGGTCGTGCTTCCCGAGACTTCGTTGCAAGCGGCGGAGTCGATGGCCGAACGCCTGAGGCAGGTGATCGAAACCGCAGAACTGCATGGATTGGCGGAAGGCGCGCACCTTTCCGCGAGTTTCGGCGTGGTCGAATCGCTCGCCAGCGATAACAGCGTCGAGTCGCTGCTGATGCGTGCCGACGATGCGCTGTATCGGGCCAAGCGCGAAGGGCGCAATCGAGTCGTCGCGGCCTGATCATCGCCTCGGCGGCGATGGTGCGATAGCGGTATGGAGGCGGCGAGGCAAGATCCGCTGCCGTCTTTTGCGCGCCGCTGCGCAGCTTCTGGCGCCTGTGTTCTCATTTTCGATGACATGCTTAGGCCGTGAGCCGACCTCCATGAGCCCACGGCTTGACAAAGCGGCCGAAGAAGGTAAAAGTTAATTAGGTAATTACTTAATTAACGAACCGATAAGGCTACCCATGGATCGTGTCTTCGAAGCACTGGCGTCCGCTGCTCGCCGAAAGATTTTGGCGTATCTCAACGAGGGCGAACTCACCGCAGGCGAGATCGCCGCCCGCTTCGAGTTCAGTAAGCCGGCCTTGTCCGGGCATCTGCGCATCCTCGAAGACGCGGGCCTGATTCAGCGCGAAAAGCGCGGTCAATTCGTCTATTTCAAACTGGTACCCGAGCGTTTGACCAACACGATCTACGCCTGGGCCGCCGAACTTTGTCCGGTCGCACGGCCGCTCAAACGCGAGAGCCGTGCGCGCGCACGGGGCGCAAAAACCGCTGCCGCAACGGCGGTGGGCGATTCGGAGGAGCCGGCATGAATCCGACGACGCGCAGAATCGAAACTTTCCCTACCGCGCGCCTGCCCTCGCTTTCCGGCGGTTTGCCGGTCGAGGTCGTACTGGTCGCGCAAATCGGCATCGGCGCGGGCAGCTCGCTGATCGCAGCGACGGCGGCTTTGCAGCGCGGTCACGACAGCTACGTCGATGCGCTCGACGAACCCTCGGCGCGCATCGGCGGTGCCGATTTCGAACGCGGCGATGTCAGCTCGCTCTACAGTTTCGTCGTCGGTGCGCAGGGCCATCCGTTCCATCGCCACGCCGGCCATCGCGTCTTCACCGCGATCTCCGGCAGCAGCGGTGCGTTGTTGCGTTTTTCGACGGCCGGTTCGGATCAAATCGAACGCGATCCGCAGGCCTTCGTCGATGCGCTGCGCCATGTCGAGATTCCGCCCGACTGCTTGTTTACGGTGCGCTTCGGTGGCGGCACTTGGCACCAATTCCTGCCGCTCGATCCCGAAGCCGGCCATCCTGCACTGTTCGCGCTGTCGTGCCATACCAACGAATTGGGCGGCGAACTCGCGCCCGAGCAACGCGCGCGCGTGTTGGCGAACGCGGCGGATATTCCGAGCTTGACCGAGGTGTTGCCGGACGCAGTCGTCGAGGCGCTCACCGCCTCGCCCACGCGCGAGATACCGACGATCGCATTGTCGTTGAAGTCCGCGACGACTTCGCTGAGAGGCCGTTTTTGCGCGCGCACACGCCGTATTTTTGGTCGCGCGCGCGGTGCGATCGCACGCGCGCATCGCCCGGTCGGTTTCTTGGCCGAATCTCGCGGACGTACCGTGACCGAGCTCGATACGCCGTCGCCGCGTTCGCTGTTGCGTCGGCAGTTCGACGATGGATTCGATCACGAAGACAGTTTCGTGCTGGAGGTGCCGCAGGCCGAATTACCGTCGGCGTCCGCGAGCGCCTTGCTCGCAGGTTTGCTCGAAGGTTTTTTGCAGAACCGGCCCAGCGGCGTGTCGCGGTTGATGTCGTTCCGCAACGTGTTGGTCAAACCGATCGGTTTGCGCACCTCGCCGCTCGGATGCCCAGTGTCCTCGCTGTTAGGCGATGCGCCGCAGCGTTTCGCGGGGCGCTACCCGGTGCTGGGGCAGTCGGTCGACGACGCGGACCGCTATGCGCAGGTCGTGCTCGGCGCCGACGATAAGCATCTGCAATTCCGTTCGTGCGCCGCAGTAGAAATGCTGCCCGGCGGCAATGTGCGTTTTTCGCTCGGCACGCGCGTGCGCAATCGCAACATCTTCGGTGCGATCTACATGCGTTTGATCGACCGCACGCATCGCCGCTATGTCGCGCCCGCCATGCTGCGGATGGCGGTGGGGTTTGTCGTGATGGGCGTGCGGTCCGCATCGACGAGCGCGATGACGCATGCGGCATCGGTGTGATCATAGGCTTCACTTCGTCGTCTAACTCGCGGCCTCCATCGCTCTCGCCGGGCTTGCTGGATTCATGAACGACACCATCAAAAGCAGCACTGTGTACTACAACAGCGCCTGTCCGGTATGCCGCGCTGGTATCGCCGCGCAACAAGGCATGATGAGCGCGTGCGAAATCAAATGGATCGATGTGCATACCGATCCTCATGCAGTTGGCGAATTGGGTGTCGCGCTGGACGATGTGCGTGAGCGCTTGTACGTGCGCGATGCCGACGGGCGGCTGCAGGTCGGCGCCGACGCGGTCGCGAGACTGTGGTACCAAACGCCTGGCTTGCGTTGGCTGGGATGGCTCGCCGCACGGCCGCTGATCGGGCCGCTGACGAGAGCGGCTTACGATGCGTTCGCGCGCCGGCTATACGCATGGAACCGTCGGAAGGGGCGCTGGTGACTCGCGATTGCGTTCGCCATCATCCCTCATGCAAAAAAAGAAGGCCGCATTGCGGCCTTCCTTCTGAACAGCAGATTCCCGCTGAATGAGCGTTACTTCTTCGCCTTGAGCGGTTTGGCCGGCTTGAGCTTCTTCGACGCGGCGACGAACGCATCCTGACTCGACGGCGACAGATTCGGACGGCCCGCGAGCACGCCCATGCTGAGGCTGCCGCCCACGTAATAGGTTTCGCCCGCTTCGACTTCGATGTTCATCACGTCTTTCGCTTCGGAGTGCACGACGTAGCTGTGCTGGCCCGGTGTGGTGGTGTGTACGAAGTACGTGGCGTTGCGCAGTTTGCCCAATTCTTGTTCGCCTTCGCGAACGATGAAGCCGATCGCAGCGCCCATCATCTTGCTTTCGCGGAAGAAGACGATTTGGCCCATGCCTTCCGGCGGCGCAGAAATGCCTGCCGGGAGCGACTGGACGGGGGCCGTATCCGCTGCGGCCGTTGCGGCAGTCGCTTGTTCGGTCGGCGCGGTGGCCGTGTCCTGTGCGTTGATGGCGAACGTCGCGCCGATCAGCGCAAGAACGAGGGTGGTCTTCTGGAAATGACGCATTCGATAGTTCCTATAAATAGAATTGTGATGGGTCTTATGGTTGATGCGGTGGCGACGTATCCGTGCCGTTCTCGGCAGGCGTTGAGGCCTGCGTCGGGTCCGTTGTAGGGGCTGCGGGCGGCATATCCGTCGTCGTTGCGGGCGGGACGGATGGCGTCGCGGGCAAAGGCGTGAGCACATGCGGCCCCGCGAGTTTGGCGTGGGCGCGGGCGCCGACGGGGAGTTCGATTTGCCCGCCGCGAATGAAAAAACCGAGCGGAATCCAAAACGCCGCGACCGTACGATTCTCGCCGCTGCCGCCGAGTCTGAAGCCGCGCAGTTTGAGCTCGCCGTTCGGGCCGCTCAAAGACCGACCCGCCAACAGCAGCTCTCCCGGCTTACCCGCTGCGCGCGCGCGATCGGCATGCACGACTTCGCCGATACCTTCCGTGCCTGCCGGAAGCAACATGTGTTCGCCCGCATAAAGCGGCGAGGCGAGGCGCAGCTTGAAACGCTGCCCGCGCTGCGCGGTTTTCGAGCTGAGAGGTTCGGCGATTTCGAGTTCGACAATCGTGCCGTCCGGCAGCGTGCAGCAGGCCGTGGACGCATCCACGGTTGCGTTAGTGGCCGTTGGCTCCGAAGCGACATCGGCGGTTGGATCTTGTGCCGACGCCACCGGTGCAGCGACGTCCTGACCGTATGCTTCGACGCGGACGCCGAGCATGCACAGCGCAAACAGAGCCGAAGCCCTGAGAACATGTGAATTCAAGCGGATACTCCCCCTAGTGACGCGTCATTATCGCAGACGAGTCGTGCTTCGGTTCCGTGACGCGCGGCAAATTTCGCGGGATGCTTCAGCCTTGCCAGACAGGCAATTTCTTCTTGATCCCGACGTTCTTCAACGTCACGTATTTCGGAATGCCATCGCGGCCGTAGGGCGGCGGCATCTCGCCTCGAATCAGCGGCTCGAGATATTTGCGCGCGGCGGGAGTGATGCCATAGCCGTCTTTGCGCAAGAAGTTCGCGGGCATGGTCTTTTCGTGGTTCGCTACTTTTTCTAAGGGCGCGGCTTCGATCTTCCAGCGATACGGCGCATCGGAGACGCGCTTGATCACCGGCATCGTCGAGTTCAGGCCCTTGAGCGCGAATTGCACGGCGGCTTTACCGACGGCCATCGCTTGATCGACGTCGGTCTTCGACGCGATGTGGCGCGCGGAGCGCTGCAGATAATCGGGCAGGGTCCAATGCACCTTGTAGCCGAGTTCGTCTTTCACCTTGCCGGCGAGATACGAAGCGACACCGCCGAGCTGGGTATGACCGAACGCGTCCTTGCCGCCGCCGGCATCGGCGACGAACGTGCCTTCGGCGGTGTGGATGCCTTCGGAGGCCACGACCACGCAGTAGCCGACGCGCTGCACGACCTTCTTCACGTTGGCGAGGAAATCGGCCTCGTCGTAGGCGCGTTCGGGGAACAGGATCAGATGCGGGGCTTCGTCCGGCCCATTGCCGGCAAGGCCTGCAGCGGCAGCCAGCCAGCCGGCGTGGCGGCCCATGGCTTCGTAGACGAAGACCTTGGTCGAGGTTTCCGACATCGCGGCCACATCCAGCGCGGCTTCGCGAATCGACACCGCCGTGTACTTGGCGGCCGAGCCGAAGCCCGGGCAGCAGTCGGTCACGGCCAGATCGTTGTCGATCGTCTTCGGCACGCCAATGCACGTGACCGGATAGCCGAATTCCGCCGCTAAGCGGGAGACTTTGAGCGCCGTATCCGCGGAATCGTTGCCGCCGTTGTAGAGGAAATAGCGCACGTTGTGGGCTTTGAAGACCTCGAGCAGTCGCTCGTACTTCGCGCGGTCCTGTTCCAGCGACTTCAGCTTGACCCGGCACGAACCGAAGGCGCCGCCCGGGGTATGGGCGAGGGCGCGGATCGCCGCGGCCGATTCTTTCGAGGTGTCGATCAGGTCTTCGCGCAGCGCGCCGAGGATGCCGTTACGGGCCGCCAGCACCTTGATTTTACGGGCGCGGGCTTCGGCGATGACGGCTGAAGCGGTGGCGTTGATGACGGCGGTGACGCCGCCCGATTGGGCGTAAAGCAGAGTTCCGGTGGCCATAAGCGAAGGTCTGATAGGAAAAGGGGAGTGGATGGGTTGGGACGAGGGCGGCTTGCGGTTAAGCTGGGGACTTCGCCCGGCGGCTGAGTGTACCGTCCGCCGTGGTCACAGAATCTCTCTTTGATGGAGTCAACGATGCGATTGGTTCTTCTCGGTGCCCCTGGATCGGGCAAGGGCACTCAGGCGGCCCGACTCAAAGACCATCTTCAGGTGCCGCATATTTCGACCGGCGACCTGCTGCGGGCGGAAGTCGCGGCCGGTTCCGCGCTCGGCCTACAGGCCAAGGTGGTGATGGAGCGCGGCGATCTGGTCTCGGACGATATTCTGCTGGGTATGCTCGAAGACCGCCTTTCTCGTCCCGATGTGGCCGGCGGGTTCATTCTCGATGGCTACCCGCGCAATCTCGCCCAGGCCGATGCCCTCGGCCAGTTGCTCGCGCGCATCGGCCAGCCGATGGACCACGCCGTGCAGTTGGACGTGGACACCGAACTGCTGGTCGAACGCATCGCCGGTCGCGCCAAAGAACAGGGCCGCCAAGACGACACCCCCGAAGCCGTGCGCAATCGACTCAACGTCTACAACGACGTCACCGCACCGGTGATCGAGTTCTACCGCCAGCGCGGCATGCTCAAAGTCGTCGACGGTGAAGGCGCGATGGACGAGGTGTTCACGCGGATCGTTGAGGCGATCGCGACAGGGGTGGAGGTGGGTTAAACGTGTCGTTCGTGGCGGTGGCCTTCTGCCCCCGTTAAGCACGATTGCTCTATCTCGCTCTGCTCTCTCCCCAACCATTCGGGGCTCTGTGAAACGCTCGCAATTTTCTGATTTCGAAGGCGAATTCGAAATCCATCTAACGATCGCTGCAATTTCCGACGATGCGGCGATGGCAGATGTGGCGCGTTTCGCTAACACGCACGATCTCAAATTCGTGCACATCGTGCTGCCGCATGGCGACTCGCCATCGCAGCCGATGTTGAGCTGGCGCGCGCAGGGCACGCTCGATGCGCAGGTTATATCGGCCGACCAGGTCGCGGGTCGCCTTCGCGAGGCAGGTATGGGTATCGTGCGGACAAAAATCGAAGCGGCACCCACGAATCGAGATGTGCCTCAATCAGGCCCCTGCCTCCGGCCGGAGCATTACTTTGAATGCCATTCAAAATTTATGCTTGATGCGGATGCGGACATCAAGTCGATCGCGGAGATTGTGATGGCACACGGTGGCCATCTATCGCGCAATGCGCGCCGAATACGTGCGGATCGATGCGAGGAGCGCTTTGCGACTTTGCGGCGGTACGACGGCGGTGCCGAGCGCATCGTGCGCGATGCGCTCGGTTTGCAGAGTGTGCTCGCGACGTATGTGGAGGTGATCTCGACCGAGATCGAATATGTGGTGTACGACAGCAATATCGCGATTGATGCAGGTTGGTTGCCGGGAGACGTGCGATGAAATCGTGGTTCAACGGGTGGTGGACGCGCATCTCAAGGCCGCCCGAGGAAGTGCGCATGCCAGATGGATCAAGTGGCGTGCAGCCGGGCCGCCGCCCAGTCGCTGTCGCGTCGGATACGAGTTATCCCAACGCGTACAGATTGGCGCAGACCGGAGGTCTCGCGATTTTCGACCCTGCTTTGCGCAACTACGAGGCCGGCTTTCGCGAAGGCGATCCGACGTTCGCGTCTGATGTTGACTGTCGCCGATGGCATGATGCGCGTGAGGAGTTGCTAGAGCACGCGATACGTATCGTTGCCGATTCGGAATGGAAGGATCGATTGATGTTGCGCGGTAGCGCGTTGATGAAAGCCTGGTTCGGAGACGAAGCGCGCCCGCCCGGTGATATCGACTGGGTCTTATTGGTTAATGGGTGGACATCGACCTGCGATGAAACCGAGCAAATGCTGGACGACATCGCGCGGAGATTCACCGCGGCTGGGCGCGTCGGCGAGGCAGTGGTCGATCCGTGTCGCGTGGCGCGCGACGCGATCTGGACCTACGAGCGTGCCGACGGCGTGCGTTTGACATTTTCCGCTGAGGTATCAGACTTGCCGCCTCTAAAGGTGCAATGCGATTTCGTCTTCGGAGAAACGCTGTGGGAACCGCCTGTATCCTTATCGATGCCTGAGCGCGATGGCGGTGTCATTCGTCTGCTCGCCGCTTCGCCGGAACTATCGTTGGCATGGAAGCTGGAATGGCTGCTTACCGATGCCTACCCACAAGGGAAAGACCTTTACGACGCGGTAATGCTCGCGGAGCAATTTCCGCTGCCCCAGCATCTTCTAAAGAGATTAGTCGTCAGGGTCCGCGAGTCGTGTGGGTTGACTCAAGACATGCGAAAGGATAGTGAAGCTGTAGAAGGCATGTGGAGCAACCTCAAAGACATCGATTGGGCGACATTCGTCCGAGAGTATCCATGGGTCGATCCCGACTTTGATGCGTGGGTCGAGCGCTTCAAAGCGGCGGTCCCTGAATTGTGGATCGAGGAGTCATGGCGCATGTAAATTCGAGGCGTCGGGCGTGCTCCGCTCGCTACGATCCGATACCATCTTCGTCCATGCTCGTCGCAGAGACTGAGTTATCTTTTAAGGTAGTAGTGGCGGTAAGCGACCGCCGCATCGAATCCATGATCGAATTCTTGAGAGCGAACCGACTTTGAAACTTCATATTCTGGGCATCTGCGGCACCTTCATGGGCGGCGTCGCTGCATTAGCGCGCGAACTCGGGCATACGGTCGAGGGTAGCGATCAGGCGGTGTATCCGCCGATGTCCACGCAGTTGGAACAACTCGGCATAGTGCTGCGTCAAGGGTATAACGCCGACAATATTTCGACGGATTGCGATGAGATCGTGATCGGTAATGCACTCTCGCGCGGTAATCCGGCGGTGGAATACGTACTCGATCGCGGCCTGCACTACACCTCCGGTGCGGCATGGTTGCGCGAATACGTGTTGCCCGGTCGCGATACCTTAGCGGTGGCCGGCACGCACGGCAAAACCACGACCACGACGATACTGTCGTATCTGCTCGAACACGCCGGGCGTAAGCCGGGCTTTTTGATCGGTGGCGTGGCCGAGGATTTCGAGGCTTCGGCGCGGGTGGGCGAGGGCCGCGAATTCGTGGTCGAGGCCGACGAATACGACACCGCGTTCTTCGACAAACGTAGCAAGTTCGTGCATTACCGGCCGTTGGTGGCGATTCTCAATAATTTGGAATACGACCACGCCGATATTTTCCCCGATGTAGCCGCGATCCAACGCCAGTTCCATCATTTGGTGCGCACCGTTCCAGGTCGTGGGCGTTTGATCGTCAACGGCGATGACGAGCGTTTGCGCGAAGTGCTGGCGATGGGGTGTTGGACGCCGGTCGAGCGCTTCGGTTTGCTGCGCGAGGGCATGGCCGCGAACGCGTACGATTGGGCCGCGCGCTTGCTGCACGACGACGGCAGCGCCTTCGCGGTGCTGCATCATGGCCAAGAGATCGGTACGGTGACGTGGCCGATGCTCGGCGATCACAATGTGCTCAATGGCCTCGCGGCGTTGGCGGCTTGTCATGCGGTCGGTGTCGACACGGCGGTGGTGATGCCGTCGTTGGCGCTCTTCCATGGCGTCAAGCGTCGTTTGGAATTTCTGGGCGAAGCGCAGGGCATCACGGTATACGACGACTTCGCGCATCATCCCACCGCGATCGCGACCACGCTCGCAGGGTTGCGCGCGAAGGTCGGCGATGCGCGCATCGTGGTCGCGATGGAGCCGCGCAGCAATTCGATGCGATTGGGCGCGCATGCCGATGCCTTGGCGCCGTCTCTGGACGCCGCCGATGCGGTGGTGTTCTTGCATCGTCCCGAGTTGTCGTGGGATGCGGCGAAAGTGATGGCGCATGTGCGCGGCGAATCGCGGACCGCACCGACGGCCGATTCGCTAATCGCGACGCTGCGCGCACTCACGCGCGAGGGCGACCATGTCGTGTTCATGTCCAATGGCGGCTTCGATGGCGCGCCGCGTCGGTTTTTGGCGCAACTACGGGACGCGCATTGACGGTGCAGGTGCCGCGTCGTGCGGTCGTCGCATTCGCATCCGTAGTTGCATCAACATCCGCCGGAATCCAACATGAGCGAGACTCACTCTCTACCGCTGTTTCCGCTGCGCACGGTGCTGATGCCCGGTGGCGCATTGGGCTTGCGCATCTTCGAGACCCGTTATCTCGATTTGATACGCGATTGCGCGCGGGATAGCACGGGGTTCGGCGTCTGCTTGATTCTCGATGGCGCCGAAGCCGGCCAGCCTGCGGTGCCGGCGATGTTCGGTACCGAGGCGAAGATCGAAGATTTCGATCGCACCGACGATGGCTTGCTTGCGCTGCGCGTGCGTGGCACTCGTCGGTTTCAGGTGCTCGACACCTCGGTGCGCAGCAACGGCTTGATCGTCGGCGACATCGTTTGGCGCGAGTTCGATGTCGACGATGAGCTGCGGCCAGAGCATGCCTTGCTCGGCACCGTGCTGCAGCGGATTCTCGAACAAGCCGGCGGCGAGCATGCCGATGCGCCACCGGCGCGCTTCGACGAAGCGGCATGGGTCGGGTGGCGATTGGCGGAACTATTGCCGATCGACGATGCGCTGCGGCTCTCGCTGTTGCAAGACGACGACCCTCATGCGCGCTTGGATCGGTTGCTGGCTTCGATGCCTTGAGAGCGTGCCGCGATTGCGGCATCCATCGTGTCGCGACGACGAACCCGCGCGGTTTACTCGTCCGAGCGCGGTTCGATATCGTCGCTGCGGATGCGAAGCACGGGTGTGACGGTTTTGGGGCGCGCCGACTCGGTCATCTGCAAACCAGCCAGATCTTGACGCAGCCGGTCGCGGGCTGCGTTGTTCTCCGGCTCGGGCATCCATAGGCCGAAGCCGCGTATCGGGTGCTTGAATCGCAACGTTTGCGTGGTGCCGATCCACAAAGGTTCGCCGTCTTCCAGCAACGCAGGCGCGCGCCATAGACGCAATACGTACAACAATTCCGGATGCGGGCCCGGACGACGCATCAGCAGCACTTCGGCTTCGGTGTCGAGCGTCGCCGGCAGCACCGGCTGACGCGGTAGTGGGCGTTTGGGATCGAGCAGGCCGAGCGTGTTGGTCCAGCTCGCTTGCGGTTGCGCTTGCCAGCCGTGGCTTTGCAGCTTCAGTTGTACGATGTCCAGCGGCCCCGCGATTTGCACGTCCAGCGGCCAGCGTCGATCTTCCGCGCGTTCGTTCCGCTGCGCCGGCAGCAATGCCCATTCTTCGTCCCACCAAGCGCTGCGATCGATCACCTCGGACGGCCCCGGTGGCATGAACTGCGCCAACACCTTGTCGATCGAGCGCGGCGCATGCCACAGCGATGCCAGCACGAAACTGCCGTAAAAGATGGCCGCTAACGGACGCATCCAAAACGAGCGTTTGATGTGCCGGCGATAAGCGATGCCGAGAATCAGTAGCCAAACGATACCGAACAACATGCCGCCGATGATGTCGCTCAGCCAATGCGCACCGAAGTAAAGTCGCGCGAAACCTAATAATGCGACGGTTGCGCTGGCGACCAGATACGGCCAAACCCGTTGCTTGCCCGGGAGCTCGCGCGCGATCAACACCGCGAAAAAACCGAAAACGATGGTGACGAGGGTGATCGAAATGGAGGGAAAACCAAAACCGCCCGGCGCTGTTGGCGGCTTAGGCATATCCACCGACAAGCCGATGATGGTCGTGAACAACAAACCGAAACCGACCGCGGCGATCCAATGCAGCGCGGCGGCGATGCGACGGCGCCAGAGCAACCATGCGGTCGTCAGCAGCAGCGGCGGAAACAGCACCTGCGGATCGCCCAGCGACGCGAGCGCCGCCATCATCCGGTCGGCCAACGGATTGCGCAGCGCGAACATCGTCGCTTGCGCCTGATAATCCAGCGCCAACGGGCCGCCGCGCGCCAACACCACCGCGAGGAACGCGAACGACGCCCAGCCGATGGCGATCAGACACATCGCCAGCATCGCCAATGAGGCCGATTCGGGCCGATGCGCTTGGATCAGCGATGCGGCGTAACGGCCGAGCCGCGGATGCGCACGTGTCCAATGCAACGCACGCGCCAGCAAACGATCGGCATGACGGGCGAACCAACGGTAGGTGTACAGCACGCAAGCCCAGACCAGCGCTAAGACCGCGACCAAGGCCAACATGACCAAGGCTAGGCGATCGGCGACGGCGGCGACGGCATCGTATGAGGCGCCGAAAATCCAGCCGGGCGCTAGGAAAATACCGGCCCAGCTCAAGGCCGCGACCACACTGGCCGGTACATAGCGCTTCAGCGGCATTTTCAGCATGCCCGCCACCGCGGGTACGAAAGGACGTACCGCACCGACATAACGTGCGATGAGAATGCCTTTGGTGCCGTGACGGCGGAACAGCCGCTCACCGCGATCGATCAATTGCGGATAACGGCGGAACGGCCAGCGTTGGCGTAGCGTCGGCCCCCAGCGATGACCGATCCAATAACTCATCGAGTCGCCGACGAAAGCGCCCGCGGCCGCGCAAAGCAAGGCATAGGGGCCGTCGAGATGACCCAGACCGATCAAGGTGCCGACCGCGAATAACAGCGGCAGCGCCGGCACCACGATGCCCAGTACGATCACCGCATCGCAAAACGCGATCAAGAAGATCACGCCGCCCGCGGCGATGGGGTTCGCGCCGATCCAAGCGACGATGTGGTCCAGCCATCCGTTCTGCATATTCCGATTATGGCAGCGGTGTGAGTCGTCGGGCAGGTCGGCGTCGTCGGTACAATGGCGAGATGCCCGCCGACGCCATCGAAATCCAAGCCTTGAAAGCCGATAGCTTCGGCCGGATCGCACTGATGCGCGACGAATCGGGCCTGTTCGTCCGTCGCGACCTCGGCTACGTCCCGCTTTGGCTACGGCTGCCGGCCTGGTGGCTGGCCCGGCGCGAAGCGCTCGGCCTGCAACGCGTGGTGGGCCAGACGGCCGTACCGCAACTCTTGCGTTGGGATGGCCGCCGGCTCGATCGCAGCTATCTCGACGGCGCCGCGATGTATCAACGCCCGCCGCGCGGCGACTTGGCGTACTTCCGGCTCGCGCGGCGGAGGCTGCAAGCCCTGCATCGCTGCGGCTTGGCGCATAACGATTTGGCGAAAGAAGCCAACTGGCTGGTATTGGCCGATGGCACGCCGGCGATCATCGATTTCCAACTCGCGACCCGCGGTGATCCACGCTCGCGCTGGATGCGCTTGCTCGCGCGCGAAGATCTGCGGCATCTGCTTAAGCACAAGCGCACGTATTGCCCGGACGCGATCACGCCGATCGAGCGCCGACTGCTCAAACGGCGCTCATGGGTGCGCGACCTTTGGTTCCGTACCGGCAAACCGGTATACCGCTTCGTCACCCGCAAGATATTGAAGTGGGAAGACAATGAAGGCCAAGGGCCGAAGCCTTGAACTACGTACGCGACGCGCGCTGATCGCATCGTCTCGATATGCCAGGACTGTTGTCGCTCGGCGGCCCCGTGTGGCTTGGCGTATTCTGACGATGCCAGCCGCAGAGGCCGCATCCAGGAGATCGTCATGACCACACTCGCAGGCAAAACCATCTTCATTACCGGCGCATCGCGCGGTATTGGCCTCGCCATCGCGCTGCGCGCCGCGCGCGATGGCGCCAACGTCGCGATCGCCGCCAAATCGTCGGTCGCCAATCCCAAATTGCCCGGCACTATCCACAGCGCCGCCGAGGCCGTTCAAGCCGCTGGCGGCCAAGCGCTGGCGCTGCGTTGCGATGTGCGCGAAGAAGATGAGGTGCGCGCGGCCGTCGCGGCCACCGTCGATGCCTTCGGCGGCATCGATATCCTGGTCAACAACGCTAGTGCGATTTGGTTGCGCGGCACGCTCGATACACCGATGAAGCGCTTCGACTTGATGCAACAGGTCAACGCTCGCGGCAGTTTTCTGTGTGCGCAGGCCTGCTTACCGCATTTATTGCAGGCGCCGAATCCGCACATCCTCACCCTTGCGCCTCCGCTCAATCTCGATCCGAAGTGGTGGGCGCCGCACACCGGCTACACCCTCGCGAAAATGGGGATGAGCTTCGTCACCCTCGGTTTGGCGGCCGAGTTCGGCCCACAAGGCGTCGCGGTGAACGCGTTGTGGCCGCGCACGGTGATCGCCACCGATGCCATCAATATGATTCCTGGCGTCGAAGTCGCGCGTTGTCGTAAGCCGGAGATCGTCGCCGATGCCGCGCACGCGATCCTGGTCCGTCAGGCTGCCGGCTATCACGGCCATTTTTTGATCGACGACGATGTGCTGATGGCGGCAGGTGTGATCGACTTCGACGGCTATGCGGTCGATCCCTGGCAGACCTTGCTGCCGGACTTGTTCCTGGATTGAACGCCGCACAGCACCCAATGTCAGGTAGAGCGGAGCGCAGCTCCGCTGCCCCTAGGCGGGGCCGATCTTGATCGAGCGGACAAGCGGAGCTTCGCTCCGCTCTACCTGGGTGTTGGATAAGGTTTAGTGGAGCTTCGCTCTACACTCAACGTAACCCGATGGAGCACAGTTCGATGAAATATCTCCACACCATGATCCGCGTCCGCGATCTCGACGCATCGCTTCGCTTCTATTGCGACGGCCTCGGCCTGAAAGAAATGCGCCGAAAAGAAGTCCCGCAAGGCCGCTTCACCTTGGTCTTTCTCGCCGCCGACGAAACTCCGGACGCAGAAGTCGAACTCACCTACAACTGGCCGCTGGACGACGGTTCACTGGCCGAGGATTACGGTTCAGCGCGCAACTTCGGCCATCTCGCTTTCCGCGTCGACGACATCTACAAGACGTGCGCGCATTTGCAGGCGATGGGTATCGTCATCAACCGCCCGCCCCGCGATGGCCACATGGCTTTCGTGCGCTCCCCGGATCTGATTTCGATCGAACTGCTGCAGCAAGGCGCCGCGTTGCCGCCGCAGGAGCCATGGGCGTCGATGACGAATACGGGCGTGTGGTGAGGCATCGGGTCACACTAGAAATCGAAAAGCTTGGTTAGTCATAGGGTGCGCTTAAGCGCACCGTTTCTTTACAAAAAAATCGGTGCGCTCAAACGCACCGTTGGCGCGCATAGAAGTCGGTGCGCTTAAGCGCACCCTATGACGCGAATCGCGGCTACGCCAACGATTGCCGCAAGTCCTCGATCAAATCATCGATATGCTCCAACCCCACCGAAAGCCGCAGCAAACCCTGCGGCGAACGCGGGTTCGGACCTTCGACCGAGGCGCGATGTTCGATCAACGATTCGCAGCCGCCGAGCGATGTCGCATTCGTGAAGATGCGTAGTTTCGAGGCCATCGACAACGCTGCATCGCGGCCGCCGCGCAGTTCGATGCTCAACATGCCGCCGAAGTCGCGCATTTGCTTCGCGGCGATGGCATGGCCTGGATGCGACGGTAAACCGGGATAATTCACGCGTTCGATCTGCGGCTGCGTCACCAAGAATTCCGCGATCTTGCGGGCGTTCGCGCAGTGCATCGCCATGCGCGCGCCGAGCGAACGGCAGCCGCGCAACGTCAGCCAGGCGCTGAACGGCGCCATCGTCGCACCGGTGATGTGCAATCGATGCGCGACTTTGGCGCAAAGGTCGTTGTCTTTCGCGAACACCAATGCGCCGCCGAGCACATCGCTATGACCGCCGAAATATTTCGTCGTCGAATGCATCACGATGTCCGCGCCCAGCGAGAGCGGGCGCTGCAGCAGCGGTGTCGCGAAAGTGTTGTCGGCCACGACCACTGCACCGGCCGCATGGCCGATCTCCGCCAACGCCGCGATGTCGCTGATCTTGATTCGCGGGTTCGATGGCGTTTCGATCCAAAGCATCGCAGTGGGCTGTGCGCAAGCCGCGCGCACGGCGTCGAGATCGCCCATGTCCATCGCGACTGTTTCGATGCCGCGTTCCGGTAAATACTCCGCGCACAGCATGCGCAAGCCGGTGTAGCAGTCGTCGGGAATCAAGACGCGCGCGCCGTTGGGCATGCTTTCCAATAACGCGGTCATCGCCGCCATACCGGAGGCGAAGGTCAGCGCCGCTTCGCCGCCTTCCAGCGCCGCGAGCGCATCGCGTAGGCGATCGTTGGTCGGATTGCCCTCGCGTTGGTATTCGTAACCCGCGATGCGTTCGCCGTCGGCGCTGTGGCGGAACGTCGTGGATAAATGAATCGGCGGCGCGACCGCGCCGGTGGCGGGGTCGGATTCGTTGCCGGTGTGGACGGACAGCGTTTCAGGGCGCATCGACGACAGACTCCAGCAGGTTGAGACGCGAGAGATGCGCGCGCAGCGCATCGGCATGGCGGTAATGATGCCCGATCATGCCCACGCTTTCGGCCGCGGCGGCATTGTTGGCTTTGTCGTCGATGAAGATCACGCGCTGCGGTGCGACGTTCAAGGCTGTGGCGCAGCGCAGAAAAATGTCGGGCTCGGGCTTGCCGATGCCGTACATCGCCGAGCAATGCACGCGGCCATCGAAAAACGGCGCGAACGGCGGGCATAAACGCGCGAAATGGTCGCGAACGAGAAAGCCGTTGTTGGTGAGGATCGCAAGTCGATAGCGGCGGGCGAGCGCAGTCACCACATCGAGCAGCGCCACGTTCGGCGTCATCGATGCGGCGCGCGCAGCGATGCAATCGGCGATGCTGACCGGCCGCTGCAAGGATTCCGCGAGACGTCGCACCTGGGTGTCGGCGTCGATCAGGCCCAGATCGGCTTCGTGTTCGAGGCCCGATACGAACAATGCCGTGTGCACGGTTTCGGCATCGCAGTCGATGCGTTCGCCCAACACGCGACAGCGCGTGCCGTGGTCGTAGTGGACGAGCACGTCATCGAGATCGAACAGCACGAGTTCGATGCTCATGCACACCCACCCACGGTGCGCGTACGGCGCAGATACGCATAAGCGAGCGCGAACATCGCGACGATGCCGAAGGCGCTCGGCAATACCTGGCTCCACGGTTGCCAGTTGCGCAACAGATTGCCGGCGCCGGCGGAGGCCATCGCGAAATAGAAGCCTGTCATTTTCAGACCATGATCCAACGGCCGGATGCGGCGTAGCCACAATTGCGGCCATGCATGCCGCGATAAATCGTAGATCACCACCATCGCAAGGAAGCCGAGCGTACCGTATGCCAGTGCAGGCGGCCATGAAGCACCGCCTGGTTTGCCTTGGATCAACATCCATGCCGCGAAAGCCACCGCGCCGCACGCGAGCAGTGCATCGAGCCAGCCCGGGCCACGGTCGCGCAGCGCGAGCGCGCGCAAGCTGCCGACGTACTGATAGCCGGCCGAGAGCGTGACCGCTGCTAACGCCATCGGTGCTGTGCCCCGAACGACTGAAAACAAAGCGGTCGCGAGGACGATGCCGCCCAGTCCGACCACAACGCGACCGAATCGCCGATGCGCGTGGCCACCTTTGGTCGATAGCAGCGGAACCAAGCCGATCATCAGCGCGACCGCGCCTGCGGCGAGATGAATAACAGCATTCGGCGAGAGCGTATCCATCGATCAGTACGTCACATCAGCGCGTGATTTCAGAGAAAGCGCTGCGCGCGGCTTCGATCGTCGCCGCGATCACCGCATCGTCGTGCGCCATCGACAAGAAACCGGCTTCGAACGCCGAGGGTGCGAGATACACGCCGCGTTCGCGCATCGCGTGGAAGAAACGATTGAACGCAGCGGTGTCTCCCGATGTCGCCTGGGCGTAGGTCTCGACTTTTTCCGAAGTGAAGAACAGACCGAACATGCTGCCCACGCGGTTCGTGCTGAAAGGCACGCCGGCGTCGCGCGCAGCGGCTTCGAGACCCGCGCACAACGCCGCGGTACGCGCATCCAAGGTGTCGTAGAAGCCTGGCGCTTGGATCAGCTCCAGCATCGCAAGACCCGCGGCCATCGCGACCGGATTGCCGCTGAGCGTGCCGGCTTGATAGATCGGCCCGCTCGGCGCGATTTGGCGCATCAAGTCGGCGCGACCGCCGTAAGCGCCCACCGGCATGCCGCCGCCGATGATTTTGCCGAAGGTGCTGAGATCCGGCGTGATGCCGTACACCGCTTGCGCGCCGCCGAGCGCGACGCGGAAGCCGGTCATCACCTCGTCGAAAATCAAGATCGCGCCGTGCTTCGTGCACAGATCGCGCAGATGCTGCAGATAACCGGCGCGGGGTGGGATGCAGTTGGCGTTGCCGACGACCGGTTCGACGATCACCGCCGCCACTTCGCTGCCGATCTCGTCGAAGAGTTCGGTCGCTGCATCGAAATCGTTGTAGGGCAGGGTAGCGGTGAGGTCGGCCAGGGCTTTGGGCACGCCCGGCGAATTGGGTACGCCGAGGGTCAGCATGCCGGAGCCGGCTTTCACCAGGAACGAATCGCCATGGCCGTGATAACAACCCTCGAATTTCACCATGCGCGTACGCCCGGTGGCGCCGCGCGCGAGACGCACCGCCGACAACGTCGCCTCGGTGCCGGAATTCACCATACGCACCATCTCGCAGCTCGGAATCAGCCGGGTGATGGTCTCGGCCATCGTTACTTCCAAGGGATTGGGCGTACCGAAACTCAGACCATTGCGTGCGGTGGCGATCACTGCCTCCAGCACCTTCGGATGATTGTGGCCGGCGATCATCGGGCCCCACGAGCCGACGTAATCGATGTAGCGATTGCCGTCGGCATCGTACAAATAGGCGCCATCCGCGCGCTCGACGAAGAAGGGTTCGCCGCCCACCGATTTGAAAGCGCGGACCGGCGAATTGACGCCGCCGGGCATCAGGGCTTGGGCGCGGGCGAATAGATCGTGGGAACGCTCGGTCTTCATCGAATTCTCATGAATGTGAAAGGGGTAGGGCCTAGGCAAACAGTGGCGATCAATCGAAAAGTGCGCGATACGCGCGCGCCGCGGCCTGCGGGTTCGGCGCATCGAACACGCCGCTGATCACCGCGAGCAGATCGGCGCCCGCTTCGATCAAACCGGGTGCATTGTCCGGGGTGATGCCGCCGATTGCGACCCGCGGCACGCCGAAGACAGCGCTGTCGCGTAACAGCGCGAGCGTCGCGCGTCGCGCCTTGGGTTTGGTCGACGATGGAAAGAACGCGCCGAACGCGATGTAACTCGCGCCAGCGGTTGCGGCCGCCTGCGCGCGGGCAAGACTGTTGTAACAGGACACGCCGATCAGCGCCTGCGGGCCAAGCCGTTCGCGCACCGCTGCGGCATCGCCATCGTCTTCGCCCAAGTGCACACCGCCCGCGCCGACGCTCAGACACAGTTCCGCATCATCGTTCACGATCAGCGGCACGCCGTATTCGCGGCAAAGCGGCATCAGCGCAGTCAGTTGTTCGCGCTTCAACGCGGTGTCGGCCTGCTTGTTGCGGTATTGCAGCAGCGCGGCGCCCTGGATCACAGCGCTTACCCGCGCCAATAGGCGGTCGGTCTGTACGTCATCGGGGGTGATCAGATACAGGCCGCGCAGCCGTTGCGGCGGGTGCGCGCGATCAAAGCGAGTATCGGGCATGGCGGTAGGCGTTTCCGGCAGTGGGCGCGAGGTGCGACAATCGAGCTGCAACAATCGTGTTTTCGCGATCGCAGACGCACCAAACGAAGGACATTATCCGATGAACGACCGCACCGCTTCTGCCCGCAAGTTTCGATGCACCGTTTGCGACCACATCTACGATCCTGCGGAGGGCGACCCAGAGGCAGGCATTGCGCCAGGTACGCCGTTCGAGTCCCTGCCCGACACCTGGACCTGCCCCGATTGCGGCGCGGCCAAACAGGATTTCGAACCCATCGATTGATCGATCGATCGGGCATGCGGCCGATGAGGCACGGCCGCGTTGCGGCTTCCGGCCTTGTGCGCGGGATGGGACAATGCGCGTCTTTCAGCTGCAGGAAATACGCCCGATGAGCGAAACCGTCACCCCCGTCGCCTACCGCACCTGGATGTGCGTCGTTTGTGGCTTCATCTACGACGAGGCCAGAGGACTGCCGGACGAGGGCATCGCGCCGGGCACGCGCTGGGAAGATATCCCCGACACCTGGACCTGCCCCGATTGCGGCGTGACCAAGGCGGATTTCGAGATGACGCCCGCCTGAGTGCGGGCGGTAGGGCTCAAGTCGTCCGGCCTCGCCCCCAAGATTCGATATCGATATAAAGGTATGGCCTCGATCGAGCGATGTCGGACCAGGGCTTACCCAGACCTGATCCCTCAGTGCAGCCGACCACCGCGGTCGGATGTGTCGATCAAGCGCTCCCGAATAGCCTCGACATCGCTGGCTTCCGGGTTTTGCTCAAGATAGCGCCCCAGGTCGTGCCGTGCCCCGGCCTGATGCCCCAGTTCCAGATAACCCAAGCCCCGATCGCGCAGGGCCTCGGCGTTGTCCGGCAGTAAACGCAAGATACGATCGGCGCAACGGACCGCGCGCGACCAATCCCCGCTTTCCGAATACACCGCATACAGGTTCCGCAACATCCGCATCAGGATCGCCCGATGCGGCGCGGGGCTCAGAATCTGCAGCAGGGCCTCGTCCGGCACGTCTTCGCCGAAATGCGGACGTGCCCGCTGGCGCAGTTCGTCGGCGTTCAAGGGCCGCCCACGGTTGAACGGATCCATCACCAGCACCCCGTCGTCCACGGGCAAACGCACCAGGAAGTGGCCGGGGAACGAAACCCCATCCAGCGGCACGCCCAGGCGGCGCGCCACTTCCATCTGCACCACGGCCAGCGAGATCGGATTGCCGAGCCGTCGGCTCAGCACCTCATTCATATAACTGTTGCGCGGGTCGTAGTACTCGTCGTGGTTGCCGGCGTAGCCCAATTCGTCGAACAGACGGTGATTGATCGCCTGCATTTTCAACGGCCCACTGGCGATCTGTGCGACTTCCTCGCGCAGCGAATCGACATGGCTATCGACCTGAGCCTCGCAAGCGGCGATATCCAGGTCGGGGTATTCATCGTGGGCGATCAGTAAAGCGCTGCGGAGCAGCGGCACCTGTTCGTCGGCCAGATGGGCCAGCATCGTCCAGTTGGGGAGGGCGGCGGAACTGTTCATTGCATCAAGATGCGCGCCACGCAGGCCCGGCACAAGGGGTGCGTGATGCCCGATCGCCACGATTCAGCCCAGCCGGCGACCGCGAGCGCTGGGTTCCCACAGCACTCGCTGGTACCAGGCGGCACACAGTTAGCCTCTTAGGCATAGTAAAGAGCGCTCACTTCCCAGCGGGGCTTGTCGGAATGGCGGGCCCGAAATGCAGCTCCATGCCGTCCTTCAGCCCGAGCCGAGCCGCTTGCCCTGCGTTCAACTCCAAAACGTAACGCGCAGGCGCTTCGCTGGGATACGGCGGACAACGATCGCCCATCGAACAGGGTGGTATATCGCGCTGCTGCGACACCAGCTTCCGTTGCTCGTCGAAATACAGAATGTCGAGCGGAATGCGCGTGTTCTTCATCCAAAACGAAAGACGTTCTTGCCGATCGTGGACGAACAACATGCCATGGTCCGGCGCCATCGCATCGCGAAACATCAATCCTTGCGCGCGCTCCGCGTCGTCGTCAGCGACTTCGACGACGAAGCGCTCGCCAGCCAACTCTACCCATGAGCCGCCAGCGCTGGCGCAGCCGCCGCAGAGCATCGCCGAAAGCCCTAGAAAAACAGGATATATCCAACGCATCGGAAAATTCCTCCAAAGATGTTTGCGACCATCGCTAAATGCATCGATGACGTCAACTGTTTCTATGCACAAAAAGCACTGCGAGAAAAAATTAGTGTCAACCCCTTCACAAAGACGTCGCTGCAGTGCACAATCCGCGTCCCTTGCGACGGTGTCATCACGAATTCGTCGCGAAGGAAACAAATGCGCACCAGGGTGTTGACGGATTCCGGAGTCACCCTATAATGCGCGGCCCTCGATGCGGTGTCTGTTTGAACCGAAAAGAAGGCGGGTCGAAACAGCTCGAAGGTGTTGACGAAATCGTCCTTCCCCTTCAGAATGTAAGACCTTCTAGCCGCCGGCAACTGCCGAACGGCAAAGAAAAAATTCGAAACAGGGTGTTGACGGCAACGAAAACTACCCTATAATGTGCGGCTACCTGGGGCACTTTGGTGTCCGGGGAATGAAGCAAAGGGATGAGGCGCTGAGGCCGATTCCGACGATCTTTGACAGTGTGCGCAGGTGACTTGTGCGGGCGTCTGGCAGGTGGATTAGTTGTCCATCTTGCAGACGTTCGTAACAGAACCAAGTCAAAATGAAAGCATTCAAATGTTTTAATGAGTAATTTGGGACTGGGTCGAGCGACTGCACTCAAAGCATTAGGACTTCGGTCCGAAAAATTTAAGTGAAGAGTTTGATCCTGGCTCAGAGTGAACGCTGGCGGCAGGCCTAACACATGCAAGTCGAACGGCAGCACAGAGGAGCTTGCTCCTTGGGTGGCGAGTGGCGGACGGGTGAGGAATACATCGGAATCTGCCTTATCGTGGGGGATAACGTAGGGAAACTTACGCTAATACCGCATACGACCTACGGGTGAAAGCGGAGGACCGCAAGGCTTCGCGCGATAAGATGAGCCGATGTCGGATTAGCTAGTTGGCGGGGTAATGGCCCACCAAGGCGACGATCCGTAGCTGGTCTGAGAGGATGATCAGCCACACTGGAACTGAGACACGGTCCAGACTCCTACGGGAGGCAGCAGTGGGGAATATTGGACAATGGGCGCAAGCCTGATCCAGCCATGCCGCGTGTGTGAAGAAGGCCTTCGGGTTGTAAAGCACTTTTGTCCGGAAAGAAAAGCTTTGGGTTAATACCCCGAAGTCATGACGGTACCGGAAGAATAAGCACCGGCTAACTTCGTGCCAGCAGCCGCGGTAATACGAAGGGTGCAAGCGTTACTCGGAATTACTGGGCGTAAAGCGTGCGTAGGTGGTTCGTTAAGTCTGATGTGAAAGCCCTAGGCTCAACCTGGGAATTGCATTGGATACTGGCGAGCTAGAGTGCGGTAGAGGATGGTGGAATTCCCGGTGTAGCAGTGAAATGCGTAGAGATCGGGAGGAACATCTGTGGCGAAGGCGACTATCTGGGCCAGCACTGACACTGAGGCACGAAAGCGTGGGGAGCAAACAGGATTAGATACCCTGGTAGTCCACGCCCTAAACGATGCGAACTGGATGTTGGGTGCAACTAGGCACTCAGTATCGAAGCTAACGCGTTAAGTTCGCCGCCTGGGGAGTACGGTCGCAAGACTGAAACTCAAAGGAATTGACGGGGGCCCGCACAAGCGGTGGAGTATGTGGTTTAATTCGATGCAACGCGAAGAACCTTACCTGGCCTTGACATCCACGGAACTTTCCAGAGATGGATTGGTGCCTTCGGGAACCGTGAGACAGGTGCTGCATGGCTGTCGTCAGCTCGTGTCGTGAGATGTTGGGTTAAGTCCCGCAACGAGCGCAACCCTTGTCCTTAGTTGCCAGCACGTAATGGTGGGAACTCTAAGGAGACCGCCGGCGACAAGCCGGAGGAAGGTGGGGATGACGTCAAGTCATCATGGCCCTTACGGCCAGGGCTACACACGTACTACAATGGGAAGGACAGAGGGCAGCAATCCCGCGAGGGGGAGCCAATCCCAGAAACCTTCTCTCAGTCCGGATTGGAGTCTGCAACTCGACTCCATGAAGTCGGAATCGCTAGTAATCGCAGATCAGCATTGCTGCGGTGAATACGTTCCCGGGCCTTGTACACACCGCCCGTCACACCATGGGAGTTTGTTGCACCAGAAGCAGGTAGCTTAACCTTCGGGAGGGCGCTTGCCACGGTGTGGCCGATGACTGGGGTGAAGTCGTAACAAGGTAGCCGTATCGGAAGGTGCGGCTGGATCACCTCCTTTAGAGACTAAAGACAGCCGAAAAGCTTGTCAGACGTCCGCACAAGTGACCTGCATCCAAAGCGTCCCGCACATTGCGAGCGAAAAGCTCGCGATTTGCATTCCGGGGCCATAGCTCAGCTGGGAGAGCACCTGCTTTGCAAGCAGGGGGTCGTCGGTTCGATCCCGACTGGCTCCACCATCTAGTAGCTTAGACGCAAAGCAATTGGGTCTGTAGCTCAGGTGGTTAGAGCGCACCCCTGATAAGGGTGAGGCCGGTGGTTCGAGTCCTCCCAGACCCACCACACTTTGGATGAAGTCGCGCACACTTAAAGATTTGAAACGATTCTGGCGCTGAAGCCGGTTTCGTGTTCTTTGAAAACTTGGGACGTAACGAGCGTTTGTGACGAATGTCTAAACGTGTCGAAAGAGGCTAAGGCGAGCATCGAGAGATGCTTTATTTGAAGTGTAATAGTCGTTGAAATTCGCGACGACGTAACACCGAGGCAACTTGGGGTTATATGGTCAAGCGAATAAGCGCACACGGTGGATGCCTTGGCGGTCAGAGGCGATGAAGGACGTGGCAGCCTGCGAAAAGCGTCGGGGAGCTGGCAACAAGCTTTGATCCGGCGATGTCCGAATGGGGAAACCCACCCGCAAGGGTATCCTGCAGTGAATACATAGCTGCTGGAAGCGAACCCGGTGAACTGAAATATCTAAGTAACCGTAGGAAAAGAAATCAACCGAGATTCCCTGAGTAGCGACGAGCGAACGGGGACTAGCCCAAAAGTCGATTGAGCTTTAGCAAAATGGTCTGGAAAGACCAGCCGTAGAAGGTGATAGCCCTGTATGTGAAAGGGCTCAGTCGATGAAATTGAGTAGGGCGGGACACGTGAAACCCTGTCTGAACATGGGGGGACCATCCTCCAAGGCTAAATACTACTGACCGACCGATAGTGAACCAGTACCGTGAGGGAAAGGCGAAAAGAACCCTGGTGAAGGGAGTGAAATAGACCCTGAAACCGTGTGCGTACAAGCAGTGGGAGCCCGCAAGGGTGACTGCGTACCTTTTGTATAATGGGTCAGCGACTTACTGTCTGTGGCGAGCTTAACCGTATAGGGGAGGCGAAGGGAAACCGAGTCTGAATAGGGCGTATAGTCGCAGGTAGTAGACCCGAAACCGGGTGATCTAGCCATGCCCAGGGTGAAGGTTGGGTAACACCAACTGGAGGCCCGAACCCACTCCCGTTGCAAAGGTAGGGGATGAGGTGTGATTAGGAGTGAAAAGCTAATCGAACCCGGAGATAGCTGGTTCTCCTCGAAAGCTATTTAGGTAGCGCCTCGTGCGAATCTTCTTGGGGGTAGAGCACTGTTATGGCTAGGGGGTCATTGCGACTTACCAAACCATGGCAAACTCCGAATACCAAGACAGACTACACGGGAGACACACGGCGGGTGCTAACGTCCGTCGTGAAAAGGGAAACAACCCAGACCCACAGCTAAGGTCCCAAATTACCGCTCAGTGGAAAACGATGTGGAAAGGCACAGACAGCCAGGAGGTTGGCTTAGAAGCAGCCACCCTTTAAAGAAAGCGTAATAGCTCACTGGTCGAGTCGGTCTGCGCGGAAGATTTAACGGGGCTAAGCGGTAAACCGAAGCTTGGGGTGCATACTTTTAGTATGCGCGGTAGAGGAGCGTTCCGTAAGCCGTCGAAGGTGGATTGAAAAGTCTGCTGGAGGTATCGGAAGTGCGAATGCTGACATAAGTAACGATAATGCGGGTGAAAAGCCCGCACGCCGAAAGCCCAAGGTTTCCTTGCGCAACGTTAATCGGCGCAGGGTGAGTCGGCCCCTAAGGCGAGGCAGAAATGCGTAGTCGATGGGAAGCTGGTTAATATTCCAGCACCTCGCGTAAGTGCGATGGAGGGACGGAGAAGGTTAGGTGTACCGGGCGTTGGTTGTCCCGGGGAGAGGGTTGAGGCGGTGCTCTTTGGCAAATCCGGGAGCTCAACGTTGAGACCAAGGACGAGTCCTTTTGGACAAAGTCACTGATATCACGCTTCCAGGAAAAGCTTCTAAGCTTCAGCTTACGCAGACCGTACCGTAATCCGACACAGGTGGGCAGGATGAGAATTCTCAGGCGCTTGAGAGAACTTGGGTGAAGGAACTAGGCAAAATAGTACCGTAACTTCGGGAGAAGGTACGCCCTCCATGGTGAATAGCTGAGGAGGGCCGCAGTGACCAGGCCGCTGCGACTGTTTATCAAAAACACAGCACTCTGCAAACACGAAAGTGGACGTATAGGGTGTGACGCCTGCCCGGTGCCGGAAGGTTAATTGATGGGGTCAGCCGCAAGGCGAAGCTCTTGATCGAAGCCCCAGTAAACGGCGGCCGTAACTATAACGGTCCTAAGGTAGCGAAATTCCTTGTCGGGTAAGTTCCGACCTGCACGAATGGCGTAACGACAGCGGCGCTGTCTCCACCCAAGACTCAGTGAAATTGAAATCGCTGTGAAGATGCAGCGTTCCCGCGGCAAGACGGAAAGACCCCGTGAACCTTTACTATAGCTTTACATTGAACGTTGAGTTCGTCTGTGTAGGATAGGTGGGAGCCTTTGAAGCGATGGCGCTAGCTGTCGTGGAGGCAACCTTGAAATACCACCCTGATGTGCTTGACGTTCTAACCTGGGCCCGTAATCCGGGTCGGGGACCATGTATGGTGGGTAGTTTGACTGGGGCGGTCTCCTCCCAAAGAGTAACGGAGGAGCACGAAGGTACGCTCAGCGCGGTCGGACATCGCGCACTGTGTGCAAAGGCATAAGCGTGCTTGACTGCAAGATCGACGGATCAAGCAGGTACGAAAGTAGGTCTTAGTGATCCGGTGGTTCTGTATGGAAGGGCCATCGCTCAACGGATAAAAGGTACTCCGGGGATAACAGGCTGATACCGCCCAAGAGTTCATATCGACGGCGGTGTTTGGCACCTCGATGTCGGCTCATCACATCCTGGGGCTGTAGTCGGTCCCAAGGGTATGGCTGTTCGCCATTTAAAGTGGTACGCGAGCTGGGTTCAGAACGTCGTGAGACAGTTCGGTCCCTATCTGTCGTGGGCGTTGGAGATTTGAGAGGGGCTGCTCCTAGTACGAGAGGACCGGAGTGGACGAACCTCTGGTGTTCCGGTTGTCACGCCAGTGGCATTGCCGGGTAGCTACGTTCGGAAGCGATAACCGCTGAAAGCATCTAAGCGGGAAGCGCGCCTCAAGATGAGATCTCCCGGGGCACAAGCCCCCTAAAGGAACCATCAAGACTAGGTGGTTGATAGGCAGGGTGTGTAAGTGGAGCAATCCATTGAGCTAACCTGTACTAATGATCCGTGAGGCTTGACCATATAACCTCAAGTTGCCTTAGTGCTTCTATACGAAGCTTCCTCGACGACACGTCGTGGCATTCGAAATAAACCTTGTTACGTCCCAAGACCCAATGAGAGCGTGAGCGCTACTGCGTGCTTCTATGCATGCGGCCGGCGACCCTCCACCCTCTCCCTGGTGACAATAGCTGCGTGGAACCACCCGATCCCATCCCGAACTCGGAAGTGAAACGCGCATGCGCCGATGGTAGTGTGCATTCAGCATGCGAGAGTAGGTCATCGCCAGGGTCTTTACCCAAACCCCGCAGCTAAGGCTGCGGGGTTTTCTTTTTGGCAAATTTTATGAGGCCCTCGCTGTCGTCGCTTGGCGCGCTAGCGGAGCAGATCAAATGCGGTCAAAGGTTCTGATAATTCGGCCCCGCACCGCCTTCTGGCGTCACCCAATCGATGATTTGATACGGGTCTTTGATGTCGCACGTCTTACAGTGCACGCAATTCGCCGCATTGATCTGCAGGCGTTTACCGACACTGCCGTCGACCTTCGCTTCGTCAACGATCTCGTAAACGCCAGCCGGGCAGAATCGAGTACAAGGATTACCGTATTCCTCCGTGCATTTCGTCACACAGATCGACGTATCGCGTACACGGAGATGCACTGGCTGATCTTCGTCGTGTTCGGTCGTGGCGAAATACACGCCAGCTAGGCGATCGCGTGGCGCGAGCGTGCGATCGAGATAATCACGTTTCGGTTGTTCATGCGCGCCGAGTTTATCGAGCGACGACCAATCCGCCTTATTTTTTAGTGTCCAAGGCGAGCGTCCGCCGGTGACCGTTTCCCATGCCGCATTGATCATGCCGAACCAAAGCCCACGTTTGAAGCCGGGTTTGACGTTGCGCACTTTTTTCAGTTCGGCCATCGCTTCGGAAGCACGAAGTTTCGCGTCGAAGCCTTCCGGAGCGAGCGATGTTTCGACCAGGTGTTCGGCGGCGAGCATGCCGGAGCGGATCGCCTGATGCGTGCCTTTGATCTTCGGCACATTGAGCAGGCCGGCGGTGTCGCCGATCAGCAATGCGCCGGGCATGTCCACTTTCGGCAGCGATTGCCAGCCTCCCGTGACGATCGCGCGCGCGCCGGCGGAGACGATAGATCCGCCATCGAGCAATGCCTTCACCGTCGGATGATTCTTCCATTGCTGGAAGGCTTCCCACGGTTTGTAGTCTGGATCGCGGTAATCGAGGCCGCTGACATAGCCCAATGCGACGCGCCCTTGGTCCAAGTGATAAAGAAAGCTACCGCCGTAGGTGTTGTTGTCGGCCGGCCAGCCGAAGCTGTGCACGATCTTACCGGGCGTCACTCGATCTTCCGGCAACTGCCATAGTTCTTTGATGCCGATCGAATAGCCCTGCGGGTCGCTGTCTTTGTCCAGTTGGAAGCGTTCGACGAGTCGCTTGGTCAAATGTCCGCGTGCGCCTTCGGCGAGCACGGTCACTTTCGCGTGGATATCGATGCCAGCTGTGAACCCCGGTTTATGGGAGCCATCTTTCGCGACGCCCATGTCGCCGATCCGCACACCGATCACCTTGCCATCGGCATCGTGCAAGGTTTCGGCGGCAGCGAAGCCCGGATAAATCTCGACGCCCAGCGCTTCGGCCTGCGGTGCGAGCCACGCGCACATCGCCCCCAGCGACACGATGACGTTGCCGTGATTATTCATGCCTGGTGGCACCGGCAATTTGCGTCCGCCGGTTTTACTCAGCAGCCAAAATTCGTCCTCGGTCGCCGGCACGCAAATCGGCGGCGGCGCTTTGCGCCAATCCGGCAGCAATTTGTCGAGCGGGCCGGTTTCGATCACCGCCCCCGAGAGGATCTGCGCACCGATCGTCGAAGCCTTCTCGATGACGCACACGCTGATCGTCGGATCGAGCTGTTTCAACCGAATCGCGAAAGCGAGCCCGGCAGGGCCAGCGCCGACAGCGACGACGTCGTACTCCATCACATCGCGTTCGATCTCGGGCGGCGCGTGTGCGGCCATCACGCTCTCGGTCATGTCGGGCTCCTACAAGAATCTTGTGATTTTCGCGGTTTGCGGCGGCGCGAGCAAATCGGCAGCATGGCGGCATGAATTCGACCGATAGATTCGAGGCGATCGCACTGCCGGGCGCCGATGTGCGCTTCGCGCCGGGATGGTTGCCCGAGTGCGAGGCCGACGCGTTGTTCGATGCGCTACTGATAGAAATCCCATGGGAGACGCATCGAATCCGCCTGTTCGGGCGTGAAATCGACTCGCCGAGGCTCAGTTGCTGGATCGGCGACCCCGGAGCGATTTACACCTATTCGCGCAGCCGCTTCGAGCCGCGCCCCTGGCCGCCAGCGCTCGTGCCGGTGAGGCGGCGATTGGTAGAGACCTTGGGGCACGAGTTCAACAGCGTTTTGGCGAACCAGTATCGCGATGGTCGCGACAGGATGGGCTGGCATCGCGACGATGAGCCGGAGCTCGGACCAGCGCCGATCATCGCCTCGCTCAGCCTGGGTGGCTCGCGGCGGTTTCTGTTCAAATCGAAGCCTGCAGGCGCCAGCACGAAAGGCCATGATGCGAGGACAGGGCGGGCCTATGGACTGGAGTTGTCTCATGGGAGCTTACTGGTCATGGCGGGCGAAACGCAGACGCATTATCTGCATGCGCTGCCAGCGACGGCGAAGCCGGCGGCGATGCGGATCAATCTGACGTTTCGGCAGGTACGCAATACGTATTGAACGCATAGCGATTGCATGAGGCGCAAGAGCGATTTACGGCTTCGCCAGAGTGGTTAGTAACAGATTGATTTGCATCTATTTCTAGGATGTTGGCGGGGTTGACTGTCGACGCCTACCAAGGGCGACTCTCCATCGCCCCGTATGACCTGCAGTGAATGCAGTCTTACGGAGCGGGACTGAACGAGGCAGGCCTCAGTCCGCACTCTGAACCAGGTTTTGCTTGTGCCGAGGGGCCTAAAATCGTTAAAATCGCCGGTTCACAACTTTCAAGTCGGACGGCGATCAGCCGCCGGGAGAACGCATGGCCCGCATTACCGTAGAAGATTGTCTAGAAGTGGTCGATAACCGTTTCGAGCTCGTCATGATGGCCGCCAAGCGCGCGCGTCAGCTCGCCAACGGCGTCGAGCCGCAGTTGGACAATAGCGAAGCCAACGACAAGCCGACCGTGTTGGCGTTGCGCGAAATCGCCGCCCGCCGCATCGATAACACCTTCGTGGACGCGGTCGAAAAGTCCGAGCGCGAGCGCAAAGAGCGCGAAGCCCTCGAATGGGCAGCCGCCGAAGTGGTCGCCGACGACGATCTGTCGAAGGGCGACGATCTGTAAAGCCGGTAATCGGGAATCGCAATTACCCGTCTTTGCCCTCATTGCAGCGAAATGTTCAGGAACCCCGCCTCGGCGGGGTTTCGTCGTTTCTGACGACGTGATTCGGATTCAAAATCAGACAGAGGGGAGCGTGGGATCCATTCCCCATTCCCAATGCCTAGCATTTCGCCGTAGTCTTCGGTCATGACTCAGCTTGAGCCGATCGTCGCTGGCCCCACGCCGACGCTGGACGCGGAAATCCCCGCGTACGTCCGCGAGCTGGAGCAGGCTGCGCGTTATTTGCCCGAAGCGCAGCGCGCGAGCCTGCTGCAGGCATGGCGTGTCGGCGCATTGGCGCATACGGGGCAAATGCGCAAATCCGGCGAGCCGTACATTACCCATCCGGTCGCGGCGGCGACGGTGCTCGCGGAGCAGGGCGTCGATGTCGAAACGCTGATCGCGGCGATTTTGCACGACACCATCGAAGACACCTCGCTCACGCGCGAAGACATCGCCGCGCAATTCGGCGATACCGTCGCTGAGTTGGTCGAAGGCGTCACCAAGCTGGATAAGCTCGAATTCCAGAGCAGGCAGGAAGCCGCCGCGGAGAGTTTCCGCAAGATGATGCTGGCGATGGCCCGCGATCTGCGCGTCATCCTGATCAAACTCGCCGACCGCTTGCACAACATGCGCACGCTCGGTGCGCAGAGCGCGGAAGCGCGCATGCGAATCGCACGCGAAACGCTCGAGATCTACGCGCCGATCGCGCAGCGCTTGGGTATGAATCTGATCAAGGCGGAACTGCAGGATCTCGGTTTCCGCGCGATGTATCCGTACCGACATGCGGTGCTGGCCAAACGCATCCGCACGCAGCCGATGGTGCGGCGCGAAGCCTTGGCGAATATCGAAGCGCGGCTCGCGCAGCGGTTGACCAAAGAGAATCTGCAATTCCGATTGATCAGCCGCGTGAAATCGCCCTGGAGCATCTACACCAAGATGCGTGCCGAGGGCAAAAGTTTCGATCAAGTGATGGACGTATTCGGCTTCCGTCTGATCGTGCGTTCGGTGCCGGAGTGTTACCACGCGCTCGGCGTCGCGCATTCGGTGTTCAAACCCTTCGACGGTCGATTCCGCGATTTCATCGCGATACCGAAGGCGAACGGCTATCAATCGCTGCACACGGTGTTGTTCGGGCCTTATGGATCTCCGATCGAAGTGCAAATACGCACGGAAGAAATGGATTTGATCGCCGAACGCGGCATCGCCGCGCATTGGTCGTACAAACACGGCGGCAGTTCGCCCAATAGCGCGCAGAATCGTGCGCAGTCGTGGGTGGCCAATCTGATCGCGTCGCAGCGATCGACCGGGTCTTCGTTGGAGTTTCTCGAAAACGTCAAAATCGAACTCTTCCCGGATGAGGTCTATCTGTTCACGCCCAAAGGCGACATCTTGGCGCTACCGCGCAACGCGACTGCGCTCGATTTCGCGTACGCGGTGCATACCGATGTCGGCAATGGCGCGGTCGCCGCGCGCGTCGATAAGAAATTGGTCGGTTTGCGCACGCGTCTAAGCAGCGGCCAGAACATCGAAATCATCACCGCTAAGTCCGCATCGCCTAAACCGCAGTGGTTGGAGTTCGTGGTGACCGGTAAAGCGCGAACCGCGATCCGCCATCAACTCAAACAGCTCGAACACGAGGATGCCGTGCAACTCGGCCACCGCATGCTCGACCGCGCCCTCGAAGATCTCGGAACATCGTTGGACCGGTTGCCGCAAGCGCGTTTGGAAAGCTATCTCGCCGATCATCGCTATCCGCGACTGGAAGCGATGTTGGCCGATATCGCGCTGGGCAACCGGATGCCGGCGCAAGTCGCGCAAGTCTTGGCGCATCGGGTATCGGAAAAGCCTGCGATCGACGACACCGGGTTGAGCGTGCGCCGCGGCGAGAAAATCCTGATCAACGGCGCCGAGCGCGGCGTGGTCAATTTCGCGCAATGCTGCATGCCGATTCCCGGCGACGACATCATGGGCTATCACACTGCGGGCCGCGGTATCGTCGTGCATCGCATCGATTGCGCGAATGTTGCCGAATATCGCAAATCGCCCGAACGCTGGGTCGCGATCGGTTGGGATCGCGATGTCAGCGGCGATTTCCAAGTCGCGCTTCGAGTCGAAGTCGATAACCGTCCTGGCGTACTCGCGCAAGTGGCCGCGGCGATCGCGCAAGCGGACTCGAACATCGACGCGGTCGAGTATCTCGATCGCGACAAGAACATCGCAGTGATCCGCTTCGGCATCGAGGTCGGGGACCGCACCCATTTGGCGGACGTGATCCGCCGTGTGCGACGCCTCGGCGTGGTGCATGGCGTGCAGCGCATGTGATGCATGAGAAAAATATAAGAAGCGATATCGCGGCACGGCAACGTGCCGCACGCGAACGCAAAGAAGTTTCGAGCCGGTTTGTCTAACGGCCCCATCGTTCAATTCGGATCGATATGCCCACACTCGAAGACATACAACAGCAAATCGCAGCGATCGAAGGCGCTAGTCGCTTCATCCCACGCAAAGAAATCAAAGAATTGCCGAGCGTGCTCGGAGCCGACGAACGCGTCGAACAACTCACGCCCGGTTTTTATAACGGCGGCATCGGCCTTTTGGTGGCGACGAATCGACGTTTGATTTTCGTCGACAAAGGCATGCTCTATGGCTTGCGCGTCGAGGATTTCCATTACGATCGAATCAGTTCGATCCAATATAAGACCGGGCTACTGCTCGGCGAAATCACGATCTTCGCTTCCGGCAATCGTGCCGAAATCAGCCAAGTCGAAAAGAGCATGGTGCGGCAGTTCGGCGAATACGTGCAAACTCGGATCGGTCGCCCGCCACCGCTGCCTGCGGCGGCGCCCCCTGCTACCGCACCGATCAGGATGACGCAGTCGTCAGCATCGGCGCCACCTTTACCACCCCCGCCTTTGTCGGTTGCGCAGGATCCTGCGGATGATGTGATCATTTCCAAACTCGAACGCCTCGCGGCGCTGAAGCAGCAGGGCATCTTGACCGAGCAGGAATTCCTCGAACAGAAGGCGCGGATTCTTCGAGGTTGATGCGCTACGAGCGAATCGGCGGCGATCGAAATGGCTGTCGCATCGCGCGATTGACCGAAACTCAGCGACGCGATCGAGCTTTAATATATCGATGATCGTGCCGCTGCATTGCCCTACACTAAGCGAAATTCATACCTTGGAGTCGTCATGTCACGAGACATTATCAATACCGCGGACGCGCCCGCTGCGATCGGCCCCTATTCGCAAGCGGTTCGCGTTGGTGGCACTGTGTATTTTTCCGGACAAGTCCCGCTCGACCCCAATTCTGGCCTGCTGGTCGAGGGCGATATCGCTGCGCAAGCGCGCCGTGCGTTCGACAATCTGAAGGCGGTATGCGAAGCCGCCGGCGGCTCGTTCGCCGATATCGTTCGCGTCGGCCTGTATCTCACCGATATGAGCGATTTCGCTGCGGTGAATGCGGTGATGGCGGACTATTTCCATGCGCCGTACCCCGCCCGTTCGACGATCGAAGTCTCCGGTTTGCCGCGAGGTGCGAAACTCGAAGTCGATGCGGTGATGGTGCTGAGCTGATCGCGCTTGGTCATACCCAAAAGATTCGTCGATCGAACGCCTCATCGTGCCTTCACTTCCACCCGATAAGAAAAAGCGGCCGAACGGCGGCGTGCGGCGGCCTTCGTCGCCGCTTGTAATGAATTCTGCGGCATCGTCCGATTCGACGAATCACGATGCCGCGATGCTCGATGCGGCACAGACGCCGTTGACTAGACTCTCCGGTGTCGGCGATCGCGTCGCCGAAAAGCTGGCCGCACGCGGGCTGCTGACGCTGCAGGATTTATGGTTTTATCTGCCGCGACAGTACGAGGACCGCACGCATGTCGTGCCGATCCGCGGCCTGCAGCCAGGCCTGCCCGCGCAGGTCGAAGGTCGCGTCGAAGCGGTCGAACGGGGCTTTCGCTATCGTCCAATGTTGCGAGTCGCCCTCGGCGACGATTCTCACAGCACGCTGGTGCTTCGTTTTTTCCATTTCCGTTCGCAGCAAGTCGCGCAATTCGCGCCCGGCACGCGCGTACGCGTCTACGGCACACCACGGGCTGGGCAGCATGGCTTAGAGATCGTGCATCCGAGCTATCGCATTCTCGGCGGCGAAGGCGAGGCGGAGTTGAGCGATCGGCTCGATCCGATCTATCCTGCGATCGACGGCGTCGGTCCAGCGGTATTGCGCAAACTGATCGGTCAAGCGCTGCAACGCCTGCCTAACGAAGATGCATTGGAGTTGCTCCCGGCACGATTCATGGCGCAGGAACCGATGTGCCAAGGATTGCCGTCGTTGCGCGAAGCATTATTGACGCTGCATCGACCTCCGCAAGGCTGCGATCTGCTCGCACTGCTTGCGGGTAAGCATCCCGCACAGCGACGCTTGGTGATCGAAGAATTGCTCGCGCATCATCTCAGCCTGCGGCGCCAACGCATCGCCGTGCAAGCGCAAGCGGCGCCCGCACTCACCGGCACGCGTTTGGCGAAACGCTTGGAAGCCGCGCTCCCGTTCGCGCTCACCGCAGCGCAGCACCGCGTCTTCGGCGAAATTTGTGCGGATTTGGCGAAGCCTATGCCGATGCTTCGCTTAGTGCAGGGCGATGTCGGCAGCGGTAAGACCGTGGTCGCGGCATTGGCGGCGCTCGCTGCGATCGAGCAAGGCAAACAGGCCGCACTGATGGCGCCGACCGAATTGCTGGCCGAGCAACATCTCAATAATGTACGCGCTTGGTTGGAGCCGCTTGGGATTCGTGTGACCTGGCTCGCCGGAAAAGTCACCGGCCGCGCGCGTCGCGAGGCGTTAGCCGATGTCGCGAGCGGCACGGCGCAGTTCGTCGTCGGCACGCATGCGTTGATGCAAGAGGGCGTGGTCTTCAAGGACCTCGCGCTTGCGATCGTGGACGAACAGCATCGTTTCGGCGTGCATCAGCGTCTCGCGCTGCGCGATAAAGGTCGCGATATCGGCAACGTACCGCATCAATTGGTGATGACCGCGACGCCGATCCCGCGCACGTTGGCGATGGCTGCCTACGCCGATCTCGATGTGTCGGCGATCGACGAGTTGCCGCCCGGCCGCACGCCGGTGCAGACGGTGGTGCTGAGCGCGGAGCGACGGCCCGAGTTGATCGAACGCATTCGTGCCGCTTGCGCCGAGGGCCGACAGGCGTATTGGGTATGTACCATCATCGATGAAAGCGACGAAGTGATCGCGCAGGCCGCACAGACCACATTCGATCAATTGTCCGCAGCCTTGCCGGAACTGCGGATCGGTTTCGTCCATGGCAGGATGAAAGCCGCTGAGAAGCAGAACACGATGCGCGCGTTCAAAGGCGCCGAAATCGACTTATTGGTGGCGACGACGGTGATCGAAGTCGGCGTGGATGTGCCCAACGCATCGCTGATGACCATCGAGAACGCCGAACGATTGGGTTTGGCGCAATTGCATCAGTTGCGCGGACGTGTCGGTCGAGGCAGCACGGCCTCGAATTGCGTTTTGCTCTATCAACCGCCGTTGTCGCAGATGGCGAGACAACGGCTTGCCACAATGCGCGAAACCAACGACGGCTTCGTGATCGCCGAAAAAGATTTGGAATTGCGCGGCCCTGGCGAATTGCTCGGAACGCGCCAGACCGGTCTTGCCGCATTCCGGATCGCCGAACTCGGTCGCGATGCCGCTTTGTTGCCCACCGTGCAGCGTTTAGGCGAAATGCTGCTGCGTGAGACGCCTGAGCTCGCCGTGCTGATCACCGAGCGTTGGATCGGCGGCGCAGCGCGCTACGCTAGCGCTTGAATATCGTTTTTTTCGACTCGGGCAGATCAACCCGCGTTCTTGTGCCGTTCCTCGTCATCGGTCGGGCAATAGATATCGTGCAATGTTTCGATGATTTGATGCACCGGGCCCGGCGACGACCGAGTAGAAGACGCTTTGCGCTTCGCGTCGGGTCTGCACTAAACCGCTGTCGCGCAGGACCGCGAGATGTTGCGACAGCGCCGATTGGCTCAAGTCGATTCGCGCATTCAATTCGCCTACGGTTTTCTCGCCGTCGATCAGCAGGCACATCACCCGTAACCGCTGCGGGTTCGACAGCGCTTTGAGCATGTCCGCGGCTTCTTCGGCACGGGCTTGCATCTGTGCGCCAAGCGATACGCTCGTATCGATCGCATCCGCGTCGCGACTGTCGTGCGTGCTCATACCGATGCGGCCTCCGCCGTTCCGCCGTTCTCCACCCAACGCAGCCAGCCTCCAGCGAGCGATAGCGGGCGATCGAAGCCGAGCCGCAGCAGCGCTTCCGCCGCCAGCGCCGAACGCCCCCCGGTGCGGCAATACAAGATCACCGGTTCGCGGCGATGCGACAGATGCGGGTCGGTCCTGAAATTCAAGGCCGGGTGGCCGTCGACCTGAAATTCCAAGACCCCGCGCGGGATGTTCACGGCGCCGGGCAAATGACCTTCGGCGAATTCCGCCGGCTCCCGCACATCGATCACCGGTACGCCGTTGGCTTGCAGTTCATGCAGTTGGGTGGGGTCGATTTCTTCGATGGCTGCCCGGGCTTGGGCGACAAGATCTTGGGCGGTGTAAGGCATTGGAGGATTCTCAAGGGGTGCGGTTGACAGTATAGCAATTACTAATTAAGATAAATCTAATTTAGATATATTGAAAATCATGCTCTAGATCAAACCGTCGGTCAACCGACGGCGCAGTCTTAAGCATCATCTCAAACGACCTAGGAACCGCTATGAACAGCATCGTCGTCATTGGAGCCGGTCTTGCGGGGATGAGTGCAGCCTACGAGCTGCGCGAGACCCTGGGTAAAGGGCATCGAATCGTCGTCGTCGGCAACGGCGACCGTTTCAGCTTCACCCCGTCGAATCCCTGGCTGGCGGTCGGTTGGCGCGAGCCGAACGACATCACGCTCGAAGCCGGCGGCTATTTGTCGAAGAAGGGCATCGAGTTCCGCAGCGACGGCGTGGCCAAGATCGATGCTGAGAAACGATTGGTCGTTACCGGCGACGGTATCGCGCTCGATTACGACTATCTCTTGATTTGTACCGGCCCCAAACTGGCCTTCGATGAAGTGCCTGGCAGCGGCCCGCAGGGCGGCTATACGCAGTCGGTTTGCACAACGCCGCATGCGCTACAGGCGTGGGAGGCCTATCAAGCATTCTTGAAGAATCCTGGGCCGATGGTGGTCGGTGCGATGGCGGGTGCGAGTTGCTTCGGACCGGCCTACGAGTTCGCGATGATCCTCGATGCGGATCTGCGTAAGCGCAAACTGCGCGACAAAGTGCCGATGACGTTCGTCACCAGCGAGCCCTACATCGGTCATATGGGTTTGGGCGGTGTCGGCGATTCCAAGGGCATGATGGAGTCCGAGTTGCGGCAGCGCCATATCAAATGGGTCACGAACGCGAAGGTGACGAGCATCGAAGCCGGCACCATGCATGTGGTCGAACACGACGACAAAGCACAACCGATCAAGGAACACACGCTGCCGTTCGTATATTCGATGATGCTGCCGGCGTTCCGCGGCGTGGATGCGGTGGCGGCGGTCGAGGGTTTGTGCAATCCACGCGGTTTCGTGACCGTCGACAAGCATCAGCGTAGCCCGAAATACAAGGAGATCTTCGCTGCAGGCGTTTGCGTCGCGATACCGCCGGTAGAAGCCACGCCGATTCCGACCGGCGCGCCGAAGACCGGTTTCATGATCGAATCGATGGTCACCACCATCGTGCGCAACATCGCCGCAGAACTCAAAAACGAACCGGCGACGTTCGAGGGCACGTGGAATGCGGTATGCCTCGCCGATATGGGCGACACCGGTATGGCGTTCGTCGCGCTACCGCAGATCCCGCCGCGCAACGTCACCTGGACGAAGAGCGGGAAGTGGGTGCATCTGGCGAAGATCGCCTTCGAAAAATACTTTCTCTACAAAATGCGTCACGGCACCAGCGAGCCGATCTACGAGAAATACGTGCTCAGCGCGCTTGGGATCGAGCGCTTGAAATGATCATTTCCAACCAAAGGCGCATCAGCGCCGAGGAGCGTTTGTCATGAATCTCGACCGTGCGGTGATGGCGTTTGCTGGCATCATGATTCTCGTCAGCGTAGCGCTGAGCTATTTCATCTCGCCGTGGTGGTGGTTGCTCACGGCCTTCATCGGACTCAATCTGTTGCAGGCCAGCGTGACGCGTTTTTGCCCGGTGGCGATGTTATTCAAGAAATTCGGAGTTCCAAGCGGATGCGCTTTCAAGTGAATAAAGCGATATGGCTATCGATCGCAGGTTTAATGCTGTCGGCGTGCGCCGGGGACAGCGAGCGCATCGCGTCCGCACCATTACCTAAACTCGAAACGGTCGTGGTCGCCGCGAACGGCGCGCCGAGCGCGCGCCGCTGGGACGGCGTGGTCGAAGCCGTGCGCGAGGCGGCACTGTCGGCGCAGACCAGCGGCCGTGTCGCGAGCATGTCGGCCGACGTGAACGATCGTGTCGAAGCAGGACAAATCTTGTTGCGCTTGACCGTGGTCGAACAACAGGCAGGAGTCGATGCTGCGAAGGCGCAATTGCGCGCGGCCGAAGCTTCGGCGACCGAAGCGGAACGGCAATACCAGCGTTTTGCGTCGCTCGCACAGGACAAATACGTCTCGCGCGCGCAGCTCGACCAAGCGCGTGCCGCACGCGACGCCGCCATCGCCGCACGCGATGCCGCGCGCGCGCAGCTCGCGGCGGCGGGACAAGGCGCCGATTACACTGTCGTGCGCGCACCGTATGCGGGGGTCGTCGCCGCGAGGCACGTCGAACCTGGCGAAACCGTTGCGCCGGGCCAGCCGTTGCTGACGGTCTATGCGCCCGAGGATCTACGCATCGAAGTGCAATTACCGCAGTCCGCGGCCGACGCCGTTCGTGCCGCGCCCAGCGCACGTGTGCGTTTCGACGACGGCCGCAGCGTCGATGCACGCGAGGTCGTGGTGTATCCCAGTGCCGATCCGGTCAGTCATAGCGTCGTCGTACGCATCCTATTGCCGAGAATGGATGCACCGGTCGCTCCAGGCACGACCGCGAGCGTCGCATTCGCGGTCGCCGGTACCGATCGCATCTTGCGCTTACCGCAAAGCGTGATCGTGCGTCGCGGTGAACTCACCGGCGTTTACGTGCTGAAAGAAGGACGCTTGTATTTGCGGCAATTGCGCTTGGGCGAGCGCGAAGGCGATATGGTCGAAGTACTGTCGGGCTTAGCGCCCGGCGATGCGGTCGTACGCGATCCGCTGGCAGCCACCGCGGCATTGGCGCAGCGACGCGCAGCGGGCGGCACGCATGAGTGAGCGTAACGCGCCGACGCTGGGCGTGTCCGGGCGGCTTGCGAAAGCATTCCAAGCCAATCCGTTGACGCCGATTCTGGCGCTGCTGGGTTTGCTGCTGGGTTTGGTCGCGGTGGCGATCACGCCGCGCGAAGAAGAGCCGCAGATCGATGTCACGATGGCGAACGTGTTCGTGCCGTTCCCGGGCGCGAGCGCGCGCGACGTCGAACAATTGGTCAGTTATCCGCTGGAACAAAAACTATCGGAGATCGAAGGCGTCAAGCACGTGTATTCGATCAGCCGCCCCGGCATGGCGGTACTCACGGTCGAATACACCGTCGGCGTCGAGCGTCAGCCGGCGATCGTGCGTCTGTACAACCAAGTGTTTTCGAACATGGACTGGATGCCGCAGGGCGTCGGCGTCGGTCAACCGCTGATCAAACCCAAGGGCATCGACGACGTGCCGGTGATGGCGTTGACGTTGTGGGCCGAGGATGGCGATCCGGAACAATTGGCGGCGGTTGCGCGTACGCTCGAAACCGAGATCAAACGCGTGCCCGGTACGCGCGATGTCTACACTCTCGGCGCGCCCGATCGCATCGTTGCGGTGACGCTCGATCCGACGCGGCTCGCGGCGTTCGATTTGTCGGTCGACGAAGTCGCGCGTTCATTGCAGGCCGCGAATGTCGTACGTCATATCGGCGAACGCGTCGGCGCAGACGCTAACGGCGCAGGACGCGCGACGCCCGTAACCGCAGGACGTTTCCTCGCCGATCGCGACGATGTCGCTGCGCTCATTCTCGGCGCGCACGCGGGCAAACCGGTGAAATTGGCGGATGTGGCCGATGTGCGGGCAGGCATCGACGTGCCCACGAGCTACGTGTGGCATCACGTCCCCGCGGGCCGCGATGGCCCTGCCGCCGGCACCGCGCCTGCGGTCACGATCGCGATCGCGAAAAAACCCGGTAGCAATGCGTCCGATATCACCGAGGGCGTGGCCGCGCGTATCGAAGCGCTGCGCGGCCAGTTGATTCCCGACGGCATGCATATCGAAGTCACGCGCGACTACGGCCGAACCGCCAGCGACAAGGCGCAGAAACTGATCCAAAAATTGATGTTCGCGACGCTATCGGTCGTGCTGCTGGTGCTGTTCACGCTCGGGCGGCGCGAGGCCCTGGTGGTCGGCACGGCGGTGGTGTTGACCTTGGCGACGACGTTGTTCGCATCATGGGCGATGGGCTTTACGCTCAATCGCGTCTCGCTGTTCGCGCTGATATTCTCGATCGGCATTCTGGTCGACGATGCGATCGTCGTCGTCGAAAATATCCATCGGCATATGGCGCGCGGCGGTAAAACATTGCTCGAAGCGATCCCGCCCGCTGTGGATGAAGTCGGCGGGCCGACGATTCTCGCGACGTTCACCGTGATCGCCGCGTTACTGCCGATGGCGTTCGTCAGCGGCCTGATGGGCCCGTACATGCGGCCGATTCCGATCAACGCGTCCGCGGGCATGGTGCTGTCGCTCGCGATCGCACTCGTGGTCACGCCGTGGTTGTCGTACAAATTGCTCAAGCCGCATGCGGCGCATGCGAACGATGCCGGTCACGATGCGCCTGCCGAAAGTCGCTTGTATCGGTTTTTCTCGCGCACGATGCGGCCGTTTTTATCCGGCGACAGCGCAGCGCGCCGACGCTTTTGGCTATTCGGCAGCATGGTCGCGGCGGTATTGCTGTCGGCGAGTCTCGCGGTGTTCCAGCTCGTCGTGCTGAAAATGCTGCCGTTCGACAATAAGTCGGAAGTGCAAGTCGTCGTCGATTTGCCCGAAGGCAGCACGCTCGAAACGACCGATGCATTGCTCGGCGAGTTGGCCGCGAGCGTCTCGGAGTTGCCGGAAGTCCTGCATATTCAGGGCTATGCCGGCACGTCCGCACCGATCAATTTCAACGGTCTTGTCCGTCAATATTTTCTGCGCAGCGGTGCGAATGTCGGCGATTTGCAAGTGAACTTGGTCGACAAGCACGATCGCGACCGCAAAAGTCACGACATCGCACGCGCGATGCGACCTGCGTTGGTCGCGATCGGAGAGCGTTACGGCGCTTCGGTCAAAGTCGTCGAAGTACCTCCAGGTCCACCCGTACTCGCGCCGCTGGTGGCGGAGATCTACGGCCCCGACGACGCGCGCAGGCGCGCGATCGCGCTCGCGCTCGAAGCGCGCATGCGCAAGACCGAAGGTTTGGTGGACGTCGACACGTCGATCGAAGCCGATGCGCCGCGCGAAGTCTTGGTGGTCGATCGCGATCGCGCGACGCGTTTGGGCGTCGATCAGAGCGCGATCGCCAATACTCTCGCTGCGGCGGTCGGCGGCTACGATGCGACGTACGTGCAAGACGGCGTGTCGCGTCGCCCAAAACCGGTACGTATCCGGATGCCCATCGCATCGCAGGCCAATCTCGATCGCTTGTTGTCGTTGTCGGTGAAGAGTGCGCAAGGGCGGCAAGTGCCGCTGTCGGACCTCGTGTCGGTGGAACGCCCCGCCTGGGACGGCGCGATCCATCACAAGGATCTGTTGCCGGTGTCGTACGTGATGGCCGACGAAGCCGGCGAACTCGATAGCCCGCTGTATGGAATGTTCGATGTGGTCGGCCAAATCGACGAGCGCGACATCGCAGGCCAGACGCTCGATCAATTCTTCATCCGTCAGCCCACCGACACCGATCGCTTCGCGATCAAATGGGATGGCGAATGGCAGATCACCTACGAAACCTTCCGCGATATGGGCATCGCCTATGCCGCGGGCTTGGTTTTGATCTATTTGTTGATCGTCGCGCAGTTCCGCAGTTATCTCGTGCCGCTGATCATCATGGCGCCGATTCCGATGACCGTGATCGGCGTGATGCCGGGTCACGCGCTGTTGGGCGCGCAATTCACCGCAACGTCGATGATCGGGATGATCGCGCTGGCCGGCATCATCGTGCGTAATTCCATCTTGCTGGTCGATTTCATCAATCAAGCGGTGGCCGAGGGACGTTCGCACGAAGACGCGGTGATCGAAGCCTGCGCCGTGCGCGCGCAACCGATCGCTTTGACCGCAGCGGCTGCGATGCTGGGCGCGTTCTTCATTCTCGACGACCCTATTTTTAATGGGCTCGCGGTGTCGTTGATTTTCGGCATCCTGGTCAGCACGGTCTTGACGCTGGTCGTCATTCCTTTGCTGTACGACGTTTATCTGCGCCGCAAGATGGCGCCTTTGGAGAAAGCTGCATGAATAACGATGCTTCTGCGTTGCAGGTCGCCTGCCCTCACTGCGCATCGCTCAATCGAGTTCCGGTCGAGCGGTTGCAAGATGCGCCGCTTTGCGGGCATTGCAAGCGCTGGCTGTTCGTCGGTGCGCCTACGCCGCTAACGGCGCAGACTTTCGATGCGCACGCTACGCACAGCGACCTGCCGGTGTTGATCGATTTTTGGGCGGGGTGGTGCGCACCGTGCCGAGCGATGGCGCCGCATTTCGAAGCGGCGACCGCGGTATTAGAGCCGACGTTACGCTTGGCGAAAATCGATACCGAGGCCGAGCACGCATTGGCTTCGCGTTTCGCCATTCGCGGCATCCCGACGATGGTGCTTCTGCACCGCGGGCGCGAAATCGCGCGCCACTCCGGCATGCTGCAAACGCCGCAGATCGTGGCGTGGGCGCGCGAGCATATGCCGTAACGCACCGCAGGCTCGTTTTTCGTCGCAACATCGCAACATCGCAATGCATAGGAATATCGATGAACGCCAACACCGCTACCGCGCATGAACAGATCCGGGTCGTACTGACGCAGATCGCCGACTACAGTTTCAACGTCAGTTTCGAGCACGCTGACATTCCTGACCTCGTGACCGACGAAGCCGCGCCGTTAGGCGCGGATCGTGGGCCGAACCCGAGCCGCCTCCTGCTCGCGGCGATCGCCAACTGTTTGTCGGCGAGCTTGTTGTTCTCTTTGCGCAAGTATAAGAACACGCCTGGCCGCATCACTGCCGATGTGCGCGGAACGCTCGGCCGCAATGCCGACGGACGTCTACGCGTACAACACGTCGACGTCGATCTGAATCTTGCCGATACGGCCGAAGATTTCGAGCATCTCGATCGTATCTTGCAGCAGTTCGAGCAATTCTGCGTCGTCACCGAAAGCGTGCGCGCAGGCATTGAGGTCGCGGTCGAAGTGCACGACGGCCATGGCCGGAAGCTGCATCGCAGCATCAACAAGTCGGCGGATTGAGCGATCGTTCGATCGACACGCCGTAATACCTGGACCATCAGTGCGGTGCGTGCCGCAGGAGTTTTCGATGACGTTTTTTTCCGCCTTCCGTGTCGCACTCGCCGCTTGCGCGGTCATGTCGTCGCTCACCGCGGCCGGTTGCGCGTCGATCCGATCCGAGCGCGTTTCGGCCGTCGAATCGCCGCTGGCCGCGACGCCTTCAGGTGTGGTCTTGCATCGGCCGAAGCCGGGCGTGTACAGCGCCGGACAGCCGGCTGCCGATGATTGGGTCGCGATCGCCGAAGCCGGCGTGCGCACCGTCGTCAATCTACGTACCCCTGCGGAAATGAAAGAGCGCGATGAGCGTGCCGAGGTTGCGGCTGCGGGCATGCGTTACATCGAAATTCCGATCGACGGCATTGGCGGCATCACGCAGGAGAACGCTCGCCGTTTATCCGAAGCGATGGCGGGCGCCGAAGGCGAGATGTTGATCCATTGCGCCAGCGCCAATCGTGCAGGCGCCTTGCTTGCGGTCGCACTCGCGCAACAAGGGATGGCGAGCGAGGACGCGCTCGCGATCGGTCGCATGGCCGGGATGAAGTCCACCGAAGCGCGCGCGATTGAGGCCATCGCCGAATCGGACCGAGCGTTGTGTTCGACGGGCGCGACTCAAAGCACCGAAAGCGCGAAACGATGCGCGTCTTCGCCCTAAGGCAACACTGAACAAGTCCATCCTCGGATCAAGTCCGGGGCAGGCTCTGGTCTTGTTCAGCGGGCAGCACATCCGTGCGTGGCCCTAAGTCAGCGTTGCCTTAACGAGGGCTGCGCCTCGGAACGCGTCAGCTTTCGTTCGCGCCGCACGTCAAAACCGATCGATCGGCAATTTCAGATAGCGCACGCCATTGTCTTCGGGCTCCGGCAATCGGCCGGCACGCACGTTGACCTGCACGGCGGGCAGCAATAACGCGGGCATCGCGAGCGTGGCATCGCGCGCGGTGCGCATCGCGACGAACGCGTCTTCGCCGATCCCGTCGGCGACATGGATATTGCCGGCTTTCTGCGCTGCGACCGTGGTTTCGCAGGCGTAGGCGCGCCCGCCTGGGGCGTAGTCGTGACAGACGAAGACGTGGGTGTCGTTCGGCAGCGCGAACAAGCGCTGGATCGAGCGATACAAACGGTGCGCGTCGCCGCCGGGAAAATCGCAGCGTGCGGTACCGCCATCGGGCATGAAGATCGAATCGCCGACGAAAATCGCATTGCCGATGCGGTAAGCCACGCTGTCGTTGGTGTGGCCGGGGACGGCGATGACCTCGGCCTCGATCTCGCCGATCGCGAAGCGCTCGCCATCGACGAACAGATGATCGAATTGCGAACCGTCGATCGGGAAATGTTCGCCGAGATTGAAGATCGGACGAAAGGTCTTCTGTACCTCGCGAATGCCCTCGCCGATGGCGAGCGTCGCATTCGCGAATTGCGCTTTCAGCCAATGCCCGGCGCTGAGATGATCGGCGTGCGCGTGTGTTTCGAGAATCCAGCGCACATCCAGCGACTGCGCTTGGACATGATCGACGAGCTGCTGCGCCGATGTCGTCGACGTGCGGCCGGACGCTGCGTCGAAATCGAGCACGGGATCGACGATCGCCGCCTGCCGAGTCGTTTGGTCGGCGACGACATACGTCCAGGTGCAGCTATCCGCATGGAAAAACGGGGTGACGACTACGGCCATGGCCAGCGTAAAGCAAAGGAGCGATGCCCCGAGTATACGCGGCGGCGGGAATTCAGGTCGCCGATATCAGCGTGTGAAAGACGTAGGCGATGATCGCTGCGACCGGTAGCGTGAACAGCCAAGCGAGCAGGATATTGCGGATGGTGGCGAGCTTGCCGCTGCGGTTTCCTGCGGCGATGCCGAACAGCGCGCCGGTACTGACGTGCGTGGTCGATACCGGCAAGCCGAAGCGCGAGGCGCCGATCACCAGCGCGGCGGTCACAAGATTTCCGCCGAGACCTTCGCGGGGGTCCATGCGCGTGACCTTGAACGACAAGGTCTCGGACACCTTCTTCGCCGCGAGTAAACCGCCGAGCGCCATCGCGACGATCACGCCCAGCGAAGAAATGCCGACGTTCGAGATGCCGGCGGCAACGGTCAGTGCGGCGATTTTCGGCGTGTCGTTCAAGCCTCGCGCGAAGCTGACGGCGGCGGCGCTGACGAAGTGCGCCCGATCCAACCACAGCGACGCGGCGATGGCCTTCACGCTGCGTCCTGGCGTTTGTGCGCAGTGTTCGTCGCTCGTCGTTCCGATGCTGATCGAAGGCTGCGCCGACAGCGTCGCGGCGTCAGCCGTACTGATCGTTGTCGATTCCACGCACACGCAAGGCGCCGATGCGACCAAACGCTCATTCAAACGTCTCAGCAGCGGCACCAACATCATCGCCAGTAGCAATGCGATCACCGGCGACAGTAACAAGGGCAGCAGCATCGCCTTCGAGGCGGCGGCGAAATTCACCGACGATGGCGCCGCAGCGATTCCGGCGCCGAGCAATCCGCCGAGCAATCCGTGCGTGGTGGAAATCGGTAGCCCCTGCCATGTCGCCAACCATACCGTCGTCGCGGCACCGATCGCGACGGCGAGCAGAAACGCCTGCGAGACCGTGATCTCCTGCGGCACGATGCCTTTGCCGCTGAAGGCTTGGAGGAGGCCATTGGCGAGAAAGATCGACGCGACCCCGCCGAGCGCAGTGGCGAGCGTCGCCAATCCGATCGCGCCTCGATAACCGATCACGCCCGAGCCGACTAAAGTCGCGGCGCCTTTGATGTTGTCGTTCGCGCCGTTCGCCGCAGCGAGTACGAGCGTCGCGCAGAGAATCATAATCAACATCGGGTCCATCGAGGTCTCGGAGTTATGGGTACCGGACACAGAGGCGACGATACGGTCGATGGGTGCGCAGTGCCTGCAGAAAACCGCATAATTCGTCGATGACCGAAAAACACCCTCTCCTGATCGACACCGACCCGGGCGTGGACGACGCGCTCGCCCTGTTGATGGCCTTCGACGCCCCGCATCACCAGGTCGTCGCTTTGACCATCGCCGCCGGCAATGTCGGCCTGAAGCACACGGTCGCCAATGCGCTGAAACTCTGCGAAGTGGCGGGCATGGACATCCCGGTGTTCGCCGGTTGCGATGCGCCGTTGCTGCACCCCGCGCCCGATGCCTCGTATGTCCATGGCCGCGATGGTTTCGGCGATATCGGCTACGCCCCGGCCGCGAAACAAGCCGAGGACGAACACGCGGCACAGGCGATGATCCGTCTGTCGCATACGTACGCGGGCGAACTGGTGGTGTGCATGCTCGGGCCGCTGACCAATCTCGCGGTCGCCTTGAAGCTCGATCCGAGCTTGCCGCAACGTATCGGCCGCATGCTGGTGATGGGCGGGGCGGTAACGGGGCAGGGCAACACCACGCCGATGGCGGAGTTCAACATCGGCTTCGATCCGGAAGCCGCGCATCTGGTCTTCGATGCGTTCGCTGCCGCGGGCAAAGTCGTGGAAGTCGCCGACTGGGAGGCGGTGGTTCGCCACGGTTTTCTGCATACCGAGGTGGATCGCTGGCTACAGGCCGCGCATCCGCGAGCCGAGTTTTACGATGCGATTTCGCGCAAGACGCGCGAATGGTCGGCCGGCTTGCGCGGCGAGCATTGGCACGCGGCCGACGCCCTCGCGATGGCGATGCTGGTCGCGCCCGAGCATGTTCGCGAGCGCGCAGTGCGCCCCTTGCGGGTGGAGCTGAGCGGGGCCGAGACCCGCGGCGCCACGGTGGTGGACTGGAACCGACGCAGCGGCCGGCCGGACAATGCCGACATCCTGATGACTTACGACCAAGCCGCTTTCGAGGCGTTGATTCGACAGGCGTTACGTGCCGACTGATCCGAGGGCGCTCGATTAGCGGTCCTGGCTCGGTTCCGCCCAGGTGGGGACTGACGTCCAGCCGTTTCTTGGGCGGTTTCTGACCCGTCGGGTGCCGCCGGCTGGTCCGGATACCCGGAACATGCTGCGGCGGCTTGAGTACCGCCGGACTAGGCCGCTATAATGCCCGGCTTTCCGCTCAACTCTGGTGCCGCCATGAAGGCCGACATCCATCCCGAATACCGTCAGGTCGTCTTCCAAGACGTGACCTCGGACTTCAAGATCCTCACCCGCTCGACCCTTGGCAGCAAGGAAACCGTCAAGTGGGAAGACGGCAACGAATACCCGCTGATCAAAGTGGATATCTCGTCGTCCTCGCACCCGTTCTACACGGGTAAGCACAAGATCATCGATGCCGGTGGTCGCGTCGACAAGTTCCGCAAGCGCTACGGCAGCAAGTAATCGCCGGTCGCGACGGACGCGGCCCGTTGGCCGCTTCGACGCGCGACATCGCAGCGCAGCGATACGAGGGCCGTCTTCGGGCGGCCCTTGATGTGTCCGTAAGACGACAAAAACGGCTGCCGTTCGGCGGCCGTTTTCGCGTACGCGCCTGATCAGGCCGCACGCTGTCTACGCTGAGGGCAAGATCGTCAGGGCCGTACGCGGCTTCGACGAATAAGACGATCGTGCCCACGGCAGGCGGGCGCTGAGGCTTGTGCGATAATCGCGCCGCTGTCGCGGCGGGTGTCGCGGCTTCTTACCTCCGGTCGTCGTGGGGTTTTCCGCAGACGATCGTCCATGTCATTCAAGCTTCCCGGGAGCGCGCCGTGTCTCAACAGGATTCTTCTGTCCCCACTCAGGTCTCCCTGACCGCTGGCGATAAGTCGGTCGTCTTGCCGGTGCATTCCGGCACGCTCGGTAATCCGTGCATCGATATCGCGAAACTGCCGAAAGAAACCGGTCTGTTCACCTACGACTCGGGTTTCATGGCCACCGCGTCGTGCCGTTCGGCCATCACCTATATCGATGGCGATGCCGGCGTGTTGATGTATCGCGGCTACCCGATCGAGCAACTGGCCGAACATTCGAGCTTCCTCGAAGTCGCCTATCTGCTGATGAACGGCGAATTGCCGCAGCAAGCAGGAATTCGCGAAGTTCGAGCACGAAGTCACGCATCACACGATGATGCACGAAGCCTTCCGCACCTTCCTGTTCGGCTTCCGTCACGACGCGCACCCGATGGCGATGCTGGTCGGCATGCTCGGCTCGATGGCGAGCTTCTATCACAACGACACTCGACCTCGAAGATCCGGAACAGCGCCGCATGGCCGCGATCCGCCTGATCGCGAAAGTGCCGACTATCGCTGCGGCCTGCTATCGCTATTCGATCGGTTGGCCGATCGGCTATCCGAAGAACAATCTCGAATACGTCACCCGCTTCCTGCACATGATGAAAGAAGTGCCGAGCGAGCCGCTGGAACTCAGCCCGATGGCCGCGAAGGCGATGGATCTGTTGTTCATCCTGCACGCCGACCACGAACAGAACGCATCGACATCGACCGTGCGTTTGGTCGGTTCCACCGGCGCCAACCCGTACGCATGCGTCGCCGCGGGCGTGGCCGCACTGTGGGGCCCGGCGCACGGCGGCGCCAACGAAGCCGTGTTGAAGATGCTGGAAGAGATCGGTCGCCCGGACAACGTGCAGTCGGCGATCGACAAGGCGAAGGACAAGGAGTCCGGCTTCCGCCTGATGGGCTTCGGCCACCGCGTCTACAAGAACTTCGACCCGCGCGCGAAAATCATTCGCGAGATGTGCCACAAAGTATTGGCCGAGCTGGGCGTCAACGACCCGCTGCTGGAAGTGGCGATGCGTTTGGAAGAAGCAGCGCTGAAGGACGATTACTTCGTACAGCGTAAGCTCTATCCGAACGTCGATTTCTACTCGGGCATCATCTACAAAGCGCTGGGCATCCCGACCGAAATGTTCACGGTGATGTTCGCGATCGCGCGCACCGCGGGCTGGGTCGCGCACTGGCTGGAACAGCAGACCGACCCGGAAGCCAAGATCGGCCGCCCGCGTCAGATCTACACCGGCTACGCCGCCCGCGATTACGCGCAGCTCGACAAGCGCTGACCGCGTCGGGGCGATCGCCGTTCCACCGTAGCGCGGCCGATACGCCGATTCGGCGAGCAAGGAAAACCCGCGCTGCGGCGTGGGTTTCCGTGGGTTCGAAATGTCGGTACAGCAACCGGTAGAGCGGAGCAAAGCTCCGCTGAACAATTACCGAGACGCTTCAGCGGAGCTTTGCTCCGCTCTACCGGATGCGCTTCAGCGGACTTCTCCGCTCTACCGTGTTTGCGTTTCGGATTTATCGGCCTTCGATGATTCAGCTACGGCTCGTCTCCGGGCGAATGTTCGATCACACTATCGCTCCCGAAGCGACATCAAGATCTGTTTTCGATCGCTGCGATCGATACGCCCCCGCCGATGAGCGAAACCGAAAACCATCGAAACGCACTGCAACACGCTCGTCGCAGCGTCGACGATGCGCTTGCGCGCGACCGCGGCCGTTTGCTCGGCATGTGGTCGCGCTGGAGTGCGAAGCCGACGGATACGTCTGCGAAGACGGCATTCGCCGATGCGCTCGCCATCTCCATCGCTGCGCGCGCATCGCGAGCCGCGGCGTTGCCGGCGCCGGGGGAGATCGATGAAGCGCTCCCCATTTCGGCAGAAGCCGAGCGCATCGTCGCATTGATACGCGACCATCAAGTCGTCGTGATCGCGGGCGAAACCGGTTCGGGCAAAACCACGCAGTTACCGAAACTGTGCCTCGCGGCCGGGCGCGGCGCCGCGGGTATGATCGGCTGCACTCAGCCGCGCCGGATCGCCGCACGCGCGGTCGCGCGCCGCGTCGCCGAAGAATTGAACACGACGCTCGGCGGCGCTGTCGGCTTCCAAGTGCGCTTCAACGAAAACGTCGGCGAGCGTACTGCGATCAAATTCATGACCGACGGTATTTTGCTGGCCGAAATCCAGTCCGATCGATGGTTGTCCGCTTACGACACGATCATCGTCGACGAAGCGCACGAGCGCAGTCTCAATATCGATTTTCTGCTCGGCTATCTGAAACAACTGCTGGTCAAGCGGCGCGATCTGAAAGTGATCGTCACCTCGGCGACCATCGATACCGAACGCTTCTCGCAGCATTTCGATCACGCGCCGGTCGTGAACGTAGAAGGCCGCGGCTATCCGGTGACGGTGCGCTATCGGCCTTTGGAGGGCGATGGCGACAGCGAGGACCGCGATCGCTCGGACGATCGCCAAAGCCGTCGCGACGGCGATCGCACGACGCTCGATGGCATCGTGTCCGCCTGCGACGAGATCGTGCGCGAGTCCAACATCGGCGACGTGCTGATTTTTCTGCCCGGCGAACGCGAAATCCGCGACGCGCATCAAGCGCTGGAGCGGCGAAAGTATCGGCATACCGAAGTGTTGCCGCTGTACGCGCGGTTGTCGACGCGCGACCAGGATCGCGTATTCAATCCCGGCACGCAAAGACGCATCGTGTTGGCAACCAATGTCGCCGAAACATCGTTGACCGTCCCGCGCATCCACTACGTCGTCGATCCCGGCGTCGCGCGCGTGAAGCGTTACAGCCCCCGACAGAAACTCGATCGTCTGCATATCGAAGCGATTTCTCAGGCGAGCGCCGATCAGCGCAAGGGTCGCTGCGGGCGTATCGCGCCGGGCGTGTGCTATCGCCTGTATTCGGAAGCGGAATTTCTCGCGCGCGATGCGTACACCGACCCGGAAATCCGTCGGGCCGCACTCGCGGGGGCGATCTTGCGGATGCTATCGCTCGGACTGGGCACCATCGAACAATTCCCGTTTCTGGAGCCGCCCGATTCGCGCGCGATCGCCGACGGTTGGCAGCATCTGAGCGAGTTGGGTGCGATCGACACGAATCGAAAACTCACGCACATCGGCCGCATCATGGCGCGGCTGCCGGTGGACGTGAAACTCTCGCGCATGCTGATCGCCGCGCAAACGCACGGCTGTCTGCGCGAGATGTTGGCGATCGCGAGTTTTCTCGGCATCCAAGACCCGCGCGAACGCCCGGCCGATCAACGCGCCGCCGCCGATGCCGCGCATGCGCAATTCGCCGACGCGAAATCCGAATTCGTCGGTATTTTGAAATTGTGGGAAGCCTATCGCATCGCGCACGAAGATATGACGCAATCGCAATTGCGCAAATGGGCCGACAAACAGTTCTTAGGTTTTTTGCGCTTGCGCGAATGGCGCGAATTGCATCGGCAGTTGAAGCTGTTGTGCGATGAAATCGGCTGGGCGAGTCATCGTGCTGGCGAGCCATTGGCTCACGCGATGACGAGCGCCCGGCCAAGGATGGGCGGCCGGGGCGATTCGGAAGCATTGACGGCGCGCCATGGACGGCACCGACCGCTGCCCACGCAGGCAACCGCATCCGACATAGACGATCGACAAACCATCCTAGGCGATATCGCTGAAAATGCAGTGGATGAACCGGCGCCAGGCAGCGTCGCCGATTACGCCTCGCTCCATCGCGCATTGATCGCGGGCTTGCCTACGCAGATCGGCCATCGCGGTGATCGCGGCATGTACGATGGCCCGCGAGGGCGTAAATTCCAGATGTTTCCCGGCTCGTCCCTCGCATCGAAACCACCGCCGTGGGTGCTGTCGGCGACGTTGTTGGATACGGAGAAAGTTTGGTCGATCGTCAACGCGGCGATCGAACCGGAATGGGCGATCGACGAATTGCCGCATCTGCTCGCGCGTCGGCATCACGACCCGCATTGGTCGCGAGCGCAGGGCCGTGTCGTCGGCAGCGAGCAGATCAGCTTGTTCGGTTTAGTTTTAGCGCCGAAGAAACCCATGCACTACGGGGCGTTATTTCCCGAAGAAGCGCGGCATATTTTCGTTCGCGACGCATTGGCGACCGGCGACATCAATAGCCGCGCGGCGTTTCTCGCACGCAATCTTGCGACGCTCGCGAAGGCGAAACAGGAAGAAGCCAAGCAGCGGCGCGTCGGTCTGGTGGTCGATGACGATTGGCAAGCGCAGTGGTATCTCGACCGACTTCCGCCGCACATCCACAATCAACAGGCGCTGGATGCGTGGTACGCGAAACTGCCGCCTACAGAGAAAGCGAAACTCGAATGGTCGATCGACGATCTGATGATCGGCGATGCGAGCGAGGCGACACGTTTCCCGCCGTATTGGCCGGTAGGCGATGCGCGGCTTGCGGTGCGATATCGTTTCGAGCCGGGCGCCGTCGACGATGGCATGACGATTGCTGTTCCGCTGCATTTGCTCAACGCGCTCGATCCTGCGCGCTTGTCGTGGCTCGCGCCGGGATTCGTCGCCGACAAGGCGGCGGCATTGATCAAATCGTTGCCGAAAATCTTGCGCCGTAATTTCGTGCCTGCGCCGGATTTCGCGCGCGCGTTCGCCGAAGCCTACGCGCCGTCGAATGGGCTGCCGGATGCCGACAGCATCGAAAGCGCATTAGCGCGATTCCTGAAAAAACTCAGCGGCGTCGAACTAACCGCAGCGGATTTCGACCCGAGCGGCATCGAGCCGCATTTACGGGCGAATCTGCGCTTGCACGACGCGAACGGGAAAAGCGTGATCGCGGAATCGCGCGATCTCGACGACCTGCGCGCGCGGTTCGGCAAACGCGCTGCAGAGGCGTTCTCGGCACGTGCGGCAGAAGGTTTGGCGCAGACGGGATTGATAGCATTTTCCTGCGCAGCCGATTCCGCTCAGCGTTCCTGGCGCGGGCGGCGTACCGGCGTATCCCGCGCTGCACGATGATGGCGACAGCGTTTCGCTCGCGGTGCATGCCGATCGCAATGATGCCCAGCGCCATCATCCGTCCGGCGTGCGCCGCTTGTTGCGGATCGCGCTCGCCGATGCGCTCAAGCAAGCGCGAAAGCAACTGCCGATACAAGCGAAGACATCCTTGCTGTATGCGGCGATCGAGAGTCGACAGCCTCGTCACGATGGGTTGAAAGAGAGCGATCGTTTACGCGAGGATTTGGTCGAAGGCGCATTCGCGGCGCTTGCGGCCGATGGTCTTGATGCGATTCGCGACGCGGCTACGTTCGCACAACGACGCGACGCGATCGCTGAAGACATTGTTCGGAGAAGCGATGAAGCGCTTGAAACAAGCCGAAACCATCCTCGCTAGCGTCGCCGAAGTGCGTGCGGCGCTGGAATCCAAACTGATGGGTTGGGCCAAGGCCAACCTCGACGATATGCATGCGCAACTGGCCGCGCTGGCGTCGCCCGGTTTCTTGCGCGATACACCGGCCGAAGCCTTGAACGAGTATCCGCGCTATCTGAAGGCGTTGTCGCTACGCGCCGAGCGCGCGTTGCGCGACCCGACCCGCGACCAAGCGCGGATGCTCGAACTCAAGCCTTTCGTCGATGCTTTGGACGATGCCCGCGACCGCGGCATCGACACGACGCCGGGTTGGCAAGCCTTGCGCTGGGACCTGGAAGAATTTCGAGTCTCGCTCTTCGCACAGGAACTCGGCGCAAAAGCCGGCATTTCCGCCAAAAAACTCGCGACCCGACTATCCCAACTGTAGGGTGTGCTCAAGCGCACCGGTTTGAGATGTCCAAGATCGTTTAAATGAAACCATAGGGTGCGCTTAAGCGCACCGATTTGAGATACTCGCGATCGTTTGAACGGTGCGCCTAGGCGCACCTTATAGAACCATGGTGTGCGCTTAAGCGCACCGATTTGAGATACTCGATATCGTTTGAACGGTGCGCCTAGGCGCACCCTATCGCGCTTAAATACTGGCGATGCGCATTATTGCGCATGCATCTTTCTATCGAAACGACATGATGCAGAAACGGTCACGGTTTCGTCGCAAAGACTCGTGTCTGATCGTCGGGCGGGCTCGTGCCCGACGCATCCGGCCGGTACGCCGTCGACGGCTCGGGTGTCGTTCCCCCGCGGCGGCGCACTTCAGGAAGAAGCGATATGAAACTCAGCATGTATCACGGTCTCGCCATCGGTCTACTCGCCGGCTTCATCACCATCGGCAACGCGCAAGCCCAATCGATCGGCTGGCCAACGCCGACCACGCCCTGTACAGAAGCGAACGCAGGTGAGACTTACGATGTGCAGTACTACTCGCGACGCGAGCAACTGCAAATCACCTATTACTGCGATGGCGACAGTTGGCAGCTATTCCAGGTGTGCGATTTGCGGCCTGGCGGTCTCTGCGTCGCGTACTGATCGCGATTCGTGAACGCTTCATCGACGCCGTTTCCGCGGCGTCGATGAGGTATCGGGGGCGCTGCATCAAGCACCGTGTACGAGCATGCGCATCAAAGAAGACCCGTCTCTTTCCACGCGTAATACATGCCCTGACTGAAAAGCCGAGAAAGATTGTCGGAATTCGCCCACGGGTAACGCGCGAGCACGATCGGGTCGAAGTCTTCGCGCTTCGTGTCCTTGCCGGAGGTTAAGACGAGGTCATGCACGGTTTTGTGGCCGAAGCGCATCGCGGCCTGACAGACCGCGTCGATCTCGTCCAGCGCTTCCTTCGACAACGCAGGGTGGCGCTGGGCTAAGCGGTCCTGAATAGGCTGGAGCCAATCCTCACCCCATTCCATGGCGAGGTGCAGCCCTTCGTTAAGCAAGTCATCGTGCGCCATTTGCAAGGTTTCTGTTTGGTATTGCATGAATTGATCCGCAAGCCTGCTAATGCTGACCCAAGATTCGCGACGCTTTTGTGCTGCGAATCGCACTACGACGTCGGTACGACAGAAATGAATCGTGAGGGAAACACTGACTAAGCCCGCGTTGCCTTAGTTGGTAGTGCCGCGAACGATTGCGACGATAAGCAATCCGCTGATCGCCAATGAACACACGCCGATCGAAGCGATGTGCCGAGTCGCCACTGGAACCGATCGTTGTGCGAAGCGCTGATGCCATCGCCAGGGAACGAAGAGAAGACAGGCCGTTGTGACGATCAGAACCCATCCGAACGCATCGAATACGGCGGGGAAGAGCATCCGTTGCGAGTGAATGAGGAATGCGCCGCCTACGATGATGCGGACTAACAGTTCTGAGTAATGCCCTAATGATGAGTTCGCGAACCCAAGCAGAAATTGTTTGGCGAGCGCAGGGGCCAGCAAGGAAGCGACTCCGAGTGCGACGAAGTAGATGCTAACTGCTAAAACGATGGCTAGAGCGAGAACTTCGATCATTGTGCTGCCTATGCGTCGTGCGGGGTCCGAATTCAGCGGGTGTGCTGGTGAGCCATGGAATCGCACCCGCAAGAACGAATCGTCAGGCGCGCGCTGCTTTTCTTATCGAATGCCATTTATACGTCGCGGCCATCGCTTTCGCGTAGTAGTACCCGAAGATAATGGCCATCAGTATGCCTGTCGGTTTTCCGGCGTCGATAAAAAGAATGATCTTCGAAATGATGAAATAGATGAGCATCACAGTCGCCGCCGCGCGGCTCTTTTTATAGATGCCGAATGCCAGCCCGAAAATGAATACGACGTCCAATAGGCTCCATGCGTTAAAACTTTGGATTTCCGTGCCCGACATCGCGATGACCGTGACGATCAGCGTCAATACCCCGGAGATGCAAGCTGCGATCCAACCGTTGCGAATGTCTTTAGCGATATCGTCCGGAACTTCAAGGGCTGACGGCGCAACGCTGGCGGACGGTGCGGAATACGGATTTTCCATGGATTCCCCTTGGTGTGGTTGTCTTTTTTTTGCGATGAATGACTGAATTAAACGGTTCCATCGCAGCGCAACGGCCGAGCGCTAGCGTAGCGTAGAGGCGAAACCAGTGCCACAGCACGCTGCGGCTTGAACGAATGATTAGTACCTATCTCATAATAGAAGTTGCTGAGTCAGGCCTCTCCCTCGTCATTCCGGCGCAGCCGGAAGTGCTTCTCAACAGCCAAAGGCTGGTCATCCAGCTTTTCTGATCATTCCAAGCGCGGTCCGGCTTGCGCCGGGATGACGATAGGACAATGTTCGAATCATGATTTTGAGTTGGGTTCTAGGCGCCGCTGCGACTAACCATGACGGCGAGTGATCTCAGCCACCGATCCGGCGACAAGTCGCTCAAGAACCGACGTGTCTAGATCGCTCAGGCGTTTGAAGTACAAGCAGGACTTGCCCATCTTGTGTTTTCCTAGCTTAGTCAGCAGCCGTGCTTGGTCCTCTCCTTCCGCGGTGAGGTACACCACAATCTCGCGGCCGCGGATCGCGAAGCCGGTAATGCAGGACTCGCCGGTTCGTCCGCTGTCGTACTTGTAGCGGTAAGAACCATAGCCGACGATGCTCGGCCCCCACATTTTCGGTTTCTCGCCCGTGACCTTTTTGAGGATGGTCATCAGTGCTTTGCAATCGGTCTTCTGCTGCTCGTCGGCGCGTGAAGCGATGTAGTCGTCGACGCTAGCGTCTGTCGCTTTGGTTTTTGATTCGGCCATTGCGGGATGCTCTCGAGTTGAACGAAGGGTTAGGCCTCACTGCAGCAGTTCGGCCCACTGCGGGTACTCCAACACGGGGATGATGTCTTCGACAGTACGGAAGTTCGCAAAGTACGAACGCACGTGCAGTTCCAGGGTCGGCAAGACGACTCGCGTGACAGATGTCTGAAGTGCGGCGGCATCCTTGCAAGGGAAGCGGGATGCGCCGCCTCCCACACCGGACTTCGCATTCAGACCGGCCCGGCTACCGGTGGGCATGCCGACAAAGTTGGGGAAGCTGACCCATTGTTCTTTGCCCAGCCGTGGCGTAGCAGGGAACACATGTATCTCGAAGTGTTGCCCGTTTGACTTGAGGTCGAAAACGATGAAGTGAAACAAGTCTTCGCCCGCTTGACGGCGAAAAGAGCATCCCTTGCCACCAGTACTCGTGAAGCCCCAAGGTTCGACGAAAGGGCTAACGAGGCGTTGTATCGAATGATCGAACTCGCTGACGCGCATGGTGATGAGAGCCTAACGCCTGAGTGAATCCGCCCCGCAGCGGGGTGGCGGACGCGCTAGCGTAGCGTAGGCATGTGATCGATGCCATGTTGCGAGGCGGCTTGAACGAATTGTTAGCCGCGCACCGGAGCATTAGTCGCGCGGAGCTCGAACCTCTACGGTCCCGCCTGCTTCTAGACAGGGTGCCGAAAGGAGACTGTCGGTGAGGCAATGGCTCTTAGGCCTGTAGCTGTACAGATGCCTCGCCGCTTGCGAGCCAGGCTGACCCGGAAATTGGCGAGCTACAATATTGCCTCCTGAAGGGTATAGCCCTTCTGGAGAACGCGTGAAGTAATGTCCCACTCGAAGATCGAAGCGGTCGTTGGTGGGAATGTTTGCATTAGAAGGATGTAGTCATTCAATCTGTATGACTCGTCATGCTTTTCTTCCGCGGCTCACCGCCAGAGTGAGGCCGCCCCTAGCGGGATGCGCGCTAGCGAGCGTGCCACGTGATCGAGCAGTTGCGTGACGGTTTGACGGAGAGTCGCAGCTTCAATAATCGCGGAAGGCTTCTAGGAGTACGTCGGAAGTCAATGACTCTTAACAAGGATGCATCGTCCGAGCGGGTGTCATGATTATGGATGAGAATCGACGCTTCGTTGAGCCGAATCTTACGGCATCGCCAGTTAGAATGACCCGCGGCAGAGCATGGATCGTTCATGGTGCGCTGCTAACGCCTGAGTTAAGGCGCCCACGTACGGGTAGGCTCAAACGATTTGTGAGCCGCCTTCTGAGGCTCCTGGAATTTCGCCCATAAGCCAGCCATTGTGCGGGCAGCACGGATCAGTGGCGTTTAAGAGTAGCCGGAAGAATTAGGTTACATGCAGAGGCAGGGAATTAAACGGTTTGTTCCACATACTCGGATAGCGCCGAAACGGTATGTTCGGGTCGCCTCTCGTGTCTAGTTGCTCTGAGAGTATGTACATGAGGTCTAACGCCTGAGTTAAGTCGCCCCGGGCGGGGTTATGGGCATACTCTTCTATCGAAGCGCAGGCGCGTGGCCGACATCGTGATGTGGGAGAAGGCTTGAACGAACTGTTAGGCGTCAACCCGTTAGGACTGCAATAATCCACCCGCCTCAATTGCAGCGAAAACCAGAGCAGCGCTAATTGGAGTTAATTTGTTCTGCGCAGTCAAGGCGGCCCAATAGCATCGCTAACATGCAGCTATCGAAGCTAATTGTGCTTGCAGCCCTACCCAAGACACGCAAGAGCTTGACCCATCGGCGGCAATCACAGCCCTTTTTGCATCGACCCACTTCGAAAAGAGCGGTTTGTTGGCGAAGTGAATGCTTCAGATAGTGAGCCGGCAACAGCTGGTGCAATTAGGTTTTTTACCTCTAACTTTAGAACATCAACTTCTCTGTTGCTTGTCAGCAATTTTTCAAGTTCTCTATCTAGAGTAGAACGTGTTTTCTCAATCCGGCCTTCACCAAAAGCAAGATCAAACAAACCAAACATGCGCAAGTGATAAAGTAGAGCGTCCAAATGTATTGCGAAGTTTTGGTATGAATTTTATCTCTCGATTGTTGATCAGCAGAGAACGTGTTGTAGGTGTTTTGCATTGCGCCGTGAATCCCACTATAGGAATGCCATGGAAGCATTCTTAGCGCTTCGTCTTTCTCGAGGGAATCGCAGTACCGAAATGACAGAGTTAAAGTTTCTTTTGATTCTTCTGGGGAAGGACCATCGAAGTCCCATGCGCGGGAATTGGTTCAAAGACAAGCACTGGATTAAGAGCCTTGAATGATCGGTAAACTTCAATGAACTGATTGCTGATTTCGTTACAGTTGACATTTCCACCCTTCCGAATGACTGGGCTCTTGGCGGCTAATTACTCAATAAACCCCAAATAGGGCATAACGACCACGCTCATATTCGTATGGCAAACACAACTCACTTCACCCGCTCAACCTTTGCCCGCGTGTTGTAGCCCTTCACCGCGATGTACCAGGAGTTGCCGGTGACGCTGGGGTTGATGCGCACTTCGGGGCTGTCGAGTTTTACGCCGACGAGGCTGGCGCCGTCGATTTGACGCCAGCGTTGGCCGTTGTCGAGGGTGTACTCGCGGCCTTTGGCGAAGCCTTTGAATTCGCCGTTGAGTTTCGCGACTATCGGTTCCATGGAGCCGAAGTTGAAGAAGCCGCGATTTTCGTCTTCGACACGCTTCTTCGCGCCTTCCGCTGCGGCGGTGCTGGCGGTTTCGATCTTGCGGCCGAGCCAAGCGTTCAGGCGGGCGAGTTCTTCGGGGCTCAATTTATCGAGACCGGCGGCTTTGAATTCCTCTTGGGTCATGTCCTGTTGGATCGGCTTTTCGGCGCGGGCGTGCAGCGGGGCGAGGGCGAAAGCGGCGAGGAGGGCGAGCGGGAGCAGGGCGCGGATCGTGGACATGGCCGGTTCTCGATTGGGCGTGCGACGCGGGTGCCGACGCTGGAGGCAAAGGGGTATGACGAAAAGCGCTGTTACTTGAGACGACAGGCCGCTAGTGTAGGACCACTCCACCACCTCGCCACAAGTCGAACGCGTGTCCGGTTCCTCCGCCGCTACCGAAAGCTCCTTCGCCGCCGCCCTGCGCGACTTGCCGGCGGTCGTGGGCCTGTCGCCGACATGGCGACGCGTGTTCGACGCGGCCTCACCGGGCGAGGGCGATGATAAGGGGGGCGGGCCGGGTGTCGACGAGGCATCGTTCGCGCTGCTGAGCGATACGCTGGCCTCGCTACAGCGACTGAATGCGGAGGGCGATGTGATTCTCGCGGCGATCCTGCACGACCTGCCGACGTGGCAGGCGCGGGTCGAGCCGCGGTTGGCGAAAGAATGGCCCAGCCTCGCGACCTTGTTGGAAGGCCAGCGCGCCGCCGCCCAAGTCTGGACCTTGCACGCGGCCGAAGCCGGTGGACGTAACGCTGAGGGTTTGCGTCGATTGTTGCTGGCGATCGTGCGCGACCTGCGTGTGGTGCCGGTGCTGCTGGCGCGGCAACTCGCGCATATGCGCGATGCCGGCAAATTGCCGGAACCCGAGCGCAAAGCCTTGGCGCGATTGACCCGCGATATCCATGCGCCGCTGGCGAACCGTCTGGGCATCTGGCAGTTGAAGTGGGAACTGGAGGATCTGTCGCTGCGGCATCTGGAGCCGGAGACCTACAAAAGCATCGCGCGCTGGTTGGACGAGAAACGCGGCGGGCGCGAGCGTTACATCGAAGCGGTCAAGCGCGCATTGGGCGATGCCTTGAAAGCGCAGGGTATCGAGGCGGAGGTCGCGGGCCGGCCTAAGCACATCACCAGCATCTGGAAGAAGATGCAGAAGAAAGGCGTGCCGATCGACGAGTTGTACGATTTGCGCGCGGTGCGCGTGTTGGTCAAGGACATTCCGTCCTGTTACGCCGCATTGGGCGCGGTGCATGCGCTTTGGGTGCCGATTCCCAGCGAGTTCGACGATTACATCGCGCGCCCAAAACGCAACGATTATCGATCGCTGCACACGGCGGTGGTCGGCCCCGAAGGCAAGACCCTGGAAGTGCAGATCCGCACGCACGACATGCACGCGCAGGCCGAACTCGGCGTCGCTGCGCACTGGCGCTACAAAGAAGGGCGAAGCGCACCGGCCGATGCCGGCCTCGATCGCAAGATCGAATGGATGCGTCGTTTGCTCGATGGCGGCCGCGACGAAAGCGAGGGCGCCGAGCAGAGCTTGCATGGCGCGCTCGACAGCGAACTGGTCGAAGACCGCATCTACACGCTGACGCCGCAGGGCGATGTGGTGGATTTGCCTAACGGCGCGACGCCGCTGGATTTCGCGTATCACGTGCATACGATGGTCGGCCACCGCTGCCGCGGCGCGAAAGTCGACGGCCGCATCGTGCCGTTGGATTACAAATTGCGCACGGGGCAGCGCATCGAAATTCTGACCGCCAAAACCGCCGAACCGCGACGCGATTGGTTGCAGGTCTCGAATGGTTTTTTGGCCAGCGGCCGTTCGCGCGACAAGGTGCGCGCGTGGTTCCATAAACTCGATCGCGCCCGCAATCTGCAGGCTGGACGCGAGATATTGGAAAAAGATCTGCGCCGCATGTCGCTGCTGCATGCCGATCTCGCGCCGATACTGACGAAGTTCAGCGCTTCGAGCGCCGACGATCTGTACGTGCAAGTCGCGCTGGGCGACGTCAGCCCGCATCAGATCGGCCGCGCGTTGCTCGATCACGAACGCGCGCAGCAAGAGGCGTCGCAAGCATCCAATAGCGATGGCGATCAAAGCCCGTGCGCAGACGCCGAAACCCGAGACTGCGCGCGCGGCGCCGAAGCGCGCGCAAAGCGGCTCGGCGTTCACGGTGGTGGGCGTGGGCAATTTATTGGTGCAGATCGCGCGCTGCTGCCAACCGCTGCCGGGCGAACCTATCGCCGGTTATCTCACACGCACCCGCGGCGTCAGTGTGCATCGCGCCGATTGCGCGGCGTTTCTGCGTCTTTCGACGGAACAGCCGCAGCGCGTGCTGCCGGTGGAGTGGGGCCGCAGTGGCGGCGGGCATATCGCGAACGTGATCGTCGAAGCGGTCGATCGCCGCTGGTTGCTGAAGGATGTGAGCAATTTGATCGCGCAAGACGATGCGCATGTGGTGTCGATCAACACCGATGCGCTGAATGGCAGCCGCGTGCGCCTGCGATTGCAATTGCGCATCCGCGACCACGACCACCTCGCGCACCTGCTCGGGCGCCTCGACAACCTCGCGGGTGTGGAAGACGTACGCCGCGCATAAGCGAACGCCGCACCGCATCGCGCTATGCTTCGCACGTGACCTCCGATCACTCCGACACAGTGCCGCTGTGGTGCGCCCGTTTGCGGCGTCATTGGCCCTGGCTGTCGCTTCTCGTCGCCGGGCTTGCGCTCGCGACGGCCTTGTTGCGCGAACCCCTCGCCGATGCGCTTTGGCCCGAAGCCCGCGCCGAAGCCCTGCGCCAACGCGCCGAAGAGGCCTTGGCCGCGGGCCGGCTTACCGCCGCCGACGGCAGCGGTGCGCGCGAGTTGTTCGAGGCGGGCATCGCGATCGACCCGGATCGCGCCGAACTGCCCGCGGGTTTGGCGCGGGTGGCGGTGGCGGCGGTGGCGCAGGCCGATCGCGCGGTGCGCGATGGCCGCTTCGCCGATGCGCATCGACATCTTGCGCTTTCTCGTCAACTGTCCGCGCCGCGCGCGTCGATCGATGCCGTCGCGGAGCGGTTGCGCGATCGCGAAGCCGCGGTCGCGGGCATCGACGATCTGTTATCGGCCGCGGAGCGCGCACAGCGCGATGGCCGGCTCGACGGCGCTGCGGATGCCGCATTGCCGTTGTATCGCCGCGTGCTGGATCTGCAGCCCCGGCATTTGCGCGCGCTCGAAGGCCGCGAAGACGCGTTGAGCGTATTGCTGCAACGCGCACACGATGACTTTCGTCGCGATGCCTTAGCCGACGGCGCGGCGAAGATCGCGACCGTGGCGAATTACGATCGCGGCCATGTCGATTTGGCCGATGCGCAGTCGGCGCTCGCGCAAAGCGCCGAGCGCGTGCGTCGTCAGGCCGAATCCGATTTGCGCGCGGGACGTCTCGCGCGCGCCGCGGACGGTTTCGAACAATGGCGGGCCAGCGGACTCGACCCGCAAGCGGCCGAGGACGCGCTCGCGAACGTGGCGCAGGCGCATCTAGCGACGCGCGCGCAAAGCCGCTGCGGATTTCCATTTCGATGTCGCCACGCGCGAGATCGCTGCGGCGCAAGCGCTCGTCGGTGACACCCCGGAACTGCGCGAACTACGGCGCGAGTTCGCACGCAAGCCGAACGCCATCAAGACCAAAGCGCCGAGCCCTGCGGATTTGCGTCGCGCGCGCGCGTGGGTGATCGAGGCCGAAGCCGCCGAAGCGCGCGGCGATTGGTTGACGCCGCCGGGCGATAGCGCTTACGACAAACTTCGCGCCGCGCGCGCATTGGCGCCGGAGGATCCCACTGTGACGCGCGCGATGCGTCGACAACTGTCGAAATTGCGCGCCTGTTTCGATAACGAACTGCGCGATAACCGATTGCAGCGCGCCCGCGTGTGTCTGGATGCGCGCGCGGTGCTGGAAGGCGAGAGCCGCGATCTGGTCAAAGCGCGGCGCGCACTCGCGCTGCGCTGGCTCGCGGTCGGCGACGAGCGTATCGGCCGCGGCGAAATCGATGGCGCTCAAGCGGCGCTGGATGCTGCGCGCGCGCTCGATGCGAAGGCGCCGGGTCTCGACGAGTTCGCCTTGCGCATGCGCGCGGCGAAAGCGTCGACGCAGACGCCGTAAACGAACGAACGCAAAAAAGCATGAGCGCGACGAACAACGAAAACTGTCGTCCCGAGCGTAGCGAGGGATCTGCTTTGCCCACTCTTTCGCGATGCTACAGCAGGTTCCTCGCTGCGCTCGGAATGACAGAGTGTGTCGCTCGTTATCAGTAATACGCAGTACCGATCAAGATGCGAAAAACACCCGCCGTACCGTTTCGCGTGCGGCATCGAGCGAGAAATGCTGCGCAACGCTGTCCAGACCGTTGCGCGCGAGCGTATTCCACAAACGTTCGTCGTCGTACGCACGCAAGATCGCATCGGCGAATGCAGAAGGCGTATCGGCGACCAGCGCATCGATGCCCTCGCGCAGATGCATGCCCTCGACCGCGCAGGCGGTCGCGACCACCGGTTGCCCGTGCGCCATGCTGAGATTGATCTTGCCTTTGACGCCTGCGCCGTAGCGCAACGGTGCGACCGCGATGCGGCAGCCGTCCATGTATGGAGCGATATCGGCGACGTGGCCATGCACGATCACGCCATTGTGCGCGTGAAGCGCTTCGATCTCCGGCGGCGTATCGCTGCCGATGCAGTGGAAGCGCAGCTCCGGTTTTCGCGCATGCACGGCCGGCCATACTTCGGCGACGAACCAGCGCACCGCGTCGACGTTCGGTGGGTGGCGAAAGCCGCCGACGAAGACCAGATCATGGCGTTCGGCGAATGCTTTGCCCGGGCCTGCGACCCGATGCAGATTCGACAGCACCTCGACGTTCGCGTTCGGCGCATCGGTGCGCAACAAATCGCGTTCGATCTCGCTGACCACCAAGGTGACGTCCGATTTCGCGATGACGTCCAATTCCAGCGCGCGCGTGCGCTCGGCGGATCGCGCGAGCGCGGCGTCCTGCGCGACTTCAGCGCCGCGACGTTCGCGCAGGTAGTGCAGATCGACGGTATCGAAAATACGCTTCGCCTGCGGTGCATGGCGTTGCAGCAGCGGCAGCAGTTCGCTGGCGATGTAGTGCCGGCTCAGCATCGCCGCATCGAAACGCGGGCCGTGCTCGCGCAGCCATGCGGGTAACTTGCCGAGGAAAGGGTCGTGCCAGACTTCGACGCCTAGATGCTGCAATCGCTGCGCGTAGGGTTCGCTGCGATGGCCGTAAGCGGGCACGAACACCACATGCGCGCCTTCTTCGCGCAGCAGCCGCATCAGATTCACCAAACGCAATGAGCCCGAATCGTGATCCGGTCGCGGCGTTTGCGCGTCGACGATCAAAATTTGCCGCTGATGGCGATGCAACAGCGCAGGCGTCGGTAGCGTGTCGGCGGGCAGGTGCCGTTGCAATGCGTCGCTGCGCGCGTCGGCGAAACGCGCGCGATTGCGCGTCTGATACGCCTTCATGCCGGCGTTCGGATCGGTGCCTGCGGTAGCGCCCTCGACGTGAATCACGCGCGCGGCCGGTTGATACAGCACGCGTTTGCCGGCCGCGCGCACCGCGAACGCCAAATCGGTGTCTTCGTAATACGCCGGCGCGTAGCGCGTGTCGAAACCGCCGACTTGCGCGAACAAGGCGCGCGGAATCGCGATCGCCGCGCCGCTGACGTAATCGCAATCGCGCAGATAAGCGAAGCGCGGATCGTCGGGCGATTCGAATTTGCCGTAGTTCCAACCGCTACCGTCGGCGAAGACCACGCCACCGGCTTCTTGCAGGCGGCCGTCGGGGTACAGCAATTGCGCGCCGACGAGGCCAACATCGGCATGAGCGTCGAAGGTGCGCGAGCAGGGCGTCCAGCCAGCCCGGCTGCGGCACGGTGTCGTTGTTCAGGAATACGAGATAGTCGCCGCGAGCCTGCGCCGCGCCGTCGTTGCAGGCGGCGATGAAGCCGCCGTTCTCGCTGCGCACGCGATAGCGCACGCCGGCGATCTGGGGCAGCGCGGTGGTGGTCTCGTCGCTGCTGCCGTCGTCGACGACGATCACCTCGAACGACGCCGCGGGCGGATGCGCGGCGAGCGCGCGCAAACAGTTCAGCGTGTGCGCGAAGCCGTTGTAGACGGGAATCACGATGCTGGCGCTGGGCGTGGCGGCGGATGTCGCGTCGAGACTTGCGAGACTGAACGGCGCGAACGGTATTGCCTGCGGTGCGTAAAGCGTCGATGCCGTCGCCGGCGATGCGCGGCGCAGTTGCAGACGGACGCGGTCCCATGTCGCGCGCCAGCCGCGACTACGCAGGCTGACGAGACCACGGCGGAACAGACCGAGCCCGCGCTGCAGCGAAAAACCCACATCGGCCAGAAAGCGAGACAAGCGTACCGAAGAAGAGCGCGGCGAAGACATGAACGCGGGGAACTCCGGGGAGCGAGGGGATTCCAACCCGAACCGGGCAGGGACGGATCGGTGGTTTGTCCGCAACGCCTCGCGGGCACCCTGCTAGACTCGCCAAGCATTATTTTCGCACGACCCCGACTCCGACAGGTTTCCAGCCCCCGCATGGCCCGAGCAGACGACAGCGACGACGACATCGACGACGAGTTCGAGGACGAGGGGGCCGAAGACGAGGACGGCGAGGGCAGCGGCCCCGGCTGGCGTCGCCGGCTGTTGACCTGGGCGCTGGCGGGTATCGCCATCGGCCTGGGCTTCTTGATTCCCTACAGCCTGTATTTGAACCATCAGGTCAGCGTTCGTTTCGGGCAATTGCGCTGGCAGGTGCCGACGCGCGTGTACGCGCGCCCGCTGGTGCTGGCGCCAGGCGTCGCGATGGACGAGCGCACGCTGAAGACCGAATTGGATGCGGCCTCGTATCGCGACGACGGCAAGGGCGAGCGCCCAGGCATGTATGCGCACAGCTAACGGTCGCTGGCGTATTTCGAGCCGCGGCTTTCAAGATGTCGACGGCCGTATCGGGCCGAGCAGGATCGAAGTCGGACTTTCCGGCGGACGCGTCACTAGCGTGCGCGATCTCGCGACTAAGCGTAGCGTCCGCGCCGCGCGACTCGACCCCGCGCGCATCGCCACGCTGTACGGGCAAAAACAAGAAGAACGTCGCCTCGTGCGGATCAGCGAAGTGCCTTCGCTGATCACCGACACGCTGCAAGCGGTCGAAGATCGCGATTTCGCGCGCCATCACGGCGTCGATTTTTCCGGTATCGCACGCGGCATTTTCCTCTGGATCACCACCGGCGGCGAAACCAAGCAGGGCGGCAGCACGCTGACCCAACAGCTCGCGCGTTCCGGCTTGCTCGGCATCGGCAAGGAACAGACGCTCACCCGCAAGTTCAACGAGATTCTCTACGCCATCATCATCGATGCGCGCTACGAGAAAGGTCTGATTCTGGAGGCCTATCTCAATCAGGTCGATGTCGGCCAGCGCGGTTCGCAGGCGATCCACGGCTTCGCATCGGGCGCGGAATTCTATTTCGGGCGTCAACTCGACGATCTGTCCACCGAGCAGGCGGCGTTGTTGGTCGCGCTGGTCAAGGGGCCGTCTTGGTACAACCCGCGCAAGCAGCCCGAGCGCGCCAAAGAGCGCCGTAATTGGGTGCTGGCGAAGATGTTGGAAACCGGTGTGATCGATCAGAAAGAATTCGATCGCGCGGTCAAAGCGCCGCTCGGCGTGACCGACGTGCCCAGCAGTTTGGTCGCGAATCGATTTCCCGCGTATGTCGATCTGGTGCGCCGGCAATTGGCGCGCGACTACAAAGAAGAGGAACTCAGCGGCGCGGGTTTAAGTGTGATGACGGCGATGTCGCCCTCGGCGCAGGCCTATGCCGAAGGCGCGGTCACGCGCACGCTGAAGTCGATCGGCAATAAGAATCGACCGCCGCTGCAGGCCGGCGTGGTCGTCACCGATGTGCACGAAGGCGAAGTGATCGCGGTGATCGGTAGCCGCCGTTTCGACGAGCACGGCTTCAATCGTGCGGTCGAAGCGCAGCGGCCGGTCGGCTCGCTGCTCAAACCATTCGTGTATCTGCTCGCGCTGGCGCAGCCGGATCAATATTCGCTCGCGACCTGGGTCGACGATTCGCCGGTGTCGATCACGCTCGATAACGGCAAGCGTTGGAAACCGACGAACTCCGACGGCCGCAGCCACGGCACGGTGCGGATGATCGATGCGCTGGCGCAGTCGTACAACCAATCCACGGTACGCGTGGGCATGAGCGTCGGCCCGCAACGACTGGCCGATTTGATTCGCACCTTGGCCGGCATCGAAACCGGCAAGAACCCATCGATCATTCTCGGCTCGGTGGATCAAAGCCCGTACGCGATGGCGCAGTTGTATCAATTCCTCGCCTCCGGCGGCGAAATCCAGCCGTTGCACGCCGTGCGCGGCGTGCTCGACGCCAGCGGCAAAGCGCTCAGCCGTTACGATGCCGCGCCCAAGCCCGCGCAAGAGGGCGATGCGATCGCCGCGCGCTTGGTCACGGTCGCGCTGCAACAAGCGGTGAGTTCGGGCACGGGTCGTCAGTTGGTGGCCGATGGCCTGGGCCGACTGCAAGCGGCCGGCAAAACCGGCACCAGCAACGACGGTCGCGACAGTTGGTTCGCGGGCTGGACCGGCGATCACCTCGCGGTGGCTTGGGTCGGCAACGACGAAAACAAAACCACGGGCTTGTACGGCGCGACCGGCGCGATGCGGGTGTGGTCCGGCACGTTCTCGCGTTTGCCGAGCGCGCCTCTGCAGGTCAGCGGCAAAGGCCTCGATGCGCAGTGGATCAACGAACGTAATGCCAGCACCGATGCAGGCTGCCCGGGCGCGCGACGGATGGCGTTCGTCGCCGGATTCGCGCCCGCGTACGAACCGTGCCCGCTCGCGGAAACCGAAGGTCTCGACGACGAAGCGGGCGACGAGAGTGGCGGCATCGCTGGATTCTTCGGCCGTTTGTTCGGTGGCGATCGCGATCGCGATGCCAGCGCCAGCGCACAGAACAACCCGGCCCTCGATCGTGCGCAGCGCGAACAACAGCAGCGCGAGGAACTGCGTCGCGAACTCGATCAGCGCCGCCTGCGCACCGATCAAGATCGACTGCAGCAAGAGGCCGACGACGAAGCCTATCGTCGCGCGCAAGAGGAAGAGGACCGCGACCGCGAGCTGCGCGCCCGCGACGAGCGTTACCGTCGACAGCAAGAACAAGAGTTGCGCGAACGGCAATTGCGCGAAGAGGAAGAACGACGTCGCCGAGAACGCGAAGAGGAAGATCGTCGCCGTCGCGAAGAAGAAGAGCGTCGGCGCGCCGGAGGTTCGGTTTGAACGGACGCCGTATCCTCCGCATCGCTGTTGTGGGCGCGATCGCGTCCGTGGCGTTAAGCGCGTGCGTCAGCGCACCGCCATCCGCGGTGTGGAGCGGGCCGTTACCGGAGGCCGTCGTCGCCGATATTCGCGCTGCGCAGGCGTTTGAAGGCAATAAGGCCACGCCCGGCGAACTCGAAGTGCAGCCGCTTCGCGACCCGATGGTCGAAGACTTGCGCCTGCGCGCCACCGACCTGGAGCGTGCGAAACGTTACCCCGAATCCGCCGCGGCGCTCGATCAAGCGCTCGCGATTTCGCCGGACGACCCAGCGTTGTTACAAGAGCGCGCCGAAGCGGCGGTCTTGCTGCAGGATATCGATCGCGCCGAGCGACTCGCGCGGCGCGCATTCGAAACCGGCGCTAAAGTCGGGCCCTTGTGTCGCCGACACGCGGCGACGATGGCGGCCGCTTTGCGCGAGCGCGCGCAACAGCGTCGCGGTCAAGCGGCCGCTTCGAAACGCGAGGAAGACCGCGCGCGGTTCGAGACCGAAGCCCGTGCCGCCGATGCGCGTGCGCTCGATGCGCAGCGCGCGATCGAAGCCTGCACGCTGACCGGACCGCCGCGCTACTGATGTCTATGCACGGATTCGATGATGACGTCCGCGTTGGCGACGCCGCGGAGCACGAAGGTGTCGCCGAAACGCGCAGCCGTTTGATGCGCGCGAGCGTCGAAGCCTTGGCTAACGATGGCCGGCTCGCGCAAGCGATGCCGAATTTCAATGCGCGTACTTCGCAGCAAGCGCTGTCCGCTGCGATCGCCGATAGCATCGAACAGCGCGGCGTGTTGCTCGCCGAGGCCGGCACCGGTACCGGCAAGACGTTCGCGTATCTCGTGCCCGCCTTGCTCTCGGGCTTGAAGACCATCGTGTCGACCGGTACGCGTGCGTTGCAGGATCAGTTATATCACCGCGACTTGCCGCGCGTGCGCGACGCGTTGGGTACCGGCTTGAAAACCGCGTTGCTCAAAGGTCGCGCGAATTATCTGTGCAAATATCGCTTGGAAAAAAGCAAAGGCGAGCCACGGTTCACGAATAAAGAGCAGGTCACGCAATTCCAGCGCATCGTCGCGTGGAGCGGGCGCACGCGCTTGGGCGATCTCGCCGAACTCGACGCGCTGCCCGAAGAATCGCCGTTGATCCCGATGGTGACGTCGACGACCGACAATTGTCTCGGTAGCGAGTGTCCGTTCTGGGACGAGTGTTTCGTCGTGCAAGCGCGGCAACGCGCGCAGGCCGCGGATGTCGTGGTGGTGAATCATCATCTCTTGCTCGCCGATTTGGCTTTGAAACAAGAAGGGTTCGGCGAAATTCTGCCCGGTGCGCAAGTGTTCGTGATCGACGAAGCGCATCAATTGCCGGAGCTAGCCGCGCAATTCTTCGGAGAAGGCTTGAGCGCGCGGCCTTTAGTGGAAGTCGCGCGCGATGCCCTGGCCGAATGCAAGACCGTGACCGCTGCGCTCGCTTCGATACAAGCGCCCGCGCGCGCGTTGGAAGACGCCGCACGCGAACTGCGTGTGGCGATGGAACCGCTGCCGCCGCGTGGTACGCGCTGGCGCGCACTGCAAGAGTCCGGCGTGTTCGAGGCATTGAGCGGGCTGGACGACGCGCTCTGCGGTTTTATCGATGCGCTCGCCCCGCTGTGCGAAGCGTCGCCGGGCTTCGATAGTTGCCATGCGCGCGCGCAGGATCAACGTATTCGCTTGCTGCGCTGGGCGCCGCCGAACTTCGCGCGACGGCACGAGGCGCATGGTGACGACTCGCTCGGACAGACCGCGATCGCGTTGAGCGAGCGCGGGGCACGGAGCGAAGGCGGCTTCGCGTCGCACGACGTCGCTGCGCACGAGGATGCGCGCGACGCGGCGATCGACGAAGACGAGACCGACGACGCGGCGAATAAGCCTTGGGACGTGCGCTGGTACGAACTCTCGCCGCGTGGTTTTCGTTTGCAGCGCACGCCGTTGGATGTTTCCGGCCCGCTGCGCGCGCATCGCGAACAATCGCGCGCGGCCTGGATTTTCACCTCGGCGACGCTGGCGGTCGATGGCCGCTTCGATCACATCTCGACACGGTTGGGATTGGATGCGCCGCGCACGATGATCGCGCCCAGTCCTTTCGACTGGCCGCATCAAGCCTTGTGCTACTTGCCGCCGCGTCTGCCCGAGCCGCAATCGCGCGATTACACCCGCGCGGTGATCGATGCGGTGCGTCCGGTACTCGATGCCTCCGGCGGGCGCGCCTTCTTGTTGTTCGCATCGCATCGTGCTCTGCGCGAAGCGGCCGATGTGCTGCGTGCAGAGAATGCGCCGTGGCCATTATTCGTGCAGGGCGACGCACCGCGATCGGTGTTGCTGCAGCGTTTTCGCGACTCCGGCAACGGCGTGCTGTTGGGTGCGGCGAGTTTCCGCGAGGGCGTGGATGTCGTGGGCGAAGCGCTCAGCGTCGTGGTCATCGACAAACTGCCGTTCGCGGCGCCCGACGACCCGGTGTTCGAGGCGCGACTGGATGCGATCCGCCGCGAGGGCGGCAACCCGTTCCGCGACGAACAACTGCCCCAGGCGGTGATCGCATTGAAGCAAGGCGTCGGTCGCTTGATCCGCACCGAAACCGATCGCGGTGTGCTGGTGCTCTGCGACCCCCGGTTGATCGGCAAAACGTACGGACGCGTCTTTCTCGACTCGTTGCCGCCTTTCTCGAAAACCCGCGATATCGAAGATGTTCGTTCGTTTTTCGCTTGAGTGAACATCGGGAATCGGGAATCGGGAATCGGTAGAGCGGAGCGAAGCTCCGCTTGCAGTTGTTGGCGACAATCTTACCAAACGTCCAAACAGCGGCCATGCCCGAGAGCCAGTAGACTTCGACATCACGACACGTACTGTCCCGCGACATCAAACGCCCCCATCGACCACACCATGAAACTCCTCGCTCTCGAAACCTGCACCGAAGCCTGTTCCATCGCGCTGTGGATCGATGGCGAACTGCGCGAACGCCATGCGCTCGCGCCGCGTCAGCACGCTGAGCTTGCGCTCCCATGGGCCGAGGCGTTGTTGGCCGATGCGGGAATCGCGAAATCGCAGCTCGATGCGATCGCGGTCGGCCGCGGACCTGGTGCGTTCACTGGCGTGCGCCTCGGCGTCGCGCTGGCGCAGGGCATCGCATTGGCCTTGGATCGTCCCGTCGTACCGATCTCCACGCTCGCCGCGCTCGCGATGCGCGCTCATATGCTGGCACCAGCCGATCGCGATTTCGAGGCTCCGTTGTTTGTACTCGCCGCCATCGATGCGCGCATGAGCGAGCTCTACGTCGGTCATTTCGAATTGCGCGACGGCGATGCGTTCGCGTTGTCCGAGGAAGCGCTCGCCGTGCCGGATACAGTCGCGCTGCTTGCGGACCGTGAAAACGCGTACGGCGTCGGCACCGGGTTCGCTGCGCTCGACGGCGCATTGCGGACGCGGCTGTCGTCGCGATTGCGCGCGATCGATGCCGACGCGTTACCGCATGCCAGCGATATCGCGCGACTTGCGGTGCATGCCTATGCGCGCGGCGAAGCGATGGCGCCGGAACGCGTGGAACCGGCCTACCTGCGCAATCAAGTGGCGCTGACGCTCGTCGAACAGGCGGCGGCGAAGCGCGCGTCGGCGTAAGGCATTTCATTACAGATTGGAATGGCACTTAATCGAACACCAAGCATCGAACGCCAATTCTCGATTTCGTCATCCCCGCTAAGGCGGGGGCCATGCCTTCTATATAGAACTAAGAGCGTGGATCCCCGCCTTCGCGGGGATGACGAGTCTTCAGTAAGTGTCATTCCCGCGCTTGCGGTCAGGACGAAGATATAGGCCGAAGGTCATAGGAACTCGGCATCGGTCTTCGGGTCCATCGAAAGACCGACTTGATGAGACTTCTGCGATGACTCCCGATACGACGACATCCGATGCGACCGAACACCCCAGCAGTCGCGTGCGCCGCTGGGTTACCGAATACCTGCCTTTCTTCGCGATGCTGCTGTTGCTCGGTGCCGCGCGCGACTCTTTGGCCAATCACTACCACGTACCCAGCGGCTCGATGGAGCCGACCTTGATGCCGGGCGATCGCATCGCGGTCGATATGCGCGCATACGGCATACGTCTGCCGTTCACCGATATCGAATTGCGCGATGGCGCATCGCCGCAACCGGGCGATGTGGTCGTGTTCGATTCGCCCGAGGACGGCACGCGTTTGATCAAGCGCTTGGTCGCGGTGGGCGGGCAAACCATCGCGTTGAACGACGGGCGCTTATCCATCGACGGCGTGCCGCTGCGCATCGATGGCGAAAACGACATCGAACTCGAGCGCGAGCGATTCGGCGTACGTGTCGTGCGCTTGAACCTTAACGATGGCGGCGGCCCGGATATTCCGCCGACGCGCATTCCAGAAGGTATGGCATTGGTACTCGGCGATCATCGCGGCAACAGCGCGGACGGCCGTTACTTCGGCTTGGTGCCGATCGATGCGTTCTACGGTAAAGCGGTCGCGATTTATCACCGCAGCGGCGAGGGATTCGGCTGGACGCAGTTGTGATTGAGGGTCGCCCTGTTACCTTTCCATGAGCCTCGCACGAGAAGCTCAAACATATTTCATTCTCCCCGCTTGCGGGGAGAATGAAAGGATGACGCTCCCCGCTATGCAGGGGAAAACGACCCCATCAATGCGGCGATCGCACTATAAAGACGATATTCCCGATGGTCATTCATCCACCATCGCACCCTCAGGCAAAAACCGCCATGTGCGGATCACATTGAGAATATCTGGGTTGTCCGCTGTTTTCGGCAGCGGCGGGTAAGGTTCGGCTAAGCGCGCGATGCGCACGGCAGCATCGTCGAGCAGTTTGATGCCGCTGCTTTGCACGATGTCGATGCGTTCGATCGAGCCGTTGCGATGCACGCCGACATTGATGACCACCGTGCCGGCCATGCGGCGGCGACGGGCTTCGTCTGGGTAATTCAAATTGCCGACGCGCTCGGCGCGATCGACCCACGCGCGCAGATACGTCGCCCAGGCGTATTCCTGGGTGCTTGCGGAGACGAATTTCCGGCTCGGCCGTTTCGCGTAGCGGTCGGAACGCAGATGGATCTCGGCCGCGAGCCGCGCCATTTCCATGTCGTGCTCGACTTTCTGCGGCCCGGTGGGTAGTTGCGTCTGTTCGAGTTTCGGGTCGCGGCTCGGCGCTGCGACTTGGGTTTCGCCATTGATGCTGGAGACGATGCGCGCTTGGGTCGGCGGTGCGGGCGCGGGCGCCTGCGCACGGACCGGTCGCGGTGCGACGCCGGGCTCGGCCTGAGGCATCGTGCCGGGTTGGATATCGCGCGGCCGGTTGGCCTTGTCGTGATCGCCGCCGCCCTGGTTGCTGGCCTGCGCCAGGAAATCGGCCTGCTTCGGCGTCAGCGGGGTCTGGGTCTGCGTCAGGATCACGTCCAACATCGGCACCACCGGCGCAGCCTGCTCCAAAGCGAAGCCGACCCCGAGGATCAGCAGGCCGTGAAGCAGCAGCGAGAACACCAAGGTCGCGGTCAGCCGCTGATCGTCGCCGATCCGCGGTTTAGGCAGCAAAGGTGTGGGTGGGGCGGGGATAGCGCTCATGCAGAAAACGGGATTCAGGATTGGAAATTAGGGATTGTGGCTTTGGTAGAGCGGAGCGCAGCTCCGCTGCACGGCTTGCGATCACAGGTCTGCAGCGGAGCTGCGTTCCGCTCTACGAGCCTCCAAGGCATCGAACAGCAGCCTGGCGATGTTCAGCCCGAACTGCGTATCGAGTTCGCGGATGCAGGTCGGGCTGGTGACGTTGACCTCGGTGAGGTAGTCGCCGATGACGTCCAGGCCGACGAAGCGCATCCCGCGCCGCAGCATGTCCGGGCCGACTTGGCTGGCGATCCAGCGGTCGCGGTCGCTCAGCGGCCGACCCTCGCCGCGCCCGCCCGCGGCGAGATTGCCGCGGAACTCATCGCCTTGAGGAATCCGGGCGAGGCAGTAATCGACCGGTACGCCATCGATCAAGAGGATGCGTTTGTCGCCATCCACGATTTCTGGGATGTAGCGTTGCGCAAGCGCCAGATGCCGGCCGCCGTCGGTGAGGGTCTCCAGGATCACATTCAGGTTCGAGTCGCCGGCCCGCGCGCGGAAGATCGAGCGACCGCCCATGCCGTCGAGCGGCTTGAGCACGGCATCGCCGTGTTCGGCGACGAAGGCCTTGATCGCCGCTGCGTCGCGGCTGACCAGGGTCGGCGGGCAGCATTGCGGGAATTCCAGCGCCGTTAGTTTCTCGTTCTGGTCGCGTAGGCCGCGCGGGTCGTTGACGATCTGCGCCCCCAGCCGCTGCGCGAACCCCAAGATATGGGTGTCGTGGAGGTAGTCGGCATCGACCGGTGGATCTTTGCGCATCAGCACCAGATCCCCCGCTGCGAACGGCCGCAGCGCGGCGGGGCCTAAGGAGAACCAGTCTTTCGGATCCTCGCGAACGCTCAGTGGGGCGGTCCGCGCTACCGGCCGAGCATCGCTCAAGCCCAAGCCGCCGGGTAGCACGTAATGCAACCGATGTCCCCGGCGCTGGGCCTCCAACAACATCGCAAATGTGGAGTCCTTCACGATTTTGATCGACGCGATCGGGTCCATCACTACGATCACATCGCGTATCACCCGACCAGCCATCCGACCACCTGCAAGAAATACCAGCGTCGATGTTAGCAGGCCGTCGCGACGGCTCGGCTCGATCCGCCTTCGAACACAGCGATCGCGATCCGCGCGCTTCGCGATTTCATGGTCTGCCTTACGTCGTGCGCCGCACAGTGTCGATTCTGGTCGCGCTACGTCAGCTTCTAGGGGATTCAAAAATTGTTAATGCGCCCTAACAAGATGAGCAGGGCGAGGGGGTTACACTCATCAACGTGAGCCAGTCCATAGAATCGCTAACGAAAACTTGACAGTGCGGCGACGGGCTGGGATATAGATAAACTTTCGCGGCTAACACGCGGCTTCGTCTTTGCCGCAAGCATGCCGTACACGGGGAGACACGATGACCCAAGACGAGAATCCAGCCGGCAGTCTTCAAGGCCTGCGGGTGATGGTGATCGACGATTCGAAGACCATCCGCCGCACCGCGGAAACCCTGCTCAAGCGAGAAGGGGCCGAGGTGGTGACCGCGACCGATGGTTTCGAGGCGTTAGCCAAGATCGCCGACCAGCGGCCTCAGATCATCTTCGTCGACATCATGATGCCGAGGCTGGACGGGTACCAAACGTGCGCGCTGATCAAGAACAATCAGGTGTTCAAGCACACGCCGGTCATCATGTTGTCCTCGAAGGATGGCTTGTTCGATAAAGCCCGGGGGCGCATCGTCGGTTCCGAGCAGTACCTCACCAAACCTTTCACGCGCGAAGAGCTGATCAACGCGATCCGCACGCACGTCAACGCCTGACCGGGGGGCAGGCAACGATGGCTCGCATTCTGTTGATCGAAGACTCACCTACCGATACGGCGGTGCTGACTCGTTTGCTCGAGCGCTACGGGCATTCGGTCATCGCCTCGGGTAGCGCTGAGGACGGTATCGAAGTGTGCAAGCGCGAATTGCCCGATGTGGTGCTGATGGATGTGGTGCTGCCGGGCATGAACGGCTTCCAGGCGACGCGCGCGATCACTCGCGAGCCGAGCACCAAACACATCCCGGTGCTCATCGTCAGTACCAAAGCGATGGACACCGACCGCGCCTGGGGCATGCGCCAGGGCGCCAAGGATTACATCGTCAAACCGCCGAGCGAGGATGCTTTGATCGCTCGGATCGACCAACTGCTGGGGAATGTTGCATGACCGACGCCAACGCCGTCGCGCTGGACGCTTTCGATGCGCTCGCCGAATACGAGCGTCGAAGCCTGGCCCACGTGGCTGGCCTGCCCGAACAATTGCAGGCCGCCGGTCTGTGGCGCGGTATCGGTTATCGCATCGGCCATCGCAAGCTGGTGTCCGAGTACGAAGCGGTGGCCGAAATTCTGACCGCGCCGCAGATCACGCCGGTGCCCGGTGCCCAGCCGTGGATGCTCGGTGTGGCCAATGTGCGCGGCAATTTGCTGCCGGTGGCCGACCTCAAACAATTTCTCGAAGGCACCCGGTCGGTGCTGCACGAGGGGCAGAAAGTGATCGTGTTGCGCCAGCAAGGCGGCGATGTCGCGGTCACGATCGACGAGTTATACGGCCAGCGCTCGTTCCAAGACGAACAGCAGGCCGATCCGGAGGCCCTCGGCGATGGCCGTTACAGCGGTTTCATCGACCGCGCGTATCGCGTCGCCGACGACCTCTGGGGCGTGTTCCGCTTCGACCTCTTGGTCCGCACGCCCGAATTCCGACACGCGGCGACGTAGCGGCTCGACCGAACGCGGCCAACGCACGTTTCTTCGCAATTTTCCTTTCACCGAACCACCAGAACACAACGTAGATCGAGGCGAGACATGAGCACTGTGATGGACACCGTTGCCGGCAAGGGGCGCAGCCAGGGCACCAACCTTTGGCTGTGGATTCTGGCGCTGTCGCTGCTCGTATTCGCGGCCAACACGGGCTATGCCCTGTGGAAGACCGCGCGATTCGGCGGCGCGAACACCGCCGCATCGAACTTGCAGGTGAATTCGCAGAAGCTGTCGAACCTCGGCCGCGAAGCGGTCAACGGCGACGCTGGAGCCTTTAAGGCCTTCCGCGAAACCAAGGCGCAGATCGAAAGCGACGTCAAACAATTGAACGATCGTTTCGGTACCGCGCCCGACGTGTCCGGCCCGATCAACACCGTCACCACGACCTGGGTGCCGATGGGCAAGAACGCCGATCAGATCCTCTCGTCCGAAGCGGCGGTGGTGGCCCTGGCCGGTAACGCGAAGACCTTCACCGATCGCGTGCCGCAATTGCAGGCCCAGCTCGACGAAGTGGTGCGCGCGATGTCCGCCAGCGGCGCGCCGTCCTCGCAGATTTACATCGCGCTGCGCCAAGTGGTGTTGGCCGCCACGATGGCTCGAAGCGTCGCCGAAATCCGCGCCGGCGGCACCAACGCGTCGGTCGCAGGCGAACGTCTCGCGCGCGATGCCGGCGTGTTCGCGCAGGTGCTCAGCGGTTTGCGCAACGGCGATCAGGCGATGAACATCCAGCGGCTCGGCAACCCGGCCGCGCTCGGTGCGTTGAACCAAGCCAACGCGCAATGGACGGAAATGAAGAAGGATCTCGATGCGATTCTCGGATCCTCGCAAAACCTGTTCCGCGCCCAGTCCGCCGCGAGCGAACTGACCAGCGGCTCGACCAGATTGCTCAGCGACAGCGAAAGCCTGTTCCGCGCGTTCACCGCGTTCGGTTCCGCCCGCGACACCAATATCCTCGGCAACATCTGGATCAGCGTGCTCTCCGGTCTGTTGGCGTTAGGTTCGATCATCTTCTTGGTCGTCAGCCTCAACCGCGCGCAGCGTCAACGCTATACGACCTCGATGGAACTCAATAACCGTAACCAGGAGGCGATCATGCGCCTGCTGGACGAAATGGGTTCGCTCGCCGAAGGCGACCTCACCGTAAAGGCGACCGTGACCGAGGACATGACCGGCGCGATCGCGGACTCGATCAACTTCGCGGTCGAGCAGTTGCGCAGCCTCGTGCAAACCATCAACGACACGTCGGTGCAGGTGGCGTCGAGCGCCCAGGAAACCCAGGCCACCGCGATGCATCTGGCCGAAGCGGCGGAACACCAAGCGCAGCAGATCAATACCGCGTCCACCCGCATCACCGAAATCGCGAGCAGCATTAACCAAGTGTCGCGCAACTCCGCCGAGTCCGCGGACGTGGCGCAACGCTCGGTGGAAATCGCGACCAAGGGCGCGGGCGTGGTGCGGCAAACGATTCAAGGCATGGACACGATCCGCGGCCAGATTCAGGAAACCTCGAAGCGAATCAAGCGTCTCGGCGAAAGCTCGCAGGAAATCGGCTCGATCGTCGAACTCATCAACGACATTTCCGAACAGACCAACATCCTCGCGCTGAACGCCGCGATCCAGGCGGCCTCCGCCGGTGAAGCCGGTCGCGGGTTCGCGGTGGTGGCCGACGAAGTGCAACGACTCGCCGAACGCACCTCGAACGCGACCAAGCGAATCGAAGCGCTGGTCGAAACCATTCAGGCCGATACCAACGAAGCGGTCAGTTCGATGGAACAGACCACCTCCGAAGTGGTGACGGGCGCCCGATTGGCCGAAGACGCGGGTACCGCGCTGGGCGAGATCGAAACGGTGTCGAACACGCTCGCAGGCCTGATTCAGGGCATTTCCAAGGCCGCGCAGCAGCAGTCGGTCGCGGCCTCGGACATCACGCAAACGATGAGCACGATTCAGTCGATCACCGCGCAGACTTCGCAAGGTGCCAATCAAACCGCCGAGTCGATCGGAAACCTCGCGCAACTGGCGGCGGATCTGCGTCGCTCGGTCGCCGACTTCAAGTTGCCTGCCTGATCTTAGGTGGGAATCGGGCGGAATTTAGGCGGACTCCTCGACAGAATCTGCGACGGAACATGGGCGAAATGATGCGTATGGGAACCCAGCTTGAATGCGGCCACGGATGCGGTTGCCGATCCGCGCGCCTCCATGAGGAGGCGCGATGACCGCGCTGCACCAAGCGATCGAATACAGCGCGCTGGGCTGGGTGAAACCCGAGCTCGACGAGACCTTGCGCCTCGCGCAGGTCGAAATCGAGGGCTTCGCCGAAGATCCCAGCGACGCCAGCCGCATGCGCGTCTGCGCCGAACTTCTGCATCAAGTGCAAGGCACGCTGCGCATGGTCGAACTCTATGCCCCGGCGATGGTCGCCGAGGAAATGGAGCATCTGGCGCAAGCGTTGGAGCACGGCCGCGTCGAAGACCGCGACATCGCGTGTTCGGCGCTGATCCGCGGCGTCGTGCAGTTGCCCGATTACTTGGAGCGCCTGCAGAGCGGCCACAAAGAAATCTCGATCGTGTTGCTGCCGGTGTTGAACGAGCTGCGCGGCGCGCGCGGCGAGACCGGTTTGAGCGAAAGCGTGCTGTTCGTGCCGGATCTCAATCGTGCGCTGCCGTCTTCGTTACCGCGCACTAGCGGCAGTCGGCGCGGCGACGCGTTCCAGCGAAGTCACGCCTTATCTCGTGCGCTTGCGCGATGCACTGCAAACCTGGCCCGAACACGGCGTGCCTCTAGATGCCGAAGGCCTGCATTTCGCGATCGAAGCGCTATTGGCTCGAACGTCCGAAGACGCGCATCGGCGCATGCTTTGGGTCGGCTCGATGGTCGCGTCCGCGCTGCAAGAGCGCGCGCTCGCGCCCAGCGCCAGCTTGCGTCAGGCTTTCGCCAGCGTCGAGCGCGAAGCGCGCCGTCCGTTCGAGAACGATGGTTTCGGCACGCCGCGCGCCGAAGCCACGCTCGAACCGACGCGACAATTGCTTTATCACGTCGCGCACAGCGATTCCGATCACCCGGCGTTGGCGAAATTGCGCGAGGTCTTCGATCTCGATGCGCTGAAACCCAGCGAGTCGGAACTCGATCACGCTCGCGGCAGTATCGCCGGCCGCAATCGCGCGCTGCTCGATACCGTTTCCGCCGCGGTGAAAGAAGAATTGCTGCGGGTGAAGGACGAGCTCGACCTGTACCTGCGTACCGGTCGTAGCGATGCCGGCAGCCTGCAACCGCAAGTCGAAGCCCTGACCCGCGTATCCGACACGCTCGGTATGCTCGGCTTGGGCATGGCGCGCGGCATGGTGCAGCAACAGCGCGACGAAATGCAGCAGATCGCCCGCGGCGAACGCGAAGCGAACGAAACCGCATTGCTCGATATCGCCGGCGCTTTGCTCTATGTCGATGCGTCGTTGGACGCGCAAGTCGAGCGCCTCGCCAGCGGCGATAGCACCGAGTTCCGGCGACGATCTGTCCGCCTCCGAAGCGCGCAAAGTGCTCGACGTCGTGCTGCGCGAAGCGATCGGCAACTTCGGTTCCGCGCGCCAAGCGTTCGATGCGTTCATCGAAACCGACTGGCGCCACGCCGAGTTGGAAAACGTGCCGAAGTTGCTGCTCGATGTCGGCGGCGCGATGCGAATCCTCGAATTGCCGGTGGCCGCCGATTACCTCGATGGCGTGCGTCAATACACCGAAGTCGAATTGCTGCAGCGTCGTCGTATCCCGAACAGCCGTCAGCTCGATACCTTCGCCGACGCGCTCGCCAGCGTCGAGTATTACCTCGAAGCGCTGCGCGATCAGCGCGGCAATCGCGACGATATTCTCGATATCACGCGCAATAGCCTGGAGTCGCTAGGTTATTGGCCGTTGCCCGCGGCCGCGCCGTCGGCGACCGCATCGGTAGCCGAAACGCTCGCGGCCGAAACGGTCGCCGCCGCACCTGTTGCGTCCGCAGTCGCCGAACGTCAGCCAGTCGAGTCCGAACTCGCCGCAGCAGACGCTATCGAAAGCGATGCCGTCGAGACTGATGTCATCGAGACTGATGTCATCGAGACGGGAGTCGTCGAACCCCAAGCGCCGAGTATCGAGCCGAGCGAGGAATTGCCGAGCGAGACTGCGCTCGACGAGGCGGTATCGCACGAAGCCGTCGAAGCCGGAACTCAAGTTCGGCCGGTGTTTTCGGACGACGAGATCTCGTCGATCGACGAGAGAGTCGTGGCCGGGATCGAAGCGATCGGTCTCGCGCCCGCCGAAATCCCACCCGAAACGCCGGGCGAGCCGGAGTGGGTGCCTGGAATGGCCGCGCCGTTCGCCGCGGGTTTCGATTCCACCAGCGACGATATCGACGACGAAATTCGCGAAATCTTCCTCGAAGAATTCGAGGAGGAGATCGGCAACCTGCGGACGATGGTGCCGGCATGGCGCGCAGCGCCGAACAATCTCGAATTGATGTATCCGGTGCGCCGTGTCTTCCACACGCTCAAGGGCAGCGGTCGCCTCGTCGGCGCTAAGACGCTCGGCGAGTTCAGTTGGAAGATCGAAAGCATGCTCAACAAGGTCCGCGATGGGCACCGACCGGCGTCGCCGGCGGTGGTCGCGATGACCGAGCTGGCGGCGGAGGTATTGCCGCAGTTGCACGCGGCACTGCTGCGGGCAGGGCGTCATCACCGCCGATCTGCATTCGATGGAACTACTGGCCGAACGTATCGCTGCGGGCGAAGACATCATGCCGAGTTTGGCGTTGATGACCGCGGCACCCGTGCCGCAAGAGCCGCCTGCTGCGCCGGCACCGGTCGAAATGGCGCCGACTCCCGCACTCGAAGAATTGGCGGCGGATGGCGTTGCGTTCAGCGTCGACCCGGTGTTGTTCGAGATTTTGCAGGCCGAAGTCGGCGGCCATCTGGTCACGATCGACGCGTGGCTCGATCGCGCGAAGCGTGCGCCCGTACCCGTCGACGATCCGTTGGTGCGCGCGATCCACACGATGAACGGCGCTTTCGCGATGACCGAAGTGCCGGGCATCACCGATGCGCTCAGCCCTGCCGAAGGTTATGCGCGCCGTTTGATGGCGGCCGGTCATCCGGCCGACGCCGAAGGCATCGATGCGATCGACGAACTCTCGCAGCGCATCCGCGCCACGATCACGGCACTGTCGATCCAAGGCGCGCGCGTGCCGCGCTGCGATGCCTTGGCCGCACGACTCACCGATCTGCGCGAGCGTCTACCGGAAGTCAAACAAGCCAGCGTGTTCGAAGACTTCGCGATCGAAGAAGACACCGCTCAGGATATCGACGTGCGCGCTGCGATGGGTTCCAGCGAAGCGCATGAAGCGATCGAGCTGACCGAGCTCGATCTCAGCGAGTTCACGACGTTCGCATCCCAGATTCCCGCCGACACCTCGGCCGACCGGCCGAAAGCGGAGCGTCTGGAAACCGAACGCCTCGAAGCCGAACGTCTCGAAGCCGAACGTCTCGAAACCGAACGTCTCGAAGCCGAACGCCTCGAAGCCGAACGTCTCGAAGCCGAACGTCTCGAAGCCGAACGTCTCGAAGCCGAACGTCTCGAAGCCGAACGTCTCGAAGCCGAACGCCTCGAAGCCGAACGTCTCGAAGCCGAACGTCTCGAAGCCGAACGTCTCGAAGCCGAACGTCTCGAAGCCGAACGTCTCGAAGCCGAACGTCTCGAAGCCGAACGCCTCGAAGCCGAACGTCTCGAAGCCGAACGTCTCGAAGCCGAACGTCTCGAAGCCGAACGTCTCGAAGCCGAACGTCTCGAAGCCGAACGCCTCGAAGCCGAACGCCTCGAAGCCGAGCGTCTCGAAGCCGAACGTCTCGAAGCCGAACGTCTCGAAGCCGAGCGTCGTGCGAGCATGAAGACTTCAGCGCCTCGAAGCCGAACGTTTCGAAGCCGAACGTGCGCATGCCGAACGCATCGAGACCGAACGTCTGGGCGCAGACGTGCTGGAACATCAGGTATTCGAGAACGATTTGCTCGGAGACGATCTGCTGCGAAGCCGATCTGCTCGAAGCCGAACGCATGCTCGCCGAGAGCGACGATGCCGATCACAGCGGTGCGTTCATCGATTTGACGTCGGCACTCGCCACTCATGTGCCGGCCGACGATGCCGGTGCGGAAGAGTTGTCTGCATTCGCCGAAGAAGAACTGCCGGCCTTCGCCGACATGAGCGAGCTTCCATCGCGCACGCAGCCGGTCGAGGACATCCCCGAGCCGTTGCCGGTATCGGCCGAAGACCCCGATCAGGCGTTGGAGATGGACGAACTCGACGCCGAGTTGGTCGACATCTTCGTCGAAGAAGCGCAGGACTTGCTCGATCACTCCGACCAGTTGCTGGTCAGGCTGCGCGAAGCGCCGGAAGAGCGCGACATCATCATCGGTTTGCAGCGCGATCTGCATACGCTCAAAGGCGGCGCGCGCATGGCCGGCATCATGCCGGTCGGCGAGCTCGGGCATACGATGGAATCGATGCTCGAAGCGGTGGCCGAACATCGCACGCAAATCGGCGCATCGGATATCCCCTTGCTCGAGCGCGGCTTCGATCGCTTGCACGCGATGGTCACGCGTATCGGCGCGCGTCGCGCGATCGGCATGCCCGATCGTTTGATCGGCGAATTCGAAAAGCGCGTCTACGGCAAGCGCACGACGGATGTTTCCGAGAGCGAAGAGGCTTTCGCGGACGAGATTTTCGCGGAAGAAACCTCCGCAATCGTCGATATGCCGGCCTTCCGCGAAGCGGAAGCGGCGGAGCCGATCGAACGCGAAGAAACGCATCCTGCCGAAGCATACGCCGCACCGCAGAATCTTCAGGCCGCTGCTTTGGCCGGCTTGTCCGCGCCGATGGAGTTCGGCGTCGTCGGCGACGACGATGTCGGTTTGCGCGGCAGTCAGGAACAGGTCCGCGTCCGCGCAGAATTGCTCGATCGTCTCGTCAATTACGCGGGCGAAGTCGCGATCTATCGTTCGCGCCTGGAACAGCAGCTCGGTGCGTTCCGCGCCGCGACGTCGGAAATGGAGCAGACCAACTTGCGTCTGCGCGACCAGTTGCGTCGTCTGGAAATCGAAACCGAAGCGCAGATCATCGCGCGCTACCAGCGCGAAGGCGAAAGTCGCGACGCGACCTTCGACCCGCTGGAACTCGACCGCTTCTCCACGCTGCAACAGCTCTCGCGCGCGCTGGCCGAAACCGCCACCGACTTGACCAGCTTGCAATCGACGCTGGACGATTTGACCCAGCAGTACGAAACCTTGCTGCTGCAACAATCGCGCGTCAGCTCGGAACTGCAGGAAGGCCTCATGCGTACGCGCATGCTGCCGTTCGATACCGTCGTGCCGCGTCTGCGTCGGGTGCTGCGTCAGGCCGCGACCGACACCGGCAAGTCCGTGCAGCTCAAGCTCGATGGTGCGCAGGGCGAACTCGATCGCAACGTGCTCGAACGCATGACCGCACCGCTGGAGCACATGCTCCGTAATGCGGTCGCGCACGGCTTGGAAAAACCGAGCAAGCGCAAGTCGGCGCGCAAGCCGGAAGAAGGCATCGTCCGTATCGCGATTCGCAAGGAAGGTTCGGAAGTCGTGCTGCAAATCAGCGACGACGGCGCCGGACTCGATCGCAAGGCGATTCGCGAACGCGCCGAAGCTCGCGGCTTAGTCCGTAAGGATGCGGTGCTCTCGAACGCGCAGTTGGATTCGATGATTCTCGAACCCGGCTTCTCCACCGCCAACGAAGTCAGCCGCCTCGCCGGCCGCGGCGTCGGCATGGACGTAGTCGCCAGCGAAGTGCGCCAGCTCGGCGGTACGTTGGATATCCAATCCGAGCAAGGCAAGGGCACGACGTTCACTCTGCGTTTGCCGCAAACCCTCGCGGTTACGCAAGCAGCGTTCGTGCGCATCGGCGAACAATTGTTCGCGGTGCCGATCGCATCGGTTCGCGGCGTCGGTCGCATCCAGCGCGAAGAACTCGCCAAAGGCAGCACGACGTATCGCTACGGCAACGAAGAATACGTGCTGCACGATCTGGGCAAACTCATCGGCCACGCTCCGGCGAAAGCCGAGGGCCAGTTGCAGATGCCGCTGCTGCTCACGCGCTCGGGCGATCTGCATGTCGCCGTCAGCGTCGATCAGATCGTCGGCAACCGCGAAATCGTGGTGAAGCCGATCGGTCCGCAGGTCGCTTCGATTCCCGGCATCTTCGGTGCCACGATCATGGGCGACGGTAGCGTCGTGGTGATCCTCGACGTCGCGCCGTTGGTTCGCCGTATCGCGCGCGCTGCCGGAGATCGTCGAAGAGCAAGCGCCGGTCGCCGATACCGAACAGCGGCAAGTGCCGCTGGTGATGGTGGTGGACGACTCGATCACCATGCGCAAAGTCACCGGCCGCGTGCTCGAACGCAACAATTTCGAAGTCGTCACCGCGAAGGACGGCCTCGACGCGCTCGAACGCCTCACCGATCGCGTGCCGGACTTGATGCTGCTCGATATCGAAATGCCGCGCATGGACGGTTACGAGTTGGCGACCGCGATGAAGGCCGATCCGCGTTTGCGCAACGTGCCGATCATCATGATCACCTCGCGTACCGGCGAAAAGCATCGCCAGCGCGCGATGGACATCGGTGTCAACCGCTATCTCGGCAAGCCGTATCAGGAAAACGAACTCATGCGCAACGTCTTCGCGTTGCTGGAAGAGACTCAGGCCAATGCGGTGAGACGCGATGGCTGACCAATTGTCCGAAGCCGTCGCGCAGCGCGTCGCGTTGTTAGCCAGGCCCGGTAAGGCCGCCGACAATCTTGCCGATGCACTGCGCCAAGCGGGTGCGGATTTGGTGCTGGTCGCCGACCCGAATACGCTCGATGAAGCCGCACTGCTGGCGGCAAAGCCGCAAGCCGTGTTGGTGGCCTTGGAGCCGGGCGTCGAACAAGCGATCGATCGTCTCGATGCGGTGTTGTCGTCGCCTCGATTGACGGTGATTTTCGACGAAGCCGATCTCGCCGCGCATCGCGCCGGTTGGGATGCCGCACGCTGGATTCGCCACTTATCCGCCAAGCTCAATCACCATCAGCACGTATTGCCGCCGGGTGGGGAAGCCGAAACCATCGATTGGCATCCGTCGCCGGGCCAATTGCCGAAATCGGCAAACGAATTCGGCGAGCTGGACTTCGGTGCGTTCGCGCAAGAAGCCGCAGGGCGCGCCGATGCGGTGCCGGCCAACAGCATGCACTTCGAGACGGCCACGCATGAAGTCGCGGACGTCGCGCATGCGCCGGTCGAGCCCAGTTCGCCGCCACCAGCGCAAGAGGTCGCTCTGCCGCCTGATTTCGCTTCCGCACCGTCCGCCGAGGCGGTGATGGAAACGCAAATCGAGGACGAGCTGTCGTTCGATGCCTTAGCGTTGAGCGAGATATCGCCCGACGCGCCGATGTTCGATGCAACAGCGTTCGATGCGCCAGCCTTCGATGAACCAGCTTTCGATGCGCCATCGATCGATACGTCGAATGCCGAGTCGGCGATCGAGTTGTCGTCACTGGAAGAGATTCGACTTGCGGAAGACGACGATGCGAGCATCGCCGATACGGCGAGCGTGCAGCCGATGCAGTTCGACGACGACGCATTTTTCCTTGAGGAACTCTCGGCCGATGCTTCGGCCGCAGAGGCGCTCGATGCGTCTTCGACGTTCGCGTTCGAGGGCGAGCCCCGGTTCGACGACGCGTCTTCCTCGCATGCGGCGCGCGCCGATCATTTCGATCTGGATCTGAGCGATCTGCCGTCGAATGAGAACATCGGCGACCTAACGATCGACGAAGCATCGCCGCCTCCAGTGGCTTCGGCTGCAGGCGCGAGCGGTGTCTCGAATAATTCTTTCGGCGAGTTGTCGCTCGCCAGCGGCGATGAACCGACGGCGGTTCCGCCCGAACTGCGCTCAGGCGCTTTCAGTCACGATTTGTCGGCGTTAGAAGCGAGGATTTCGGGCTTGTCGCTCGTCGCTCTGGAGACCGACGAAGCGGCGCAGGCGTTGCCGGCGGACGATGCGGCGCAGGCGTTGAGCGATGAAGCTTCGCTGCCCCCGATCTGGGAAGAGACGCCATTGCAACCCACCGACACCACGACGGCTGTGCCGGTGTCGAACATGGCGTCGAATATCGCAGCGAGTGCTGCGAGTTTCCGTGGCGTCGTGCTGATCGAAGCGGGTCTCGGTGGCCCCGACCCCGTGCGCCAAGTGCTCGCGGGCTTGCCGTCTAACTTTCCGGTGCCGGTCTTGGTGCGTTTGCATTTGCAAGGCGGGCGTTACGACCGTTTGGTCACGCAGATGGAACGCGCAGCATCGTTGCCGGTGGTGCTGGCGGAAGTCGGCGATTTACTCCGCGCCGGTTGCATTTACTTCCTGCCCGAAGGCGTGGGTTTGCATGCGTTGACCGATGGCATGGAATTCATCGCGCATCCTTCGCCTGCGGCGACGATCTTCGCCGCGCTGCCGGCCGAAGACAGCGCCATCCTGTTCCTCAGCGGTAGCGACGCGACGTTGATCGAAGACGCGATGCAAGCCGCGGACGCGGGCGCTTTGGTCGCCGCGCAATCGCCGGAAGATTGCTACGACGGCGCGGCCTGCGCGTACTTGGCATCGCGCGGTGCGGCCTCAGGCCTGCCGGCCGATTTAGCGCGCCGCTTGCTATCGCATTGGACGTCCTGATCTCGCACGGCGCGGCGACGCGCCGAATCGCGCACCCTTTCTGCGCCCGTCACACGACACGAATCCCATGAACGCCACCGCCAATAGCACGCCCCAACACAGCACGCCCGTCGAAGACGTTCGCGGCGTCTTGATCCAAATCGTCGGCGCGCAGTTGCTGCTGCCCAACGCATCCACCGTCGAAGTCTTGTCTTACGCCGAGCCCGATCCGATCGAGAACGCACCCGATTGGATGCTCGGCCACATCCGCTGGCGCGGTTGGAAAGTGCCGATGCTCGCCTTCAGCCGCTTAGCGGGCGTCGGCTCCGAATCCTCCACGGTCGGTACCAAAGTCGTCATGCTCAAGGCCCTCGGCGGCGACCCCAAACTTCCGTATTTCTCGATCGTCGCCCAAGGCTTCCCGCGCTTGGTGACCATCGCAAGAGATTCGCTGATCGTCGATACCGCGCATCACGAACAATTGCACGAAAGCGTCCGCACCCGCGTGATGTTCAACGACTACATCGCCCTCGTGCCGGACCTCGATGCGACCGAGCGCATGATTTTGGACGTGTTGCGGCCGGTGGTGGTTGCCGACGCAGCGGATGCTGATGCGGTTGCTGATGTGGATGGCGTGTAAGATTCTTGTGTGGCAGTTGGTTTGGTGGGGTTTAGAAGACATCCGTGCATAACGCTAGTTAGGTTTCACAGGAAGGGTCATGAAACTCAAGTCATGGTGACGAGCTGTTCAAGCGAGAGCGGCAAGTCGACGCATGTGAATGACATAGCAGCACGATGCTGTTGCTCGAATCGGCAAAGGTACCGGATCCTCCAGATCAACTTGCCGCAAAGATCAGCGGCGATCTTGTCTATACCGGTAACGAAACCAAATCACAGTCATTGTCGTCAAAGCGAAGAATGAATGCGGCAGTTTTCGGAAAGGCATGTATCGCTTACGGAATGGCGAGAAGGCGTTCCGAAAACCTTCAAGGTTCCTGAACAGCCAGAAGTCTCTACGCAGTACACTGGCAAAGCCGGCGAATACGCTGTCATGTCAGAACTTCTATTCTTCGGGTTTAACGCATCAGCCATGACGGTTGATGATGGCATTGATATTGTGCGCAAAAGGCGACTCGTACTTTCATATCCAGGTCAAAACTGAAACGCCACTACCAGCAACTTAAGTTCCAATTTAAGATTACAAAGCGTGCATTTGCATCAAAAGACGCGTCTGCAACGTTCTATGTTCTTGTACTCCGCATTTCAGAAAACTCTCGAAATACCTGCGAGTACCTGATCCTGCCAAGCAACGAGATTCGACGCTTAGTCGGATAAGGCATTTACAGATGGTGACGCAATGACGCTTCGTGACAGAGCGAGGCAATGTTTCCGCTCAACGAAACGGAAGATGTCTCTCTGGGCATTGAATCGTTTTGACAACGTCAAGTGATCTTGGCGCGAGGTCTAACAATTCGTTCAGGTCGCCCTCCATCGTGGCGCGACCACGCGCTTTACGCTACGCTTCACATGCCCGTCGTCATGCGGCGTAGTGACTTAACTCAGGCGTTAGGCGGCAGGATTCATTCGGCGCGCTGATGGAGATAAGGTAATGAGCGAAGTGCCCGCTGGTACTGAACTTGCCAGGCCGTTCCTTCCGGCAAAAGATTTCGAGTTATCCAAGCGTTTCTACGAAACGCTTGGTTTCGACAATCTTCTTGATGCCAATGATGTGGCCATCTTCCGTATGGGGCGCGGAGAATTTCTCCTGTAGTCCTACTACCAAAAAGACTGGGCCGAGAATTTCATGATGCAACTCATGGTTGACGACCTTGATGCGTGGTGGACCCGCATTCAGTCGTTAGATCTTCCTGGTCGCTTCGGAGTAGCCCCACCCAAGGCCCCGGCATTACAACCGTGGGGACTACGTATTGCCTATGTGACCGATCCATCCGGGGTGTTGTGGCATGTGGCACAGCGCCGGCTTGATGTTAGCCACGACTGAACCCAGCCGAATGTGGCGCCTAACAATAAGCCCACCCTGCGATCTCTTCGGGACGCACTGCGGCTGCCTTGCCCCTCATCCGGCGCTTCGCGCCACATTCTCCCCGTACAACGGGGAGAAGGATAGATTTATTCGACGCGCTTCGTCTCGTACGCAGCCCCGGGCTGCGGCGCGGCTTAATTCGGGCGTTAAGTGCTAGAACCTATCTGCGAAATCGGAAACGCTAACGATTCATCAGACTTCGCCGTTCCGGCGAAAGCCGTAACCCAGCTTAAACCCGATGTTTTTGAAGGCTGGCCCCCTGCTTTCGCCGGGGCGACGTCCAAAAAAGCGATATCAACTGACATTGAGAGTGCTTGACGATCGCGCAGCATCGCATTGAGGATCGTCAGCAGCTTACGCATGCTGGCCACTAGCGCGACTTTCTTCGCTTTCCCCGCGGTACGTAATCGCTGGTAAAACGTCCGCAACACCGGATTAAAACGCACCGCACTCAATGTGGCCATGTACAGCACGGCACGAATCGGAGCCCGTCCACCCCAGATCGTGCGTCTGCCACGTAAGGTTCCGCTGTCGCGGTTCAAGGGAGCCACCCCGACCAAGGCGGCGATCTGCTTACGGTTCAACTCACCCAGTTCCGGCAGGCCGGCAATCAGAGTCAGTGCCGTGATCTCACCCACGCCTTGCACACCGGCCAACAGATCGTGTTTGGCCTGCCATGCGGGCGAATTCTCCACCGCCTGACGCAAGCCACTCTCGCTGGCATTCAAGCGTTGTTTCAGCCATTCAATGTGCGCCTTGATGTCCTTGCGCACGGGCGCATCGATCGCTTGCTTGAGCCGAGTCTTCTCCATCACCAACATTTCCACTAACTGCCGACGCCGGGCCAGTTGATCAGCCAAGGCGTGCGCCGCCTCGTCCACCAACGGTCGTGGTGTCGGCCGCACCGCCGCACCAAACAGGGCCAGCACACGCGCATCCAATGCATCGGTCTTGGCCAAGCGCCCCGTCGCCTTGGCGAAGTCACGCACTTGCCGCGGGTTGACCACCACCAACGGTATCTGTGCAGCCATCAACGCGGCCACCAGCGCGCGTTCCAACCCACCGGTCGCCTCCAGCACCACGAGCGTCGGCATCACCTGCCGCAAGCGCGCGATCAAGGCCTCCAATCCTTCCATGGTGTTGGCGTAAACCAATGCCTGCTCATCACCACTGATGAATACATCCAGCCGTGCTTTGGACACATCCACACCCACCCAGCACTCACTCATGATCCTCTCCTCGGGAACCCAACCTTGTAGAAACGGGCTTCACGCCCAGGCAACTGTTCGGGTAATGAAGAACAACACCCAAGACCGACCCACGCTCTCCCACGATCTCGAAATCAGAGGGGTGACGGTCTGGCATTGGGGTAAAACAACTTACAAGGGTGGCCGAAGGCCAGAGGGGCGCTCTTCGCGGGATGCATCACGGCGACCTTGCCCCTCATCCGACGCTTCGAGCTACCTTCCCCAGTTCAACGGGGAGAAGAATAGATTTCTTCAACGATCTTCGTCTCGTACGCAAAGAGTCGGTGCGCTATAAGCGCACCCTATAAGTCTGGCAACGATTTGCGTCGCGCGTAGAGTCGGCGGGATTTCGCGAATCTCCAAACATCCTTCCCTCTCCCTGCGCTTCACGCGGGGAGAGGGTGGCCGAAGGCCGGGTGAGGGGCGCTCTTTGCGGGATGCATCACGGCGACCTTGCCCCTCATCCGGCGCTGCGCGCCACCTTCTCCCCGTTGTGCGGGGGAGAAGGATAGATTTCTTTAACGATCTTCGTCTCGTACGCAAAGAGCGGTGCGCTATGAGCGCACCCTATGAATCTGGCGTCGACGCTTTCGAGAGTGCCCTGCTCATAGGGTGCGCCTAGGCGCACCGTTGTGTGAGTCATGCGATCGAAGATCGGTGCGCTATAAGCGCACCCTATGCGTTGTGCGGGAGAGAAGGAACGCCTCACAAATCACCGAGCCTTGCTTGCAGGGCCGTAGGGCCGTAGGGTGGGCTTTATGCCCACCACAATACTTAAACAATGACGACAAACGGCTTCCTCGCGGACGTTGGGCCTCGATCATTATTTGCGGCAACAGATAGATGGCGATGGTGGGCATAAAGCCCACCCTACAAATCCCCGAACCTTACTTGCAACGCCGCGATCGCAGCGAGACCCGCGGTCTCCGTGCGTAGCACGCGCGGGCCGAGGCGCAGGCCGCGAAAGCCGTGCATGCGCAGGATGTCGCGATCTTTTTGCGACCAGCCGCCTTCGGGGCCGATGCCGATGACGATTTCGCTTTGCGTTGGCGCCAGCGTCTCGAAGCGATCGTCGCCCTGCGGGTCGAGCGTGAGTTTCAATGCGTCCGATGCGAGCGCCGCGGCGCCATCGGCGAGCGCGCAGGCGGCCAGCACATCGGGAATGCGCGCGCGCCCGCTTTGTTCGCAGGCGGCGATCACCACGCTGCGCCAATGCGCCATGCGTTTTTCGAGACGATCGCCGTCGAGCCGCACTTCGGTGCGATCGGCGAACACCGGTGCGATGACGTGCACGCCGAGTTCGGTGGCTTTCTGCAGGATTAAATCCATTTTTTCGCCGCGTGCGATGCCTTGCAGCAACACGATCCGCAGCGGCGATTCGTTGTCGACCGCGCGCGCGTCGACGATCTCGGCTTCGACGCCGCGTTTGTTCGCGGCGAGCAATCGCGCGTCGTAATCGTGGCCGTCGCCGTTGAACAGCACGCAGGCCTCGCCTTCGCGCAGGCGCAGTACGCGGACGAGGTGCGCGCCTGCGTTCTCGGGCAATACGATGCGCGCGCCGGGTGCGAGTGCGGTGTCGATGTAGACGCGGGTCAGTCTCATGCGGCGGCTTCCTCCAAGGCGGCGCGAGTGGCATCGGCGAGCACGGCGAGTTGCGTGTCGTCGATGCAGTAGGGCGGCATCCAGTACAGCACATCGCCGAGCGGGCGTAACAGCGCGCCATGCGCCAACGCGGCACGGTACATGCGTAAGCCACGGCGGTTCGCGATGGGATCGACAGACAGTATCGACAACGCGCTCGCCGTTCGTGTTCTCGCTTTCTGGATGCAGCTCGATCGCGAGAATCATCCCGGTCTGTCGCACTTCCGCCACGCAAGGATGCGAGGCGAACGGCGCAGCGAGTGCGGCCATTTTTGCGGCGGTCTCGAGGTTGCGCGCGACGACATCGTCCTGCTCCAAAATGTTCAGCGATGCCAGCGCAGCGGCGCAGGCTAACGGATTGCCGCTGTAGCTATGCGAATGCAGGAAAGCGCGCTCGCGCGAATCGTCGAGAAAACCGTCGTAGATGCTTTGCGTCGCGAGTACGGCGCATAGCGGCAGAAAGCCGCCGGTGAGGCCTTTCGACAGACACAGCAGATCCGGTTGCACGCCTGCCTGCTCGAATGCGAATAAGGTCCCCGTGCGGCCGAAGCCGGTGGCGATTTCGTCGGCGATCAGAAACACGCCGTGCGCATCGCACAACGCTCGCACGCGTTTGAGATACGCCGGATGATGCATGCGCATGCCGCCCGCGCATTGCACCAACGGTTCCAGAATCAATGCGCAGACTTCGCCCGCGATGCGCGTCCAACAAACGGGCGAGCGCATCGGCGGCGCTCTCGGCGCGTTGCTCGGCGGCGGCTGCGGTGGTCGTACCGAACGCATCGGGCGAAGGCGCGAACAAGACGTCCATCATCAGCGGCGCGTACACGCGGCGATACAGCGGAATGTCGCCGACCGACAGCGCGCCGATGGTTTCGCCGTGATAGCCATTGTTCAGCGCGACGAATTTCGTACGCTGCGGTGCGTCGCCGCGATTGCGGTGCCAGTGGAAGGCCATCTTCAGTGCGACTTCCACGCCGGCCGAACCGTTGTCGGCATAGAAGACTTTGGCGAGCGGCGCGCGATCGGCCTGACGCGGCGCAAGCGCGAGCAGGCGCTCGGCCAATTCCACCGCGGGCGCATGCGAGAACCCGGCCAGGATCACCTGTTCCAGCGTATGCGCTTGCCGCGCGATGGCCTCGGCGATTCGCGGCTCAGCGTGCCCATGCAGATTCGTCCACCAACTGCTGACGCCATCCAAGGTGCGTCGGCCGTCGTAACCGATCAGCCATGCGCCCTCGCCGCGGGCCACCGGGAGCAGGGGCAGGGCATGCGGATGTTCGCGCATTTGCGTGCATGGGTGCCACAGCACAGCGAGGTCGCGCGACCGCCAGTCGTCGGCGTCGTTTATCATCTCGGGATGCATCTTCTTCATATTCGCATTATCGCCCGGCGCACGATCGCTCGGCGCGCCCGGGCAGGTGCCGCGTGACCCGTCCGCTGCCCACCATCCACGCCGTCCGCCGCCAACGCGGCGACCCGGAGCGCGTGATCGAGGAGCTGGATCTCGAATTCAGCAACGGCGAACGTCGTCGCTATCAGCGCGCGCCCGCCACCGGCAACGGCGCGGTGATCGTCGTGCCGATGCTGGACGACGACACCGCCTTGTTGATTCGCGAATACGCGGCGGGCACCCATCGCTACGAATTGGGCTTGGTCAAAGGCAAGATCGACGCCGGCGAGACGCCCGAAGAGGCCGCGAATCGCGAATTGAAGGAAGAAGCCGGTTACGGCGCGCGATCGCTGCACGTGGTGCGCCGGATTAGCCTCGCGCCCACCTATATGGGCCACGAAACCGTACTGGTGCTGGCGCGCGATCTGTACGAGGAACGCCTGCCCGGCGACGAGCCGGAAGTGCTCGACGTCGTGCCGTGGCGTTTGGATGCGTTGCACGAATTGATCCTGCGCGAAGATTTTTCCGAAGGCCGCTCGATTGCGGCGTTGTTCCTGGTCCGCGAGTGGTTACGACATGCCGATGTTGCTTGATTTCGATCTGCGCGAGGGCGTGATCGCGCTCGCGGTCCGCGCCGCCGAGCGCATTCTCGACGTCTACGAGCGCGGCGCCGATACCGGTGCCGGCGCCGATGGCATCGATCTGAGCCACAAAGCCGACAACAGCCCGCTGACCGCGGCCGATCTCGCCGCGCACCGCTGCATCATCGAGGGCTTAGCGGCGTTGACGCCGGAGATCCCGGTGTTGTCGGAGGAATCCGCGGACGAGGTATCGACTGAAGAGCGCCGCGGTTGGTCGCGGTTATGGATGGTGGATCCGCTCGATGGCACGCGCGAGTTCGTGAAACGCAACGGCGAATTCACTGTCAATATCGCGCTGATCGAAGACGGCGTCGCGACGTTCGGCGTGATACAGGCGCCAGTGACCGGCGATGTGTGGTGGGGCGATCGTGCGCACGGCGCTTATCGCCGCGACGACAGCGGCAACGAAATCGCGTTGTCGGTGCGCAGCCCCGCACCCGCACAGTTGCGCGTCGCCGCGAGCCGCTCGCATCGCAATGCGCGCACCGATGCGTTCATGGCCAAGATGGCGGCCGAAAAGGGCGAGACGCGCGATGTCAGCGTCGGTTCTTCGCTGAAGTTCTGCCGCATCGCCGAGGGTTCGATCGACATCTATCCGCGATTCGGCCCGACCAGCGAATGGGACACCGCCGCCGGCCAAATCATTCTCGAAGCCGCGGGTGGCGCCGTCATCGATCCGCAAGGTCGCCCGTTCCGCTACAACCAGCGCGACCACGTGCTCAACGGCGATTTCATCGCGGTCGGCGATCGCGCATTACCCTGGCGGCGTTGGCTGGAGGGCTGACATGCTATTTCCGATCATCGTGCCTAGGCGATACGATCGAGACGGCCGCTGGATCGGCCCGATGAAACGTCTCAAGCATCCAGAACTCGCGGTGACATGGGTGGTCTTAAATGACGGCGGCACGATGTCCTACGTGAATCATGAGGCAGCGGCGCGTTATGTCGCCGAAGGCATCGATTACCAATCCGAAGCGATGCGTAACCTGCGCCGCGATGCCGAGGGCGCGCTGTATACGCACGATCGTACGGACGACGATGGCAGTGAGCACGGACGTACGTTGTTCGTGGTCGCGATGCACGAGGATGGTCTGGGCAGTTCGCGCTTGCTGTTGTTGCCTGAATGGCGCGAGGAATTTCCGGAAGGGTTCGTATTCGGTTTGCCGGAACGCAGTTGCGCATTCGTGGTGCCGGCCGACCTATCGGAAGCTGAGCAGGCGATTCCACGCAAGATTGTCGGCGAATGCTTCGCATCGGGAACGACGAAGATGCTTCCGGGTCTGCACGACCCATCGCTGTTCGAATACGAAGACGATCCGTTCGCGCTATCTAACGCTGACGCGCGCGACGACAGGCCGCAACGATGAACGACACGACTGGGCTCCAGCGTTTGCTGACCATCATGGCTCGCCTGCGCGACCCGCAGACCGGCTGCCCATGGGATACGAAGCAAACCTTCGCGACGATCGCGCCGTATACGGTCGAGGAAGCCTACGAAGTCGCCGATGCGATCGATCGCGGCGATCTCGACGATCTGAAAGACGAACTCGGCGACTTGTTGTTTCAAGTCGTGTTCCATGCGCGCATGGCCGAAGAGCACGGCGCATTCGCTTTCGACGATGTGGCCACCGCGATCTCCGACAAGATGGAACGCCGGCATCCGCACGTCTTCGCAGGGATGAGCATCGAAGACAGCGATGCCTTGAACGCGATGTGGGATGCGGAAAAGAAAAAAGAGCGATTGGCCAAGCATGCCGCGACCGGCGATGGCGGCACGCCAGATACTTCGGCGTTGGCTGGGGTGGCGCGCGGTCTGCCGGAATGGCAACGCGCGGTGAAGCTGCAGAAAAAAGCCGCGACCGTGGGTTTCGATTGGCCAAGTCCCGCGCCGGTGATCGAGAAATTGCGCGAGGAACTCGACGAAGTGCAGGCCGAATTCGACGCGCTCGCCGCAGCGCCGAGCGATGCGCGCGTGCGCGACCGGCTTGAAGACGAACTCGGGGATCTGCTATTCGTCGCTGCGAATCTAGCGCGGCACGCGAAGGTGGACCCCGGCGCCGCGTTACGCCGCGCGAACCATAAATTCGAGCGCCGTTTCCGCGCGATGGAAACGATGGCGGCAGCCGATGGCGTACGGCTTGCCGATCTACCGCTGGACGCGCAGGATATGTATTGGCATCGCGCCAAACGGTTGGAAAAATCGAGCTTGGAACAAGCTGGCTTGGAAAAACCTGACGTTGAAAAACCGGAGTCGTCGTCATGAGCGAGCGTTTTGCCAGCTTTCGCGAGTTCTATCCGTTTTATCTCGGCGAGCATCAGAACCTCACCTGCCGTCGTTTGCATTTCGTCGGCACGAGTTGCGCGCTCGGTTTTATCGTTACAGCCATCGCGCAGCGCAACCCATGGTGGTTGATCGGCGCGTTGCTCAGCGGTTACGCCTTCGCGTGGATCGGGCATTTCTTCTTCGAGAAGAATCGTCCAGCGACGTTCAAATACCCGTTCTATTCGTTCGCGGGCGATTGGGTGATGTACAAGGACATCTGGATCGGTCGGATCAACATGTTTTGATCGACTGTTGTTGATCGACGGTATTGCCGTAGCCCACGTAAATCGCGATCGTCGCGATGCGATGAAACGACGAGAATCACGAATCGTGCATAGGGTGCGCCTTCGGCGCACCGTTGTTTGCTCGCGTGGTGAGATCGGTGCGCCGAAGGCGCACCCTATGCCGAGGTATTCCTGCGCGTCGTGTGATCGGTGCGCCGAAGGCGCACCCTATGGGGCTTGATTCAAACTTCACTTTGCCGGATCAATCGCTGCACGCGCGGCATCATTATCCCCGTCGTTTAATTCTCCCGAGGGCGGACATGGCAGCGTCCGTGGTGGGTGTCGTGCGATGATGCGAGGGTGAGCCGGCTTGACCAAGACCTCCCCCGTTCCGGGTGCCTTGGCGGAGCGGTTCCCGGGAACATTCGCGCGCGCTGCCTGTCAATCCTGGGCGTGGCCGATCGTTCACTCCAACGTTCACTCCAACATTCACCCCCATCACTTCGCGATCAATCTTCGACCATGCCCCCATCCCGCAAAACCGGTTCGCGTCTTCCCCGTATCGCGATCGCGATCGGCCTCCTCGTCGCGATCGCGGCAGGCCTGTGGTTCTGGAAAGGCCGTAAAGGCGGCGATGCGCCGGCCTATCGCACCGCGGCGGTCGAAGAGGGCGATATCCGCGTCTCGATTTCCGCCACCGGTACGCTCAACGCCTTGGCGATGGTGGATGTGGGCAGCGAGGTCTCGGGCCGCTTGACTGAGGTCTTGGTCGATTTCAACGACCACGTGAGCAAAGGACAAATCATTGCCCGCATCGACCCCAGCACCTTCGATGCGCAGATCGAGCAGGGCGATGCCAGCATCGCCAGCGCCCGTGCGGCGTTGGAGACCGCGCGCGCCGCAATGCGCAACGCCGAACTCGATTTCGACCGCAAGCAAGAACTGGCGCAGCAGAAATTGGTGGCGCGCAGCGACCTGGACCAGTCGCGCGCCGCGCGCGATCAAGCGCGCGCTCAAGTCGCGCAAGCGCAAGCGCAGATCCGCCAGCAGCAAGCCTCGACCCAGAACGCGCGTTTGAACTTAGGCCGCACGGTGATCCGCTCGCCGGTCGATGGCGTGGTGCTCAATCGCGCGGTCGAACCGGGTCAAACCGTCGCCGCCAGCCTGCAGGCGCCGGTGCTGTTCAAGATCGCCGAAGATCTCGCGCAAATGGAAATCGTACTGGCGGTGGACGAATCCGATATCGGTCAAGTCAAAGCCGGCCAAGCGGTGAGTTTCACTGTCGACGCCTTCCCCGATCGCCAGTTCAAAGGCGAAGTCCGGCAAGTGCGAATCTCTGCGACCAATACCAACAACGTCATCACCTATCCGGTGGTGATCGCGGTGGACAACAGCGATCAAGTGCTGCTGCCGGGCATGACCACGAATGCCGAAATCGAAGTGAATCGACGCGATCGGGTGTTGAAGGTGTCGAATGCGGCGCTACGCTTCAAGCCGCCGGAAAGCGTGCTGGCGGCGCAGGCGAACGCGCAAGCGCAGCGCGGTGCGGCGCGTTCGGGCATGAGCGATGAATTGCCGAAGATCGCGGCCGAACTCAAGCTCGATGCCGCGCAGCAGGCGCAGTTCGATCTCGCCTTGAAAGAAATGCGCGAACGTGCGGCGGCGCGCGCCGCTGCGGTTCCTCAGGGCGGCGGCAATGGGTCGAGTCTGTTCGGTCGCTTTCCCGGTGGCGGGTCTTCGCAGGGCAGCGGTGGCGGCGCCCCGAGTGGTCAGATGCGGCAACGCATGCTCGAACGCTACAGCCAACAATTCGGCGCGTTCCGCAGCGGTTTGAACGAGACACAGCGTCAGCGCTGGGATGCGGAACTCAATACGCTGGTCGGTTCGCGCCGCGCGCCGCTGTATCGTTTGGTCGATGGCGTTCCCACGCCGGTGACGGTACGCATCGGCGCGTCCGATGGCAGCAGCACCGAAATCGCGGGCGAGCTTAAAGCGGGCGATGAGGTGATCGTCGGTACGCAGACAGTCGAGGCCGCGAAGTGAGCGCAGCGGCCGCGCCGCGCCAAGACGCGGCTCATGCGACAGCACAGCATGCTGCCAAGGAGCATGCCGTCATCGAAACCCGCGCACTGGGTAAAGTCTATTCGCCGAACAGCGAGGCCGAAGTCGTCGCGCTGCAAGACGTGAATCTGCGGATCGAACATGGCGAATTCGTCGCGATCGTCGGGCCGTCCGGGTCCGGAAAATCGACACTGATGAATCTGATCGGTTGCCTCGATACGCCCAGCAGCGGCACGTATTTATGCGACGGCGTCGATGTCGCCGAGCTCGATGCCGAAGCGCGCGCGGCCCTGCGTCGCGACAAAATCGGTTTCGTATTCCAAGGCTTCAATTTATTGTCGCGAATGAACGCGCTGGACAATGTCGCGATGCCGCTGAGCTATGCGCGCGTGCCGGTCGCCGAACGTCGCCGCCGCGCCGCCGAAACACTGGCTGAGGTCGGTTTGGGCGACCGCATGCACCATCGCCCCAGCGAACTGTCCGGCGGTCAACAGCAGCGCGTCGCGATCGCGCGCGCGTTGATCCATCGCCCTGCGATCCTGATGGCCGACGAACCCACAGGCGCGCTCGATTCGCGCACGGGCCAGGATATTTTGGCCTTGTTCGATCGTTTACGCGACGAAGGCCATACCATCATTCTCATTACTCACGACGCCGATGTGGCCGCGCATGCCGATCGCGTTTGCGTGATGCGCGACGGCCGGCTGCAGATGGATGCGCCCTCGAAGCGTGCAACGAGCGGCCAAGCCGATGCCGATGCGAAGGCGCCGACATGAGCGCGTCCGGCGGCATGACGATATTGGAGGTGTTGCGCACGGCGGTCTTCGCGCTGCGCGGTAATTGGGTACGCAGCGCGCTGACCTCGCTGGGCGTCATCATCGGCATCGCAGCGGTGATCGTGATGGTATCGGTCGGGCAAGGTACGCAAAAAGAAATCGATAAGTTGGTGTCCGGGCTCGGTTCGCAGCGTCTCGACATCAACCCCGGCGGCGGCCGCGGTTTCGGCGGCGTGCGCGTCTCCAGCAGTAATTTTTTCACCTTGACCACCGACGATGCCGATGCGATTCGTCGCGAAGTGCCGGGCGTGCAGTACGTCGGCGCGATCTTGCGCGGCAACTCGCAGGCGATCTTCGCGGAAAACAATTGGTCGACGTCGTGGCAAGGCATCGAACCGGATTGGTTCGAGATCAACGGTTGGGAGCTGAGCCAAGGCGAGACGTTCGATGCGCGCGACTACAGCAGCGGCGCGAAGTCGGTGTTGATCGGCGAAACCGTGCGCCGCGAACTGTTCGGCGAGGAACAAGGCATCGGCGAAAGCATTCGCATCGGTCGCGTCCCGTTCACGGTGGTCGGTACGCTCAAGTCCAAAGGGCAGGGCGGTTTCGGCCAAGACCAGGACGATATCGTGGTGATGCCGCTGCCGACCGCACGTCGCCGCATGTCCAGCAGCGCCGCGTTGCCCCCGGGTGCTGTGCAGCAAATTTCGGTCAGCGTCGCCGACCCGGATGCGTTATCGCCGACGCAAGCGGAAATCGAGGCCTTGTTGCGCCAACGGCATAAAATTCAGCCGGGCGAAGACGACGATTTCAGCGTACGCAACTTGGCGGAGATCGTCAGCGCACGCACGCAGACCACCAAATTGATGTCGTTATTGCTCGGTGCGGTCGCCGGTATTTCGTTGATCGTCGGCGGCATCGGCATCATGAACATCATGCTGGTGTCGGTGACGGAACGCATCCGCGAAATCGGTTTGCGGATGGCGGTCGGCGCCGGCCCGCGCGATATTCGCCGGCAATTTTTAGCCGAAGCGATGCTGATCTCGCTGATCGGCGGCGTCATCGGCATCACCTTGGGTATCGGCGGCGCCTTGCTGGTCAGCAAGTTCGGTTCGCTGCCGATCGCGCTGAACGGGAAAGTCGTCGGCCTCGCCGCAGGCTTCTCGATCGCCACGGGCTTGTTCTTCGGTTATTACCCAGCGAGCAAGGCCGCGAAACTCGATCCGATCGAAGCATTACGTCAACAATAGGGCGCGCCTAGGCGCACCGTCGCTCCGATGCGACATCAAATCTGGACAGCGAGTCAGCCCGACGACACCGTCGCCGTGGGCTCGAAGGTCTGCCGCACGTTGTCGCGAGCCAGTACCAACAGTGTGAATACTCCGAGCAGGGTGCCGAACGGCACCTGCAGCACGTTCAAGCCGGCGACCACCATGCAGAACGTGCGATGACGCCGAGCCTGCAGAAAACGCGCGGCCATGATGTTCAACAGCATGCCGATGAAGAACATCGCGACCATCGCGATATAGATCCAGATGAGCATGTCCATGATCGCTTCCGGCGGCGGTTGCGCGCTGTTCTTAGCTTGTTCCATCGTCATCACGCTGCGCATCATCGTGTAGTGGAATGCGGTGAAGCCCAGGCCGCAGATCCCGAGTGCGGCGAAGACGTAATGGAAGATCGCCAGCAGTCTGAGGTGATCGCGGTCTTGCGTGGTTAACGTGTCCATGATGCGGCACCGAAACGAGGGCTCGAACATCATTGCGCGGGGGTCGCCGTGGGTCAATGCGAAGCCGCTTCCGGCGAGGATGGTCGTCTCTGATGCATGTACGGGCCACTGGAGGCGCGGGTCGTCCACCGACGCTCCTGGTCGCCGAAGAAAACCACGGACGCGGCCCACAGACCCGTTATCCTGTGGTCCCGGTACGAGGAGCCTTTTATGCGAACGTTTCCATGGTTACGGCCGATACGACCGTCGGCGATCGGCGCTCTTCTCCTTCTGACTTCGGCGGTATTCCCGATGACGACACTGGCTCAAACAGCGCAATCCCCGACGCCCCACGCGCGTACCGCCCTGGTGATCCACGGCGGTGCCGGTGTCATCGAGCGCGATAGCCTCAGCGCCGAGACCGAACGCGAGATCCACGCCGCACTCAATCGTGCGCTCGATGCCGGCAATGCGGTGCTGGCGAGCGGCGGCAGTGCTTTGGATGCGGTCGAAGCGACGGTCGTCGTGCTGGAAGAATCGCCGTTGTTCAACGCCGGCAAGGGCGCGGTATTCAATCACCGTGGCGAACACGAACTCGATGCCTCGACGATGGAAGGCCATACCCGTCGCGCCGGCGCGGTCGCGGGCGTCACGACCATTCGTAATCCGGTGAAGCTGGCGCGCGCGGTGATGGAACATTCGCCGCACGTGATGTTGATGGGCGCAGGCGCCGAAGCCTTCGCCGATACGCGCAAGGAGATCGAACGCGTACCGAACACATGGTTCGATACCGACACGCGTCGCAAACAATTGGAGGCTGCGAAAGCGCGCGAAGATGCGACCGCTGCAACGACCATTCCGACCATCGCGGGTGCGTATTTCGGCACGGTCGGCGCGGTCGCGTTGGATACGCAGGGCCGAATCGCGGCCGCAACCTCCACCGGTGGTATGACCAATAAGCGCTGGGGCCGCGTCGGCGATGCGCCGATTATCGGCGCCGGCACGTGGGCCGACGACCGCTGCGGCGTGTCGGCCACGGGTTGGGGCGAATTCTTCATCCGCGCCAACGTCGCCCACGACATCTGCGCGCGCGTCGCCTATGCCGAGACGGCGCTGGCGACCGCCGCGAATCATGTGGTCAATCACGTCGTCCCCGAACTCGGCGGCGACGGCGGCGTGATCGCGCTCGATCGCGACGGCAATATCACGATGCCGTTCAGCACCAGCGGCATGTACCGCGGCTGGATCAACCCCGATGGCAGCCGCGGCACGGCGATTTTCCGCAACGACGATCTCGAAGACTGAAGCACGCCGCGCCGCGCTCGTATGAACCTCGATGCCTATCGCCACCTGCGCGCCGAAGCACGCCGCGTCGCGCGCAAAGCGCAAGACGCCGACGATCTGGTGCAGGAAGCGTTACTGATCGCGCTGGAGAACGGTCGCGACGGACACGACGATCTCGCATGGCTATCGGGTGTGCTGCGCAATCGGGCGGCAATGCAGGCGCGTAGTGCGATCCGCAGACGCCGGCGCGAAACTGCTGTGGCCATGAACGAGCTTCTGCCCGAGTCGGAACACGGGCCGAAAGATCACCACGACCCTGGGCCATCTTCGGCGGCTGCTTTACTCGAACGTTTGCCGCCCGCCGCGCGCCGCGTCGCGGTGTTGGCCTTGCATGGTTTGAACGCGGATGAAATTCGCTGGATTCTCGGCCTCAGCGCGACCGCTTTCCGCCAGCGTCTGACCTCGATCCGCAAGGCCATCGGGGTGCTACCGCCATCGCAGCGGGCCGAAGCGTTAGCGCTGGCATATGTTCGCGACCCGACACGCACGGTCGAACTGCAGTTCGGCCTCATCCGTCGGACGCTCAAAGCGGCTCTGCATGGGCAGCCTGGTATCGGTACCCACGATGCCGATGGCCATCTGCTGATCTTGCGCGGGCGTGCTCACACTTCCGCGCCCGGCGGCAACGAATAGAGGACGACGGAGCACGCCCACACCCCCGGATCAACTCTGGGCAGGCTGTGGATGCGTTCGGTGGTCAGAACATCCCTGCGTCGGGCAGCGCTGATTTTTTAGCTTTGCTTCGATCGCGAACACCACACAGGAGACCTTTCCATGCTGAGCGATACCAAAGTCGGCGCTATCGTTTTTTTCGTCGGCGTGCTCGCGCGCGCAGTCGAGTTCTATCGCGACACCCTCGGTTTGGCGCTCGACGAAATCGAAGGCCATGACGGCCCTTTCGCGATGGCTCAAGTCGGCGAACTGACCCTCGTCTTCATCCAACGTCCAGCGAAGGCCGGCGATAGCCCGGTGGTGGTCTTCGCGCTGGAAGGCGGCATCGACGATTACGCCGATGCGCTGGCGGCGAAGGGGGTCGAGATCGTCGTGCCGGTGAGCGAGGCGCCCGATGGCGGGCTTTCGTTGGATTTCGTCGACCCCGATCGCAATATGCTCAGTCTGTATCAGCCGCCCGGCGCGGCGAGGAGGAACTGACATGCGTCGGTTCGTTCTGGCGGCCTGCCTGTTGTTTGCCGGGCACGCCCATGCCGATGACATCTGGCAGGAATTGAACGGTCGTTGGCAGGGCGGCGGCGAAGTCAGCGGCATGACCGCCGCCATCACGCTGCGCTTTCGGCCGGCATTCGGTGGTCGCGGCTATCACCTCGATTTCGAGAACCGCATGCGTGGCAAGGACGACAAGGAATGGGTGTTCGCCGCGGAAGCGCTGTACCGCTGCGATCCCAAAGGCGTTTGCAGCGGCCACTGGTACGACTCGCGCGGCGTGGTGCTGCCGCTCAAGGCTCGCGTCGAGAGCGAACGGCTTACCGTGGAGTGGGGCGATGCGACGACCGAACGCGGACGCACCACGTATGCGCTCGATGAAGGCAAGTTGCGGATCGACGATGAAGTATTAGGTAAAGACGGCGCCTGGAAGGCGTTCGGAACCACATCGGCCGAGCGAACGATGGAGTGAATCTGACGCGAGCGTTCGCGGCGGCCTTTGAGGGGCTGCCGCGAATCATCGAGCGTGCGACGTCAGTTTTTCCTCAATCGCCAGTAGCAGAAGCGCGATACCTGCAAACGGAAACAGCAGGCCTAGCAAGATCATCGTCGCGACCATTGGTCGAGGTAGCTTCTGGTTCTGTGCATCCGGCGCGCCGATCCCGCCGCTCGGTCGCCGTTGCCACCACATCACGATGCCTGCGATCGTAGCGACGACGATGCTGATGCAGATCGACAGTGCCAGCCATCGATTGGGCTCGCCGAATTGACGCCCCATATGCGCCATCACGCCCCACTCAACGGCGCGTCCAAGCGCACTGTATTCACGCCAGCCGATGTCCTGGATGATGTCGCCATTGCGCGGATCGAGGTAGATCGTGCGTTGGTCTTGCGCACGCGCTGGCACCAGGCTGATGGTGAACACACCGTGCGCGTCCTCGGGATAAAACACGCGCAATCGCGGCCCCACGCGGGTCACGCCGCGCGCAGCCGCAATGTCCATGACGTGCTGCAGCGCGATCGTTCCGTGCGATGCATCCGCCTCCGCCGCGAGCGTCGGCAGACCGGCCTGACGGATCGTCCAGGGCAGTGCTTTGGACGCAGCATTCCGATGCTCCGCGTGCGGATCGACTTTCGCGGCAACGGTCGGCGGCGAGCTGAAATTCGGCGTCGGCATCGTCGATGCGCTCAGCGTTCCTAGTTTCGCCAGCTGTTGACCCCAGAACCCCGACCATGGCAATCCCGACAACACCAAGAAGATCACGCCCATAGCGAACAGCGCCGAGGGCACCGCATGCAGATCGCGCCAGAATGCGCGCCCTTGTGCGCCGAAGCGCGGTACGAACACGCGGCGCAGCCGCCAGCGCGCAGGCCACCATAGATAGAGGCCGGTCAGCATCATGATCAACGCGCAGCTCGCAGTGAGTTCCACGAGCCAGTCGCCAGGCTTGCCGAGCAACAACTCGCCGTGCAACGACGAAATGACGTTCATCAACCGGCGATGCTGCGGAAGCGTGCCGGTGATCTGCGCCGTCCACGGGTCGACGAATACGTTGAGGTTGCCTTCGACGGGATCGACCACGGTCCATGTGCTGACGTGAGTGCGATCGTGCGGCCACAGCACCGACTTCAAGGTCGCCTTCGGAAATGCGCGTCGTACCGCTCCTTCCTGCGCGCCCGCGGAGGCCGGCACTGCGCCGGCCTCCACGTTCATCAAATCGCGATACCAGAGGCGTTCGATCTCGCTGTCGTACAGATACAGCCCTCCGGTGATCGCGAGCAGCAACAGCACCGGCGCCACCAGCAGACCCATCAGGAAGTGCCACCGCCAGACCGCGCGATACGGTTTGTTGGCGGCGACCGCTGTTTCGTTATCGGCGATGGAATCAGAACGCATGGCGCACGTGCAGGCCAAGGTGTCGTGGGTCGCCGGGCAGCACGTTGAAGACGTTGCCAGATGCCGTGTAGTAGCGCTTGTCCAGGGCATTGTTGAGCGTCAGGCCGACCGACCAATCGTCGCGCGTGTACTGCACGCCAAGATCGACCAGACCATAGCCGGGAAGACGCACATCGCTGCCGTTGGTGAGGCGGCGATCGCTCGCACCGTACACACCGGCATCGAACGACCATGGCGTACTGGCAACGGCGTAGTTCACGCGGATCAATCCGGTCAGCGATGGCGTGTCGCCGAGTTCCGCGTTCTGGTCGCCGTCGTTGCTGCGCGTCACTTCGCCGTCGAGCCATGCCGCGCCCCAATGCAAGCGCCACGCCGAGGCGATCTTCGAAACGCCTTCCATCTCGAGTCCGCGCACGCGCTGTTCGCCGTCCTGCACGCTGAAGTCCGGATCGTTCGGATCGGTCGTCAGCGCGTCTTTGCGGCGAATGTCGAAGACCGCGACGCTGAGGCGATGACGTTCGCCATTGAAGCGCACGCCGGCCTCAATCTGTTCCGAGCGTTCGGGATCGAAGGCATCGCCGTCGGCATCGCGCGCGCCGAGGATGTTCTCGGTGTCGAAGCCGGTATTGATGCCGCCGAACAGCGACCAGCGATCCGAGAGCCTCAGGTTGGTCGCCAACTGCCAGGTCGTCGCCGACACTTCGGACGCATCGCGCGTGTCGTTGAAGGTTTGCACATAGTCGAAGCGACTGTGGCGCACGCCGGCGATCAAGTCCCAGCTTGGCGTCAGTGCGATCAGATCCTGCGCATACAACGCGGTGCCGTCGCCTTTGCCGGAAAAATCGAAACCGAATGCGGTCGTCGGCGCGGTCGCCGGATAGGTATAGACCGGCGAGTACGCATCGATCGCGCCGACGTTGGTCAGATTGAATTGCAGGAATGTGCTGTCCTCGCGACTGGCTTCCACGCCGACCAGCAGTTGATGCGCGACGCGACCCGTTTCGAAACGGCCGCTGAGATCGAGCTGCGCGATCTGGTAGTCGTCGTCTTCAGTGCCGAAACGGCCGTTGCGATTGAGCGTGGCGCCATCGGCTTGCATGGCGCGCAGGCGGATCTGACTGAAATCGGTACGAAAGCCCTGATACTGATAGCGCGGCGTCAGCGTCCAGGTTTCCGACAGCTTGATGTCGGCCCATAGTTGAATCAGCGGCGAGTCGGCGGTGAGCGGACGTAGCGATGGTTCGCCCAGGAATGCGCCGCGCGAGACGCGTCCGCGGCCGCCGTCGACGATGGTGCCGATGACCGGAAGCCCAGCATAGCCCAGGGTTTCGCGTTCGATGTATTCGGACAACCAGTGCACGGCCACTGCATCCGAGGCCTGCCAGCGCGCAGCGAGTGCGATGTTGTTGCGATCGATGTCTTGTTTGTCCACAAACGTGCCGGAGCGCTCGACTTCCCCAGTCAGACGCACAGCGAAGCGATCGCTGCCGCCAAGCCCGCTGGTGAGATCGAAACCCACGACTGCTTGGTCGTCCTCGCCCGTCTGCAGCCATGCACGACCACCGAACTCGGATTCCGGGCGTTTGGTGATGACGCTAATGATGCCGCCGACCGCAGACTGTCCGTACAGCACCGACGAAGGGCCCTTGAGCACTTCGATGCGATCGACATTCGACATCGCCGAGGCGTCGATGTCCTCGTAATAACGCTGGCGTACGCCATTGCGCATCTGGTCGGCCAGAAAGCCGCGCACCTTCAGGCTGAAGCTTTGATAGCGCGATACGCGCGAATTGCCGGGGTTCGCGCTGGGCACATTGCGTAGCGCGTCGCCTACGCTCCGCGCGCCCTGCGTCTGCAGATCATCGACATCGATCACCTGCACGCTTTGCGGCATGCGCGATAGTGGAATGCCGGATTTTTCGCCGAAGGCTTCATCGTTTTTCGTGCCGGTGACGACCACAGTATCCAAGGTGTCGGGAGTCGTGTCGTTCGCATCGTCGATCGATGCGGTGGCGGCGAATGCGCTAACGGGGATGGCGCATGCGATCGCGATGGCGGTAGCGAGTGCGGTATCGATTTGAAACGCGTGTCGCGGATGCGCGATGCTGGCGCGCGAATTGAACAAAATCGGCATGATGATTACACCTTTATAGAATCGATAGAGACGATGGGAGATCGGTTGCGCCCATATGGACGCGCCGATGTACGCGTTTGATCGCGAACGCTATCGAAAGCGCGTTAGAGAAAATGCCTGGAGCGGCAGCCGAATCAAGTCATGGCTTCGGCTTCATACCGCTGCTGCCGAGCGCTTGCACGTCGAAACGCACTTCCCGCGTGCCGGCCTTCTCGAAGCGTAGCGTCGCGGTTACGGTGCCGCCTTCGACGAAGGGGCGCTTCGGACCTACGAACATCAAGTGATAATCTCCGGGCTTCAAGACGAGCGCCGCATTCGCGCCGACCGCCACGCCGTCGCTGAGCTTGCGCATGCGCATCACGCCGCCATCCATGCTCATCTGATGGATCTCGACGCTTTCCGCGTCTGGGCTGGTTGCCGACACGAGACGATCGGCGCGATTGCCGTTGTTACGGATGGTGACGAAGCCGCCGGCGACCGGAGCTTTCGGTGCCGTCGCGCGCGTCCAAGCCTGTTCGATCACGATGCCATCGCGTTTCGACGGTTGCGCCGCGCCGGCCGAAAAAGCCGACACCGCCGCGAACGCGACAAGCAGCGATGTTTGGCGAAAGTAGAAAATCTTCGCGGTATTCATAGTTCCACCTCAATGTCGTCGAGCAGCGTGTGTGAGTGAGTCTTGCGACCATCTTTTTCGGCGATGGCCGAGAGCAGGAAGATGGCCCAGACGATCAACCAGAACAGCGCGAAGAAAAAGAATGCTTCCATCGCTCATCCTCCCTTCGCTGCCGCAGGCATATCGCGCGCGATGCGTTTCGCACGGTCGACAAACCCGGGGAACATGCCGCCGATCATCTCCACCACGGCTTTCGGCGCAGTGTCGGGCGTGCCCGCATCGAACGGCGGTTTCGGCGCGTATTCGGCCAGTAACTGCACGCCTTCGGCATAGCGGCGGCCGCGTAGTTCGGCGGTCATCGCCAACCCCAGATCGAGTCCGGCGGAAACGCCCGCACCAGTCATGCGATTGCGATCGCGGACTACGCGCTCGTTCACCGGGATAGCGCCGAAATCCGCGAGCACATCGCGTGCCACCCAATGCCCGGTGGCCCGATAGCCCGTCAGCAGACCTGCACGTGCGAGCAGCAACGAACCGGTGCAGACCGACGTCACCCACTTGGCGCGCGCACCGCGATCGGCGACGAATGCGACCAATGTGGAGTCTTCCATCGCATCAAGAACGCCGCCCCCGCTACCGGGGACGAACAGCACGTCGAGATCGGCAGGGCATTCGTCGAGGGTGATCGTGGGCATGATTGCAAGCCCGGTGTCGCTCATCACGGGCTCACTGTCTTTTGCCACCAGATGCACGGTGGCACCCATCAGGCTGGCGAAGAAATACTGCGGCCCGACCAGATCCAGTGCGGTGAAACCGGAATACAGCAGCATGGCGATCTTATCCTTGCCCATCCACGATGCGGGCATCGCGCCCATGTTGTGTTCGGGTGGGGCGTCGTCGCTAGGCGAAGACGTAGTCGCACTCGCTGTTGGCGCTGAGCTTGCGATCAGCGCGCCAGCGAGTGCGGTCGCTGTTTTCAGAAAATGTCTACGGTCAGACATGACCTGCTCCTATGTAATCGATGCGGAAAGTCGCTAGCGCCGTGCGCGGTGCGCCGGGATGGTTGTGGTCGGTGACGTGTCTATGGCCGCCAGTGATCGGTGTGTCGGTCTTGGTCGCGATGTGCGACAGAGGCGCCCAATATGACGGGCGATTGCCGACGGCTTCGACCGCATCCAGAAGTTGGCGATCGCTCGTCGTGGGCTCAGCGGCAAGGACGGAAAAAGCGGAAATCGGCGTCGCGGATACGGCCGCAGACGATAGCGATGCGCGCGGCATCGCATGCAATGCGAATTGCATGAGAAAAAGCTCCGAAACGAGACAATGCCGTGTCGGCGATAGCGGACACGGTCGAGGATGTCGTTAGTGGTTTCAGGTCGTGAGCGGAGGCCCGCGCGAGCCGAGGCCGAGCGGGTAATGCCAGCGTACGATGCGGTCGCTGGGGATCCGTTGCGTGGCGTCGTTCGCCAGTAACGGCACTGCTATCGCGAGCGACGCGGGAACGCCTGATGTAGCGGCGATCGTGCAGTAATCGCAGTCGCCGATATGCGGAGCGGATGGAGTGCGATCGTCGTCGTCGGCCGGCAAAAAAACAGCCGATTCGATCACGGCGACCGCGGGGTCGTAAGCGATGCCCTTTGCGGTGCACATCGCGCCCAGCAGCGGAGCTAGCGCGCGATCGGCCGTCGCGGCATCGACCGCATCATACTGGGCGAGCCGACCTACGCTCGGCAGCAGTGTCAGCGCTAACATCGCCACCATGGCTAACCTAGCCATGGCGTGCTGGAATCTGCGCTGATATGCGGCGGGTCGCGACATGGCTGGAAGTATAGCGGTTGTCGATCGGGCTTCGCGAGTCTAAGCGATTGTTTGCACTCTCGCCACAGGCCCTAAAGCAACGCTGCACGAGGCAGCAATGCCGCGGATGGATGCGCCGTCCGCAGAGCGGCCGAGCAAGAGATTGATGGCGAGAGCGAGTTCCGTCATACGCCGAATTCGCGGCCGCCGCACGAGACTAGGATGGGTATGTTCAGCGTTGCCTTAAGGGTGTATCGCCGTATCGGGAAAGCGATCATGCGATCGTACGATCGCGCGTCATCGTCCATGCTCATGCTCATGTGCGATGGCTGGCAAGAAAATACGCGGCGAGCATTGTCTGTGCCGATGCGACGACCGCTTCGTACGCATCGCTCGAAGCGCGGGTGGCGCAACTTTCGTTGCGGGCGCGCCGTGTTGCGTACGACGAACGATTTCGTAAAGCTGGGTAACAGCGTCTGTTTATCGCTCAAACGAAGCTCGATGCCGAAAAAAGCGGTGGCGTCGGGAGTGTCCGGTCGCGAGGCCACCGCAATACCACCTTTTATTTTTTGCAGGGGATGACCGCGCCGTTCGGGTCGTAGCATGTCGCGGTGCGGGTCACGCCTTCGCCTTTGGTGCCGGTGACGTTGGATTCGTAGCTGTTGCCGTTGCGACTGGTGGCATCGACGTTGCGGTCGAGCGTGCCGTTATCGTAATTGGTCTGTGCGTTGTAGCTGCCGCCTTGCGTGCCGGTGGCGCTGGTTTGGCGTCCGCCGCTGACGTTGCCGTCGGCATCGCGGGTGACACCGCCCTGGGTGCTGCCGCTGCTGTTCTGACCGGCCCATTGCGCGCCGCTCTGGTGCTGGACACTGCCGTCGGCATTGCGAACGGTGCTGCCAGCACGTGCGCCGGTGCCACCGTTGGGACCTTGATACGCGCCGCCGCTGACGGCTTTGCCGTTGCCTTGACCATCGGTGGTGACGCCGCGACCACGGACGGCGCCGCCGCCGTTCGGTCCGCGCGTCGCAGACGCACGGCCGGCGGTCACGCCGCCTTCGGCATTGGGTTTGGCGCCGCGCGCCTTGACGCGACCCGCGGCATCGACGCTAGGCGCAGCGATGGCGAAGGCGATGGCGAATGTCGAAACAGCGATAAGGATCTTGTTCATGGTGATCTCGAAAAGTGAGGCGATCGATTGATCGCGCGTGTGAAGGGGAAAGAGTTCCGTAAGAGGTCTTGCGTCGGCGAAACCAGCGCGGATTTACTGCCGCGCGTCGATAAAATTGGCGAGCCGCTGGCGCAATTGCGAGAGCCGATCGATGCGCTGCGCCATCACCGCACGGACCTTGGCTTGCTCGGCTGGCGTCAACGTTTCGTAGAGGTCCAATTGGCGGTCGCGCAGGGCGCGCGCTTCGGCCATATGCGCATCGACGCGACGCTGCGATTCGTTGGAGAACGCACGCAGATCGGGGGCCGGCTGGTCGAGCAGTCCGCGGAATTCGGTGATGCCGGCGACCAGATCCTCGCGACCGACGCGACGCAAGGCGATGGTGTCTTGACGCAGCGTTTCCCATTGCTGGGCACGCGCACCGGCGAAGCCCAATTCTGCCGCGGTGGGTGGCGCGAAGCGGTCGGCCTGGGCCATCCGCGGTGCGGCGACGGCGGTGGCGATGGTGACGGTCGCGGCGATGGCAGCGACCAGATAAAGCGATTTCGGTGAGAAGCCTTTACGGTTTGTGGAGTGAGCGGTCATGTGAAGTTCCAGTGGATGAGCGGAAGCGCAGGTGCAGATTGCGGTTTTGCGCGCTTCGAGGCGTGTCCAGGCTGCATCGGCTTGCAAGCGAACGTGTCCCTAGGGCGATACCGACACATTTGCTTACAACTCAGCCCACTCGGGCGACGAGCGATGCCCACCGATGACTTGTCGCCCGGGCTGAAGCGGCGACAATGACGCCATGACGACGACCGATTCCTTTGCCCCCGACATTGCCGTGACGCCCGCGCCCTGTGTGTTGGTGGTCGACGACGACGCGCGCCTGCGCGATCTTCTGATGCGCTATTTGACTCAGCAGGGTTTTCAGGTGTTGGGCGCGAACGATGCGCGCGAGCTCGATCGCCAGCTCTCGCGCCATCACATCGATTTGATCGTGCTGGATTTGATGTTGCCAGGCGAAGACGGCCTGTCGATCTGTCGCCGCCTACGTGGGCAGGGCGTGGACACGCCGATCCTGATGTTGACCGCGAAAGGCGATGAGGTCGATCGGATCGTCGGTCTGGAAATCGGCGCCGACGACTATTTGCCGAAACCAGGCAATCCGCGCGAACTGGTCGCGCGCATTCGAGCGATTCTGCGTCGTGGCCGTTCTGCGCCCGGCGCGCCGAAGCAAGACGGCGGTCGCATCGCTTTCGGTGCGTGCGAACTCGATCTGGGCGCGCGTACGCTGCGCCGCGATGGCCGCGAACTGCGCATGACGACCGGCGAATTCGCGGTACTGGCCGCGCTCGCGCAGCGCCCGCGGCAAGCGCTGACGCGCGACCAACTGATGAGCGCCGCGCGCGGGCGCGAGCACGAAGCGTTCGAGCGCAGTATGGATGTGATGATCAGCCGTCTGCGCAAGTTGGTCGAGGACGACCCCAAACGCCCGCGTTGGTTGCAGACCGTTTGGGGCACCGGATATGCCTTCGTACCGGACGACCCGGTGGAGCACCGCGGATGAACCACGTCTTAGGCCGGCTGCATACGCGGTTGCAGTTATTGCTTGTGGTGGTGGTGATCGCCGTGGTGATCTTGGCGGCGCTCGCATTTCGGATCACCACGCGCGATAGCAGCGCCGAGCGCATGGGTCGCTCCCTGCATGCGCAGGTCGTCGCCGCCGACGCGCTGCTGTCGATGCCCGATCGCGCCGCCGCGGATACGCAGATGCGACAGCTCGGTATGCGATGGCGACCAACACTGCCGCCCGGCGAACGTCCGACCATTCCGCTGTTGCGCAAAACCGAAGCGCAAGTCGGCGCGCGTATGCCGGAACGTCCGATGCGGCTGAGCGGCTCACCCGCAGAACTGTGGGTGCAGTCGCGCGATGGCCGCGGCTGGATCGGTATTCCGGTCTTGGGCGACGGTGAGCCGTTGAAACGCGGCGTGCTGTTGTCGCTGATCGCAATCACCGTGTTGGTGCTCACTGCAGGCGCTGTGCTGGCGCGGACGCTGACCCACCCTCTGCGTCGATTGGCCGCCGCCGCGCCAGCGATCGTCGCTGGCGATGTGCCGCCGCCGCTGCGATTCGCCAGCGATGAAATGCTTGAGTTGCAGCGATCGCTCGCTGTGGCTGCGGAACACACCCGCGCCGCCGCGCGCGACCGCGAACTCATGCTCGCGGGTCTCTCGCACGATATGCGCACGCCGCTGGCACGGCTCCGCTATGGTTTAGCGCTGGTCGAGTCCGATGTGGATGCCAGTGCGCGCGATGCGATGGAGCAGGACATCGACGAGATCGACGCGATCATCGGCCAGTTCATCGATTACGTGCGCGACGGGCGCGATGAAGCTGAATCCGAGGTCGACCTGGTGGAAATTCTGCATGCGCTCGTCGAGCGCGATGCACAGGCGGGCCGCGATTGGACTGTGATCGCGCCCGAGCGCGCGGTGTTGCGCGGCCGGCCGCTCGCGCTGCGGCGTGCGCTCGGTAATCTGCTCGCGAACGCTTCGAAGCATGGCGCGGCGCCATTCGAGGTATCGCTCGAAGCCGCCCCCGTCGTAACGGTGCCTCCCGTAGTCATATCCGCCGAAGCGATGAACGGTGCTGCTGCGGTCGCCGGCTGGCGGCTAAGCGTGCGCGATCGTGGCCTCGGCGTGCCCGAGGACGTTCTCGCGGACCTCGGGAGGCCTTTCCATCGAGTGGACACCGCGCGCGGGACACCGGGAAGCGGGCTGGGGCTGGCGAGTGTGGCCCGCGTGGCGGCGCTCCATCGCGGCAGTTTGCGACTTCGCAACCGTGATGGTGGCGGCCTGGAGGCCGAGCTTCGGCTGGCGATCCTCTGAATTCGCAACGCAATTCACCCAGATCGCGTTAACAGGCCCGAGTACTCCAGCCGGGATGCTCGGCGTATGGCAAAATCACCGGCCGTTTCATCCGAGCCACTCGCCATGTCGCCATCTGCAGCCCGGCCGCGTCCAGAGTCTCTGCGTACGTATCGCTCGCGCACCGCCACTCGGAGCCGCTGACATGGCCGACCACACCGGTCATCTGCCGCGCACGCCCGGTCGCATTCTCAAAGCGACGATTTGGTCGTTCCAAGGCCTACGCGCCGCGTGGCTGCACGAATCGTCCTTCCGGCTCGAAGTGTATTTACTGGCGGTCATGGCGCCGCTCGCGATCTGGCTGGGCGATAACGCGATCCAACGCGTGCTGATGATCGGCAGTTGCCTCTTGGTGCTCAGCGCCGAGTTGCTGAATTCGGCGGTCGAAGCGGTGATCGAACGCTACGGCCCGGAATTCCACGAATTGGCCGGGCGCGCCAAGGACATGGGCTCCGCGGCAGTGTTCGTACTGATGATGAATGTTCTGCTGACGTGGGGCCTGATTCTCGGCGAGCGTTTTCTATGACGTATCGCACGCGCCGAGCCGAACTGGCGCTTCTCCCCCCAACGCAACCGAAATAATCGTAGGAACCGAAGTCAATGATGGAATTGCTGTCCGATCCGCAAACGTGGATCACTCTCGTCACCTTGAGCGCGATCGAAATCGTGCTCGGTATCGACAATCTGGTTTTCATTTCGATCGCGGTCTCGAAATTACCTTATGCGCAGCGCGAAAAAGCGCGCAAATTCGGTATCGCCGTCGCGTGTTTGACGCGCATCGGTCTGCTGTTGACCTTGGCGTGGCTCGCGGGCTTGACCCATGATTTGTTCAAGCTCTTCGGTCAGGGCATTTCGGTGCGCGATCTGGTGCTGATCCTCGGCGGCGTGTTCCTCTTGGTCAAAGGCGCGGGCGAAATCCGCGACATCGTCCAAGGCGAAGGCGAGGCCGAGGACATCGACACCAAGCCCAAGAATGTGTTCTGGGCGGTGATCGCGCAAATCGCGGTCATCGACATCGTGTTCTCGCTCGACTCGGTGATCGCGGCGGTCGGTATGGCCAATCAAACGCCGGTGATGGTGGCGGCGATCCTGTTGGCCGTGGCGGTGATGCTGTGGGCGGCCACGCCGATCGGCAAATTCATCGACCACAACCCGACGGTCAAGATGCTGGCGTTGGCGTTCATCGTGCTGGTCGGCGCCTATCTGGTCGCCGAGGGCTTCGAAGCGCATGTGCCGAAGGGCTACATCTATTTCGCGATGGCGTTTTCCGCCGCCGTGGAATCGCTCAATCTCTGGGCCAAGAAGCGCGCGCTGCAGCGCGTCGTGGTCGAATAAGTCATGGCTGAGCAAGTCGCGGTCGTGTAAATCGGCCGCTCCGCCCCCTCCGCTCTGCGATCGAGCCGTTGCATCGTCGCAGCGGGGGTGCTGCAATGGGGCTCAACGCCCAACCGGAGACTCGCCATGCGTGTCGTACTTGCCTTGATCCTGGCCCTGCTGCTGTCCGGCTGCGGCTACAACGATATCCAGCGTAAGGACGAAGCGGTCAAAGCGGCTTGGTCGCAAGTCTTGAACGTCTATCAGCGCCGCGCCGACTTGATTCCGAATTTGGTCAACACCGTTAAGGGCTATGCCCAGCATGAACAACAGGTGTTGCTCGGCGTGACCCAAGCGCGCGCGAAGGTCGGCCAGATTCAAGTGAACCCGAACGACGCGGCGTCTTTGACGCAATTCCAGCAAGCGCAAGGCGAGTTATCCGGCGCGCTCTCGCGCTTGCTGGTGGTGACCGAAAACTACCCGAACCTCAAATCCGACCAAGCCTTTCTCGGTCTACAGACCCAGCTCGAAGGCAGCGAAAATCGCATCACCGTCGAACGTCAGCGTTATATCGAATCGGTGCAGGCGTACAACACGGCGATCCGCGAGTTTCCGGTGAACCTCACCGCGAAGATGTTCGGTTACAAGGAAAAACCGAATTTCACGGTCGAGAACGAGCGTGCGATCCAAACCGCGCCCACGGTCGATTTCGGTGCGCCAGCACAACCACAAACCCAGCCGCAGTCTTCTCAACCCGCCGCCCCATCGGGTGGCTGAGACGCTGCGACGTGCGCCATCCGCACGCGACAGGCCGATGAACATCCGCATGCCGAACCTCTGCTACGCCTGCGCATCGCGCGTTCTCGCCTGCCTGATGCTGGCCTGCGCGCTCGTGCTGCCGTCGTTCGCGCGGGCGCAACAACCTGCGCCCATTCCGGCGCTCAGCGCGCCGGTGATCGATACCACCGGCACGCTCGACGCTGAGGCGATCGCGCGCTTAGAGCAACAAGCGCTTGCGCTGCAGCAGCGTAAAGGCAGTCAACTGCAAATCCTGATGGTGCCGAGCACGCAGCCGGAGGACATCGCCGCCTACGCACAGCGTGCATTCGATCAATGGGCGCTCGGCCGCGACAAGGTCGACGATGGTGTGTTGGTCGTGGTCGCCAAGGACGATCGCAAGGTGCGGATCCATACCGGCTACGGTTTGGAAGGCGCGATTCCCGACATCACGGCCGGACGCGTCATCCAGGAATACATGGTCCCGAAATTTCGAAACAACGATTACGCAGGCGGGATCGCCGATGCGAGCGCAGCGTTGACGAAATTGATCGACGGCGAGCCTTTGCCCGAACCGATGAGCCCGCATTCCGCAACAGCCGGTGGAGCGGACTGGTTGGGCCAGATTTTCTTGGTGTTCTTCGCCGCGATTTTCGCCCGCAGTTTCTTCGGAGGATTGCCGAAGCTGTTGCGGATGCCCATCAGTGCATTGGTCACGGGCGGTATCGTCTGGTTCTTCACCGCACCGCTCTGGGTCGTGGCTTTAGCGGCGTTTTTCGGATTCATCGTGGGCGCGATCACCACGTCGCACGGGCGCTACGCCAAGCACTCCAGTTGGGGCGGCTATGGCGGGGGCGGTTGGGGCGGCAGTAGCGGTTCCGGCGGTGGCTGGAGCAGCGGCGGTGGTGGCGGTTGGTCCGGTGGCGGCGGCAGCAGCGGGGGCGGTGGCGCCTCCGGCAGCTGGTGAGGACGATGGCATGAGATGGCTCCGACATGTGTTCGGCGATTCGGCCCGGCGACTGTTCCCCGCGCCGGTCTTGCAGCGGATCGCCGAGGCGATCGCTCAGGACGAATTGCGCCATCGCGGCGAGGTCTGTTTCGCGGCGGAATCGGCGCTGTCGTGGGGTCGGCTCTGGCGCGGGCTCAGGGCGGATGGCCGCGCGGCGGAAGTGTTCGCGCAGCTCGGTGTTTGGAACACCGACGAAAACAATGGCGTGCTGATTTATCTACTGCTCGCCGATCACAGAATCGAAATTCGCGCGGATCGGGGCCTCGATGGCCGCGTCAGCGCCGAGCAGTGGCGCGGCGTTTGCGCGCTGATGGAAGAGCGTTTGCGCGCTGGCGATGCCGAGGCAGCGGTCATGCGCGGTGTCGAAGCCGTCGGCGATTTGCTCGCCGAGCATTTCCCGCAACGCCCCGATGCGAGCGATCGTAACGAACTGCCCGATCTGCCGAGAATTCTCGATTGACCGATTCGCGAAGGCGGCGCGGCAAGCTCGCGTCCGGCACAATAGGCACCCCCGTACTCGATTCGCCCCGATGACCTATCTGCACCAAATCGACCCGGTTGCGTTCACGCTCGGACCGCTCAAGGTTCATTGGTACGGCATCATGTACATGCTCGGCTTCGCGGCGGCCTGGGTGCTCGGTCGTCGGCGCGTGCGTGCCGGTCGCTTGCCGGGCGTGGACGAGCAGGCTTACAGCGATCTGCTGTTCTACAGCATGCTCGGCGTGATCTTCGGCGCACGCATCGGCTACGTGCTGTTCTACGACCTCAAAACGTATTTGGACCAACCGCTGCTGATCTTCAAGATTTGGCAGGGCGGCATGAGTTTCCACGGCGGCTTGCTCGGCGTACTCGCCGCCGGGCTGTGGTGGTCGCGCAAGCACAAAATGCATTTCTTCGACACCATCGATTTCCTCGCGCCGCTGGTGCCGTCGGGTTTGGGCCTGGGCCGGCTCGGCAATTTCGTCAATGGCGAGTTGTGGGGCAAATACACCGACGCGGGCTGGGGCGTGATCTTCCCCTATGCCGAGAGCGGGATGGCGCAGATGGATCAAGCGGCTTTGCGCGCGCAGCACGCGACCGGTGCGCTCGATGCGTTGGCGCGTCACCCGAGTCAGCTCTACCAATTGGCGCTCGAAGGCATCGCCCTATTCGCGATTTTGTGGTGGTTTTCGCGCAAGCCGCGACATCGCTATGCCGTGTCCGGCATGTTCGCGCTGTTCTACGGCATCTTCCGCTTCCTCATCGAATTCGTGCGCATCCCCGACGAACAGATCGGTTATATCGCCTTCGATTGGCTGACGATGGGTCAAGTGCTGAGCCTGCCATTGGTGGGTTTGGGGTTGGTGCTACTGACGCTTTCGCGGCGGTCGCCGATTTTGATGCCCGCACCTGCGATCGAGCCGGCAACGGGCGCCGCGAACGGCCGCAGCTGACGCTGCGCCTTCGACGATTTCGCGACCGAGCCCCGTATGCGCCAATATCTCGACCTCCTGCAGCACGTTCTCGAACACGGCGACGAAAAAGCCGACCGCACCGGCACCGGCACGCGTAGCGTGTTCGGCTGGCAGATGCGCTTCGATTTGAACGAAGGGTTTCCGTTGGTCACGACCAAGAAATGCCATCTGCGTTCGATCGTCCACGAATTGCTGTGGTTTTTGAAAGGCGAAACGAATATCGCCTATCTGAAAGAGCACAAGGTCAGCATTTGGGACGAATGGGCCGATGCCGACGGCGAACTCGGTCCGGTCTACGGCAAACAATGGCGGCGCTGGGCCGGCGCGGACGGCGTCGAGATCGACCAAATTCGCTGGGTCGTCGACGAAATCAAACGTAATCCCGATTCGCGGCGATTGATCGTCAGCGCATGGAACGTCGCCGATCTTCCCGATATGGCGCTGATGCCCTGCCATACGATGTTCCAGTTCTATGTGGCCAACGGCAAGCTCAGTTGCCAGTTGTATCAGCGCAGCGGCGATATTTTCCTCGGCGTGCCGTTCAATATCGCCAGCTATGCCTTGCTCACGCACATGGTCGCGCAGGTGTGCGGCTTGGGCGTCGGCGATTTCGTGCATACTCTGGGCGATGCGCATCTGTATTCGAATCATCTCGACCAAGCGCGCGAACAACTCGCGCGCGCACCGCGTCCGTTGCCGCGCTTGCGCTTGAACGCCGAGGTGAACGATCTCTTCGGCTTCGTCTACGACGACATCGCGATCGAAGGATACGACCCGTATCCGCCGATCAAAGCGCCGGTGGCGGTGTGAGCGTCCCGCTCGTCCTCATCGCCGCCATCGACCAGAGCCGTGCGATCGGCCGCGATAATGCGTTGCCCTGGCATTTGCCCGACGATCTCAAACGTTTCAAAGCGTTGACGCTCGGCAAACCGATCCTGATGGGGCGAAAAACCGCGAAAGCCATCGGTCGTGTGCTGCCGGGTCGGCGCAATCTGGTGCTGACGCGCAGCGGCCGCGTGCCGTTCGCTGGCATGGAGGCGGTGTCGAGCCTCGATGACGCGCGTGCGATCGCCGAAGCCGATGGTGCGAACGAGTTATGCGTGATCGGCGGCGGCGAGCTCTATGCGTTGACGCTGCCGCTTGCGACGCGCATGCATCTGACCTTCGTCGATACCGCGATTCAGAACGCCGATGCGTTTTTTCCTATGTTCGACCCGACGCGATGGCGCATCGTCGCGCGCGAAACGCATCCTGCCGACGCGAAGCACGCATTCGCCTTCGAGAACGTCGATTACGAACGCTGATTGTGGATGCGGTCGGTAGAGCGGAGCGTTAGCTCCGCTATCGCGTCCGGGCAACTGAAAATCGAACTTCATGATGATCGGAACCGCGGGTTTCGGACCAGTAGCGGAGCTGCGCTCCGCTCTACCGGATGCGTGCGGGTGCGGTCGCTTTCGGTCGGTAATGTCCGGTGATCCGATAAACGAACAATATATTGTCTTCGCGCGTGCCGTTACCGATGTTGTGGATGATCAGGGGCGCGCCGAACAGATTTTTGCGGTCGCTGACGATACCGATATGCGGCAAGTTGCCCGGCAACATCCAAGTCACGAGGTCGCCAGGACGGAAATCGCTGGCGTTCCTGCTTGGCGTGAGCGACCAGCCTTGACGCGCGAACCACATCTGCAGATTCGGTACGCGGCGGTGATCGATATTGCGGTCCGGTCTGCGCAGGCCCCACAACTGCGGGTAGCGCGAGAAATTCTCGCGCATGTCTTCGTGAACGTTGCGCTGCAGATCGAGGCCCTGCGCGCGAAACGCGCGGATCACCACATCGGTGCAAACGCCGCGTTCTCGCGGGACATCGCCACCGGGATACGCGAGCACGACGTAAGCCGGATCGTAGCGCGTAGTCACGCCGATCTGCTTGCGTGCGGCCGAAACGAGCGCTGCGGATGACGAAGGTGTCGCGCGTATCGCCGCCGGTGGCGGGGTGCGCGCGGGCGTCGATGCCGCCGATTGCGCGAAGACTTGCCCTACGAAGGTCAACGCGCAGCACATCGCCACGAGGCGATGCCATCGTCGCGGTCGCGCACGCGTCGTCATCAGTCTTTTGGAATCCCGGGGTTCGGCACATCGCGCCCCGCCACTTGGACGATGCGCAAGTCCTCGCTATCGATCTGCAGCGCGGTGAGCTTGCCGCCCCAAACGGCGCCGGTGTCGATCGCATGCACGCCGTGACCGATGAACAAGCCGAGCGTGGACCAATGGCCGCAGACGATCTTCAGATCGCGCGCGGCATGACCCGGCACTTCGTACCAGGGATACAGCCCGGGCGCCTGCGTGCCCGGCGCGCCTTTTTCGTCGAAGGCGATCTTGCCGCGCGGCGAGCAATAGCGCATACGCGTGAAGATATTGATGATCGAGCGCTCGCGTTCGATACCGCGCAGCGCGGGCGACCACACCGGGTAATCGCCGTACATATTCTTCAACAGTTTGCGATAGCCTTCGTTGTGCAGACGGCGCTCGACTTCGCGCGCGTGTTTTTCGGCGTAAACCGTCGTCCACTTCGGTGCGAGACCGGCATGCAGCATCATCCAGCCGCGCTCGCGATCGCTATGCAGGAGGGGGCGTTGCCGCAGCCAAGGAATCAGTTCGTCGCGGTCCTCGGCGAACAGCACGCGTTGCAGATCGGTGTTCACTTTGCGCTGATCGTCGGGGTGACGTTCGGAAATCGCCAACAACGAGAGATCGTGATTGCCCAGAACGACGACGCAGCGATCGCGCAACGAATGCACGAGGCGCAGCGTTTCCAGCGATTCGCCGCCGCGGTTGACCAAATCGCCGCAGAACCACAGCGTGTCTTGCGAAGGATCGAAGCGGATTTTTTCGAGCAACCGCTGCGTGGGGCCATAGCAGCCTTGCAGATCGCCGATCGCCCAAATCGCCATCAGCGTCGCTCCTGCGCGCGCGTAGGCGCGCGGCGAGCGTAGCGGAGAGCGAGTCGGAAGAGAACGCTCACGCGGGCATCAATGCAACATACGCGGAATGCACAGCACGAATTGCGGAATCGCCGCTTCGAATTCGTTGCCGTCGTCCGTCCGCATCGTGTAACTGCCTTCCATCGTGCCGAACGGCGTCTTGAAGAAGGTGCTGGAGGTGTATTCGAAACGTTCGCCCGGTCGCAGCCGCGGCTGTTCGCCGACGACGCCCTCGCCAGTGACTTCGCGCGGGAATCCGATGGCGTCGACGATCAACCAGCGCCGGCTGATCACTTGGGCGGGGACTTCACCGGCGTTGCGGATGCCGATGGTGTAGGCGAAGTAATAAAGCTCTTCGTCCGGCTTGGATTGCTCGGGCAAATAGCGGGTCGCGATGTCGATCGCGATGGTGGGGTCGGTCTTGTCGTCCATGGCGTAAGTGTAAGCGCAACGCGCGGAGGCGACGACTACCGAATTCGTTTAACGCCGACTCGCGCCCGCGCCGTGGCGCCGGGTAGGGGCTGCGTTCAGCGCTGCGGCGTAGCGTTCGCTAAGCGGACGAAATCGGCGACGGCCAGTTGCTCGGCTCGAGATTGCGGGTCGATCCCCGCGGCGAGGATCTCCTCGGACGTGCATACGCTGCTGAGCGCATTGCGCAGCGTTTTACGGCGCTGACCGAATGCGGCACGGACGACGGCGGCGAAGCGCTTGGGATCGTCGACACCGATCTCGGAGGCCGCTTTGGGCACCAAACGGACGACGGCGGAATCGACTTTCGGCGGCGGCCTGAACGCGCCCGGCGCCACATTGAACAACCCGGTCACGCGGCAGTAGGCCTGCAGCATCACGCTGAGACGGCCGTAGACCTTGCTGCCGGGCGCCGCCGCCATACGGTCGACGACTTCTTTCTGCAGCATGAAGTGCATGTCGCGGATCGCGGCGGCGTGATCGAGCGCGTGAAACAAAATCGGCGACGAGAGGTTGTAAGGCAGATTGCCGACGAGCCGGATTTGGCCGCCCGGCGGTTGTGCCGCTAGCTCGCCGAAATCGACGTTCATCACATCGGAGTGGATCAATGTCAGCGCGCCGTGCGCTTGCGCCGCGGCGGTGAGCGGTGCGAGCAGATCGCGATCGAATTCGATCGCGGTCAGTGCGCCGTGGCGATCGAGCAGCGGAAAGGTCAGCGCACCTTGGCCCGGGCCGATTTCGACGAAGCGCTCGCCGGGCTTCGGATCGATCGCCAACAGCATTTTGTCGATGACGCCGCGTTCGTGCAGGAAGTGCTGCCCGAGCGATTTTTTCGCCGGTTTTTCGAAGCGCGTCGCGTCCGAGCGTAGCGGCTGGGAATCAGCGGCGTCGTGATCGCGGCGGCTCATGGCGCAGACGCCGTGGAAGTGCGTCCGCGCTGTGCCGCGCGTGTACGTGCGAGACGGGTGCAGGTGTCGATCGCGGCGAAGAGGCTGGCGGGGTCTGCGATGCCCTTGCCGGCGAGTTCCAACGCAGTGCCGTGATCGACCGCGACGCGTGGATAAGGCAAGCCGAGGGTGAGGTTCACCGCGCGCTCGAAACCGCTGTATTTCAGTACCGGCAGCCCTTGGTCGTGATACATCGCGAGGACCGCGTCGGTGTCGCGTAACTTCGCGGGTAGGAAGGCAGTGTCGGCCGGCAAGGGGCCCTAGCAAGCGCATGCCTTCGGCGCGCAATTTATCCAGCAGCGGAATGATCAGATCGAGTTCTTCGCGACCCAGATGCCCATCCTCGCCCGCATGCGGGTTCAGGCCGAGCACCGCGATCCTCGGCTCGGCGATGCCGAAATCGTCGCGCAGCGCGGCGTAGACGATGCGCAGCGTGCGTTCCAGACCGTCGGCATTGATCGCGTCGGCCACTGCGCGCAACGGCAGATGCGTGGTCGCGAGCGCGACGCGGACGATGTCGTTAGCCAGCATCATCACCACCTCGCAGCCGGCCTGTTGGGCCAGCAATTCGGTGGTGCCGGTGTAAGGGATGCCGCCCTCGTTGATCGCAGCCTTATGCACCGGGCCGGTCACGAGACCATCGCACAGACCGCGCAAACAAGCGCCGGCTGCGGTTTCCATCGCGCCGATCGTCGTGCGCGCGTTGCGCGGCATCGGCCGGCCGAAAACGACGGGGTCGCGTTTGGGAATTTCGACGTGGGCCAAGCGGCCGGGGCCTACCGCAGAAGGATCGTTCGGCGAGATCAGCTTCAACGGCAGACCGATGGCCTCCGCGGCGTTGAGCATCGTGTCGCGATCGCCGTAGCAGATCAGATCGGCATCCCAATGGCGTTGCGCGGCGCGCACGCATAATTCGGGGCCGATACCTGCGGGTTCGCCCGGCACCAGCGCGAGCCGGGGCCGGAAGAGGGATGTAGGGGTCGTGTCTTGCGACACCCGACTTAGCCGGTTTTGCCGTCGGCGTTACCGATACGAATATCGATGAAGGCTTCGCCGCGCAGCTCGCGCAGGAAGCGGTTCCATTCGTCTTCGAGTTTGCGTTGGCCGATGCTTTCGCGGATTTCGGCGCGGCGATTCTCGTCGGTGGCGTTGATCTGGCGGCTGCCGACGCGCTGGACGATATGCCATCCGGCCTGTGTCTTGAACGGTTCGGACACTTGGCCGTCGCTCAGCGCCGTCACGGCAGTACCGAATTCCGTGCCGTAGTCGTCCTGCGCGAACCAGCCCAGATCGCCGCCGCGAGCTTTGCTGACGGGATCTTCCGAAGATTTGGTGGCCAACTCAGCGAAGTCGGCGCCGCCGCTGATGCGCGCGCGCATGGTCTCAAGGCGGGCTTTCGCCGTCGCATCGGTGGTATCGCCATCGGTGCGGATCAAGATATGTCGCGCCTGATATTGGGTGACCAGCTTGGCATCGCCGGCGGCGGCATTCCGAGTTTCTTCCAAGCGAATGAGCTGGAAGCCGCTCGGGCCGCGGATCGGGCCGATGATTTGCCCGATCTGCATCGTGCGGATGGTGTTGGAGAAGTTGGTCGGGATCTGGTCGAGGCTGCGCCAGCCCAGGTTGCCGCCTTCCAAGGCGTTCGGGCTATCGGAATAGCGTACGGCGGCGGCGCTGAATTCCATCTCGCCTTTGTCCAGCAACGCCTTGATGCCATCGATCTTCGTCTGGCCAAGCTTGATTTGCTCAGCGGTGGCGCCTTCGGGCAGGCCGACCAAGATGTGGGCGAGGCGATACTGCGTGCTGCCGCCGGCTTGCAAGGCGAGAGCGGCGTCGACTTCGGCATCGGAAACGCTGATTCGGCCTTGGGCGAAACGCTGACGCAGACGCTGGATCACGATCTCGTCGCGCAGCGAATTGCGGAACTCGGTGAAGCTCATGCCGTCGCGCGCCAATTGCTCGCGCAGTTGGTCGGAATTGATCCGATTCTGGCGGGCGATATTGTCGACCGCCGCGTTCACTTCTTCATCGCTGATTTTCATGCCCGAACCGGCCGCGCGGGCGGTTTGCAGGCGGATCAGGATCAGACGCTCGAGAACCTGACGTTCCAGCACGTTCTGCGGCGGAAGCTGCTGGTCGCGGCCCGCGTACTGGGCGCGGATGTTGGCGACAGCGCGGTCCAGTTCGCTTTGCAGGATGATGTCTTCATCGACGATGGCCGCGATGCGTTCCAGCGGTTGCTGGGCCGATGCGGTTACGGCCGCTAGGCATGCCGTGAGCAACAGGCCAGTGGCGAAGAAGATGCGGAGGGCTACGCCGGAGCGGCGGGCGGAACGACCAAACATGGATCGGATCATGGGAAACGGGATCACCGGATGACGGAAGCGGAGAGGGCGGGCCGGGGCGCCTAGTTAGGGCAACGAGTCCGGGGGCGGGGTACTGCCACCACTGCGGACTTGGGCCGGCGGGACGAGGGACAGGTCCTCTCGGTAATAACCGAGAATAGCACGACGTAACCTGCCCTCCGTATCCGGTCCGACCGAGCCCAGGCCCTTAAGTTCGATTTCGAGCTGAATGGCGCTGTTCAGTTCGCCTTCTTCGCGATTACGCAGATAGCGGCGACCGACCAAGCGTACGGCCAAGCAGCAACTTTCCCACTGCACGCCGGCGATGCCTTCCAGCAATTGCCTGTCTTTCAGCGAGTAGTAATAGCGACCGACGACGCTCCAACTGGGCGTGATCGGATACAGAAACGACATATCGACCTGCTCCAGCAAGTCGCGACGGTAGCGATAGCCGAGATTGACGATGCCTTCGTTGCCGATCAGGTAACGGGTGCGCAGGCTGGCCAAATCCCGTTGGCTGGTCTTCGGATCCCACTGGTACGAACCGCTGATGGTCCAGCGATCGCTTGGGGCGTAGCTGGCGTCCGCGATCCACGCCGACTTGCCCTGTTCGATCGGCTGCTCGCCGGGCACGACCACGCGCGAATCGTCGAGATAACGGATTTGCCCGAAGCTGGCGGCGAACTTCTCGAAGCCGTCGGACTCGCGGATGAGGCGACTGGACACCGCGAGCGTCAGTTGATTGCCATCGGCTTGGCGGTCGGCGCCAGCGTAACGATTGTCGCGGAACAGTTGCCCCCAACTGAACGTCAGTGCGCGGGTATCGAACAGCGGGATACCCGATTGGTCGCGGTACGGCGCATTGAAATAGAACAGCCGCGGTTCCAAGGTGTTGAGGTAACTTTTCTCGTTCAGCGTGATGCTGCGCTCGAAGAACAAGCCGGCGTCGATCGTGCCGATCGGCGTGCTGCGGTTGATGCGGTCGTCGCGAAAGGTCGGCGATAGTGCGGCGATCACCGCCGGATTGTTCGGATCCTGGCCGCTGCGCAGCGCGAAACTACGCGCGCGATCCGCTGGGCTGCCTTCCAAGTCGTAAGCGGTGTAGCGCCAAGCCAGCGTCGGTTTGACGAACCAACTCGCGCCTTCCAGGGGCATGCTCACATAGGTTTTGAGATCGACGCGCGAGCCACCGCTGTAGTCGGGATGATCGAAACGCACGATCTCGGCATCGGTGCCGATGCTGAAAGGGCCGGCGAAGCGCTTTTCCCAATGTCCGTAGCCGCGCGGCAGGCGGTTGAAGGGCATATTGGCATCGCGCAACGTGTAATCGGCGAGTTGCCAGTGATCGGCCGTAAAACCGACTTCCCAACTGCGGCCACGGCCGTAGAAACCGATGTCGCTTTGCACGAACGAGGCAGCGGCGCCATTGAGGGTGTTGTTGGCGTCGTCGAGATAGCGGGTGTCGCTGATCCACGCCAAGTTCGAGCGCGCCTGCCACGTCGGGCCGAAATTCTGATAGCCGGTGAAACGGAAGTAGCCGCGATTGTCGCGACGACGGTTGGTCAGCGGCACGCCCTCGGCGATTTCCTCGTCGCGTTCGCGCTCGGTCAATTGGTCCGAGGGCAAGAACGCGACATCGAATTCGCCGCGCCCGGTTTCGGTGAGATAGCGGAATTCGCCGCCCAATTGCAGGCCGCGTTTGCTCATGAACCGGGGGACCAGCGTGGCGTCGTAATTCGGCGCGAGATTCAGGTAGATCGGCTGACGCCAGTCGAAGCCGTTGCGGCCGGAACTCGAAATCGCCGGATACAACAAGCCAGTGCGGCGTTTGTCGTCCACCGGGAAACGGAACCAGGGCAAATACAGCACCGGGACTTTGCCGATATGCAGGGTCGCATTGCGTGCGGTGCCGATGCCTTCTTCGGTGTCGACATCGATGGTCTGCGCGCGTAATTCCCACATCCGCGACCCCGGCGGGCAGGTCGAATAGCTCGAACGGCGCATGCTGCCTTTGGCGCCGTTCATCTCGATGCTCTCGGCTCCGCCGTTGCCGCGTCGCGACAGTAGCTGGTAGCGGATGTTTTCGAGTTTATGGCGATCCTTCGCCTGATCGCCCTCGGCGCGCTCGGCGATCAAGCGCATACCGCCGTCCTGATAGCGCACGCTGCCTTCGGCTTTGTAGGTCTCGGTCTGCTGGTCGTAATCGAGTTTATCGGTCGCCAGCACCTGATCGCCGCGGCGCAGGAAGACATTGCCTTGCAAGCTGATCTGTTCGCCTTCGACGCCATCGAGATCGTCGCCGGTGACGTTCGTCGGCAGGTCGGTGATATCGCCTTCGGCCGACTGCGCGGGCGGCGCCATGTCGTCGAAAGCGGGGATCGTGTCTTCGAGCGGACACATCGACCAATCTTGCGGCGGCTCATCGGCGGCGTGGGCCGAGAGCGACAGGGCGATGCAGAGGGGTAGCGGGAGCAAACGAAGCTTCGGACGCACGCGGTCAACCTGATAGCGGGGCATATCGGGCTTAGCTTGACGCATCCGCGCCGGGGCGGCAAACCCGCGTCGAAGATTCGTGAGGCGCGATGGCGACGACGTTCAGCCGCAGAGGGCTTGGACGTGGGCCACGCTGGACTCGCTCAAGCCCTGCAGGTCGTAGCCGCCTTCGAGCGAGGACACCACGCGGCCACCCGCGTGACGCTGCGCGATCGCGACCAATTCGCGCGTGATCCAGCCGAAATCCTCGGCCTGCAGCCGCAACTGCGCCAACGGGTCGCGTTCGTGCGCGTCGAAGCCGGCGGAGATCATCAGCAACTGCGGCTTGAAGCTGTCGATCTGCGGCAGCAAACGCATCGTCCAGGCCTCGCGGAACAAGCGGCCATCGGCGTCGGGCGGCAACGACACGTTGAAGATATTGCCGACGCCGCGTTCGGTGGGATGGCCGGTGTCGGGGTACAGTGGCATCTGATGCGAGCTGGCGAACAACACCCGCGGCTCATGATCGAAAATCGCTTGCGTGCCGTTGCCGTGGTGAACGTCGAAGTCGACGATCGCGACCCGCTGCAGGCCGTAGTGTTCAAGCGCGTGCGCCGCGCCGACCGCGATCGAATTGAACAGACAGAACCCCATCGCCACGCTGCCGGTAGCGTGATGCCCGGGTGGTCGCACGGCGCAAAACGCGCGCGGTGTCTTCGAATCGGTCATGACCCGATCGACCGCCGCCACCACCGCGCCCGCCGCGCGCAACGCCGCTTCGGGCGATTGCGGCGACAAGACCGTGTCCGGGTCGAGCCAGATGCGTTCATGGGGTTTGGTTTCCAGCACCGCGTGCAGCAACGCCTCGTCGTGGACGCGCAGCAATTGGCCGCGGCTCGCGCGTGGCGCGTCTTGCCATTCCAGATCGGGCAGGGCCGCACGCAGTGCGGCGACGACAGCGGACAATCGCTCGCGATGCTCGGCGTGCCCAGGCCCGGTGTCGTGGGCGAGACAGGCGCTGTGGGTGTAGATCGGGAATGCCATCGCGCGGCCGCGGTTTAGCGCCGCCGCTCGTGATGCCACAACACCTCGCCCTGCCCAGCGTGTCGCGCTAACACGCGCGCCAGCACGAACAGCAGGTCGGAGAGGCGGTTGAGATAACGGATCGCCTGCGGGCGCACAGCGTCGTGATGCGAGAGAGTCACGCATTCGCGCTCGGCGCGACGCACGATGGTGCGCGCGAGATGGCAGCGCGCGGCCGCCTCGCCGCCTGCGGGGAGGATGAAATCCTTCAACGGCGGCAACGGGTCGTTGTAATGATCGAGCCGTTCTTCGAGCCGTGCGATGTCGGCCTCTTCGATCGCGGCGTGGCCGGGGATGCATAACTCGCCGCCGAGATCGAACATCTGATGCTGCACCATCGTCAGCAAGCTACGGATGTCCTCCGGAATACCGTCCACCGCCAGCAGCACACCGATGGTGGAATTGGCCTCGTCCACGGTGCCGTAGGCGTTCACCCGCGCCGAGTCTTTCGAGACGCGCGTGCCGTCGCCGAGGCCGGTCGTGCCGTCGTCGCCGGTCTTCGTGTAGATCTTAGATAGGCGATTGCCCATGGATTTGCCCGCGTAATGTCAGCAAGGATGAAATTTATTGGTCTGCTTCATGTGACTCGGGAGCAATCGTTGTGTCGGATGGGCTGGGCCAATCGCGGTATCGATGCAGGAACCAGAGCCCGCAGGCAATGCACACCACCATCGCCAGCAGTCCAAACCCAGGAGTGAGCATCAGGATAAACATCAAGATGCGTAGGCCCATGTGCATTTTCAGTCCGCGCCATGCGGACGAAAGTCCAAACAACCCGATGAAAAATCCGCATAGCCAGAACAGAGGTGCAGCCGTCAATGCGGCAACGGAATCGAAACTGGTTTGTGAGGCGGGAAGGTCCGCTCGCGAGCCATACAGCATCTCGATTGTGACTACAGCGATATAAAAGGGTGCTGCAATCAAAAGCAGTTTTAGGCCAGACTTTACTCTTTCAAGTCGTACGGGCATTTCCTCGTTTAGCTCGCCGGAATCAATCTGCTTAGTGCTAGGTGGGGCGTATGGGTTTTCCACCGAACGTTTCCCTTACACCGTCTGCGCACGCAGCGACGGCACGCGACGACGCAGAAGCTCGAAACCGCCGAACAGCACGGCCGAATAGACCAAGGTGCCGAGCAGGGTGTTCTTGAAGAACGGAATCGCAGCGACGTAGCACGAACCGAGGCCGGCGACGCAGGCGTTGTGGCCTGAGATCGGCGTCGCCACCATCCAGACCGCGAAATTGGTGACGAGGAAGAACAGCACCGAGCCCATCACGCCATAACCGAGTACACGCGGGCCACTGACCCGGCCGCGCAGGCCGAAGCCGACGATGCTGGACAGCGCGATGCACAGATAGACCGACCAGAACGTCATGCTGGTGGCGACGTACGACCAATAATCGCCGCCCATCGACAGCCCGAGTGCGATGTCCGAGACCAGCAACGCCACCAGCGGCACCGCCACGGCCCAGGCGCGGCTCGCGAAATAGGCGCCGCCAAACAGCGCGATGGCCTCGACCGGCGAGAAATTCGGCGGATGCGGCAATAACCGGCTCAGCGCGGCGAGCAACATCATCCCTACGAGCATCAGCGGGCCGGGTGCGAGTAGGGTCGGTGCGTGCTTGTTCGGGACGTGCTTATTAGAACCAGGGGTATCGGCGTGAGCGGTCATCGGGAGGCGAGAGCTGAATGTGCAGAGGCGGTAGCATAACGCAATGTCCGCACCCCTCCCTCGCTCAGACGTGCCGTCCGAAGATGCGCCGGCCCATTCCGTGATGATCGTCGGCGGCGGCCTGGTCGGCGCCAGTCTGGCCATCGCGCTCGACCGCATCGGCATCGATGTCGCGATGATCGAAGCCCAGCCGCCGGGCGCGCCGCCCACGGTGTTCGACCAACGCAATCTCAGTCTCGCCGAAGCCAGTGTCCATGCCTTGACCGCGCTGGACGTGTTGCCGCGGCTACGCGCGCCGACCGGTGCGATCGCGCGCATCCATATCAGCCGTCGCGGCGACTTCGGACGCGTGCTGTTGAACGCCGCCGATTACGGCCGCGAAGCGTTCGGCCGAGTCGTCGTCGCCCGCGATTTCGGCGAAGCGCTGGAAGCCAAACTGAATACGCTGACGCGCCTCAAGCGCTATCGACCCGCACGTTTTCTCGGACTGGCTGAGACCAGCGACGGCCAGCGCGGCGTGCGCATCGCGGATGAACAGGGCGAACGCATGCTGCACGCGCGACTGATCATCGGCGCCGACGGCACCGCCAGCGGCGTGCGCGACGCGCTCGGGATATCGGCCGAAACCCACGATTACGAGCAGACCTTGTTCGTCGCGCGACTGCGCGCCGAGCGTGCGCCCGACGGCACCGCCTACGAACGGCTGACCGACTATGGCCCGACGGCGCTATTGCCGCGCGGCGATGGCCATTACGGCGCGATCCACGGCGTCGCGCGCGACGAAGCCGACGCGGTCGCGGCGTTCGGCGATAGCGCTTACCTCGAGCACCTGCAAAACGCGTTCGGCTGGCGTATCGGCCGCTTTCGCGAGATCGGCGTACGCAGTGCGTATCCGATCGCGCGCGTCCTGGCGCGCGATACCGTCGCCGATCGCGCAGCGCTCGTCGGTAATGCCGCGCAGACGCTGCACCCGATCGGCGCGCAGGGCTTCAATCTAGGCCTGCGCGATGCCTTGACCTTGGTCGAATGCATCGCTGCGCATCGCGACGACCCCGGCGCCGAGGCCGTGCTCGCGCGCTACGCGCAGCGACGACGCGAAGACCGCGAGCGCACCATCGCGTTCTCCGATGGGCTCGCGCGGGCGACCTCGAACGCCGCCGCATTGATGCGGCCATTGCGCAGCTTGGGTTTGTTGGCGTTGGAGCACGACGACGCGTTGCGCGCGCAGGTCGTTGCCGGTGCGATGGGCTATCGCGGCGATGTGCCTGCATTGTGCCGGCCCGCCGCATGATCACGGAGACAGCAGCATGAATGCGATCGTTCCGAACAGACGCATGCGCGGCGGTCGCGCTGATGTCGCGATCGTCGGCGGTGGCGTCGTCGGCGCGGCCTGCGCGCTCGCGTTGGCGCAGCAGGATCTGCAAGTGGTGTTGATCGAAGCGCAAGATCCGGCGCCGTGGTCTGCCGAGGTACCCGATTTGCGCGTGTACGCTTTCGCGCCCGACAACGTTGCATTGTTCGACGCCATCGGCGCCTGGGCATCGGTCCGCGATACGCGTGCGCTGCCCTACACGCGCATGCGGGTGTGGGATGCCGGCGGCGGCGAAGAGCTGCGCTTCGATGCCGACGCGTTCGCGGTGAAAGAACTCGGTTGGATCGTCGAACACAGCTTGCTGCAGGATCGCTTATGGGCAGCGCTGCGCCGTTCGAGCGCGACGGTGCGCTGCCCCGCACGCGTCAGCGCGTTGGAGCAAGACGACGAAGGCGTCGCACTCACGCTCGACGATGGGCTTCGCGTCGAAGCGCGGATCGCGATCGCGGCCGATGGCGGCGCATCGACCTTACGCGAACTCGCCGGTATCGCGGTGGATCGCCACGACTACGGCCAACGCGGCGTCGTCGCGTACGTCGCCACCGAGAAGCACGCACGAAAATACTGCATGGCAACGTTTCCTTCCGACCGGACCGCTCGCCTTCCTACCTTGCGCGCCATTGTTTGATTGCGATGCGCCGAGTTCGATCGTATGGACGCTACCGGACGATGAGGCCGCGCGCATCGTTGCGCTCGACGACGATGCTTTCTCCGACGAACTCACGCGCGCATTCGCGGGGCGCTTAGGCGATGCGCGACCGCTCTCGAAACGCGTCGCCTTCCCGTTGCGGCGACAACTCGCGCAGCAGTACGTCAATGGCCGCGTTCTGGCGATCGGCGATGCCGCGCATGTGGTGCATCCGCTCGCGGGGCAGGGCGTGAATCTCGGTCTGCGCGATGCGTCCGCACTACGCAATCTCGTCGTCGATGCGCAACAGCGCCGCGTCGACTGGACATCGCCGCATCGGCTTGCGCGCTGGGCGCGACTTCGCCGCAGCGACAACGTCGCTTCTGCCTATGCCTTCGACGCGATCAACCGACTGTTCTCGAACGACGATGTCGCTGTGACTTTGCTGCGCGGGCCTGCGCTCGGTCTCGCCAGCAAACTCGCGCCGCTGAACCGCGCGCTATGGCGGCATGCGGCGGGAGTGTGAAGTAAGAGGGCGCCGCCTCGGTCAGCCTGAAACCATCGCCTGCAATTTCAGCGTCGTCGCCCAATTGCGGACCGTCACCCGATCGCGGAATTTCGCGCCGGCCAAGGCATTGGCGATTCGGCTTTCGAGAATGCCGTCGATGCACAACAGATAGCATGCGTGCGTGCCGATCGCGAAGGGTTCATTCGGGAATTCGCGCTTTAACGCTTCGAGCGGCGAGAGGTCGGCATCGTCGATGAAAAATCCCACCATCATGCGCGATGGGTCGTCGATCCGTGCCGCGAACGGGTTATCGGCAATGACGGCCTCGAGCGTCTTCGATGGAAGAACGAGCGTGTTGGCGGGTACGCCCAGGCGTTCGATCAAGGCGGCGGCGATGCGGTCGGCGTGTGTCTTCGGTGCGCACCGCCCTGCACGAAAGACGACATTGCCGCTGTTCAACAAGGTTCGCACATCGTCGTAACCGAGATCCTCGAACATCGCTTTCAATTCGGCCATCGCGATGCGCTTGGCCTTGCCGACGTTGATGCCGCGGAATAATGCGATATGCGGTGTCGTTTTGGCGTTCAAAGAGTAAACGATCACATGCCTAGAAAGACGAGCGGCGCGACACAGAGCACGACAGCGATCATCGCAAGCCAGCGCGGACGTTCGCCACGGACGAAGCCGACGATGATGCAGATCAGGCTCGTCAGGACGCAGCTCGCGAATGCGAGCACGGAGGGCCAAAACGTCTGCAGCCCGTCGCCGCCGGACGTTGCGGTGCTGCTGATGAGGAACAACAACGGAACGATAAGCGCTGCTGCCGCGATCGATGCCATGAAAAATTTTGGTTTACCGCTACGTGTCGTGTTCGGTGTCGATGTGTTCATTAAACCTCCAACGTCGCCAGATCGCCTTTCGTTTCAAGCCACGTCTTCCGATCCGACGCTCGCTTCTTCGCTAGCAGCATATCCATCAGCGCATGCGTGTCGTTCGTGCCATCGACGGTCAGTTGCACCAACCGGCGCGTGTCCGGATGTATCGCCGATTCGCGTAACTGCTGGGGGTTCATTTCGCCCAGGCCTTTGAAGCGGGTGACGTTGATCTGCGACCTTTGATCTTCTCGCGCTCGATCTTTTCCAGCAGGAGACGTTTTTCTTCTTCGTCCAGCGCGTAGAACACTTGCTTGCCCACATCGACGCGGAACAACGGCGGCATCGCGACGAAGATATTGCCGGCGATCACGAGCGCCGGAAAATGTTTAAGGAAGAGCGCCGACAGCAGAGTCGCGATATGCAGGCCGTCGGAGTCGGCGTCGGCGAGGATCACCACCTTGCCGTAACGCAAGCCCGAGATATCGTCCTTGCCGGGGTCGCAGCCGATCGCGACCGCCAGATCGTGGACTTCCTGCGAGGCCAGCACGCTGCCCGACGCGACTTCCCAGGTGTTCAAGATTTTGCCGCGCAGCGGAAGAATCGCCTGGAAATCCTTATCGCGCGCTTGTTTCGCCGAACCGCCGGCCGAATCGCCTTCGACCAGGAACAACTCGGTACGCGACAAATCTTGGCTGATGCAGTCGGCGAGCTTGCCGGGCAGGGCGGGGCCTTGCGTGACTTTCTTGCGGACGATCTGTTTCTCGGTTTTCAAGCGCGCCGCGGCGCGTTCGATCGCCAGTTGCGCGATGCGTTCGCCCAGTTCCGTGTGCGTGTTCAGCCACAGCGAAAATGCATCGTGCGCGGCGCTTTCGACGAAAGCGGCGGCTTGGCGCGAGGACAAACGCTCTTTCGTTTGTCCGCTGAATTGAGGGTCGGTCATTTTCACGCTGAGCACGAAAGCGACGCGATCCCACACGTCTTCCGGCGCTAGCTTCACGCCGCGCGGCAGTAAATTGCGGAAATCGCAGAATTCGCGCAACGCGTCGGTGAAGCCGGTGCGCAGGCCGTTCACATGCGTGCCGTGCTGCGCGGTCGGAATCAGATTGACGTAGCTTTCTTGCACCAGATCGCCTTCGGGGACCCATGCGGCGGCCCAATCGACGATTTCAGAATCCTTTTTGAGCTGGCCGACGAAGAGCTCCTGCGGCAGCACGTCGTTCGCGCCCAGCTCGCCTTTCAAATAATCGCGCAGACCATCTTCGTAATACCACTGGTCTTTTTCGCCGGTAGCGGCATCGAGCAAGGTAACGGTCAGGCCCGGGCACAGCACCGCTTTCGCGCGCAGCAAATGACGCAGGTGACGAGATCGCGAACTTCGAGGTGTCGAAATACTTGCCGTCCGGCCAAAACCTCAGCCGCGTACCGGTGTTTTTCTTGCCGACACTGCTGACCACTTCTAGCGGCGTCGCGCGGTCGCCGTTCTTGAAGGTCATGCGGTATTCGTTGCCGTCGCGTTTGATGTGCACTTCGACCAATTTGGACAGCGCATTCACCACGCTCACGCCGACGCCATGCAAGCCGCCACTGAAGGTGTAGTTCTTGTTGCTGAATTTTCCGCCTGCATGCAGGCGAGTCATGATGAGTTCGATGCCGGGGATTTTTTCCTCGGGATGGATGTCCACCGGCATGCCGCGGCCGTCGTCGGAGACCTCGCAACTGCCGTCTGGGTGCAGCACCACATCGATGCTGCTTGGCATGGCCGGCGAGCGCTTCGTCGACGGCGTTGTCGACGACTTCCTGCGCCAGATGGTTCGGGCGCGTGGTGTCGGTGTACATGCCTGGGCGGCGTTTGACCGGATCCAGGCCGGAGAGGACTTCGATATCGGCGGCGTTGTAGCGACTGCTCATGCGGATGACGGGAACCAGTAAAGAGTGACGACGGAAAGACGAGGCGCGGGGCGCGCGCAGCCGCCGAGCTTGGAGGCACCGCGCAGCAGGGTCAAGTTGTTCAGGCCCGGAAGCAATGCACGACGGGTGTTCACCCCTCAGTGGGCGACCGGGCGCTATGGTGCCGCCGCTCGCGCCCGAACCCGCCGATTCCGGCGCCCGCGCGAGCCGATCCGAACCGCTATGAACGCTCGTTTCCGTCCATTCGTCGCCACCTTGTCATCGCTGGCGCTCGCGCTCGCCCTGATGTCGTCGTCGGGTTTCGTCATCGCTCAGTCGCAATCCGGCACGCAAACCGCTGTAGATGTCGAGCGCGCCAAGGCTGAAGCCGAAAAACGCCGCCAGGACGAAGCCACTCAATCCAGCTTCGATAAGTCCGGCACCGACAAGTCCAGCACGTCCCCGAAGGACGAGGCGCGCAAGCCCAAGCGCGACAAACACCAGGATGCACGTCAGCCGCAGCGGGAGTTAGAGGAAGAAGAGGATATCTGAACCGAATGGCACCTATTTAGGTCTCGTCATCCCCGCGAAGGCGGGGATCCATGCTTTTGAGCGATCAGTGCACAGACTGAGGGCGTAGAGCCCCGCCTTCGCGGGGATGACGAACGCCATGCGATTGGTGCTTAAGTAAGTGCCATTCAAATCTGAACCTCAACGGTTTCATCGCTGCAAACCCCAACGCCCCGGTTCTGCCGAGGCGTTTTTACTTTGAAAGCAACAAGTTGGGCGATGCGGCTCGCGGCGCGGGGCCGCATCTGGCTAAACTACGTCTTTCCAGCGACCCGCTGCCGCCATGAACTCCCCAAGCTCCGCGACTCCCCTCGTTTTCGTGACCGGTGGGGTGGTGTCTTCGCTCGGCAAAGGCATTGCCGCTGCCTCCCTCGCCGCCATTCTCGAAGCCCGCGGCCTGCGGGTAACGATGATGAAGCTCGACCCCTACATCAATGTCGATCCGGGCACGATGAGCCCGTTCCAGCACGGCGAGGTCTACGTCACCGACGACGGCGCCGAGACCGATCTCGACCTGGGTCACTACGAGCGCTTCATCCACACCCATCTGACCCGCAAGAATTCGGTCACCACCGGCCGCATTTACGAAGAAGTGATCCGTAAAGAGCGCCGTGGCGACTATCTCGGCGCGACCGTGCAGGTCATTCCGCATATCACCGACGAGATCAAACGCTGCATCGACGCCGCGACCGAAGGCTTCGACATCGCCTTGGTCGAGATCGGCGGTACCGTCGGCGACATCGAATCGTTGCCGTTCCTCGAAGCTATCCGTCAGATTCGCAGCGAACGCGGCGCCGATCGCGCCTTGTTCATGCATCTCACCCTGGTGCCGTACATCGCCGCCGCGGGCGAGCTGAAGACCAAGCCGACCCAGCACTCGGTGAAAGAGCTGCGCTCGATCGGTATCCAGCCCGATGTGCTGTTGTGCCGTACCGAACAGCCGCTGCCCGACGGCGAGCGTCGCAAGATCGCGCTGTTCACCAACGTGCCGGAAAAAGCGGTGATTTCCGCGGTCGATCTGGACAATATCTACAAGATTCCGATGTGGCTGCACGTAGCAAGGTCTCGATCAGATCGTGGTCGACGGTTTGCGCCTTCAGCACAAAGCCAGCGCCGATGCCGATTTGTCGGAATGGATCGCGGTGGTCGATGCCGCGGAACATCCGATCGACGAAGTGACGATCGCGGTGGTCGGCAAGTACGTCGATCACAAAGACGCCTACAAATCCGTGGCCGAAGCGCTGAAACACGGGGGGCTGCGCCAGCGCACGCGCGTGACGCTGAAGTGGCTGGAATCGGAAGACATCGAGCGCGACGGCGCCGAGGCGATCATCGGCGACGTCGACGGCATTCTGGTGCCGGGCGGTTTCGGTGATCGCGGCTTCGAAGGAAAAATCCGCACTGCGCATTACGCCCGCGCGCAAAAAATTCCGTATTTCGGCATTTGCTACGGCATGCAGGCGGCAGTGGTCGAATACGCGCGCAACGTATTGCATCTGGAAGGCGCCAACAGCACCGAGAACGACCGACAGAGCCCGCACCCGGTGATCGGTCTGATCACCGAATGGCGCACCGCGACTGGGGAAGTCGAGCGCCGTAGCGATAAGAGCGATCTGGGCGGCACCATGCGTCTGGGGTTGCAGGAGCAACGGGTGAAACCCGGCACGCTCGCGCACAGGATGTACGGTAGCGACGTGGTCGGCGAGCGTCATCGTCATCGTTACGAATTCAATAATCGCTATCGCACTCAACTCGAAGACGCGGGCTTGGTGATCGCCGCGAAATCGATGGACGATTTGTTGGTGGAGATGATCGAACTGCCGCAGACGCAACATCCTTGGTTCCTCGCCTGCCAAGCGCATCCAGAATTCTTGTCCACACCACGTCGCGGCCATCCGCTGTTCGTCGGCTTCATTCGCGCTGCGCGCGAGCGCAAGGCTAACGAAGGCCAGGCGGGTGGAAAATTATTGAAGGAGGCGAGCGCGTGACTTTTGAAAATACGCTGTCATCCCGAGCGCAGCGAGGGACCTGTTTTTCAGCCGCTCAACCCATGCCTAACAGCAGGCCCCTCGACGGCTTCGCCGCGTTCGAGATGACAATCGATAGGAGCAGCGCGCGATGAAACTTTGTGGTTTCGATGTCGGTCTCGACCGGCCTTTCTTCTTGATCGCAGGCCCCTGCGTGATCGAATCCGAGCAGTTGCAGCTCGATGTCGCCGGCCAGCTCAAAGAGATCACGTCTGCGCTCGGCATTCCTTTCATCTTCAAATCTAGCTTCGACAAAGCGAACCGCACCTCGGGTACCAGTTTCCGCGGCCCCGGTATGGAAGAAGGTTTACGCGTCTTAGCCGAAGTGAAGCGTCAGATCGGCGTGCCGGTGTTGACCGATGTCCACGAATACACGCCGATGGACGAAGTGGCGAGCGTGGTCGATGTGCTGCAGACGCCCGCGTTCCTCGTGCGCCAGACCGATTTCATCAAGAAAGTCTGCGCCGCGGGCAAACCGGTGAATATCAAGAAAGGCCAGTTTCTCTCGCCTTGGGACATGAAGCCTGTGGTCGAGAAAGCGAAGTCGACCGGCAATCAGAACATCATGGTGTGCGAACGCGGTGCGAGCTTCGGCTACAACAATCTCGTCAGCGACATGCGCAGCCTGTCGGTGATGCGCGACACCGGTTGTCCGGTGGTGTTCGATGCGACGCATTCGGTGCAATTGCCGGGCGGGCAGGGCAATAGCAGCGGCGGGCAGCGCGAATTCGTGCCGGTACTCGCGCGCGCGGCGACGGCGGTCGGCATCGCCGGCTTGTTCATGGAAACGCATCCCGATCCGAGCAAAGCGCTCAGCGATGGCCCGAATGCATGGCCGCTGGGCAAGATGCGTGCGCTGCTGGAAACCTTGCAGGCATTGGATGAAGTGACCAAGCGCAATGGGTTTCTCGAAACGATGGCCCATGAACCTTGAGTCATGAGCCATGAATAGGGTGCGCCTAGGCGCACCGATGTTCCGATCCTTCGGCCTGACGGTGCGCCTAGGCGCACCCTATGAAATTCAACTTTGAACTCAATACTCATGACTACCATCACTCATATCCACGCCCGCGAAATCCTCGATAGCCGCGGCAATCCCACGCTCGAAGCCGAAGTGATGTTGGCCGACGGTAACGTCGGTCGCGCCGCGGTGCCTTCGGGCGCGTCCACCGGCACGAAAGAAGCGGTCGAGCTGCGCGACGGCGATAAGACGCGCTATCTCGGCAAGGGCGTGCTCAAGGCAGTGGCCAACGTCAATGGCCCGATCGCGCAGGCGTTGGTCGGTTCCGATGCGGCGGATCAAGCCGCGCTCGACAAGCGCTTGATCGATCTCGACGGCACCGAAAACAAGGGCCGCCTCGGCGCGAACGCGCTGCTCGGCGTGTCCCTTGCCGCGGCGCACGCGTCCGCGGCTTCGCATGGCCAAGCGCTGTGGCAAATGCTCGCGCAAGGTCGCGAAGTCACTCTGCCGGTACCGATGATGAACATCATCAACGGTGGTGCGCATGCCGACAACAACGTCGACCTACAGGAATTCATGGTGTTGCCGGTCGGTTTCGATTCGTTTTCCGAATCGCTGCGCTGCGGTACCGAGATTTTCCATGCGTTGAAATCGGTGTTGAAGGCTAAAGGTCTGAGCACGGCCGTCGGCGACGAAGGCGGTTTCGCACCGGATCTGCGCAGCAATTCCGAAGCGCTGGATACCATCATCGAAGCGATCGGCAAGGCCGGTTACAAGGCCGGCGAAGATGTGTTGCTCGGTCTGGATGTCGCCTCCAGCGAGTTCTACGACAATGGCAAATACAACTTGACCGGTGAAGGCAAACGCCTGACCAGCGAGCAGTTCACCGATTTTCTCGCCGACTGGTGCCGTCAGTATCCGATCGTCACCATCGAAGACGGCATGGCCGAACACGATTGGGCCGGTTGGAAGTTGCTGACCGATCGCCTCAGCAGCAAGATCCAGTTGGTCGGCGACGATCTGTTCGTCACCAATCCAGAAAATTTTCCGCGAAGGCATCGATAAAGGCATCGCGAACGCGATCCTGATCAAGGTCAATCAAATCGGCACGCTGACCGAAACCTTGGAAGCGATCGCGATGGCGCATGCGGCCGGCTATGCCTCGATCGTCTCGCACCGTTCCGGCGAAACCGAAGACACCACGATCGCCGATATCGCAGTCGCGACGACGGCCACGCAGATCAAAACCGGCTCCCTGTGCCGTAGCGACCGCGTCGCGAAGTACAACCAGTTGCTGCGGATCGAACAGCAACTCGGGTCGATGGCGAAGTACGCCGGCCGCGACGCGTTCGTCTCGCTCAAGCGCGGTTGATCGCGACGACGATGCGATCCATGCGCGTCCTGCTCATCGTTCTGACCGTGCTGCTGGCGTGGCTGCAGTATCGCCTCTGGTTCGGCGAAGGCGGCGCGCGCGATACGCAGCGACTCGAAGCGCGAGTGCAGGCACAGGTTAAGGACAATCGCGGCTTGAAACTGCGCAATGAGCGGCTTGCGGCGGAGGTGGAGAATCTGAAGTCCGGCGAAGCTGCGGCCGAAGAGCGCGCACGTAGCGAACTGGGCATGATCAAGCCCGGCGAAACGTTTTACCGCGTAGTCGAAACACCGACGCCGGCCGCAATCGATGATGACGCCGACGAAAGCGTCGACGAGGCGACGCAAGCGCCATGAACCGTACGGTATCCGTCTGGTGCGTCGTACCTGCTGCCGGACGCGGCGCACGTTTCGGCGCAGAGATGCCGAAGCAATATCTCGAAGTCGCCGGCCAGCCGTTGATCGCTTATACCTTGCATGCATTGCTCTCGCATCCGGGCGTCGAAGGCGTTGTCGTCGCGTTGTCCGCCGACGATACGTATTGGCCCGGCTGGACCGCGTTCGCAGAAAAACCGGTGATGACCTGCCTCGGTGGCGCATCGCGCGCGGAGTCGGTGTTGGCGGGGTTGAATGCGTTGCCCGATCATGTGCGCTCCGACGATTTCGTTCTGGTGCACGATGCCGCGCGCCCGAATCTTGCGCATAGCGACCTCGACCGTTTGCTCGATCTCGGTCGCGCCGATCCGGTGGGCGCGATTTTGGCTGCGCCGGTGCGCGATACGCTCAAGCGCGTCGGCGACGATGGCGGTATCGATGGCACCGAGCCGCGCGATCGTTTATGGCGCGCGTTCACGCCGCAGTTGTTTCGCCGGATGCAATTGAGCCGTGCGTTGCAGGCCGCGTTAGATGGCGGTATCGATGTGACCGATGAGGCGATGGCGATGGAGCTTCAGCGTTTGCGGCCGTTGTTGGTCGAAGGGCGGGAGGATAATTTCAAAGTGACGACGCCGGCGGATTTGGTGCGGTTTGAGTTTGAGTTGGGGCGGCGGTAGCTTATGTGGGTGGTTTGAGTTTCCATCAGTTTTTCAAGGAAACGATGCTGGACCTATTCTTGTTGGACTTGTACCAAGAGCTTTCGCGCTTCCGCGCGACCTACTTTTCTTTGCTCGTGCACTGCGCCGCATCGCGGCGCGAACGGCGAAGCTGGCCCGGAGGGCGAGCGCCCAACGGGCGCGAGTCAAGAAAAGTAGGCAAAAGAAAGCACTTTTCCCCGACAAATCAATCATGGATTTTCATTTCAGAGGGATTTTTCGATTCGCCGTCCTTGGCGAATCGAAAAAAGACGGACATCCTGTCCGTCGCCCGATGGGTCTACGTACATGAATGTGGTTTCCCTATGTGTGTATCGCAAGAGGCGGAACCAGGTTCACGGCCTGCAAGAATTTATTTGGATCGTCATCCCGGCGTAAGCCGGGATCCCGCTTCAGAAATCATCATCAAAAGCGAATACCGTTATGTTCGCCACAAGGGTGGGCTGGGGTAGTGCTGACATCGTTTCGAGACAGAAATAAGATCTTCGCGTTCCGCCTAAGATTCAGAGGATATAAATGACTGCATTCCGCATCGGCCAAGGTTTCGATGTTCACGCCTTCGGTGAAGGCGATCATGTGATGCTCGGTGGCGTGCGTGTGGCGCACGATCGCGGCATCGTCGCGCATAGCGATGGCGACGTGGTGTTGCACGCGTTGTGCGATGCGATGCTCGGTGCGTTGGCGTTGGGCGATATCGGCACGCATTTCCCGCCGAGCGATCCGCAGTGGAAAGATGCCGATAGCCGTGCCTTCGTTCGCCATTGCGATGCTCTGCTGCGCACGCGCGGTTGGCGCGTCGGTAATGCCGATATCACCGTGATTTGCGAGCGTCCGAAAGTCGGTCCGCATGCGCATGCGATGCGCGAGGCCATCGCTGCCGATCTCGGCATCGATCTCGATGCGGTCAGCGTGAAAGCGACGACCACCGAGGGGCTCGGTTTCGCCGGGCGAGGCGAGGGTATCGCTGCGCAGGCGGTGTGTTTGTTGGTGCACGCATGATCGTAAGCGATGTCATGCGAGCGCGATTCGCTGCATGAGCATCGCCGCATGAGCGATATCGAACTGAGGCGCGCCCACGGCGCGCCGGTGCTGTCGGCGCGTATCCGCAGCGTGCCTGAGGATTTCGTTGTCGAAGAACTCGATGCGTTCGCGGCCAGCGGCAGCGGTGAACATTTGTTGTTGACCGTGCGTAAGCGCGGCATGAACACCGCGTTCGCCGCGAAACGCATCGCCGAGTGGGCCGGCGTCGCCGAATCGGCGGTCGGCTATGCCGGTTTGAAGGATCGTCACGCGTTGACGACACAGCGTTTCAGCGTGTGGATACCGAAGAAAATCGCCCCGGACATCGCGAGTTTGCGATCCGACGAGCTGCAGATTCTCGACAGCGCTTGGCATGCGCGAAAACTGCCGCGCGGCGCGCTGGCCGGCAATCGCTTCGCGCTGACGCTGCGCGAAGTGATCGGCGATTCAGAGGCTATCGCGCAGCGGATTCGCGATATCGCCGCGCGTGGCGTGCCCAATTATTTCGGCGAACAACGCTTCGGACGCGGCGGCGAAAACGTCGCGAAAGCCTTGGCCATGTTCGGCGGTCGGCGCGTCAAGCGCGAAGAGCGCACGCATCTGCTGTCGGCCGCGCGTTCGGAATTATTCAATCGTGTGCTCGACGCGCGCGTCGCGGCGGATGCCTGGGACCGCGGTCTCGATGGCGAGGTGTGGATGCTCGACGGTAATCGCAGCGTCTTCGGACCGGAGCCGTGGAGCGACGCTTTGGCGCTGCGTTTGGCCGCATTCGATATTCATCCCAGCGGCCCGTTATGGGGTCGCGGTGCATTGCGCAGCGAAGACGAAGCGCGCGCATGCGAAGAAGCGGCGCTCACGGACGAAGATGCACTGCGTCTGCGCGCCGGCTTGGAGGCGGCGGGTTTGAACCAAGAGCGTCGCAGCCTGCGTTTACGGCCCGAGGCGCTGGAATCGACATGGTTGGCGCCGGATGCACTGCAATTGCGGTTCTCGCTCCCCGCGGGCTGCTATGCCACCACTGTGCTCGCGGAGTTTGGAGCAGTGATCGCGATGTTCTAGGCCTGTTAACGCGATCGGAGCGTAATGCACTTCGATAGCGTTAACAGGCCCTGGTGCGGTGATTCAAAACTGAGGAATACATCCTTTGAGGAGCACTTTCTCTGTGGCCTCAGGGCAGTAGAGGGGCGCTCATCGGTATGTATGGCGGCTGCTTTGCCCCTCATCCGGCGTTGCACGCCACCTTCTCCCCGCTGTGCGGGGAGAAGGAAAAATCTCATCGGATTACGGAGCGCCTTATCCATACTGAGAGAGTGGCGCAAGCATTGCTTTTGTGCGACGCGAGTCTCTGAACGACCCGTGCTCAAGATGGCGCTGACTGCTTGAAGTCCTGCATTCGCTCGTCGATTTCGCATGCGGTGGAGGCCGCGTGCGAGCATTCATCGGAGGCAATGAATTGTGGGTATTGCGGTTCGATCAGCATCTTCGTATGTCGATATTAGGCGGCTTCGCGACCGTTCGTCGGAAAAGCAATGTATGCGCTAGCGTTCGCCTAGGGCAGGCGTATAAGCCGAAATTAAGCCCGCGCGACGTCTCTTCGCGTGTCGGGCCGACACCCATCGCTCTCGAGAGAATGCTCATGAACATCAAGCTCTGCGCAATCGTTCTCGCCATCGCGTCGCTCGCGCTTTCCGGCTGCAAAACCACGGAACAAGCCGCGATGTCAAAACCTGCGCCGGATGCGGTCGCTACGAAACCCGGCACCACTTACGCTCCACGTATCGTCGAAGACACCGCATACATTTCCTACGTGCAGCGATTGGCGCTGCGTCGCGGCGTCTACGTGCGCTGGGTGAACAAACCGCATAAGCGGATCGTCGACCAAACCGAACAGTAAGGTCGAACGATGCGCACTCATCCCGAGGCCGAGCATTGCGCTTCGGCATCGGGATGAGCGCTCGATGCATAGACTCGTCTAACGACGTCTATGCATCACTGCTTCGCCAACAACACCAGCACGGCACCGGTACCGCCCTGCGTGGCGGGGGCGGAATGGAACGCCAGCACATCGCTACGGTGCCGTAGCAGACGGTCGACGAGATTCTTGAGCGTCGGTACGCCGTCGTCGGCATGCAGACCTTTGCCATGGACGATACGCACGCAGGCGATGCCATGGTCGCGCGATTCTTTCAGAAAGCGTTTGAGCACGGTCTCGGCCAATGCGGCATCGCAACGATGCAAGTCGATTTCGTCCTGCGCCGCGTACTGGCCGCGGCCGAGTCGCTGCAAGACGCGCTCGGGGATTTCGTCGCGGCGATAACGCATGGCGTCGCCGGCCAACAGTTGCGGCGAGTCGAGCAAGCGCCTGAACTCCGAGCGCGTTTCGTCGTCGTCGCGCTCGGCCATACGGGTCGAGGGGCGCGGCTTGGGCTTGTCCGGTGGCGGTGCGGCCTGCGGTAATTCACGTACCGGGCCGATCGCGCTGCGGAACAACGACGCATCGTCTTCGTCTTCGGCGGTCTCGCTCTGGGCCGCCTTCGTGCGTTCGGCCGCTTCATCGGCGCGCGCCTGACGCAGTAATCGACGGAGATCGATGAGGTCGTCGCGGCGCCTGTCGTTCTGGCTGTCGTCATCATGATTACCCATGAGGCGAGATTACCGTGCGGCGGCGAGGAACGCATGGCATCCGGTATCATGAGCGTCGGCCGCCGGGGCCGGTACGAGACGACGCTTCCGCATCCATGCGCATCCTGATCAGCAACGACGACGGCGTGGATGCGCCGGGCATCCGAATCCTCGCCGCGGGCCTGCGCGATGCCGGCCATGAGGTGTTGATCGTCGCCCCGGATCGCGATCGTTCTGGCGCCAGTAATTCGCTCACGCTGGATATGCCCATCCGCGTGATCCGTCAGGACGAAACGACCTGGCGCGTTCATGGCACCCCGACCGACTGCGTCCACGTCGCCATCACCGGCATGCTGGAGTGCGAGCCGGACCTCGTGGTCTCCGGCATCAACAACGTCGCCAACCTCGGCGACGACGTGATTTATTCCGGCACCGTCGCTGCGGCGATGGAGGGCCGTTTCCTGGGATTGCCCGCGGTCGCGGTGTCCTTGGCGACCGGCGAAGGTAGCGGCCGTCATTACGAAACCGCCGCGCGCGCCGCGGTCGAAATCGTCGCCCGCCTCAAGGCCGATCCTTTGCCGGCCGATACCATTCTCAACGTCAACGTTCCCGATCTGCCGTGGGAACGGATCGCCGGTTTCGAAGTGTCCCGCCTGGGCAATCGTCATCGCGCCGAGCCCTGCACCCCGCAGGAAGACCCGCGCGGCCGGATGTGGTGGTGGATCGGTGCCGCTGGGCCCGAACAAGACGCCGGCCCGGGCACCGATTTCAACGCCGTGCGCACCGGCCATATTTCGATCACGCCGATTCATGTCGACCTCACGCGCTATCAAGCCTTGGAACAAGTCGCGAGTTGGGTCGGCGGGCTCGCCGAAGGTTTGCGTGGGCGCGGGCCGTCCATGAACGAAGGTGCGGCATGACCGCACGCATGCGTTTGCAGCCCGAAGCGCTCGGGATGGGTATGACCTCGCAGCGCGTGCGCGATCGTCTGATCGAGCGCCTGCGCGAGCAAGGGATTCGTAACGAATCGGTACTCAATGCGATCCGCACCGTGCCGCGGCATTTGTTCGTGGACGAAGCCTTGGCCGCACGGGCATACGAAGACAACGCGCTGCCGATCGGTCACGGCCAAACGATTTCCCAGCCATGGGTGGTCGCGCGAATGACCGAAGCCTTGTTCGAGACCGACCCGGAGGAGGTCGCGGCCGCCGACGAAAGCGAAAGCGCCTCGACATCCCCAGCGCCGGAGTTCGTGCCGAAAAAGATTTTGGAAGTGGGCACCGGCTCGGGTTATCAAGCCGCGATCCTGGCGGCACTGGGGTTGGAGGTGTACACCGTCGAACGCATCGGCGATTTGCTGCGTACCGCGCGCAAACGTTTTCGCACCTTGGGTTTGAACGTGCGCAGCAAGCACGACGACGGCCGCATCGGTTGGCCGGAACACGCACCTTACGATGCCATCGTCGTTACTGCTGCCGCGCCCGCGCTGGTGGATGCGCTGACCGACCAACTCGCTGTCGGCGGTGTGCTGGTCGCGCCGGTCGGCGGCAGCGCTGGGCAATCGCTGGTCAAGCTGCGCAAGCGCGCTGACGGCCGCATCGTCCGCAACGACTTGGCTTCGGTGGTGTTCGTACCGCTGTTGTCGGGCACCATCGACGGATGACGCGCCGAGACCTATGAAGATATTCGCTCCGCTCTACCAGCGCGCCCTGCATTGGTCTCGACACCCGCAAGCGCCGACGTTGCTGACCGGCTTGAGTTTCATCGAGGCCATCATTTTTCCGGTGCCGCCGGAAGTGATGCTCGCGCCGATGTCGCTGTCGCAACCTAAGCGCGCGATTTGGTTCGCCACGCTCAGCCTGATCGGTTCGATCGTCGGCGCGGTGATCGGTTATCTGCTCGGGCATTACGCGTTCGAGCTGATGAAGCCGTTGTTCGAAGCGGTGGGTATGCTTCACGGCATCGAGTCCGGGATCGAAACGATCAAGGCAAAGATGGCCGAGTCGCCTTGGGCGGTGTTCTGGCTTTTGGTCGCAGGCGGCTTTGCGCCGATCCCGATGAAAGTCTTCACCTGGGCCTCGGGCGTGGTCGGCGTGCCCTGGGTGCCGTATCTCGCGGCGATGGCGGTCGGCCGCGGCAAGCGCGTGTATCTGGTCGCGATCGCGATCCGCCTCGGTGGCGAGCGCGCTGAACGCACGCTGCATCGTTACATCGAACCGATCGGTTGGGCCGCGACGGCCTTGCTGGTCGCGGGTATCGGCTTTCTCGTGTTCAAGGCGACGCAGGGATGAGTGCGTCGTTCGCGTTCGGGCATCGCCTGCATCGTCGTCATGCCGTTGTCGGCGTCCTGATCGCGGCGGTCATTACATTGGTCGGTTGCGGCAAGTCGAGCGTTATTCGCGAGAGCGGGCATCGCAGTAAACCCGTCGCGAGCCGGCCCGCGAATCGCGCGAAACCCGGCACCAGCGTGCAAGTGCGCAAAGGCGACACCTTGTATCGCCTCGCCGTGGACAACGGCGTCAGCCCGCTCGATTTGGCGGTGTGGAATCGCATCCCGCCGCCGTACACGATTTATCCCGGGCAGCGTCTGCGCTTGTCGCCCGTACCTGAGCGACGCACGCCGCCGCCGCGCGTGACGACGTCATCGACGGCGCCGCCATCGACCGTGCGGCCTAATCCCGTGTCGCCGACGACACCATCGATCAAACCACCGGTATCGACCGGCACGCCTGCGAACACAGCGACCGTCAAACCGCCTATCGCACCGCCGTTGGCCGTGCCGGCGCCGTTCGATTGGCGTTGGCCGGCGGAAGGCGCACTCGTCGGCCGTTTCAATGGCGGCGATCCGACCAAACAAGGTATCGACATCGCCGGCCAGGGCGGCGCGCCGGTGCGCGCAGCGGCCGACGGTGTCGTCGTCTATTCCGGCGCCGGTTTGGTCGGCTACGGCGAACTGGTGATCGTCAAACATAACGAGCAGTGGCTGTCCGCGTACGGCCATAATCGCGCGCGCTTGGTCAACGAAGGCCAGCGCGTCAAAGCCGGCGAACAAATCGCCGAAATGGGCCGCAGCGGCGCCGCGCGCGACATGCTGCACTTCGAGATTCGCTACAACGGCAAGCCGCAGGATCCGCTGCAAGCGCTACCGAAAAGGTGAAGCTGCCACGAGTCGAACGATGCGTGCGGGGCCATTAGCAGGCTGTTGAAAAACAGCCTGCTAACGCAGCCACATGTGCCGGACTGGCGACATGAAAAACGATCACGATGATCATTTTTCAACAACCTGCTAGAGCGCCTATCAAAATGAAGCTGTCACCCCGAGCGTAGCGAGGGGCCTGCTGATACTGTCGATGACAAAGCCGAAAAACAGGTTCCTCGCTGCGCTCGGAATGACATTCTGTTGAGTGCTCTGAGCGTTCAGCGTCAAAAGCCTTATTGTAGGCACAACGACGTGCGATGAGTGTAATCGCTGCCCCACGTGCGATAGCCGGCGGTGTCGATATGGATCGCGGTCGGGGTGTAGAAACCGAGCCCCATGTTCGAGGCTTGGCCATGCTCGCGCCAAAACGCGCAGAGTCGCGCCACATTGTCGTCGGATGGAGGGAGGTCGAAATCCACAGCCGTGTTCAACAGATGTTTGCTGCGATCGGCGCCTCCGGCGCAGCGATTGAGTTCGGGGTCGCGATAGACCGAACGCGCGAGTTGCGGGTCGATCATGCCGTCGTCGCGAAGTCGCGCGATAAGGCGCAACGTCGGTGCCATCTGCGGCCACAGTTCGCGCGGCGGCACCGAGAATTCGCGATTGCCGCAGCGTTGCCAACTGCGTGCGGTGCGCAGTAGCGCCGACATCGGCACCGCATCGCCCACGTCTTGCTGCGTCAAGTACGCGCGATAAGCATCGACGTCCGCTTGATGCCCGTTGGCGAGCCACGTGCGATAACGCTCGCCCTCGTTCGGTAGCCGTTTCAACGGTGCGCATGCCGTGATTACGAGCAGGCACAACACCAACACCCAGACGCATCGCGCGAACGGCCTCATGCGCGGGAGCGGCAGCGCGATCGCAACGTGAGCGGATGCGCGATCGGTCGTCATCGTTCAGCCTTCCAGTACGAACCCGGCGACCACGCGCCGGCCTTCGCTCGCCAATACATTGAAGGTACGGGCCGCCGCGGCATTGGTCATCGTCTCCAAGCCGATGCCACGGGTGAGGCAGGCAGCCAGCGTCTCAGCCGGCGGAAACGCTTGCATGCCGCCGCTACCGAGCAGAATCAGCTCCGGCTGCAATGCCCATAACGGTTCCAGATCGGCGACCGTAAGACTGCGTACATCGCGCACCGGCCACGCCTCGACCAACCGATTCGGCGAGAGAATGAAACTTGCGCGCAACACACGATCGTTGACCTTCGCGCTGACGCCATCGGCGCCGCGCAAGAAGAATTCGTAGTCGGGGCGCTCGAGATGAAGATGCATGGGGCAGGGAATCGAGAATGGGGAATCGGGAATCGTAAAACCGAAACCGCTGATTCCCGGCTCAGCCCCGCGGCAACACGATCTGACGTCGATCCTTGCTGGGCCGGTAGAGCACCGCGATCTTGCCGATTTTCTGCACCAGCGCCGCGGCGCTACGTTCGGCCAGCTCGCCGATCATCGCCTCGCGGGCGTCGCGGTCTTCGCCAGCGATCTTCACTTTGATCAGTTCGTGGTGCTCTAACGCGCCGTCCACCTCTGCGACCACGGCATCGGTCACGCCTTTGGCGCCGACCTGCAACAGGGCTTTAAGGCCATGGGCCTGGCCGCGCAAGAAGCGAATTTGGGCGTTGGTAAGGGCGATCGACATGACGGGCGGGGCGGAGCGGGGTGGCGCGCAGAGTATCATGGGCGGGCCTAGGCTCGGTCTGCCTGCCCGTTCGTCAGAGGGCCGATCCGTTCTCGGCATAGCGTCGCGTCCGCAACCCCTTCCTCTCCGTATCTCTCCCATGGCTTCACGCAGCAAGAGCAGCCAACGCTGGCTCAAAGAGCACTTCGCCGACCCTTTCGTCAAAAAGGCGCAGGCGGCGGGCTTGCGTTCGCGCGCGGCTTACAAGCTCGAAGAACTGGTCGAACGCGATAAATTGTTGAAACCGGGAATGGTGGTGGTGGACTTGGGCGCGGCACCGGGTGGTTGGTCGCAATGGGTGCGCCAGGCGATGGGCGACAGCGGCCGGGTCATCGCCTTGGATATCCTCGACATGCCCAGCTTGGCCGGGGTCGAGTTTCTTCACGGCGACTTCAGGGAAGATGACGTCTTATCGGCCCTGGAGGCTATGCTGAACGGTCAAACCGTGGACCTTGTCCTGTCCGACATGGCCCCCAATATGAGCGGTGTGGATGCGGTGGACCAACCTCGCGGCATGCATCTAGCGGAACTGGCGATGGAATTCGCCGACCGCCATTTGCGGCCCGAGGGCAGTTTCCTGATTAAGTTGTTCCAGGGCACCGGCTTCGACGATTACGTGCGGGACTTGCGCAAGCGCTATGCCCGTGTCGTGATCCGCAAACCGGCGGCGTCGCGAAAGCGTTCGCCCGAGGTGTACGCGCTGGCCCAGGGCAAGCGCGCGACGGTCCAATAGTCGGTGGCCCGAACGTCAGTGAGTCACGGGTCGCGAACGACGGATCGGCGGTACCGATCGAATGCGATGTTGCAGCGGTAGTAGTGGTAAGTCACAGGGTGTTGAATGACAGTCGTTCTGTTGAAGTGGCGCGGTGAAACGAACGATTCAGTGGTAAGTTCGGTTCCGCGTAGCCGTCGTCTCATGGATCCCGAAAGGGACAGGTCGTAAAAGGTGAATCTCTTGGGCAAGAATTTTCTGCTGTGGATCGTGGTCGCCATCGTCTTGATGATGGTGTTCCAGAGCTTTAGCCCCAGCCTGCAAGCCGGGAGCGAGCAACTCACCTACGACGAATTCGTCCGTCAAGTCCGTAGCGACCGGGTAAAGAAGGTCGTGATCGAAGACGACGACACGACGATCCATGGCGTGCGCAAAGACGATAGCCGATTCACCACCTATACCCCCGGTGATCGCGAGCTGGTCAACGACCTGCTGAACCGTAACGTCGAGATCGTGCAGAGCCCGCCGTCGTCGGGCCGTGGCATCTTCGTTAGCCTGCTCTTGAATTTGTTGCCGATCGCGTTGTTGATCGGCGTCTGGCTGTATTTCATGCGCCAGATGCAACAGGGCGGCAGCAAGGGCGCGATGTCCTTCGGCCGTTCCCGCGCCAAACTGCTCAACGAAGACCAGACCAAGGCCACGTTCGCCGACGTCGCCGGCTGCGATGAAGCGAAGGAAGAAGTGGCCGAACTGGTCGAATTCCTGCGCGATCCAGGCAAATTCCAGAAACTCGGTGGCAAGATTCCGCGTGGCGTGCTGATGGTCGGCCCGCCGGGCACCGGCAAAACCCTGCTCGCCAGGGCCATCGCCGGCGAAGCGCGGGTGCCGTTCTTCAGCATCTCCGGCTCGGACTTCGTCGAAATGTTCGTCGGCGTCGGCGCCAGCCGCGTGCGCGATATGTTCGATCAAGCGAAAAAGCACGCGCCCTGCATCATCTTCATCGACGAAATCGATGCGGTGGGCCGTCACCGCGGCGCCGGTCTGGGCGGCGGTCACGACGAGCGCGAACAAACGCTCAATCAATTGCTGGTCGAGATGGATGGTTTCGAGGGCGGCGAAGGCGTGATCGTGATCGCCGCGACCAACCGTCCCGATGTGCTCGACCCGGCGCTGTTGCGTCCCGGTCGCTTCGATCGTCAGGTCGTAGTCGGTTTGCCCGATGTGCGCGGCCGCGAGCAGATTCTCAAAGTGCATATGCGCAAAGTGCCGCTGGCCGATGACGTCGTGCCGATGGTGATCGCGCGCGGCACGCCGGGTTTCTCCGGTGCCGATCTTGCGAATCTCGTCAACGAAGCGGCATTGTTCGCAGCGCGCGAGAACGGCAAAGAAGTGCGGATGGAGCACTTCGACAAGGCCCGCGACAAGATCATGATGGGCACCGAAAACCGCTCGATGGCGATGAGCGAGGAAGAAAAACTCAACACCGCGTATCACGAGGCCGGTCATGCGATCGTCGGCCGCGTGGTGCCCGATCACGATCCGGTCTACAAAGTCACCATCATTCCGCGCGGCCGCGCGCTGGGCGTGACCATGTATCTGCCCGAAGGCGATCGCTACAGCTATAACCGCACCTTCATCGAGTCGAACCTGTGCTCGCTGTACGGCGGCCGCGTCGCCGAAGAGCTGATCTTCGGCAGCGATAAGGTCACGACCGGCGCGTCCAACGATATCGAACGCGCCACCAAGATGGCCCGCAACATGGTCACCAAGTGGGGGCTGTCCGAACGAACTCGGTCCGATCGCCTATGCCGAAGACGAAGGCGAAGTGTTCCTGGGCCGCAGCGTGTCGCAGACCAAGAATTTGTCCGACGATACCGCGCGCAAGATCGACGAAGTGGTGCGCAGCATTCTCGACAAGGCGTATGCGCGCAGCACGCAGATCCTGACCGAACACATCGATAAGCTGCACACGATGGCCAAGCTGCTGATGCAGTACGAAACCATCGATGCGCCGCAGATCGACGCGATTATGGAAGGCCGCGAACCGCCGCCGCCGATGGGTTGGGACAAGTCCCCGAACGGCAAGGCCGAGAATCGGCCGCTGCCGCCGATCGCGGGGCCTGCGGCGCAAACTTAAAGCGCTGCTGCGTCATGGCATTATGCGTACGACGCCCGGGACACCGGGCGTCGTCGTTTCATGGCGCTTAGTCGAGCGTTCTTTCCTGCCTGATGCGCGATTCAGAACGGCAAGCGCTATGCTCTGCCGATTCCCGATTCCCGATTCCCGATTCCCGATTCCCGATTCCCGATTCCCGATTCCCGATTCCCGATTCCCGATTCCCGATTCCCGCCATGTTCGATATCTCACCGCAGTTGGATTGCGCCGGACGCATCCTCACACTCGATCGCCCGCGCGTGATGGGCATCGTGAACGTCACGCCGGATTCGTTCTCCGATGGCGGCGAGCACGCGACGGTGGAGGCGGCACTGGCGCATGCGTTGCGCTTGGTCGAAGAGGGCGCGGATCTGCTCGATATCGGCGGCGAATCCACGCGTCCTGGTGCGCAGGATGTTTCGCTGGAAGAAGAACTGCGTAGAGTGCTCCCGGTGATCGAACGTTTGGCGAAAGCGACGTCGCTACCGATCAGCATCGATACCTCGAAACCCGAGGTGATGCGCGCCGCGGTCGCCGCTGGCGCCGGCATGATCAACGACGTTTATGCGCTGCGCCGCGAAGGCGCGCTCGATGCCGCCGCTGCGCTCGGCGTGCCGGTAGTGTTGATGCATATGCAGGGCGAGCCGCGATCGATGCAGGACGCGCCCGAATACGACGATGTCGTCGGCGATGTGCATCGCTTTCTCGCCGAGCGCATCTTCTCTGCGGAGATGGCGGGTATTCCGAAGAAGAAGATCGTGGTCGACCCCGGTTTCGGTTTCGGCAAACGCACGGCGGACAATCTCGCATTGCTCGCGCGTTTCGAGCGTTTCGTCGATCTCGGCGTGCCGGTACTCGCTGCTTTGTCGCGCAAACGCACGATCGGCGAACTCACCGGGCGCGACGATCCGCACGATCGCGTATTCGGCTCGGTGGCCGCGCACCTGATCGCCGCGCAGCGCGGCGCGGCGATCGTGCGCGTACACGATGTCGTTGCGACGGTCGACGCGCTCAAGGTGTGGAATGCGGTCGCCGCAGTACCGATGCCGAAAACGAAATCATCGACACCTGCGATCCGCTGGCCCGATGAGGATTGATCTGTCTGCCGTAGACCGCGGTTGCGACTAGCGCCGCTTATGCCGACCGATGAACAGCCAGTACAACAAGCCGATGAAGATCAAAATTCCGAACGTTCTGCCAAGTCTGTAGGCGGACGACGAGGAGACATCGCCGCCGCTAGCGGGGCTTTTTTTGAACTCCGCCGGAATATCGCCTTGGCCCACGACGACGAATACGCCTACAGGGCGGATGCCGCTGGCGCGCTCGACCGACACTAACAACATACCTTCGTTCTTGCCGAGCGCCGGTAGCGTTTTAACCGCGATGCCGTCGAGTATCCGACCGGTGCCGGCGTTGACGGCTTCATAGGCTTGATATAACTCGGCACCGAACGTCGTCTGCAACTCTTGCGGGGTGCGCTGGCCGTAATTGGCTTCGAATTGTTGCGCGATCGTGCCGCCAGACGTTGCGACCGTCATCTCGTCGGGAGAAAATTGCACGACCGAGTGTTGGATCGGCGTTTGTACGCCCTCGAAGCTGCCGTCGAGCACGATCTCACCGGTGGGCGTCGAGGATGCCGACATGGCCAAGACGCGATACGACACCCAGAGCGGTTGCGCGGGATCGACGTTCGTCGGCATCGGGATCGATAGATGCGTCGGCATCTCCGGTGCGAGCGGCGTCACCAGCTGCGCCTTCGCGAGAATGCCGGCGAAGGCGCGGTCTGAGATGCATAGACCTATCAACGCGATGACAATAGCGAGACACGTTCGGCGCATGGGCGATGTTGGGTGATCAGAAATTCGTCGCAAGTATGTGCAGCGCAGGCAACGAAGTAAAGCATCTCGACGCTCGTTGTCTGGCTGCGATTGATCGCCATGAATACGCCTGCCGCTAGCACGGCGAATGCCGCGCTATGTCTTGGAAACGATCTTTGTAGTAGCGAATTAGGGCGGCGATGCGCGCGTTGAGTTCGGTGCGGTGCGTCGTCCTCCGCGCAGCGGTACCCCGTCGATTACGTTCTCTGCGCTCAAAACCGTCGGTTTAGCAGCGCTCGGACGCGGTGGGCGGGGTCGGGGGCTCGCACCTCGACCGATAACCAATCCTGACGTCTGTTTCCAGTGCCGTAGCAGTTCGCGCAATGCCTCAGGTTTGTTCGTCGGTCCGACTTGCCCGGCTTGATTCTTCGAATTCTGCCCATGGCAACCAGCGCAGGTGCGGATTTCGCCTGGCTGCATCGTGATCCACAAGCGTTCGCGCACGATCGGAACGCCGTTATTGTCGGTGGTTTGCCACGTCAGCGCACGGTTGGCTGGAACGAAAGCAGCGGTCGAACCATCGATGGCGATTTTTACGCTGCCCGGTGGGCTCGATGGATTCGGTGCGTTGCGCGCGATCGCGATCGGTTGCGCGATGGGGCGCCGTCCTCTGAACGCTTGATCGTACGCACGTACCGCATTGGCTTGCAGAATTTGATAGTGCGCGATGTCGTAAACGCGCCCATTGCCGGCCGTCGTCTTGACGCCAGAGGGCACCTGCAAATTGAAAGGTTGTTGCTTATCGCCACGGTCGCGACTGGTTTGATTGCGCGTCACGATCAATGCGAGGTTGTTAGCTTTGAGCCACTCCCGGAGTAGGTGTTCGTCGACATTCTCTTCGGCGATGACTGTTTTCTCCGGCGCTTCCAGAACCGAAGCCGCGGCGTTCGGACGAGAGCGAGAGACCACTTCGACCGGCTCAATTTCCCATAACAATCCGCTATAGGTCAGTTCAACGTCCGGGCTCCACCAGGTGAGCGTTTTGTGGATTCCCGATGTAAGCGCTGGACCAGCGATAAGGGCGCCATCGTTGTTGGTGAGCAATTGATGCAAGCGGAAAGACACGCCTGTTTGTGTGGTCGCGCTGGACGTGTAAGCGGCCACCATTTGTCCGCCGAGCATCGGTAAGGGGTTGCGAAAACGCCCGCCCGGCAAGCCAGAATCTGTCTCCGGCGGCGATGCGTCCTCGAAGGCCATCTGTTCTGCCGTCAAGCCTGGGGCGCCCGTGAAGCGCACGATCTGGTTCGAGGTCATCGAGCCGAATTCGCGCGCATGAATACCGTAGTAAACGCCGTGATTGCGAGGATCTTCGCGTACGTGGAATACGCCGCCGTCTTGTCGAATACGTTTACGGTTCGCGAAGAAACTCTCGACGCTGTAATCCTGCAGTGCGCTGTCATCCATAAACGACTTCGGAAGATAGCCGAACGACATCTCATGCCGTCCCAGATGATTCAGGGTCAATTCGTCGGTGCCATCCTGGTTCATCTGCCAGGGCGTGAATAAATTGCTGGTGTAGCCGGCGACATTGCCGTAAGTGCCGACCGATGATTGGCGTGGTTCGGGAAAAGTTTCGTCGTGATGCGCGAGCCTTGCAGCATTTGGCAATTCGCTGGCGTAGTTGAAGGCGCCATAGGCGTCAGCATCCGCTTGCTGGTCACGCTGCAGATGATCCCAGCGTACGAAAATCAAACGGCCGTAACTGTCGATCGTCGGCGAGAACGCGCCGCTAGGCGTGTGATTAAGCATCTTCAAAGTACCGCTCACCGGATTGAGATTGTAAAGACCGGTGATCGTAGCGGTGCTTTCGTATTCGTCGAGTTGCGGATAGAGATGTGCGGCACCTCCGATAGGGCGGTCAGAGGCGAAAATGATGGTGTCGTTGCTCGCATACAGCGGCGAAACATTGTTGTAGCTCGTGGGTTGATGCGGCACTTTGGTGACGACAGCGGTGCTTCCCTGTGCTAGACCGCTCACTTCGTATAATTGCCAGCGGTGTTCGCTGTGTACGTACTGCCGGGGCGGCGCACCGATCAGCATGCTGAAAACAGCTTTCTCTCCGTCCCAATGCACGGTTGGCTCTCGCACGGCGATCGCCTGTTCGGTTTGGCGACCATCCATCCCATAACCGGCTTCGCGCGTCAGATTGCGCACACTGCCGTCCGGATAACGGATCATCAAATCGCCGCCGCGCGGAACCGAGCCGATCGAGCCGAGATGATTGGCGAAGGTCGACATCCGACTCGCGAACGGGTCGGCGCCGGGCATCGGCACCTGCGTGACGAAAAGCACGGGCGATTGCAAAGCGCCTACATTGATGGCGGGCGCATTGGCGCGCGCACGTTGCGGCACGAGCGAGATCGCTGATGCGGTGCGAACCGTGTCTACCGCTCCATGATCGATGTGATTCGAATCGCTCTCGCAAGCAGTGAGCGCAACTGACAGGGCGCTGATTGCAAGCACGATCGCAATGTGACAGGACGTGGCATGACGTGGGTGCATGGTGGGCCTCGGCATTGATGAGAGTCGTCATCGCGATCATCCATAAGAACACGACCCAATGCGGGTTACGTTCGTATGCAGTGGAGCGCGGCGGCGGCCGTCGCGAGCGCCCCGAACACCCGCCGCACCATTCTAATGAGCGACTTGGCGAGGTGGCTGTGATCGCGGTCACGCGGATGCGTGTATTGGCCCGCCTGCGTCGAGCGCGAAGTCGAAACCTCAGCGGTCAGCGATCGCGCAAGAACGCACGCACTCGCGGATCTACGATCCGAAACCATAGCGGCGGACATAGCGCGAGCAGGAACATCGCGGCATAGCCGCCGGGCAACTGCGGGCTATCGGCGTGATGCAGCAAATTCTGATACCGGCGACGCGGCGTTTCGTGATGATCGGAATGCCGCTGCAGATGGAACAGCAGCAGATTGCTGATCAGATAATCCGAATTCCACGAATGCAGATGCGTCGTGCGTTCGTAGCGGCCGTCGGCGAGGCGCTCGTCGCTCCAGTCCGTAGTGTTCGATGTAATTGATGATTTCCAACGAGCAAGCGGCGATGAATCCTTGCGCGATCGCATAGCCAAGCCGATCGGACCGAGCCACAGCCAGAATGCGGCCAGCATCGCTAGCCATAATATCGTCCAGCGGATCAATTCGTTGTCGAAGCTCGCGCTGCGATTGCCGAGTTTCGCTAGGCGCTGCGCTTCTAATCGCCATGCATTGATCGTGTTGCGGATCAGCGCGCGCGGCAAGAAATGCCACAGCGATTGACCGAAACGCGCGCTCGATGCGTCTTCGGGCGTCGAAACATGCACGTGATGCCCACGCACATGCTCGATCTTGAAACCGTGGTAGCCGACGCTGGTCAACAACAGGCCACCGGCCGTGCGTTCCAGTCGCGTGTCTTTATGGATCAATTCGTGCGCGACATTGATCGCGAGCACGCCACCGACGATGCCTTGCGACAGGAGCCAACCGATGGTGCCGCCGAGGCCGAATCCGGCCTGCGCGAAATGCCAACCCGACCAAGCCATCACACCGAGCTGCGCGGGCAGGGCGGCGAGGGTCATCAGCTTGAACCAGACATCATGTTCGAGTTGCTTTGCGCTATCGGGGGCGGGGTTCTGCGGGTCGTGGCCGAGCGCGTAGTCGGCGATCGGCAGCAGCACGAATAAGAAAAACAGCGGGAACCAGGCCATCAGGTCGCTCCGGCCGCTGCGCGCGCCGAGCCATGCGGCCGTCGGCATCAACGCCGGCACCACGAAGACGAACAGAAACCCGAGACGTTTCCACAAAGGCATCCGCAAAGCCTACGCGATCGCATCGCGCATACAAGCCCTTGCGGTGCTGGTCTGCGTAGGCCCGCGCAGGTCGGAGCGGGTCAGGCCGAGCTGCGGTGGCATCGACTGCGCGGGCGTCATCGCTCGGGGTATGCTGCGCGCTTCACGCATCCTCGATGGACATAGTCATGACCGCAGGCCAGCCGCTACTCATCACGTTCGGCATTTATCTCCTCGCTATGGTCCTGATCGGTGTTTGGGCGTGGCGCTCCACGCGCAGCTTCGACGATTACATTCTCGGCGGGCGTTCGCTCGGCAGCGTGGTGACAGCGCTCTCGGCCGGTGCTTCGGATATGAGCGGCTGGTTGCTGATGGGCTTGCCGGGCGCGTTATATCTCGGCGGCGCATCGGAAGCATGGATCGCGCTAGGTTTGATCGTCGGCGCTTGGTGCAATTGGAAATTCGTCGCTGGCCCATTGCGGGTTTACACCGAACGCACGCGCAATGCGCTGACCTTGCCCGATTACTTCACCCATCGCTTCGAAGACCGACAAAAATTGCTGCGCGTATTTTCGGCAGTGGTCATTCTGGTGTTTTTCGCGGTGTACTGCGCCAGCGGTATCGTCGCCGGCGCGCGCTTGTTCGAGAGCGTGTTCGGCGTGTCTTATGCCGAGGCCTTGTGGTGGGGCGCCGCAGCGACGATCGCGTATACGTTGATCGGCGGCTTCCTCGCGGTGAGTTGGACCGATACCGTTCAAGCCTCGCTGATGATTTTCGCGCTGATTCTCACGCCGATCATGGTGGTGCTGGGCAGCGGCGGCATCGAATCGAGTCTTGCGCTGATCGAGCGCACCGATCCGATCAAACTCGATTGGTTCAACGGCGGCGCCTTGGGCGCGATGGGCATCGTCTCGTTGCTGGCGTGGGGGCTGGGATATTTCGGACAGCCGCATATTCTCGCGCGATTCATGGCGGCCGATTCGCTCACCACGATTCCGAAAGCGCGCCGCATCGGCATGAGCTGGATGGTGTTGTGCCTGTTCGGTGCGATGGCGGTCGGCTTCTTCGGCAATGCGTATTTCGCGCAACATCCCGATCAAATCGGGCCGGTAAAGGACAACGCCGAACGCGTGTTCATCCAACTCGCGACGGTGTTGTTCAACCCGTGGATCGCGGGCGTGCTGCTGTCGGCGATTCTCGCTGCGATCATGAGTACGTTGTCCTGCCAATTGCTGGTGTGCTCCAGCGCGTTGACCGAAGATTTTTATAAAGGCTTCGCGCGCCCGAACGCGAGTCAGCGCGAACTGGTGTGGTTCGGTCGCTCGATGGTGTTGATGGTGGCGTTGCTCGCGATCTGGATCGCACGCGACCCGAACAGCAAGGTGTTGGGTCTGGTGTCGTACGCCTGGGCGGGTTTCGGTGCCGCGTTCGGCCCGGTGGTGTTGTTCTCGTTGTTCTGGGGGCGCATGACCCGTAACGGCGCATTGGCCGGCATGATCGCCGGTGCGGCGATGGTGATCGGTTGGGAGTGGTCTGCGAGTCTGGTCAAAGCAGCGACCAAGGCAGGCGAAGCGATGCCGGCATGGCTGGATGCGATCGCGCCAGCGTTGGCGTTGTACTCGATGGTGCCTGGGGTGATCGTCGCGAGTCTCGCGATCGTCATCGTCAGCAAACTCGGCAAACCGCCATCGGATGCGGTGCAGTTCACGCATAAGGGCGTGATGGAGACGCTGAAGGTGCATGGGTATTGAGGCCCGGTAGGAGCGGCTTTAGCCGCGATCACTCGGACACTTGCTACGCATCGCGGCTAAAGCTGCTCCTACGAATCGATACGAACGATGATGATCGACACCCGCCCCCTCGCCATCGCGATCATGGGCCCGACCGCATCGGGCAAGACTGCGCTCGCGCTCGATTGGGCGCAGCGCTTCGACGGCGAAATCGTCAGCATCGATTCGGCATTGGTGTATCGCGGTTTGAATATCGGTGCAGCGAAACCCAGCGATGAGGAACGCGCTGCGGTACCGCATCATTTGATCGACGTGCGCGATCCCTGGCAGCCGTACTCGGCCGCCGACTTCGCTGACGGATGCGCGTGCAGCGGTCGACGACATTCTCGCGCGCGGTCGGTTGCCGATCCTCGCGGGCGGCACGGGCCTGTATTTTCGCGCGCTGCTGCACGGCTTATCGCCGATGCCCGAGGCCGATCCCGAAACGCGCGCGCAGATCGAAGCCGAAGCCGCCGAGCGCGGTTGGGCGGCGATGCATGCCGAACTCGCGGCGATCGATCCGACTGCTGCGGCACGCATTCATGCGACCGATCCGCAGCGTATCCAACGCGCTTTAGAGGTCTATCGACTCAGCGGGCGCACGATCAGCGATTGGCAGCGCGATCCGTCGATAGCGCCACGATTCCCGTGCCGTGTGTTGAAACTCGCGGTCGCGCCGCACGATCGCGCGGTCTTGCACGCGCGTATCGAACGCCGATTCGACGCGATGCTCGCCGCGGGTTTTCTCGACGAAGTGCGCGCACTGCGCGCGTTGCCGCGATTGCGCGATCATCCCGCGCCGACGGATCTCCCCGCGGTGCGCGCGGTCGGCTATCGACAAGCATGGGACTATCTCGATGGCCTGAGCACCGATGCCGAATTTCGCGATCGCGCGATCTTCGCCACACGCCAACTCGCCAAACGACAACTCACATGGCTACGCGGCGATCTCGCCTTGCGTTGGTTCGATCCGACGACCGATACAGCGTCGTTGCAGCGCGTCGTCGAGCGGTTTTTGGATACCCATCGCTGATGCGATCGCCATCGAGGCAGGTCGTGCGGATCGCGAGCCGCGCCGCGCCGCTGCGGCCGCCATCCCCTGCCGGACTGCGCGATGCGCTCCGCTTCCCGCAGGATTTGGCGAGTATGCCTGCGTTCGCGACGTCCGCGCCGAGCGCGGCTTCCGGTTCGGGCTCAGTTGTGTAACCATCGCGACGGGTCGGTCGGGGAGACCGGCCCGATGAGGCGTCGCCCTCGTCCGCATCGCAGGCTCAGTGCCATCGTGCAGTCGTCGTATCGCGGAGAAGGTCGTCGCTCATCGTTGCGCTGCTGCGATCCAATGCTATGTCGAATGCTTTGCCCAATGCGACGACGTTCCGGTTCAGATACACGCTGGCGCTGTCGTCCCGAGCACATCACCAACGAAGACCTAAGACCAATCATTCTATGTTTCAGCCAATAACAAGACCCAAAGTGGGGAACACCATGTCCAAAGGGCAGTCGTTGCAAGATCCTTTCCTCAACGCACTGCGCCGCGAGCGCGTTCCGGTTTCGATCTACCTCGTTAACGGCATCAAATTGCAAGGTACGATCGAGTCCTTCGATCAGTTCGTGGTTCTGCTGCGCAATACCGTCAGCCAGATGGTCTACAAGCACGCGATCTCCACCGTGGTGCCGGCGCGTAATGTGCGCGTCGGTCCCGGCGGCGGTTACGTGCAGTCGGCAACCGATCATGGCCGCGATCATGACGATCACGACGATGATGACGACGACGATGATGACGACGACGTGATGCCGCCATCGTCTTGACCGGGCCGATCCAGCCCAGTCGTCGCGCTTCTGCCGTGCCGGGCACTGCCTGGCACGGCTGTGGGCGTAGGCGAAACCGAAGATAGCGCCCGTGGAATTATTCGAACGCTCGCGAAAAGGCGAGATCGCGCTGTTGATTCAGCCGCATGCCGGTGGACCGCCCGAAGCCGATGTGCTGGAAGAATTCGCCGATCTGGCGCGTTCGGCCGGCGCGACGGTCGCCGCATTGCTGCACGCGCGGATCGATAAGCCCAACGCCGCGATCTTGATCGGCAGCGGCAAACTCGAAGAAGTCAAAGCCGCCGCCGATGCGACCGGCGCCGATCTGGTCTTGATCAATCACACCCTCAGCCCGGTGCAGGAGCGCAACCTCGAAAAAGCGCTCGGTCGTCGCGTCGTCGATCGCACCGGCTTGATTCTCGATATCTTCGCCCAGCGCGCGCGCAGCCACGAAGGCAAGCTGCAGGTCGAACTCGCGCAACTGCGACATATGGCCACGCGTTTGGTGCGCGGCTGGAGCCATTTGGAACGCCAGCGCGGCGGTGCGATCGGTTTGCGCGGGCCTGGCGAAACTCAGCTCGAAACCGACCGCCGTCTGTTGCAGAAGCGCGTCGAACAGTTGCAGAAGCGACTGGAAAAAGTCGAAGTCCAACACACGCAGATGCGCCGCGCCCGCGTGCGCAGCGAACTGCCGCGCGTGGCGCTGGTCGGTTACACCAATGCCGGTAAATCCACTTTGTTCAATGCGCTGACCGGCGCCGAGGCGTATGCCGCGGATCAGTTGTTCGCCACGCTCGATCCCACCGTGCGCCGGATCACGCTGCCGGGCGGCGCGACGACGCTGGCCGACACCGTCGGCTTCGTGCGCGATTTGCCGCACGACTTAGTCGCTGCGTTCCGTTCCACGCTCTCGGAAGCGCGCGAGGCGGATCTGCTGCTGCACATCATCGACGCCGCCGATCCCCTGCGCGAAGACCGCATCCGCCAGGTGGACGAGGTCTTGGCCGAGGTCGGTGCGGGCGATATCCCGCAACTGATGGTCTACAACAAGATCGATCGCATCGAAGGCGCCGTGCCCCGGCACGACCCAGCGGTGCGTGCCGCCGAAGACGGCAGTCCTGCGGACGACCATGGCCTCGACGAAGTCGCGCGCGAACGGGTGTGGCTCTCGGCGCGCTCGGGCGAGGGGCTCGACCTGCTGCGCACGGCCCTGGTCGCACGGCTCGGCCTACGGCGCGTGACCGGTACCGTGCGGCTACCGCCGCGGGCGGGCGGGTTGCGCGCGAAGCTCTACGCGTTGGACGCCGTTCAAGCCGAGCATCACGACGACGACCCCGCGAACGCCGGCGGCTGGGTGCTGGATCTCGATCTGGCCCTGAGCGATGCCGAAAAACTCGCGGCCGGCCAGAACGGCGATGTCTTGGAGCCGCTCCTGCCGGCGCCGCTGGAGGACGATTTCGGTTGAATCGGCATCGCGCCTAGCCCTGCACGGCGCAGCGCGTGAACCCTCGGGACCTTCGGCCCACGGGCGGAGGTCGCCTCACCTTGTAATATGCATCCCTCGCCCGCACACCTGCGAAGCGTTAAACCGACCGTCGCATCATCGGTCGTCGCATCACTCGTCGTTCTATCAACAGTCGTTCTATCAACAGAATTGGGCATCGGAGCGGGCATGGCCTGGAATACCCCCGGCAACAACAATCAGGATTCCTCCGGCGGTGGCAACCGCAGCCCGTGGAAACCCCGTAGTGGTGGGCGCGGAAGCGGCGGCAACGGCAATGGCTTCGACGGCCTGCTCGAACGCCTGCGCGGCCTGTTCGATGGCGGCAACGGCAGCGGTAATCCGTTGCGCTGGATCGCGATCGCTCTCGGCATCTTCTTGCTGTTCAACTGCTTCGTCTTGATCGCAGAACAACAGCGCGGCGTCGTCCTGCGGTTCGGCAAGTTCCATCGTGTGCTCGAACCCGGCCCCAGCATGAAACTGCCGTGGCCGATCGAAAGCGTCACCAAGGTCGAAGCCACGCAGATCAAAACCTATAGCGAGACCGTGCCGGTCCTGACCCGCGACGAAAACATCGTGCAGGTCGAGATCAACGTGCAGTACCGCATCAGCGACCCGAAACTCGCCTTGTTCGGCACGCGTAACGCCGACGACGTGATGATCGAAGCGATGCTCAGCTCGGTGCGCGAACAAGTCGGCCGCTCCGATCTGGACACCGTACTCGGCGCGCGCGATGCGCTCGCGGTCGCCGCGCGCGAAACCCTGCAGCGTTCGCTGCAGATGTATCAGACCGGCTTGGTCGTGACCGAACTGAATCTGCCCAACGCCCGCCCGCCGGAAGAAGTGAAACCGGCGTTCGACGACGTGAACTCGGCGCAGCAAGACAAAGACCGCAAGATCAGCGAAGCCCGCGCGTACGCCGCGAAGATCGTGCCCGAAGCCCGAGGCGAAGCCGCGCGCACGCGCACCGTCGCCGAAGGCTACAAAATCGCGTCGATCGCGCGCGCCACCGGCGACGCGCAACGCTTCACCTTGTTGGTCGAGCAATATCGCAACGCACCGGACGTGACCCGCAAGCGTCTGTGGTTGGAAACCGTGCAGGAAGTGCTCGCCAACAACCGCAAAGTGATCGGCGGCGACAGCCGTCAATTGCTGTATTTGCCGATGTCGCCCAGCCGCAGCAGCGGTGGGCAGACAACCTCCGCCGCGCCGGCGTTACCGCCCGAAGTGATCGCGCCCACCGTCACGTCGACACCCGAATCGACGATCCGTCCGCCGCGCAGTATCGACCGCGAAGGGAGTAAGCAACGATGAAAGTCTCATTCTGGGCGCCGATCGCGGCCGCTGCTCTTCTGTTGCTGTTCGGCTCGGTCTTCATCGTGCGCGAAGGCCATACCGCCATCGTGTTGAATCTCGGCAAGGTCGTGCGTAGCGACATCGGCCCCGGCTTGCATTTCAAAGTGCCATTGATCGAAAGCGCGCGCGTGTTCGACCAGCGCTTGTTGGTGCTACCGGCCGAGCCCGAGCGTTACCTCACATCCGAGCGCAAAGACGTCAGCGTCGATTTCTTCGCGGTCGGCAAGATCCAAGACAGCCGCGCGTTCTATCGCGCCACCGGCGGCAACGAATCCGATGCGATCGAACGTCTCGCCCCGATCATCAAAGATTCGCTGCGCAACGAAATCAACACCCGCACCTTGTCGCAGGTGGTCGCGGGCGAACGCGACAAGATCATCGGCGCGCAGTTGAATACGATCAACAAAGGCGCGGCCACGCTGGGCATCCGCATCGTCGATCTGCGCATCAAACAGATCGACCTGCCGACCGATAGCCGCGTCATCGACGACGTCTACAACCGCATGCGCGCGCAACGTCAGCAAGTCGCGAGCAAACTGCGTGCCGAAGGCGAAGAGCAGGCCAACGAAATCCGCGCGCAAGCCGACCGCGAAAGCACGGTGATCCTGGCCGAAGCCGAACGCGACGCGCAGAAACTGCGCGGCGAAGGCGACGCCGAATCCGCGCGCCTTTACGGCAACGCCGCGAACGGCGACCCCGGCTTCTACACCTTCCAGCGCAGCCTCGAAGCCTATCGCGCCTCGTTCAAAGACGGCGACGCGGTGATCGTGCTCGATAAGAGCGACCCGTTCTTGCAGTACATGCGCAGCGATCGGTGATACGAGTGCGATGAACGACCTCTGGGCCGCGCTGGCCCTCGTCGCGGTACTCGAGGGCTTGGTCTTATTCGCGTTTCCCGGCATGTGGAAACGCACCGCCGAAGAATTGTTGAAGATGCCCGAAGCCAGTTTGCGTCGCTTCGGTGCCGGCATCTTGATCGTCGGCTTGGTCGCGCTGTATCTCGTGCGCGGCGCATAAGCACCGGCGCATGCCTCTGCGCGTATGCGACCGCATGCGTGCGGCCGTTCGTCGTTCTTTTCGTTGAAGCGTCTTCGTGGTCGCTCCGGCCGCTCGATCGTTCATGTCTTACGAATATGTGATCGGCGGCTCGTAATCGCGCGCCGTGTCCCGAAAACGTCCCGGGATTCGCCTCGACAAATCGCATCGATGGGTCGCAGTATCGATGCAGCGGTCGTGAAGCGACCGTTGGCTGGGAGGAAGTCCGTTTCCTCCGCGGCGCCAGGATGGCGTCGACTTGCGTTGGATCGACGGTCGTCCCTTCTTAGGTCGTCATCGCGACCGGGTTCCGTCGAAATAGGCGAGCGCACCGATGCGCGTCCGCCATCACCACGTCGAGCGCGCCATGGATGTGCGTCAAGCTCTGCTTCTCCTCGACCTTTCCATCGCGCGTACCGACGTTCCTTCCGATGTTCCGCTAGGGAGATAGAGCGTCATGAAAGACATATCCACGAAAACTCGTTCGCAGCCGCGTCTGCTGCGCCGCACCGCACTGGCTCTCGCCGTCGCCTTGCTCGCGCCGAGCGCTTCGACGTTGGCGGCCGATTGCTTGGCCTACAACCCCGGCAACAAAGCCAACAAACTGTATTTGTTTTATCCCACGACGCCGACCGCATACCCCTCGTTCGGGTTCTCGGTCGGGTCGGTGACCAACCCCGCGGCGCCGTTCAGCGCCGCCGATCTGCCCAGCTATACCGGCACCACCACCGCGCTGCGCGATGCGGTGACGCATGTGGTCGAACTCGATTATTGCGAGTTCAACGTGCAGGTGATTCCGACCACCACGCTGCCGCCGACCACCTTCACGCGCCGTAACACCGTCGCGGTGACGACCAAATCGGACATCGCCGACGGCTTGTTCGGATTGGCGCAAGCGGTCGATACCGGGGACGCTGCCGCCGTCGATTATTCGTACGTGTGGGGCAAGACGTATCAGGATTGGACCGGCGGCCCAGGCGGCGCTTTGAACGGCGCGAATTCGACGCTCGACCGTTGGGCGAATTCGATCGGCGGCACCGCCGCGCACGAAGCCGGGCACAACTACGGCTTGGCGCACAACACCACGTTAGCGGCGGGCGAAGACATCTACCAACACCATGTCATGCCTGCCGGCGGCAGTTTGACCGCCGAAGACCGCGCCGGTTATCGCCGTCATTTCAGCGACGGCGAATTCTCGACGTTAGCGTCCAATCTCGGCCTCTCGCTGCAGACGATGTGGAACTGGGACATGGTCAATCCCAACGCGGCCCCCGCGTACAGCCTGGATATGACCATTCTGTACCCCTCGGCGACGCCGCCGGTGTTGCAGTGGTCGTACGCCGGTTGCAGCAGCCCGTGGATCAATCCCACAGTCATCGGGCCGACTGGGCCGTCGCAAGTGTTCCAAGGCGGCACCTACTACCCGTACACCTTGCGCTGGAGCACCGCGAATCCCGGCAGTTGCGTCGGTACCCCCGGCCAAGCGCCCGGCGGCGTGCTGTTCCATATCGGAGCGACGTTCACCTCGGTGGACTTTAATCTCACCACGCCCAATCCCATCGTGATCAAGGACGTGATTCTGAAGAACGTATCGAACGTCGCGATGGCGCTGAACCCGCGTCTGCACGCATTCGATGCGGGCACGCTGGACACCATCGGCGGTCAGTTGAACCTCGGCGTGTTCAATAACGCCCGGGTACCGCTGCAATTGCAGAATCTGCAGATTCGTGAACTGCCGCGCGTGGTCGCACTGGATCAAATGGTCCGCGGCGGACGCATCGCCGATTTCACCGGCATGCCGTTCGAACCCTGGCCCAACACCACCCGCACGTTGGTCGATCGCGCGACGATCGATCCGGGTAAAGCGTTGAGCTTGCCGATCGCGTCGTTGACGCAGGCGCGGCACGTCTACGAGGTGATTACGCCGGAGGACTGCTTGAAAGCGCTAGGCGACCGTCTGGGCGGTGGGCCGGATACGACCGATTGCTTCCCGGGCACGAATATCGATCTGTTCCCGTCCACCACCATGTACTTCACCGGCGATACCGTCGATCCCAACGCGACGTATTGGGACCCGGCGCGTCGAGCCTACGTCCGCGGGCCTCTGGCCAGCCGCACGTATTACCAAGTCACCGGCCGCCGTCTGGATACGGACAAAAACGGCGTGGACGATTTCATCGATCGAAAGCAGGCCAAGTCCGCCAAGCGCCCGTGAGCGTATTCGCCGGGGCGTGCGTCCATCGCGCGCCCCGCGCGAGCGCTACATCGGGCCAATGAACGAAATGCCGGCTAAGGGTGGCCCCATGCCCCCGAAACCCGGATAATGCACAAAAGCCGGCAGGGGCCTTTCGCCCCTCCGGCTTTTTCCGTGTCGGCGGCTCGTCCGCCACCTTCATCAATGTCATCACGAGCTGAAGGCGAGGGACCTGCTGTTCGCTGTATCGACCAAAGCAGGTCACTCGCTCCGTTCGGGATGACAGGAGAATCGAAATGGGTCAGTCGGTCGTAGTATTGGGTGCGCAGTGGGGCGACGAAGGCAAAGGCAAGATCGTCGATCTGCTGACGCAAGACATCGGTGCGGTCGTGCGCTTCCAAGGCGGCCATAACGCCGGACACACGCTGGTCATCGGCGGCAAGAAGACGGTGCTGCATCTGATTCCCTCCGGCATCTTGCGCGACGACGCGCTGTGCTTGATCGGCAACGGCGTGGTGTTGCATCCGGGCGCGTTGAAAAAAGAAATCGGCGAACTCGAAGCCAACGGCGTCGAAGTGCGCAGCCGTCTGAAAATCAGCCCGGCCACGCCGATCATCATGCCGTACCACATCGCGTTGGATCAGGCCCGCGAAAAAGCCGCAGGCGGCAAAGCCATCGGCACCACCGGTCGCGGCATCGGCCCCGCATACGAAGACAAAGTCGCGCGTCGCGGCATTCGCGTCGCGGACCTGAGCTACCCGGTCGAACTCGCCGAAAAACTCCGCGCCGCGCTCGACTACCACAACTTCGTACTCACGCAATATCTGAAAGTCGATGCCATCGACTTCCAACAAACGCTCGATGAAGCGCTCGCGTTCGGCGAATACATCGAACCGATGAAATCCGACGTCGCCGGCATCCTTCACGAACTGCGCAAACAGGGCAAACGCGTGCTGTTCGAAGGCGCGCAAGGTTCGCTGCTCGATATCGATCACGGCACATATCCCTACGTCACCAGCAGCAACACCACCGTCGGCGGCGCGCTCGCCGGCACCGGTGTGGGCGCGGACGCCATCGACTACGTGCTGGGCATCGCGAAAGCCTACGCCACGCGCGTCGGCGGCGGCCCGTTCCCGACCGAACTCGACGACGAGATCGGCCAAGGCATCCGCGACCGCGGCCAAGAATACGGCGCCACCACCGGCCGCCCGCGTCGCTGCGGTTGGATGGACATCGTCGCGCTCAAACGCGCCGTCGCTATCAACGGCATCAGCGGTTTGTGCATCACCAAACTCGACATCCTCGACGGCATGGACAAGCTGAAAATGTGCGTCGCCTACGAATACCGCGGCAAACGCACCGAATACGCACCGCTCGACGCCGACGGCTGGGAAGAATGCACGCCCGTGTATCTGGAATTCCCCGGCTGGAGCGAAAGCACCGCCGGCATCACCGAATGGGACAAACTCCCCGCCGCCGCACGCGCGTACTTGCGCTCGCTGGAAGAACTCGCCGGCTGCCCGCTCGCGATCGTCAGCACCGGCCCGGACCGCGACGCGAATATCGTGCTGCGCGACCCGTTCGCGTAACTCATCGGCCCCGGTAGAGCGGAGCGCAGCTCCGCTTGCCCAAGGCCTGTCATCCCGAGCCGCAGGCGAGGGACCTGTTTCTAGCCCCATAAACGTCGAAGGCCCCGTATCGCGGGGCCTTCGTGTGCATGAGATTAAACGAGCGAAACGGCTGCCCGAACAGTTCGCAGCGCCGCCGTCCTCACAAAACCCGCCGATGCACCATCCCTTGTTCCATCGATTGCGATGGCTCTTGCGTCTGCGCCAATTGCTGCGTTTGCGCCTGCTCCTGCGTGCGAGTCTCGCGCATCGTATCCGCTTGGGCCAGCCATTCGCCCGGCGTCGCTTTCATCGCTTGATCGGGTGGTACCGCAACACCGTTCGCATGCGGATACTGGGTTGTTGGATTTTCCCGCGATGCACAGCAAATCTCCGGCACGCTGCGTCGCGGTGGCGTTGTTCATGCCGATGCCGGAAATCCCGTCCCAACTATTTTTCACGGCGACAGTGGCAGCGAAAGCGGCCATTTGTTGGCGGGTTTCATCAGGATATGCCTGCATCGACGGCAGTTGATTGGACATCGCCTGTGCGTACAAAGTTTGGCTTTGCGGGCTAGCTTGATCGGGCTTTGGAGTCTCTTGTCGTGCGGGCCTTTTGGAAGGCAGCTCGACTTCTTGACCGAAGTCAGGATCATAATTGCCCCTGGCTTTTTGAAGCGGATTACCTTCCCGTTCGCGATCCCATTTGGCATGTTCGGCGTAAGGGTACTTGAGTAATTTGTCATCCGGGGTGAGCAAGTAGTACGTTACGTCCGTGCGTTTTTTGAATTGTTGTTCTGCAATATTCCAATCGCCCTCGGAAGGCAGCATGTTACCTTTGCGTTGATCGCTCTCGGAGACGGTAGGATCTGCCCTCGCGAGTTTCTCCACGTGAGCCTGTGGATGGTTATGCACCACGGCAACGACGCGATCGGCACCACCGGCTTCCTTTATGGCGTCACCTAATGGGGCTCGTGATGTGTCATTAGAGGTATAGAGCTGAGTGACGTGTAACTTCCCGTCATCACCTCGATACACCACACCGACATACTCAACCTTCGTTTCGAGCTGACCTTTTTTATTCAGGGTGCCATCCTTGGTCCTGATGTCTTCCGCCAAGCCCGTGGCCAATGTCTCGATTTCTTGCTGATCTTTGGTCATCTCGACCGCAGGTGGCTGCTTAGCCATCGTCATCCCCTGATGATCGGCGTCATTGCCGTTTGGGCCGAACATACCACCGAATCCGGCTCAGGCAATACTTGAAGGTGCGGCCGGTACCGTTAGAAGCGCCCAGCGGCGCGGCGGGCCCGTTTTATGGCGGTCGACCGCTCGGCGAATCGTCCCACTTTTTGAAGTAAGTCTTCAATCGATCCACCGTATGCCGCCACTTCACGGTCGTCGGTTGGCAGACGGTATTTTGATTGCCGAATAAGCCGACTTCATTGATCGCCGCGGATTCGGGCACGTCATCCAGCCACTGCACGCGCACCGCGTATTCGGCCATGTCGGGGTCGTCGGCGTACTGCGTGAACCAGGCACGGTCTTCCAAGATATTCAATGCGGGTTTCGGGCCGTCATCGGTCGTCAGCATCATGTCGCGAACCGGTTGCACGGTTTCGATCACGCGCCCAACGCCGACGTAACCGGTTTTGGGAATCTTGACCCAAATACGATCGCCCGGCGATAGGCTTTCCAGGGTTCTGCTGTACCACCGCCCGCCGCCAGCGCTGACAAAGCCGTACTTGCGTGCGTCCTCCCACGAGCGATGCCCGTACGAGACATAAAACTCGCCATTCCAGGGTTCTTTCTCGCCGCGAACGCGGGTCGCGCTGATGACGTTGGCTTGGGTTTCGCTGGGGTCGATCAACCATGCGCGGCTCAACAACAGCGCGTCGTTATGCTTGAACACCTGGAAGAACACGGCATTGATTGCGACATCGCGCGCGTTGAGATAATTGAGAATGCGTTCGGTCGAAGCATCCAACTCCGATGCGACCAGAATGATCTGGTGCGCGGTGTTCAACGACTCTTCGTCCAGCTCGGTGTTGAAGCGTTTCGAAAACGCTTCGCTCAAACTGCCGCCATTGGAAAAACGCGTGTAAGTCCGCGATGCGTTTGGCGGACAAATTCTCCACTCATGCGGCATAGTCCAATGCCTGCGCCACCAGCTCCCGCGGCGTGCGGTCGCGCTTCAATTCGATCAACACCAGCGAACCGTCGGGTGCGATCGCTAGCAGATCGAGTTTGTTCTTTCCATACGTATACGCCTGCCGCCCGATCAACATCCACTCGTTCGACAGGATGCGTGGGTCGGCCACGATCATATCTTCGAGCTGCTTCTCGTTGACCAGTTTGCCCGGCGACAGCGAGGCGGGCTGGTTGCCGACGGTCCAGATGGCGTGGTTGATGGGCATGGTTTGTTCCGATACGGTCAAAAAAATGAAGCGATAGGGTTGTGAGTATTTATGTGAGTTTCTTCATGAGCTGCAATCTAAGCTATTCAAGCACATAGGATATCTTCCACCCAGTCGAGATATCGATGTAGCTGCAGGTAGAACCTTGCAGCAGTGCTGAATTCTGAAGTGGCCGCTAACCGGCCTTGAAGACGATCGCGGATCAATGCCCTATTGGGAGAATCAACCGGCAGGTCTTCGTGAGTTTGCACGTCTTCTCGAATGGCATTGCACAATTGTTCTCGTTTCGTATTGAAATCAGGGTGATCAAGATTAAGTAGGATCACGCTTTGCTCAACTCGATACTTAGCTACTGAGTCGCCTGCAAAGCTCGGATTTAGAATAGGTCTTCCGTCTGCTTGGAAAGCCAGTAGGTTACAGTCTGCTCCGTTACATGGGTCCAGAATCACAGGAATCTCGTTCGGCAACTCATCACTCTGTGTTGCCCTTTGTGAGGGTGGCAGTAATGGAAAATTGTCACCTTTTCCACCTGCGGACCCATGCAAAGCATTATGTTCAGGACTGTTTGCCCAAGGGCACGCGATGCGGTAATTTTCGGCATCATATGACAACCACCAGTAGTTACACACAGGACGGTAGTGGTCAATGACTAATGCCGCTCCGATCAATTTCACCTCGGTGTACCAGCAAATCCTGCCCAACTGGTCGGTCAGTCGATCTTTGACCGGTTTCCATTTATTTGCCCCGTTTCTCCTAGTATGCGCGCTACGATCTGCTGGCAACATTGTTGCCAACTTCTTATACGCGCGACTCAGCCGGGCACTTGCTTTTGCGCCTTCAGCATCAGCGAAGATTTGTGCAAGCAAATTATCGAGCTGGATGTGATGCATCCTTCAGGACTCGGTTGCCGGCTGCTGCTGACGCAGGAACTTCACATAGTCGGGCACTCGCTCGCTGATACCTGGCATGATTTCCAATTGCTCGTTAAGCGTCCTAAGTCGCGCTTTGTCCCGAGCAGTTAGTTCCGGTTTGATGCTGATAGCGAGCCGCTCATCAAGCAATTTCTGAGTCTCCTTGTCCAGGCTCGACGGAAGCCCGAAGAATTCGCTGCTGCATAGGATATTTGCGATCCCTTGCCCGCGCGGATTGCGATGTGGACGAGTGAAGAGCGGACGATTTGGCGTAGGTGTGTGTGCCAATAGAACTTGGTCTCTGACCATGCCAGAAATCATAACCGGGTCATGCGTGGCCATCAGCACCGTGGAATGCAGTTGTTGCTCAGGTTGGAATGCATCACTCAACATGCTGGGGTAGTCCCATGACCAGTGCGGATTCAGATGGGTATCGGGTTCATCGAGCAACACTAAATTGTCGCTTTGGTTCGCGAGTGTGATCGCACCAACAACCGCCAGCAGTTGTTTCTCCCCTTCGCTGAGCTGATCGAAAGAAAAAGCATCGTCTGAGTGCTTGCCGCGTAGTAGGAACGATACCGAGCGCAACATGTCGCGTGCCCTGAGGCTTTCCAGTGCTAGGTACAGATTGTCGTTCCCTGTCTCAAGTCGTTGCGCCAACTTAAGCCAGCCAGTAGTGCGACCTTCTTGTTCAAATCGATACGTGCGCTCTTCGCTATGAGAACGTTTCTTTTTGACCTGCTCTGGGCTGCGGGTGGATTCTTCAGCGCCGCCTTGGTTTCTTCGGCTGCTCTGCGAACTCGAAGTTTCGTCCAATGCCGCCACGACACGGCGGATAGAGCCTTCCGTATTCCAGAGCTTCGGTTCGTGACGAGTCGGGTCGTATCCATCTGGAGAGTTCAGAACAACCTCCACGTCGAAGATCGAATCCAGTTCAAGATGTTGAAGTAACCCGTGATGTCCATGAGCGAATAACGCGAGCAGTATCGCTTGGGACTGCTCGTTGCTGGACTGAACGAAGAGTGGCCTTAGTCGATCTGACTCAGGATTCCGAGTCAACTTCTGAAAATGTCGGCGGTAGCGGGCAACCATCTGTTGGACCCGCTTGCATTCGCCGGAGTAGTAAACAAGCGTCAGTTCGGGGTAAAACACCTGTGCCTGGCCATCGCGAAGTCGTTCTGCGAAGCGACCCAGAGGAAAACGCGTGCCGTCCACGGTGGCAGTGGTCTGGCGGCCTTCCCGCTGAAGGACGACCAATCGATTCTGAGTTTCAAATTCTAGTCTGAAATTGAACTTTGGGGGTTTCTCGAAATAACAGCCGATGAGGATCTGAATGATAGCCTCGATCAAGTTCGATTTACCGCTGCCATTACTACCGATGACTGCATGGATCAGTGGCGAATTTGTGAACTCAATGTCGCAGGATCGGATGTTCTTGTAGCCATCGATCTGCACCCTCCTTAGTTTCATTGCGGCATCCTTTCTAAGCAGTGAGTTCATCAACAAGAGCAGTCAGAAGATTCGAGGCAGAGGCGCGAGAAGCGGATAGTTGTGCTTCCAGTTCGTCCACCAAAGCCATTAGCTGATCTACTTTTTCCACGATGCGGCGCTGTTCGGCGAGGGGTGGGATAGCTATGACAAAGTCTTGCAAGAACTCTGTCTTCAATTTGCATGTGCCGTGAGATGAATGTTCGATTGCGGCGAGAACATCCGGTTCAAATGCGCGAAGGGCCACGAGTAGATACTCCTTTGTCTCTGGTTCACATGGCAGGAGTGCTTTCATATCTTGATTGATCGTGACTTCGCGTGTTGCGAGCGCTACAGGGAATGCCCTTGCGAGAATCATGCCCCTGACAACCATCAACAAACTCCCGGGTGGAATCAGTCGGACAGACGAACCTTCCACGGCCGATTGTGAGATATGGTCCTGCGCATCCGAGATATGGAGCACTTTCATGTCTTTGGGACTCACCCACGGCAAATTTCCTTCCCAGAAGTGCGAGCTGGATTTAGACGGAGTTCCACCGCCGCGCCATTCGCCAGTCTTTCCAAGAGGAACGCGTAACCAGTGTGCTGGAAATGTGTCTTCCTCAGCTTCGATAGCGGCTGCTGCAATCTTTCGAAAGGTCACATTCGCCGGCTCATCGCTGTGATTTCGGGGGACGAGTTTGCCTTGAACGGCGAGAGTCAATACACATTTCCGGAGATCGGAAGGCGTGATTTCATAAGACGGATGGAAGAGAGACGAGAGATTAGCCGGCGTGGGCGCTTCCGCAAAACGAGCCAGCGATGCACGCGCGAGTTTGGCTCGCTGCGCTTCGCGCTCTTGTTGCTGTGCTTCCAGTTGATCGCACAAGGTCATCAACTCGTCCACCTTGGCCACAATCCGCTTCTGCTCGGAAATAGGTGGGAGCGGAAGCCGAATGCTTTCCAACTTCCCTTTTGTAATATGCCTGAGGCCAACAGCCCCTTGGGCGTGAGAAATCATTTCATCCAAACGGGCGTTAACGGCGAGGCGGAGAAACTCTTTCGTAAAGATGCCGTCGACCAACGCGCAACGAAAAATGTGTTGATTCAGATAGGCGAATCCGCGGGACCAGATGAATGCTCCGAAAGAAGT
>CAWAMC010000006.1:0-143985 GCA_963783035.1 uncultured Gammaproteobacteria bacterium
TCAATGCGCCGATCGAAGCGGCGAAGTTCGGCGTATTCAGGATGTGACTCGAGCTTGGATGTAACGCGAACGGCGACGGCGCGATCGTCTCGGCCGTTTTCGTTCTTCGTTTCAGATTCAGCTCGTATCGTCGCAAGACGAGCGGGATACTGAATGCGCCGAAGCCGCGTCGTTGGCTCGTTCAGTCTTCGCTGCACGTTCTGCTGCCCAGTTCACAACTTCCTACGGGGCACGAGGTTAGTCTCGTCAGTCCTGCCGCACATCGCTCGGCGTTTCTGGAGCCTCGCCAATTATGGCCATTTTCAATCAATCCAATCCTCAGAAAAAAGAAGCCGTCGCCGATACGCCGAGCTTCGCGCGCGAAGCGGCGACACCGCCGCCGGCGAACACCGATTTCGCGCCCGCCACGTTACCGCGCGCGGAGTGCCCGAATCGCAGGCGCAAGCCGCACCGCAGCGAAAGAATCGTTGATCGCTGCGGACCTCACCATCGAAGGCAAGATCGAAGGCTCCGGCCATGTCCGCATCGCCGGCAAGTTCAAGGGCGACGTCAACGTCCAGGGCGACCTGTCGCTGGAACGCGGCGCCAAACTCAACGGCAGCGTACGCGCGAACAAAGTGACGGTGGCGGGCGAGCTGGAAGGCAACATCGAATCGCCGCAGCGGGTCGAACTGCTCGAGACGGCGGTGGTGATCGGCGACCTCAAGGCCGGCACGCTGACCGTCGCCGCGGGCTCGAAAATCCGCGGCCACATCGACTGCGGCTGGGAAAACAGCGGCACGCCGAAGGCCCACGGCAAATCGGGATCGCCGTAAAGCCCATCGCACCGCATCGTGCGCATGAGCTGAAAGAAACACGCCGAATGACACTCACCGAATGAAGCCGGCTGAATGAAGCCCGGGCCGAACACCGCGGGGGCGACGCGCAGTTGCCCCCATTGCAAGGCCACGATTCTCGAAAGCGCGGTGATCTGTCCCGCGTGCAAGCATTATTTGCGTTACGACTCCGACACGCACTCGGCGAAACCCAAACAGGTGCCCTTGCATGTCGAAGGCACCATCCGTCATCCGGCGAATGGCGATCCTTGGGAATATTCGGTGGTACTGGTCATCCGCGACGAGCACGGCAAGGAGATCGGTCGGCAAGTCGTCGGCGTTGGCGCGATGCACGCCGGTGACGAACGCAGCTTCACGTCTGTCGGTCGAAGTGTTCGAAGCCAAAGGCGCGAAGCCGCGGAAGCATTGATCCTCCGCGTCTCGCGAAGATGCGAGCCACCGCACTCGCGAGCGCCGTATTTCATATTGTTCGAACCGTATCGAGCACTACTCGCTTCACGATGCGCCGCGCACGCAATGCGTGGCGTTGCATCGTTGGGGCGAACATCATCGCGGAGCCGCAACAAACATCTTCGTCATCCTTGAATCGCGGCACGAGCGGTCTCCTTCGCTCGCGAAGGAGAACATACCTTACGGCCGATAGAATTGCGGCAACGCTCGCTGCAACGCCGCGACCTTAGGTGCATCGTGGATCACGATGTACGGCTGATTCGGATTACGCCGCGCGTAATCCTGGTGATACGCCTCGGCAGGATAGAACGCGTTCAACGACCCGACTTTCGTGACGATGCGCGCCTGGAAACGCTTCGCGGCATCGAGTTGCGCGATATACGCCTTCGCGATGTCGGCCTGCTTCGCAGTCGTCGCGAAAATTTCGGAACGATACTGCGTGCCGGTATCGGGGCCTTGCCGATTCAATTGCGTCGGGTCGTGCGCGACGGAGAAGAAAATTTTGAGCAGCTGCCCGTAACTGATTTTCGCGGGGTCGTAAACGATGCGCACGGCTTCGGCATGGCCGGTGCGGCCGCTGCTCACCATGTCGTAATTCGCATCGCTCGCACGTCCGCCGGCATAACCCGATTCCACGCGCTTCACGCCTTTGGTGTGCTCGAACACCGCTTCGACGCCCCAAAAGCAGCCGCCTGCGAGCACCGCGACTTGCTCTTGCCCCGCGGCGATGGTCGTATCGAGCGTGGCGTCGGGCAGTGCGGCCGATTTACCGCCGGCGCACGCGCTAGCGGCGAGCGCAGCGGTCGCGACGCATAGCGATAAACCGAGCGTGCGGAGTGAAGTGCGAGCGGTCATGATGATGTCCTCGAAATCGTACGGAAAGAATGCGCATTGCGACCATCGGCTTCGTTTTGCGGCCTGGTGCGAACGCGGTTGGGATGTCATGTCGTCGGCGTTGTCGCCGCCGAGAACCGCAGCGAGACCGAGTTCATGCAATAGCGCAAACCGGTCGGTCGCGGGCCGTCGTCGAACACATGACCGAGATGCGCATCGCAGCGTGCGCACACGACTTCGGTGCGGGTCACGAACAACGAACGATCTTCATGCTCGGCCACGTTCTCGCGCGCGATCGGCTGCCAGAAACTCGGCCAACCGGTTCCGGATTCGTATTTCGTCTTCGAGTCGAACAGCGCGGTATCGCAGCACGCGCAGCGATACACGCCCGCGGCTTTGTTTTTGAGTAGCGCGCCGGTGTTCGGACGCTCGGTTCCGGCCTTGCGGGTCACATCGAAGGCCAGCGGCGATAAGCGCTTACGCCAATCGGCTTCGCTGCGCACCACTTTCGGCACTACGGCTACACGCAAGCGTCGGCCGTCGTTGGCGAATTCTGCGATGCGCACCGTTTTCGTGGCGGCGGGCATCGGCGCGGCGGCTGGTTTCGTCGCACTCAGGGCGCGCAGCGGCGCGAGGACGAGGCCTGCAAGCGTGAACGACGACGCGATCAAGAATCCACGGCGTGCGAGCGGCGATGCGTGGCGGTCGGACAATTGAGGGCGGTGCGGCATCACGGCATTCCTATCGGTTCGGTGAGAAGACGGCGTTGCCCACGAACGTGGGCGTCATCGGACCTTACGTCGTACCGCGACGCATGGATGCACGCGGGCGGTATGGGTGAGGTCATTGAGATACCGGTAAAGAGCACAGCGCCGCTCGGATCGGTGCGCGACACTCATCATGCACCCATCGATATCCAACGCGCCGCGCCCGAAGCGCGCCTTCGCAGTACGAAGCAAGCATCCGCGGAACCGCTACCGGTGCCGTGTCCTGGACCGAGCGGCCCCCTGACCTGCACTCTGGATCACTGCAGGAGTCGCTCCACGGCCGGGTCTCGGAGGGTGTTCGCGGGTCCGAGCGGCATCTGGCCGATACGACCCGCTATGATGCCGCCAGTCACGGCATAGGTTCGGGTATGAGCGAAAACCTCATTTTCCATCGCAACGGCCCCGTCACCCGGCTACGGCTGAATCGACCGGATCTTCATAACGCCTTCGACGCCAACTTAATCGGCACCCTCACCTCCGCGCTTGAGGCGATCGCGACCGACCCCTCGGTGCGCGTGGTCGTGCTGGAGGCCGCGGGCGCCAGCTTCTCGGCGGGCGCCGATCTGAATTGGATGCGCGGCATGGCCGTCGCCAGCGAGGCGGAAAATCGCGCCGACGCCATGGCGCTCGCCGGCCTGATGCGGCGGCTAGACGAATTGCCCAAACCGACGATCGCCCGGGTGCAGGGTTCTGCATTCGGCGGCGGCGTCGGTCTGATCGCCTGCTGCGACATCGCCATCAGCGTGCCGGGCGCGAAATTCGGCCTGGGCGAAAGCAAGCTCGGTCTTCTGCCTGCGGTGATTTCGCCCTACGTCATCGACGCGATCGGCAGCCGCGAAGCGCGGCGCTGGTTCGCGACGGCGGAAATGTTCGATGCCGCCGAAGCGCTGCGGATCGGCTTGCTGCACGCGGTGGTCGGCGCCGATGACCTGGAAAACGCTGTACATCAGCAAATCGACTTGCTCCTGAAAGCCGGCCCGTTCGCGGCCGCTCACGCCAAGACGATGATCCGACGCGTCACCGGTTGGCGCGATCGCGATCGGATGGATCACGACAACGCCGATCTCATCGCGCGGCTGCGGGTGTCGCCGGAAGGCCAGGAAGGCATCGCCGCCTTCCTCGAAAAGCGCAAAGCCAGCTGGGTGCCGTGAGCGATCCCGGCGCCGCGCATGGAAATCCAAAGCGGCTCCCGCGTTAACATCCGGCTCTGTACGGCACGATGCGGCCGAGTTGGATCGCAACCGAGTCGGATCACGATCGCACTGATGCCGCCCCCTTGCAGCACGAGCACTGACACGAATCCCTTATGACCTCCCCCATCCTCAACATCGCCGATGTGCCGACGATCGATCTGGCCGAACGCGCGCGGCAGCGCGGCACCACGATGCCCCAAGCGCGCTTCGGTGGGCGCGTCGGCAGCATTTCGACCATGATCGGCGCGCGAAAACTCGGTTACAACCTGACCGTGCTCGCACCCGGCAAAGCGGCGTTCCCCAAGCATAGTCATCGCGTCAACGAAGAGATGTTCTACGTGATCGAAGGCCAGGGCGAGCTGTATGTGGGCGACGAACGTCATCCGGTGCGCGCGGGCGACGTTATCGCCTGCCCGCCCGGGGACGCCGGCACCGCGCACCAACTCCGCAACACCGGTAGCGGCGAACTGAAATTCCTCGCCGTCAGCACGATGGAATACCCCGAAGTCTGCGAGTACCCGGATTCCGGAAAATATCTCGTCCGCACCGGCTTCGCCGCCGAGGACTTCGTCGCGATCGCGCGTAGCGGCGATAACCTCGATTACTGGGATGGTGAAGCGTGAGCGTTCCGCCCAACGTCGCGCGCACGATGTTCTCGAAAATCCTTATCGCCAACCGCGGCGAGATCGCCTGTCGCGTGATCCGCACGTGTCGTAGGCTCGGCATCCGCACCGTAGCGGTGTATTCCGACGCCGACGCCGATGCGCAGCATGTGCGCCAAGCCGACGAAGCCTTCCATATCGGCGGCGCGCGCCCGCAGGAGAGTTATTTGCGCGGCGATGTCATCCTCGATGTCGCGAAACGATCCGGCGCGCAAGCGATCCATCCTGGCTACGGCTTCCTCAGCGAGAACGCGGACTTCGCCGACGCGGTGGAAGCCGCCGGCATCGTCTTCATCGGTCCGAAAGCGGCGTCGATGCGGAAGATGGGCAGCAAAGCCGGCGCGAAACAATTGATGCAAGCCGCGAGCGTTCCCGTGGTGCCCGGCTACACCGGCGAAGATCAATCGCCAGCGTTGTTGCAACGCGAAGCCGATGCCATCGGTTATCCGTTGATGATCAAGGCCGCGCATGGCGGCGGCGGCAAAGGCATGCGCATCGTGCGCAATTCGGCGGAATTTTTGCCGAATCTCGAAAGCTGTCAGCGCGAAGCGCGCAATGCGTTCGGCCGCGACCGCGTGCTGCTGGAGCGCTACGTCGAACATCCGCGTCACGTCGAAATCCAGATCTTCGGCGATGCTTTCGGCGACGTGATTCATCTCAATGAGCGCGAATGCTCGGCGCAGCGTCGCTATCAGAAAGTGCTCGAAGAATCGCCTTCGATGTTCCTCACGCCCGAATTGCGCGAAACGATGGGCGCGGCGGCGGTGCAGGCGGGACATGCGATCGATTACCAGAACGCCGGCACGGTGGAATTCATCGTGGGGCAGGATGGCCGCTTTTACTTCATGGAAATCAATACGCGGTTGCAGGTGGAGCACCCTGTGACCGAGTACGTGACCGGTCTGGATCTGGTCGAATGGCAGCTCCGCATCGCGGCGGGCGAACGTCTGCCGAAAGCGCAGCAGGACATCGTGCAGCGCGGCCATGCGATCGAAGTGCGGTTGTACGCAGAAGACCCGGAAGCCGGCTTCTTGCCGGGTTCGGGCAAACTCACGCGCCTGCGTCTACCGAGCGCGGACGCGCACACGCGGATCGATACCGGCGTGATCGAAGGCGATACCGTTACGATTTTCTACGACCCGATGATCGCGAAGTTGATCGTGTGGGACGTCGACCGCCCACGCGCGCTCGCGCGCCTGCGCGATGCGCTGGCGCAATGCGTGATCGAAGGGCCGAAATCGAATATCGCCTTCCTCGAACGCTTGATCCGACACCCGGAAATCGTCGACGCCACGATCGATACCGGCACGCTGGATCGCGATCTCGAGAGCTTCATGCCGACGCCGCCCGATGCGGAGCGCGCGCGACGCACGCGCATCGCCGCGACGGTCGCCAGTCTGCTGCTCGAAGAAGCGCAAACGCGCGCCATCGCTGCGCGCAGCGGCGATCCGACCTCGCCGTGGGCGGCCGCCGATGGTTGGCGTCTCGGTCACGGCGGCCAGCGTCGTTTGGTGCTGGACGACGGTAACGAACGTTATGTGCTGATCGCGCACGGCAGCGGCGGTCGTTATCGCATCGAAGACGGCATCGGCGATAACCGATCTGTCTGCGCTGTCGAAGGCGCGCGGCTCAGCGACGACAGCCTGTTCGCGCGTTTCGATGGTCAAGCGCAGCGTTTCACGATCGACAATGGCACCAACGGAAACGGCATGTCGGAAACAGGCGCCGTCGATACGACTCGCGTCGATCTGCACGATGGCGAACGCCGCTGGCGGTATCGCCGCGTGCCCGCATATCAACCGGCCATCGCCGATGCGCGCGGCGCCGGCGACCGCGTGTTCGCACCGATGCCCGGCCGTATCGTTCTGCTCAAAACGCAGCTCGGCGATCGCGTCGAACAGGATCAGGACGTTTTGGTGATGGAGGCGATGAAGATGGAATTGACGTTGAAAGCGCCGGGCGCGGGGATCATCGCGGAAATTCGCGTCGCTGTCGGCGATTTCGTCGAAGCCGATGCGGCGCTGGTGGTGCTGACGCCATGATCGATGCCGTCCGCATCGTCGAAGTCAGCCCGCGCGATGGGTTGCAGAACGAAAAGACACTGATCCCGGCGGTGGCGAAGATCGAATTGATCGATCGTTTATCCGCCACCGGTTTGCGCAGCATCGAAGCCACCAGTTTCGTCAGTCCGAAATGGGTGCCGCAATTGGCCGATGCGGCCGACGTCTACGCCGGCATCGCCAAGCGCCCCGGCGTGCGTTACCCGGTGTTGGTGCCGAACGAACAAGGTTACGAACGCGCGCGCGCCGTCGGTGTCGACGAGATCGCCGTCTTCACCGCCGCATCCGAAGCTTTCAATCGCAAGAACATCAACGCCTCGATCGACGAATCGCTGCAACGCTTCGCGCCCGTGATCGCACGGGCGAAGGCCGATGGCGTCGCGGTACGCGGCTATGTGTCCACCGTGCTCGGTTGCCCGTATCAAGGCGCGGTACCGGTCGCCGATGTGGTGCGCGTGGCGAACGCCTTATACGACATGGGCTGCTACGAGATTTCGCTGGGCGACACCATCGGCATCGGCACCCCGAGCAAAGCGGCGGCGATGCTGCGCGCGGTGGCCAGCGAAATGCCGCTGCCCGCGCTCGCGGTGCATTTTCACGACACCTACGGCCAAGCGCTGGCGAATATCCACGCCTGCTTGGATGTGGGTGTGCGCGTCGTGGATGCCGCCGTGTCCGGCACCGGCGGCTGCCCTTACGCCAAAGGCGCCAGCGGCAATGTCGCGACCGAGGATGTGGTGTTCATGCTGCAGGGCATGGGCCTGGACACCGGCGTCGATCTGGCGGCGCTGTCCGCGACCGGCCGTTGGTTGGCCCAGTTGCTCGGCCGCGACAGCGGCAGTAAGGTGAACCGAGCCATGTTCGCCCCTGACTCTCTGGACGCCAGCCGCATATGACCGCATCGAGCGCGGCGCCTCCTTCCGACTCCGCAGCCGTCGCCCTCGCAGGCATGGTCGATACCCTCGACGCGTTGCAGCGCGCGCAGCAAGACTCCACCCTACCCGATGCGACCCGCGCGCTGCTCGCCCGAGCCGAGGCCGCGCTGCGCAGTGCGATGACCGAAACCGAAGCCGAGCGCATGCGCTATACCGCGCTGTTCGATGCCGTGCCCGACCCGGTCAGCATCATCGATTGGGACGGCACGGTGCTGGATCTGAACAAGGCCGGGATGAACGCGTACCGCAAGCCGCGGAACGAGATCGTCGGCCAACCGATCGAAGCGCTGAATCCCGATCTGCCCAAGGATCATCTGGTTCCGGTCTGGGAGGCGCTCACGCGCGGCGAAACCTATGTCGTCGAAGTGACCAATATGCGCGCCGACGGCAGTCGCTTCCCGGTGGAAGTGCATACCGCCGGTTTCGAGTACAAAGGCAAAATGCGCATGGTCGCAGTGGCGCGCGACCTCACGAATCGCTGGCAAGCGGAAACGCGTTATCGCTTGCTGTTGGAATCGATCGATGTCGGCGTGATCCTATTCGATCGCGATATGCACGTCATCACGGCCAATCCCGCCGCGCACCGTACGATCGGCACCGAGACCGGACAAAGCGTCCACGACATCCTGCGCGCAGAAGACTGGAAGATCGTCGACGATCAAGGCCGGCCGTTGTCGTTCCGCGAATGGCCGACCACGCGCGCATTGGAGACCGCACAAGTCATCAGCAATACCGTGGTCGGTCTGTACCATCTGACCAATCGCCGCATGTCGTGGATTTCGGTCACCAGCGTGCCGGTATTCCAAGCCGACGGCATGCAACCGGAATTCGTGTTCGCGATGTTCAGCGACGTCACCGCGCTCAAACGCGACAACGTGTTGTTCGATCGCGCGCAAGGGCTGGCGCGCATCGGCGGCTGGGAATGGGACCGCGGCCGCGGTCGTCTCTATCTCACGCATGAGGCGCAGCGCATTCTCGGGCGCTCACCGCCGGCCGAAACCATGGACGATATGCTCGCCGGCGTGTACGGCCCCGATCAAGCCGAATTGCGCGCGGCATTCGAACGCGTGATCGAAACCGGCGGCAGTTTCGACTTGGAACTGCAGTACGTCCGCAGCGATCGTCACGCGTGTTGGATTCGCGTCATCGGCGAAGCCGACACCGCCGACCCAGGCGCATCGCGCATCGTCGGCACCTTGCAAGACATTACCGAACGCAAGCATTCGGAAGAAACGCTGCGGGTCCAAGCGCGTACCGACCCGCTCACGGGCTTGCTCAATCGCGATGCGATCTTGGTCGAACTCGAACAGCGCCTGCTGGAACCGACGCACGCCGCGACCGCGGTGTTGTACGTCGATCTGGATCGCTTCAAGGTGGTCAACGATGTGCTCGGACACTCTGCCGGCGACGAACTACTCGCCGCCGCCGCGCTGCGCATCGCCCGTGCGGTCGGCGACCAAGGCGTGGTCGCGCGTTTCGGCGGCGACGAATTCCTCGTCGTCTGCAACGCCACCGACGACGCCCAGCGCCCCGAGCGGATCGCGACTGCGATCCTCGATGGCTTCAACGACAGTTTCCGCTTCGACAACGAAGAATTCACCATCACCGCCAGCATCGGCATCGCCCGTGCGCCCGAGGACGGCGATCGTCCGCAGACGCTGATCCAAAACGCCGATGCCGCGATGTACGACAGCAAACGCCGCGCGCGCAACGCGTGGCAAGCGTTCACGCCCGCATTGGCGCAGACCCAGGCCGATCGCCTGTGGTTGGAGACCCATCTGCGTCGTGCGGTCGATAACGGCGAATTCCATCTGGTGTATCAACCGCAGGTCGATCTGTTGCGCGGCCGCATCGTCGCCGCCGAAGCGCTGATCCGCTGGCAAAATCATTCGCTGGGCGAACTTCGCCCAGATCGTTTCATCAGCCATGCCGAAACCACCGGTGACATCGTGCGCATCGGCGGATGGGTGCTGCGCGAAGCCTGCCGCCAAGTCGCGCTCTGGCGCGATGCGGGCTTGGGCATCGTGCGCGTAGCGGTCAATGTGTCGTATCGGCAATTCATCGGCGAAGATCTCGCCGAAATCGTGCGCCGTATCCTCGACGAATTCCAACTGCCCGGCGCCGCGCTGGAATTGGAATTCACCGAACGCGTGCTGATCGAAGACGCGCCCGACACGTTGCGCACCTTCGCCGATCTGCGCAGCATGGATGTGGTGCTGACGATCGACGATTTCGGCGAGGGCTACAGCGCGCTGAACTATCTGCGCCGGCTGCCGATTCATGGCTTGAAGTTGAGTCAATTGTTCGTCGCCGGCGTCCCCGGCAACCCATCCGACGTCGCGGTCTGCCAAGCGGTCTCCGGCATCGCGCGCAGCCTCAATCTCGGCCTCGTCGCCGAAGGCGTGGAGTCGGAAGCGCAGCGGCAATTCCTGCTGCGCTTGGGCGTACCGATCGGCCAAGGCTTCTTGTTCGCGCCTGGTCTGAAACCCGACGAATTCGCGCGCCGGCTCGAAGCCGGCGGCATGCATCCACTCCCGGAACGCTTTCCCTCGCATGGCTGATCGCATGCTTTCCAATCGCACGCCCTCGATCCGTCCGATCGCTGCCGCCGACGATGCTGCTATCGCCGCGATCATCCGCGAAGTGATGCCGGAATTCGGCGCCACCGGCTGCGGCTTCGCGATTTCCGACCCCGAAGTGGATTGGATGTCGCGCGCCTATGCCGAACCGCGATCGGCGTATTTCGTGGTCGAACGCATCGATGCCGACGGCCGAAGCAGCGTCGAAGGCGGCGGCGGCATCGCGCCACTGGTCGGCGGCAACGAGACGGTCTGCGAACTGCGAAAAATGTATTTCCTGCCGAGCGCGCGCGGTCTCGGCGCCGGCGCGGCGCTGATGACGCGTTGTCTCGATGCCGCCCGCGGCTTCGGCTTTACCCAGTGTTATCTCGAAACGCTCACAGGCATGGATGCGGCGATGCGGTTGTACGAACGCACCGGCTTCCGCCGCATCGATCACCCGATGGGCGCGACTGGGCACGGCGGCTGCAACACGTTTTATTTGTTGACGCTGTAGATGCGGGAATCGGGAATCGGGAATCGGGAATCGGGAATCGGGAATCGGGAATCGGGAATCGGGAATCGGGAATCGGGAAAGGCTAAAGAATGCCTGTCATCCCGAGCCATCGGCGAGGGACCTGTTTTTTGATCGAAGAACAACAGAACCAAGCCATAGGGTGCGCCTAGGCGCACCATTCAACTACTCGTGCGAATCGGACTGGTGCGCCAAGGCGCACCCTATGTCCGGCATCATGCGAATCCACATCGGCTATGCTCTTTAACGCTTAGCGGCTACGGTTTCCCACCCCATCCCCGGCTACGCCTATGCGCACGGAAGGCACGCTCAAAAACTGGAACGACGACCGCGGCTTCGGTTTCATCGTCACCCTCGAAACCAAGCAGGACGTCTTCGTCCACATTTCGTCGTTCCCGCAAACCGGGCGACGCCCGCAGCCGGGCGAACGCCTCGCGTTTTCGATCGAAAGCGGGCCCGACAGCAAGAAGCGTGCGGTCTCGGTGAACTATCTCGACCCGCCGACCGCCGCGAGTCTGGCCGCCGCAGCGCCGAGCGCGCCGCGTTCGACGTCTGCGCCCGCTCGCGCGGGCCATGCGTCGCGGACCCCATCCCGGGGCAGTCGCCACGTCACCGGCAGGTATCGCAGCCGGCCTACATCCCCTCGGCGTGTCGGCGGTCTGCTCACGTTGCTTGCGGTGGTCGGCATCGGTGCGGCGATCGTCAATCGCACTGGCTTCGGCGACCCAGCACCCACGACGACGCCCGTCACGATGGTCGCACCGCAAAACGATGCGATCGATCCGCCCTCACCGGTAACTGCTGCCCCCACACCAACCCCCGTGACCGTCGCGCAATCGCCGCCGCAACCCATCGCGGCCCCGACGAGCCGCTTCCAATGCGATGGCCGCACCCATTGCTCGCAGATGACTTCCTGCGCTGAAGCCGAGTACTTCCTGCGAAATTGCCCCGGTGTGCAGATGGACGGCAACAACGATGGCGAGCCCTGCGAACAGCAGTGGTGCCATTGATCCCGCCGCCGGAAGAGCCTGTTCAGTATCTCCGCATACTCCGCACTGCGGGGCCGCCCGAAGGGCTGAGCGATCGACGAATCGGCTAAAATCCCGCTTTCACGCGTTTTCAGGATTCCCCATGCAATTGTCCGACGTTCGCGCCATCGTCACCGGCGGCGTTTCCGGCCTCGGCTTCGCGGTCGCCCAGCATCTCGTCGCCCATGGCGGCAAAGTCGCCTTGTTCGATGTCAACGACGAGAAAGGTGCCGCCGCAGTGACCTCCCTCGGCGACGCCAACGCCCGTTTTTTTCGCACCGATGTCAGCGACGAAGCGGGCGTGGTCGCCAATGTCGCCGCCGCAAAAGAATTTCTGGGCGGGCTGAACGTCGCGATCAACTGCGCCGGCATCCTCGGCGCGGGCCGCGTGCTCGGCAAAGACGGCGCGATGCCGCTGTCGCAATTCCAAACCACGGTGATGGTGAACTTGGTCGGCAGCTTCAACGTCGCCAAAGCCGCCGCCGCATCGATGCAGCACAACGATGCGAATGCCGACGGCGAACGCGGCGTGATCGTCAACACCGCCTCGGTCGCCGCCTACGAAGGTCAGATCGGGCAGGCCGCGTATTCGGCCAGCAAAGGCGGCGTGGTCGGCATGACCTTGCCGATGGCGCGCGAATTGGCGCGCTTCGGCATTCGCGTGATGACGGTCGCTCCCGGTATCTTCTGGACGCCGATGGTCGATGGCATGCCCGAAAGCGTGCAGCAATCGCTGTCGGCCTCGATCCCGTTCCCTTCGCGTTTGGGCAAGCCGGAAGAATTCGCCGATCTGGTAGCGTACATTCTCGGCAACGTTTATCTCAACGGCGAAACCATCCGTCTCGACGGCGCGACGCGTTTGGCGCCGAAATGAAGCCGGGAATCGGGAATGGAGAATCCGGGATCGTCGAAAACGATGCTCCGCGCGCTCCAAAAACCCGGCAACCCGCCTTTCCGATTCTCCATTCTCGATTCCCAATTCCCTCATGAAAGCCTACGACATCAAAAAAGGTAACGTCGTCGAACACAACGGCACCGCCTATCAAATCCGCGACATCGAGCGCAGTTCGCCGCAAGGCCGCGGCGGCAACGTGAAGTACCGCTTCACGATGTACAGCGTGCCCGGCGGCACCAAACTCGACGTCAGCGTCGGCGCCGAAGACGATTTCAAAGAAGTCGATCTCGCGCGCCGCCAAGCCACGTATTCGTATAAAGACGGCGACGCGTTCGTGTTCCTCGACGACGAAGATTTCACGCCGTATACGCTCGATGCCGATGTGATCGGCGACGACGCCGGCTACATCAGCGACGGCCTGACCGGTTGCTACATCCAAATCATCGACGACGCACCGGTCGGCCTGCAGTTGCCGCAAAGCGTGGCGCTGGAAGTGATCGATACGCCGCCGGAACTCAAAGGCGGCACGGCGACCAAGCGCCCGAAGCCGGCGAAGCTCAACACCGGTATCGAAATCCAAGTGCCCGAGTACATCGGCAACGGCGAAAAAGTGTGGGTGAATACCGTCACCGGCGAATTCGCGGGCCGTGCGGATTGATCCTCGCGCCATCGCGATCGTGCTGCTCGGCTGCGCACTAGCCGCGTGCGCCGCTTTAGACCGCTATGCAAAGTTCGACGACTCGCGACCTGAAGGCCGGCTCAGCCTACGCGAGCGTTCGCAGTGCGAAGATCCAGACGACCCATATGCACGCTGGTGCGATTATCCGCACGAAGTCCGTGCATTTATCGATCGTCGCCAACGCTGCGATCACTTTCGGGGCGAGCCTTGGCCAGAAAACATGGAAGACGTATCGGACCGCGAGCGGCGAAAAGCATTGACCGATGCGATGCGTGAGCATTGCACAGGCAGCGATGCCGAACTCATACGACTTCGCGCGCGTTATCGAGACGATGTAGAGATATCACGAGCTTTGGCTGAGTTCGAGAATCAGATCGAACCTTGATGTTGTGGAAAACGCGCCTTGCTGCGCGTTGTGTGAGGCCCGAAAGCGCCGACATGCGTAACGAAAATCGGCCGACTGCTCACTATTTCTGGAGCATTTTCGGTTTATGTGTATACAGATGTTGACTTTATGTGGCGGTGAATCATAGAACCTTCCCCAGACCCATCGGGCGGCGGATAGGATGTCCGCCGTTTTTCGATTCGCCACGGATGGCGAATCGAAAAATCCCGTGCACAATAAAAGCTCTGGTTTGCTGTGTCGGGGAAAAGTGCTTTCTTTTGCCTACTTTTCTTTGCACGAGCAAAGAAAAGTAGGTCGCGCACCAGCGCGAAAGCGCTTGATCTTTGCTCGGCCATCTGTGCCATCCATGGCGTCACGATACTGAACTTCGGAAAGCCCAGCCCTGAATTTCATGGTGTGGGAGATACGGAAGAGCCGATACGAGCGATGCGGTCAGTGCATCAGCCGTGGGCACGGCATGATTCGATCGGCGCATCGGTGCTCTCGCGGGCCGGCATCGGCTGAACTTTGTGCCATCCGTGGCGTAACGATGTCGCTCTTCGGAAAGCCCTGCCCGGGCATCCATGCCCGGGCGTTCGCAAGCGCAGCCGATGCCGATAGGGCATCGGCTATACGCGCTTGCTCACCCATTTGTTCGCCATACGGACAATCGATGGATCGATCCCCGGCTCGTCGCGCAAAGACGCGATCTCGCGCCATGCCAACGCCAACGATTCTTCGCTCACCGCGAAGGCTTCGTTCGCGGTCGCTCGTACGACGTAGCGCACGTCGTAATGCCAGTGCCCGGGCACATCGCCGCGTTCTGGAATCCAATGCCGGTCGAGATCGAACATCTCCGGCTCGACCACTAAACCGCTCAATCCGGATTCTTCCTCCGCTTCGCGCAGCGCGACCTGCGCCAGGTCCGTATCGCCATCGGCGTGCCCGCCGAGTTGCAGCCAGCGGTCCAGTTTGCGGTGATGGGTCATCAGCAACCGCTCGCCATCGGCGCTGACCAGCCAGGCCGAAGCGGTGAAATGGCCGGCGAGCCGTTCGCGACGATACGGGTCGTCGGTATCGGCCAGCAGCTCGGTGAAATCGGCCGCGGTCGACGCCTCCTCGGCCCAACGATCGGCGTATCGTCGAAATTGATAGGCGGTATCGGCCTGCTCCTCCGGGGAGCGACTGCGCGAAAACGAAGATGAATGCGTCGACATGCGATTGGGCCGGCGGTGGGGTTCGCGCTGGGGGGCAGCGGTGATCGTCGGCGATTATCGCCTGCCTGCGTTACTTGCGCCTCGCCGCCGCCGCGAGGTAAGGTTCCCGGCCGGTCGCGCCCGACCTGTGGAATGCATTACCGGCCAGGCTTCGTGACACCGCCGCATTAATTAACGAGGGGATACATCCACATGGCGAGCGCACCCAATCAGAGCTTCATCTCGCGTCTGCTGCTGCGAAAAACGGTCGAGCAGGTGCAGCGGGAAACCGAGACCAGCAAGCTCAAACGCACGCTAGGGCCTTGGAATCTCGTATTCCTCGGTATCGGCTGCATCATCGGCGCAGGTATTTTCGTGCGCACCGGCAATGCTGCCGCGCTGCATGCCGGACCTGCGGTTCTTCTCTCGTTCCTCGTCGCGGGCATCGTCTGCGCCCTTGCCGGTTTGTGTTACGCGGAATTGTCCTCGACCCTACCGGTATCGGGCTCCGCATATACCTACAGTTACACCACCGTCGGCGAATTCGCCGCATGGATCATGGGCGGGTTGTTGCTGCTCGAATACGGTCTGGCCGCGTCCGTGGTCGCGGTCGGCTGGTCTGGGTACGTGGTCAGCCTGCTCGGCGACTACGGCATCCTCATCCCGCCAGAATTAACCGGCCCGTACGGGCATGCACTGATGCAGGACGGCAAAGCCGTGCTTGATGCCGCCGGTCAGCCGATGACGACGCTGTTCAACCTGCCGGCGTTCCTGATCTGTACGCTGCTGTCCTTGCTGCTGGTGATCGGCGTGTCGGAAAGCGCGAAGGTCAACAACATCATCGTCGCGATCAAAATGTCCGTGATCATCGCGTTTATCTTGATCTGCGGTTGGTACGTAATCCAGCACTTCGACACTTTGAAGTCCAACTGGGACCCCTTTATCCCCGAAGCGACCGGCGAAAAAGGCGAGTTCGGCTGGGGCGGCATCCTACGCGCGGCCTCGATCGTGTTCTTCGCGTATATCGGCTTTGAGGCCGTCTCCACCGCCGGCCAGGAAGCCAAGAATCCGAAGCGCGACATGCCCATCGGCATCATCGGCTCGCTCTTGGTATGCACCGTGCTGTACATCCTCGTCTCGATCGTGATGACGCTGATGGTCAACTACAAAATGTTGAACGTGCCCGATCCCGTGGCTGTCGCGGTCGATGCCCTCGGACCGCAATGGGGTTGGTTCGCCAAGACCATCAAGATCGGCGCGATCATCGGTCTAACGTCGGTGATCCTGGTGCTGATGTACGGTCAGACCCGCATCTTCTACACCATGGCCCGCGACGGTCTGCTGCCGAAAGTGTTCGCCAAAGTGCATCCGAAGTTCCAGACACCCTGGGTCAATACCATCGTGGTCGGTTTGATCACGGCCGTGGCGGCCGCGTTCTTCGATATCAATACGCTCGGCGACATGACCTCGGTCGGCACCCTGGCGGCGTTCGGTATCGTCTGTCTGTCGGTGATCTGGCTGCGCAAGTCGCACCCGGAAATTCCGCGCGGTTTTCGTGTACCTCTGTATCCGTTTCTACCGGCGATCGGCATCGTCGCTTGCTTCGCGCTGATTTTCACTGTGGAAACCCGCGTCCTGATCTTCTTCGCTTGGTATGTGTTGGCGGCGATCTTGATGTATTTCGTCTATGGCATGCGCAACTCCCGCCTGCAGAAAGGTCTGCAACAGCACGAGTAAGTAAGTCGGTGATTGCAGCGTAGAACACGAAAACGGCGCGGATCTCCGCGCCGTTTTTCTTTGGCGAAATCCGAACACATTCGCGCTGACTTCGTTCGGCCGCTTTATTTGCCCGCTTTGTTTCTTATTAGAGCCTATGTCAAAAAACGAAGCAGCCGGATCACTTGGTAGTTTCGTCATTCCGGCGGTTTTCAACAGCCGAAGGCTGGTCAAGCTGGAATCCAGTTTTTACCGATGCTTTTGAAGCCTGGACCCCGGCTTTCGCCGGGGTGACGTCTGAAAAAATGACGTCAACTGATTTTGAGATAGGTTCTAGCTAAATTTTCTTCGCCCAAGCGCTGCACCATCCTTTTGCGGCGACGGTGTTCTTCGGAAAGATCGTACATGGGCCATACGCCTGCCCTTTCGTGCCTTTGTAGAGATTGCAGTTGAGACACGCGCTACCGGGCTTGAAGGCGGCGTGCTTCACCGCCGCCGCGTTTTCGGTGTAGGCCAAGGCTTTCGCCGCAGCATCGGTGAGCGGCAGTTTCGGCAACGCTTTCGCTACGGCAGCAGGTGCGGCCGCTCGCGCCTCGAAACCGCTGAGCGCCAAAGGCGCGGCCGCCGCAGCGACGACGGCGGTGGTCAGAAAACGGCGACGGGAAGCATCGTGACTCATTGGGTCGGCAACCTGAGGGGAGAAGATAGGCGACAGTCTCTCTTCGACGTTCGTTCGGCGCCTTGAGCCGGATCAAGTCCAGGCGATATCGCCCGACAGCGAGCGGCAAAACCAAGACGGCGACATGCGCGGCGCGCCAGCGTCACGCTCTACAATGGCGAACATGGATACCCCCTCGAACCCGCCCTACGACACCGCCCGTCTCGCCGTCCTGGCCGAGCAGATCATCGTCAATGTCCGCGAGCTGGCCGTCGCCGGCTGGACGCCCGCGACCAGCAGCAATTTCTCGCAGCGCCTGGACGATCGCCATGCCGCGATTACCGTCTCCGGCCGCGACAAGGGCAAGCTGACGCCCGCCGACATCATGGTGGTGGACTTCGACGGTCGCGCCGTCGGTAGCGATCATCGCCCCTCGGCCGAAACCCTGCTGCACACCCAGCTTTACCGGCGTTTCCCTGAAATCGGTTGCGTGCTGCATACCCATTCGCACAATCAGACCGTGGCCTCGCGGCTATACGGCGACGTTGGCCACGTGCCTCTTGAAGGCTACGAACTGCTCAAAGCCTTCGCCGGCAACCACACCCACGAGGCCGCGATCGATTTGCCGGTGCTGCCGAACACGCAAGACATGCCAGCGTTGGCGGCTCAAGTCGAAGCGTTGCTCGATGTCGGCCCGCTCTGGGGCTATCTGATCGACGGCCACGGCCTGTACGCCTGGGGGCGCGACATGGCCGAAGCGCGGCGGCATCTGGATGCGTTCGAGTTTTTGCTGGGCTGCGAGCTCGACCTACGGCGATTGCGCGGCTGAGTTCGCCACCGCAGCCGCATTCCGTAGGAGCAGCTTCGGCCCCGATGTTCGACGTCGTCAGCGCACTTGGTTATTCCACCGATGGCGTTGATCGCCTTGCGATACGGCCCCATCATGGCGACATTCGTCTCCTCACCGGATACCGCATGAGCCGCCTTCGCATCTTCGCTAGCGACCGCCCCGAACAACCGTTGATCGCCACCCACGACCGCACCGAAATGGGCCGTTCGTTGTCGTCCATCGGCGTCGATTTCGAACAGTGGAACGCGACGCAGCCGATCCAGCCAGGCGATGCGCCCGAGACCATCCTCGCCGCCTACAAAACCGATATCGATCGCATCAGCGCGCAGCGCGGCTTCACCACCATCGATGTGGTGAGCATCGCGCCCGACCACCCGAACCGCGAGGAGATGCGCAAGAAATTCCTCGACGAACATTTCCACAAAGAAGACGAAGTGCGTTTTTTCGTCGCCGGATCGGGACTATTCACACTGCACGTCAACGACAAAGTCTACGAAGTGTTGTGCGAAGCAGGCGACCTCATCTCGGTGCCCGATGGCACACGCCATTGGTTCGATATGGGCCCGGCACCGAGCTTCGTCGCGATCCGTTTCTTCCAACAGCCCGACGGCTGGGTCGGACATTTCACCGGGACCGATATCGCGCAGAAGTTTCCGCGATTCGAAGCGGTGGAAGCGGCGTGACGGGCCCATGACTCTCATCCTCACCGACATCGAAGGCACCACCAGCAGCATTTCGTTCGTGAAGGACGTGCTGTTCCCTTACGCGCGTCGCGCGTTGCCGGCGTTCGTGCGGGCACGCGGCGATTCGCTCGAAGTACGGCACTGGTTGGACATGGTCGCGATCGAGCATTCCGTGATGGCGCCGGGCACCGTCTGCAGCGACGAGACGATCGTCGAGATCCTGCAAGGTTGGATCGACGAAGACCGCAAGCACACCGCGCTCAAAGCATTGCAAGGCATGATCTGGCAGGACGGCTACCGCGGTGCGGATTTCACCGCGCATATCTATCCCGACGCCGCCGCAAAGTTGGCCGCATGGCATGCGGCCGGCATTCCGCTGGCGGTTTACTCCTCCGGCTCGGTACCGGCGCAGCGCTTGTTCTTCGCGCACACCGATGCCGGCGACCTCAGCACGTTGTTCGGTGCCTGGTTCGACACCGAAGTCGGGCATAAACGCGATGCCGCGAGTTATCGCGAAATCGCGCGCCGCCTCGATCGCGCGCCGCAAGACATTTTGTTTCTCTCCGATATCGTCGAAGAATTGGACGCCGCGCGCGAGGCAGGTCTGCGCACCGTGTTGATCGATCGACTTGAGGACTACCCGGTCCCGCGCGAAGGCGATGCCGCGCATGGTCATCTCCGGGTCGAGACCTTCGACCGTATTCCCTTCGATCGCATCTCTTCCGACGGCGCGTTACCGGTCGACGTATGAACGATCTCGACGCTCCCTTCGCAAACGACCGCAGGCCGGCCATCGCGGAGGCTGCGAACGAATCGTCGTGGGCTCCACCGAGGAACGCGATCTCTCGCCGCACTTCGAGGCGGCATGCGCTGTGGCAGACGCTCGTCTTCTGCACGATCATCGCGCTCTGCGGTTCGCTTCAGGCCAGCGCGCGCGAAACCGCGGCCAGCCCAGGCGTGCGCGAGCGCGATCGTCAATTACTCGCCGACACGCTCGCCAAACTCGCGCCGCAGCGCCCCGGCATTCCCGACCTGTACGTCGTCGGCTTCGCGGGCGACAGCGAGGAGAACGTCTTCCGCAACGAAGTGCGCTATTTCGAATCGCTGATGGCGCAGCGCTTCGGCGCGCGCGATCGCATCGTCGCGCTCATCAATCATCGCGACAGCCTGATGACCGCGCCACGGCCGCTCGCGACGCTGGATAACTTGCGCAGCACCCTCGCGGCGTTGGGCAAGCGCATGGATCCCGAACAAGACGTGCTGCTGCTGTTCATGACCATGCATGGCACCCAAGGCCACGAATTGTTCGTGCAAATGGCACCCAACTACATCGACATGATCGATCCGCAAGAATTGCGAGCCGCATTGGACGATGCCGGAGTCCGCAACCGCGTATTGGTGATTTCGGCCTGTTATTCTGGCGGTTTCGTCTCGACACTGGAGAACGACGACAGCTTGATCATCACCGCTTCGCGCAAGAACCGGCCGTCGTTCGGCTGCGGTGCAGAGTCGAACGCGACCTACTTCGGTCGCGCCTGGATGATCGAAGGGTTGAACGAGACGACGGATTTCGTCGCGGCGTTCGAGGGCGCGCGCACCCGCATCGCCGCGCGCGAGAAAGCAGAGGATTTCAAGCCTTCGTTTCCGCAGATCGACATCGGCGCGAATATTTTGCCCCGCCTGGAAGCATGGCGCTCGCAACTGCAGCCTGGACCGACGCTCGCATATCCTTACAAGGACGAAGCCGCGCCGACGAGCGCATCGACGAACGATCAAGCCGTCGACAGCGATGCGAAGCCAATGCCCGCGCGCAGCACGAACAAAAAAGGCAGCGCTGCGCCGAACCGTAAACGCGAACCTTAGGCGCGTCGTAAGACTGTAGAGCTTCGAGTCGTGAGACATCGCGCCCGCACATGCGCTGCGAGCGAAGACGCGCTTTTCAGGCGTGCAGCTTCTCGCCCCGCGCCAGCATCGCCACTAGGGTCTCGACGCGCGCTTCGCGCGTGCGCTCGGTCTTCGCGGTTTGCACGCGCCAGCACACCGCGTAACGGTTGGTTTTATCCAGCGCCTCGAAGAATGCGGCCGCCGCTCGATTCTTCGCTAATGCCGATGCCAAAGCCTCCGGCACTTCCATACGGCTAGCGCCATCGTAAGCCGCCGCCCAGCGTCCGTCGGTCTTCGCCGCTTCGATTTCGCGCAACCCGCCAGCGCGCATGCGGCCGGCGACGATCAATCGTTCGACATGGCCGATGTTGATTTTCGACCACAGGCTCTTCGACCGACGCGGCGTGAACCGTTGCAGAAAATACTGCGCATCGAAGCCGCGTTTCTGACCATCGATCCAACCGTGACACAACGCGACATCGAGCGCTTCGGCATAGTCGACCGATGCGATGCCCGAAGTCTTCTTCGCGATCTTGAGCCACAGACCGGGCGCATTCGGATGATCGAGCAGCCATCTCTCCCACGCCGCCGCATTCGCGAACGGCAGCACGGGCAAGGCATCGGGCAGAGGGGTTTGTGCGGATGTCTTCGTCTTCGTCTTCGCCTTCGCCGTCGCATTCGCCAAGGCGGTTTTGACATTCGCAGTCGTCGCGCTCGTGGATACGGAAGTTTCGATGGCGCGTCCGGCCGCTTTCTTCGCGACTTTCTTCGTGGCTTTCGTTACGACTTTATTCGTAGCTTTCTTTGCGCTGTTCTTCGCAGCGTTCTTTGCGGCGTTCTTCACGACTTTTTTCGTCGCGACCGTCGTGGTCTTCACTGCAGTCGCCGCTTTCGTTTTCACGGCAGCCGATACGGTCTTGCGCTTCGTCATACTCAGTTCTCCGCTTCGAGTAATCGGTACTCGGTGCGCGCCCGCTGTTCGCCATACCAAGCGTCGAAGGCACGCACTTCGATACGATGCGCACCAAGAGCAAGGTCGGTCGCTAGCGCGCCGCGCCATAGGTGTTTCGAAGATTCCGCCTCGGGCGAACGATCGTAACCACGCAACGTGTCGGCGACATCGTCACGGACGTTCTCGATCAACAGACGCGGGTCCGGGCGCACGACACGCGTCATCGGTTTCCACTCGCCCTCGTCGATACGAAATTCCACGCGCGTATCCTCGCGGCCCATATACACGTTCGCATAAACGCCCCAGCCCGGGTAAGCGCCGCGACGCAGGGCTTTCGGCGCGTGCAAGCCGATGCTATGACGGCCGTCGTTCTTCGCCGCTGCCGGATCGCCCACGCCCGCGACGCGCCAAGACAAGGCGTAACGGCCACCTGCATCGACATGGAGTTGGGCGTAACCATTCGGCGTGCCGTCGGGCATCGTCGTATCGGGGATGCCACGCGCGTCTTTCGCGCCCGACCAATACGCCCCACAGGTCGCACCGACGTTGTATTCGTGCAATGGCATCGTCCCGCGCCAACCGGTACGGCCGTCGTGGAAATAATGCTGCTGAGTATGGTTGTGCGCGCTCAAGATCAATATCTGAGGAAACGCTTGCAACAAGCCGAACAACCGTTCGCGATCGGCATCTCGAAACGTGTCGCGACCTTCGGCCTCGAACAGCGGAATATGCATCGCAAGCACCAATAGTCGATCTTTCGGCGCGTGCGCTAAATACGCTTCGAGCAATGCGAATTGATCTTCGCGAACACCACCGATATACGCCGGTTTTTGCCCAGGCCGATAGATCACGTCGTCCATCACCACGAATATCGCTTCAAACTCTTCCCACGCAAACGTATCGGGGCCAAAGATGTTACGGAACGACAGCAGCGAATCCTCATCGCGGCTCGCATCGAAATCGATATCGTGATTACCCGAAGCGTGTAACCAAGGAATGCCGAAGCGGCGGGTTTCGGCATTGAGCGCGGGATACAACGACAGCACGTCATCGGCGATATCGCCGAGACTCAGCCCCATATCGTGCGATGTCGCCTCACGATGCCGCGCCATCGATTCTCGTTGCCCGCTGGCGACCACGCTGTCGCTAAGCGCGCTATCGATGATGTCGCGTGCGTAGTAGCCGACATCGGTCATCGACTTCACCTGCGGATCGCCGAAGATCAACGCATCCAAGCCGCCTAGACGCGGCGCTTCGCGACGCAACGCGATGTCGAAGGACGTGCCGATGGCGGTCCGAACGATGCCGCCGTACTTCGGCCGCAGCGGACTGACGGCGGGCACATGCGTCCAAAATGCGGGAAGGCCATCCGCCCGCTCGCCGAACCGCCAACCCGCAGGTTTGATCGCGAAAAGCGTGCGGCCCGGCGCGGTCGGCAGCCGATAACGGCCCTGGGCATCGGTACGGACGAGCCCGTGACCATCGGACACCGCCACATCGCGGATACCGTGTTCGCCATGGCTCCGACGCCCGTCGTTGTCGCGATCCTCGAAAACGACGCCGGTGAACACCGGGCCTCGATCGTGGGCCCGCATCGATACCGATTCGATCTTCGGCTGTGGCCGGTCCCCTTCGTGCATCGGTCGGGCCTCGGCCGTCATCGTCGCCCCCATGCCCAGCAGGGCCATACAGGCCCATCGCCCCCACCCAGCAACGACCCAACGCATGCTCAAACTCCTCTTCTGAATGCGAGCCGATGTTATCCGACCCATTGTCGTCCGACCCGATCCTATGCGCCTCGATCTTATCCGGGGACGATCATCGCGTCCCGGGCCCACCGAACGGCCCACCCCTGGACCGCGGCGATCCAGTGCCCAATCCGCACCAGATTTCATGCCACTGCAGTAAGATCGATGGCTTACAGACGCCAACAAGGGGGAGGCATGAGGCGGGTCCGTACTTTCTGGCTGTATGCGGCCCTGACCGTTATGGCGGTCCTCGCAGCCTTGCCCGCTCAGGCGCGCGATCCGCTGGTGCTCAAACCCGGCATGTCTCGGGTGTCGTTAACCGCGCACACGCTCTATCACCACGACATCACCTCGCGCGACTCCGCAGAGAATGCCTTCGCCCTGGCACACGGTGGGAAGTTCGAATCGCTGCCGGGCGGAAAGACCGCGCTCGGCTTCCAGAGCGGCGCCTTCTGGTTCCACGTCGTGCTGCGCAACGATAATCCGGACGAAACCCGCTGGGTGCTGGTACAGGATTACGCGCTGAGCGACAAAGTCGATCTCTACGGCCGCTATGCCGATGGCCGCAGCTTCGCGCAGCGCAGCGGCGACAGCCTGCCCTTCTCCGAGCGCAGCATCCCGTATCGCGATCCGAACTTCCGTATCGATATTCCCTACGGCCAGAGCGTCGAACTGCTCGTACGCGTAGAAAGCCAAAGTTCGATGCAAGTTCCGCTGGCCTTGTACACGCCGTTCGCATTCATCTCGATGTCGCGCGATACGCAGTTCGTGATGGGGCTGTACTACGGCATCCTGCTCGCGTTATTCACCTACAACTTGGTGCTCTGGCTGAGTCTGCGCGATTCCAGTTATTTCTGGTATCTGTTCCATATCAGCGCCTTCGGCTTGGTGCTGTTCACGCTCAATGGCTTCGGCTTCGAATATCTATGGCCGAATTCGACCTGGATGGCCGACAAGTCGGTACCGCTATCGATCTGCATGGCGCTGGTCGGGATGCAACAATTCGCGCGTACGTTCTTGGAACTGCCGCAGCGGCTACGCTGGGGCAATTGGATCAGCCTCAGCCTGATCGGCTTCTTCGTTCTATTGGGAGTCGCTTCATTGTGGTTGCCCTATCGCATTTCAACGCCAATCGCGACGCGCGCCGTCGTCGCCGGCGTCGTTTGGATCGTCATCGTCACTTTCATCGTCATGCGTCGCGGCTACGCGCCCGCGCGACTGTTCTTGCTGGCCTGGGCGATGTTGCTATTGGGCACCGCGACGATCGCAGCGCTGGCCTTCGGACTCGTACCGAAAAATTTCTTCACCGAATTCGGCGTGCAGATCGGCTCTGCGCTTGAGATGCTGTTGCTGTCGATCGCACTGGGGTATCGCTACGCCTCGTTGCGCAACGAAAACACGCGGATCGTCAGCGAAGCCAACTTGCAATTGGAGCGCAAAGTCGCGCAGCGCACGCAAGAAGTGCGCAGCGCATTGGTGCAACTTGAAGACGCGCATCGGCGCCTGCGCGATTCCAGCCGGCGCGATGGACTCACCGGCTTATACAACCGTACGCATTTCCACGATGCCTTCGATCGCGCGATCGAGCAGGGGCGCAGCGAGCGAAAACCGGTCTCGCTGATGATGATCGACCTCGACCACTTCAAGCAGATCAACGACCGCTACGGACATCTGGCCGGCGACGATTGTCTGCGTTGGGCCGCGCAAAAAATTGGGCAAGCCTTGCGTGCCTACGAAACCGCGGTGTTGGCGCGCTTCGGCGGCGAAGAGTTCGTTGTGGCCCTGCCCGGCTACGATTTGCCGCAAGCGATCGCCGCTGCCGAACAACTTCGGCAAAGACTGGTGGAAGAGCCCTGTCGCTCCGGCGATCACGCCATTCGCGTTTCGGCCAGCATCGGCGTACACACCGTCGATCCCGCGAAGCTGCCCGAAAGCAGCAGCGATGCCAGCGCCATGTTGGCCGCGGCCGATCATGCGCTGTACAACGCTAAGGCTTGCGGTCGCGATTGCGTACGGACCTCGTTGACCGCAGTCTGAAGTCTGAGGCTTGAAACGCAATCAGCCGCGCCGTTGCGCCAACACGCGATTCACGTCGTCCAAAGACAAACCGCGCATGCGCAGCAGCACCAACAAGTGATACAGCAGATCGGCGGATTCGCCCAGCAGCGCGGCATCGTCTTCGACGACGGCTGCCAGCGCTGTTTCGAGGCCTTCTTCACCCACTTTCTGCGCAATGCGTTTGATGCCGGCATCGAACAGTTTCGTCGTATAGCTCCCGATGGGCCGTTCTTCGTGGCGGCGGGCAATCACCGCTTCGAGTTCGCTCAACTCGTTGCCCGGCGCATGCGGGAAACAGCTCGCGCGACCGAGATGACACGTCGGGCCTTGCGGCCGCGCTTGCACCAGCAACGTATCGCCATCGCAATCCGTTTCGATGGCAACGAGTCGCAACATGTGACCGCTACTTTCGCCCTTGGTCCATAGACGCTGCTTGCTGCGACTGTAGAAGGTGACATGACCGCTATCGAGCGTCATCTGCAGCGCAGCACGCGTCATGTAGCCGAGCATCAGTACTCTGCGCGTATTCGCGTCCTGCACGATCGCCGGCAGTAGGCCCTCTTGCTTGTCCCAAGCGAGCGCTTCGATATCGATCGCGAATGGGCTCGTAAGCGTCGTCTCGTTCATAGCCGCACCTCGATACCCGCCCCACGCAGGTCACGTTTCAGATCGGGGATCAGAATCGCACTCGAGTGGAAAACGCTCGCGGCGAGCGCCGCATCGACGTCGGCTTCGCGGAATACGGCCTCGAAGTGCGCCACTTCGCCCGCACCGCCGGACGCCACCAAGGGCACATCGCAGATCGCGCGCACCGCTTTGAGTTGAGCGATGTCGTAACCATGGCGCACGCCATCGCTGTCCATGCAATTGAGCACGATCTCGCCCGCACCGAGCGCCTGCGCTTCGACCACCCAGTCGAGCGTTCGCTTGCCGAGCGCTCGGGTTTTGCTCGGGTCACCGGTATGACTGCGCACGCGCCATTCGCCATCGGCATCGCGCATCGAATCGACGCCGACCACGACGCACTGAGTGCCGAAGGCATCGGCGATCTCCGCGATCAAAGCAGGCCGCTCTAATGCGGGCGTGTTGATCGAAATTTTATCGGCACCGGCGAACAGAACGCGGCGCGCCGTCTCGACATCGCGAATACCGCCGGCCACGCAGAACGGAATATCGATCTGCGAAGCGACGCGCTCAACCCAATCCGTATCGACGGCGCGCGCCTCGGGGCTCGCTCCGATGTCGTAGAACACCAATTCATCGGCGCCCGCATCGCGATAGCGCTCCGCCAGTTCGACGATATCGCCCATGTCGACATGATCGCGAAAGCGTACGCCTTTGACCACACGCCCACCGCGCACATCGAGACAGGGAACGATACGCACGCTCAACATGTCAACGCATCCTCTAGCCGCATATGTCCTTCCAGCAGTGTCTTACCCAGCACCGCGCCGGCGCAGCCCGCATCGCGTGCGGCGACGATATCGCCGACATCGCGCACGCCACCGCTGGCTTGTATCGAAAAGCGATTTGTCTTCTCAGCCAGTAGTCGATAGAGGTCGAGATTCGGCCCCCGCATCATTCCGTCGCGGGCGATATCGGTACAAAGCACGTGCAGCGCGCCAGCATGCGAATAGAAATCGAGACACGCCTCGAGATCCAACGCGGCATGCTCGGTCCAACCGTGAATGGGCAAACGCCAGGCGCCGCTTTCGTCCTGCCGCGTATCGAGCGCGATCGTAATGCACGCGGCGTCGTAGCGGAGCAGCCAATCCGCCACGCGCTCAGGCTCGCGTACCGCGAGGGACCCGATCACCACGCGTGCCGCACCTGCCTTAAGCATCGCCGCGAGCGCCGCTTCATCGCGCACGCCGCCGCCGGTTTGTACGTGCAGCCGGCCGTCGTCGGCGATGCGGCGCAGCAGTGGCGCGAGCGTATAGACGCCTTCTCGCGCCGCATCGAGATCGACCAAATGCAGCCAGCGCGCACCGGCATCGGCATAGCGCATCGCGACTGCGAATGGATCGTCGCCGTAGTGGGTTTCTTGCGCGTAGTCGCCTTGCTTCAGTCGAACCACGCGGCCATCGCGAACGTCGATCGCAGGATAAACGGTGAATGCTTTCGTCGATGCGCCCGTCTCAGCGTTCATGCCGATACCTGAAGAAAATTCGAGAGCATGCGCAAGCCTGCGCGCGAGGATCGTTCGGGATGGAATTGCATGCCGTAGAAGCGTCCTTGTTCGATCGCCGCGGAGAAGGCAGCGCCATGCACGGCCGCAGCGACGGTGCAACCGACGACCGGCAATGCGTAGCTATGGACGAAATAGGCGTAATCGCCGGCATCGATTCCTTCCATCAAAAACGAAGGTTCACCGTCAGCGCGCAAACGCGATTCGAGTCGATTCCAACCCATATGCGGCACGCGCAAACCAACAGCTTGGCGTAGTTTTTCGACACGACCCGGCAGGACACCAAGGCAAGTCGTTTCGCCTTCGGCGGACGACTCGAACAACAGTTGCATACCCAAACAAATGCCGACCAATGGCGCTTCGCTCATACGCAGCGCGACATCCAATCCGCGTTCACGCAACAGACGCATCGCCGGTGCTGCGGCACCGACGCCAGGCAGGATGATGCGCGCAGGCGCGCCCATTTCGTCGGCATCGCGCACCACGCGCGGGATCGCGCCCAATCGCGCCAAGGCATAGCGCACCGAGCCGAGATTCGCGCCGCCGGCATCGATCAACACAGTGTCGGATGCGGTCGAGCTCATAGCGCGCCTTTGGTGCTCGGCAGCGTATCGCCTTCACGTTTGATCGACTGTCGCAGCGCGCGCGCGACCGCCTTGAAACAGGCTTCGATCTGGTGATGATCGTTCTCGCCGCGCACGCTCAAATGCAGATTCAAGCCAGCGGTTTCGCACAACGAGCGGAAGAAATGCGGCACGAGCTCGGTGGACAGGTCGCCGACGCGTTCGCGCCTGAACGCGCCATCGAAAACGAAATACGGGCGCCCGGACCAATCCAACACAGCACTGGCCTGCGCTTCGTCCATCGGCAGGGTGAAACCGTAACGACCGATACCGCGCTTGTCGCCCAATGCCTGACGCAGTGCCTGACCGAGCGCCAGCGCACTGTCTTCCACCGTGTGGTGCTCATCGATGTGAAGGTCGCCGTCGCAGCGCAACTCGAGTGCGAAACCGCCGTGCTTACCGAGTTGCTCCAGCATATGGTCTAAAAAACCGACGCCGGTCGCGACTTTGGTTTCGGCTTCGCGATCGAGATCGACACTCACCACGATCTTCGTTTCTCTTGGTTTTGCGCTCGACCGTGGCGGTGCGCGGCACATCGACTAGCGCATGCGCGATCTGCGTCCAATCCACGCCGTCGCCGAATACCGGCGATTTCAGCTTGAAGCCGCGGATGTCTAGATTCTCGGCGAACTGGATGTCGGTCTCGCGGTCGCCCACCATCGCCGAACGCGCCCAGTCGATCGAACGATCTCGCAGCAGCGACTGCACCAAACCGAGCGCAGGCTTTCGCGTCGGCGCATTCTCGTGCGGGAAACTCGTATCGATCAAGATATCCCGGAAGCGAATGCCCTGACTCTCGAAGATTTGCAGCATCAGCGCATGCGGCCCATCGAAACTCGCCTGCGGAAACGCATCGGTACCGAGGCCGTCCTGATTCGTCACCATCACGAAATCGTAGCCGGCATCGCGGATCCGGCGCAGCGCGGGGATTACGCCATCGATCAAGGCCAGCTTCGCGTAGGCATCGATCTGAAAATCCTCCGGCTCTCGAATCAACGTGCCGTCGCGATCGACGAATAGGATCGGTTTGAGCGCGCTCACGAAACGGTCTCCATCGTGCGTAGTGCGGCGAGCATCGCGTCGTTCTCCTTCTGCGTACCGATGGTGATGCGCAAAGCATCGTCTAGGCTCGCCATCGCACGCATATCGCGCACGACGACACCTGCGCCGAGCAATGCGCGATACGCGCGATCGGTATCGTCGAAACGGACGAGCAGGAAATTTCCTGCGCTCGGGTAGACGCGACGCACGTTGGGCATCGTTCGCAGCGCGACGCCGACACGCTCGCGTTCGTTGCGTATCGTCGCGATGCGTTCATCGGCGTCGCGCATCGCTTCCGGTTGCAGCGCCGCCAACGCGAGTTCCGCGCAGGGCGCCGGCACGGGATAGGGTGCCTGGCAGCGTCGCAGCACGTCGATCAGCGCTGGATCCGCGATCGCGCAACCGATACGCGCGCCTGCGAGCGCGTGCAGCTTCGACAGCGTGCGCAAGACGACGATATTGGGATAACGCGCGATCAAGGTCGTCGCCGAAGGCGCGTCGGCGAATTCGACATACGCTTCATCGACGACCAACAGCGAGCGCCCGCGCAATGCCGCCGCGAGCGATTCGATGCCCTGCAACGGGATCCGTTCGCCCCCTGGGTTTCCAGGCGTACACACGAACACGACCTTCGCGCCATGCGCGAGTGCCGCATCGCGCACGGCATCGAGATCGGTGCGCCAGCCATCGGGTTCGTCGCACAACGGCACATCGACGATCGGCGCCGCCTGCAGCCGAGCGCACACCGCATACATGCCGAACACCGGCGATGAGATCACGATCGGGTCGCGTTCGGCACGGCATGTCGCGCGGACGATCAGATCGATCGCTTCGTCGCTGCCACGGCCGATCAAGATTCGGTCGACCGCGACATCGTAGATTTCGGCTAGGCGCGCACGTAGTCCATCCGGTTGCGGCTGCGGGTAACGTCGCAGCGCGCCATCGGTGTCGGCGCGATTATTCCAAGCCGATTCGTTGGCGTTCAGCCAAACGGTGCCCGATGCTTTTTCGCTGCGCGCGGAACGATACCCCGCGAATGCACACAGATCTTCGCGTATGAGAGCGAGAGTCTCGGCGGCAAGCGCACTCATATCGCCGCTTCCGGCGAGCGCGCCAACCGAATCGCCACCGCATTCGCATGCGCTCGCAAGCCTTCGGCTTCCGCGATGCGCATCGCACTCGGGCCGATCGCAGCGATGCCCTCGCGTTCGACGCGCTGCACGCTGATCGCGAGTTGAAAACTACTCACCGACACGCCGCTCCAAGCGCGCGCTGCGCCCCCGGTAGGTAAGACATGATTCGGGCCGCTGCAATAATCGCCGATGCCTTCGTTCGCGTAGTCGCCGAGAAACACCGACCCCGCCGCTGTCACCTTCGGCAGCCAAGCATCGGCATCGCGCAAGGCAAGAATCAAATGCTCCGGCGCGTAACGATTGCTGATCGCGAACGCAGCATCGAGCGTGTCGACCTCGATCAAACGCGAACGCGCCAGCGCGGCACGTGCGATATCGGCACGCGGCAAGCACGCGAGCTGCGCGTCGATCTCGATAGCGACCGCTGCGATCAACGCCGGCGCATCGCTAAGCAGAATCACCTGCGAATCGGCGCCATGCTCGGCTTGCGACAATAAATCCGCGGCGACGAAAGCCGGATTCGCACCGCTGTCGGCGATGACCAACACTTCGGAGGGTCCGGCGGGCATATCGATCGCGGGACCACCCTCGATCATCGACACCTGCCGTTTCGCTTCGGTGACCCAAGCATTGCCTGGGCCGAACAATTTATCGCAAGCCGGCACGCAGCCGCTGCCGTACGCCATCGCCGCGATCGCTTGCGCACCGCCGAGTTTGAACACGCGCAGACGATCGATCGCATCGCCGACGCTCGCGCGCGCGGCGAACAACACCGCTGGATCGACGCGGCCGTCCGCGCGCGGCGGCGTGCAGACGACGATCTCGTCGCAGCCCGCAAGCCTTGCAGGCACGCCGAGCATCAACATGGTCGACGGCAACGGCGCGCTGCCTGCAGGAATATAGAGGCCTACGCGTGCGATGGCGCGTACGATTCGACGGCATTCGACGCCGGGCGCCGTACGCACCGTGTATTCGCGGATGCCGCTATCGCGATGAAACAGATCGATGCGCGCGGCGGCATCGATGATTGCGGATTTCAGCGTTGGATCGAGTGCGGTCTCCGCTGCGTCGAATTCGTCTGAAGTCACCGCGAGCACTGCAGAATCGGCCACATCGGCGCAGTCAAAACGTCGCGTGTACTCGAGCAATGCGGCATCGCCGCGTTCGCGCACATCGGCGACGATCGCGGCGACGCCTTCTCGTACTCGTGCCGCCGTTTCCTGCGTGGGGCGCCGTAACGCGTCCTTGCGCGCCTGCGCGTCCAGTTCGACCCAACGCAGCATCGGCCATTCGGTCGCGCGCTTGCCCACATCATTCTTAACGACGCCAGTCATGCCAGCATCCTCTCCACCGGCACCACCATCAGACCGCGCGCGCCGGCGCGCTTAAGATCTTCAAGACGCTGCCACGTCATCGCACCGTGACACAGCGCCTGCATCGCGACGTCGCGGCCACCGTCGAGCGCGGTCACGGTCGGCGGTTCCGCATCGGGCAGCAGTTGCATCAACAGCGGAACCGATTCGCGCGAGGCTTGCAGCATCAAGAGTTTGCTGTCGCGGATCTTCATCACCCCATCGAGGCGACGAATCAAGAGTTCGGCGATCGCGGCGCGTACGTCGGCGAAACCATCGGCGGGTCCTGCGAGCACCGCCTCGCTATCGAGCACGACTTCGACCGGTTTCAAGCGATTCGCGGACAGCGTGCCGCCACTCGATACCAGATCGCACACCAAATCCGCTTGGCCCAGCCGCGGCGCCAACTCCACGGAACCGGACATCAGCACGATGCCGGCCTGAATCCCGCGCGATCTCAGCCAGCGGCCCAGCAGCGCCGGATACGTCGTTGCGATGCGCTTACCCGGTAGCTGCACGTCCGGCTGCCAGTCCCAATCGTCCGGAATGCCGAACATCAACTTACAGTGGCCAAAACCGAGTCCGCGCAGCTCCCGAAAACTCGGCGCTTCGCCGCGCGCTTCACGCTCGTACTGCTGTTCGATCAGTACGTTGCGACCGACCATGCCCAGGTCGCAGACGCCGTCGGCGATCAATCCTGGAATATCGTCGTCGCGCACCAGCAACAGATCGATCGGCAGCGACTCGCCGTAGTAGAACTGCTTGTCGCGGCTTTCCTGCCAGCTCAATCCCGCAGCCGCCAGCAACGCCAGTGCGGGCTCGCTGAGACGTCCGCTTTTTTGGATCGCGATACGCAGGCGATCGCGTGCGTCGGCGCCGATGGGTCGTTGCATGTTCATGCGTCCTTAGAGCCTGTTTACGATCATTTCGGAAATGCGAATGCAGCGACCCACGCGGCAGAAGGCCCGCACCGCTTAAGTCGCGCTTGAGCGCCGCTGCTTACGCTTGATGGCGAGGCCATAGCCGCCCGCGCCGCGTTCGAGGGCGCGTGCGACGCGTCCGATGGTGGTCACGCTGACCAAGGTGCGGTCGTGGATTTCGCGGTAGGGCACGCCTTCCAGCAACAAGGGCACCACTTTCCAACGGTCGGCCATCGCTTCCAGTTCGGCGGGCGTGCAGAGGTCTTCCAGAAAAGCGCGCACGTCTTCGGCACGCGTCAGCGCCGCCAACGCACGGGCGAGCGCGTCCAAGCCGGCTTCGGTGTCTTGATCGGGGAGCGGATGCGGACGCTGTTTCATCGCACGATGGGTCTCTTTTATGAATGAGCTAATGTATTAACACGCTAATACATTAACCGACGAGGCAGCCACGGTCAACCCACCGTGGCCCTCGCCGCGCTGGCCCCTCAGCCCGTTGGTCGGAAATGCCCGCGCCAGCACGCCCCGAATAGGGACTCCGTCACAAGCGCGACGAGATCGAATTGACCGCCCCCTGCGCGCGTGTTACGGATGGCGTGCGCGGTATCGCATGCGTTCGACTCAGCGCATGCGCACCGTCGCGTATCGTCCAACTCAATGAAAGGAGGCGTTTATGGAAAAGCACCACACCCTGTTCGCGTTCAAACTGGCCGCAAAAGAAGACGCGAAAGTGCAGCAGGCCGGATCGACCGGCCAACAGAAATGGCAACCGCGTGACGGCGTCGCGATCGCTGGCTGCACGCGACATGGTCGTTGGGACGTCAAAGCATACGGCCTACTCGGCGCCGACAGCGGTCTTTCCTGCTAACGATGCCGATGCATGAAGAGTCTGCGGGGAGACTCTTCACTTAACGCAGGCACGATGCACAACGCTGGTGCGGCGTTGCGCGATGCGGGCATGACGCACCACCATATTGACGATCGCCACCCGCGCACGCGCAATAACGAAAAATTCATGTCACGAATAATCGCCATCCTTTTTTGTGATGTATGCGCGTGGATTCTATGAACGAAATGCATTGAATTGACAGCTTTCAGTACGGCATGTTAATCATTGCTCGCGCCCCGACGCTCATGTTTCGCATGCTGGAAACGCACGGTTCGCACCCCCCAAAACTTATAAGGACATTATTTATGGACAAGCAGCAAAAACTCTTCGCATTCAAGCTGGCCTCGAACGCGACAACGCAATTGGCTCAGAACGACGCGAGCGCTCAAGAGAAATGGCAAGCGCAGGGCCGCGATGCTGTCGCTGGCTGCACCGATTACAAGTTCGAAGGCAATCTCCGTTACGGCACACGTTGGAGCGCCGACGCAGGCGTGTATTGTTGATTCCTTCTATCGACGTTGTACAAGAGCTCCGGTAACGGAGCTCTTGTCGTTTCTGCGTTCGATCGTCTGGAACTTCTTCTGCAACAGGCGGCGATGCATCGAGCGTATTGCCGTCAACCGACCAAGAAGTGAGACGCTCGTGTTTGTTTTTCGCTAAGGCTTCGTTATCGTTATGCTATGTCGTTGACAGCCTATGAGCCGCATGATAGTCATGGGTTGCGGTATGCCTCTGAGTGTGTCGCATGTCGCAATAATCGTGCTTTCGACAACCCCCGAAAAGGAGATGCACATGGAAAACACCCAAAAACTATTCGCCTTCAAACTTGCCCACCAAGAAGATGCGAAGAAAGTTCAATCGAATGAAAGCAAATGGCAAATCCGCGACGGCGTCGCCGTGGCCGGTTGTTCCGATGCGACTGGCGACGGCGATTGGCGCTGCTCGCTTTGGGGCGGCAGAGACAACGGCCCCTGGTGCTGAGCGCCAACCGCGCATCACTACAAAGAGCCGCGGCAACGGGGCTCTTTGTTTTTGCGTGCGATGCGCGATATTCGCTTTGCAGCTTGAACTCGCAAAGACAGTGCTGCTGTTCGCACACCGCTACAACGTCTTTTGCACGGCATCGTTATGACTTCGCGTTTCGTTGATAACGACAGCGCGTTAGATGCGTGATTTTATACGCAAGATAACCATCGCGCGTGCAATGCTTCAAATACCCATCGAAAAGGAGATTCACATGGAGAAGACCCAAAAAACCTTCGCTTTCAAACTGGCGACCCAAGAAAACGTCAAAAAAACAGACGCGCACGACGGTAAATGGCAAACCCGAGACGGCGTGGCCGTTGCCGGCTGCACCGATCCGACCCATCAAGGCGATTACCGTTACGGCACGCGTTGGAGTTCCGACAGCGGCGTTTGGTGCTGAGCGAACACCCGCCGTTCCTGCAAAGCGCCCCGATGGGGCGTTTTGCTTGAATGACCCAAATTTCATGCTTCGATATTTCATGACGATCATGAAACGACCATCTCTTCTCGCCTTCGTCTACCGCACGTGAATCGCCGCATTCTGATCGTCACCAATAGCGCGGACTTGCACGCCGACCTCGTCGCCGAACGCATCACTGCGCGCGATCGCGCGCCGTTTCGGCTTAATCTCGATGAATTTCCCGCGCAGTTCGAGTTGGACCTACGTCTCGAAGGTGGCGTATGGAATGGCGCACTGCATCATCGCCCCAGCAACGACACCCTCGACATCAACGCGATCGGCGCAGTGTGGACACGCAAGACCGCCGAATTCACTTTCGCCAGCGAGGATCTTGGCGCGCAAGAGCGCGCATTCGCCGGTAAGGAAATGGAACACATCCTATTCGGCATGCTGTACGTCATCGATGGCTTTTGGATGAGCCATCCTGCCGCCGTCCGCAGTGCGCTCTGGAAAGGTGAGCAATTGGTGCGAGCGGCGAAGTTCGGATTCGATGTGCCGGCGTCACTCATCACCAATCGGGTCGATAGCGCACGCCACTTCCACGCCGCCACCGATGGCGGCATCATCTTCAAGACGTTGGCCTCGCCGTTTCTCGGCGCGGACATGGTCGAACCCGAAGAACGCGTAACCGCAGGCATCCCGACCACGCGCATCGACCAGGCAAACGAGTCGCTGCTTGATGCGGTCGTGGAACTCCCCTGTTTTTTTCAACACTACATTCCAAAACAATACGAATTACGAGTCACCGTCATTGATGACTTGGTCTTCGCCGCGAAAATACACTCGCAAGACGATGCGCGTACCCTCGTCGATTTTCGCGATTTCAGCGCGCCGATTCGTTATGAAGCCGAGGAGCTTCCCACCGAGATCGAGCGCCGCTGTCGCGACTACATCCGCAGCTACGGCTTGACCTACGGTGCGATCGATCTCATCGTCACCCCCGACGGGCGCTATGTCTTTCTGGAAAATAACCCGGCGGGTCAGTTCCTGTTCGTCGAACAGCTCGTCCCCGAATTCAAAATGTTGGATGCTGTCGCCGATCGCCTGATCGCTGGCGCACTTGCCGTGAAGTGAATCCATGACCGACACCGCACTAACCTCGCATATTCGGATGCTCGAAGCGCACACCGGCGCGAAGGCGCTGGTATTCGGCGCCTCGAACATCGACATCGATTTGCTCCCAGCGCTATATGAAGCGCTACGGCGCTTTGGCCGAGTGCCGTCGCTCGACGTTGTGGTCTATCTTCGCGGCGGCGAAGTCAATGCCGCGCGACGCTTGGCATTGTTGCTCCACGAATTCACTGACCGCCTGCGTTTCATCGTGCCGCATCACTGCGAATCCTCCGGCACGCTGATGAGCTTGGCCGCGCGCGAGATCGTCGCCGGGCCGCTCGCGCTGTTTTCGCCGATCGATCCGCATCTCAGCGGCGCGGAAGGCAACGCTAGCGCACCCTCGACACTGTCGTCCCAAGACATTCGCCTGTTCGCGAAGATGAGCCAGGAGTGGTTCGGATTCGACGAAGAGGCCGCACGCACCAAAACGCTGCCGTTATTGTGTGACAACATCTTTCCGACCACGCTGACGTCGTTCTATCGTGCGACGCAAGAGTTGGAAGCGATCGGCGATGAATTATTGGCCCTGCACATGCCGGCGGCGACCGCCGAAACGCGCGGTGCTATCGTGCGCAAGCTGCTCTACGACTTTCACTCGCATAATTTCGCGTTAACGGGGGAGGACATGCGCGTGCTCGGGCTGCCGGTGTTGCGCGATGCCGCCATCGAAGACCGTGCATGGGATATCGCCTGCGGTGTACGCCGATTGATCGGTCCCGAATCGCGCGCTTCGCTGCAAGGCGATTGGCGCGACGCCATCATCGCGACTGCCGACGGCATCGATCTGCGTCGTCGCAGCCGCGAGGCGCCGTCCGGCGTTTGGGAGTCGCCGGACGCGGCATGAGTATGGCGGACACACAGGCGCTCGCACAGGTCGGTCGCGCACTCGTGCTGATCGCGATGGTCGCAGCCGCCGTCTCGAAAAGCCGCGATCTCAACGGATTCGCGCATGATCTCAGTCGTTCGTTCGTCTGGCTGCAGGGCACCGGCGCGCGCGTCGTCGCTATTGCGATCCTGATTGCGGAGTGGGCGATCATTACGCTGATCGTCGCAGGCGGCGACGCGGCGCGAATCGGCATGTTGATGGCATTTGTTTTGATGTCAGCGTTCACTGCCGTGGTCGCTTGGTCGGTACTGTTCGATCGTGATCTCATCTGTAGTTGTTTCGGTTCCGCATCCAGTCATCGTATGAATAGCTACGACCTCGCACGCAATCTGGTGCTGATGGCCGCGTCGGCGCTCGCGTGGCGGCACGCATCGGGCAACGACATCGTCGGCGTGCTGGCGACGCAGTCCGCCACCGCTTCGCTCGCGTACGCAGCGAGCGGCTTCATCGTCTTTCTGCTGATCACTTCGCTGCAAGACATCGCATTGCTGCTGCGGGTCGAGGTCGGGCGATAAGCGCATGAACGACGAGACTTTCGCCGCGATTCTCGCTCTGCTGACCGTTTCGGTCGCATTCAATCTTTTTTTGACGCTACGCTTGGCCCGTATCGTCGGCAGCAACGAACATCTGAAATCGCCGATGACGTTGCCGATCGGTTCGACGTTACCGACCTTCATGGGCCGCACGCTTGGCGATGATCGCCCGGTGCTCGCGAGCGAATTCGAAGGCCAAGCCTCGGTACTGTTGTTCTTCGCGCCGGAATGTAAGGATTGTCAGGCGCGCGTCGCCGAGGTCTCGGCGATGTACGGCGCGATGCGTCGGGCGGGCGTCGGCATCTGGGTGATCGCATCGATCTCGAAGCGCCGCATGCGAGCGTTTCTAAACGATACGCCGCTCGTAAATCACGTTTTGATAGTGCGCGCTTCGACGCAGCGGGCGCTCAATCCTCGCAGCTCGGCGCCGTTCTATATCTTCGTCGACCACAATCGTAACGTGCTCGCCAGCAACTTCATCGGCGACGAAGACTGGCTGAGCTTCTGCGAACAGATGCGCTCGAACGAACCTGCGGATTCATGAGGCCCACGACCGCTCGCGACATCCGCGACGACTCAGTCTTCGACCGCATGCGCCGCCGCGAGCACCGCGCCTTCGCGCATCAGCGCCATCATCGCCGTCAGATCGATATCGAGCGCACGGTCGCGCGACAGGAAGGACACACGCTCGCGAATCGACGCGTGCGCAGCGGCGACGGCTTTGCCTGGATGGAAGGGCTCGGCGGCGGATAGTTCTGCGCGTAGCGCTTCGACTTCGGCGAGGAAATCGACGTGCTCGGGCGTGCCTGGCAAGGGTCCGCCTTGTACTTTCGTCGCGAACGCCGCGGCGTCGGCGCGATCGGCCAAATCGCGAGCGGCGTTGATCATGTCGCGGCGCATGTCCAGCGCCTGCGCAGCGGTCATCAATTCCAGTCCGATCACTTTGCGCAGATCTTCGGTCATCGATAGCACGTGACGCGCTTCGTTCGCGCCCATCGAGACATGATCTTCGGCGTTGGCGCTGGTCGGAATCGAATACACCGATGCCGGATGCGCGCGCGTCGCCAGATCGTTGACGATCGCCGCAGCGGTGTATTGCACGATCATGAAACCGGATTCGGTCCCATCCTCGTTACCGATCAAGAACGGCGGCAAACCATCGTTGGTCGCCGGGTCGACGAGTTTGTTCAATCGGCGTTCGCTGATCGAGGCGAGCACCGGGATGGCCGCTTTTACGTAACTCATCGCCAACGCCAACGGCATGCCGTGGAAATGGCCAGCGGAAATCACTTGTTCTTCGACGTGGCGCGCATGCGCATCGGGGAACACCAGCGGATTGTCGGTGACGGCGTTGAGTTCGATCTCGAACACGCGCTTGGCTTGCTCGACCGCATCGCGCACCGCGCCATGCACCTGCGGAATGCAGCGCAGCGAATAGCTGTCCTGCGGCTGATGCTTTTTGCCGCCACGGAAGGGCTTGAAGCGTTCATAGAATTTTTCGCGGCCGTGGCGCTGATCGACCGGCACCCAATCCCAACCGATATCGAAACTAAGCGCTTGCGAATCGACCGTATCCCAACTTTTTGGCAGCCACGGACGGAATTTCGGCACGAGATGATACGGGATGTCGCTGAGCGTCGATGCCGTCAATAAACCGCGCAGATTCGCGGCGGACATCACCTGCCCCGGATGCGGGCGCAACGCATGCACTTCTTCGGCGAATGCACCGAGTCGGCCGGCGAAAGCATCGAGCGTCATCGCCGCGGCAAGGTCGGCGGTATCGAGCAATTCTTCCAACCGCTGCAATGCGAGCACGCCGCAAGCGAGCATTTGCGCAGTGCCGTTATTCAACGCAAGACCTTCTTTGTACGACAGTTCGATCTGCGTCAAACCGGCACGACGCAGCGCCTCGTCGCCACGCAAGCGCTCGCCTTCGTAAAACGCTTCGCCGCCGCCGAGCAAGACGATCGCCAGATGCGAAAGCGGGGCGAGATCGCCCGAGGCGCCCACCGACCCCAACTGCGGCACCACCGGCACCACGCCGGCGTTGAGCATCGCCGTCAGTGCCTGCAAGGTTTCTGTACGCACGCCGGAATGGCCGCGCAGCAGGGTATTGATGCGGATGCACAGCATCGCGCGCACGACATCGGCCGAGAAGGGCTCGCCGACGCAAACCGCATGCGAAATGATCAAATTACGCTGCAGTTCCGCGTGCAACGAACGTCCCGATGCTGCCGCGCCAGGTAGCTCATCGCGCAGGGGATGCGCGCCCAGCAGTTTGTCGGCGTTGCTGCCGAATCCGGTCGACACGCCATAGATCGGTTCTTCGCGGCGCACTTGTTCGGCCAAGAACGCCGCCGCGTGCGCGACTTTGCGCATCGCGCCTTCGTCGAGCATCACCTGTGCGCCGAAGGCCACTTCCACCAATTGCGCCCGCGTCAGCGAGCGGCCATCGAGTCGGATCGGTTTCAAGAAGACGCTCCTGAGCTAGGCATCGAATCGTCGGGCGCGTGCGGCGCGTTGTGCATCGTCGAGAGCGTGCGCATTTGTTCGCGTTCGACCAACAGCGCTCGGCCGACATCGGCCTCGGGCACCTCGAATTGTTCGCCGCGACGCAGATCTTTCACCGCCACCACGCCGCGCGCGGCCTCGTCCTCGCCGCGGATCGCGACGAAGCGAATGCCCGCGCGGTTCGCGTATTCGCAGCTGTTTCTTCAGCTTGCGCGATTCGAGCTGCGTTTCGACGTTCAAACCGACCGCACGCAACCGTTGCGACAACGCGAGCGCGCTATCGAGCCCCCCATCGTCCATCAGCGTAACCAGCACATCGACCGAACTATCGGCGGTCGCGATCAAACCGGCTTCGCGCAGTTGCCAGAACAGCCGGGTCAATCCGATCGAAATACCGACACCCGGCAACTTCGATTTGGTGTAGTGGCTTGCGAGATTCTCGTAGCGGCCGCCGGAGCAAATCGAACCGATCTCCGGGTGCGCGTTCAACATAGTCTCGTAGACGATGCCGGTGTAGTAATCCAGGCCGCGCGCGATCGAAAGATTCAATGCGAAACGGTGATCGGCGACACCGAGTGCGCGCAGTTGCGCTAAGGTTTCGCGCAATTCGGTTCGACCTTCCTCGAACAAAGACGAGCCTGCGCCGAGCGCATCGAGCGCTGCTTGCGCCGCATCGTGGCCGACTGCACGCACGCGCGAGAACGCGAGCAAGGCGTCGGCGACCGCAACATCAAGGCCGTAAACCTCGCCGATCAAGGTCTCGCGCACCGCCGCTTCGCCGCGCTTATCGAGCTTGTCGATTTCGCGCAGCACCATCGCTTGGCGCTCGCCCTCTTCGATGCCCTGGCTCTCGAAGAAGCCGCGCAACAGTTTTCGGTGATTGAATTGGATGGTGAAGTCGCCGATCGCCAGCGCCTCGAACACCGACGCGATGACCGCCGGCACTTCGGCGTCGTAACGCGTCGACAGCGCGTCCTTGCCGATCACGTCGATATCGCACTGATAGAACTCGCGGAAACGCCCACGCTGCGCGCGCTCGCCGCGATACACGCGCTGCATCTGGTAACGTCGGAACGGGAATGCGAGGTCGTGTTCGTGTTCGGCCACGTAACGGGCCAGCGGCACGGTCAGGTCGAAGCGCATGGCCAGTTCGGGCAGGCCATCCTTGCCCTTTTCGAGTGCGCCGGTGGATTGCAAGAAATACACCTGACGCTCGGTTTCGCCGCCGGATTTGGTCAGCAGCACCTCGGACAGTTCCATCACGGGGGTTTCGACCGGCAGGAAACCGTAGCGCTCGAAGGTGCGGCGGATGGTATCGAGCATGCGCTGGAACGCGATCTGATCGCGCGGCAGCAGTTCGAGGACGCCGGGCGGGGTACGCGGCTTGATCAAGTGACGCTCCGGGTGTGCAGCAGAATGGGTAAGTTTAGCGGCTGGCCGGCCCCGCGAACGCCCTTTCCTGCGAGTCCTGAGCGCAAAAGCCGGCCCCGTGGATCGGAAATCGATGCCCGGGCTTGCTGGCTGGGGGGCGAATCCTTAGAATGACCGGCTGCAATGTCGGGGTGTAGCTCAGTCTGGTAGAGCGCTACGTTCGGGACGTAGAGGTCGCAGGTTCGAATCCTGTCTCCCCGACCAATTTAATTCGATCGAAATCGCCGGCCTTTGTGTCGGCTTTTTTGTTTTTAGAGGTTTGGTTCGAGCGGCGATATCGCAGGCCGCCCGCGCGGCATGATTGCCTCGGCGCCTCCCATTGGCCGCGGGCGGGTCACTCCGCCTTATCGCCGAGATCGAGAACGATCGAATTCACTCTGATCCGCATGGCTTCGAGGCCTCGCAAATCCGACGACACGAGTTGGTCGCCGATCGTCGCTCGATCCAATGCATCGTCGATCTGCACGTCGTAGTCGCGAGTCAGTACAACGCCAGTGCCCGGCGCTTTCGCAAGCGCGCCTCGCTCCCACGATGCGACGGTACCGCCGTAATCCCATTCGAAACCGTAGAAAGCGATTGAGCCGCCGTTGATGCGCACAAGGTCGGCTAGCGAGGTGCCGACGCCTAATCCGCCCGCGGTTCGCCAAGCGCGTCCGATGATGCGAATCGATTCGGGTACGCGGAATGCGTCGTCGCGCCACACGATCCGCACTTCGTCTTCGGTGCCGTCGAACAGTACGGTACCGGGTCGCGTTTCGCCTTCGCCCAAATGCCAATCGCCACGCTTCACGTTGGGGTCGCCGTAAATTCGTTTGAGTGCGGCTTCGTCGGTGCTGGCATCGATAGCGCCGACACGTTCCCCCAGCACGACCTCACGCGATGCCGCAGACGCTATCGGCGTCATCGTCTCGGCTGTCGCATTCGCCGCGACACGCGGTGACGCAACTGGAGTTCTTTCCGCAGGAGAGACGGACGGTGTTTCCTTACAAGCGACCACCACCAGCATCAGCGATAAGACGAAAGCAGCACGCATCGCAACTTCCCTTGGATTGAATATCGCCAAGTTACCATTCTTAACATGCCCGTCAATCGAAGTACGTGCATGACACTGCTCGACTTCACATACCACCGGCTTCATGCCATCGCACCTTCAGCGCATCGAGCCGCAAATCGGCCGCAGCGCCGGGCGAGACTCGCGCGCGCAAGCTGGCATCGGGATCGTTCTGCGACCAGCGCGCTGGGTCTGCGCTCTGCTTGTACGCATCGCGAAACGGCATGCCTTGACGAGCAAGATCGACGGCGATGTCGGTGGCGTACATCGAGGGATCGAGCGCGGCGCGCATCGCATCGATCTTCCACTCGAGATTGCGCAGCAGATCGGGCAGCAATGCCAGCGCACCGAGTCCGCGACCGAAGGCATGCACGATCGCACCCTTGCTGTACTGCAAATCGCGGTGATAACCCGACGGCAACGACAGCAACTGTTCGATCTCGGTGCGCGCGGCGGCGGCGCTCGCATACGTCGCGCGCATCAGCTCGATCACATCGGGATTGCGTTTGTTCGGCATGATCGAACTACCGGTGGTGTATTGCGCCGGCAACGCGACGAAGCCGAACTCGGCGCTGGTGAACAGGCTCAAATCCCAAGCGAGCCGGCGCAGATCGAGCAGCGCCGAGGATAAGGCTTCGATCGCCGCCATCTCGAATTTACCGCGCGAAAGCTGTGCGTATGCGGCGGAGACCTGCAATCGACCGAAGCCGAGCGCTTCGGTCGCGCTATCGCGATCCAACGGCAAGTTCACGCCGTAACCGGCGGCGCTTCCGAGTGGGTTCGCATCCACCCAGGCCAAGGTGTCGCGCGCGCGCTGCGCGTCGTCGATGAAGCCTTCGGCCCACGCCGCCCACCACATACCCAGCGACGACACCACCGCGCGCTGCAGATGGGTATATCCGGGAAGCGGCACCTGGGCCTCGACTTCGGCACGCGCCAGAGCGACATCGGCGGATTCGATGCAGAGCGCATGCAGGCGCGTGAGTTTGTGCTTGAGCCACAGCCGCGTCGCGACGAGGATTTGATCGTTGCGGCTGCGCCCGGTGTGTATCTTGCGACCGGCATCGCCGAGACGTTCGATCAATCGCGCTTCGATCGCCGAGTGACCGTCTTCATAGCGCTCGTCGAGCACGAAATCGCCTTGATCGAAATCTTCGGCGAGGTTGGTGAGCTCGATATCGATGGCCGCCGATTCATCGGCGGCGAGAATGCCGATACGAAGCAGACCTACCGCATGCGCGCGGCTGGCCTCGATGTCGAACAGAAAGAATTCGCGGTCGAGGATTACGTCTTCGCCTGCGAGAAAGGTTTGGATGTGCTCGTCGACTTTCACGCCTGTTTTTTGCCAGAGCAGGTCGGTCATTGTTTCGTCTCCTTCGTATTCGTCGCACGAGCCTCACCCGCACTGTCGGGCACGCTCGCCCGACTCTCGAGCGTAGCGCTCGATGTGAGCGGCTGCGTGGGAATTCCAAGCATCTCGTCTAAACCGAAGGCCAGATTCAAATTCTGCAGCGCCTGCGTCGCAGCGCCTTTCAGCAGATTATCCTCGGTCGCGACCACCACTAGGCGACGGCCATCGCCCGATAACGCGAATCCGCCGATCTCGACATGATGCCGGCCGGCGATGCGACTGACCCAGGGCGCTTCGTCTTGCACGCGCACGAGCGGCTCGCCCGCGTAGGCATCGCGGTAGCGTGAGATCACCGTGTCGCGGGTCGTCGGCGCCGATAAGTGCAGATTCGCGGTGATCGTCAGCCCGCGAAAATGCGCTGCGACATGCGGCATGAATTCGATCGGGTGCCGCAATCGGCGCGACACTTCGCGCTCGTGAACATGGTCGATCAGCGCATACGGCATCAGATTGTCGCGCAATTTTTCGGGGTCGTTCTTATCGGAAGGCGTGGTGCCCGCACCCGAATAACCGGACACGCCGAAGCATTGCACCGGGCCTTCCAGCAGATCGCGCATCGGCGCCACGGCCAGTTGCATCGCCGTGGCGTAACAACCTGGGTTGCTGATACGGCGCTGGCCCGTGTAATGCGTGCGCGTGAGTTCGGGCAAGCCGTAATACCACTCGTCGTCGAAACGATAATCGGCGGACAAATCGACGATGACGGGATTCGCACCGACCGCATCGAATGCCGCGACGCAATCCGCCGCTTTGCCGTTCGGTAATGCTAAGACCACCGCGTCGGCGCCCATTGTCGGCAGCTCCGCATTCGATGGCGATGTATAGCGAAGATCGCCTCGATACGCATCGATGTGATCGGCGAGTCGTTGGCCGGCGAGTTCGCGCGAGCCGACGTACGCCAGCTCGAATCGCGGATGCGCGATGATCAGGCGGATCAACTCGGCGCCGACGTAACCGCGTGCGCCGACGATGCCGATACGGAGTGGCCGGGTGTCATGCATGATCGTGGCCATCCAATGCTCGCTGCAGTGTCTCGGCGACCGCCGGCCATTCGTCGCGCACGATCGAGAAGACGTGAGTATCGCGAAGGCTACCGTCGCGATGCCGCATGTGAGCGCGCAGGATGCCGTCGCGCTTCGCGCCGAGCCTCAGGATCGCCGTTTGCGAACGCAGATTTTCGTGACTCGTTTCGAGTGCGACCGCTTCGCAATCCCAAACATCGAAGGCATGCCCAAGCAACAGTCGCTTCGCTTCGGTATTCAGCCCAGTGCGCTGCGCGCGTTGAGCGTACCAGGTGTAGCCGAGCTTGACCCGTGGCACGCTGCGGTCGATATCGTAAAACCGTGTACTACCGATGCATGCGCCGTCGCCATCGAATACCGCGAACGGCCATGCGCTCCCCGCATCGCGTTGCGCCAGCGCGACTGCGATGTAAGCCTCGGCATCGCCCTGCTGTGGGCTAGGCACGCTGGTGTAGCGCAAGCGCCACAATTCGCCGTCGGCCGCGGCGACGCGCAGCGCATCGGCATGCTCCGCGCGCAGCGGCTCCAAGCGAACGTATCGGCCCGACAGTATCGGCACGGTCCAATGCGATGCGAGCGCGCGTGCGTGGTCGTGAGGTGTCGTCATCGTTCAATCCGTCAGCGTCGCCGGCCGCTGCCGACAATGCTCGAGACATGCGGTGATGCGCGATGCGCCGGCACCATCGAGATCGCCCAAGCCATACCAGTACGCACGCCAACTGGCTTGCTTTACGGTGCCATCGGCTTCGGCGTCGTAGAAACCGTTGACCGGATTGCCGTGACGCGAACGCCAGAACAATCGCGGCTGCGCATCGCGCATCAGTTGCCACACCGCGCGCCCCAGACCTTCGCCCTGCGCATCGTCGAGCACCGCGAATTTATCGAGATAAGGAATGCCATCCTCGTCGGTGAGGATCACCGCCGCGCGATAGTTCTCGCTGACGTAGGCGCGGTGCAGCGCGGTGCGTTCGAAATAATCCGGCACCAGCGTGCGGCCGAAAGCCGATTCGATCAGATCGCGCAGACGCGCCGTGTCGAGTTCACTCCACGACGACGCCTGCAGCACGCGTTCGCCGCGGCGCACCAAGGTGCCCGAACCTTTGTGCGTGAACAATTCTTTCGCCAATTCGTCCGGACGCGTGATCGACACCGACGACGACAACGGCAGCGCATCGAGCAACTGCTTGATCTGCTCGATCTTCACGCGCATGCCGCCGTTGATCCACGGCTGCGCCATCAACGCATCGTATTCGGTCGAGAGATTGATCGAATCGATCACCTTGCCGTCGCCGTCGAGCAAGCCGCCGGTACCGGTGAGAAACACGATCTTGTACGGCTGCAGCACTTGCACCAATTCGTTCGCGGCAAAGTCTGCATTGACGTTGAGGATCTGCCCGCCCGCGGTTTCGCCGAGGCTGGCGATCACCGGAATCGAGCCGGCTTGCAGACTGGCGTAAATCGGGGCGAGATCGACGTGCCGCACTTCGCCGACCAAACCGTAAGTCTCGCGATCGAGATACTCCGCTTCGAACACGCCGGAGACGATCGACGTGGCGCGCGCATCCTGCGCCTGCAATGCTTCGACGAGCTTGAGGTTCTGCGCATGGAACACGCGACGCACCACCGCGAGCGCTTCGGGCGTGGTCACGCGTAGGCCATCGATCGTCTGTTTGACGATGCCTGCCGAAGCGAGGGCTTCATCGAGCTGAGGGCCGGCGCCGTGAATCACGATCGGCGTCAGACCGACATCTTGCAAGAACGCGAGCGAAGACGTGAGCGCATCCAAATCGTCGCGCAACACCGCACCGCCGACTTTCACCACGGCGAAGCGCGCGGCGTCGAGTTGCGAAAAACGCTTGAGGTACTGCGAAATCTCTTTCGCGCCGGTCATGCCCGAGAGCAAGCGAACGATGGTCTGCCGCGTCTGCGGGTCGTGGACGTGGTGATCGTGTGTTCGATGATGAAGCAAGGGCGTCATGGCGAAACGGTTCCGTCGATGATACGAACGATGGTTGCGGTGTAGCGTTCGAGTTGATCCAGCGCGACCCACTCGTCGGCGGTGTGGGCCTGCGCGATGTCGCCCGGCCCGTACACGAACGCCGTGAGACCAGCGGCCGAGAACAACGAGGCCTCGGTCCAAAAATCGACGGCATTACCGATCGGCAGATCGAGTTCGTCGGCGAGATCGCGCGCTGCGAGGCGACGTTCTTCCGCGCTAGCGACATCGCCTGCCGGTAGCGACGGGCCGCGGAAGGTTTCTTCGTAATGCGCCAGCGTTTCGGCAGCAGCGCATGCTCGAAACTGCGCATGCAGATCGTCGATCGCCTGCGACGGCAACGGGCGGAAGCCGAAACGCACTTCGGCGCTCGGCGCGATGACGTTCGCTTTGATGCCGCCTTCGACGCGACCGATATTGAAACGCAGGCCGGTGAGTCCACCGAAACGGCGATGCGCTTCGCTTTCGACGAATGCCAGCGCTTGAGCACCCCAACGCATCGCATGATGCAAGGCATTCGCTTGCAGCGCATTGGCGCCGGATGCGTGCCCCGCACTGCCGCGAAAGCGCATCAGCACCGAGGCGATGCCGCGATGCGCGAGCACCGCTTCGCACTGCGTCGGTTCGGCGACGATCGCTTCGCGGAAACCATGATCGGTCGCCAGAAATGCCGCGATGCAGCGCGCATCGTTGGCCTCTTCGTCGGTCGTGAACAGAAATGCCGCATCGCCGCGAGTCCTCCGCGCCGCGACGATCAAACCGGCGGCCGCCCCTTTGATGTCGCAAGCGCCCAAACCGATCGCCTTGCCGTGCGCGATGCGAAGTTTCAAAGGATCGTCGGTCCACGCTTCAGACGAGGGCACCGTGTCCAGATGCACATTGAACACACGCGACGGTGCGCCGCGCACAGCGAGCAGCGACACCGCGCCGGCGCCGTGATCGGTCACGGTGCAGACGAAACCCGGAAGCTGCGCGCGCAGGTAATCGAAGATGCCGCCGGTATCGATCGATCGCGGCGGATTTCGCGTGTCGAAAGATACGAGGGCCTGCAGATGTTGGAGAACGTCGTCGAGCATGGGTCTCATTCGGTAGCGCGGAGCGAAGCTCCGCTTTGTGTGTCATGACGAAAAACGAGAATTCGCACCGATTCGGCGGAGCGGAGCTGCGCTCCGCTCTACCGATCAGAATCAACCGGTTTTATTGACCTCCGCCCACAAGGTACTGCTCATCCCGAACAGTTTGATGAAGCCTTCGGCTTCTTCGACGCCCCAATCCGCCGACTGCGCGTAGGTCGCGCCCTTGGCATTGAGGATATGCGGCGAACGCACGGCGACCGCGTCGACGCGCCCGCCTCGGGTTTCGAGTACGACTTCGCCGTTCACCATCGCTTGCGAGGACGCGAGGAACGCTTCGAGATCGGTCTTCAACGGGTCGTGCCAGAAACCTTCGTACACCAGTTCCACCCACTTGCGCGCGACATCGGGTTTGAAGCGGTTCTGCTGTTTGGTCAACACCGCCTCTTCCAACGCACGATGCGCAGCGAGCAATGCGAACAGACCTGGCGCTTCGTACACGATGCGACCCTTCAAGCCGATGGTGGTATCGCCGGTGTATAAGCCGCGACCCACGCCATAGGGCGCGAATAAGGCGTTGAGCTTGGCGAGAATCTCCGCCCCCGGCAGCGCATCGCCGTTCAATGCGACCGCTTCGCCGTTGACGAAGCGCAGCGTCGCCTGCAGCGCCGCCTCTGGCCATTCGGCGCGTGGCGCGCACCAACCGCGCGCGCCTTCGCCGGGTGCGTCCCAGCGATCGATCTCGCCGCCGGACATCGTCAACCCAAGCAGATTCTCGTTGATCGTATACGCCTTCTGTTTCGCGCGCACGCCGTAACCGCGCTCTTCTAAATACGCCTGTTCGTAGGCGCGCGTTTGCGTGTGTTCTTTTTGGATTTCGCGGATCGGCGCGACGATGCGGTAGTCGCCGCTGGCTTTCACCGCTAAGTCGAAACGCACTTGATCGTTGCCCATGCCCGTACAGCCATGCGCAATGACGTTCGTGCCCAGTGCCTGCGCACGGGCCAGCGAAGCGTCGACGATCAGATAACGATCGGAGACCAGCAGCGGGTACTGGCCTTGATACGCTTCGCCCGCCCACACGAAGGGTTTGACGAAGCCGTCCCATAACGCAGGCCCGCCGTCGATGGTGACGTGCGAGGCGACACCGAGTTCTTGCGCGCGCGCTTCGATGAACGCGCGCTCTTCCGCATCGACGCCGCCGGTGTCGGCGAACACCGTGTGTACGTTCCAACCGCGTTCTTTGAGATATGGCACGCAGAAACTGGTATCGAGGCCGCCGGAGAAAGCGAGGACGATGTCTTGGCTCATGATTCGGTATCCGTAGGGCGGGCCGTGGCCCGCCGTCAATTCGTGAAGGAATGGCGAAAAATTCTGGGCGAATGTGCGCCCACTCGATCTTTTGTGCTACCTCACCAACGAAGCCATCACCGCCTTCTGCACATGCAAGCGGTTCTCGGCTTCATCGACCGCGATGCAGTACGGCGCGTCCATCACCGCATCGGTGGCTTTGATGTTTCGACGCAGCGGCAGGCAGTGCGAGAACACGCCGTTGTTGGTCAATGCCATCTTGCGTTCGTCGACGATGAAATGCTTGTACCGATCGCGGATAGGTTTCTCGGGCTCCCAGTTGCCGAAGAACGGCAGCGCGCCCCAACTTTTCGCATAGACCACGTCTGCACCTGCGTACGCGCTGTCGATATCGTGACTGACCTGCAGCGAACCGCCATTTTCGGCGACGTTCTGCGCGGCCCAAGCCATGTAACGTTCGTCGAGGATGTAATCAGGCGTCGGGCACAACAACGTCACGTCCATGCCCATGCGCGTGGCGATCGTCAGCGCTGAGTTCGCGACGGCCGTGTTCAGCGCTTTCGGATGGTACGTCCAGGTCAGCACGTATTTTTTGCCGCGCAGATCCGGTGTGCCGAAATGTTCCTGCAGCGCTAAGGCATGCGCCAACTCTTGGCAGGGGTGCGTAATCGTTTCCATGTTGATCACCGGCACCGTGGCGTATTTCGCGAAGCCCTTGAGCACCTTGTCTTCGCGATCGTTCGACCAATCGACGAATTTCGGGAACGCGCGCACGCCGATCAGATCCACATAGCGGCTCAGGACTTTCGCCACTTCGGCGATGTGCTCTTCGGTATCGCCATCCATGACAGTGCCGAGATCGAATTCGATCGGCCACGCATCTTTGCCCGGCGCCAACACCACGGCATGGCCGCCGAGATGGAAGGCGCCTAACTCGAAACTGGTGCGCGTGCGCATCGACGGATTGAAAAACACCAGCGCGATCGACTTGCCCTTGAGCTGATCGCCGAGCTTCTCGCGTTTGAACCGTGCAGCGTCGGCGAGCACCGCATCGAGTTCGCCGCGGGTCCAGTCCTGAGTGTTCAAAAAGTGCTTCATGTGTTCGCTCTTGTGTCGAAGAAGTTGCGGTCGCTTGCTCGAAATTCGCATAACGAAAAGGCCCGGCGGGAAGCCGGGCCTGATCGTTGGATTCTGTGTCGTTACGACGAACGACGGCGAACCGGATCACCCAGCGGGCATGTGGGGTTCCGGTCGGCGCGCGCGCGAGGTCATGCCCGAAGCCATTCGGGCGCTCGATACGGACAAGGGTTGCGCGGTCGTCATAGGGGCTCATGCTCGCACGCAGGCGGTGTGCGCGCAAGCGACCGCGGATGTCGCGGCGCTCGATTCAACGGCCGGATTCGGGCTCAAGCAGCGGCACCACCGACACTTTCACTTGCAGCCGCTTACCCGGGTCGTAGGGCAAGCGCGAGCGGTACTTGGCGCCGCGATGGATGTAATCGACGTCGTAGGCGATGATCCGGCGGAATTCGCGCGGAATTCGCACCATGCGGCACTTGGGCGGCTTGCTGGCGTCCGTGCTCACCCGTGGCGGCGGGTCGCATTGTTCTTCGCTGGCGTAGGCGCGGAGGGTTTGGTAGATCGGCTCGACCTTCAGCACCTGGGCATATTCGGTGCGCACATTCGGGGCTTGCGTCGCGATGGTTTCCGCGAGCACCGGCCCGACGGCGATCCCGCACAGCACGATGGCGCAAACGAGGCGGCGGCAGCGTGCCGCCGAGGCGAATGCCCAAGGATGCCGAGGGAGCGCCTGCGCGCGGGCTGAAGTGAGGGGGCAAGTCATCGTCGGGAGTGTAGGACAGTCGGGCTCGCGGGGATGAACCTCGCCTGTCGTGATTTTAATGCCCGCGTCCGTTTGCGAACCAGCGCGGCCCGAGATCGCCCGATCCGCAGCGGATAAAGCCGCGCCTGAGAACAGGCTTGCACTCGGTAGAGCGATCCGTCCGCGCTCGACGCACACACGCTCGCGGAAGGCCGCTAGAATCCAACGATCCCCTGCACGATGCCGATATGAGCTTGCGCCTTTACAACAGCCTGACCCGCCGGGTCGAGGCCTTCGAACCGCTCGACCCCGCCGCAGGCCCGACGATGTACGTCTGCGGCCCGACGGTCTACAACTACGTTCATATGGGCAATGCTCGCGGGCCGGTGGTGTTCGGCGTATTGGCCGCGCATTTGCGCCGTCGCTACGGCCGTCTGCGCTACGCGCGCAACATCACCGACGTCGACGACAAGATCAACGCCGCCGCGAAAGAACTGGGCGTGCCGATCTCGACGATCACCGACAAATTCGCAGCCGCGTATCGCGACGACATGGCGGCGTTGGGCGTCAGCGGCGATTTCGCGCCGGACATCGAGCCGGCCGCGACCGCGCATATTCCGCAGATGATCTCGATGATTCAGCGCTTGATCGATCAGGGCCATGCGTATGCGGCCGAAGGCCATGCGCTGTTTTCGGTGAGCAGCTTCCGCGAATACGGCAAGCTCTCGCGCCGCGACCCCGACGACATGCTGGCCGGCGCGCGCGTGGAAGTCGCGCCGTACAAACGCGATCCGGGCGATTTCGTGCTGTGGAAACCGTCCAGCGACGACCTGCCCGGCTGGGATTCGCCTTGGGGCCGCGGCCGTCCGGGCTGGCATATCGAATGCTCAGCGATGGCCGAAGCGCATCTGGGCGAGACCATCGATATCCATGCCGGCGGTTCCGACCTGCAATTTCCGCATCACGAAAACGAAGTCGCGCAAAGCGAATGCGCGCACAAACACGACGACGGCGCGCACAAGATCTTCGCGCGCTGGTGGGTGCATAACGGCATGCTCACGCTCAACGGCGGCAAGATGTCGAAATCGGAAGGCCGCCTGCGTTTGGTGCGCGAAGAACTCGCCGAACATCCGCCGGAAGCGCTGCGTTACGCGCTGCTGTCGGCGCATTATCGACAGCCCTTGGAGTGGTCGGACGAGTTGATCGAACAATCCGTGCGCACGCTGGATCGTCTCTACGGCACGCTACGCGATTTGGCCGATGTCGATGCCGTCGCGGCGGTGCCCACATCGATCGAAGCCGCGCTCGACGACGATCTTCACACCCCGTACGCGCTAGCCGAATTAGCGGGTTTCGCCAGCGACGCGCGTAAAGCGACCGATGCAGATGAGCGGCGACGGTTGAAATCGGCACTACTCGGTGCGGGCGTTGCGCTCGGTCTTTTGCAGCAGTCGCCGGAAGCTTGGTTCGCGCGCGGCGCCTCCAGCGACGACGATGCGCGCATCCAAGCCTTGGTCGATGAGCGCAATACCGCTAAGCAGACCCGCGACTTCGCGCGCGCCGATGCGATTCGCAAAGAATTGGCCGACGAGGGCATTTTGTTGGAAGACACTCCGCAGGGTGTACGTTGGAAGCGGGCTTGAAAATAGGCCGATGAGAATCGACCGCTTGTGGTGCGCGCAGACCCAAAGGGCGACGCACAGGAGGTGCGTCGTTTTCCGACCGAGCCATGGATGGCGAGTCGGAAAATCCCGGCAATCGACCCGGTGACGAGTTCGCTTCGTCGGGGAAAGCCCTTTTCTTTGGTTCGTTTCTTTTGGGCTAGCAAAAGAAATGAACCCGTCCGCGCAGCGGGCGGAAGCTCTTCAAGGTTCAGGCGAATGAGAAACATCGCGGCTAAAGCCGCTCCTACGAATAGCGATCGATGACCACTTTCCCCACCGAACCCACCCCCACCGACGCACAAGCCGCGATCCGCGACGAATTCGCGTTCTTCAGCGATTGGTCCGAGCGCTATCAATACCTGATCGATCTCGGCCGCAAATTGCCGACATTTCCCGATGCATGGAAAACCGACGAACACCGGCTGCACGGCTGCCAATCGATGGTGTGGATCGTGCCGTCGGGCGATGCGCGCAAACTCGATTTCGCCGCCGCCAGCGATTCGGCCATCGTGTCCGGCTTGATCTATCTCGCGTTGCGCGTGTATTCGGGCCGTAGCGCAGAAGAGATTCTCGCGACCGATGCCAGTTATATCGGCGATATCGGTTTAGCGAAGCATCTCTCGCCGACGCGCAGTAACGGCTTAGCGGCGTTGCTCGCCTTCATCAAAACGCGCGCGAGCGATGCCGTGCGAGCCGGCGTGCCCTGACGTGAGCGAGGCCGCGCCGCCCGCTTCCGCAAACGCAGCGGCCGTGCCGCCGCTGCGCAATCCGGCGTTTCTGAAGCTGATGGCGTATCGCCTATTCACCATCCTGTCGTATCAAATCGTGACGGTGACGGTCGGTTGGCACATCTACGAACTCACCGGCGATCCGTGGAAACTGGGATTGATCGGCCTGACCGAAGTCTTGCCGTTTTTCTGCGTCGCACCGTTCGCCGGTTATTTGGTAGATCACTTGCCGAAACGCCGCCTCGGCGCGATCGCATGCGTGGGTTTGGCGACGACGCCCGCGATTCTCGCGATCGTCGCTTGGGGCTTGGTGTTTCCCGCCGCCGAGGATCGTTCCGCACGACTGATCGCGATTTATGCGGCGATCGTCTTCACCGGCATGGTTCGCGCCTTCCTCGGGCCGGTCTATAACACCTTATTCGCCTGCGCATTACCGCGCGAACAATTCCCGCGCGGCTCCAGCATCGGCAGCGTGGTCTTTCAAGCGGCGCTCGCGCTCGGCCCCGCCATCGGCGGCGTGATCATCGGCGCGGTCGCGCATTACGGCGCGTTTCCTGTGCATTCGACCCTGCCGGCAGGCCCGGCCTATGCGATCGGCGCGCTCTGCGCACTCATCGCGGCCGGTGCGGTCGCGACTCTGCGCGTGCGCGAGCCCGATCTCTCGCACACACGCAGCCCGATCTTCGCCAGCATCGGCGAAGGTTTGCGCTTCGTGTTCAAAACGCCGGTGATGCTGGGCGCGATGGCCTTGGATATGTTCGCGGTGCTCTTCGGCGGCGCGATCTCGCTCGCACCCGCCTTCGTCAAAGACGTGCTGCATGCTGGCCCCGAAGCCCTCGGCATTCTGCGCAGCGCACCCGCCGCAGGCGCCATGTTGGTCGGTTTGTGGTTGGCGCGGCATCCCATTCGCGATCATGCCGGGCGCTTCATGTTGGTGGCCGTCGCTGGTTTCGGCGCTTGCATCATCGGCTTCGGTTTGTCGGAAGCGCTGTGGTTGTCGGTGTTCTTCATCTTCCTGTCGGGCGCGTTCGACGGTATCTCGGTGGTGATTCGCTCGACCATTCTGCAATTAGCGACGCCCGACCACATGCGCGGCCGCGTGTCGTCGATCAACAGCATCTTCATCAGCTCATCGAACGAATTGGGTGCGTTCTACGCCGGTTCGATGGCGCGCCTGATCGGTTTAGTGCCCGCCGTAGTGCTCGGGGGCAGCGTCACGCTCGGTATCGTTGGATTCACGGCCTTGAAAGTGCCAACATTAAGGCGACTGAATTTAAAGGATTTGCAGTAATGGTTGTCCATAACCCATAGCTAGAAAAGAGTCCGCCTATTTTTCTAGCTCGGCTAAAAATAGGCTAGAGCGTGGTCGGAAACACAGTCATAGAAGTCAAAACAAGAGGATCAACGGAATGAATTCAATCTTTGAAAGAATGTATGTTAGCAAGTCTCGCCATAAAGTTTTTGTCAGTTATCACCACGACAATGACCAATTCTACAGAGATCGGTTTGAGAGAATATTTGCCACCGCTCATGACATCATAGTGCCTTGGTCTGTTCAAATTGGAGAGATCAATCCGTTATTACCAACTGAAACAATCAGACAAAAAATTCGCGACGAATATCTTAGAGATTCAACTGTCACAGTTGTCCTTGTTGGAACTCAAACATGGCAGAGAAAGCATGTTGACTGGGAAATAGGATCAAGCATCAGACACACCGCTTACAATCCAAGATCTGGGCTGCTTGGAATAATTCTTCCTACATACCAGAAGCCAAGCCCATCCGAATACGACATTTACACAGTGCCACCAAGACTGCAGAACAATGTCAAATGTGGCTTCGCGAAGATATACGAATGGTCGGAGGACCCGGTCATGGTTAGCAACTGGATACATGAAGCATTTGTTCGCCGAAATCAGAACCCTCCGCCAGATAACTCATATCCGAATTTCGCCAAGAATCACACTGGTGACAGGTGGTTCCCATGAAATGGAGCGAATGGATTGAAAAATGGGGCATGACATCGTTAAAAATCAACACGCTTTTCCTGGAGATGGAATGGCAGCCAAAAGATGAAGACCGAGCTGCTGCGTGGGAGTTATACGTTGAACTATTAACACGATCTGCAACCCAGAAAATTGATGATGGACACGGCGACGAAAAAACAGCACTGGAAAGCATACACATGCTTTTCCCATTAACTCGGCAAAGCCTAAAATCAAACACTTGGAAGTGTAAGGAATTTACGAAAATCGCCGTAGTAGTTTTGAATCAAATCGTAAGACCGTTTACTTCAAAGTGGCATCATCTTTCTCTTCAAGGCGCATTTTCCAACAAGGATTATCAAGCAGAATTCAGAGCTGATCTCCAAAATTTACAAGCAAACCTCAAGAAGTACACACAAATGCTTGCAGACATGGCGGGCGTTGAAGACCTGACTGAACTGGAAACAGTTAATGGTCATAAATAAAGGCTATTTCTAGCAACTGAGAGAAGTCAAACGAAAAGCCCCGCTTTCGCGGGGCTCTTCGTTAGTCTTAGATGCAATACCAAAAGCAGCGATCAATCGCCCTGCTGCTTCTGCAAATGCTCCCAACGCTCTTGTTCGTCGATGGTGCGTTCGGCGGTGAGACGGGCTTCGAGGCGTTCGAGGCCGATCTCTTCGCCGGAATCGACGCTGAAGCCGTACTCGCCGGCTTCTAAGCGTTTGAGCGTGCTATCGATCTTGCCGATCAGTTTGCGGTAGCGGTCGCGGGTACGCAGTTCAAGCGAGTTCTCGGTTTCGCGGGTGGCGCGTTCGGCATCGTCGCCGACATCGCGCACTTCGTCCTTGAGGTTTTCGATGGTCTGCTTCGATTCCTCGATCAGATCCGCGCGCCAGTTCAAGAGGCGTTGGCGGAAGTATTCGAGCTGGAGCGCGCCCATGTATTCCTCGTCGCGGCTGGGCTTATAGCCGGCCGGGAGGATGGGGCGACCGGTGGATTCGTCGGTTTTGTAGGGAATGACCTTGATCTCGTTGCGTGGAGCTGGCGGCACGGGCTTCGCAGCGACAGCGACCGCGACCTTGCCCATGGCTGGGCGCGGGGTGACGACGACGGGTTTGACGTCGGCGGGCTTGGTGGCGGCGACTGGCTTAACGCTGGCCGCCGGTTGAGCGGCGGCGGCCGGCTTAGCAGGCGCTGACTTCGGTACGGCCGCAGGAGCGGATGCCTTTGCAGGCTCCGTCTTCGCGGCAGGTGCTGGTTTCGCTGGCGCTGGCTTGGCCGGCGCCGCTTTCGCGGGCTCGGCTTTGGCGGGCGCGGGCTGCGTAGGCGCTGGCTTCGCCGCCGCGGGCTTGGCTGGCGCGGACTTAGCCGGCGGTACCGGCTTGGCAACGGGCTTGGCCGAGGGCTTTGCGGCGGGTTTTGCTGCGGCCGCTTTGACGGCGGGCTTCGCCGCAGGTTTCGTCGCTGGCTTGGCTGCAGGCTTCGCGGCTGGGACCGGCTTTTTAGCGGCGGTTTTCGCCACGGCCTTCTTTGCGGCCGGCTTGGCGACAGGCTTCGCTGCGGGCTTAGCGGCCGGTACTGGCTTTTTAGCGACAGTTTTCGCCACGGCCTTCTTTGCGGCCGGCTTGGCTGACGTGCTAGAGGCTTTGCTCGCAGGCTTCGCGGCGGGTTTGGCGGGGGCTTTTTTGGCGGCCTTGTGGGCCTTGGCTACGGGTTTTTTTGCTGCCACGTCCGAAAATCCTTCGTATGTTCCCTTGAGGCGGGAAAGCGGGCTGTTATACCCTGCGAACACTGCAGCGGCAACCGTATCCTGGCGAACATGCGATCGAGCATTGCTGCCGGCATCCACATCGCCACGCCTCTGCCTTCCCGGCGCCACCGCTGCTGCACCGTTTGCGAACCCAACCGCTTGATCGACCGACTGCTGATCGCCGCACTCCGCCTGTATAAACGCTGGCTGAGCCCCCTTCTCGGACAGCGTTGCCGATTCGTCCCGACGTGTTCGGAATACGCCATGACGGCTGTGGACCGCTTCGGTGCCGTGAAAGGCAGTTGGCTGGCGGCGCGACGTATCGCCCGTTGCCATCCGCTGCATCCTGGCGGTCACGACCCCGTGCCGGAACGTCCCTCCTCGGGCACCGACGCCCACCGCCACTGACGCCGGAACCCCCGATGACCACAGCCCTTTCCGTTTTCCCCCTCGCACCGACCCTGATCGTCAACGCCCGCCTCGTCAACGAAGGCCGGGAGTTCGACGCCGACCTGCGCATCGGCGCGGATGGCCGTATCGCCGCGATTTCATCGGGCCTCAGCGCCCGCGCCGGCGAAACCGTGTTCGATGCCGCCGGCCGTCGCTTGCTGCCGGGGATGATCGACGACCAAGTGCACTTCCGCGAGCCAGGGCTGGAGCACAAAGGCGATATGGCGACCGAATCGGCGGCGGCCGTCGCTGGCGGGCTCACCAGCTTCATGGACATGCCCAACACCAGCCCACCGACGCTGGACGCTGCTGCGCTGGAGGACAAATACCGTCGCGCGGCCGGCCGTGCCTGGGGCAATCACGGCTTCTACATGGGCACCAGCACCGGCAACCTCGATGCGATCCGCACGCTGGACCCGAAAACCGCGCCGGGCGTGAAAATCTTCATGGGCGCCTCCACCGGCAACATGTTGGTGGACGATCCGGTCGTTTTGGACGCGGTGTTCCGCGAGGCGCCCACGCCGATCATCACCCACTGCGAAGATTCGCCGATGATCGATGCGGAATTAGCGAAGTACCGCGAAAAATACGGCGACGATATTCCGGTCGAATTTCACGGCGAGATCCGGAGTCGTGCGGCCTGCGTCAAATCCACTAAGCTCGCGATCGAACTCGCGCGCAGGCACGACGCCCGCCTGCATGTGCTGCACATCTCCACCGCCGACGAGTTGGCGCTGTTCGAACGCGGCCCGCTGATTCGGGCCGATGGCAGTCGCAAGCGCATCACCGCCGAAACCTGCATCCATTTCCTGCGTTTCGATTCTCGCGACTACGCCGCGCGCGGCAATTTCATCAAATGCAACCCGGCGATCAAAGACGCCAGCGACCGCGAAGCGATCACGCGCGCGGTGGCCGAAGACGTTATCGACGTGCTCGCGACCGATCATGCGCCGCATACGTTGGAAGAAAAAAGCGCGCCCTACCTGCGCGCGCCCAGCGGCCTGCCGCTGGTGCAGTTCGCGTTGAGCGCCGCGCTGGAATGCGTACATGAGGGTTCGCTGACGCTGCCGCAAGTCGTACAGAAATTCGCGCACGCCTCGGCGCAATTATTCGACGTGAAAGACCGCGGTTTTTTGCGCGAGGGTTATTTCGCCGATCTGGTGCTGATCGAAGACCGGCCCTACACCGTGCGCCGCGAAGATGTGCTGTCGAAATGCGGCTGGTCGCCGTTCGAAGGCATGACCTTCCGTTCGCGCATCGCTTCGACGTGGGTCAACGGTCATCGCGTGTGGGACGGGGAACGCTTGCTCGGATCGGCACGTGGTATGCGCCTTGAGTTCGACCGATGACGCCGTATGCGCGTGGATTCGCTTCGGTGAAAACGATATTACTCGCCGCGTTTTGCGTCGCGGCGCTCGCATGCGCGCATGCCGCGCAACCTCCGGCGAAAAAACTATCTTCCACGCCGCACCCCTCCGCATCGCAACCATCGGCATCGCAACCGCAAGGGCCGCTGGTCGGCGGCGGCGATGTCGTGCCGGTGCGCGCTACCCTGTTGCCGAAAACCGTATCGCAAGGCGCGATGGTGATCGGCATCACTCACAAAGCGGCGAGCGTCGAACATGCCGGGCGCACATTGCGCGTCTCGCCGAGCGGCCGCTTCGTCTTCGGCGTGGGTCGAGACGAAACCGGGCCGCTGACGGTGAAGATCAAACAACCCGGAACGGGCTTGATCGAACATCGCATCGACGTGACGCCGCGCGACTGGCCGGTAGAGAAGGTCAACGGCGTACCGCCTAAGACCGTCAACCCGCCGCCCGATATCGCCAAGCGTATTCAGCGCGAACAGGCGATGGTCGTCGCCGTGCGCGCCCGCGACGATGCCCGCGAAGACTTCGCGCAGCGCTTCGTGTGGCCGGTACAAGGCCGCATCAGCGGCCGCTTCGGCAATCAACGCATCTACAACGGCACGCCGAAATCGCCGCATTCGGGGATGGATATCGCTGCGCCGAACGGCACATCGGTGAAGGCGCCCGCAGGCGGCATCGTCAGTTTCGCCGCGAACGATCTGTATCTCACCGGCGGCACCCTCGTGATCGATCACGGCGCAGGCGTCAGTTCGAATTTTCTGCATCTGTCGCGCATCGACGTGAAAGTGGGCGATCGCGTCGAACAAGGCCAAGCCGTTGCCGCCGTGGGTGCAACCGGGCGTGCGACCGGCCCGCATCTGCATTGGGGGATGAATTGGTTCAACGTGCGGATCGATCCGTTGTTGGCGCTAGAGCTTAATAAATAGGACAAGGCGCTGTCGTTCGTCTGCATCACAAATGGCGCGTTCGCCATCCCTACGGTCGCAACACTCCATGGTGCGGTTCGGCGCACACGTCGATCCGCTTTTGATACTGAAAATACGGCAACGATTTCTTAGTATTCCACTGTCGGCCAAAGGCACGTGGAATCCCCCATGGCAATACAGATCAGCGGTACACATTGGTATTGGCCCGTGATGCTCGTCTTGACCATAGGCTACGTGTTAGGCGGCGCTATGCCCGCTGGCATTCATTATTTTGGTCTGCTCGACGAATACATCCCAGATAATTTCAAGCCGATTCTTTATTCGTTTCTTTTCGGGTTGCTGGGCGCAACCGTACAAATGTCGATTTATTTCGCGAAAGACGTCAATGGCGTGATGTCGGGAAAGCAACCCACGATGCCGTCTTGTTTTGAATTCTTCGGATATCTGTTGAAAATGGTTTGGGGAGGGATAGCCGCGACTTTCTTCATCCTCTCCGTCAAACTCGGTTTTTTAGCTGCAGTTTCGGCCCCTGGCGACGGGCTGAGACTCCCAGCAATCATAGTGATATCGTTCTGCGCAGGACTTCGTGCATACCAAATTCTGCAGGCGCTTGCTGGCATTATCCCGGCAAGAACTGCCTGAATCGAGAATTGTTGATCAACAGTGCGCCCCACCCTTCCCACTCACCCGCGCCACCGCATCGTGCGCATGCAAACTTTCGTAATGCGAAACAGTGATGTCGTAGCGCTGCACGCGGGCATCGTCGGCGAACGCAGCGGCGACGCGGCGTGCGGCATCTTCGCAGAACATCAAATGCGCGGCGTTGAGGCGTGCGAATGCTTGCTCGTCTTCGCGTTTGACTGCGGTTTGCACCGGGGTGCCGACTGCCGCTTCGGCCCGATCGACCCAATCCTCGATACTCAACTGCTCGAACGATGGCTGCAGATCGAGCCGGATCTCGGCGCGGCTGCGTTGCGCATGCGGGGTCGCGGCGAGGCCGCGTTCTGACGCGAGCCAATCGCGCACGATTTGGGTCGAGAGCGGACGCGCAGCGGCGAAGTCGTCGGCGAAACGTTCGGCGTTCGCCTGCCGCGACAGCGCAGCGGATGCGGGACAGGTGCTGGAATAGTCGACCGAAAAACCGAGCCGCAAATGCAGATGTCCCTGCACGAGCGTCGCGTCGATTTCGACCGGGTAACGTTTCCAACCGCTGTTCGCGCTGACCAGCGCGGCGCGTTTGAGTAAATGGTCGTAACGCAGCACGATGCGTGCCGAAGACGATAACGCGCCCTGCGAATCGATGCATGCTTGCAGCACACGACGCAGGCGCGCGGGCGTCAGCGCTTCTTCAGCGAGCGCATCCTGCAAGCGTTGATACAGGCGCGACATGTGGATGCCGCGAGCGTCGGAACGCTGCAGATCGACGAAGACATCGACCGAGGCCGGCACTTGCAACTCGATGCCTTCGGCGCCGCGCAGGCGTAGCGGCAGGGCGATGTTCTGCATGCCGACCCAGTCGAGCGGACGCGCTGCGCGAGCGGCATCGTCGGCGACATCGGGCAAGGCGAGCGGATGCGTGGGTGAAGTCACGGGTAGGTCGAAACGATCGCAAGAACGCGGAGCGGCATTGTAACGGGACGGGCCAGAGTCGATACGGATCGGCGCATTCAGCCTCGCGCCGCACGCCAAGCGGCCCACAGCGTCGACCAGGGCGAAACCGGCGCTAATGCAGCACCTGACGCGATCGCTTGCAGACGCTTGCGGGTCAACGCGTCGTAGATACGCCTGCACCGCGTCGTCGCCGGCTGCGGCCAGGACGCGCGCAATGTCCGCACATACGAAGCGTATCGCGCTGGGTCCGGCGCATCGGTACTGGCCCAGAGCGTGTGCATCGCGATCAACATCAGGCCCGCTTTAGGGTCGGCTGCGAACTCGCGCATATCGGAGCCGGCGACTTCGCCGAACAGTGCGCGCTCGCAGGCATCGATCGCATCGGCGCAAGGGCGCAGCAGGTCGGCGAGCGATTCGACCGCCGAGGTCTCGCCAGCGAGCACACTCTCGCGCGCCGTATGCAGCACGGTCAGGCTCGCCGCAAGCGCTGGCCACGGCGCCGACGATTTATGCAGTGCGATACCGAGTGGGTGTCGCCGCGCACCTTTCGCCCAGCCGCGCAATTCGTCCTGCCACCAACCGAGTTTGGCGATGCCCGGCGTGGGATCGGCACCGCCCCAGGCGGCATCGGTGAATTCCTGCAACAGCGCGAACCATGCCTCGGCCCGGGCCCGGTGCGCGGGCTCGACGAAGGTCTGCGCGATCCGCCATTCCGGCCAACGCGCGCGCCATTTGCCGAGGAAATCCTCGGCATCGCCGCCACTGGGCATGTCGTGCATCGGGGCGTCGTGCATCGTGCCGCGGTCGATCGCTGCGTTGCGCGCGGCGGTCAAGCTTCGACCGGCGACAGGCGCGACCACAGCGCCGCATCGAGTAAATCATGCGGGCGCTCGACCATCGCATCGCCCTGCCATGCCGCAGGGTCGTCGCCCGGCAACCGATACCCCCACAGTGCGACCACTACCGGCATGCCGGCCGCGCGCGCCGCGACGACATCGCGCTCGTCGTCGCCGACATAGACGCAATCGCGCGGCGACATTTCGAGCGCTTTCGCTGCGTGCAGCAGCGGCAAGGGGTGCGGCTTGCGCTCGGCCAAACTATCGCCGCCGAGCAAAATCCCGCAGCGCTCCTCCCAGCCGAGCATCGGGATCAATTCTTCGGCCAGATACATCGGTTTGTTGGTGACGATGCCCCAACGCCCGCCTTCGGCTTCGATCTCGGCGAGCAGGGTCTCGATCCCGTCGAACGGCGCGCAATGCTGACCGAGGACGCGTTCGTAGGTGTCGAGAAAATCGCCGACCATCGCCTCGCGATCGGCGAGCTCGAGTTCGGGAAACGCCGCCGCCAGCATCGCGCGCGAGCCTTTGGACACGTGCGGACGCAAAACATCCAGCGTCATCGGTTCGCGGCCGCATTCGCGCAGCAACAGATTCATCGCGGCGACCATATCGGGCGCGCTATCGACCAGCGTGCCGTCGAGATCGAAAAGAACGGCGCGAGAATATTTGCGTATCGGCATCGGGCGAGAATGTCGTTGAGCGAAGGTCGGCGAAAGGATAGCGTGTGCCGCGGCGCGCAACGTGAACTTGGTTACGTTTTCAGCGACGCGCTTAGGATAACGGTTTCGATGCGCAAGCCAAGTAGTTGACGTCGGTGCGTCCACCGACGCTGGCGCGGTGACGTATGGGATCGTAGATCAGCCCGCTGACATCCTCCAGCGACAGATCGGCGGCGCGCAGCCATGCGGCCAACTCGGAGGGCTTGATGAAATCGCGATACTGATGCGTGCCTTTCGGCAGCATCCGCGCGACGTACTCCGCGCCGACGATCGCCAGCGCGAACGCGGCCGGCGTACGATTGAGCGTGGACAGGAACAAACGCCCGCCGGGCTTGAGCAAACGCGCGCAAGCGGCGATCACGGCGCTGGGATCGGGCACGTGTTCGAGCATTTCCATGCAGGTCATCGGCGTCGAATCGGCCAGGCATCTCCTCGGCCAGCGCTTCGGCCGCGATCAGACGGTAATCGACCGCGACGCCGGATTCGAGCGTGTGCAATTTCGCGATCTTGATCAGATCCGGCGCCAAATCGATCGCCGTGACCTGCGCGCCTTCGGCCGCGAGCGCCTCGCTGAGCAAGCCGCCGCCGCAACCGACATCCAGCACCCGCGCACCGCGCAGGTCATGCGCTCACGCACATAGCCCAGACGGGCGGGGTTCAACGCGTGCAAGGGTTTTTGTGGGCCGTTGGGATCCCACCAGCGACTCGCAAGCGCATTGAACTTGTCGAGTTCCGCTTGGCTGAAGTTGTCGTTTGATTGAGAGTCCATCACTATTTCTTCATTGGTCTAAACCGAATATCTAATCTAAACCATGGAATTTGCTTTCTGCGCAAAAATTCCAGGGTTAAATCCATTTCTTCAATTAGGCGTGGCCACTTAAATTGCATGTCACTTGAAAACTTTTCTCGTAGCCCACCAAGAATTCTTCCGGTGACGGGGTAATACCTAGGAAAATTTCTTAGTTCAAAGACGACAGCAACCTGCCTATCAAGCCATGCGAATCCTGTGTCAGGATCTGGCTGCACTAACTCTTTAATAAGTCGATGATAAACATCAAACTCACGATTAAATTGATCACGCCGGCGAACCAGAACGAATTGAAAAATAGGCCAGAGAAATGCAGCCAAAGCTCCCAAAATGCTCAAGATTATGGCGTTTTCTTTTAGACATTCAGCAAAGTCACTCAAAATGTCAACCATGATTTCAGCCCCCGCCTCTCACCGCCCCGATCCGCTCCCGCCACTGCTTAGCGTTCGCGATCAGCGCATCGATGTCCATATCCACCAGGATGCGTTCGCGAAGTTTCGCTTTACCCGCGATCCACACATCCGTCACTTGATGACGGCCGGTCGCGTAGACCAACTGCGATAGCACGTGATGCAGGGGTTGCGTCTCCAGCGCCGATAGATCGACGCAGGCGATATCCGCTTGCTTCATCGGTTCGATCGAGCCGATGTGATCGTCCAAACCCATGGCTTTCGCGCCGCCGAGCGTCGCCGCGCGCAGCGCGCTGAAGGCATCGAACGCAGCCGCGTCTTCCGCCACCGCTTTCGCGAGCAGGGCCGCGGTGCGCATCTCGCCGAACATATCCAGATCGTTATTGCTCGCGGCGCCGTCGGTACCGATGGCGATCGTGACGCCGGCGTTCTGCAGCTTGCCGATCGGACAAAAGCCCGATGCCAGTTTGAGATTCGATTCGGGGCAATGCACGATGCTGACGCCGCGCGCAGCGCAGAGCGCGATTTCGGCATCGGTGAGTTGGGTCATATGCACGGCGATCAGACGGTCGTTAACCAAGCCGAGGCGGTCGAGGCGCGCGATCGGTCGTTGTCCGTACTTCTTCTGCGATTCTTGCACTTCGCCCGCGGTTTCGTGCGTGTGCAGATGTACTGGGATATCGAGCTGATCGGCGAGCATGCGGATGCGCTCGAAATTCGCATCCGACACCGTATACGGCGCATGCGGAGCGAACGCAGTGGACACCAGCGAAGGCGTGGCGAGATGCGGATCGCTGCGCCATTGATCGTGCACTTCGCAGGCGCGATCGAAATACTCGTCGTCGCTTTTCGCCCACGCCGTCGGGAAATCGATCACCGGCAGGCCGACGCGCGCACGAAACCCATAACGTTGGTAGGTCGCGGCCTGCACGTCGGGGAAGAAATAGTTTTCGTTGCAACAAGTGGTACCGCCGCGCAACATTTCGGCGATGGCGAAGGCGATACCGTCGGCGACGAAATCGGGGCCGATCACCGCGCCTTCGATCGGCCAGATGTGCTCCTGCAACCAACGCATCAGCGGCATATCGTCGGCGACGCCGCGCATCAACGTCATCGGGTTGTGGCAATGGGCATTGACCAGACCCGGGATCAGCACACCCTCGGGGCGCGACACCGTCTCCTTGGCTTCGAAACGCGCACGCGCTTCGGCGATCGGCAGTACCGCGAGAATGGCGCCATCGCGGACCGCGACCGCGTGCTGTTCGAGCACGACACCGTGCGGCACAATCGGGACGACATAGCGGGCTTCGATCAAGAGATCGCAGAGTTCGGGAACGACGGCTTCGGACATGGGTTGGTAGCTCATGGCGGCATTGTCGCATTCCGAAGGCGACGAACGGATGTTGATACGCTTCAGTGCCCGGCCGGCGCTACTCTCGGGTGCCAACATGCCGCGCAGAACTTGGCCTGCGGGGTGCGCAGCGGCTTACCGCAATGCGTACAAGGCGGGCCATAAAGAGACAAGCGGTGGTGCCAGAGTGCCTTGACGTTAGTTTCGGGGAAACCCGTAAGTTCTTGATAGAAAACAAGCGCACGACGGCCGAAGATCCCATTGACCTGCGCTTCCACTAATCCAATGCCCGTGGCACGACGCGCTTCCTTGAAGTCGCGGATGGTCTCGCCCAGCAAAGGCATCATCCTTGCCCACTCCTCTTCGTCGAGCATGGGCAGCTCAATGTCGCAACGCCAGCAGTAGAGTGTTCGTGGCATATCGAGAATCTTACGAGAAGAAAAGCGAAAGCCCGCCAAAGCGGGCTTTCGGGGAAGCAAAGCCGATCCCTCGCCTACGGCTCGGGATGATTGATTCGCTACGCAGCCGGCCTATGGCCGGCTCGCTGCGAATCAATCACTTGACTCGGCTGAAATATTCGCCGGAGCGGGTATCGACTTTGATGATTTCTTCGTTGCCCACGAACAGCGGCACGCGGACCACAGCGCCCGTTTCGAGGGTCGCCGGCTTGCCGCCGGTGCCGGCGGTATCGCCCTTCACGCCAGGATCGGTCTGGACGATCTTCAATTCCACGAAGTTCGGCGGGGTGACTGCGATCGGAATGCCGTTCCATAGCGTGACCACGCACTCTTCCTCGCCCTTGAGCCATTTTTCGGCGCCGCCCATGCCGGCCTTGTCGGCCTGCACTTGCTCGAAGCTTTCCGGATTCATGAAGTGCCAGTACTCGCCGTCGCCGTAGAGGAATTGCATGTCGGTATCGACCACATCGGCCACTTCCAACGAGTCGGTGGCCTTCATGGTCATTTCGACCACGCGGCCCGACTTGATGTTGCGGAATTTGATGCGGGTGAAGGCTTGGCCTTTGCCCGGCTTGACGTATTCGGTTTCGGTGATGACGCAAGGATCGTTATTGACCAGAATCTTCTGGCCGTTCTTGACGTCGTTCATGCCCAGGCTGGCCATGGGGTGCTCCTGATGGAAATGCGGGAATGCGGTAAGCGGGACACATGCGGTAGGCCCTGAGGATGGGCGGCCGCAGGCGGCTAGAATGGCGGGCTGGGTGTTCGCGCGCGATGCGCCCAAAACGACTCGGCCGACAGAACCGCTAATGATACCCGTTGCCTCCCCGTCCCTACACCCCGCGCCCGGCGCCGATTGGAAGCGCCTCTGGCGCGAAGCCGTGCGCGACCCCGCCGAATTGCTGGCCCTGCTGGGGCTTGAGGGGCAAGTGCCTGCGCTGTCCGAGGCCGCCGCAGCACAGTTCCCGTTGCGCGTGCCGCGCGGCTTCGTGGCGCGTATGCGTCGGGGCGATCCGCACGACCCGCTGCTGCGGCAAGTGCTGCCCCTGGATGAAGAGTTGCGGCCGATGCCGGGCTTCGATCTGGACGCCGTCGGCGATACCGCCGCCAAGGCCGGGCGCGGGCTGATCCACAAATATCGCGGCCGGGCGCTGTTGATCGCGACCGGCAGTTGCGCGGTCCACTGCCGCTACTGCTTCCGCCGCCACTTCCCCTATGCCGAAGAAACCGCCGCCGCCGAACAGTGGCGCGATGCCGTGGCCGCGATCGCGGCCGATACCAGCATCGAAGAAGTCATCCTCTCCGGCGGCGATCCGCTGTCGTTGGCGACCCCCAAACTCGCCGAATTGACCGCGCGGCTGGCCGACATCCCGCATCTGCGTCGCCTACGCATCCACACCCGGCTGCCCGTGGTGCTGCCCGAGCGCGTCGATGCCGAGCTCATCGGCTGGCTGCGCGCCCTGCCCTGGCCGGTGGCGGTGGTGATCCACGCCAATCATGCGAACGAATTCGATGCGCACGTGGATGCTGCGATGGCGCGCCTGCGCGCCGCCGGCGCGACACTGCTCAATCAAGCCGTGTTGCTGCGCGGCGTGAACGACGATGTCGACGCGTTAGCGGCGCTGTCCGAACGCAGCTTCGCCGCCGGCGTGCTGCCCTATTACTTGCATCAACTCGACCGCGTGCAAGGCGCCGCGCATTTCGAGGTGCCCGACGAGGCCGCGCGCGCGCTGCATGCCGCGCTACTGGCGCGGCTGTCGGGCTACCTCGTACCCAAGCTGGTCCGCGAAGTCGCGGGCGACCCGGGCAAGCGGCCGCTGTAACGCCTCAGCGGCCGATCACGATACCGTTGGTCGCCGCAAAGCACCGCCTTTGCGGCTACACTCACGCTCTGATGGTCAGCGACTCGTGAGCTCGCGGCGGATCCGGCGGCACGCGGTTCGCCTTGTCGAATCAATCACTTGCGCAACCGAATCGAACCTCGCGCGTTATGATTCGCCCTGTGGCCGTCATCACGCAGCGCGGTCGGCCCACACTTTCTGGAGAGCCGTCGAATGTCGAAAAGCCAGGATGCCGCACTGCGTCTGATGTTGGTCGATGACAGCGTCGAAGAGGCCGAAGGCATCGTCAGCGGTTTGCGCAATGCTGGCATCGCCGTACGGCCGCATCGGCCGGGGTCGTTGGACGAATTGACCACGATGCTCGCGGCTCAAACCATCGACTTGGTCCTGGCATCGCATCCCTGCACGTTGGCGGCGCTGCCCGATGTGCTGCATCGGGTGTCGGGCACCGGCAAGGACATCCCGGTGATCGCCGTCGTCGAACAGATCGACACCGATAGCTTCACGGATATTTTCGCCGGTGGTGCGCGCGGCATCGCGCTGCGGCATAAACCGCCGCAACTGCTGGCCGCGATCCGCAGCGAGTGGAGCGACTTGGAAGCTCGCCGCAATCTGCGCCGCCTCGAAGCCCAGGTGCGCGAAACCGAACGTCGCTGCGATTCGCTGATCGAGTCCTCGCGCGACCCGGTCGCCTATGTTCACGAAGGCATGCACATCCGCGCGAATGCGGCGTATCTGGAAATGTTCGGTTTCGAATCGTTCGAGGACATCGAAGGCATGTCCTTGCTCGATCTGGTCGCGCCGCAGCACCTGGATGACTTCAAGCAATTGCTGAAATCCTTGAGCAAGGGCGAGCCGCCGCCGGCGCGCTACGACTTGCAGGCGCGCGATATCGAAGGCAACAGCTTTCCGGCGGTGATGGAATTCACCCTCGCCCAGTACGAGGGCGAAGCCTGTCAGCAATTGGTGTTCCGCCGTCAAGAACAGGGCGTGGACCCGGAACTGGCGCGCAAGGTCGAAGAGCTCAAGCAACGCGACCAAGTCACCGGCCTGCTTAATCGCGCGACCTTCTTGCGCAGCCTCGAAGACGCCGTGACCGACGCCGCGCAGAACAACGGCCATCACGGCTTGCTGTTGATCGAGCCGGATCATTACCAGCGCTTGATCCAAGAAATCGGCCTCGACGCGGCCGACGACATGCTCGCATCGATCGCCGAGCGACTGAACAGCGAGCTCTCAGGCAACGCGGTGGCCGCACGCTTCGCCGAAACCAGTTTCGCGGTGCTGTTGCGCGGCAGCGACTATGCGGCGACCGAGCAGCTCGCCACACGTATCCGCAACACCTTCGCCGCCGAAGTCTTCACCATCGGCGCGCGTTCCAGCGTGATCACCACCAGCATCGGCGGCGTGCAGATCAGCGAGAAGATCGCCAGCGTCAGTCAGGTGCTGGCCAAGGCCTCGCAGGGCGTACAGTCCGCCGCGAACATGGGCGGCAACCGGGTCGAACTGTTCGACCCCAGCGCGGTCGATCGCGCCGAGACCGAACGCATCCAGGCCTGGGTCGAACGCCTGCGCGACGCATTGGATCACAAGCGCTTCATTCTGCATTTTCAACCGGTCATCAGCCTGCAAGGCGACAATCATCCGATCTACGACACCCTGCTCCGTCTCGACGGCGGCGAAGGCGAATTGACCTCGCCGAGCGCCTTCCTGCAGATCGCCGAAGAGCACGGCATGTTGGAAGAGATCGATCTGTACGTGGTCGAGCATGCGATCGAACTGATCACCCAGCGCTACAAGACGGCCCGGCCGACCACGTTGATGGTCAAGGTGTCGCAGAACTCCCTGTACAACGACGCGCTCGCCACCCATATCGGCAAACAATTGTCCGCCCATGGCGTCCCGGGCGAGTATCTGGTCCTGCAATTGCAAGAGGCGAAGGTCTTCACTCACCTCAAAGCGGTGCAGGAGTTCGCTGCGGCCGTCAACGAGTTCGGCTGTAAAGTCGGCTTGGAGCAATTCGGCGCCGGCTTGGATTCGTTCCAACTGCTCACTCACATACAGCCGCAAATTCTCAAGATCGATCGCAGTTTCATCGAAGATCTGCCCAAAAACGCCGACAGCCAGAAGCGCGTGCGCGAAATCGCCAGCAAAGCGCGCGACTTCGGCATTCAAACCATCGCCGAATTCGTGCAGGATGCGGCGAGCATGTCGATCCTATTCTCCGCTGGGGTGGATTACGTCGAAGGCCATTTCTTGGCCACGGCGAGCCCCGAGATGAATTACGATTTCGAGTGAGCATCGGGAACAGCCTAAGGCACATCGGCACGATCGATCGCTAGCATCCGCATCTGGATCGGGACACATCGCGAATACAAAGAGCCCGCCTTTCGGCGGGCTCTTTCGTTCCGGGCGCGTTAGAAACGCAGCGATTCGACTAACGTTTCGTGGGTTAGGACACCACACCAAGACCCGCACTGAATTTCGGATTCTGTGCGGCATCGCGCAGCGCCGCGATCCGCGCCTCCAGCGGCGGATGGCTGAGGAACAAGCGCTTCAGGCCGCCGCCGACTGCGCCGGAGATACCGAACGCCTGCACTTGTTTCGGCAGTGTGCTGGCGCCGTAGGTCATCGACAAGCGCTCCAGCGCGGCGATCATCTTGCGATGACCTGCGAGCTTCGCGCCGCCGGCATCGGCACGGAATTCGCGCCAGCGCGAGAACCACATCGCGATGATGCTGGCGAAGAGGCCGAAGACCATGTCGAGCACGAACACGATGGCGTAATAGCCAAGGCCGACGCTGCCGTCGTCGCGATCGCCGCCGAGGAAGCCATCGACCACACGACCGACCACGCGCGCGAGCACGATCACGAAGGTATTGAGCACGCCTTGCAACAGCGCCATCGTCACCATATCGCCGTTCGCGACGTGACTGACTTCATGCGCCAGCACCGCTTCGGCCTCGTCGCGATCCATCGCGCGCAATAAACCCGTCGACACCGCGACCAAGGCGTTGTTGCGGCTAGCGCCGGTGGCGAAGGCGTTGATTTCGGGCGCATCGTAGACCGCCACTTCCGGCATGCCGATGCCCGCGGCCTCGGCCTGTCGGCGCACGGTCTGCACCAACCAACGTTCGATTTCGTTGCGCGGTTCTTGAATCACATGCGCCCGCGTGGTCATTTTCGCGATCCACTTCGAGGCCAGCAGCGAAATGATCGAGCCGCCGAAGCCGAAGATCGCGGCCATCACCAGCAAACCGCTGCCGGTGCGCGGGTCGATGCCGAAAACCGCCATCACCACGCTGAACAGGAGAAGGACCGCGAGATTGGTGGCGAGGAACAGTGCGAGACGTTTGATCATTCTTCTCATCTCCACGAAGGAGCGACGAGGGGGAGTGGAGTCGCTAAGCTGTGGGGCGATGCCGCGCTTTCAAGCGCGATACGCCCTCCGTTGCGCGATGCCCACGCCATTTCATACGCATGATTCAGCCGCCAGACATCCAACCGATCGCCGATGCTCCGATGTCGGTGCGCTACCGCGGACGCTTCGCGCCTTCGCCGACCGGACCGTTGCATTTAGGTTCGTTGGTCGCCGCGTTCGGGAGTTGGCTGATGGCGCGCCATGCAGGCGGCGAATGGCTGATTCGGATCGAAGACCTGGACCCGCCGCGCGAAGTCGCTGGTGCCGCCGATGCGCAACTGCGTGCGCTCGATGCCTTCGGTTTGGCCTCCGATGCGCCCGTCGTGCGTCAGAGCGAACGCCATGCGCACTACGCGACCGCGCTGGCGGAACTTCAGCGCAACGGCTTCGCGTTCGACTGCACCTGCAGTCGCAGCGACCTCGCCGCCGATGCCGGCATCCACCGCCTCTGCCGCACGGCCTCGCCGCAGCTCGCATCGACATTCGAGCGATCCTCCCGCGCACCGGCCATCGCCTGTCGATTCCGTGTCGCCGACGACACCCGCATCGCCTTCGACGACGTCCTGCAAGGACGTTTCGAGCAATCCGTCGATCGCGATGTCGGCGATTTCGTTCTGCGTCGCGCCGACGGTTTCTGGGCCTACCAACTCGCGGTGGTGGTCGACGATGCCGATCAAGCCATCAGCCATGTCGTGCGCGGCGCCGATTTGCTCGACTCGACGCCGCGTCAAATCCTGCTGCAACGCGCGCTCGGCTTACCGACGCCCGCGTATGCGCATCTGCCGCTGATCGTCGACGCCAGCGGCCAGAAACTGTCGAAGTCGCTGGCGGCATTGCCGGTAGATGCCGAAGAGCCGCTGTCGGCACTGCGTTTCGCATGGCGCGCATTGGGACAGCGCGAGAACGCGCTCGCGGGTCTGGGCAGCGTCGATCGCGTCTTGGCGCGTGCCGTCGCAGAGTTCGACCCGCAGCTGATTCCGCGCGATCCGGTCGACTTCGCTGCATTGCACAACGGCGTTGCCGTCGGACGCACATAGAATCGAAGCCGATCGTCCGCCGCGGGCGCCGAGACTTCGGATCCGCGATCGACAGCAACGCATTTCAACTGGAGGACATACATCATGACGGCACCGCATTCGATCGCCCGCGTCGCACTCGTGACCGGAGGCACCGGCGGCATCGGCACTGCGATCTGCAAACGATTGGCCGACATGGGTCATCAAGGTCGCGACGAATTACCGGAACGAGGAGCGCGCCAAGAGCTGGCAGACGCAACTCAAAGCCGATGGCTACGACATCGCGCTGGCGAAGGGCGACGTGACCTCCGCCGAGGATGCCGAGGCGATGGTCCGAGAGGTCGAGCGCCAACTCGGGCCGGTCGATATTCTGATCAACAACGCCGGCATCACCCGCGACGGCACGTTCCACAAAATGACCGCGGAGCAATGGCAGGACGTGATCAACACCAATCTCAACTCGGTGTTCAACGTGACCCGTCCGGTGATCGACGGCATGCGCGCGCGGAAATGGGGGCGCATCATCCAGATCAGCTCGATCAACGGTCTCAAAGGCCAGTACGGTCAAGCCAACTACGCCGCCGCCAAAGCCGGTATGCATGGCTTCACGATTTCGCTGGCGCGCGAGAACGCGAAGCTAGGGATCACCGTGAACACGATCTCCCCCGGCTACATCGCCACCGACATGGTGATGGCGGTACCGGAAGAGGTGCGGGCCAAGATCGTCGCCGACATCCCGACCGGCCGGCTCGGCACGCCGGACGAAATCGCCTATGGCGTGGCCTTCCTCGCCGATGAGCGCGCGGCCTGGATCACCGGCTCCAATCTGGACATCAACGGCGGCCACCATATGGGCTGGTGACCGTACCGGGCGCGCGGCCTCAGCCGCGCCGCTTGGGGCCATTCGCGTCGATACGGGTCGATACGAGCCAATACCCGGCGATTGGGCGGCGGCCGCGCCCGCCGGGCTCTGCACGCTGAATGCAGCGAACCGGATTTCCCCTCGAATTCCACGGAACTCATTGATCGATCATGCTTTACTGGCCATGACGCACGGCCTGCATGCGGGCCGTCCGGGTCCGAGTTGCAAGCGGCCGCCGCCTGCGCCATGCTCGCGAATTGAACTTTCTAGAGCAAAGGCTCCATGCCCTCTCTTCGCATCATCAAGAAGTACCCGAACCGCCGGCTGTACGACACCAAGATTTCGAGCTACATCACGATCGAGGACGTCCGCCAGTTGATCGTGGATGGCGAAGATTTCGAGGTTCGCGACGCCAAATCCGGCGACGACCTGACCCGTCAGGTGCTGTTGCAGATCATCGCCGAACACGAGCAAGACGGCGAGCCGGTGCTCTCCACGCAATTGCTCAGCCACATCATTCGGTTCTATGGCGACTCGCTGCAGGGCTTCATGGGCAATTACCTCGAACGCTCGATGCAGATCTTCATCGATCAGCAGCAGCAGTTCCGCCAGCAAATGGGCGGTCTGCTCGGGCAGACGCCGTGGACGATGATGAACCAGTTGACCGAGCGCAATCTCGAGATGTGGCGCGAATTTCAGCACAATCTGATCGGCGCGATGGGCCGCACGGCGACCGCCGCAAAACCGAAAGATAAACCCGCGGCGAGCGCGAAACCGCGCGACGACTGAATCCGAATCGTTACGGAGATCGCTACGCGATCGCGCGAACGCATCTCCTAGATGAGGCTTGCCGCATAACGGCCTTTGCGCCGCGTCCATATTTACGACATCGACCGTACCGCCCGTTTTTCAGTGCGCGTTCGGCGTCAGCACCGCATCGACAAGGGGGGCGACCGTGACATCGCAACACATTCAACGCGTGGCGCTCGTGACCGGCGGCATCGGCGGTCTGGGCACCGAAATCTGCAAAGCGCTCGCGCGCGCCGGATGCAAAGTCATCGCCGCCGACCTCGGTACGCGGGTCGAACGCATCGCCGAATTCGAGCAAGATGTCGCCGGCCTGGAGATTCGCTTCGCAGCGCTGGATGTCGGCGATTTCGACGCTTGCGGGGCGCTGGTGCATGCGATCGAAACCGAGCATGGCGCGCTGGATATCTTGGTCAACGCCGCCGGCATCACTCGCGATGTCACGCTGCGCAAGATGGAAAAAGCGCAGTGGGATGCGGTGATGAACGTCAATCTCGATAGCGTCTTCAATCTGTGCCGTCACGCGGTGGACGGGATGATGACCCGCGGCTTCGGTCGCATCGTCAATATCAGCTCGATCAACGGCCAAACCGGTCAGTTCGGGCAAACCAACTATTCGGCCGCGAAAGCCGGCATGCACGGCTTCACCATGGCGCTCGCCCGCGAAGTCGCGCGCAAAGGCGTGACCGTGAATTCGATTTCCCCCGGCTATTGCGAAACCGCGATGGTGAAGACGATTCCCGACGCCGTTCGCGCCGACATCCTCGCCCACATCCCGGTCGGTCGCATCGGCAAACCCAGCGAGATCGCGCGCACGGTGGTGTTTCTCGCCGACGACGATGCCGGTTTCATCACCGGTGCGAATATTCCGGTCAACGGCGGTTTGTTCATTAGTTTCTGACGCTGGGAATCGGGAATGGGGAATCGAGAATCGGTGTAGCGCGGCTTCAGCTCGCTCAATCCACCGACATGCTCGAAGATCTCCATAACCTCATTCCAAAAAATCGTATCGAAACTCGCTCTATCTCCTGCCTTCCATTCCTAACGATTCACGATTCCCGCCAAGATGATCAAACTGACCACACCCAGTACGGCCGCATTTCTTATTTCTCTGTTGCTCGGCGGCGCCGGCATCGCCGGCAAGCTCGGGTATCTCAGCATCGCGGCGCCTAATGCGTTCTGGTTGCTGGCGCTGGCGTTCGGGCTGCTGGTGCTGTCGACGCTGCTCAAAAGTCTTTAAGCCAAACCCTGAACCCTGAACCCGCATAGGGTGCGCCTGCGGCGCACCGATCTTGTTGTCGCGGTGAAGAATCGGTGCGCCGCAGGCGCACCCTATGCGGAACTCAAACGTTCAGGGCGCTAGGACTGGTACTGTCGATAACGGCGACGCTCGCATTATCGTTTGCGCGCGATATACAGGACGAAACGGTCGCCGTCTTTCTTGTGGTAATAGACCGCGCGCTCGTCGGGCGGTGAACGTCGTCGCTTCGACGAAACCTTCTAAATCAGCGAGCCGTCGCCCGGGACCGAACGGCTGCGTCGGGTCGTCGCGTTGCGACACGTAAATCGCCGGTTGCGCGCCGAGTCCTCTGCGCGCCCGAGTGAACAATAAGGTCCGCCCATCTGCCGAAATGCTCGACGCGTACTCCAGCGCATCGGTGTTGATATTGCGCAGAATCAAAGCGCTATTCGGGTCGAAGACGAACGCGTCGCCGGATCGATTCGCAATCACGATGTCTGCGGCTTTCGGGCCGAATATCCAGAGCAAATCGAAACGTCCGTGCACGCCGTACATCTGTTCGCCATCGGGACTGATTTCGGCGTCGAAATTGATATGCGCCGGTTTCTTTTGGGACAGGCCATGCACCACTTCGACATCGGACAGCGCGCCATCGCGAAATTGGCCGCGAAAAATCGAGTCGTGCGTTTTTTCGTGTTCACGCAACGACACGAAATAAAACACGCCGTTGCGGTCCATCGTCGCGACGCCGTCCAGCGCCGTGGTATTCGCGCCCCGCACTTCGCCTTTGTAGCGGAAGTGCGTGTCGTCGATGCGCTCCGCGTAGTGCAGGTTCGTATCGACGGAGGGATGATTCGAATTATTGAAAAAAAGAAGACGCCCGTCGCGCGAGAGGAACGGCTCCATCGCATCGCTGCCGTAGCCTTCGATCGCGACCGGCTGCGGGTCGGTGTACAGGTGCGAAACCGCTTCGCCGATGTCCGCATCGGACGCGCAGCCACTGCAGAAAAGCAAAGCCGCAAGCGCACTGCCGCGAATGCCTAGCGCGATCATGCGCGACCTTCGACGCAACACCGACGCGACCGTCGGTCAGCGCCCTGAGGTTTCGGTGCAGAACTTCTTCCGATACTCCATCGCCTTGGGCATTAAAGCCTGCAAGTCGCGGATACGAGTTTCGGGATTCGGGTGGGTGGACGAGAACTCAGGCGGCGCGCGGCCGCCGCTGGCTTCGCTCATCCGCTCCCACAGCGGTACCGATTCTTGCGGATCGAAACACGCGGCCGCCGCCAGCATCAAGCCGACCGCATCGGCCTGGGTTTCGTGTTTGCGCGCGTACGGCAACATGAAGCCGTAGCCCATCGCCGCCTGCATCATCTGCTGCGACTGCGGATCCATGCCGCTCATCGCGCCGGCCATCTGGCCGAGTTTCCCGAGTTTCTGCTGCGACATGCGCTGCGCGCCGTGACGCAATAGCGCGTGGGCGATTTCATGGCCCATCACCACCGCCACCGCATCGGCGTTTTTCGCTACGGGCAGCAGGCCGGTGTAGACCGCCATCTTGCCGCCGGGTAGGCAGAAGGCATTGGCTTGGTCCGATTGAATGACGTTCACCTCCCACTTGAAGCCTTCCCAGACGCGATTGGGCTGTTTGCCGTTTTCGGCCGCGAGCGCCGCTTCCACTTCGGGCACTTTCGCGATCAGCCGTTTCGCGATTTCGCGCACTTGCCGCGCCAGTTCGGAGTTGGGATCGACCGGGCGTTCTTGCGAGAGGATTTCCTCGTAGGCCTGCAAGCCCATCGCGACTTCTTCGTCCACCGAGATGCTGCTGTCGATCAGCACTTGCTCGCCGGTGTACGGGTCTTCGCTGCGATTGGAGAACCAGTAGTACGCGCCGTACAACGCGAACAGAATCAAGATGACGAAACGCGGATTGATGCCGCGCCGACGCTGCCCGCCGTAATTCTGCGCATCGCTTTGTCCGAACGGGTTCTGTCGCATCGTCTCGCCCTCTACTGACTGTTTCGATCTTGGCTGCGCCGTTCGCGGGCGCAGCGCCTCACAATTCGCGCACCACGCGGAACCCGGTCTTGGCGTTCGTCGTATCGGCATCGGCATGGACCCGCCATGCCGAGCGGCTATGCGCCGGCGAGTTCGCCCACGCACCGCCGCGCACCACGCGCACGCGACAACCCGAATTGACCCACGCCTCGCCCTGAGTCGGCGCGCGGCGGTAGCCATCATGCCAGCAATCGGCGACCCATTCGCTCACATTGCCCTCTAAATCGTACAAGCCGAACGCATTCGCGCGAAACGAAGCGACGGGCGAAGGGCCCCAGTGCCCATCGCCGTAGCCGGCGAACGCATTACCCCAGCGTCGGCCATCGGGCGCGACATCCAGTGCGCCGGTCAGATTGCCGCTGCGCGGCGGCGGCGAGCCCTCGCCCCAGGCGAAGCGGCTGGTGCTGCCGGCGCGTACGGCGTATTCGAATTCCGCCTCGCTCGGCAGGCGATAGCGCTCGCCGCTGAGTTCGGACAACCAACGCGCATAAGCTTCGGCGTCTTTCGCGGTGATATGCAGGACGGGCATCGCGTCCGCGGCCGCACGGCCCATGTAATCGTGACGCCAATCCACGCCGCTGCGACGAATGAAATTTCCCCCGCGCGGGTCGTACACCAAGGAGTGTCCACGGCGCACCGCGCGCGGCCGATAGCCGCTGCTGTTCACGAAACGGCGGAATTCGCCGATCGTGATTTCCGTCGACGACATCGCGAAGCCGCGATCGAAGCGCACATAACGCTGCGGGCGTTCGGTATCGCTGCCGTCGACCTCGGTCTTGCGCGCGCCCATACGGAAGCCGCCATGCGGCACTACGATCATCTGCGGCCCGCGGCCCGCGCCTTTCAGGGCATCGGTGAACCGTTGGCCGGGCCGCATCGAGCCGTAATGCGCGGCGAGATCGATGCGCTCGCGCAGCGCAGCGGCGAGCGGGTCGCCCGGCGTGGACATCAACAGAATCTCCGCCAAGCGTCCGCGCGCATGCTTGATGTGATTGGGCATGTTCGGCCGTTGCAGCAAGGCCATGCCTTCGTTGTGCAATGACGCGATTCGCGCCTGTCGGATCGACTCGACGCGTTGGCGGCCGATCAAAATGGTGTCGAAGCCGGGACGCACGCTCGCGGCGTATTGCAACCACAGTTCGGCATCGATGAAATCGCTGCGCTGCGCCGCGTCTTCGGCGCGGCGGATCAACGCGCTCTCGACCGCCGCCAGACCTTGCATCGCGCGCGCCTGATTCGGCACCAAGGCCAGCGCTTGCCGGAACCGCGGCAGGGCACCGTCTTCGTTGCTGCGTCCCGGGCGGCCCTCGCCGAGCCGGCCGGCCGCCAACTCGCGTTCGGCCGCTTCGTTGATGTCCCACATCGCATCGGCAACATCCACCCGCCCCAGATACGCCAACGCTTTCGGCTCGCGCGGGCCGGTGCCGACCGTTCGCACCACCGCTGCGATCCGTCGTGCGCGCTCCAGCGCCTCGCCATCGATATCGGCCGCGTTCAGCGCGGCGTCCCCGTCGGCGATCAGCCGATCGAAAGCCCGCTGCAGCCCTTTTTCCGCTGCGGCATCGTCGGGGTCGTGTGCGATCAAGGCGAGGTACAGCGGAATCGCGGCGTCTGCGTCTTCGAACAGTCGTCCCTGCGCCAAAGCCGCAGCGGCGCGACGGCGTACCGCCGCAGGGTTGTTGTCGGCACCGCTGTCGTCGATCTGGAGCGTTGGACTACGCCACGTGAGGCTGTCGGCGATGCTGTCGTCGCCGCTGACCGTGACTTGCGCGGACTTCGCCTTGGCCGTCGGTGCTTCCAGAGGCAGATCGCCCGGAACCGGGCCTTGCCGGTCGCAAGCCGCGAACAGCCCGAGCGCGAGCCATACCAAGGCCAGCGCGCGACGCCCGAATCGGACGTTCGCGCCAGGCCTCGGGTCGGAAGACAGTCTGCACATTCGCATCACGGGCATAGCATATGCCTGAACAACATCGCCATCTCGTGGATATCGAATCGCGATCGCCGCATATGCGCGAGTTCAGCCATGACGGATCCACCGCGCCTTCATGCATGGTCGCATCGTGCCGAACGAAGCGAGCAGCTCTCCTTCTCCCCGCACCGCGGGGGTGAAAAGGCGCCCTTGCGAGGCATCGCCTCGCGCGCCGATGAACGCCCGAGCGTTACGCGCGAGGGCCGGGCGAAGGTGGCCGAAGGCCGGATGAGGGGCGCCGTTCGCAACGCGTCGCGATGCGCTGTTCAGTCGCAACAGTACGACGCCCACCAGCGAGGATTCGACCGCCTGTTAGCATAGTCGTCCCCTCTGATGCCTCTGCGACTGGATCGCCTTGTTGACCCCCGAACCTCAGACCCAGTGGCGCGCCGAATGGGTCGCCGATCATGCCGTACTCGATGCCGCCTTCGCCGGCGCCGTCCCGGCCCGCATCGCGTTGGACACCGAATTCGTTCGCGAGAAAACCTACTGGCCGCAGTTGGCGCTGGTGCAGATCGCCATCCCCGACGACGACGACGCCAGCGGTGGCCGAATCCTGCTGGTCGATCCGCTGGAGTCGGGCATGGCCGCTGCGTTGGCGCGCATGCTGCGCGACCGACGCATGCTAAAGCTGATGCACAGCGCCGGCGAGGACTTGATCGCCTTCCAACACACCTGCAACGCCTTGCCATCACCGCTGTTCGACACCCAAACCGCGGCAGCATTGAGCGGCGTCGGCGCAGGGCTGGGATACCAAAAACTGGTCCAGGTATTGCTCGGCGAAACCGTCGACAAGGGCGAAACCCGCTCGGACTGGCTGCGCCGCCCGCTCTCGCCCGCGCAACTGCGCTACGCGGCCGACGATGTACGCCATCTGCATCGGATACATCAAACGCTCTCCGCGCAACTGAACGCGCTCAACCGCGACGCATGGATGGACGAAGACTGCACGCGCGCGCTCATCAACGCCGCCGAAGACACCCCGGACCCGTGGCCGCATCTGAGCTTGCGCAGCGCGCAATTCCTCGACGAAACCGGCCAAGTCCGCCTCATGCGCATCTTGCGATGGCGTGAGGTCTACGCCCGCGAACACGACCGCCCGCGTAACTGGATTCTCGACAACGAACTGGCCTACGCCCTGGCACGCAAACCGCCCGGCGACGTGCATGCGCTGCAGCACTGGCTCGACGCCCAACCCAAAGCCCCGCGCCGACTCGCCGCCGCGATCTGGGACGCATTGGCCACACCGTTGACGGACGAATCGGCCATCCCGCTGGCCCGCGGCGACGACCGCGACCGCAACGCCTACAAACGGCTGCAACAAGTCGTGGCCGATCACAGCGCGCAACTGGGCTTGCCCGACGGTGTCCTCGCCTCGCGGCGCTGGTTGGAAGCCCTGCAAGATGGCCAAGACTGGCCCGGCGCCCTCGCCGGTTGGCGGCGCGCTCAACTCGAACCCGTCCTCGCACCGTTACTCGGCGCCTCCGCACAACCGCAGACTGGCGGCGGTTAAACCACCGCTTTATACTGCGCGTCCTCGTGTGGGGCGGTAGCTCAGCTGGGAGAGCGCCACGTTCGCATCGTGGAGGTCAGGGGTTCGATCCCCCTCCGCTCCACCACACGATAGATCCAAAGCAGTCCCAGAAAGGCCGAAATCCCCAATAAAAACAAGGGTTTCGGCCTTTTTTATGTCCGATAGTGTCCCATGAGGGCTCTTGCAATCCGGGGGCAAGTGGGGGCACATTTGGGGGCAACAGCCCCACTCGGGGACAGAGTTGCCCCCAATGCCCCTCACCGATACCGCAATCCGCAAAGCCAAGCCCACCGAGAAAGTGCAGCGCCTTTTCGACGGCGGCGGGCTGTATCTGGAAATCTCGCCGGCCGGGGGCAAGTGGTGGCGGCTGAAGTACCGTCACGACGGCAAGGAAAAGCGACTGTCGTTCGGCACCTACCCGGATACCAGTCTCGCCAGCGCGCGCGACAAGCGCGACGCGGCCCGCAAGCTGTTAGCCGCAGGCGTCGACCCCGGCGAACACCGCAAAGCCGAAAAGGCCGCGGCGACGGAACAGGGCCGCGAACAGCTTTGAAGTGATCGCCCGGGAGTGGTTCGCCAAGCAATCGCCGACGTGGGTCGCCTCGCACGCCGACAAGATCATCCGCACGGCTAGAGCGGGACGTGTTCCCGTGGCTGGGCAAGCGGCCCGTCGCCGACATCACCGCGAAAGAATTGCTAGCGCGACCGTCAACCGTATCGCCGACCGTGGCGCGACCGAAACCGCACACCGCGCGCTGCAGAACTGCGGGCAGGTATTCCGCTACGCCATCGTCACCGGCCGGGCCGAACGCAACCCCGCGACCGACCTGCGCGGCGCCCTGCCCCCGGTCCAAAGCAGGCCACCATGCCGCCATTCTCGAGCCTGCAGCGATTGGCGGGCTGCTGCGCGCGATCGATGGCTATCAGGGCGCGTTCGTCACGAAATGCGCCCTGCGGCTCGCTCCGCTGCTGTTCGTGCGCCCCGGCGAACTGCGACAGGCGGAATGGTCCGAGATCGATCTGGACGCGGCGGAATGGAACATCCCGGCCGACAAGATGAAGACCCGGCGAACCGCATCTGGTCCCGCTGTGCACCGCAGGCCGTGGCGATCCTGCGCGAGCTGTACGCGCTCACCGGGCGCGGCCGGTATGTGTTCCCCAGCCCGCGCAGCGGATCGCGCGCCCGATGAGCAACAACGCCGTGCTGTCGGCACTGCGACGCATGGGATTCGACAAAGACGAAATGACCGGCCACGGCTTCCGCGCGATGGCGCGCACCGTCTTGGATGAAGTGCTGCACTTCCGGCCCGACTACATCGAACACCAGCTGGCGCACGCCGTCCGCGATCCCAACGGCCGCGCCTACAACCGCACCGTCGCACCTAGCCGAGCGCCGCAAGATGATGGCGGCATGGGCGGACTATCTGGACCAGTTACGCGACAGCACCGGCAACGTCGTGCCGATCACGCGCAAAGCATCCGGCGACAGCCGGTAACAAGCGGCGGCCGGGGTGCTTAGGACACCCCGGCCGCCCTCACCACAACCGTTCACAGAGGAACGATCATGGCTCATAGCAGATTATCAGACGCCCGCACGACCACCGTAGACACCGGCTTTCGGGAGATACCAGCCGAAGGCATGCGCCTATTGGCCGTGTCCGCAGGCTTGGACAGCCGCACGGCCACACGCGAGGCCAGCGACCTAGAGGACGCCGTGCGCCGCGTGCTGGCCGGATCGATCGAAACCGGGGCAGCCGGCAGCACGGCCTATCTGTGCGAGTTCGCGTTAGAGACGGCCAAGGCATTGCGGGAAGCGGCCGGCGGCGACGACTGACGCGGCATGGCGCACGACATCCCGTAGCGACTTGCTAAGCTCGGATGCGCACTAGCCCAAAGGGACGAAACGCCGGACACCCTGCCGGCGTTGGCGCGTGACCATGCAGGGCGAGGTGCATTCTTATGACGCTCAACAAGCTTGCCGGGCTGTTTGATCCAGCTGTTATCGAAAAAAACAAGCGAGAGCTAGAGCAAAAAATCCAGGATGCCACGAATCAGCGGCATCAAAAGCAACTCGAACGACTGATCAGATATGCAATGACGCTTGATCAAAGAGACCTTGCGGAACTATTTGCGCAACGCTCTCTAATGCTTGCAATGGCGAATCAAGTAAATTCAATGCGTCAAGAACTTAATCAACGGCTTGCCGATTCAAATCGGATCAATGGCAATCGCGCCGCTAGTTTTCGTGAGATTTCCAGAGATTTGTCTAAGCTACTGGAAAAAAACAGCAACGACCGAAAAAAAGGAGCCCTGAAAAGGCACGCTAACGACAAGAAACAGCATGCAAAACTAGAAGCAAGAAAGCTCTGGGATGAGTGGAAGCATGGACAGCATCCAAGAATAAGGACAGTAGAGCAATTCGCGACCGAAACACTGCGAAGGTGGCCAGTCCTAACTAGCGCCAATGTCATCCGCAGATGGTCCGCACAATGGACAAAAGAAACGAAGCCAGCGCAACCCTGCTAGCAGAGTTGCAATCGTGCTGGTAGCGTGGCAATTCTGCTAGATAGGTAGCACGATTCCTGTAGTTCACGCATATCTTAATGATCGCTGCTGACCACAGCGGCCACTGCCAACCGGTAGCGGCCCGCGCAGATGGAACCACAACGATGACCCGCAACACCGATGAAGCGCCGCCGATTGGTGGCCACACTCTCGAACGTCTCCCGCAAGTAAAAGCACGCACCGGACTCGCGCGCTCCACGATCTATCGCATGATTGCCTGCGGAGAATTCCCAAAGAATCTGAAGCTAACCGAGCGATGTAGTGCTTGGAACTCTGCCGAAATAGATGCATGGATTAGCGCCAAGATCGCTGCGCGCGACGGAGCGCGCGCGAAGTGAATACCGCCCTACGCATCGTCGAAAATCCGATAGATCGCCTACTGTCCCGGCTCGAATCTGTACGCAAAGCGGGTACCGGCTACAGCGCGAAATGCCCGGCACATAGCGACCGAAGTGCGAGCCTTAGCGTCTCCGAAGCTGAAGGCGGCAAGGTGCTAATTCATTGTTTCGCCGGCTGCGAGACTGCCGACGTAATGGCAGCGGTCGGGCTCACGCTCGCGGACCTGTTCCCCGCACGATTGCGCGCCTCTACGCCAGAGGAACGCAGAGCCGCACGGCTTGGCGCTTTGCGCGCGAATTGGAGCGCGGCGCTTGGCGTCCTAGTACTCGAATCGACCATTGCCGTCTGCGCTTGCGAAACGATGCTGCGGGGAGAGCCGCTAGACGAATCGGACCGCATCCGCCTGCATCTTGCCTATGACCGCATCCAAGCGGCGCGCGAGGTGTTGAATGTCCGCACTTAGCCCAAGGGTTTCACGAATCGAGACTGAAGCCGTAGCGAACCTAGCGCGCTTGGGGAGCGCGACAGGGCGCGATCTACACAACCCGGCACCCGAGCCGCTACAAACACCGCAGACACGCGACAGGGCCGCACCCGAGCCGCTACGGCGCGCGCTGGCCGCTCCGGCTGCCTACCCGATCGATGCACTCGGCAGCGTGCTAGGCGACGCTACTGCGCGCATTCGTGCCGTTGTGCAATGTCCGGCTGCAATGTGCGGGCAATCGATCCTTGCGGCGGCGAGTTTGGCGGTACAGGCGCATGCGGATGTTTTGATCGATGGCAGGCGTGAACCGCTGAGCCTATGGCATGTCACCGTCGGCGAGTCTGGGGAACGAAAAAGCGCGGCGGATTGTTGGGCTTTGCGTTCGCACCGCGAGTACGAACGCATGCTCGCGGACGCATATCGCAATGACTTCATCGCTTACGAGATGGAAGTGAGAGCCTACAAATTGGCAACGCAGAAAGCGGAGAAAATGCCGGACGCATCCGCCATGCGCACGGCGCTTGCGAAGATCGGCAATCCTCCCTTACCGCCCCTGCAGCCGTGGCTCATGCTGAGTGAACCGACGCTAGAAGGCCTGCACAAGCTGTATCAATCCGGCCGCCCAAGTCTTGGCCTGTTCAATGACGATGCGGGGGACTTTCTGACCGGGCATGCGATGAGCCAAGAAAACCGCACGAAATCTGCGGCGGGATTTTCCCGACTGTGGGACAACGGCGAGTTTTCGCGGGTGCGCTCTGGCGACGGTGCAGCGAAATTCTACGGCCGCCGTCTGGCGCTACACGTCATGGTTCAACCCGTGATCGCGGAGAGCGTGCTTTCCGATGACGTGCTAACCGGGCAAGGGTTTCTCGCGCGGTGTCTTATGGCTTGGCCGGAATCGACTATCGGCACGCGGGCATATGTGGAAAGCGATCTATCGACCGATCCTGCGATGCTGGCCTATTGGGCATGTATCCGCGAACGCCTGAGCGCATCGCCACCGCTACGCACTGGCACACGCAATGAATTGGAGCCGCGCACGCTAGCGTTAGCACCGGACGCAAAAGCACGCTGGATCGAAATCACCGACGCCATCGAACGCGACATGGCCGGCGACTTTAGCGACGTGAAAGCATGGGCGAGCAAGGGAGGCGCGCAGGTACTCCGCATCGCGGCCGTGTTGACCTTGATCGATAACGACGAGGCCGGCGTGATCCGAATCGGCGCCATTGATCGCGCAGCCCGTCTAACCCTCTATCACCTGGGCGAAGCCGCACGGATCATCGGGACCGCCAGCATCCCGCCACGCATCCGTCATGCCGAAGCCTTGCTCGATTGGTGCAGGGACACCGACCGCACGATGCTGTATTCGAGCGACGCGCTACGCAACGGGCCGAAGTGCATCCGCACGGCCGACACGTTTACGGCAGCCGTCGGAGCCTTGGACGGCACCGGATGGGCTGAATACGTGGAAGGCGGGGCGCACTTGGACGGCAAACAGCGCGCGAAGGTTTGGCAGGTGCGTATCGGAGAGTTCGCGTAATGGGCGCCCCTTTCCGAATTGCTAGCCCGTGCGAATCCTGCGAATGATGCGAATCCAAAGCCCAAACGGCCGAACGATTCGCCCAATTCGCAGACGGTCCCACTTTCTACGCTGGTCAATGATTCGCCCGATTCGCAAGATTCGCACGCGGCCATCGCCAAGATTCGCCGACAGTTGCATGACCTTCGCGGCAACCTCCCGGCAGCCTTTGTCGATTCGATTGATGCCGAAGACGTACTCGCTTGCGATGGCGTACCACCGAACGCCCTAGCCGCTTACCTGCGCGCGCTGGCACGCTGTCTGCGGATGGCCGATGGCGAAGTGCCAGCCGGATGGACACGCACCGTAGGCTGCGTGGGATGCGGCCCTGTACTGCTGTGGCCGGATGCCCCGCATGCGGTGATCGGCTGCCCATGGTGTCACGGCCGCAAGGTCGGCAGTGCAACTACTGGCGCGGTCGCACTTGAAAAAGAATCGAAACAATCAAAAGCGAACACCGACCAATAGGACGTAAGGCAATGAACGACGAAGGCTATCTATCCCGCAATCGTCCGTACCTCGCCGCGATGCAACGGCAGCGACGGGCGCGCATGGTGCGGATCGATTACATGCCGAGCCATGAAGCCAGGAACGCCATAGAGGCCATGCGGGCACGCTCTCGACCCAAGAGCGTATCTGCGACGAATAGCGCGGTGATCGATGCGATAGTGGCGGAATGGGCGCAGCTCACCGGAATAAAACAGAGCGAAATAGCAAAGTCAGAGACTTCGGCTAACGTCCCGGGATTGTGCAACACGTACACCCGCGCGCGTATAAGTTCGGGTGCTCGGAGCAGTACGCGTATGCGTGAGACTTCGGATGATTTGGCCAAGTGCGCACCCGCCCGAGTGGGAGCAAGTCCGGCAGTACCGGAATTACCCGACGCATCGCAGGGGCGCGTGCGCGCGAACGACTTCGATCCGAGACATGCCAAGCCTGCACACCCGCCGAAACCGGACAGACCGGAATTTCTGACAGCCTTTGCGCGCGCGAATGAGTCCGGGTTATGTCATGCCACACGCGCAGGCGCGCACGCGAACAAGTCCGGCAGCCCGCCCGCTGGGGCGAATCAGGCCCGCGTGATCTGTGGGGCTAGGCGGCGCCGTGACGGCCAGCCCTGCCAAGGCCTGAGCGTCCCCGGGAAGCTGCGTTGCAAGTGGCACGGCGGCGCTTCTACAGGGCCTAGAACCGATGCGGGGCGCGCGCGATCAATGGCGAATCTGCGGCAGTATCGCGCCACATCCAAGCCTGACATCTGTCTGGCAACTATAGGTTAGCGCAATCACCCTAAGCAGGCTGCACGATTATGAGACGAGCAGAGCCAAGCGAATGGTTTTATACGGATGGGGAACACGCTGAGAGTTCGACCGAACAACTCCTAAAGGTTCCTTGGAGCGAAGGCCTACACCATCACTCAACGCCAAACACATTCTCAAACTCGACGAGTTTAATTTCCTCTTCCTGCTCAGCGCGCGCAGCAGGGATTTCGACGATTTCGGTCGAGTACTCCTGCGGCATAAAACAACCGGTCTGCATCACCCGATGGGGCTGATATTCCAACATTTGACCACTCACAGAGGGGAAGCTTGCGTTTAGGTTCATTGCGATTTCCTTCATGTAAATATCGCGACCAGTAGTCTAGCACCTTGATTATTAACAAAATGTGTGCAGACTATTTCTGTTTAGGTTGTGCGGCCTTCCTTGCTTTCTTAACCGCCTTAGCGGCAGTCGGGACTATGCCAATGTCTCTCACTACGTCATTCGCAGAGGGGGCCGGCCAAACAGTGTTCCAGCGATGCTCATCCGGTAGCACTTGCAACTGAATGTTGTGGGGAGCGGTTTTCAAGGCACCAATCTCACCGGCCGTTATGAAGTGGGACGCGATCCGCTTACTTTCCATAATGGCAACAATATTTCGATACCGTGTACTGCCTGTTGCCTTTCCATTTGGATCTGCGATAGGGGTTCTCAAGTGCTGGCAGCTTTTATCATTCATCAATTGGATAAGCGGGTTGTACAGATTACGTAATTCCAGATCCTTACTCACATCCATCCATATTTCCCACATCAGCGATTCGATTTCAGCGCCAGGATCCGCAACTTTTAGACCGATCTCCTTCGCTTCAGATCGGCTGACAGGATAGCCGTGATGGAAATAATCACGCGTCAGTTTTTCCGAAATTGCACGTGCCTGCTGCTGATTACCATCTTCATTCATGTGTAGCTGCAACAGCTTTTCACCCATCAACAAACCTAATTGAGAGCTTCTCGCAGCGACACCGACGGCCACCGGGCCAACCTCTTCACAAAACCTCAGGAATACGTCACGCATGTGAGATTGATCACTGATACCCACGCTTTCCTTTGCGAACTTCAAGAACGCGCCCAGATCCTCTGAGCCAAAAGCCAAGGTTTCGGTCGCACCATTAGCGTTCTTGCGAGGCGCGTGAATTTGGACATCTGTTGGACCTAAATTTCCATTCGCGTGCATTACGATCTCGTCAGCACCCAATGCGATGAGCGTCGCTGCACTGAATGCTGCCTCTGGAACGAGCACAGCAAGTTTCTGCGCTCTCTCTCTGATCAGAGACACGATCCGCCACGCTACAGTGGGGTCACCGCCATTACTCACCAACAGCAAGTCGATTCCCTTGGAATTTGCAGGCAAAGCCTGAAGCTGGTTATGCAGCTCAGGCAGCACATCGCCAAGCTATGTGCCCACCCTGTAAGCCGGGACGGCTACTCGTTACGTACACTATAAGCGGCCGCTCTCGCAACTGCTCCATCTTTTCATACAACGCTACCCGTTCTGCAACCCCCATACTCCCACCCCTAGTACACTGCCATCCTGCAGATTTGTGGATTGAGCCTCAACATACTGAATATTGCAAGCAACTCGGTGTCTTCCAGCCTTTTCGGCGGAGCATCGCCCGACAATCTCGCCATCTCATGAGACTGCGAGTCCGGGGTGCGACGAACCTATGTGACCGCCTTCTACAACTCCACACCAAGCCCAGTATGCGTCGCAAATTCACTGGCGACAGAACCGAGGGGCGGTCGAATCTCTGGGAGCTTAGGTCTCCAGATACGCGCATTCTCCCACGCGTGAAAATTTTTCCAGCGTATCCAAACGCCAAACGCCTAAGCCGCGCAATTGCTCGCCGGCTGAACAGCTAATTGCGCGCAGTGAGGGCGCGGACCTGATCGAACCCGCTGCATCGCTTGGCGTTTTCATTCAAGCGGGCATCGTCTGGGGGCATTTTTGGGGGCATCTACCGAAAGTCGTTCGCGCACTAGATTGGTAAATCAATGACTTAGAAGCTCTATTCGATAGCCCTCCGCCCACCACACGATGATCCAACGCAGTCCAAAAAAGCCGGAATCCTCAATCGACATTGGGGTTTCGGCTTTTTTTATGCCCGAAGACAGCCCTACATTGGCGATTGCAATCGAGGACAGCCGACCCTCATGCCTCGCTGCATTCACGAATGCCCTGCACCGTAGCGCCCCCTCAAGTCACCCCCCAAGTCACCCCCCAAGTCGCGCGCCTGTTCGCCGCCTTAATCGCGAGATGCGCAGGAAGCCGTGCCCCTGCGGCAGCGGGCGGAAATACAAGCGCTGCTGTGCCGATAGTGCATCGATGCCGGCACCGCTGGCGCAAGCGAAGCGCAATCGTCACTATGCTGCCGAGAACGTACAGGACCGAACATGAGCGACCCGCAAAACGATATCACTCTGGCCGAATCGCCCAACCCCGCCGACGCGCGGCGCGCGCAATTGGCCGCGCTGGTACCCGAAGCCTTTTCCGAGGGCAAGCTCGACGTGGCCGCCCTCAAACGGGCGCTGGGCGAGAGCGTCGTGGTCGAAGGCGGCGAACGCTATGCGCTGACCTGGGCGGGCAAGAGCGATGCCTACAAGGTGCTGCAAACGCCCTCCACCGCCACACTGCGGCCCGAGCGCGACAAATCGGTGAACTTCGACCAAGCGCAGCATGTGTTTATCGAAGGCGAAAACCTGGAAGTGCTGAAGGTGTTGCAGAAGGCGTATTTCGGCAAGGTCAAACTCATCTACATCGATCCGCCCTACAACACCGGCTCCGACAGCTTCATCTACCCGGACCGCTTCCAGGAAAGCAAAGAGGACTACCTCCGGCGCATCAACGACCTCGCCGACGATGGCACCTTGATGCGCGAAGGCTTCTTTCGCAAGAACAGCAAGGAAAGCGGCCACTACCACAGCAATTGGCTGTCGATGATGCTGCCGCGTTTGTACATCGCGCGCAATCTATTACGAGAAGATGGAGTCATATTCGTTTCATGCGATGACAGTGAAGTGCACAACCTGCGCTCCCTCCTCAATGAAATCTTTGGTGAAGAGAATTTTGTCGCTGTCCAAGTCTGGGAGAAATCGAAAAAAGGCGACGCAAAGCTCATCGGGATAACGCATGAGTACATCCTTTGCGTAGCCAGGAACAAGAGCGCTCTACTGGAACGAGGAATATGGCGGAAGCGTAAAGAAGGCGTTGACGAGGTGCTTGCGAAGTACAAAGAACTTCGCAGGCAACTGGGGGTTAACCACGCGAAAGTCGAGGAAGCGATCCGGGCGTGGTATGGGTCGCTCAGCAAGAACGATCCCCGGCGAGCACATGATCACTACAAGTGCTCCGATGATCGCGGACTCTACTTTCCCGCAGATTTTTCGGGTCCGGACGATGGCCGCGACTCCAGGCCACGTTACGACATCCCTCATCCAATGACAGGCAAGCCCTGTAAGAAACCATCAACTGGCTGGCGGTGGGAAGAGCCGCGCACCAGGAGGGCACTGGCGGCAAATCCACCGCTAATCCATTTCGGATCGGATCACACAACGATTCCTTGCCGCAAGAGTTATTTGCATGTAGTCGATAATGAACCAATGCAATCAGTGTTCTACAAAGATGGTCGCGCTGGAACATTGGTCGTCGAACAACTTGTTGGCAAAGGCGTATTCGATTTTCCGAAGGATGTGGAAACATTGCGTGACCTGATTGAAGTTGTTCTGAAACCCCGGCCAAAGAAGGCAGCTTGGACCGAAGACAATGAGGAATCCATCGAACCTCCGCGCTACGACGACATGACTGGCACCACGGACCCAGACGCCAACGAATCGCCAATCGTGCTTGACTTCTTTGCCGGGTCCGGCTCGACAGCCCACGCCGTACTTGATGCGTTTGCACATGGGACGAGGTGCCGCTTCATAGCGGTACAGTTGCCAGAGCCCACTGACCGCGGAAATTTCAGTACTGTGGCAGAGGTCGGGCGTGCTCGTATCCGCAAGGTTATTGAGGCCCTTCATGACAAGGTTGGCCTAATCACTGAGGCACCAACAGGACTGGGTTTCATGTCCTTCTTGCTATCCCCATCTAATTTCAAGCAATGGCGCGGCGACGAGATTGACACACCGGATGAACTAGCCGCGCAGATCCAGATGTTCGCCAAGTCCGAGAAAGAAGGCGCAACCGTCGAAGACATGCTCTACGAGCTTCTGCTGAAATTCGGCCAGGAACTGACCACACCGATCGAAACACTGGACGTGACAGGCGGATCAGTATTCGCCATCCACGATCGCAAAATGCTGTTCGTGCTCGAGTCCTTCACCGAGGCCATGATCGTGCCACTGGTGGAAATGAAACCGCGCGAGATCATCGCCATCGACGGCGTATTCAACGGCTCGGACATGCTCAAAACCAATCTGGATCTGCAGTGTCGCGATGCGGGCATCCGCTTCACCTGCGTGTGAGGCCCTGCGAATGACCAGAATCGATCTCAACAACGGCACTCAACCACTGACCCGCCGTCATCCCGGCGAACGCCGGGATCTAGCGTTGGACGTTTTTTCGAAGAAGCTGGATTCCGGCGTTCGCCGGAATGACGGGGCGAGTGGAGTTCTTCGATGAAACTGCAATTCGACGCCCATCAGGATTACCAACTCGACGCGATCCGCGCTGTGGTGTCGCTGTTCGTGGGGCAGCCGGACGCGTCGCAATCCACCATCGCGCGCGACGACACGCTGTCCAGCCTGATGCTCACCGAAACGGGCATCGCCAACCAGCGCGTGATCGACGATACGCAATGGCTCGCCAACCTGCATGCGGTGCAACAGGCGCACGGCATCGAAGCATCGGAGGCTTTGGCGACGATGACGCTGGAGAACGGCACGCCCGCGGGCGGCTTCCCCAACTTCACGGTGGAGATGGAAACGGGCACCGGCAAGACCTATGTCTACCTGCGCACGGTTCACGAGCTGTCCAAGACCTATGGCTTCAAGAAATTCGTCATCGTGGTGCCCTCCGTGGCGATCCGCGAAGGCGTGCTGTCCAGCCTGAAGATCACCCGCGAGCACTTCCAAACGCTGTACGGCTACGAGCGCATGGAGTTCATGGTGTACGACTCGGGCAAGGTGAATCAGCTTCGCAATTTCGCCCTGTCCGATGCGATTCAAATCTTGGTCATCAACATTGACGCCTTCGCCAAGGATTCCACCGAAGCCAGCGAAGACGCGGCGAGCGGCAAGGCCAAGAAGAAGGCCAAGGGCAACGTCATCAATCAGGTGCGAGAGACGGGCGTCAAGCCCATCGAGTTCATCCAGGCGGCGCATCCGGTCGTCATTCTGGACGAGCCGCAGAATCTGGAAACCGATATCCGCAAACAGGCGATCGCGCGACTCAATCCCATGTGTACGCTGCGCTATTCGGCCACCCATCGCAACGCCTACAACCTGATCTATTCGCTCGATCCGGTGCGCGCGTACGAACTGGGACTGGTCAAACAAATCGGCGTGGACTCGGTCATCGAGCTGAAGGATGCGAATCAGGCCTTTATCGAGCTGGAAGGCTTCAAAACCGGCTAAGCGCAGCGTGTCCGCCAAACTCTGCATCTGGATGAATCAGGCGCAAGGGCCGGCCAAGAAATCGGTGACGGTAAAGAACGGCGACGACGTGTATGCGCTGTCCAACCAGCGGGAAATTTACCGCGACGGTTTTATCGTCAACGAGATCGACGCGGGCGAAGGCTTCATCACGTTCGCGAACGATGTGTGTGTGGCGCTCGGCCGCCCGCACGGTGCGCTGACCGACGCGATCCTGCGCTTGCAGATCGAAGCCACGGTGCGGCGCCATTTCGAAAAGGCGAGAAAGCTGCACCCGATGGGCATCAAAGTGCTGTCGGTCTTCTTCATCGACCGCGTGTCGAACTACCGGGCGTATGCCGAGGACGGCACGACTGCGAAAGGCAAATTCGCGCAGTGGTTCGAGGAGATTTATGCGCAGTACCAAGCCAAGGACGAATTCGCGGGTTTGCTGACCGCCGACGCGATCGCAGTACACAACGGTTATTTCTCGCAAGACAAGCGGGCCGTGTCGCCGTTCGAGACGCTGACCGGCAAGACCAACGCCGATGCCGAGGCGAGTGCGTTCGAACTCATCATGCGCGACAAAGAGCGCTTGCTTGGGCTGGATGAACCTCTGGCCTTTATCTTCAGCCATTCCGCGCTGCGCGAGGGCTGGGATAACCCGAATGTATTCCAGATTTGCACCTTGGCCGAGTCCAGCTCGGAGATCAAGAAACGGCAGGAGATCGGGCGCGGCTTACGGCTTGCTGTGAATCAGGACGGCGAGCGCGTGCGCGACCCGGGCATCAATCGGCTGACTGTGATCGCCAACGAGAGCTACGAGGACTTCGCCAACCAGTTGCAGACCGAGATGGTCGAGGCGGGCGTGCGATTCAAACGTGAGTTGGTGCAGAACGAGCGCGACAAGGTCACGGTGCGCTTGAAGAAAGGCTTCGACACCGATCCGCAGTTTCTCGCGTTATGGGAGCGGATACGCGCACGCACCCGCTACAGCGTGGCGTACCAGACCAGCGAGTTGGTGACGAAGGCAGCAAGTCGCATCAGGTCGAAAATGCCGGCCATCGAACGCCCGAAAATAGCACTGACCCGCGCGGAGATTGCCATCGGTACGGACGGTGTGGTCGGTAAACAAACCGGATATCGCACGCAGACTGTTGAGGCCAAGTACGTCATGCCGGATTTTGTTGGGCAAGTGCAGGCCAAGACGGGGCTGGCGAAGTCCACCGTCGCATGCACCCTTCTCGAATCGAAGCGGCTGAACGACGCCGTGAACAACCCCCAGGCATTCATCGACCAGGCCTCAGAGATCATCAACGCTGTCAAACGCGAGTTTCTGGTCTACGGCGACGGCTCGGATGGCAGCGGCGTGAAATACGTGAAATTGGACGAGGCCGTTTACGAAATGCGGCGTTTCGAGCGAGACGACTTAATGGACATATTCGCATCCAATGTGCGCGCCGTCGAAAAGCAGGAGAAAACTCTGTTCTCGCACATCGTCATCGACTCCAATTCAGGGCCGGAACGCGCCTTTGCGCAAGCCTGCGAAGACAATGCGGACGTACTGTTCTACATCAAGATGCCGCGCTGGTTCCAGATCGAAACACCGGTCGGGCCATACAATCCCGATTGGGCCCTGGCCTACCGCAACGATACGACGCTGTATTTCGTCGCCGAGACCAAGAAAACCGGAAACGGCGACAACGTCCAACTCGATCTTTTGCGGCCGATCGAAGACCTGCGTATCGAGTGCGGTAAGCGGCATTTCAAGAACTTCGAACAGGTGCAATTCAAGGTCGTGAGCACACTTGAAGCGTTAGTGGGCTAAGGCAGCGCTGAAAAAGTCAGTGCTGCCGCAGCAGATGGATGCGTCGAACATATCAATCGCGCATCCGACTGATATGGCTGAAGCGAATTCGAGCATGCGTCGTGCTGGAAACCGCCGAGTACGTTCAGGATGGACTTGTTCAGCACCCACACAGAGCATCTGGACGCGAGCCAAACCTGCACCTAACTGCCCGTGCTGGTCGCCCGCCAGGGCCAGACGCCCCGATTGGGGCAAGACCTGCAAACCACATCACATTTTCCTTACACGCAGTCCGCTAAAACAGTGCGGTTGCCATCCCATACCCCCGAGGGATCCCATGCGCCAGACTCTGCTCCTCGCGTTCTGCTCCGCCGCGCTGATGTCCGTTTCGCTCACTGCCTGCAGCGGCACTGTCGGCGAAGACGGCGTGCAGCTCTCCAGCGAAAAACGCCGTGCCGAGGCCGAACGCAGCGACCCTGCGATCGTCGCCGTACGCAATGGGCCGAAAGACCCCGCGGCACCGGCCACCGCCGCCACGCCCGCAACGCAGGCGCAAACCGCTGCCGACGGCGCCACCAAACCGCCACCGGTGAAAAGCCGGCCCAGCCCCTCGCGGCGTATTCCGAACCCGCCGTTCACCTCCACGCCCAAAGCGACCTTCAACGAACCGTGGGCGATGACATTCCTGCCCGATGGCCGTTTGGTGGTCACGGAAAAAGCCGGCAGCTTGAAACTCTACAACCCAGCGACGAACGCCATCGGCACCATCACCGGCACGCCAACGGTGTTCTACGGCGGTCAAGGCGGTTTCGGCGATGTGATGCTGCATCCGCAATTCGCAAACAATCGCTACGTCTACTACAGCTACATCGAAGCCGGCGCCAACAGCACCCGCGGCGCGGTGGTCGCACGCGCGCAACTCACGCTCGACGCCAGCGGCGGCGGGAGTCTCGCTTCACCGCAAGTGATCTGGCGGCAGTCGCCGAAAATGACGGGCGAAGGTCATTACAGCCATCGCATCCTGTTCGATGGCAGCGGCAAACTTTGGATCACCTCGGGCGACCGCCAGCATTTCGAACCGGCGCAGGACATGACCGGCAATCTCGGCAAAGTGCTGCGCTTGAACGACGACGGCACGACGCCGAGCGACAATCCTTTCGTCAGCCAAGGCAGTATCGCCGCGCAAGTGTGGTCGCTCGGTCATCGCAATCCGCTGGGCATCGCACGCGACGCCAGCGGGCGCATCTGGACGCATGAAATGGGGCCGGAAGGCGGCGACGAATTGAACTTGATCGAACGCGGCAACAATTACGGTTGGCCGCGCGTGTCCAACGGCAGCCACTACGGCGGCGGCAACATTCCCGACCACGCACCGGGCGACGGCTACAACGCGCCGGAAGCGTGGTGGACACCGGTGATCGCACCCGCGGGCTTCATCATCTACTCGGGCGATCTGTTCCCGTACTTCAAACATCACGGCTTCATCGGCGGCCTCGCCTCGCAAGCACTGGTGCGCATCCAATTCGACGGCAACACCGCACGCGAAGCCGAACGCTACCCGATGGGCCGCCGCATCCGCGAAGTCGAACAAGGCCCGGATGGCGCGATTTGGTTGTTGGAAGATGGCGGAAGCGGGAGGTTGTTGAAGCTGACGCCGGTGGTGTTTTGAGGCTTGTTGCGCACGCCTGTTTTGAGATAGCTCTAGTCCCACCAATCCATCGCGCATAAAAACGGGCGGCAGATCGCTCTGCCGCCCGTTCGTTTTGCTTTACAACTGGCTCAATGCGGAATCAGAAGCGATAGTCCGCGCCGACGTACCAGTACGCACCCGGCAGGTCGTACGTACCTGCGTCGTAACCGTTCAACGAGCACGTCATGCAGGTCGGCGGTTCCTTACCGAAGACGTTATTGCCGCCGACCGTCAGCTTCAAGCCTTCGAGGGTGAAGGCGTTCTTCCACGCGAACTGTACGTCGTGGTAAGTCGTCGAACCGAGGGTGTTGATCGCTGCGGGATTGCGGCAGCCCGGCACATCCGAGATCACCGCGGAGTTGCAATCTTCTTCGACCGCATCGATGTAGCGCAGGCCATAGGTGCCGGAGAAGTTGCCCTTGTGCCAACCCAGCTGCAGGTTGCTCTGCCATTCCGGGATCGAGCTGTCGTTGGTTTCGATGCCGACCGCACGCGAGGACACGATGCCGTCCTTGTCCACGGCCTTGTACTCGTTGACGAAGGTCGTCTGCATCGATGCGCTGAGCGTGCCGAAGCCCCATTCCGGGCTAACCCAGTTCGCCTTGATATCGACGCCGTCGGTTTTGATCTCGCCGAAGTTCTGCAAGAAATTATTCGGCGGATTGAGGTTGCCGTTGGTTTGACGCGTGAACGGTGCGCACAGCGTGGCATTGGTGCCGCCCGACGCGATACAGGCATTCAACAATTCCTGCAGGTCGCGCGACTGGATCGCACCTTTGACCTTGTGGTTGTAGTAGCTGACTTCGAGATCGAGCTTCTGCGACCACGCCTTGTCTTCGCCCCAGCCCGGGCTGTAGACCGTGCCGAAGGTGAAGCTATCGGCCGTTTCAGGATCCAGGTTGGCGTTGCCGCCGGTGAAGGTGGTGATCTGCGTATTCGCTTGCTCGAAGTTGTCCGGCACGCCCTGGGCGACGCAGGCCGCTTCCAAGCCCGGCGAAACGCCATTGGTGCGATCGACCACCGGCGAACCGGTCGGGCCGCAGGGGTCGACGAGCGTCGCGCCGAACTGCGTCAAGCCGTAAAGCTCGCCGAGGTTCGGAGCGCGGAAACCACGCGAGTAAGTACCGCGAAGCACTAAATCTTCGATGGGCTGGAAGCGGAAGCCGACCTTACCGGTGGTTTCGCCGCCGAAGGTCGAATAATCCGAATAACGCACCGCTGCGCTCAGATCGAGCGTCGCCAACACCGGGAAATTGAACTCGCTGTAGATTTCGCGAACGTTGTAGCTGGCCGACACCGGCGAGGCGAAGGAGTCCTGCGATTCGCCGGTCTGACGCAGCGGATCGGGATTGAATTCGCCCTTGTAGCGACGCACTTCCGCGCCCGCGGCGAACCCGGCGGTGCGGTCGCCGATATTGAACATATCGCCGTTGATGTTGAACGAGTACACATCCAAGGTTTGCTTGCTGGAATCGCGCTGATTCGTGCGGATGTAGTTGATCATCGCGCTGGTCATCGGACGGCCCTGGCCGCCGAAGATATCCAGCGGTACGCAACCCGGTGTGGCCGCGCACACCGCCGGATCGCCGAGTGCTGTACGGATACGTGCGATGTTGTAACCGTTGGTGAAGCGCTGAGTCGCGTCGTTGACCGTATGCACATAGTTGGCATCCCAGCCGAAGCTGCGGTCGCCGAGATTGAACAAGCCATCCGCACCGACATTGAAATACCACGTGTCGACATTTTGGCTGAAACCGCGCGCGCCGACTTCGGTCGGACGACGGCCGACGAACACGAAGTTATTGTTCGCATCGAGCGCGAAACCGAACGGGTTGAACGGGTGGTTCGCCGGAATCGAAATGGTGTCGGCGATGCCACCGGTGCCTGCGCCCGGGCCGACGAAGATCGGTTCCGGTGCCGCTTGGTTCGCCGACTGGCGGTTGTTGAACAACGCCCTGGCATGCAAGCGGGTGTTCTCGCTCAGATCGATGTTGACGCTGGCGAACACCGCTTTGCGCTCGCTCGGGGTCAGCAACAAGTTGAACGGCGCGAAGTTGAAGCGATCCGAGCCATCGAACTGGTTGTACGTGCCGCCGTTAGGATTGCCTGGCACGAACACCGGCGTGGTGGTGCCCGGGTTCAGCGTGATGTTGTAGAAGGTGGTGTTGGTGGGATCGAAGAACACGAAACGACCCTGCGGCGTACCCGAGCTGCCTGCGGACAAACCGGCGCCCGGCTGCGGGAACGACGACTGATCCCAGCTACCGGAGCTGATGAGATCCTGATCGTAGAAGCTGACGCCTAAGACGCCATTCCAACCATCGCCGCCATTGCCAAGGGTGAGCGAGAAATCTTTGGTCTCGCCGCCGCGGCTGTATTCGCCGTAGTTGGCGTGGATGTCGACGCCTTTGAAGTTCTTGCGGGTGATGATGTTGACCACGCCGCCGATGGCGTCGGAGCCGTAGATCGCCGAGGCGCCGTCTTCCAGCACTTCGATGCGGTCGACGATGGCCAGCGGGATGGTGTTGAGGTCGGCGCTGCCGCTGACGCCGGAGGCCGAGGATTCGTTGACCCAACGGATGCCGTCGACGAGGACGAGCACGCGCTGCGAACCGAGATTGCGCAGATCGACCTGGGCCGAACCGGCGCCGATGCCGCCGCCGTCCGGCGGATAGCCGAAGTTACCGGAGGAGTTGAATTTCGCGTTGAGCGCTTTGCCGCTGGCGGTCAACTGCTGCAGGATTTCGCCGACGCTTTGTACGCCGGATTCTTCCAGCTTGGCGCGGTCGATGACGAACACGGGCTGCGCGGTGACCGTATTGGTCTGCTTGATGCGCGTGCCGGTGACGTTAATGGTGTCGAGGGTTTGATCGCTGTCCTGAGCCGTCGCGACGACGGGCATGGCGAGCAAAAGCGTCAGATGGACAGCGGCCGCCAGGCGATTACGGCGGGGATGACTCATGGTGTTCTCCCTAGTTCGGTTATTGGTATGTGCAACGACAACAACAACCGCCGAGGGCCCCCTTCCTTCTGGCGGGTTAAGTGCATGTCGGCGCGTCCGGCCGCGATGAAACGGCCCGACGGGCATTCGGCCCGGGGACATTTGTAAACAAAACGTGAAACCCCCGCAAGGTGCCACTGGTAAGAATGACCGGCGACGGGGCGCGCAAACACGCCGAAACGCAGGCTCCGCCACTGTTTGCCCGGGATATGTCGCGAACGAAATCCGTGCTTGGACAGGTACCGAGTCATGATCGAGCCTCTATAGTGTCGCGATGCGAAATCGAACTCTTGTCTTCATCCCCCCTGTGCCGCGCACGCTGGCGCTGCCCACGCTTCTCGCGCTGTGTCTGTGTACCCAGGCTTGTGCCCAGTCCTCACCCGCGCAATCGGGGCTCGATGCCGCACAAGCGCGTTCGCTGGATGTGCCTGGTGGGCCGCAAATTCCGCCCTTGCCCGCGCTGCGCGACGCGCTGACCGCGATCGAGCAGGGCCGCGAACCGCCAGCACCCTTGCCCCTGGGCCAGCCGCTCTCGGGTTGGTTCGAATATGCGGCGCTGCGTCACGACCTCGACACCCTGTCCAGCGAAAAAGCCCAGGCATTCCTGAATCGTTATCGCGGCCAAGCCGTCGCCGAGACCTTTCGTGAAGCCTGGCTAGCGACGCTGGTCAAGCGCGAGGACTGGCCCGGTTTTCGCGCCGCGTGGTCGCCGTCGATCAAATCCACCGCCCTGCGCTGCGCCGAACTCAACGCACGCCAAGCGCTAGGTGCGGCCGATGCGCAGTGGGCCGCCGATGCGCAGGCGATCTGGCGCAGCAGCGGCAAGTCGCTGCCGGGCGATTGCGATGCGCCGATGGCGGTGCTCGCTGCGAAAAACGGTTTACCGCCCGCTCTCCGCTGGGAGCGCATCGAAAAAGCCGCCACCGAATGGCAGCCGGCGGTGATGCGCTCGGCGGCGCGTGGTTTGCCTGCAGAAGAGTTCGCGCTCGCTAACGATTACGCCGCCTTCTTCGAATCGGCGCACGACCGCGCGCTGACATGGCCGAAGACGCCCCGCAGCCGACTGGTCGCCTCGCATGGTCTGGCGCGACTCGCCAAATCGCTGCCGCTCTCGGTCGACACGGTGATGCCGAAGTTCGCTAACGCGCTGGGCTTCAACGAGGAAGAACGCGGCCGCGCGCTGTATCAAGCCGCACTGTGGGCCGTGGCCTCGTACGAGCCCGAGTCCGCGCGCCGTCTCGCCGCCGTGCCCGAGAGCGCTTACGACGACAAGCTGCACGAGTGGCGCGTGCGCGAAGCGATGGCGCGTTCGGATTGGTCTTCCGCGCTCGCGGCGATTCGCAAAATGGGAACGACCCAGCGCAACGATTCGCGCTGGCAGTATTTCGAGGGCCGCTTGCTGGAGATGACCGGCCAGCGCGAAGCCGCGACCGCATCGTTCCGCGAAGCGGCGAAGAAGCCGGAGTTCCACGGCTTTCTGGCCGCCGATCGCATCGACGCCCCGTACGCACTGTGCCCGATCGACATCAAGCCCGATTACGCGGCGAAAAGCGCGATCGCCCGCGACCCGGCGATGCTGCGCGCGATGTTGCTGTACAAGTTGAATCGCGAAGCGTGGGCGGTGCAGGAATGGAACGACGCGCTGTCGCGCTTCGATCCGGCGCAACGTCAGCGCGCGGTGGAAGTCGCGCAAGACAATGGCTGGTTCGATCGCGGCGTTTTCGGTTTGGTGAACGTGGGCGGCAAGCGCTATCCGGACGAATTGCGGCTGTACGAATTGCGTTTCCCGTTGCACCACGACGGCACGATTCGGCGCGAAGCCTCCAAGCACGATATCGACCCGACTTGGGTCGCGGCGGAAATCCGTGCCGAAAGCGTGTTCAATCCCAACGCGCGTTCGCACGCGGATGCGCGCGGCCTGATGCAAGTACTGCCAAGCACCGGCGCGGGTCTTGCCAAGCGGCTGGGCCTGGCGTGGAGCGGCGGCAACGATCTCTACGACCCAGACTTGAACATCGCCCTCGGCACCGCGTATTTGCGCGAAATGGAAGACAAATACGGTCAGACCTATATCGCGATCGCCGCTTATAACGCCGGCCCCGCGCCGGTCGCGCGCTGGCGTACGCAGCGCCCGAACATGCCCGCGGATTTCTGGATCGAGACGATCAGTTACAAAGAAACCCGCGAGTACGTCGCGCGCATTCTCGCCTTCAGCGTGATCTACGATTGGCGCTTGAACCGCAGCGCGATGCCGATCAGCGAACGTCTGGCGGGGCGTATCGTCGATACCCGTAAAAAGTTCGTGTGCCCAGCGCCCGATACGCAGATCGATGTCTTGCCTGCACCACCGGCGATGCCGGCCGAGCCGACATCGACGCCTTCACCATCGCGATGAATCGAAGCTTCATCGTTATCCGCAGCGGTCGGGATCTCGGCGCCCCTACGCCTGCTGCGCGTTCACCGATCGCGATGCGCTCACGCACGACACTACGACCGACGCTTGCCACCCCTGACGTAGGAGCCCATGCATGAATTCACGCATCGATGAGCATCCGCTCTTGATCGAAGCGCGGCCCGCCTACCTCGACGGCTGGCGCTGGATGATCGGTGCCGATGCGGTTTTGCTCGCGGCATCGGTCTCCGGCGATCTGTTCTTCCACGATTTCGACGGCCGCGTGCATTGGATCGACACCGGCGCCGGCAGTGTCGAATGCGTCGCCGACGACATCGCGTCTTTCCAGCGCAAAGTACGCACGGCGGCGTTCTCCAGCGATTACCTGTTGGAAAGCCTCGTCGCCGATTGTCTGCGCGCGCATGGAGCGCTGACGATGGACCGCTGCCTGGGCTATCGCATGCTGCCGGTGTTCGGTGGCGACTACAGCGGCGATAACCGCGTGCCGATGCGCGCAGCGGAACACTTCGCTTTCACCGGCGATGCCCATCGCCAAATCGACGGCCTGCCCGACGGCGCAACGGTCGAACTCAAGACTCGCTGAACGCGACGGCGCCGCTTGCTCTACGATACCGCTCACTACTTACGAGATTTCGGAGACCCCATGGGACTGCTCGACGCACTGCTCGGCCATGCCGGCGAAAAACCGGTGGACAAGATCGAAGAAGAATTCGCGCCGCTGCTCGCGCCGGGGGAGCCGTTGCAACGCGCGTTCTCGACGATACGCGATCTGATCGTCTTCACCGATCGTCGGATCATGTTGGTCAACAAGCAAGGCGTGACCGCGAAGAAAACCGAGTACCGCAGTATTCCGTATCGCGCGATCACCATGTTCTCGCTGGAAACCGCAGGTCACTTCGACCTCGAAGCGGAACTGCGGATTTGGTTGTCGGGCCAGCCGGCGCCGATCGAACTGCATTTGGGCCGCGGTTCCGGCGCGCAAGACATCGTCGCCCTGATCGCGCAACACGCATCGAAATAAGCACGATATGCCCGGTAGAGCGGAGCACAGCTCCGCTGAGATGTGCCCGGTAGAGCGGAGCATAGCTCCGCTAAAAAGAACCCCCTACAGCGATGCGCATCTCCGCTAAGAATATTCGTAAAAATACGGTAGCGGAGCTGCGCTCCGCTCTACCGGCAAACTACGTGGCAGCTGAGCTGTGCTCCGCGCTACCGGGTACATTTCGGCGCAGCTCCGCTCTGCCGTTACACTGACGATATGAAGACCTATCTCGTCGGCGGCGCCGTCCGCGACTCATTGCTCGGCCTGCCCTGCGGCGACCGCGATTACGTGGTGGTCGGCGAAACGCCGGACACCATGCTGGAGGCCGGTTTTCAAACGGTCGGCAAAGATTTTCCGGTGTTTCTGCATCCGCAGACCGGCGAGGAATACGCCTTGGCGCGCACCGAGCGTAAATCTGCGCGCGGTCATCGCGGCTTCGTCGTCCACGCCTCCCCCGAGGTGACGTTGGAGGAGGATCTGATCCGCCGCGATTTCACCATCAATGCCATCGCGCAAGCCGAAGACGGTACTCTGGTGGATCCATACGGCGGTGCGCGCGACGTACAAGCGCGCGTGCTGCGTCACGTCGGCCCGGCCTTCGTCGAAGACCCGCTACGGGTGCTGCGTGCGGCGCGCTTCATGGCGCGCTTCGCCGAACACGGCTTCACGGTCGCCGACGAAACGATGGCGCTGATGCGCACGATGGTGGCCGACGGCGAACTCGCCGAATTGACCGCCGAGCGAGTGTGGCAAGAACTCGCGCGCGCCCTGCGTCACGCGCGGCCATCGGCGTTCCTGCGCACGCTGCGCGACTGCGGTGCGCTCGCCGTGATCTTGCCGGAGGTCGACGCGCTATACGGCGTACCGCAACGCGCCGAGTTCCATCCCGAAGTCGATACCGGCGTGCATACCGAAATGGTCTGCGATATGGCAGCACGGCTCGCACCGGGCGACGATCTCGTCGGCTTCGCTGCGCTCACCCACGATCTGGGCAAAGCGCTTACTCCTGCAGACGTGTTGCCGAAGCATATTCTTCATGAAGAACGCGGTATCGAACCGCTGCAAGCGCTGTGCGCGCGGCTCAAGGTGCCGACAGCGCACCGAGACCTCGCGCTCGCGGCGTGCCGTGAACATTTGAACGTGCATCGCCTGCTCGAACTGCGCAGCGCGAAAATCCACGATGTGATCGCGCGCTGCGACGGCTTCCGACAACCCGAGCGCATCCGATGGCTCGCGACGGTCTGCGAAGCCGACAAACGCGGCCGTGGCGGTATGAGCGAGTGCGATTATCCGCAAGGCCCGGAACTGGTGCGTCTGCATGCGGCGGCCATGACCGTGCGCGGCGCGGATGTCGCGAAGGAAGGGCTGCAAGGCCCCGCGTTCGGCGAAGCGCTGCGGACGGCGCGTATAGCGGCGATCTCGGCGGCGCGGACCCCATCGGAATAAAGTGCGGCCTCGCGGAGCGTCCCGCGCGATGCTTCGCTTTACGAGCGATCGCCCGAGACGTATCCGTCGAAGCGCAACAACAGATCGCGCCATGGCGTGAGCTGCGTCGCCAGACCGAGTATCACGCCGACGGTGTTGGCGAGCGCATCGGCGCGATCCATCATTCGATTCGTGGTCAGTGCGCCTTGTGCGTATTCCAAACCGATCCCCATCAATACCAGAGCGACGCCGACGCTGAGCAGCGAGCGCCAACGCGGATACAACTGCACCGCGCCAAAGGCGAGCGCGCAATACGCGAACAGATGTTCGACCTTATCGATGTTGCGCGGTAACTCGCCGAGATCCGGCGCAGGCCCGAGCGACAACGCGACGACCGCAGCCACGCCGCCGCACCACAGTGCCGACCACAACAGCGGATACCGGAACGGCTTGAGCGAACGACCGAAACGCATCGGTCGACGCGGCGAAGGAGAGGAGGATGTCGGCGAGGTTGTCATCGACGAAGATTCAGAGCCGGAAACTCAGATCGCCATTGAGGAACGCGTGCGCCAAGCTGGAATTGCGCTCGAACCCGATGACCTGGAAACGCTCGCCCATCTCGCCCGGCAACGTCAGTTTCTTCGCTTGTTGTCGCAACGCGTAACGGGCCACTTCATCGGCCGCGTGCGCTTCGTGTTCGGCGAGCCGCTGCTCCAAACCATTGCCGATCAAGAAACTCGCCTGCGTGCAGTAACCGGCGAATTCGAAACCCGCGGCGGTGCCGGCTTCGGCCATCGCGGTGAAGTCCACCGACACGGTGACGTCCTGCAACCCCACCCGCGCGAACACGTTGTCGACGAGGCGATGCCGATGAAACGCGCGCAACGTGCCGTCGACGCGACGCGGGTCGTAGTACTCGCGGCGCGGGTAGCCGTAATCGACGAACAATAACGCGCCGGTTTGCAGAACTCCGACGACCGCTTGCAGCCAATACGGCAACTGCGGCAACACTTCGGAGCGATAACCTTCGGGGAAAGCGCCGCCGCACTGCCGCTCCAAATGCCGCACCGCGGCCGACAACAAAGCATCGGCGGGGCGATCGACGCGTTTGAACCCCGCGTTATCGAGCACCACATGCTCTTCGTAGATTTCGCCGCCGATGACTGCGAAGCGCGAGGTCGGCAATGCGTCGATCACTTCATTGGCGAAGACCACGCCGTTCCAATGCGAGGCGATCGGCGTTAGCGGCCATTCCACTCGATCGAAGAGCTCGGCAGGCAAACGTTCGTACAAGCGCTGGCGCTGGCGTTCGCGCAGATCGGCACTGGGTTCGAGAATCGCGTAGCGCGCGGGCATCGCGCGAATCGCGTGCAGGCGTTCGATCGCGGCTTCGGCGAACGCGCCGCTACCGCCGCCGATCTCGAGGAAAGTGGCCTCATCGCGCAACGACATCAACACCGGCGCGAGCGCATCGGCCACGCATTCGGCGAACAGCGACCCGAGTTCCGGCGCGGTCACGAAATCGCCATCGGGCCCGAGTTTGGTGGCGCCCGCGCTGTAATAACCCAGCCCCGGCGCGTACAGCGCCAACTCCATGAAACGCCAGAACGGCAAGGCATTGCCGTTGCTCGCGATTTGATCCCGGATCAACGCCGCCAACCGGCCGCTGTGGGCCAGGCTGTCGGGGTCGAGATCGTCCAATTGGCGCATGCGGCAGCTCCTTCGCGAATCGCGCACAGCATAAACGAATCGCGGTCGCGTCCCAAAGGAACATCCAGAACTCGCGCTGCTCGCGCATCGGCTCGAATTGTTTGCCGGCGACCGACACCGAACTACGCATCGCGGTACGTCTATGGTCAAATAGCTTCACGATCGTCCTTCCGAAGCGTACTCATGGCGATACCTACTGCTCGTCCCGTCGCACTGATCACCGGTGCTGCCCGCAGATTGGGTGCCTCGATCGCGCGCCGTCTGCACGCGGCCGGCTACGATCTCGCGCTGCATTACCGGCATTCGGGCGCAGACATGCAAGCGCTGGTCGCTGCGTTGGAGTCGGCGCGTCCAGGCAGCGCGATCGGTCTCCAAGCGGATCTCGCCGAATTCGACCGCCTACCCGAACTGATCGCACGCACCGTCGATCGTTACGGCCGGCTCGATGCGCTAGTGAATAACGCTTCGAGCTATTACCCGACGCCGATCGGCCTCGCGACGGCAGCGCACTGGGACGATCTGTTCGCGAGCAATGCGCGCGCACCGTTTTTCCTGTCGCAGGCCGCAGCGCCTCATCTCATAATCGCGCGCGGGGCGATCGTCAACCTCGCCGATATCTATGCCGATCGCCCACTGAAAAACCACACGGTGTACTGCATGGCGAAAGCGGCGCTGGTGATGATGACGAAATCGCTCGCGGTCGAGCTTGGGCCGGATGTCCGCGTGAATGCGATCGCCCCAGGCAATGTGCTGTGGGCAGAGGATCAGCCGAGCGTGGAAACGATCGATGTCGTCCGCGCGCGAACCGCATTGCGACGTCAAGGCGTGCCCGAGGATATCGCCCAGGCGGTCGAGAATTGCCTCGCGAGCCCTTATCTCACCGGGCAGGTCATCGCCGTCGACGGTGGCCGCTCGTTGTTCATCTGAAATGTCGTCGCAATGACGAGCCCATGCATGGGGCCGATCAGTTCACATCTTCGATATCGACCGCTTGCAACAGCGGCAGCACGTACTCGCGACGCAAATCGTCGGGTTTATAGACTTCGATCAGCGCGCGGCCGCTGCATCGGGCGACTAAGTCGATATCCAGTGCGCAGATATCGCCGCCGCGCACCCGCCCCGCTTGCGCTTCGACCGAACGCAGTTCAGAGCGTAGATCGTCGAATCCGAATTCGACGGGAACCTCAACCCGCACTGCGGCGTTGAGATAACGCAGACCATCGCCGTCGCGCGTGCGGCGCACGCCGCTGCATGCGAGCACGTCGAAGCGTTCGGTCAATCGACGCAAGGCCAATCGCAACCCGATCGCTCGGCGATGATTGGAGCCCAGCAACAGCAAGTATTCGTTTCGTCGCGGCCCCATGAATGACGCATCCTGTTACTTGGTCGGTATTTCTTGAAAATCTGCGCATCACCGCCGACGAGCGATCGCGGCCGCCGTCGTCATTGCCGCGACCGACGAATCCGAATCCCCAGCGATGCGCTGCCGAGCGCGCGCGCCGCCGCCGGTTTGCGCACGGTGATCTCGAACGAATGCGCCGCCGGGAACCGCGCCAGCAAGTCCGTCGCAAGATGTTCCACCAACGTCTCCAACAACGCATAGTCGCTGGCTTCGACGTACTGCCTGACCACCGCGCAAACCTCCGCGTAATCCACTGTCGATGCGATCGTATCGTCCGCTGCGGGCAATCGGTTGTCGAATTCGATTTCGATATCGAACGATAACGGCTGACGCACGGAGCGCTCCCACGCGTAGACGCCGATCAGCGCGTCGATGTCCAGAGCCTCGATGAATACCTTGTCCATTATTGTCCTTCCGTAGGGGCTTCGCTGCGTTCTCGTCTGATGAGCACGATATCCGGCCAATCATCGCGCCAGTTCTCGCATTTGTCTTGAAAGTGCACATGGTCGTAGGCCTCGCCGAGGCGGCGCATATCGTCCAACGCGTATTGCGCGAAATCGCGAAGCGCTTCGAGAAACGCTTCGTCGGCTTCGATCGCGATGTCTCGCAACTCGATCGGCGGTGCGATGTCGTCGGGACCCGCACCGCGCGGATGTCCATACGCTCTCATCGCGCGGCATCCGTCTCGACCGGCGGCAACGTCGCCATATCCCAGCGCGGGTAGACGCGCACCGCAGCATCGCTGCGCTGCCCTGCGACGAGCCGCAAGGCACCGGCGAAGGCGATCATCGCGCCGTTGTCGGTGCATAACTCGGGTCGCGGAAAGCACACGCGGCCACCGCGCTTCGTCGCCATCGCCTGCAATCGGGCACGAAGCTGACGATTCGCGCCGACGCCGCCGGAGACGATCAGCACATCGCTGCCCGCCGCATCGAGCGCACGCCCACATTTGATCGCGAGAGTCTCGACGACCGCATCCTCGAAGGCGCGCGCGATCTGGGCCATCGTCTCATGGCTGCGGTCGCTGGCACGCCAAGCCAACAGGACCTGGGTCTTGAGCCCGCTGAAGCTGAAATCCAAGCCCGGCCGATCGGTCATCGGCCGCGCGAATTTGAAGGGGCCAGGACCGGGCGCTCCGGCTGCGAGCGCCGCCAACTGCGGCCCACCCGGATACGGCAGACCCATCATCTTCGCGGTTTTGTCGAAGGCTTCGCCGGCGGCGTCGTCCAGGGTCTCGCCGAGCAAGCGGTAGCGGCCGATGGCTTCGACAGCGATCAACTGCGTGTGCCCGCCCGACACCAAGAGCGCCACGAACGGCGGTTCCGGCCGGCCGCTGAGCAAACCGTCCGGGTCGTCGCCGTCTTCCATCAGCGGCGCGAGCAAATGCCCTTCCATGTGATGTACGCCGATCGCCGGCACATCGAGCGCCCAAGCCAACGAGCGCGCCACCCCCGCGCCGACCAGCAGCGCGCCGACCAATCCCGGCCCCGCGGTGTAAGCCACGCCATCGATCTCATCGAGCCGCAGCCCGCCTTCGGCCAGGGTTTGCCGGATCATCGGCAACAGCTTGCGGACATGATCGCGACTGGCCAGCTCAGGCACGACGCCGCCATATTCGGCGTGCAAGGCGATCTGGCTGTAGACCGCATGCGCGCGCAGCCCCGCCGCACCGGCCAGGGCGGTGTCGTACACCGCGACGCCGGTTTCGTCGCAAGAGGTTTCGATGCCGAGGACTTTCACTGTGCGGTGCGGGACACGTAGGTGGGATGGGATGTCGCGAGAACAGGCCCGGATACGACGCCTGAATGCGCCATCCGACGACCGGCATGGCGGCGCAGTAGGTCGGAGTTGCGCGGGTCGCTCAGGGGCCGTTATCATACGCGGCTCGCCCGGCCCACGGGTCTGTTAGATCTGCGAGCCCCTTCGCAAGAGTCCCGACCGTCCGTGGCCGGACTTTCCAACACCGAGATTCCTATGCCCAGCGTTAAAGTCCGCGAAAACGAGCCTTTCGAGTTTGCCCTCCGTCGCTTCAAGCGCACCTGCGAAAAGGCCGGCGTTCTGGCCGAAGTCCGCAAGCGCGAGTTCTACGAGAAGCCGACCCAGGAGCGCAAGCGTAAGGCCGCTGCCGCGGTGAAGCGTCAGGCTCGTCGTACTTCGCGCGACGCGACCAAGCGCCAGCGCCTGTACTGATCAAGTACGCTTGACCTGCGCCAGATCGAGACCACGGTCGCGATCTGCGTGAACCTGAAGCCGGCTGCGCCTCGCGCTGCCGGCTTTTTGTGTGTCCGGGTTCCGCATCGTAGGCGCCGCAAGGCCATCGCGCTTCGGCGGCTCGTATCGAACGCACAGCGTCTCGACACGCGGTTTGACCATCCGGGCGTCCATTCTCACCCGCCACACAGCGCGGAACCCCGCGACTCGCACCACGGAGCACCAGCATGAGCCTCAAACAACGCCTGACCGACGACATGAAAGCCGCGATGAAAGCCGGCGAGAAAGAGCGTCTGGGCACCATTCGCCTGATCAACGCCGCGATCAAGCAAAAGGAAGTGGACGAGCGCATCGAGTTGGACGACGCGCAGGTGCTCGCGATCCTCGAAAAAATGGTCAAACAGCGTAAGGACTCGGTGACGCAATACGAAGCCGCCGGCCGCGAAGAACTGGCCGCGATCGAACGCGCCGAGATCCTCGTGATCGAGCAGTACCTGCCGGCGAAGCTGAGCGAAGCGGACGTGCTCGCCGCGATCGACACCGCGATCGTCGAAACCGGCGCGAGCGGCCCGGCCGATATCGGCAAGCTGATGGGCGTGCTCAAGCCGCGGCTCGCGGGCCAAGCCGACATGGGTCTGGTGTCGAAGCTGATCAAAGCACGTTTGGCAGGCTGATCGAGAGCCGGCCCGCAAGGTGAGCCGGATGCGATGACGGACACCGCGCCGATCACCATCCGTGCGGCGCAGCGCCGCGGATGCGAGCCTGATCGTCGCACTGATCCTCGAACTGGCCGAGTACGAACAACTCGCGCACGAGGCTGTCGCCGACGAGGCCGGGCTCGCGCGCGCAGTTGTTCGGGCCCACGCCACGCGCGGAGGTGTTGATCGCGGAAGCCGGTGGCGAACCCGCCGGGTTCGCCTGTTTTTCCACAATTTCTCGACCTTCGTCGGCAAACCGGGCCTGTATCTCGAAGATCTGTTCGTGCGTCCGGCCTTCCGCGGGCTCGGCCTCGGCAAGCGACTGATGGTGCGTCTCGCGCAGATCGCGGTCGAGCGAGATTGCGGCCGTTTCGAGTGGTCGGTGCTGGACTGGAACACGCCCGCGATCAACTTCTATCGCAGCCTCGGCGCTGTCGGCATGGAGGAGTGGACGGTGCAGCGGCTCAGTGGCGAAGCGTTGAGCACGCTAGCGGCCTATGAAATAGGCTGAATCGTGTTTCTGCGTTTCATAGGCACCGACATCGACATTCGTACCGGTCAGCCAACTGGCCTGCTGACGATGGCCTACGACCTGCGCGACTCGGACGAGTTAAATACCGCAGACGCCGTCCAGTTACTCGCGCATCTGGACTGGATCCAGAAGGAAATCCCGATCCCGACTCGATTCGCTCGCCGTCGTAACAGCTTTCACAAAGAAACGCACGGCGTTTCCTGGGTGAAGGCCGAATCGACAGAATTCGTCAGGCACCTGTACGCGATCGCGGACATCCTCGGCCGCTGCGGAATAGTCATCGACATCGTACGGACGGCCCGGCCAGGTTATGTGGTCTATGAAGACGATTGCCAGGTCGTGGCGGAGCCATTTCACGGCAAGAACGATTGATTTCCCGGCCCATCCCGGGCCTACAACAGGAGGTGCCCCATGGCGCGCAAGACCCGACGCAAAATCGCTCGCCTCGAACATTGCTTTCGAGGCCGTTGAAATCGTACTCCGCGAAACCACGCGTAAGCGCCGCAAAGGCTTCCCGTCCGAAACCCAGGTCAAGCGTGGCCGTCGTTTCGTCAACGGCGAAAAAGAACTGGTCGAGAAGCTCGGACGAAACGATCCGTGCCCCTGCGGCTCGACTCGGAGGTTTAAAACATTGCTGCCTCCGCAATGGACGATTCGAAGGTGCCGAACGCTATCACTACTTTTAGGGATTGAAACTCCTGACGCACAACGCCGCTTCCGGAACGCCGGAAGCGGCGTTTCGATGGCATCCTAAGCGCATGGCCCGAATCCCCGACGCCTTCATCGACGACCTGCTCGCGCGCACCGACCTTGTGGAGGTGATCGGGTCGCGTGTGCCGTTGAAGCGTCAGGGCCGCGAATACTCGGCGCGGTGCCCGTTCCACGACGAACGCTCGCCCTCGTTCACGGTCTCGCCGATCAAACAGTTCTATCACTGCTTCGGCTGCGGCGCGCACGGCACCGCGATCAGCTTCTTGATGAACTACGACCGCCTCGAATTTCTCGATGCGGTGGACGAATTGGCGAAGCGCGTCGGCATGGAAGTGCCGCGCGATACGCAGCAGCGCAACGTCAATCCCGATAGCGTCGACCAATACGCGGCACTGGATGCCGCAAGCAAATTCTTCCAACAACAGTTGGAGATCAGCGACAAAGCGTTGGCGTACTTCAAGAGCCGCGGCCTCGATGCCGAAACACACACGCGTTTCGGTCTGGGTTACGCGCCCGATGGTTTCTCGGCGCTGCGCGATAAGCTCGGCACCGACGAGCGACGGATGAAGTTGCTCGAACAAGTCGGCATGTTCTCGCGCAACGACAAGGGCCATGTCTACGACAAATTCCGCGATCGAGTGATGTTCCCGATCCACGATCGGCGCGGACGCACCATCGCGTTCGGCGGCCGCGTCTTGGACAAAGACGATGGCCCGAAATATCTCAACTCGCCGGAAACGCCGTTGTTCCATAAAGGCCGCGAGTTGTACGGCCTATGGCAAGTCCGTCAGGCCAATACCAAGATCGATCGCTTGATCGTGGTCGAAGGTTATATGGATGTCATCGCGTTGTTCCAGCACGGCATCCAGCAAGCGGTCGCGACGCTCGGCACCGCGACCACGCCCGAGCATGCCGAATTGCTGTTCCGCAACGCACCCGATGTGTATTTCTGTTTCGATGGCGATGCCGCCGGTCGTCGCGCTGCGGGCAAGGCAATGGAATCGGTCTTACCGCGCATGAAAGACGGGCGTCAGGCGTTCTTTCTTTTCCTGCCGGAAGGCGAAGACCCGGACAGCCTCGTTCGTCGCGAAGGCGCGAGCGGCTTCGACGTCCGTTTACAACACGCAACGCCGCTGTCGCAATTTTTCTACGACGATTTAGCGAAGGACGTGAATCTGTCCACGCTCGACGGCAAGGCGCGATTGGCCGAGCGTGCGAAACCCTTGCTCGCGCAGATACCGGATGGCGCATTCGGCGATTTGATGCGGCAACGCTTGACCGAGCTCACCGGCGTCGGCGCCGCGCGCACGAATGGACCCGCACAAACGTCCACGCGCGCGCGCCCACCGGCGCATACCACGCAGAAGCGCAGCCTCGTGCGTAGTGCGATCGCATTATTGCTGCAACAACCGGCGCTCGCGCTCGATCTCGATCCGCCATACACATTCAGCATTTTGCGCCAACCCGGCGTATCGCTGCTGGCGGAACTCGTCGCGCTCGTGCGCGAACGCCCGGATATCACCACCGGCGGATTGCTCGAACATTTCGCGGACCGCGAAGAATCCACGGCGCTGCAAAAACTCGCTTCGCAAGATATGCCCGGCGAAGAAGCGCTATGGCGCGACGAATTCCTCGATGCGATGGCGCAACTCGAAAAGCAAACGCTGCAACAGCGTATCGACGAACTGCAAGCGAAGCAGCGCGATGGCGGGCTGGACGACGAGGACAAAGCGGAATTGCGCGCGCTGCTGCTCACGAAACTGCAGCCAGGCCGCTGAGTTTCGCGGGCACGTTCTATCGCTGCGTGTTCTTGCTTACCGCAACGCGGACTCAGTCAGCATTGTCTTAAGCGAACACCGACCTTTGTAGCGCCGCCTTAACCCCACACCTCGCCCATCGCCCGCGCGAAATTCCCGCCGAGAATCTTCTCGATCCGCGCGTCGGAATGGCCGCGCTTCGATAGCAGCGTCGCCAGGGTGTCGAAGCGATCGGCGGTATTGAGGTCGGGAATGAACGTGTAAAGATCGGGCGGTCGTCCGCGCGCGAACACCCCATCCTTCACCGCATCGGCGACCCATTCGCGATTCTCTTTTTCGAAGTCGGGCGTGCGCTCGATCGGCGCGATGCCGGTGTCGGTGCCGATGCCGACATGGTCTTCGCCGCAGATGTTGATGGCATGTTCGATGTGGCGGATCACGTCGATCGCCATCGGTTGCGTGTCGGTGCGCAGGTAAGGCCAGAAAATGATACCGGCGACGCCGCCTTTGTCGGCGAGCGCACGCAGCGTGGCGTCGTCGGTATTGCGCGGCAGATCGGCGAGTGCGCGACAGCCGGTGTGGCTGATGAGCGCGGGCGCTCGCGAGGCGGCGATGCCTTCGCGCATCGTGCGCGCCGAACCATGCGCGAGATCGACCACGATCTTGTCCGCGTTCAAGCGCTCCACCACCTGTCGCCCGAAATTGCTCAGGCCCGCGTTGCCCGGTTCCATGCAGCCGTCGCCGACTAAATTTCGGCGATTATGGGTGAGCTGCAGTACGCGCAAGCCGCGCTCGCGAAACATCGGGATGCGCTCGATGTCTTCGCCTAACGGCTCGGCGCCTTGAAAGCCATACACCAATCCGAGTTTGCGCTCCCGCTGCGCGCGGCGAAGATCCTCGCTGCCGCGTACCGACAGCAAATACTCCGGATATCGCGCAGCGATCGCGTCCCAGCGCGCGATGTTCGCTTTCGTTTTCTCGAAAGCGGCATCGTCCATCCAGAACTTTCCGGACGGCGCAAGCGTGAGCACGACGCCGGTCAACCCAGACGCACGGATCGCCGCGAGCTCCGCGGGAATCGCCGGATCGTCCGGTTCGAACCAGAACAAGCTGCTGCCGCCAGCGCCGTCGATCCGTAGCCTTTCGCGCACCGGCGCAGGGCCCGCCACCGCGTCGGCGATGCCGAAGCGGCCCGCGGTCAGGGCGAGCGCAGCGTACCCGCATCGTTTCAGTACATCGCGGCGTGTGGTCATGAGAATGCCTCCGGTGCCGCCAGTGTACGCATCGACGCGGCGCGACTCACCTGCGCCGTCGGCCGCTGCGCTTAGCCTCGACTTCTTTCTCGGCACGCACAGCTTCGTCGAAGGGGTCGAGCTTTTCCGCTTCTTCCCAGGTCATCGTCATCAACGCGGGCGGCCATCCCGGCACCGGCGTTTTGTTGCAGTAAACGCGAACGCGCCACTGCACCAGCGCATGCACTTCTAGATACGCGACGTTCGCGGCATCAGGCACCGGTACGATCTTAGGAGGCAACGGACGGGTCAGCATGAAGCCGGCTTTATGTCGGCATTCTTTTTGGGGGCAATCGCCCGCGGCCGTTTGGCGCATCACGCTGTCTGCGGTGCTCTGGGCACGCAGATACATACGCCCCAAGGCCACGAAAAACCCGGCCCAACCTGCCATCCCGACCGGAGGGCGGAGATACTGTATTTCCGGCTCGATGCCGTGATAGTGATTCGAAAAGCATTTGTGCGCCATTGCGATGCTCCCCGCGGCGTTCGCCGCTTTGCGGAAAACCCCGGGGCCGTCGCGATGCAGCGGGGCGGGCGGATACACGCCGGACCGGCTTGCGAGAACGACACCACTCGCGCCGAGTCCGTCGCGACGACGGTGCGGCTCGAACGCGCACCGGTTCATCAAGATCAACGCCTACCACCATGACTTCCGGCCACGTCGTATCGTCGCCGAAGGGGCTATGCTCGACGGGATTCCCGACCGAGACTCAAGTCATGTTGCGTCGCAAAAAACTCGCTACCGCGCTATTCGGCATCGCGTGCACCCTCCCCGCCTTCGCGCAAACCGCCGCACCGGCAGCGCCAACAGGCGATGCGGTTCGCCAAGAACAAGGGACACGGATCAGCGAAAACATTCCGACGATCCCGAGCGAATTGATCGAACGCTTGAATCGTTACCAGAACACGCGCGGCGCAGGCGTGGCCGGTTGGACCCGCGACGGCTGTCTCTTGATCTCGACGCGCTTCGCGGAAACATCGCAAGCGCATCGCGTGTGTCAGCCGATGGGCATGCGCGAACAACTGACGTTCTATTCCGAGCCGGTCGGCTCGCTGACGCCGGCACCGGCGGAAGCGGCGCAAGACGGTTTCGTTTTCTCGAAAGATAAAGGCGGCGACGAATTCTCGCAGTTGTATTGGTTCGATCATCGCAGCCGCGAAACATCGATGCTCACCGACGGTAAGCGCACGCAGAACGGCGGCCCGCTGTTTTCGCACGACGGTCGGTTGATGGCCTATCGCAGCACCGCACGCAACGGCACCGACACCGATGTCTGGGTGCGCGATACGACGACAGGGCAAGCTCGCGCCGTGGTGACGGCCGGCGGCAGTTGGGGCGCGCTGGATTTCTCTCCCGACGGCCAGTCGTTGCTGGTGATCAAAAGCGTCTCGATCGCCGAATCGTATCCGGGCGAAGTGGATTTGAAGACCGGCACGCTGACGATGTTCCCGGTGGACGGCGGTAAAGCGTCCTTCGGCGGTTTCGAGTACGCGGCCGACGGCAAGTCGGTGTATTTCGTCTCCGACGAACCTGTGAAGGGCGTTGCGCAGGAATTCCGAACATTGCGCCATCACGACCCGAAGACCGGCGCGTTGACGGTGATCAGCGGCAAGATTCCGTGGGATGTCGGCGGTTTCAATCTATCCGACGATGGCACGCGGCTGGCCTATGTCACCAACGAGGACGGCATCAGCAAGCTTCGCGTGCTGAGCGTGCCGGATCATCGCGAAATCGCATTGCCCGATCTTCCGATCGGCGTGTTCGATTCCGGCGCATTTTCGCCCGACGGTAAGCGCATCGCATTAACGATCAATAGCGCGACTTCGCCGAGCGACGTATACGTCATCGATTTGGATCAGTCCAATGTGACCGCGTGGACGCGCAGCGAAGTGGGCGGCTTGGACGCATCGAAATTCGTGGCGCCCAGCTTGGTCCGCTATCCGACGTTCGACAACATCGGCGGCAAGACGCGCACGATTCCGGCGTTCTACTATCGCCCCGCGAATGTGCCTGCCGGGCGCAAACTTCCGGTCATCATCAATATTCACGGCGGCCCGGAAGCGCAATCGCAACCGACGTTCAACCCGACCGCGCAATTCATGGCGAACGAATTGGGCGTGGCGATGCTGGTGCCGAATGTGCGCGGCTCCTCCGGTTACGGCAAAACCTATCTATCGTTGGACAATGGTGCGAAGCGCGAAGATTCGGTCAAGGACATCGGCGCCTTGCTCGATTGGATCGCGAAGCAGCCGGAGCTGGACGCATCGCGCGTGGGCGTGGTCGGCGGCAGCTACGGCGGTTACATGGTGCTGGCTTCGCTGGTGCATTACAGCGACCGTATCCGCGCTGGCGTGGACGTGGTCGGCATTTCGCACTTCGGCACGTTCTTGAAGAACACCGAGAGTTATCGCCGCGACCTGCGCCGCGTGGAATACGGCGACGAGCGCGACCCGAAGATGGCGGAGACCTTCGAGCGCATCTCCCCATTGAATAACGCCAAGCGCATCACCGCAAAACTCTTCGTCGCGCAGGGTAAAAACGACCCGCGCGTGCCGTACACCGAAGCCGAGCAGATCGTCAAAGCGGTACGCGCGAACGGTCAGCCGGTGTGGTTCTTGATGTACACCGATGAGGGGCACGGTTTTCGCAAGAAGAGCAATAACGATTATTTCAATGCGGCGACGATGTTGTTTTGGCAACAAAATCTGCTGAATTGAACAGCGTCCAAGTTGCTCGATATCACCGCGCGCGGCGGCGCGTTCTAGCGTGTCGTCGCCGTATTCGCACTGTGGCGCGGCAGCAAAACCTGCTGAATTGAACAGCGTCCAAGTTGCTCGATATCACCGCGCGCGGCGGCGCGTTCTAGCGTGTCGTCTGTCCACGACGAGCGCGCATAGCGATCATGACGGTTAACGCCACGACGAGTGCGTATGTCGCCAGATAGCACCACGTGGCGGGGCCGGAATGCCCCATTGACTCAATCCCTGTCCGAGCTTCAAGCCATGACCAAAACGGATGAGCGAGAAATGTAAGTACGGCGCTCGATGGGAGGGCGATCATGATCGCAGCCAACCAGAAGACTGCGCTGCGAATGCCCTTTTTCATCAGTGCGACCCCACTACGGTGTGAGTAGCTTGATCGAAAGACTCACTCGCAAACGATCGGTCGGTTTGGCTTGTGGATGATGTGGGTGCCCCGCGCCCTCGGTCTGCCCTTGATCGCGATCGCTTTGTGTCTCGCGCTCTAATTCCAGTGCGATGCACAACGGGCCGGCTTTGCGCGTTGCGAGCTGGACGCCGCGTAGATCGATCGAGAACGTCTGCGCGATCGGCAATGCGGGATTCGCGCGCGAGGCGATGTCGGACTGCATCGAAAAAGTATGCACAGGTATGCGCAGGCGGCGGTCTGCATCGTAAAGATAGACATTGAAAGGTGGGCTATAGCGCCGCACGAAGCGCTGATTCTGCAGACGCAGCAACAACTGCGCGCGGCCGCTGTCGAGCGCATGCGCGGTCTTGCGGTCGAGCGGTACGCAGACATCGATCGGCAAGGCTCGGTATTCGACTAAACGCGATGCGGGCGCAACCCTACCCTGCCCGGCGCTCGCATGGCCGGCGAGCGTTAGCGCGAACACGACCATCGCTGCGGCCGAGGTCGACAGCACGCGGGGCGTTCGGGGCGAGCTCCACCATAGGTTCGATCGGAACATGCCTCTCCTCCTCCTCACGGTGCGAGATGTCGAGGAGGGCTCGCGCGTCGCGCGCGAGCCCTCCTACGATGCGGTCGCTCGTATCGACCGCAGAACCGCCACGAAGTTCGGCAATCGGCGCGCCGGCGATGGCCCGAAGTCCACGCGCCGACGAAAGCGCGGCACTTACAGCGCCGCGACTTCCACCACGGCCGGCACCAAGGTGGCGGCATCGCCATCCTTGCCGCCTTCGCGCAATACCGGCACCAACTGCACCGAGATCCGATCGCCGCTCAACTGGCCCGCCTTCGCGAGCTTACGCAAAGTGTCGGTCAGATCGATCAGCACGTTGGGCAAACCCTTGTGATGATTTCCGTGCCCCGTGCCATGCGAGAAAAAACCGACTTCGGCGACGAAATGCGGATCCGTATCCGGTGTGTCCGATGTCGGATTCTCGGCATTGACGAACACCCGCATGCCGCCGACGCTGGCGCCGACTTGGATGTCCTTGATGAGCGCGAAGATCTCCGCGTCTTGCGACGATTCGAGCGTATCGTCGGTCACCATCGTGCGCAGCTTCGGATGCAAACCGACTTCCTTGACCAAGGCGCGATTGGTGCGCGCGGCTTGGCGATTCGGCGACGACAGCACATGGAGATTTTCGAGCGATTCGGTGCCCGATGCGGTGGCGAACAACGACAGCATGCGGCGCGTGCGCTCGGGATCTTCGCGCAGGTTATCGTGCTGCGGCAGTTGGTCGTAGGTATAGCCCAGCGCGAGCGTGCTTTGCAGATTCTTGACCACCGCGGTGTACGGCGTTCCGGTGGGCGTCATGTAGTTATTGGCGAAGATCATCTCGCTCCACAGCGTCCAGTCGGAACTGCTCATGCCATCGCTGTTTTTGCGGCCTAGCGCGTTCCAGTACGCCCAAATCCGATCGATGTTGCCGTGATGCATCATGAAAATCGGATCTCGCGGCGAGCCTGCGGTCGGCATGAACGCGCCGATGAAATTATGTATGTTGTTATGCGGCGTGGCTTCGAGCGTGCCCTGCACACCGCCGCCGGCCACGACCCAGCTCATATCCAAATTGTTTTGCGCAGGATTCTTGCTGGTGCCGAAGGATTGGTACGTCGTCTGCGAATAGATTTTCTTCATCACGTCCGGGCCGACGATCGTATCGCGCAAAGGCCAGCGCTGCGTGTTGGACAGCGTGCGATTCGGCACGTACAGCGGGTTGGGCGCATTGTTGTAGGTCGGATCGGTGAACGCCTGCGGCATCGTGCGATCCACGGTCCAGTCCCAGTAGGGCATCGCGAAATCGGCTTTGCTGGTGACGAAGCGCACCGCGTTCTCGTACATCGCCACGTAGGCGCGATGCCACGGCAGGAAGTACCAATCGCCGTGCGGGCAGAATTTGAAATCGCCTGTGTCGGCATTGCCGTGCAGCAGCGAATATTGCAGCCAACTCACCGGGTTGGACTGATTCTGTTTTTGCATGAAACCGACGAACTCTCGGTATGCGGAAAGATCGGGATCGCTCAACTGCATATTGTGCAAACTTCGGCGTATCACCGGCGCCGCTTGCGCCATCGCGCTACCGATGCCGCCCAATACGCCCGTGAATACCGAAGCGGCGCCCGCCGCGAAGGTGGCTTTCAGAATCGTTCTACGTGTCGCCATGACTGTCCCCTTGTCCTTTGTCTTGCGTTCGATGTCGATGCATCCATACGCGCCTTCGCGGCCGTCGTTCGAACCCTACTCCCGCGCCGTCGTCCGATGCACAGCGTTACGGCGTTTCGCGCCGGTACAACCAATGTATCCATACATTTTCGATATCGCTTTTGTAATGCGACGCATGAGATGCGACGTTTACGATCTTGCGATACCGCACGGCGAGCGACGACCGAGGACATCGCTCGGGGCGCCCGCGCACAGCGAATCGAGCGCCCGTCGCGCATATTGGACCGGTCTCGGCGGATGTACAAGCGCCCGCGAAGTGCGCTACACGCGATCGTCAGCGCGGCTCATCGGCGACCGAATCGGGAGACAAGGCGTCGATCAACTTGCGCAGGGCTTGAGGATTCGACCGATTCGGGTCGTCGAATTGACGCTCCATGCGCGCGAGCGTGTCTTCCGAGATCGCCCAGTGCAGCGGGAAGCCCGCACTGTCGTCCTTGAGCAGCGCGAACTCGACGAATTCGCCGGATGCTTCGCGCAAGGTCTCGGTGCCGCCCTGCGCAAGCGCGCCTTTGCGAGCACTCGGCTTACCGCAGACGCGCCGCTTCATCGCCAGCTTAGCCTGATCGGCTCGGGCGTTACGACCGGCGAACAACGCGATCAACGGGTCGAACACTTCGCTCATCGCCACCCGTGGACCTTTGCGGGTCTCGGCTTTCGCCGCACTCATGTAGTCGCAATCGATTCGATACGCGTCTTCCTTCACAGGTTCGTTGCGTATCTGCACGAGCAGCGTCCGCACGAGACCCGGATATTTCTCGTGGATCGCCCAGACGATATCGTCGGCGGTGGCAGTGCCGGAATTCTCGAAATAACCGCCATCGACCACACGGACGCCTTTGCATGCGCTGTCGCCGTTGTAGCGGCCGGCGGGGCTGACCCACGTGAAGCGTGCGCTGTTGTGGACCATCGCCGAAAGCGGCATGCCTAAGCGCGCGAAATCGGTATCGGCGGTCTTTCTTGGCAGCAAGCAGTCGTTCGCATCGAACGCGCCGAGGAAACTGCGCCCGTCGCGGGAAATGTCTTGTTCTAGCGGCGCTTCTGCCTCTTCGGCGGCCAGTATGTCCGCCGCCACTTTGGTCTGCTCCGCGCGTTGGCGCAGGATCACCGGGGATTGCAACATCCGTTCGCCGCTCGCGACGATCGTCGTGTTCGCGATCAACAACGGGAGACGCGCGCCTTGCTCGCGCCACATCGCATCGTATGGACGCGAGAACAGCTTCGCATCGCGCGTTTTGTCGTTCGCGACCGCCTCCGACCACGCATGCTCGATCGTTTTCTCGAACGCCGTACCGCGATCGGGCACCCAACGGTTGCTGATGGCCATCGGAAGAAACCGCATCGGCGTATCGACGAACAGCATGTTCGCCAGCATCGGCGTGAGCAGATCGGTTTCGAAGAATCTACGGGTCGTTGTCCATGGCGCGCCATCTCCTTTCGCACGCGAAGCGATATAGAGCGCGCCACCGAGCGAGCCGCCGGACACGCCGCTGATCGCGACCAGTCGTTGCGGAAAAGCATCGGCGCCGAGAGCCGCTTCGGCGCTTTCGTCGATTTTCGACAGCACCAACGCGGTCCATGCCGCCGCGCGTACACCGCCGCCTTCGGCCGCCACGACCACGAACGGTACGCGCGGGTCACAGACGTCACGCGGTTTTCCGGCGCATTGCGTCGCGCGCTCGGCGATCGCTTTTTTTAATTTACCATCGAGATAACCGTCGAAACTCTTGCCTAACGGCGCCGACAAGGCACGGCGATCTTCATCGGTCAAACGTGGATCGTCGCGGTCGTCGATCGTCGTGACCTGATGATTATCGTTCCAGAACGAAAATACGATCGCAGCGAGAAATAACCCGGATAGGATCGGCAGTTTGCTTTCGTCGGATAGATGCGACACCAGGCTTCCGGTCACGATCGCGAGCCCGGTCGCGAGCATCACCACCACGCCTGAGCCCATCCCTAAGTGGATCGGCAGTAGCGGAAAGAATGCGAACAGAACGATCGCGAGCAGATTCATCGCCAGCATCGTTGCGAAGAACAATCCGGCTGCACGATCGAGCTGACGATAACTCAGGCCCGTGCGGTCGGTCGCCAAGCCAACGCGCGACAAGCGCTTTTGTCTCTTCAGTAACGCGAGTACGAAGACGATGCACAGCCCCATCAAAATCGCCGAAAACCAGCGCGGATCGACTAATAGCGCGGGAGACATACGCTCGCGCACGCTCCAGATGCCGGCGGCGGGAATCAGCATCACCGAAGCGCCGAGCACACCAGGCAGCCATCGCCGAAGCGCACGCGCCCACCGCTGCGCGCGCGCGCTTCGCTCGAGCATCCTGTCTTCGTTCCAGGTGTAGAGCAGCAATCGCGAGGTGTACCACACGCTCGCCGCCGCCAAGACGCAGAAGACGACGAACACGAGCCCTTGCAGCGCGCTGCCGAAACTGTTGACCAAGACCTCCTGGCCTTGTTCGGTGCGCAGGGCGAAAATCGATGCGATCGCGAACAACAGCGGAAAGCGCATGCGCTTCAAGACGAAGAATGTCGCTGGCAACCAATCGATGCGCTGGCCGATGCGTTTGAGGCACCGTATCAACCGATCGAGCGCGGCCCACATCCAGAACGTCGGCGGCGAATGCGGCATGCGCTCGCGCGGTCGTGCGTCGACGCATCGGTCGGCGTGTTGGATTCATCGTTTGGGCTCATCGCGATCACTCCTGAAGGCGGATACGAATCAGTATCGCCGCATACGCACGGCGTGCGAGGCGCACTTTGAACGCCGAAAGCGCGCATTGCGGTCGCAGACGGTCGCTGGGCAGATCATTTTGGCTTGGCCGCGTCGCACCCGCTCAGACGCGCGACACGCTCAGTGCGAAGATTTCACCACCGCGCCGGCTTTCATCACGAAACTCACGTTTTCGAGCACGGCGACATCCACGCTGGGGTCGCCAGGAACGGCGATCACATCGGCGAATCGCCCGACTTCCAACGCACCGATATCCTGGCGCCCCAATGCGTCGGCCGCGTTGATCGTCGCCGACTGGATCGCCTGGGTCGGCGTCATGCCGTAACGCACCATCACCGGGAATTGCTTCGCGTTATCGCCGTGCGGGTAGATGCCGGCATCCGTGCCGTAGACCATTTTCACGCCGGCTTGATGCGCGCGACGGAAATTCTCGCGCTGAATGTCCCCGAGTTCGCGATCTTTGCGCAGATTGTCTTCGAGCACGCCGTTTTTGCGGCCTTCGGACTGGGTGTAGTCGGTGTTGTAGATGTCCATCGACAAATACGCGCCGTGCTGCTTGGCGAGCCGGATGCCTTCATCGTCGAGCAGGCTGGCGTGTTCGATGGTGTCGACACCGGCACGGATCGCTTCGCGGATCCCTGCGGCGCCGTGCGCGTGCGCAGCCACTTTCACGCCCCACATATGCGCTTCGTCCACAGTCGCTTTCATTTCGGCGTAAGTCATCTGCTGCTGCCCGGGCTCGGTATTGCGCGAGAAGACGCCGCCCGTCGCGCAGATCTTGATGACTTGAGCCCCGTACTTGCGGACCTCGCGCACCGACTTGCGCGCTTCGTCGGGACTGTCGGCGTTGTACGCATTACGATCGTTCATCGAAGGCGGAAAATATGTCGAATCGCAGTGGCCGCCGGTCGCGCCGAAGGCATAACCGGCAGGCACGATGCGCGGGCCGACGACCTTGCGTTCGTCGATCGCCTGCTGCAGCCCAACATCGTTCCAGTCGTCGGAACCGAGATTGCGGATCGTGGTGAAACCCGCCATCAACGTCTTCTGCGCATGCGTCACCGCGACGGACGACCAGAACCGATCGTTGAACTGCAGATAGCTGTAACCGCTATAAGTCGGATCGCTATCGATATGCACATGCATATCGATAAGCCCCGGCAACAAGGTCGCATCGCCTAGATCGTAGCGACGCGCATCCGATGCGGCGACCGACGCGCCGGCTCCATGCGCGATCTGCTTGATGCGACCGTCTTCGATCAACACTTGCACGTTCTGCAGCATGCGACCGCTGCGAACATCGAGCATGCGCGCGGCGGACACCACCGCGGAAGCCGTCCGGTCCATCTCAGCGGCGGCTGCGGCCGAGGACGGCACTGCGAAGGCGAGCGCAAGACCACAGGACAACAACAAAGGACGCGACTGGCGCATGATCTTACCCTCATCGATAGTGGCGCCAAGCCTACGCGTTGCACGACCGCGGGTCGAGCCGGATGCCGCCATAGATTGCCCGTAAGGCGAGTCCGTCGCTCCGACAGCGGCCCCGGCACAGCGCGCTCGCACCGCGCGTGCGCTGTACCGGACGCGTGCTTCAGATCGCCTTGGGCTTGACCGTGTTGTCGCCACCCATCTGCTGCGAGGGGACATCCAATTGCGGGCTGGCGGCGGACTTGCTCGACGCTTCGATGTCGGGTTTGACGTCCAGCAGATAGCGCTGCGATGCGGCGGCGAAACGATCGACCAATTCGACCACGTTGTGCATATCACGTTCACGCATCAGGTTCATGGCCGTCGGTTCGTCGAGCTTGACGTTTTTCTGCCAATCCTCGGCAAAACCTTTATGCCAGGCCTGCTGATCGGTCCAGCCGCCATGCACGGCTTCCAGGATGGAAGGGTCGCGGAAGCGCTGATTCCGCGCATCCGTCAATGCTTTTCCGGGAGCGCCGTCGTCTACAGTGCTGTCGTAAAGCTTGTCTTTTTCGCGGTTGTAGATGGAGATCGGCACATCGGGCAGCTTTTCATGCACCGTGTCGAGACTGCCTGGCAGCGCTTTATAGATCTCGCTGCGGACATGCTCCGGCACGAATCGGCCGTAACCGTTGCGATCGACCGATCCCGTAAAGCGTTGATCGACGCCGAGTTCGCTCTCGATGGAACTGGTCGCGATCGCCCTGACTTCTACTTGATAGCCTTTCTCTTTCAATTGATCGATCAACGCCGCCGCTTTATTGCCGTCGCTGAGCGTCGTGTCGAAGATGAAGTTCTTTCCCTCATCCGTCGCCTTCTTGAGCATCTCTTTCGCCCACGCGCTCGCGTCGGGATGGGTATCGTCGCCCCAATCGTAGGGATGTTGTTTGCGAAACTCTTTCACGTCCGGATGCGCATCTCGATATCCGTCGGTATCGATAACGATGACATTTCCGTCCAGTTCTCTCGTCGCCATGTCGGCGAGCCCGCCTTTTCCGGCGCCGGGCTGACCCGCGAGGATGATGGCGACGGGCGGCTTGGTCGCTTTAAGATCGTCGATGCCGCTTTCGGGAACGATTTTCTCGTCGAAAACGCGCTTATGCTCGTCCGGCAATAGCTTCGTGGGCGACATCATGCGGCACCGCCGATGCCATGACCGCTGGCGAAACGTTCGAATTCATCCAGGCCGATGAGCCACACTTGCTTGGGCTTGGCTTTGATCGTCGAGGCCTGTTTCGCCTTAGCTTTCTCGATATCCTCGGCGCTGCCGGACGCCTCCGCGCGGCTCAACTCGTCTCGAGCCCTCGCGACGAATTCGCTCAAGCTGTCTTCCAGCAGCCAAACCGCTTGTTCGAAAATCGGGGTACCCTTTTTCGGATTGGCGGCCAACCGATCCAGCCCATCCTGAATCTCTTGAATGAGTTCGGGATAGTCCTGAAAGATCTGCTGTAATTTCTGCGGTACGGGCGAAGACAAAACCGTTGTCATATAAGCCTCCTTGATTGCATTCAAACCGTCCGCCGGTTGCGGAGGGCACCAAGAATTTACCAGAAACGCACACCCCTAGCAGGCGACCGCCTCGACGAAACGGACGCGCTCATATTCGGTATGCAAACCATTGCTTGACCGCTATGAACGCGCCTCTCGGGTGGTACGTGGGCGGAGCGGTAGCACTGGTGGCCACGAGCATCGATGCCGTGATCGTTTCGGGCAGTGCCGCCTCACCGACGGTCTTCGCGGTTTTCGGCCCCCGTTCAACCCACGGGCCGAAACTCGATGGCAGCAGCTGGCGTCAGCCACGGCAACAGCCAGTGATCGACCAGCAGAAAAGCGAACAGCGCCATCAAATACACGATCGAGTAATTGAACGTGCGCATGGCGAAAAATTCATCCGGCGGGTCGAGCATCTTCCATGCGTACCACAGGAACACCGCGCCCAGCACCAACGCGCCGCCGAGATAGAACCAACCGCTCATTCTCAATGCGGCCGGAAGCACGCTGGCGACGACGAGCAATACGGTGTACAGCAAGATCTGCCAGCGCGTGTATTCGACGCCATGCGTGACCGGCAGCATCGGCACTAAAGCGCGCGCGTAATCTTCGCGTCGGAAGATCGCCAATGCCCAGAAATGCGGTGGCGTCCACACATAGATGATCAGCACCAGCGACAGCGCGTGCGCCCAATCCCATTGGTGTTGCATACCGGTGACGGCGGCCCAGCCCAGCAATGGCGGCGCGGCGCCGGCGATACCGCCGATCACGATATTCTGCGGCGTCGCGCGCTTGAGCCACGCGGTGTAGACGATGGCGTAGCCGATCAACGACGCGAACGTGAGCAAGGCGGTGATGCGATTGACCATCGCGATCAAGATCGTCATCGACAGCGTGCCGAGGAACACCGCGAACGCCAGTACCTGCGCCGGCTTCAGCGTACCGGTCGCGAGCGGGCGATTCGCGGTGCGCGCCATCACGCGATCGATACGTTGATCGATGAGATGATTGATCGCGGCCGCACTGGATGCGGCGAGCCAGATGCCGAGGAAACCGAACACGCTTTGTCTGAGCGGCGGCAAGCCCTCGACAGCGAGGAACATGCCGACGAAGGCGGTGAACACGATCAGCGCCACCACGCGCGGTTTCGTCAACGCCCAATACTCGCGCCAAAGCGCGAAGAATCCAGTGCGTGCTGCGACGGCGCCGGTCATCGGATCACAGCGGCGGGCGCATACGCGCCAACAAACTGACCAGCGTGAACAACAGCAGCGCAGCGCCTGCGTTATGCAGCACCGCCACCCACAGCGGCAGGCCGAGCACGACATTACCGATACCGAGCGCGACTTGGGCCAGCGTCAGCACCACCAGCATCACCCCGGAGAACATCAAACCCGGTGTGCGGATGAGCTTCACCGCGAGCCAGATCAAATACGTGGCAACGACGACCGCCATCATCCGATGCGCCAACTGGATCGCGATGCGCGATGCGCCATCGAGCACGCCGCCTTCGTAATCCACGCCGATACCGCGCCAAAGCACGAAACCTTCGCCGAAATCGTGCGGCGGCCACCACTGGCCCACGCACTTCGGGAAATCGTTACCGCAGGCGAGCGCGGCGTAGTTCGCGCTGACCCAGCCCCCGAGCGCAATCTGGATCCCCAGTACGATCACCGCAACGATCAAAAGACCGCGCATCATCGAAGCATCGGCGATGCGCACCGGGATGTTGGTCGCCCGCCAAGCCATCCAGGTCAACAAGCCGAAGGTGGTCAGGCCGCCGAGTAAATGTCCCATCACGACGATCGGTTTGAGCAGCCAGGTCACCGTCCATTGGCCGAGTAAAGCTTGGAAGACGATCACCATCAGCGTGAACGCGGCCGCGCGCGCGAGATCGGAGTTATCCCAGCGCAATGCCACGATCAACAGCAATAATTCGCCGAGCAGCGCGAAGCCGGCGGCGAGTTCGTATTGGCCTCTCATGTACAGCGGGATGCTGGCTGCGACCGATACCGCGGCGATCGATATCAGCGCGATGCCGTGCGGGCGGCGGCGCGCTGCGAGCAAGGCCAGAATCAGGACCAGCACGCCGAGAATCGCCGCGGCATGGCGGTGGATTTGTTCGCGCCACGCTTTATGCACATCGAGCGGGCGCACATCCAGCGCAGTGGGGTGATCCACTTCCGCCGTGGTATTGGGCCACGTCGCATGGCCATAGCACGTCGGCCAGTCCGGGCAACTCAAGCCGGCATTCGACAGGCGCACGAAACCACCGAACACGATCACGCAAAACGTCAGCGCCACCGCTAACCACGCGATACGATGGAAGTGCTTGTACAGCGGTGCCGGGCGGCGTGCCGATACCGCGTCGGCCGCGGTCGCGGCGGAATCGGGTGAGTGTTCGCTCATTTGAGTTTCAAAAGTCTGGACAAATCGGTACGCAGATGGCCCGGATCGAAGCCGGGAGCGTAGCGCAGAATCACGAAGCCGTTGGGGTCGACGACGTACACAGGCATGCCTTTAGGGTCGTCTAAGCGCGGAAATCCAGCGCGCAGAACAGGATCGTCCTTGATGTATCGCAGCGCACCGCTGCGGCGCCCGCCTTCGGGGAAATCGCCGACCCACAGAATATGCACACGATCGGCACGTTGAGCGAATAATTCGCGCACCAGTTCGAGATCTTGCGAAAGCTTCACGCAGGGCGCCGCACAGCCCTTCGGCGCAACCACCGCGATCCGCCACATGCGTTCGCCGGGATTCCATCGATAGTCGCCGCCGCCGACCAATTGCGGCACCACGAGGCGAAGATCGCCGGGCGGGTCGAGCAGCTCGCCGTGATTCTTCATGCCTTCCGGGCGCCAACCCGAAAAGCGCAAGATACCGGCGATGGCGAAACCTCCGAAGAACAGCGCGATAATCGCGAGCAACATCATGCGATTGCGAGTGCGGAGCGACGATGATGTGGCGTCTGCGTTCATAGGTACATCGTAGTGAGAAGCGAGCGATGCCGCGTGAGGCGGCGAGCGTGAGCGAAAGCGAATGTCGATGTCGATGTCGAGCGGCCGGCCATTACACGGTCATGCGAGCGAGGCGTCGTCGGCGCCAACTCAACAAGACCGCCGTGACCAAGACCGCCGCCGCAAGTCCGAACCATTGGACCGCATAACCGATGTGACGTTCTGGCGGCAACGTATTGGGCAAGATGTCGAAGTCGCGTTCGAAACCGAACCCGACTTCAGGCGGCGGCCGCAAGACCCGCGGTGCCAGTGTCGGGATGCGCAGCGTCTCACGTAACGCCGACATGTCCAGCGCCGTCGCCAATAGATCGCCGTTCGGCTGCGCGGCCGCGGGGCCGACATCCAAACCGCGTCCCGGCGGCGGTAACAACAAACCCGTCAGCGATGTGCGATCCGCCTCGCGCGGCGCCTCGGGCATCGTGCGGTCCGCGGGCAATGCCGCCCATCCCAATTCCACCAAGACCGGCACACCACCGGCGGTCTCGAACACGCGATAGGCCCGCACACCGACCTTCCCCGCGCGTTGTTGATTATCCAACAGCACCGCAGGCGCCTCCGCGAAACGCCCACGAATATCGACCCAGTCGTAATCGTCCGCGCGCGCTACGCTGGACAGGACCGACAACGGTTGCGGCCGCCGCGCGTCGAGCGCGCGCTCGGCTTTGGCCAACATCAGTCGCTTCTCGTCGGAACGCGCAAGCTGCCAGACGCCCAACCGCGCGAACAACGCCATGACGCATAGCGCGAACACCCAGAGCAACAAGGGATGGCGACGAACGCTCACCCGATGCTCGCTTCGAGCTGCGATAATGCGATCACGTTTGAGGACTCCGGGCACCGCCATGAGCGATTCGCTGAAAACACTGCTTATTATCGTGGTTTTGATCGCGATTTTGTGGAATTTAGGCGCCGGCCTGTATTACATGCTGGTCGACAAGGGCAAGACCAAGCGCACCGTGAATGCGCTGACTTGGCGGATCGGGTTGTCGGTCGGCCTGATCCTATTTTTGATCCTCGCGATCTACATGGGCTGGATCGAACCGCACGGTATCGGCCGCAAACCGAACTGAGCCTAGCGGCCGCGAACCGATCGAGCGGCGCTTCGTGACGGCCGCAGACATGGGTCGAGATACATGCGACCGCCCACCGATTCGACCGAGACGACAAGGCCGGCTTTCGCCGGCCTCGTGGCATCTGAATCTATCGCTTCAGACGAAGTCGCTGCGGTCAGAGCACGTAGACGAACAGGAACAAGCCCAACCAGACCACGTCCACGAAATGCCAGTACCAGGCCACCGCTTCGAAGGCGAAATGCTGGTCCTTGGTGAAATGGCCCTTGGCGCAACGCAACCACATGATGATCAGCATGATGGTGCCGAGGGTTACGTGCATGCCGTGGAAGCCGGTGAGCATGAAGAACGTCGAGCCGTAGATGCCGGAACCGAGCGTCAGATTCAGTTCCTTGTAGGCGTGAATGTATTCCTCGGCCTGGAACCCGAGGAACAAACAACCCAGGACGATCGTGGCGCCCAACCAGACCAGCAAGGATTTGCGATGACCGGCCTTCAACGCATGGTGCGCGATGGTGATGGTCACGCCCGAGGTCAACAAAATGAGGGTGTTCAGCAGCGGCAGGCCCCAAGCCGGAATGGTCTGGAAGGTGCCGCCGACACTGGCCGGGCCGCTGCTCGGCCAAGCTGCGCTGAATTCCGGCCACAACGCCGCATTGGTCATCGCACCGTCGCCCTCGCCGCCTAGCCACGGCAAGGCGAATTGACGGGCATAAAACAGCGCGCCGAAGAATGCGGCGAAGAACATCACTTCCGAGAAAATGAACCACACCATGCCCATGCGGAACGAGGTGTCGACCTGACTGTTGTAATACCCCGCGATGGATTCGCCGATCACATCGGCGAACCACTTGAACAGGATGCCGAGCAAGCCGAGCAAACCAACGAAGAAGACCGTTTTGCCCCAAGCGACGCCGTTCAACCATGAGGCGAGGCCGACCATGACGGTGAACAGGAACACCGAGGCGATGACCGGCCACTTACTGCCGTGAGGCACGTAGTAGACGTTGGCGTCGTGATGTTCGGCGTGCGCTTGTGCCATGGTGGTGGTCTCGCGTGGAAGTCTAGGAACGAAGGAGGGAAAAACGAAAGGATTAAGGCGCGGATTGCGGCGTTTTCGACGAGGCCTTCGACGCGCCGAGCTGGGCGGTCAATACATCGTTTTTGAAGAATGCGTAGGACAGCGTGACGGTACGTACGTCGTCCGGCAAGTCCGGGTCGACGATGAAGCGTACCGGCAATTCGCGCGTCTCGCCCGCGGCAAGCGTCTGCGCGGTGAAACAGAAACATTCGGTCTTATTGAAATACTGAGAAGCGCGCGCCGGCGCGACCGACGGCGTGGCGCTGCCGACGATGTCGCGCGCGCTCTTGTTGCGCGCGAAGTACGTCGCTTCGTACAACTCGCCCGGCCGCACTTGCATCGACAACTGCCGCGGCGCGAACTCCCAAGGCAGTTTCGAATTGACGCCGGCATCGAACATCACGGTGATCGTGCGGTCTTTGCGTTCGTTCGCCGCGACGACCTGACGATCGGCAGGGCCGCGTTCCAAACGAATGCCGAAGACCTTCTCGCAAGCGATGCGGTAAAGCGGTACCAAGGCGAAACAGAAGCCGAACGCGAACAACGAGACAACGACCATACCGCCGACGCCGATCGTGCGCGAATGCGTCGCATGTTTCGACGGCGTAGCGTTTGCGTCTACGACGGCGGCGTCTTCGACGTCCTGACGCGGATCGAGATCGCTCATTGCCCTACCACGTTCATCAGAATGAAGCCGACATAGACCGACAGCGCCAAGCCCGCCACGATCAACGCCGTTCGCCGTGCCGCAGCGCGGCGGACGGCGACGCTGTGGGCGACGGTGTCGTCAACGGCAGGCGGTGGTGTCGGCGTGGTCATCGGTCGGCGCGCTGAGCGATCAGTGCGTGATATCGCCATGGGCGAGATCGCCGTCGCGGATCACCGGCGGCGTGGTGAAGGTGTGATGCGGCGCCGGCGACGGCACCGTCCACTCCAGACCCTTCGCGCCTTCCCAGGCGCGAGCTTCGGCTTTCGCGCCATGCTTAAGCGAATGCCACAGCACGAACGCCATGATGAACGGCGTCGCGAACATGCCGAACGCGCCGATTGAGCTGATCAAATTCCAATCCGCGAACACGATGTTGTAGTCCGGGATGCGGCGCGGCATGCCGGCCAAGCCCAAGAAATGCTGCGGGAAGAACAGCAGATTCACGAACACCACCGACCACCAGAAGTGGAACTTGGCGAAGGTTTCGTTGTACATCCGGCCCGTCCACTTCGGCCACCAGTAATACACCGCGGCGATGATGCCGAACAGCGCACCGGTGACTAAGACGTAGTGGAAGTGCGCGACCACGAAGTAAGTGTCGTGATATTGGAAATCGGCCGGCACGATCGCGAGCATCAGGCCGGAGAAGCCGCCGATGGTGAACAGGATCACGAACGCGATCGCCCACAGCATCGGCGATTCGAAGCTGATCGAGCCGCGCCACATCGTCGTGACCCAATTGAACACCTTCACGCCGGTGGGAATCGCGATCAGCATGGTCGCGAACATGAAGTAGATCTCGCCGCCCATCGGCATGCCGACGGTGAACATGTGGTGCGCCCACACGATGAACGAGAGGAAGGCGATCGACGCGGTGGCGTACACCATCGCTTGATAACCGAACAGCGGCTTGCGGCTGAAGGTCGGGATGATTTCCGAGACCACGCCGAAGGCCGGCAAAATCATGATGTAAACCTCGGGGTGACCGAAGAACCAGAAGATGTGCTGGAACATCACCGGGTCGCCGCCGCCCTTGGCGCTGAAGAAGCTGGTCAGGAAGAAGTTGTCGGTGAGCAGCATCGTCACCGCGCCGGCCAACACCGGCATCACTGCGATCAACAGGAACGCGGTGATCAACCAGGTCCAGCAGAAGATCGGCATTTTCAGCAGATCGACGCCAGGCGCACGCATATTGAGAATGGTGGCGATGATGTTGATCGCGCCCATGATCGAGCTGATGCCCATCATGTGGATGGCGAAGATCACGAACGACAGATTGCTGCCTTGCAACGACAACGGCGGATACAGGGTCCAGCCGCCCGCGGGGGCGCCGCCGGGTAGGAAATAGGTCATCAACAACAGCGCGAACGCGAACGGCATGATCCAGAACGACCAGTTGTTCATGCGCGGCAGGGCCATGTCGGGCGCGCCGATTTGCAACGGCACCATCCAGTTGGCCAGGCCGACGAAGGCCGGCATCACGCCGCCGAAGATCATCACCAGCGCGTGCATCGTCGTGAGCTGGTTGAAGGTTTCCGGATTGACGTGCTGCAGACCGGGCACCATCAGTTCCCAACGAATCATCACCGACATGAACGCGCCGATGATGAACATCACGAAGGAAAACACCAGATACAGCGTGCCGATGTCCTTGTGGTTGGTCGAGAACAGCCAGCGCTCCACGAAGCTCTGCTTATGCTCGTGTGCGTCGTGGTGGTCGGAATCGGCGGCGTGCGTGGTGGCCATAGTCGGTCTACCTTAAAGAGATGCGATCAGCCGGCCGTCTGGGCGGCGGCTTCGGGGGCGTTCTGGTCGGCGGCAGCGGCCGGCGCGGGAGCTGTCTCGGCCGGCGTGGCTTCGACAGGCGCGGCCTCGGCAACCGGCGCGGCCGGTGCATTTTTCGCGCGCTGGTCGGCTATCCATGTGTCGAATTCGGCCTTCGGTACGGCCTTAACGACGATCGGCATGAAACCATGGTCCTTACCGCACAGTTCCGCGCACTGGCCGCGGTAAATGCCCGGCGTTTTGATTTCGGTCCAAGCCTCGTTGATCAGGCCCGGGATCGCGTCTTGCTTCCAGCCCAACGCCGGCACCCACCATGCGTGAATCACGTCGTCGGCGGTGATCAGGAAACGGATCTTGGTATCGGTCGGCACGACGAGAACATTGTCCACGTCCAGCAGGTAATGCGGGTGATCCGCATCGCGCGCATCGACGCCGCTTTGACGGATATCGTTGCTCTTACTGTCGAGGCGACTGGTGAAGCTGACCGCTTCGCCCGGTTTGTCGCTCATATAGTCGTACTTCCACAACCACTGGTAGCCGGTGACTTTGATCGTCATCGCCGAATCGCGGGTGTCGTACATCGCGATCAACTTGCTGGTGGCCGGGAAGGCCATCAACACCAGCAACACCACCGGCACCACAGTCCAAATGATTTCGAGTTTGGTGCTGTGGGTGAAATCCACATCGGGCTTGGCGCCCTTGGACTTGCGGAACTTGAACATGGCATAGGCCATCGCGCCGAAGACGAGTACGCCGATCGCCACGCAAATCCATAACGCCAACATATGAGCGTCGTAGGCGTGATTGGACGATTCGGTCACGCCCTTGCCCATATTCAACTGCCAGCGTACCGGGTCGGCCGATTGCGCCTGGGCGGTGTGCGCCAGCGCCAGCATCGGCAATAGCAAGGCGCCGGTGAGCGCCCCGCTCCACTTCTTCCAACCCGAACGTGCTCGCAGCATGGTTTGAAACCCCAAAATGGTCGATCGCAGCCCCGTTCGGCCTGCGTAACTGGATGAGTGCCTCTGACCGAGCTTCGGCCAGGGGAAACCGGGGAATGGTAGCCGCTCGGCCAGGGCAGCGGCAAGTTGAACCGGGGGCTGATGGGGCCTGCACGGCCGTATCCGCCAGGGTTTTCAGGCCGGACGGAATACGGACATGAACAGCCATCGGATGTCTGTTTGCGCCGAATGCTCGTCTTCATCGGCACACACGCACTGCGCATGCGTCGCTGGCAGTGTCAAAATCTCAAGCGACAAAAGTGGCTGGACTCGAAGCGCCGATCGAACGCGACCGTCAGGCGCGACCGTTAGACGCGACTGTTAGAATCGCCGGCCTCGCCAACGGCGCCCGACCGGCGCCCGCCACCGACAGGCCGTCGTGAACGGGAATGTGATGAATCCGACCCAGCGCTCCGCCATGGTGCTCCCCGAACTGCCGGCCGAACCGGACGCGTTGCGCGCAGCGATGACCGCCGCCTGGGTGCGCGACGAAACCGAGCACGTCCGCGAACTGCTCGCCGCCGCGCGCCAGCCGGACGCCGACCGTGCCGCTATTCAAGCCGTCGCTGCGGACCTGGTCCGCCGGGTCCGCGCCCGCGCGCAGGATCAAGGCGCGATCGAAGCCTTCATGCGCCAGTACGACCTCGGCAGCGAAGAAGGCGTGCTGCTGATGTGCGTGGCCGAGGCCTTGCTGCGCATCCCCGACCAAGACACCGCCGACAAACTGATCCGCGACAAGCTCGGCGATGCCGACTGGAAGCGGCATATGGGCCAGTCGGACTCGGTGCTGGTCAACGCCTCGACCTGGGGCTTGATGCTGACCGGCAAACTGGTCGATCTGGCCGACGACACCAAGCGCGATGTGCATAACGCCTTCAAACGTCTGGTCGGTCGCGTCGGCGAACCGGTGATCCGGCTCGCGGTGCGTCAAGCGATGCGGATCATGGGCCATCAATTCGTGATGGGGCGCACGATCGACGAGGCCCTCAGCCGCAGCCGTAAGGGCGATAACGCGAATTATCGTTATTCGTTCGACATGCTGGGCGAAGGCGCTTTGACCACCGCCGACGGCCTGCGTTATCTCGAAGCCTATCGGATGGCGATCCACGCGATCGGCAAAAGTGCCGGTGAACATCGCCAAGGCGATGTTCGGGGCGACTTCCGCAATGCCGATGTGTTCGCCGTGCCGAGCATCTCGGTCAAGCTCTCCGCGCTGCATCCACGTTACGAACATGCGAAACGCGCACGCGTCTTCGCCGAACTCGGGCCGCGCTTGCTGGAACTGTCGCAATTGGCGAAGCAGTACGGCATCGGTTTGACCATCGACGCCGAAGAAAGCCGACCGCCTCGAACTCTCGCTCGATCTGATTTTTCGAGTGCTCGCGGACGATTCGCTTAAAGGCTGGAATGGCTTCGGCATCGTCGTGCAGGCGTATCAGAAGCGCGCGCCGTTCGTGATCGATTACATCGCCGACATGGCGCGCCGCCTCGGTCGCATCATTCCGGTCCGCTTGGTCAAAGGCGCGTACTGGGATAGCGAGATCAAACGCGCCCAAGTCGATGGTCAAGCCGGCTATCCGGTGTTCACCCGCAAGCCGAATACCGATGTCTCGTATCAAGCCTGCGCGCGCCGCCTGCTCGACGCGACCGACGTTATCTATCCGATGTTCGCGACGCATAACGCGCAAACCATCGCCGCGATTCATCGCATGGCGGGTAACGCGGCCTACGAATTCCAAAAACTCCACGGCATGGGCGACGACCTGTACGCGGAAGTCATTCCGGCCGATCGCCTCAACGTCCCCTGCCGCGTGTACGCGCCGGTCGGTTCGCACGAAGACTTGCTGCCGTATCTCGTGCGCCGCTTGCTCGAGAATGGCGCGAATTCCAGCTTCGTCAATCGCATCACCGACGAAGCGGTGTCGATCGAGGATCTGATCCGCGATCCGATCGAAATCGTCTCCGCATTCGAGACCATCCCGCACCCGCGCATCCCGCAACCGGTGAATCTGTTCCGTAGCTTCATCGCGCTCGATACGAGCAACGACCGAGACAATTCCATGGGCCTGAACCTCGCCAACGATGCGCAACTGCGCGCGCTCGCCGACCAGATCAACAATGCAGGCGCTGGCGCATGGACGGCGATGCCGCTCGTGCCGGGCGCTAACGCATCGGGCGAACGCATTGCCGTGACCAATCCTGCCGATCGCCGCGAAACCGTCGGTCATTGGCAGGCCGCCGACAGCGCCGTCGTCGAAAAAGCCCTGCAAAACGCGGTGGGCGCGCAACCAGCATGGGACGCGATGCCCGCCGCCAGCCGCGCGACGATTCTCGAACACGCCGCGAAGCTGCTCGAAGCGCGGATGTCGCAGTACATCGCGCTGTGTACGAAAGAAGCGGGCAAAACCATCCCCGACGGCGTCGCCGAAGTGCGCGAAGCGGTGGATTTTCTGCGTTACTACGCCGGCCAAGCGCGTAAACACTTCGCGGCTGAAGCCCTGCCCGGCCCGACCGGCGAATCCAATACCTTGCAACTCGCCGGGCGCGGCGTGTTCGTCTGCATTTCGCCGTGGAATTTCCCGCTGGCGATTTTCATGGGCCAAATCGCGGCTGCGCTCGCCGCCGGCAATAGCGTGATCGCCAAGCCCGCCGAACAGACCAATTTGATCGGTTGCGCCGCTGTGAAGCTCATGCACGAAGCCGGCGTACCCGAAGCCGTGCTGCAGTTTTTGCCCGGCGACGGCGCGACCGTCGGCGCCGCGCTCACACGCGACCCGCGCGTGGCCGGCGTGGCCTTCACCGGCTCCAACGACACCGCACGCGCGATCAACCGCGCGATGGCCGCGCACGACGGTGCGATCGGCGTGCTGATCGCCGAAACCGGCGGCCAGAACGCGCTGATCGGCGATTCCTCGTCGCTGCCTGAGCAATTGGTGAAAGACGCGATCTCATCCGCCTTCACCTCCGCCGGTCAACGCTGCTCGGCCGCGCGCGTGCTGTTCGTGCAAGACGACATCGCCGACAAAGTGGTGCATATGCTGGCCGGCGCGATGGCCGAGTTGAAAGTCGGCGATCCGGGCCTGCTGTCCACCGACGTCGGCCCGGTGATCGACGCCGATGCGCTGAAATTGCTCGACGACCACGCCGCGCGTATGAACAAAGAAGCGAAACTCATCGCTACTGCCAGCAGCGACGACAGCGTCGCGCACGGCACCTACTTCGCGCCGCGTGCATGGGAATTGCAATCGCTCTCGCAACTCACGCGCGAAAACTTCGGCCCCGCATTGCACGTGATCCGCTGGAAAGCCGATCAACTCGATCAGGTGATCGACACCATCAACGCCACCGGCTTCGGCCTCACGCTGGGTATCCATTCGCGTATCGACGAAACCATCGACCGCATCGTCGCGCGCGCGAAAGTCGGCAACATCTACGTCAACCGTAATCAGATCGGCGCCGTCGTCGGCGTGCAGCCCTTCGGCGGGCAGAACCTCTCCGGCACCGGCCCCAAAGCCGGCGGCCCGCATTATTTGCCGCGCTTCGCGACCGAAAAAACGGTAACGGTGAATACGACGGCAGCGGGAGGCAATGCATCGTTATTGACGTTGGGGGATTGACCCACCTTCAGTACGACATCGCATCAACAACACAGGCCTCGTACGCGGCCTGTGTTGTTTCCGACGAACAATCAAGTTGTCATCCCGAGCACAGCGGGGGACCCGCTTTACCGCATCTTCCAACCGTAATTTCATGATCCACCCGAAAACAGGGTCCCTCGCTGCGCTCGGGATGACAGTCGTGTGCGTCCCCGACAGCTCCGCGAGGCACAGCACATCCATGCGATCGACGCTAGTCTGTTCCCGCGTGTGCGCGGCGGCGACAATCGGAGTTCAACGTTCAACCACGAAGCCCCGATGTCCAGCACCGCCGCAACGCTCGAAAGTCTCCTAGCTCCCTCCCGCGCTCCCACCTCGATCGCATCGCAGATCGCCGAAACCATCGCCGTCGAAATCGCGGCGCAGCCGGCGCAGGTGCGCGCAGCAGTCGACATTGCTGGACGAAGGCGCGACCGTGCCGTTCATCGCGCGCTATCGCAAGGAAGTCACCGGTGGTTTGGACGACACGCAGTTGCGCGATCTGGAATCGCGATTGACGCTATCTGCGCGAGCTGGAAGACCGTCGCGATGCGATCCTCGCGTCGCATCGCTGAGCAGGGCAAGCTGACCAAGCCGCTGTTGGACGATCTGCTCGCCGCCGATAGCAAATCGCGGCTGGAAGATCTGTATCTGCCGTACAAACCCAAGCGCCGCACGAAGGCGCAGATCGCGCGCGAGGCGGGACTGGAACCGTTGGCCGATGCGATCCTCGCCGACCCGTCGATCGCGCCGGAAACGCGCGCCGCTGCCTTCATCGATGCCGACAAGGGTGTCGCCGATATCGCCGCCGCATTGGACGGCGCGCGCGCGATCCTGATCGAACGTTTCGGCGAGAACGCGGCATTGCTCGGCGAGCTGCGCGAGTGGTTGCAGACCAAAGGCGTGCTGCGCGCGAAGGTCGCCACCGGCAAAGAAAACGAAGGCGCGAAGTATCGCGATTATTTCGATCACAGCGAAAGCATCGCCGGCATTCCCTCGCACCGCATGCTCGCACTGCTGCGCGGGCGGCGCGAGGAAATGCTGTCGGTCGATCTGGAGCCCACTGCCGATATCGAACAAGGCAATGCCTATGCCGAAGGCCGCGTCGCGCTGGCCGCAGGCATTGCGATGCAAGGCCGCCCTGCCGATCGTTGGCTAAGCGACACCTGCCGGCTGGCGTGGCGTGCGCGCTTGCATGCTGAATTTATCGATGGAACTGATCACAACCGCGCGCGAAAAAGCCGAAGCCGAAGCGATCGCGGTGTTCGGCGACAACTTGAAGGACCTGTTGCTGGCCGCGCCTGCCGGCCAGCGCAGCGTGCTCGGGCTCGATCCTGGCTTGCGCACGGGCGTGAAGGTCGCGGTGGTGGACGCCACCGGAAAAGTCGTGGTCGCCACCGACACGATCTATCCGCACGAGCCCAGAAAGCAATGGGATGCATCGCTCGCCACGCTGAAACGCCTGTGCGCCGAACACAAGGTCGAGCTGATCGCGATCGGCAACGGCACCGCGTCGCGCGAAACCGACAAACTCGCCGGCGAACTGATCGCGAAGCAGCCGGAACTGAAGCTCACGAAGGTCGTGGTCAGCGAAGCCGGCGCATCGGTGTATTCGGCGTCGGAATTGGCCGCGCGCGAATTCCCGAATCTCGATGTCAGCCTGCGCGGCGCGGTGTCGATCGCGCGCCGACTGCAGGATCCGCTGGCGGAACTGGTGAAGATCGAACCGAAAGCGATCGGCGTCGGCCAGTACCAGCACGACGTGAATCCGTACGCGCTGGCGCGTTCGCTCGATGCGAAGGTCGAGGACTGCGTGAACGCGGTCGGCGTGCACGTCAACACCGCGTCGGCGCCGCTGCTGGCGCGCGTCTCCGGGCTGTCCAGCGCGCGGTCGCCGAGAACATCGTGGCGTATCGCGACCAGCACGGCGCGTTCACATCGCGCCGCGAATTGCTGAAAGTGCCGCGCCTCGGCGAGAAGACCTTCGAGCAGTGCGCAGGCTTCCTGCGCATCGCCGACGGCGATCAACCGCTGGATGCATCATCCGTACATCCGGAAGCCTATCCGGTGGTCGAACGCATCGTCAACGCCTGCGGTCGCCCGGTCGCGCAACTGATCGGCGACGGCGCGATGCTGCGCTCACTCGAACTCGAGCAATTCACCGACGAACGTTTCGGTTTACCGACGGTGCGCGACATCGTCAAAGAACTGGAAAAACCCGGCCGCGATCCGCGCCCGGAATTCAAGGCCGCGCGCTTCGCCGACGGCATCGAAAGCATGTCGGATCTACAGCCGGGCATGGTGCTGGAAGGCGTGGTCACCAATGTCGCCGCGTTCGGCGCCTTCGTCGATATCGGCGTGCATCAGGACGGTCTGGTTCACATCTCCGCACTGTCCGACAAATTCGTCAAAGACCCGCGCAGCGTGGTCAAGGTCGGCGACGTGGTGAAGGTGAAAGTGATGGAAGTCGACGTGCCGCGCAAACGCATCGCGCTGACCTGCCGCTCGGACGATGTGCCCGGCGAATCGCGCGGCGGCAAGCGCGAAGAGCGCAGCGGCGCAAGCGCGCGACCCAACGCAGGCAACGATTCACGCAACAACGAACGCAAAGATCAACGCAATGCGGGCGGCGCAGCGCAGAAACCGCGCCCCGGAAACGCCGCACCACCCGCGAACACCGCAATGGCGGATGCGCTGCGGGGGTTGAAGCGCTGACGTCATTGGCCATGCATGACTCGATGCAGCGAAGCGTTGCTCGGAATTTCCCGGCAGAGCGGAGCGCAGCTCCGCTTTTTTCCGAATTCGCGAGGCCATGTTGAAAGACCGCGCCGCGACATATGTCGCGAGGTGTTGTTTCAGCGGAGCTTCGCTCCGCTCTACCGAGAATCGCGATCGGCGCGGGTCAAACGAACACGCCTTCGCGCAGCCATTTGGTCGCGACCCATTTCTCCCCTGCGATCACCGGCGCGCCGCCGTGCAAGGTTTTGGTCGAAGGATGCGGGCGATCGTAGCTGAAGAATAAGGCGCAACCGCGTTTGGCGGCGAAGCGCAGCCCGAGTTCGGGGAACGTGGTTTCGCCGCCGCGTTCGGGCTCGCGCAGATACATCAACAAGGTGGCGACGCGCTGGCCGCCGCGTGCGAGCAACGCCGGAGCGCCATCGCCTTCGGGGTCGAAATAATCGTGATGCGGTTCGTAGCGATCGCCGGGACGATAATGCAGCACTTGCAGGTTCTCGCCTTTTTCGACGGGCCACGCGAGCAGACGTGCGATGCGCGCTTCGATCGTGCGCACCAACGCATTTTCGTCGCGTTGGAAAAACATGCCGCGGCTGGTGCGCACCGTGTCCACTTGATCGATACCGGTATGCCGGTCCGCGATCATCGACCGCTGCATGCGCGGTCGTGCCGCGTCCACCAAACGGTCGCATTCGTTCTTGCTGAGCACGTCGCCGAACAGCACGATTCGCGGCTCGGGCAGCGACATCAGCACTGATATTTTGCGATCGCCGACATCGAGATAGAGCTGCCCATCCTCGATCGTAGGCGCCGGCATCGCGCGAGCGCCGGCATCGGAAGATTGGCCGGCGTTCTGTCCTGCCGTTTGTTCGGCAGACCGTTGCGCAACGGCCCCGCTGGCGAGTTGGTCCGCGAAGGATGTCGATGATGGCGCGAGCGTCGCGAGGGTCAATGCGATCGGCGCCGGCGATGCGCCGAGCGCGGTCGTACCGGTGCGCTCGCTCATTGCCTGCGCGATCAAACCCATCGCGACCTCGCGGCTCCAACCGCGCTCGCACATCGACTGCAACAGCGTATGGCCGTTATGTCCCTTGCCGATCTGTTCCACCAACCATTGCGTGATGTTGCGATACTCGGCGTTGGCCATGTGCCCACTCTTTAGGCTTGTGTTATTAGGCTTGTCTTGATCGCACGCGATGCGTGCCCGGCGGTATTTTCTTACCGATGCGCCTGTTTCGGCGCCGATGCCGAAGTATGCACCGCCTGTCGTCCAGTATGCGGGCGAATCGCATATGAATCCTGCTCAAGCCATGCCGAAACCACCTGCGTCTACGACGCATGCATACGGTTCCGTTCATGGCCAGCGCGTTCGGGCGGCGCAGCCAGATGCCGGGAATAAATCGGATGCTCGCTCGTTTTTAATGACACAGCGACTGGATCGCCACGATAACGGCTTCGTCGCTGTCTAGCCGAACTATCTCCCTCCCCCGATATTTCGGCTCCCCCATCATGAATAGGATAGCCCGATGAATATCAAACCCACTCTGTTGGCGAGCGCGATTCTAATGACCGCAACCTTCGCTTCGGCCTTCGGTGTCAGCGGTACGGCCTTTGCGCGCGAGGCGAACGAAGGCCCGAGACGTGAAGACCGTCGCGAAGATCGCCGCGAGGACCGCCGCGAAGACCGTCGTGAAGATCGCGCACGCGAAATCGACGACCGCGGCAGCGCAAAACGCGGCGCGGACGACGGCCCCAGCCACGATGTCGGCGATGATCGCGGCGGCGGTAACGACGACGGCCCGAATCACGATGCCGACGACGACCATGGCGGTCACGGCAACGACGATCCAGGCGATGATCGCGGCCGCGGACGTCATCATGGCCGTGGCGGACGCGACGACGATTAATCGTCCTACGCTTCGCTAGACCGACCCGAACCCGAGACCTCGTGCTCGGGTTCGCTTTATCGATTCGTTCGTTCAGACGTGACGATTCGGCACTCCCGACATTCGATGCCGCAACCGATTGCGGTATCGTAGCGAAACCCCGACCACCCAACCTCAGGGAATTTATGCGCACGAGCACCCTCACCCGCGCCCTCGTGGCCAGTCTTCTGGCCATGGTGCCTGCACTGTCGGCGCAGGCCGGCACGACCTTCGATCTCTCCACCGGCGTCAGCTATTCCTCAGGCGAATACGGCGAAACCACATCGACCGATGTCTTCATCGTTCCGCTCTCGGCGAAATTACGCACAGGCAATTGGACGTTCAAAGCCTCCGTGCCGTATCTGCGCGTCGACGGCCCGGCCGATGCCGCGATCGTGCTCGACGACGACGGCGGCCGTAGCGGTGGTGGCGGCGGACGTGATCATCCCGAAGACGACGGCAGCGAAGACGCTATCGACGCTCTCGATCGTAGCGAAAGCGGCATCGGCGATACATCGCTGTCGGCGACATATTCGTTCAACGATCTAGGCGATAGCTCGGTCTATCTCGATGTCGGCGCTCGTGTGCGCTTGTCCACAGGCGACGAAGACAAAGGGCTCGGTGTCGGCACCACCGACTATGGCCTCTCCACCGAGTTAGGCATCGATAAAGAGGGCGGTGGCGGCTATGTTTCGGTCGGCCGTCGCTTTCTCGGAAACGTCAGCGGCACCACACGCGAAGACGGCTGGCAAGCGGGCGTCGGCGGCTGGCGCAATCTCGGCGAACGCACGTCGATCGGCCTCGGTTACGACTGGCGCGAAAGCAGCAGCCCCTCCGGCAAGGATCCTTCTGAGATCTACGCCTACGTCAGCGTGAAGATGTCCGATGCGTGGAAGATCAACATCAACGGTAGCAGTGGCCTGAACGACGCCAGCGCCGATTACAGCGTCGGCGTGAATCTGACCTGGCGCGCGATCGATCGCTGATCGCCGCTGCTCGCTTTTCGCGAAACGCCTGCCGAACGGCAGGCGTTTTCGTATTCGCATCACACTTCGCTCATCGAATCTGCAGATCGACCGGCTCGATGCATGCCTTGCTTCGATACGCGTTATCGCGATCGTTATCGCGACTTGCGGCAGCCGAAACATCCTATCGACGATAAAGAAAAAGGGCCCTAAGGCC
>CAWAMC010000007.1:0-439858 GCA_963783035.1 uncultured Gammaproteobacteria bacterium
AAGCGGTTCGCGATTCGCGTATCGCACCGAACATCGCGAATGCATCAACACGAAGGGCGCCGATGGCGCCCTTCGTCGTTTACGGTACCCGCAACGCAACCTGAAACGCGCGACTGTGCGACCGCGTTATTCGCATACGAGGCATGTCAGATCGTTATGGCGATTACTCCGCCACCGCCTCTACTTGTATGCGCATCTGCACAGTCATGTCGAAACCCCAGTCCTTGCCAGCGCTGATACCGAACTGGTCGCGCTCGAAGCTTCCAGTAGCGTCGGCGCCACAGACTTCGCGCTTGAGCATCGGGTGCGGCATGCATTTGAAACTACCGATCTTCAGCGTCACCGGTTTAGTGATGCCGCGCAGTGTGAGTTCACCGACGACGCGTGTGGGTTTGCCTTGTTTGAAACCGTCGAGGCGACCGATGAAGTGCGCCTGTGGATACTTCGCGTTATCGAAATATTCCTCGGCGTGCATATGTTCGTTGAGCGCATCGTGTCCGAAGTCGATGCTGCCGGTGTCGATGAGAATGTCAACGTTGCCGGTGCGTGCTGCTTTGTCGAAGACGATGCGGCCTTCGACCTTGTTGAATTTGCCGCGCCAGACCGACAGGCCTCCCATATGGTCGACTTCGATACTGGGATAGGTATGATCCGGATCGACGATGTACGTCACGGGGGCGGCCAGCGCAGCGCCGGTGAGCAGCAAGGATAGGGCGAGGATAGACAACAGACGATTCATGGTCGATCTTCTGGCGAGAGTGCGGATACATCATCTACGAAGAACGAGCGTGACGCGACTCCACGATGGGTCCGACGGAATACGCATTGGAAAGCAAAAAGCGCCGTCCACGACCCTTCCATCGACTTCGTGGACAGTCCGCAGCAGAAGTGGCAGGATCGCCGTTACCGAGAGCCGCTAGACTTAAGACTCGGCCTACACCCGCTCACGGAAGCCCTGTCTCGACCTCTGGACGGCCCATCGATCGCCGGTCGCGCGCCACGTCCTCCAAAAGTCGAAACAGTCCGTGCGCAGCAAGAGCGGCACGTCGGCACACGGCGCCACGTACCCATCGCCACAGTTAAAACCCGCATCGAACTCAGGAGGAGACGACCATGGCAGCATCGCCAGCAGCGGTAAAACTCGATTCCATGTACCTCGGCTACGTCGAAGATGTGAATGCCGAACGCCGCATGCATCGACAAGCCGAGCTCCCCGACAGTTCGGTGAATCTCGTCCGGGGCATGCTGAATGAAGAGGGCGTTCTGCGCCACAATCTCATGACCGCCATCGACAACGGCAACCTGGAGATGATGACGACGCCGAACGAGGGCCAAGGCGTTTACAGCTTCAGCACGCGCGCCTTCGCCGTCAGCGCCGAGCGCTTGGCGGAGGCCGCCGACGATCCCAGGATCGAGTACAACCTGCACTTCACGCTGGCCCACGAAAGCCGTCATGCGATCGACGCCGACCAGATACGGGCGGCGAATCAAACGCTGAGCGAACGCGTCTTCGACATGGCGCAGCGGCACCCGCCGCACGATTACACCGACATCGCGCGCGAGTACTTGATTCGCGATAAGAACTTCGAGGTGGACGCGGAAACGACCGGCGTCAACGCGCACGTCTCCAGAGTGCTGGCGAAGAATCCCGATAGAGACGTGTCGCTCTACGATATCTATCAGGCGTCGCCGAAGGACATGGCGCCTTACGTGGATATCGAACAGACCCACGGTGGGCCCAGGGCCACGTACAAATATGGCCTCGTCCCTTCGCAGGATGGCGTGCATCTCGACGCGGAAAACCCACTGACGCGCGCCACGATGGGCAAACTGTTTTACCAAGACCAGGGCTACGAATGGCGACAGGGGCTCAATGGCGTGTTGAGCGCGATCAACTCGGTCGAGAGCCGCAATACGTTAACCCTCGCCAACGACACCGAAGTAGCTGTTCAAAAGCACCCGCATCATCCTCCGCACATCGATTTCCATGCGCTCGGCATCGAGCCCCCTGCAGACCCTGCAGAACGCGTCACGTTGGGTAAAGTCGTCGACAGCAGCCTGCCGAAACCCAATGAGCAGCAAAGCCCGGACAACGCATACTTCAATTTTCTTAAAGCGCATCTGCCGGGCAGCGTGAACGATGCAGATATCGCGCATGCGATGTTGAAAGCCAAACACGAAGGCCTGACCGACCCATCGCGCGTCAATGCGAAAGAAATCGGCGTGGACCCACAGGGCACGATCTGGATCGGCGGCCAACACGGCGAACGCATCTCGCACAAGCCTGAAGAGACGCAGCCCTTGGCGAAAACCGCGGGCGATCTGCTGACGCACGCCTACGAACAAGCGCATCGGCCGGCAGAAGAGAATCAACAACAGAAACGCAGTTGTGTGTTGATGTAAGCACAGTAAAGTTTTGATTTACCGTAGCCAGGGTAAGCGAAGCGCCCCCGGGGATCGCACATTGATCATCCCGGGTGCGCTTCGCTTGCCTGGACTACTTGCTGCATGGACGACCGTACATTGATGGCGAAGCGCGCCTCAGCGTGCATCGACCAGATCGCCGGTCTGCAATTCACCCGGCCCGAGATTGAACGGAATCTCGATATTCTCGAAGCGCACCGGCATGCCGGCACAGCGCAGAGCGTCGGGGCCGTCGCAAAGGTGAAAATGCAGATGCGGTTCGGTCGAATTGCCGGAGCCGCCGAGCGCGGCAATGGTTTGACCGGCGACGACGCGATCGCCCGGTTTCACCGCAAGACTGTCCGGCTTGAGGTGGGCGTAGACCGAATGCACGCCATCGGCATGGCGAATCACGACATGGTTGCCTGAGATCGCATCGCTGCTCACCGCCAGTAATTTCTGCTGCCCAGCGAGTACGCGCTGCTGGAACTCCTGCAAGGACTCGTTCGCTCCGCGCAACATCGTGAGATTGTCCTCTTCGCCGTCGTGCGTCTTCACTACCTCGCCATCGGCCACGGCGAGCACCGGCGCATCGTAGGCGTAGTAGTCCTGCATGCGAGTGCCGTCGCCGCGATAGGTCAGGCCGCCTTCGCCGATCCGGGCTAGATCGAGCGCGAATTCCTCGGGCACGGCCCAGCGGTGATGACCATGCGCGGTGGCGCCAGCCATGACCATCCAACGGCCCGCCAATGGGAAGCGGAAGCGGCCGGGAGCGAAACCATTTCGGATCGCGATCTCGCTGCGGTTCGGCTCCGTTTCGCCATCGACGCGCACAGTGAGGCGAAGACGGTCGGCTTGACCCCGATAGCTCAGCATCTGTTGCGACACATACAACGCCGCACCGGGCGCCAGGGTGCGCGTATCGGCGATCATTGTGCCCTTACCGAATAGCGCGTCGGGCGCGAATTGGAATTCTAGAGCCTGCATCAGGCCGGACTGGGCGAGTGCGCTGCCCTGTTTCGCGGCCGAGTCAAGCTTGTTCGCGTTCAGTCGCAAGGCAACGATCGCCTCATCCTCACGCATGGCTTCGATCTCGATCGCGACGATCGTCGCGGACGTCGGGCCGCGATTGACGATCGCGATGTTCTGAAGCAAAACGCTATTCAAACCACGAGCGCTTTCGAGTGGGTACGACCACACGCCCGCGGCAGGGTGGAAATTGATCGACAGATCGGCTGCGGAAACGCCGCCAGCGAGCGCGGCGATCGACAAAGCAAACGTGGCGAAGAAGGGTTTGCGTTTCATGGGATTCCTCCTATTTCTTGCGGCGCGGCGAGCGCGCCGGAGATTCGGCCGCCAATGGCGAAGGCGTGAGCACGAATTGCAGCGAATACATCCGACTGCATTGCACGCCGCGGGGCGAGGACAAGGCCATAAGGCGTATAAAAGCGGCGTGCTTGAGCACGCCCTATGGCCTACACCTCTCGTCCTTGCATAGGGTGCGCCCTGTCGCACCGATATTCAATGCGAGAGCCGTGTCGTCGCGGCGAAGCCCGGCTTACGACCTCACTCGCTAAGCTTCAGATACCGATATGCGTTTTTCCAGAAAAAACGTTCCGAGTACGCGGCGAGCGCGGGGTCTTGGAACATCGCGATCAGCGCATCGAGAAACCGTCGCGTCGAATTGACCATGGCTTGCATATGCCAATCGGTGCCGTAGGCCATCTTGTCCATGAAATCGTACGGGCCCGGCGCGGCATTCGCTCTCGCGAGGTTATCGAGGAATCGCTGGCGCCCGCCGCCGTTGAGCAATTCGACCAGATGACCCACTTCGCAATAGACGTTCGGGTATGTCTTGCATAGCGTCACGACCCGCTGGGCGTAGTTGTTGTCGTGCGTCCATTGATCGTGGTCGATGGCGTCCCAGCCGTAGGAATGGTGTTCGCCTTTTCCCGCATCGCCGCCGCCGGCATGCCCCAGGCACAGCCGTAGTGTGGGCCACCGTTTCAATACGCCTTCCCAGTATTTCGGGTTCGCGAAATAACCTTCTTGCTTCTTCGTCTGGAACCCTTCCGGCGTGCAATGCGCGAACACCGGCGCATCGTGCTCGACGCAAAACGCGTAGAACTCCTCGATGACATCGCCCCAAGCGGCATCGCCATCGGGTTTGTAACCCATCGCCGGATAAAATTTGAAGCCGGCGAAACCTTTATCCAACGCAGCCTTCGCCCATGTCTTCCATTCGCGACGACGAGGATCGAACGCCCAGAATCCGAATACCTGCGCCGGCCTGGAACGTTGCAATAGATCCATGCGCCGCATCTGCTCCGGATACACCGCGTAGTAAGGCGGTATTTGCGCCGGGAACGCCATTTGCATGTCCATCATGAAATGGACGAACTGCATCGGCGGCAGGCCTTCGCCATAACCCGCTTCGAGTCTCTTCACGATCTCCGTTTCCGACCCGAGCAAGGTAAAGAAAAACTCGATGTAGTTATGAAACGTCCCCCATGCTTCGGAGTCCATGAGCTTGGCTAAGCGCCGCAGGGCACGCTTCACGACGCGTTCCGCCCAGCTCATCATCGACCCGACGCTCTTTTCGTCGAATCGAACGGCGTCCTCGGGATCAATTGCGTCATCGTCGCCGACCCAACCTTCGGCGGCGTAATCCACCGCATCCAATTGCTGGATGATCTGCATCAGCTCGGATTGCGCGATGCGGTGCGCTTCCACCGAATTTCGCTGCAATGCATCCATCGACGAACGGCCCGCCTCGATCAGATCGAGCGACTTCGTGGTCGCGATCAGTTCCTTCTCGGCGATCCACCAGATGGCCTCCGCATAAGGGTCGCTATCCGGGTGGTCGATCAATCGCTTCTGGGTACGCAGCATGGCATCCGGTTCGTACGCGCTGTCCGTTAGGCGATACAGCAGGCGGGCAACCACGTTGCCGAGCGCGCTTCTGTCTTTCTTCATCAAATCCGCGATGATGCCTTCGAGCGGCAAGTAACGCGCATTGAACAGATGCGTGTGCAAATCCAATATCCGTGTTGGCATCGTCATCTCCTTCGACTTCGTGTTTGGGCGATCACAGTAGCAGAAGCATCACGCTTGAACTGCAGGCATCCGCGTGATTTAGTCTCAAAACAGGATCATTGCAAGGCTAAAAATAAGTTGCGAGCATCGAAATTTTTGCACTGTTCGTCCAATCCAGACACTTGACCCCGCCTTCGCGGGGATGACGAGCCCGACGTAAGTGCCATTCGAGCCTGACCCGTCGTCGCACCTATCGCATTCCCCATAACCTTATCCACCTACCGAGGTCTTTTTGAACATTCTGTGTGGCAACGGATGAATGCCTAAAGCCCAGCAAGGCCTACGGGTTGCTACGCGCCGCTGTCCGCTCGCCTCGCGGCTTGGCGTTGATTAGTACGACCAACGCCGCGCTCGGACGCCTGCTGCTGCCATTCACCGGCAAGAACGCCTGTCGGGCGCGCAAGCGGCGTACGGCAACCATCCCAAGGAGATTGCAGTCATGCTTGTTCGTCACGATGCGATAACGCTTCACCCCGAAGTGAATGAAGAGGACTTCAAGAGATTCATGGAAGGTGGAATTCATTCCTTACTTCAGCGAAAGGTACAAGGGGCCGACGAGAGCCTCCGTTGCCGATCTCAAGCGTCAGTCCCTGCTCAAGGACGCCAAAGGCCGGCGCAAGTGGCTGTGGGTAACCGCGTGGGACGGCAGCCCGGAAGGTGTACGAGGCTCATCTTTCGAGCATGCCAGGATGGTCAAATTCGAAGAGACGGAAGCCATGCTGAAAAAGCTTGAGGCGTTCGGCAAGCGCGCTGCCGAAAAGGTGTTCGCCGAAGAGGTCAGCATCGAAATGGCCACTAACAGATAAGGCCATAAGGTGTACAAAAGGGGCGTGTTTGAGCACGCCCTATGTACGTCTCACGCACGTTGCATAGGGTGCGCCCTGGCGCACCGATCTCCGACGGTCGATGCGCGGGAAGGCAGTAAGGCATGACCTGCATCCCGTTCTTCGGGAGAGTGGATGCTCACGACGCATCACCGACACATGACTTCCGGCCCTGAACGCGAATCGAATGCAGCGTTAGGCTCGCTGTCTATCGTCCCTCCGGAGAATGCTCATGCTGCGTGGTCTGTGGTTGACGGCCGTCTTGCTCGGCCCCGTTCTGATCGGTGCGCAGTCGCCGGTCTTCGCGCAATCGGCAAAGACATTCACTGCCGAGGAATTGATCGAAAAAAATCTACAGGCCCGTGGCGGCATCGAGAAGCTGCGCGCAGTGGGCACGATGCATGCCGTCGGCAAACTGCGCTTCGGCGGCGGCATCGAAGCCCATAACGAGTTTTACGCAGTGAACAACAAGAAGATCCGCTTCGAGCTGTCGCTGCAGGGTATGACCGCGATCAACGCGTGGGACGGTCAAGACGCATGGACGGTGCAGCCGTTCCAAGGCCGTCGCGACCCGCAGAAAACCAGCGCCGACGATGCCAAGGGACTGATTCTTGGGGCCGACATCATCGGCCCGCTGCTGGATTGGAAAGCCAAAGGCAGCAAAGTCGAATATTTGGGCACCGAAGACATCGACGGCACCGACGCGCACAAGATCCGCGTCACCTTCAAGAACGGCGACAGCCGCGTGGTGTTTCTCGACCCGGATCATTTCCTCGAAATCCGCATCGAGGACCATCAATTCATCCGCGGGCAGGAGCAAGTCTCCAGTTCCGATGTCGGCGAATACGTGCAGGTCGACGGCGTGTATTTCCCATTCGAGCAAGGCCCCGTGCAAATCGACGCTTTGGTCTTGAATAAGCCGTTCGACGATGCCTTGTTCGCCTTCCCCACCGCAAAACCCTGATCGAGGAGACGCTTTCATGTCGAAACTTCCTGTGCGTCGCACCTCGCTCGCCCTCGGCATCGTATTCGGGCTGATGCCTGCCGTGTTGCTGTCTACGACGAGTCTCGCCGCAGACGCCGCGCAGAATGCCGAAGCCCGCTTAGACGCCGGCGTCGTCTCGGGCCTGGGCATCCGCAATATCGGCTCGGCCACGATGAGCGGCCGCATCTCCGCGCTCACCGCGGTACGCCGCAAAGACAACTCGCTGACCATCTACGTCGGCGCCGCCAGCGGCGGCGTGTGGAAATCGACCGATGGCGGCACGACGTTCCGTCCGAAATTCGATAAGCAACCGGTACAGTCGATCGGCGCGATCGCGCTGGATCCGAACAACCCCGACAGCGTCTGGGTCGGCACGGGCGAAGCATGGACCCGCAACTCGGTGTCGATCGGCGATGGCGTCTACCATTCGAGCGATGGCGGCGAAAGTTGGAAGAACGTCGGCCTGCCGAACTCCGAACGCATCGTCAAACTCAGCGTCGATCCGCGCAACGGCAACACCGTGTTGGTGTGCGTGACCGGCAAATTGTGGAGCGATTCCAACGATCGCGGCGTCTATCGCACCGCCGATGGCGGCAAGACGTGGAACCAAGTGCTCAAGGGCAACGCCTCCACCGGTTGCGGCGGTATGAGCGTGGATGCGAAGAATCCCGATGTGATCTACGCATCGCTGTGGGACTTCCGACGCAAAGGTTGGACCTTTCGTTCCGGCGGCGAAGGCCCGGAGGCGCCATCCAACAGCGGGCTCTATCGCTCCGCCGATGGCGGCAAGACATGGAGCGAAGTGACCGGCGGCGGTTTGCCGTCGAAACCCTACGGCCGCATCGCGGTCGCGGTGGCGCCGTCGAATTCCAACATCGTCTACGCCTTCGTCGAAGGCGTGAAGAGCGCGTTGTATCGCTCCGCCGATGCCGGCAAGACCTGGGAACGTCGCGACGATAGCCAAATGATGGTGTGGCGCCCGTTCTACTTCGCGAACTTGATCGTCGATCCGAACAATCCCGATCGCTTGTTCAAGACCAATCTCAGTCTGATCCAAAGTTACGACGGCGGCAAAACGTTCTCGGGCACCGGCAACACGCACGCCGATTTCCACGATGTCTGGATCGATCCGCAAGATGCGAAGACGGTGATCGCCGGCGACGACGGCGGCTTGTGGTTCTCGAAAGACGGCGCAGAACGTTGGTGGAAAGGCAATAACTTGCCGATCTCGCAGTTCTATCACGTCAGCGTCGACGATCGCGATCCGTATCAGGTCTATGGCGGCTTGCAGGACAACAGCTCGTGGGTCGGCGATTCCTCGTATCCCGGCGGCATCACCAATCAGCGTTGGGAAAATATGTACGGCGGCGATGGTTTCTGGACGTTCTCCGACCCCACCGACCCGGATTTCATCTACGCGGAATCGCAGGGCGGCAATATCGGCCGCGTCAATCGCCGCACCTTGGAAACCCGCGATATTCAGCCGCGCACCAGCGACGGCGAGAAACTGCGCTGGAACTGGAACACGCCGATCCATCTCTCGCCGAACGAAAAAGGCACGCTGTACATCGGCTCGCAGTATTTGTACCGCACGCGCAACCAAGGCCAGACCTGGGATCGCATCTCGCCGGACCTGACGACCAACGACCCGAAGAAGCAACAGCAGGAGCAGTCCGGCGGCATCACCGTCGATAATTCCGCGGCCGAGATGCACACCACGATCTACTCGATCAGCGAATCGCCGAAGGACGGCAATACCCTCTGGGTCGGCACCGACGACGGCAACGTGCAAGTCACCCGCGATGGCGGCAAGCACTGGAAGAACGTCGTGAGCGGCGCGAAAGTGCCGGCGAATTCATGGGTCGCGTACGTCGATGCCAGCCCGCACGAACCCGGCACCGCGTACGTCGCATTCGATCGCCACACGTACGGCGAGATGGCGCCGATGCTCTACAAAGTGAGCGATTACGGCGCGAAGTGGACGCCGTTGGCCACGCCGCAACAGCCCAAAGGCGTGCGCGGCTACGCCCATGTGCTGCGCGAAGACCCGGTGAAACCCGGCCTGCTGTACGCAGGTACCGAGTTCGGCTTGTGGATCTCGCTCGACGATGGCGCGACCTGGGCGCAATTCAAGGGCGGCGACTTCCCCGCCGTCGCGGTGCGCGATCTCGTCGTGCAACCGCGCGATCACGATTTGGTGCTCGCGACCCATGGCCGCGGTATCTGGATCGTCGACGACCTCACGCCCTTGCGCGCGCTGACGCCCGATGTGTTGACCCAAGAAGCGGCGTTCCTGCCGTCGCGGCCGCAACAACAGCGCATCAACACGTTCGGCGGCTGGTCCGAAGGCGCGGCCAGTTATGCCGGGCAAAGCGCATCGAACGATGTGATCATCACCTACTATCAAAAAACGAGGCATCTGTTCGGCAAACTGAAACTCGAAGTGCTCGATAGCGAAGGCAAGGTCGTCGAAACCTTGCCCGCCAGCAAACGCCGCGGCCTCAATCGTGTCGCGTGGTCGATGAACGTCAAGCCGCCGACGGTGCCGCCGGCCGCGTCCATCGCGTTCAATAGCATTCGCGGTCCGCGCGTGCCGCCGGGTACGTACACGGTGCGCATGACCAAGGGCGATCGCATCATCGAAGACAAGATCGTTCTCGGTCTGGACCGCCGCGCGAAATTCACCGCGGCCGATCGTCGGGCGAATTACGACGCGACGATGAAGGTGCATGCGTTGTTCGGCCGAATGAGCGATCTGGTCGCCAAGATCCAAGCGGTGCGCGGCGGTGCCGACGCCATCGCCGGAAAGCTGCCGGAAAACGACACGCTGCGTACACAACTGACCGCCCTGTCCGCCAGCGCCGATACCTTGCGCAAAGAGATCGTCGCGACCAAAGAAGGCGGTGCGATCACCGGCGAGGAGCGCTTGCGCGAACACATGGACAATCTCTACGGCGGCCTGATCAACCACGAAGGCAAACCTGCCGACACGTTGATCGACTACACCGGCGTGCTGCAAGGCCGGCTCGAAGCCCTCGAAAATCGGTTCGGCACGCTGCGCGATGGCGACTTGAAGCAAACCAACGATGCGCTGAAAGCCAAGGGCATGCCGGAGATTCGACTGCCGGAGAAAGCGCCGGTCGCATGGCAGTACTCGGGCGATCCGAATGCGATTCCGGCCGCGCTGCGCAACCACCGCAAGGCCGGCAAGCTACGCAAATGACGGTACATCCGACTCCTCGATGATACGAACGGGGCGCCGCAGGGCGCCCCGCTTGTTTTCGCGCGGCGGCTCGTGCTGTGATGGGCAAACCTTCGCACGACCGGACCAATGGCTTCACGCACGAAATCGAGTTTATTGAAGCCCATCGTGTGGGCGCTGGTCGTCGCGGCGCTCATCGTCGCGTTCTTGCAATGGCGCAGCGCCTGGCTGGGCGAACGTCGTGCACGTGCGGACCGCGATAACGCGCTGATCAATGCACAACGTAGCGCACGCAAACGCGGGCAACCGCCGCCGCCACCGAACGCGCGTATCCACGACAGTGCGCGCTATCGCATCATCACCACCGCCGACGCGGCGAAGACCGAACAAGTCGCGCGCACGATCGAGAGCTTGCACGACGCTTATCTCGTTTTCTTCCGCGAACAACTGCCGGAGACAGCCGGCCAGGTACGCACGAAGCGACTGAAACTCACGCTCTATCGCGATCGCACGCAGTTCCAGGCCTTCAATTACAGCCTACCCTGGGCCGAAGCGTATTACCTGACGCCGATGTGCCACGCCTACTATGTCGAAGGCGCGCCCAATCCGTATCACTGGATGGTGCACGAGGCCACGCATCAGTTGAATGCCGAAGTCGCGCGCTTCAAGAAGGCGCCGTGGGTCGACGAGGGCCTCGGCACTTATTTCGGCACCAGTCGATTCGTGAACGGCGCACTGCGTTTAGGCGATATCGATCGCGATACGTATCCGATCTGGTGGCTGCCGACGTTCCCGATCACCGGCGATCTCGACGCCGACATCGCGCAGCAGCGTTGGATCCCGCTGCGCACGTTTCTGACCGGCGAGAACGCGCCATCGATGGCGGGACGGGTCAATCAGTACTACATGGAATATTGGAGCCTCACCTACTTCCTGTTCCATTACGACAACGGCCGCTATGCCGCCGCCTACAAACGCGTCATCGCAGAAGGCGGCACGTTGGCGAACTTCGAGAAGCACATCGGCCCGGCCGATCGCATCCAGCGCGAGTGGTATGGCTATCTGCTCGATCTGCGTCGCACCATGTCCGACGCGATGCCGACACATCACGCAGCCGCGACGGAAGACGAGACGCTCGTCGTTCTCCCTGAACGGTAGAGCGGAGCGCAGCTCCGCTAAAAACACTCGTCACGTGCCGCTCCAAAGCGAGGGAGCTGCGCTCCGCTCTACCGGCGTGGTCAAACTATCTTCACTCGCACATCGCCGCTTTTCACGCTGACGGGGTACGTCTTCAGCGCCTTCTCGCCGCGCACGACATTCAGCAGGCCGATGCCGGGCGGGAAATTCGCCCAATCGATCACTTCGCCTGTTTTGATATCGAAGCGCGCACGATGCAAAGGACACTGCACTTTGCAACCGTCCAAGACTTTGCCTCTGGCCAAGGGCGCGAACATATGCGTGCAACCGGCCTGGGTGGCGAAGAACCCATCTTTCAAGTGATACAGCACGATCTTCGTGCCGGCCACCGAAAACGCCTTCATCTCGCCCAGCGGCACGTCGTCGACTTTACACACCACATGTTGTGCCATGACTCGCGCACTCCCGTTCGCTCGATCCGGAGATCAGTATAGACGCATCGCTTTGCGCAACCTCACTTCGCCGCCTTGGCTCTGGGCGTAGCGTCGTCGACGGGCTTGACGGTCGCCGCGGTGTCGGCAGGCTTGGCGCTCTTCACGAACTCCTCCAACCACGCGTCGGTTTCGGCCAGCATGTGCAAGATCGATTCGCGCGCGCGGTAGCCATGGCTTTCCTTCGGCAACATCACTAATCGCGCGGTGCCGCCCAGGCCTTTCACCGCGGCGAACATGCGCTCGCTTTGGATCGGGAAGGTGCCGGTGTTGTTGTCCTCTTCGCCGTGGATCATCAGCAGCGCGTCTTTGATCTTATCGGCGTAATTGAACGGCGACATGGTGTGGTAGGTGTCGCGCGCGGCCCAATAGTTGCGTTCTTCGGCCTGGAAGCCGAACGGCGTGAGCGTGCGGTTGTACGCGCCGCTGCGCGCGACGCCGGCTTTGAACAATCGCGTATGCGCGAGCAGATTCGCGGTCATGAACGCGCCGTAGGAATGCCCGCCGATGGCGATGCGATCGCGATCGGCCACGCCGCGGCGCACCACTTCATCGACCGCGGCTTCGGCGCTGGCGATCAACTGCGGCAAATACGTGTCGTTGGGTTCTTTGTCGCCTTCGCCGACGATCGGCATCGACGGGTCGTCCAGCACCGCAAAGCCGCGCGCGAGGAAGGGATGCGGCCCCCAGAAGCCGATCGCATTGAAGCGATACGGCGAATCGGTGACTTGCGAAGCCGCCTCGGCGGATTTGAACTCGGCGGGATAGGCCCACATCAGCAACGGCAGCGGTTTATCGCGACCGGGCTCGAAGCCGGGGGGCAAATACAACGTCGCCGTGAGTTCGACGCCATCTTTGCGCTTGTAGCGAATCTGTTCCTTGCGCACGTCCTTCAACTGCGGCGTGGGGTGCGCGAACTTCGTGAGTTGCTGCGCTGGCGCACTGTCTTTCGTCGGTAAGGCCAGTCGATACAGATTGGTCGGCTCGGTCGGCGATTCGCGTGTGATCAATACCGTCGACGCCGTGTCGTCCAGCACCGACAACACATTCGAGTAGTGCGGCGCTGCCGAGCGGAACAAACGTTCCTTGCTGCCATCGGCGACGTTCCAACGATCGAGGAACGGACGATCGCCTTCCGACGAAGCGCCGGCACCGATCAAATACAACGTCTCGCCGCCCGGCCCGAACAACAGTCGGTTGAAACCGTTCGCGTCCATCACCGCGACCGGCGTACCGGGATCGTTGTAGCGATCTTCGCGGGAGCCTTCGTAGAGTTTTTTCGGTGCGGTTTGCGGCGCATCCGGCGCGATCCGCCATGTGCGAACTTGGCGCGTCTTCCACCAGAACTCGGAGATCAGCGCGAAATCGCCGCGACCCCATTGCGCGCCGGAATAGCGATAGCCGAGCTTCGCGAGCAACACCGGTTCGGATGCGAACGGCGCCGCATGCTGATAGACGTGATCGCGCACCTCGGCCGCTTTCGATGGGTCGCCGCCATCTTGCGCTTCGGCCCAAACCAAAGTCGCGGGCGCATCGCTACGCCATTGGATCGCGCGCACGCCGGTCGTGGCCGCATCGTTGCCGCTGGGCAGGCCTTCGAACAACGGCAGCTTGGCGACGCTATGCACGCGAACGCCTTCGAGATTCATGACCTCGATGCGGCGCGGGAAAAAATTCACCGGTACTGCATACGAAAACGGGCGTTCGAGAATTTGCGCCAACAGATGTTCGCCGTCCGGCGCGGGCGTCAAACTCAGATACAACGCGGGTTTGCCGATCGAAACAAGTTTGCCGTCGATGCCGACGAGCGCCGGCTGCACGTTGAGATAATGTTCGAGCGTCTTCGCATCGCTCTCGCTGCGCAGCATGTCCTGATACGTGCGCAATTGCCGCACTTGGCCGGCGCCCCGCACTTCTTGCATGTTCGGCCCGCTCGGCACGATGTCGGCCGCCGGTGCCGCCGCTTGCACGGCGGGGCGCACATGCACCAGCAAGCGCTGGCTATCGGGCATCCAACGCAGGCCGCTGGCGATCGTATTGAGCGGACGTTCGGTGAGTTTGCGCGCGCGTCGCGCCTGCACATCGACCAGCCACAGGGCATTGCTGCCGCTCGCGGCCTCTTGTTGCACGAATGCGAGGAACCGTTGGTCCGGCGACCACGCCATGCTGGCGATCGACAAAGGCGACGGCAGGCCATCGATGCGCCGTTCCTGGCCGCTGCCGGTGTCCATCAGCCACAGATCGGTACCGAAAGAAAACCGGCTGGCAGCGTAGCTGCGCGGGTTCAAACGCAGGCCGGCGAGTTTCAGTTCCGGCTGGGCCACCATCGCGATCGACGGCAGCGCTGGCACCTGCATCAGCGCCACCAAATCGCGCTTGGGGCTGAGCATGGTCTGCGGCGGGCGCGGCGCATCGACGATCGCTTTCAGTGCGTCGTCGGGCATGCGATAGCCGCCCGCGTCGTTCGCGGCGGTGGCCGCTGGCGCCGTCGTCGTGGGTTTCGCAGCGGGTGCCGGTTGTGCGTGGGCCGCACTCAGAAGGGCGAGCGTGAGAGGCAACGCGAACATCGGCGCGAGCCGGCGAGAGGGGCGAGACAGCGACATGCGAATGATCTCCTGACGCGAAACAGCGGCACCACGCGGCCCTGACGGGCGGAGGCGGATCGATCGGCCATCTTTGGCGAATGCCCCGGCCCGGTCAATCCGCCGTAAGCCATGGCCCGCGGCACCCTGGCGACCACGCCCAATCACTTCATCTTTCCATCGAGAGTAAGCGATATAATCCCGCCCCTCTGCGCCGAGGGGCGCTGCAAGCCCGGCTTTCAGGACCGGGATCAGGCTCGGCGGAGGCTTCACCCTGCAACGGCGCCCGTTCACTGCGGCCCCGGCCATCGGCCCGGGCGCACTCGACGGAAGAAACAATCGCCATGAACGCACAAGTCAAAACCCTCCCCGATTACAAAGTCTCCGACATGCAGCTCGGCGAAGCGGACTGGGGCCGCAAGGAAATCGATATCGCCGAGCACGAGATGCCGGGCCTGATGTCGATCCGCAAGAAACACGCCGCCGCCAAGCCGCTCAAGGGCGTGCGCGTGACCGGTTCGCTGCACATGACCATCCAGACGGCCGTGCTGATCGAAACCCTCAAGGACATCGGCGCCGACGTGCGCTGGGCCTCGTGCAACATCTTTTCGACCCAGAACCACGCTGCTCAAGCCATCGCGGCCACCGGCACCCCGGTGTTCGCGTGGAAAGGCGAGACGCTGGAAGAGTATTGGGACTGCACCCTCGACGCAGTGACCTTCCCGGGCGGCAAGGGTCCGGAGCTGGTCGTCGACGACGGCGGCGACGTGACTTTGCTGATCCACAAAGGCTACGAGTTGGAACAGGGCTCCAAGTGGGTCGACGAACCGGCTTCGTCGCACGAAGAAGGCGTCATCAAGAATTTGCTCAAGCGCGTCGCAAAGGAACGTCCGGGCTTCTGGACCAAGGTGGTCAAGGACTGGAAGGGCGTCTCCGAAGAGACCACCACCGGCGTGCATCGTCTCTATCAGATCGCGGAAGCCGGCAAGTTGCTGGTCCCGGCGATCAACGTCAACGATTCGGTCACCAAGTCGAAGTTCGACAATCTCTACGGCTGCCGCGAATCGCTGGCCGATGGCATGAAGCGCGCGATGGACGTCATGCTCGCCGGCAAGGTCGCGGTGGTCTGCGGTTACGGCGATGTCGGCAAAGGCTCGGCGCATTCGCTGCGCGCGTACGGCGCCCGCGTCGTGGTCACCGAGATCGATCCGATCAACGCACTGCAAGCGTCGATGGAAGGCTTCGAGGTCAACACCGTCGAATGCACCCTCGGCCGTGGCGACATCTACGTCACCACCACCGGCAACAACGACATGATGACGCTCGAGCACATGTCGAAGATGAAGGATCAGGCCATCGTCTGCAACATCGGCCACTTCGACAACGAGATCCAGGTCGACAAGCTCAACGAAGTCCGACGCCGTGCGCACTCGAACATCAAGCCGCAAGTCGACAAGTACACCTTCAAGCCCGGCAACTCGCATCTACCTGCTGGCCGAAGGCCGTCTGGTGAACCTCGGCTGCGCCACTGGCCATCCGAGCTTCGTGATGTCGAACTCGTTCGCCAACCAGACGCTCGCGCAGATCGATCTGTGGGCCAACAAGGACACGTACGAAGCGAAGGTCTATCATCCTGCCGAAGAAGCTCGACGAAGAAGTCGCGCGCCTGCATCTGGAAAAGATCGGCGTGGTGCTGACCGAGCTGACCACCGAACAAGCCGAGTACCTGGGCGTGTCGAAGGACGGCCCGTACAAGCCGGATCATTATCGTTATTGATTCGCAAGACGGTATCGCAATGAAAAAAACGGGCGCCTCGGCGCCCGTTTTTTTGAGGCTTTTCGTAGGGCGGGTGCCAACCCGCCTTCCACGACTCGCGCGCGCCATACATGCAACGCATCTCAATGCTCACCGCAACTCACGGGGCATCGCTTCGACTCGGCGGATTTCACCCGCCTTACGGATTGCTAAGCCGACGCCGCGCGATACGTTCGGTTGATGCGACACAAGTTTTCGGCGGTCGGCTTGAACTGAAAGTTAGACCAAGGATCCACAGAACTTGCTGCAAATATGGCTTGAAACGTCTACTTTCGCTTCAGCGTCACCCTTGCAAAAGGTGAGGCTTTCCCAGCGTTGTCCAAGTTGTCGATTTTCCATGACCACGTATCGCTCGCGCGTTCGTATGCAAAGGTGTTGTGAATACCGCTGCCGTCGGCCAGTTTCCAAATGAAGGGAATCTGGTCGCCATCCGGTTTTCCATGGCCTACGCCGTCGGCGGAAAAATTGGTGACACCCGTGTTGTCCAACCACATGACAACATATTCCTCGTTCTTTTGGTCCCATGCGATGTGAATCCAAGCTTCGTAAGTCGGCTCTCCGACAGCGTCCTTTTCGCGTGAGATTTGGTGGATGCGGACATACTGCCTGTTAAGAATCCGGTCGACGTAAACGTCGTTTGTTACCTCTGCGTTGTCGATTGTGCCTTGCATTACCCAGTCGCCAGTCATCCTTTCCATGAGGGACTCATGTTCCTCTACAGCGCTCTGCGCTGCTTGAGACTGAGGGGTAGGCTTCACGGAGTCCTGTGCTAGAGCCGTGCTGGGAAGGCTCGAACACGAGGCCAGCCCTTGGACTAAGCAGACAAATAAAAAAATACGCAGCATTTGGTGTGCCATAGAACAGTTGCCTGGGTTGTGTTGAGCGGGACGAACTTGCGTTTGGGCTACAAAGGGAAATCACTGGGAGCACTAGACGTGACAGCCACTAACGCCTGAGTTAAGCCGCCCCGCAGCGGGGTGGCGGACGCGTGCTAGCGTAGCGAGTGCACGTGGCTGACGCCACGATGCGGGGTCGGCTTGAACGAATTGTTAGGGCTGCCTACGTGGAACGTAGCTTGCGCTGTCGAGCTCTGATGAGTCTGCCTCAACATACGATACATTATTAAATTCCGCCCATTTCTTCATTATATTTCTCATCTGTCTTTTGGAGCGATGCGTAGTTTGATCATTCGCAATGCAAAAGATGGGATCTTGTTCTATATCATTTACATGAATTAAATGTGATTCAAAGATAAGAAGACAGATAGTCTATTGAACGTTTGCCATCGTTTAGAAATTTTGAAACTCGATAACCTACTAGCTCAGGATCAAGAGCGTCAATGCTTTCATTTAATATAACTAACAGCTTGGTCGCGTAGATATTTAGGAATTTCTCTGTATCTGCTAGTTGGTGGTTTGCATTTCTACAAATTGACTCAGTGTTTCGAGTTATAGACATGCTAATTCTGCTGTGAAAAGCATCGCTCTCGGCTTGGTCGTTAAATAGCTGCGTAGACCAAATTGCACCATAAGCAATACCTCCGACGCTTTGTATGTGCTCATTGATTTTCTCGTCAATTCTTGGCCCCGGGTCAGAAATCAGCGTTTTTAATTCAACAATTAGCGTTTTTTCAAAAGCTAAAAAATCGGCTTTTGAAATTCCTGGCGGGAATGAAAAATCATGTGAGTCAAGGCTTTGCGCTCCGCAATGATCTTTTAGAAATCTTACAAAGCGATCTTCCAGAGAATCTTTCATGGCAGCCCTAACTACAATTAGACCCCAAATTGAGGCATAACACCGAGTCTGTGCCGCCTTTCATCGACAGTCAATATTGTCGTGATCGGCAACATCTGCGGTGGGGTTCGCTGCGCTGGCACCACCACGCCTACGCACGCCACCCCGCATTCCATTCCCAAAACGCCACACTCCGCAGATACGCCGCACGGTCGATCGGCACATCTGAACCTCCTTCTTCCACACCCAACGCATTACGCATCATCGTGATCGGGGTCATCGGAATTTCTTCCGGCGTCATCGTGTACAAGCAACCGACGATGCCCCAGTCGGCGTCGATGGGCGTGCCTTCTTTCGCCATTTGTTCGCGGCTGTAGAGGATGGGAATCAAATACGCCGCGATCGGTGGCTCCACGCCCTCGAACCAACGCACGAGGACCGGCAGTTCGTCGGTCGTGCGCGCTTCGTATGCGGTGCGCAGCAGGTGACGATTACCGTCGTCGATCGGTATCGTGATGCAACGCGTCGAAGTCCAATTGCGATGCACGTGCAATCGGCAGAACGGGGCATAGCCCGGCAAGACGACCAGCGGCGTCTCGTCGTTGAGACGGCGTTCGAACGCGTCCGGCGTGCAATCTTGCACCGTGTTGCGACGCGGTTCGCGAGGGAATAAGCGCGTGCGGGCGAAGTCGGTCAGTACGATGGACATCGTGGGTTTCGGTAGCTAAACAGCGCTCAGCGTAACGCCTCCGCGCGTGGCATCGCGAGCGCGGACATCGATCGGCGACGGGTTCGGCCCATGGGCGCTGCGCTCGCAGCAAGATCGCGATATACATTCATCGCGATAAAAAGATATGATTCGCTCGAACGCTCGGAAACCGTCCATGACCGAAATCTCCTTCGAGTTCTACCCGCCCAAGACCGATGAGCAGCGCGTGCAGCTCGATCGCACGGCGCACAAGCTCAAACCATATGCGCCGAGTTACGTCTCCTGCACCTTCGGCGCTGGTGGTTCGACCTTGAGCTACACCTCCGAAACCGTGCGCCATCTCAAACAAGAGCACGGCTTCGACGCCACGCCGCACGTCTCGTGCATGGGCGGCAGTCGCGAGGAGATCCGCGAATTGCTGCGGTTGTATAAAGCGCTCGGCTGCAAACGCATCGTCGCGTTGCGCGGCGATTTGCCGTCCGGCATGGCGCGTATGGGCGATCTGCGCTACGGCTCGGACCTGGTCGCATTCATCCGCGAGGAACACGGCGATCACTTCCATATCGAAGTCGGTTGCTACCCGGAAACTCATCCGCAAGCCGAAGACGCGTTGGCCGATCTGCGCCATTTCAAAGCGAAGATCGACGCCGGCGCCGATGCGGCGATCACACAGTATTTCTATAACGCCGATGCGTATTTCCGCTTCGTCGACGATGTGCGCCGCCTCGGCGTGAATGCGCCGATCGTGCCGGGCATCATGCCGATCTCCAACTTCAGTCAGCTCAAGCGTTTCTCCGACGCTTGCGGCGCCGAGATTCCGCGCTGGGTCGTGAAACGCATGCAGGCCTTCGGCGACGATGCCGATGCGATCCGCGAGTTCGCCGCGGATATGGTCGCGGCGATGTGCGAGCGCTTGGTCGCAGGCGGCGCGCCCGGGCTGCATTTTTACACGCTGAATCTAGCCAAACCGACGCAGTCGGTGTTGGCGCGTCTGGCAGGTTGAGCGCAGGCGCGCGCGAACTCGATGAACGCGGCATGGTCGAAACTGTTTCCCTTCGTGCCGGCTGTTACTCTTTCCCGATGAGCCTCGCCACACCGCCGCTATTCAGGCCCGCTCTATTCATGCCTGCTCTATTCAGGTCCGTTCTATTCAGGACGCTAACGCTGTTCGCCTTGATGACGATGGGATGGGGTTGGTCGGAGCGGACATATGCGCAAGTCAAACGCTGCACCACCAATAGCGGCGCCACCATCTACACCGATCGGCCGTGCTCGACCGTCGGCGCCAGCGACCGCTTGCCGCGCGGCCAACACATCGGACTGACCTCGGCGCGTCGCAGCGGCTGCGCGCGCAATCTGCAAGATCTGATTTACGAAATCACCGCCGCGACCGATCAACACGACGTCAATCGATTGGGCGCGGTCTACCATTGGGTCGGCGTCAGTCCCGAAGTCGGCGACCGTATTCTCGATCGCTTACAAGCGATCGTGGATCGCCCGTTGGTGGATATCGTCGCGATTCGCAGTGCGAGCAGACTGCTGCCTCAGCCGGTTGCCGAATCCGACACCATGCCGCCTTCGTCCAGCGACCTGCCTCCACCACCGTCCGACACCGGCATCGAAGGCGTCGATGCGTCGTCGGCGCAACCCGCGCCGCCTCGTTATTCGCGCGGCGGGCCGATCGGTTTGCGGCTCGAACAAACGCTCCGCAATAGCGCGACGCCTGCACGCACGACCTTAGGCCTGCGTCGGCATTTCGATTGCTGGTGGGTCGTGCTGCCGGCCGGTTAGGGCCTATCGCTGTCTCGACAAGATCGTGCGCAGGTCTTTGCTGCGTTCGCACATCGATCGCGCGTTGAATCACGTCACGGCGATGCTTGCGTGCGCCGCTGCCGCCATCGCAACGTGAAATTGTCGGGCCCGAACAGCGGTCTCGCTCGGGCCGAATCGCCAGCGCACTGTCGGAGACCAGGGGCATCGCCTAGAATCCGGTCTTTCGAACGCACTCGGACGACGACATGGCAACGCACTATCCGAAATGGATCTGGCAGAACGGCACGATCAAACCTTGGGCCGAAGCCACCACCCATGTGATGGCGCATGTCGTGCATTACGGCTCGTCGGTGTTCGAGGGCATTCGTTGTTACGACACGCCGAGCGGCCCTGCGATTTTTCGCCTCACCGATCACAACCGTCGCTTGTTCGCATCGGCCAAGATCTACGACATGGCGATGCCCTATTCGCTCGATGAGCTCAACGCCGCCTGCCGCGATGTGCTGAAAGCGAACGAGTTCACCACCGATTATTTGCGCCCGGTCGCTTATCGCGGATTAGGCGGTTTCGGTCTTTCCGCGGAAACGCCGACCGATGTCGCGGTCGCGACGTGGAAGATGGGTCAATATCTCGGCGCTAGCGTGGTCGAAGCCGGTATCGATGCTTGCGTCTCCAGTTGGCAGCGTTTCGCACCGAACACTATTCCTGCGGGCGCGAAAGCCGGCGGCAATTATTTGTCGGGGCAATTGGTCGCGCGCGAAGCGCGTCGTTTGGGTTTCGGCGAAGGCATCGCGCTGGCGTCCACCGGTTTGCTCAGCGAAGGCGCCGGCGAGAATCTGTTCCTCGTCTTCGGCGATTCCCTGCACACCACACCGGTCAGCGCCGCATTGCTCAACGGCATCACCCGCAACACGATCCTCACGCTCGCCCGCGATGCCGGCATCGAAGTGGTCGAGCGCGACCTGCCGCGCGAATATCTTTATCTGTGCGACGAGTTGTTCATGTGCGGCACCGCTGCCGAAATCACCCCGATCCGCTCGGTCGACGGCCGCCAAGTCGGCACCGGCAAACCCGGGCCGATGACGCGCCGTTTGCAAGACTTGTTCTTCGGTTTATTCAACGGGAAGACGCCGGACAAATACGGATGGTTGGAGCCGGTGTAACCGCGTTTCGAAGATCGCACGCGAATCGAATCACGGCATTATTACTCCAAACACATTCGCCGATTTTCCAACCCGGCACGCTCTAGCATTTCCGAAGCGTTAATTCGGCCGATCCCCACCTTCGTCGGTAAGACCGCCACGCAATTGCAATTACCTAAGCGCCACAACCTGCGCTAGCTCACGATCAATCGCGATAAACAGGTACTGCGCGAAGACGTGCGCGATATGCCGTTGCGTGCCGGCGACATGCCCGTGCTGCACAACGTATGGTTGGTCTTGCCGCAAATCGCGAGCAACCACGATTTCATCCCCGTTGCCGATTACCCGAAAGCCGAGCAGCGCCAGCATAAATTCAAAAACGCGATGGTAATCTTCGCGATCGCGCTGTCCTCGCGCATCCCTGCTTCGGTTGTGCTGGTGATCGGCGCGGTGGCTTGCTGAAAAATGGACGAAGCCTATCGCGCCGGATCAATTGGAAAACCGTATTCCTAATGGCGCGCTTGATTCCATTGGGCTGGATGGAAAAAACAAAGGGGAGGCAACGCCTCCCCGTTCGTATTTCTCAGTCTACTGAGGCTAGCTTTATCGTGCTCTGGCGTGTGCGGCTTGGGTGGGCTCATCCATGCTCTGGGCAATATGCTGATGTTGTTGCTGCATCTGTCCTTTCTCCGTTATGGCACTGGCGTTAGCAGCGGCTGCGCCGGGCTGCACGTCCGATAGTCGCGCCGACACATTGACAGTGGCATCGTGATTAGCGCCTTGGCTGAGAACGACGCGCCCGTCTTTAGCGACCATCACAGAAATTTCGGATGCCTTCGAAAAATCGATACCCCGTTGTTGATCAATCCCGTCTTTCATCAGCGTGGTCGCAACGTCGCGTGCATTAACACCTTGCGGCAAGGCAAGCTGGCCATTATCGGCTAAGGATTGAACACCCCTGCTGACACTCATGTAATAGTTATGCGCAGGATTTTGTGGGTTATCGAGAGCGTTACGATCTGTGTTGGTTGCAGTTCTTGCAGACAAATTGTCAAACTGTCCCGCACCGCCCAGCATGGCTCTCTGAGATGCTAAAGCTTGCTGAAAATCGATCACTGTCCCGCTTGATGCGACAGACTGTTCTCCTGATGCAGACCATCTATTCACACATGCAGCGGTGGTTCCGATCCCGCTGCGCTGAGCTTGATGGCGACTGTTCCAGATTCCATCAGCCAATTGCCCAGCAGCGCAGGCATCGAATTGAATGATCACCTTGTCGCTTTTTCCATCAGGCCCGGGCTTTCCGGGTGTCGGGTCGTATTCCATTCTCGCACCACCTTTGTCTTTCCAACCATCAGCACGTTTTTGCCATGCATCAAGGCAAAGGTTGTCGTACTTATTTTCTAAACGCTCCAACACTTGCGTCATCTTTGGCCCACCAATCGTAATGTTAGCGTCCGTGAGCTTGGCGGTCGCTTCGGCTGAAAGGGTAATTTTGATTCCTTTTGCTTCACCCTCTACTTTTGGCGTCAAGCCGACTTGTATCTCACGTGCACTGATCGTGATACCGCTCGACTGTAGCTCTTTGATGAGCTCTTGCTTCATCGTGTTCTCAAGATTCTTGCGGACAGTCTCATCCTGAAGTACAAGAAGTAGCGGAACCTCATTGATATTCCCGCTCGTTTTAGGTGTGGGGCAGGTGATCGTTAATCTGCCCTTGTCATCTATATTTGGCTCGAGGGCCAAATCAGGAATCTCAAGACTATTCAGCCGAACGGTTCTCATTGTTTCGCTCCTGATCTTTCAATACGCGTTTAAGGGATATTCCTGGCATTGCTGAAGCAATTGGAAAGACCAAAACACATCACTTAACTAGAAGCATTAAAGCGATCCTGCCGAGGTCCTAGCGGACAATGACGCAGTCGCCTCAGCAGGGGTGTTCAGGCAACTGATACGATCGCTCCGGCGATGTTTTTAATTCATCGATCAACCTCAATACCTTTTTTATTTCTTTAGAAATCAGCACATAAAATTTATTCATGCAAATCAATGCTATAGATCGGAAAAAAAGCCATCTCACGAGAGAATTCGAGAGATTAGCGGGAAGGTCGCGCCCTGATAGACGGCCTCTGGCAGGCAAGACCCGCAATGATTCGGCAGCAGAAATGCCGTAGGCCGCACATCGTTGCGGCCTACGCGATTCCGGTTCGTCATAGGCTCAGGGCGAATCACCACGGGAGCTCGCATGGTCATTCAGGATGATTGGAAGGCCGTCAAGGTCGACGGGGTGGTCGCAGCCACGGGATAAGCGCACGGGGCGACTGGATGGGAACGAATCTAGATTTGCACCGCAATGGCGCAACGTGTTGCGCCGCTGTCTAGCCGCAGGCGCTGCGAGACTCCGCGACCGCTTTCTCGCGTAGGTGCTCGGGCGCGACATCCAAGAGCAGTCGGCTTAGGTCGCAGCGATAGCCCTTAGGAAGTTTGCGATCCCGTATCAGTGGCTGAATCAGACCGGTCGCCTCCTGCCAACGACCCTGAGCGAATCCATACCGAGCGACCGCAATGCGCGCCGGGATGAGCTGAGGATCCAAAGCAAGCGCTTTCCTGTAAAGCGCCAAAGCGTTGACCATGTCGAGCCGCTGTTCCGCGACGACGCCCGATACGTGCGCCTCCCCCGCAGGACTGAGGGTTCTAACTGCAGGAGGAAGGCGGGATTCGAGCATGCGTTGTGCAGCCTCTGCCAGCCCTGCGGCAGGCCCCCGATAGGTTTGCGATTCGATTTTCGTGGCGTTCGCAAGCTTGATGGTTGCCGTGACCCCATGCTCTGCTTCGCCCAGTACTTCTACCGTCAAGGCGAGGCGCGGCGGTTGGTAATGCTGCCAGTCATGACGCATCGTCCGCAGAGTCATATCGCGCAGATACGCAAGCATCGCGGCTCTCTGGAGAATGGTCGTGCGCACAGCGTCCTCGTGATCCGGCGCCACAACCATGACGGCGATCGAATCGGTCGTCGGCGTGATTACAGTCGACGGCGCATGCGCGATAGTTTCCTTCTGAAACCACAACAGAACACCGGCAAATAATGCGGCGGCAATGACGCCGGCCGCGAACCATAGTTGCGGCGGCATTCGGCTGCTTACTTTGTAGATCGAGAAGGCGGTCAGAGGCGCTACGGACTCGGTAGAGCTCATGATCGACGTACGCGTTTCAGGGTGGGGTTCTCTGTTTTCTACGCCGAATCCAGCCTGCGGCCCTGGCGTCGATTCGGGTTTACAGACATCTAGCTGATCGCACCAACACTCATCCGCAATCGTCATCTGATACCCACGCCGGGAGCGCGTCTGCAATAGATGTTTGTCGTGCTCCCCAAGCGCCTTCCTGATCTGCCAGACGCAATTGGTGACTACCGCGTCCTCGACGACAGTGCCCGCCCAGACGAAGTTCAGTATCTCGTTCCGAGTCACCAGGGTATTGGGGTGGCGACAAAGCAAGAGCAACAGTTCTTCCGCCCGCGTCGTCATCCCAGTGGAGCCATTCGGGCCCACCACTCGCTGCAGCGTTAGATCGACGCGCAATTCACCAAGCGCTAAATATCGTTTTCGAACGGCCGCTGTTGTAGGCGTCATCGGCTAGAGATCAAGCAGGGCACAGCGTCGATTTATAGCATAAGTTTTTACAGCCATCTCTGAAAAGCAAGCATGAAGAACGAACCAAAAAAGGGGAGTCGGCTCGCCATTGCATCAGAAATTATCGTAATCGTGCCGGCATATCGATAAACGCATGTCTAGAGTACCGCTTAGTCTTATAGCCCCTTCGCCGCCGCCTCCAACGCGCGGAACAGGGCGCGGCCTTTGTTCATCGTCTCTTCCCACTCTTTCTGCGGGTCGGAGTCGTAGACGATACCGGCGCCGGCTTGCACATGCAGCTTGCCGTCTTGGATGACCGCGGTGCGGATCGCGATCGCGGTGTCGGCATCGCCGTGCCAACCGATGTAACCGATGCTACCGGCGTAAACGTTGCGTTTCACCGGTTCCAATTCGCGAATGACTTCAAGTGCGCGAATTTTCGGCGCGCCGCTGACAGTGCCCGATGCCATGATCGTAAGCGTTGTGCGGATTCCATCCGCACCGGCAACGCTCGCAAACCCCGGGCGTTGCCTCGTCACGGCATGCCCAGATTCGGCTATCGATCCCCAGAGGGCCTCGCCGAGCAACCGCCGGCCGGAAAACGCGGCGAAAAATCAGGGTGATCGGATAGTCGGATCACCCCGGCTCGCCCGGTCTTACCCTCGATCTGCAGGCGCGCTATGACCTGCTGCGGATAATCGTCCGGCGCCTGCACGTCGCACACACCGAACCGCTCCATGTCCGCTACCGACAGCGTATACGCGTAGGCGTCGCTACCGGGCAGATCGAGATAATCGCCGAGGCAGGTCACCCGCGGATCGATGCCCGACTGCGTCGAAAAGAAGGCGTCGTTCGCGACGGCATATCGCGCGAAATAGTCTCTGGCCTTTTCGTTGAGCTGACGGCGCTGGCGCCCACTCATGCGTTTGATCTGTTCGTCGGTGGCTTTCTTGCCATCGATCAAGACTTCTAACCCCACATTTCCGACCTTGCCGTCGATCGTGTCGGTGCCCTTATAGCCAGCATCGATGTTTTGCGGGCATGCGTTGTGCCACATCACCATCGCCCCCGGAAGGATGGTCTTGCGCACAGCAGGCGCGAAGATGTGATTGGCGCAGGCGGAATTGCAGCGATCCTCGACGATCACTTGCAAGCGGCGTTCATGGACCAATTTCGCGATTTCGATCCCGTCGAGTCCATTCCCGCCACTGGATCCGATCCGCAGCGTATCGATCTGAGGATGCGTCAGCAAAGATTCGCGCAACCGCGCCACACCGATCGCGTTCAACTTGCCGACATAGCGCAATTCAGCATCACGGACTTCTACCATCGGCGCATCGCTGTAGCTCGGGTTTTCCGTTGTCGTCGCATTGCCACCGCTCTGCGCCGCATGCGCTGCCGACGCGGCGATCATGGCGGTCGCGACGAAGAGCGTCGCCGACAGTCCGCGAGCACGAGCAATATCAATATTCGCGCTCATCACAACCCCTTCGCCGCCGCCTCTACCGCACGGAACAGGGCGCGGCCTTTGTTCATCGTCTCTTCCCACTCTTTCTGCGGGTCGGAGTCGTAGACAATACCGGCGCCGGCTTGCACATGCAGCTTGCCGTCTTGGATGACCGCGGTGCGGATCGCGATCGCGGTGTCGGCATCGCCGTGCCAACCGATGTAGCCTATGCTACCGGCGTAGACGTTGCGTTTCACCGGTTCCAATTCGCGAATGACTTCAAGTGCGCGAATTTTCGGCGCGCCGCTGACGGTGCCGGCAGGAAAGGTCGCGCGCAAAACGTCGGCGTAGGTCAGGCCTTCTTTCAGTCGACCGGTCACTTCGCTGACGATATGCATGACGTGGCTATAGCGTTCGATCACGAAACGTTCGCCCACTTCGACGGTGCCCGGCTCGCTGACGCGGCCGACATCGTTGCGGCCGAGATCGATCAACATCAGATGCTCGGCGCGTTCTTTCGGGTCGGCCAGGAGTTCGACCTCGAGCGCGAGATCTTCTTCGTGCGTGCGCCCACGCGGGCGCGTGCCGGCGATCGGTCGAACGGTGACGTTGCCGTCTTGCAAACGCACGAGGATCTCCGGCGATGAGCCGACCACCTGCGTGCCGCCGACATCGAGAAAATACATGTAAGGCGACGGGTTGAGCGCGCGCAGCGCGCGATACACATCGACCGGGCGCGCACTGAACGGCACCGAGAGACGCTGGCTCAATACGACTTGAAAAATATCGCCAGCGCGAATGTAGTCTTTCGATTTTTCGACCGCGGCGATGAAACCTTCGCGGGTGAATCCCGACACGAAATCCTCTTCTTTCACCCCAACGGCATCGAGCGTTTCCGGATAACCCGGGCCGCCTTGCCGTAAACGATGACTGAGTTCGTCCAAGCGCCGTTGCGCTTTCGCCCACGCTCGCGGTTCGCGCGGGTCGGCATGCACCACCAAATACAAACGGCCTTTGAGATTGTCGAACACCGCGACTTCGCGGCTTTCCATCAGCAAGATATCGGGCGTACCCAGTTCGTCCCGGCTGTTGGACGGAACACCGTTCTCACCGCGCAACCGCGGTTCGATGTATTGGATGCACTCGAAACCGAACCAACCGACGAGGCCGCCGGTGAATCCCGGCAAACCTGCGATCTGCGGAATGTTCTGCGCGCTGCGCAGGCGTTCGACTTCGGCCAATGGGTCGTCGACCACGCGCGTCTCGATCAAATCGCCTAATTCGGTGACGAACAGCGTGTGGCCGGCGAAGGCGTAGACCCGGTATGCGGGCAAACCGATGATCGAATAGCGGCCGAAGCGTTCGCCGCCTTCGACCGACTCGAACAGATAGGTATTCGGACCATCGGCGAGTTTGAGATAGACCGAGAGCGGCGTATCGAGATCGGACAGCACTTCGCGCACGAGCGGGACGAGGGTGTGGCCGTCGTCGGCGTATTGCTGGAATTGTTCGAACGAAATCACGCGAGGAATCCTGAAAGAGTAAGTGCGAGAGGGATGGCCGGCATCAGTCGCGCCATCGCCGCCTCGCATCCTGAGCGGCCCCATGGGTGTATGCGTGCGGGCATGCGGTTTCGTTCATCGATCACATCCTAGCGGCTTCCCCTGCAGGCCGCATCCATCAGTTGAGCCGAAGCCCGTCGCTGTCATCGCCACGTCATCGAATACCCGGAGAATCGAAGTCCATCGCAAGGACGAACGACGGAAGCGGGATTGCTTCCATCTCTCTCGGGGCGGCGCCGCAAGGTGCCGCCCTTCTTCTTGATGCCTCCTACAGCGAGGTAGGGCGGAGCGCAGCTCCGCTGAGAGCCGCCGCGAAATACAGCGGAGCTGCGCTCCGCTCTACCGGCATGCTCAACGCACCGCTGCGACCGCCGCTTTCATCGCCGATACGATGGCGCGATAGTCGGATTGGCCGAAGATCGCCGAGCCCGCGACGAAGGTATCGGCACCGGCTCTCGCGATTTCGGCGATGTTGTCCGCCTTCACGCCTCCGTCGACCTCCAAACGAATCGCCTTGCCCGTACGCGCCGTCGCCGCGTCGATGCGCGTGCGCACCGCACGCAGTTTGTCCAACGTGGACGGAATGAAACTTTGGCCGCCGAAGCCCGGGTTCACCGACATCAGCAGCACTAGGTCGAGTTCGTCCAGCACGTAATCCAACACCTCGACCGGCGTCGCTGGATTCAACACGAGGCCCGCTTGGCAGCCGCTGGCTTTGATCAATTGAATCGTGCGATGCACGTGCTTACTCGCTTCCGGATGGAAGCTGATGAGCGAAGCGCCGGCTTTGGCGAAATCCGGCACGATGCGGTCCACCGGCTCGACCATCAAGTGCACATCGATCGGCGCGGTCACGCCGTGCTTGCGGAGCGCGTCGCAGACCAGCGGGCCGATGGTGAGATTCGGGACGTAATGGTTGTCCATCACGTCAAAATGCACCCAGTCGGCGCCAGCGGTAAGAACGTGGTCCACTTCTTCGCCGAGTTTCGCGAAGTTGGCGGAGAGAATCGAAGGGGCGATGACGGTGGGCTGCATGCGTCGGTAGTCGTCTGAGCGGCACAAGCCGCGATTATCGCTTGAAGATGGGGCGACGCGTGTCGCGACGTACACCGACCCTGCGGTTATCGCTTCGCGAAGAGCCGCTGCGGATCACTTCGGCTTCCGAAGTTCGCGGATCCGGTCGTACGCGGCATTGATCTCGCTGGCCTTGTTTTCGGCTTGATCCTTCAGCTCCTCGGCCACGCCGACCAACTTGTCCGGGTGGTATTGGCTGATGAGCCGGCGATAGGCCTGCTCGACTTCGGCATCGGTGGCATCCTCCAACACGCCCAGCACGCGATACGGCGTGTCGCGCTTGCTCTTGAGCCAATCCGCATCGAAGGCATGCCCGATCAACAGACCGACCAATCCGCCCGCCGGATGGCGGAACAGCAGCCACCCCGCGATGAAGCCGAAGAATTTGCCGTACCAGCGCTTGTTCATGCCGCCAGTTTACAGGTCCGGGGCATCGGTGCCGTCGCCTTCGGCGAGCCCGTCGGGAACTCCCGCATTTCGCGAAACAGACTGGTGATCCTGCCATAGCGAGTCGGTCGCCGGAATCGGATCGCATGACTCGAACAAGGCAATACGGACGCCTCGACTTAGTCCAGCAACACCCCGCAGATCGCGCCCACGCAGGCGCCGGTGGATAGATCCAGAACCGCCGAATGACCGGAATTGCCATGCGGATAAGGTGTTCTGGTATCGAGCAGAAAGATCACTGCATGCGCGCCATGCAGACCTTCCGGAATCGTGAAGTCCTTTTGAATCACGTAGGACGTCATGCGCCCGCTGCGTTCCTGGAAGCTCGTCGGCACGCCACGCCTGTTGACCTCGGACCAGCGCAGGGCCCAGCGCGAGAGATCGCTGCCGTTGGCGGTACGAAGCTGACCGGTGCGAAGACCTTCGACGAGCCCGGCTTCGCCGCTTAGCGTCGGCGATGCGGGCGGCGCTTCCGCCGGCATCAACACCATCATCTCCTCGGGCGGCACCGTCTCTGCGGTCGTTGCCTCAGCAGGCGTGGGGGAGATAGGCACGGGCGGCGCGGCGACGGCCGGTGCGGGGGGCATTGCCTTGGCGCTTGCGTCCGGAGTCGACAGACGCGCCTGCGGCGAAGCCGACATCAACAGGTCGCGTAAGAGTGCGATCCCGATGACCGTCGCCAACACGATCAATGCGATCCACAACAGAGCGCCCGTCGTGCCGCGAGCTTCCAACGTCACCTTTGCGGAGTGCGACACTTCAGGCGCCGGGTGCTGATACTCGGGACGCTTGCGTAGCATCCTGATCTCTTCGTAGGCAGCCTCAATCGCGAGGGCTTTTCTCTCGGCCTGACGGCGGAGTGGCGCAGCGAGGCCGGCCAGGCGGCCGGGACGATACTGGTCGATCAGGCGGAGGTAGACCTGTTCGAGTTCGGCGTCGCTGGCGTATTCGGAAACGCCGAGCGTGCGATAGGCGGTTACAGTGCGGTCGGCGAAGAGGCCGAAAAAAGTTCGATGCCAGCGTGTCATGGCCCACAGTTTACAGGCCCATCATGCAGTGACGCCTTCTGCGGCGCGCCGGGGCTTTACACTAGGCGGCCCGACTGCTTCGAACGGACTGCGCATGGCGACCACCCTGCTCGACGCCGAGCTCCCAGGCCTCACGCTGCGCCATCGCGGCAAGGTCCGCGACGTGTTCGACCTGCCGATCGAGCAGCTACCCGCAGAACTGCGCGAATCCCATGGCCGGCTCGCCCCTTTGTTGTTGATCGTGGCCACTGACCGGCTCAGTGCCTTCGATGTGGTACTGCCCGACCCGATCCCCGGCAAGGGCGAGATGCTTTGTCAAATCAGTAACTTCTGGTTCGAGAAGACCGCGCACATCCTGCCCAATCATTTGACCGGCCTGGACGTCGCAGCCGTGTTGCCCGCCGGCACGGAGGCCGCGCTCTACGCCAAGCGCGCGGTCGTGACCCGCAAACTCAAACCGGTGCCGGTCGAGGCCATCGCCCGCGGGTATTTGATCGGTAGCGGTTGGAAGGATTATCAACGCACTGGCCGAGTCAGCGGCATTGCGCTCCCGAACGGTCTACGGCAAGCCGAAAAATTGCCCGAGCCGATCTTCACGCCGTCCACCAAGGCCGCGGTGGGCGATCACGACGAGAACATCGATTTCGACACGATGGTCAAAACCGTCGGCGCCGAGCTGGCCGAGCAAGTACGCGACGCGACCCTGCGGATTTATCGCTACGCCGCGGATTTCGCCGCCGAACGCGGCATTCTGCTGGCCGACACCAAATTCGAATTCGGCACCGACGCCGATGGCCGTCTGTACGTGATGGACGAAATGCTGACGCCGGATTCTTCGCGCTATTGGCCGGCCGACGAATACGCCATCGGCATCAGCCCGCCGAGCTACGACAAACAATTCGTGCGCGACTATTTGGAAACGCTGGACTGGAATAAAACCGCACCCGGGCCGCGTTTACCGCAGGACGTGATCGACCGCACGCGCGCGAAGTATGCTGAGGCGTTGATGCGGTTGGCGAATATTTCGGTGGATTGAACACTACACGACGCACGAGCACTCGTACGAACTTAACGAGGACAACCGATGAACACGATCGCCGAACAAACGAACACCGAACGCCCCATCGACCGCTGGTTCTCGAACTATTCGGGCGATCATCAGAACCCGACCAACAAGAAAATCCACTACATCGCGGTGCCGCTGATTCTGTGGAGCGTGACCGCGTTGCTGTGGTGCATTCCGGTGCCGGGCACATGGTTTTTAGCCGGGTTCTGGTGCGCGCTGGCGATGTTCGCGGCATGGATGTTCTATTACCGCGCGTCGCGGAAGCTCGGCTTCGGCATGCTCGCTGCTTTCGTCGGCCTGTCGTGGCTCAATCGCTGGTTGCACGATACGTACGGCACGATGTTTTTGTTGCAACTGGCCGTCGGCGTCTTCGTCGCGGCATGGATCGCGCAATTCGTCGGCCACAAGATCGAAGGCAAGAAACCCAGTTTCTTCACAGACTTAGTGTATTTGCTGATCGGCCCCGCATGGATCCTCGGCAAGGTCTATCGCAAGCTCGGTCTGAAGTACTGATGGAAGCGATACAACCGCGCGACGATGCCTGAGCACCACTTCGGCCGGCCGGCTTTCGGCAATCGCGATATCGCGTTGGCCATGTTGATCTGTCTCGTCTGGGCCGGGAATTTCCTCACATCTGCGTTCGCGCTGCGCGAAATACCGCCATTCCTCTTCAGTGCAGTGCGCATGGGCCTGCTCGCCGCGCTGCTATGTATGTTCGTGAAAGCACCGCCGCGCGCGCAATGGCCGCGCTTAGTGGCCGTGACGCTGCTCAATGGCGCACTGCATTTCGGCACCAGTCTATGGGCACTACGGATGGCCGGCGATGTGTCGTCTCCTGCCATCGTGATGCAAAGCTACATCCCGATGTCGGTGTTGCTGGCATGGTGGTTGCTCGGCGAGCGCTTCGCGTGGCGCACCGGTTCGGCGATCGCACTGAGTTTCGCGGGTGTGCTGGTACTGGGCTTCGATCCGCTGGTGCTCGATCATCCTGCCTCGCTAGCGATGATGCTGTTCTCCGCATTCCTGATCGCATTGGGCACCGTGTTCATGCGCGGGCTGAGCGGTATCGATGCGATCAGTCTGCAGGCGTGGACAGCACTGATTGGTCTGCTGCCGCTGCTCGCGATCAGCGCGTTGATCGAACCCGGTGGTTTCGCTGCGCTGCGCACGGCGAGCTGGACAGTCTGGGGCGCAGCGGCTTACTCGGCGGTATTCGCCTCGTTAATCGGCCACAGCGTGTTTTATCGCTTGGTGCAACGTCACCCCGTCGCGACAGTAATGCCGTATCTGCTGCTCACGCCGGTCTTCGCGATCGCGCTGGGGATTTTGGTTTGGGGCGATCGCCCAGGGCCGCAATTGTGGATCGGCGGTGCGATGGTGCTCGGAGGCGTTTTGATTATCGCTGTGCGCGCACGCACGAAGGCGCTGGCGACGTCTTAGCGCCGGTCCAGAATCTCGCATTCGGGAGTAAACCATCCGGGAATCAGCATTGTCAGCCCGAACGCGAAGCAGACACATTTGTTCACAAAGTCGTCGTTTCCGTAGACATTCGAGACACAGTCTTCGTCCACCATGCCCGAATCGACAACACCGCAACGCGCGGCCGGGCATGCACAATGGATTTCGACTTCGCTACCGTTAAATCGCTGCTGCCGCTATTCGTGCTGATCGCACTGTTCGAAGCCGTCTGGTTGCGCCGCACCCGAGGGCGCTACGACTGGCGCCAGAGCGGCGCCTCGCTGGTCATCGCCATCGGCCAGCAACTCAGCGGACTTGCGGCGGCAGCGATGATGACGGGCATCTTCGTCTTCGTGCATCGACACCGGCTGTTCGATCTTGCGATCGATTCCGGCTGGATGCTCTTGCTGTTGTTCGTCTGCGTGGAGTTCGTTTATTACTGGCACCACCGCGCCAGTCACGAATGTCGCTGGTTCTGGGCTTCGCATGCGGTGCATCACTCCGCCAACGACTTCAACTTATCTGCGGCCTATCGTTTGGGCTGGACCGCCGGAATCAGCGGCCATTTGCTGTTTTATCTACCGTTGATTTGGCTGGGTTTTCCGCCGAAAGCGGTGTTCGGCATGTTAGCCACGACGCTGGTCTATCAATTCTGGTTGCACACCGAATTGGTGCCAAAACTCGGCGCATTCGAGTGGCTGTTCAACACGCCCTCGCACCACCGCGTGCATCACGCCAGCAACGCCGACTATCTCGATCGCAACTACGGCGGCACGCTAATCGTGTTCGATCGTTTCTTCGGCACGTATGCGGATGAACGCGACGAACTGCCTTGCAAATACGGTTTGGTCACACCGATTTTGAATGAGCATGGCCACAGCGCTAATCCACTGCGTATCGTATTCGATGGCTGGTTCAAGCTTGGCTGCGATCTACGCCGCGCCGAAAACTGGTATCAACGTCTGCGCTATACGTTCGGTCCGCCGGGCTGGCGCGCCGACGGTGCTGGCGATACCGCAACGGAGCTTCGCATCCGCAACCAAGCAGGTGCGGCACAACAGACACCACCGCACACTTCACAGCAAGCACAATCCTAGGAGAATCCGTCGCTATGTATCTCACCACCCAGAAAACGTTCCGCCGCAGCATGCTGATGCTCGCACTGTGTGCCGCAACATCAGTCACCACATCGGTCTTCGCTCAGAACCCACAGACATCCGCGCGCGCCGAACAACTCAAAGCGCAAATGATCGAGCGTTTCCAACAAGCGGACGCCAACAAAGACGGCCGACTGACCAAAGCCGAGACCAACGGCACTATGCCGCGGCTATACGCCAACTTCGAAGAGGTCGATGGCAACGGCGATGGTTATGTCACTCAGCAGGATCTGATCAACTATATGCAAAACATCGCAGGTCAGCGTCGCTGAGCACGGTCTCGCGGGGTTGTAGGCCGACCTGAATCACTACTTTGTGATACGCCCCCAAGCTACATAAGAGACGCTTTGTCTCATCAAAATGACTGCGGAAACATCGCCGCGGTCGGTCGAAACCCGCGCGGTGCGTAACCGAAATCGTGCCGCGCGGGTTCGGCATCGAACACCAGATCGCTGCGCATACGCGCGACCGCCGCTTCGTTGAAATCGCGGGCGATGCCGGCGGCATGCGCGAACGCGAGCAAGACGTTGAAAAACGGCGACGGCACTTCGTGCAGGTCGCGCAGGCGGTTCCATCGCCGCGAGCACGCGCGCGACCATCTCGCGATAGATCAGCGTTTCGCCGCCAGGCAGCGCATAGGTCTTGCCGAAACTCGCGTCGGCATCGATGCAGCGGAAGGCGGCATCGGCCAGATCGCGGACATGCACCGGCTGGCGCATGCCGCGCGCATCGCGCGGCAGCACGACGCGGCCGAAGCGGCGCGCGATCTGCACGATCCGCATCAGATTCCGATCGCGACCGGCGCCGTAGATCAACGTCGGTCGCAGCACGGTGACGGCCGCATCGCGCGACATCGCGATCTCGAATAGGCGTTGCTCGCCTTCGCGCAACCGCGCCGTAACGCTGCGCTCTTCGGCATCCGCGGAACCACGCTTGACATCGATACTGGTCGAGCCGAAAGCGACGATGCGCGCGCAACGCAGCGACGTCGTCGCATACCACTGCGCGAATAGATCGAGCGGGCCGCAACTGATCACGACATCGCACTTCGTTCGGTAATCCACGCACGCCGGAAAGATCGCCGCGGAGCCAATGCAGCGCTGGTTGATCCGGATGTTCTTGGCGCGACACGGCATACGTGCGCCAACCATCGTCGCGCAGCAAATCGAGCAAGGGCATGCCGATCTGCCCGCTCGCACCGAAGACGAGGGCGGTCTTCATATCAAAAGTAGCGAGCGTTGACCGCGAAATGTGTGGCGATGCTGGCGACGTAGCCCAGCGCGATCGCCCATGTCCATTTCAGATGGCTGAAGAACGTGTACTGCCCGCGCGCCTGGCCCATCAAAGCCACGCCGGCCGCGGAACCGATCGACAACAAACTACCGCCGACGCCCGCAGTGAGCGTGACCAATAACCACTGACCCGTGTTCATGTCCGGGTTCATCTGCAGCACCGCGACCATCATCGGGATGTTATCGAGCACCGCCGAAATCAGACCGATCAGGATATTCGCTTTGGTCGCGCCCAATTCGCCGTAGAACCACTGCGAGCCGAGCGCGAGATAGCCGCAATAACCCAACGCGCCGACGCACATGATCACACCGAAGAAAAACAACAGCGTGTCCCACTCTGCGCGCGCGACTTGCTCATAACTGTCGAAGGCATCGACATCGCCGGGTGCGCCTTCGCGATCGAACTCCGCCGCTTCGGCGAGGTGCGCTGTGCGCGATAACCGCCAGCCGTACAGTTTCAACAGCGCGAGGCCGGTCATCATGCCCATGAACGGCGGCAAATGCAGGAACTGATGGAACCCGACCGCGAGCACGATCGTCAATGCGAACAGAGCGACGATGGCCCAAGCGCCGCGCTTCACCGGAATGTCTTCTACTTGCATCTGCGGCGCGCCCTGCGGCAACGCCGCATGCATGCACAGCGCGGGCACCAACCAGTTCACGACCGACGGCAGGAACAACGCGAAGAATGTCCAGAAATCCACCAACCCGCGCTGCCATACCATCAATGTGGTGATATCGCCGAAGGGACTGAACGCGCCGCCCGCGTTCGCGGCGACGACGATATTGATGCACGACATCGCGACGAATTTCGGGCTATCGCGACCCACCGCCAAGACCACCGCGCACATCACCAACGCGGTGGTGAGGTTGTCGATCAAAGGCGAAAGAAAAAAAGCCGCGCCGCCCGTCACCCAAAACAATGCGCGATATCCCAAGCCTTTCCGCAAGAGCCGAGTGCGCAACGCTTCGAACAGATTACGCTCGCTCATCGCGTTGACGTAGGTCATCGCCGCCAACAAAAACAGCAATAGTTCGGCGAATTCCAACAAGTACTCGCGCACCGCATGATGCGCCAGTTCGCTCTGCCCCTGTCCCGCCGACACCACCGCGAGCAAGGCCCAGATCACGCCCGCCGCCAACATCACCGGCTGCGATTTGCGCAGATGCGTGTATTCCTCGACGATCACCAAGGCGTAGGCGGCGATGAATAAGCCGACCGCAGCGTAACCGGCCCAGTGCGCGGTGAGATCGAGCGTCGCCGCGGCGGCGAACGCGGACGACGGCGCGAGCGACAGCACAGCCAGGATCGCGCCGAGCGTGGCGACACCCGGTGCGCGAAACCCTTTGTAATTTGCGGTAACCGCCATCGACGCCAGCCCCTATCTCCAAAACACTTGCGACAGTGTAACGTCGCGCACGCGGCGCCGGTATCGCACTGCGGCGCCGATCAGTCGCCCGCAGTCGCTTTCGGCAGCGCGACCCGCAACCACAGATAGCCTGCGAACGCTGCGACCACCGATGCGCTGAGCACGCCGAGGACGCTGGCCCGCGCGAGCTCTGGATGCGCCTCGAATGCGAGCGAGGCGATAAACAGACTCATCGTGAAGCCGATGCCGCACAACAGACCCAAGCCGACGATCGCTTTGAACGAGAGCCCTTCGCCGAAGCGGGCGAGGCCTGCGACATGCGCGAGCACCGCCGCCGCGACGATACCGATCGGCTTGCCTAACACCAGGCCGAGCGCGATGCCGAGCGGCACCGGCGCGAGGACATCGGTCGGACGCATACCCGCGAGCGACAGCCCTGCGTTGGCGAACGCGAACACCGGCAAGATGCCGTACGCGACCCAACGATGCAGCGCATGTTCGAGGTGTTCGAGCGGCGAATGCTCGACCTCATCGTCGATGGCATCGCGCTTATCGAGATGCGGAATCATCAGCCCGGTCGCGACGCCCGCGAGGGTCGCATGCACACCGGATTTCAGAACGCACACCCACATCACGAGGCCGAGCACCAGATACGGCGTGAGCGCGCGCACCTTCATCCGATTCAAGACGAACATCAGCGCGAGCGCGATTCCTGCGCCGACGAGCGCCATGGTCGATAGTTCGCTGGTGTAGAACAGGGCAATGATGACGATCGCGGCGAGATCGTCGAGCACCGCGATGGTGGACAACAGCAGTTTCATCGCGATCGGCACGCGCGATCCGAGCAGCGACAAGATGCCGAGCGCGAACGCGATATCGGTGGCGGCGGGAATCGCCCAACCGCGCATGGCATCGGCATCGCCACGGTTGATCGAGTAGAAGATCAGCGCGGGCACCGCGACACCGGCTGCGGCGCACATCAACGGCTGGATCAACTGTGCGCGGCTGGACAACTGGCCGCTCAGCACTTCGCGTTTGATTTCCAGCGCGACTAGCAAGAAAAAGACCGCCATCAGGCCATCGTTGATCCATAGCAGCAGCGGCTTGGCGAGATTCAATTCGCCGACGCGTACCTGCACCGGCACATGGCGAAAACCTTCGTAGAGCGATGCCCAGGGCGAATTCGCCAGCGTCATCGCCAGCACGGCCGCAGCGATCAGCAGAATGCCGCCTGCGGCTTCGAGTTGGAAAAAATCCTGTAAGGCTCGACTCGCGCGCGCGCCCAAGCCTGTGCGCGCCACAGCGCGCCCTTCGTCGGTCATGAAACAACCCCTTTACCGCGATACCCGTCAGCGTGCGGCATCGACGGCATCAGGTCGGTCATCGGATACGAATACGAATACGCGTTCAGCGCATCAACATCACTTCGAAGACGATCCAACCGATCAACGCCAGCACTAGCACGATGCCCTCACTACGGCTGATATGCAGATCGCGGCGCAACATCGGATACAGCAGCAGACTGAACGCGAGCGCCGCCGGCAATTCGAAGCGGACGAACGACGAGGGAATCGGCAAGTCGCGCATCGCGGCCATGCCGCCGACGACCACCAGCAGATTGAACAGACTCGATCCGATGACGCTGCCGGCGACGATGTCGCCCTGACCGCGGCGCGCGGCCATCACCGCAGCGGCGGCTTCCGGCAACGCGGTGCCGATAGCGACGATGAGCAGACCCGTCAACAACGGGCTCATCCCCATGGCTTGACCCAAGATCGGCGCGTGCCCCACCACTAGCTTCGCGCCGTAGTACAACGTCACCGCACCTAACGCGAAGCGCAAGGCATTCAAGCCGAGTTTGGCGCTGGTGGCTTCGTATGCGGCGAGTTCCGCCTGTACTTCCGGCGATTCGCTGCGGCTGCGCGCCATCGCGAAGACGAGCACGACGACGAACGCGGCGAGGAAGATCGCGCCTTCGATGCGCGAGAGCGCACCATCGTAGCCCAATGCGATGAGCGCGATGGTCGCTGCCATCAAACATAACAACAGCGGCGACAATGCGCGCCAGCGGATCGTCAGCGGCGCGACGACCGCGGCCAAACCGAGCGTCAATCCGAAATTGACGATATTGCTGCCGACCGCATTGCCCAACGCGAGATTCTGACTGCCGGTGAAGAACGCGCGCGTATTCACCGCGAGTTCGGGGATCGAGGTCGCGAACGCGACTAAAAACATACCGGTGGCGAACGGCGACAACTTGAAGCGCTGGGCCAGGCCAGAGGCGCCTTTCACGATCGAATCGCCACCGAGCATCAGCAGCAGCAGACCGAACAACAGCCAGAGCGTCGCCATCATCGCCACCTCGTTCTCGCGCCCGCGGCGCCTCGTCCCGTCGATTCTATGTCAGTCCGCCGACATTGACACCCGTGCGGTGCGGCGGCGACGGTCAGTCCGGTACGAAATGCCGCTTCAAGCCCGCCCAACACTGCTGATAATCGCGCTGACGATGCCCGGCGGCGAGCGCTTGCGCGGTCGGACGGATCACCGCGCGGCTCTCGAACATGAAAGCCATGGTCCCGGTCACGTAATCGGGCTTGGAGGTGTCCGCATTCGAGGCTTTCTCGAACGTCGCCGCGTCCGGCCCGTGGCCGGTCATGCAGTTGTGCAGCGAACAACCGCCGGGCGCGAAGCCATCGGCCTTCGCGTCGTACACGCCGTGGATCAAACCCATGAATTCGCTGGCGATATTGCGATGGAACCATGGCGGCCGGAACGTGTCTTGCATCGCCAGAATGCGCGGCGGGAAGATCACGAAATCGAGATTGCCCACGCCGGGCGTATCGGTCGGCGATGTCAGCACCAGAAAGATGCTCGGATCGGGATGATCGAAGCTGATCGAACCGATGGTGTTGAAATGACGTAGATCGTATTTGTACGGCGCATGATTGCCGTGCCAACCGACCACATCCAGCGGCGAGTGACCGATACTCGCGCGCCACAGATGCCCTTGGAATTTCGCGATCAACTCGAAATCCTGTCCAACGGCAGCGGCCTCGATATCCTCATACGCCGCGTTCGGGGTGAGGAAATCGCGCGGATTGGCCAAACCATTACTACCGATCGGGCCGAGATCGGGGATGCGCATGAAGGCGCCGAAATTTTCGCAGACATAGCCGCGGGCGATGCCATCGGGCAGCGACACGCGGAAACGGATACCGCGCGGAATCACCGCGATTTCCTGCGGTTCGATCTCGATCACGCCCAGTTCGGTATCGATCTTCAGCCGGCCCTGTTGCGGCACGATCAATAATTCGCCATCGGCGTCGTAGAAATAACGGCCGACCATGTCGCGATTAGCGGCGTACAGATGGATACCGATACCCGTGCCTGCGGCGGGCGAGCCGTTGCCGGCCATGGTGAATAAACCGTCGACGAAATCGATCGGCTCTGCGCTGGCATCGGTGCCCGGCAATGGCAGCGGACTCCAACGCAGTTGGTCCGGCGTGACCGGGCCATGACCGAAATCGTTATGGAATTCCGGTTGCGACAACGGCATGAATTCGCCATGCATCGCCGCCGGACGGATCCGATACAGCCAACTACGACGATTGCTGTGGCGCGGCGCGGTGAACGCGGTGCCGCTGACTTGCTCGGCGTACAAACCATGCGCCACGCGCTGCGGCGAATTACGCCCGACCGGCAATGTGCCGGGAATCGCCTCGCTGGCGAATTCATTGCCGAAACCGGATTGGTAGCCGTTGGATTTCATGGTGCGTACCTAGTGGAATTTACAATGTAGCGAGATTGCGCTTTAAAGCCCCTCTCCCACTGGGAGAGGGGTTGGGGTGAGGGTCGGCCCATGCGTAGCATTCCAAACCGCTTCGAGCACGGCCTCGATATTCAACAACGCGTCGGAATCCCAGAACCGCAGAATCGTCCATCCTTGCAATTCAAGCGCACGCGTACGAATCGCATCCGCCAGCTCGTTATGCTGCGATCCATCCAGTTCGACGATCAGACGTTTCTCGACGCAACAATAATCAGCGATATACGGCGGGATCGGGTGCTGCCTGCGAAACTTCAAACCATCCAGTTGGCCGCCGCGTAGGTAGTGCCACAATCTACGTTCGGCGTCGGTCATCTCTCGGCGCAAGCGGCGGGAGTTCTCCAAGGTGCTTGTCGGCAACGGTGGTTTCGTTGTCATCTCGGTCCCAACCCTCACCCCCGGCCCCTCTCCCGGTGGGAGAGGGGAGAAAGCACGGTTACAGCACCCCGCGCTGCATCTGATCGCGTTCGATCGACTCGAACAGCGCTTGGAAATTGCCTTCGCCAAAACCCTCATTCCCCTTGCGCTGAATGATCTCGAAGAAGATCGGGCCGATCGCGTTCTTGGTGAAAATCTGCAGCAATTTGCGTTCTTTTGTTTCGGCGTCGGCGTCGATCAGGATTTTATTGCGCTGCAACCGCGCCACATCTTCGCCGTGGTTCGGTACGCGCTGATCGATCACATCGAAATAGGTATCGGGCGTATCGAGGAACGCGATGCCCTGCGCGCGCATCGCTTCGACCGTGCCGTAGATGTCGTCGGTGAAGCAGGCGATGTGCTGGATGCCTTCGCCATGATATTGATCGAGATATTCGTTGATCTGCGATTTCGGGTCGTTCGATTCGTTCAACGGAATGCGCACGATACCGTCGGGCGCGGTCATCGCCTTGCTCACTAAGCCGGTCTTCGCGCCTTTGATGTCGAAGTAACGGATCTCGCGGAAATTGAACAACTTTTCGTAGTAATCCGACCACTTTTCCATATTGCCGAAATACAGATTATGGGTGAGGTGGTCGATAAAGGTCAGACCGAAACCGACCGACGCTTGCTCCGCGCCCGGGATCGGCGCGAAATCGCTATAGACGTTGCTTGCATCGGCGTAGCCGTCGACGAGGTACAGCATCGCGCCGCCGATGCCCATCACCACCGGGCGATCGATCGCGCGCGTGTCTTCACGTGCGACGCGCTCGCCACCGCGCGCGAGCACTTCGGTTTGCACATCGGCCGCAGGTTTCTTGAAGCGGATCGCGAAGCCGCAGGCGCACGGACCGTGCGCGGCAGCGAAGTCGGCGGCGAACGAATCCGGATCTTCGTTGACCAGAAAATTCACGCCGCCTTGACGGTACAGCGTGATCGGGCGCGTCTTGTGGCGCATCGCCGCGGTGAAACCCATGCGCCGGAAATAGTCGTGCAGATCGGCGATGCGGTTGGCCGGCGCGGCGTATTCGACGAATTCGAAACCATCGATGCCCATCGGGTTCTCGAAGGTGGTGACGTGCATACCGAGATTCGGGGCGGGCTGGGTTTGTGCGCTCATGGCGGGGCTCCTGATGGCGAACACCCTGGCGATTAGATCGTCGTCGGTGCGGTCGATGCGACCGGCGCGACGGCTTGCCCGGGCGGTGATCGAGGAATATAGTTTCAGATGAAACCATTTGCAAGCGAGCCGCCGCATGTCCACCCACCTGTCCCGAGCGAAGCCTTTGCCGTCCGATCTCGGGACCGGATCCCCGGCCACGCGCGCAGAAAAGGCGTCCGGCAACGCCCATGCTGCGCTCGATCTCGAGCATTTCTTACCGTATCGGCTCAGCGTGCTGTCGAACCGGATCAGCCAGAGCATCGCGCAGGCGTATGCCGAGCGCTTTGGCATCGGCATCACCGAATGGCGCGTGATCGCCGTGCTCGGTCGCGATTGCGGCCTCTCCGCGAACGCGGTGGCCGAGCGCACGGCGATGGATAAGGTCGCGGTCAGCCGCGCGGTAGCGCGACTGCTCGAACGCGGTCTGCTCCAGCGCGATACCCATGGCGACGACCGTCGACGTTCGGTCCTGGAATTGAGCGAAGCCGGCTACGGCATTTACGACGAAGTGGTGCCGGTCGCGCGCGGCTACGAGCAACGTTTGCTCGCGCCGCTGGACGAGGCCGAACGCGCGATACTCGACCGTCTGTTGAGCAAACTCGCAGCCGCGACCGAGACCTTACACGCACAGGCGGACTGAAGCGCAACGCGGGTAGGTGGACGATGCGTCCGCATGCGTAGCGTCTCGACAGCATGCACAGCACCATGCATGCTGCGCCGCATGTCCGCCCATCCCTCGCTTTCATCGCTGATCGCGCAAGGCCGTTTCGACGAGGTCGAAGCGCTGTGCCGCGACCGTCTTCAACACGATGCCGCCGACCGCGAAGCGCTCGGCGCACTGCTGCCGCAACTGTTGCAACGCGGCGAACTGTTGCAGGCGCGCGTGTATGCCGAACGCGCGGTCGGCGCAGACGGCCGCCAACGCGAATTGCTGCTGATGCTGGGTCAAGTGCGCGAACGGATGCGCGACCTCGATGCCGCGAAGAACGCCTACGCCACCGCCGCCACGCTGAATCGCGACGATTGGATTGCGCGCTTGTTTCTGGCCGATGTCGCCGATGCCGCGGGCGATAGTTCGACCGCATTATCCGCGCGCGCCCAGGCCTTGCTCGCCGCCGAACGCGAAGGCGCGCTAGCGCCGCATGCGCAGGTGCCGCCGCCGCTGCAAGCCGCATTGCAACGGGCCATTCCGATGGTGCAACGCGCGCGCGCCGACGCTTTCGACGAGGCCTTGGCGCCCCTGGCAGCGGCACACGGCGAAGCAGCGATCGCGCGCGTCCGCGCCGCGATCGACGCGCTGGTCGCGCGTCGGCCGCGAGCGCAACCGCACCCGCTGCAACACCCGACGCTGCTATGCATTCCCGATCTGCCGCCACGGCCCTGGTTCGAGCGCGAAGAATTTCCCTTCCTCGCCGAGATCGAAACGCAAACCGATGCGATCCGCGCAGAACTTTTGGCGCTGCTCGACGACGGCACCGAGATCGATGCTTACGTCGACATGCCCGAGCGCGCGCCGGCCGCACCGATGTGGCGCGAACTCAATCGCTCATCGCGCTGGCGCAGCTATCATTTTTATCGTCATGGGGTGCCCGTCGCCGAACATCTCGCGCGCTGCCCGCGCACCGCCGAAGCGCTCGCGCGCCTGCCGTTGATGCGCATTCCCGATCATGCGCCGGAAGCGATGTTCTCGCTGCTCGCACCGAATACCGCGATCCCGCCGCATACCGGCGTGATCAACGGCCGCCTCACCGTGCATTTGCCGCTGATCGTGCCCGCGAACTGCGGCGCGTTGAAAGCCGGCGATGAGGCCCGCGACTGGGAGGAAGGTCGTTGCTTGATCTTCGACGACAGCTTCGTCCATGAAGCCTGGAACCACAGCGAACATTTACGCGCGGTGTTGATCTTCGATATTTGGAACCCGGCGCTGAGCGAGATCGAACGCAAGGCTTTATCCACCGCGATCGAAACGCTGGGCGTGTTCAATCGCACGCATGATGCGGGCGATGCGATCAACGGCGCGCATTGATCGCTATTCTGCAGCGAATCAGCGTTTTGAGATTACCGATGTCGTCGAATTCGTAGCCCACGCTTAGCCCGCCGGCCGTCGTGTCTTGCACGATGCCCGGCTGGTAGTTTTCGTTCAAGCTGCACAGCATCTCGTGATCGGTGTTCCTCAAGAATATGGCGGAATCCGCTTCGCGGGTGCCCCCCCCTACGAAGCCGCCTTACGGTCTTTTCTCTTTATCCGGGCAGATATTATCTGGAGGCGTCAAGTCTCTAAATTTCATGCACTCTAATTTGGCGTCCGCATTTTCTCTTGAGTAGATATCGCAATCTTCGTATGAAAGCATGAACGGGGTATCCAACGCGCGTAATTTATCTGCCAATTGGAAATATTCTGATCTTAATTCAAACCTCGTAATTTGATAAAAAGGAAGACTGTGCTCTATCAAGATTTTTTTTTCATCATTCTCAACGACTCTCCATTCACTTGCTGAGCTCCATGAAAATTCTTTTATTGCACGCCTCATTACTTTTGGCTCGGCCACAACAGGTCGCAATCTTGACTTGTACCATACGCCCGCAACAAAGATTACAGATGCATTGAGCAAGAGTGATAGTACAAAAATTGATACGAAAGAAATTCGCAACAGGTTATGCATATTCATTTCCGAATTTCCTTTGTTTCATTCGGTGGGCGTGAAGCTTAACCCTGCGACCCTAGAATTTCTCTTCCGCCAAACCCGGACGCCTATTCGCCTTCAGCACAAACTCACCAACACCAATAAACCCAGCTTTTGAAGCCTTAGTTTTCTTAGAACTTCGAATCTCTAAATCACTTTTGGGGACACAGTAATTGATCGGCACAATAGGACGAGAGTAACGCAAGCAGTATTTTTGTCTGTCTTCAAAATACAAGTACCAGGAAGAGTACATGTAGCGGTCTCTCTCCAGAACCAGAGACTTAAATTGATCGCCAGACATTTCAATCTCTCGGGTCAGGTAAGCCCAGCCGATCGACAGCATCAGCAACATGGCCACGAGTACAGAAACAACTTTGCGCTTAGTTGTCATGGTGAATTTCTCGGCGGTCGCCCAAACGGATTCATGACTGAGTTCTGCGGCACCTGCTCACGAAAGTGCTGCAGACTGCGTGCGAGCATGGCTGGTGAATCACCGCCCAAAACAGCTGGCGACGCAGTAACCAAGTCAATCTCTGGATACAACCCTTGTATCGCATCCTCGACCCAGCTCGCACAATTATTGCTATACAGCGACCAGCTCCACTCTTCCTTGGAAAAATCCATTAGCTGTTTGACTTGATCTGTCGTCGCATAGAGATAGAAGCTCGTCTGCGGTGTGTATCCATGCTTCTTTTCTATATTCGGATAGACATCACTGCACTCACACATGCTTTTCTCACTTGCGGCGTAACGGTGGCTTGGTTTCCATCCGCCAAGGGTCATTTGGAGCTTTCCGTCGTCGCCGTAAATTGCCAGCCACGCATGCATGTTGTCAGGCCCGCCAGGGACCGCATCCGTATGAATACCAATCACTTCGAGCCCAAATGGATCTGTGTAGCGCAACGGATTTCCAACAACGTATCCATACGTACTGACACCGCTCGCTAACCCAATCGGATCACTCTGCGAGTACCTACCCGTCCCCGGCTCATAATCCCTAAAGTAGTTGTAATTAAACCCCGTCGCCGCATCGAAGCGCTGCCCCGGGAACCGCATATCGAACACGAACGCGATGCCGTCATTGTCCGGGTCTTGATTCGGTGCGCTGTCGCCGAACGCTTCGTTCGTTAACTCCCACGTCCACACTGCGACGTCGCGGTCCGGGTCGATGAGTACGCGCGGCATGCCGAGTGCGTCGGCTTGGATGTAATACAGCTTCTGATTTGCGCCCGCACCGATGAGTAGGCCCACTGGCAGATCGTCCAGCCAGATCGCTTGCTGCAACGGTACGCCGTTGCTCATGTAGTCGCCTAACCAATGACCGGCTTCGTCGTACAGCGTGACCGTGTCTTCGTCAGGCCCGGTCTTGCGCACGCGCTCGCCTTTGCCGTTGTAACGGTAGCTCGCGGCCAGGACGCCATCGTGGTGCACTTCGGCCATGCGATTGGTCGCGTCGTAGACGAAGGTGCGCAGCGCTGTGCTCGCATTCGTGCCGAATGCTTCGGTTTCGCCGCCACCGGGCGGTGGCGGATCGCCCGGGCCCGGGTCGCCCGGCGGCGGGTTTTCATCGCCATTGTCGCCGTTCTTCGGTGCCGCACCACCGATCAACACCGTGTTGCCGATCGCATCGTACTCACGGCTCACGCCGCCCACGGTGTTCACTCGATGCGTCGTCGCTGCATAGCCGTAACCCGTGACGACGCCATTCTTCGTATCCGCGATGCGGTTGCCGGTCGCGTCGTAGCCGTACGCGTCCAACACCGTGTTGGTCGTACCGTCTTTGGTTTCGGTTAAACGGTTGAGCCGGTCGTAGGTATAGCGCCGTTTCGGTGGGTCGGATTGATTGCCGTTTCTCAGTGTTTTGAGATTTCCGACCTCATCGAACTCGTAGCCCACGCTCAGGCCACCCGCCGCCGTGTCTTGCACGATGCCCGGCTGGTAGTTTTGGTTCAGCGTTCGATTCATCACCCGGCCATTGCCGTAGGTCCACCGCGTCACCGGGCCGAACGGGGCATACGACGCATCGCGCAACAACGTGCGCTGGGTTTGACCGCTGGCGTACGTCACCCGCAGTTCGACCGGCCGATTCATCGCATCGCGCACGATCCGTGTGCCCGCACCGTCAGGGTAGACCATGCCGATGTGCTGATTCCCTGGCGGTGGGTTCGTGGTTGCGGTCGTGCTGCCCGGCAAGCGCCCGCGCGGGTCGGTGTGCAGGTAGCGCGCCACGAACGATTGACCACCCACCATCTGAATCTTGGTAATCAACTGTCCGTAACGGTCGTAACAATACTGCGTGCTGCCGCTGGCATCGGTCATCGCGGTGAGACGGCCGCGCGAGAAGTGCTCGCCTGCGCGACACACCGGCGCCATAGGCGTGTCGTAGCGATACGTCACGTTGCGACTGCTGTCGACATAAGCGACACCGGTCAAGCGGTTCAGCACGTCGTGGGTGTAGGTCGCGGTGACGCCACGGGCATCGGTGGCCGTGACGCGATTGCCGGCACTGTCGTACGTGAAATTGCTGGTGCCGGTATCGGGGCTGATGAGTTGGACGCGCTCACCAAAGCCGTTGTAGGCGTAGGTGGTGCTTAAGCCCTTCGGATCGGTGACTTGGATCAAACGATCGAGCGCGTCGTATTGATACGCCGTTTGCACTCCCAGCGCGCCCGCGCCGAACGCATCTTGCAGACTCAGCGTGACGCGGCCTAACGCGTCAGTGGTCTGGTCGCTCACGCGGCCTAAGGCATCGGTCACGGTGTCGAGGTTGTTCGCCGCATCGTAGGCGAAGGTCGTCGTGCGACCCAGCGCATCGGCCTGCGACTGCAGTCGGCCCAGTACGTCGTAGGCGAGGCTCATCGTCTTGCGCAGGGTGTTGGTCGCGTCGTGCGTGTCTTCCTTAACGCGGTCGCCGGCGCCGTTGAGCGTGTATGTCACCGTGTTGCCGAGGGTGTCGGCGATACCAATCAAACGATGCGCGGCGTCGTAGGCGTAGGTCATCGTCTCGCCCGCCGGCAGTTGCATCGTCTGCGGCAAACTGTTCTCGGTGTAGGTGATGTGCGTGAAGCGGTCGTCGAGTTCGCTCGCATCGTTGTCGCCGCGCACGATTTGCGTCGTCACCCAGCCGCGCGGGCTGTAGACCAAATCGGTCACGACGCCATTCGCGTCCTTCATCGACAGCGGACGACCCGCGCCGTCGTAACGCAGCGCTTCGACAACATGGCCCAAGGCGTTCGTCACGGTCCACAGATCGCCTTTGCGATACGCGCACGTAGCTGGCGCGGTGTCGCAGCCCACCGCATCGGTCATACGGTAGGTGTAATCCACCACATCGCTGCTGCCGCTACGCGGGCCATCGACGCGACGCAACTGGCCGACGATCGGGCAGGTCCCTGCGGTCACGTCACTCTGTTCGCAATAGGCCAACGTTGTGGTGCGTGTGGCGTTCGTTGTCGGGTCGGTTACGGTCGCGCTGTTCGCTTGCTGGCGCGCGTTATAGGTCGTGGTGTGCTTCGCCACCAAACCGCCCGTGTCGTTGTACACACGGCGCTCGGTGATGAGGTTCGTGATCGGATCGTGCGTCGTCTCGATCCGGCGTTGCTGCGGCGTGCCGAAGGCTTCGATCGTCGCCGAGCGATACGCATCGGTGTACTCGAACCGCGTCACCACGCCGCGCTTATCGGTGCGCGTCAGTAGCCGGCCCTCCGGGTCGTAGGTCGATTGCACCTGTCCCGCTTCGTCGCTGACGGATGTGACCTTGCGATACAGCCCCGCTTGTATGGTGTACTGGCGGGCCAGTCCATTGGCGGTGGTCAGGGTCGCCGATGTCGACGTGGGATAACTCACCGTCGTGACTTCGTTCGGTGTACCCAAGACGCGGCTCTCCGTCACGCGCCCGTTACTGTCGTATGTGAAGTTCGCGAAACGCTGACCGGTCTCCGATGTGATGCCGGTGAGGTGATTCACGAACTTCGGATCGGCCCGTCCTGCTTCGTGATAGTGGTATTGCTTGATCTGGCCGTTGCCGTAATCGGCACTGATGAGATTCTTGTCCGCGTCGTAGCCATAACTTACCGACGTACCGTCGGGCTTCACCATCCGCGTCAGCCGTCCGTCGGCATACTCGAAGCCGAGGATGCGGCCCGTGCCATCGATCGCCTGAATCGGCAACTCATTGGCATAGGTCAGCGTCACTGCGTTGACCGGATCGGCCGGGTGGCGGATCGCAATCAAGCGTCCATTGCTATCGAACTCGCGCAGTTCGCCGTCGCCATCGCGCAGACGCCACACCGCCGCGCCTTCATTGATCGATTCCAACACGCGATCGACCGAGTTCTCGCCGCGATAGCGGCCTGTGCCGATCGACACGAACGACTCGAAGTAACCCGCGTCGCTGACCACGCCGACCGAGGGCGCTCCCGCAAAGCCGTACACGCGATCGCTGTAGGTGTGCGTCCAACCCAGTGCGAACGCTGGGTTATTCCGCAATTGGCCCAGCGAATGGTAGTAACGCGTGAAGGTGCGCCCGGCGAAGTCGAAATCCGGTTCTTGCCGCGCCTTCTCGCCCGTCGCGGGATAACACGGGTTCGGACTGGCGGGGCAACTTTTAACTTGCTGCAACGGGCCGACGATGATCGCCGCCTTGTCGAGCGCCGCCTCGCAATACGCGCCCGTCACCGCAGCGCCGATCGAGGCGATGAATCCGTTGGGGCACAACAATGTGACGTGACGGCGCAACGACCACAGGCGGGTCCGCGTCGTCGTCCCGTTTTCATCGGTGCATTGCGCCGAGGTTTGATAACGGCGGTAGTCCGTGTCGTAACCGGTATGCGACCGGATGATGCCGCGTTGCGGGTTGCTGGGATCGCGTTCGATTGAAGGGCTCGCGTTGCTGGCGTTGTCCGTGGTCAGCGTGGTGCCATTCAATGTGCAGCCGGCGAACTCGGTCGCCATCAGTTGTTGTTGAGCGCGCGTCACCAAATCGAGTTCGTTCGTACACCAACCGGCGTAACCGGCGTCCGGGTCGCCGCCGCTCGGCGTGCAACCTAAACCGCCCGACCCCGCGCTGCCGAGCGCCGCCGCGTACATCGTGTACGACACCGCCGGTGCGCGCGGTTTAATGATGTAGGTGTACGCCACTGTAGGGCTGGCCGGTGTGGCGGCGAGCGACGAAAGCGGCGAGTCGAAACGCTCTAACCACGCCCCCCGCCGCACCGAACGCCGGAGCGCTGCGCATCGCCGTCTCGGTGTCTTGCAGCAAATCACTGCAGGTGTACGTCGCTGTGCCGGCAACGAGGTAGCAGAATTGATTGGGGTTGGGATTAGAACTCTGCGCATGGACCTGCGAAGCCATGAGCAGCAACAACATCAATACGATGGCACGCCAAACCACCGTGCCGCGACACCGTGACGACGCCAATGCGATGTCCTCACGAGGCGTGCTGCGCGCCCTCCCTGATTGCGCATGATCGTCGTTTGCCGAACCTACTGTTGTGCAGCTCCCCTGTTGCTTCTTCATCGCTGCTCGCTTCCCTGGTTCCATGCAATGGGACCGATCCTAGCAAACCTTCTGCAGCAAGTGGCAAGCGGAGCGGTGCTCTACCATTCTCGATTCTGAATCGATGGTGTTTTAGCGGAGCTGCGCTCCGCTCTACCGTTCCGGTTCAGATCGATTCCGCTTTGCTGTCGCGCCACATGCAAAACGGAGCATAGATCTGCTTTTCAGCGCACCCAACCGCGCTTGCGCGCCCGTCGCGCATACCAGATCAGAAAGATCGAAACCGCCAGCACCATCGCCGGCATGATCGTGCCGCCCGGGCCGTAAACGGCGAAGCTATCGGCGATCAAGAATGCATGCGTCATCTGCACCACAACGCCGACGAACGACAGCACGAGCACCGGCAGCGCGAGACGACTGCGCAGCAGCAGCAACAAACACCCCGCAGCACCGCCGAAGACCGCGATGGCGAACGCCGCAGTGGCCCAAGCCGGTCGCGACTGCAGCAAGTCGCGCTCGGCGGCCGGCATCGCTTGCAAGGCCTCCGCGCTCAGCATCGCTTCCTGCACGTAGGCCATGACCCCGAGCATGTTCCACACCAACAACAGGGTGGCGACGATCCAAAACCACTTCGATGGTTTATGCGACAGACTCATGGTTCCCCCTCGATCGAATGACGGACATCCAGGCGACCCGTCTCCCGCGAGTGCCCTTATCGCGGAGCATCATACGCCCCGCCTCTCGTACTGCAAAAAGCGGCCGCTCAGTCCTCGAACGCACGTCCATCGCGCATCACGAATACGATGCGTTTGAGCGCGCGCACATCGTGCAACGGGTCGCCGTCCACGGCGACGATATCGGCGGCTTTGCCCGGCTCCAATGTGCCGATCTCGCCCGCTAATCCGAGCAAATCCGCAGCGTTGACCGTCGCCGCCGCGATCGCCTCCATCGGCGACATGCCATGCTCCACCATCAACTCGAATTCGTCGGCATTGCGGCCGTGCTTGCTTACGCCGGCATCGGTCCCGAACGCGATCTTCACGCCGCGCGCGTGAGCGAAACGCAGCGCCTTGCCGGTCACGCCGATGCGCCATTGGATCTTCTTCAGCACTTCGCCGGTGTATGCATTCGGATTGAGGGCTAAACGCTCACGATAACCATTGACCGTCGACAACGTGGGCACGTAATACGCACCGGTTTTCACGAAGGCGCGGGCACCGGCTTCGTCGAGCAGCGTGCCGTGTTCGATCGAATCCGCACCCGCGTTGAGCGCCATCAGGATGCCGTCGGCGCCGTGCGCATGCACGGCGACCTTGCGCCCGTACAGATGCGCGGTTTCGACGATCGCGCGCGCTTCGTCGTCGAACATCTGCGCACCGAGCCCCGCGCCGATGCGACTGTTGACGCCGCCGGTGCTGGCGAATTTGATCACGTCCGCGCCGCGCGCGATCTGCTTGCGTACCGCGCGGCGGCAATCATCGGCGCCGTCGCAAAGATTGCCGGTGTCGATCGCTGGGTGCAGATCCTCGCGCAGGCCGAGCGTCGAATCCATGTGTCCGGCGGTGGCTGAAATCGAACGTCCGGCATCGACGATGCGCGGACCGGGCACCTTGCCCGCGGCGATCGCATCGCGTAGCGCTAAGGTCACGCCGTCGCCGTCGCCGAGATTGCGCACGGTGGTGAAACCGGCGCGTAATGTTTTACGCGCATTGACCGCGGCATCGTATGCGGCCGCAGCGGTGGAGCGCGTCATCCCTTCGACCAATCCTTCGATGCCGGCGAGATCGGAATCCAGATGCACATGGCTATCGATCAAACCCGGCAACACGAACTTCGTCGATAGATCGACGACCGGAGTGTCTGCAGGCAAGGACAATTCTTGGGCGGAACGCAGTCCGTCATGAACAGCGACGATGCGACCTTCGCGGACGGTCAGCGTGCTGGGCCCGCGCGCAGGCTGACCAGGACGATCGAGCAAGTGTCCGGCATGAATCAGCTGCGTGGCATCAGCGCGCTCGGCAGCGCGCGCTGTGATCGGCGCGCTTATCGCCGATATCAAAGCGACGAATGTCACTACGAATGCACTGCGCGTGCGCGAATGTTTGTTCGAGCATGCGCGCACGTTGTACATAGGATCGACGCGATCGGACATCGGGCGTTCGTATCTCCGCATCGAAAAGCCGCGCCCGCTTCGCAACGGGCGCGGCGTGGGCGTTATTTCACGCCGTGCATCAGTTTTTGGATCAGCGGCGCGATCAAGAACAGCAACACGCCTGCGCCCAGAAGCGTCCAGAAACCGAAGGTGTAGCCGCTCAACGCGGAATCGACGGTCATACCGCCTTCGCCGCTGACATGGCCGGCGAAGATGCCGGACAGATTGTTGCCGATGCCGGTCGAGAGGAACCAGCCGCCCATGCCCAGGCCCACGAGGCGCACCGGAGCGAGCTTGGTCACCATCGACAAACCAATCGGCGACAGGCACAGCTCGCCCACCGATTGGATCACGTACACCATGAAGAGGGTCCAGAACGGAATCTTCGAGCTCGTCGGGTCGACCAGCGACGACAGCGCGAACATCAACAACAAGAAGGCGAAGCCGTTGAAGATCAGACCGAGGCCGAATTTGCGCGGAATCGACGGGTTCTTGCTGCCCATCTTCACCCAGATCCACGCGATGACCGGCGCGAGCGCGATGATCGCGATCGAGTTCACCGACTGGAACCAACCGGTCGGGAACGTCCAGCCGCCGAGATCGCGATTGACGATCTTTTCGGCGAGGAAGTTGAACGAACTGCCGGCCTGTTCGAAGAACATCCAGAACAAGATGTTGAAGGCGAAGATGATCAGCATCGCGATCACTTTGTCGCGTGCGACGCCGCCGTTTCGAGTGCCCTCGACCAACAGCATGCCCGCCAACGCGATGAACATCGGCGTCAGCACCCAGTACTGCAATTTCTCGGCGCCCAACGCCAACAGGAAGTACACCAGGGGAATCGCCAGCAAAGCGCCGACCGCCACCATCGCGACGCGGCTCATGGATTCCGCACCGACGGGCGGACGGCCGACATCCTTCAACTGCGAACGACCGAACCAGAACCACACCAGGCTGATCAGCATGCCGATCGCCGCTGCGATGAACACGTACCTGTATGCAGGCATCGTTTCCGTGCCGAACACGGATTCGGCGAGCCAGCCGGTCAGGATCGGCGCGATGAAGGCACCGGCGTTGATGCCCATGTAGAAGATCGTGAAGCCGGAATCGCGCCGCTCGTCGCTGACGCTATAGAGCTTGCCGACCATCGTCGAGATGTTCGGTTTGAACAGGCCGTTGCCGACGATGATCGTGGCCAAGCCGAACTTGAAGATCTCCTCGCTCGGCATCGAAATCATGAACAAGCCCGCGGCCATGACCACCGCGCCGAGCAGGATCGAGCGCTGGTAGCCGATCACCCGGTCGGCGATGTAACCGCCGAAGATCGCGCCGGCATAGACCAGGGCCAGATAGGCGCCGTAGGTGAAGCTCGCGGGTTTCTGCCCGGTGGCATCGCCGTCATAGAACTGGGCGACGATGTACAACGTCAGCGCCCAACGAATGCCGTAGAACGCGAAGCGCTCCCAGAATTCCGACATGAACAGCATCCACAAAGGTTTTGGATGCCCCATCACCTGACTGTATTCGGGTATGGCCTGGGGTTGGCCGTCGGTCGTCGTCGCTCCGCTCATGCGGGTTCTCTCTTTATAAGGTTGTACGGAATTTACAGGTCGGCGCTTTCGTACCGATGCGGTGCATCGAGCCGGCTGAGAATGACCGACCGAGTGCTCGGGCGTCAAACAGCCATCGCTTTGCTGCGTTGCAGCATCGTGTTGCGTCGTCGAATCCCTCGCCCGACTAGCAGCTTGCCGTCATCGCCATCGCGCAATGAGACCGCCGGTCGACCGGACAATCGCTGCATTGTCCACGCGGCGCGCTGTCGATCCGCACGCGAGCGGTCGGCATGCAGTCGGTCGGTCCGTTCAGCGGCCGGGCCCGATCACCGTGCGCACTTCGAACAGCTCGGGGAAGAAGGTGAGATCCAAGGCTTGCTTCAAAAACCCCGCGCCGCTGGAGCCGCCGGTGCCGCGTTTGAAGCCGATGACGCGCATCACCGTGCGCAAATGGCGGAAACGCCAAATTTGGAATTGGGTTTCGAGATCGACCATGTCTTCGCACAGCGCGTACTCGCGCCAGTAAGTCGCCGTGTCTTCGTAGATGCGCTCGAACACGGGGACCAATTGCGGATCGAACACATGCGCTTTGGTCCAATCGCGCTGCAGATAGCGCTCGGGCACGGGATGCCCCCAACGCGCGAGATAGCGCAAGAATTCGTCGTAGATGCTCGGCGCTTCGAGCACCTCGCGCAGCCGCGCTTGCAACCCGGGGTCGTATTCCAACACACGCAACATCGCCGCGTTCTTATTGCCCATCAGAAATTCGACCGTGCGGTACTGCAACGATTGGAAACCCGACGACGGCCCGAGCACATGACGGAATTCCATGTACTCCGACGGCGTCAGCGTTTCCAGCACCGACCACATCCCGGTCAATTGTTCTTGTACGCGCTTACAACGCGCGGCGACTTTGCCGAATTGCCAGACACGATCGTTGCGGATGTGATCGACTGCGGCGCTTAATTCATGCACCAACAATTTCAGCCACAACTCGGCGACTTGGTGCTGCACGATGAACAGCATCTCATCGTGATGCGGCGGATCCGACAACAACTTCTGCGCGGACAACAAACGGTCCAGTTGCAGATAGCCGCTGTAGGTCATACGGCCGGTGAGATCGGTATGGATGTCCGCTTCGAGCGGACGTTCGTTCTGGTCGATGGTCATGATTCAGGCTAACCGATTCGGCTTCGGCGATCACAGAATGTGAAGCGCTTTTCACAGTTTATATTCAAGTGTTTGATTTTGTGCATGTTGTCATCGGTATGTTTTCGTCAGCGCTTGAGCTGCGCCGTGCGAAGTCGCTCCTCGCGTTGATTCCAGCTCATGCTTTGAGCCACAATTCGCGCATCCGCCGCACATACTTGCGGTATTTAACGAAGAACTCAGGGGAATCTCATGTTCCGTTTGATTGGCCGCCTCATGGCGGCCTGCGTGTTGTTGTCGGTGGGCAGCGTTCAAGCTCAGGTCGTCATCAGCCAGGTGTATACCGCTGGCGGCGAACCGGGCGCAACCTACCGCTCCGATTTCATCGAACTGCACAACATCGGCAATACGTCCTTCGATGTCACCGGCTGGTCGGTGCAATACGCCACTGCGGACAGCGCAGCGTGGCAGCGAACGCTTCTCAACGGTAGCATTCCCGGTGGCGGCTATTACCTGGTTCCGGCCTTGTCCGGTGGCGGCAACGGCGCGGAGTTACCACCGTCCGATGCCTTGCCTACGTTCCAGATGAATACAGCGGCAGGCAAAATCGCGCTGGTCAAGGACCAGAATCTGATCGCGCAAAGTTGCATCACCAGCCCCTCGCCGACCATCGCCGATTTCGTCGGCTATGGCGCTGCAGACTGTGCGGAATACTTGCCGGCCTCCGCACCGACGCCATCTGCTGCGATCGGGCGTACGAGCAACGGCTGTACCGATGGCAACAGCAACCCGATTGATTTCGTGCTCGTCGCTCCGAATCCGAAGAACTCTCAAACCGTACCGCAATTGTGCAACCCCGGCCCGTTGCCAGTCTTGACGATCTCGGATGCGTCGGCGCCAGAAGGCAACGGCCCGGGCTACACGTTTTCCCCGACGTTTTACGTAAGCTTGAACATGCCGGCTCCACCCGGCGGTGTCAGATTCAGTGTCAGCACTTCGAACGGAACCGCGACTGCGGGCGCCACCAACAACCCAGCGACCGATTACTTCACGCAAAACTGGGGGATCGTGATCGCCGAAGGTCAAACGAGCCAGGGCTTCATCATGCCGATTGTCGGCGACACGCTCTACGAAGCCGACGAAACCATCTTCATCACGGTCTACGACATCCAAGGTGCAATCGCCGCAGACAACGTTGGTGTCTACACCATCATCAACGATGATCTCTATCCGGTCGAAATGACGATCGCGCAGATCCAAGGCAGCGGCCGCACGTCCGCCTTCGTCGGCCAGGACGTCAGCGTCGAGGGTATCGTCACCGCGCATCGCGCGAACGATGGCTTCTTCCTGCAGAGCGCAATCGACGACAACAAGTCCGCGACCTCCGAAGGCATCTTCGTTTCGACGGTCGGCGCTCCGCCCGCGAGCGCCGCCATCGGCAATCGCATCCGAGTCGTGGGCAGAGTTCTCGAATTCACCCCAAACAACGACCTCAACCAACTATCGATCACTCAACTCGCTGCGCCGACCATCCAGGTGCTGGCCAGCGGCGTGCCCTTGCCGGCACCCGTCGTGTTGACGAGCGCGGATTTCGGCGCGGCCTCGACGGCGGACACCGCGGAAAAATACGAAGGCATGCGTGTCAGCGTTGCAACTGCGCGAGTGACCGAGGGTTCCGGCGCTACGATTAGCGAGGTCAACGCGAGTGCGACGAACAACGGCGAATTCTTCGTCGTGCTGGCGGACGTGGATCGCCCGTTCCGCGAACCCGGCATCGGCGTGCTTGATCGGGTCGCAATCCCCGCGGACAAGAGTCCGCCGCGATTCGACATCAATCCCGAGCGCCTGATGGTACGCAGTCGTGGCCAGCCCGGGACCACCGCCATCAATGTCGATGCGGATGCCGAAATCACCGGCCTGACCGGCGTGCTGGATTACGCAAGAAGCACCTGGGCGTTGCTTCCCGACGCCTCGGCCACGGTCGCGATCAGCGGCGGCAAACAACCGCGCGCGGTGCATGATGCACGCCAGGACGAGATCACGATCGCGAGCATGAATCTGCGCCGCTTCTGGGACGATATCGACGACGGCAACGGAAACTTCCAATTGACGCCGACTGCATTCGATAAGCGGTTGAACAAAGTCAGTGCCGCGATTTGCGATTACCTCAAGGCGCCAGACATCCTCGGTGTGCAGGAAGTTGAACACCTGCGCGCACTGGAGGCATTGGCTACCCGCATCAACAACACCTGCCCGCGCGCACCGGCCTATCGGGCGTATCTGATTCCCGGCGCCAACGCGGATGTCCGCAATATCGGCTTCTTGATCAGCGCCCGCCAGTTGCCGAATTCCACCAACCGTGTCGACGTCTATCAGGTCGAACAAATCGGCGCGAACGCGACCTTCTCCAGTTCGGACTTCTTCAGCACCCCCCTGCCCTTATTCGAACGCCCACCGTTGCGCTTGTTCGTGGCCGTGAACCACCCCAACGGCACGCGCTACCCGCTCTTGATCTACCTCAACCATTTCAGCCCGCGCGACGGCATCGATTCGATCGCTCCGGGCCTTTCGGGCTGGGCGACGCTGAGCGAGCGCGTCCGCGCCCGGCGCGCAGGTCAGGCGACCTTCCTGAAGAACGATATCCGCCTGCAGCAATTGAGCGGTTCGGGCTCGCGAATCGTCGCTCTCGGCGACTTCAACGCCTTCGATTTCAGCGACGGCTACGTCGACGTGATCGGCACGCTCAAGGGCAATCCCGCGCCCGCGAACCAAGTGCTTACGCCGACGACCTCCGACCTACTCTTTCCGTTCGCCAGCAGCAACGAGTTCGTCGCCGACCCGACCGAGCGTTATTCCTCGATGGTGGTCGGTACCGCGCGTACGCTTGAGCACATCCTGGTCAGCCAGCCGATCGTCATAGGCGCGTCCTCGATCCGCGTCGACTATGCACGCATCAATGCCGATTTCGCTGCCTCGCACTACGGCGACGCGAACTCGCCGGCGCGCGTCGGCGAACGCGACCCGGTGCGGATGACGATCAGAGTGCCGGAATTCCGCACCGCGGACCTGGGCATCGAGATCACCGACATCTCGCCAGCCGCGCCTCGCGTCGGCCAACCGTTGTCCTTCACCGCCACGGTCACCAACCACGGCCCCAACGATGCCGCATTCCCTGGCGTCTCGTTGCTGGTGTTCGGTCCGAGAACGACCGCCGTGCGATACACGGTCGCCGCTCCGGACGGCTGGAATTGCGCACCTTCCCCGATTTCTAGCGGCGGTTTCGACACGACCGCGGTCTGCTCAACTACGAGCCTCCCCGCCGGCGCCAGCGCCAGCTTCACGATGAGTTTCGTGATGCCCCCGGAGATGGCGAATCAGACGATGCAGCTCGCCGCCGCAGCCAGAACGCAAACCGCGGATCTGATCAGCGCCAACAACGTGTTCACGACACCGTCTTTTTCGGTGATCGCAGAAGCGGACCTGTTGGTGCAATGGACCGGCGGCAACGAACTCCCGCTCTACAGCGGCGCTCAACGCGATTTCCTGCTGTCGATGAAGCACCTGGGCCCGGATCCGATCGCAAGCGCCTCGGTGACGTTCACCATCGATGATGCGCCAACAGGCACCGTGGAGTTCTACGCGAACAATTGGTTCTGCACGCCAGATTACTCATCCGCGACAGTCAGAACCGTGTGCGATTACAGCTACTTTTTCGCTCAGGGACCGATCGAACCGGGCAGCGAAACACCCTTCATCGTCAGAGTCCTCGCAGCGCCGCTGCCGGATGCAGACGGCTTGAATCTATCCGCGACCGTCTCAGGTGCGGCATTCGATGCGAACTCGGGCAATAACCAGGCGAATCTGTCGATGCCTGTGGCGTTGACCAACGCCGACCTGTCGGTGCAATGGACGAAAGTCCCGGCGGCCCCGCTGCGAAGCGGCGTCACCAGCATGTTCGCGCTGACGCTGCACAATGCTGGTCCCGATCCGGCGCGGCGCTCTTCGTTGATCGTCACCGTCGACGCGCCGTTGAACGATGTCGCGATCGAACCCCCGGGAGAAGGTTGGTTCTGTACTACGGATTACAGCGATTACTCGCGTTTCGTCATCGAATGCATCAATTCCTACGACCGTCCGATCGCAGTCGGCGAGAGCATGGTGTTCAATCTACTGGTCCGCGCACCACTGCCGGATGCCGATGGTTTGAACGTGAGCGCGACGATCAGCAGCATCGGCACTGACGACAATCCGAGCAACGACAGCAGCGCGCGTTCGGTCGCCGTGAAGCTTGCGAATGCGGATTTGTCCGCGAAATGGTCGGGCGGTCCGACAGGACGCTATCGTCCAGGCGATACCGCGGAATTCGTGCTCACGCTCGACAACCGAGGGCACGATGCCGCCTGGGCTCCGTCCGTGACGATCTCGGTCGACGCGCCGTTCGAGAGCGTGACGTTCAACGACTCTGGCTACTGGAGCTGCGAAGGGGACTACAGCACCGCAGATTTCAAGATCAATTGTCTCTATGGGATCGAATTGGCGCCGCATGGGCAATCGCCGAGCGTATTCATTCTGCAAGTCGTCGCGCCCTCTAGAGACAAAGACAAGCTGAATCTCAAAGCGATGATCGACAGCGCATATGTCAGGGATTCGAATAGAGGCAACAACACATCGAGGCGGCGTCAAAACATCAATGGTTTCTCAGGCGAACACGAGGGAAGCCCAGAGGATTGACCCTGCGTCGACATGAACGTCTGCAGCATCTCGATCGTTTCAAAAGCGCGGCCAAACGGCCGCGCTTTTTTTGATCTTAGCTTTAGAGCCTGTTTGAGGTTTCTGTACGCTCCGCATTGCGACACCGCTCGAAGGGCTGAGATATAGAACGTGAGGTACAAAGGAGGGGCGAGGGAATGAAGTCGACCGATCGGCCCGGCGAGGATGCCTCGTCGTGCGTTCTGTGGCTCAGCGCAAAGCGTGCGGAGGCCTTGAACAGGTCCTCATGACTGCCGGCAGACGGCGTGGTCGTTCGCGCTTTCGGCTTTCAATTATCGATCAACTGCGGCGCATAACCTTTTGATTTTAATGATTACGTCCGCTGTTTTTCTGTCACCGCAGGACACCGGTCATCGGAATGCAACCCACGGCACTTAGGATTTCCGTCACAATTCGCGGGTCCGCGTCGCGCGGCACGCCATACGCTAAGCATCTCACTCCGGGGGATTCACATGCTTCGTTCCGTTAGCCGCATCGTCGCGGCAGCTCTACTATTCGCTGCCGGATCCGTCCAGGCGCAAGTCGTTATCAGTCAGATCCACGGCGGCGGTGGCAATACCGGCGCCACATATCGCAGCGATTACATCGAACTGCATAACAACGGTACGACCGCCGTCGATCTGTCGACCTGGTCGGTGCAGTACGCATCGTCCACCGGTACGACGTGGCAGCGGACCAATCTCAGCGGTTCGATCCCGGCCGGCGCTTACTACCTAGTGAAGCAGGCCGACGGCGCGAACACCGCCGCTTTGGCACTGCCCACGCCGGACGCCACGGGCACCATCGCGATGAGCGGCACCGCCGGCAAGATCGCGCTGGTCAACACCCAGACCACGCTGACGGGCTCTTGTCCGCTCGGCGGCACGGTCGTCGATTTCGTCGGCTTCGGCACCGCAAACTGCTCCGAAACCGCGCCGACCCCGGCGCCGAGCAACACGCTCGCGGTACTACGCGCAGGCAACGGCTGCACCGACACCAACAACAACGGTGCAGACTTCGCCACCGGCGCGGCCGCGCCACGGAACAGCGCGACCGCGCTGAACGTCTGCGGCGGCTCGTCCACCCCGCTGCTCGCGGTCAGCGATGTCAGCGTCTTCGAAGGCGACACCGGCACCACGACGATGAGCTTCGGCTTCGGTCTGAGCGCGCCGGCCGGCGTCGGCGGCGTTTCTATCGACTTCACCACCGCCGACGGCACCGCCACCGCCGGCAGCGACTACGTCGCCAACAGCGGCACGGCCACCATCGCCGAGGGCGCGACCTCGACGACGGTCGACATCGTCGTCAACGGCGATACCACCAGTGAAGCGAACGAAACCTTCTTCGTGCGTATTACCGCCGCGACTGGCGCGACGATCTCCGATAACGAAGGCCTCGGCACGATCCAGAACGACGATGTCACCCTCGTGGCGATCCACGATATCCAGGGCAACGGTCTGACCTCGCCGCTCAACGGCGCGATCGTCACCACCGAAGGCATCGTCACCGCGCAGAAGTTCAACAACGGCTTTTTCCTGCAAACCGCCGATGCGGATGTCGATGCGGACCCGAACACCTCGCAAGGCATCTTCGTCTTCACCTCGACCGCGCCGCCGGCGACTGCCACAGTGGGCAACCGCATCCGCGTCACCGGTACCGTCACCGAGTTCACGCCGAGCACCAATCTCAATCAGTTGTCGATCACCGAAATCGTCTCGGTGACCTCGATCCAAGTGCTGTCGGCCGGCAACCCGTTGCCTGCGCCGATCGCGCTGACCAGCGCCGATTTCGACGCCTCATCGACGCCGGGCACGGCCGAGAAGTTCGAAGGCATGCGCGTCAGCGCGACCAATGCGCTGGCGACGACCGGCGCGGACGGCAACATCACCGAATCCAGCGCGACCTCCAGCACCACCGGCGTGTTCCACATCGTGCTGTCGGGCGTGGCTCGTCCGTTCCGCGAGGAAGGCATCGACATCCTCGATCAGTTCCCGATTCCGGGCGGCAAAACACCGCCGCGCTTCGATCACAACTCCGAACGCATCATGGTCCGCAGCCGCGGCCAGGTCGGCGCCACTGCGGTCGCACTCGATGCCGAAACGCAGATCGTCTCGATGGTCGGCGTGATGGATTACTTCAGCGGCGCGTGGGCGGTTCTGCCGGATGTCGGGCGGGCTCACGGTCGCTGGCGGCAAGACACCGGCGGCGGTCTCCACGCCCGGCAATGCGGACGTCACCATCGGTGCGTTCAACCTGCTACGCTTCTTCGACGAAGTGAACGACAGCAACGGCGCGCCGACGCTCACCGCTGCCGCGGTCGATAAACGTCTGACCAAGACCTCGCTAGCGATCTGCGACTTCCTCAAGGCGCCGGACATCCTCGGCGTGGTCGAAGTCGAGAACCTGCGCGTGCTCGGCCTGCTCGCCGACCGCCTCAACAGCACCTGCGCCAGCGCACCGGCCTACGTGCCGTATCTGGTGCAGGGCAACGACGTCGGCGGCATCAACGTCGGCTTCTTGGTCAGCAACCGCAGCGTCGGCAGCGTCGCATCGCGTCGAGGTGTTCGAAGTGACGCAGTTCGGCAAAACCACGGTGCTGAACAACCCCGACAGCAGCACCAGCCTGCTCAACGATCGTCCGCCGCTGATGCTGCGCGCGATCGTGCATCATCAGAACGGCGCGACCTATCCGGTCACGGTCTTCGTCAACCATCTGCGTTCGCTCAATGGCGTCGGCGATGCCGGCCCGGGCAGCAGCGGGTGGCCGACCGAAAACGCGCGCGTCAGCGCCAAGCGCACGCAGCAGGCGGTGTTCCTCGCCGATCTGGTGCAGACACGACAGGTGGCCGATCCGAACGAACGCATCGTGCTGCTCGGCGATTTCAACGCCTTCGAATTCAACGACGGCTACGCCGACATCATGGGCATCGTCAGCGGCAACCCCACGGCGGAACCGCAAGTATTGACCTATGCCGCCCAGCCCGATCACCGCGCCGCTGATCAACGGTAATTTGCTAACGCCAAGCAAACCTGAGCGCTATTCGTACATCTTCGACGGCAATCTGCAAACGCTCGACCACGTCGTGGTGAACGAAGCGATCGTGCTCGACGCGGCCGATATCGAAGTCGATCACGCCCGCATCAACGCCGACTTCGGCGTGCATCACTTCGGCATCGCCGGCACCGCACTGCGCGTGTCCGATCACGACCCGGTGCGCGTGCGCATCACCGTGCCGGGTTTCCTGAGCGCCGATCTCGGCATCACCGCCGCAACGACCACACCGTCGGTCAGCGTGGGCGGCACTGCGATCTACACCGTGAACGTCAGCAATGCCGGCCCGGACGATGCCGCATTCGCTTCGGTCGCACTGGTGTTCAACGCACTGGTCTCGCCGGTCGTCACCGCGCCGGCAGGTTGGACCTGCGCCGCGCCTGTACAAGCCGGCGGCAACACCACGGTCACCTGCACCACCGCTAACTTCGTCAACGGCGGTAGCGCGAGTTTCACCGCCAACGTTCCGATGACCGCCGCTCAGGCGGGAACGACCGTGCAGATGGCCGCAGCGATCACCTCGCAAACCACCGATCCGGCCAACGGTAACAACAGTGCAACCGCCTCGGTCAACGTGGCCGCAGCCGGCAACGCCGACATGTCGAGCAACTTGCTCGGCGGCCCGGTGGTCGGCGGCTCGATCACGGTCGGCACGACGGTACGCGTCGGCGGCGGCATCACCTACGTGGTGCCGGTGCGCAACAACGGTCCGAACCACGCGACCAACCCGCGCGCGGTGCTCACCGTCGATGCGCCGCAAGCGAACGTGGTGCTCGCCGCGACGCAGGCCGGCTGGACCTGCGTGAGCAGCGCCACGGCCGCCGGCACGGAGATCGTCTGCGATCTGACCGGTACCTTGCGCAATCGCGCCACCGCGTACTTCACCTTGAACATCACGGCACCGAACCGCACCGGCACGCTGACCACGCGCTCCACGGCCAGCTCGTCCAACCCGGACCCGGTGTCGACCAACAACACCGTGACCAAGGTGCTGCAGATCCTGCCGTAAGTCGGGTTCTGCACGCCAAAATCGCGACGCGCCCGAACAACGGACGCGCGCGATCGGTGACCCCAGAAGCGCGGCTCAGGCCGCGCTTCTTTTTTCGGGCGAATCGATTGCAGTATCGATTGCAGCGAGGCGGATATCGGATACGCATGGCGCCTGCCGCAAAACATCGCGGATGTCATGACGCACTGCGCAAGCAAGCTATCCCCGGCGACAGGTATCATCGCCGGATACCGACGACCTGGGCGCCAAGCCGAACGAGACGCACGATGACCATCGCCGCACGCTTCGAAATCGAATACCTGCAATACCTCGGCCCGGACGGCACGCTCGTCGCCGAACCACCCGCCGCCTTCGCAAGACCCCGCCGCTCTGCTGCCGTTGTTCAAGCAGATGCTGTTCGTGCGCACCTTCGACAGCAAGGCCATCGCCCTGCAGCGTACCGGCAAACTCGGCACCTACGCCGCCTGCCTCGGCCATGAAGCCACGCATGTCGGCATCGGCGCGTCGATGCGGCCCGAAGACGTGTTCGCACCGAGTTACCGCGAATACGGCGCGCAGTTCATGCGCGGCGTGCGCCCGCGCGAAGTGCTGATGTACTGGGGCGGCGACGAACGCGGCAACGATTTCGCGACGCGCCGCAAACACGACTACCCCTGGTGCGTCCCGATCGCCACCCAATGCCTGCACGCGGCCGGCGCGGCGCTGGCGTTCAAGCTGCGCAAGAGAACCGCGGGTCGCGGTGACATCCTGCGGCGACGGCGGCAGCTCCAAGACCGACACCTACGCCGCGATCAACTCCGCCGGCGCCTACACGCTGCCGTTCGTGCAGTGCATCATCAACAACGGCTGGGCGATCTCGGTGCCGCGCAAGGCGCAGACCGGCGCGCCGACATTGGCGCAGAAAGGCTCGCCGGCGGCTTGCATTGCCTGCAGGTCGACGGCAACGACTTGATCGCGGTGATGGAAGGCATGCGTCGCGCGCATCGACGCGCGCGCGCAGCGGCGAAGGCGGCAGCGTCATCGAATTCATGACCTATCGCCTGCACGATCACACCACCGCCGACGACGCACGTCGTTATCGCGGCGAAGACGAAGTGAAGGCCGGCATGGGCCCGCGAGCCGTTCACGCGCCTGCGCACGTATCTGACCAAGGCCGGCTCTGGGACGAAACGCAGGAAAACGCCTGGGCCGAGGACTGCGGCAAGCGCGTCGATATCGAAATCAACGCCTATCTGGAAACCCCGGTGCAGCCGGTGAGCGCGATGTTCGATTTCCTCTACGCCGATCTGCCGCCGGATGTGCAAGCGCAACGCGCCGAAGCCATCGCCGCGGAGGGCCGCAAACATGGCTGACGGCGCACCCATTACCCTGATCGAAGCGATCACCCAGGCGCTCGCCTACGAAATGCGCGCCGATGCGCGCGTGCTCGTGCTCGGCGAAGACGTCGGCGTCAACGGCGGCGTGTTCCGCGCCACCGCCGGCCTGCAGCAGACCTTCGGCTCCGACCGCGTGCTCGATACGCCGCTCGACGAAACCACCATCGCCGGCCTCACCGTCGGCCTCGCCTCGCAAGGCATGCGCCCGGTGGCCGAAGCGCAGTTCGATGGCTTCGTGTATCCGATGGTCGATCACATCATTTGCCATGCCGCGCGCTTCCGTTATCGCACCCGCGGCCGCCTGACCTGTCCGATGGTGCTGCGCGTGCCCTGGGGCGGCGGCATCCGCGCGCCGGAACATCACAGCGAAGCGAACGAATCGATCTTCACCAACGTGCCCGGCTTGCGCGTGGTGATGCCGTCGTCGCCGCAGCGCGCCTACGGCCTGTTGCTGGCCGCGATCCGCGACGCCGACCCGGTCATCTACATGGAACCCAAACGCATCTATCGCCAGTACAAGGAGCATGGTACCCGACGACGGCGAAGCGCTGCCGTTGGACGTGTGCTACGTGCTGCGCGACGGCAGCGATGTCACCTTGGTCACGTGGGGCGCGCAGGTGAAGGAATGCCTCGAAGCCGCCGATGCGCTGGCGAAAGACGGTATCAGTGCCGAAGTGATCGACGTGGCCACGCTCAAACCGCTGGACTTCCCCACCATCGCCGAATCGGTGTGCAAGACCGGCCGCTGCGTGATCGTGCACGAAGCGCCGAAAACCGCCGGCTTCGGCGCGGAAATCGCCGCGCGCCTCGCCGAGGAATCGATGTACGACCTGCTCGCCCCGGTCGAACGCGTCACCGGCTACGACACCCACATCCCGCTGTTCCGCCTTGAAATGAAGTATTTGCCGAGCGTGGAGAAGATCGTCGCCGCAGCGAAGCGGACCTTGGCGGCGAGTTGATCTCTCGCGCTCGCTCGCTCGCTGCGCTTGATCTTCCCTCTCCCCGCTTCGCGGGGGTGAAGAGGCGCGTTTGCGAGCCACTGGCTCGCGCGCCGATGAACGCCCGAGCGCTGCACGCGAGGGCCGGACGAGGGTGCCCGACAGGGTGGGTGAGGGGCAAACAGATGACGAAGATCCCTATGCAAGCCCGCGTCATCCGCGACTACCGCACTCAATACGCGAATCCGATCCGCTTCGCGATTGGCGAGATCGTCACACTCGGCGAACGCGATACCGAATGGCCCGCCTTCATCTGGACGATCACCACCGACGGCAACGCCGGCTGGGCGCCGTTCGATGGGTTGAAACCGCTGGACGATGGCCGCGCCGAAGCCTTACGCGATTACTCCGCGCAGGAATTGGATGTGAATGCGGGCGATGCAATTGTCTTGCATCACGAACTCGGTGGATGGTGGTGGTGCGAGCGCGCGGATGGGCGATGCGGTTATGTGCCGAAGGAGCATCTAGACATCGCATGAACAACTCGAACATCGAACGACTCGTGCACGACCTGCAACTCACTCACCCCGATCTGCATGCGATCGTACAAGCCGTGCGCGCGACGGTGCATGCGGTGGCGCCGAAGGCCGACGAGCGCGTGATGTACGGCGGTATTCTATTCTCGGCGCCCGAACAGTTCTGCGGCGTCTTCGCCTACTCCGCGCATGTGTCGCTTGAGTTCGGCCAAGGCGCCGAATTGGAAGACCCGCATCGAGTGCTCGAAGGCCACGGTAAATTCCGTCGGCATATCAAACTGACGACGCTCGACGACATCGCATCGAAATACCTGAAAGACTACATCAAGCAAGCGTTTCGGCTTTCGGCACAGGCACTGACATGACGTCGCACGACCTCGCGACGACATCGGCAACGACACCAAGGAATTCCACATGAGCCAGACCAAAACCTTCTTCCTCCCCGATCTCGGCGAAGGCCTGCCCGACGCCACCATCGTCGAGTGGTTCGTCAAACCCGGCGACACGATCAAACTCGATGCGCCGCTGGTGTCGATGGAAACCGCGAAGGCGGTGGTGGAAGTGCCGTCGCCGGTCTCGGGCAAAGTCTTGAAGCTCGCGGGCGGCGAAGGCGATGTCGTCGTCACCGGCACGATGCTCGCCGAATTCGAAATCGACCCCTCGATGCCGCAGCGCGCGGAAGGTCAGGACACGGGGCATCATCACGGCGGCGGTCACGCCGAAGCCGCAAAACCGCAACCGGCACCGTCCGCGCCGCCACCGGCGACGAAAACCGAAGTGCTGCGCGAAGACAGCGGCACCGTCGTCGGCGCGATGCAGATCCTCCGATGCTGTGCATACCGAAGCCGCGGTCGCGGTCGGCGGCGTCAAAGCGATGCCCGCGGTGCGCGCGATGGCGCGCAAACTCGGCGTGGATCTATCGCGCGTACGCGCCAGCGGCGCGGACGGCGTGGTGACGATGGACGATGTGAAGCGCGCAGCCGCCGATGGTTCGCTGTTGCTTCACTCTTCTACCGGAAGAGGGGCCGGATCCGAGAGTACGGCTACGACCCAACCCTCATCCGCTCCGACGCCTGTCGTCGCCGGCGCGCCTTCTTCCGTAGCAAGAAGGGAAGAACAAACGCGCACGCAGCTTTCCGTCAGCGGCAAACCGATACGTACGCAGCCGCCGAACGTGTCGGTCACGCGGTCAACCCGAACAACTCAAAGGCGTGCGCCGCAACATGGCGCGCGTGATGGCCGATGCGCACGCGAAAGTGGTGCCGACCACGCTCACCGACGACGCCGATATCCATGCGTGGGCGCACGGTAACGATATGACCGCGCGACTGGTGCGCGCGATCTGCGTCGCCGCGAAGACAGTGCCGGCGCTCAACGCATGGTTCGATGGCGATACGCTCACCCGCACCCTGCATCCGCATGTCGATATCGGTATCGCGGTGGACACCGACGACGGTTTGTTCGTGCCGGCGCTGCGCAACGCCGACATGCTCGATGCGCGCGGCGTGCGCGAAGCGATCGGCCGCCTGCGCACGCAAGTGGAAGACGCGCAGCATTCCCGCCAGCGAACTCAGCGGCTACACCATTTCGCTGTCGAACTTCGGCATGTTCGCCGGCCGCTACGCCACGCCCGTCGTCGTGCCGCCCTGCGTCGCGATCGTCGCCGCCGGCCGCGCGCGCCATCAGATCACCCCGGTGATCGGCGGCTTCGAATCGCACAAAGTCATCCCGCTCTCGCTCACCTTCGATCACCGCGCCTGCACCGGCGGCGAAGCGGCGCGGTTCTTGCGCGCGATGTTGGATGATTTGGCGTTGCCGGGATAACAGCAACAACCGTAGGGTGGAGTAAGCGCAGCGCAACTCCACCTTCATGCTCGGGATCGGAATGGTGGAGTTGCGCTGCGCTTACTCCACCCTACGCGCTACGCGCTATTTCGACGATTGGCGGGTGCAAGACCCGCCCTACGCTGCTATGCCTGGAAAAAACGCCGCATCGCCGAACACCACAGCGGCCACAAATACGCTACTGAGCGCATACAACGCGAGATTGGTTTTCCAACTGATGCCAAGACGACGGTTCGCGAGCCACAACAAGGCCAGCAAGCCCGACGACGACGATCGTCGGCAGCGTCCACGTGCCCCAGCCCAAGCTCGCGCTCATACGCGCTTCGTCGTTCGGATGCGCGAGACTGACGAACATCGCCGCGAGGCGCTGGAACCAAGCGGCGAACAGCACCGGATACGCCAAGGCTTTGCCGCGGGCATAGGCGTACCAAAACGCGACGAGCCCCACCGTGATCGTGAATGCGGGGCCCGCCGCAGAGATCAGAAAAAGGTGCGCTTCGCTCGGCACCGCATCGATCGGCCATGCGCGATTCAAACTCATGCGCATCTCGTAGCCGAGGGCTTCGCCCATCGCCCAATGCGCGGCCTCATGCAACGGAAAGCCCAGGAGCGTGACTACCGCAAAAAATGCATAAAAGCTCAAGGATCGACTTGCGATTGCCATGCGATGCCTCATTCGAGCGTGGGATGATCCGAACCGGGAGAAGCGCGATTACAGGAGCCCGATGCACCTCAGAATGGCATCGCATCGCTAGGCCAGCATGTGCGGAAAGACACATGACCGCCAACGTATCGTCCGTCGATCAATACCTCGGAATCGTCGGGTCGACGGTGAAGCTCCACATATCGATCCCACCCACCACGTTGTACACATCGACAAACCCTTGCTGCGCGAAGTAACTCGCCGCCTGCGCGCTACGTCCGCCGTGGTGACAGAGAAAAGCGAGCGGCGTGTCTTTCGGCAAGGCCAACAATTTCTCGAGGCCGCCGCCTTCCAGTGCGGAGTACGCGATCGCGACGGCGGCGATGTCGCGCTCGTCCGGCGGGCGCACATCGACGAGGGTCAAGCGGCCGTGCCGCACCTGCGCGTCGGCATCGGCGGCGGAGAGATTGCGATAGGCCATGCGAGGGCTCCGAAGGTGACGGCTCGTGAAGGGGTGGGCGTGAAGCGGCGGGGTCGTGGCATCATGCCGCGATGAGCGCCCTCTCCGCCAGTCGCCCCCTCGTCGCGCATCGCGTGCCGCGCTATCCGCACGCCTGGTTGCATGCGCTGGTGTTGTCGCAGATGGCCGTCGCGTTGCTGTGGTGGCGTTATGGCGCCGTGGTCGGCGTCGCCTCGATGATCGCGAGCCACGCACCGTTCTGGTGGGCGACGTTCTGGCCGCGCTCCGCATTGTTCGGGCCGAATCTTTCGCGTTTGAACACCGACGAAAAATGGGTCTGGCTGACGATCGACGACGGCCCGTCCGACGAGACCCAAACGATTCTCGATCTGCTCGATACGCATCATGCGAAGGCGACGTTCTTCTTGGTCGGCGAACGCGCGGCACTACGTCCGGAAGCGGTGCGCGAGATCGCGCGCCGCGGCCATGGCATCGGCAATCATTCGACGACCCATCCATCGGCGTGGTTTTGGGCGCTGGGTCCATGGCGCTTGGCGCGCGAGATCGGTCGCACGCAAACGATTTTGCGCGACATCCTCGGCACGCCGCCGCGCTGGTTCCGCGGCGTGGTCGGCATGTGCAATCCGTTCGTGAATGCGGTGCTGAAATCGAACGATCTCGCGCGCGTGGCATGGCATGCGCGCGGCTTCGATGGCGTGCTCGGAAATCCCGAACGCATCGTGGCGCGCATCGAGCGCGATCTCGCGCCGGGCGCGATCGTGCTATTGCACGAAGGCGCGGCGCATGGCGGCAATATCGAAACGATTCGACAGTTGTTACGACGCTTGGATGCGCTCGGTTATCGTGCGGTGGTGCCGTAGGGCGGGCTCAAGCCCGCCATTCTTTATTTTTCGCTTCCGTCAGATTTCGCATCATTCGCATGAACGCATACGAAAACGGCGGGCTTGAGCCCGTCCTAGGTATTCGATGATGGACGCTTCGCGACAATCAACCAATTATTGAACGGTGTGTCGCCGTACAGCGCTCGCGTTTCGACGCGCAATCCGGCGTCTTCGAGAATCGCCCGCAAACCTTCGAGCGTCGGATAACTGCGCGGGCGAAACTGCATCCAGCCGATGAGATTGGCCAGCCGATCGGTCACGCGCGACGTGCGTGCGCGACGGCTGTCGTCGGCGATCGCACTTCGGATCACCAGCACCGCATCGTCGCTGAGCATCGCAGCGACACGCTGCAACAGCTCGCGCTGCGCATCGGCATCGAGATACTGCAACACGTCGAGAATCGCGACACTGCCGCGATGCTCGGGCATCTCGCGCGCCAAGTCCACGCGGTCGAACTGCGCGGCGGCCATGCCGCAGGCGGCCGCTGCCCGATGGGCGCGCGCGATCTTCGCAGCGTCGTTATCCACACCGCGATACGGCAGCGTCTGTCCATCCGCGCGCAAAGCATGCGCGAGCAATCCGAGCCCGCAACCAAGATCGAGCAGCGGCGCATCGTGGCCGCGCAACGCATCCAAGGCACCCGGATACAGCGGATCGCTGCGCAATTTAGCGCGCACGTAGTAATAGTCGTAGCGATTGCCGAGCGGAAATCGCGGTAAGAACACAGTGGCGATGCGTTGCGCGGTCGCGGGATCGAGCGGACGCCCAGCCTCGCTCATCGTTCTCTTATTCACTTTTTGTCGCGCAACAGGCGTAACGCGACCGGCAATGCATCGGCGGTCCATTCCGAGTACATCATCGCCGATGGATGCAGGCCGTCGTCGGCGAGCATCTTCGCTGCGGCACCGCGCTCGCGGCTGACCGGCGCGATGTCGACGAACGCGACACCGCGACGCTCGCAGATCGCGCGCGCGGCGGCGTTGTAGGCATCGAGTTCCTGCGCGATGCGCACGGTGTCGCGGCCGGAGCCGACCGCGAAGGGCGTCACGCCCCAGTCGGGGATACTCAACACCATCACTCGATCGTGTCGATCGCCAGCGAACCCGATCGCCCGGTCCAGCAGCGCCTCGAACTCGACGGCGTAGTTGTCGACATCGCGGCCGCGGTATTGATTGTTGACGCCGATCAGCAAGGTGACGAAACCGAAGGTCGGCGGCGATGCGCCGGCCTTGCCTTCGTCGAACTCGGCCGCGATCGCTGCGGACAATTCGTCCGTGGTCCAGCCGGTGCGGGCGACGATGCGCGGGTCGTCGATCGCGACGCCGCGTTCGCGCAGCGCATCGGCCAACTGCATCGGCCAACGGCCCGCGGGCGCGACACCTTCGCCGATGGTGTAACTATCGCCGAGGGCGAGATAGGTCATGGATGCGCGTGTCGTCGCATCGCCATCGATGGCATGGCCCGCCAGCGCAGCGGCGAGGATCATCGGAACCGCGCCTGCGACCATGGCATCAGGCCACGGCGGCGCGTTGCGCCGTGGCGTTGGCGCGATGCGTCAACACGCGGTCGATGCGCGCGAACACTTCGCGCAGCACCGACGCTTCCGGCAACAAGGTCACGCGGAAATGATGGCGTTCGGGCACATTGAAACTGGAGCCCGGCACGATCAAAACATCTTCGGTTTCCAGCATCTCCAACGCGAAAGCATGATCGTCGAAACCTTTGGCGGCGGCGCCGACGACGGCCGGAAAACCGTACAGCGCGCCCGATGGCGCGACCAATTCGAGGTGTTCGCTCTGCGCGCAACAATCGACCAACGCGCGGCGCGTTTCGTAAAGGCGGCCACCCGGCGCGGTCAGCGCAGCGATGGTGTCCGGGCCATGCAACGCGGCGTCGATGGCGAATTGTCCCGGCACGTTCGCGCATAAACGCAGCGCGCCGAGCAAATCCATCGCGTGATGGAAATCGCCGCTCGCCAGCGGGTCGCCGCTGAGCACCGCCCAACCCACGCGCCAACCGCAGGCGCGATGCACTTTCGACAAACCGCCGAACGACAGGCATGGCAGATCGCCGGCCAACGGCGCGAGCGGTTGAAAACGATGCTCGTCGTAAAGAATGTGGTCGTAGATTTCATCGGCCATCAGCAGCAATCGATGCTTCTGCGCGACCGCGACGATTTTTTCCAACAATTCGCGCGGATAGTTCGCACCCGTGGGATTGTTCGGATTGATCAAAACGATCGCGCGCGTGCGCGACGACACCAGGGACGCGATTTCGTCGGGATCGGGCAGGAAACCGTCTTCGGCGCGGCATCGGTAATACACCGGCCGGCCGTCGTTGAGAATGGTCGCCGCCGACCACAGCGGGTAATCCGGCGACGGCAACAGCACTTCGTCGCCCGGGTTGAGCAAGGCGCGCAAGCTCAAGTCGATCAATTCGCTGACGCCGTTGCCGACGAACACGCGCTCGGGCGAAGCGTTCGGCGTGCCGCGTTGTTTGTGGAAGGCAGCGATCGCCTCGCGCGCCGCGGGCAGGCCTTGCTGATGGGTGTAGGGGTCGGTGTCGGCGATGTGATCGGCGATCGCGCGCTGCAGGTGTTCCGGGGCGCGGAAACCGAACGCGCCGGGATTGCCGATATTCAATTTGATCAATTGGCGGCCCTGCCCCTCCAGTTCGCGCGCCCGGCGGGCCAGCTCGCCGCGGATTTCGTAGCGGACTTCGGTAAGGCGTTCGCGGGTTTTGAGGCTGTGCTGTGGCATCGGGCTGAAGCGGCTAGGCGGGTCGAAAACGGCCGCCAGACTAGCAGTTTGTCGAAATCGGCACACCCCGGACGCGCGGGATAGAATCCGCCCATGCATCCCAACGCCACCTCGATTTGAATCCGCCGATCGCCGCACCCGGCGCCTCGAGCCCCGCGCTTCGCGCGATCGGCTGGCCTTTCGCCGACGCGCCCGACGATGCGGCTTGGGCCGCCATGCTCGCCGCCCATCCCCATGCGCGGCCGGCACGGGTGATCGAACAACATCGCTCCGGCTACATCGTCGCCGAATCGATCGAGCACCAGCGGCCGGTGGAATCGCCGCCGGAATGGATGCGTCGCCGTTTTCCGCCGCAGGACCGCGCCGCCGTGGGCGACTGGGTGCTGATCGAAGGCGAGGGCCGTGCCGATGCGCAAGATCGAACCCAGGCGCACGCCCGCATCGTGGCCTTACTGCCGCGCCGCAGCGCGATCAAACGCGCCGCCGCAGGCGAGCACTACCAACAACAGGTCATCGCCGCGAATATCGACACCGTACTGGTGGTCTGCGGTTTGGATGCCGATTTCAATCCGCGACGGATCGAACGTTATCTGCTGCTGGTCCGTGGCAGCGGCAGCGCGGATGCGCCGCAGGCCGTGGTGGTGCTGACCAAATCCGATTTGGCGGGCAGCGATGCCGAAGCCTCTCTCGCGGCCCTGAGCGAGCTGCGCGCGCAAGGCATCGTCGCGGTCGCGGTGAATGCCAAAGATCGCGATAGCGTCGATGCGCTCGCGCCCTGGTTGCACGCAGGACGCACTGCGGTGCTGGTGGGCTCCTCGGGCGCCGGCAAATCCACGCTGACCAATACCCTGCTCGGTATCGAGCGCATGAAAACCGGCGCGGTGCGCGAAAACGATGCGCGCGGCCGCCACACCACGACGTTCCGCACGCTGATTCCATTGCCGTCCGGCGCGTGCTTGATCGATACGCCCGGCATGCGCGAACTCAAACCCACCGGCGAAGAACATCTGTCCGATGGCGGTTTCGCCGATATCGAAGCGCTGGCCGCCGAATGCAAATTCCGCGATTGCCGGCACGCGAAGGAACCCGGTTGCGCGATCCGCGCCGCGATCGAAGCCAAGACGATCGATACCGCGCGATTCGCCAATTATCTGAAGCTGCGCGACGAAGTGGCCGGCGCCGCCGACAAACTCGCGACGCGGCTGGTGCAGAACGCCGCCGCGAAGGTCGGCAATAAAGCCTTCCATAAGCGGCTGGACGAGAAGTATGGGAAGCATTGAACTGTCCGCCCCTCACCCGCCCTGTCGGGCACCCTCTCCCCGCATAGCGGGGAGAGGGCAGAGCGCGCGCAGCGCGCGAGGGTGAGGGGTGCTCTCCGCCGACATCGCCCATCACGCCGCGCTCGATGCGCGCATGGTCGCGGCCGTGCGCGGCATCCGCTTACTCGAAACCCTGAGCTGGCCGGCGAGCGCGCAAGAGACCTTCCTCGCCGCGTGGAACATCGGCCGCATCCATTTGCCGAAGATCGAATATCCGAAAGAGGATTTCACGGCGGTGCGCGCCGAGTTGGACGCGGTGCGCACCGGCGCAGATCCGGATCATCCACTCGGTCATTACCTGATCCAAACCGCGGACAGTTGGCGTATCGGCACCCGCTTGCTCGATGCCGCCGGCAGCCACAAAGTCACCGCATATTCGACACGGCTCTACGGCCGCCCGGTGGAAATGCTGCCCGGCGACGGACCGACCAATCTGGAAGCCGCGGAGCATTTCGTCCTGCTGGCCGACGACATGGACCAGGAGCTGCGCCTGCTCGAACCGGATGCGGTGATCTCCGCCGAAACCGTGCGCGACGAACTGCAGCAGGAGATCGACGCGTTCTTCACTCGGCACAAGGTCAAGGTCGAACTGGACCCCGGCCTGATCGCGAAAGCCGCCGCCAGCCCGACCCGCATCCGCATCCGCACCAACACCGGTTTCAGCGAATACGACCGTCTGCAATTGCTGGTGCACGAAGCCTTCGTGCACACGCTCACCGGCCTCAACGGGCGCGAACAGCCGTGGCTCAAATCGATGGCGCGCAGCGCGCCGCGCACCACCGCCACGCAAGAAGGTTTAGCGACTTTCGCGGAGCTGATTTCAGGCTCGATGGATATCGAACGCATGAAGCGCATCAGCCTGCGCATCGTCGCCATCGACATGGCGATCAACGGCGCGGATTTCGTCCAGGTCTTTCGCTTTTTCATCGACGCCGGACAAACGCCCAGCGACAGCTTCGCGTCCACCCAGCGCGTGTTCCGCGGCGCACCGCTCGGCGGCGGCGCAGCCTTCACCAAGGACACGGTGTATCTGCACGGCTTGCTGAGCGTGCATACGTTTTTCCGCTGGTGCCTGCGCCACCGAAAAATCGCGGTCGCGCGGCAATTGTTCGCCGGCAAGCTCGCGCTCGAAGACGTGTTCGCGCTGCAACCGATGTTCGATGCCGGTGCGATCGCGCCGCCGCAATACGTGCCGCCATGGATGCAACGGGCCAATGGACTCGCAGGCATGCTCGCGTTCTCGCTGTTCGCGAACAAAATCCGGCTCGATCGCGTGGATGCCGACGACCTGGTGCTGGGCTTGGGCGTTTAAGCGACCCATAGGGTGCGCTCAAGCGCACCCGCTCTTGATTTGAACCGAACCTCGATACAAACCGGCATTCTGGTTTGGCGGTTTGAAGATCAACCGCCGGTGCGCTTGAGCGCACCCTATGGCAACGCCGATATTCGACGCGCCCTCCATTCGCCCCCGCACGGCGAATGTCGCGCGTACCGGCTAGAATCGACGGCCCGATCCGCAAGGCCGGCCGCTGGCCGTTGACCCGATGTCCGATCTGACCGATCTGAAGCAAGCCGCCCTCGACTATCACCGCCAGGATCCGCCGGGCAAGATCAAGGTCGTGCCGACCAAACCGCTGGTGACGCAGCGCGATCTCGCGCTCGCCTACTCGCCGGGCGTGGCCTACGCCTGCGAGGCCATCGTCGCCGACCCCAACGCCGCTAGCGAAATGACCGCACGCGGCAACCTGGTCGCGGTGATCACCAACGGCACCGCGGTACTGGGCCTGGGCGATATCGGCCCGCTCGCCGGCAAGCCGGTGATGGAAGGCAAAGGCGTGCTGTTCCAGAAATTCGCCGGCATCGACGTGTTCGATATCGAAATCGACGAACGCGACCCGGACAAGCTGGTCGATATCATCGCCTCGCTCGAACCCACCTTCGGCGGCATCAATCTCGAAGACATCAAGGCCCCCGAGTGCTTCATCGTCGAGCGCAAGCTGCGCGAGCGCATGAACATTCCGGTGTTCCACGACGACCAGCACGGCACCGCGATCATCGTCGGCGCCGCGGTGCTCAATGCGCTGGAGATCGTCGGCAAACACATCGGCGAGGTGAAGCTCGCCACCTCCGGCGCCGGCGCTGCGGGCATCGCCTGTCTCGACATGCTGGTCGCCTTGGGCATGAAGCCCGAGAACATCCTCGCGGTGGATCGCGACGGCGTGCTGCATACCGGCCGCGCGAATCTCGACCCGGACAAAGCGCGTTACGCGCGCGATACCGACAAGCGCACGCTCGCCGATATCGTCGTTGGCGCCGACGTGTTCCTCGGCCTCTCCGCCGCCGGTATTCTCAAGCCGGAGATGGTCGCGACGATGGCCGAGAAGCCCGTCATCCTCGCGTTGGCGAATCCCACTCCGGAAATCATGCCGGAAGAAGCGAAGAAGATCCGCCCCGATTGCATCATCGCGACCGGCCGTTCGGATTATCCGAATCAGGTCAATAACGCGCTGTGTTTCCCCTACATTTTCCGCGGCGCGCTGGATGTGGGCGCGACCGAAATCAACGAAGCGATGAAGCTCGCGTGCGTGCGCGCGATCGCGCAACTCGCGCGGATGGAAGCCTCCGATCTCGGTAGCGCCTACAGCGGCGAAGTCCCGCGCTTCGGCTCGGATTACATCATCCCGCGCCCGTTCGACCCGCGCTTACTCACGGTGCTCGCGCCCGCAGTGGCGCAGGCGGCGATGGCCTCGGGCATCGCGCAGCGGCCGATCGCGAACATGCACGCGTATCACGAAAAACTCGCGCAATTCATCTATCGCACCGGCCTGCTGATGAAGCCGGTGTACGACCGCGCGCGCAACGACCAAAAACGTGTGGTCTACGCCGAAGGCGAAGAGGAAACCGTGCTGCGCGCGGTGCAGACGGTGATCGACGAACGATTGGCGCGGCCGATCCTGATCGGTCGACCGGATGTGATCGAAACGCGCATCCAACGCCTCGGCCTGCGCATGAAGGTCGGCGTCGATTTCGACCTAACCAATATCCACGTCGACCCGCGCTTCAACGAGTACTGGCAGCAATACCACGCGCTCACCGAACGCCGCGGCGTGACCCCGGCGGCGGCGAAGAATCTGCTGCGCTCGCGCCCCGCATTGATCGCCGCGCTGATGGTCGAACGCGGCGAAGCGGATGCGATGATCTGCGGCCTCGTCGGCCGTTTCCACAAGAAACTCGGTTATTTACGCAGCATTTTCGATTTCGATCGCGGCGTTACCGGCACGGCGGCGATGACCGGCGTGATCAACGACCATGGCGTGTGGTTCTTCCTCGATACCCACGTGCAAGTCGACCCCAGCGCCGAGCAAATCGCCGAAGCGACGCTGCAAGCGACCTATCGACTCAAATTGTTCGGCATCGAACCGAAAGTCGCGCTGCTCTCGCATTCGAATTACGGCAGCCACGAAAACGCCAGTGCGGCGAAGATGCGCTTGGCTTACGAACTGATCCGCAAGCGCGTGCCGAAACTCGAAATCGACGGCGAGATGATGGCCGATACCGCGTGGGACGAAGGCCTGCGCAAGCGCATGTTCCCGAACACCACCTTGCACGGGCGCCCTAACCTGTTCGTGATGCCGAACCTCGACGCCGCCAACATCACGTACAACATGGTGCGGGTGATGACCGAAGGCGTCGCGATCGGCCCGATCTTGATGGGCTTGGATCAACCGGCCTACATCCTCACCCCCGCCTCGACGCCGCGCCGCGTCGTCAACATGACCGCGATCGCCGCGGTCGAAGCGCAGATCCGCAAACAACAACGCGAAGCCGATGCGGTCAATCGCAAGGCGATGCGGGAGGATTAGAACCCTTCGGTTTGCTGCGCGCCCTGGCGTCTAACCGATTTTGATCTTCATCGCGGCAAACAATTGCAGTTTTTTGCAGACCCATCGGGCGGCGGGCAGGACGCCCGCCGTTTTTCGATTCGCCATGGACGGCGAATCGAAAAATCCCCTTAAATAGTGAAGCCTTAGGTTTGCCTTGTCGGGGGAAAGCGCTTTCTTTGGCCTACTTTTCTTTTCGCGAAAAGAAAAGTAGGTCGCGCGTCAGCGCGAAAGCGTTTGATCTTGCTCCGCGAGATCCGTGCGCGGGCGTTCGCTGACGCGCGCGGCAGTGCCGCGCAAGGTTCACGTGTTCGTGTTTTGGATGCGCTGCCTTCCATGGCGGGACTGGCTTAGCTTCGGACAGTCCGGCCCGCACATCCATGTGCGTGCGTTCGCTGACGCGCGAGCCAATGGCTCGCAAGCGCGTCAGCTTACCCAACCCGCTACGACGAACAGGGCGACGATCGCGAGCCACAGCAGCAAAATTCGCCAGACCAGACTCATCGCGTCGCGTAATTCGGGCAGTTCCCCCAATTGCGCCCAAACGTTGCCGGGGGCATTGCCCTCTTCGATCAATTCCTCGGTTTCTTCGGCGATCTCGCTGCGCACGCTGGCGCGGGCGGCGGCCGATAGGAACGCATGGCCGCTCTGAAAACGTGCGCCGCCGGCGTCTTTCCACGCACCGATGACGGTATCGAAATTGCCGACCAAGGCCAGCGATAGCGTCATCAATTGCGCGACCGGCCAATCGAGCAAAGCGAGCAATTCGCGTGCGCCTTCTCGCGTGCTGGCCGGTAAGCGTTCGGCGATGCCGCCCTCGGTCTTTTCGCCATCGGCCGCTAATTGCACGAGGCGATACAACACCGCGCCGCTCGCACCCAGCAAGACGAACCAGAACAACACGCCGAACCAGCGGCGCAATGCGCTGCCGAAGACCGCTTCTACCATCGCACCGCCATCGGCGATGGCGACATCATCGCTGAGCCCGAGCCGATGCGCTGCGGCACGGCGGGCCTCCGGGTCTTCGGCATCGACCAACGCGGAAACGTCCTGATCGAGATCGCGCGGACCCCAGACGTAGAACAACACCGCCATGCCGAACAACAACCCGACCACACCGGCGAGCGGTGTGTACAGCGCCACTTGAAACAAGATCACCGGCACCAGCAGCGGCAATACCGCGATCAGCACGCCGTAACGGCCGCGCCAGAGGTTCTCGCCTTCGGGGAAACGCGCATCGAGCCAGTTCAGCCAGAGGCGATACCAGTCGTATTGCCGCACGGCCGTCGCCAGCGCAGGGGCCAGATGGCCTAGCGCTAAGGCGAAGATCACGGCAATCAGCATGGCGGACATGCTCGGAGTTTAGCAGGCCAGGGGCGACGGTCCGGGGCCATTGAGCTCGATGCGTGCGCGACCCTCGAACGACGCACGTCGCGCACCCGGCGCGAACCTTCGCTCAATACACAGCGCCTGGATCGGTATCGGACAACGTCGATGCACCTGCGGCGTACCACATTTCGATCAACCACCGCGAAATCGATACCGCGGGCGAGATCAGCAGGCCCGCTTCTTTCGTTTCGCCGCGCAGTGCGGCACCGACTTCGTCGCGGCTGAACCAACGCGCGTCTTCGAGTTCTTCGTTCGCCTGCGGCGGGTCGGGTTCGGCGTCGGCGATGAAACCCAGCATCAACGACGACGGGAACGGCCACGGCTGCGAGGCGAGATAACGACTACGCAACACGCGTACGCCGGATTCTTCCATCACTTCGCGAATCACGGTTTGTTCGAGGGTTTCGCCCGGTTCGACGAAACCGGCCAGCGTGGAATAGCGACGCGCCGGCCAGCCGGCTTGGCGGCCGAGCAGCAGACGTTCGCCATCGCCGACGGCGACGATCACCGCAGGGTCGGTCCGCGGATAGTGCTCCACAGCGCATTGCGTGCAACGCCCTAACCAGCCGCCGCGCACGAACTCCAAACGACCGCCGCAGATGCCGCAATGGCGATGGCGCGATTGCCAGAACAACAGCGCGCGCGCCTGCGCGAACGCGGTCGCGTCGAAGACGGGCCATTGCGCGGCCGCGCTGCGCAAATCGATACGACCCGCGGTCGCGGCGCTCGCATCGAAACTCGCGGGCGCTGCCGCCTTCGTGTCGCTAGCGGTGTCGATGGCCTCGGCTTGCGCGAACCATGCTTCGTCCTCGCGCAAACCCAGAAACAACGCATGGCGATGATCTTCGGCCAAGTCGCCGCCGCGCAAACTCTGCAAGCGGCCTTCGGCATCCACGCGGGTCTTGCCTTCGGCATCGACCACGATCACGCGCGCGTTGTGCCAGTACGCGAGCAAAGCCGCGTCGTTATCGCGCAACGCATCGGCACGGTCGAGCGCAGCTTCGACGAAGGCGTAGCGCGGTACGGGCGAATCGGGCGGCAAGGTCATCGGCGGCTCACGGCGGCGTGTCGCTCGAATGTTACGCGCTGAAACTGCTGCCGCAACCGCAGGTGGTCTTCGCGTTCGGATTGCGGATCACGAACTGCGCGCCGTGCAGGCTTTCGGTGTAATCGACCTGGGAACCCGCCAAGTACTGCAGGCTCAGCGGATCGACCACGAGCGTCACGTCATCGGTGCGTACGGCCAGATCGTCTTCGTTCTGTTGTTCGTCGAACTCGAAACCGTACTGGAAGCCCGAGCAGCCGCCGCCCTGGATATACACGCGCAACTTCAGCGCCTCGTTACCCTCTTCACGGATCAGCTCGCGCACTTTCGCGGCGGCCGATGCGGTGAAGTCGATCAAGGGCGCGGACATGGCGTCGGCTGCGGCAGGGGAAGCGTCGGTATTCGGTTGCATGCGCACAGCATGGGGTGCGCGATGCGGCAGTACAAGCGGGCCGGCGCACCCGTGAGGTGCATGGGGCGTTAAACAGGGTCTAAAGTTTCGGCCCAGGTGAACGACTGCTCGATCGCGTTGCCGCCCGCAGGCACGAGGCGCACGATCACGCGCATCGGCTTGAAGTCCTTAGGCACGATCAGATCGCCCTCCACCTGCTGGAAATATTTGAACGAATACGCGGCCCCCGGGGCGTTGTTCTGCTGCCGCAGCTTGGCCCACGACAGGCGCTCGAGACGGTCGTTGCGCGTGCCTTCGACCGATACCGTCAAACGCCCGGTGTTGACCGCGCCACGATTCAAGTTCTGGGTCAGCGTCGCGACGAAATGCCAGGCTTCTCCGCTCTGCAACTTCATCTCGAGATCGTGAACGCTGAGGCCCCGGCGCTGGCCGGTCGCACCGACGAAGCGTTCGTAGAAGGCCACGTCGGCGCGCAGACCGGCGATTTCTTCGTCGCGCTCGGCGAGCGTGCGCTGCAGGTCGCGATTGGCTTCACGGCTGATTTGATCGGAGCGTTTGAGGGTCGAGACTTCTTGGCTCAAGCGTTCCGCGCGCTTGCTCAGACTGGCGACGTCCTGCACATCGCCATCGTCGCCCGCGAACCACGTCGTCCACACACCCCAGGCGCCGAACAGCAGCGCCAGAACGAACACGCCCATCGCGGCATAGACCCAGCCGTGCTGGTGGTGCTGATCGGTCGGCGGCGGCTCGATCGGGCCGCGCGGTGGGTCGCCATCGTCGTTGGCGGCATCGCGGCCGTCGAGGCCCATCGCCGCCTCGGCATCGCCTGCGTCCTCGGATCGATCTTCAACAGGCGGCGCTTCGAGCGCTGCGTTGGCCTCGAGCGATGCCGACGAACGATCGGGCGCAGTTTCGAGCGTTCGATTCGCCGACGCGTTCGATTCGTGTTCGGTGCCTGCCTCGGATTCAAGCGATGCGCCAGCGGTGGTTGCATCGAAGACGGTTTCGTCCGGCGTCGGCGATACGTCCGTTTGCGATTCATGCTCGGATTCATGCCCGGGTTCCTGCTCGGGCTCCGGCTCGAAGGTCGGCGCCCGGCTCGTATCGAGCGACGTTGGCGCGACGGGATCGTCTTTCGTGGTCTTCGCCGTGCGTTTGCGCGGCGCGCGACGCTTGGCCGGCGTGGAAACCCCGGTCGTCGCTTCGACTTGTGCGCCCTGGCCCACCGAGGCGGGTGCGACATCGAGATGTCCCAGTGGCACGGCGGCGCGACGGCGTTTGCGTTTCGGAACGGGCTGGTCTGGCTGATCGGTCATTTGATTGGTATAGCGACCCGCTTCAGCCTGCGTCAAGCGAACAAACCCGATACAGTGCATCCAGCGGCGGCGCCTCAGGCGTTCGGCGCGAGATCCGGAGCCGTTTCGCGGTGTCCGATGTCTTGTTCAGGCAGATTCGATCTGCCGTTTGGGAGGCGTCTCCATGTCCGAAGCCCATATCTTCGCCATCGGCATCATGCTGGCCTGGTTGGCGGGTATTCGTGCCTACCTCACCGTGTTCGGCGTGGGTATCGCCGGCTATTTCGGTTGGCTCGATCTGCCTCAGGCACTCGAAGCCACCAGCTCGCCCTGGGTCTTGGGCGTCTCCGGCGCGTTGGCGATCGCGGAGTTTTTCGCCGACAAGATTCCCGGCGTCGATTCGGTCTCGGATCTGGTGCAAACCCTGCTCCGCGTGCCGGCCGGTGCGTTTCTCGCCGCCGCCGCGATGTCGCCGGACGGCGATCTCGGCGCGGGCATGATGGCCGCCGGCGCGGGCACGGCGCTCGTCAGCCATGCGCTGAAAGCCGGTAGCCGCGCCTTGCTCAACACTTCTCCAGAACCGGTCAGCAATTGGACCGCCTCCGTGGCGGAAGACACCGCCGTCATCGGCGGACTCGCGCTGGTGTGGACCCATCCTTGGATCGCGTTGGCGATCGTGATCGGCATCGGCGTGATGGTGTTTTTGGTGGTGTGGTGGTTATGGCGCAAAGTGTTCCGCGGTGTCTCGCGTCTGTTGTCGCCGAGTACGGGCGATTCTCCGGCGCCGCCGAACGTCAGCGCCACCTAGCGGCTCGCTAAGCCCCGCGAATCGCGTCGAAACCGTGCGATGCACGATGCCGGTCGCGGCGAACGCCAGGGAAACACCGCACTTTTCGGCGCTGCCCGAGTGCCGATGACGACCACGGCGCTGGTAAGCCCGGGCGAAAGCCGCATAATGCCGTTTCGTTCAAGGAGCCGCGATGTCCGCTTTCGTGCCGCAGGAACGCCACCTCAGCACCGGCCAGTCGACCCCGACTGGGGCGGCTTCGCGCGCGGAATTTCCACCGCCTTCGTACTGGCGTCGCTGGGGTCTCGATGATGCCCCAGCCCCGATAACGGCGAAGATCGACGACGCCGCGAGCGCCGCCGTCGATATGCCGGCGATCGAAGCGTTGGCGTCGCAGGTCGTGCCCACCGATCAGAACGAGCCGGCGTACAGGATTTTGATCGTCGAGGACGACCGCAGCCAAGCGATGTTCGCGCAGAGCGTGCTGCGCGGTGCCGGCATGGAGGCCCATGTGGTGGCTCTGGCCAGCGAAGTGATGAGCACCGTGGAGAGCTTCCTGCCCGATTTGGTACTGATGGACCTGCATATGCCGGGGCTCAGCGGAACCGAGTTGACCACGCTGATTCGCGCGAATCCGAGATACGCGCAGATCCCAGTGGTGTTTCTGACCGGCGATACCGACCCGGACAGTCATGTGGAAGCGCTCGATAGCGGCGGCGACGACTATCTCCGCAAGCCGGTACGACCGAAGCATCTGGTCGCCGCAGTGCAGAACCGTGTCCGCCGGGCGCGCGCGCTCAAAACGCAGCGCGAACACGAAGTCCGTCGCCATCCGGCGACGGGACTGTTCACCCGCACGTTCATGCTGCAGCAGCTTGGCGGTATGTTCCCGCATCAACGCGCGGGCGCGATCCATTTCTTGGTGGTCGAAGGCACATCGGCCCTACGCGACCGGTACGGGTACGCCGCGCTGGATACGATCCTCACCGAGTCGGGTGGTTTGGTCGCGCAATTCGCTGGCGAACGCCTCGCCACCCGCCTCAACGACAATACGTTCCTGCTGTATTCGCCGGAGTTAGCGCCCGAGCGCATGATCGAAGTCGCGCGCGAATTGCGCGATACGTTCGCCCGTCACACCTTCAATGTCGAAGGCGAACTCCTGCGATTGCGTACCTGCGTGGGCTATGTCGATTTGGCGCATGGCTTCGCCGACGCTGGCGCCGCACTGGCCGCCGCCGAGGAAGCGTTGCGCGCGGCACGCGGCAAACCGAACGCCATCGCCGCCTACACGCCGCCGGACAATGCCGATTCCGAACAAGACGCCGCGATGCTGCTGCAACTGCAAGAGGCGTTGACGGAGCATCGCATCGAGCTGGCGTTCCAACCGATCGTGTCGGTGATCGGCGGCGAAAACGTGCAGTACCAAACCTTGATGCGCCTGCGCGATCGCGACGGTCAGTTGCATACGGCCGGCGAAATCATGCCCGTGGCCGAACGCGCTGGCATCGTTCACGATATCGACCGCCGCGTCCTGACCCAGGCGCTGGGTATCCTCGACGAACGGGTCCACAGCGGACGTTCTGCGCGTTTGTTCGTGCCGCAGGCGGCGCGCAGCTTGGGCCAGGATGGCTATGCGCAGTGGTTGCTGGACACCCTGCGCGCCAAAGGCATCGACGGCAGCTTGCTGGTGATCGATGTGCGCCTGGGCGATGCGTTGATCTACTCGGTGCTGCTGCGCGAGTTCTGCCAGCGGATGATCGAAGCCGAAGTGCGGATGTGCCTGAGTCACTATCAAGTCAACCCCGAGTCCGATGCCCTGTTGGCGCAATTGCCATTGAGCTACGTGCGGTTATCGCCGCATTACAGCGGCAACATCGAGCAAGCCGGAGTGCAGGACGAGATGCGGGTCGTGATCGAACGCGCGCACCGGCTCGGCCTGCAGGTGATCGGCCAACATGTCGAGAACCCGCAGACCGCCGCGACGCTATGGCTCAGCGGCATCGATTTCCTGCAAGGCGATCTGGTTCAGCGCGCCGCCAATGCAATGGATTTCGACTTTCAGCATTCGCTGCTCTGAGCCTCATCGCTCCGAGCCCCGCCGCCGAGACGCGAAAATCGGCGAAGCGCGGTGCCGCGCCGTGGGCCTGAACGCGCGGGTAGCGCAACGTGCGGAATCGTATGAATACGCCTAAACAGGCCCGCTAGCAGACGAGCGTTCCCCAGCCTGCTAGTCTTAGTCGCACAGGGGACAGACATCACACGATAAGAACATCGGATTGGATTTGCTGGGTTTCCGGCATCCGTCTACGGTTCCGACGATACGCAGGTACTCGCGCTTGAATGCATCCAAACCGCCTTTGACGATCCTGTGCTGGCTGGCGATGGCCACCGCCGCCCTCGCCGCAGTGCTCATCCTCATGCTGCCTGCGGGCGAACACACGCTGCTGCGCAGCGGTGCCTTCGCGCTCGCCGCTCTCAGTGCGGTGCTGCTGGTTCTGATCGGGTTCCGTACCCGCGAAGGCGAACGCGTCCTGCAAGACCATGTCGACGCCCTCCGCCGCAGCGATAACGAACGCAACGAGCTGCAGCGCGAACTCGAACGCCATAGCCAGCTCGAACAACAGCTACGCCAAGCCAAACAGGACGCTGAGTCCGCCGTGATGGCCAAAGGCGAATTCCTGGCCACGATGAGCCATGAGATCCGCACCCCGCTCAACGGCATCGTGCCGATGCTCGACCTGCTGATGCACAACCGCTTGCCGCAAGATCAAGCCGAGCTGGTCCACACCGCGTTCTTGTCCTCTCAGCAAATGTTGCGGATCGTCGACGACATCCTCGACTACTCGAAGCTGGAAGCCTCCAAGCTGCAGCTCGAATCGACCAACTTCAATCTGCGCGAAACCCTCGAAGCGGTGCTGCAATTGATGGATCGGCCCGCGCAAAGCAAGGGCCTGCGCCTGAATCTCACGATCGATCCCGCCGTCCGCCTGCCGGTCCGCGGCGACCCGGTACGCCTGCGCCAGGTGGTCAGCAATCTGCTCAGCAACGCCGTGAAATTCACCGAGCGCGGCAGCGTCACGGTCCTGGTGCGCAAGACCGGCGAAACCAGCGCCCAACACCATTTGCGCTTCGAAGTGCGCGATACGGGCATCGGTATTTCCGCGGCGGCGCAGGATCGTCTGTTCCAGGCGTTCAGTCAGGCCGACGCCTCGACCACACGCTTGTACGGCGGCACGGGCCTCGGCCTTGCGATTTCCCGCCGCATCATCGAACTGATGGGCGGCCGCATCGGCGTGGATTCCGAAACCGGTCAAGGCGCGACCTTCTGGTTCGAAGTGCCGTTATTGAAAGTGCAAGGCGATATCGCCTCCCCAAGACATACCGATGTCAGCGACGCCCGTGTGCTGGTGATTTCGGGCGATCAGCGTTTGCGTCTGCGCTTGAACATGTTGTTGCCGAACTGGGGTTTGCGGATCACCGCGGTCGAAAGCACGCAAGACGCATTGGAGCGGCTGCGCTCGGCCGCATCTCAGGGCGGGCCGTGGGCCTACACGATGGTGCTGGCCGATCTCTCCGGCATGCGCAACACCGCGGTCGCGTTGCAGCGCAATCTCGAACGCCAAAACGTCTACGGCAACGTTCGTTTGGTCTGCCTGCAAGGCGACGAAGCCGCACCGCCGGAGTTGATGATGAACGGCGCGACGGTGATTTCGCGCACGGCGCCGGATGCCGATTTGCGCGCAGCGCTGCTGGGCCTGCCGGCATCGGAGATCGAAGCCGCGCCGCCGCCGATGCAGCACATCGACGCCAACACCGTGAATATCGCCCCCGTGCAGATGGAAAGCGCCGCCAGCACGATGCTGCTGGGCACGTCTGCCGCAAGCGCACCGCGGCCGATGCCGCTACCGACATCGTCTTCGACCCCCGAAATCTCGCATCCCTTCGACGTAGCGGCCACGTCATCGGCGCCCATCGCACCACCAGCGCACACCGCGCCCGAACTTATGCCGGTGGCGTCCGCACAGACGGCCGCAGCGCCAAGCCCTCCGCCTACCGAAGAAGTCACGCCACCGGCGGCCGAACCGCCACGCACGCTGCGCGTGCTGTTGGTAGAAGACAACCCCGTCAATCTGATGGTCGGCCAGCGCTTGCTCAGCGTGCTCGGCACCCACTGCGATAGCGCCACCAACGGCGAAGCCGCTCTGCTCCGCATGCAGGCCTCGCGTTACGACCTGGTCCTGATGGACTGCCAGATGCCGGTGATGGACGGCTACACCGCGACCCGCCGCTGGCGCGAACACGAAGCGGCGAGCAATGCCAGCCACCGTCTCCCGATCGTGGCGATGACCGCCAACGCCATGGCCGGCGACCGCCAGAAATGCCTCGACTCGGGCATGGACGATTACCTCGCCAAACCCGTCACCCGCGGCGAACTGGAACGCTGCTTGTTCCATTGGCAACAGATGGCGCAACAGGGCCATACCCTGATGTCGGATCAAGCGTCGATCGAAGCGGCTGCCGCGTCGATCCCGACCGGTCGATTGACCCAGGCCGGGCCGATGCAGCCCCAAGGCGCCATGACCATGGCCTCGCCCATGCCCGTCGCGCCGCCGGAACCCGCCACGCAGGTGTTGGATCTGGGCATTCTCGACGAACTCCGCGGCATGCTCGGCAGCGAAGTCGACCGCTTGATCGAAGTCTTCCTCGACGACACGCCGCGCTTGATCGCCGCCCTCGAAACCGCCGCGATCGGCCCGGACTTCGAGATGCTGCGCAACGCCGCGCATACGTTGAAATCCTCCAGCGCGAATCTCGGTGCGGTCTCGTTGTCCGCCGCGGCCAAGAAAGTCGAACACGGCGCACGCGCGCGCTCGTTGGAACGTCCGGCCGTCGCCGTCGCGCTCATCGCCAACGAGTTCAACCGCACACGACAGGCCTTGCGAGCGACGATGACGACCGGCGTTTGATCGTACGCAACGATAGTCTCGCAACTGGCGCATCGGTGAATCGCCGACACCTATCAACTGTGCTAAAACACGGCACTGCACACTTATCGCTTATCAGGGGGATTTATGGGATTTTTAGATTTCTTTAAGGGCTTCAAATCGAAAGCTGAAGAGGACACCGCCCGCAAGGATGTAAGTGCCGCGCTAACAGCGCTCGACATCGATGTCGCGATTGGCGCGCACAAAAACTGGAAAGACCGTCTCTCGATTTACCTGGATGGCAAATCTTCTGAAGATTTACGGCCGGAAGTGATCTGTCACGACGATCGTTGCGATCTAGGCAAATGGATTCATGCGGACGGCGAGAAGCAGCTCGGCAAGTACGCGATGTTCGCCGAGCTACGCGCAGTGCATAAGATGTTCCATCAGCAAGCATCGAGCGTCGTCGCACTTCACCAAACAGGTAAAGTCGATGCCGCGAAGTGGCTCTTGGATGGCGAATACACCAAAACCTCAGAACGCATCATTCGCCGTCTCGAAGATTTGAAACTACTGAGCAGCGGCACGCCCAAGTGATCGCATCAGACGGAGACTCACAGCCCCTCGCGGCTTAAGAGTCTCCAACACCCGCGCGCCACATGCATTGCATCCCTTTGTGCGCCTACGAGAAAGCCGAGCATGCGGTCAGCTTTTTAGCTTGGCCGCAAGATAATTCTGTTCGCCTACGCGCGCGATCAACGACAACTGCGTTTCGATCCAATCGATATGCTCTTCCTCGGAATCGAGGATGTCGGCGAACAACTGACGGCTGACGTAATCGTTCGCCGTTTCGCAATACGCGATCGCTTCGCGCAGCAGCGGCAGGGCTTCGAGTTCCAACGCCAGATCGCATTCGAGCACTTCGCGCGGATTCTCGCCGATGCGCAATTTGCCCAAGGCTTGGAAATTGGGCAGGCCGTCGAGAAAGAGAATGCGTTCGGCGAGTTTATCGGCGTGCTTCATCTCGTCGATCGACTCGTGGTGCTCGTGTTCGGCGAGTTCCTTCAGGCCCCAGTTTTTCAGCATCTTCGCGTGCAGGAAATACTGGTTGATCGCGGTCAGCTCGTTGTAGAGCGCCTTGTTGAGCAATTCGATGATCTTGGCATCGCCTTTCATATCGGCACCCGTAAGCTGTGGTCGTAGCGGAGAAACTGTATCGATTCCGGCAGCGCGATGGCGGAATGCGAATCGAGTGCGTTTATCGGTTTCGGCGAGTCGCTTGGCGATCCAGACTCTACCGATTCTTTCGGCGGCGCACATCGCGCAGCAGGCGAGATCGACGCACCCGCGAAGTCCGCTCAGGCGGCGTGCGCGACTTCCGATAGGTCGCGGCGGGCATGGACTTCGTCCAGCAATTCGGCCGCCATCGGCAGGCAGCTACCGCAACCGGCGCCGCAGCCGGTGCGCATCGTCAGCTCCGCCGTGGTCCGACAACCCGCCGTAGCGGTTTGGCGGATCTCGTGATCGGTGATGCCATTGCAGAGGCAAACGTACATGGTGATGGCGATATGCGGCTGGGAACGGTTCTCATTTCGACACGAATGAGAATGATTGTCAACGCTATTGGCGGTCGTCCACAGACTGCCCCGAAGCTGAACCCGATCGCTCCTAAGGTCCAAGGCCGATCCCGCTCGCTTCTTCGGCAGCGAAACACCTATCGGTCAGACCGGTCCCGGCTCCGGCCCGCCGCCATTGTGTCGCGCTGGCTGTAGGCGCCGCCGTTGCCGTTGGCGCTGCTGCCGGCGGCCGATCTCGAGGGTCTGCGCCGGAATGGCCTGGGTACCCGCGATCTGCCGGGCGAACGGCGCGAGATGCTGCAAAGCGTGCGCGTAGACACCGCGTTTGAACGTGACCACATGTTCGAGCGGGTACCAGAAATCGACCCAGCGCCAATGGTCGAACTCGGGTTTATCGGTCAGGTCCAAGCGCAGGTCGCTCTCTTCCCCAGTGAACTGCAGCAGGAACCACACCTGCTTCTGGCCGATGCAGACCATGCGCTCGGTGTGGCGCACCGCGCGCGCCGGCAGCCGATAACGCAGCCAGCCGGGCGTGGTGCCGAGGACATCGACATGCTCCGGCAGCAAACCGGTTTCTTCGCGCAATTCGCGATACATGGCCTCGAGCGGCGTCTCGTCGCTGTTCATCCCGCCTTGCGGGAACTGCCAGCCATCGCGACGGACACGGCGCGCCCAAAACACCCGACCATCCGGGCGCATCAATACGATCGCGACATTGGGTCTGTAACCGTCCGGATCGATCACGACGCGGACTCCTAAGCGATTTGGCCATGCGGCCACTACCACCGACTCTGCCATGCGCCGCCGCAATCGACAAGCCGTCGCAAGCGGTCTGTCGTCATGTGTTCGATTCGGCATACGCCGCATCGGCGACGCGCCTATTCAGCTCGGCAGCACATCCGCCGGCACCCGCACCGCACCTTCCATCAGCACCCGCGTGCTGCGGCTCATGACCGCCTTACGCACGACCCACTGGCCGTCGACATGCACGGCCTCCGCGCCGACCCGCAGCGTGCCGGAAGGGTGGCCGAAGCGCACCGCACTGCGCGCGCCGCCACCTGCCGCTTCGCTCACCAAGGTGCCTGGAATCGCCGCTGCGGTGCCGATAGCCACCGCGGCGGTGCCCATCATCGCGTGATGCAGCTTGCCCATCGATAAGGCGCGCACCAGCAGATCGATGTCGCCGGCCGCGATCCGCTTACCGCTGGAAGCGAGGTAATCGGCCGCGGGCGCGACGAACGCGACCTTCGGCGTGTGCTGGCGCTTCGCGGCATCGGCGACATCGGCGATGAGCCCCATCCGCACTGCGCCATGCGCACGAATGGTTTCGAACATCGCCAACGCGTCCGCATCGCCATTGATCGCGTCCTGCAGCTCGGCGCCGCTGTAGCCGATGTCGGCCGCATTCACGAACACGGTGGGAATGCCGGCATTGATCATCGTCGCTTTCAGGGTGCCTACGCCCGGCACCTCTAAGTCATCGACGAGATTGCCGGTGGGGAACATGCTGTTTCGAGCCATCGCACCACTACCCTCGCCTTCGCCCTCATCGGCCGGGTCGATGAATTCGAGCACGATCTCCGCCGCCGGAAACGTCACGCCATCGAGCTCGAAATCGCCGGTCTCCTGCACCTCGCCATTGCAAATGGGCACATGCACCACGATGGTCTTGCCGATGTTGGCCTGCCACACGCGTACAGCGAACATATTCGCACCGTCGCGCGGGAGTCGCGCGGCATCGATGAAACCGTTCGCGATCGCGAACGGACCCACCGCCGTGCTGAGGTTGCCGCAGTTACCGCTCCAATCGACGAAGGCCTGATCGATCGATATTTGACCGTAGAGATAATCGACATCGTGATCGGGTTGCGTACTTTGAGAAATAATCACGCACTTGCTGGTGCTCGACGTCGCGCCGCCCATGCCGTCGGTGTGTTTTCCGTAGGGATCGGGACTGCCGATCACCCGCATCAGCAGCGCATCGCGCGCAGGGCCAGGCGTCTGAGCGGCAGCAGGCAAGTCTTGCAAACGGAAGAACACGCCTTTCGACGTACCGCCGCGCATGTAGGTGGCTGGGATGCGGAGTTGGGGGCGATGAACCATTTTGCATTACCAGATTGACGTTAACGCTTCTATCCCGCGAAGGAAGAAGACTGTATGCACCCGCCGAGCATCATGGCTCGTCGGGAATCTCGGGCTCGACCAATTGCGACAATAACGTCAACGACTCTTGCCAACCGAGATAACAGAATTCGGTCGGAATCGCCGCAGGGATACCTTCTTGCACGATGGTCAGTTCGGTGCCGCACAACACAGGTTTGAACGCGATCTCGATCCGCATCTCGCCGGGCAGATTCGGGTCGTCGAACCGGTCGGTGTAGCGAAGCAACGCATTCGGCACCATCTCGATGTAGCTTCCCCCGAAACTATGGCTCTTACCGGTTCCGAAATTGGTGAAGGACATGCGAAAGCCGCCGCCGACGCGCGCATCCATCGCGTGCACCTTTCCGGTAAAGCCATACGGCGCCATCCATTTCGCTAATGCGTCGGGGTCGAGAAAAGCACGATACACGCGTTCGGACGGCGCGCGTAGTACACGATGGAAGCGGACAGTGCCGGTGTTGGGCTCGGACATGATCGATCTCCTTGTTGATCGGATTGATACGACGACGAACTACTCAGGCTGTTTTCGACATTTCGAGAAAATCCTGCGCGAACCGCTGCAACACGCCTCCGGCTTCGTAGATCGACACTTCTTCCGCCGTATCGAGGCGACAGATGACCGGCACATCGATACGCTCACCGTTGCGACGATGCACCACAAGCATCAGGTCGGCGCGCGGCGTGCGTGCGCCGAGCACATCGTACGTTTCTGTGCCATCCAGACCGAGCGTCAAACGCGTGGTGCCGGGTTTGAATTCCAGCGGCAACACGCCCATGCCGATCAAATTAGTGCGGTGGATCCGCTCAAAGCCTTCGGCGGCGATCGCTTCCACGCCCGCGAGGCGCACGCCTTTCGCGGCCCAGTCGCGCGAACTGCCTTGGCCGTAATCGGCGCCGGCGACGATGATCAGCGGTTGGCCGCGTTCCATATACGTTTCGATCGCCTCCCACATCCGCATCGTCTCGCCTTCCGGCTCGACGCGCGCGAGCGATCCTTTCTTCACGCTGCCGTCGGCGTTGCGTACCATTTCGTTGAGCAAGGTCGGATTGGCGAACGTCGCGCGCAGTGCGGTGAGATGGTCGCCGCGATGCGTCGCATAGGAATTGAAATCTTCTTCCGGCAGGCCCATTTTCGCGAGGTATTCGCCGGCCGCGCTGTTGAGCATGATCGCGTTCGATGGCGACAAATGATCGGTGGTGATGTTGTCGCCCAACACCGCGAGTGGGCGCAAGCCCTGCAACGTGCGCGGCTTCGCGAGTGCGCCTTCCCAATACGGCGGGCGGCGGATATACGTGCTCATCGGGCGCCAATCGTAGAGCGGCTTCACCGCTTCGCCGTGTTCGACCACGACCTTGAACATCGGCTCGTAGACGTTGCGGAACTGCTCGGGCTTCACGCTCGCCTTCACGATCGCATCGATCTCCGCATCGCTCGGCCACAGGTCTTTGAGTGTGATTGGCTTGCCGTCCGCGTCGTGACCCAGCGCGTCTTTTTCGATATCGAAACGAATGGTGCCGGCGATGGCGTAGGCCACCACCAGCGGCGGCGAGGCCAGAAACGCTTGCTTCGCGTACGGATGGATGCGCCCATCGAAATTGCGATTGCCCGACAACACCGCCGTCGCGTACAAATCGCGTTCGATGATTTCCTGTTGAATCTTCGGATCGAGTGCGCCGCTCATGCCGTTGCAGGTGGTGCAGGCGAAGGCGACGATGCCGAAACCGAGTTGTTCCAGCTCCGTCTTCAGGCCGGCGTCTTCCAAATACAGCGCGACGGTTTTGGAACCGGGCGCGAGCGAGCTCTTCACCCACGGCTTGCGCACCAAGCCAGCGCGATTGGCGTTGCGCGCCAACAAGCCGGCAGCGATGACGTTGCGCGGGTTGGACGTATTCGTGCAACTGGTGATCGCCGCGATGATCACCGCGCCATCGGGCATCAAGCCCTGCGCTTCTTGCGCGCGCGCAGCGTCGAGATTGCCGGCGATGCCCTTCGCAGCGAGGTCGCTGGTCGCGACGCGCGCATGCGGGTTCGACGGCCCCGCCATCGTACGCACCACGCTGCTCAAGTCGAACTGCAACGTGCGTTCGTATTCGGCCGTGGTCAACGCATCGGCCCACAGCCCGGCTGTTTTTGCGTAGGTTTCGACGAGCGCGACTTGCTCGTCGCTGCGGCCGGTGAGGCGCAGATAGTCGAGCGTATTGCCGTCGATGAAAAACATCGCCGCGGTCGCGCCGTATTCCGGCGCCATGTTCGAGATCGTCGCGCGATCGCCGAGGGTTAGCGCCGCCGCGCCTTCGCCGCGAAATTCCAGATACGCGCCGACGACTTTCTGCTTGCGCAGGAATTCGGTCAGCGCCAGGACGATGTCGGTGGCGGTGATGCCCGGCTGCGGCTTGCCGGTCAGCTCGACGCCGATGATGTCGGGCAAGCGCATCCACGAGGCGCGGCCGAGCATCACGTTTTCCGCTTCCAGCCCGCCGACGCCGATCGCGATCACGCCTAATGCATCCACGTGCGGCGTGTGACTGTCGGTACCGACGCAGGTGTCGGGATACGCGACGCTCCGGCCGTTACCCGTTTGCTGCACACCGATCACCGGCGACATCCGCTCCAAATTGATCTGATGCATGATGCCGTTGCCCGGCGGAATCACGTCGACGTTCTTGAACGCACGCTTGGTCCAATCGATGAAGTGGAAGCGATCTTCGTTGCGGCGGTCCTCGATCGCGCGATTCTTCTCGAACGCCTGCGGATCGAACCCACCGCATTCCACCGCGAGCGAGTGATCGACGATCAGTTGCACCGGCACCACCGGATTGACTTGCGCCGGATCGCCGCCTTGATCGGCGATGGCGTCGCGCAAGCCCGCCAGATCCACCAGCGCGGTCTGGCCGAGGATGTCGTGACAAACCACCCGCGCCGGAAACCACGGAAAATCGAGATCGCGTTTGCGTTCGATGAACTGCGCGAGGAAGTCGGTCAGTCGCGCGGGATCGGCGCGGCGCACGAGATTTTCGGCGAGTACGCGCGAGGTGTAGGGCAGCGCGGCCCAGGCGCCAGGACGGATCGCATCGACCGCCTCCTGCGCATCGAAATAGTCGAGACGAGTGCCCGGCAGTGGTTTGCGGTGGGCGATGTTCATGTGCGTATTCATGCGAGCGGGCGTCCAAGGGTGGCGCGCCGCCGACTCGTCGTGCCCACGCGTGAGCCAGGGCCTCGCCGAACGCAGCACGAGCGGACATCGAGCGGAAGATGTGCGCGGGAGTGATGCGCCATTATCGGCGAGATGATGGCCTCGCGACAGCGGGCGGATCGCGCCTTAGGTTGACGGCTGCAGCAACGGCGTGGACAATTGCCGCCCCTTGTGGCTATGTAGCTCAGCCGGTTAGAGCACAGCACTCATAATGCTGGGGTCGGTGGTTCGAGTCCACCCATAGCCACCACGCTTACGCGCTTCGTCGATCGTGGTCGATGCGCGCACGACCCGCCCCAAGGCGGGTTTTTCGTTTCTATCGGCTGCGCCGCGCGAGACCATCGCCATGGATATCTTTAAAGCATTCACGATCGAAGCCGCGCATCGGCTTCCGAATGTCCCTCCGGGGCACAAGTGCGCGCGCCTGCACGGGCATTCGTTCCGAATCGAGCTGCACGTCAGCGGCGAGCTCGACCCGCACACCGGCTGGGTCATGGATTTCGCCGACATCAAGATCCGCCTTCAAACCGATCTACGACCGTCTCGATCACCACTATCTCAACGAGATCGAAGGCCTCGAGAACCCGACCAGCGAACGCGTGGCGGTCTGGATCTGGGAGCAACTCAAGCCGGCGCTCCCGGCCTTGAGCGAGGTCGTGGTCCACGAAACATGCACCTCCGGCTGCCGCTATCGCGGGCCACAGCACGCCGACTGAGGTGTCACGAGGCGTGCCCGCCGGCCTGATCTGTTCGGCGCGCCACGACCGAAACAATACGGTTCTCAGAGACGCTTGCACCTGAAAACCCCGTACGTTCACATCTAAGTTATTGAATTAAAAAGACACGCATCTGTTTCCGACGAACGGCGGCAGCGATATGTTGCATTGCAGCAAAAATCGAAATATGTTGCATCGCACAACGACCCAATCCGGGCCGATTCTCGTCAGGAGACTCTCCATGTACCAGCAGTTCAACGACCAGTTCACCAAGTCGACCCGTCAGTTCGCCGACGCCACTGCCCAGGTCGGTCGTCTGGCCCTCGAAAACACCGAAGCAGTGTTCGGCCTGCAGATGGCCACCCTCGAAGAGAACATGAATGCCGCGTTCGCCTTCTTCGGCGAACTGGCTGAAGTCCGCGATCTCGACGGCGCCAAGGCCGTGTGGCCGAAGGGCGTGCAGATCGCTCGCGAAAACGTCGAGCGCAGCATCGGCGCCGGCCAAGAAGTCTTCGGCCGCACGCTGAAGACCCAAGAAGCCATCGCTCAGCTCGCCAAGAACCAATTCGAAACGGTCGCGCAGACCGTCAAGGCCGATGTCGAAAAAGCCACGAAAACTGCCGCTACGGGTCGCAAGACCGCGCGCTGAACCTCGCGCCGACGCGTAAGCGTCGCTCTCCGAAAAAACCCAGCCTTCCGGCTGGGTTTTTTTATGGCGATGGTCGAGCTTCCGTATCGAACATCCCGACCGGCAGGCGCAATACGCTCGCTATCGCCGCCGCATCCTGCGATGCGGAAAACGGCAACACGCCCAGACACGGCGCCGGCAGCGCGTACGCTAACAAGCGGAGATAGGCGTCGATATCGCTGAAGGCCGGATCGATCGTATTGGCGATCCAGCCCACCAACGACAGGCCATCGGCGGCGATCGCGCGCGCGGTCAGCCGCGCATGACTCAGGCATCCCAGACGCACACCCACCACCAGCACCACGGGCAACGCCAGCGCACGGGCCAAATCGGCCTGCTCCAAGCCATGATCCAACGGCGCGGCCCAGCCACCGACGCCTTCCACCACCACCGTATCGGCCTGCGCCGCCAGCGCACGGTAGGCGTCGACCAAACGATCGCCGTCGATTCGCACGCCCGCCGCGGTCGCGGCCAATTGCGGTGCCGTCGGAAGCGGTAGCGGATACGGGTTGAGATCGGCGTACTCGGGCTGCGGATCGCTCGCCGCGAGCAGGCGTAATGCATCGTCGTTGCGCCAGCCCGCGTCGGTGCGCTCGCAGCCGCTCGCAACGGGCTTCATCCCCACGGCACGGAAACCGTCCGCACGCAGGCGATGCAAGAGGGCCACACTCGCGAAGGTCTTGCCGACGCCGGTATCGGTGCCGGTGACGAACACGCCGAATGCCGCGCGTCGGCCGGACGCACGCGGGTCCGAAGGCTGCGGCGACACCGCGTTCGAAGAACGTGTCGCAGACGACGGCGGCGCCTGGCTCACGTCGCGCGCTCCACTCGAATGCACGCCACGAAAGCGCTCGCGCGGAGCGCAATGTCGCGATCGCCAGGATGTCGAAGAACGTCAGTCACGCGATACGTGGCCCTCTGATGACGATGCTTGAACGCGGACGTAACAGCCGCCTGCTAAACTCGCGCCATGTTCAGCGCTTCCAGTCTAACCGGCAACAAGTCGGAACAATATGCGCAACTCGCAGCGCAAGCGCGCGCGTTGGTCGATGGCGAACGCGACCGCATCGCCAACGCCGCCAATCTTTCCGCGCTGGTCTATCACGCACTGCCCGACTTGAACTGGGTAGGCTTCTATTTTTACGACGGCCACGAACTGGTGGTCGGTCCTTTCCAAGGCCAGCCGGCTTGCGTCCGTATCGCGTTGGATCGAGGCGTCTGCGGCGCGGCCGCACGTACGCGCGAAACCCAGCGCGTCGCCGATGTCCATGCCTTCCCCGACCACATCGCTTGCGATGCCGCCTCGCGTTCGGAATTGGTCGTGCCGCTGGTGCGCGATGGTGCGCTGGTCGGCGTATTCGATATCGACAGTCCGGTTCCCGATCGTTTCGACGTTGAAGATCAGGCAGGGTTGGAATCCATCGCCGCGATTTTCTTGGACAGCCTCTGAGTCCGCGTACGGTCGCGTTCGCTGATGTTGTCGATATGTCACTCGATTGTTTGCGACGACCACCGCCGCCGCGACATCAACGCGTTGCATACCATTCTTGTGCGATCGCGCGATGCGGCTTCGTTCAACGCAGTTTCGCCCAACCACTCTTCTTCGATAGGTGCTCCGTATGGCTACGCCGTTAAAGTTGCGCAATATCGGCCCTAAGAGCGCCGCGTGGCTCCGTCAGGTCGGGTTACGTACCGAAGATGATTTGCGCGCGATCGGCGCGCTCGATGCTTTCATCAAAGTGAAGCGCGCGGGTTTCAAGCCGAGCTTGAATCTGCTGTACGCGCTGGAAGGCGCATTGCTGGACTGCCATTGGCAGGACATTCCCGCCGAGCGTCGCAGCGAACTGCTGGTGGCGGCGGATGCCGCGGTCGCATTGTTGCCGCAACCGCGCGGGCGCCCGGCCGCAGGCCCGGTGACGACGACCGTGCATCAGCACGACGATGGCGGCGGCGAGATGTCCGGCGGCTTCGCGTTGTTCGACGAGCCCGACAGTGGTGGCGGCAACGACAGCGACTGAACGTCCCCGCGCGCGCGTCGTTCGATCGGTTACACTGCGCGCGCTTCGAGGTGACTTGGTCGTCGGTCGAGAACCATCATGACGACGATCGGGTTGAAACGGGAAGCCGGTGCGCGTCGCGGTCCATTCGCGATGCAAACCCGGCACTGCCCCCGCAACGGTAAGCGCGTCGATCTTTCGCAATCGCCACTGCAGCGTCGCTGTGGGAAGGCGCGAAAGGCTCGGTCTTCACGACCGAACGCGCGAGTCCGGAGACCGGCCACGGAGTCCACGGTTGCGATGCGGAGGGCGTCGCGGCGACGTCGCCGGCATGCGTATCCCGCTGTCTTCGACGACTCTGCGAACGTTCGCTAAGAACGACATCGCGCGTCGCGAAGACTTCGACGATTCATCATCTCCCCGGGCCGCACGCGCCGCTCTCCTCCTCGCGATCTCCTCCCTCATCACCGCGCGCGGGTGTGCGCGATGGAGTTCGCATGCTGTTCTCTCGTTCGTTGTTCTCTCGTTTACCGTTGACGCTCGCGATCGCGAGCGCGTTGTCCTGCTCTTTCTCGACTACTGCCTTCGCGCAAAGCGAAACCGACGCTGCACCGGCTCGCGACGATCTCGATCGCGTCGTCGTCACCGCCACGCGCACTGCGGTCACCACCGACGCCGCGTTGGCGCCGGTCGAGGTGATCGATCGCGCACAGATCGAACGCAGCCAAGTCGGTTCGCTCGCCGATCTACTGCGCGGCCGCGCCGGCATCAATCTGTCCAATCAAGGCGGCACCGGAAAACTCACTACGCTGTCGTTGCGTGGCGCCGAATCCGACCACGTGTTGGTGTTGATCGATGGCATTCGCGTCGGCTCGGCGACATCGGGCTTGGTTTCGTTCCAAGATTTGCCGCTCGAATTCGTCGATCGCATCGAAATCGTGCGCGGCCCGCGCTCGAGTCTGTACGGCTCCGACGCGATCGGCGGCGTGATCCAAGTCTTCACTCGTCGCGATCGCGGCCCTGCGCAAGCGCGCTTCGCGATCGGCATCGGCAGTCACGGTCGGCGCGAAGCCGGCGCGGGCATCGGTGGCGGTAGCGAACACGGCTGGTACGGCGTGGACGTGGCGTCTTTGCGTACCGACGGCATCGACGCCTGTCGCGGTCTCGCGGATGTCGTCAACAATAATTTCGCCGGCTGCTTCAGAGACGGCGAAACCGATCGCGACGGTTACACGCGTCGCGCGCTGTCGCTGCGCGGCGGCGTCGCATTCGGCGATCGCGCACAGCTCGACGGCCAATGGTTGGAAGCGCGTGGCGAAAACGAATACGACGGCGGTTTCGTCAATTATTCCGAAGTGGTGCAACGTGTGATCGGCGCGAAACTGCGCTGGGGCATCGGCGAGCGCACGACGCTGCACGCGGTCGTCGGCCGCAATCGCGATGCATCGGATAATTTTTTCGATACGCCCGGTGTCGGCCGCGTGGCCAATGGCGATTTCGCCAGCGATCGCGATAGCGCGAGCCTACAGTTGGATATCGCGTTGACCGATGCGCAGACGCTAAGCGTCGGCACCGATTGGTTGCGCGACCGCATCGACAGCGATACCGACTTCGATGCGACCGCACGCCGCAACGTCGCCGCCTTCGCGCAGTATCAAGGGCGCTTCGACACCGAGTTCGGCACGCAAGATCTGCAACTCGCATTGCGTCGCGACGATAACGAACAGTTCGGCGGCGAAACCACCGGGACCGCCGCGTGGGGTCTGGGCTTCGGCGACGGATGGCGCATCGTCGCGAGTTACGGCACCGGCTTCAAGGCACCGACCTTCAACGAATTGTATTTTCCGTTCTTCGGCAACCCGGACTTGCGTCCCGAATCTTCGCGCACGGTCGAGGCCGGACTCGCTTGGCGCGGCGAGCGTGCATCCGCTCGCATCGATGCCTTCGAAACCGATGTCGATGACTTGATCGCGTTCGATGCGGCGCTGTTTCTGCCGAACAATATCGATCGCGCGCGTCTGCGCGGCGCGGAAGTGCAGATCGACAGCACGATCGCCGAATGGGACATCGGCTTTTCGGCCAGTTGGCTCGACTCGGAAAATCGGAGTGTCGGTAATCGCGGCAAGGAACTGCCGCGGCGGGCGCAACAAAGCGCGCGTCTCTCCGTCGACCGTACGTTCGGCGCGCTGCGCATCGGTACGACCGCGATCGGCGAAGGCGGCCGTTACGACGATCTCGCCAACACGCGGCGCCTCGGCGGCTATGCGACGCTCGATCTGCGCGCCGAGTACGGCCTCAGCGATGCATGGATGCTGCAAGCGGGGGTCGCCAACGTCTTCGATCGTACTTACGAAACCGCCGCGTTCTACAACCAACCCGGCCGCACTTACCAACTGCGTCTACGTTACGCTCCGAAAGCGCGCTGAACCGCTAACTCACGGCCCCTGCGATGCACGGGCCGTAGTGCGACGGCATCTGCCCCCTCAAACGATGCCATCCGCGTCGGCGAACAACTCCGGTTGGGGCGGCAGATGCGCGTCTCGATCCCGAAACCCGGAAAGACCGACCCCGACCAATCGGTAACGGGTGCTCGCCGGCAGTGCGATTCGAGCGCGCAGGCCCAGGGCGATCTCGGTGAGCTGCTCCAACGACGTCGGCGCCGTCTCGGGCGTGTGGCTACGAGTGAGAATGCGGAATTGCGAGGTCTTGAGCTTGAGCACGACGGTGCGGCCGATGCGCTCGGTCTTCGCCGCCGATTGCCACGTTTTCTCGGCGAGACGACGGATCGTCGGTTCCAGTTCGTCGATGGTCACGTCGTGCTCGAACGTGTCTTCAGCCGAGATCGACTGCACCGGCTGATCGGGCACGACCGCGCGTTCGTCGATGCCTTGCGCGCGTTCGTGCAGGCGCGCGCCGAAACTGCCGAACATACGCTGCAAGGTCGCAACCTCGATCTCGCGCAAATCGCCGACGGTTTTGACTCCCAACGTCTCTAATTTCTGTAACGCCACTTTACCTACGCCCGGAATGCAACCGACCGGCAACGGCGTGAGGAAATCGAAGATCTGGTGCGGCCGAATCACGAACAAGCCGTCGGGCTTGTTCCAATCCGAAGCGATCTTCGCCAAGAACTTATTCGGCGCCACGCCCGCCGACGCGGTCAGTTGTGTTTCCTCGCGAATCTGCGCGCGGATCGTCTGCGCGATCGCGGTCGCGCTCGGTATCTTGCCATCTTCGAGCCGGTCTTTGGGATCGGTGACATCGAGATAGGCTTCGTCCAACGATAACGGCTCGATCAAATCGGTGTGGCGCGCGAAGATCTCGCGCACCTGCCGCGATACCGCCTTGTAGCGCACGAAATCCGGCGGCACGAACACCGCCTGCGGGCATAGTCGCTCGGCGCGTATCGCCGGCATCGCCGAACGCACGCCGAATGTACGCGCCTCGTAGGACGCCGCGCACACTACCGACCGCGCCCCGCGCCATGCGACTACCACCGGCTTACCGCGCAGCGACGGGTCGTCGCGCTGCTCCACCGACGCATAGAAAGCGTCCATGTCGATGTGGATGATTTTGCGCGATGGGTGCGACATCCGGCGATTGTCGTCGTTTCGGCAACGAACGCAAACGGTCGGCTGTCACCGAATGTCAGCAGAGGTCGGCCGCTCGAAACGGCCGAAGCGCACGTGTATCGCTAGCCGCTCGCGTCGCTGCTGTACTCGCCTGTTGCGCCGTGAGTTTGCCGAAATTGTCCAAAGCGTCGTTTTTTGTCAGAAAGCGCGTCTGCGGTGGGCAGCCTCACGTATCGAACAACGCAAGCCGTGTTCTGGCCGCGATCGACTGTTGATTCGATCGTCGTATCGCGCTCAGTGCTGTGGGTCATCGAGGCACTCGATCGACCCAGGCCACGAACGCGTTCATCGCTTGCGAACGTTCATCGCCCTAACTCAACAGGAACTCTCATGAATCGTCATTCGCTCAAAATCGCCATCGCCGCCACGCTCGCATCTTGCCTACTCGCGGGAAGCGCCATCGCCGCCGATCGCGCTGCAACGACTTACGCCAGCATCGGTAGCGCGCCGATCATCACCCATTTGATCTGTCCTGATTTCAATAACAGCGGCGGCGGTATCTATGTCTGCCGTGTGATTTTCTCCTCCTCGACGCCCGCGGTCGTCCGCTGGCCCGATGGTTCCGATCAGAACGAATACATCGGTGTATGCAACAGGTTCCAACGGCCGACCGTCACGGTCACGGTCACCAATTCCTCAGGATCGACTTCGCGCACCAATACCTTCAATTGCCCGACGGGTCCGTATCTCTGATTCTGCACGACGCATAACGTTTCAAGATCGAGGAGCATTTGCTCCTCGATCTTTGCGATGGGCCTGGGTTATTGCCTCTCTCAAAAAACCGTCGGAATGACGGCCGGAAAGATCTCGATTCCGATTTTGAGACGGCTCTAGCGACATCCAACTAATCGGCCAAATCCAGTGCGTCCTAGCCTAGCATCATCGACTCACGATACTGCTCGTTTTGTCGAACCTTGGGACCGAGATCGCACGCAGCATATCCATAAAATCATACCGTTTCGCGATTCGTTCCGCTTCTGCATAAGCGTTATCAATCCGCTCAGGATCGCCACGGGCGATCTCGTTCTCCAGCAACAACTTCAGGATCAGAAAACGGCTGTACGAAGACTTATTTTCCGGTTCCGACTGCGCCAACAATCGTGTGCCGATCGCGGCCGCATCGTCGTAGAGCGCCTGACGTGTGCGCACTTTCATCAAGATCATGTACCCAGGAAGCACGTAATGGCTGTCGCGGCCGAACTGCGCCGACATATCGGCGATCGCTCGTAGCGCTTGCGCTTCCGCTTCCTGAGGCTGGTCAAGATGCAACAGCACATTCGCGTACTCGTCGCGCGCATACCCCATCGGCAAGCCCTGGCGCACGCCGGTCGCAATCGCATCCGATAACAAGTTCGCGGCTTCTCGGTACGTATCGTCGTGCCCTCGCGCGCCGTCGTTTTCAGTACGCATGATGAGTATCGCCGCCAGATCAGTGCGCCGTTTGAGCGTGGCCTCATGCTGGCGGCCATAGGCGCGTTCGAGAATGCCCATGGCTTTGCGCGCGCCATCGAGCGCTCCGGCGAGATTACCCGATTCGAATTCGAGCCCACTGCGGACGACGGCCGCTTCGGCAAGATCCGGGTGATCGGTACCGACTTGCGCTTCTAGAATCGCGATCGCTTTATCGATGGCCTCGACCGAGCGTTTGTGTTCGCCCGAGTAGAACAACGCCTTGCCGACGACGATCCACGCACGACCGGTTTCCGGATGCGACGGTCCGAACATCCGCAGGTTGCTCTGCAAGGTGCGCGACGCTTGTAGACGCGCTTCTTCTGTGCGGTCCGATAGAATCAGTACGCTCGCCAGATATCGGCGCAAGGTATTCTCGACCGTTGGGCTGCGGTCGCCGAGAACCGAAAGCGCACGCCGCAGATCCGATTCCGCCTGTTCGAGCCGGAACAATTGCGTCCGGTCGTAGCCGCGTTGACCCAGCAACTCGGCGAGCGCAGGAACGCCTTCCTCGCCGAGCGCTTCGGCCGAGGCCACGGCCTCGTCGAGTATCGCGATCGCGGCATGCGTGTCGCCCTGCCCCCAGCGAGCGCGCGCCAATTGCATCCGCAGATCCAGCTTGACCACGTCGTCGTCGTTACCGCTGAAACGCGGTACTTCGCGCAAGCCTTCTCGTACGACCACTTCCGCGTCCGCGTGTCGCGATTGCAAGTTGAGTAATTGCGCCAACGTCGCATCGGTTCTGGCCGCCTGTAGCGGATCGTTTGTGCCGACCCTTTTCGCTTCTTCGGCCAAACGTGTCGCTTGCTCGTAGTCACCGCCGATCAGTTGCGCCCGCGCGAGGGTGGCGAGCCCGCGCGCGAGCAAGTTTGGTTTATCGTCGCCGGCTTCTGCGCGCAACCGCTTTTCGGTCTTGCTCAGCAACATCGGCGGACTGAGCGGCGCGGTACCGAGCGAGGACAATGTCGCCGTGCCGAGCGATTCTTCGAAAATTCTACCGAGCACTTCCACTGCTTCGTCGGCATCCTGCACGCGCTGTCGCTCGCGCATCGTCACGGCCACGCCGGATACGATCGCGCAAACGCCTGCAGTCCCAAGACAAAATACGAGCGCGTTCCTGCGGACGAACGTCGCCGCGCGATAGATCCGATTTTCGCCGCGCGCAGAAACCGGCTGCTTCTCCAGCCATGCCTGCAGATCGTGCTGCAAATCGTCGACGGAAGCGTAGCGAGAGGATTGATCGTTCGCCACGGCACGCAATGCGATCGCGTCGAGATCGCCGCGAAGCGTGCGCGCGAGCGCCGCGATGTCGACCAGCGAGCGATCGCGCGCGACTTGCGCAAGCGCGCGGGATGCCAGAACGCTTGGCGCTTCGGCGTCGGTATCGCACGGCATCGACAACGACGAAGGCTTCGAGGGCCAATCGCCGCACAACAGGCGATACAACACCACCCCGAGCGCATAGACGTCGATAGCGACGCTCGGTGGCGCATCGCAGAACACTTCTGGTGCGGCATAGCCGCAGCTCACACCGACTCTGGCGGTGCGCTTCACGACAGACTGGGACAGCAACGAAGACAACCCGAAGTCGAGGAGTTTGATGCGGCCGTCCTGCGTAACCTGCAAATTCGAGGGTTTGATGTCTTGATGCAGAATGTCGTGCTCGTGGGCATAACGGACCGCTGCGCAGGCCTCAAGCAATAGTTCGATCCGCCGACGCATGTCCAGTCGATGTTCATCGCACCAACGATCGATCGGGTCGCCGACCACGCGCTGCATCGCCAGCCAAGGTTGCCCGTCGGCGCTGATTCCAGCATCGACCAGCGAGGCGATAGCCGGATGCTCGAGCCGCGCGAGATTGCGGCGTTCCTGGCCGAACGCGGCTAGCAATGCCGGAGAGATCAGCTCGGGGCGAATAGTTTTCAGCGCGATGTCCTGCTCGTACCATCCATCGGCCCGATGCGCGGCATAGACGACGCCCATACCGCCGATACCGATGACGCCATCCACGCACCACGCGCCGAGCCGCGTCCCCTCCCGCCAGATCGACCCATCGCCACTGCGCGGATCTAATCGCGTATCGTCGCTTCGATCAGCGAGCCAACGCATCGGCGACGCGAAGGTATAAGGCTTCGCGTCCGCATTCAACAGCGAAAGGATTGCAGCGCGAAGATCGGCATCTTGCTGCCCGAGCGCTTCGAGCGCCGTCTCTCGTTGCGCAACGGACATGTCTGCGTAGGCATCGAACAATGCCAACGCTCGGCCGGCGAGTTCGTCGTCATGACTTATCATCGGCATCTGATTAGAGTCTCCATTGCGTTCGTAGAAACATCGTCAGCTCGTTTCATCGGAATGTATTCGGACATCCGTTCGCACTCCAAGAGCGCGCGATTGACGCGAGCCCGAATGAATCAAGCATCTAGGACATCACGATCGACAGCGGTTCGGCGCGCGCTGCATCGGCCAAATTCTCGGGTGTTTCGCCGAGTTGAGCCAACAGAAACGCGCGCGCGCGACGCCAATCCCGGCGGAGCGTGCGATCGGTGACGCCGAGCGACGCTGCGATCTCGTCCTCGTCCATACCGCCGAAATAACGCATCTCCACCAATTGCGCTAAGCGCTTATCGAGACGCGAAAGCCGAGTAATGGCGTCGTCGAGCGCCACCATCTCCACCAACGTACTGTGCTGCCCGGGGTCGGAGCTTTCGTCCAACGACAGTGCTCGCTGTCCATCGCCGCGTTTTTCCGACATTTCCTTACGCGCTTCGTCCATGAGTACGAAGCGCATCGCGCGTGCGACCAACGCGGTGAAATGCCTTCGATTCTCGACGCTGAAATGCGCGCTCGCCAGACGCAGCCAGCCTTCGCTCACCAGCGATGTCGCCGAAATCCGCCCATGCGCCCGTTGTCGTATCTGCGAGCGCGCGATGCGATGCAATTCATCGTAGAGAACCGCGTAAATGCGATCCCACGCGTCGGCACGGCCAGCTTGCGCATCCGCCAACAATTCTGTGACGGATTCGACGTTCTCGACAAGTCGATCCGAAGATCGATCGGCTTCGCTCGCGGTCATCCGTGTGTCCATGTCCGGGAACAGTCCTTCGTTACGAATACTGATTCAAGTAAAGCACAAACACGCGTGCTGTAAACGGATGCCGCGATGCCGTTCTGAACGGTTGCGCGAGGTGACTGTACGTCTGTCTGAACGAGGCCTCATGTCTGTATTTGCTGAGCGATACGACCATTACCTCGCTTCCGCATGCCCCGGACGGCAACGCGTGCGCGGGCGCGAAAGCGACTGTGAGATGAATGGACCTGGCGCGGAGACGGCATGATGGCGCACACCCCGCTCTATCGCGCCGAGGTCATCGCGGCCAAGCGCAATCGTTGGCTCGGTAGTCTTCTCGTGCGCCAACCTTGGTCGCATTGGGTGTGGACTTGGTTAGCGATCGCCATGGCCATCGCGGCCATTTCATTCTTGATGTTCGGCGAATATGCGAGAAAGGTCAGGGTCGAGGGACGGTTGGTGACGCCTACCGGTCTGATCGAAGTGCCCGCCGCTGCCGATGGCATCCTGAAATCCTTGCGTTATCAGGAAGGCGACTGGGTCGACCGCGATGCCGTCGTCGGCGAGTTGATCGTCTCCGCATCGGATCTTCCCTCGCGCACGCTCGCGATCCGTGCAGCACGTGCCGGCTATATCAGCGCGCAACTCGTCGTCGTCGGCGCGCACGTCGCTGCGGATCAACCTCTGCTCGCTCTGATACCGAGCGACGCCGTGCTCGAAGCGGAATTGTATTTGCCGGATCGCTTACTGGAATCCAGCGTCATCGGCAGCGATGTTTGGTTGCGCTACCGCGCGTTTCCCTTCCAACACTACGGGCAGTACAGCGGTCGCATCGCACGCATCGCACGAAGCCCGATGCCGCGAGATCTCTCCTCAATCGGGATGCAGACGACGAGCGAGCCGATGTATCGCACGATCGTGACGCTCGACGCGCAAAGCGTGAATGACGAACGCGGCACATCGCACGCTCTGCGCCCGGGCCTTCTTTTGCAGGCCGATATCGTGCTCGAGAAACGTCGCCTCTACGAATGGTTGATCGAACCACTCGCGCGCCTGCGCGATCGCTTCGCCGGATAACCCCATCGCAACACCATCCCCCGACAAGGAGTGCACTCATGACGAACGCAAGCAAAACTGTTTTGATCTACACGATGCCCGACGATTGGCACGCCATTCTGGCGGAGGCAGCGCTCAAGCAACGTGGGCATCGCGTATTGCGATATTTCGGCTCCGACTTTCCGGAAAGGGCTGAAGTCGAATTTCTGTATGGCAAACGCGAAGACACGCTACGCTTGCATACCATCGATGGCAGTTATGCGCTGTCCGACTTCGACGTGGTCTGGAACCGACGAATGCTCGCGCCGAAGGTGCCGCCCCACATCGACCCGCGCGATCGGGAGTATGTCGCCCAGCAGATCCGCTTCGCCGATACGGCCTTACGCAATCTGCTCCGCGATGCGTTCTGGATCAATCCTTACGACGCGGCGCGCAACGCCGATCAAAAACCGGTGCAACTGAAACTTGCGCAGCGCAACGGCCTGATGATTCCAGAGACTCTGATCAGCAATCGCCCGGAAGCGATCCGGGCATTCATCGACCGCCACCCTAGCGTCATCCACAAACCTCTGATCGGCGCGGCGTGGGAAGAGAACGACAAGACTCTGTCCACTTATACCGCGCGCGTCCGGATCGACGATCTGCCTGGCGACGACTTACTGCGCGCCGCACCGGGCATCTTCCAGGCTCAAGTCAAAAAGAAATTCGAAGTCAGGGCACAGTTCTTCGGCGCAAGCTGCTTCGCACTGAAGATCGATCCCTCGCGGATCGAATACGGCGAAATGGATTGGCGCCTACACCAGCACGGCGACATGACCGACGGCAGCGTGACGCTTCCAGACCAGGTCTATCAAGCTTGTCTGAAACAGATGCGAAGCCTGGGGCTGGTCGCTGGTGCGTTCGACTTCATCGTGACCCCCGACGACGAATGGATCTATCTGGAAGTCAACGAAGCGGGTCAATTCATTTTCGTCGAACAGTGGTGCGAAGACCTGACGCTATTCGATGCGTTATGCGGTTTGGTGGAGAGCGCCGACCCGGCGTTTCTGTATCGCCAACCATCGGAACCTTTGCGCCTTACCGATCTGATCGAGCAGACCAAGCCCGAAGCGGTCAGCGAGCAGGACAAACTGCGCCGAGAACCTGCGCCCAACACGCAGGCAGAAGCTGCGTAAATCCAATGCGCACCCGCGGACGCGCGGGCAGCGGTCGTTGTCTCGGAACGATCCACCGCCGCGACAACGTCGGCCCGCAATGCGGGCATTCCCCCGGAAGTTCACACACAAGGAATATTGATCATGGATAACAAGAAAACTCGCGTGCTCGGCCGCATTCTGGCTGTCGAAGAACTCAATGCCGTGACCGGCGCCAGGCCACCGTACACCTTAGCGGTGTACGTCGAAACCGAACCGACATCCGACACAGGTACGACATCCGATAGCGGCACCACCGCCGACAGCGGTACCACTGCGGATAGCGGTACGACTGCGGATAGCGGTACGACGGCCGACAGCGGCACCACTGCCGATAGCGGCACGATCTGCTGACAGCAGCATCTTCGCGCGACACGTTCGCCTTCATACCTGAGATCTGATCCGTCATTTTTTGTGGACACCGTGCGCGGCGAATGTTTCCGCCGCGCACGGCTCAGCCGATTCTGAGCGCATCTATTTCAGAGAAATTTCGCTCACCGCCTTCCGCCAAGGGCGGTGAGCGAAGGCGAAGGAATTGCGCGTCTTCATCCTCCGATCACTCTCAAGGACAACACCATGACGAACGAAAATGACCGTGTACTCGGCAGAATTCTCGCAGTCGAAGAACTGAACACCGTGTCCGGTGCCAAGACCTTCCCAGAACAAGACACCGCTATCTCTATCGACAGTGGCGCTACCGCCGACAGCGGCACCACATCGGACAGCGGTACTTCCGCCGACAGCGGCACGATGGCCGATAGCGGCACCACCGCCGACAGCGGCACCGTCTCCGACAGCGGCACGTCCGCCGACACCAGCCCGAATCCGATCGCACGCGATGCGCCTGACTATTTCTGATGTGGCCACTGGTCGTATGCGTGCAGAACAGTTCTTCGCGCACACAGAGTTGGATTCGATACGACGTTCCTGTCGCCGCTTTATGTCATAGCGATGAGAAACGGCGGAATTCTTCTTTGCTGGCTGCACCTAGACAGCAACCCTTCATTCCAATATCGGCGTCGCATCTAGGTATCTCGTCGCTGATGGCTGTCATCGCGAGCTCGCCCCAACAGCGATGAGGAGAATGAGCTGCTTGTGCAGCTCTGTTCAACCCACTACGAACGAAGGAGATTCACCATGAACGAACAACGCTAAGATCGCGTACTCGGTCGCATTCTGGCGGTCGAAGAGCTCGATATCGTGTCCGGCGCCAAATGCACGCTCCCGGAATACGATACTTCGTGCTTCGAGACGAACACGACGTCCGACAGCGGCACCACCGCCGACAGCGGGACTACCGCCGATAGCGGCACCACCGCGGATAGTGGTACCACCGCCGATAGCGGCACCACCGCTGACAGCGGAACCAGTGCGGACACCAGTCCGGTGGCCGAGACCAGGGCTTCGAGGTTCGTGGATCAGATCTGACCTGCAATTGATCCAGTTTGAGACTGTGTACGGCGATCTTTTTCGCCGCACACAGCATCACATCGTAGTTAAAACATACTGTTATCACACCTGATTTCAATCAGCGATCAATTCAGAAAAAGTGGGCTGGCGCTGGCGAACAATCGGGCCTTCATATCCTTACTACATGCGGAGCATCCAACATGAGCAACAACAATCGCGTCCTCGGGCGCATTCTGGCCGTCGAAGAATTGAATGATGTCTCCGGTGGCTGGACCCTCGCCAGCGCTGGCGACACCTCGAAGTCGCAGGACACCGGCGCGTACCAAGTCGATACCACCACCACGATCTGGGACATCATCATTACCCCATCTTCCGGCGGTTCTGGTCACTGATCGATAGCAAGATTTTCGATTTCGATATTCAAGTCGTTTGCAGTGTCGGGCACCTCCGCAGGGAGTGCCCGGCATTTCTTGATCGAAACAACCGCCGAAAAGAATCTATGCATTAGCAATTGCCCCAATAGGTTCCTGATCTACTGCACACGTGAGCGTGCTTGAGAAGGTCTTCATATACCGTCCATAACCGCAAAGGAATATGCAATGAACAACGATAAGAATCGCGTGCTCGGTCGCGTGCTTGCCGTCGAAGAGACAAGATATGTCAGCGGCGCAACCGGCAGGGATTTCGGGACTGGCCCCGATGGTGGATCCGATATTTCACTGCCGGAAGAAGACAGTTCGCCTTGCGACGAAAGTAGTTCGCAACTTGATACTAGCTGCCAACCGGCTTCGGATATTACGCCCACCGACCCGCTGCTCGATTGCAATACATCATCGACCAAGCGTGACTTCTGCATCGAACCTGCATGACGATGACTGCCAACACCAACGATTCAAGATGAATGCAAAGCTCCCCGCGCTCCATGGCGGGGAGTTCTACCGACCCGCCGAACGGACCCACCATGCCCACCCTAAAAAGCCTGCTGCAAGCCGAAGCCGCGCAATGCGGGCATACCTGTCTGGCGATGGTGTTGGATTATTACGGCCGCCAAATGGACAGCCTCGCATTGCAGCGCGAATTCCCCGCATCGATGCGCGGCGTGACGCTGGCCAATCTGATCGACGATGCGAATATCTCAGGGTTGCAATGCCGCGCACTGCGAATCGAGTTGGACGAACTTCCGCAATTGGAGACGCCCTGCATTCTGCACTGGGACATGGATCATTTCGTGGTGCTGGCGAAAGCGACGGCGCACGAGATCGTGGTCCACGACCCCGCCACCGGGGTGCGTCGGATGCGCATGAGCGAAGCGTCCGCTCATTTCACCGGCGTCGCGCTCGAACTCTCTCCAACCACCACCTTCGTCAAGCGCGCGTTGGACGGCGGCGTCTCGCTGCGCCATCTCGTTGGACAAGTGACCGGGCTGAAACGATCTGTCGCACAGATCCTCTCGCTGTCGCTGATTCTGCAACTGTTCGGGCTGCTGACGCCGTTCTACATGCAGACAGTGTTAGACGACGTGTTGGTCACGCATGACAAGGATCTGCTGTGGTTGATCAGCGTCGGGTTCATGTTTTCGATGCTGATCACCTCGATCATCGGCTGGCTGCGCAGTTGGTGCCTGGCTTATCTCTCGACCCGCATCGGTCTGCAGTGGTTCGGCAGCATCCTGGCCCATCTGCTGCGTCTACCGATGGATTATTTCCAGAAGCGCCATCTTGGCGATGTCGTATCGCGTATGGAATCGGTGCATGCGATCCAGAGCACGCTCAGCTCCAGCTTCCTTGAGGCCTTGCTTGATGGGTTGATGGTGGTGATCGCCGTTGCGGTGATGGCCTCGTACAGCCCAACACTGCTGCTCATCAGCATCATCGCGGTCGGTATCTATCTGGCGATCCGCTGGGCGACCTTCCCGACCATCAAACGCCTCTCCGAACAGCAGCTCATCGCGGCGGCCAAGCAGAACACACATCTGCTCGAATCCATTCGCGGTATCCAAGCGCTGAAACTCAATGCCGCCGAGTCGATGCGTCGCGCAACCTTCGGCACGCTGATGGCCGATACCGCGAATCTCGGTTTGGACATCCAGCGTTTCATGCTGCGTTTCGGCTTCGCCAATCAGATGCTGTTCGGCATCGAGCGCTTGCTGGTGGTCGGCTTGGCGGCGTCACTGGTGATGCAGGGCCATATGAGCGCCGGCATGTTGGTGGCGTATCTGTCGTATAAAGAGATGTTCACCGGCGGCATCAGTCGCTTGATCGACACCTGGATTTCCTTCCGCACCTTGCGTGTCCAGGCAGAACGCCTGGCCGATATCGTGCTGACCGAGCCGGAAGAAATCACCGCGCCAAGCGGCGCTGCACTGCCGCAGGATCGACCGCTCGGGCTGGAAGTGCGCGGGCTGCGCTATCGTTTCAGCGATTCTGATCCACTTGTGATCGACGATTGCGCGCTCACCATCGCGCCCGGCGAAACCATCGCTCTGGTCGGCCCATCGGGCTGCGGCAAGACGACATTGATGAAACTGATGCTGGGTTTGCTCAAGCCGCAGGCGGGTTGCATTCTGGTCGAAGGCCGCGATATCGCCGACATTGGTCTGCGCCGTTATCGCTATGTGGTTGCGGCGGTGATGCAGGACGATCAGTTGTTCGCCGGATCGATCGCCGACAATATCGCCTTCGGCAGCGACGATATGGATGTCGAGCGGATCGAGGCCGCGGCGCGATCTGCGTCCGTTCACGACGACGTGATGCGCATGCCGATGGGCTATCAGACCTTGATCGGCGACATGGGCGCAGCACTCTCCGGCGGGCAGAAACAGCGTGTGATCTTGGCGCGCGCACTGTACAAACAACCGAGCATTCTGTTCCTGGACGAAGCGACCAGCCATCTCGACGTGGATTCGGAGCGTGCGGTCAACGAAGCGGTGCGTACACTGAAGTTGACCAAGATCCTGATCGCGCACCGCCCGGAAACCATCGTCAGTGCCGATCGTGTATTGGTGATGGCGAACGGCCAGATCGAGCGCGAATACCGTCCGACCGAACGCACGCTGCATTTGGTGGGTGTTGCGCAGAACGCTTACGACGCGAAGATGGAATCCACCAAGCTCGCGCCATAACTGGCGCTACGGCGGCGCCGCGCTTTGACGCGGCGCGCCTACTCCACCGTCACCGACTTGGCTAAGTTTCGCGGCTTATCCACATCTGTCCCGCGGGCGAGTGCCGCGTGATACGCGAGCAACTGCACCGGAATGGCGTGGACGATCGGCGAAAGTATGCCGACATGACGCGGGGTGCGGATGACGTGGACGCCTTCGGATTCGGTGAAATGGCTATCGGCGTCGGCGAAGACGTACATTTCGCCGCCGCGGGCGCGCACTTCTTGGATATTGGATTTCACTTTCTCCAGCAGCGCATCGTTGGGCGCGATCACCACCACCGGCATTTGCGCATCGACCAGGGCGAGCGGGCCATGCTTAAGTTCGCCGGCCGGATAGGCTTCGGCGTGGATGTAGGAGATTTCTTTGAGCTTGAGCGCGCCTTCCAATGCGATCGGATAATGAATGCCGCGACCGAGGAACAGCGCGTGCTGCTTCGGCGCGAATCGCTCCGACCACAGCGCGACTTGCGGTTCGAGATTCAAGGCGTGCTGGACGCTACCGGGCAGATGGCGCAGCGCGTCGAGCAACTCGCTTTCTTGCTCGATCGATAATTTTCCCTGCAATTTCGCCACCGTCGCGGTCAGCGCGAACAAGGCCACGAGCTGGGTGGTGAAGGCCTTGGTCGAGGCCACGCCGATCTCGGCGCCGGCGCGGGTGTAGAACACCAATTTGCTCGCGCGCGGGATGGCGCTTTCGGGCACGTTGCAGATCGATAGCGTGCGGTCGTGCCCTTGCGCTTTGGCGTACTTCAAGGCTTCCATCGTATCGAGGGTTTCGCCCGACTGCGAAATGGTGACGACGAGCTGGCGCGGATTCGACACCACTTTTCGATAACGGTATTCGCTCGCGATCTCGACGCTGCAGGGCAAGCCGGTCATGGCCTCGAACCAATAGCGCGCGGTCAGTCCCGCGTAGTAACTGGTGCCGCAGGCGATGATCTGCAACGCGTCGATATCGCGCAAAATCGTTTCGGCATCGGTGCCGAAGAGTTCCGGCGTGAAACTGCCGCGGTCGGTGATCGCTTCGATGGTGTCGGCGATCGCGCGCGGTTGCTCGTGGATCTCTTTCTGCATGAAGTGGCGGTAAGGGCCGAGTTCCAGCGACGCCAGCGACACATCGGAGACGTGGATATCGCGATGAATTTCCGCATTACTCGCATCGAATACGCGTACGCCGCTACGCATGACTTCGGCAGTATCGCCTTCTTCCAAGAAGATCACGCGGCGCGTGGCTTGAATGATCGCGGACACATCGGAAGCGATGAAATTTTCGCCATCGCCCAAACCGATCAGCAATGGGCAGCCCATGCGTGCGCAGACCATGCGCTCAGGTTCGGCTTTGCTGACCACCGCGAGCGCGTAAGCGCCTTCGAGTTCCTTCACCGCGCGCTGCAGGGCCGCGAGCAAATCGTCGCCTTGGGCGAGATAGTGATGGATCAGATGCGCGATGACTTCGGTGTCGGTCTGCGACTCGAAGTGGTAGCCCAAGGCGCGCAAACGCTCGCGCTGCGCTTCGTGGTTTTCGATGATGCCGTTGTGCACCAACGCCACGCCGTGACTGATGTGTGGATGTGCGTTGAGTTCGGTCACGCCGCCGTGCGTGGCCCAGCGCGTATGGCCGATGCCGAGCTCGGCCTGGAAGGCTTCGGCCACGGCCGCGCTCTCCATCTCGGCGACGCGGCCGGTGCGGCGTACGCGACGCACATCGCGGCCATCGTCGGCACCGGTCACGATGGCGATGCCGGCGGAATCGTAACCGCGATATTCGAGCCGCTTCAGGCCCTCGATCAACACTGGAACCACATCGCGATCCGCGATCGCACCGACAATGCCGCACATGTCTCATCGCCTCCGTAGGGTGCGCGTAGTGTAGCGGCGAATCGCCACCACAGCGTCCGGGCGGACGTGTCCGTTGTCCGTGCGGACAGGCTTCTGAAGAAAATAATTTCAATTAAAACAAGGCGTTGTAGTTGGCACGCAGATTGCTTGATTACAACTGCATACCACTGTGTCTCGCCCACTTCCCCCAGCCTTAGGAGACCCGTCATGTCCGCCCATACTCTTCACAACGCCCATGCGTTCTTCCCGAATTGGTCCGCCGACGAATTGGCCGCCGCGATACCCCGCGCCTTGCCGCCGCTGCACACATTCGATTTTCGTCCGTCGGCGAACGCCGCCGCGTTGCATCGGCCGCGCCGCACGACACAGGCTTATATCGCACAGGCCGCGCTGACGCTCTTCCGCGTTCGCGGTTGATCGTCCCTATACAGCCGACACGCCCACACGACACGCCCGAGCGACACGATCGATGAGCATTCGCGACACCTCTGCCCAAGACCGCACCATCGCCGGCTCCAACGCCTCGCGTCGCCGATTGTGGACGATCGCGCTCGCCGCAGCCGCGCTGATGCTCTGCGCAGCGTTCGTGCTCTCCGCCTGGCGCGGCGGCAGTCGCTCCTTCGACGTCGACCGCTTGCGCATCGCCGAAGTGACCCGCGGCGATTTGGTGCGCGATCTTTCTGCCGAAGGCAAGGTGATCGCGTCCAATAGTCCGACGCTGTATTCGATCGCCGCAGGCACGGTCTCGCTCAATGTCGTCGCCGGCGACGTCGTGAAGCGCGATCAAATTCTGGCGGAGATCGATAGCCCCGATCTGCGTAGCCGACTTGCGCAGGAAGCCTCGACCCTCGCCAGCCTGGAAGCCGAAGCCGATCGCGCGGTGCTGGATGCCGAACTCACGCGCGCTGGTGCGCGCAAATCGCTGGATCAAGCCCAGGTGGACCAAACCGCCGCGCTGCGGGATCTCGAACGCAACCAGCGCGCGTTCGATGGCGGTGCAGTCGCGCAGATCGATGTCGCGCGCGCGCAAGACGCATTGAAGAAAGCCGAATTGGCCATGGGCAGCGCACGCAAAGAATTCGAGTTGCAAGGCCGCGGTGCCGGCCTGGACACGCGCAATAAACGCTTGCAGGCAGACCGCCAGCGCGCTGTGGTGTCGGAACTTCAGCGTCAAGTCGATGCTTTGAACTTACGTGCGCCGTTCGACGGCCAAGTCGGCCAATTGATGATCGCGCAACGCGCGAACGTGCCCGCGAACGCGCCGGTGCTCACTCTGATCGACTTGTCGCAGTTCGAAGTCGAGATCAAGGTGCCGGAAAGTTTCGCGCGCGACCTGAGCATCGGCGTGCCCGCCGAAATTCAAGGCAGCGGCAAGACGTTCGCGGCCACGATCTCGGCGGTGTCGCCGGAAGTGGTGAATGGCGAAGTCGCTGCGCGGCTGCGTTTCAAAGATCAACAACCGCCAGGGCTGCGTCAGAACCAACGCTTGAGCGTGCGCATCGTGCTCGATACGCGCCACCACGTGCTGATGGTCGAGCGCGGGCCGTTCGTCGAACAAGGCAACGGTTATGCGTATGTGATGGATGGCGATATCGCGATCAAGCGCTCGGTGCGCTTGGGCGTGAGCAGCCTCAACGCGATCGAAATCCTCGACGGCGTCAAAGCGGGCGAGCGCATCGTGGTCTCCGGTAGCGACCAGTTCGGCGATGCCGAACGCGTGCGGGTGTCTGGAGAGTGAACATGCGCGAACCCGACGCATCCGCATCGCAATGGTCGCCTTGGATCGACATCGTCGTCTTCGTCGCGATCGTCGGCGCGGATGCGCTTGGTTGGGTGCCGCTGACTCAAACGATTTTTTTGGTGCCGATGATCTGGATCGCATTGCGGTTACGGTCGCAACCATGGTCGATGATCGGATGGCGCAAACCACCACGGCTCGCGCGCGCCATCGTCATCGGTACACTCGCAGGCATCGCGATGGAGCTGTTCGCTGTGCATATCGCCACGCCCGCGATCAGCGCTTTTTTCGGCGTCGAGCCGGACTACTCGGAATTCGCGAGCATTCGCGGAAACGCGACCTTGTTGTTCGTCTTTCTTGCGCTGTCATGGTCGCTCGCGGCTTTCGGCGAGGAAATTTGTTTTCGCGGATTCCTGATGCAGCGGATAGCGCGCCTCTTCGGCGACAGTCGCACGGCATGGGGCCTCAGTTTGTTGTTGTCCAGCGCGCTGTTCGGATGGGGGCATACAGAACAAGGCGTCTCCGGCTGGCTTCAAGAGGGATTGAGCGGCCTGCTTCTGGGCATCTTGTTTCTGCTCAACGGCCGCAACCTCGCAGTGCCGATCGTGGCCCACGGGGTCTCGAACACGCTCGCCTTCGTACTGATCTATCTCGGCCGCTATCCAGGCATCGTTTAACCGCTTCGACCTCATCAGAAACGTTCTCCACTCAAGTTCAACGCTCCGGAGTCTCCCCATGTTGCATATGCAAGGCGTATCCAAAATCTACCGCACCGAACTGGTCGAAACCCATGCGCTGCGAGCGCTCGACTTGCATGTGCGCGAAGGCGAGTTCGTCGCCGTCACCGGCCCGTCCGGGTCGGGCAAGACGACTTTCCTCAACATCGCCGGCTTGCTCGAAGAGTTCACCGGCGGCAGTTATCTGCTCGATGGCGAGGACGTAAGCAAACTCGGCGACGATGCGCGATCGAAATTGCGCAACCGCAAGATCGGCTTCATTTTTCAGAGCTTCAATCTGATTCCGGATCTGAACCTATTCGATAACGTCGATGCGCCGCTGCGCTATCGCGGCATGTCCGCGGCCGATCGCCGCAAGCGCATCGAGGAGTCTCTCGCCCGCGTGGGGCTGGGCTCGCGCATGAAACACTATCCATCGGAACTCTCCGGTGGCCAGCAGCAACGCGCTGCGATCGCGCGTGCGCTCGCCGGCAGCCCGAAACTGTTGCTCGCCGACGAGCCCACCGGCAACCTCGATTCGCAGATGGCGCGCAGCGTGTTGGAGCTGCTGGAAGAGATCAACGGCCAGGGCACCACGATCGTCATGGTCACCCACGACCCGGAACTCGCCGCGCGCGCTCAGCGCAATGTGCATATCGTCGATGGCATGGTCACCGACTTGCGCAGCGACGGCGGCCTGCTTCGCGCACCGATGACGCAAACATCCACCACCACAGCCTGAGGGCATCGTCATGGCATCCAATACGACGCCCTCGAACAGCATGTTCGCGTATTACGTTTCGCTGGCGATGCGCAGTTTCAAGCGCAATAAAGTACTGACCGCGCTGATGGTGTTGGCGATCGCGCTGGGCATCGGCGCCAGCATGACCACGCTGACGGTGTTCCATGTGCTATCGGGCAATCCGATTCCGCAGAAGAGCGAAACGCTCTTTTATCCGCGCATCGATCCGCTCAGCAAGCGCGGCTACCAACCTGGCGGCGATCCCGAATCGCAGATGACACGTTTCGATGCCGAAGCGCTGCTGCGCGAGAAGCGCGGCGACCGCCAAGCGATCATGACCGCTGGCGCTGTGGCGGTCGAGCCGGAACGTAACGAACTGACCCCATTCATCGCGAATGCGCGCTTCACCACTGCGGATTTTTTCCCGATGTTCGATGTGCCGTTGGCGTACGGGCGCGCCTGGACCCGCGACGACGATCAGGCACGGGCGCGGGTCGCTGTGATCTCATCGGAACTCAACGAAAAACTCTTCGGCGGCGGCAACAGCGTCGGAAAGATCGTGCGCCTGGAACAGACCGCGTTCAAGGTCATCGGCGTGCTGAAGCCCTGGCGGCTGAAGCCGAAGTTCTACGACCTGACCCAAAGCCGGTTCGGCACCGAAGAACAAGTCTTCGTTCCGTTCTGGACGTCGCGCGCATTGGACATGTCGCCCAACGGCAATATGAACTGTTGGGGCGGCCCCGACGACCAAGACGACGACAAGGAAGGCTCGCACGGTCTCAATGCGAAGTGCGCTTGGTTGCAGTATTGGGTCGAACTGGATTCGCCCGCCAAGGTCGCGGCGTACCTCCAGTATTTAAAGAATTATTCCGACCAACAGCGTGCGGCCGGTCGTTTCGAGCGCCCGACGAACGTACGTCTCGACGATGTGATGGGATGGATGGACGAGAACGGCGTGGTGCCGCAGGACGTGCGTCTGCAGGGCTGGCTGGCCTTCGGGTTTCTGTTCGTCTGTTTGGTCAACACCATCGGACTGCTGTTGGCGAAGTTCTTGCGGCGCTCTTCCGAAATCGGCGTGCGGCGCGCACTCGGTGCGACCAAGCGTGCGATCTTCGTGCAATACCTGATCGAAGCGGGCGTGATCGGTCTCGCCGGCGGCTCGCTGGGCCTGTGCTTCGCGTTGCTCGGATTGTGGGCCGTGCGACAACAGCCGGCCGATTATGCCGAACTCGCACACCTCAACGGCACGATGCTGCTGACGGCGGTTGGTTTGAGTCTGGCCGCTAGCCTGATCGCAGGACTGTTGCCGGCATGGCGCGCATGTCAGATCGCACCAGCGATACAACTGAAATCGCAATAGCCGCCTTTCGCGAAAGGGGCGATACCCCCTCTCTCTCCGTATCGCCCCTTTCATTTTCATACGTACGCACGTTCCGGAGCCTCCCATGGACATCCGCCCCATCCTTTCCACATTGCGCCGGCACAAGACCGCATCGGCGCTGATCGTGATCGAAATCGCGCTCAGTTGCGCCATCGTCTGCAATGCGCTGTTTCTGATCGGCACCCGTCTCGACCGCATGGCCCGCGATACCGGCATGGCCAACGACGAAATCGTGCGCATCAACACCGCCGGCATCGGCACCGACGACAACGCCGCTGCGGCGGCGAAAACCGACCTCGCGGCGCTTCGCGCGATCCCCGGCGTCAAGTACGCGACCAGCACCAATCATGTGCCGTTCGACAATTCCTCGTGGAACTCATCGGTCAGCATCAAACCCGATCAGCAGATTCCCAGCATGAACGTCGGTATCTATCTGGGCGACGAACAACTGTTGGAAACCTTCGGTCTGAAACTCGTCGCCGGCCGCGACTTCCTGCCGGAAGAATATGCCGATATGGAATCGCTCCAGAACGATTCGTCGATTCCATCCGCCATCCTCACGCGTGCGATGGCGGAAAAACTTTATCCCGGCGAAAGTGCGCTCGGCAAACTTCTGCACGACGCCTGGGGCAGCAAACCGATCAAGGTCGTCGGCGTGGTCGAATCGTTGATCCGCCCCAACGACAACGGCGGCCCCAGCGAGGCGCAGTATTCGATGCTGTTGCCGCTGCGCCTAGCTAGCGGTCGCTTCGCGATACGCACCAGCCCGGAGCGTCGCGAAGAAGTGCTCAAGTCCGCGGTCGCCGCGCTGGAGAAGGTCAATCGCAGTCGCATCATCATGGACCAAGGCACGTTCACGGATGTCGTCGGCGAGCATTACCGACAGGATAAAGCTATGGCTTGGCTGCTTAGCGCGGTGTGCGTCGCCTTACTGATCGTCACCGCACTGGGTATCGTCGGCCTCGCCAGCTTCTGGGTGCAGCAACGCACCAAGCAGATCGGCGTGCGCCGCGCACTCGGTGCGACGCGCGGGCAGATTCTGCGTTATTTCCAGGTCGAGAATTTCCTGCTGGCCACGATCGGCATCGTGCTCGGCATGCTCGGCGCCTACGGCCTCAATCAGTTGTTGATGACGCACTACGAACTGCCGCGTTTGCCCGCGATCTATCTGCCGATCGGCGCGGTCGCATTGTGGGTGTTGGGGCAGATCGCGGTTTTTGGCCCTGCGCGAAAAGCCGCTGCGGTCCCGCCTGCGGTGGCGACGCGCAGCGTGTGATGCGCCGCAGAAACGTGCGAGGATGATCGGCGCGCCAATCGCGTAGGCGCGCCGCGGGGCTTCGATCCATGCGCATGTCGACCTGCCCCTCGCGCACGCATACACACTCGAACACGAAGCCCCGACGATGCCCACAATCCTGGTCATCGACGACAACCGCTGCGGTCGCGACCGCGCTCGAGACGTGCTGTTCTCGCTGCACGAGATCGACACGCGTGCATGCGGAAGGTCCGGCCGAAGGGCTGGCGATGCTCGCGCAGCGCAGGTCGATCTGGTGGTGCAGGACATGAACTTCGAGACCGACACCACCTCCGGCGAAGAAGGCGAAGCGCTGTTCCGCGAGATCCGCGCGCGCGCATCCGGATCTGCCGGTGATTCTGCTGACCGCGTGGACGCATCTGGAATCGGCGGTGGAACTGGTGAAGGCCGGCGCTGCGGATTACCTCGCCAAGCCGTGGGACGACCGCAAACTGATGGCGACGGTCAACAATCTGCTGGAGTTGTCGCAGACGCGCCGGCAGCTCGCGCGCCGCATGCGCAGCGAACGGCGGCGTCGCGAAGCGCCTCGCCCGCGATTACGATCTGCGCGGCTTCGTGTATGCCGATGCCGCGACCGAGGCGCGCTGCGCTCGCCTGTCAGGTCGCGCGCTCGGATCTGCCGGTGCTGATCACCGGCGCCGAACGGCGCCGGCAAGGAAAAATTCGCCGAGATCGTGCATGCCAATTCGCCGGTGCGCGATCGGACCGTTCGTCGCGTTGAACTGCGGCGCGCTGCCGGCGGAGCTGATCGAAGCGGAACTGTTCGGCGCCGAAGCCGGCGCCTACACCGGCGCGAACCGCGCGCGCGAAGGCAAGTTCGAAGCCGCCGACGGCGGCACGTTGTTCCTCGACGAGATCGGCACGCTACCGCTGGCCGGCCAGGTGAAGTTGCTGCGCGTGCTCGAAACCGGCCAATTCCAGCGCTGGGCAGCAATCGCGAGCGCACGGTGAAGGTGCGCATCGTCAGCGCGACCAATGCCGATCTGCCGGCGCTGATCGCCGCCGGCCAATTCCGCGAGGATCTGTTCTATCGCTCAACGCGATCGAAGTGCGACTACCGCCGCTTGCGCAGCGTCCCGACGACATCCTGCCGTTGGCGCGGCATTTCCTGCCGGCCGGCAAATCGTTGAGCGAAGACGCCGAACACGTGCTGTTGGCGCATCGCTGGCCCGGCAACGTGCGCGAGTTGCGCAATACGATGCAGCGCGCGGCCTTGCTTGCGCAAGCGCGATCGCATCGGGCCGACGATCTTGGTCTTCCTGCAGCGTCGCAGGCGGCGGTCGCGACCAGCGACAGCGCAGAACCTGATCGCGCGACGATCGAAGCGGCGCTCGATCGCGCTGGCGGCGTGCTCGCACAGGCGGCGAACGAACTTGGGCATGTCGCGACAGGCGCTGTATCGCCGGCTCGAACGCCTCGGCATCAAGCGCGATTAACCTAGGGCTCAGACAATGCGAGTCCTTCGCGTCATGCCGCTGGCGGTACGCCTGATCGCGCTTTCGACGATCGCGGTCGTTTCGGCAACGTCGCCACCGCACTGCTGATCGCAGTGGTTGCCGCTTGGGCCGCGGCATCGATCGCCGCTTGCTGGTCGCGTCGGTGCTTGCGACGCATGATCTGGCGCGCGGTGTCGCCGATGCGCGCGCTGTTCCGCGCACTCGCCGGCACGGTCGCCAGTTACCGCGACGGCGATTTCAGTTTCGGCATCACCTGGGACAAGATCAGCGAATCTGATCGAACTGGTGCAATGCGCACAACGCGCTCGGCGATGCGCTGCGCGATCAACGGCTCGCCTTGGTGCAACGCGAACTGCTGCTCGACACGATGGTGCAGAACACGCCGGTGGCGATGGTGCTGCTCGACCCGTCGCATGCGCGTCGTGCTCGGCAATATCGCCGCGCGCAAACTCTCGGCGAAGGCAAGCGACTCGAAGGGCAGGCCTTCGAGGAGATGCTGGCGCGTTCGCCCGAAGCGCTGCGCGAAGCCTTCGAGCGCGGCGGCGACGGCATCTTCGCGGTCGGCGACGACGACGACGAGGATATTTTCCATCTCTCGCGTCGCAGCTTCCGTCTCAATGGCCGTCGCCACGAACTGATGCTGCTGCGTCAGCTCACCGCCGAACTGCGCCGACAGGAAGTGCAGACCTGGAAGAAAGTGATCCGGGTGATCAGCCACGAACTGAACAACTCGCTGGCGCCGATCGCATCGCTCGCGCATTCCAGCGCCGAATTGCTGCGACGCGGCCAACTCGAACGCCTGCCGATGACGCTTGTCGACGATCGAAGATCGCGCGCGGCATCTGGAAGGCTTCATCCGCGACTACGCGCACTTCGCGAAGTTGCCGGCGCCGCGTCTGGAACCGCTGGAATGGTCGCGCTTTCTCGCGCAATTGCGCAGTCAGGTCGAATTCGTCGTGGAACGGGCAGTTACGGCGACGGCGTGATCCGATGCCGATGCGGCGCAGATGCGAGCAGTCGCTGCTGAATCTGATCAAGAACGCGCACGAATCCGGTTCACCAGCGCAACGAAGTCTCGCTCGTATCTGCGACGCACGCCGGAACATTGGCGCATCGATATTCTCGATCGCGGCAGCGGCATGAGCGAAGCGGTGCTGGCGCAGGCGCTGCTGCCGTTCTATTCGACGAAGCGCCACGGCACGGGTCTAGGCCTCGCACTCACCCGCGACATCATCGAAGCCCATGGCGGCCGAATTGCGCTGCAGAACCGCGAAGGCGGCGGGTTGTGGGTGAGTCTTACTTTGCCGCGCGATGATAAAAGCGCCGGCAGAGCGCAGCTCCGCTCAACCTGTCGTGAAATCGCAACACGCAGCGGAGCGTTGCTCCGCTCTACCGATTGCCGTTACTTCGGTTGTTTCACCGGCCGCTGCCAGCCTTCGAGACGTGACCTGTTTCGCGCGGGCGACGGTGAGCTTGCCCGCCGGCGCGTTCTTGCCGATCACCGAACCCGCACCGATGGTCGCGCCCGCGCCGATCGTGACCGGCGCCACCAACGCTGCGTTCGAGCCGATGAAGGCGCCGTCTTCGATCGTCGTGGTGTACTTGTTCGCGCCGTCGTAATTGCAGGTGATGACGCCTGCGCCGACGTTGACGCCCGCGCCGATCACGGCGTCGCCGAGGTACGTCAGGTGATTGGCCTTGCTTCCGATGCCCAGCTTCGCGTTCTTGGTCTCGACGAAATTACCGATGTGTACGCCGTCGGCGAGCACGGTACCCGGGCGCAGCCGGGCGAACGGGCCGATCTGCACCGCGCCTTCGGTGGTCGCGCCGTCGATATCGCAGTGCGCGCGCACTTCGGTGCCAGCCGCGAGCGTCGTATCCTTCAACCGACAGAACGGGCCGATGCGTACGCCATCGCCGAGCACGACGCGGCCTTCGAAAATCATATTCGCATCGATCTCGACATCGCGGCCGACGCGTCACCTCGCCGCGAACATCGACGCGATCGGTATCGACGAAACGCGCGCCGGCATCGCATAGCGCGCGTACCGCGCGCGTTGGAACGCACGTTCGAGCTGCGCGAGTTGCCAGGGATCGTTCGCGCCTTCGGTTTCCACCGGGTCGTCAGCGATCACGATTTCCGCACCGGCGAATTCGTGCGCGGCCATCGCGAAGACATCGGTGAGGTAGTACTCGCCCTGCGCGTTGCCGTTCGACAGATTCGACAACCAGCGACGAAGCGCCTTGGCGTCGGCCGCGATCACGCCGGTATTGACGATGCGGATCGCGCGTTGATCGTCGCTGGCGTCTTTATGTTCGACGATCGCACCGACGCGGCCTTGCGGGTCGCGCAGAATGCGGCCGTAACCGGTAGGGTCTTCCAATTCGGCCGCGAGGACCGCGAGCGAACCGGGCGCGTCCAGCAACCGCTGCAGCGTCGTGCTGCGAATCAGCGGCACGTCGCCGTACAGCACCAGCACGCGAGCGTCGTCGGGAACGCCAGGCATCGCCTGCTGAACCGCATGCCCGGTGCCGAGTTGCTCCGCCTGCTCCGCCCAATGCAGATCGGTCTGGTCGACGAATGCGTTACGTACTTGGTCGCCGCCATGGCCGTAGACGATATGCACGCCCGCCGGACGCAGCGCGCGCGCGCTGGCGATGACATGAGCCAACATCGGAACGCCTGCGATCTTCTGCAGCACTTTCGGCAAGGCGGACTTCATCCGTTTGCCTTCGCCCGCGGCGAGAACGACGACGTGAAGGGAGGCGCTCATGGACACTCCGGGATCGGGAACCGCTGCATTTTAGGGCATGCCGCCCCTGACGTCGTCGTAGGCAGGCGCATGCCCTTCGCGATCGACTGCGTTGGGCGCGGCCATTGCCTCGCAGCCGCGCGGTTCGGCGCGATCCGCTACGTCGAAACGGCAGAGAAACGGATGCGTACCGCGTTCCTTGATGGCAACCCGCTGTTACGATGCGGACCCAGTCCCGCTTCCGCGCCGCCTGCCCACGCCATGCCCGTCGATCACACGCTCGTCGAGTCACCACCTACCTTGCGGGCGGCGCAATCGCTCGTAGCCGCAGGCGTGATCGCGACGGTCGTCGGATTGATCGTGCATGACCTCTTGCGCGCATTGCCTGTCGAACGTTTCGCGCTGTCGCTGCTGCTGGCCGGTCTATCGCTGCTCGCCGCGTGGCCGCTTCGACGGTGGTTGCGTTGGTCGAACGCGGCCGCGCTGGCGGCGGTGTGGACGCTCGCGCTCGCGATCTACATCGGTCCGGTGCCGTTGTTAGCCGCGGCCGCGCTCGGGTCGATGGCGTTGGCGATCGGTTTGTTCGTCGTACCCTCGGGATGGCCCGGCCGCATCGCGATCGCGACCACCACGGGCATGATGGTCTTGGCCGGGCTTTGCGGTTGGCTGGTGACGCTGCCGATCTTCCATGCGTGGCTATGGTGGCCGTTGTCGCTCGCGACGATATTGTGGCGACGCGATGCATTGCGCTCGGCTCTTCACGATGCGCGCGCCGGCATGCGCGCTGCGATCGATCGTGCGCCACGGGCGGCGGCTTGCGTCGTGCTTTTACTCGGCGTGACCAGCACCGCATGTTGGATCCCGGCGATGCAGATGGACGACATCGCCTATCACCTGAATTTGCCGACGCAATTGTTGCAGCACGGCCGTTACGCGCCGCAACCGGAGTATCAAGTGTGGTCGTTCGCGCCTTGGGCGGGCGACGTGCTGCATGGGTTGGTGTTCGTCCTCGCGCGTCGCGAGGCGCACGGTGCATTGAACGCGTTGTGGTTAGTCCTCGCCGCAGGCTCGGCATGGTCGGTCGCTTACAGCCTCGGCGGCACGCTACGCGAGCGATGGGCGGCGTTAGCGCTGTTCGCGAGCTTGCCTCCATTGGTGTGGATTGCGGCGGGCATGCAGACCGAACTCGCCGGCACGGCGGTGTTGTTGGCATTCGCGGCCGTGATCCTCGCACCGAGCGAGGGCCGCATCGTTGCCGGTGCCGTGCTGTTCGCGGGATTGTTCGCACTGAAACTCGTGCATGGTCTCTCGGCATTACCGCTGTTGGCGTACGCGCTATGGCGGCATCGCACGAACGTACGCCACGTTGCGAAAGCGATCGCGATGTTCGTCGTGATCGCCTTACCGAGTTACGTGCAGGCTTGGATCGGCACCGGCAATCCGCTGCTGCCGATGTTCAACGATGTCTTCCGCTCGCCGTATTTCCCCGCCACGCAGTACCGCGACGATCGTTGGTTCTCTGGATTCGGTGCCGCATTACCGTGGCGGCTCACTTTCGACACCGATCGCTATGTCGAAGCCTGGGATGGCGGCCTTGGCTTCTGCTTGATCGCATTGGCCGGCGCCTGGCTGCTATCGCTGCAACGGCGCGGTACACGCGCGTTCGTGCTCGCGACGACAGCGGTATTGTTGTTGCCCTTATTGCCGATGCAGTACGCGCGCTACGCGTACCCGAGTCTCGCGCTGTTATGCATCGTGCTGCCGGTCGGCTTGCGCGTGCAGATCGGGCCGCGTATGTTCGCAGGGGTCGTCATCGGCGTCTGTACATTGAATCTCGCTTATCAAGCGAACGCGAGTTGGTTGCACCATTCCGCAGCGATCAAGCGCACGATCCGAAGCATCGGCGATCCCGCGCGTGTCTTCCCCTATTACGTGCCCGAGCGACTGCTGGTACGCGATGTGCCGAACGCGCCGGATCAACGCGTGCTCGCCACCGATCCGTTCCACAGCAACGTCGGCGAACTCGCCGGCCGCGGTCGCACCGTTGGACAGCACGACCCCTCGCTCGCGAACGATGCGAAACGGGCCGATACCGACATCAGCGGCGCTGCGTGGGCGGGCCTCTTCGTACGCGAGCGTATTCGCTGGGTTCTGGTCACGAGCGAACGCGCAACGCCCGCGTTGCGCGCGGGCCTCGCGCGCGCGGATGCGACGCATGCGCGCACGTTAGGCGCGGTCGAGCTGTGGCGTCTGCCTGCGGCGTCTGCGCAAAACGATCGCGATCGCAACGAGGCGCCGCCATGAGCCTCGCGCGGCAGAGCCGACATTATGTATTGATCGGTGGTTTGCAATGGCTGGTCGATTGGGGCGTGATGGTGCTGATCAGCCATCTCGGCGCGATGGTCGAGATCGCGAATATCTGCGGCCGCATCAGCGGCGCGATGCTCGGCTTCTGGCTCAACGGCAAGATCACCTTCTCCAGCGAAGAGACCGCGGTCGGTCGTCGCCAACTGCAACGCTTCGTGTTGATGTGGGTGTGCAATACCGCGATCAGCACGTTTGCGGTGGGTCATATCGACGAGGTGTTCGGCCTGCAATGGGCCTGGTTGGCGAAGCCTTGCATCGAACTGTTGCTCGGCGTCGTCGGTTTTCTGCTGTCGCGGCATTGGGTGTACAAAGCATAATCCGGTGGGGCGGAGCAAAGCTCCGCTGCGACACCATCATGGCCGTGGGTAGAGCGGAGCGAAGCTCCGCTGCAATAGCTTCGTAGCCGCTGTAGCGGAGCTTCGCTCCGCTCTACCGGAGGCCACAAAAAAACGCCGGCTTTCGCCGGCGTTTCGTGATCTTGCTTTTCGTGCGCCGCGAAGCGCGTATGCGAAACGATCAGTGCTTGAGATTCTTCCGCAAACGCTCCAAGGCGCTCAACTGGGCGAGGCTCATCGCCAAGCTGCGACTGCGCTTCTTCGGCGCTCATCTTCGGATCTTTGTGCTCGAGCGCGCGCTTGGCTTCGTCCATCGCCGCGCGTACCGCTGCCTCGTCGATGTCGTCGGCACGAATCGCCGTATCGGCCAACACGGTCACGACCTGCGGCTGCACTTCCAGAATGCCGCCGGAGATCGCGAAATCCAGCACTTCGCCGTTCGCCTGGGTGACGACGACCTTACCGGGTTTGAGGCGCGTGATCAGCGGCGCGTGGCGCGGCGCGATACCGAGTTCGCCCTGCTCGCCGGTGGCGACCACGAGCGTCGCTTCGCCGTGAAAGATTTCGGCTTCGGCACTGACGATGTCGCAACGGATGGTGGCCATATCTCTCTCGCTTCGCTCGTTCGATGGGAATCGGAAATGGGGAATCGAGAATCGTCAGAAGCAAGTGTGCTTCATAAATTCGCGATGCGCTTTTCCGATTCCCGATTTCTCTATTCCCGATTCTCGGAAGCTCGTCGCTTACGCAGCGAGCTTCTTCGCCTTCTCGACCGCTTCTTCGATACCGCCGACCATGTAGAAGGCCTGTTCCGGCAGGTGGTCGCACTCGCCGTCGCAGATCATCTTGAAGCCGCGGATCGTGTCCTTCAGCGACACGTACTTGCCCTTCGAGCCGGTGAACACTTCGGCCACGGTGAACGGCTGCGAGAAGAAGCGCTCGATCTTGCGCGCGCGGGCTACGGCCAACTTGTCGTCTTCCGACAGCTCGTCCATACCCAGAATCGCGATGATGTCCTTCAGCTCTTTGTACTTCTGCAAAGTGGACTGCACGCGACGCGCGGTGTCGTAGTGTTCGTTGCCGATCACGTTCGGGTCGAGCTGGCGACTGGTGGAGTCCAGCGGGTCCACGGCCGGGTAGATACCCAGCGAGGCGATGTTACGGCTGAGCACGACGGTCGCGTCCAAGTGGGCGAACGTGGTGGCCGGCGACGGATCGGTCAGGTCGTCCGCAGGCACGTACACGGCCTGGATCGAGGTGATCGAGCCGGATTTGGTCGAGGTGATGCGTTCCTGCAGCACGCCCATTTCTTCGGCGAGCGTCGGCTGGTAACCCACGGCCGACGGCATACGGCCGAGCAGCGCCGACACTTCGGTACCGGCCAGCGTGTAGCGGTAGATGTTGTCGACGAACAGCAGCACGTCGCGGCCTTCGTCGCGGAAGTATTCGGCCATGGTCAGACCGGTCAGCGCCACGCGCAGACGGTTGCCCGGCGGCTCGTTCATCTGACCGTAGACCATCGCCACTTTCGACTTGGCGTGTTCTTCGATGTTGACGACGCCCGATTCCTGCATTTCGTGATAGAAATCGTTGCCTTCGCGAGTACGCTCGCCGACGCCGGCGAACACCGACAAACCCGAGTGTTCGGTCGCGATGTTGTTGATGAGTTCCATCATGTTCACGGTCTTGCCCACGCCGGCGCCGCCGAACAGACCGACTTTGCCGCCCTTCGCGAACGGACACATCAGATCGATGACCTTGATGCCGGTTTCGAGCAACTCGGTGGTCGAGGCCTGATCTTCGTAGCTCGGCGCCGCGCGGTGGATTTCCCACGTGGTGTCGCATTTCACCGGGCCGGCTTCGTCGATCGGACGACCCAGCACGTCCATGATGCGACCCAACGTGCCGATACCGACCGGCACCGAAATGCCGCGGCCGGTGTTGTCGGCGATCAGATTGCGCTTGAGGCCGTCGGTCGAGCCGAGGGCGATCGTACGCACCACGCCATCGCCCAACTGCTGCTGCACTTCCAGCGTGATTTCGGTGTTCTGCACCTTCAGCGCGTCGTAAATTTTCGGCACGCTTTCGCGCGGGAATTCGACGTCGACGACGGCGCCGATGATCTGAACGATCTTGCCCTGGTTGCTCATTGTGATAGCTCCACTAACCTTGATTCTGTTCGTATGTCGGGAATGGGGAGTCGGGAATTGAAAATAGGAAGATCAAGAGCGATGCGCTTTGTTCGATTCCGATTTCGATTCTCTATTCCCGGCTTGATCAAACCGCCGCGGCACCGCCGACGATTTCGGAAATCTCTTGGGTGATCGCGGCCTGACGCGCCTTGTTGTAGATCAGGTTCAAGCTGTCGATCATCTTGGTCGCGTTGTCGCTCGCGGATTTCATCGCCACCATGCGCGCCGCGTGCTCGGAGGCCACGTTCTCCATCACCGCTTGGTACACCAAGGACTCGATATAGCGCGTCAGTACGTGATTGAGCACGGTCTGCGCATCGGGTTCGTAGATGTAATCCCAATCGTGCGGGGCGACGGTCGTCTCCGACGCCGGCAACGGCAACAACTGATCGAACGCCGCGCGCTGGGTCATGGTGTTGACGAAGTCGTTATAGACCAAGAACACCTTGTCGACTTTGCCGCTGCTGTACGCATCGAGCATCACTTTGATGACGCCGACCAGCTGATCCACGTGCGGCGTATCGCCCAGATGTGTGGCCGACGCGAGCATGCCGACCTTGACGCGGCGGAAGAACACCGTCGCCTTCTGGCCGATGGTGACCACGTCGACTTCGACGCCCTGCTGTTCCCAGCCGCGAATTTCGCCGAGCAGTTTGCGGAACAGATTGTTGTTCAGGCCGCCGGCCAAGCCGCGGTCGGACGACACGATGACGTAGCCGACGCGCTTGATCTCTTTGCGTTCGACCAAGTACGGATGCTGGAACTCGGAGTTCGCCTGCGCGAGATGGCCGATGACCTGCTTCATCGCGCGCGCGTACGGACGCGAGGCCTTCATTCGGTCCTGCGCCTTGCGGATCTTGGATGCCGAGACCATTTCGAGCGCACGCGTCACCTTGCGGGTGTTCTGCACCGACTTGATCTTGGTTTTGATTTCTCTGCCGCCTGCCATCTCTTTTCTTCCCGTAGGGTGGGCTTTATGCCCACCATCGTGAATCCAAACTGCGCCGTCGTTTCAGTCGCAATGGTGGGCATAAAGCCCACCCTACAGTCACCAGGAACCGGTCTTCACGAACTCTTCGATGCCGGCCTTGAAGGCGGCTTCGAGATCGTCGTTCCAATCGCCGCTTTCGTTGATCTTCGCCAGCACATCGCCCTTGGTGTTGAAGAAGTGCGCATGCAGGGCTTCTTCGAACGCGCCGATCTTGTTCACCGGCACGTTATCCATGTAGCCCTTGTCCACCGCGTAGATCGACAGCGACTGCTCGGCGACCGACATCGGCGCGTACTGCTTCTGCTTCATCAGCTCGGTGACGCGCTGACCGCGTTCGAGCTGCTTGCGAGTGGCTTCGTCGAGGTCCGAGGCGAACTGCGCGAACGCGGCCAATTCGCGGTACTGCGCGAGCGCGATACGGATGCCGCCCGACAGCTTCTTCATGATCTTGGTCTGGGCGGCGCCACCGACGCGCGACACCGAGATACCGGCGTTCACGGCCGGACGGATACCGGCGTTGAACAAGTCGGTTTCCAAGAAGATCTGACCGTCGGTGATCGAAATCACGTTCGTCGGCACGAACGCCGACACGTCGCCGGCTTGGGTCTCGATGATCGGCAACGCGGTGAGCGAGCCGGTCTTGCCCTTCACGGCGCCATTGGTGAATTTTTCGACGTAGTCTTCGGACACGCGCGCGGCGCGTTCCAGCAAGCGGCTATGCAGATAGAACACGTCGCCGGGATACGCTTCGCGGCCCGGCGGGCGGCGCAGCAGCAGCGAGATCTGACGATAGGCCACGGCTTGCTTGGACAGATCGTCGTAGATGATCAGCGCGTCTTCGCCACGATCGCGGAAGTACTCGCCCATGGTGCAGCCCGAGTAGGCGGCGATGTATTGCATCGCGGCCGATTCGGATGCGGACGCGGCGACGACCGTGGTGTAGGCCATCGCGCCGTTGGATTCGAGCTTGCGCACGATGTTGGAGATGGTCGAGTTCTTCTGACCGATCGCCACGTAGATGCACTTAATGCCGGAGGCTTTCTGATTGATGATCGCGTCGATCGCGAGCGCGGTCTTACCGGTTTGACGGTCGCCGATGATCAACTCGCGCTGACCGCGGCCGATCGGGATCATCGAGTCCACCGATTTGTAACCGGTCTGCACCGGCTGCGACACCGACTTACGCCAGATCACGCCAGGCGCGATGGCTTCCACCGGCGCGCGGGTTTTGGATTCGATCGGACCCTTGCCGTCGATGGCCTCGCCCAGCGCGTTGACGACGCGACCGAGCAGTTCCGGACCGGTCGGCACTTCGAGAATGCGGCCGGTGGTCTTGGCGGTATCGCCTTCACGCAAGGTTTTGTAATCGCCCAGCACCACGGCGCCGACCGAGTCGCGCTCGAGGTTCAGCGCCAGTGCGGTGGTGCCGCCCGGCAGCTCGATCATTTCGCCCTGCATCACGTCGGCGAGGCCGTGGATGCGCACGATACCGTCGGAGACCGACGTCACGGTGCCTTCATTGCGCGCTTCGGCGGAAAGCTTGACCTTCTCGATGCGACTCTTGATGAGTTCGCTGATTTCGGACGGATTGAGCTGAGAGGTAGCCATGGTCTGAATTCCTGTTACGCGTACCGCGAACGGCGGCACTCGGATGCTTTGAAATCGTTTGGGTTTCGGCAGTTGGGAATGTGGAATCGGAAGAGCGCAAATCCGCGCTGGTTACGATTCTCGATTCTCCATTCCCGATTCCCGGCTTTATTGCGCCAACGCCGTTTGCAGGCGCGCGAGCTTGCTCTTGAGCGAACCATCGATGACCACATCGCCGGCATCGATCACCGCGCCGCCGATGAGACTCTCGTCGACCGCGGTTTCGACCTCGACATCGCGACCGAAGCGGCGCTTGAGCGCGGCCTTGATCGTGGCGAGTTCGGCCGCCGGCAATGCCGCCGCCGACGTCACCTTGGCCTTGACGATGCGCTCGGCTTCGGCGCGCAGCTCTTCGAACAGCCCGGCGATTTCCGGCAACAGCGACAGGCGACGATTGTCGGCCAGTAGCGCAAGGAAATTACCGAACACATCGCCGCCGAACAGATCCGGAGCGGCTGCATTCGACGCGGTGGGCGGCGACAGCAGAGCCACCGCGTCGCCGCGATCGAGCTGCGGATGACCGAGCAGCGATTGCACGCGCGAGTCGGCTGCGACCTGCGCGGCGAACGCGAACGCATCCGACCACTGCGCCGCAGCGCCAGTCTGGCGTGCGATGGCGTAAGCGGCCCGGGCGTAAGGACGTGCGAGGGTGAGGGCTTGGCTCATCGTCTGCGCTCGTTCAGAGCTGGGCGGCGAGATCGTCGATCAACGCTTTGTGGGCGTTGGCATCGATTTCGCGCTTCAGCAACTTCTCGGCACCGCTGACCGCGAGCGAGGAGACTTGCTTACGCAGTTCTTCCTTGGCGCGATTGGCGGACGCGGCGATGTCGGCTTCGGCCATCGCTTTTTGGCGATTGGCTTCGGCGACGGCATCGTTCTTGGCCTGATCGACGATCTGATTGGCGCGCTGATGCGCCTGCTCGATGATCTCGTTCGCTTTCGACCGCGCGACCTTCAGTTCCTCGTTGACCTTCTCTTCGGCCTGGGCGAGGTTCTTCTGTGCGTTGTCGGCAGCGGCGAGACCGTCGGCGATCTTCTTCTGTCGTTCTTCGATCGCCTTCATCAACGGCGGCCAGATGAACTTGACGGTGAACCAGATGAGGATCGCGAACGAGATCATCTGGCCCAGCAAGGTGATATTCGGATTCATGACGTGCCCTGCGAATCGGTGGATGTCGCGAGACCCGAAGCGATGGCTTCAGGCCGCGACCCGGCGTTCATGCGATGGTGCGAGCCGCATCATGCGGCCCGCACCGATTGCCGATTAACCCTGGAGAGCGGCCAGCAACGGGTTGGCGAACGCGAACATCATCGCCACGCCGACGCCGATCAAGAACGCCGCGTCGATCAGACCGGCGAGCAGGAACATACGGCCGGACAGCATCGGAACGAGTTCCGGCTGACGGGCGGCGGATTCGAGGAACTTCGAACCCATGATGCCGATGCCGAGCGCAGCGCCGAGTGCGCCGAGACCGACGATGAGGCCGATGGCGATGGCGGTGAAGCCCTGGACGTTGGCGATGAATTCCATGGTGGATCTCCGGATTGAACTAGATGGATGGATGAAAGAATAGAAGAAACGATTGAAGCGAAGACTTTGAAAGCGCGGACTTTAGAAGCGAATGACCTTAGTGATGCTCATGCGCCATCGCGAGATACACGACGGTCAGCACCATGAAAATGAAGGCCTGCAGCAAGATGATCAGAATGTGGAAGATCGCCCAACCGGCATGCACGAACACCCCCGGGACGAACGTGACCCATGACGCGAACAGACCCGCGATGAGCATGAACAGCAGCTCGCCCGCATACATGTTGCCGAACAGTCGCATGCCCAGACTGACAGGCTTCGAGAGGTATTCGACCAGATTGAGGAAGAGATTCGGGATGGCCAATACGATCTTGGCGAAGGTGCCGTCCGCGTGGAACGGCGCAGTGAACAGCTCCTTGGTGAAGCCCCAGCCGCCCTTGACCTTAATCGAGTAGAAGATGATCAACAGGAAGACCGTGATCGACATGCCGAACGTGGTGTTGATGTCGGCGGTCGGCACGACGCGTAGATAGGTGTGATGCGCGGCTTCTTCACCGGCGACCATGGTGATGATCCAGGCCGGCAAGTCGAGCGGGATCAGGTCCATGGTGTTCATGAAGACGACCCAGACGAAGATCGTCAGCGCCAGCGGCGCGATGAAGCGGCGATCGCCGTGGAAGGCGTCTTTGACTTGTCCGTCGACAAATTCGACGACCAGTTCGACGAAGGCTTGAGCTTTGGACGGCACGCCCGAGGTGGCTTTGCGCGCCTGGGTCCACAGCAGAAAACAGGCCAGCAGGCCAAGCGCGAGCGAAATGACCCACGAGTCCAGATGGAAATTCTGGCCGGCCACTTGCTGCGTGTTGTGGGTGAGGTGATGGACGATGTATTCGGTCAGTCCGCCACTGCTTTGTTCAGCCACGCTGTCGTCCTCGATTCCGCTCTCGTGATGCGACCTTTCGGGTCGCAGGAATAACGCTTTCTGTTTCGTATCGCATCGATTCGCTAAATCTCGGTTCATCGCGTCATGCGCGGTCGAACCAAGCTCTCGCAGACACCAGCAGCGCGAACACGGCCGACGCCATGCCGACCAATACCGCCACCGCCGGCCACTTCCAGACGGCGATCGCGAGGTACATCACCGCGATCGCGAGTATCCATTTCGCCGTAATCCCGAGCAGTAACCGCCCGAAGACCGCACCCGCACCACGAACACCGCCACCGAACGCACTCAAGCCAGCGAGCACACTACCGAGCGTGATCGCAGCGCCTCCGGCCAGCGCCCCCAACGCAGCATCGCGCCCGAACGCCAAGCACAGCAGCGAGGCGAGCAGCGCCGCGACGGCCTGATAAAGAACCGTGCGTCGCGCCAGCCGCCGGCCCGCTGGGACGGAATTCAGCATGCGGCACCTGGGGAGTCGGCGGAAATGCTCGGGACGACTCGATCGAAGCTGCCGATCAAAACCACCCCGCGAAGCCGCAAAAGTATAGCAGTCGGCCCGATTTCGGGGCAACCGCGAAGGGGTCACAGAACCGAATCTCGTGCCATAGATCAAAACTATCGTTTTTTAATTAACGATGGCTTCATTAGATGCCCAGCCACCTCCGTAGAACCTGTTCAAAATCTTCAATCCCCACCGATCGATCCGGTTCGCTGCCATCCCGAACACCCGCGCAGCGGGCGGAGGGACCTGTTGTTGCCGCAGCAGATTCAGAAGCAGAGCGTCTAAAGCAGGCCCCTCCTCGGACTTCGCCCTCGTTCGGGATGGCATTACATTCCCGAATGAGAGGTTTTCAGCAGGCTCTGAGTACACCTGCCATTTGGCGCTATCCCGGATGCCCGACCGTTGATATCCCGCCCCGCAGCGTCCGGCTCGAATCGACTGGGAACTTCCCGCTGAGCCCTGAGTCCATTCTGTCGCCTGCGCTTATCTCTCCCTCGTCTGACCTCGCAATGCGCAGGCTCCGAAGCCCCGGTTTCCTTCCGGGGCTTCGTTCGTTTAGGGCCGCAGCGACATTTTGTGAGCGGCTGACAGCGATGAATCGGAGGGGGTCAGCCGCCGAGCGCCCAATCCACCGCCGCTTCGGCGTGAATACGCGCGGTATCGAACAAGGGCACGGTCGCGTCTTCGGGGCGCAGCAGCAGGCCGATTTCGGTGCAGCCCAAAATGACGCCTTGGGCGCCGTGTGCGACCAAATCCTCGACGACCGCGCGGTACTCCTCGCGCGAGGCCTCGATGACACGTCCGAGACACAGCTCATCGTAGATCACACGATGCACGCGCTCGCGTTGCGCGGCATCCGGCGTCGACACGGCGATGCCTACCGCTTCGATGCGTTCGCGATAGAACGCCTGCTCCATCGTGTAGCGGGTACCGAGCAAAGCGACGCGTTCGAGCCCCGCCGCACGAATGCGCGCAGCGGTCGCATCGGCGATGTGCAGCAATGGCACATCGACTGCCGCTTCGATATGCGCGGCGACCTTATGCATCGTGTTCGTGCAGAGAACGATCGCTTCAGCGCCCGCGGCGCGCAAACCGCGCGCTGCTTCGGCGAGCGCGACACCCGCCGTATCCCAATCGTCCCGTTGTTGTAGGCGTTCGATTTCGGCGAAATCGACGCTGTGCATGACCAACTTCGCCGAATGCAAACCGCCCAATCGTTCGCGCACACGTTCATTGACGATGCGGTAGTAGGGAATCGTCGATTCCCAACTCATGCCGCCGATCAGGCCGAGCGTGCGCATTCGCTCATGTCTTTTTCGGGAGATACAAGTCGGTGATCGTACCGTCGAACACTTCCGCCGCCATGCCCACCGATTCGCTGAGCGTGGGATGCGGATGGATGGTGTGGCCGATGTCGGCGACTTCGCAGCCCATTTCGATCGCGAGCGCGGCTTCGGCGATCAGATCGCCCGCGTGCACGCCGACGATGCCGGCGCCGACGATGCGATGACTGGCTTCATCGAAAATCAACTTGGTGAAACCTTCGGTACGACCGATGCCGATGGCGCGTCCTGAAGCGGCCCACGGGAATTTACCCACGCCGATCTTCAAGCCTTTCGCCTTCGCTTCGGTTTCGGTGATGCCGACCCACGCGATTTCCGGGTCGGTGTAGGCGACCGATGGAATCACGCGCGCGACCCACTCTTTCTTCTCGCCTGCGGCGACTTCTGCCGCAAGCTTGCCTTCGTGCGTCGCTTTATGCGCGAGCATCGGTTGGCCGATGATGTCGCCGATGGCGAAGATATGCGGCATATTCGTGCGCATCTGTCGATCCACTTCGATGAAACCGCGTTCGGTGACGGCGACACCCGCGTTTTCGGCGCCGATCTTCTTGCCGTTCGGCGCACGGCCGACGGCCACGAGGACGCGATCGTACGTGTCGTTCGCGGGAATACTGGCGCCGTCGAAACTGCAGACGATACCGGCCTTCGTCGCCTTCGCTTCGACGACTTTCGTTTTCAAATGGATCGCGACACCCTGTTTCTTCAAACGGTCGGCGAGCGGCTTAATCAAGTCCGTGTCGGTGCCGGGCATGATTTGATCCATGAACTCGACCACCGTCACAGCGCTGCCAAGCGCGCGGTACACCGTCGCCATTTCCAGGCCGATGATGCCGCCGCCGACGACCAGCATCGACTTCGGGATGTCTTTCAACTCGAGCGCGTCGGTGGAATCCATAACGCGCGCATCGTCCCAGGGGAACGCCGGCAATTTCACCGGCTGCGAACCGGCGGCGATGATGCAGTACTCGAAACGGATCAACTGCGTGCCGGTATCGCCGCGCACTTCGATCTCATGCGGCGACACGAATGTACCGACGCCCTGCACCACGCGCACTTTGCGCTGCTTGGACATGCTGGCGAGGCCCTTCGTGAGTTGGCCGACGACTTTTTCTTTGTAGCCGCGCAACGCATCGAGACCGATCTTCGGCGTGCCGAAGTCGATGCCGTAGTCCTTCGCGTGCGCGGCTTCGTCGATCACATTGGCCGCGTGCAGCAATGCTTTCGATGGAATGCAACCGACGTTCAAGCACACGCCGCCGAGCGCGGGATAGCGCTCGACCAGCACGGTATCCAGACCCAGATCGGCGCTGCGGAACGCGGCGGTGTAACCGCCGGGGCCTGCGCCGAGCACGAGCATGCGGCACTCGATGTCGGCGGTGCGGCCGGTGCCGACCGCCGCGATGGGTGCATGCGCAGTGGGTGCATGCGCAGTGGATGCTGGCGTTGCCGCCATGGGCGCGGGTGCCGAAGCGGCTGGGGCTGGCGTCTCTTTTACGGCAACTGCTTCGCTCGTTTCGACGATCGCGATCACGCTGCCTTCGGACACGTTATCGCCCAATGTCACCTTCAACGCTTTGATCACGCCCGCGACCGACGACGGCACTTCCATCGTCGCCTTGTCCGATTCGAGCGTCACCAAGCCTTGATCTTTCGCGACGGTCTCGCCGACCTTCACCAAAATCTCGATCACCGGGATCTTGTCGAAGTCGCCGATGTCGGGGACTTTCACGTCTACGTTCGTCGTCATCATCGGCTCCCGATCACAGCAGCACGCGGCGCATATCGGCGAGCAACGTCGCCAGATGCGCGGTGAAACGCGCGGCGGCGGCGCCATCGATCACGCGGTGGTCGTAGCTCAAGGACAACGGCAGGATCAGCTTCGGCGCGAATTTCTCGCCGTCCCACACCGGTTTCACCGCCGATTTGGAAACGCCGAGAATCGCCACTTCCGGCGCGTTGACGATCGGCGTGAACCCAGTGCCGCCGATGCCGCCGAGCGAACTGATCGAGAAACAACCGCCGCTCATCTCGGCTGGGCCGAGTTTGCCCTCGCGCGCTTTCTTCGCGAGTTCGCCGGTGTCCTGCGCGATCTCGATCACGCCTTTCTTGTCGACATCGCGCACCACCGGCACGACTAAACCATTCGGCGTGTCGGCAGCGAAACCGATGTGGAAATATTTCTTGAGCACCAGGTTGCCGTCGGTATCGAGCGAGGCGTTGAAGTCGGGATATTTCTGCATCGCCGACACCACGGCTTTCATCAAGAACGCGAGCATCGTGAGCTTGATGCCGACTTTCTCGTTTTCCTTGTTCAGCGCGACGCGCAAGGCTTCGAGATCGGTGATATCGGCGTCGTCGTGCTGCGTGACGTGCGGAATCATCGCCCAGTTGCGCGCGAGGTTCGCACCGGAGATTTTTTTGATCCGCGACAGTTCGCGCACTTCGATCTCGCCAAACTTGGCGAAATCCACTTTCGGCCACGGCAGTAGGTTCAAGCCACCGGCCGTCGGGACCGAAGCCGCACCTGCGGCCCCACCGCCTTGCATCGCGGCTTTGACGAAATTCTGCACATCGTCTTTGCTGATGCGGCCGGCACGTGCGGTACCGGTGACGCGGGCCAAATCGACGCCCAACTCGCGCGCGAACAAGCGCACGGCGGGGCTGGCGTACGCCACTTTGTCGGGGAGCACGGCATCGGCTTCGAAGCGTACCGGCGGCAAGCCGGCGCCCATCGGTGCGGCAGTCGGCGCGGCAGGCGCAGGGGCCGCGACCGGACGGAGCCGCGACGGGTGCCTCGACTTTCGGTGGTGCGGGCTTCGGCGCCGCGGGCGTGGACGCGGACGTTACGGCATCGGTCGCTTCGATCATCGCGACCACGCTGCCTTCGGAGACGTTATCGCCGAGTTTGACCTTGAGCTCGCGGACGACGCCGGCGAACGGCGCGGGCACTTCCATCGTCGCCTTGTCGGACTCCAGCGTCACCAGTCCTTGATCCTTCGATACGGTATCGCCGACAGCGACGAGAACCTCGATCACCGGGATGCCGTTGAAATCGCCGATGTCGGGAACGAGGGCTTCCTTCAGAACTGTCATGTGCGCGCCTTGAGAGTCGTGACCTGCGCCGGGCGGCGAGAGGATCGGGCTATTGTGGCCGGGGACGGGCCGCACGCCAACCACACGACCCATATCGGTGGCGAATACGACGCCTCCGTAGCAAGAAAACGTATACAGCGCTGCCGAGACGGCGCCATACGCCGTCGCACGGCGAGCGATGTCGGGTTTCCAGCGCTTAGCGTTTGGACGTCGTCTTGGCGCGCGAAGCCTCGTACAAGGCGATGTAGTCGTCCACCGAAATGCTCGCGATCAGCTCGCCGATCGTATCCAGCGGCAGATCCTCCGGTTTGGTGAAACGCAGACAGCTCTTGCCCATATCGAGTTTCTTGCCCTGCGCCGCCGCGGCCGCGCGCAGCGCGCGCTCTTGCTCCGAATCGGCATAGACGCCCATCAAATACAGCGAGTATTTGTTTTTCTGCGCCGCCAGACTCACGTAGGCCAGCGGCTGTTTGTTGTAGGTGTTGGGATAACGGCTCAAGGGAACGCCCCAGCCGATCATCCCGAAGGCGATCGACTCGCGATAACCCTCGGGCATATGCGCATTGACCAAATCGCGCACGGTCGCAATCACCGCGCGACGTTCGGGCGGAAGCTCGTCGAGATAGGCTTCGACGGTCTTGGCTGCGCTGGCGACCATGTCACATCTGCGCGAACTTGATCACGTAGACACCGGCGCCGGCAGGGTCGTCGATACGCGCGATGCGGCCCACGCCAGGCGCATCGAAGGCGGGGAAACACAGCTTGCCTCCGATCGACACCGCCTTGGCGACCGTCGCGTCGACATCCTCGACCTGGATATAGATCGACCAATGCGAGGGCATGTCGCCCCATTCCGACGTCATCTGCAGCAAGCCGCCGAGCATACCGTCGCTGTTAGAGAAGATGCGGTACGCGGAAGGCGAGCTTTGATGATCCTGCAATTGCCATCCGAACAGGCCGCCGTAGAACGCTTCGGCTTTCGCGATGTCGCGCGTGGCCAGTTCCGCCCAGCACACGGCATTGAGCTCGCGGATCGCGGCGACGCCGCCATGCGTACGCGGCTGATGCAAGGAAAACACCGCGCCCTCGGAATCGGCGCACACCGCCATGCGCAAATAATCGAAGACCTCGAACGGCGGCGCATGCACCTGGCCACCCGTAGCGCCGACCTTCGCGGCGATCGCATCGGCATCGTCGACTTTGAAATAGACGCCCCAATTCGGCGGCACGCCCTGTTCGCGCTGTTCCGCCATCATCGTGTACGCAGCGGCGACATCGCAGCCACCCAGTTGGAACATGGTGTAGAAACTGCCATCGCCCATCGGATTGCGCTGTGCCGTCCAACCGAACAATGCGCCGTAAAACGCCTCGGCCCCGGCCTGATCCGTGGTCGCTAATTCGAACCAGCTCGGCGAGCCGGACGTATGCTGTTTGTTCATCGCTCACGCACCTCATCATGGCGGGGGCGACGAGATTATACGGAGGCGATTGCGGCGTCATGACGCAACGCAGCGCTGTCTGGACGATGCCGATTGGACTCGGCCAATAAAAGCAAAGCCCGGCATACGCCGGGCTTTGCGAGTCGAGCGCGTCTTCGCGATGCCGATCAGCGTTTGTCGCCGACGATCCGCAAACCGAAGGTCAGCCCGGCAAAAGCGACGTACCGCGCGTTACCGGTCACGTTCAAGCGGATCGTCGTCGGTTGTTTGAAGAATTCCTTGGCCTGCGCTTCAGTGAGGCCGTAGGTTTCCGTCAGTGCGCGTTTGCTCAATAGACCGGCCATGCAAACCGCGGAATCGCGCGTGCGTTCGGTGAAGGACACGCCGGGTTCCAGCGGCGTCTGGAAGATCTCGGACGCGGTCATGCTGGTCAGCAACCGGCCGCCGAAGGGCGCGCCGGTGGTGGGATCGATCAATGCAGGATCGTCCAACACCGGATTCTCGACGGTCAGCGTCGGGCTGTAGCGCAACTGCGCGGTCACGCGGGAGGCCGTCGGGTTGAAATAATTGGCGCTAAGCACGGGCGAGAACCAGTAGCACAGCAGCGAATTGGCGGATTTACCCGGGAGCTTGATCCGCGCCATATCGTTGTAACTGAACGCGGTGAACGCGCCCGGTGTCGGGTTGAGCGGCTGACAGAACTGATCGGGGAACGCGGGATCCGGCGGCGGGCAGGTTTCTTCGAGCGTGACGAAGGCACTGGTCAGACCCAAGAAAATCACTTCGCGCTTGAAGGAATCGACATCGTAGACGTCCTCGACCGTCGGATCGGCCGCAGCGGCGGCAACGTCATTTTTCTTGGCGGCAGAGAAATCGCTCGCCTTCGCGGCGAGACGCTGCTGCGCGGCACGGGCGGGCATATCGGGCGAGAAGGCTTCGATCGCGACGACATCGTCATCGCTCAGCCCGCCCTTCTGTGCGAACACCCCGATCGAAGCGAGAGCCGCTGCGGTCAGTGCAAGAGCGAGAACTTGTTTTTTGGACACATGCATCGTGGAAATCCCCCGGAGTGAGATGGTGTGGTGGTACCGGGACACAACGCAGGCTGTAGGCCAAACAGGACAGCCACCGTGGGCGGCCCGCGGGGACAGAGGCGCGCCGCTCAGGGGTGTTCGGCCTCGACGTGAACGCGCTCGCGCCGAAACAGATACAGCCCGCTGAGAACGATGATCGCCGCACCGACCCACGTCACGCTATCGGGCAAGACATGCCAAAGCCCGTAATCGAGCAGCACGCCCCAAAGCAAGGCGGTGTATTCCAGCGGCGCGATCAACGACGCCTCGCCGCGACGAAAGGCTTCGGTGATGGTGTACTGCCCCAATGCGCCGGCGATGCCGACACCGAGAATCAAGCTCAGATCGCCGCTGCGGATCGGCACCCAATCCGGTAACGCGAGTGCGCCCGCGCCGAACGCCATCGAGATCAACAACCAGACCACGATCGATTGATTGCTGTCGGTACGCGACAGCACGCGGACGGTGATCGCCGACACCGCGTAGCCGAGCGCCGCCAACAACACCGCCAACCCCGCCAGGCTCGTTAGCCCTTGCCCGGTCGGACGCAAAACCACCAACACACCGACGAAACCGATCGCGATCGCGGTCCAGCGCCGTGGTCCGACGCGCTCGCCGAGAATCGGCACCGATAGCGCTGTGATCAACAACGGTGCGATGAAGAAGATGGTGTACGCGGTGGACAGCGGCAGCGTGCGCAAGGCATAGACGAAGCTCGCCATCATCATGATGCCCAGCACCCCACGCAGCGCATGCAGCGGCCAGCGCACGCGGAACAAGATCGGCAGCGCCTGTCGTGGCCCGACGCTGAGCAGTACCCATGCCAATATGAACGGCAACGAGGCGAGGCCACGCATCGCCGACACCTGCATCGGTGGATAGTGCGCAGCGAGCAATTTCAGCCCCGCGTCCATCAACGCGAACAGGCCGACGGCGACGAGCATGTAGACGGCTGCTCGCCAATGTTGGCCGCGCGCGCGGCCCGATGCGGAAACGGATGTCATCGACGCAGCATGACGTCCCGACACCATCGGCGCCACCGGCATATCATCATTTGTCCCGCCCACGGTGGTTTTGACGTATATCTTTCAGGTCGTCTTCCGCAACTTATCCCGCCATCGCCTTGCCCACACAGCGAGACTCTCATGTCGACCATCCGTTCCCGCACGCTCGTCTCGATCTGCTTGATCCTGAGTGCCCTGTCGTTACTTGGCTGCAAACGCGAGGCCCCAGCTGCGCCTGTCGCGGAGCCGGCTGCGCCGGTCGCAGCGACGCCCGCGCCAACGGCCGAACCCGCACCAGCGCCCCCCGTTGCGGCGCCCAGTGCGGATTTCGACCCTGCCAGCGTGCCGGAGAGCACCGCGACGCTGCCGCCGTTCCCCTTCTTCAAAACACTCGACGGCCTGACCAGTACCTTCTCCGAGAAAGATCGCACCATCAATTTCGGTCGTGCGCACATGATCGCCGGCAACAAGATCGTCGCGGTCGAAGGCAAGATTGCGCGCGACCGGTTCAGACTGGCCGGCGGGGAAGAACGGCAATACACCGCCATCGAATTCCAACGCAACTACGAAAACGCGATCCGCGACTTGGGCGGCGTGCGCATCAGCCAGAGCCAGTACACCAAAGAGGTTATCGATGCCTTTGGCGATTTCTACAAGGTCGGCGAGCATTTTCACGGCGCGTGCCACGACGATATCTACGGCTGCGAAAACAATACCTATCTGATACGCCAAGCAGGCAAGGAATACTGGATCCTGGTCAGTAGCGGCGGGGACCCGTTGCACGGCAATGTGACCGTGCTGGAGCGCGAGGGCATGAAACAGTCGCTCGGCTTCCTCGATGCGTCCGCGATAAAAAAAGCGATCGACACCAGCGGCCGCGTGGCGCTGTACATCAATTTCGATGTGGACAAAGCGACGCTGCGCCCCGACGCGCAACCGGTGATCGCCGAAATCGGCAAGTTGTTGAACGCCGACCCGGCGCTGAAGCTGTCGATCGAAGGCCACACCGACAACACCGGCACTGCCGCGCACAACAAGGAACTCTCCACCGCTCGCGCACGCAGCGTACTCGGCGCTTTGGTCGGCCTAGGTATCGATCCCGCGCGCCTGCAGTCCAAAGGATTCGGTCAAGACAAACCGCTGGCCGACAACGGCAGCGACGACGGTCGCGCCAAGAACCGTCGGGTGGAGTTGGTGAAGCTGTAAGACGACAAGCTCATCACCCAATCCGCGCCCAGCGACTTCCAGCTCAAGCAGATGACCGACATCCTGCGTACACGATTGATCGCGCGCGGCATCGATGCGCGCTGTCTGGATTTCGGCGAGGTCGAAACCAACCTGGCCGGGCGCAGAAAATCACGGTCAAGCAAGGGATCGAGCGAGCGCTCGCCAAGAAAATCCAGGCGACGATCAAGGACGCGAAGCTGAAGGTCGATTCGCAGTCGATACGACGGCGCATGTCCAGCAATGCCTCGTTTTAGCGTATATCTTGTGCGCCGTATATCCTGTGTAACGTTCTCATGACTCAGCGAGGATTCCCATGCTCTCGAACCGCACGCTCTCGAACCGTTTGCTGTCGAACCCTTCACGCACGCTTGCCCTAATCTGTCTCGCGCTTACCGTCTTGTGGCTCAGCGCATGCAAACGGGAAGCGCCCGCCGAATCAATGCCGACCGCGACGGCGCCCGTGGAAGCCGCGCCGGCCGAGACCGCGCCCGCGCCTGAGGCGCCCGCACCCGCGCCGGCCGCGGTCGCCGACTTCGACCCGGGCAGCGTGCCGGAAAGCACGGCCGCCTTACCGCCGCCGCCGTTCTTCAAAATCCCCGATGGGCTTGAAAGCACATTCAACGAAAAAGACAAACTCGTGAATTTCGATCGTCAGTATTTCATCGCCGGCAATAAAGCCGTACCGATCGAAGGCAAGATCTACCGCGAACGTTTCAATATCGCAAACGGCCCGCGCGCTTACAGCGACATCGAATTCCGTCGCAATTACGAGAACGCGGTCGCGGCGCTCGGCGGCAAGAAGATCAACACCAGCCAATACACTTACGACATCGTGAACGCCGCTGGTGGTCGCGACACGCTGGAAAAAACCAATTACGCCGCCGGGCTCAATCCAGACTACCCACACGATATCTACATGATCCGCCAGGGCGGCAAGGAGTATTGGATCGACATCAGCACCGGTTCTTTCCCGCTGCACGGTTTTATCGTTGTGCTCGAGCGTGAAGCGATGAAGCAGTCGGTCGCCCTGCTAGACGCCTCCGCGATGAAGAAAGAGATCGACGCCAAGGGTCGGGTCGCGCTGTACATCAACTTCGATGTCGACAAAGCGACGCTACGCCCCGACGCGCAGCCGACGATCGAGGAGATCAACAAGTTGTTGGCCTCCGACTCGGCGCTCAGGCTCTCGATCGAAGGGCACACCGACAACACCGGCGCCGCCGCGCACAATCAAGATCTGTCCACCGCACGCGCGCGCAGCGTGCTCGGCGCTTTAGTCGGCCTGGGTATCGACCCTGCACGCCTGCAGTCCAAAGGATTCGGCCAAGATAAACCACTGGCCGACAACGGGAACGACGACGGTCGCGCCAAGAACCGGCGCGTGGAGTTGGTGAAGCTGTAGGCGGGCCCAGCCCCCCGTTACGGCCAAACGGTCATAGGCCGCGCGGATCGAAGTCGCTTCGATTGTTGTTCGGCGCGACGCGATACATGACAACGGCGGGCCAGGGCCCGCCCTACGATCGGTTAACCTACGCGCCTCCCACGACCTCCGCCGCCACCATGCCCTCATTCGATATCGTCTCCGAAGTCGATCAGCACGAACTCACCAATGCCGTCGATCAAGCCAACCGCGAGCTGACCACTCGCTTCGATTTCAAGGGCGTGGAGGCCTCATTCGTCCTCGACGACACCACGATTTCGCAGTCTGCTCCGAGCGAATTCCAGCTCAAACAAATGACCGATATCCTGCGCGCGCGCCTGATCGCCCGCAGCATCGACATCCGCTGCCTCGAGTTCGGCGACATCGAAAGCAATCTCGCCGGCAGCCGGCAAAAAGTGACGGTCAAGCAAGGTATCGAACGCGAGCTGGCGAAAAAAATTCAAGCCACGCTCAAAGACGCCAAACTCAAGGTCGATTCGCAGATCAACGGCGACAAGCTGCGCGTGATCGGCAAGAAACGCGACGACTTGCAAACGGCGATGGCGCTGCTGAAACAGCAAAACTACGAACGGCCGCTGCAGTTCGATAATTTTCGGGACTGAGCCGAGAACGGCTGCGATGCCAAGCGATCTCGAATCCGTATCGGAAGACGCCGCCGAACTCGCTATGACCCGGCGTTGGCTGGAGCGTGCGGTCATCGGGCTGAATCTCTGCCCGTTCGCGAAAGCGGTCTACGCCAAGAAACAAGTGCGCTTCGTGCTCAGCGATGCCGAGTTGGAAGACGATCTGCTGGAAGAACTCGCCGAGGAGCTGCTCCGTTTACGCGATACGCCGGCCGAAGAGATCGACACCACGTTATTGGTGCATCCGCGCGTACTGACCGATTTCATCGATTACAACGACTTCCTCGATCGCGTCGACGCTTTGATCGAAGCGCTGGATCTCGACGGCGCGCTGCAGGTCGCGAGCTTCCATCCGGACTACCGTTTCGCCGATGCCGACGAAGACGACCCCGGCCACTGCACCAACCGCGCGCCCTACCCGACGTTGCATCTGTTGCGCGAGTCCAGTATCGACCGCGCGGTCGAGGCCTATCCCGACCCGGACGCCATCGTCCAACGCAATTTGGCGACGATGGAAGCGCTAGACTTCGAGGGTTATCGCGATTTGCTGAAATAAGCGCGCGATCGCGGCGTTATTTGACCTGCACCGGCAAACTGCAAGCGGAATAGGTCACGCGACAATTCGTCGTCGACTCCGCGCATGATGCCGCCGCCAGCGTGCTCGCTTCTTCCGGGCTCGGCGAACGCGTAGATGAAAATCGTACCTTCATGCTTCGTTATCGCACCCTAACGGGATATGTACAATTTGTATAATAAATTTTGCAATTCGCGGTATTTTTAAAACACTGCGCCAAAGCGAGTTCTGATGCCTGAGTAATGTTTTGTGCATTCGCAGTGTTGTAGTAGGTGTCGCCCCATGCGATGACTGCGCATTGGTTGTCATACGATGTCTGGAGTCGGCAATTTTTTGTGCCTCCTGTTTTTCTGCACTCTGCGATCGCTTTTTTCTCGGCAGCGCGCTGACTCTTCATATCAGTAGAAACACCAACACCGCCCTGCGGCACGGTCGAATCGATCGCGATCGCCCCCCACCGCGAAGCCCAAAGAGGTCCTAGCTGTCTGCCTTGAGGCGCGGCAGGGCGGTCGTAAACGCAAGAAAACCCCTCTAAATGCATGCCGATAGGGCAGCCGCCTGCAGGCGGCGCGAACTGCGCTCTCGCATTTTCACAAAAGAAAACGCTAAAACACAAAAGAAAAGCGAGAGAGATTCTTGATTCCATATCAATCTCGGGGTCTTTGTTGCGATGTGTCTTTGATCTTATCCGTACGACCGACCGTTGTGGCATCCACTCGAGCATTCACTGCAGAATTATTCAGCACGCCCGTGGGGTCTGGCGGCGCTCTCTGTCCACCTGCTTGAGCACCCGCCGACTTCTCAGCTTGCGGAGGCGCGCTAGGGGGGATCGCAACGGGAGTAGGTTGCGCTTGTTGTGCTTGCGGAGGTGCAGAACCGCCGCCAAACGCCGAATATTGCGTGAAGGTGCCTAAGGTGCCCTGGAAGAAACTCGCCGCCATTGGAGGCACCGTGACCATCAACATGGTCATGATAAGTCCCAACCCACCCTGCTGCAGCGCCATGCTGCTGATGCCTTCGCTGTTGCCGCCGATGAAACCGCCTACCCAAAACGCGATCGCGACCGCGGTGACGACATCCAAGGCGATACTGACCATCACGCTCAAGATCGCGAGCGAAAACATGGTGCCGATGCCGTAGAGCAGCCATTTGCTGAATAGATGTTTGGTCTGATCGAACAACAAACACATGATGAAGATCGGTCCGAAACCGATGAACAACGCCATCGCGATGCGGTTGAGCAACAACAACGTGCCGCCGACCAAAGAAGGTCCGGCGATACCGATGCCGGTGAACAACTGCGCGCGGCTTTTCGCAGACTCGATGTTTTCGTCGCCGCTGACATCCAGCGCGTCGATGCTGATCATCGCTAATTGCATGTAACTCAAGCTTTTGTCGATCGCTTTGTAGGGGTCGCCCGAGGCTTTGCCCGTGACCGCCTGGTAAATCGTATCGCTGGTGTTATCCACCAACACTTTGAGTACCGGCTTACCGCCGGCCGCAAGGGTGGTCGCGACGACCAAAACGAAGGCCGCGCGCGCGCTGCCTAAGACGATCGACATCATCGATTCTTGGCTCTTGCCGGTCATGATGCGGATGCCTTGCCAGAACACCCACATCGTCATGATCGCCAGTGCCGCACCGCTGACGATCGACATCATCCGGCCGAGCAATCCGATGGCGAAGCGATCGACGCGCGCATTGATGAACTCTTTGATCTCGTAAAAGAAATACAGGTTCGTCGCGTCGCCGAGTACACCGCCACCGGCGCGCGCCCCGAAATCCGGGCCATGGGATCCGAATAGGCTGGATACGATATTTTGCGCGGCGTCGATCAGTCCTAGAACGCTTACGACATCCATCTATGATCCTTCTGGCTCGTATTTCGGAAACAGCAAATTCGTTTTGACCGGCTCTTGATTTTGGTGTTTCTGATTCGACATGACCCTGTCCGCGATCGAAGCGCTTCTACGCTTCGTTCGCGATGGCGCACTCAAACCACGCGTCGCTGCCATCGAGGGTTGTCGGCAAATGTGGCTGTATGAGCCCATCTAGCAGGCAGCGCATCGGAACCGATAGCCGCGAAGCCGGCCCACGATGGCCGGCATAGCGGAGCGAATCAATCCTTATCCTTCCTGTCGTCGAGCGCCTTTTTCAGCGCTGCGCCCTGCACGACCGCGGTCAATAGGTCGGGCTGTTTCCCGCGCAGCGCACGTTGGGCGAGACGCTGCTGATACTTGTTCAACTGCGCGATATAGCCATCGTACGCGGTCATCATCGCTTGCCAGTTGTCCATGTCCATTTTCGCGTTTTGCTGGTAACGCTGGACATCGTAGTACGCCGCTTGCAACTTGCCCTGCTGATCGCCGACGTTACGGCGGCGCGCATCGAGCGTTCGCAATTCGTTTTGTCGGCTGTACAAATTATTGAGGAACCTGACGGTTTCGTTGTACTTCAGATTCTCGGCACGCACGATGCGCCTGCAGATTTCCAATTGCTGGCCCAGAATTTCGGCATTCGCATCGGGCTTGAACAAACTGGTGATGCTGCCCAGCAAGCCACCATCGTTGCGCTTGCGGCAGGCGTCTTCCAACCCGTAGTCGGGATTGACCTCGGGGAAGTTGTTGCCCTGACTCGGGAGCTTGGACGCATCGAAACTCAGGCCGCCCAGGGTGATGAGCTGTTGCCGATAATGATCGGCGGTCGCTTTCCAGCGATCCAATTGCAGTTTGTACTCGGAGACGGCCTTCGCATACGCGGTCGGATCGAAAACGATGTCGCCCATACCGAAGATGGCGAACGCATTACTCGACACGAATGCGCAAGCGACGAGTCCACTGGCGAATATGCGCTTCGTCAAACGGGAGCGATACCGGGCAGCGGCCTGAACGGGAGTGCGATTGGACATGGGACACCCTTCCTGAGTGAGGCGATACGGCGGAACGACAACCGGGCGAAAGGCTGCGACCGATCAAACGCGGGGCAGCGCCATTTCCTACAGGGGCAACGTTATCACTTCGCGCAGCGGCAGAACACTGAGGATGCAGGCTTTTTTGCGCGGTATTCCGCAGCTCGCCGTCATTGGTCGCTGACCGCTGAGATGTGCTTTTGGACGAGCATCCCGCGCCCATGGATCGCTTAACCAATTGAACGTATTGGTAAAAAAAACTTGGAAAACTGATCGACTCTGTCGAGTCGTTCGTCCATCTGGAAATTCGTTAATTTTTCGTTTCGAGCAAATCGCCGCGGCTCGCCTCATCCCGATGACGCGCCAGCGAACAGGCGCGTCCGTTCCTCATCGCCCAGAACGCGCCATTGACCGGATGCAAGGCCGTCCAAATCCAAGCCGCCGACGGACACCCGGTGCAGGGCCTCGACGTGGTGATCTACCGCAGCGAACATCCGCCGCACTTGGTGGTAGCGGCCTTCGTGCAAGGTGAGTCGCGCGCGCTGCTGTGCGAGCACCTCGAGCGTCGCCGGCATGAGCGGTTTGATTTCGGAGTCCAGCATCAACGTGCCGCTGGCGAACACTGCGGCTTCGTCGCCGCGGAGCGGTTGCGACAACGTGGCTTCGTACACTTTCGGCAATTCTGCTTTCGGCGAGATGATCCGATGCAACAGACCGCCATCGTCGGTCAACAGCAACAGACCGCTGGTGTCGCGATCCAATCGTCCAACCGTCGAAAGCACCGGGTCGCGCAATCGGAACCGCGGCGGCAGCAAATCGTAAATCAAGCGCCCTTTATCTTTCGTCGAACAGGTGTAGCCCACCGGCTTATGCAAGATCAGCAACAGGCCCGGCGGTGGATCGAGCGGTTCGCCATCGACGCGCACGGCTTCGTGCCGCGCATGCACGTCGAGTTCGTCGTCGGCGTACAACAATTGTCCATCGGCATCGGTGATGCGACCTTCGCGGAACAGCGCCATCACCTGTTTGCGGCTTCCATAACCGAGATTGGCGATACGTTTGAGCAGTTTCATGCGCGCGTTCCTATCGTGGCCTTCACCGCTTCGATGACTTTGAACCCCTGGGCCTGCGTCACCGTACGCACCTGTACGAAATGCGCTTCGAGCGCTTGTTCGTAGGGCAAATGACGATTCGCGACGAGCCAGAAACGTCCACCAGGATTCATCGCGCCCGCAGCGAACGCGATGAATGCGCGGCCGATGTCCGGGCGGTCGGCGCGGCCTTGCGCGTGAAACGGCGGATTGCAGACGATAGTGTCGTAACCCGAGGTCGTGCCGCCCGACAGCATGTCCTCTGACCGCATGCCGTCCATGCGCATGCCCGCCGCGACATCGCACCAGTGGAAATCCAAAGCGACGCGCGCGGCGAACGGCTGCAGATTTTGCCGCGCGAGCACGAGCGCGCGCGCTTCGGCTTCGTACACATCGAGCGCAACGACCCCTGGGCAACGCTGCAGCAATTCGGCCGAAAGATAACCGTAGCCGGCACCGAGATCGGCGGCACGACCGCGCAGATCGTTCGGCAAGTGCGCTGCCAGCAAAGCGGAAGCCGCGTCGATACGATCCCATGCGAACACGCCGGGGCGGCTGAGAAAACGACCGTCCGCGATCGTCCGCGGCGCATCCAGCGTCGACCACGACGCGAGCAAGCCGCGGTCGACATGCTCGGGGGCGATCGTCGTCCAATACGCGCGGCAATGGTGTTTCGATAACGTGCCGGCCAAGCCCGCCAACGCTTTGAGATCGGCTTCGCCGGATTTCGCGCCCTCGTCGTTCGCGAGGCAGGCGAGCACCGTGCCGCCAGGTGCGCAGTGCGTGACCGCACGCGCCAACAGTGCGCGCGCCTCTTCGCGTTGCCGCGGCGGCAGCACCAGCACCAAGGGATAACGCTCTACGTCGTCCGCGCCGCCCTCGATCGCGAAGGGGTCGCGTACGTTCCACCCGGCCTGGCGCAAAGCGTCGGCCTCGGGCGCGAAACTCTGTTCGCATATCAAGCCCGTGCGTGCCGTGCGCTGCAACGACGGGCCCTGGCGGGCGCGCAGAAACAGCGCATCGCCCGCCGATGGCCACGCCAAAGCGCCGCTATCGAAGGGGAAGAACAAAACATCGAGGGCGGCATCGCTGCGGTCAGCGGCCATGGCGAACAGTCGGGTCGGCGTGCATCCGTGGATTTTACGTCGGACCTGTGATGTTTCGCGCTTCGTCGCGAATCATGTGAGCATCCCGATAACGAAACCCGACCCGTGACCGCTGCGACCGACTCGATGGACCCGACCCGCGCCCGGCCCGATGCACGCTTCGCCGCACTGCTCGATGAGCATCGCGGAATCGTGTTCAAAGTGGCCAATAGCTACTGCCGGCTGCAGGAGGATCGCCAGGATCTGGCCCAAGAGATCGCCACGCATCTGTGGCGCGCGTTTCCAAGCTACGACCCGTCGCGGCCGTTCTCGACCTGGATGTACCGGATCGCGCTGAACGTCGCGATCTCGCATCACCGCAGCGCCGGCCAGCAAACCCGCACCGAACCGCTGGAGGAACATCACGAAGCGCACGTCGGTTTCGCGGTGGACGACGGCTCCACGCAACACGAGACCGACGAACGCGTGCGCGCACTGTACGCGGTGATCGAACGCCAATCGCCGATGGATCGTGCGCTGTTGCTGTTGTGGCTGGACGAACGCAGCCAACGCGAGATCGCCGAGGTGCTCGGCATCACCGAAAGCAATGTCTCGACCAAGCTCAACCGGCTCAAACAACGCATCCGCGAACAAATCGGTTCGCAGCAATCTGCGGATTCCGATCACCCCCTGACCTCTCCCACGAAGCGACACGCACGATGGATACGACGATGGAACTCGACGACCTCAAGCAAGCCTGGCAATCGCTCGATCGCCAGCTCGAACGCCAGAATGCTCTGCTCACGATGCAGTGGCGCGACGAGCGCGCGCGCAAACTGCGCTCCAACCTGCGCCCGCTGTTCTGGGGCCAACTGCTGCAGATGCTGTTCGGCATCGCGATGGTGGTGGCCGGCGTTTGGCTGTGGAAAAATTTCTCGGCGATCACGGTCGTGCTGATCGCGGGCATCATCGTGCATCTTTACGGCGCGGCAACGATCATCGCCAGCGGAGTAGTGCTCGACGGCATTTCCCGCATCGACCGCAGCCTACCGGTTCTTGAATTGCAGCAGCGCCTCGCCAAACTGCGCAAGGCATACCTCATCAGCGGCGCGGTCGTCGGCCTGCCGTGGTGGCTGCTGTGGATGGTGCCGCCGGTGGTCGTCGTGTCGCTACGGGCGCAACAAACCGGCGAGGCCGCATTTTCAACAGCCATCCTAGGCTGGTTCGCCGTCGGCATCGCCGGCCTGCTCGCGACGCTCTGGTTCCATCGCTGGTCGCACAAACCCGGACGCGAAGCCTTGGCCAAGCGCTTGGACGACAGCGCCGCCGGAGGCAGTTTGCGCCGCGCGCAAGCGGAATTGGAGACGCTGAAACGCTACGCGCAAGAGTGAACCTTGAGTGTCGATTCAGTGCCACCGAAGATGGGCTTGAAATCGATGTGAAATCGATATAAATTCGGCCCCGTGATCGGACTCACGCGCCGTTATACTCAATGAGAAACGGTTCCTGTCCAAGACGACAGTGGGCACTTAGCTGCGTACTAGAGTCATCAGCTTCTGTCTTATCTTAAGCGGAAGCGCCTCGTTGGTGATGCCACGGGCCACAGGCAATTAAGCCTGCTCGGTTCCCCCATCAATCCAAGAGGCTGCTTATGTCCATCCGTACAGCGCGAGCTCGCGCATTTCAATTCCAAAACGGCCGCTGCTATTACTGCGGCAAACCCATGTGCGCTTCTTCGGAAGACTTAGCTTCGTTCAGCCGATGCAATGGCCTTACTGAAAAAATCGCCGCGCAATTAATCGCAACGGCAGAGCATTTGCAGGCCCGTTGCGATGGAGGCAACAACGCGCTGAACAACATCGTCGCCGCACATGCGATATGTAACCGGCGGCGACATCGCTCGAAAAAGCCGAAAGACCCTGTTCGCTATCGCGAGTACGTGCTCAATCGCTGCGGTCGTGGTCGATGGCACGATCCTCGCGTGCTGAGGTTATGAGCATTGATGCGTGATGAGAGCCTTACCTCTCACACGCGATCATCGTCGCGGATCACGCATCCAACTCGCGCAACGTCACCGAGGGCGCGACATCCAGCACACGGCGGGTCGCGAACAGGCCCGCCGCCAGAGCCGCCGCAATGCCGATCGCGGCGCCTGCGGCGGCCATCGTCCAGTTGGTTTCCCACGGCAGGTTGAACACGCGGGTGGCGACGACGCCAGCCAAAATCGTCGCCGCGATCGCCGCGACGAGTCCCGAGAGCAGTCCGATCGCGGCGAACTCCGAGGCCTGCGCTAAACGTAATTGACGCCGGCTGCCGCCGAGCGCTCGCATCACGCCGCCTTCGCGCAAACGCTCGTCCTGACTCGCACTGACCGCGGCCAGTAGCACCAGCACGCCGGCTGCGAGCGAAAACCAGAACACCACCTGCACCACCATCGCCACTTGATCGCCGATGCTTTTCACTTGCGTGAGGATCGCATCGACATCGATCACCGACAGATTGGGGAAGCGTTCGACGAGGCTCGCGGTGAAGCGCGTCTGTTGTGCGGGCACTTTCACGGCCGTGATGTAACTCGCTGGGTACGCATCGAGCGCATGCGGCGAAAACACGACGAAGAAATTAGGCTTGAAGCTTTCCCATTCGACCTTGCGCAAACTGGTGATGCGCGCATCGATACGCTGGCCGGCGATGTCGAACGCCACGCGATCGCCGAGCGACCACCCGAGCGTCTTCGCGAATTCTTCTTCGACCGAAATTTCCGGTGCGCCGCGGTGGTTCTTCGGCCACATCTCGCCCGCGACGATGCGATTGTCTTCGCCCATGGCCTCGGCGCTGGACAGATTGAACTCGCGTTCGGCCCAGCGGCGCGCGCGCGGGTCGTTATCGGCGTACTGCTTGCCGCTCACCGACTTGCCGTTGCGCTCGATCCAACGGCCGCGCACCATCGGATACAGCACGGGCGGCGCGATGCCCTGTTCGGCGATGAACGCGCGCACCGGCGCCAATTGATCCTGCTGCACGTTGATGATGAAGCGATTAGGCGCATCGGCCGAAAGCGACAGCCGCCAACGATCGAGCAGATCGGTGCGCACGAAGGTCAGCAGCAGCAGCGCCATCAAGCCGAGGCCGAGCGCTGACACCTGCGCGATGCTGGTGCCGGCGCGACGACTGACGTTCGCCAAACCGTAACGCAGGCTTCCGCGCAAACGGCTGCGTCCACGACGCACCAATACGATCAATAGCCATGCGAGCGTCGCCAATGCGCCGAGCGTCGCCGCGATCCCGATCAGCATCGCGAAACCCAACGTGGCCGAGCCGGCTTGCCACCACAGCAACGCCGCCAGGCCACCGAAGCCCGCGAGCGCCACCAGCCACGCGCTGGGTTCGGCGGCATCCAAATCGCGACGCAGCACGCGCAATGCGGACACACGACGTAGCGCCAAGACCGGCGGCGCACCGAAGGCGATCAACACCACCAGACCGACCGCTAAACCTTGCAACGCGGGTGCGATGCCGGCGGGCGGAATCGACACCTTCAGCGCGTCGGCGAGCCATAGCCCGATGCCCCATTGCATGGCGAAGGCGATCGCGATTCCGATCGCGCTCGCGACGACGCCGAGAATCAGCAATTCGCCGATGTGGATCGCGACCAGCGTGCGTTGACTCGCACCGAGACAACGCATCACCGCAGCGCCGGACAAGTGTCGCGCGCTGTGTCGACGCGCAGCCATCGCGACCGCAATCGCCGCGAGCACCACGGACACTAAGGCCGCCAAGCCGAGAAAGCGGCTGGCGCGATCGAGCGCAGAGCGAATTTCCGGACGCGCATCGGCGATGGTTTCCAATCGCTGTCCGCGCTTGAGCGCGGGACGCGCGGCCGCGACGAAGCGTTCGACCGCGTTCGCATCGCCGGCCACCACCAAGCGATAACCCACGCGACTGCCTTCTTGAATCAAGGCGGTCTTCGCTAAATCTTTCAAGTCGAGAAACACCTTCGGCGCGACATTGAAATAATCGATCGCGCCGTCCGGTTCTTGCAGCACCAAGGCCGCGAGCCGCAAGTCGGCGGCACCGATGCCGACGCGATCGCCGATACGCGCATCCAACGCATCCGCGCCCGCGCGACTGAGCCACACCGTTCCGGGCGCAGGTCCACCTTCGACATTGCGCTCGCCGCGCGCATCGACGATACGAAATTCGCCGCGCAGCGGAAAACCCTCGCCGAGCGCGCGCAATTCGCCCAGCTTCAACCGCTCATCATCGCTCTCGCTGCGTTCGGCTTGGCCGCGCGGCAATACGCGAATCATGGTCGGTAATTCCACCGTTTCCGTGCGCCGCAGACCCGAAAGATTCGCCGCTTCGCGCAGCTTGCCTGCGATCGGCGCATCGGCGCGCACCACGGCATCGCCGCCGAGCAAACGATTCGCTTCGATCGCGAGCGCCCGTCCTGCGCGGTCTGTCACGAAGCCGACGGCGGTCACCGCGACCACCGCGAGGATCAAGGCCGCGATCAAGATGCGGATGTCGCCTGCGGCGAGGTCGCGGCGCAGTTGTCGCCACGCGAGCGAAACGAGCTTCATGCGCTCACCAACCGCCCGGCATCCAAACGCAACACACGGTTGCAGCGCTCGGCTAAATGCTCATCGTGCGTCACCAGCACCAAGGTCGTGCCGGCATCGGCGTTCAAGCCGAAGAGTAATTCGATGATCGCCTGCCCCGTGCGCGTATCGAGATTGCCGGTGGGCTCGTCCGCGAACAACAACGCCGGCCGCGTCACGAAGGCGCGCGCCAAGGCGACGCGCTGCTGCTCGCCGCCGGACAATTGCCTCGGGTAGTGGTCCAATCGTTCGCTCAGCCCGACCTTCTCCAGAATCTGCTTCGCGGGCGTCCGCACATCGGCATCGCCACGCAATTCCAACGGCAACATCACGTTTTCCAATGCGGTCAACGACGGCAGCAATTGGAAACTCTGGAACACGAATCCGACTTTCTCGCCGCGCACTTTCGCGCGCCCATCTTCGTCGAGCGACGACAGCGGCGCGCCGTCTAGCGACACGCGACCGTTGCTGGGTGTATCCAAGCCCGCCATCAACGCGAGCAAGGTGCTCTTGCCCGATCCGGACGCCCCCACCACCGCCACGCGTTCGCCCGCGGCGATCGAGAAACTCACCCCTTCAAGAATGGTCAGCGGCCCGCTCGGCAGCGATACGCGTTTGCCGAGATCTTCGACGTGCAGGGCAGGCGCGACAGCCTTCGTCGCGGCCGTGTCGGTCGCGGCGCGATCGGCTGATGTCGGGGCTAGGGTCGGAGTCAGGGTCATCAGCGCATCGACGTTAGGGGCGGATGTTCGATATTGGGCGAAGCGTGGACGAACGCAAGTCTAAGCAGACCCAACTGATGACAGGGACGCGCGGAACGCGCGAATGGATGCACCGGTTCTTATGCCGCTTATGCCCTCCCTTGACTCCCCGCATCATCGGCGTAGCATTCGCACCAAGCCTCAGGACAGACCCGAGGCGAGCATCCATTCACCGTGAGGGAGCCTCATGGAACACGCAGCCGCAACACCGTCGTTCGACTATCTTGTTTTTATCGGGCGTTTCGAGCCCTTCCACCACGGCCATGCCGCCGTCGCCCGCCATGCGCTGAGCCGGGCCAAGAAACTCATCTTCCTCGTCGGCTCCGCCGACATGCCGCGCACCATCAAGAATCCTTGGACCGTCGCCGAACGTGCGGTGATGATCCAAAGCGCGCTCGCCGAACACGCCGAGCGCTTGCTGATTCGGCCGTTGCGCGATCATCTTTATAACGAAAGCCAATGGATCGCCGCCGTACAACGCGCGGTCGCCGATGCGATCAAAACCGATGGCGGCGATGCATCCATGAGCGTCGGCTTGATCGGTCAAGACAAAGACGCATCGAGTTATTACCTGCGCGAATTCCCGCAGTGGCCGCTGGTCGATGTGCACCACACCGAAACCTTATCGGCCACCGAGTTGCGACGCTATCTGTTCGAAGCCAATAAACTCGATAGCCACGGTGGATTGATGTTGATCCGCGCCAACGTACCGACGCCGGTGTTCGATATGCTCGATGCGTTTCGCAAGAACTCGCCGGCCTTCGCGCAGTTGGTCGCGGAATACCAGTTCATCGAGAAATACAAAGCCGCTTGGGCCGATGCGCCGTATCCACCGACCTTCGTCACCACCGATGCCGTCGTCGTGCATTCCGGTCATGTGTTGTTGGTGCGACGTCGCGCCGAACCCGGCAAAGGCCTATGGGCCTTGCCCGGTGGTTTCGTCGACCAAAGCGAAGGCTTATTCGAGTCCTGCGTGCGCGAGTTGCGCGAAGAAACCCGATTGAAAATCCCGGAGCGCGTGCTGAAAGGTTCGCTCAAACATCAGCATGTCTTCGATCACCCCGAACGCAGTCTGCGCGGGCGCACCATCACTCATGCCTTCCATTTCGATTTCCCGACCGGTGATTTGCCTGAGGTGCGCGGTGGCGACGATGCCGACAAAGCGCGCTGGATTCCGGTCAGCGAAGCGCTGGAGATGGGGCCGAAATTGTACGAAGACCATCTGCATATCCTCGAATTTTTTCTCGGCCGCGGTTAAATCCAGAACGGCCGTTCCCACGCTGACGGATAGACCGCCAGCTTCACTCGACGCGAAGGAGCTTCCGTCATGCATGCTTCCAATAAACAGGCTTCCAACAAACTTTCCCTCGATAATCTTCTGCTCAACACCGACAGCTACAAAGCCAGTCACTGGCTGCAATATCCGCCCGGTACCGACGCCACGTTTTTTTATATCGAATCGCGCGGCGGTTTATACGACCGCACCGTTTTCTTCGGCCTGCAGACGATTCTCAAGGAGTACTTGAGCAAGCCGATCACGCACGCCGACATCGACGAAGCGAAGGATCTGTATGCCGCGCACGGCGAGCCCTTCAACGAAGCCGGATGGCGCGACATCGTCGATCGTCTCGGCGGCTATTTGCCGGTGCGCATCCGTGCGGTGCCCGAAGGCACGGTGGTACCGACGCATCAGGCCTTGGTGACGATCGAATCGACCGATCCGGCCGCGTATTGGGTGCCGTCCTATCTCGAAACGATGCTGCTGCGTCTGTGGTACCCGGTGACGGTGGCGACGATCAGTTGGCATGCGAAGCAAACGATTCGTCAGTTCCTCGATCGCACCAGCGACGACCCCGCTGGACAATTGCCGTTCAAGTTGCACGACTTCGGCGCGCGCGGCGTGTCCAGCGCGGAATCCGCAGCGCTCGGCGGCTGCGCGCATTTGGTGAATTTCATGGGCACCGACACCGTGTTGGGTCTGCTCGCGGCGAAGGCCTATTACCACGCACCGATGGCGGGCTTCTCGATTCCCGCCGCCGAGCACAGCACGATCACCAGTTGGGGCCGCGAACGCGAAGTCGACGCGTATCGCAATATGCTCAAGCAGTTCGCGAAACCCGGCGGCATCGTCGCGGTGGTCTCGGACAGTTACGACATCTTCCACGCGATTCGCGAGCATTGGGGCACGACGTTGAAGGACGAAGTGATCCGCAGCGGCGCGACGGTGGTGATTCGCCCGGACTCCGGCGACCCGGTCGCGGTCGTGCATCAGTGCTTGGACTTGTTGGACGATGCTTTCGGGCATACGGTCAACAGTAAAGGTTATAAAGTGTTGAACCATGTGCGCGTGATCCAGGGCGACGGTATCAACCCCAACAGCATTCGCGCGATTCTCGAGCGCATCACCAGCGCCGGTTACGCCACCGATAACGTCGCCTTCGGCATGGGCGGCGCGCTGCTGCAGCAACTCAATCGCGATACGCAGAAGTTCGCGCTGAAGTGTTCGGCCGCGCGCGTCGATGGGCATTGGATCGACGTCTACAAAGATCCCATCACCGATAAAGGTAAGCAGAGCAAGCGCGGGCGCATGACCCTGCTGTGTCATCGCGAGTACGGCAGTTTCAAAACCGTGCCGGTGCCGGCGGATGCAGGTTCGTTGGATGACGTGGAGAAACCTTTAGGGTTCGACGATGCGATGGTCGTGGTCTGGGAAAACGGGCAGCTCGTCCGCGATTGGACCTTCGATGAGGTCCGCGCGCGCGCCGACGCGGCGAGGCTTTGAATCGCGATCCGAGAGCCGTACCGAATGAACGGCGAACGCGCGCGATGCGGCATCGAATGTCTGTCGACCATGGCGCGCGCGTATCGGCTGCATGCGACTGTGCCACGGTCGTCATTGCGAACCCTCGTGGCGATGTGCTTCGTTACGGCCTCGCGCCGATAGACCTCGATCTATGTTCGTGATCCGCGACCCGAGCGCCCGGCCCATCATGATGGCCGGGCGCTCTGCGCTCACTTCACCTCGACGTCATCGATCTCGAATGCGAATGCGCCGACCGGCTGACCTGCGGTGAACGCGAAACCACGAACGCGGGCGAGATCGGCACCGCTGAAGCCCGTCAGCGGAATGCGGATTTCTTTCCACTCGGTGCCGGCGACGAACGGTCTCATGCTCGGCATCGATTGCATCTGCGTGCCCGAGAACAGCATCACGCTGTAATTTCGACCATCGCCGCGGGCTTTGAACACGAGTTCTTTGCGTGCGGAGAGATCCGCTGGCTGCATCGGTGTTTTCGCGGGGAAATACATCGCGCCCGACCAGGGGAAGGCGAAGCCGGTTTTGATTTCGCCCGTCACCGCAAGCGTGCCGTTCATGCGCTTGAGCGTACCGACGGATGCGCCACCGGCCATTTGATCGGTCGTCGTCACCCATCCCGCACCGAATTTCGCGGGCAGCATTCCATTCGCGTTCGCGACATCGCCCTCGAAGTCGTCGATCATGCTGACATCGGGCAACGCTTCGCCTAGCGGGATTTCGTCGCGCGTCGCTTGCTTCGGTCGCGCCACGGCGTAACCGTTCTTCCAAACGCCGACCACCTTGCGCGTAGCGCGAATGTCTTGCGTCGGGTCGCCTTCGACAAGCAGCAGATCCGCACGCAGGCCTTTCGCGATCCGTCCGCGATCGTCGAGCGAGAATCGACGCGCCGGCACCGACGTCGCGGCGGCGAGCGCTTGCGACGGCGTCATGCCCGCGCGCACCAGCAAGTCGAGCTCGCCATGCATGCTGACGCCATGCGCGGTGCCGGGGTTGCCGGCATCGGTACCGGCCAGAATATCGACGCCCGCCGCGTGCAAATCACGCACGTTCTTCATGGCATCGGCGAGCACTGCAGGCTTCGGCGCACCAGCGCCGAAGGTGGCGTTCAATGCGTCGATTTGCATGAGCGAAAGCCACGGCACGAGCGACGCATCGGAGGCGAGCTTGCGACCTTCATCGGCGCGCGCCATGGTCGCGAGCACCGACAGCGTCGGTACGACGAAAGTCTTGCGCTTCTTCGCGGCCGCGACGAAATCGGCATCGCCGGGTTCGCCGAACATATGCACGAGGCCATCGGCGTTATTCTCCACCACGAATTTCGCGTCGCGCAGCCGCGACACATGCACGACCGCGAGCGCGTTCGCGCTTTGCGCCGCGGCGATCGCCTGCCGCGCTTGTGCTTGCGTGATCGTCGGCCAGCGTTGAGTGTCGCTGTGTGCGCTGAAATTCTTCGACGATGATCTTGATGTAGTCCGAACCTTCGTCGACACGCGCTTGCACGAAGGCAGCGGTATCGCCATCGGCGGCGAGCGTCGGCACCGACATGCCGAATTGGGTGCCATGCCCCTTCGGCGCGGTGACGGCTGCGCCCGCGCTCCAGACATCGGCCTCATCGCTGCGGGCCATCGAGGCGCGCTGGGTTTTCAGGCTCGGTAAGCGTTTCGTATCGCCCATCATGTCCAGTTCGGTGGTGACGCCGAAACGCAGCGCATCGCGCTGGGCATCGCCATAGCTGTGGGTATGCGCGTCGATGAACCCTGGCAGCAAGGTCTTGCCGCGACCATCGATCTGGGCGACGCCTTGCGGCACTTTCACATTCGCACCCATCGCAACGATACGACCGTCGATCACCAACACCTGCGCGTTCTGCAGAGTGCGCGTGCCATCGAAGATGCGGACATTGCGGATGACGACATCGTTGGCGGCGTCGCTGTCGCGAGTGAGCGTCGCCGCTTGCGATGCGCTGGACACCGACACGGCGGCGGCGGTGATGGCGGCGGCGATGGCGGCGGCGAAGCTGGCATCGACGCGGCGCGTATAGATTTTCATGGGAGAACTCCTCGTTAGACTGGAAATGGTCAGGGTTTGAGTGACAAGACGATCCAGTTCCGCCGATGTGACAACGGCAGACGATCGATTTGGAGATTTGCGTAGGGCGGGTCTTGCACCCGCCGCTAAAGCCTTTCCATTCGCAATAGACAATTATTGACGCCGTGCCTTTTCACGAGCGTATTGATAGAGCATCCGGTGATGGCGGATGCAAGACCCGCCCTACGAATTCTGAATTCACAGCCAACCCTTTTGCCTTGCGAGCCGATAAGCCTCAATGCGATTGCCGACGCCGAGCTTGCCGATCGCTTCAGACAGATAATTCCGCACCGTGCCCTGCGAGAGCCCGAGCTGGGCCGCGATCTCGCCAGCGGACAGACCTTCGCCGGCAAGACGCAACGTCTGACGTTCGCGATCGTTCAGCGGGTCGGCTTCAGACCAAGCCTCCAACGCCAGTTGCGGGTCGATCGCACGGCCGCCGCGATGGACCTTGCGCAACGCTTCAGCTAGATCTTCTGCTGGCGCATCCTTCAGTAAATAACCTGAGACCCCGGCGTCGAGCGCACGACGCAGAAAGCCGGCGCGCGCGAACGTGGTCACGATCACCACCTTGATCGGTAATTCATAGCGTTGGATGCGCTGCGCCAATTCCAGGCCAGTGAGACCGGGCATTTCGATGTCGGTCACAAGCACATCGGGGTTGAGCCGTTGCAGTTCTCGCCATGCGGTTTCACCATCGGCCGCTGCGCCTAACACTTCGATATCGGTTTCCATCGACAGCAACGCACTCAACGCGCCGCGCACCATCGCTTGATCTTCAGCCAACAGGACGCGGATCATACCTTCACCTGTTTCGTCGCATCGTTGCCGGTATGGGCGCCCAGCGGCAGCCTCACTTCGATACGAGTACCCTCGCCTTTACGCGAATCGATCTGCAGCCGGCCACCCAACGCTTCGATGCGTTCGCGCATGCCCACTAGGCCGTTACCCGGCGACAAGGCGCCACCTCGCCCGTCGTCGACAACGCAGAGAACCGCTTCGTCGCCGTCGGTATCCAAAGCGACCTGTGCTCGTCGCGCATGCGCGTGACGCTGGATATTGGTGACTGCTTCGCGGACGGTCAACGCCAGCGCAGCTTCGACTTGCGATGGCAGCGTGTCGCCTTCCAGCACATGCGGTGCGACTCTCGGCTCGAAGATGATGCGGTCGCTCGTCAGTAGCAGTTTCGCCGATACCAACTCGGCAGCGATACCGGCGGCGCGAATACCCGTGACTGCCGAACGCACCTGCGCCAACGCGTCGCGCGCGACCCGTCCAACTTCGGCGATCTCGCGTTGTGCGGCCTCTCGCCCTTCCGGCGAATCGACACGTTGCAGCAGTTTGCTGGCGAGTTCGCTTTTTAGTGCGACCAGTGACAGCGTGTGACCGAGCAGATCATGCAGATCCCGACCGATACGTTCGCGCTCGGCGAGCGTGGCGAGGCGGCGCACTTCGTCGTGCGAGAGTTTCAGCTCTTCCCGTTTGCGCGTGCTCTCGACGAAATGATGGTTGCCGAAGAACACCGCCACCGACACGATCAATGTGATAAGGAAAATGAAGACCGGATAATGCAGCACGATGATTTCAAAGAGCAGGCCGGCCAAAATCGCTGCGACCCAGAGCAACCGCAACCAAATGGAGCCACCCAGCATCGCCGCAAAACCGATTGCATAGATGGCATATGCATTGGCGAAAGAATTGAACGGCAACAGCGCATAGCCGATACCTGCCATCGCCAGCATGCACAGCACCGACCGAATGCCGGTCATTCGGTATGCGGCGAAATACACCGGTAGGAATACCACCATCGACAGCAGCGTCGGGCCGAGCATCTGCGACACTGGACCCGGCCACTCGTTGGAGTCGCCGAACAACGACAGTACGATCGGCAGGAACGGAAACAGCAAATAGCCGAGGTTGTAGAACGGCACCCACCCATGGCCGTGGGCTTCTGGAATCAGATGCGCGCGTAGACGCAACAGCAACGACTTTGACGCTTGCGGCATGTCGACCTCGCTGGTGCGGTTGAAGGAAGGGGGGGTTCCATGACTTTAACGGATCGCTTCACTGTTTATGCGCTTAGCCGACGTCGGGCCAGTACGAAGAACAGTGCGGTGACGCCGAATAACACGCCAAGATGCAGACCGAGACTACCGCCAGCATCCATACCGACGACCTTCAATGCGATCTGCGCGTGATGATAGGACGGCCACACCGTTGCGATCGTCGCAACCCACGCCGGCAACATCTTCAGCGGCAACCACAGCCCCGACAAAAAGGCCATCGGCAGGTACAGCAGATTGACCACAGCAGGCGCACCCTGGCCGCCGACGAGCGTGCCGATATACAGCCCCAACGCAGCGAACGGCATTACACCGATCACATTGACCACGAACAACAGCAGCCACTGCGATGCGCGCAGCTCGACGTCGCCGAGCGTTGCGGCCAGTGTCGCTAACAGCAGTGAGATCATGCTAGCGAACAGCATCGCCATCATCATTTTCGCGAACAAATACGCGCCAGGCGGCATCGGCAATGCGCGCTTGTAGATCAGAAATCCCTGCTCGCGTTCCATCGCCACAGTCACGCCGAACGCGAACAGACCGACGCCCATCACGCCGAACACTCCGTAGGTGGCGAGCAAGTAACGCGCGGTATCGCCGCTGGACTTATTCAAAAGCACACCGAACAGCACATAAAACAGGCATGGAAACAGCAACGACGGCAGCGCGAACGAAGGTGTGCGCAGAAGGCGAAAGAACTCGTATTTCGCTTCGAGTACATAGCTGCGCATCGGCGAATGCGTTGTTGCAAGGACATCGGCATGGGTCGAGATAGCATTCATTACGCAGCCTCCTTCTCGGCATCATCGCGCGTCAATTCGAGGAAAGCGTCGGCTAAGCCGGCACGTTGAATATCCAAGTCGTTCAAAGCCGTATCTTCGGCGAGCATCCGCCGCAACACGGGCTCGACGGCATCGGTGACGACTTCGATGCGCGCCATGTCGCCATCATGACCACGTACCGCGGTGCGGACTCCGGGCCATGTGGCGACATCCGCGGCATCCAACGCCGAGAGGCAGCGAATGCGACGCTGCGACACATGCGCACGCACCTCTTGCATCGTGCCAGCGGCGGCGACACGCCCTCGGTTGAGCACGACCACACGCTGCGCCAATGCTTCGGCTTCTTCTAAGTAGTGGGTGGTCAGCAATACGCCGGTGCCGCAAGCAACCAGCTCACGAATCGTCGCCCACATTCTCTGCCGTGCATCGATGTCCAAGCCGGTCGTCGGCTCGTCAAGGAACAACACCTCGGGATTGCCGCAGATCGCAAGCGCGAACTGGACCCGCCGCCGCTGACCGCCAGAAAGACGGCCGTAACGGCGATCGAGCAGGCCGTCCAAGCCGGCCAAAGCGACGCAGTCGGCAACGCTACGCGGTGCTGGGTAGTAGCTGCGGGTGAGATCGAGCAATTCCGCGACCTTGACGTTATCGGCGATGCCTGCCGACTGCAGCATCACGCCGATCCGACGACGCACGGCCAGCGTATCGGGCGTCCGGCCGAACAGTTCGGCACTGCCGGCATCGGGCTTCAACAGTCCCAGTAGCAGCGCGATCGCGGTACTCTTCCCGGCGCCGTTAGCACCGAGTAGCGCCAGCACTTCACCAGCGTGGAGGGACAGATCGACAGCGTCTAACGCGACGATCTTGCCGTAGCGTTTTCGAGTGCTGTGCAGTTGCGCAAGGGGTTGGGCGGCAAGATTCATCGTTCGGCGCTCCTGATGCGATGACGCCACACTAGGACCCCGCTCACTCGATGGTCAGTCCCCACCGTCATGGGTCTTGAATGACACATGTCAGATGCACCGCAGCCGCAGACATGGTCGACTGTCGCCATCGTCATGCGTGAACACCGTCACCATGTCTTAGCGCCACAGCCAATGCCGCCGCTGATGACTCGAGGGCTCAGGCGAGCACCAGACCTCCGGTAGAGAGGATGTGCGCTGCACGGGGGCTGACCTCTTGGCACGGGGCAACGGTCCGTTCGGCGGAGCCCAAAGATGCGGATTCAAATCAGCATGAGACATGGATGAAGGCACGTGCGATGCAACACTGCACCGAGGCAGATGAGGCAGCGGTCTCAAACCCTGCCGAGACTGTACGAATAAGGCTGCTCAAACTGCGCATGTCCCGAAGCCCCCTACATGCAATCGACCGGCATCCGTAGCGACAAGCTAAATTTGAATAGAATCCGAAACCCGCTGGCGGGGTCTGAATCGGCGATTTTCGCTGTCGCCTCTTCATTCTGCCGCATGACCCTCGGTGATCTCGCGACATTGGGCACTTGGTCTTACGCTGGATTCAGGTCACACTTTGAAGTTGCACGACGTCTTGGACGACTATGAATACGAACGCCGATCTGCTCAAGGAGCTGCGCATCGACCGCAACGCTACCGTGACGGACCCCGACCCTTCGCGGCGCAACCTCTGGATCGGCCTCGGCATCGCGCTGGCAGTCGTCGTCTTAGGCGCCGCCGGCTGGGCGATGTTCGCCGGCGAGAAGGCGATGGACGTCCAGACCGCTCCCGTTACCGCCATCGCCACGAGCAGCAGCGGCAGCGCTTCGGTTCTCGACGCCACCGGCTATGTCGTTCCGCGCCGCATCGCCACCGTTTCGGCGAAAGTCACCGGCAAGGTCCGTGAGGTGTTGATCGAAGAAGGGCAGCGGGTGGAAGCCGGGCAGATCATGGCGACGCTCGATCCGATCGACGCCGATTCCAACCGCGCGCTCGCGTTGTCGCAGCTCGAAGCCGCGCGCAGCCAAGTCGGCAGCGTGCAGGCGCAGCTGAAGGAAGCCGAGGCGAACGCCTCGCGCTTGGGCCAACTGGTCGGCCAAAAATTGGTTTCGCGCCAACAGTACGAACAAGCCATCGCGACGCGCGATTCGCTGCGCGCGCAGCTCGCCACCGCGCAGCGCAATGCCGAGGTCTCGCAGGACTCGCTACGCATCGCCGATAACGGCGTGGACAACACCATCGTGCGCGCGCCGTTCGCGGGCGTGATCATCGCCAAATCCGCGCAGCCGGGCGAAATCATCTCGCCCTCGGCCGCCGGCGGCGGCTTCACTCGCACCGGCATCGGCACCATCGTCGACATGGATTCGCTGGAAGTGGAAGTGGACGTCAACGAGGCCTACATCGGCAAAGTACAGCCGAAGATGCCGGTCGAAGCTACGCTCAACGCCTATCCCGACTGGAAGATTCCCGCCGAAGTCATCGCCATCATTCCCACCGCCGACCGCAGCAAGGCGACGGTGAAGGTGCGGATCGCGCTGAAAGAGCGCGACGGCCGGATCGTGCCCGACATGGGCGTGCGCGTGAGCTTCCTCGATAGCATCAAGCCCGTCGCGACCACTGCGCCGAAACCGGTCGGCGTGCTGGTGCCCAACGATGCGGTGACCCAGCGCGCGGTCGACGGCAAAGACGCCGATGTCGTGTTCATCGTGAGCGATGGCAAAGCGATTCAGACCTCGGTACAACTCGGCGAAATTCGCGGCGATCAGCGCGTGGTGCTGTCGGGTTTGACCACAGGCGAAACCGTCGTCAGCGCACCGGCGGCCGAATTGAAAGACGGCACGCCCGTCGCCGAAAAGAGCGAAGACTGAGTCTCGGGTCCGGATCATGCGGCGCATACGGAACATGGAGGTTTCGCGACACCGGTGGATGCGCGAACGCGAATCGCTTCAAACGGACGAATGGCCCGTCACGCTCGTATCGCCTTCATGACCGAACCGCATTCCTATGATCGAACCGCTATCGCTCGCATCACCCTGCTTTCGTTCTTCAAGTCATTCCGTCCACCACGCGGCACCACCCCGCCATCTTCTGTGAGAACTCGCCCATGTCCGCACTCATCAGCATTCGCGACGTCACCAAGCGCTACACCCGCGGTAAGCAGCAAGTCGAAGTCCTGCATGGCATCAACCTCGATATTCCAAAAGGTGATTTCGTCGCGCTCATGGGGCCGTCCGGTTCGGGCAAGACCACATTGCTCAATCTCATCGGCGGCCTCGACCAACCGACGTCGGGCGAGGTCAACATCGACGGCAAACGCATCGATAGCCTCAGCAGCGGCCAACTCGCGAAATGGCGCTCGGTCAATGTCGGCTTCGTGTTCCAGTTCTACAATCTGATGCCGGTGCTCACCGCGCAAGGCAACGTCGAATTGCCGCTGCTGCTGACCAAGCTCAATGCCGCGCAACGCAAACGCAACGCCGAAGTCGCGCTGCAAGTCGTGGGTTTGGCCGACCGCGCCAAGCACAAGCCGCGCGAACTCTCCGGCGGCCAGGAACAGCGCGTCGCGATCGCGCGCGCGATCGTCTCCGACCCGACCCTGCTGGTCTGCGACGAACCCACCGGCGATCTCGACCGCAAAACCGCGGACGAAATTCTGACCTTGCTGCAAGTGCTCAACCGCGAGCATGGCAAAACCATCGTGATGGTCACGCACGACCCGCTCGCCGCCGAATACGCGGCGCGCACCTTACATCTGGATAAGGGCAAGCTGATCGAACAAGACGCCGAACAATCCGCACACGCCACGGCCTGAGCCGATACCGGAGATCGATATGACCAAGACCGGATTCGTCATCGCCAATCTGTTCCGAAAGAAGACTCGTACATCATTGACGTTGTTGTCGATCGTCATGGCGTTCTTGCTGTTCGGACTGTTGCAGTCGGTGAACGTGCTGTTCAACGCCGGCGCCGATTTCCTCGGCACCGCCCGTCTCATTACCCAGAATCGGGTGTCCTTCACCCAATCGCTGCCGATGCGCATGCGCGCCGAGATCGAAAATGTCCCGGGCGTGGAGGCGATCACTCAATCGCAATGGTTCGGCGGCGTGTGGCAAGGCAAGGACCAGTTGATCGCGCTCGCGGTAGACCCGATGAGCTTCCATGCGGTCTATCCCGAGTGGCAATTGCCCGAGGCGCAATGGAAACAATTCGCCGACACGCGCACTGCGATGGTCGCCGGTCGTTTGCTGGCGAACCAATACGGCTGGAAGGTCGGGCAAAAAATCCCGATCAGCTCGAACATCTTCCCGCAAAAGAACGGCAGCAAGGACTGGGCGTTCGATCTCGTCGGCATCGTCGACGGTAAAGACACGGAGTGGAAGAACAAAGCCAATCAAGTCTGGATCAACCACGCGTATTTCGACGAAGAGAACCAATTCGGCAGCGGCGGCGCGGGCATCTATCTGATCAAACTGAAGAACCCCGACGACGCGCAGAAAGTCGCGCGCCTGATCGACGCTAAGTTCGAGAATTCGCCCGACGAAACCAAGACCCAGACCGAAAAAGACTGGAATCTCGGCTTCGCCAAACAATTCGGCGACATCGGTCTGATCGTGCGCTGGATCTTGTTCGCGGTGTTCTTCACCCTGCTGCTGGTCGTCGGCAACACGATGGCGCAGAGCATGCGCGAACGCGTGCCCGAGATGGCGGTGCTCAAGACCCTCGGTTTCTCCGACGGCAGCGTCTTGGGCTTGGTGCTATCGGAAACGGTGGTGCTATGCACGATCGGCGGCTTGGTCGGTTTGAGCATCGCCACCGTCGTCGGCTGGTGGGTGCAACAGACGCTCGGCACTCAATTCCCGTTGCGGGTGAACTGGCAAGTTTGGGGTGCGGGCTTCGTCGCCATCCTCCTGCTCAGCATCGCTGTCGGCCTGCTGCCTGCGCTGCGCGCGAAGCGTTTGAAGATCGTCGACGCTCTCGCTGGCCGCTGATCGCACCCATTAGGAGACTCCACACATGTTCTCGCAAATCTTCGCCATTACTGGCGTTAACTTGAAAAGCATCCCGCAGCGTTGGGGCCCGTCGATGGTCATCATCATCGGTTTAGCCGGTGTGGTGGCGGTATTCACCGCGCTGCTGGCGATGGCCGAAGGCTTCAGCTCCACCCTCGCCGCCACAGGCAGTAAAGACGTCGCGCTGATCCTGCGCGGCGGCTCCGCAGCCGAACTCAACTCTGGGTTGGGGCGCGACGAAGTGAATCTGATCAAACTCGGCCCCGGCATCCGCAAAGGCGAAGACGGCAAACCGCTCGCCTCGGGCGAAGTGATCGTCATCGCCGAATTGTTCAAGAAAGGCGAGGCCGTCAATGGTTCTAATTTGACCGTGCGCGGCGTCGAGCCCGCTGGCTTCAAGTTGCGGCCTTCGCTTCGCGTCGTCGAAGGCCGGATGTTCAAGCCCGGTCTGCGCGAATTGGTGGTCGGGCGCGGCGTCACCAAGCAATTCGAGGGCGTGGAAGTGGGGAAAACCCTGCGGATGCGCGGCTCTGAATGGACGGTCGTCGGTATGTTCGAATCCGGCGATGCGCATGAAAGCGAATTGTGGACCGATACCGAGATCGCGCAATCGAGCTTCGGTCGCAGCGGCTACAGCTCGGTCCTGGCCGGGCTGGAGAAAGAAGAAAACTTGAAGTCTTTGGGTGCGGCACTGAAAGCCGACCCTCGCGTGAACGTCGATGTGACGTCGCAACAAGCCTACTTCAGCGATCAAACCAAGCAATTCCGCAGCACCATCGGCATTTTGGCTGGGGTGGTGACGTTGATCATGGCCTTGGGTGCGATCTTCGCTGCGCTCAACACGATGTACGCCGCGGTCGCGACCCGCGCCAAGGAAATCGCGACCCTGCGCGCGCTCGGTTTCGGCGCGTTCCCGGTGCTGGTGTCGGTGATGTTCGAAGCGCTGGTGCTGTCGCTGATCGGCGGCCTGCTCGGGGCGATCATCGCCTACCTGCTGTTCAACAACTTGTCGGTCTCGACCCTCGGCGCAAACTTCACCCAGGTGGTGTTCGCGTTCAAAGTCACGCCGGTATTGGTCGGCATGGGCTTGGCGATCGCCGTCGTCGTCGGCTTCATCGGCGGCCTGCTGCCTTCGATCAGCGCCGCGCGCATGCCGGTGACCACGGCGTTGCGGGCGGGGTAAGCCCGGCCGAGATTCGGTACATCCCGCTGCGCTCTTGCCCCAAAACGCCCGGCTCTCGCCGGGCGTTTCTTATGGGGTACGCCTTTGGTGCACCGTCTTTCGTTGAGTAGCGACGCTATTCGACACGTCTACGTCATGGTGGGCGAGTCACTTCCGTGCGCACGGCGTGTGATATGTGCTCGAAGAGCGGTGCGCCTAGGCGCACCCTATGACGGGCTATGCGGCGGTTTGCGCAGCGCGTCGCTGCGCGCGCCACAAGCCTTCGCCCGCGAAGATCGCTAGCGCGACCCAGATACAGACGAAGCCGACCGCGCGATCGATATCGAACGGTTCGCGAAAAATCAGCACGCCGGTGAGGAACTGCATCGTCGGCGCGATGTATTGCATCAAGCCGATCGTCGACAACGGCACGCGCCGCACGGCATAAGAAAACGCGATCAACGGTACGGCGGTGACGATGCCTCCGAACATCAGCAGCGCATCCACGCCCCAACCCCACGCGCCGAAGAAACCGCCCTGCCCCTGCGTTTCCGTCCAGAACAAAAATGCGATCGCCGGCAACAACAGAAACGCATTCTCCACGCCAAGGCCCGTCACCGAATCGACCGCTGCGAGTTTTCGGATGAGCCCGTAGATACCGAACGAGGCCGCGAGCGACAACGCGATCCACGGAAAACTGCCGTAATTGAAGGTCAACCAGAGCACACCGAGCGCGGCGATCGCGACCGAGACCCATTGCAGCGGCGTCAATCGCTCGCGTAGGAATACGGTGCCGAGCACGACGTTCAACAGCGGGTTGATGAAATAACCCAAACTGCTTTCGACGACATGCCCAGCGTTGACCGCCCAGATGTACAGCCCCCAATTCGCGCCGATGCACAGACCACTGAGGGCAAGCATTTTCGCCAAGCGCGAGTTCGCCATCACCGCTGCGAACCAACCGCGGCCTTGCGTCCAGAACAGCCACGCGGCCACCAGCACCGTGCACCACAACACGCGGTGGGCGACGATCTGCAACGATGGCACGGTCTTCAAGAAATGCCAGTACAGCGGCATCGCGCCCCAAATCAGGAACGCGCTCGCCGCGACCCATAAGCCTTTACGCGAAGCGTCGGCGCTCATGCGCAAGCACTCATCAAACAGCCTCGCTCTTGGACGTCGCGACTGGCGCAAGCGGCGCACTCTTCGACGCGCGCTAAGGTGATCACCGCCACGCCGATCAAGATCACCGCCATCGCACCGACATCGTGCGCGCTGACCTGTTCGTCGGCGAGCCACACGCCAAGAATGACCGCGACCGGCGGATTGATATAGGCGTAACTCGACGCCAAGGCCGGGCGCACATGCTTCAACAGCCACACGTACGCGCTGAAGGCGACGATCGAACCGAAGACCGCGAGATACAGCAGCGCACTCGTGCCGAGCGTGGTCGGCGCATCGGGCAAGCGCTCGCCCATCGCGAACCCCAACGGCACCAATATCAGCCCACCGCATATCATCTGCCCCGCCGCGGTCATGAACGGCGTCGGTAAATCGCGACCGCGCGACCACACCGAACCGAAGGCCCAGGCGATCGGCGCGATCAATAACAGAATCAAACCGACCGGCTGTGCGGACAGGCTACTGCCCGCATTCAACCAAAGCACGCCGAGAAAACCGATACCGATGCCGAGCCATTCGCGCGTCGTCGGATGCCGACCGAACGCCAAGCCGAACAAGCCCATCCACAACGGCATCGATGCGATCGCGATCGCCGCCAAGCCCGAGGACACGGATTTCTCCGCGACCACGACGAAACCATTGCCCAGCAACATCATCAGCAGGCCCATGATCGCGAGCGAACGCCATTGCGCCCGCGTCGGTGCCGGCACGCCGCGCCAACGTAGCACCGCATACATCGCCAAGCCCGCGAACAGCATGCGCGCGCCGGAAACCATCGACAGCGCGGGGTAGCCGCCCTCGAGCGCGAAGCGAATGCCGAGATAGGTCGAGCCCCAAATCACGTACAGCGAGAGCAGCGCGATCGCGACCTTCAGTGCGCTGGGCGCCGCCGTGGACGATGTCGACGTTTGAGTGGGAGTCATCGCTTCACGTTACCGGGTCGCGCTGGATAGCGTTTGAAAAAACATGCGTCTTAGCGCAAAATTTTTGCGTGACGACCCGCAGCCTCGCCCTCGACGATTTCGATCACCGCCTGCTCGACCTGTTACAACAGGATGCCGGGCGCACGCTCACTGCCCTGGGCGATGCTATCGGCTTGTCCGCGAGCGCGGTGCAGCGACGGATCACCCGCTACCGCGAGCACGGCCTGCTGCGCGAGGTCGTCGTGCTCGACGCCGACGCGCTGCCCGGCACCACGCTGGCGCTGGTGTGGGTGACCATGGAGCGCGACAGTCGGCGCCTGCATGCGGCTTTCCGCGCGCGCATGCGCGCCGCGCCTGAAGTGCAGCAATGCTATGCGCTGGCGGGGGAATGGGACTATGCGGTGATTTTAGTCTCGCCGAGCCTCGCGCATTATCGCGAAGCGGCCGAGCGCTTGTTCGTCGATGAAGGCAACATCCGTCGCTACGACACTCATATCGTGTTCGAGGCGGTGAAGACGGGTTTGCACTTGCCGACGCGCCCTGCCGCAAAAAAGCGGCGGTAGAGCGGAGCATCGCTCCGCTGCTTTCATCAGCGACCGGAAAATTCAGCGTGTTTCGCGCGATGTCGGAACGCACTGATCGAAATGATTGCCGCGTCCCAAGCGGAGCTTCGCTCCGCTCTACCGCATCATGTTCGCGCCGCCGGCGTTACGCCGCCGCTTCGCGTTCGAGCAATCGCTGTTTCATCGGCAAACCCCAGCGGTAACCGCCGAGCGAGCCGTCGCCACGAATCACGCGATGACAGGGCACAAGAATCGCGACGCGATTGTGCGCGCATGCGCTAGCGACCGCGCGCGCGGACTTCGGCGCGCCGAGCGCAGCGGCGAGTTCGGCATAACTGCGAGTTTCGCCCGGCGGGATCTTCATCAACGCATCCCAGACTTTCTTTTGGAACGCGGTGCCGATCAAATCCACCGGTACGCGCGCACGTTTGCCGGCGAGCGCATCGGCCACCGCACGCACGCGCGGCGCGAGAAAGTCGTCGCGGCCGGCATCCACGCGCACCGCCTGCGCACGCGGAAATTCGTCTTGCAGTTTTCGGACGAGCGCCGCATCGTCGTCGCCCAATTCGACCATGCAAATGCCGCGCGCGGTGGCGGCGACGATCGCCGGGCCGAGCGCGGTGACGACGATGCTCCAATGGATGACTTCGCCCTCCCCGCCCGCGCGATAGCGCGCGGGCGTCATTCCCAATTTCGCTGCGCCGGCTTCGTACACGCGCGAAGGCGAACCGTAGCCCGCGTCGTACAACGCCGCACTTACGTCACGACCTTCGCGCAGCGAGGATTTCAATGCATCGAGTTTGCGCTGCGCGAGATATTCGGCCGGCGTCACGCCGAAGCGGGCGCGGAAGCGCCGCTGCAATTGCGTCGCGCCGATACCGACCGCCGCCGCCAATGTTTGCAGGGTCGGCTCGCCATCGTCGAGCATGCGGCGGACGCGCTCGAGCGCATCGGTGGCGATTTCGCGCGACGCGAGGTTCGTTACGGCATTCGATCGCGGCGTGGGCGATTTGGTACGAGCGTTCATGGCCGTAGGCTACGCCTGGCTTCAGGGGATCGCTATCCGTTTTCGACACGGAAACGACGCGCATCGGTAACACGAACCACGCCGAATACCCATCGACCCGACCTGTGTCGTCTGAAATGAACATCCCAATGAAACAGCCCGCGCTTCGGCGCGGGCTGTGAGAAGGATTACCGTCCCGCCGCATCCGCGGCGGCGCGATCACTCGGTCCAGCGACCCGATACCTTCGATTCCGGCAGCACCTGCGCCGAGAGCTGACGATCGGCGCCGAGCACCCGCATCGCATCGGCCAAGATCGCGGCGGATTCGCGCAGCAACGGGTCCGGGCGCTTCTCTGCGGCCTTTTCGCGCTGTGCGTCTTTGACGATATCGCGCTCGTTCGAGGTCAGGCCGTCGTCGTCGGAATCGTCGGCCAGCGGGTCGAGATCCAAGCCCATCGTCTTGCGAGCTTCCTGGCGCGCCTTCCGCTTCGCGGCATCGCGATCGCGTTCGACGCGGCGCTCGGCCTCGTTGAGCGAAATCCACTTCTTCGCCGCTTCGCTACGGAACTGGGCGATATCCTCGGCCCACCATTGGAATTCCTTATCGCCGGCGACGCGCGATTCGTGCAAGCCGCGCAGACGCGGCAACAACGTCGAGAAATTACCGTATTTCGTGTGCGCCACTTGTTCGATCTTGGTCCACGGCAATGCGTTGTCGTAAGTGCTTTCGCCGAATTCGCTGGCATCCACGCTGACCGGGAAGGCGATATCGGGCACCACGCCTTTGTTCTGCGTGCTGCTGCCGCCGGGCAAGAAGAATTGCGCGATGGTGAGCTTCACCTGGCCGAAGCGCGCTTCGGTGTTCATCGGCCAACGGTCCAAGTCCACCAAATTCTGCACGGTGCCTTTGCCGAAACTGGTTTCGCCGATGATCAGGCCGCGACCGTAATCTTGGATCGCGCCCGCGAAGATCTCCGACGCCGACGCCGACCCGCGATTGATCAACACCGCAAGCGGACCGTCCCAGGTCACGCCTGCGTCGGTATCGCCATCGACACTGACGCGACCGCCGGATTCGCGGACTTGCACCACCGGGCCTTTATCGATGAACAAACCGGTGAGTTCCACCGCTTCGGCCAGCGAACCGCCGCCGTTGTAGCGCAGATCGATCATCACGCCGTCGACGCGCTGTTCGCGGAATTCGTGCAATAGGCGCGCGGTGTCGCGCGTGGCGGACGCGTAGTCCTTGCTGTTGCGGCGCTTGCCTTCGAAGTCTTGATAGAACGCGGGCAGCTTCACCACACCGATACGCAGCGCGGGGCGGTCGCCTTGCGCGGGCACGGTCAGCACTTCGCCTTTCGCCGCTTGTTCTTCGAGGCGGATTTTGGCGCGATCGAGCGTGATGCGATTGGGTTTGCTATCGAGCACCGCTTCCGCCGGCACGATATCCAAGCGGACTTGCGTGCCTTTCGGGCCTTTGATCTTCGCGACCACATCGTCGATGCGCCAGCCGATGATGTCTTCCATCGGGCCATCGCGCCCTTGGCCGACGGCGACGATGCGATCGCCGGCCTTGAGTTTGCCGCTGGTCAATGCCGGGCCGCCTGCGATCAGTTCGCGGATGACGGTGATGTCGTCTTGTTTCTGCAACTGCGCGCCGATGCCTTCGAGCGACAGCGACATGCTTTGGTTGAAGCGCTCGGCCGCGCGCGGATCGAAATAATCGGTGTGCGGATCGATCGAGGTCGCGTAAGCGTTGAGGAAGGCCTGGAACGCATCGTTGCTATTGAGCTCGGCGACGCTCTTGGTGAGATTCGCGTAACGCTTGTCGAGCGTCTTGCGGATGTCGTCGGGCTGTTTGCCCGCGAGCTTCAAGCGCAACCAGTCGTTGCGCACGGATTGTTTCCATACCTCGTCGAGTTGGGCGGTGGTCGCCGGCCATGGCGCATCTTCGCGATCGTAATACCAGCGATCCTTGCCTTCGAAATCGAAGATGTTTTCCTTCAGCAGGCCGCGGGCGTACGCCACGCGCTCGTCCACGCGCTTTTGGTACAGCGCGAAGATCGAAAAGGCGATATCGACTTCGCCGCTCTTGATCGCATCGTCGAGTTTGGATTTGCTCGCCGAGAGCGTGGCGATATCCGCTGCCGTGAAGAATTGCTTGCCGCTGTCGAGCGATTCGAGATAACGCTTGAAGACCTCGGCCGAGAGCGTGTCGTCCAAGGCGCGCGGCCGGTATGCGTAGCGGCTGTCGGACAGCAGACCGTAAACGAGTTTCGACGCGGTGGATTGGTCGGCGCTGGGCCCGGTGCCCTCCGCGTTCGCGGTCAACCCCGCGACGGACGCGGTGATGGCCAGTACGAGCATGGAAACCGGCAAAGCTTTAACGAAGTTCATCGGGACTCTCTCAGGCGACGCGTAGGGGTAGTGCGATCAAAGCAGGGCGGGCAGATGCGCGACCGCACTTCATTACCGTACTTCATTCCGACTGTCGAGATTACCGAAAGTTTCGTGCCTGCGAGCGTGCCCCAAGTCACCGCCGATGGAAGGCTGCGGTGCGAAGGCCGAACGGTCGGCCGCCGTTCAGGCCACGAAACCGGCGTCGGCCGCCTGTTTGTCGGCATGGTAGGAGCTGCGGACCAGCGGGCCGGAGGCGACATGGGTGAAGCCCAAGGCCATGCCGTAGTCTTCCAAGGCTTTGAATTCGTCGGGAGTCCAGTAACGCAGGACCGGGTGATGGTGGGCGCTGGGCTGCAAGTATTGGCCGATCGTGACCATGTCCACATCGTGCGCACGCAGGTCGCGCAGTGTGCCCTGCACTTGTTCCATGGTTTCGCCCAGGCCGAGCATGATGCCGCTTTTGGTCGGAAGCGATGGATGCCGGGCCTTGAATTGTTGCAGCAAGGTGAGCGACCACTGGTAATCCGCGCCCGGGCGCACGTTGCGATACAGATCCGGCACGGTTTCGACGTTGTGGTTGAACACGTCCGGCGTGTTCTGCGACAGGATCTCCAGCGCGCGCTCCATGCGGCCCTTGCCGCGAAAATCCGGGGTCAGGATTTCGATCTTGGTCGCCGGGCTGTGCGTGCGGATCGCGGCGATGCAATCGACGAAATGCTGGGCGCCGCCGTCGCGAAGATCGTCGCGATCGACGCTGGTCACCACCACGTACTTCAAGCCCATGTCGGCGACAGTGCGCGCGAGGTTCTGCGGCTCCTCGGCGTCCGGTGGCTTGGGTCGGCCATGAGCGACATCGCAGAACGAACAGCGGCGCGTACACACCTCGCCGAGAATCATGAAGGTCGCCGTGCCGTGGCCGAAACATTCGTGGATGTTCGGGCAGCTGGCTTCTTCGCACACGGTGACGAGACGGTTTTCGCGCAACTTGGCTTTGAGATTGGCGACGGCGTTGCCGCTGGGGATGCGTACGCGAATCCACGACGGCTTGCGCAACACCGGGGCCTCGGCGAACTGCACCGGCGAACGCGCGATTTTGTCGCCGGCCACTTGCTTCGCGCCGGGCTCGAGTCGGCCACCGTCCAGCGACGCAGGCGCATCGGCGACGATGGTGAGCGGAATGGTTTTCTCGCCGTGAGTGGGTGCGGACATCGTGGGCGCCTATGCGGAATGTGAGGATGGCGCCGCGTGCGCAGCGAGGGCGACGAGATCGGGCGGCAACGCGTCCTGGAGCTGCAGGCCGAACTGCGCGGCCATGCGTTCCAGCAAGACGCGTTTGACCGCATCCACGCTGGACGGGCCGCCCAAGTCGGACATCGAGGTCACTTGCAGCCCCGCGTAACCGCAGGGGTTGATGCGATGGAACGGCGAGAGATCCATCGCGATATTGAACGCTAGGCCGTGGAAGGTACAGCCGCGGCGGACGCGGATGCCGAGCGCCGCGACTTTCGCATCGCCGACGTACACGCCCGGAGCGCCATCGCGACGCGCGGCATGGATGTTCCAATGATCGAGCGTATCGATCACCGCTTGTTCGATCTTGCAAACATAATCGCGCACGCCGATTTTCAGACGCTTCAGATCCAACAGCGGATAGGCCACGATCTGACCCGGGCCGTGATACGTCACTTGGCCGCCGCGATCGACATGGACGACCGGGATATCGCCCGGCAACAGCACGTGTTCGGCTTTGCCGGCTTGGCCGAGCGTGAACACCGGGTCGTGTTCGACCAGCCAGATTTCGTCGAGCGTGTCGGCGGTGCGCGCGTCGGTGAAGCCCTGCATCGCGCGCCACACCGGAACATAGGTTTGGCGGCCGAGATCGCGCACCTGCGCATGTCGGGATTCGATGCGCGGCGCAGCACCGACGACGCACGCATCCGTTGCGATCAAAGCGTCCATTTGATATCCGGTTCCGCACGCAGCGCCTCATGAGCCGCTTCGTAACGGAGACGATCCACCGCTTCGATGCTGATCCGAATCGAGACGAATTTACCGCCGGCCGACGCACGCAGAGCCACGGTCTCGCGCAGCACCGGAATGCCGGCGGCTTCGAGCACTTGCGGCACGCGCTCTTCTAAGCCGCGACCGGCCGGGCCCATCGCGGTGATCTCGAAGACACCAGGAAACTGGAAGCCATGGTCGGGGTGGTCGGGACGAATTGTCATGGGTGGAATTATGGGCCCGAAGCCGGAGCAACCCAAGGGCGGAGCGACGTCGATCGCTTCGATCCGAGCGCCGATACGGTCAGTACGGGACGTCGTACGCGCGGCCGTCGGCGAGTTTGATGTATTTGGGCGTCCATTCGACGCTGAAACGCCCCGTCGCGCCGGCCACGAACGCGCGCTCTTGTTCGGTCACGCCGGGTCGGCCGTTGCAGACGACCTCGATCGACGATTCCGACGGGATCGTGCGCTCTGCGCCGGTCTCGATCCAGCACAAGTCCATCGGCAAATACGCCCGCGCGTCGCGCGCTTTGAGCGCGCCGTGTAGGGCCACCACCGGCTGATCGCCGAGATTGTGCAGCCGGATCGCGACCACGAACAATTCGGTTGAATCCGGCGCCTGTGTCGTACCCGGAGATTGGCGTTGCAGCCATTCGCCGCGGGTCAACACTTCGGCGGTGACGATCTCCGCCCGCACCAGCGCGCGCAGCGGTGCCAATCGCGCATCGAGTTCCGCACGGCGCGCGGCGGCGACCGCGTCCTGTGCCTGCATCTTCTTCCGCCATGCGCGCTCAAGCTCGATCGCTTCGGCGAAGGTGCGCGCAGTGAGCGGGTTGTCGGGGTCGCCCAAGGCCGTCGGCATCACATCGCCATTGCTGCGCTTGACGTAGTGTTCGACCAGCTCGCGCTCCTCCGCCGGCAACTTCGACAAGGCGCCCTGCACGCTGCTCAGATCGGTGCTACCGAAGGGCAGTCGCGTTCGCCGTGGATCGCTGCCGCAGCGGTACACCACGACCATGAAGGTCAACAAGACCAGCGCGTAGAGCATATTGCGAACGGTCATGCAGGAATGCCTTGTTTAGAAGCAAAGGGCTCGGTACGACATTCGGCGTGGCATTCGGCGCGAGGCATCAGTGTTTCGTTCCGGTCGACAACGAGGCGTTGAGTTTCCAGGCATCGTAACGCGCGCGGTCGGCGACGAATACGTTGAGGTCGACCGGCCCGCGAATGCCGTCGACGCGCCCGCGATTGTGGTATTGCCACAGATGCCATGGCGCTGTCTCGTCGGGAGCGCGCAGGATCGAACGACGCCACAGCGCGCGGTCCGGCAGATGCGACGCGTAGGCATCGAGGAATTCGGGCGTGACGTACAGCACGGCGGCTTTGCCGTAGGTGCGTTCGACCGGTGCGAGAAAGGCGTCGAGTTCGCGTCGCATCGTCGCGCCATCGGGCACACGGCCGCAGTTGCCGCCGAATTCCAAATCCACCGCTGGCGGCAAGGCATCGTCCGCGATCGGCACGACGGCGATGAAATTCTGCGCCTGTTCGCCGCCCGCGCGGCAGAAGGTCAAGAAATGATACGCACCGACCGCAAGCCCGGCCGCCCGCGCATCGCGCCAATGCTGGGCGAATCTACGGTCGCGATGATCGCCGCCCTCGGTCGCTTTCATGTACACGAAAGCGACATCGTCGGCGGCCACCTTCGGCCAATCGATATCGCCTTGATGGTGCGAGACGTCGATGCCGCGGATCGGATAGCGTTCGCGATTCGGTTCGTACGCGCGAAACCATAACCACGCGCCGAGCGCAGCGACGCCAACGCAGGCCGCCGCCATGCCCAGGCGGATCAGCCAGCGGCGCATGCCGTCAATTCCACTTCGGCAGTTTGCCGTGATCCAAGCCCGCCACTTCGAACACCGCTGTGCGTTTGCCCATGCCCTTGGCGGGAAATTCGATGGTCATCACGTTCGCGTTCTTGGTCGTCGCCCACAACGCGCGTTCGTCTTCGATGAACATCGCGATGGCCTCGTCGGTTTTCGGCCGCGAGGCCGGCCATCGCTTTCGCGGGTTTATCGTCGATCTTGACTTGCACCTTGCAGCCGCCGTAGCAATCGAAATCGCCGGTCTGCAGCACCAGATAACTGCTGCGCCCCCAGGACGGATGATCGCGAAAAATCAAACGCACGGCGGTCGGTCCGGTGCCGTCGACATCGACGGTATCTTTGGCGTAGATCGCCGCGGTCCGCTGCACGCCTCCGCTCATGCTGAATTCGTCGTAGGACCACAGACCTTCGATTCGCGCGGCCTCGGCTCTCTCGCGGATCGCGGGCAGTTCGCTCGCAATGCGTTTCGTTTCCTCGCTATCGGGATACTTGGCGGCAATGGCATCGGCCGTGGTTACGGCCTGCTGCCAGTCCTGCTTGCGCACCGCGGCGTCGAAGGCGGCGGCCGCATCCGCACGTTCCTGGGTCAAAAACGCCGTTTCCGAGTCTTCACTGTCGCAAGCCGCCGTCAACAGCAGCATGCACAGCAAGAGCGTGCGACCGATCGCGGCGCGCGGTGTGCGCGGCGCGGACACGTCGACGGACGATCTCATTTTTTGCGCCCTTGTTCGATCAACATCGCGATCGCGCCGGCGGTGTCGCCGGGTCGCTCCATCAGCGACATATGCCCACAATCGTCGAGCAGCACTTGCATCGCGTGACTCATGCTTTCGGCATACAGACGCATGGCGCTGGGATCGATCACCTTATCCTGCTCGCACCACAGCAACAGCGCGGGCTGTTCGATCTCTGCGGCGGCGAGACCCGGCAAGAAACGCTCCTCGCCGCGCCCGATCTTATCGAGCACGCGTTGTTCGAATGCGGCATCGCGGCGGCGCGTCATCACGTAAAGTTTGTCCGCCGGCCACGGCACCCATGGCCGCGCATCGCGGTTGTGAAAGACCGTCGACAAATAGCGTTCCAGCGATGCCGCGTCTTCGACCGCGAACGGGTTCTTGCCGGCCAACACGTCCAGACCGAATTGATTGTCATCGAAGCGCACGCCCGCAGCATCGATCAAGCCGACGCGCGCGACGCGTTCGGGCGCACGCGCGGCGGTCGCGGCGGCGATACCGCCGCCCATCGAGTGACCGATCAAGACCACCGGTTGGCCACCGGTCTTCGCCGCGATCGTGCCGATGAACGCAGCAAGACGCTCGCTCTGCGCCATGTACCCATAATCGGCGTCCGGCTTGCGCTCGCTCTGGCCCCAGCCGGGCAAATCCGGCATCACTAAACGGTAGCGGCCTTTCAATTGCTTCGCGACGCGATACCAATTCTCTTTGCTGCCGGTGAAGCCATGCAGCAACACCACGGTCTGCGCGTTCGGCTTATCGGCGTCGAGTTCGGCGTATACCCAACGATGGTCTCCGACCTCGATCGATTCGGAACGCGCGCCGAGCAGCATCCGTTGTTTCGCGAAATCCGCGCGGATCGGCAATCCCGGATCGCGCCACACCGCGACCGCGAACGCCACCAACACCAGACCGGCGACCAGATTCGCGATGTTGTAGAGGCGCGCGCGACGCGCGGCCGACGCAGCGACAGCAGGGTCGGTCGTCGAAGTCGCGGCGACTTGCGCCGCTTCGCGGGCGTCGCGCCGGGCGCGGCGGCGTTCGAACACTCAGATCACCGTGCCGGCGCGGGATTGGACGCGTCGGTCGACGACGTCGGCACGTTCGGTTTCGGCGGCACTTCGGGCAACGGGGCCGCCGGTGCGCTCTGCAGCGGCGCGGGCGCCGGTTTCGCCTCGTCGATCACCTTTTGCACCGAGCCACTGGTGATCGGGTGATAGCCAGGCTTGGCTTTCTCGAAGATCTCGCGCGCCATCGCCAGGCCCGGCTCGGTTTTCACCAACGCGTTGTAGATCGGCATGATCAGTTTGCGGCGCCCGATACGTTGCAGGAATGCGTCGATCGCGCCGTTCGCTTCGGTGTAACCGTTGTTCACCGTCAACGGATACCAGCGCTGCGCGATTTCGCCGTTCATCGTGCCGGTGAAGCCGTAGGCGGCATCGAGTTGCGCCACCTGCTCGCGAGTCAAGGTTTCCGGCAAGTTCTCGATGAAATGCACCCACTCTTGCGTGGTCCACGCTTCGGTGATTTCGACCGGAGGCAATTGCCCGCTACCCAGCCACGCCAGACGCGCGGAATCGACCACGCCGAAACGGCGCGCCTGCGCCTGCGGCGCGCTCGCCGGAATGCCGGGCTCGTACAGCCATTCGTCGAATTCCTTGACCGTGCATGATGTTCGGATACTTATCCACCAGGTTCGCTTTCGCGTATTTCGCGAACTGTTCGCTATCGATGCTCTGGAACGCGAAGTGGTTGAAGTATTCGCGCAGGAACGGATCGAACTTGTCGCGGCCGAAACGATCTTCGAGGAAATGCAGGAACCACGCGCCCTTGGTGTACACGGTCGCGCTGCTGCTCTCGTCCGGGTCTTTGAGCACGCCCGGCTTGGTCGCCAACACCTGCAATTTGGCGTCGATTTCGGCGAATTCTTTCTTCAGCGCGTTGCGCTCGATCACGTTCTCCATCTCGGCCTGTTCTTTGCCGTACAGCACTTCGATGATGCGGTTCTCGACGTAGCTGGTGAAGCCTTCGTTGAGCCACGCATCCTTGGCGCTGGAGAAGGTGACGAGATTGCCCGACCAGCTGTGCGCCAGTTCGTGCGCGATCAGCGAAACCAGGGTCTTGTCGCCGACGATCACGGTCGGCGTGAGGAAGGTCAGACGCGGATTCTCCATGCCGCCGTACGGGAACGAGGGCGGCAACACCAACATGTCGTAGCGGTCCCAGCGATACGGGCCGTACAAGGCTTCGGCGGTGGCGATCATCTTCTCGGTGTCTTCGAACTCTTTCACCGATTTGTCGAGCATCGTCGGTTCCGACCACACGCCGCTGCGCGGCGAGATCGCTTTGAACGTCAAATCGCCGGCGGCGATCGCCATCAGATACGACGGAATCTTCTGCGGCATCTTGAAGGTGTAGTCGCCATCGCGCGGCGCCGCCGGGTCGTTGTCGGCGCTCATCAGCACCATCACGTCCGGGCGCGAGGTCACGTGCGCGCCGTAGGTGTAGCGCACGCTCGGCGTGTCTTGCAGCGGCACCCACGAACGCGCGTGGATCTGCTGCGACTGGCTGAACATGAAGGGCAGTTGCTTGCCTTCGGTCATGCTCGGCTCCAACCATTGCAAGCCGGACGCCTGCGGCGACGTCGTATAGGTCACGCGAATCTGCGCATTGCGCTTCGGTGTTTCGATACTGAGTTTTCTGCCGAGCACCGGATGGGCGTCGCCCAACTTGAACGTCAGCGGCGCCCACGCGCCTTGCGCATCGACGCCTTCGATTTTCGCGATGGTCAAATCGCGGGTATCGAGCAACAACGCGGTCGCGGAGGGGTCTTTCCACTCCAGCTTGTAGGTCGCGGTGCCGGCGATGGTTTTGGTGTCGAAATCCAGCTTCAGATCGAGCTGCAGGTCGTCGATGACCACTTTGTTGGGTTCGGCATAGGAATGCTCGTCCAAGACCGTCGCTTTCGCAGCGGTGGCCGCAGGCGCGGCGACGGTCGGCGGTGGGGCGTCGGAGGAACAGGACGTCATCAAAAACATACTCATAAGCGCCGCGCTCAGGAGCGGCAAGGCCAGGATCGATGCGCGCATGTCGGGGGATGGGTCTGTGGGAAAGTCGGGAGTGTACCCGCACGGCAAGGCGGCTGTCGGCAGGCGGGCCCGACGGCAAGGCTCGACGGGACCTCCGGCACGGTCGGCGGCGCTTTGGTTTAATTTATTCTTTACAAATGACTCTTCGACTTTTGCGCGTTTGCGCGCCTCTTTCCGCGTTGTTGGCCTTGGCCCTGATCCCTGCCATCGCGCCCCGCGCCGAACCGCTCGCGATGTCGACGCAGATCGCCGATGCCGACATCGCGATCGACGGCCGCCTCGATGAAGCGAGTTGGTCCCAAGCCACGACGGTCGAATTGGCCTACGAAATCAACCCCGGCGACAACGCGGCACCGCCTGTAAAGACCACGGCCTTGGTGCTGTACAGCGAGAACGCGCTCTATCTTGCCTTCCGCGCCGAAGACGCGGCCCCGTCCGCGATCCGCGCTTTCCTGCGCGACCGCGACGCATTATGGGACGACGATTTCGTCGGCTTGGAGTTGGATACGTTCGACGACCAACGTCGCGCCTACGGCTTTTATGTCAATCCGCTCGGCGTGCAGGCGGATTTGATCTTCGAGGAAGCCACCGGCAACGAAGACACGTCCTGGGATGGTTTATGGAGCGGCGCCGCGCGCATCGACGAACGCGGATACGAAACCGAAATCCGCATTCCCTTCGCCACCTTGCGCTTCCGCCCCGGACAAGACGTCAAACGTTGGGGCCTGCGCTTTCTTCGCATCCACCCGCGCGAATTCCGCCGCACCTATTCCAGCAGCCGCAGCGAACGCGGCAACCGCTGCAAACTGTGCCAGTTCGAGAAGATCGATGGCTTCGCCGATGTACGCCAAGGCCGCAATCTCGAAATCGTGCCGACACTCACCGCGCGTTATGCGCAGACGCGCGATCCAGGCGCGGCGAGCGATCGCGGTTGGAACAGCGCCGAAGGCGTGGAGATCGAGCCCGGTCTGGATGTGGCCTGGGCGCCGACACCCAACCTCACCTTGAACGGCACGCTCAACCCTGATTTTTCGCAAGTCGAATCCGATTCCGCGCAATTGGATCTCAATTCTAATTTCGCGCTGTTCTTTCCGGAAAAGCGCCCGTTCTTTCTCGAAGGCGCGGATTACTTCAATACGCCGCTGAACCTGATCTACACCCGCCAAATCGCCGATCCGGATATCGGCGTGCGCGTCACCGGCCGTAACGGCCGTCAAGCCTACGGCGTGGTGGCGGCCCGCGATGCCAGTACGCAGATCCTCGTGCCCGGCGTGCTCGGCTCGGGTTTTCGCTTTCTCGATCAAGACGCCAACGTGTTGCTCGGCCGCTATCGCTACGACTTGGACGTGGGCAACGACAACGGCCAAGCCAGCGTCGGCACGGTCTTCACGCATCGCAGCGGCGACGACTACCGCAGTAGCCTCGGTGGCATCGACGGCCGCTGGCGAATCGGTTCGCACACGTTCACGGGGCAATGGCTGCGCAGCGATTCGCGGTATCCCGACGATCTTGGCTTCGCCGACACCGCGCCGAGCGGCGATGCGCTAGTCGCACGTTATAACTACGGTAATCGCAACTGGAATGCGAACCTCTCGCACACCGATATCGACCCGGGTTTTCGCGCCGACCTGGGCTTCATCGGCCAAGTCGGCTATCGCAAATCGGTGATCGGCGGCGGTCGCACGTGGTACGGCAAGGACGGCGCCAAGATCAATCGCATCAATCTGTATGCGGACTGGGACATCACCCATCGCGACGATGGCCAACTGCTGGAACGCGAACTCGAAGGCTTCATCGAATTCGCCGCCACGCGGCAGTCGGAATTCAGCGTCGGCGGTTTGACGCGCGTGCGTTTTTGGAACGGCGATTTGTTCGATGAGCGGTGGTTCAACCTCTACGGCGAATTCACCGCACGGCCCGGCCTTCAGATGGGTCTGTTCTATCGCCACGGCGATGTCCTCGATCTCGCCGCCTCGCGCATCGGCACGATGGATCAAATCGAACCGTGGTTGTCGCTCGACGCCGGCCGCGGCATCAATATCAATTTGAGTTACACCGCGCAGCGCTTGCGGCGCGACGGCGGCACGGCGTTCGAAGTCGGCGTGCTCGATACCCGTTTCAGTTGGCAGCTCGACCCTCGGCAGCGGCTGCGCTTATCGCTGCAAGGCAGTGAGGTGGAACGCGACCCCGCCCGATATGCACGACCGATCCAGCGCCGTAGCCGCGATCTCGCCGCGCAGTTGCTCTACTCCTACAAGCTCAACCCGCGCAGCGCGTTGTACGCGGGTTATTCGCATGGCGGTTATGCCGACGATCTGCAGCGCACGCTCACGGACAACAGCCGGAGCGTGTTCGTGAAGCTCAGCTACGCTTGGCAACCATGACCGCCTGTTCAATCTCTCCGCATACACCTCGTTGTGCCGCGGCGGCTCGCTCGTGTTCGAGCGTCGCACAGCGCCGGACGGCTGGTCCGGCCCTGCGGCGCGCGAAGGCGTATCGATCGTAGCGCGATCGCCTTAGCTGAACGAAGAGTCGTATCACGGCCCTCGATCTGGCTTTAACATTGTCCCCCGGGGGCAGCGCATTCCGTTCATACACAGGACCGGCCACTCCCGGTGCTGCGCCGTAGGCTGACCCATGCTCGGCATTCCATGTCTTTCTCACCACTACTGAAGGTATTTCACGATGAGTCTTCCGATCCGCGGTTCCTCCGTTCTCTCGGCCGGTGTGTTGACCGTCCTCCTTGCCGCGCTCGCCGCGCCGGCCGGCGCGCAGCGCCAGAGCGCACAGGATCAGCGCAAGCAGAAGATGGCCGAAATTCCGACCTGCGCGAAACCGCTCGGTTCGATCTCGGTGATCGAGCCGGAAGACGGCGTGAATTGGTGGTCCGGCCAGCAGTTGCCGGCGCCCTCCAAGCTGATCAAGGTCTTCGTCAACAAATCGCGCTGCTTCACGCTGGTCGATCGCGGCGCAGGCCTCGACGCCGCACGTCGCGAACGCGATCTCGGCTCCAGCGGCGAACTGCGCAACCGCTCCAACGTCGGCAAAGGCCAGATGAAAGCCGCCGATTACGTGCTGGTCCCGGACTTGATCTCCGCGAACAGCAATTCCGGCGGCAACTCCGTCGGCGGCATTCTCGGCGGCTTGGTCGGCGGCCGCGCCGGCGCCGCGATCGGCGGCCTGGACTTCAAACGCAAGACCGCCGATGTGGTACTGACCGTCACCGACGTGCGTTCGACCGAACAAGTGGCGATGGCCGAAGGCAGCGCCAAGAAAACCGACATCGGTTGGGGCGCGGGCGGCGGCCTGTTCACCGGCAGCCATTGGGGCGGCGGCGGCGCCAGCGGTTATGCCAACACGGAAATCGGCCAAGTCATCACGCTCGCCTATCTGCAGGCGTACACCGATCTGGTCGCCCAACTCGGCGGCTTACCGGACAACGCGTCTGCGGCCAACACGCAGCAAGCCGTCACCGTCACCAAGCCGGCGCGTTTGTTCACCACCGCCAAGGGTGCGAAAGTGGTGCGCAGTCTCGACCCGGGCATGATGCTGTACCCCACCGGCAACAAGGACGGGATGATGTGGGAAGTGGAAGACGAGCTCGGCAACAAGGGTTGGATTTCGTCGACGTTGATCGAGTTGTCGCGTTGATCGGGTTCGATCCGCTATCGGCTACGTCATAGGGTGCGCCTAGGCGCACCGTTCGGCCGGATCGCGGCTTCGTTGAGATCATGCGAACACCGCTACTTGATACACCACAAAGGGCGCTTCGGCGCCCTTTGTTTTTTGATGTTAGATGGACCGCTTTCGCGCTGATGCGCGACCTACTTTTCTTTGCTGGCGCGAAAGAAAAGTAGGCAAAAGAAAGCGCCTTCCCCGACAAATCAATCTTGGCGCAGAATCGCTACGGGGATTTTTCGATGAGACATCCCTGTCTCATCGAAAAACGGCGGGCGTCCTGCCCGCCGCCCGATGGGTCTGGAAAGATGTAGAGCGAATTCTTAGTGCTTAACTCGCAACGCTTCGTTCGAGTTTCATCCCGGCACGTCATAGGGTGCGCCTAGGCGCACCGTTCGGCCGGATCGCGGCTTCGTTGAGATCATGCGAACGCCGCTACGCGACACACTACAAAGGGTGCTTCGGCGCCCCTTGTTTTTGATTCCCGCACCGCAGGCGCCTAGCAGGGGCAGCGCAAGTCGCGGCCTAGTTTCTTCGATATAGCTTCGTCGGAACGTAGCTTCACTTGATGGAATCAAAAGCTTTCGCGCTGACGCGCGACCTCCTTTTCTTTGCTCGTGCAAAGAAAAGGAGGCAAAAGAAAGCACTTTTCCCCGACAGTGCAAACCCGGCGCATTAACGCTACCGGGATTTTTCGATGAGACATCCCTGTCTCATCGAAAAACGGCGGGCGTCCTGCCCGCCGCCCGATGGGTCTGGGGAGATGTAGAGCAAATTCTTGGTGCTTCACTCGCAGCGCTACGTGTCGTTCTGCCGTCATCCCTGCACACGATGGAATCCGTGTCGTAGCTCGTATATGGCCGAAGGCCGCACCCAGGGCTCTTCTCTCATACACTCCTCGTATATCCCGGGCGCGTGCCTTGTAATTACTCGAGTTGCGTTTCTAATCGTTACCTTTATCAAGATGGTGATTAGATTCAATTGGCAATAATTCGAATTCAATGAATTTATCGCCGGGATAAATCTCTTTTGCAAGCTTTCTAAGTTTTTGAAGCAACTCGAATAAACTCTTATCACTCTCTTGAATGTGCTCAGACATTGATTTCGCGCCATTGACAGCGCTGCAAAACAAATATTCTCCGAGCTCTTGTTCCATTTCTAATTTTGACATCTTCTTGTTCTTCATCTGCTTTTCGGCCAATATAGGCTGAAATTTCTGTACATAAAACTCATTTCTGATCCTGATGCTTTCCATGGCTTGATCGAAACGGCTTTGTTCAATTATCAGCTCAAATAAAATATTTGGGCTGTGTGACTCTAGCAAAAAATAGAGATCATCAAAATTTTGCGAAATGTCATATTTTTCCGGAGGCTGTAGCGCAGGGAAATTTATAGCAAGATCGATTGAATCTTTGTATGTAGACGTACTTTTTACATATTGCCTAATCTCATTGTGCTGAAAACCAAGCACTAAAATCGCCCGATTGATACTTGCCTTTTTATGGCGCTGATCTTTTAATTCTTCTCTGTACTCTTGAAGGCGAAATGCCAGAAAAGCACCCAGAAATGTTGCTACCAACGGAAAAAGTGCTTTCGCAAAATCATTTGCGCTAAAATTATCTGTCGCAGAAAGCGCGGCCAATAAAATTGCGATAAAAACAATAATCAAAAAATAAACCAACAAACCACCTGTCGATTTTAGCGCCTTTGCCGCTTTATTAATTAGATAAGTCTCGATACAAAACTCAATGTGATAACTGCATTATTAAACCCGATACCCCGTATGAATCGCTACAATCCCCGCGGATAGATTCTTGTACGAACACCGCGCGAAGCCCGCCGCTTCCATCATCGTTTTCAACTCTTCTTGCGGCGGGTGCTTACGGATGGATTCGGCGAGGTATTGGTAGCTGTCGCTATCCTTCGCGAACAATTTGCCGAGTTGCGGCAGGATTTTGAACGAGTGGAAGTCGTAGATCGGTTTGAACCAGTCGGCGGTGACTTCGGAGAATTCGAGGACGCGGGCTTGGCCGCCGACTTTCAGCACGCGATGCATTTCGCGCAGGGCGGCGTCTTTGTCGGTGACGTTGCGCAGGCCGAAGGCGATGGTGACGAGGTCGAAACTGGCGTCGGGGAACGGTAGTTTTTCGGCGTTGCATTGCACGTACTCGAAGCCGCGGACGTTGCCGCGGTCGGTCATGCGGTCGCGGCCGACGCGCAGCATCGCGCCGTTGATGTCGCCGAGGACGAGTTCGCCTTTCTCGCCGACACGATCCTTCAACAACGCCGCGATGTCGCCGGTGCCACCGGCGAGATCGAGCACGCGGTCGCCGGGGCGCACCTGCGCGGTCGCGACGAAATAGCGCTTCCACACCCGATGGATGCCGAGGCTCATCAGGTCGTTCATCAGGTCGTAGTTGCCGGCGACCGAGGAGAACACCTCGCCGACCAGTTTTTGTTTCTCGCCGACCGGGACGTCGCGGAAGCCGAAATGGGTGGTGGTGCCCACAGAGGCGTTGCCTGGCGCGGGGGCGGTGTCGTTGGTGGTTTTTTCGTCGGTCATGGCCGCATTATCGCCGGTCAGGCGCGCGCGTGCAGGGCGATGGTGTCAACCCGTCACCCGCCCACTAAGGACAACGCTGAACACGTTCATGCTGGGCGTGTTCAGCGGTCGAAAGCGCGAACCAAGCGCGCTTGCTCGCGTCGAATCAATCGCTTACGCGATCGATAACTCGGCACTGCGTGCCTCGCCCTTCGGGTCGGCGACGCCGTTCTGCCTTCGGCAGTCGCGGGCAGCACCGCCATGTGCTGCAGCAACGTTGACTGACTCAGCGCTGCCCAAGGCCTGACCTCGATCAAATGTCCACAGCCCGCGCAGACCGATAATGGTCGTACAGGGGGCTTTATGACACTCGACCGTTCGAACGCCGTGGCGCCAGTGTTGATCGACAGCGATGCTGGATTAGACCGTTATCTCCTCGATTACCCGAGCGTCGTCTATGGCGTCGGTGCAGACGACACCGATCACCCATACGGCACGATCAATCGCGAGGGCTGGCGCGCGCTCGGCGACGACACGACCGACGAGAGCTATCGGATCGCCGCGACGCTGGGATTGCCGCTGGTGCGGCTGCCGATGCTGCGCGCGGACCCCGATGCGATCGCGCTGCTGACGCCGGAGGTGGCGCGGCAACTGCGCGCGGTGCCGCTGCGCATCCGCAACGGCATGATTGCGATGGCGATGGAGGATCCCAACGTCGGCAACGTGCAGAACATCCTGGATTTCATCAGCCGCGAACGGGTGATTCCGCTGGTGGCCGCGCCGCGCGATATCCGCGCCGGCATCGCCGCGCTACTACGACCGAGTCGAAGACCGACGATGTCGCCAAGCAACTCGGGCATCGATCCCGAATCCGGCGCTGACGCGAACGGCAACGGCGCAGGAAACGCAGCGACTGGCGAAGGAGCGACCGGTGGTGCGGATCGTGCACGCGCTGATCGCCGACGCGGTGACGCGGCGCGCGTCGGACATCCATCTGCGCCCCGGCGAGCGCGGCACCGATGTGCTGTTCCGCATCGACGACGAACTGGTGCCGGTGCGCCAACTGCTGCGCGCGCTGCATCCGGCGGTGGTCAGCCGGATCAAGGTGCTGGGCGAAATGAACCTGGCCGAACACCGCAAACCGCAGGATGGCCGCACCAGCTTCGTGCTCGACGACGGCCGCTCGATCGACCTGCGCATCTCGGTGCTGCCGGCGGTGTTCGGCGAGAGCGTGGTGGTGCGCCTGCTCGACACGCGCGAAAGCCTGTGGAATCTGGAACAACTAGGCTTGAGCGCGCGCGACCGCGAGCGCATCGACGACGTGATGGAGCGCAGCCACGGCATGTTCCTCACCACCGGCCCGACCGGCTGCGGCAAATCGACCACGCTGTACGCGATGCTGCTGGAGATGCGCAAACAGCGGATCAACATCCTCACCATCGAGGACCCGGTCGAGTTCCATATCGAAGACATCCAGCAGATGCAGGTCAACCGCGCAGCAGGCTTCACCTTCGCCAGCGCGATGCGCAATTTCCTGCGTCACGACCCGGACGCGATCATGGTCGGCGAGATCCGCGACCGCGAAACCGCAGAGATCGCGGTGGAAAGCGCGCTGACCGGGCACCTGTTGCTGAGCACGTTGCACACCAACACCGCCGCGACGACAGTGACGCGGCTGCTGGACCTGGGCGTCGAAGCCTATCTGTTGCGCGCGTCGCTGCTGGCGGTGATGTCGCAGCGACTGGTGCGACTGACCTGCCCGCACTGTCGCGAGGTCGAAACGGTCGATCCGCATGTACGCGAAACGCTGGGCGTCGGCGCGGACGAGGTCTTCTACATCGGACGCGGCTGCAATCACTGCGAAGGTCTGGGCGTGTATAAACGCCAAGCCGTCTACGAATTGATGATGGTCACGCCGCGTATTCGGGAACTCATCGTACCGGGCGCGGAAGCCGACGCGATCCACAGCGCCGCAGTCGAAGAAGGGATGGTGCCGATCACGCAGGCTGCGGTAACACTCGCCCGTAGCGGCGCGATCTCGCTAAAGGAGGCATGGCGAGTGCGCGCCGACTGAGCGCGCAACCGCCGGTCCCCCGTTGGGAACGTCGCGAATCAACGTTGCGGCTTGACTGCATCCTGTACCGGGTTGTCCTGTTGCGGGGCGAGATCGCGGTTCTGTTGCCCAACGCCCTGCGCGACCGCCGGCGTGGGTTGCAGGGCCTCGAGCTGGCGGTTTGCGGTTGGCACATCGGTGACGATCGCTTGGACGACCGGCAGCGGCGTGGACAACAGAGCGGTGGGCGACGCGAGCGGGCCCTGCACTGCGATCAGATCGCTGCGGCGATCGTTGAAGACGATGTGATCGGGACGCAGTTCCTGATGGACCGCGTGCAACGCCATCCCGGCCGCCACGCTCGTGCGATTCGCGCCGAAGGCATCGGCCGGAATGTTCGGCGAGCGATCGAGCGCATCCATGGCGTGTTGCACGGCCGGGTGATTCGGTTGCGAATGTTGTGCGGGCGCTTGCGCGCGATCGATCGGCGCCACCACTTCCGGCATCGTGATCGGCACATGCCGATTGGTACCTGCGGTGTGATCGAAATTGCCCTGCCTCGGCGGATTGGCGCTGGTGTCGTAGAACGGCTGACGCACGCCGGCGCCGCCGATATTCATGCCGTTGCGCTCGAGCTGCGGTTCGTTGACGCCCAAGGTATTCATGTTCAAGTGGAGCTGGGTATTGATGCCGTTGGCCGCATGCGTCGGCGCATTCGCGCGCTCGACTTGGGCGACGAAGCCGACCAAGTTGGTGGCGTAGTAATGCTGGTAGTTGGAATCGCCGTTCGCGCCGAGACGGGCCCGCGCAGCCGGCATATCGAAGTAGTTCTGCCCCATCGCCTGCACGTTCGCCGCGTTCGGCGTCATCGTCATATCGGCATTGAGCGCATAGCCTGGCTTTAGTGCATACGTCGAGGGCGTTCCCGGCGTGACCGCGATGACATCCTGCATCCGTCCTGGATGCGAACGATAGATTTCTTCGAGCGTCGGATTGCGATTGCCGTTGCCGCTGCGCAACATGCTGACCGTCGCGTTGTAACCGGCGATGTTCGCCGTGTTTTCGTCGTTGCGATTCGCCGCCAGCATGGTGTTCACCGGCGCGGTGTAATCGTGCACCGCTTGCGCGGACTGGCCGATACGATTGACATCGTTGCCGAAGGTGGTCGAGCGCGGCAGCGAGCGTCGGGCGATTGATCGCATGCTGAATTTCGTGGCCCATCACGAAGGTCAATTCGCTGGGATCGAAACGCGCGGGTGCTGCAGGGGACGTCATGATCGTCGCGGGCAATTGCATCGTCCGCGCCGTCGGGTCGTATTGGCCGCCGGCATTGGTGCCGGGCGGCAGCAAGGCGAACCCGCGTCAAGTCGCCCGAGGCGACGGCCGCGTTGATCTGCGTGACCAGCGCAGGCGAATTCCGCAAGCGCGTTATTGAAATTGGTGCACTGATCCGCGGTCAGGCCAGCGGTGAAATTATCGGCCAGCGTCTGCGCTTGTTGGCTCAGGGGCATCGGGGCATTCCTCTTTGCGGCCGGAACGTCTGCGCGTTCCGGAGCGATGACGTTGGCTTAGTGGATGTGGACCATCTGCACGCAGGCGTGTCCGATCTTCTCGGGCGTCGCATCGGCTTCGCCGCGGGTATAGACGGTGACGGTCAGGCCCGGGCGCTCGAAGCGCTCATGGATCACGCGGTTGTGTTCGGCGCGATAGGTCTCGCGGCTGAACCCTTGTTTCTGCAATTCCGCGGCGAAGCGATCGAAATCGAGCGCGCAGATATCGGTCGCGGCCGGATAGTTCTCGGGTTGGCTGGGACGGAAGGCGAATTCGAATTGGGTGCCGTAAACGCGGGTGGGGTCGAGTTCGTACGACGACCACCAATCGTGCGAGAGCTGCTCGGCGAAACCGAAGCCGACCGGCGCTTTCGGTGAACGCGAACGCCGAAGACGGCTTTCAACCGATCGGCGGTGATGTCTTGGACCGACTTGCTTTCGCGGATCAGATCGAGCAAGCGCGATAGCGATTGTTCGGCATCGAGCTGCGGCGAGTACGACTGCGCAGCGGCGGAAGTGGGCGTCATGGCAGAAGTCTCCTTCACGGAACTGGGTGACGATACGGACGGCGCACAGGCCGCGAGGCCGAGCGCTGCGAACACGAGAGGTAGCCTGTGGGCCGACATGGGGGAACGTCCTCAGGGCTGGGCGGATCGACTATACGCCCGCGGCCGGTATGACGAAGATTCGGCGCGCGGACGGGGTGCGCAAAATGAAACGCGAAAGCGCACGAGATGAGGTCATGGGGCCGACGAGCGGCGTCGAAATCGTTGGCATGCATGGGCGCAGGGCATTCGCCCCTGCAGGCCATCGATCGCGACGTGATCTTCCGTAGCCGCGCGCTCAGGCCGTCTTCGACAGCCCGCGAGGTCAGAGGATATAGCGCGACAGATCCGGATCTTGCACCAATTCGCCTAGCGCCTTATCGACATACGCGCGGTCGATCTCGACCTGTTGTGCCGCCACGATCTGGCGCCTCGTAACTCAGCGTATCGAGTAGGCGTTCGAGCACGGTGTGCAGCCGCCGGGCACCGATGTTCTCCTGGCGCTCGTTCACGGTCGCAGCGATTTCGGCGAGGCGCTCGATCGCCTCGGGCGTGAAACTCAGCGAGACGCCTTCGGTCTTCAGTAATTCGATGTATTGCGTGGTCAGCGCGGCCTTGGGCTCGGTGAGGATGCGCACGAAATCCTGCTTGCCCAGCGCTTCGAGTTCGACCCGGATCGGGAAACGACCCTGCAGCTCGGGAATCAGATCGCTCGGCTTGGCGAGATGGAATGCGCCGCTGGCGATGAAAAGGATGTGGTCGGTCCTCACCGCACCGTATTTGGTGCTGACGGTCGAACCTTCCACCAGCGGCAACAAATCGCGCTGCACGCCTTCGCGACTGACATCGGCGCCGTGACTTTCCGAACGCTTGGCGACTTTGTCGATCTCATCGATGAACACGATGCCGTGCTGTTCGCAGGCTTCGATCGCCGCTTCGCGCACCTCGTCTTCATTGACGAGGTTGCCCGCCTCTTCTTCGATCAACTGCGTGCGCGCGGCACGGATGCTGAGCTTGCGGGTATGGGTCTTGGCGCCGGCGATATTGGAAAACATCTGCCGCAGTTGCTGACCCATTTCTTCCATCCCGGGCGGGGCCATGATGTCCACGCCGACATTGACCGCGGTGTCGATCTCGATTTCGCGTTCGTCGAGTTCGCCCGCGCGCAATTGCTTACGGAATTTAGCGCGCGTGTCGCTCTGCGGGTCGCGCGCTTCGCCGCTGCCGACATCCAAGGTGCCGGCGCCGGTAGCGGCCGAGGCATCGGCGCCGAAACCAAACCCCGCAGCGGGCGCGCGACGCGGCAGCAGCGCGTCGAGGATGCGATCCTCCGCGCGCGCTTCGGCTTGCGCGCGCACGCGCGCTTTGGCTTGTTCGCGATACATTTTCACCGCAGTGTCGGCGAGATCGCGCACGATTTGTTCGACGTCTTTGCCGACATAACCCACTTCGGTGAAACGCGTGGCTTCGACCTTCACGAACGGCGCGTTCGCCAGCGTAGCGAGACGGCGCGCGATTTCGGTCTTGCCCACGCCGGTGGGGCCGATCATCAGAATATTCTTCGGCATCACTTCGTTGCGCAGCGCAGGATCGAGCTGCATCCGCCGCCAACGGTTGCGCAGCGCGATCGCGACCGCGCGCTTCGCATCGGCCTGTCCGATGATGTGGCGGTCGAGTTCCTGCACGATCTCGCGCGGGGTCATGGTGGTGGAATTCGCTGCGCTCATCGGGAATGGGGAATCGAGAAAGGGGGATGGGGTATGCGTCGGGGATCGAGTCGGAGGGCGCTTTCGCGATTCCTCATTCCCGGATCACAGCTCTTCGACGACGATATTGCGATTGGTGTAGATGCAGACGTCGCCAGCGATCTTCAGCGATTCGACTGCGATGTCGTACGCATTGAGTTCGGTATGCGCCAATAGCGCGCGCGCTGCGGACAGGGCATACATGCCGCCGGAGCCGATCGCGACGAGGCCGTCTTCGGGTTCGATCACATCGCCGGTGCCGCTGATGATCAATGAGGTTTCTTTGTCGGCCACCGCGAGCAGGGCTTCGAGCTTGCCGAAGCGACGCTCGGTGCGCCAATCTTTCGCCAGTTCGACCGCGGCGCGCGTGAGCTGGCCGTGCTTCTCCAGTTTCGACTCGAACAGCTCGAATAATGTGAACGCATCCGCCGCTGCGCCGGCGAAACCGGCCAGCACCTGACCATCGCGGCCGAGGCGGCGCACTTTGCGCGCGTTGGCTTTCATCACGGTGTGGCCGAGGGTCACTTGTCCATCGCCCGCGACCACGACGCGGCCGTTGCGGCGCACCGAGACGATGGTCGTGGCGTGAAAGACATTGGGATTGCGACTGGGATCCATGCGGCCTCCTGGGGTCTCAGGGTTGTGGGGGCCGGCCTTCGACTGCGCAAGGGGTGACGAACGACACGGCATCGAAAAGATGTACGTCAAAGCTGCAAAAGTCAGCCCTGCGAGCGAGTTCGGGCACCCATTCCAGGGGAGTGCTTCACACCGCTTGAGCCATATTGAACGCCAGTCGATTTTGCGCTTTTCGCCCCAAGGTATGCGCAGAATTTCGTCGCGCTTACCGCACTGATGATGCACTCTTTCTCCCCATCAATCAGGGCGAAGAGACGCGCTTGCGAGGCATCGCCTCGCGCAACGATGATCTGTTCCTTCTCCCCGCATCGCGGGGAGAAGGTGGCGCGTAGCGCCGGATGAGGGGCCAACGCCGCTGCACTGCATCACGCGAAAAGCGCCCCTCTCCCGGCCTACGGCCACCCTTGTAAGTTGTTTTACCCCAATGCCAGACCGTCACCCCTCTGATTTCGAGATCGTGGGAGAGCGTGGGTCGGTCTTGGGTGTTGTTCTTCATTACCCGAACAGTTGCCTGGGCGTGAAGCCCGTTTCTACAAGGTTGGGTTCCCGAGGAGAGGATCATGAGTGAGTGCTGGGTGGGTGTGGATGTGTCCAAAGCACGGCTGGATGTATTCATCAGTGGTGATGAGCAGGCATTGGTTTACGCCAACACCATGGAAGGATTGGAGGCCTTGATCGCGCGCTTGCGGCAGGTGATGCCGACGCTCGTGGTGCTGGAGGCGACCGGTGGGTTGGAACGCGCGCTGGTGGCCGCGTTGATGGCTGCACAGATACCGTTGGTGGTGGTCAACCCGCGGCAAGTGCGTGACTTCGCCAAGGCGACGGGGCGCTTGGCCAAGACCGATGCATTGGATGCGCGTGTGCTGGCCCTGTTTGGTGCGGCGGTGCGGCCGACACCACGACCGTTGGTGGACGAGGCGGCGCACGCCTTGGCTGATCAACTGGCCCGGCGTCGGCAGTTAGTGGAAATGTTGGTGATGGAGAAGACTCGGCTCAAGCAAGCGATCGATGCGCCCGTGCGCAAGGACATCAAGGCGCACATTGAATGGCTGAAACAACGCTTGAATGCCAGCGAGAGTGGCTTGCGTCAGGCGGTGGAGAATTCGCCCGCATGGCAGGCCAAACACGATCTGTTGGCCGGTGTGCAAGGCGTGGGTGAGATCACGGCACTGACTCTGATTGCCGGCCTGCCGGAACTGGGTGAGTTGAACCGTAAGCAGATCGCCGCCTTGGTCGGGGTGGCTCCCTTGAACCGCGACAGCGGAACCTTACGTGGCAGACGCACGATCTGGGGTGGACGGGCTCCGATTCGTGCCGTGCTGTACATGGCCACATTGAGTGCGGTGCGTTTTAATCCGGTGTTGCGGACGTTTTACCAGCGATTACGTACCGCGGGGAAAGCGAAGAAAGTCGCGCTAGTGGCCAGCATGCGTAAGCTGCTGACGATCCTCAATGCGATGCTGCGCGATCGTCAAGCATGGAAGGCGGATACCAAAACCGCTTGACCTCTCCCCGCTTGCGGGGAGAGGGGCGGTTGGCTTGTTGTCGTACGGCATCGGTTTCTCCGCCGGTGTCGCGAGCGAGAGGCAAGTCGCGAAGTCGCAACAACGTGTTCATTACTGTTGCGGCAGGACACTAGTACTTAGGCGGTTTCTAGAACCTATCTCACAATTGGAATGAGACATTTCCAGTCGTCATCCCGGCAGTTTTCAACTGCCGAAAGCCGATCAAGCCGGAATCAGCTTTATCTGTCCCGTTACGCAAGAGCAGGTCCCGGCTTTCGCCGGGATGACGATAGGAAAATATTCGAATCTTGATTTTGAGATAGGTTCTAGTGAAGTAATTTGCCAACGTAGCGCCAAAGCGCTTCGCCCCGCGTCACCCCAACAGTCGCAGCGGCGCGAAGTAGTACACGTTGCTATCGTCGGAACCGGCGATGCAGGCCATCGCGTTCGCGGCGAGTTGGATCGGCCAGCTCATGTTGCCGGTGGTATACGACCAGGATTCGTTACCGTTGGCGGCATTGAATAAGGTGAAATGCCCGGGCGTGCCATCGGGATGGCCGTCGGCGACAGCGACGAACAAGCCTTGGCCATCGATCGACGTGGAATTGGGGTTCGCGGCGAGCGACTGCTGCCAACGCAACTGCGTACTGCTGCCGAGATTGTCGTACACCGCGACCGTGCCGGCAGCGGTGCCGAGATTGCCGACTGCGCTGACGAAACTGGCGTCGACGGCGATCGCGACGCCGTAAACGCTACTGGCACCGATCAGCGTTTGCGTCCAGGCCGGTTGCCCGCCGCCGATGAAATCGGCGCAATCGAAATACACGAATTCGCCGTTCTTCATGCCGACGGCGAACCCCTGCCCTTCGCTCGCCATCGCTACGCTGTGTACGGTATTGCTATCGCTCGGCGTCCATCGATTGGCCGACACCGGTTGACCGTTGACGATTTTCAGCAAAATGACTTTGCCCGTATACATACCGGCCGCGACCCATTGCCCGTCGGCGGAGACGCCGACCGAAATCACGCTATCGCCGGTGTCGATCGGTACGTTCACCGGCGGGTCGCTGAAGGCCGCGCCATTGCGGAAAAACAGCAGTAATTGTTCGCCACCGGCGACAAGCAGATCGGCGTTCGCATCGAAGACCACTTGATTCACTCGCGAGGCGGTCTTGTAGTAATTCAGCGCGACCGTCCCGTCGGCGGCATCGAACGCGGCGATGAATCCGCTGTAGTTCGGCGAGCCCGAATACCAGCCGCAGCTCGCCGCATACGCGCCGTCCGCCGAGATCGCGACCCAATACACGCCTTCGTAGCCATCGAAGGTGTTGGACCATTGCAACTCGCCGGTCGAATCCCAGCAGTAGATGCCATAGGTGCCTTCGTTGCTGCGATCGCCGCTGCGGCGGTCTTGGGTGTAGCTGTGGAAGAAGGTGCCGGCCACCGAGGTGCGCCCATCCGCTGTGGTCGCCACCGAGTTGATGAAATCGCCCGCAGTGGGCACAGCCTGCCATAGCAAAGGTGCGGAACCGGACATCATGGGTCATCTCTCCAGAACGATTAGACGGATTGAACGACGATCGAACATATTGCGTACGTGACGCAAACGCTCACAGCACAGTGATGACGATGGCGATGGCGATGAGTCCGATATCCTCTATCTGATGCGAATTGCAGTGGCCATAAGCACCCATTCCTATTTGCGTCATCCCCGCGAAGGCGGGGATCCATGCCTGTGAGCGATCAGTACAAATCCTTTCTTACGTAGGCCTGATGGTATGGATCCCCAGCCTTCGCAGGGATGACGAGCCTTGAGCATGTGACGAGCTTTGAGCAAGTGCCATACCAATCCGATGCCGAACATCACGCGGCTATCTGACTCCGCCTAGAACATCGCTGTCAATCGATTTCTGGGCTTCGTCCGCCCGTGAGCGCACCGGTCTGTGGCGATGCTCGCACTCGATGCAACACTGATGTTCTTCGAGTCGTATTCGCGCCGTTCTTGTCGAGTGCCGACCCTGATTTGCTAGTATTTCGTTATGCCGAAAACGATCGTCTCCGCCAGCAAGTTCATCAGCCTCGTTCTCCGTCACCAACCCGAACTGATCGGTCTGCCGCTCGATGACGCCGGCTGGGCCGATATCGAGACCTTGATTCGTCTCTCGCAAACGCATCACCCTTTGACCCGCGACGTGATCGACGAGGTCGTCGCCACCAACAATAAGCAACGCTTCGCGATCAGCGACGACGGCATGCGCATCCGCGCGCGGCAGGGTCATTCGATCGAGGTCGAACTCGGGCTTATGCCGATCGCCACACCGCAATGGTTATTTCACGGCACCGCGACGCGATCCGTCGATTCGATCCGCCGCGAAGGTTTGAGCAAGCGCAGCCGTCGACATGTGCATCTGTCTGCAGATGCCGGCACCGCAACGAACGTCGGCTCGCGGCATGGTACCCCGGTCATCTTGCGTGTTCGCGCTGGCGACATGGCCGCTGCAGGCTTTGCGTTTTATCGCTCGGAAAACGGCGTGTGGTTGACCGATGCGGTACCGATCGCTTTCATCGTCTTCGACGACGTTTGACGCGACGCGTACCGTCTTCGCGCGTTACACGGGCCACAGCCGGCTATCGCCTCGATTCGGAGAATACGTTTTCAGGCATGCGGCATTCGATCACAGGCGCCGTACAGTGCAGCCTCGTCGCGGCTCGCGGTTGAACGATCCCCCTTATTTTGCAGCGGTTTTTTTGCTGCGTTGCAACAACCGTAAGCATCCGCGCGTCGACGTCTCTCTCTGTGATCGCCCTGGAGGCCAGGATGCATTCGTTTACTCTCCGCCGTGGGACATGGTTGCCCGCAGTGTTCATGTGCCTGCTGACGCTGCTGGTGTCGGCTTGCGATTTGAATTTCGCACCGAACCCCGACGACATCGGCGCCAGCCCACCCAGCAGCGGCGGTCCGCCACCCAACGGTGGCGCGACCGGTGGCATCTGCGATGCCACCACGCTCAACACCGTGCTCGATGCCGTGCCGCCATCGGTCGGCACATCGCCGATCAATGTGCGCGTTCGCTACAACCGCGGCGACAACAATTACGCCGATTGGGGCTTGCATCTGTGGCAGGTGAACGACGCGGGGCAGTACATCGCCGACTATCCCGGTGTGAGTTGGCCACAACCGTTGGTGCGCTCGGGCATCGATGGCTATGGCGCGTATTTCGATATCCAAGCCAGCGCGTTCACGAACCCCGCCGCGGCAGGCTTCGGTTTCATCGTGCATCCGCCGGGCCAAGGCGGCGATCCTGGCGGCGATCGCGTTTGGAAATTCAGCGATGGCGACGAAATCTGGCTGCGCTCGGGCGACGCCACGATCTATCGCAGCAATCCGTTGACGACCACGCCGAACATCGACACCGTACGCGTTCACTACAAGCGTTTCGACGGCGTATTCAATCAATGGGGCCTGCATCTGTGGCCCACCAGCGGCATCGATCCGAGTCGCTTGCCGGGCCTGACGCTCGACCAGTGGGAAAACCCGGTGCTGTTGAATGCGATGCCCGGCTACACCACGCAAGGCGCGAACGATATCGTGTTCGATCTGCCGGTGCTCAACCCGACCGGCGATGCGAATCGTCGCGCGGTGGAATTCATCATCCACGGCCTGCCGAGCAACCCTAACGGCGGCGTCAATAACAAAGACGGTTGGAACGACAATATCCGCGTGCCGTTCGGCGCGCTGAATATCGTCGATGGCGTCGGCCATATCTGGCTGATCGGCGGCGATGCGCGCGTGTTCTTCTCCACGCCCGACACGCGTCGCGTGTCCAGCACGGACGCGCGTGCGGTGTGGTTGACCCGCGACCTGATCCAATGGCCGCAAGTCGAAGCCAGCGCGAACTTCAAGCTGTATCACTCCGCTGCCGGCCAATTGCGCGTGCGTCGCGGCGCGCCGGTGAGTGGCGCCGATGGTGCGATCGTACTCACCGCAGGCGGCAGCGTGCCGGCCGATGCGGCCGAGCGCTTCAAGTACGTCGAAGCGGGCGTGGTGTTGTCGGTACCTGCCACGTCGGCCGCGCAGCTCGACGCCGCGCTGCGTCATCAGATGGTACTTGTGCAGGAAGACAACGACGGCAACGTGCTTGGCGCGACCACCGCGCAAGTCGCCGGTTTGCTCGACGATCGTTTCGCCGCCGCTGAGGCCGTGGACGATCTGGGCGTGTCGATCGACCGCCATCGCACCTCGTTCAAACTGTGGGCGCCCACCGCACAGAAGGTCACGCTGTGCACCTACGGCGCGCGCGGTTTGGCCAGCACCCAGCAAGAGATGCAGTACGACGCCGCTACCGGTGTATGGGGCTTATCGCGCAACGGCCGTCTCGACGGTAACTACTATCGATTCGCGGTGGAAACCTTCGTGCGCGGCGTCGGCCGCGTGCGCAATCTCGTGACCGATCCGTACTCGATCAGCCTCAACGCCGATTCGCAATACAGCTACATCGCCGATCTGGATTCGCCATGGCTGATGCCGCCCGGTTGGCGCGCCATCGATCCGCCGCACAACGTGCGCGCGCACGAAGACATGTCGGTGTACGAATTGCACGTGCGCGATTTCTCGATCAACGACACCACCGTCAGTGCGCGCAATCGCGGCAAGTACCTCGCATTCGCCGAGTGGAACTCCAACGGCATGAGGCATCTGCGCGGCCTCGCGCGCGCCGGCCTGACCGACGTGCATCTGCTGCCGGTGTTCGATATCAACAACGTGTCGGAAACCAATTGCGTCACGCCGACGATCCCGAGCGCTGGGCCGGACTGGGCCGATCAGCAAGCTGCAGTCGCGGCGGTGCGCGATCAAGACTGCTTCAATTGGGGCTACGACCCGTGGCATTACACCGCGCCGGAAGGCAGTTACGCCAGCAACGCCAACGATGGCGCTGCGCGGATCCGCGAATTCCGCGCGATGGTGATGGCGATGCATTTGGCCGGTCTGCGCGTGGGCATGGACGTGGTCTACAACCACACCACCGCATCGGGCCAGAGCGATAAGTCGGTACTCGACCGTGTGGTGCCAGGGTATTACCACCGCCTCAACAACGTCGGCGATATCGAACGCTCGACCTGCTGCGACAACACCGCCACCGAAAACCGCATGATGGGCAAGCTCATGATCGATTCGGTGAAGACCTGGGCCACGCAGTACAAGATCAGCTCGTTCCGCTTCGACTTGATGGGTCATCAGCCGCGCGCGACGATGGAGCGACTGCGCGATGAAGTCTCTGCCGCGGCCGATCGTCCGGTCGAACTGTTCGGCGAAGGTTGGAACTTCGGCGAAGTGGCGAACAACGCGCGCTTCGTGCAGGCTTCGCAACTCTCGCTCAACGGCAGCGGCATCGGCACGTTCAGCGATCGCGCACGCGACCATGTCCGTGGCGGTTCCGGTTTCGACAGCGGCAACGCGCTGCGCAGCAATCAGGGCTACATCAACGGCATGCACTACGACGACAACGGCAGCGGCGGCAACAAGAGCCGCAACGACCTGATGTGGTCGGCCGATGTCATCAAAGTCGGCCTCGCCGGTTCGCTCCGCGACTACGTGATGACCACGCACTGGAACGCCACGCTGCGCTTGGATCAAATCGACTACGGCGGTCAGCCGGCCGGTTATGTCGTCGACCCGCAGGAAGTGGTGAACTACATCGAGAACCACGACAACTGGACGCTGTTCGACAACAACGCGTTGAAGCTGCCGACCACCACCAGTCGCGAAGACCGCGCACGCGTGCAGATGCTCGGCGCCGCGATCAACAGCTTCAGTCAGGGCGTGGCGTACTGGCATGCGGGCGTCGACACGCTGCGCAGCAAGTCGCTCGACCGCAACAGCTACAACAGCGGCGACTGGTTCAACCGCATCGATTGGAGCTATGCCGACAACTACTTCGGCACCGGTCTACCGGTGGAGAACGAGAACGGCGGCAATTGGTCGACGATGGCGCCGCTGCTGCGCAACGCCGACATCAAACCGACCGCGACCGAAATCCGCTGGACCCGCGACGCCTTCCGCGACCTGCTGAAAATCCGCGCCAGCTCACGCCTGTTCCGTATGCGTACGTCAGAGGAAATCAAACAACGCTTGACGTTCTACAACACCGGCAGCGATCAAATCGCTACCGTGTTGGCCGGCCACTTGAACGGCAACGGTTATACCGGCGCGCATTTCAAAGATGTGATGTATTTCGTCAACGTCGACAAAGTGCCGCAAACGCTGACGATCCCAGCACAAGCCGGCAAAGCGTATCGCTTGCATCCGGTGCATCGCGCGCACGATGCGGCGGATCGTCGTGCCGCTGCTGCGACTTACGATGCCGCGACCGGTCGTTTCACCTTGCCACCGCGCACGTCGGTGGTGTTTGTGGTGCAGTAGCTCGTAGGATGGGTTGAGCGTAGCGATACCCATCATTCGCATCACGAAATTCGATGGGTTCCGCTTATGCGGAACCCATCCTATCGTGCTATTTGACAGTGTTTAGGGCGGAGGCACAGACTCTGCGCCACAGCCCAATTTTGGATCTAATAATAGTTAGGCCGCTCATGCTGATATCCGATAACCAAACAGATGAGAAAGCTCTGGCTGGCCTTGGCGCAGAGGCGGTTCAACTCCTATGCTCATCCGACTTTTCTGGTCTAGCCAAGCTATTTGGTTATGCGATTGCCTTGGGCCGAGAGCCTGCCACTGCAATCCGAGATGACTTGGCATCGAGCCTTTCGCAACTCAACGCTACTAGCTTAGATTCTTCGCGCGAGCACTCCACCAAGGTGAAGTATTTCGGGCAAAACGATTCTGGGCTATTTGCGCTTGTAGAGTGTGCTGTTCCAGCTAACAATGGCGCAGAGTTGCTAATGGAGTTGATCGTCACCGGCAGCAAGCACATGAGGCTGGAGCAGATCAGTGCCGCGGCCTAACAATTCGTTCAAGCCGACCCCGCATCGTGGCGTCGGCCACGTGCCTGCGCTACGCTAGCACGCGTCCGCCACCCCGCTGCGGGGCGGCTTAACTCAGGCGTTATATCCCGCATGAAATTTATCACGCACGTCCAGAATCGTCTCACGACACTAGGGATCTCTTGCTCACTAGATGATGACAACATAGTGGTTGAGCGTGATAAACATCTCCGGCCGCTCAGAATCCGAATTGAACCGGAATGGGAAGCATCCTACGAAACCTACATAAAAGCCAGAAGCATTGGTTTCGAAATTGATTCCAGGGTGCTGACACACAACAATTCCATTGAAGTGCTAGTAACTCGCCTATCCACACCCATGCTGTTCAACACGGATCGCTACAGTCTCTCTGATAGTATTGGCAATACAATTAGCATAGGAACATGCTCAAACTTGTTCGCCATAGCATTCTTTGACTCAGATGAATACGAGAAATTTTTCGAGTTGCGGATGAAGAAAAGACTCCTCGAAAGCTCGCTTAGCAGCCGGAAAGTTTCTGACTTGTTATGGACGCCGAATACCGCAACTTACAATCACAAAGGAAGAAAAACGCCGCCTTTATTGAAAGAAAAAGCACTCCACGCTATTCGCAGCAGCTTGTTTAAAATTGCAGTTGAACAAAACGATTGCCTTGCAGTATGGAAACAGCGCAATCGTCGTTTAAAATCTGTGCATATCGAGGCCCCAGGCGATGATCAATCCATCCCTCGCGCTCGCTATGACGAAGATGTAGTCAGTTTTTACAAAGTTGCGAAATCTTCCCCTTTCCCAAGCCAAAGCTATCTGGCTTACTATCATGTACTTGAGTATTACTTCCTTCTGGTAGCTGAAACAAAACTACATGATCGACTAGCATCTCTTCTAAACAATACAAGTCTTACTGCAGACAAAAGCACACTAGATAGATTGATATCACTCGTTCGTGGGCAGGACTCTAGAAACGACGAAACTGAAATGCTTCGCAATGTTCTTGATCGATATGTGCCCGAGCAGGATTTGATCAGTTTTATCGAAGAGATAGAGTCAAAATCTGGAGAGAAGATTTACTCAAAACGCAGGCGAGTTTTTGGAGAAGATGTCCAAATCACGCCGATGAAAGATCTTGCGCTAGCAAATGCAGCAAAAACGCTAAAGCACATACGAAACGCAATCGTGCACTCAAGTGATCGCTATAAAAGGGAGGACCGTCACGTACCTCTTTCTGAAACAGAAGAAATCATAGAAGAATTCATCCCACTTGTTAGGTTTTTCGCAGAGCGTGTAATTTTTGGCTCAGCGGCGTAAGAGCGGGATATAACAGTTCGTTCAAGCCTACCCCGCATCGTGGCGTCAGCCACGTGCCTACGCTACGCTAGAACGCATCCGCCGCCCCGCTGCGGGCCGGCTTAACTCAGGCGTTAGGCAGAATGAAAACGATCTTCGCTGTGTGTGCAATTGCCGGTTTTCTCACAACGAGCTGCTCTCATTTGGGCGGCGCTTCATCGCGTCACTCGAGCACCAAGATTGAGGGCGCTTGGTGGTCAAGCTGCGACGATCCCACGGCGCAGTTTGTCGTCTACGGGGATCGCTATTCCGGTGATTTCGTTGGAGATCACCCGCTTACGCTAGAGAATGGCGTTCTCACTTTCCTGGATGGGTTCCCCGAGGGGCATGGCCTTGATGTGAGTGGTGAGCCTATTTCATTCCGCTTGGTCAGAGTCGGCGAAGGCAGGTTGGTGCTCCGGCCCATGAATGGCAGCGGCGCAAGTGACTGGCTGTTGCGCACATGCGATAAAACTGCCTAAATTTTCGTTCAAACCGCCCCGCCACAGGTCGGCTTAACTCAGGCGTTAGCTGTCATGGTCATGCTCGTCGCATACGTTAGCGCCAAACCTGACGCGATCGCCTCGGCATTGGTCAACGTCGGCTATTCCTGGAAGAATCCGGGCTCGGTGAGATCCACGTCTTTCGAGCAGATGGTGATCGCATAGTTGTCCCCACGGCCGAAGCAGCAATCAGCGAAGCGATATGTGGCGCGTGCCTATTCTTTGCCGGCTGGACCGCAAAGGAAGTTGCTAGGTGCCTTAGCGCTTTGGAGTCGCAACGGATCGCGTATCGCGTGTGCACAGATGACAGCTAACAATCGACCCCGCATCGTGGCGTCGGCCACGTGCCTGCGCTACGCTAGCGCGTGTCCGTATCTCACCTCAGGACGACTTATTTCAGGCGTTCGCTCATGCCCAAACATACTCGCAGTCTCACAGCGCTCAGCCTGCTCTTGTTCGTCATCGGCAACGTCAGTGCTGGCGAAGCACCCGCAGCGCGCGGTCCTTCTTTAATCGGAATCGACCACATACCGACTGTGGTCGAGAACTTAGACGAAGCCGCTGCGTCGTATCAGCGTTTGGGCTTCTCGTTGAAGCCCGGTCGGGCCCATGAGAACGGGCTTCGCAATCGCCATATCAAATTCGAAGACGGGTCCGGTGTTGAGTTGATCTCACCACCTCGCCAGCCAAGCGATGATCTGACCAAGACATATGCCGAGTTCCTGCGAAGCGGCGAAGGTCCCGCATATCTCTCGTTTCATGCAAGAGACACCGCAGCGCTGTCTTCTGCCTTGAGTCAGGCGAACATCGTGTTCGAAACTGAGAGCGGCCTCATCACGCTCGCAGATCAGAACCTCGACTTCATCTTCTTCGTCAGGGACAACCGGTCGCCGACCGACAAGCCGGAGCATTTCGCTCATCCCAATACGGCCGTCGCCATGACCGAGGTCTGGTTGGCTCTGGACGGTCCTAGCCGCGCAAGTCTACGAAAGCTGCTGCTGGCCTTAGGTGCGGTTGAACGCCATGAGCATGCGCGTGTTCCAAGCAAGGTTCGGGCGGAGGTCTTCACTGTTCAGAATGGGCGAATTGTCGTGGTCCCCGATAAGCATCAAGCGCAGAAGGGCCGGCGCATTATCGGCGCGAAATTCCGCGTTCTGAACCCTCAAGCGGCGAAGCGATTCATAGGCGCGGCGCATGCGCCGATCGCGCCGTCCACTGCGCACGGCCTGTGGCTACGGTTTGATGGGCAATGACGTAGACCGCGTAAGCTCCAAGCACAAAAACCACACACTTAGTAATTCGCAGCCGCATGCTTCACTGCATCTCAGATTCGCTGTTTTAAGTTAAACAAGCGACTTGATTGCGCACCGCATGCATCGTCAAGGCACGATCGAGACGGCCTCGATCGCCGCTGTACCGTTGAAACCCTCGCCGGTCACATCGCCCGCAGACCAGCCGCGATCGGTATCGATACCGGTGGTCCACCACGTATGCGCATCGATTTGCAGCGGGCCGCGGACGCGCTCGTGAAAACGTACGGGCAGCAGATAGCCAGCGACATTGCGATAGTCCAAAAATGTGGTATCGACATGCGCGCCTTGTGTGGTCTCGAAGCCGTTGAGCGTCATGTGAATACGAAACAAGCGTGCAGTATCGGTATCTATCCAGACGATGACGCGATCATCCGCCGCTTCGCCGAAGCCAGGACGCACCACGCCGGACAAACGGCGATAGCGACGACCGCTTTCTTCGATATCCGCGAGCCGTTGCCACCGATCGACGCGGCCGATGAAAAACGACGGCCCAAAATGAAACATCAGAAAGGCATCGTTAGTCATCGCCGTGGCGCGCAATTTGGCTGGATCGGTTTCGACCACGCCGTTGTAGCGCACCGATAACAGCGCATTGCCGCTGCGAACAACCTGCTTCACGCCCGATGGCCCGGTATGCCGGACGGCGTAGAGCCCTTCCGATGGCCGATAACGCTCTTGGGAACGAATGCGGAAGGCCGAGTCGGTCACGATGGGTTGGATCCGTTGGATCAATGCGAACCAGCGGCCATCGGTCGAGAGATTAAAATCGCCCGGATGCTTGCGGATATCGCCGCCGTGCGCGGCGAGACAGTGGTCGAAGACCGTTTGTGCATCTAGACCATCGTCGAAAGCACTGGCGGGCATTTCGCTGGCCGGCGGTATCGGAAAGGTACGGCTTGCGCATCCGACGAGCATGAGCGCTGCCACGGCCAGCCCAAACATCTTCACTACGCGCAAGCTGCGGGAACATGCTGGCATCAGAAGCGTCATCACGGATTACCCGATCGAAAGAGTTTCACTGTGAGCCGTGCCCCATGCTCGGTCAAGCGCCGAGACGGGATCAGTCATAGCTGCCGCACGGATAGCATGTCGCCCGGGTTTCGCTTCGCTATACCTGGGCGACATCATCACGGCGCTTCGCAGCGATCACCCCATGCATTGCGAAGTGCGCAGACTTCGGCAGCCCATGCGGCCAGATCGAAATTCTGCGGGTCGTCGTGCCCACCGACGAAGCCGGTATCCAACACGGCGTGATACGCAGGAATCAGCCATTCGCCCGCACGCAAACTAGCCGCCGAGTACACCATAGCCAAGCGCTGCATCTGCGCTGGCGAGAATCCCGGCGATTGCGCGATGCGGTCGTTGACGCAATCGCCTTTCGCATTGCGCAGCGGCGCGCCATCGGCGATCTGCGGCCGCCGCAATTGCACGTTTTCGATATGCAAGAACAATCCGCGGCTCGGCACGCCGAGTTGTTTTTCGAGTTTCACCGCGCGCCAGGGCGTGGCGAACGTGCGCCCTTGCGGTGCATAACTCGCGCCGTCGCGGGTGATGAACAGGTGCGCCTGCGGATGGTTCAACCAGCGCTCCGGCCGGTTCCATGGCGCCTGCGCGCTATCGGTGTCTGCGGGAAAATCGCCGCGTTCGCAATGAATCGTGCTGGTGTCGTGAATCACGAAATAGCGCGCGCGCCGCGCAGGCGTGCCTTCGGTCGTGGATAAGGGCGCGTCGAGTGCGCCGCCAATCGCGGATTCGTCGATGCCCTGGGTTTGCAGCCAGACGCGCATGCTCGCGATATCGAACGCGACCGACCGGCCGATGGTCGTCGCCAACGAAGGCGGTAGTTCCGCAGACTTATCGCCGACGTTGCCGCCGATCGAGACCTTACGCAGAAGGCATTGCGCCTGTTCGACCGGCGTGCCCGCGAATGCGAACGCGCTGTGGTCCCAGACGCACTCGCGGGCCGCTGCCGAAAATGCAGAGGCCGCAATCGCGAGCGCGCAGATGTAGCGAACGCAACGCGCGCGCGTTCCTGCACGACTCGTGACGGCGCGTCTCATTTCAGCACGCTGGTCAAAGCCGGCTTCCAGCAATTCTTCGCGATTTTCTCGAAGCCTTTCGCGACCGGATGAATTTCGTTTTCCCACAGCGCTTCGGTCTTCAACGTGCCGCGGGAATCGACCATCACCATGTTCGGATTCTGCGAGACGAACGATTGCAGCTCGCGCGCGAATTGATCGACCAACCACGACGTGACGATGCGCTGCTTTTTCGGATCGACGAGCCCAACGCCTTCGAGGAATGGCTTGACCCAAGGGCCGCTCTTGAACGGGCCGAGTTTGAACGATTTTCCGGACGGGAAGATGTAATCGTAGGTGTGGACGAAGATCGCCGACGACGGCGCGGAGCGATCGCGCATCTGCACCACTTGTTTCAAGTCGCCGATGGCGAAGCGCAATGCGTTCTCGAAGCTCTCAAGGCGGATGTGGTCGCGTACTTCGGTCGGCACCACACCCCAGGGCATCGTCCCCACCGACTGCGGCATCTCGGGCGTCTTCACGAATTCTTTGAGTTCTTCGCCGACCACATCGTTACCGCCTGTGGACAACAGGATCGCGTTGAATTGGAAACTTTCGATCTCGCTGCGGATCCGCGGCAATGCGGCTTTCCACGTGGCGCTATCGCGGCCGGCTTTGCCTTCGCGCAGAAACAGCGTTTTCGGGAACATACGCGCCAACTGCTTGTTCAGATCGGTCGGATGCGGGACGTACTGAAACCAAGAATCCCCGAAGCACAGCGCACGTTTGGCCTTCGGAAAATCGCGAACCGCTTTGACGTACTCTTCGAGCATCAGATTGTTCTTGAACACGGCCATCGCCGAACTCCTTGTCGATTACGGGGTGGTGCGGGTACTCGCTAGCTTAAACGTCGCGCCTATCAATCGATAACCTCGGATTGGCATCGTTTCGCCATCTTTCCGGCGTCGTGGCGGCGCTCGTGTCGGCACTCGCAAGCGTAACCGCGAACGGTCGCAGCGCCCGCGACCGCACCAGCAGCGGGCGCGCGGCTTGCGTTACAGTGCGCATCTTCACGCGAGGCTCGACGATGACGATACGCTCGATACGGCTGCTTTGCCTATGGCTGTGCCTGACTCTGCCGATGGCCGGCGCGTTCGGCACGGAGGCCTCCGTTGCGGCCACGGCGCCGCCCGATCGCCGTATCGCCGTGACCATCGACGACCTGCCCTGGCAGCAGATAGGGAAGACTCCGCCCGAGGCGCTGCAAGCGCGCCATACCGCTTTGCTGGATCAGTTGAAACAAGGCGGCGTGCCTGTCGTCGGTTTCGTGAACGAAGATAAACTCGAAGTCGATGGTATCGCTCAGGCCGACCGCTTAGCGATGCTTGAGGACTGGCTCGATGCCGGCTACGAGCTCGGCAATCACACCTACGGCCATGTCGATCTGCATCAGGTCGGCATCCCCGCCTATCGGCAGGCGATCTTGAACGGCGAACGCGCGCTGCGGCCGATGCTAGCCAAGCGCGGGCAGACGCCGCGCTGGTTTCGACATCCCTATTTGCGTGCCGGACGCACGCCCGAGGACAAAGCCGCCATCGCGGATTTTCTCGGCGAACACGGCTATCGCATCGCACCGGTCACGGTCGACAACGGCGAATGGGTCTGGGCATTCGCGTACGAGCGCGTGTTGGACGAGCGTCCCGACACGCCCGAGCGCGCCGAATTATTGCAGCGCCTGCGCCTAGGCTATGTGCCGTACATGCTCAACAAGATCGATTATTTCGAGCGTCAATCGCAGGCATTGCTCGGCTATAACCTGCCGCAGGTATTGCTATTGCACGCCAACGCGCTGAACGCAGACGCGTACGCTGCTTTGATTCGCGGCATCGAACGTCGTGGTTATCGCTTCGTGACCTTGGACGAAGCCATGCGCGATCCCGCGTACGCGCGCGAAGACGGGTATCGCGGCCGCTTCGGTCCGAGTTGGTTGCATCGCTGGGCGATGGCGGAAAACAAGCCGGAGACATTTTATGCCGGCGAGCCGACGGTACCGAAGTGGGTGCTGGATTTGGCGGGCGTGGATAGCGAGTGATGCATCGGATGCTGGGCATGCCGCATCTCTCGCTCGCCAGACTGATGACGATTTATGCGATATCGCGCATAAATGACCTGTATAGGATGACTTTCGGCAGTTCGACGATCGCGGCCGAAGGCGGAGCATGGCCGAGACCCTAGCTTCCGACCATCGTCATGCCCGTGTTCGCAGCGCCATCATCGTCGGCCATCGCATCGACGCACACTCGTGACGATCGACGACTCGCGCACGATACGTTTTTCGGTGATCTCCACGAACGTCGCGAGGTCGGCGATGCGGCGCTCTCGGAACTGCGCCCGACCGTGCCCGAATGCGAAATACAAACGCATACGCACGACGATGCGCATCTGCTGTTGGTGCTCGACGGTGCATATGTCAGTAGTGCCGAAGACATGCCGAACGTGTGCCTCGAACCCGCGCTGATCCTCAACCCGCCGGGCACAACCCATCGCGATTGCTTTCGCGACCTGGAGGGCGATTCTCGTTACGCGCGGGCGCCGCATGGCCGCTTCTTCGCGCTGTCGTTACCGCTCGCGCGGTGGCGCACGGCGAACGAAGCGCGCGCATTACCGGAGTACGCCGTCCGTCTGCCTTTATCGGCGCTTTCCGCGTCGCTGCACTTGCGCCGGCATTTGCGCGACTGGGACGATACTTCGACACTCGCGGTCGAAGCGGACATCGAGCGGCTGTTGGATGCCGCATCCTCTACGCTTCGCCCGATCCCTGCGGCCGCAGCGCCCGCTTGGCTGCAACGCGCGTACGAGCGCTTGAACGATGATGCCGCACAAGTACCGACACTGGCGGCATTGGCGACCGAGTGCGGCATGCATCCGGTCTATTTCGCGCGCGCTTTCCGCCGACGCTACGGTTATTCCCCCAGCGACGCGCTGCGCCGTCGCCGACTCGAGCGTGCGCTTGGTCTGTTGCGCGACCCGCGCCGCTCGTTGATCGACATCGCATTGATCTGCGGCTTCGTCGATCAAAGCCACTTCACGCATTGCTTCCGCCGCGCCTTCGGCTGCACGCCGGCTCGATTCCGTGCCTTGCACTGATGGCGCACGCCGTTCGGCGCGTGAAGTTGCGAATCTACAAGGCGTCGCCGCGCCGACCTGCTAGGGTAAACCCATCGTTCCGACCGAGCCGAATCGATGTTGCCCTCTCGCCCTGCCTGCTTCTTCCTCGCCGTAGCCTGCGGGCTGTCCGCCGTTATCGGTACGACTCGCGCGCAAACCACGCTGCCCGCCCCATCCACAGCGGCCACACCCGACTTCGCCGCACTCACCCGCGCAGTCGAAGCGGGCGAATTCCAAAAGATCACCAGCGTGATCGTCGCGCGCGACGGCCAGGTGCTGTACGAACATTATTTCGACGACGCCGGCGCCGAAGCGCGACGCAATACGCGCTCGGTCACGAAGACCATCGCCGGCATGCTGGTCGGCCTGGCGATCGCCGATAGAAAACTACCGAACGCGCAGGCGCAGATTTTGCCCTATCTTCGCCCGCGCAAGCCGAACGAGCACAACGATTCACGCAAGGCGGAGATCACCATCGAAGATCTGTTGACGATGTCGTCGCGATTGGAATGCGACGACGAAAATCAATTTTCTCGCGGCAATGAAGAACGCATGTATCTGATCGAAGACTGGGTGCAGTTCTATCTCGACCTGCCGATCCAAGGCTTTCCCGCATGGATGCCGAAACCCGAAGCCTCGCCTTTCGGCCGCAGCTTTCGTTATTGCACGGCGGGCGTGACCGCGCTCGGCGCGGTGCTGCAGGGCGCGACCGGCGAACGTCTCGATGCCTATGCACAACGTCGTTTATTCGCGCCGCTCGGCATCGATGCGCCGCAGTGGCAGTTCTCGCCGCTAGGCCTGCCGCAGGCGGGCGGCGGTCTCGGCCTGCGCAGCCGCGATCTGCTGGCGCTCGGTCAGCTTTATCTCGATGGCGGTCGTTATCGCGGCAAACAGCTCGTGCCCGCCGAATGGGTCCGCGTCTCGACCGCCTCGCACGCGAAAGCGCAAGACGATGTGGAGTACGGTTACTTGTGGTGGAAAATGCGCTTCCCTGTCGGCGACACGGTGTGGCAGTCGTTCGCGATGAACGGCAGTGGCGGCAATAGCGTGCAGGTGTTCCCCACCCAGCGCGTAGTGGTCGTGATCACCACCGAGAATTTCGACGCGCGACAGCCGCATCAAATCACCGGAAAATTGCTGATGATGCACGTCTTACCGAAACTGTAGTCCACTGGCGCACTCCGCAGATTCGGCATCCGCCGTCGCTGCGTCGCGCCTCTCGAGTGGACGACAACACCGCCCACGGTATCGTTTTCCTCCACCACGCCGACCGATGCATCGTGGCGATTGTCGTCGGACGCGCTTTGCGGTTTGCTGCACGCGGTTCTCTGCGAAGGGGTGGCGATGGACGGCAGTCACGATCAGTGCAACGACACGCGATTACGCAACGATGTGCATAGCCGCTTGAACCCCGCGCGTCATCGACGCATCGCGCAGCCACAGAATGCGGAGGAGATCGCGGAGTGTCTGCTCGCGGCGAATGCGCGAGGCCAATACGTCGCGGTCGCAGGCGCGCAGCATGCGATGGGCGGCCAACAATTTCTGAGTGACGGCTGGTTGATCGACACTTCGTCGCTCGTTGGCGTGCTCGATTTCGATCCTGCGCAAGGCCTTATCCGCATCGCCGCCGGTACGCGTTGGCCCGCGTTGCACGCGTTTCTCGAAGCGCAGCGCGATGCGGACGGACACGGCTGGGCGATCCGTCAAAAGCAATCCGGCGCCGACGATTTCAGTATCGGCGGCGCGCTCGCCGCGAATATCCATGGCCGTGGGCTCGATCTGCGGCCTTTCGTCGACGATATCGAAGCCTTCACGCTGGTGCGACCTAACGGCGAGATCGTGCAGGTCGATCGCGAGCGTGCGCCCGAATTGTTCGCGCTTGCGGTCGGCGGTTATGGGTTGTTCGGCGTGGTCGCGGACATCACCTTACGACTCGTGCGGCGAAGGATGCTGGAACGTCGCGTGCGTCTGCTGTATCGCGCCGAACTGATAGCGGCCTTCGATCGCGCCCGCGACGAGGGCGCGGTCTGCGGCGATTTTCAATTCGCGATCGATCCGACCCACGACGATTTTTTGAACCACGGCGTGTTCGCCTGCTATCACCCGTTGCCGGAAGACACGCCCGCGACCGCCGCGGCGCTGCATCTGCAGTCAGACGATTGGCGAGAACTCCTGTCGCTGGCGCATACCGATAAACGCGAAGCCTTCCGTCGCTACAGCGCGTTCTATCTCGCGAGCGACGGTCAGCGCTACGGCAGCGACGATCATCAATTCGGCGTGTATCTCGACGGTTATCATCGCGAGATCGATCAGATACTCGGCCATGTCGGTTCTGAGATGATCACCGAACTGTACGTGCCGCGCGCGGATCTGGACGCCTTTCTCGGACAGGTCGCCGACGATTGTCGCCGTCACGATGTCGACGTGATCTACGGCACGGTGCGTTTGATTCGAGAGGATCGCGAGACCGTACTCGCCTGGGCGCGGCGCGATTGGGCCTGCGTCGTATTGAATCTGCATGTGCGTCACGATGCCGAGGGTCGTCGCCGGCTGCGTGCGGACGCTCGTCGTTTGATCGATCGCGCACTGGGCTTCGGCGGTAGTTTTTATCTCACCTATCATCGCGAAGCCCGTGCCGATCAAGTACGCGCGGCTTATCCGCGGCTAGAGGAATTCATGGCGGCGAAGCGCAGATTCGACCCCGACGGCATGCTCGATAGCGATTGGTATCGCGCCCTGCGCGCGACGTTAGCGACGTCATGTGGATGACGTCATGCTGACGACGGCATGCTGGTGACGGCATGATCGCTGGCAAACCGAGCGCGACCGCGCTTATGGTCGCATTGTCGGTCTTGCGTCATGGCGCGGACCTCGGTTTGCCGGCCATTTCATTGGCGCTCGCCGATGCTGCGCTTCGTCGTGCGGATGGCCTCTGGCCGTGGCTTGCGCGTTGCGCGCGCAACGCGCCCGGACGCGTCTGTCTCAATGCGATCGAGCGACTCGCATTGCCCGGCCTCGCACTGCACCATTGCCGACGTAAGCGCTGGTTGCTCGAACGTCTGCGTGGGCTGCCATCGGATGCGCGCCTGCTGTGGCTGGGCGTGGGTTTCGATGGCCTCGGTCTTGCGCTGCATCGGGAACGGCCCATGCGGCAGTTGATCGAGCTCGATCACCCGGACAGTCTGCGGTTGCGTGCGCAGGTGCTCGACGATGTAGTCATGGCCCGTCATATCGATGGCGCCGATGACGCGAGGGCGACGCGGGTCGGTCGTGATGCGTTGATATTTCCCGACGATCGCGTCCAACTCCTCGCGCTATGCGCGCAGTGCGAGGCGCAACGGCATGGCCTCGCGCGCCCAACGACATTGATCGTCGAAGGCATGGCGATGTACGTGCCTGCGCGCGCGTTGGTGCGCATGCTGCGACAACTGGCCGCTTTGCCCGCACCGCCACGGCTCGTGTTCACCGCGCTGGCACCGACGCAACCGAACGGTCGCGGCTTCGCCGCCGATCGCGACACGACCCGACGTTGGCTCGCGCGTCGCGGCGAACCGTTCCTCTGGCGCTGCGCGCACACGCGATTGCACACCCTGCTGCGGCGGCACGGTTATGCGGTGAGCGCGATCTGGGACAACGATGGCTACGGCGAATATGCGATCGATGCGGTGCCGATGAATACTTCAGTTACACAGCTCGTCTGAAAAACCATATATCTAGAGATCATTTGATTCATACCTGACCATCTCCAGATCTTCTTTGTTGATATATTTTTCTTTCATTTCTTCTGAGATATAAGCACTGAGAACACGATCTGAAAAAACACCTAAACAAGACAAATTTGGCAATCCAGGCCCTTGAGCAAAAGCACTCAGCATTGGCATATGTACTTTTTTCTTTATTTTTAAATCAAATGGCATAGGCACTCTGAGATGATAGTCAACTTCTTTTCTCAAGAACTTAAATACATCGCTTTTTTCACCTGAGGGTGTAATTACTTGCTTATTTCTTTTGTGGGCAGGCAACATGTCCAGAGGGGACAGCGGATCAAATCCTGTTGCAATTATCACTTTGTCATAAGAATAAAAATGATTTTGCCCTGTGCCTCTATGCACAGTAACAGACACCATTGATCCTTTTTTAGAAATTTCTTGAACATTGCCAGTGATGATCTTAATGCTTTCTGCATGATCTATTGTTTTTTTTGACTCGACTGAAAAAACACCTCTGTCAGTTCTTCTTATGAAATCTTCTCTATCCGCTTCACTAAGTGATTTCCATTGCTCAGGGTCGGTGTAAAGCTCATTTTCATGATAGCTCTCGCCCCTCGTATAAAGAGTCCCATGTCTATTAATAATGTCAATAGACAGTCCTTGTGCGTTTTCGATAAGTGAAACGACTATGCTTGCGGCAGTTTCTCCACCGCCGATTACCGCTATTTTCTTATTTTTTCCGGCCATTGATTGAAAAACAGGTATTCGTTGCCAGAATTGTCGGCCATCGATAATACTTTCATTCCAATCATGCTTTGATCCAACGATTTTGGTTGGCTCACCTGGGCCAGTAAAAACAATGCCATCAAACTTTGATTTTTCGACAATGTCATCATCAGATGAACGTGAGCTTACGATTAGCAATCCATCATTGGATGAAATGTCAAAGCCAATAACTTTCGAGAGAATTGCCTGTTGCCCAATTTCTTCAAGGACCCATCTTAGATATTTAGCCCAAATTTTGTGAGTCGGATTCGGCTTGCCCCTATCAACGTACCCGGAAAATTTTCCTTTTGCGACTAAATAATTATTCCAACTGAGCCTCATTAATTCTCTGTCATTTTCATAGCCAAAAATGCTTTTGTACGGAAATCCAACGTCTTTATCTGGCGGAGTACCAAGTTTTTGATTTCCGTCTGTAAGTCCATGCTCCCCGTCCCAGTTTGCCGCAACATCTGCTTCGTCATAAAGAACAACGTCAATATCAGCAATACCTTGCTGCCTAAGCACATAAGCCTTTGACGCAAGCGCAATTCCTTTAGGCCCCGCTCCAACGACAGCGATTCTCTTCCTTGAACTCATTTTTTTAACACTCCCCTGTTTAAAAAAAGATAAACACTTCGTCCTGAATCCTCTTTTATTTATTTTAAAAGTCAACCTGTAAGATATTACAGCGCGTGTAGGCAATTAAATGCCTAAGAATTTTTCAAAAGTTCGTTTATAACACCCAGCTTTACGCCAGATACCCGCCATCGACCGTCAAGCACGTACCGGTGACATAGCTCGCGGCAGGGGACGACAGGAACAGCACCGCCGGTGCGATTTCGTCCGGCTGCGCGCTGCGTCCGAGCGGGATCATCTGGGTCATCATGCCCATCAGTTTCGCGTTCGAGGTGATCGCGGATGCGAACTTGGTTTCGGTCAGGCCCGGCAAGACTGCGTTGACGCGGATATTGTGCGTCGCGACTTCTTTGGCGAAACCTTCGGTCATATTGACGATGCCGGCCTTCGTCATCGAATAGATGCCTTGGCCATGCGCGGGCCGTTTGGCGTTCACCGAGGCGATGTTGACGATACTGCCGCCACCTTTTTCTTTCATGCGTCGCGCCGCTTGCACGCTGGTCCAGAAATAACCGCGCAGATTCACTTCGACGGTTTTCTCGTAGCTGCTGAGATCCATATCGAGCATCGGCCCGAAATATGGATTCGCCGCCGCGTTATTGACCAGCAGATCGGGCGCCTTCCCCATCGCATCGAGTTCGGCGAACAAGGCCTCGATCGCGGCGGTATCGCCGATATGCAGGGCTTTGGCTTCGGCCGAACCGCCCGCGGCGAGAATCGCATCGGCCACCGCGCTGCAGCCGTCGAGTTTGCGCGAGACGCAGATCGCATGCGCACCGTGCTTGGCCAACAGATGCGCGATGGCTTCGCCGATGCCGCGCGAGGCGCCGGTGATCAGCGCGATTTTTCCGGAAAGGTCGAACATCGGGTCGGTCATGGGCGTAGGCCGCGCAGGGCGCATCGGGGAGGCGAGCGGCCGATGATAATCGAGAACGGTGGCGGCTGAAGATCGGCCTCGTGTTGCTATGCTGTGGGCTTCGACGAACCGCAAGGCACGATGACCATGACCCCACGACGCGTATTGATCACCGGCGCAGGCAGCGGCTTAGGGCTGGCGTTGGCGCATCGTTATGCCCGCAGCGGCGCGCGCGTGGCCTGCGTCGACATATCGCCAGAGCGCGTCGAAGCCGCTCGCGCCGCGTTATCGGGCGACGGCCATCTCGCGCATGTCGCCGACGTCGGCGACGATGCGTCGATGCAGGCCTTGTACGAACGCGTGCAGCGCGAATGGGGTGGGCTAGATGTGCTCGTCAACAATGCGGGTATCGCATCGGCCGGCACGATGCTCGAATCCACCATGGACGAATGGCGAAAAATTCTGGAGATCGACCTGCTCGGCGTGGTCCGCGGCTGCATGTTGTTTCTGCCCGGCATGGTCGCGGCCGGTCGCGGCCAAATCCTCAGCACCGCCAGTTTCGCCGGCCTCGCCGGCGCACCGAACATCATGAGTTACGGTGTCGCTAAGGCCGGTGTGGTCGCGTTGTCGGAACAGCTTCGCGCCGAGGTCGTAGGTCACGGCATTCGTGTCGGCGTGATTTGTCCGGCGTTCTTCCGCACGAACTTGATGGATACCGCGATCGCCAGCGAAGCCACTAAAGCACGCGTGCAGCGATGGATGGATCGCTCGTCCGACACCCTCGACTCGGTGGCCGATAATGTCTTCGCCGATGCGGAACGCGGCAAGTTCATGATCATTCCGACCAAACGCGAACCGGGCTATTGGCGAATGAAACGATGGATGCCGGAGAGGTACTTCCGCATGCTATTGAAGATCGGTAAATCGCACGGGAAGTGAGCATCGCCTCCTCGACCGATGCCGTCTGTCACCGCCGATCTTTCATCGCCATCACCACGCCCATCCCTGCGAGCAGTGATACGGCTACGGTGCCGCCGTAACTGAGCAGCGGCATCGGCACGCCGACGACGGGGAGCAATCCCGAAATCATGCTGCCATTGACGATGACGTACACCGAAAACGCGAGGCCGAGCGCGCCTGCGAGCAAGCGCGAATAGGTGTCGCGCGCTTCGCTGGCGATCCATAAGCAGCGGCCGACGATGAAAACGTACAGCGCGAGTACGAAGGCGACGCCAGCCCAGCCGAATTCTTCCGACAGCACGGCGAAGATGAAGTCTGTGGTGTGCTCGGGCAAATAATCCAAATGCGATTGCGAGCCTTGACCCCAGCCCTGGCCGGTGAGGCCACCCGCGCCGATCGCGATCTTGGATTGGATGATGTTCCAACCGGTGCCCAGCGGATCGCGTTCGGGGTTGAGGAACGTGAGGATGCGATCTTTCTGATACGGCCGCAGCATCCAGAACCAGGCGATCGGTGCGATCGCGGCGACGCCAGCGAATGCAGCGGCGAACCAACGCCACGATAGTCCCGCGAGATAGATCGCGAAGGCACCGCTAGCGGCGACGAGCATGGCCGTACCGAAATCCGGCTGCAGCAGGATCAACCCGGTCGGCACGGCGACGATCGTACCGGCCGTCAAGACGGTCGTGAAACGCGGCGGCAAGGGCTCGCGATGCAGATACCACGCCGCCATCATCGGCAAGGTGAGCTTGAGCAATTCCGCCGGCTGAAAAAAGAACACGCCGAGATTGATCCAGTGATTGCCGTGTTTGCCCTCGCCGATGAACAGCACCGCGACCAAGGGCAGCAGCGATACCGCGAACAGCAGCGGCGTCACGCTGCGCAGCTGTATCGGAGACACCCGCGATAACAACCATAACGCACCAAGGCCGACGGCGTAGCGCGCGCCCTGCGCGATGACAAGGCGCGAATTCTCGTTGTCGGCGCTGTACAGCACCGCGAGGCCGACCGCCATCAATGCGAGCAACGCGCCGACCAAAGGCCAGTCGAGCGTGCGCGTGAAGCGCAGGAAGAGATCGAAGAGCCAGCGGACGAATGTTTTCACGGCAAGGTCTTCATGGCTTGGCGCTGGGGGGCGCGTTCGATGTCGTCGACTTAGCGGCGTCTGGGTGCGACGGTTGATGCGCCGCAGGCGGCGTCGATGCGGTCGTGCTCGCCGTCGGTGTGGACAACGCGAAACCCGGCATCACCGGTACGGGCGCCAGCGTTTGCGACGGATCGTTCGTAGACGTCGTGTCGGAGGCCTTCTCCTCGTTGGCGGTATCGTTCGACGTTGCCGAAGCGTTTACCGTATCGACTCCCGATTCCCGATTCTCTATTTCCGGCTTTTCGGGCACTTCAGGCATTTTGCCGAGTAGCCACGCATCGAGAATCGTGCGCGCGATCGGCGCCGCCGTGCTCGCGCCGTAGCCGCCACCCTCGACGACGACCGCGACCGCGATGGTCGGCTTGTCGGCAGGCGCATAACCGATGAACAAAGCGCGATGGCGCAAATGCATCGGCAGTTTTTTCGGATCCAAGCTGGCGGTGCCGCGACGGCTGATGACCTGCGCGGTGCCGGTCTTGCCGGCGATCGTATAAGGCAGGTTGTGGCTGATGATGCGCGCGGTGCCGCCAGGGCCGTGAACGACGCGAATCATGCCTTCGCGTACGACTTGCAGATGTTCGGGATTGCGGGAGATCAAGCGCGGCGCGGGTTGCGGCACCGCTTTCCACGGTTGGTCGTATTGGTCGTGTCGGGACACCACTAAATGCGGCCGACGCAAACGGCCGTCGTCGGCGAGCGCCGCTGTGCTTTGCGCCAATTGCAGCGGCGTGGCTTTCCAGAACCCTTGGCCGATGCTGGAAATCACGGTGTCGCCCGCGTACCACGCCCCTTGCTTCTTCGCGTTTTTCGCTTTCCATTCCGGCGAAGGCAAGATGCCCGCCGTTTCCCCGGAAAGATCGACGCCGCTCGGCGCGCCGAAACCGTACGTAGAGAGATATTCGTCGAATTTGCGAATCCCCATGTCGAGCGAAAGTCGATAAAAATAGGTATTCACCGAATCGCCGATGGCTCTGCGCGCGTCGGTCCAGCCGGTATGCGTATCGCGATAGCCGCGCTTCTGCCCGGGGAGGCGAAATTCGCCGGTGGAGAACACTTTGTCGTCGGGCGTGCGCAAGCCGCTGTCGAGCCCGGCCAACACCAGCAACGGTTTGAGCGTGGAACCGGGCGCGACGCCGCCGAGCACATTGCGGTTGAACAACGGTTTCGCCGGGTCGTCCATCAACAAGCGATAGTTGTCGTGCGAAATGCCGTTGACGAAAAAATTCGGGTCGTAACTCGGCAAACTCACCATCGCTAGAATTTCGCCGGTACGCGGGTCGATCGCGATCGCCGAACCGGTGAGGTCGCCGAATGCGATCGTGCCTGCGCGTTGCAGATCGGCATCGATGCTCAGACGAAGATTGCTGCCGGGTTTAGCCGGAATGCGGCCGACGCTGCCGATGATGCGGCCATCGACATTGGTCTCGATCTGCTCGTAACCGATGCCGCCGCGCAAGCTGTCGTCGTAGGAACGTTCGATGCCCGCTTTGCCGGTATGACTGTACGCGGCGGTGCCTTCGCCGAGTTTCTCCACGTCTTTTTTGTCGACGCGACCGACGTAACCGACCACGTGCGCGAACAGATCGCCGTAGGGATAACGGCGATTGAGATACGGCACCAATTCGACGCCGGGATAACGCCAGCGATCCACCGCGAAGCGCGCGGCTTCCTCGTCGGTGATGCGTAGACGCAATGTCACCGGCAGGAAGCTACGGGTGATTTTGCGCGTCTCGTGGAAGCGCGCGATATCCTCGGGCGTGAGTGCGACGATCTTCGACAAACCGGCGAGCGTGGCCGCGAGGTCTTCGGTTTCGGACGGCACGACATCGAGCCGATACGCAGGCACGTTTTCCGCCAGGACGCGGCCTTTGCGGTCGTAGATCACGCCGCGCGCCGGCACTTCCGGGCGCTGCTTGACGCGATTGGCTTCCGAGCGCATGGCGTAGTCGGTGTGATCGACCACTTGCAACTTGAAATACCATGCCGATACGCCAGCGAGCGTGAGCGCGACGGACAGAAAACCGAATGCGGCGCGCGCGCGAAACTGCTCGGCTTCGCGCGCGGCGTTCTTGATGTAGCGACGACGACCCGGTTTCACCATCGCGCCCTCAGGCTTTGCGTCCGAGTCTGAGCGCATCCAGCACGACGAACAACGGCGGCCATAGCACCGCGCCGATCAGCGGCGTCCACCACCACGTCCACGGACGTACCGGCTCGCCGAGCATGAAGTGCGTGGCCGAGACGATGATCAAATCGTTCAACAACAAGCCGCCGATCGCCAACGCTTGCTGCGGCAACGGGAAGAAGCGTAATTGCGGTCGGAACCGCTGCAGGATGAAGGTCATCACGCACAGGCGCAGCGCCTGTTCGCCGAGCAAAGTGCCGAAGACGAGGTCGGCGACCAAGCCGAGGAAGAACGCGAAGCCCAGGCCGACCCGTTCGTGATCTTCGAGCAACCAGTAGGCCAGCACCAATGCGAGCCAGTACGGCCGGAACGGCTGCAGCGACTGCGGCAACGGCAACAGACCGAGCAGCAGCGCGATCGCGACGCTCGCAGGCAGCAGCCAGGGACGACGGGTACGGCTCATAGGCGACGCTCCTTCGGCGCGTCGCGGGAATCGGGAATCGGGAGTGGGGAATCGGAAGCGCGCGTTGCGGCGGCTTCAGCGGCAATCGGTTCAACGGGCTTATCTACCGGAGTTGCGGTGACGCTGTTTTGTGGCGATTTCTGCGGCGGTTGCGGTTCCAGTCGTTTCCGATTCCCGACTCTGCACAGGCGGTCGACGCACGCGCTTGAGCAAGAGCACATCGCGGCCGCGATCGAGCTGCGCCGCAGGCGTCAACTCGCCGACCAAAAACGCGCGGCTTTCGTTCGGCTGCAACGTGGCGATGGTGCCGACCGGAAACCCGGGTGGAAATCGGCCGCCTAAGCCCGAGGTGACGACGACATCGCCGGCTTTCACGTCGCTGGACATCGGCACGTTGGCCAACTCCAACCGATCGCCGCGACCGTAGGCTACGAGGCGAATACCGTTGCGTGCGATCGCCACCGGTACCGCATGGTCGGGATCGGTCAGCAACAGCACCACCGATGTATTGGCGTGTACTTCGACGACTTGCCCCACCAATCCGCCCGCATCGATCGCCGCCTGACCGGTCACGACACCGCGATCGGCGCCGATGCCGAGCACCAACCGCTGACGGGTCGGATCGAGTGCGATATCGAGAATCGGCGCGAGCTGCACATCCAGGCCGCCCTGTTCCGCCGCGCCGAGTAGGCCGCGCAGACGTGCGTTTTCGGTCGCCTCGGTCTGCAGTCGCGCCAGACGCGCGCGATTGATCAACAGCGCGTTGCGCAGGTTGCGGTTTTCCGCGCTGAGCTGCGAACGGGTCGCGGCTTCGTCGCGAACGTTATGGCCGAATTTCGCCGGCAGGCTCGCGATGCGCCACAGCGGCTGCACTAAGGTTTCGCCGTAAGCGCGCACGTCGCGCAACCAACCCATGCGACTGTCCGCCACCATCAGACCCACGGCCATCCCCAAGAACAACAACAAGCGCAATGTCCCAGCGATATCGTCGCGTGTTGCGGAGGGACCGGCGTATGGAGGCATGTGGAGAGTTGGGAATGAAGAGCCGGGACGACCGAAAGGATGCGATCGAAGGAGACCCGGCCGGGGAGAGGGAATTGAGAGATTGGTAAGGAACGAATCGATGAACGCCGGAACGGCGCGAGGATTCAACGATTCAACGATTCAACGGTTCACCATTCTCGATTCTCGATTCCCGGCCGCTCAATCGGAGAAGAACTCGTTGCCGTGCATATCGACCAGTTCCAGCGCACGACCGCCGCCGCGAGCGACGCAGGTCAACGGGTCGTCGGCGACCTGCACGTGCAGGCCGGTTTCTTCGCTGATCAGTTTATCGAGATCGCGCAACAACGCGCCGCCGCCGGTCAGCACGATGCCGCGCTCGGCGACGTCGGCGCACAGTTCCGGCGGGGTCTGCTCCAGCGCCAGCTTGACGGCGCTGACGATGCCGCCCAGCGGCTCGCGCAGGGCATCGAGCACTTCGTTGGAGTTGATCTTGATCATCCGCGGCACGCCTTCGGCGAGATTGCGGCCGGAGACTTCCATTTCCAGGGTTTTGGGTTGCGGGTAGGCGCAGCCGATTTCCAGCTTGATGCGCTCGGCGGTGGCTTCGCCGATCAGGGTGCCGTGGGCGCGGCGCACAAAGTTGATGATCGCATCGTCGAAGCGGTCGCCGCCGATGCGCACCGACTGCGCGTAGACGATGCCGTTGAGCGCGATCACCGCGATTTCGGTGGTGCCGCCGCCGACGTCGATCACCATCGAACCGCGCGCTTCGGTCACCGGCATGCCGGCACCGATCGCGGCGGCCATCGGTTCTTCGATCAGGTAGACCTCGCGCGCACCGGCCTCTTCGGCCGATTCCTTGATCGCGCGGCGCTCGACATTCGTCGAGCCGCAGGGCACGCAGATCAGCACGCGCGGGCTGGGCTTGAGGAAACGCGATTTGTGCACCTTGCGGATGAAGTGCTTGAGCATTTCCTCGGTGTAGGTGAAGTCGGCGATCACGCCGTCCTTCATCGGACGCACCGTGGTGATGTGGCCCGGCGTGCGACCGAGCATCTGTTTGGCGTCGGTGCCGACCGCGGCGACCGAGCGATTGCCGCCCATGTCGCGGTCGTGGCGGACCGCGACCACCGATGGCTCATTCAGGACGATGCCCTGGCCGCGGACGAAGATGAGGGTGTTGGCCGTGCCCAGGTCGATGGACAGGTCGTTGGAGAACATGCCGCGGAACTTCTTGAACATTCGGAGGGCTGCCGGTGGAGAGCGTGACGGGGGACGGTCGGTGGCCGAGGCTTGTTTCGACACAAGAGGCATCCTGGCATCTTGCGACGAGCCATCGCGCATCGAGGCATTGGCATCGAGCCAAGTCAGCGAGCTGAGCACGCTGTCGAGCGCGCCCGGCTACCGGATAGTCATGCTCCGGCCGCTACTGGGATGGAGTTCGGCGGCGCGTAGGGTAACAAAAATCCGACGTGCGCAGCGGTCGCTGCGCACGTTTCGTACAGGTTTCTCGATGATTTTCGCGATCTTCGCCGCGCGTCGACGCGCATGGGCGACAAGTTTCGCGTACATCGACCGGCGCGCGGGTAGCGCCTTTAGGCTGGCCTGCGCCGACGTCAACGGCTACCCTAGCCGGCCGATTTTCCTTTCCTCTTTCGACGGACGACCCGAGACGATGTCTGCCCTGATCTGCGGTTCCCTGGCCTACGACACCATCATGGTGTTCCCCGACCAGTTCAAGAACCACATCCTGCCGGACAAGGTCCACATCCTGAACGTCTCGTTCCTGGTGCCGCGGATGCGTCGCGAATTCGGCGGCTGCGCCGGCAATATCGCCTACAACCTCAAGCTGCTCGGCGGCGATCCGATCCCGATGGCGACGGTGGGCCAGGATTTCGGCCCGTACCGCGAGTGGTTCACCGAAATGGACATCAATCTGAATCAGGTGAAGGAGATCCCGGAGCTGTTTACGCCCCAGGCCTTCATCACCACCGATCTCGACAACAACCAGATCACCGCTTTCCACCCCGGCGCGATGATGCGGTCGTACGAGAACCACGTGAAAGACGTGGCGGGCGTCACGTTCGGTATCGTCAGCCCCGATGGCCGTGAAGGCATGCTGCAGAATTCGAAGGACTTCGCCGAAGCCGGTATTCCTTTCATCTTCGACCCGGGCCAGGCCATGCCGCTGTTCAACGGCGATGAGTTGCGCGCCTTCGTCGAGCAGGCCGACTACGTGACCGTCAACGATTACGAGTCCAATCTGCTGCAAGAGCGCACCGGCTGGAGCGAGGACACCATCGCCGGCAAGGTGAAGGCTTACATCGCCACTCAGGGGCCTCGCGGCGCGCGCATTTTCGCCGGCGGCAAGGTCTACGACGCCCCGCCCGCCCACGAGCGTCGCGTCACCGATCCCACCGGCTGTGGCGACGCCTTCCGCGCCGGTCTGATCTTCGGTATCGAGAAGGGCTACGACTGGCCGACCATCGGCCGCATCGGCAACCTGATGGGCGCGCTGAAGGTCGAACACCCAGGCACCCAGAACCAGCGCTTCGACTACGCCGAGTTCAGCGAGCAGTTCCGCCAGCAGTTCGGCTACGCGCTGTAACCACCCTTCTTTAAAGCGCCACTTCGCTCGCCTCTCACCCGCCGCGTGGGGCGAGGGTGCCCGACAGCGCGCGCGAGAGGCTAACCTGTGGGCTCTTATCTTCTGGAGCCTGTCATGGCCATCGCTTACTGGTGCATTCTGATCGCCGCCGTTCTTCCGTATGTCTGGGTCGGCATCGCCAAAACCTCGGGCGAACGCATGAACAACCGCGATCCGCGCGGTTGGATCGCGAAACAAACCCATCCGCGGGTGCATCGCGGGAATGCCGCACAGTTGAATGCCTTCGAAGCGTTCGCGCCGTTCGCGGCGGGCGTGTTGATGGCGCAGGCCGCAGGCGTCGACGTCGGTAGGATCACCATGCTCGCCATGATCTTCGTCGCATGTCGCGTCTTGCACGGGGTGTTCTATCTCGCCGACAAGCACCTACTGCGTTCGCTGTCGTGGACGGTCGGAATCGGCTGCGTGATGGCGCTGATGGCGCAGGCCGCATTGCGCATGAGTTGAGGCTCGGGCGCTTCTGTCGGCCTCGTGCGTGCGCCGGTTTTTTCGGACGCACAAAAAAAGAGCGCGCACATATAGTGCGCGCTCTCGGAGAAGATCATCCTGACGTCACCCGTGCAGGTGCGTACTCCTCCTTGCAACCTCCGTATTGCAACCAGCGTCCCTACCGGCTGGGAGGGAAGTTACGCACACTCGATTGCGCTGGGAAGACAGGCCAGGGGTGGAAATACGCCAATCCCGGTGAGCGGACATCAGAAATTCGGTCTATCTCTCTGATTTACAAATTGATTTTCAAGAGTATGCTACCGAAAGCAGACAGTGTATAGACAACATTGGTATCGAGGTGAATATGAGTGGCATAGTCGCCTTTCTCGCTTCGAGGACTCTGCTAATGTTTTCAGGCCGTAATAAAGTGAAGGACGTCACATAAATCGTGAACTCACAGGATCGAATCCGCCTCGCCCGCCGCCAAGCCGGCATGTCGCAGGCCAAACTCGCTGAGGCAATCGGCGTACAACGCAGCGCGGTAAGCCACTGGGAGTCGCCCCAGGGCAAGAATCCCAGCGTCGATCACCTGCGAGCGGTCGCCATGGTGGCGGACGTGACGTTCGAATGGCTCGCGACCGGTCGCGGCAAGATGCAGTTGTCCGAGGATGCGATGCTGGACTCGGTGTCGGCTGCGGACGCGATGCTGATCGAAGACCGCGCCGAACTGCGCTTGGTGCAGGCGTTCCGTCTCGCATCGCCGCGGATTCGCGTGGCGGTGGTCGAGATCGTCGAAGAACTGACCGCTAAGCGTCTGGGACGCTCGCGCGCCAAACGTTTGACCCGCGAAGGCTGAGTCTCCGCTTTTGAACAACTGCGGCGGCGCGGAGCCGCCGGACGATCAATGCCCGCTCGGAACTCGTCCGCATCGAAGACTGTCGGAGGGCAGCACGGGTCTCTACACTGGCTCCGTGCGGGAGCCAAGGAACGAAAGTGATCGATCGTACGAAGGGCGTCGCGTCGTTGGGCCCGGACATCCTCTATCGCGCGCACCGTCCGTCTTCTTCAGTGCATCTATTTGCTTCATCACGAGCGTCCGAAACCCGATGTCCGCATTTCTCGATCGCCTGCACCGCGCACTGACCGTTCTCGTCTTCGCTTCCGCTTCGTTGTTCTGGGCGGGATCGGCGCACGCCGTCGACGAAGACGATCTGTTGCCGGTGGATCAAGCCTTCGTGCTTCGCGCGCAAGCGACGAGCGCGGATCGCATCGAGATCCGTTGGACGATCGCACCCGGTTACTATTTGTATCGGCACCGCACGAAAGCGCAGATCGTCGATGCCGGTATCGATGCGGGCGCGTTGGTACTGCCCAAGGGCGAGGCGCATCAGGACGAGTTCTTCGGCGCCACCGAAACCTATCGCGGACAATTGCTCGCGACGCTGCCGGAAATCGTCGGTGCGGGTGGACGCACGCTGCGTCTGAAAGTGCAGTACCAAGGCTGCGCCGATGCAGGCGTTTGTTATCCGCCGCAAACGCGCACGCTGCAAGTAGCGATGCCCGCAACAGCGGCGAAACCGGCAACCGCAGAGCAGACCTCCGGCACGCCGCAAGCCGACGACGGTTTCGCCGCGCTCGGTCGTGCCTTGACCGGTCGCAGCGGATCGCCCGCGACCGCCGGCGGCGCGCTGCCGATCGGGCCATCCGACGCGCGCACCGCGCTGCCCGAAAACAAAGCCTTCGGCTTCGAGGCTATCGCCGACAACGGCAATACGTTGCTGCTGCGCTTCACGCCCGCGAAGGGCTATTACCTCTATCGCGATCGCACCACGCTGCGCGTGCGCTCCGGCAAAGAAGCGGTGAAGCAAGGCAAGATCGTGTGGCCGGCGGCCACACCCTGGCACGACGAGCACTTCGGCACGGTGCAGGTGTATTTCTCGCAGATCGATGTGCGCGTGCCGCTGATTCGCGCGAGCAACCAAGCGCTGCCGATCGAATTAGAGGCCGAATTCCAAGGCTGTCAGACCGATGGCATCTGCTACCCGCCGATGCGGCGCAAGGTCGCATTGACGTTGCCGGCAGGCGCGACCGTTTCGCCGACCGCCGTCGCGCTGGACGACGCGGGTACGAAAGCGCACGCAAGCGATATCGACGCCACGAAGAGCGCGACGACCGATATCGTCGCGTCACTGCCGAACGAGGTATCGACGACAGGCGAACAAGCCTTCGAGTCGTCCTCGTCTTCCGCTGCCGACGCGGGCAGCAAGACACTGGCCGAGACAGGCGGCAACGCGTCGGCACGCGCATCGATAGCGGCCGGCAGCACCGCCGCCGATCGCGTACCGGAAGGTCGTATTTCGAGCCTGTGGGCCGCCCTGTTACTGGCCTTCCTCGGCGGTATCGTTCTGAACTTGATGCCCTGCGTACTGCCGGTGTTGTCGCTCAAAGCATTGGGGCTGGCCAGCAGCAGCGATACCCCAGCGAAAGCGCGGGCGCATGCGCTGTGGTACACGGCCGGGGTCTTGGTGAGTTTCCTCGCGCTCGGTGGCCTCGCCATCGCTCTGCGACAAGCCGGGCTGGCGCTGGGCTGGGGCTTTCAACTGCAGCAGCCACTCGTTGTCGCCGGCTTGGCCTTGGTCATGTTCGCTTTCGGCTTGAGCCTCTCCGGCCTGTGGTATGTCGGCGGGCGCTGGACCGGCGTCGGCCATGGCTTGGCGAGCCGCGGCGGCGCGGTCGGCGATTTTTTCACCGGCGTGCTAGCGGTCGTGGTCGCCGCACCGTGTACCGCGCCGTTCATGGCGCAGGCGCTGGGTTGGGCGTTCACCGCGCCGACGACGTCCGCCTTGCTGGTCTTCACGGCATTGGGCCTGGGTCTGGCGCTGCCGTTCTTGTTGATCGGCTTCATCCCGGCGTTGGCGAAGTTGCTGCCCAAACCCGGCGCGTGGATGGAAACGCTGAAACAACTCCTGGCGTTCCCGATGTATCTCACCGCAATCTGGTTGTTATGGGTGCTCACCAAACAGCGCGGCGCGGACGCCGGCGCTTGGTTGGCGATCGCCGCGCTCGCCGTTGCCTTCGCCGCATGGGCATGGCGCAGTCGCACTCACGGTGCGCGCTGGGGCCTGCTTGCCGCGCTCGTCGGCGTGGCGATCGCGGGCTGGTCGCTGCGCGCGATCGCGGTGCTGCCGCGTCCCTCGCCATCGACAACGCCCACAGCCGAGATCGTCGGTGCGGCGACCCGCGACAACGCGCTCGCGGCGGTGCCATTCTCCGAACAGCGCCTCGCCGACTTGCGCCGCGCCGGGCGCGTGGTCCTGGTGAACATGACCGCCGACTGGTGCATCACCTGCAAAGCCAACGAAAAAGCGGTGTTTTCGCGCGATGGTTTTCGCGACGCGCTCGCCGCGGCCGATGCGGTGTACATGGTCGGCGACTGGACCGATGTCGATCCTGCGATCACCGCCTATCTGCAGCGTTATCGCGCTGTGGGCGTTCCGTTGTACGTGATCTACCAACGCGGCGGCGGCGAAGGCCGCGTCCTGCCGACGGTGCTGACATCAAGCACGGTGCACGAAGCCTTAGCGAACGCGGCGACACCATGAGCGTTGATCGAATTCATGCGACCGGCTCAATGTCCACGCCCTACGCTCCCCATAACGATCGCCGCACACCGTTGAACGCATTACGATGAACACCCGCACGGTCCTGATCGTCGCGATCGTCGCCGCCGTACTCGGCGCCGGCGCCGGATTGCTCGTCAGCGGCCCGGATGCGTTTTGGCGAAGTGCATTGGGCCAACGCGCGCAGCGAACCTTCGCCGATACCCAAGCACCTCCGCCCGATGTGACGGTCGCCGAACTCGGCGACACGATGCCGCGGCTGCGATTGCTCGATTTGAATGGCCGTCCGATGACGTTGCCGCAGGACTACACCGGCCGGCCGTTGCTGATCAATGTCTGGGCGAGTTGGTGCGGGCCGTGTATCGAAGAAATGCCGGAATTGCAGCGCTACAGCGAGACTCAGGGCGCGGACGGCGTGCAAGTGATCGGCCTAGCGCTGGACGACGCCCAAGCCGTGCGCGATTTTCTGCTGCGCGTACCGGTGCGTTATCCGATCGCGCTCGATGCACCCGGTCCGGCCGATGCCAGCGTTCGTCTGGGCAATCGTCGTGGCACCTTGCCGTATTCGGTCCTCATCGGGGCCGACGGACGCCTGCTTCGGCAACGGCTCGGGCCGTTCGCGCCGGGCGAACTGGACGCGTTCGACGAGGCGCTAGACGCTCCAAGCAAGCCTTGACGCCCGTACCGCGCATCGCGGTACGGACGCCTTACCGGCGCACTACGTCACACATTGCCGAATCCCACGCGGCCGCCATACAGACCCGCACGGTTCAGGACTGACATCCAGCGGCACCCTCGGATTCGGGCGACCAGCCGGCGAAACCGGGCTCCACCTCGAACGATGCGGTAAAAGCCTTTGTTTTCAGCGCTTGTGCGCCTCTAAGGTCCTGTACGTCCGCAACCGCGGCTGTTTGGCATGAAGAATGCTTTCTCCATAGACGAGGGGCCGCAAAGCCCCGTCGTCCCGGCCCGGCTTCGCTACGAAGCTCGGCGACCGGCCCGCAACCGCCGTCAGAGCTGTCCCATGTCCGCGAATACCGTGCCATTTCCGGCGCAAAGCAGGCTTTTCGGGAAGTACTTCGAGTACGCCCGTTACCCTGAAGTGGTCCGCGCCATGCACGGCATGTTGGCGGGCTTGCCCGATGGTTTGGCTTGCGTACTGTCCAGTCTCGACGGCCATCACATCGCGCACAGCGCGGCGCCGATGCTCGATAGCGTTCGCCTAGCGGCGGTATCCAGCTCGATGTGCGGCCTGGCCCAAACCCTCACCCGGGATCTCGGCCAACACGGGTTTCAAGACGTCACCATACAAACCGATACCGGCTTCACCGTCATCCAATGCCTGCCCCGGCCCGGACAGCAACTGGTGATGATGACCGCGACCGGCCACGAGACCCAGCCCGCGCTACTGGCCAGTCTCTCGCGACATTGCGCAACCTCCATCGCGGCGCTCTGCGCCAGCAGCTTCGAGCGCTAACCCAGAAATTTTCCCAGGACGGCCATGGCGGCCACGAACGCTAAGGACAGCATCTCCATCGAATTCCTCTGAATTCGCACCCAATCCCACCCGTGCAGGGCGACGGCCCCAGGCGCAGACCGCCTGTGGGCCGTTTGTTTTTCTCGCGGCAGACTTGGCCATGTCCTGAGGCGTCCGTCGCTTGAACGCGCGCCTTTGCGGTACCCGGCGAAACGTCGCAACGACGCGGATCCGCCCGATTACTTCAAACATTTGCTTGAAAAAGTCCTGATCTTCGTCGATCTAGACACTTCTGCCGCTTTCGCGCAGACTGCGGCCTCCTTCGATCCCCAGGCATGACCGCCCGATGGCGCGGATTCTGGTTCTGCACGGCCCCAATCTGAATTTGCTCGGCCGGCGCGAGCCCGAGATCTATGGCCATGCCGCCTTAGCCGATATCGATAGCGATCTTGCCGCTCGGGCGATGGCCGCAGGGCACGAGCTAGAAGCCTTCCAGTCCAACGCCGAACACGCGCTGGTCGAGCGCATTCAAGCCGCCCGCGATGCGGTGGATTTCATTCTCATCAATCCGGCCGCGTTTACACACACCTCGGTCGCGATCCGCGATGCCCTGGCTGCGGTCGGAATTCCGTTCATCGAAGTGCATCTATCGAATCCGCATGCGCGCGAGCCGTTTCGGCACACGAGCTATTTCACCGATCTGGCGGTCGGCATCGTTTCCGGCTTCGGGCCGCTGAGCTACGGCTTGGCCTTGGCCGGTGCGATCCGGCACCTGGAACGCCGCACGCCCTGATCCCACCCTGTCTGACCTCCCCTTTTCAATCGTTCGAGGCCCCTATGGACCTGCGCAAAATCAAGAAGCTGATCGACTTGCTGGAAGAGTCGAATCTCGCCGAGATCGAAATCAAAGAAGGCGAGGAGTCCGTACGTCTCGCCCGCGTGCCCCGCGGCGGCGTGGCGATGACCGTACCCGCGCCGGCCGCGCCGCTGCATCTGGAGCACACCCCGCGTGCCGCGCCAGCGATGCCGATGGCCTCCCCGGTCGAAGCCTCGACCGGCGGCTCGCATACGGGCGCCAATCAAGGTTCGAACATGCCCGATGGCCACGTCGTGCGCTCGCCGATGGTCGGCACGTACTACGCCTCGCCTTCGCCGGATAAACCGGCGTACGTGAAGATCGGCCAATCGGTGAAGCAAGGCGAAACCGTCGGCATCGTCGAAGCGATGAAGATGTTCAATCCGATCGAAGCGGACGTCTCCGGCACGGTGCTGGCGATTTTGGTCGAAAGCGGTCAACCGGTGGAATTCGATCAGCCGTTGTTTGTGATTGGGTGAGCAGGGAATTCGAGCGGCGTCAGCCGCGAGCCTGCGAACGCCCGTCGGCCTGCAAGCCGACGGGCCGGAATGAACATTCACACGCTAGAACCATGGAACGAAGTCATGCTCGATAAAGTCGTTATCGCCAACCGCGGCGAAATCGCGTTGCGCATCCTGCGCGCGTGCCATGCGCTCGGGATCAAGACCGTCGCGGTGCATTCCACCGTCGACCGCAATCTCAAGCACGTGGCGATGGCCGACGAGTCGGTATGCATCGGCCCGGCGGCGTCGAAAGACAGTTACCTCAACATGCCGGCGATCATCGCCGCCGCCGAAGTCACCGACGCGCAAGCGATCCATCCGGGCTACGGTTTCCTCAGCGAGAACGCCGACTTCGCCGAGCGCGTGGAAAGCTCCGGCTTCATCTTCATCGGCCCGCGCGCCGAGACCATCCGCATGATGGGCGACAAGGTCGAAGCGATCCGCGCGATGAAGGCCGCGGGCGTGCCCTGCGTGCCCGGCAGCGGCGGCCCGCTGGGCGACGATGCGAAAGAGAACGTGCGTATCGCCAGAGACATCGGCTATCCGGTCATCATCAAGGCCGCGGGCGGCGGCGGCGGTCGCGGCATGCGCGTGGTGCATACCGAAGCCGCACTGCATTCGGCGATCCAAACCACGCAGACCGAAGCCAAGGCCGCGTTCGGCAACGAACAGGTCTACATGGAGAAATTCCTGGAGAACCCGCGTCACGTCGAGATCCAAGTACTGGCCGACGGTCAGGGCAATGCGATCCATCTGGGCGAGCGCGATTGTTCGATGCAGCGCCGCCATCAGAAAGTGGTCGAAGAAGCGCCTGCGCCGGGCATCTCCGAGGAACAGCGCGTCGAGATCGGCAAGGTCTGCACCGAAGCCTGCGTGCGCATCGGCTACCGCGGCGCCGGCACGTTCGAATTCCTGTACGAAAACGGGCATTTCTATTTCATCGAAATGAACACGCGCATCCAAGTCGAACATCCGGTGACCGAGATGATCACCGGGGTCGATTTAGTGAAAGAACAACTGCTGATCGCCGCAGGCCACAAGCTGTCGATCAAGCAGAGCGACATCGTGTTGCGCGGGCACGCGATCGAATGCCGCATCAATGCGGAAGATCCCGACACCTTCATGCCCTCGCCCGGTTTGATCAAGCATTTCCACGCCGCCGGCGGCCCGGGCGTGCGCGTGGATTCGCATATCTACGAAGGCTACCGCGTGCCGTCGAACTACGATTCGATGATCGGCAAGCTCATCGTGCATGGCCCCGATCGCGCCACGGCGATCGCGCGCATGCAGGTCGCGCTGAGCGAAATGGTGGTGGACGGCATCAAGACGAATATCGCGTTGCAACAGCGCATCCTGCGCGACCTCGGCTTTCAAGCGGGCGGCCAGAACATCCATTACCTCGAGAAGCGACTCGCCGAGCGCAAGGAAAAGGCGCTGTCGATTCTGTGAGCGAAACGGGGAATGCGCCGCATCGCTGAAGACGCAGGCGTCGTTCTTGCCGTAGAGGCCGCAGGAGGGCATTCGACCATCGCAGCGACCGGCTATCATTCCTTGCGCACAGAACGGACGCACCGAGCCGCGTCACGACGTAGGACTTCCACGCGATGAACCCCCACCGCAACGCGATACCGCCGCATGAGGTCGCCGAACTCGAAGCGACGCTGCAAACGTTTTCGCGCCGCATCGATGGCACGCTGCGCGGACATTTCGCGCGCCATGCCCTCTGCCGTCTGCTGAGGCGGCCGGAAAGCCGTCGCGAGCGGGGCCGCAAGATCTCGCTTTGGATGCCTTCCGGCTGGCTGATCACACTGGTGATCGGTCTGGGTCTGATCACCTTGGGCAGCTATCTGCTGCCGCCGGTGTTGACGTATCTCTGGCCGGGTTTCGGCGGGCGTATGGCGCTGATGATCCCGAAGATCGATCCCGTTTGGCCGCTGATCGCCGCCGGGCTATTGCTTGCGGTGGAGCGCCTCGTACTGCCGCGCATTCTGCTCGCGACGCATCGCTTCCGTTTGATGCGGCTCGAACATCACGCCGGCCCGCAGCTCGAATTCCCCAGCGTGTACTCGGTCTCGCGCGCAGTCGAAGGCGTCACCGGCTTCGGCTGGCAGTCGTGGCGCTATGCGCCATCGATCCAAGTCGGCGACATCGTGGTCTCGGTCAACGATCGCCATGGCCGTGGGCTCGCGATCATCCCCCTGCGCACGCGCGGCCGCTTGCCGGTCATGAGTTGGGATCGCGACATTTTGCTGCACGATGCGTTTCCGGCATTGCCTAAACGCGTACGCGACTTGGCGATCGAATTCGATCGGCTCTGCAGCCTCAACGCGACCATCGCCGACAAACTCGAGCGCGAGCGTACGGTGCGCACCGGCATGGGGCCCAAGGCGCCCGCGGTCGACCCGCGCGTAGCCTGGGCCAGCGTGGTGCTTGCCGATGAGGTGAAGACGCGGCTGATCGGCTTGGCCAGCGATTTCTCTGCCGGCAACGTATCCGCAACCCGTGGTCTGTTGCTGTACGGCCCGCCCGGCACCGGCAAGAGTTTGATCGCCAAGACCTTCGCCGCCAGCATGGGCTGCGCGTTTTACCCGCTATCGCTGCCGGACTTGAAGTCGGGCTACATCGGCCAAAGCGGTGAGCGCGTGCAGGCGTTATGGCGCAAAGCTTTGGCCGAAGAACGCGCGGTGATCTTCATCGACGAATGCGAAGGCGTGTTCGGGCGGCGCGGCGCCACCAGCACCGACAGTTTCGCCGAAGAGATCGTCGCCGCCTTCCTCGCGCAATGGGACGGCTTCGAAAAACACACGCACGTGTGGGTGGTCGGCGCGACGAACCGCCGCGATCTGATCGATCCCGCGATCCTCTCGCGGTTCGAAGATCAATTGGACATCGGACTGCCCGACGGCCCGCAACGGTTGCGCATTCTCGCCAACGAATTGCTGCGTTTGGATGTGCGCGACCCCTTGCCGGCGCCGACCGAAACGCTAACGCAAGGCATGTCCGGCCGCGAACTGGCGAGCTTGGCCAAACGATTGGCGCGCGAACTGTCGGCGAAGCGCGCGAAGTCGCGTATCGCGACGCTGGACGAAGCTGCGATGCTGGCCGCGACCGGCAGCATGCGCCAGCAGGGATCGACCGCGACCGAAGAGGACGCGCGCTGGGATACGTTGGTGCTGGCCGACGAGACGATGCAGGAGCTAAAGACCACCGCAGGCTTATTGCAGCACGCCGACACCTTTCGCAAACGCGGCATCGGCGTGCCGCGCGGCCTGTTGTTGTATGGCCCGCCCGGCACCGGCAAAACCCAAATCGCGCGCACGTTGGCGAACGAAACCGGCTTGCGCTTCATCGCAGCCTCCACGGCCGACATCAAACAAGGTTTCGTCGGTCAAAGCGGCCAGAAGGTCCGCGAGCTCTTCGACCGCGCGCGCGAATCGGCGCCATCGCTGCTGTTCATCGACGAGATCGACATCATCGCCTCGGCGCGCGGCGGCGGCAACGATAGCTTCCAAACCGAGATCATCGGCCAACTGTTGCAAGAAATGGACGGCGCCAAAGCGCAGACGCAGGCGGTGTTCGTACTGGCCGCGACCAATCGCATCGATCAACTCGATCCTGCCCTACTCTCGCGCTTACCGAAGCAAATCGAAATCCCGCTGCCCGATCGCGATGGCGCTCGTCGCATCTTGCAGATATTGCTGCGCAAGAAACCCTTGGATTTCGATATGAGCGTCGGTTGCCGCGAACTCGCGCAACGCGCCGACGGTCGCAGCGGCCGCGATCTGCGCAATTGGGTCGAATCGGCCGAGCATCGCGCCGTGGCGCGCGCGATCGATGCCGGCGACCCGGATTCGATCGCATTGCGCATCGAAGATTTTCGCTGAGCGGGCAACGAGAAGCTGAGGGAAGGTCCGAATACCGCCACTCGCACATCAAGTCTGTGGTCGGCTTTGGCGCGATTAAGCGTCGCGAATCGGGCAAAGCCCGTGTCCGCGCCCGCTACGACACCATCAATCGTGCGCTGAGATCGCGTCCGGCGCCGTCGGCGGGCGCCGTGCGGATGTGCGCGGCGCCTGGGCCGCGATCTTCCGCGTCATGTTCGCATCGGCCATCTGCGAGACCTGCGGGCCTGCCATGGTGTTGTTAGGCACCGCATCGCGATTGGACCCCACCACCCAAGCCCCAGCGCAGGTCAACGCGAGACCCAAGGTGGTGACCGTCCAGCGACGAATAGAAGGGTTCACATGCGCTCCTTTGCTCGCCTAACGAGTGATTCGTGTCGGCGAGCGGACACAGAGGATGCCCTCTACTCCTGAAACATGAATTAAACGTGCGCAGCCAAAGCCAAAAACGATCGGACCTCAGTCTACCCACGGACAGAGACGACCTCCGGGCCGTCTCTGCCGGGATGGACGCAGCGCCGTGCGTGCCAAAAGGCCACGGGTCGTGCCGCGCTGCTCCTGCGATCCATCGCCGTGCGATGACTACTTTTTCTTATCCTGCGTCGGCTTGCTGTGATCGCTTTGGTTCACGGCGAGGTACGTCCGGTATTCGTCGCCGGTCAGTGCGCCATCGGCATTGGCATCGGCTTTCTCGAAGACCTTCTGCAATGCGGGCATCGCAGCCGTCTCGTCTTTGCTCAGATTGCCGTCCTTGTTGAGATCCAAATCTTCCCAGGCCGTCTTCGCCGGTGCGGTTTGGTCGGCCGGCGCAGGCGCGGGTTGCGGCGCGGCATCCTGCGCGAACGTCGCCGCGGCAGCAAGGGCGAGCGATACGCTCAACGCGATAAGCGATGTGTTGCGGATCGTTGCGGTGGCATGATTCATCGTGTCGTTCTCCCGATTCGGTTGAAGAAACGATCGCGCCGCGAATGGAGCGTGCAGTGAGCGCAACGCGATCGGCCGTCACGATGCGAGCGCACGCATGAACGATGACTGCGATGCGAACATGATCGCAACATCGTCTTAACCACAGTCGCGGCATTTACGATTAAGCACTCGTCCCGCGCAACGCATTTATGCGCTTCGCGGCGATTTAGATGAACGAGAAAAACGCTTCGTTTGCTGAATAGAACATAATTTTCACGAACGCACGCGCTTCACGAACGTAATGAAGTCCGCATCGATGATCGCGTCGATATCCGTATCAATGCTCACGTCGATATTCGCATCGACACCGCAGTTCACACCGAAAACAAAGTCCGCTCGATCTCGTCTGCCTGCGTCGGCCTCACCACGCGGGCGATTTCGACGCCGTCGCGCAGCAGGACCAGTGTCGGCCATAACTTGATCCGGAACGAGCGCCCGAGCGGGCGACCAGGGCCGTCCTCGATTTTGTAATGCGCGATCGTTCGTTGCGCGACGCTCTCGTGTGCCATGTTCTCGTGCGCGGCTAACACCTGTGCGAGCGGCGCCTGCGCGGCGATGCAATGCGGGCACCAGGGCGCGCCGAATTCGACGAGGATGAGGCCCTCGACAGCGTCGATCGCCTCGCGAGTCGGTTCTGTGGTGGCGTATTCGCGTTGAAAGGTCATGCGGAGACTCCTAGGTAAGGGCGATTCTTTTTCCGCTTTTTTCTGAAAATATCTGAGCGATGGTTTTCTGCTGATGTTCAGATATCGCGTATCCAAGCCATGCACGGATTCTCTCAAACCAAGCGACGAGACGCATGATGTGCGCGTTCGATGCGACGACCGCGCGGTCGTCGATCGTTTCACCTTCTGTCGCATCGGGCTGTTACGACGATGGACGACCGGCGTGAGGCCCCTCGCTCGACGGTACCAGGGATTATCGGCAGACCTCTGCGCCGCGACAAGCGTACTATCCGATTCACCTTCGCTACGAGCCGACCGTATGCGCTCATCCTCGCCCTCGAAGCGCACAACCGCCGCGCTGCTGTCCCTGCGCTGCGACGGCAACATTTTGCTGGCGCGATTGGCGCGAGGTGCGGACTCCCAAGCCGATCGAATCGCTTGCTGGCGGAAGATTATCGCCACCGCGCACGCGCGCGGTTGTCGGAAACTCTTGTTGATCGATCGCGAGGACGGCTCGCGCATCGGCGGCACCGAATTGGTGGAACTCGTTCTGTTGTTGCGCGCGGATGCCTCGCGCTTCGATCGCATCGCGGTGGTCGAGCCCGCGCGCGAAGTGCGTGCGACGATCAGCCACGGCGAAGCGGTGGCGCGTGCGCTCGGCATTCCCGTACGCCTGTTCGATGACCGCGCATCGGCGCGCGCGTGGTTACTCGAAGCGACGGATTGATCGCGATATTCTCGAACACGCGCTCGCTGCGTATCGCCACGCATGCATCGATGCGGTAGCGCACGACGGTGCAGCGAACACACTCTCGCGAACGTTCGCGACGAGGCAACATCGAAACCTTCGGCCCTTTTTCGGTGCCGCGGTTTAAAAAATGCACACGATGTGCGTTTTTCTACAACGCACGATTTGTCGATATACACGTGTGCATACACGGCGACTGAACACCCCATTGACGAATGCGGTTGGCTCACGCACCGTACGCGAGCCAACGGCGCCGGATCTGCTTCGACCGGTCCGTTGTCGACGGTTCGACCGCACCCCGAGGGGGAGGATGGTGCGGTCACGATCGCCGCATGGGGAAGACGTTAGCGGCATTCGTCGTAATCGTGAACTTCGCAAACACTGCGGCCATGCCGATACGTCGGCTGGTCGTTCGTCCCTATGGGAATCAAACAGAACCGGGAGCTTCCATGTTCCGTCATTCGCAACCCAAGCATCGCGTGCTGTCTTTCGTTTTTTTGTTCGTCCCGCTCTTTTTCGTCGCTAGCCCCCCGCATCAAGAACATCGCGCTGCGACGCCGGCCCTAGCTGCTGCGCCTGCGATGCAAGAACAACGCATCGCCGAGCTTCGACCCGCCGTGTATAGCATCGATCTTACGCGGTCGCCATCGCGGCAATTCGCGATAGACACGCTAGACGCCGCATTCGTAAAAATTCATTTCGATTATTTCAATTTGCCCAAGGGCATGGCGATCGAAGTGTCCGACCCGAAACGTCGCGAGATCTATCGCTACAGCAATCGCACTCGCGATGGTTTCACCGTCGACGCGTCGCTTGGGCAAGACGGCATCAAAAGTTTTTCGGCGATGTCGGTCACCGGCCCGTCGGCGCGCGTACGTTTGATCGGCGTCGCGCAAGAGCCGTGGACGGCCGCTCATGCGGTGCGCGTTACGCGGATGCTCGAAGGCTACCCAGAGGATATGCTCGGCGAAATCGGCACGCGATCGATTTGCGGCGTCAACGATAAGCGCGCCGTCGCGTGCTACGCCGGTACCGACAACACCGCTGTGGATCGATCGCGCCCTGTCGCGCGTCTGGTCTTGGCGCGCGGCAGCAATTGCACCGCTTGGCGTGTCGGCCCAAGCAATCATTTGTTCACCAACCAGCACTGTATCCGTACCGCCGACGAAGCGCTGTCTTCGGAAGTGTGGTTCAACTATCAGGCGTCCGCTTGCGGCGGCACCACCTCCGGCACAGTGGTCAAAGTCACAGGCGCATCAATGCTCAAGAACAATGCTTCACTGGATTACACGCTCTTTACGGTCAACAACTTCGCTTCGATTGCCAGCTTCGGTTATTTGGGCCTGGAAGTTCGCGCACCGGTCACCGGCGAAGAAATGTTCATTCCGCAGCATCCTGGCGGACGCTTGAAGGAACTCGCGGTGGTGAGCGGCGGCGCGCGTTGCAAAATCACGGTCGGCACGCAGAACAATCTGTGGGCACGGCCGGTCGACACTGGCTACGACTGCGACACCGAAGGCGGATCATCGGGTTCGCCCGTGATCGTGCGCAGCAGCAATCGTGCGATCGCGTTGCATCATCTAGGCACCAGCTGCAGCAATGGCGGTGTGCAAGTTGCGGCGGTATGGCCGGAAGTCTCGACATTCTTCGGCAATGTCGTGCCCGGTGGCGATACCGGCACTCCGCCCACGAATACGCCTCCTGTGGCGAACTTCAGTTTCGCGACCAACGGTTTGACCGCCACCTTCACCGATAGCTCCACCGATCCGGGCGGCGCCATCGCTGCACGCCTGTGGACCTTCGGCGATGGCAGCACCTCGACGCTGACCAATCCCGCGAAGACGTACGCCGCGGCCGGCACCTACTCGGTCTCGCTCCGTGTCACCGACAACGGCGGACTCACCCACACCGTCGTCAAGTCGGTCACGGTCTCCTCCTCCACCACGAACACACCGCCGGTCGCGAACTTCAGCTTTGCCACCAGTGGTTTGACCGCCACCTTCACCGATGGCTCCACCGATCCCGGCGGTTCGATCGCTGCGCGCAGCTGGAACTTCGGCGACGGCAGTACTTCGACACTGACCAACCCCAGCAAGACGTATGCCGCGGCCGGTACCTACTCGGTCACGCTCACCGTCACCGACAACGGCGGACTCACCAACACCATCAGCAAGGCGGTCACGGTGAGCGCGGGCGGCACCGGTACGTTCTTCCAGAACCTCACCGATTTCGCGATCAACGACAACACCACCATCGAGAGCCCGATCACCGTGACCGGCGTCGCTGGCAACGCACCATCGACCCTGACGCGTGGCGGTGCGGATCATCCACACCTTCCCCAGCGATGTGCGCGTGGATTTAGTGGCCCCGGACGGTTCGCTCTACAACATCCATAACCGCACCAGCGGCACGAACATCATCAAGACGGTGACGATCAATGCCAGCACCGAAGTGGCCAATGGTCTGTGGAAGCTGCGCGTCAACGACAATGTCGGTGGCGACACCGGCACCCTCGACAGTTGGTCCATGCAGTTCTAAGCATGCGGTTCTGAGCATGCAGTGTTGAACATGCGATGCTGAGTTTTGTCATCTCGCCCTTCGGCGCGCCACGCAAATGCGTGGTCGCGTCGAAGGGCCCGCTGTCGAAGGGCACGCCGTCAAAGAGCGAATACCCGCATCCCGGCGACGCGTCTCGCCGACAGCGCGCACGATTCCTCGGCGCACGGCACAATAGGCCGCATGTTCGATGTCGTTCTTTACCAGCCCGAAATTCCGCCGAACACCGGCAACGTCATTCGCCTCTGCGCGAACACTGGTGCGCGCCTGCATTTGATTCGGCCGCTGGGCTTTGACATCGACGATAAGCAATTGCGTCGTGCCGGTTTGGATTACCACGAATACGCACCCATGCGCGTCCACGACACGTTGGACGATGCGCTTGCCGCGATCGCCGCCGCGAACGGCATGCCGCCGCGACTGTTCGCATTGAGCACGCGGAACGCGCAGCGCTACGACACGGTGGCATTCGCGCCCGGCGATGTTTTTTTATTCGGCCCAGAGACTCGAGGCTTACCCGCAGAGGTCATCGCCACGATCCCGGACGACCAACGGCTACGGCTCCCGATGCGGCCGGACAATCGCAGTCTGAATCTATCGAATGCGGTCGCGGTGGTGGTCTTCGAGGCCTGGCGCCAGCACGGCTTCGTCGGCGGCGCGTGAGTTCGGCGACAGTTGCATTTCTCTGCAAGTCGCTCTATCTGCGGCTTCATTTTATGCAAGCTCTTGATTTCGATATGCAATCACGCGACTCTTGAGCAATGACAAACACCCGTGGCCGTCCCCCCAGCGCCCCCGCCAACCTGCAGATGTCGGACATCGCTAAGCTCGCTGGCGTCTCCGAATCCACAGTTTCGCGTGCCCTCGCCAACAGCCCGCTGATCGCCGATAGCACCCGCGCCCGCATTCAACGCCTCGCCGCCGAGGCCGGCTACGCGGTCAACCCAGTCGCACGTAGCCTGCGGTCGCGGCAAACCGGCGTTATCGCCGTCGCTATTCCGCTGGTACACGACCATGCCCAGCAGCTCTCCGATCCGTTCATGATGACGATGCTGTCGCTATTGGCCGACACGCTGAGTGCGCGCGGCTACAACATGCTGCTATCGAAAGTGGCCACGCACGAAGATGGCTGGGTGCGACGTTTGCAACAGCCTGGGCGCAGCGATGGCGTGATTTTGATCGGCCAGAGCTTCGAGCACGGTTCGATCAACGAAGCCGCCCGCGCAGGGATTCCGCTCGTCGCTTGGGGTACGCAGTTACCGGCGCAGAAGTATCCGGTGGTCGGCACCGACAACCGTCGCGGCGGACAAATCGGCACCGAACACATGATCCGCCACGGTCGTCGACGCATCGCGTTCCTAGGCGATGAGCGCTTACCGGAAGTCGGGCATCGCCACGAAGGCTACAAACAAGCGCTGCTCGATGCGGGCTTGAAAATCGACACCGGTTTGCACGTTCGCAGCCATTTCACAAGCGAAGACGCGTATCGATCGGTCCGCGAATTGATCGAACACGGCACCGATTTCGATGGCGTGATGGCGGCCTCGGACGTGATCGCGATCAGTGCGATCCGCGCTATCGTCGAAAGCGGTCGGCGTGTACCGCAAGACGTATCGGTCGTCGGTTTCGACGACATCTTGCTTGCCGAGCACGCGAGCCCGCCGTTGACGACGGTACGGCAAGAATTAGAGCAAGGCGCGAAAGCGCTCGTCGACACCGTAATCGCCGCGATTCGCGGCGAGCATCCAACGTCCACGATTCTCGCGCCGAGCCTGATCGTCCGCGCATCGGCCTAGGGCGCACCTCGGCGCGCCTTGTGATGTTCGGATTATTCGGTGCGCCCAGGCGCACCCTATATTTGGATTATGCGATCAGCGAAACACCCACACGATCGCCGCCGTCAGCGCCAGCAAAAGTACCGACAACACGCGATAGTTCTGCCACCACGGCAATCCGGCGAGTTGTTTGGTTTCGTCGCGATAGAACGCGGGCGTCCACAGCATCGCCTCGACCTTCTCCGGCGGTGGCGGCGCGGTCGCCGCGCTCACAGCGACGAGAACGGCCACGCAAAGCGCGAACAAGATCGGCGCGACGAGCAAGAAATGCAGACCGAGCGCAGGCTCGGCGACGACGTTGAGATAAAACAACGCAGCGCCGCCCAGTAAACCCACCACAATGGAGGCGAGCGCGCCCGCCGCATTCGCGCCGCGCCAGAAAAGACCGACGAGGAACAGTGCGCACACGGGCGGCACCGCATAAGCGAGCACCGCTTGCAGGTACTGCCACAGCGATTCAAAGCGTTGGATCTGCGGCGCCCACGCCACTGCCAACACCATGAACACGATCGTAGTGATGCGCCCTGCGCGGACTAAAGCCGCGTTATCGGCCTGCGGCTTCGCCGGGCGAACGAAATCCATGGTCACCAATGTCGCCGCCGAATTGAACGTGCTGGCGATCGACGACATGATCGCCGCGAAGAAGCCAGCGACGACGATACCGACCAGACCCGACGGCAATAGATCGAAGATCAGCGTGGGATACACCAGATCGGGTTTATCCAACTGCGGATACAGCAGGATGGCCGCGGTGCCCGGCAGCACCATCACGTACAGCACCGGCAGTTTCAGTAGGCCGGCGAAGAGTACGCCCCAGCGTCCGTGATTTTCGTCTTTCGCCGACAGCACGCGCTGCACCATGAACTGATTCGTGCACCAAAAATAAAAGCCCAACAACGGCACGCCGAGCACGAGGCCGAGCCAGGGCACGCCAGGGTCGTCGAGCGGCCGAATCAGCGAGAGTTTTTCGGGATCGACCAGGGCCATCACGTTACTCCAACCGCCTGCTTTCTCGAACGCGAAGAACGCGATGAACACCGACGCACCGAGCAAAATCACCGCCTGCACCGTTTCTGTGTAGATCACCGCGCGCAACCCGCCTGCGACGGTGTAAATGCCCGCGGACACCGCCAGGATCGCAACGATTTGCCACAGCGGCCATTCCGGAAGAATCAACTTGAGCATGATCGCGCCGCCGTACAGCGTGCCGGCGGTATCGACCACGATGTTGAGAAAAATTGTCAGTGCGGAGAAATAAATACGCGCGCGACGGTCGTAGCGTCGCTCGAGATACTCCGGCAACGTGTAGACCTGCGAGCGCAGCAGGAACGGCAGGAAAAAAACGCAGAAAAAAGCGAGCACCACGCTCGCCATCCACTCGTAGTTATAGACAGAGATCCCGGTGGCGTAAGCCGCGCCGGCCAGACCGATCAAGGTCGTCGATGAAATGTTCGACGCCAGTAACGCGAGGCCGATCACCGGCCATGTCATCGAACGCGAGGCGAGGAAGTAATCTTCTGCCGATGCTTTAGGGCGAGAGACATAAAGACCGAGCGCGATGATCCCGATCGCATAGAGCGCGATCACGGCGAGATCGAGCCCGCTCAGCGCGGCGTTGAAGTTCGGCATGCGCGTCTCTCCTCAAAAGGCTGTGACGAAACGACGGACGTGGCGGCCAAACCACACTGGCCGACGCACCCGCAGTCCAGCGCCACCAGAATGCCAGACCGGCGCCATGATGCACATAATGCAATCGTTTGCGCATGCTGCGGCGCAGCATGCGTTTTGGTGCATAACCGCATAAATAAAGAGACATAAGCAAATCAAGCAGATACGAAAAATATCGTTTTAGGGATTGCAAACGTTTGCAAATTGTCTTATCACGCTCTCCACATCAACTGCTCGCCATCCAATACGCCACGGAGAACCGCCATGCGTCGCAACCCAGACCACAGCATCCACACGTCTCAACGAGCGCGTCCGTATGGTCTTCGCCCCCATGCGCTGTGTTGGGCCGTGTGCCTACTGCTGGCGCAGCCGCTCGTCGTCGCCGCCCAGGAACAAGCCGCAGACGCGCAGCCCGTCTCCAGCGATGGCGTCGATCTGGACGCGATCGTCGTGACCGCCACCAGCGGCGGCAAATCCAAACTACGCACCAGCGTCTCGACCAGCAGTATCGGCATCGACACGCTCGAACGTTCGGCGCCGCGCTCCACTGCGGAAATCTTCCGCAACATTCCTGGCGTGCGCTCCGAATCCACCGGCGGCGAAGGCAACGCCAACATCGCCGTACGCGGCTTGCCCGTCGCCTCCGGCGGCGCGAAATTCCTGCAACTGCAGGAAGACGGTATGCCGGTGATGGAATTCGGCGATATCGCCTTCGGCAATGCCGATATCTTCTTGCGCAACGACTGGTCGATCAATCGCATCGAAGCGGTACGCGGCGGTTCGGCCTCGACCTTCGCCAGCAATTCGCCCGGCGGCGTCATCAACTTCATCAGCGATACCGGCGAAACACAAGGCGGCGCGATCGGCCTTACCGCCGGCCTCGATTACAGCAGTTTCCGCACCGACTTCCGTTACGGCATGCCCTTCGGAGACGGCTGGCGCTTCCACGCTGCGGGTTTCTATCGCAGCGGCGACGGCGTGCGCGATGCCGGCTACACCGCAGAACAAGGTGGGCAACTCAAGGCCAACTTGACCAAAGAGTTCGGCAACGGCTATCTCCGCTTCCATCTCAAACGTTTGGACGATCGCGCGATCGGCTACCTGCCCGTTCCCACGCGCGCCACCGGCAGCAACGGCAATCCGAACCTCGGTGCGATCCAAGGCTTCGATCCCGCGAAAGACACGCTGCAAAGCCGCTATTTCCGAAGCGATATCGGTTTGGACGGCGATAATCGCCGGCGCACGACCGACATCGAAGACGGCATGCATCCGGACAGCACCGCGTTCGGACTCGAGGGCGAATTCCGCTTCGGCGACGGCTGGAGAATCAACGAGAAATTCCGCTACGCCGATAACAAAGGCAGATTCGTCGGGCAGTTCCCGGCGGAAATCGGCAGCGCTGCGGCGATCGCGCCGACTATCGGCGGCGTCGGAGCCACGCTGCGCTACGCCAACGGCCCTAACGCCGGCCAAACCTTCACCGGTACAGCGGTACGCACCCATTTGTTCAATACCGAGATCAACGACTTCAGCAATTACGCGAACGATTTGAAAGCCACCAAATCGTTCTCGATCGGCGACGACGATCGTTTCGATATGAGTCTAGGCTGGTATCGCTCGCGCCAGAACATCGATATGGATTGGGTGTGGAACTCCTACGTACAGGAATTACGCGGCGACGGCCAGTCCGCGCTGCTCGATGTGTACAACGCCGCCAACACCAATCTTTCGCGCAACGGCTTGTATGCCTACGGTGTACCGTTCTGGGGCAATTGCTGCACACGCAGCTACAACACGCAGTACAACATCGATGCGCCTTATCTCGCGCTATCGTTGTCGTACGGGCAGTGGGATATCGATGCCAGCGTGCGTCGCGACTCCGGCGATGCCGATGGCAATTACGCCGGCAGCGTACAAGTCGCGAACGTCGACGTGGACGGCAACGGCATCATCTCGGGCCCGGAACTCGACGTCTCGCACGTCAACAATGCCGCCGCTTCGCCGGTGAACTACGACTGGGGTTACACATCTTACTCGGTGGGCGCGAATTTTCTGGTGAACGACGATCTCGGCGTATTCGCACGGATTAGCCGCGGCGGTCGCGCCAATGCCGATCGTCTGCTATTCGGTGTGGTGCAACCTGATGGCTCGGTGCGCGCGCAGGACGCGGTGGATTTGGTCGATCAATTCGAAGCCGGTTTGAAATGGCGTCGCGACAATTTCAGTCTGTTCGCGACCGCGTTCTTCGCCGAAACCGAAGAGCAGAATTTCGAATTGACCAGCCAACGTTTCTTCGATCGCGTGTACGAGGCTCGCGGCATCGAAGTCGAGGCGTCATGGCGCTACGAAGGTTTCTTCCTCAACGGCGGCCTGACCTGGACCGACGCGGAAATCAGCGAGGATCAGATCAGCCCGGCTAATCAAGGCAATACGCCGCGACGCCAAGCCGATTTCGTATATCAACTGACCGGCGGCTATCAAAGCGGTACTTGGACGATCGGCGCAAACTTGATCGGCACGACCGATGCGTACGCCCAGGACAACAATCAGTTGGTGATGCCGGGCTATACCCAAGTCAATGTGTTCGGCGATTATCGTTTCGCCGAGAACTGGGTGGTGGGCATCAATATCAACAATGTGTTCGACACGTTCGGCATCACCGAATCGGAAGAGGGAAGTATCGTCGCTGGCGCCGAGAACATCATTCGCGCGCGTTCGATTCCCGGCCGTACCGCGACTGTGAGCCTGCGCTACGAGTTCTGACGCTGACGTTCGGATCGTCGCTGTGCGTTGCGGCGGATCGGCCCTTCCCGCTCCGCCGCACGACGTCGCGTCGTTCGCGCATTACGCCTACTCGCCTCGCCATTTTGGACTTCGCATGAAAGCACCCGCCGATCGTGGCGTAGACGACATTGCCGCGCGGGTCTGCGATCGCATGCACGTGGGCGCCGGTTACGAGCGCATCGCGAACGCGTTAACGGCCGCGTCGCATGCGCAAGTATCGACGCGCTGCGACGCCCATTGCGCACGTCTGTTTGCGGCGCTCGAGACGCTGTACGGCGATGCGCCGAATTTCGACAGCGCCCTAGAACGTCTCGCGAAAGGCATGGCGGACTGCAGCAATGCGCGGTCCGAAACGCTACGAGCGATGGACGATATCCGCGAACGCGAGCCGAATTGGTTTCTCGCCCAGGACGTCGTCGGCTATACCGCCTATGTCGATCGCTTCGGCGGTACGTTGCGCGGAGTCGCGGAACGCGTGCCGTATCTGCAAGGGCTCGGCGTACGCTATCTGCATCTTCTGCCCTTTCTGCATGCGCGCGAAGGCGACAACGACGGCGGCTTCGCTGTGCGCGACTACGATGCGGTCGACCCCGCGCTCGGCAGCGATTCCGATCTCGACATTTTGACCGCACGATTGCGCAGCGCCGGCATCAGCCTTTGCGCAGATTTGGTGCTCAATCACACCGCCGACGATCACCGTTGGGCGCATGCGGCGCGCGCGGGCGATCCGCGATATCGCGCCTACTATCATCACTACGTCGACCGCAGCGTACCGGATGCTTACGAGCGCACGCTCGATCAAGTCTTCCCGCAGACGGCACCTGGAAATTTCACGTATGTGCCGGAGCTCGGCTGGGTTTGGACGACGTTCTACAGTTATCAATGGGATTTGAATTGGTCCAATCCCGATGTCTTCGTCGAAATGGCGCTGACGATGCTGCGACTCGCGAATCGCGGTATCGAAGCGTTCCGACTCGATTCCACCGCCTATCTGTGGAAGCGTCTGGGCACCGACTGCATGAACCAACCGGAAGCGCATACGATCCTGCAGGCGCTGCGCGCTGTGGTCGCGATCGTCGCGCCCGGCGTGTTGTTGAAGGCCGAAGCGATCGTGCCTGCGCGCCAATTAACCCCATACTTCGGCATTAATGCTGACGGCGATATGAGCACCGCGCCACCAGAATGCCATCTCGCGTATCACAGCACGCTGATGACCGCGATCTGGGTCGCACTCGCCGAACAACGCGGCGACGTGCTCGCCGATGTCATCGATGCCACGCCGGGTTTGCCCGAGGGCTGCGGCTGGCTGTCGTATCTTCGCTGCCACGACGACATCGGTTGGAACGTGTTACGCGAGGAAGCCGTGGGGCACGATGCCTCCGCGCCCTTCGATCTCGCTCGCATCGCGCGTTTCTACGCTGGCGACACCATCGATTCGTTCGCGCGCGGGCGCAGTTTCCAAAGCGCGGGCGGCGATCACGTGCACGGCACCAACGGCATGGCCTCGGCGTTGGTCGGCATCGCCGATGCGCAAGCGCGTGCCGATGCGAAAGCACTGCATTTAGCCGAAAGTCGATTGCGTCTGCTCTATGGCATCGTCTTCGCCTGCGCGGGCTTGCCGTCGTTGTATATGGGCGACGAAATCGCGCTAGGCAACGACGACGATTATATCGACGACCCTGCGCGCGCCGCCGAAGGCCGCTGGCTGCATCGCCCGGCGATGCCATGGGCCGACATTCAAATCGATGCGGTCGCGAATCGCAGCATCGACGATAACGACACTACGATGTCGAACACGGCAAACCGAGTCGGCCATGCGATCCGAGCGCTCATCGCCGCGCGGCGCACGACGCCGGCACTGCGCGGCGACGCGACGATGCGCACGGTCGCAATGGGCGATACGGCATCGCTCGGTCTCGTCCGCGACGAACGATTCGTGATGCTGTGCAATTTGAGCGATCGCGAGATCGCGATCGAGACGCCGCAGGAATTCGCCGGCGCGCGCTGGTTCGACCTGCTCGAAGAGGGACGCGAAACCGTGCTGCCCACGCGACTCCCGCCGTATGCGCTACGCTGGCTGCTGCGCGATACGCGCGCGGCACCGTAGCGAACGCGCCATGAACGAACCCGTCTACGCCGCGATCGAAGCCGGCGGCACCAAATTCGTTTGCGCCATCGGCACCGCCGACGGCGCGCTGATCGAACGCGTCCGTTTTCCCACACGAGACCCGGATAACACGCTCGCTGAAGCGCTCGCGTTTTTCCACGGCGCCGCCGAACGCCACGGCAGGCCGCGGGCCTTGGGCATCGGTAGTTTCGGCCCGCTCGAACTCGATCCGCATTCGCCGCACTACGGGCGTTTACTGCGCACGCCGAAGCTCGCGTGGCGCGATGCCGATCTGCTCGCGCCATTGCGCGCCCTCGATATCCCGATCGCACTGGATACCGATGTCAACGCTGCGGCCTTGGCCGAAGCGACCTGGGGCGCAGGCCGTGATCGCGACGGTCGTCCGCTGGATTGCATGGTCTATGTCACCGTCGGCACCGGTATCGGCGGCGGTGCGGTCTTGCATGGGCGCACGCTGCGCGGCTTATTGCATCCAGAACTGGGCCATGTGCATCCTCGCCGTCACGCCGACGACAGCGCGTTCGCGGGCATTTGTCCGCATCACGGCGATTGTTTGGAAGGCCTCGCCAACGGGCCGGCGATCGTCGCGCGGCTCGGTCACGAACTCGGAGACGCGCCGGAAGATCATCCGATCTGGGCGATCGAAGCGGATTATCTCGGCCAGCTTTGCGCACAATTGGTACTGACGCTCTCGCCGCAGCGCATCGTGTTGGGCGGCGGCGTGATGCAGCATACGCGACTGTTCGCACCGATCCGCGCGCGTACGCGACACTGGCTCGGCGGTTACATCGCGCGCGATGCGGTCGAAGGCGATATCGAGCAGTACATCGTGCCGCCTGGATTGGACGATCGCAGCGGCATTCTCGGCGCGCTGCGCTTAGCCATGCATGCGGCGGCTTGAGCTGCGCTCACAGCGACATCGCTCAGATCGATAACGCGCTCGCTGCGACGAAGGCGATCGCAGTCGCGAGCACACCGGGCAATAAACGCAACGCATACCCGCGCCCACCGCGCAGCCACGCCATCCCGAATTTGCTGCTGGCATTCGCGATCAACGCGACCGACACCGGCAGCGCGCCCGCGCTCGCATCGAGATGTCCCGCCGCCGTGAGTTGCGCGACCGATGCCGCAGCGGCGTGAACATCGGCGAAACCCGAGATGCCCGCAGCGACCGCGAGCCCCGCTTCGCCCAACCAATCGTGCACGATCGCCGCAAGCAACAGGATCGTGCCGACGACCGCGACGTAGGTCAACGCGTGACGCGGCTCGAACGGGCGACCCGGCGCGATCTGCGCTGCGCCCACGCCATCGGCCGCCGCGCGCTGTCCCGCGAACATTGCCGCAACCGCAGCGACGATACCCGCGGCGATCAGTGGTATCGCGAGTTGTCGCAGCAATGACGGCGATAGCGCACCGATCACGATCGCGAGTTGGATGATCGTGCTGACGTTGGAGAATAAAGCGGCGCCGACGCAGCCTCGCAAGAGCGCCGGCGCGGTGCGCGAGCGGTCGCCGAACGCCGCGATCGTCGCCGTACTCGAGACGAAACCGCCGACGAAACCGGCCAAGGCCAACCCGGTACCGGGACCGAGCGCGCGCAGCGCGACATAGCCGCTGGCGTTGATCGCCATCACGATCACCACCAGCATCCACAATTTACGAGGATTCAGCACCTGCCAGGGATCGATGCTGCGATCGGGCAAGAGCGGCAATACGATCACCGCAGCGGAGACCAACAGCAGCGCGTCGTGCAATTCTTGCTCGGTCAAGGTCTGCACCGTAAAGCGATGCAAGCGCGATTTACTGGCGAGCACGATCGCCACGACCGCACCGAGTCCTGCCGCCAGCGGCATCGCGCGCATCGCGAGCACGCCCAGCAGATACGTGACCAGCATCGCGACTTCGGTGGTCAGCCCCGGATCGTCCATTCGCGTACGCCGATAACTCGCCAGCGCCGCGAGCGCGACGAAGGCGCCGGCGGTGGCGATGCCCACACCGCCGATGCGCTCGCTCACCGCGCCCGCCAGCGCGATGAGAATGAAGGTCCGCACGCCAGCCGCACCGCGCGTCGCGCCTTCGCCTTTTTTGCGTTCGCGTTCGATGCCGATCAACAAACCGATCGCGAACGCTACGCAGAACCCGTAGATCGTATCGGGCGATGCGACGAGCGAAGACGAAGCGGTCGAAGTCTCAAGCATGCGCGCATCCTCGCCGACGGGGTCCGCCGATGCAATCCGCGCGGTTGAAGTCGGCGCTGATGTGGTTGCGATGCGTCAGTGCGAAAACAACACGGGCGTCGTCGTGGTATACAACAGCTCGCGCGTCGCGCCACCGAGGATGCGCTCGCGCAGTCGCGAATGCCCGTAACCGCCTGCGACCACGAGATCGGCGCCGACATGCTTGGCGTAGTCGAGAATACCGACGCCAGCCGAGGCGCCCTCGCTCGGGCGTGCGACGACCTGCACGTTCACGCCGTGTCTCGCCAAGTGCGCGGCGATATCGGCGCCGGGCTCCTCACCATGCGCACCTTCGGCGATTTTCGGGTCGATCACCAGAACGTCCACTTGCTCTGCCGCCTCCAACAACGGCAATGCGTCGTGGGTCGCACGTGCGGCTTCGCGCGTCGGTCGCCATGCCACCACTACGCGCTTCGGCGGCATGCTCGCTTGCGAATGCGGCGGCACGACCAGCACCGGGCGGCCGGAATCGAGCAACAGATCCTGAAAGAAATCGTGGATCTGCGCACCGTCTTCGGCCGTCAGACTCGGCACGATCGCGATATCCGCGTAGCGTGCATGCAAGGTCGCCGTCGACGATGGGTACAGCGCGAGCGCATCGGCGGTGCGTACTTCGATCGGTACATCGGCATGCGCAACGCGGGCGCGCAAATCCGTGGCCAGTGCATCGGCGCGCGCGTGCGCTTCTTCGTGCAGACGCAGATACGTCGAGTAACTCATGCCGGTCCAGTCGTTCGGCACAGGCGCGGGTACGTCCACGATCACCAGCAACGCGACATGCGCTTGCGTGAGTTCCGCGAACGCGATGGCGGCGCGCAAAGGCGCCTCCGCACTACGCGCATTGATATAGGGCACCAGGACATCTTTGAACATGACGATCACCTCCGTAGCGGATGGCCGAATCCCATCGCATTAGAGGCACGTCCCGTCGCTGCGGTATTGACGCACGTCAATCGCAGCCCTTAGTCGGTAGATGAAAGATCTTGCGCGTTACCCGATGCCGCTGCGCTATCAGGTGAAAACGAACTCGGCGTTCGCCGGTGCGCGAGCGCCTGCGGACGACCAGGACGGCATCGCATCGGTCTGGCGCGACAGCGACGCGTTCGCCTGCTGCAACCATTTCGCGAACACGAGCGCCGAAGACCGAAGCCCATCCGCCGCTTGTATCTGCGCGTAGACTTCTTCGCGATGCACCTGGACGTGCGCAGGCGCTCGAATCGCGATCCTCACTTGTTTCGGCTGCGCACCCAATGTCGGCAATCCGGAACCTTTGAACTTCACGTGGACTTCCGAATCGCCGACGACGAAACCTTCGCCGGTCAGCAACGTGAGCAGGTAAAAGTGAGCGCCGCTTTCGAGAACTCTCGGGCGCGGTGTCGTATCGGCGGAACGCACGCACACTGCGGGAGGCGCCAACACGCCGATAGTGGCGTGATTGCGACGTCTGCCGAATACGGTCACGCAGACATCGTCGCCGATATAGATGGACTGGCCGATCCGGCGGTTGAGCACCAGCATGACCGCACCTCCCTCGCCTCGTTATGAGCGCCCCTGAACGGCTGTCCGCAAGGAAAACCGACCGAAACGACGCAAGAACGGGCTCCTGGACACGCCGTCGATCAGTCTCGATCGGGCCCCGATATCGCGTCGACAGCAAATAATTAGCACGCTATCCGAATATGTCAAGGGATACGCTATCATCGCGTGCCGTCGCATCATCCTGGAGGCCATGACATGGAGAAGCTCGCCGGTCCTCAACCGATGGACAAGTACGCCCTGGCCTTCGCGCAGGCGATGCAGGAAACCGGGGTGCGCAATACGACGGTCGCGGCCTACCTGGGCGGATCGATCAACTACAGCAACGTGTCGCAGTGGCGCACCGGGCGCCGGCCGATTCCAGCGGAATATGCGCCTGCGCTGTCGGTACTGCTCAACGTGTCGCCAGAGAGCATCAGTAAGGCCTTCGACCAGGGCATGCGTGCGCAATCGGCCCTCACCACGATGGCCGTGCAAGGCGCGCGCACCGGCATGGTGTCGGAGGGATACGTCGCGCTCGACCGTTTGATCGAACTGGGCCGTAGCGACGGGCCTGCGCGAATCGTGCTGCCGGACTTCCTGATTCGCCGAAAAGTCGGGTTGACCCCGCTGACCCACCTGCGATGGGCATTCCAGCCATCGCGGACGATGGAACCCGAAATCGAACGCCATGCCCTGGTGCTGATCGACACCTCGATCGCACAGTGCGACCAAGTGATCGATGGCGGCATCTATGCCTATACCTTATGGGGCAGGCCGGACATCAGGCGCGTGACGGTACGCCGCGACGCATGGTTATTGATGGGCAACGGCCGAGAAATCGAGCGCATGGAAGTCCCCGAAGCGGACCTCGCCAACCTCCAAGTTCTGGGTGTCGTGGTGGGGTGGCTTTAAATCTTCAGGATTCCGCCTAGAATCGGATCCTGAAGCGGGGCGACGGCGGAGCGATAAGCGTCCGCGCCGCTGAGCGACCAGCCGCATAGCGCGGCGACACTCGATGGGCCAAGCGCACAAAGGACGGGGAGCGGGCTGTGGAACAAACCAAATGGAACGGTTTCGCTAAGGGCCTCGCATTTGCGGCCGCCTACAGCGGCGCATATTTGATGCTCAGGGAGATGTCTTTCAATCAATGGTTCCTCCCCGCTGGGCTGAGAACAGCCTGCCTGCTGCTGGTGCCCTATCGCTATTGGCCCTATCTGTTCGCCGGCGATGCCGCTGCCTTACTCGTCTTGCGCGGGCCGACCGCCGACGATTACAGCGCGCAATGGGCGTATCTGAGCCCGTTCTTGCTCGTGTCGCTGATCTCCGTCCTGGCCAGGACGATTAGGCAGCGCATCAAAAGCCTCGACGCATTCGCCCGCCACCTGCCCTTGATCGCGGCACTCGTGGCCGTGTGGTCGTCCATTTGCAATATGACGCTCAATTACGTCCTGCATGGGCCGAGGCCGCTGGTCACGTTCGAGAAGTTCACGCAGTACGCCGTCGGCGACTTTTTGGGGATCTTGATGATCATGATTCCCTGCCTGTTGTGGCTGCGCCGCGGGCGTGGCATCGCCGACCCGCGTCGGTTCGTCCAGGATGCCGGGCTGGGGTTCATCGCCGTCGGGGCCATGTACGTGGTCGCCACGGCGATTCCGGACACGCATGGCGCCTTTCGGCAGTTCTTGTTGATTTTCATGGCGATGCCCGCCGTCGTCCTGACCTTCGTTCACGGTTGGAACGGTGCGGCGATCGGCATCTTCTTCGTCAATCTCGCGATCTCGCAGACGCTGAACTACACAGGCATCGCGGGCGAACACGACGAGGTGGTCTTCTTCGCGCAACAGGGGCTCTCGATCGCGGCGATCACATTGCTCACGCTCGGCTATCGCATCGCGGAGAACCACGACCGCGCGCGCCGGGCCGGGGTCGCGCAGACCGAAGCCTTGGTCATCGCGCAAAAGTCGTTCTCCTCGTCCGAGCAGATGCTGCGCGAACACATGCTGTACATGGCGCAGATGCAGCTGAGCTTCGACGACGAGCGCAAAGAAACGGTGGAGTGGCTCAAAGCGCGGGGACACGCCCAAGCGGCGATGGATCTCAATGCCCGCGGCATGTCGTCGCGACGGACTTTCGACGAGCGCGCGCCAGCGCTGTACCCGCTGCGGATCGAACAGGAAGGGCTGTACGCCGTTCTGCACGCGGATGCCTTCACCAAGTTTTGGGGCGCCGGCGCCGATGTCTATCTCGGCTACAAAGGCCAACCCAAACGGCTGTCGGTGGATCTTCAGCTCGCGGCCTATCGCTGCATCTGCCATGCGATGGCGCTGCTGTCCGAGTCCGATCCTGCGGAATACCGCATCAGCCTCCGCGTCTGGCACTTCAGCGGGCGCCGCGGCGTCTCCATCTCGGTGACGACGGACCCTGGTGCGCAAGCTCGCGTCACACCCGCGACCGTCGCGGCCTCCGCGATCCTCGACGCACGAGTCAAGGCTTATGGCGGCGTCGCCAAACGCGACCCGCATCGTGTCCGCGTCTTCCTCTCCGAAGCCATCGCCCACAACGCGATGGTCTCATTGCCGCTGCATGCGATGTAGGCCCGGATGAAGGTTTCATCCGGGCCGGGAGTACACCTGGGCGCGATCAGAGCGCTCTAACGCGCCAATAGGCCAGCCCTGCGTTGATGTTCAGCACGACTTGCAGGTCGGCGGTTTGCGCGATAACGGTCCCCTGTCCGATCGGCCACGCATCGTCGGGCAGCCGCACGCGTTCGACATCGGTGCCCAAAGGCATGACCCAGAAGGTATCGTCGATCCGCCCGACGGCTGCGCGAACGGTGCCGGTCTGATCGTTCATTTGCACGTAACGGATGCCATCGCGCTCGAACTCGTAGACCGCCCATTCCGGACTGGGCGCCAAATCCGGCGCATCCGGAAACGATTCGCCTAACCCGATCGACAGTTTCGGCGAACCATGGCCATCGTCCGGGCAACCGCATTTGGCGGCGACAGGCTGGCTCGCAGCGAAGCCGAAGATCAGAGCGATGAGCGACAACGACAGCGCATTCGAAGACTTGTACATGTGTTTCTCCTTGGTATTCCGTAGCTTGGGAGTTAGCAAAACGCACGCAAAAAAAGAGCGTTTTTACCAACGATTCGATGCCCCTTCGAGGAATTCGTACGGGCGATTCGACGGTATCATCGCCGCCCGCCTTTTCGTCCTGATCGACGCGCGTTTTTGCTCGAAAGTGATCGTTCTGCGCGCCTCACCGCAACCGAAACTTACGCGCGGATGGGTCGAGCATCGGCGCGTACCCGCCGGCTTGCTAGACTCCCGTACCGCCCCCTCCGATGTGGACCGCTCGCGATACCCATGGCAGTTTCCGCACACGATCCGTCACGGTCCACCGTGCTGGTGGTCGATGACGACGAGGACATCGGCGCGTTATTGCACCGCTATTTGAGCGGTCAAGGTCTGCGCGTCGAAGTGTTCGGCGACGCTGCGTCGCTGCGATCGCGCATCGCACAACCTTCGGTCGATTTAGTGTTGCTCGATCTAGGGCTGCCCGACGACGACGGCTTGAATGTGGTCCGCGATCTTCGTCTGCGCAACATTCCGATCATCATCGTCAGCGGGCGCGGCGAGTCGGTCGAACGCGTGGTCGGCCTGGAGCTAGGCGCCGACGATTACGTGACCAAACCCTTCGACCTCCGCGAGCTGCTCGCGCGTATCCGCTCGGTGTTGCGTCGTGCCGGCGGCAGCGCGGGCGAACGAACGGCTTGCGTCGCACCGTTCGAGTTCGACGGCTTCCGGCTCGAACCCGAAGCGCGGCGGCTCACTGCCGTCGATGGCAACGAAGTCGCACTCACCACCGGCGAATTCGATTTGCTCTATGCCTTTTTGCAACGCCCGAATCTCGTGCTCTCGCGCGATCAACTGATGGACACCGTGCATGGCCGCGAAGCCGGGCCCTACGATCGCGCGATCGACGTACAGATCGGCCGGCTGCGTCGCAAAATCGAGCGCGATCCGGCGAATCCGCGCTTGATCAAATCCGTGCGTGGCGCCGGATATTTATTCGCCGCCGCCGTCGTGCGTAAGGTTTGAGCCCCGCGATGGACGCGCATGCGCTGGAAACCCATTTGTTCGAGGCCGTACCCGACGCGCTCATCATCGTCGACGGCGATGGCCGCATCGAGGCGGCCAATCGTCACGCCGAGATTCTCTTCGGCTACGGCACCGGTGGTTTGATCGGACTGCCGATCGAAGCCTTGATGCCCGACAGCGTGCACGAGCGCCATCGCTCGCATCGTGCGGCGTACATGGCCGCGCCGCGTGTTCGGCCGATGGGCGCATCCGATCAAGCCTTGGTCGGACGCAAATCCGATGGCCTTGTGTTCCCGCTGGAAATCGCGCTCAGCCCGATCCGCACCGAATCGGGAGTGCGCTATCTCGCCTCGGTCCGCGATATCTCCGAAAGCCAGCGCGTGCAGCAAGCGCTCGTGCGTGCGCGTTACGACGCGGCGATCGCGCAGCTGGGTCAGTCCGCGCTCGATGCGCGCAACGAAGACGATGTCATCGGCCGCCTCCCGGCATCGCTCGCCGAAGCTTTGGAAGTCGAACGGGTCGCGATTCTGGTCGTCGATCCGGGTTCGCGCGAAATCGATTTGCGCCAATCCATCGGCCTGTGCGAAGACTGGTCGCACCCCTCGCGTTGGCTCGACAATCCGCAAAATCCGCTACGTCGCGTGCTGGAAGAAGGTCGCATCATCATCGTGGACGACGGTGGCTTCGCGGGCATTCGCGGCATCGCCAGCGCGGCGTTATTGCCGTTGTTCGATCGCGGCCAGTCGATGGGCGTCCTGCTCGCGCTCTCGTCGCGTCCTCACCGCTTCGATCACGATGCCCAACACATGCTGCAATCGGCGGCGCTGTTCGTCGCCTCGTTGATCCAGCGTCGACGTACCGAAGAAGAACTCGCGCATGCGCAGCGTCTGGATGCGATCGGTCAACTGACCGGCGGCATCGCGCACGATTTCAATAATCTGTTGACCGTGATTTCCGGCAGTCTGCAACTGCTCGAAATCGAATGCGACGATCTGCCGGACGCCAGCGCATTGATCGCTAACGCATTGCGTTCGGTCGGGCGCGGCGCCGAACTCACCGGCAAATTGCTCGCCTTCGCGCGCCGTCAACGTCTCAGCCCGCGCGAGCTCGCGCCGCAAGCATTGTTGGAAGACGTCGGTTTCATGCTGCAGCGTACGCTCGGCGAATCGGTGCAGCTCGAAATCGACTGCCCGGACGATCTGCCCTCGGTTTTCGCCGATGCCGGCCAGCTCGATGCGGCGCTGGTGAATCTTGCGCTCAACGCGCGCGATGCGATGCCGCGCGGCGGTCGCATCGATATCGTGCTGCGCGAACACCGCGTCGCCGCCGAAGACCCAGCGCGCACGCTCGCGGCGGGGCGCTATGTCATGATTTCGGTGATCGACACCGGCCACGGCATGACGCAGGATGTGTTGGCGCGCGCCGTCGATCCGTTCTTCACGACGAAAGAGACCGGTCGCGGCAGCGGCTTGGGCCTGAGCATGGTCTACGGCTTCGTCAAACAGAGCGGCGGCCATCTGCAAATCGAAAGCAAACTCGGTTACGGCACGCGCATCGATTTGTATCTGCCTGCGACCGATGGCGGCGAGCGCAGCACCGTCGCAGCGGATGTCGACCTACCGACGCTAGGCGACGAAACCATCCTCGTCGTCGAAGACGAAGCGGATGTGGCGACGATCGTTTCGTCCTTCCTGCGCTCGCTCGGCTATGCGGTGCGCATCGCTTCGAGCGAAGCGGGGGCGCTGGCGATACTCGAAAAGGAGCCGCAGATCGGGCTGCTGTTCACCGATGTGATGCTGGGCCAAGGCGGAAACGGTATCGATTTGGCGCGGGAGGCCCGGGCGCGGTGGCCGCAGTTGCCGGTGTTGCTCACATCAGGGTACACCGATCCGACGCAGGCATCGGGTGTAGACGACGGCGCGGGTTTCGACTTGCTGCGTAAACCCTATCGTCGCGAACAACTCGGCGCTGCGATCCGACGCAATCTCGATCGCCGCACTCGCTGAAGCGACCGCTGAAGCATTCGGCGCATCAATGCGCGAGGCTGAGCCAGTTTTCGTCTCAATGCATGTCGCGCTCACCGACGATCATCGCGCGCAATACCTCCATATCGAGGATACGGATCTCGCGTCGGTCGACCGTGATCAAGCCGATCGCGTCCAAGTGCGATAACGCTCGGGTCACGGTCTCGAGCTGCAGCGCGAGGAAGTTTCCGATCTCCGCGCGGGTCATCTGTAAGGCGATCTGTTCGGCACTGAAGCCGAGCGCATGCTGGCGTTCGGCGAGATCGAGCAAGAATGCGATCACGCGCTGCTCGGCCCCCAGGGTCGAGGTCGCCAGCATCCAGTCCCAATCGCGGCGGATCTCGCGCGCCATCGCCGCCATCAACCACGCTTGAAAACCGGGCACACGGGCGCTGAGCGAGGCGCAGGGCAACTCGATCACTTCGCCGATATCCAGAGCGACCGCTTCGCAAGCGTGGTGCGGCATGCCGAGCGAATCCAGCCCCAGCAGATCGCCGCGCATACGGAACCCGGTGACTTTTTCGCGGCCGTCCTCGCTCAATACCGAGACTTTGAAATGGCCCGAACGCACGAGATACAGCGCGCTGTTGGTCTGTCCTGCGTGGAACAGAATATCTTTGCGATGCACGAGTTTACGCGGCAGGCACAGGTTCAGCAGCTGTTTTTCGATCTCATCGCCGGCGAGCGCTTCGATCTGCGGGTGCCACGCATCGAGATGAGGCGTAAACGGAACCGAGAGGGCGGTCGAGTCGAGCATGATGATCTCTCCGAAAGCAAGGTGCGAGACGTACGAATCTCGATGAAGACATCGCGAACCTTATCGCTGGGCTCGCTTCGTGAACGTCGTTCCGGTGTTTCTCGGTCCGCGTTTTACGATGACACTACGCTCCGTCTCTCTTGGGACGATGTCCTGCGCGCAACCGCTCGTAACAGTGTGTAACAGTCCCTTCGCGCGAATTTCTTGATCGGGATCAACGCCAGCGGATGCCGCTGACCAATGATATGGGCTCGTTTTTCTAACGCCTCCATACCTCATCGCCATGGGCAAGACCGCTTTCACCGATCCTGCCGCCGTCGATGCCTGGGATCTGTGGTTCCGATGGCGCGATGGCGAGCGCCTACGTGACCTGACCATCGACACGACGTGGGAACGTGTAGCGCGCTCGGTCGCAGGCACGACCGACACGGATGCGGCCGTGTGGGCGCAGCGCTACGCGGACGCGTTCTCGAAATGGCAGTTGTTGCCGAACGAGCGTCTCCTGCGCGTCGCCGGCACCGGATGCGCCACCTCGTCGACGATCGCGACGCAAGCGGGATTGAACGTCGCCGCGTTCGTGCGTCGATCGCGCGGTGCCGCGACGCACTTCGACCGCGACGAGTTCATACGCATCTGCGCGCTGGCGGTGCGCTTTCTCGACGATGCATCGGTCGGCATCGATACAGGCGTCGCAAACCTGAAGATCGGCTTATTCGGTATGGCCGATGCGTTATCGCAGCTCGGCGTCGGTTATACCGGCGATCGCGCGTTGGCGCAGGCTCGGGAGATCGCGATGGCCTTCTGCGAAGGCTGTCTGCGCGGCGATCTGGCGCTGGCGCGAGAACGCGGCGCGAACGCGGTCGACGGCAAGCGCTGGGGCACCCGTTTGCGTGCGCGCGGTCTCGATGGCGAATTGCTCGCCGAACTGCGGCGCTACGGCATGCGTCACTCGCGGCTGACCGCGATCGTCTCGCATCCGAAGCTGGCGTTATTCGCGAACAACGCCAGCGACAGTCTCGATCCGGCCGTTCACTCGAACGCGCAGGCGCGCCAGAACGGATGGCGCTGGCAGGACACCGAGCTTGCGGATGGGACGACGTTGGCGGCGCAGACGGCGCAATTGCGCTTGCGTGCGACGCTCCAGCCCTGGATCGACCGTCCGATCGACACGCCATTGTTGACCTTGCGCGATCCGGACGAGGACATTCGCGAGCACTGCACCGCGTTCGCCGCATCGCTCGGGCTCAAACTACCGCGATGGCGATTACCATCGCAGTGAATTCAAGAAAATCCAGCGCCGTGAAGATCATTCGTGTTCTTCAGGCTCTTCGGGCGCGTCTTTCGCGGGCTCGCGCGTACGTTCGTAGTCGGCGCGGGCCTCGCGCATCGCTTCGGCCAGTTCGCGATAACCGAGGACGAACTCGGATTTCGCCTCGTTCCACGCTTGTTCCGACTCGTGGCGCATGCGTTCGTATCGGGCGTCGAGATCGTCGCGACGGCGTTTGAGATCGGCCATCGTCGCATCGTTACGAGCGCGTGCGGTCGCACTCATGCGTTCGACGCGCTGGTTCCAATCCTCGCGCAGACGCGACATTCGGCGGTCGGCCCGATCGAGCGCGTCTTTGGACCGTCGCAAGGCCTCGTCGCGGCGTGCGATCGAGTAGTCGCCGATCGTCTGTGCGGCTTCTTCGACTTCCTTGCGCACCGCCTCGGCCTCGGCGTGTTGTCGCTTCTGTTCTTCGCTAGACGTTTCTTGTGCGGAAGAAGCCCCAGCGCTTTGGCCGAACACCGGCATCGCGCACACGAACAAAAGCATTGCCGGCAGTATGTAACGAACGTTCATCGCCCTATCTCCGTCGAAAGATGCGATCGCCTCTGCTCTCCGCGCGAACGAGCCGTTGAAAGCGGCTCGGTCGAAAATCGCTCAATTAAAGCGACCTCTTTGCGAACAGCAGAGTGTAGTCACCGTACCGAACCGACTATAAAACTCTGTCCGTTCGTTGCTTTGACGAAGGTCAAGATCGAGACGCACGGATTCCGTGTCGGCGCGCCGTGTGATCTGTATCAAAGCCGCGCTACGCGCACCGGTCTAGCGTGTCGTTATTCGGTGTCGATCTCGGACGTTCGCTATGCGCATTCAATCCTCGGCTCAAGACAGGTCGTCGCCGCCGACAGCGCGAGGCGCGTCGCGACAGCGCGAGCACGCGCTTCGCTTACGCGCCCGATTTTGAAATGTGCGCGAACCCAACCGCGTCTTCAGAACCCGCCGTCGCGCAGGCCGCATCCCCAGGCGCGCAACCGGTTTTTCGCGCACGCGGGCTGAGTAAGATCTACCGCATGGGCGATGTCGAAGTGCATGCGCTGCGCGATGTCGATTTGGATTTGTTGCGCGGCGAATTCATCGTGCTGCTCGGCCCCTCCGGCAGCGGCAAGTCGACGTTGCTGAACATCCTCGGCGGCTTGGATACGCCCACTTCGGGCGAAGTCTCGTATTGCGACCATCGCCTCGATGGCGCAGGCGAGGCGGCGCTCACCCGCTTCCGCCGCGAGCATGTCGGTTTCGTGTTTCAGTTCTACAACCTGATTCCTAGCTTGACCGTGCGCGAGAACATCGCGCTCGTCACCGATATCGCACCGGATTCGATGCCGATCGACGAAGCGATCGCGATGGTCGGACTGAGCGAACGTCGCGACCACTTTCCATCGCAACTTTCCGGCGGCGAACAACAACGGGTCGCGATCGCGCGCGCGATCGTCAAGCGGCCGGATGTGTTGCTTTGCGACGAACCCACCGGCGCGCTCGATTACGCCACCGGCAAACGGGTCTTGGAGACGATCGAGACGATCAATCGCGAATTAGGCACGACCACGGTGGTGATCACCCATAACGCCGCGATCGCCGGTATGGCCGATCGCGTCGTGTTTCTCGGCGACGGCCGCATCCTGCGCATCGAGCGCAACGCGCGCAAATTGCGCCCCGACGAATTGTCGTGGTGAGTTGAGCCGATGCGCGCTATCGATCGCAAATTACTCCGCGACCTGCGCCTGATGTGGAGCCAAGCGTTGACCATCGCATTCGTGGTCGCCGCTGGCATCGCCGGGCTGATCACGACCTTGAGTGCGGTGGATTCGCTGACCCAAGCGCGCGATCGTTTCTACGCCGACGGCCGTTTCGCCGATGTCTTCGCGTCGGTGAAGCGTGCGCCGGATGCGCTCGGCGACAGATTGCGCGCGATTCCCGGCGTGGCCGACGTGCAGACGACGACCGAGCATGCCGTGCGGATCGAACTGGAGGGCACGAGCGATCCGATCGTCGGTCAACTGATCGGAGTCGATGCGCAACGGCCTGCACGAATGAATCTGGTCTCGCTGCGCAGCGGGCGCGCCTTGCATCGTGGCGCAGCCGGCGGCAACGACGCTTTGGACGCCTGGGTGTCGGAAGGTTTCGCGCGCGCCCGTGGCTTGCGCCCGGGGATGCGCGCGATCGCGCAGATCAACGGTAAGCGTCGAACGCTGCGCATCGTCGGTATCGCGTTGTCGCCGGAATTCATCTTCGCCGGGTTCGCTGGGATGCCCGACATCCGCGGGTTCGGTGTGTTCTGGGTCGATCGCGACGCGCTGGCCGCCGCTTACGACATGGACGGCGCGTTCAACCGCATCGCGATCAAGCTCGCGCCCGGCGCATCGACGCCTGCGGTGCTGGATGCGGTCGGGCGCACGATTTCGCCCTACGGCGGGCGCGAGGCCTACGCCCGGACCGACCAGATCTCGCACCGGATGCTGGAGAACGAGATCAAGGAACAATACGTGCTCGGCAGCGTGCTGACGGCGATTTTCGTCGTGGTGGCGGCGTTTTTGTTGAACGTCGTAGTGTCGCGCGTGGTCGCCACCCAGCGCGAACAAATCGCGGCATTGAAAGCGCTCGGTTACGCGAACGCAGCGATCGCGGCGCACTACCTGAAGCTGGTGCTGTTGATCGTACTACCGGGATTGGCGATCGGCATCGCGCTCGGCGATTTTTTCGGCGGCCAGTTCGTCGAGTTGTACGGCGAGTTCTTCCGCTTTCCGAGCTTCCCGCACCGAATCGCGCCGTGGCTACTGACGGTGGGCGCCGGCATCGCCTTCGCCACTGCCGCCTTGGGCACGATCAATGCCACCGCCGCGACCTTGCGTCTGGCGCCGGCCGAGGCCATGCGCCCACCGGCGCCGGGTCGTTATCGGCGCACGTGGAGCGAACGCATCGTCGCAGCACTGCGCCTGGGCCGAATGCCGACGGCATTGCGAATGATTCTGCGCAATATGGAACGACGGCCGCTGCGCACGGCGCTCTCGATCGGCGGCATCGCCATTGCGGTCGCGATCGTGGTCATGGGCAATTTCGTGCGCGATGCGATGGACACCATCGTCGACGCCACATTCAACGTTTCGATGCGCGGCGATGTGACCGTGTGGATGGCCGAACCGGTATCGGACGTCGCGCGTCACGAAATCGCGCGGTTGCCAGGCGCGGTGCAAGTGGAAGCGGGTCGCGACGTGCCGGTGCGCTTCATCCACGGCCATCGCGACGAACGCAGCACGATCCAAGGTTATGCGGCATGGCCGGTGCTGCGGCGGATCGTCGATGTCGATCAGCGCGAAGCTCTCCCCTCAAGCGATGGATTAGTGATGACCGATCGCCTCGCGGCCAAGCTCGATTTACGCGTAGGTGATCGGGTCTGGGTGGAAACCTTAGAAGGCCGCCGGATCGTGCGCGAGATGCGACTGGCGGCGACCGTGCGCGAAATGATGGGGCTGAATGCGTACATGGAGCGGCGCGCGCTGAACCGTTGGCTCGGCGAGGACGATGTCGCCTCGCTTTATGCGGTGAAAACGCTGCCCGGTCGCGAAGAGGCGCTGCTGGATGCGACCAAACGCATGCCGCGTATCGTCGGCGCGTTCAGCAAGGCGACGATGTGGCGCAATATGCAGGACATCACCGCGCGCAATATCCGGATCATGAGCACCGCATTGACGTTGTTCGCCACCATCATCGCCGTCGGCGTGGTCTACAACAATGCGCGGATCGCGTTGTCGGAGCGCACCTGGGAATTGGCGAGTCTGCGCGTGCTCGGGTTCACCCGTGCCGAAGTGTCGGCCTTGTTGCTCGGCGAGATGGCGATCTCGATCGCGATCGCGTTGCCGCTCGGCATGTGGTTGGGCTATCTGCTGGTGCATCTGGTGATCGAGCTGTTGCGCAGCGATCAGTTCATGTTTCCCGTTACGATCCTACCGCGCACCTATGCTTGGGCGGCGCTGAGCGTGCTGGCCGCTGGCGTGGCCAGCGCGCTGGTGGTGCGACGCAGGATCGACCGCCTCGATATGGTGGCGGCGCTGAAAACACGAGAGTGAAGGCATTCGGAACGAATGCGCGGGCCGCGTCCGCGCACGGCCCTACGACGAGGTGAAGAATGAAACTCAAACCCAAGACGCTCGTGATCTCGGTGGTCGCCACCGCAGCGGTCGCAGCGCTGCTGTGGTGGGCATTCGCACCGCGGCCGGTAGCGGTGGAGCTGGCTGCCGCACGCGCCGGCCGTTTCGAAATCTCGATCGAAGAAGACGGAAAAACACGATTGCGCGACCGCTACGTCGTCTCCGCGCCGATGGCCGGGCGCGTGGCGCGGATCGCATTGCGCGAAGGCGATGCCGTGAATGTCGGTGCGGTTGTCGCGATGCTGTCGCCGACCTTGCCGACGATGTTCGACGCGCGCACCGCCGAGGAATTGTCGATCCGCGTAGAAGCCGCCGATGCGATGGTCGCGCGCGCCGACACTCGCATCGCACGCGCACGGGTGGCATTGACTCAAGCGAACAACGACCTGCAGCGCAGCGAGCGTTTGTTGCGCGAGCAATACGTCCCGGCGGCGAAGGTCGAAGCCGACCGCCTCGCGGTACAAGCGGCGCAGCGCGAATTGGAAAGCGCGCAACAGGATCGGCATATCGCCGGGCACGAGTTGGATCTCGCGCGTGCCGCTCTTCGCGTCGCCAATAGCGACACCGACGGAACGAACCGGACGCGCTTCGAGATCCGCGCGCCAGTGGCCGGGCGCGTGTTGCGCATCGTGCAACGCAGCGAAGGCGCTGTCGCGCTCGGCACGCCGTTGCTGGAAATCGGCGACACCGGCGAATTGGAAGTGGTCGCGGAATTGCTCACCACCGATGCGTTGCGGGCGAAGCCGGGCTCGCCGGTTCGGATCGATCGTTGGGGCGGCGAGGGTACACTCGAAGGTCATGTGCGCGAAATCGAACCGGCCGCGTTCACGAAAGTCTCCGCGCTCGGCGTCGAGGAGCAACGCGTCAACGTGCTGATCGACATCGACAGCCCGCGCACGCGATGGCGCGCGCTGGGCGACGGCTACCGTGTCGGCGTGCGCATCGTCGCGCTCGCGCGGGACGAAGCGTTACAGGTGCCGGTCGGCGCGGTGTTCCCGCGCAGCGACGAGCGCGAGAACGGAAACACCGTGCGCATCTCCGAGCGAGCGAACGCCGACGATATCGATACGAGCACGATCGATACGAACACGATCGAACCGATGTCCGTCTTCGTCGTGCGCGACGGCCGCGCGGTGCGCGTACCGGTCGACGTGGGCGGACGCAACGGCGAAAGCGCCTGGATCGTCGCGGGCCTCGCGACCGACGAACGCGTGATCGTGTATCCCGGCGACAACGTGCGCGCGGGCGTGCGCATCGACGAGCGCAGAGTCGATCGCCTCGGCGCTGCCGGCACGAGCCGTTGAACCGTCGCGCGCGGATCGACGACTCGGACCGAAGCCGATGATGCGCACGACCGACGATCTCCGCGGCTTGAGCGAAGCCGAAGCCAGCGCGCGGCTTCGGCGCGACGGGCCGAACGCCCTGCCGCAAGCCGACCGACGTCGCTGGCCGCGTATCCTCCTCGATCTGCTGCGCGAACCGATGCTGTTGCTGCTGATCGCCGCGAGCCTGTTGTACGTAGCGTTGGGCGATGCCAAAGACGCCGCCTTGCTCGGCGTGTCGGTGCTGCTGGTGATCGGTCTGACGCTGTACCAGGAGCTGCGCTCGGAGCACGCCTTGCAGGCGCTTCGCGATCTGAGCAGCCCGCGCGCCCGCGTATTGCGAGATGGCGTAACGCGTGTGATTCCTGCGCGCGAGGTCGTGGTCGGCGATGTGTTGTTGATCGCAGAAGGCGACCGCGTGCCTGCGGACGCGCGGTTGCTCGCCAGCGACGAATTGCATGTGGACGAATCGCTGTTGACCGGCGAATCGGTGTCGGTGCGACGCGACGCCACAGCCGACGACGACCAAGCGCGTATTTTCGCCGGCACGCTCGTCGTGCGCGGCCAAGCGCGCGCGGAAACGATGGCCGTGGGCGTCGCGACCGAGATGGGACGGATCGGCACCCGCTTGCGGCAGCAAACGTCGCCGAGAACGCCGTTGCAGCGCGAGATGCGCCACATCGTGATGTGGCTCGCGGCGATCGCGTTCGTCTCGTGCGCGCTGGTGGTCGGCATCCATCTCGCGATGCGCGGCGATCTGCTGCAAGCCTTGCTCGCCGGTATCACCTTGGCGATGGCGAATATTCCAGAAGAATTTCCCGTGGTGCTCACCGTATTTCTCGCGTTGGGCGGATGGCGGATGGCGCGACAGCGCGTGTTGGTGCGGCGACCGGCGGCGATCGAAGCCTTGGGCGCGGTCACGGTGCTATGTACCGACAAGACCGGCACGCTCACCGAAAACCGCATGGCGGTGGCCGAAGTGCGGGCAGGCGAGAACGATGCGCTTTCGCCGCAAGACGCGAAAACGCCAGGCGAATTGGCGCTGTTGCGTTGCGCTGCATTGGCCAGCGAAGCGCACGCGCACGAGCCGATGGACCGCGCGATCGTCGAAGCCGCGACGCACGCCGCGATCTCCGAATTCGCCATGCCGCTCGCATCGTCGTGCCTGCGCACGTATCCGCTCGCACGCGATCTATTGGCGTATATCAAAGTGTGGCGCGTCGCATCGGTCGACGACACCGCGGACGCGTCCACGACGCTCTTCATCGCCTGCAAAGGCGCGCCGGAAACCGTCGCCGCGCTTTGTCGCTTGCCGGCATCGGTCCATGCGAATGCGCTGCAGGCCTCCGTTGCGATGGCTCAGCGCGGTTTGCGCGTGATCGCGGTGGCCGAAGCCTCTTGGCCCGACGATGCGAACGCGATGCCGTTGCCGGACGATCCGCGCGCCTTCGCGTTCCGTTGGCATGGCTTAGTCGGTCTCGCCGATCCGCTACGCGCGAGTGCGCGCGGCGCGGTCGCGGACGCGCGCGCAGCGGGCGTGCGGGTGATGATGCTGACCGGCGATCATCCCGAGACCGCGCGCGCCATCGCAGCGGATGCGGGACTCTCCGAGCGCCCCGATGTCGTCTTGGGTTCGCAGCTGGATGCGCTCGATGCCGATGCGATCGCCGCGATCGCGCACTCGAACGATGTCTTCGCACGCGTACGCCCCGAACACAAGCTCGCGTTGATCGGCGCGCTGCAGGCCAGCGGCGAGATCGTCGCGATGACCGGCGACGGCGTGAACGATGCACCGGCGTTGCTCGCGGCCCACGTCGGCATCGCGATGGGCGGGCGCGGCACCGATGTCGCCCGCGAAGCCTCGTCGATCGTCTTGCTCGACGACGATTTCGCTTCGATCGTGCGCGCGATCGCGATGGGCCGTACGATCTACGACAACATCCGCCGCGCGACCCGTTACATCATCGCCGTACACGTGCCGATCACGGGCCTCGCCTTGCTGCCGCTGCTGTTCGGCACGCCGCTCATCCTGCTGCCGCTGCATGTGGTGTTTCTGGAAATGATCATCGATCCAGCGAGCTCGATCGCGCTCGAACGCGAGCCGCCCGCCGACGACCTCATGCGCCGTCCTCCGCGCGCAACGCAGGCGCGGTTGATCGATCGTCGTCGTTTCCTCGGCAGCGTCGTCCGCGGCGTACTGGTCTTCGTCGCGGTGCTGGCGATCTATTTGTATGCGCGCTGGACAGCGTTGCCCGCATCGCAGCAAGCGGCATTGGCCTTCATCGCACTGGTGATCGGCAATCTCGGCTTGATCGTCGCGCATCGCAACGGCGAGACGCTGCGACAAGCGATCTTCCGGCCGAATCCCGCGTTTTTGGCGGTGATCGTTCCGACGCTCGCATTGCTGGCGGCGATCACGCAGTGGCAAACGCCAGGTCGCTGGTTCGGTTTTTCGCCGCCGCCTTTGTTCGGCACACTCGCGGCCGCGACCTTGCCGTTACTATTAGTGTGGTCGCTCGAAGCATGGCTGCGCATGCGCGTATCGACGCGGTCGCGCAGGACTGTCGTTCGCGCGGACTGAACGCCGCATCGCCGCGATGGGTCGAGTTGACGCGCATCAACATCCGCACGATCGAACTGCGACGTAATGTTAACGTAACGCCGATTTAATCAGTGTTGCCCTAAAAAGGCCGTAACGCATTCGCCGCGAGGAGTACGTCATGCACCGAGTTCGCGACAAAGTTTGCATCGTCACCGGCGCCGCACTCGGCATCGGCCGCGCCTGCTGCGAACGTCTTGCGGATGAAGGCGCGAAGATCGCATTGTTCGACGTATTGGACGCCGAAGGCGAAGCGTTCGTAACCGAGCTGCGCGCACGCGGCGTCGATGCGCGCTACTGGCACGTCGATGTCGCGTCCGAAATTCAGGTCAAGACCGCGATCGACCAAGCGGCGGCCACCTTCGGTGCGTTGCACGCGCTGGTCAACAACGCCGGCATATCCGGCTCGACCAAACTTACCCACGAGATCACCGAAGCGGAGTGGGACCGAGTACAAGCGGTCAACGTCAAAGGCGTGTTCTTCTGCACTAAACATGCGATCCCGCACCTCAAAAAATCAGGCGGCGGCAGTATCGTCAATCTCTCGTCGATTTACGGGCTCGTCGGTGCGGCCGATGTGCCGGCCTATCACGCATCCAAAGGCGCGGTGCGCATCATGAGCAAGACCGACGCGATGATCTACGCGCCGGATCGTATTCGCGTCAATTCGGTGCATCCGGGCTATATCTGGACGCCGATGGTCGAACATCATCTTCGCGCCAGCGGCGCGACGGATTTGGATGCCGCGCGGCGCGATGTGGGCATGCTGCATCCTCTCGGCCATATGGGCGAACCCGACGACATCGCCTGGGGCATCGTGTATTTGGTATCGGACGAATCGAAATTCGTCACCGGCACGGAGCTGACCATCGATGGCGGCTACACCGCGCATTAACGCCATCGCTGCATCGTCGCGCGCGGAGCGCCTGCGCGCGCATGTCTGCGCGCTTGCGCTGACGTTCGCATTCGTCGCGATACCTGCGCAGACGCAGGTGCGCGAGTCTTCGCCGACGCCGGCATCGCCGCCCGCGAATGCGTTACCGAACGCACTGCCGAAGCCGCCGGTCGAACTGCAGCCCGGCGAATATCTATGGATGCCGCAATTGGCGCCGAAAGGTCCGGTGGTGATCGTGGTCAGTCTGCCGGAGCAACTCGCCTACGTGTATCGCAACGGCGTGCGCATCGCGATCTCGACGGTGAGCACCGGCAAACCCGGCTACGAAACGCCCACCGGCGTCTTCACCATCCTGCAGAAAAGCCGCGAGCACTATTCGAATCTTTACGACAACGCGCCGATGCCGTTCATGCAACGCTTGACCTGGAGCGGCGTGGCCTTGCATGCGGGCAAAGTGCCGGATTACCCGGCTTCGCACGGCTGCGTGCGTTTGCCTTATGCCTTTTCCGAAAAATTATTCGGCATCACCAACCACGGCATGACCGTGGTGATCGCCGACGACCGTTCGCATGCGCCGACAGTCGCGTTTCCAGGCTTGTTCGCGCCGGTGGATCCGAATACCGGCGCGCCGCGCACGTCCACGACGGTGCCGATGGATGCGCCGTATCGATGGGCGCCCGAAGCGGCGCCCGAAGGCCCGCTCACCATCGTCATGAGCACGCGCGATCGCGAAGTCGCGATCCTTCGCAACGGGATCGAGATCGGGCGCGCGGCGGTGCGCTTCTCCACCGACGAGATACCGCGCGGCACTCATGCCTACGTGTTGCTGGAAGGCAGCGGTGAAGGCGCGAGCCCCGTGGTACCGGATCGCCCAGCGTTGCGATGGTTGCGATTGCCGCTGAGCGCAGCCGATCGTCGCGCACCATTGCCGACAACACGAAACAGCGATGCGCCGAATCAGAACGTTCAGGGAACAACCGCTGGTACCGATGAGCGCGACACCGATGCGCACGAGACCGATATCATCGACGCCGCTGCGCGTGGCGACATATCGGTCGCGCCGGAATTCGCACGCTCGGTTTACGATGTTTTAACACCGGGCACGACACTCGTGGTCACCGATGAACCGTTGCACGCACGCGACGACGAGGCGATGACCGTCCTTCGCGCGGACCGACCGCCGGTCGCGACGCCCTCGACCGATGCACCACCGCCTCGGTAATCTGCGCGGATGTTTCGCGCTCATTACCGCATTCTGGCGATCGTCGCCCTCGCCGCGCTTCCCGCGTTCGCCGCCGATATCGATCGCAGCACCGGCTCTGCCCATCGCTCGCGCTCCTTAGGCGCGCGCGCAGCGAACGCCATCGATGCATTGCCTACACAGCCCTTGCTCGCGCGTATGCATACCGCAGCGCCGACACTCGACCGCAACGTCCTCGCTCTCGCACTCGATGCCCGCGCCTGCGCGCTGCGTTCAGGTGCCGTCGCGCAAACCGCGCGATTGGCCGTGATCGATTATTCGAAACCTTCGACCGAGCCGCGAATGTGGGTGTTCGATCTGGAACGCGAACGCCTGCTCTACACCGAGCACGTCGCGCATGGCCGCGGCAGCGGCGAAAACTTCGCGCACGCGTTCTCCAATCGCGATGGCAGCCATCAGTCCAGTCTCGGCTTGTTCGCCACCGCCGGCACGTACATCGGCGGCAACGGCTACTCGCTGCGCATGGACGGCTTGGAACCGGGCTTCAACGACCGCGCGCGCGACCGCGCGATCGTGATACATGGCGCACCCTACGTCGATCCGACGCAAGCCTTGCGTCAAGGCCGCCTCGGTCGCAGCTTCGGTTGCCCCGCACTGCGTCCAGCGATCGCGCGCGAACTCATCGATACGATCAAAGACGGACAATTATTGTTCGCGTATTACCCCGATCCTGCGTGGCTCGCGGGTTCGCGCTTCTTAGGCTGCAGCGAGCGCGCCGACGCGGAGACGATCACGCGCACGATGCGCTGATTCGAGGTCGCCATCCATAGCGCAGTTGTTGCGGTGATGCGCTCGCATTTCGATGCCAAAAAATGTACCGGAGCGATCAGCACCGCTTCGAATCGGTCTTAGCTCAGATCGAACGCGGTATTGAGTACGAAGCCAACGCTGACGTATTCTTCTTGAGATGTCTTCCTATCCTGCCCGGGCCAAACGACTGTTGCGCACTGCCGTGCTGGCGCTGCTCGTGCTGGGGCTGATGATCAAACCGATGCTGTCCCTACTCTCGGATATGCATGCGGTTGACCACGTGATGACACAGAGCGGTCATACGGAGGGTTTGGACCATGACCACGACCATGCCCCCAATCTTTCCGACGATCCTACGGACGACGATCCTGCGGACGATGACCATAGCTCCGGTACTCACGGTTTGATGCATCAGGCCGGTGGTTACACCACACTGGAAATGGCCCCGGCCATTGCGATACCGCCCGCCTCTGGTCAAGAGGCCTTCGTCCCGAATTTGGCGTGGTCAGGGCTACGCCGGCGAGCGCCCTCGACCCCCTTCCGACCTCCGATCGCTTGACGCTCGGGCCGCACAGTCGCGGCCCGTTGCCCGTTGCTTGTCGATTCTTCGGAGGTTTCCGTGAACTTGCGTCATCCGCTGGCGACCGTTGTCATCGGCGGCATCGTCTCATCGACGCTGCTGACACTGCTGGTGCTGCCCGCGCTCTATCGGCTGCTCCATCGCGACGACGGCGACGCCATGGCGGCCGCACCGTGAACCGGCATCTCGTTTCAAACCAACCCCGCACGGAGACGACGTTGCGCCCCCGGATAACGATGCATCCCCGCACGACTCTCGCGATCCTCGCGCTGATGCTGCTCCCGATCGCGGCCTTTGCGCATGGTGTCGCCGGTAGCGATCAGATCTTTCTAGAACGTACCAGCGGCCGCAACCTCATCGTGTTCGCCTATCTCGGCGCTAAGCATATGGTGACCGGCTACGATCACCTGCTGTTCTTGTTCGGCGTCGTGTTTTTCCTGTACCGAATGCGCGACGTGAGCCTCTACGTCACCCTCTTCGCTGTCGGCCACAGCATCACGCTGCTGGCTGGCGTGCTGGGAGGTTGGCACGTGAATGCCTATTTGATCGACGCCATCATCGGCTTGTCCGTGGTCTACAAGGCACTCGATAATCTCGGCGCATACAAGCGCTGGTTCGGCGTGCAGCCCGACACGAAGGCCGCCGTGCTGATCTTCGGCCTATTCCACGGCATGGGCCTCGCCACCAAGCTACAGGATTTCACGCTATCGAAAGACGGACTGGTGCCGAACATGCTCGCTTTCAACGTGGGCGTCGAACTCGGCCAGTTGCTCGCACTCGCCGGCATCTTAATCGTGATGGGATTCTGGCGACGCAACCCGAATTTCCATCGTCACGCCTTCGCCGCCAACACCGCGCTGATGATCGCCGGCTTCGTGCTGATCGGTTATCAACTCACCGGCTACTACGTTTCCTAATCGAAGCTCGCAGAGGTTCCGCATGTCGACCACCGCAACCGATTCTCGCCCATCCGCTCGAAAACTGGTCAAGGCCACACTGGGGTCGATCGTCGTCGCCGCGATGATCCTCGTCACGACCGTACTGCCAGCGGAGTACGGCATCGACCCAACCGGCATCGGTGCGCGTCTGGGGCTCGATGCGCTCGCTTCGACCGCAGAAGCGGCCGAACGGCCAGTGCCGCAACCGGCAGTGAGTTCGACATTGCCCGCACCCGATAGCGACGCAGCGACAACCGCACTGGCGGCCAAAGCGAGCGAAGCCTTCGGTGCGAATGCGGGCCAGAGCTTCGATACCAAAGCCGCTTCGCTGCGCGGCACGCCGTATCGTCGTGACACCTTGAGCGTCACGCTAGCGCCCGGCAAAGGCGCCGAAGTCAAAGCGATGCTCAAATCCGGCGATGGCATGGTCTTCCACTGGAAGGCGAGCGGCGATGTCGCCTTGGATATGCACGGCGAACGCATCGGCATCAAGAACGCGTGGACCAGCTACGCGGTCGAGAGCGCTGTGCGCGAGGCCTCCGGTACGTTCATCGCTCCCTTCGATGGCAGTCACGGCTGGTATTGGCAGAATCGCGGCAGCGATGCTGTCACTGTCGAAATCGATGTATCGGGCTTCCAGGAAAAACTCTATCGGCCTTGAGTTCTGCACGCGACATGGAATGTTTTCTCGCGTTCTAATCCTGGCGGGAATTAGCCTTTCCGCCCTCCTGCCCCACTCCCAATCGGAGATTCACCATGACGTTGCGCTCGCTGTTTCTTTCCGCTGCTTTCATATCGTCCGTGCTGCTGACGTTCGCTGCGCAGGCGCACGATCCCAGTCTGCATGAACCTCGGTATGTCGCGCCGCCGGTCAAGGCTGTACCGACCACCTGCACGCAGTTAGCCGACACCCAGCGCTACTCCAACGACGTGACCAAGCCCGAGATCAAAAAACTGAAAACGCGTTGCGATGCCGAAAAGGCAGCGGCTGCGCGCAAAGCCAAACCGACCGGCGACAAGAAATAAGCCTACTAAGCGGACCAGCCGCTGCGGCAGGTCCGCGCCGCCGATGCGCAAGCGTCGGCGATCCGACGGAGACGATCGATGACCACGCTGCTGTTCAAAGTGTTGATCACCGCGATCCTGGTGGTCGCGATCAGCGAAATCGGAAGGCGCAATACATTCGCAGGCGCCTTTCTGGCGTCGCTGCCGCTGACCTCTCTGTTGGCGCTGACGTGGTTGTATCGCGACACTGGCGATGCATTGCAGGCCGCGGCCCTGGCTCAAAGTATTTTCTGGCTCGTCCTGCCGTCGCTGCTGTTTTTCCTGGTGTTTCCGTTCAGCGTGAAGGCAGGCTGGGGGTTCTGGCCGTCGCTAGCCGCAGGTATCGCCTGCACCGTGTCCGCTTATGGCGGCATGGTCGTCGTCGACAGGTACTTCGATCTGAAATTATTCGGATAGTGTCGGCGACACGCATTCTGCAGGTCGGATGCGATCCATGGCCTCGATATCGTTCTGCCGCAAGCGGCAGAACGATGGGCCGGCCATCCGCGCCGCTCCCCACCTGAACGAACCGGAAAAGTTCCCGTACTGAAGAGTTCAGTATTAAGGCTTCGTTGCACAGCAATCCTGAGAATGCCCTCACCGGTGCCGGCGGTCGTCCCTCCCCTCTCTCGCCGCCGGCCCGGCCCCCAACAATAAAGAGGTTTCTCATGAAGCGTTCTGTGCTCGCCCTGACCCTGCTGGCCGTTCTCCCTTTCGCAGCGTCGGCCGCCGAAGGCGTCTCCTACAACCACGTCCGGGGTGGCTACGTCGCCACCAACAACAACGATAACGCCCCCGATGCCGATGGCTTCGGTCTCGATACGTCCGTCGCTGTGCATCCGAACGTCCATCTGTTCGGCAGCTATAGCAATCAAGACATCGACAACACCAATATCGACTTCGACCAGTGGCGCGTCGGTGTGGGCTACAACCACGAACTTGCGCCGAAGGTCGATTTGGTCACCCGCATCGCTTACGAGAAGCTCGACGCCGGCCAAAACGCCGACTTCGATGGCTACAGCGCGGAAGTCGGTGTGCGCGGTGCGATGGGCCAGTACGTCGATGGCTACGCCTTCGCCGGGTACCAAGATTACGAACAGGTCGACGGCGATGTCTATGGCCGCCTCGGCGCGAACGTGAAGTTCAACGACAACTGGGGCCTCAACGGCGATGTGAAATTCGCCGATGGCGATGCCCAATATTTCATCGGCCCGCGCTTCTCCTGGTAATTCCAGCAGGCAAACCAGGCCGCCCGCATCCCTCGGGCACCCCCGAATATCGTCACCCGTGCAGGGCCGCCGCACGCCTCAAGTGCGGCATGCAACCTCCGCGACGTGCCCCTGCGTTGCACCCAAACCCGGCTTAGGCCGGGTTTGTTTTTGAGGCGATGAGCGTCGACGGAAGGGACGCTCGATCCATCATTCCCCACGGCGCACACGCCGCCATCCCCCACGAAGGCCATCGCCGGATGCGGAAATTCTGGCCCCGGCCGGCATTTTGCGGCCGTTATGCGGTGCAGATCGCGCAAAAGCGGCGAGAGCTTCGCTACACTTCGCCCCCTGCGCCATCGCGCATGGAACCGACAGCATCCAATACTGGGGAGATTCATGAAGAAGCAACTTGCCGCCGCGCTGATCCTGGCTTTGATCCCGTTCGCCGCTTCCGCGCGCGACAGCCTGGGCAGCTACACCTACGTCGAAGGCGGTTTCAAGCGCCTGAGCATCAATAGCGACGTCGTCGACGACTCCGATTTCGACGGCGCCTACTTCCGCAGCTCGGTCGAGCTGAACGACAACCTCTCGTTCCACGGCGGTTTGGCCTGGAGCCAGAGCAGCGACCTGCCGGTCGATGTCGATGCGCTCGAAGCCGAGCTCGGTCTGTCTTACCGCTACAACTTCGCCGACAACGTCGACTTGATCGCCGATGCCACGTTCCAGCGGCAGGAGTTCGACGACGGCCTGAGCAAAGACGTGCGCAACAACAGCCGGATCGGCGTCGGCGTGCGCGGCGCGCTCAGCAACAGCATCGAAGGCTGGGTCAAGGCCAGTTACGTCGATGGCGGCGCCTACGAAGGCGATGCGGTCGGCACCTTGGGCATGCATGTGGTGCTGAGCGAGACCTGGGGCTTGGTCGGCGAAATCGATGCCGGCGGCGATGTCAGCCGTTTCAACATCGGTATCCGCGCCAGCTTCTGATCGCACCGCAGCGCGAACCGCTCGGCTTACGAAAAACCCGGCTGCGAAGCCGGGTTTTTTCATGGCTGCGATTCGTCGCCGATCTCGAGAACGACATAAGGCAACGCTGATTAAGTCAGCGTTGCCGCAGCACATGGATGTGCTGCCCGCGACAACCGCAGGTTGAACGGCGCAGCCGGCCCGAAGGGCGAGGCGCGTAGCGCCGAGTCATCAATCACGCAAGTGATTGATCTGGCGTGAGCGAGTTCGGGCCTGTACCGAACTCGCGACCGCTGAACAAGGCCAGAGCCTGCCCCGGACTTGATCCGGGGATGGACTTGTTCAGCGTTGCCATAAGCGATAAGCAGGTTCGCGATCGCGAAGTTCGCTCGCGAGGCTGCGCCGCAGCACTCAATCGCGGAACAAGCCTTGCGGATATTCGGGTTTTTGTTCGCGCGCCATCAGCCGCTTGAGGCCTTCGGCTGGGGTGATCTCGCCTTTGAGCACATCGCGCACGGTGCTGGAAATCGGCAACTCGACGCCGTGACGCTCGGCCTGACGCATCACTTCTTCGGCGGTTTGGATCGATTCGACCACTTGGCCGATCTCGCACACGGCTTCGTCGATCGATTGGCCGCGACCCAGCGCAAGGCCGAGGCGACGATTGCGCGAGAGATCGCCGGTGCAGGTGAGCACCAAGTCGCCCAGGCCCGCGAGGCCCATCAGCGTTTCGGCTTTGCCGCCGATGGCGACGTTCAAGCGCAGCATTTCGTTAAGACCGCGGGTGATCAGGCCCGCGCGGGCGTTGAGGCCCAGATTCATGCCGTCGGCGACGCCGGTGGCGACCGCCAGCACATTCTTCATCGCGCCGCCGAGCTCAGCGCCCAGCATGTCTTCGCCGGTGTAGGCGCGGAATGCCGGGCCGTGCAGCACGTCGGCGACCTGCTGCGCGAATGCGGCGTTATCCGAATGCACGGTCAGTGCGGTCGGCAGGCCGGCCGCGACTTCTTTGGCGAACGACGGGCCGGTGACGACGGCGAGCGGTACATCGTCCGGCAGTATCTCTCCGGCGACTTCATGCAAAAAACGGCCGGAACCCGGTTCGAAGCCCTTGGTCGCCCACGCCACGCCTGCGTGCGCAGGCCGCAGCGGTGCGAGCTGATGCAGGGTTTCGGCGAAGGCGTGCGATGGCACCACGACGAGGACCAGATCGCAGCCACGCATGGCTTCGGCCAGATCGGTGGTGGCGCGCAGCGCTTCGGGCAGTGGGATGCCCGGCAGATAACGCGCGTTCTCGTGATGCCGATCGATCGCGGCGATGGTGGTCGCATCGCGGCCCCATAGCACCGTCGGGAAACCGTGACGGGCGATCAATGCGGCGAGCGCTGTGCCCCAGGATCCGGAGCCCAATACCGCGACCGTCGGCGATGCCGACGGTGCGGAGGGTGCGCTATGCGCAGGGGATGACGGCATCGACGACGACCGCAGTGGGCCGAACGAGTCGGGCAGGCCTTAGGCGTTGCCGGCCACGTCGCCCAGGGTGCCCTGCTGCGACTGACGCTGACGCAGGCCTTCGGCGTACAGGCCTTCGAAATTGATCGGCTGCAGCAGGAACGGCGGGAAGCCGCCGGCGGTGATCATGTCGCTGATGGTCTGACGCGCGTACGGGTACAGGATGCCCGGGCAATGCACGCCGAGCATGGCGTCGAGCGTCTGCTCGTCGAAGCCGCTAAGGCCGAACAAACCGGCTTGACGCACTTCCACCAAATACACCGTCTTATCGGCCAGCTTGCAGGTCAGGGTCACGCCCAGCTCGACTTCGAACAGCGCATCGGCGACGCGTTGAACGCGCTGATTGAGGTTCATTTCCAGTGCCGGCTGACCCTGTTCGCTGAACACCTGCGGCGCGGCCGGAGCCTCGTACGAGACGTCTTTGACGTAGATCTTCTCGACCGAGAAGGTGGGGCCGAGAGCTTCGGCGGCTGCGCCGTTGGCGACGGGTTCGGACATGGCGGAACTCCTAGAAAGAACGTTGAGTGGGAATCGCGTAAAGGGTGGCGATTATGGCATGGGGTGTTTGGCGCGACGGGAGACGATCTGGGCGCGGCGCGAACGGTTTACAAGCCTGCTCTCGGTCGTGCCCGCGTCTCAACAGCAGGGTCCGGCGCGCGCGAGTAAGCGATCGGTGCCCGGCGCATTCGCCTCCGGCTCAGCCTCGCCCTTTGACCAGGGGCAGATCGGCGCCTTGCCAGGCCTCGATACCGCCTTCGAGAATGCTGACCTGGGTGAACCCGGCGCGCTTAAGCCGACGCGCGGCACCGCTCGCGGTCACGCCGCGCTGGCACACGATGACCACGGGCGAGGCTTTCGAGCCGGTGAGTTGTTTGCTGTCGGGGTCGAATTGGCTGGGCAGAATGCTCTTGGAGCCGGTGATATGGCCTTTCTCGAAGTCGGTGTATGGCCGCATATCCACGACCAAGGCGCCTTCGCGGTTGATCAGCGTGGTCAGTTCGGCCGGCCGCAAGGCTTTATAGCCGCGGAACAGCGGCGAGAGTTCGTTGATGATGATGGCGATGGTCAGGCCGACCAAACCCATGCCGAGCAAGGGGTGGCGGCTGATGAAGGCCGATAAAGTGTCGTAATCCACGGGGACGGCAAACCGAAAAGGGGCACGGATTGTCGCCTGTCCGCGGATGCGAAGCAAAAAAGCGGATTCCGGCGGGTCGCGCGCTCAGATCCCAGCGTGGATTCGGTAAGGCGGGCGGGCGCCTGCGCCGGATGCTGCCGCTTGGGGCGCGACCGCTAAATCAGGTGGCGAATTGGCGAGGCCGGGGGCCGTCACTCAGCGCCCTTGCCAGAAATCCGGCAGGCCGCTGTTGAGCCACCAGCGTTTGGCCAGTGCGTCGTAGCGCCAGCGCTCGGTGAAGCGCAGGGTGCGCTGGCTGAGGGTGTTGCGATTGACCACGTCGATCCGCACCACGCGCTCGATGCTGCCGTCGGGCAGGGCCCGCGAATCCAGCGCTTCGAATCCGGTCACTTGCACTTGTTCGTAGCGCGAAAACTCCACATCGATGGCCGGATGCGCTTCGCGGTAGGCGGGATCGAGCAAGTTCCAGGCGCCCTCGAAATCGTTCCATCGGATGGCTTTGGAGTAATCCTCCTGGGCCTGCACGAGTGCGCGCGCTTGCTTGAACTTCATCTTCTGCGCGGCGCCGGTCATCGGCATGGCCGCGATGACGAGACTGAGCAGGCAGATCAGGACGTAACGGAACGATACGGGCACGATGCGGCTCGGAATGGGCATGGACGACCGGCGCATCCTACTCCGTCTGCGCCCTGCGCTTCGCGACGTAGCGTGAACGGCTTTCGGTGGCGACTCCGCCGTCGGGCAACATCACCTTGGCGACGACTTCGAGCCGCGCTTTGCCGCGGGCGCGTAGGGTGGCGAGAAACGTCTCCCACGACTCGCCCTCGGCCAGCGTGGCTTCGGCCATCAGCTCGGCGTAGAGCGGAGCGAGATAGCGGATGTCGCTGTCGGCGACGTAGACGTCGGCGTCGAAACCGGCCTCCAGAAGGCGCACAGCGACCAGCCCCCAGCCGGCGAGCGTCATCACCGACACCAGGCTGCCGCCGAAAGCGCAGCCCTTGTCGTTGATGTTGGCCTCGAGCGGCGCGTGCAGACGCAGGCGCAGGCCGTCGTAATCGCCCAACCGCAATCGCATCGCGGCCACGGGCGGCATCGCCAGCAATTCGGCTTCGAGCCGACGCAAACAGGCGTCGATCTCGCGAGGCCGTAAGGCCTCCGGCGCGACGTCCGGTGTCGCCGGCGCGGTTGCAGGCGCGACAGTTAAAGCGGTGGCGATGGCATCGGTATTCATCATCAGAAGCGTTTCGTCGCAGTGACGGAGGGCCAAATAGCGGGCGCAATGAGCGCGCGTGATATGCGTGTTGAGCTGGTACGGAGCACGTCCGCCTTGCGGGGGACGGGCCGAATCCGCAAGCTGCGCCGATGCCCGCGCGCCACGAATCCTACACCGTCGTCTCGCTTCGTCCCGTCGACGATCACGCCGCGCTGCGGCGTGCGGCGGCGGCGCAGGGTTGGCGAACGGTCGCGCTTTCGCCCTGGCGCATCGTGGTGCGCGACGACGATGCCACCCGTGCCGCGTTGCGCACGGCGCTCACGGCGGCGATCGTGATCGCCACCAGTCCGGCCGCAGCGCGTGCGGCGGCAGCGCTGATGCCTCTGCGCCAGCGCCGCGGACAGATCTGGTGCGCGGTCGGCAGCAGCACCGCGGCGACACTTAGGCGCGCGGGCATCGCCAAGGTCCAAACCCCGACACGCATGGACAGCGAGGGCCTGCTCGCGCTGCCGGTGCTGGGCGAAATCGATGGTTGTCGGATCGCTTTGCTGACCGCGCCGGGCGGGCGCGATCGGATCGCACCGGGATTGCGCGCGCGCGGCGCGGTCTTGCAGCGGGTCGATGTCTACGCCCGCGTGCCGATTCGACCCCGCGCCGCCACCCTCGCCCGCATTCGCAGCATCCCTGGCCGCTGGCTTGTACCGTTGAGCAGTGGCGAAGCGCTACAGCACATGCTCGATACGCTGCCGAACGACATGGCCGCGCGGCTGCGCGAAGCCTGCATCGTCGCGGCGAGCCCGAGGCTCGTGGACTTGGCGCGCAATCTGGGCTGTAACGATGTGCGTCTCGCCGCAGGGCCGCGGCCGCGACAGTTGTTGGCGGCCGTCGCCGCCGATCGCTGAGCGCACCACGACCGCTCACCATCATGCCCATCGGCACGCGCCCGCCGATTGTGCGACGGCGTCTCGCGGATCATCGCCGACGAACGCATCGTCGTCGCGACGATTTCATCGCGCATCGACGCGCGCCATCGGGTTTTCAGCGCAATGTACCCAGATCGCGTTAACAAGCCCTAACATGGCCGCATTGCCCCCACCCCCATCGGCATGACCGACGCACCGCTCCCGCTCGAAACTTCGACGCCTACCGCGCAAGCGCCTATCGCATCGCCGGATGCGTCGCCCCCGCTTGCGCAGATCGATCGCGCCTCGCGTCGCGGCGGTCGCGCATGGCTGTGGTTACTGTTGCTCGCCGCGATCGCCGCCGCTGCGTGGTTTTGGTACGACGGCCAGCGCCGCGATCAACGCGCCCGCATCGCTGCTGCCGACAGCGCGCAGCGTCTGCAAGCGCTGGAAAGTCGGATCGATAGCCTGCGTCGCGACACGCGCAGCCATGCGCAGCGTTTGCAACAGGCGGACGCCACCAATCGCGTGCTGCGCGACGAACTGTTGGGCATCAGTCAACGTTCGACGATTCTCGAAGATCAAGTCGCTAAACTCGCCGACGCCAACCGCCAAGGCGCACAGGCGTTGCGTATGGATGAGGCCGAGTTGTTGCTCACCGCCGCCGAACAACGACTCGCGCTGGCCGGCGATCTGGATGGCGCGCGTCGCGCGTATGCACTGGCCGCGGGCGTGCTCGAAGGCATCGATGCGCCGGGCATGCTCAATTTGCGACAAACGCTCGCGCAAGAACGCACCGATCTGGACGCGGTGAAAACCGACCCCGCGCGCACCGCGATGATCCAGCTCGACGCCTTCGCCGCCGCGATACCGCTACCGATCGACGAAACTCAGCGAAAAGCGCCCGTCGCCGCCGATGCGCCGTGGTGGGAACGCATGTTCTCGAAATTCATCACCGTTTCGCCAGCCGACCCCACCCTCGCGGTCGGCAGCGAACAACGTCGCGCCGTGTTCCACGCACTGGAATTGGAACTGGTCCTGGCGCGCGCCGCGATCGAACGTCGCGACGAGACCGGTTATCAAGCGGCGCTGATTCGCGCCGAAACATGGCTGTTGCGCTTGTTGCCGGATTCTCCGAATCGCCGCGCGCGACAAGCGGTGCTCGCACGTCTGCGCGCGAACCCGCTGCGACTCTCGCTGCCGACGCTCGGCAGCACGCTCACGCAGTTGCGCGCGCAGCGCGCGGAACGCTGAGCGCTGCGGAGACGATCGCGAATGAATCTCTTCCGCCACTTGCTGTTCTGGATCGTGCTCGCGCTGGCCGGCGCGCTGATCGCGCAATTGCTGGCGCAAGATCCGGGCTTCGTGCTGGTGCGCTACCGCGGCACGCGTTACGAAACCACGATCGCCGCTGCGCTGTTGCTGTTCGCGATCGCCGCGTTCCTCGTCTGGACATTGTGGAAAGTGCTGCGCCTGCCGTTCCGGCTGTGGCGGCAACGACGCGAGCGCACCGCCCGCGCGCGCCTGGGCGATGGTTTGGACGCTTTGCATCAAGGCCACTATGCCCGCGCCGAAAAATTACTGGCGCAAGCCGCACAAGATCGTCAATTCGAAGCGCCCGCACGCACGGCCGCGGCCCGCGCCGCGCGCACGCGCGGCGACGTCGCCGCAGCGAACGCGCATCTGGATGCCTTGGCCGAACGGCATCCGGCCTCGCGCGCGATCGCGATCGCCGACGACGCGCAACTCGAAGGCCGTCACGCCGATGCGGTGGCCGCGCTCGACGCCGTACGCGAACCCCTGCCGCCGCGCGGATTGCGCTTGCGCGCCGAAGCGCTGGCTGCGGGCGGTCGTGCGGGCGAGGCTTACGGCATGCTCGGTGCGCTGCGGCAACAGCAAGCGCTGTCGGTACCGGCCCTGGCCGAACGCGAGCGCGATTGGGCGGCGCAATCGCTACGCACATCCGCCGATGCGAATGCGCTAGCCGACCACTGGGACGCACTGACGCCCGCTCTGCGCAACGATGCCGCGGTGGTGTTGGCCTACGCCGAGCGCGCCGCCGATCTGCGTTGGGACACGGCCGCTGCGAACAGCATCGAACAAGCGCTCGATACGCGGTGGGACGATACGCTCGCGGCGTTCTACGGCGGTTTGTCGATCGCGCGATTGGACGCGAGCGCGATCGAACATCGCCGCACCAAGGCCGAAGCGTGGTTGTTGCAACATCCGACCAGCCCCGGCGCATTGCTGGGGCTCGCGCGGCTCGCGCGCGCGCAAGGGCAGTGGCCATTGGCCGAACAGTATTTGCATCGTTGCATCGCGCAAAGCAGCGACGAGCCGGCTTGGCATGCACGCGCCTGGGAAGAGCTGGGTCACGGTTTCATGCAGTACAACGAAGACCCGCGCGCGCGCCAGTGTTACGCCAATGCGCTGCGCGCCCTGCGCGGCGAAGCCACCGACGCCCTTCCCGGCCGCGACCTGCGCCAACAAATTCTCGATGAAGCCGCGATCGAAGACCGCGATGCGCATGGCGTCCCGCGGTTGCGCGGCTGAAGCGCCGCGATGACCCGTCGATAGCGCCTCATTCATCACCGACGACCATGACATCCACCACCGCGCCCCGCACCGAACGCGACCCCAACGATAGCGGGCGACTGCGGCTGCTCGGCGATTGGACGCTGGAACACGCCACCGCGATAGGACACTTGCTGCGCGAAGCCGCCGATAGCGTGCAGCGCATCGATGCGAGTGCGGTCGAACGTTTGGATTCGCTCGGCGTACTGCAATTGCTGCGCTACGCCAGTCGTCGTGGGCTCGGCGACGATGCCCTGGAATTCCGCGACGATCATCGTGCCCTGGTGCGAGCGATCGACGATGTGCGCGACGAGCGCCCGAAAACAAAACGCGAATACGGGTTCTTCGCCGCGATGGAGCGCCTCGGCCATGCGATGCACGACAACGGCCGCGAGATCGTCGCGTTGGTGAGTTTTCTCGGCGAAACGCTGGTCAAGATCTTGCGTTTGTTTCGGGAGCCGCGTCGGCTACGCCTGATTTCCACCGTGCATCACATGGAACAAGTCGGCCTCGATGCGGTGCCGTTGGTGGCGCTGCTCTCGTTTCTGATCGGTGCGGTCATCGCGTTTCTCGGCTCGAATATCTTGGCCGACTTCGGCGCCTCGATCTACGTCGTCGAATTGGTCAGCATCGCGTTCCTGCGCGAATTCGCGGTGCTATTGGCATCGATCATCCTCGCCGGCCGCACCGCCAGCGCCTTCACCGCGCAGATCGGCTCGATGGTCAACCGCGAAGAGGTCGATGCGATCCGCACGCTGGGTTTGGACCCGATCGATTTATTGGTGATCCCGCGGGTGTTGGCGCTGGTCGCGATGCTGCCGCTGCTGACCTTCATCGCGATGCTCGCCGGCCTGCTCGGCGGTTTGAGCGTCGGCGCGAGCAGTCTCGATATCCCGCCGCAGGCCTACCTCAATCGCATGCACGAAACGATGGAACTGCGGCATGTGCTGGTCGGCTTGTCGAAAGCGCCGATCTTCGCGATGGTCATCGCCCTGATCGGCTGCCTCGAAGGCATGCAAGTCACCGGCACCGCGCAGTCGGTCGGCGAACGCACCACCTCCAGCGTGGTCCAAGCCATTTCGCTGGTGATCGTACTCGACGCGATCGCCGCGATTTGGTTCATGCATATGGGGTGGTGAAAGCCGAATTTGGAGTTGGATACTTGTGAATAATTTACCCGCCGGCTTCCCTTTGGAGCCACTAGATCGAGCCGGCAATCTCGTCAACGTGGGAGATACGGTCATAATTCTGGAAATTCCCGAGTGGCTTGTTCATGACTTACCTCCAAATGAAGCCGCTGTTATCCGGTCTTGTGCTGGCTCACTGATGGAGGTTTATGAAATTGATAGCCATGGGTACTTCTGGGTCAGCATCATCACCAAAGAAACAGAAGACGAATATCAATGTCAGCGCTTTATCATGGAGCCAAATAATGTGCTTAAGGTTTAAGTTGTTAGCACTTCGGCGCACATCTCACAGTTCATTCAAACTGACGCTGCTTCGCGGCGCGACTTAATTCAGGCGTTAATCGATTTTGACTTTTCAAGACAACAACCCACTACGCTCTATCCAGACCCATCGGGCGTCGGGCAGGATGCCCGACGTTTTTCGATTCGCCAGGGACGGCGAATCGAAAAATCTCGATAGCAGTTCCGCGCTAAGATTGATTTGTCGGGGAAAAGTGCTTTCTTTTGCCTACTTTTCTTTGCACGAGCAAAGAAAAGTAGGTCGCGCAAAAGCGCGAAAGCGTTTGATCTTTGCGCCACGCGAGAGAACCGCTCTGAAAGCGCTCTTACGAGAAAAAGGAGCCGCTGAGCGATGAGCGCAGCTCCCGACGAACCCATCATCCGCATCCGCGGCCTGCGCAACGCGTTCGGCGCGCAAGTGGTGCATGAGAATCTCGATCTCGATGTGCGTCGCGGCGAGATTCTCGGCGTGGTCGGCGGTTCGGGCAGCGGCAAATCGGTGTTGATGCGTTCGATCATCGGTCTGCGCGAACCCGATGCCGGCGAGATCGAGGTCTTGGGCGTGAACGCGCGCTCGAGCAAGAGCGAGGATCGGCTCGCGATCGAACGCAATATCGGCGTGCTGTTCCAGGACGGCGCGTTGTTCTCGTCGCTCAGCGTCGGCGAGAACGTGCAGGTGCCGCTGAAAGAGCATCATCCCGATTTGCCCGACAGCTTGATGTACGAATTGGCGCTGCTGAAAGTGAAGCTGGCGGGCCTGCCCGCGGATGCGATCGACAAATTGCCGGCGCAACTTTCCGGCGGCATGCGCAAACGCGCCGGCTTGGCGCGTGCGCTCGCGCTCGACCCGCCGCTGCTGTTCCTCGACGAACCCACCGCCGGCCTCGACCCGATCGGCGCGGCGGCGTTCGATAATCTCACCCGCAGCCTGCAGCAGGCGCTCGGGCTCACCGTGTTCCTGATCACGCACGATCTGGATACTCTGTACACCATCTGCGACCGCGTCGCGGTGCTGGCCGACCGTCGCGTCGTCGCCATCGCGCCGCTGGCGGAGATCGAACGCTTGGACCATCCGTGGGTTCAGGAGTATTTCAACGGCCCTCGCGGGCGGGCGGCACGGAACGCGCAAAGCCACGGTATCGAACGATCATCATGACTACAGACCATTTGCCCGACACGATGCGCCAGCACGCCGACGATGCCGTCCGCTACGCGCGCGATACCCACAATGCCTTTTTGGATTATTCCGGAGGCAGCATCGCGCACGTCGAAACGATCATCGCGCGGGTCCACCATTACATCCCGCAGAATCGGATTTCGAAATGGATACGATCGGGCCCCAGCGATGCGGAGATCGACCAACTGTGCAACATGCTCGGCAGCTATATCGGCGAAGTGTATCGCCGCGCGAAGGGCGGCGAGTGGGCGATCAACAGCGAGCTGAACGCGGTGGGGATCAGTCGCGATGAGGGCTGGGTATTTCCGATCGTCAAGGTCAAGCAACGTTTGGGCCATGGCCCTGGCGACGACTTGTATCGTTATTTCGTGGCTGTCCTCGATGGGCCTTGAACGCAACGCGAAACCGCCGATAGCGGAGGTGCATTGACGTGGAAACCAGAGCCAATTACGTGCTGATCGGCGTCTTTACGTTAGCGACGGCCGCTTTCCTTCTGATGTTCGGGCTGTGGGCGGCGAAGTATTCGTCGGATAAAGATTGGCGCCTTTACGACGTGATCTTCGACGAGTCCGTCACCGGCCTGACCGAAGGCGGCAGCGTGCAATACAACGGCATCGGCGTGGGTACGGTGGCGGATCTACGACTCGCGCCGGACGATCCCAGACGCGTCATCGCGCGGGTGAAACTGCGCGCGCAAACGCCGGTGAAAATCGATACCTACGCCAAGTTGTCGTTTACCGGATTGACCGGCACCGCGTTCATCCAACTCACCGGCGGCAGCCCGAACGCGCAACCCTTGCTCGGCGATGGCGAGGACGACGTGCCGGTGATCAAGACCGAAGCTTCGGCGTTGCAGAACATCGCCGAAACCGCGAACCGTCTGGTCGCGCGTCTGGACCAAGTGCTCAGCGACCAGAACATCCGCAACATCAACGAAACGCTGGACAATATCGAAAGCGCCACCGGTGCGCTCGCCGATCAGCGTCAAGACCTCGGTGCGCTGATCGTCAACGCGCGCGTCGCCAGCGAAAAATTATCGGCCACGTTGGACACGACCAACACCGCGATCGTCAATATCGATCGCGAACTGGTGAACAAACTCCCGAGTTTGATCGCGAAGCTCGACAGCACGCTCACTCGCCTCGATTCCGCCGCCGGCAACGCCGATGCCTTGCTGAGCGAGAACCGCGGGCCGATCAACGCCTTCGCACAAGACGGTCTCGGCCAGTTGGGGCCGACGCTGGAAGAACTGCGTATCCTCGTGCGCGATCTGCGCAAGATCAGCACGCGTCTCGACGCTAATCCCGCCGGCTACGTACTGGGCCGCGAAACGCCGAAGGAGTTCGAGCCGAAATGAATCGCTTCCGTCGAATCGAAGATCGATGCGTGCGCCGGCCAGAGCATGCGCGCACGACCGCCGCTTCGCTGCGCAACATCGTCGCTTTGGGCGTGTTGCTCGCCAGCGGCGCGATGCTCGCAGGCTGCAGCATCTTGCCCGAACAAAAGACGATCGCACTTTACGCACCGCAACCGCGCATCGCTGCCGATCCCGCCTGGCCACAGGTCGATTGGCAATTGCTGATCCCGCGGCCGTATGCGGATGCGACGCTCGATTCCGAACGCATCCTGGTGCGCCCGCAACCGGGCGAACTACAGATATACAAGGGTGCGGCCTGGTCGCAATCCGCGCCCGACATGGTCCACGATCTGTTACTGCGCGCATTCGCCGATAGCGGACGCTTGCGCGGCGTCGCCCGCCGCGGCGAAGGCGTGAACGCGACGTACGAACTCTTGCTCGATCTGCGTCGCTTCGAATCGGATTACAGCGGCGGCACGACGCCGACCGTACGCATCGAACTCGGCGCGCGGCTCGTGCATAACGCCGACAATCGCGTGGTCGCCTATCGCACGATCGTCGCGAACGTGCCCGCCGACAGCACGAGCGTCGAAGCCATCGCGCGCGCCTTCGAGCGCGGTCTGGGCGAGGCGACCGCCGAAGCGATCGGTTGGACGCTGAGCGAAGGCGAACGCGACCGCACCTCGCGCGAACGCAAGCGATAAGCCCGCCTGCGGGCGGGCTCGTTCGACGCGGTCCGAAACCGCGAGTCAGCGCCGCCGATGCGTCGGCAACGGCGGCAACGACGCCAAAAACGCTTTCGAAGCGCCGCGAAACCGCGCATAGCGGTCGTCGATATTCGTCGCCACCATGATCCGACCGCCGATCAGACCGACCACGATCGCGACCACCATCGCCAGGATCCCGAACGCCATCCATTCGGTGCCGGAAAACGCGACGAACAGGCCGATCGCGAACATCGCGAAGCCGCCGACAATGAAGGCTTGACGCCGCCTCGCATGCGTCGGGCACAGCGCGACCGCATGTTCGGATCTTTTTCGCACGATCAACGCAGCGATCACATAGAACAACAAGCCGACGAAGATCAGCAGATACAGCCACGGCGTATGCCAATAGAACTTACGCGTCTTGATCGATCCGGCGACCGGCGCGTTGCATTTCACGCAGCGCGACGGCAGCGGTTTATCGCGTACCGCGACGATGTCTTTGCCGTCCCGCCACACGAACGCGTCGTCTCCGCCCGCGGGTGTCGTCAGCGAGTCCGCGAAAGAGTCCGGCAATCGGTACGGGTCGTCGTTCGTCGATGTCATGCGCCCCTCGGCATATCCGCAAAGCGCGCATGTTAATCGATTCGGCGAACCCTTTCGGGGCGTCGAAGCGGGTTCGACGGCACCGACGGCGCGCAGCCCACACAGGAAGCCTACCGGACTGTCCCGGCGAGCTCTCCCCGCGTGGGCGACGACGTCAGACCGTCGGCGCCTTACGCTCCTGCACTTCGGGTTGTATCGCGACCTGCTGCGTCGGTTGCGGCTGCTGTGCGATCTGCGCGGCGACGCGCTCGAAATCGCCTGGCTTGGCTTGCGGCACCGGCACGTTCAACGCGGTATCGCCCTGGCCCTGCGACACGATCAGTCCGTTCTTGCCCAGAGCGACGCTGATGTCTTGCTCCGGTTTGCCGCCCGCATCTCGGATGGCGTTGACCGCGACTGCCGCCGCGTCGCGATCGCCGTTCGTGCCCTTGAGCGCCTGCTCGAATTGACGATTGATGTGATCGTTGTCAGGAACCAGTGCAACCGTGTTGCTCGACAACGCGGCAGGCTGTGCACGGTCCGCTGTCGTCGGCGCCATCTGTGCCTGAGCGGCATTCGGATCGGTCATCGCCAACTGCACGTCGCCGCCAGGACCCTGGCCTTGCCGAAACTGCGGCCTGTCGTATTGAAGAAGGTGACGGGTGGTGAAGTCGAGCACATGGTTATTCACGCCCGGCTGCAGTGGGCCCTGGAACACCGGCACATTGCTGCCGCCCACCATCATGGCGCCGACAGTGTTGTAAACCGAATTGCTGTTCCGGGTACTGCCATCCAATTTAAAACCGCCCGGCGGATAATCCAGATCCTGCGCGTTGATCAATTTAGCGGCGGTTTTCGCCCCCACTTTCCAACGTTCGAGGATTTCTTCGCGCGAGGCGGAGACCACGGTCTCGCTCCGTTGTCCATCCTCGATGTACGTCGCATTCGTGGATCTTGCGCCGAAGTTTCGGGCGTATTGTTCGTCGTGGATGAAATGCTTCACGCGCAGCGAATGCTGATCGGCGTCGGTGCCGATCGGCACCGTCCGGCCGGTGTCGCGATCGGTAGCCAGGCCGTGCAACTCGGCGACGGGTTTCCCTTGATCGTCGCGCAGCACCCAAAAATTATGCGAAGCGACTCCGACAACGCTTAGCGAGCGGGCTTCGATAGACCAGTTTCCCATGATTCTGAACTCCTCTTTGCGTCCTCAGTCATGAGGCCCGTATGGATCGAATAATGAACACAAGCGTTTTCAAACTCAGCGTGTACGTCGGGTGAAACCGGTGCGCGGGTCTAAGATCCACGCACCGGCCGATGCCGCGGGCGACTCGATTACATCGTGCGCGTGCGTTCCGGCTGATCGATCTGCTGAGCGACTTGCGTCGTCTGTTGCGGCTGCGCCATCTGCGCGGCGACGCGCTCGAAATCGCCTGGCTTGGCTTGCGGTACCGGCACGTTCAGCGCAGCGTCGCCCTGGCCCTGCGACACGATCAGTCCGTTCTTGCCCAGAGCGACGCTGATGTCTTGCTCCGGTTTTCCGCCCGCATCTCGGATGGCGTTGACCGCGACCGCCGCCGCGTCGCGATCGCCATTCGTGCCCTTCAACGCTTGCTCGAACTGGCGATTGAGACGGTCGTTGCCCGGGACGAGGTTCGAGGCATCGGCGATGCTCGCTCCTGGGCTATCGAGCTCCGATCTGCGCGGCAAGGGAATCGCCCGATTCAAGTCTTTTTCGGACAAGTTGATGCGATTGGGATCGTTGGCCTCCAACGATTGAAAGCTTTTCAGGTAACGGCCGCCCTCGCGAATCAGATAGTTCAGATTATCTTCGCTGTAATGGATCGGCTGCCCACCTGGAGGCGTGTAGGTAGCGCCTTTGCCCGGATTGACTTCGCGCATATCCAGTGCCCACTGCACATAGACTTTCGTGCGTTCGTAGTCGTAGCGGGTTTGAACGTTATCGATCGTTTCTCGATCGACTTGATTCCATACGAACTTCCCGCTGAGGGACATATTGACGCCATGCACGGTGCCGCCGGCATTAGCGGTGACGTCGGAGACGTTGAGATGAGACCCTTTTTCTCTGATCAAATCGCTGCGGATGGTGTTGAGGATTTCCTCGCTGCGCTGGTTGGTCAGCTCGCGCAAAACCGCATCCTTGGGATTACCGCCGACCGGTAGCGGCGTGTAAGTGAACTTGACCGTTCCGCCGTCGAGCGATTCGGTCAAATTCGCATTCGGCATCCTTATCACGTCCGGAGGCAATGGTTTCCGGCCAGCGCCGGATTTTCCCGCTGCAATCAAGTCGTTGTCTTCGTTGCTCATGAGATTCTCCTTAACTCAAAGTGGGGGTTTTATGGCAAGGGATCGCGATCGTGCGACGCCGAACGTTCGGCGAACGGCGACAGCGACCGATGCAGTACATCGTTTCCGCCGCCACGCTGCCGTTCGATTCCGCTTCTCGATCCGCAGCCTATGCGTTCGGTTCGGTGCGGCGATGTAGGCGAATCGATGCGCTCAGACATTGCGCGTGCGTTGCGATTGTTCCATCGCTTGCGCGACGTCCGTTTGCTGAGACGCTTGCGTCAATTGCTGCGAAATGCGCTGGAAATCGCCCTGCTGCGCCGGCGGCACCGGCACGTTCAACGCGGCATCGCCCTGGCCTTGCGTCACGATCAGGCCGTTCTTGCCCTGGCTGACGCTGATGTCTTGATCGGGCTTGTAACCGGGCGTTTCGCGAATCGCAGCGACCGCAACCGCCGCCGTGTCGCGATCGCCGTTCGTACCCTTCAACGCTTGCTCGAACTGGCGGTTCGCCTGTTCGTTGCCTGGCGCCAGTGGTTGCGAAGCGCGCGCGACGACGGTTTCGCCGTCGATGCCCACGCGCTCGAACGGGTTGAGCGGGTGCCGTTCGTTGATGTAATTCTTCGCCGCGTCGCGCGTCACCGAATAGCGCTCGCCGTTGCTTTCTAGCGTCGCGCCGCCGTTGCGGTACCACTCGCGCGCACGGGATTCGTAGATGTCCTGACGCCGCGTATCGAAATTGCTTTCGGCCCCGCGAATGGCGCCGGCTAAATCGGGATTGTTGCGTAAGGTCGCGGTAACGCCGCCGTGAATCTGGGTGTCGGAGCTGATTTCAAAAGACACCTTGCCCAACTTAGGCACATTGGCGCCCACGGTGCCGCCGCCGTGCTGGGTTTGTTGCCCGCCGGCTTCGTACTTCACGTCGCCGATGGTGAAACCCGATTGGCTGAGCTTGGCGATGATGTCTTGGCGCGCACCGTTCAGCAGCGCGGCCTGTTCGTTGCGGGTGACTTCCAGAAACGGAATGTTGTCCAGCGAACCGCTGGAGCGCGGCACCTGCAATTCCACTTTGAGTTTGCCGTTGCCGGCGTCGGTGATGGTGAGGTCCATGGGCGGCACGCCCAGATGCGTCACTTGACGAGTCATGAAGATTCTCCTTTAGAACGAGTGGGGCGCTGAATGACGTGAGCGCGGCGCCTGTGTCGCACCTGCCCCTTATTCGTGTCCTCTCGCCTGTCTTTGGAAAATCTCTGCAAAAAATTGTTCGCGCGAAATCAATCGCTTAGCCAAACATCTCTGGCTGCCGCGAAGGCGCGTATTCAGCGTGAAGTCGGTTTGCGGGCGGCCGGACACGACCGCTGCGATGCATCGCAGCCGGTTGCGGGTATGCGATTCGATATCAGCGAGCGGCCGCTTGCTGCGCTAGACGCGCTTCGAGACGCTCTTCCTGTGACCACGTTGGCAGAATGGCTCCGCAGTCCGCGCCTGCAGTCCGCGCGCACAGGCGCCATCGCAACAGATGAACGCCTAGGCGCAGCCGAGGGCCCGCGCCATCGCGCTGCGCGAGGCTATCGGCACGCGCCAGCGCCTTGTTGAGTCGGTCGGCGTCCGCACCCGGTAAGGCGCTGGCATGCCGTGCGAGCAACGCCAACGACTCGGCCTCTTCGCGTGTGGGCATCGGCAAGGCCAGCAGCGCGTCGATACGCGGCTGCAGCGTCGGCCATGCGCGCTCGGCTTCACCATAACGTTGATGCAATCGCGCCTCCGCCACGAGGCCGTAGTCGCCGCGCAACGCCTGCGCCGCACGGTCGTAGTCGTTGGCGCGGCACCGCTTGAGATAAGCCCGCGCGCGATCCTGACGCTCGGCTTCCACCGACATCCAGCTCAGAAGACAGAAATCCACCGATCCCGGCACGTCGAGCCCTTCCTTTTCCATCGCATCGATCGCAGCGATGGCTTCGCCGAGCGCATCGCGCGCGAACGACGCGCGCGCGCGCAGCGTCAAGCTCCAAGCGCGCGCCCGGGGATGGCGGTTACCCGAGGCCTCCAATTCGCTCAAGCCGGCCAGCGCATCGGCGTATCGCTGCTGGAAGACGGTCTCGCTCATGACGAAATACAGATCCAGCGTGTGCTGCCGATCCAAGCCCGCCTCGGCGACAAGACGACGCACCCGCGCCAAATGCGCATTCCACACATCGGTGCGATCGCGATCCAACCGCGCGAGCAATAACAGCGCGTCGATTTCTCCACGCACACTGCCGATCTCGCGCGCACGATCGATGATGCGTCTCAGCGTCTCGCGATGACCAGCGACCTCCGGTCCCGGCACGATCTGCATCGGCCGGATCGCCCAAACGCGGTTCTCGATCGCCAATGCGGTATCGCCTAAAGCCTCCATCGCATCGGCGGCGCTGGTGCGCGCACGCATCGCGTCTTGCAAACGGCCTCGATGGATCTCAAGCGTGCCGCGATTGGCGGCGATCTGGATACGCGCATGCTCCCAGCCGGCGTCCCGCGCCACGCGTTCCGCGCGGGCGATCTCGTACTCGGCCTGCGCCCATTCCTGCAAGCGCAACAACGCGAGGATCGTGGCGCTCTCCTCTTCCAACCACTGCGCAGCGCCCATCGGGGTTTCGCTCAAGTGTTGCAACTGACGCAAAGCATCGCGCAGTTCCAAGCGTTGCAGACTCGCGATGGCGCGCGCGCGATCGCAAGCGTCGGTGGGGATCGGCGCCGCTGCCGTCTGCGCTTGCAGCACTTCGAAACGGCAGCGCTGCGCCTTGGTCAGCGCGGTATCGGCGCGCAATGCCTCGGCCAGCGCGGAGGCTTCGCCTAGTCGCCCCTGCGCGAACAGTATCCGCGCCATCGCGATGCGCGCATCGGCCATCGTCGGCGCACGCGCGAGCGCTCGACGGTACTCGACGAGCGCCGCCTGTTGGTCGAAACGCGATTCCGCCACGAGGCCCGAAACATACGCCTCGCTCTGCGGCGTCGGCGCATGGGTCGTCGCGCCTAAACTTCGTACCAGCAGTGCGCGCACCGCGGGCGCCAAGCGTTTCGCGGGGCCGCGGAAGCGCTCGCGAACGACCGCATCGCCCTGCATGAGACTCAACTGCGCATCGATCTGCGCACTGCTCGCTCGCGTCACCTCGACCTGCAGATGCGGCCCCGCGAACGGATTGCGCGTTTGCGCGCGCTGAAAAACGATCGGCGCGGTGTCGTGCCCATGCGCGTACTCGAATACGTCGCGAAGCACGACGTCGCGCAGCCACGCCGTCGATTCGGGGATCAACACTGCGGCGCTCATCTCGATATCGGGTGCGAGCACGAGCGGGTCGGGCGCGGCCCGCAGATAGCGCCATCCCAAAGGCAGGCACACCAACAGCAACGCCGCGACGATCAAACCGATGCTCGTTCGCGACCACTGTTGGTGCGGTCGAGTCCGGCTGGACGCCTCGACAGTGCATGCTTCGGCGGTTACGGATGTCGATTCGATCGGAAGCGTGGCGGCATCTGCATCCGCATTCGCCGGCACCGCCGCGGTGTCCGATATCGAAATCGGTGCGTGATCGACACTCGCTTCGAGCGCGCCGTCGCCAGGGGACTCGGGTCGCTGTTCGCGCACTGGCGATGCGGCGGTCGACCCTTCCGAGCCATCGGACAACATGCCCTCGTTCGGCGCTTCGATCACCCAATCGCGATCCGAGACCGCCAGCACATAGCCGCGCTTCGCGCGCGTCTGCACCATTTCCTTGCCGCGCTCACCCAACGATTTGCGGATTTGCCAGATGCAATGGGTGATCGCGGCATCTTCGACCACGCGTCCTGCCCACACGGTATCGAGAATTTGCTCGCGCGTGACCAACACATTGGCGTAGCGCGCGAGCAACACCAACAGCTCCTCGGCGCGCGGCGACAGCGCCGCGGTGCCTTCGCGTGCGGACACGACACCGCGCTCCAGATCGATCCGCCATGGGCCGATCTCCAGAAACTGCGACGGCGGATAGCGCGTGCTCGATGTCATCCCTACCCTTCCGGCGAACTGCCTTGGGCAGTCTAGAGGCTGCGCCTCCGATTTTCACGAAGCGCGGTTCCGGAAATGCGTCTTGAAGAGAATACGCCCTGAAGAGAATGCGCTGGCGGCTCCGTGCATGCTCGTGATGCGTCTGAGCCGCGACCCATCGGCGGGCATTGGTCCATCGACACGTCTAACGCCTGAGTTAAGCCGGCCCATGGCGGGGCGGCGGACGCGTGCAAGCGTAGCGTAAAGCACACAGCCGAAGCCACGATGCGGGGTCGCTTGAACGAATTGTTAGGCGTCGTCTTGGATGTTTGTGCAACTTGAAAACGCAACCCAGGCCTGAGCAAATTTCGCCTCTGAGATGGGCTGTGCTGTATCCAAAGGGAAAGGGCCTGGTGAGTCTGTCCAAAAACCGACATTTTTACCCCAAGGACCTGCCGTAATTGGCTTGTTGTTTTTGTCTAGACCCACTTCACGATTAGCATTGCCATGCTCGTCCACCTCTACAAGCCATTGGCAAACAAGCGGGAAAAGATTACCGATTTCTGGGTTTCCATCAGGGACAAACCAAAACAAGAGACGAACAGATTTAACTCGCCAATCGTCTGGCGGGATATCTGTTGCTAGTTGAGTGCTGTAGTAACGCAAATACGACGCCTAACTCATGTTTGAAACTTCGACTCGCTTGCGTTGCGACTGCGCGCTGTGGGCGCGCAGTCGCAAACGAGCGGTCGGCGAAATCACTCGATCGGCGGCGGCGACACCTTCGGCGCCGGGCGACGACCCACGCGCCAACGGCGGAAACCGACGAGGGCGGCGGCCAACATCAGCCACACCGGCCAGGCGCGCATCAAAGCGACGAACAGATCGAGGATCCAGTACCAACCGACTCGCATGGACTCGCCCAGGCGCGAGAAGAAGCCGGGGCTGTTGTCGCGGAAGATCGCCTCGACATCCGGCAGTTCGGTCTTGCGGATCCTCGACATCTGATACAGTGAAAGCGAAATGGTGCTGAATTCGACTTTATCTTCGTATTGTTTCTGTTGAATCAAGGCTTCGTCGCGCTGCAGCTTCGCGCTGCTTTGCGCGGAAATCACATCGACTTTATCGAGCATGTGTCCGCCCTGCCGGCCGGCTTGCCCCAAATCGCGCTGCGCCTGTTGCTCGCGCTCGAACGCCAATTGCTGGCGCAAGATATCGAACTGCGCATCGGCGGCGTTGAAGCTGCGCTGATCGAGAAATTCCATTTGATTCGCGATCGCGCGCAAGAACGCTTGGGTGTTGTCGCTGGGCACGCGCACGCTGATATCCCCGCGAACCGTGTATTCGGTCAACTCCACCAGCATGCCATCGCCTGCAGGACGTCGCTGCGTGTTGAGCGTCTGCGCATAAATGTTGTTATTGACGACGAAACCTCCCTGCGCCGCGGCGACGTCCTCGATCGCGAGCGCCGAGCGATACACGTCCTTCACGCGGAACTGCGCCTGCGCATTGCGGATGAATTTGCGCTTGGCGTCTTTGTACGTGGCCGCGCTGGAGCTGACCTGTTCGGTCGTGGGCCGGGTGTCGGTTTCGACTCGCGCGACTTGTTCTTCCGCGATCATCCCGGCGCTAGCGGCGGCATCGTTCATCGCCGCTGGTTCGGCAGCGACCGATTGCGGCCTTGCTACCGATGTGTCCGCTTTTTTGGCTGCCTCATGATTTTCCGATGACATCGGCGCCGCTGCGCCCGCGACGCTATCGGCGGCGGTGAATTCGGCCGCACTCTCTTCTTGTTTCTTGCAGCCCGCGATCGCGAGTAAGGCGGCGACGGCGACGACGATCAGCGCACGATTCGAATGCATGACACTCCCCGGGGTGTGGATGTTAGGCGGTTGGTTGGGCTTGCAGTGGCCCTGACGAACGTCCCGGGTCGAGTATCGGGGTTAAGCGTGCGTTGGGGAAGGCGACATCGCTGCCGACCGCACCGCACTTGGATTTCGCACATCGCATCAGACGCGCATCGCCAGCGCCTCAGTGCGCGCGCCGGCCAGACCGCGGTGCTCGTTCCGCGATCAGCGCTCGAGAATCGCCACCACGCCCATGCCGCCCGCAGTGCAGATCGAGATCAGGCAGCGGCCACCGCCGCGTTCTTTCAATTGCTTAGCGGCGGTAGCGACGACGCGCGCACCGGTCGCGGCGAAGGGATGACCCGCGGCGAGCGACGAGCCGAGCGGGTTGATCTTGGCCGGATCGATCGCACCCAGCGGCGCATCCAAGCCCAGTCGATTCTTGCAGTAGTCGGCGCTTTCCCACGCGCGCAGCGTACACAGCACCTGCGCGGCGAAGGCTTCATGAATTTCGTATAGATCGAAATCCTGCAAGCTCAGGCCGTTACGCTTGAGCATCTCGGCGACGGCCACGGTCGGCGCGATCAACAACCCTTCGCCATGCACGAAATCGACCGCGGCGACATGCGCATCGCGAATCCGGCACAACACTTCGTGCCCGTGCTGCGCGGCCCAGTCTTCAGAGGCGATCAAACAGGCCGCCGCCCCGTCGGTCAGCGGCGTGGAATTGCCGGCGGTCAGCGTGCCGCGACCGGAGGTCTTATCGAACGCCGGCTTGAGCGAAGCGAGTTTTTCCAGCGTGGTGTCGGCGCGCAGCACGTTATCGCGCGAGACGCCGCGGAAATTGACGACGAGGTCTTCGAAAAAGCCGCGATCGTAAGCGGCGGCGAGTTTTTGGTGCGACGACAGCGCCCAAGCGTCTTGTGCGTCGCGCGGGATTTGCCACTCCTTTGCCATGTCTTCGCAGTGCTCGCCCATCGACTTACCCGTGCGCGGTTCGCCAACGCCGGGGAATTCGGGTTTGAGTTCGCGCAAGGAAAAGCCGTTGCTGAAGCGCGAGATGCGGTCCAGCGTGGTTTTGGCCGCCGCTGTCGACAGCAATCGGCGGCGCAAGGCTTGGCTGTACACGATCGGCACATCGGAGGTGGTGTCCGAACCACCGCCGATGCCGACCTCGATCTGCCCGGTGGCGATCTTGTTGGCGACCGCGATGATGGTGTCGAGCGATGTGCCGCAGGCGCGCTGCATCGTGATGCCAGGCGTCAGCGGCGACAGGCCCGAGGACAGCGCCGCTTCGCGGCCGAGGTTCCAGTCGCTGCTGTGCTTGAGCACCGCGCCCATCGCCACTTCGCCGAGCGCTTGACCTTGCAGGCCGAATGTCTCGACTAATGCGCCGAGCGTGCGGACCGACATTCCGAGATTACCGACATCGTTATAGGCGGTGTTTTGACGACAGAACGGAATACGAGCACCGCCGAGAACGGCGACAGGACGGCCATGCAACATCGGACACCTCGGAGTTAGGGACAGGGCGCGCGCGGGCGCGTATTTAGGCTAATCTGCGCCGAAGTGTAACGCCGCATGGAAGGCGGGCCAACGACAGATGAAGGAAGGACTCGAGATCGGCGTCGTCTACGGCGCCCTGGCCTTCGATCTGCGTATCGCAGACCCGAAGCGTAAACGCACCTTGGCGGTCGCCGACGCCGAAGCGCTGGCCGGCAGCATTCGCCGCAATTTGATCGCCGAATGCGCCGATGTGCGCGCGTTACGGCTGCGGATCGGCGCCGCGTTCTACAGCGCCTGCGATCTGCTGCGCATCGGCTGGCCGTTGCATCGTCGCTTGCTTGCGACGGACAAGACCGCGACGGATGCTAGCGATGGCGAGAAGGTCGCTGCTGTGACCACGGACGACCTGCAGGAACAGGACGATTGCCCCGATACGCGCGATCTGCTGAGTCTGCCCTTCGTGCTGGAAGGCCCGGCCGCCTCTGCGGAAGCGGCGGCACGACAGTTCGATCGCAACCGCATGCTGCCGTACACGCCGCGCGTCCGAAACCCTGCGTTCGACCTGCCCGCGCTACCGGCCTTCGACGCGGTCGGTTATTTGAGCCTGCGCGCACTGTCTTCGGTCCTGTCGGGGCGGTACTACGCCCAAGGGCTGGGCGATGCCTGGACATTGGTCGAGCGCGCCGTGTTCGATCCAGCCGACGACCATCGCGTGGCCATGCGCTCGGATATCGCTTTGAATGGCGATATCGGCGGCGAGGCCGCATCGGCTTCATGGCTGCACTACTCCCAAGGCCGTGTCCGTATCGAAAGCCGCGACGCCCATGCGCAACGCTGCCGAATCCTCTTTGAAGCGCATGGCCTGACGGTCGCTAGCGATGCCGACGACGCGCACGCTGCGGGTGCGTAAGTCGCTGCGGCGATCATCATCCGCACGCGATCTTTCAGATTTTGTCGTCCGCGAACGTCCGGGCTTTGGATCGTCGCTGCGCACGAGCAGAGGCACGCTCCTATAATCGTGGTCTTTCCGCACACGCGCCCCGATGCCCACGACCCTTCGCACCCTTCATCGCTCATGCCTCCGCACCATCGAGTGCGCGCGGTGAGCGATACGCAGCGCGCGCCGGCCACGGACACGACGACGCCCGCCGTCCTCGGCGCCCTCGCCTTGGAGCTCGCACCCGGCACGGCGCCACGACAGGCGGCGTTAGGGCAAGCGTTAGCTGCGGCCTTGGCCGAAGCGATCGCGCACGATCTGTCGTCGCAAGCGCCCGAAGTGCGCGACTTGGATCTCGTGCTCGGCGCTGCGCATTTCGATCCGGCCGAACTGCTGCGGCCCGGTTGGCCGATGCATCGTCGTCTGCAAGAACTGCATGCGCGCGCACCGCGCGCCGAAGGCTCACGCATCGTCGTGTTCGGGGCGAACGCCAACGGCACCGTACCGCAACCGCTGCGCGCGGAGCTCGAACTGCACGGGGGGCCGCTGCGCGTGCTGCCGTTCGCGCTCATCGGCGATGCCGACATCGTTCGCACCATCGGCGCGCGTTTCGAAGACGCGCTCATGGAACGCGGCATGGCCGGCGCCGCCACGGCGTTGCTCGCGCAAGACGGCTTCGTCGCTCGCGTCGAACACGCGCGTTATCTCACCATCCACGATTTGTCGGCGATGATCGCGATGCAGTACGAGCACGTCGGTCTCAAACGCCTGTGGCCGCTGATCGAAACCGCCTTGCTCGCGCCCCAACGCGAAGCGTGGTTGGACGCTTCGCCGGAGCCGTTGCTGCGCTACGCCGACGGCATCGTGCGCATCGCCCAGTTCGATTTCGATGCTTGGCGCCGTCACGATGCGCTCGAGCGCGACCGCAGCGGCGCCGTCGATGGCGATGCCCGTCGTCGTTACACCTATTTTCAAGCGCGGCAGCGGCAATATCTCGTCGTGCTGCAAGCGCATGGCATCGACACGGCGTTGGTCGCCTGCGGCGCACAGCAGGATCCGCACGAACGCTTGCGCTGAGCGCCTCTGAGCTTCGGTAGAGCGGAGCGCAGCTCCGCTATCGCGAATATCGATGAACCGTAAGCGGAGCTGCGCTCCGCTCTACCGCTTCGCGTGCGCTTGAAAATTTAGCGCACATCCACTTCGATCACGCCGCAAGCGACACGCGCACCGGCGTTGCCTGCCGGCTGACTGCTGTAATCGTCGGCGTTCGCATGCACGACCACCGCGCGACGGATGATGTCGGTCGGGCCGCCGCCACCGAGCATCACCCCGCGCACATGCGCATCGACGCGCGCGACGCCCGCTTCGTTCGCGACCAGGTTATCGAGATCGCCCGCGTGATGCGTCGCGCTGCCGGCGCGGCCGTGCGCGACGCCTGCGGGATTGAAATGCGCGCCCGCGCTGCTGGCATCGGCGGCACTGCAATCGCCGCGTTCGTGCACGTGGATCGCATGCGTGCGGCCGCGGCCGAGCCCACCGATTTCGCCGGTCAAATACACGCCATCGGCTTGCGCGATGATCCGCAATTGGCCGCTGACCAAGGTGCCGGACGCCGGCGCCAGATTCACCATCGCGAATTGGAACGGCAGCGTTTTCGCCGGCGGCGGCGTGCGTGGTGCGGGGGTGGTGCAACCCACCAACGTCATCGCGAACACGAGTGCGATGACCGCGGGCGAACGCGAGACTGCGTGCTTCATGCGCTTCATGGATGAGATCCGAAGACAGTGAGGACGAACAGCTTAACGCGCAGTCGATGGCTTAGCACGATGCGCGTCCAATCGTGACATCGAAGCGCAAGTGAATCTTTAGGGCAACGCCGACTTAATCAGCGCTGCCTTAGCGCGGCGTGCGTGGTTTTCGTGCCGACCCGAGTTTACGGGTGAGGGTATTGCGGCCCACGCCCAGTCGCGCGGCCGCTTCGGAGCGATGGCCACCGGTGCGTTCGAGCGCCGCATCCAGCAGCACGCGATCGAACCGCACGCGCGCCTCGGCATGCACATCGTCGCGATCGGCCGACAATTCGCGCCGCGCCCATGCGGCGAGCGGCGTTTCCCAATCCAGCGGATCGTCGCCTGCTCCGCGCCCATCCAGCGTCATCGGCGCGAATGCGCCGTCGAGATCGGCCGGCAAAATGCGTTCGCTCGGCGCCAATGCCGCGAGTCGCCAACACAGATTCTCCAACTCGCGCACATTGCCCGGCCAATCGTGGCCTTGCAGTCGCGCCATCGCCGCGGGCGCGAAGCGTTTCGCGGGCGCGCCGAGTTTCTGCGCCGCTGCGTGCAGAAACCGTTCGGCGAGCAACGGCACATCTTCGCGTCTCTCGCGCAGCGGCGGCAAATGCAAGCGAACCACATCCAAGCGATGCAAAAGATCGGCACGAAAGCGGCCTTCGGCGACCAAAGCATTCAGATTCTGGTGCGTCGCGGCGATCACGCGGACATCGACGCGAATCAATTCGCGCCCACCGACGCGGAAGAACTCGCTTTCGGCCAACACCCGCAGCAATCGCGTCTGCAACGGCAACGGCATATCGCCGATTTCGTCCAGAAACAAGGTGCCGCCTTCGGCTTGTTCGAAACGACCGATATGGCGTTTGCTCGCGCCGGTGAACGCGCCGACTTCGTGACCGAACAATTCGCTTTCGAGCAATTCGGAGGGAATCGCGGCGGTATTCAGCGCCACGAACGGTCGTTTCGCGCGCACGGACTCGCGATGCAGGGCGCGCGCGACCAATTCCTTGCCGGTGCCGGTTTCGCCGGTGATCAACACGCCCAACGGCGCTTGCGCGAGCCGACCGATCGCACGGAACAGCGCGCGCATCGCCGGCGCTTCGCCGAGCAAATGCGCGCCATCGGCGGTCGCCGCGGCCGATGCGTCGGGCGATGTTTGCGCCGCATCGTCCTGCATCGCATCCGCGCCGTGCGCGTTTTGCAGTGCGCGCGCGGCAAGCGCGACCACCGCATCCAAGTCGAACGGTTTGGACAGAAATTCGTGCGCGCCGCCGCGGAACGCGCCTGCGGTACTGGCGATGTCGGTGTACGCGCTCATCACGATCACCGGCAACTGCGGCGCATGCTGTTTGATCGCATCCAGCAGCGTCAATCCGTCTTCGCCGGGCATGCGCACATCGGTGAACAACAACTGCGGCCGATCGCCGCGCGCTAAGGCTTGACGCACGGGCTCGGCCGAATCGAAGCCAGTCACCGCATAACCCGCATCGCGCAATGCGGTCGCCAACACGAAACGCACCGCACGATCGTCGTCCACCACCCAAATCGTCGACGTGGCCTGCGTTTTCGCGCCCGTGGTCGTCTGCGTCATGGCGCGTTCTCCGCATGCATGGTCGTCGCGTTCGGCGCTTCGCTCGCGACGAACGGCAGCAACAGGGTGAACACGGTGTGGCCCGGCCGCGAGCGATACGTCAACGAGCCGCGATGCTCGCGCGCGACTTGCTGCGCGAGCGCCAACCCCAAACCGGAGCCTTCCGCACGCCCGCTGACCAAGGGCAGAAACACTTGTTCCGCCAACGCTTCGGGCACCCCGCGGCCGTCGTCGTTGATGTCCAAGCGCAAGGCCTGAGCATGCGCGACATCGGCGATGCGTACGCCGTGCTCGATGCGTGTGCGCAGGCCGACATTCGCGGCGCCGGCTTCGATCGCATTGCGCACCAAATTCCACACCGCTTGGGTAAGGCGATCCGCATCGCCGGACAATTCCGGCAACGACGGGTCGTAGTCGCGAATCAATTTCACTGCCCAACCGGCGTCGCTTTCGGCCAAGCGCAGTACCCGTTCGAGCACGGTGTGGATGTTCAGCGGTTCATGCCCACGCACCGGTTGCGGCGAAAGCAGGTGGTCGATCAAGGCCGTCAATCGCGCGACTTCCGATTCCATCAGTTCGGTCAATTCGCGCGATTGAGCGTCGGAGACGCGCCGCGCCAACAACTGCGCCGCGCCTTTCAAACCCGCCAGCGGATTACGCAATTCGTGCGCGAGGCCTTTGAGCGCGGCCGACAGCGCCGAGGGCAATGCCGTCGTCGGATCATGTCCTGGAAATTCGTCCACCGGATGCGCTTCGACCCACCAACCGCCCGTGTCGCGGCGCGACAGCAGCACATCGGCGTAATGCGGCGCTTCGGTCCCGGGAAAGGCCAGATGCAGACGTCGCAGGCGAAGCGGATCGCCCTCCGACGGCTCAGCGATGCGTTGGGCGAGTTGCAGAGTGTCGACCTCCAAGGCCGCCACCGGCAGGCCGGGCAAACGGCGCAGGCCGACCCCCAGCCAGCGACCGAATGCAGGGTTCGCGCCTTCAATCCGACCGGTCGCATCGGTCCATGCCATCGGCGTCGCCAGCGCGTCGAATGCGTCTGTCTGGAGCGAAGTCGGTAGCGATTCGGCCGGCATTGCACCAATTTAGTGCGGAATTCGTCCGAATGCGAGCGCTTCGAGTCGTCTTCGGCGCAGTACTTGCCATCTTTGGTCCGATTTATTACGTTACAACTTACATAAACACTTTCAAAAGCCATGGACTATCTCGCAGAACTTGGTTTGGTCGCGCTCGGCAGCCGCATGCGCGCCGTCAGCGACCGGCTTTATGCCACCGCGGACGAGGTCTATCGAGCGACCGGTTTGAACCTTCAGGGCCGATGGCTGCCGCTGCTGCGTATCCTCCACGACCGCGGACCGCAAACCATCGGCGAGATCGCCGACGGCATCGGTCAGACCCATTCGGCGGTGAGCCAATTGGCGGACAAACTCGTCGAACAGGATTGGCTGCGCGTCGTCGCCGACCCCAACGACAAACGCCGGCGACGTCTCGCCCTCACCGCGCGCGCCGAAGCCGAACTGCGCGTCGCCAAACCGCTGTGGCGCACGATCGAAGAGTTGTTCGCCGAGCACTGCCGCGAGCACGGCATCGATCTGCTGCACACGCTGACCGCGTTCGAGCGCGTGCTGACGCCGACGCTGGCCGAGACCATCATCCTGCGCTCGGCGACGAACGATCGCTCCGCGCTGCGGATCGTGCCGTTCTCGTCCGCGTTGCGGGATCATTTTTACCGTCTGAACGAAGCGTGGTTGCGCAAATATTTTTACGTCGAAGAAATCGATCATCGGGTGTTATCGAACCCGGAGAACGAAATTCTCGAACGCGGCGGCACGATCCTGTTCGCTGCGCTGGGCGAGGACATCGTCGGCACCTGCGCACTGATGCCCGAATCCGAAGGCGTCTACGAATTGACCAAAATGGCGGTCGACGAACAGCGCCAAGGTCTCGGCATCGGACGCGCGCTGTTGGAAGCGGCGATCGCCGAATTCCAACGCCGCGAAGGGCGCACGCTGTTCCTGGAAACCAATAGCAAACTGCGGCCCGCCGTGCGTCTGTACGAAAGCATGGGCTTCGAGCACCAGACCGCGATCAAGCCCGATTCGCATTACGCGCGCGCGAACGTCTACATGGTGTGGCGCGACCCGCAGCGCGAACACGCTTAAGTACAGCGGACACGGCCTTCGTAGCCGTGTCGGCGGCGTATCCATGTGCTGCGACAATGCCGACGTTTGTAGCGTTGCCCAAACGCCGTCGTCTCGGCGTATGCTTCGGCATTCTCCACGCAGGAGCCGTATCGTGCCGAAACCGAAAACGCTCGCGTTCGCTTTTCTCGCCGGCTTCATCGCCACCTTGGTCTGTCATCAAGGCGTGCTGCAACTGCTGCATATCGCCGGAAAAGTGCCGATGTCGGCCTGGAATATGGCGCCGGTCGCGCCGCTGGGCGTGCCGCAAGTGATCTCGCTCGCGTTTTGGGGCGGGCTTTGGGGCATCGTGTTGTGGTCGTTGATCCATACGCGTCGCGGCAGCACGCACTGGCTGCTCGCCTTGGGCCTCGGCGCGCTGCTGCCCAGTCTGGTCGCATGGTTCGTGGTATTTCCGATCAAAGACATTCCGCTCAACGGCGCGCGCATCGTCTTCGCACTGTTGCTCAACGGCGCCTGGGGGCTCGGCGTGGCGGTCTGCATGCGGTTGTTCGGACAGCAGCCGCGCTAATCGGGCGTTCTCGTAGTGCGTCCAACGATCCCGCTCGACGCGTGGCGCATCGCCGTCGATCTCGAAACGACGCGCGCGATTCAACATCAGCGTGGAACGCCTGCGTACGAATGCCGATGCGAGCAGTGCCGTCATTGGCGCGATATCGCAGCAACCGCATTGCCGAAATCGCTATTCGATCAGATGTGTCGCGTCGGCATCACACCCGAGCGACCGACCGATGTGTATTCCTTCCATCGCGACGACGACGGCGAGCTTTACAGAATCACGTTTCATTTCGCTATAGTGTTCCTTCTCCCCGCAAGGCGGGGAGAAGGTGGCGCGCAGCGCCGGATGAGGGGCGAACGCCGCCGCAATGCATCACGCGAAGAGCGCCCCTCTCCCGGCCTTCGGCCACCCTCTCCCCGCATGCGGGAGAGAGAATATCACTGTGCGTGCAATGCAACGCCGCCTCGCCCACGAGACATGACTGACGTTGTGAGTGACACATATCGCGAAGTCGCAAAGAACGTCGTCGCCAATTTTGAAGCACTAGACTAGCGCCTTGGCCCGACGGCATCAGAATCGCGATCTTCCCGCATAAACGACTTGTGCTTGCCGATTCTACGGTTGCTGCATCGCAGCACCATCTCGTCGCCGTTGCATACGAATTCAAACCCCATCGACCCTGGTACGTATCCCAACGGCGTGGCAAGGTGCAGCGACCGCCGCACCGCAATCGAGAACACACCCGTGAATGCTTACGCTCCCGCTCTTCTGTTCGTCGCCGCGTTGCTCGCTGGATGCGCGAACCGCACCGATGCGAACGCGTCGCTGTCGCAGACGGAAACAACTGCGACGACCGCCAAAGCTTCGGCCGAGGATTACCGTTCGATCAAGATCAACACCGGCGCTTTGCGTTGGTGGCACAACGCGACCGTGTACGAGATCTGGCCGCGTTCGTTCAAGGACAGCGACGGCGACGGCAACGGCGACTTCCGCGGTATGACCGAGAAACTCGATTACCTCAATACCCTCGGCGTCGATGCGATCTGGCTGACACCTGTGTTCGAAGCGCCGTCGTATCACGGCTACGACTTTCAAGATTTTTACGCGATCGAAAAAGATTACGGCACGATGGCCGACTTCGAGGCCTTCATCGCCGAAGCGCATCGGCGCAAGATCAAAGTCGTTCTCGATCTGGTGCTCAACCACATTTCAGATCAACACGAGTGGTTTCTCAAATCCGCGCGTAAAGAACCGGGCTACGACGACTACTTCATTTGGCGCGATACGCGCCCAGAAGGTTGGGGCCAAGCGTGGTCGGACACGCCCAACCCCGAAGCGGTGTGGCATTGGAACGAGACGCGCAAAGCCTATTATTACGGCGCGTTCGGCGGTTCGCAGCCCGATGTGAATCTGCGCAATCCCAAAGTCGTCGCGGAGCTCAATGCGCTCGCCGGTTTCTGGTTGAAAAAAGGCGTCGACGGTTTTCGCCTCGACGCCGTGCGCTATGCGATCGAAGACGGCCCACTGTCCAAACAAGCCGACACGCAGGCGACGATCAATTACTGGACGCAATTCACCCAGTATGTGAAAGCGATCAATCCCGACGCGATGCTGGTCGCCGAAGCTTGGGCGCCGCTGAATGTCGTCGGCCGTTATCGCGATAGCGGCAAAGGCTTGGATTCATCGTTCGATTTCGATTTCGGCGATATCGTCGTCGGCATTCTCAACCGCACGTCTGAGCGTAGCGCCGATTTCGGCACCGTCGGCGACCGTGCGGAGAATCCACAACGCGAACATTTATGGAATAACTTGCTCGCGCGCGCCAATGCCGCGCCGATCAATTATTTTTCGCCCTTCCTCACCAATCACGATAAGAATCGCGTGATGCATCTGCTCGGAGGCGATACCGCGAAAGCGAAGATCGCCGCGAGCGCACTGCTCACCTCACCCGGCACCGCGTATTTGTATTACGGCGAAGAACTCGGCATGTCGCAATACAAAACCGGCGAAGATCGCTACCGCCGCGCGATCATGCCCTGGGCCGACGACGCGTACGCCGGCTTCAACGCCACGGGCCGCACATGGATCGACCAACCCGCACCGCAAGGCTATCGCGGCGATCAAGGCGCTTGGTGGGCGAAGTATTGGAAAAACTTGCAGGGCAAAGGCCATTCTGTCGCCGCGCAACAGGTCGATCCGAACTCGCTGCTCAACCACTACACGCAGTTGATGCGCGTGCGCAACGCCAACCCGAACCTGAAGAACCCACAGGAAATTCGCTACTACCCTGTCGACGACACCGATGTATGGCTGATGCGCGCCCTCGACGAGAGCGGCGACACCTGGGTGCTAATCAATCTCGATCCTGCGAAACCATCGACGTTCACGGTACCCGTCGAATTACGCGGCGAACGGAAGGATCAGCTCGGCAGGTCGACGAAAATCATCGGCGAAAAAATAACGTTGAACCCTAGCGAGACGTTAGTGTTTTGATATTGATGTTTTTGACGCTGCGTAACCTGATGGGTGCACCGCCGCAATACTCCAGCCACCGACACTGAATTTCTCTCCCACGGCACTTTCCTTCTCCTCCGCGATGCCTGGAGAGGGAAGCGTTTTATTGATGAGGCGGTCCTTCTCCCCGCACAGCGGGAAGAAGGTGGCGCGCAGCGCCGGATGAGGGGCGAACGCCGCTGCTATGCATCGCGCGAACAGCGCCCCTCTCCCGGCCTTCGGCCACCCTCTCCCCGTGCTGCGCACAGGCAGAGGGAATATCGTTGAGCTTCCCGTGCGAGGCATTCCCTCACGCACCGATGAGGTGTTCCTTCTCCACGCGATGCGGGGAGACGGTGGCGCGAAGCGCCGGATGAGGGCGAACGTCGCCGCATGCAAGGGAGCCGCTTTATTGATGATGTTTCCCGTCTCCCCGCACAGCGAGGGCGAAGAGGTGCGCTTGCGAGGCATTGCCTCGCGCACCGATGAGCGCACGAGCGCTGCGCGCGAGGGCCGGACGAAGGAATTGCGCACGTCGCGTGCGGAGAAACACATACCTTGAATGCTCTGCGGCAAAAAAGCGATGCTGCTGAGGCTGCATTCGATGGCAGAAGCACTGATGTCTCCAATCACTCGCTTCCTGAACGCGATGACACACCCGCTGGGTACGCGCATCCTGTAGGATGTTCGCGCTAGCGCACTGTTCGCGCGTCGCGTCCGTCTTAATCTTCAGGTCCCTATTCGGCCGTTCCGCCCCCATCTCTTGCGTCACCACCCCGCGATGGGGTGACGTCCTTCGGGTGCTTTCATGCCGGGCTATCTCACGCGTCAACTCACGTTATCGGTCGGCGGCATCGCCTATCGGTTGCGGGTGTTGAGCGATATTCAGCAGTTCGCCGACCCCGATGGGCATGGCGCGCGCCTGGGCATTTCGTCCGCGCAATGGAGTTTGTTCGGGCAGTCTTGGCCGTCCGGGCGGTTGCTGGCGCAGGCGATGGACCGTTTCGACATCGCCGGCAAACGTATTTTGGAGTTGGGCTGTGGGATCGGTTTGGCGAGTTTGGTGCTGCAGCGTCGCGGCGCCGATGTGGTGGCGAGCGATATCCATCCGCTGACCGAGACGTTCCTGGCGTACAACGCGGCGCTGAACGCACTGCCGGCGCTGCACTACAGGCAACTGCGCTGGGATGAGCCGTTACCGAGTTTGGGGATGTTCGACGTCATCATCGCCAGCGATGTGCTGTACGAACGCGAACAAGCCGAACGGTTGTCGGAAGTGGTCGCGCGGCACGCGTCGGAGTCGGCGGAAGTGCTGGTGACCGATCCCGGTCGCGGCAATAGCGGGCGCTTCACGCGCTTCCTCGGCGAGCAAGGCTTCGTGTTGGAAACGGAGTCGTGCCCGATGAACGACGACGATCTGCCGCCTTATCGCGGGAAGGTGCTGCATTTCACTCGCGACCGCAGCGCTGGAAAGATGCAATGAACGCGGTCGTCGCGGCGCCGCGAGAAAAGAACGTGCATTGCAGCCGTTGCGATGCCTTGTGTTGTCGGTTGACGGTCGTGCTGTTCCCCGAAGATGCGATTCCGGCGCATTTGACCGAACGCAACGCCCAAGGCGTCACCGTCATGGCGCGCGATGCCGATGGTTGGTGCGTCGCTTTGGACGGCGCGAAGATGAATTGCGGTATTTACGCGACTCGCCCGATAATCTGTCGCAAATTCGCGATGGCCGGGCCCTATTGTCTGGATGTGCGCGCAGAAGCGAAGCGCGCGACCGATGTCCCTATCACCTTGCTGCGCTGAGGCCGTTCGATGCCACGTAAAACCACCGCCACTCCTGTCGCCCCACCCGCCGCTGCGCCCGTTCCCGCGCCCGCCGCCGCTGCGCCGATCGGTAAGTCGGCGACGACGCATTTATTCGCGCGCACGAAAGAAGAACGTCGTAGCGCGTTGACCCATGAGCAGATCGAAAACGATCTCGACGCCTTCGCGCGCGCAGGCGGCAAGATCGAAGTGTTGGGCACCACCTTCACGTTCAAATCGATCGGGCCCAAGCCCCCCAACGCAACGGCGGCGGCGAGCTTGCCGGCCGAGACGCCACCTGCGGGCGATACGCACGACGCTTGATCTCAAGCGCATCGAAGTGAGCGCCCGGCTTGGTTCATGTGCTGTCAATCGAGCGATGGCCGGCTGACGAAAAATTCGGCGCGTCTTGAGCCGCGCCGCCTCTCGCCACTCGCATCGCTCCTACGAAGGAGACGATGAGATCAGAACCAAGCGGCCTGCATGTCGAACGCGCTCGGTTCGGCATCGCGCACCAGACGCGCGGCGTGTTCGATCAGCGGCACTTCGGTCGCGAAGAAGAAACGGCAGGCTTGGATTTTACCGACGTAGAAGTCGCGATCGGTGCCGGTCGCGTCGGGCAGCGCGCGCAGCGCCGATCGCCGCTTGCCACAGCCACAGCCAACCGATAGTGAGGTGGCCGAGCGCGGTCATGTAATGCGTGGCGTTGGCGAGCGCCAGACGCGCCTCGCCCGCCTGCATGCGCCCACCGGCGGCGCGCGTGGCGTCGGCGACCACGCTCGCGGCGGCCCTCAACTGCTCCACGTAGGCTTTCAGATCGTCGAACGCCGCCGCTCGTTCGCAAGTTCTTTCGATCCGCGTCAACAAGAGCATCAGCGCGGCGCCGTTTTCCATCATCGCTTTGCGGCCGAGCAGATCGAGCGCTTGGATACCGTTGGTGCCTTCGTGGATCGGATTGATGCGATTGTCGCGGTAATTCTGTTCGACCGGATATTCGCGGGTGAAGCCGTAGCCGCCGAGCACTTGAATCGCGAGTTCGTTCGCTTTGAGCGAATAATCCGAACCCCATGCTTTGACGATCGGCGTGAGCAATTCCAGCAAGCAGATGACTGTCGCGGCGCACGGACTCGTCGGCATCGCGCGCGCGGTCGACCAGCATCGAAGCGTAGTAAGCGAGCAATTCGGCGCCTTCGACATAACACTTCTGCTGCAGCAACATGCGGCGCACGTCGGCATGTTCGATGATCGCCACAGGCGGCGACATCGGATCTTTCTGATCGGGGTGCCGACCTTGTCGGCGTTCGCGCGCGTACTGCAGCGAATACAGATAACCGGCCAAACCCTGCAAGATCGCGCCCATGCCGACACCGATGCGTTCCTCGTTCATCATGTGGAACATGGTGACGAGGCCTTGATGCGGTTCGCCGACGAGTTCGGCGTAGCAATCGCCGGCTTCGCCGAATTTCAAGAACGTATTCACGCTGCCGCGTTGGCCCATCTTGTGGTTCAAACCGGCGAGACGCACATCATTGCGCTCGCCGCGAGCTGCCGTCGGCATTCACGCGCCAACGCGGCACGACGAACAAGCTGATGCCGCGCACGCCCGGAGGCGCGCCGACGATCTTCGCGAGCACTAAATGAATGATATTTTCGCCGAGTTCGTGATCGCCGGCGGAGATCCACATCTTCGCGCCGCTGAGTCGATAACTGCCGTCGGCCTGCGGCTCGGCCGTGGTTTTGATATCGGCCAGCGATGAACCCGCGTGCGGTTCGGATAAACACATCGTGCCGAAATAACGGCCTTCGAGAATCGGCTGCATATAGCGTCGTTTCTGCTCGGGCGTGCCGTAACTCTCCAGCAGATTGGACACGCCGCGCGCGAGCGCCGGGTAGGCGATGGTGCCGGGGTTAGCGGCCGAAAACATCGAGTCGCAGGCCTGCGCGATCACGAACGGCAACTGCATGCCGCCGGCTTCGTAATCGGCGAGCGCTGCGGCGAACCCCGCATCGTTATACGCCTGCACCGCCTCGCCGATCTCAGGAATCAGCTCGACCTTGCCGTCGACCATCTGCGGCTCGTTCAGATCGGACTTACGGTTATGCGGCAGGAATTTCTCCAGCGCGATCTGGTGCGCCAGATCCAGCGCCGCCGCGAACGTATCGCGATTGTGCTCGGCGAAGCGCGGGTATTCGCATAAGCGATCCACCTGCAGCAGTGTCGTAGAGCATGAAGTCGAGGTTGCGGCGGTTGGTCAGCGGGCTGGCGGTCACGAGATGGTTCCTTGCAGCGGATGCAGGCATAAGATGCGCTCTAGCGCACCGAAGAGGTAACGATGCGCCAAATCGGAAGCCGCGCACCAAATCGGAAGCGGTGCGCCTGGGCGCACCCTATGATCATCGTACGCGCCGTTTCAACTCGGCGATCAATTCCGATACCTCCGACGGCGCGAGTTTCGCGAAGCGTTCTGGCAACAAACTGCGACGCGAGGATTCTTGCACCGCCAGCAACTCCATCAGTTGGATGGTGTCGGTGTGTTGCGGCGGAATGAAATCCAGGATCGCCTGCTGCAGATGCTCGACGCCGAAGGTCGCGCTATCGTTGCGCGCGATATCCAGCGCGAGCAACGCCACCGCTTCCAGATCGGCGTTGGAATAGCCGTCGAGACCGGCCAACGCGTCGGTCAATGCGGCAGCGGCATCCTCGGGCAACGCAGCGCCGTTACGCTTGAGGATGGCATTGACGATGCGCAGGCGGTCGTCGGCGTTATCGGCGTAAAAGAACGGGATTTTGCGATCCAGACGTCCAGGACGCTTGATGTCCACATCGAGTTTGTCCGGGCGATTGGTCATCAAAATCGTCAACACATGGCCGCGATTGGCTGGGTCGGACATGAAGTCTTTGATCCGTGCGATCACCCGCGACGATGTGCCGCCGTCGGTTTCGCCGCCTTCGCCGCCGCCGCCGAAACTGCGGTCGCCTTCATCGATGACCAGCGCGATCGGGCTCATCGCGCGCACGATCGTCAGCACGCGTTCGAGATTGGACTCGGTGGAGCCGACCCATTTCGAGCGAAAATTCTTCAGCACCACGCCGGGCAAACCCGCTTCTTTCAAGAACGCTTTGATCACGAACGTTTTGCCCACGCCCATCGGCCCGACCGCGAGCAAACCCATCGGCGCGAGCCGGCGGTCGCCGGTTTTGATGGTCGCGGCGATCTTCATCAATTCTTGTTTGATCTGGTCGTAGCCGCCGACGGCGTCCAGGCCGTAGCCGGCATCGATGAATTCGATCAGGTCGCCGCAGGAACGTTCCAAAATTTCGCGTTTGCGCGCACCGATGATGCCGAGCATGGCATCGATCGGATTGTCTTTCGATGCGGGCGCGCTCTGGCCGAGAATCAAGAACGCGATTTCTTCGCGCGACTTGCCCGCAGTGACGCCGGCGTACATTTCGGCGCGTTGTTTCGCGTCGGGCGCATCGCCGAGCAACTGCAGCGCCAGCGCCTTGCGTTCGTCTTCAGGCAATCCGGCCGCGGGCTTTTCGGCGACGATACTGTCGATATCGAGCAGGCGCAGGCCTGCGGTGTGCTTGGCGACCAAGGCTTGTTGTTCGGCCGACATATGCGGCGCCGATTGCGCGACCAGCCGCGCGCGCGTGCCTTCGTCCGGCAGCGGCACTTCGATCGCCGCGATGCGCGGATTGGTGTTGAGCGAGGGGTGCAACTCCGACAGCGAAGCGCACAGCATCACGACGATGTGATTGCGCTGCAACAGCAAGCCGCTGAGCGACCAGTCGTGAAAGATTTCGAGCAAACCGCGCTCGTCGGTGCTGAGGAAGGTGGTTTCGGCGTTGGGCATCAAATCGCCGGCATGCGGCAGCACCAAGGCGAGCCCTTCGGCTGGCGCGCATCTTCGTTTCGAGATACGCGAGATTCGCCAGCAGCGTGTCCCCGGCCTCGATGGTTTTGCCCTGCGGGCCGTATTGCTTCAACCCGGCGTGGCGCAACGCCAATTCGTAGCGCTGCGGTTTCGCCGCGAGCACGGCCGTATGCAGATATTCGACGAAAGGCAGTACTTTTCCTTCGTGCGGTACGCCGTCGTGGACGTTGCCGTGGAGCAGAAAAAGCCCTGCTTCGCCGGCTAAATAGCGACGTTTGAGTTCATCGGCCCAAGACGGTAGAGCAGCGGTAGCGAGCGTGGTCATGGTGGATGTCCTGACGCGATGTCGTGAGCGGTATGGCGAAGGAAGGGCGGCTCAACGCGATGTCTTGCGGCAAAGACCGAGATTGAAACGCGCGGCCTTGACGATCGGCAACCACGCGTCGGCATCCGACGGCGGATAGCCGTCGCGGATCTCGTCGTCGCTCATCGCCGCTTCTTCTTCGAAGGGCGCGAGCGTACGCAGACACGCATCGCGCTGGCCGAGCTTGTATTGCACGATCGCGATGTCGTTGAGGATGCCGCCATTGGCATAGCGATCGAGGGTGCGCGCGCAACGCGTCGGTACGGGCGATAACATCGCGAGCGCCGGTGCGTATTGCTTGCGATCGTACAGGCGCTTGAAGTCGTCGCGCGTTTTCTGCAAGGCGACGCGGCCGCAGCCGGCCATGGGCTTGAGGTACAACCCATCGAAACCGGCACGCGCTCCGCAATACATGCGGCAGGACTCCGTGCTGGACACGTCGATGCCCTGAACGGTCGGTGCGAACGTCACGGTGCAGGCGGGTTCATCGTCGTAGGTTGCGAGGGTGGCCTTGTCGCCGACGATCGCGCCGTCGAGATTGCAAATATGGAAATTCCCGCCATAGGACTCGATCTCGAACGGTCGACCGCCGTTCTTCGGCGGCGAGATATCGAGCGTGCCCCAACCGCCATCGGCGATGTATTCGCCCGATTCGACGGCGCTATGAGTGGCCGCACCGGCTGCGCGCGCTTCGCTTTGCGTAGCGACGCTGGTCGCGAAGCTCGTCGCAACGAATGCGAAGGCGATCGCCGAGGCGGCGCGCATAGGGAATCCTAACGGGCGTGAATGAATGCGATTCTGCATGAAGATGTACGTCTGCGAACTCGGCATCGATCGGCATCGAAGGGCCGCACGCGATGCGAGATCGCGCGCGACACCTCCGAATTCGGCTCAGATCGTGCGATCGGCGCCGGCTTGGCCGGCGCGCTCTTGCTTGAGCGCTTCCAATTTCGCGCGCGCGGTGGCCTTGCTGCTGCCGGCCTTCAATGCTTTCAGACGCACATCGAGATCGGATTCGCGCAGCTCTTCGCCGAGCTTCGCTTTCGCGATCGTGTCCTTGATCCCGGTGCGGACGTTCTCCAGCGCACGCAGTTCGGCATCGACCGACAGTCCTTCGAGTTGATCGTTGATGCGGGTGCGCGCCTGGGCGCTCTGCATCTTCGCCAGCATCCGGTCTTTTTCGGCTTTGAGCTTAGCGATCTCGCCTTTGACTTCGGTCAACGCGGTTTTCGCGGTATCGACGTCTTTCTCGGCCGCATCCATCTCGGCCTCGAGCGACGCGATCTCCGCATCGATCGCATCCTTACGTTCGATCAATTCGACCGACAGATCGTCCTGACCGGTGGCCATCGCTTGTTCGAGCATGGCGCTGAGTTCTTTCTGCTGGGCCTGCGACTTCTGCAGGCGGTCAGCTGCGTCTTCGCGCAGTCGGATCAATCCGGCCGTGGCGTTTTTCAGCTTGTTGTATTTCTCGATCATGGTGTTGATCGCGTTCTCGTACGCGATTTCGGGGTGCTGCTGTTCCAGCCCAGTGACGAAGAGCGAGAAGAAGCCGCGCACGAGGTTGGCCAGTCGGCTGAAGATATTCATAAAGGTCTCCTAGAGGGCAGCTTGGTGAGGTGTGAGGTGATATTGCGGCACGTTACTTTGCGGCACGTCATTTTGTGGCTCGGGTCGCCTGCCGGGCAGCGCGCGCCTGCGCGCCGGACGCGCCGGTTTTGAAGTAGTCGCTTTCGAGATCGTTCTGCGACAGCTCCAGCTCGATATCTTCTTCCAATTGCAGGCGCGAGAGCGACTCGCCCAGCTTGGAACCGAGCGAGCTCGAATACGGGCTGGCGACGACGATCTGATAGATCTCTTCCACTTGATCCGGCAACGAGACCAACGCCGCTTCGATCGACATCCGCCGCGCCGCGAGTTTGTCGTGGCGCTGCTTGATCGCGGCATAGTCGTCGCGCGCCATCTTCAGCAATTTGTAGCGCTGGTCGTTTTCGTCCACCGCTTCCAATGCGCGTTCGGCTTCGCGCAGACGTTGGTCGATGGTGGCTTCTTCGCCGCTGCGCAGGCGCTCTTTGATCGTCACTTCGGCCAACCACAGCGCGAGATAATCGACCGAGGCTTTATCGACGCGCTCGGCATCGTCGTAGGACAGCTGGCTATTGGCTTCGTTGGCGATGCCGTACAGCACCGTCGCACGTTCGACGACCGCTTGGTACTTCTGCCACTTCTCCATGCCCGAGACGCGCTCTAAGCCGCCGTGCAATACGAACAATTCGCGCTGCAATTGCGCGCGACGGCTATCGATCGCCTCGCGTCGCGCTTGGCGATCGACTTTGCTGCGGAATTTAGGCAAATCCGGCACGACCAGCGCGGTCAACACCTGCGCCGCGCCGAGCACGACCAAGGCACCGATCATGCCGGCGACGCCGGCCGGAAACGAGGCGACCGCCGCCGCCAAACCGCCGCCGAGCAGCATCGTGACGTTGGCCTGGCTGGTCAGCCATGCGCGCAAGTAACTCGGCTTCGGCGCTTGATTCATGCTCAGACGGTCACTCGCATGTTGCCGCGACCGGTCGCTTGATGCAGGCGGCTGAGGATGCGTTGTTCCAACGCCATCGCTTCGGGCATGCGCAGCCAGCCGGTGTCGCGCGGCTTCGGCGTGTGGATCTCGAAATCGTCGGCGATACGCGCCGGCTGGGTCGAAAGCACGACCACGCGATCGCCGACCAACAACGCTTCGGTGACGTCGTGGGTGACGAAGACGATCAAACAGGGATGCTCGCGATACAACTCCACCAACAATCGCTGCATGCCTTCGCGGGTTTGCGCGTCGAGCGCACCGAAGGGCTCGTCCATCAGCAGAATGCGCGGCTTGAGCATCAGCGCGCGCGCCAATGCGATGCGCTGATTCTGACCGCCGGACAGTTGGCTGGGCCGCAGCTTCGCTTTATCGACGAGACCCACCGCTTCGAGCATGTGCATGATGTTGCCGTGACGCTCGGCTTTCGGCACGCGGTCGCGCCAAAGTTTCAGACGATACGGAAAACCGACGTTGTCGTAGACGCTCAGATCCGGGCGGTTGGCGTAACGCTGGAACACCATGACCGAATCGTCGTGCGCGTCGTCGCAGGGCACGCCATCGATCAGGATCGAACCGCTGGTGGGCATCACGGTGTTCTGCGGGCGAACGCCGCCCATCATGTACAGCAGCGTGCTTTTGCCGCAGCCCGACGGCCCGAGCAACATATTGATGCTGGGGCCGGTGAAGCTCAGCGACAATTCGTCGATGACGCGGTTCACGCCGCCTTCGGGCCGCGGAAATTCCTGCACGATGCGGTCGAGGGTGATGACCGCGGGCGTGTTGGCGGTGTCTTTCGCTGTGTTGTCGGTCGCGCTCGTCGCAGCCGCGACCTGCGCCGCAGGCGTGCTCATGCTTGTGTCTCCCACGGATACATCCGGCGTTTGAACGCACGCATCAATTGATAGGTGATCAGCGCCAAGGCGATGATGACGGCGATCCCGGCGAAGACCTGATCCATCGCGCTGAAGCGACGCGCGTTTTGGATCAATTGGCCGAGACCGACTTCGGCGTTCACGTATTCGGCGACGGTGATATAGGTCCACATCACCGAGACGCTGACGATGATGCCGTCGGCGATGCGCGGCATCGCGATCGGCACCACCGCATGGCGGATGCATTCCCAAGGCGATGCGCCCAGATCGCGCGCACCGATCCAATGGCTCTGCGGCACCGCTTGAATCGCATCGCGCACCATCGGCACCAGATACACCACCGCGCCGAGGAACAGGAACGTCACTTTCATCACTTCGCCGATGCCCAGCCACATCACCAGGATCGGCAACAGCGCCACGACCGGCGCCGAGCGGAACGGATCGATCAACGGCGACAGCAACGCGTTGAGTCGCGCGGACGCACCCATCAGGATGCCCAGCGGCACGCCGATGGCGATCACCAACACGCCCGCCATCGCGACCCGTGCGGTGGACCACAGCGTCGCATTGAGCAGCAAGCTTTTGCCGTCGCTCCAGGTCAGATATGCCAACGCCTTCATCACCGCGAACGGCGAAGGCAATTTATTCGGACTGATCCAACCGCTGGCGCTCAAGCCCCACCACAACAGCAGCACGAACGCGACGCCGCCGAAGCCGAGCTGGTGCCGCAGCCGCCCGGGGAGGGCGGCATACGGGTTCCAAGATTGCGCCATTATTCGCGCGCTCCGAAGACGGCGATACGGGTCGAACGATTCGATTCGCGGCAGGCCTCGAGGCCGACGCCATCGGCTTCGGGATTGTTCTCGTTGCACAACGGCTTACGCGAACCGTTACCGACGATCTTGAAACGCTCGCGCGGGAATTCCCACTGGCGCGCGAGATATTCCGCCACCGCTTCGGCGCGCGCCTGCGACAGACGATCGTTGAGCGCCGCGTTGCCGGTGCTGTCGGTGTTACCGCTGATTTCGAAGTAGGCGGTGCCGTTGTTTTCGATGAAGGGCACCATATCGGTGTCGATCGTGCGCTCGGCGCGCTTGCTCAGCGCCGATTGGCCAGTGGCGAAATTCACCGTCACCGGTTTGGTCACTTCGGCCGGGGCCTGCACCGCGACTTCGCGCTCGGCAGCGGTGAAGGTTTCCGCAGGCTTCACCGCTTCGGCTTGCGCGGCCGAACTGGCGTCGTAGAGCGTGCGGATGAAGCTCGGGTCGAAGCTTTGGCTCGGATCGATCACCGGCGATTTCGGATTCGCCAAGGCGCCGGCTTCGCGATAGATCTGATCGAAGCGCTGATAGACGCGGCTGTAGTGATTGGTACCGCCGGACAAGCCGAGAATGCGCGCGTTGTCGGCGACGCCGGTCCACAGCAAGTTGTCGAACAAGCTTTTCACGAAGGGCTTGCCTTCGTCCTTCGCCAGCAGGGTGAAGAATTCTTCGGTCTTCACCAGCGCGTCGACCGCGCTGTCGGGGTTGGCTTTGGCGGCATCGACGCCCTTCATCCACCCGTTGACGAGCTTCTGCACCGCGGCGCGACCGTCGGGGTTATCCAGCACGCGCTGATCGCAGACGATCACGTCGAAAATCAGATTCGACGCGGTCTTGGTCGAATAGATCACCCGCGATTTCGTGCTGCGGATCGCCAGCGACAGATCCGGATCCCACAACACGGCGGCATCGACGCTGCCCGATTCCAACGCGGCGCGCACGCCCGCTAAACCTTCTTCGGCGTTGATGTACACATACTGCACGGCCTGCTTCTTGCGCGCGGACAAAGACGAGTTGTCGATCGCATCGATGGTCATGCCGTGCGACGGCGTGAACTGCAGCATCGCGACTTTACGACCGGCCAAATCCTCGACCGTGCGGATCGCCGGATTGTTGGAAATGATCGCGTCGGCGCCGCGGGTGTTGTCGACGATCATCACCGCTTTACCGTCGTGGCCGCTGTTGCGCAGATTGGGTTGCTCTTGCGCCCAATAATCGGAGGTGCGCCAGATGCACTGCGCGGTGCCCGCTTCGAACACGGTGGAAATGGTCGGGAGATCGTCTTGGATGACGAATTCGACGTTCAAGCCCTCTTTATCGAAGAGGGAATTGGGCTGGGTCTTCAAGCTCTGGCCGTTGGCGACGAGCGCCGGCGCATAGCCATGGAAGCTGACGATGCTGACTTTCAGCGGATTGTCGGCCGAGCCCAGCGGGCCATCGCCTTTGCCGAGCGCGGCACCGGTCGTTGCGGCACTGCTACCGCCGTCTTTGGTCGCGACGGCTGCGACGTCCTCGCCGCTATCGGGCTTACGGTTCTTGTACAGATTCCACAGTACGGAGCCAGCGCCCGCCAGCACGATCGCGCCGATCAATAACTTGGCGAACGGGGTGAGTTTGACGGCCATGAAGCACTCCTGGAGGTAAAGAACGAATGAAGGGGGAAACGGCGGCGACGCTTGCGATCCAGATCGAGGTGGACACTCTATCTATATGTTTTGGCGCTTCGAAACGAGGTACGAACAACCGACCGATCTATCGAAGTTTCGCGGCTGGCTTTTCGGATCGAAACGACATCGGCGAAACCTCTTAGAACGGATCATGCCTTCGCACCCGGACGGAACTGCGCGACGAGCTCCTCGATATTGAGAATCTGCGCATCGATACGCAGGGTTTCGCGCTGCAAAGCCGCCTTGGCCGATTCCGACTGCGATTGGAGCTTCGCGACTTCCGCCGCAGTACTGCCCACGGCCTCCTGAATCTGCGCTTCCAACATCGCGATCTGCTCGCGCAACGCGGCGACCGCGCCATCGCGGCTGCTTTCGAGCGTCGCGATGCGTTCGCGGTTGGCGTTCGCTGTGTTTTCGGCGATCGCCTTCAGCGCTTGCTGATGGCCACGCAAGGCGAGGCACTTTGGCGTCGGCATCGGCGAGCACCTGATCCATCGACCAGGTTTCGTCGGCCACATCCATCGCGGTGATCGCGGCACGGCGGGTGGTCGGGTCCAAGGCGCGCAGGCCTTCGATCAACTTGAGCAGGCGCTCCACCGGAAACGGCGCGACCGCCACGCCCTGACGGCTGTAGATCTCCGCGAAATCCAAACCTTCGTCGATCGAGACTGTCGGCGATGGCGGCTCGGCGACGGCACCCGCCGACTTCTCGGAGGCCGCGGCCCTGGGCGTCGCCTCAGCCGCGGCTGCGCGGCGAATCAGCGCATCGAGATCGTCCTCGCGGCTGTTGCCGGCACCATCGGCGCTCGCGGCCGCCTCGGGCTCGGCACCGGTCCGCTCAATCAGCCGGGCCGCTTCGAGAATCTTCTTCAATGTCGCCATGGGGCCCCCAACGCTTTGCAGCGCTCAAGAATACGGAATGGGGGCGACAAATCCAGTGGCAATAGAGGGAGGGCAACGCCGTTCGGCACCAGGCATAGCCCCGTTACCGTTATTTCACACGCCGCGATTCTTGCCGCGCCATGGCGCGTACCAGGCACGGATGCGCGCGATATCGGCCTCCATATCGTCGCTGAGATAGAACGGCTCGCCGATCCCGATGATCTTTTCGGGGTAATGGAAATACGCCGGAACCACCGGAACGTTCGCGGCTTTGGCGATTTTCCAGAACCCGGGCTTCCAGCGCTCGACCTTGCTGCGGGTGCCCTCGGGCGCGATTCCGATCCACAACTGGGTGTGCTCATCGAAACGCCGGCTGATTTGCGCGACCAAGCCGTGGGCGGCATCGCGATTGACCTTGATGACCCCGAGGCGATGGAGAATCGGCCCCAACGGCCACCAGAACAACTCTTGTTTGCCGAAGATGCGCACATCCAGACCCAACGCCACTTTGGCGGCGAAGCCCCATATGCCATCCCAGTTCGAGGAATGCGGCGCACCGATCAGGATCGCCTTCGGCAGATCGGGAAATGCGCCGACCATGCGCCAACCGCCGACGCGCAAGATGCCGCGCGCGATCCATCGCGACAGCGGATGGGGCGTCGCCCGCGGTACTTGCGGCGGCAACGCGAGGACGATGTCGTCGGTACGGTCCTCGGTGCTCATGCGCGGATCAGTCCCATTGTTTGGTCGAACGCTGCCGCTTGACCGTAGCGCGACGCTGCTTGTCGTCGAGCCGGCGTTTCTTCGCCGCGCGGCTGGGCTTGGTGGCGACCCGAGGCTTCGGCGCTTCCAGGCCGGCGGCGACGAAAGCCGCGAGGCGGGCGCGCGCATCTTCGCGATTGCGCTCCTGGGTGCGGAAGCGCTGTGCGTTGATGACCAGCACCCCTTCGGTGGTCAGCCGACGGTCGCGCCGGGCCAGCAGGCGCTCGCGCACCGGCTCGGGCAATACTTCCGAGCGCGCGACATCGAACCGCAATTCGACCGCAGTGGAGACCTTATTGACGTTTTGCCCGCCCGGACCCGAGGCGCGCACGAAGCGCTCCTCTAATTCAGACTCGGGAATCTCGATCTCTGCGCTCACTGTCCGCTCACCGGGGGCTTGATAAGGAAGATCTCAATAACGCCATCCCCGGATCAAGTCCGGACGGGCTCTGGCGTGATTCAACGTCGCGAACTCAGGCAAAGCCTATGTTCGCCTCCGCCAGGTCAGGCGCTTACTCGCGACACCCGCGAGCGCACCCTCCGCGGCACGCGAAGCCTCTGAATGGATCGGAGGTTCCACAAGCGATTGTAACGGGTAGGATTGACCGTCCCGAGGCATCGCTGGATGATCGTCCTTCGACGATCGCCCTCAGACGATCCCGCCGGCCGCACCGGCACCGCCTCACCGACGCATCGCTTCGTTAGACGCCAGACGCCCAGGAGATCCACCCATGATCGGTTCCCGTCGCCTCTCGTTCGTCCCCTTCACCGCACTGACCCTGGCCTGCGGTCTGCTCGCCGGCACGGCATCCGCTCGGGATCCCGCTTTCATCGGCGGAACGACCAACCAGGATCCGGCCAATCTGCAGTCGCGCGAGCGCCCGCGCGCCGCTTCGCCTTATGCGCTGCCGCGCACCGCAGCGGAGTTGTACGCCGATCCGCGCATGCCGCCGCCCCCTGGCGCGGGCATGCAGAGCGGCCCGAGCACACGCGAGAGCGTCTCGCAGCTGGAGCAAATGGTGGAGTCGCTGTATCAGGAAACCAGCGGCTCGTCGCGCTATGCCTCCGACCACAATACGCAAGCGCGTTACGAACAAATGATGAAGAAGGCCGACGCGGTCGTCGGCAGCAACTGGAACCAATTGTCGCCTTCATCGCAGCAGTTGTATCGCCAATTGCAAGCGCTCGACGCCGAACAACAGCGGTCGCGAGAAGCGCAGGGCGATCGTCTGTACGACAATCCCGATCTCGCCTTCGACGAGGGCAAGCGCCAAGCCGAAGAGGGGATGCGTCGCTTGGGCGATGCCTTGATGCCGGTACTGCAAGACATGAAGCGCGCGATGGATATCGAATTGCGTAACGCGGCGACCCGGCGCTGAGAGCGATCCGGATGAAACCGATCCTATTGCTTGCGGTGCTCGTGTGTTCCGCTTTCGCGCCCGCCTGGGCGCACGCGGCTCCGCCGACCGACGCGCAGATCGATACGCTGCTGCGCACCATGGACATGCAGCGGACACTCGATGAGATGTACACGCAGATCGATGCCATGAGCAAATCGATGGAAGCGGAAATGCTGGGCGAGGACGCGACGCCGGAGCAGCGCGAATCGATCCGCCGAATCGCCGAACAACAACAGCGTGCGATGCGCGATGCCATGTCGTGGGACAAAATGGCGCCGATCTATCGTCGTATTTATGGGCGGGTGTTCACCTCCGAAGAAGTCGACGCGATGCTCGCGTTTTACGGCAGCGACACCGGCCGCGGCATTATGCGCAAATTGCCGCAAGTGATGCAGTCGTCGATGGAAGAGATGCAGCCGATACTCCGGAGCATGATCGTCGATTTGCAGAAGGCGCTGGAAACCGAGCTGCAAAATGCCGACGAAAGCGCGCGCAAAGGCGATCGCGCGCCCTGACGTTGTTATCGATGTTTCGTTGTTATGTCGCGAGCGCTATCGAAGCCTCTCTAGCGGATCGAATCTTGCCCGAACAGCGCTAACGCTTTCGCGAACTCCGTATCCAGCGGCGCCACCGCCTCGATCCGCACGCCGCTGTGCGGATGTTCGAAACGCAGACGCTCCGCGTGCAACAGCATGCGATGGATGCCCATCATCCGAAACGCACGATTGTGGCGGCCATCGCCATGACTGGTGTCGCCGATCAGATGGTGCGACAGATGCTTCAGATGCCGCCTGATCTGTCGGAAGCGCCCGGTCTGCGGTTGCGCGCGCAGCAAGGCGTAGCGCGAGGTATCGAAACCGGCGGAAGGCAGCGCCAACTCGCAGGTCGCCAGTCGCTCGAAACGCGTGATCGCCGATTTCTTCAGCGGCTTGCCCGGGCCGCCATCGAGCGGATGATCGACGACGAACGCATCCTCCGGCCAACCACGACACACCGCGAGATAGTCTTTCTCGACATCGCCCGACATCAGCGTCTTGCCCAGGATCGATGCGCTCTCGCGGTCGAACGCCAACAGCAGACAGCCGCTGGTCGCGCGGTCGAGACGATGCACCAGAAAAATCGGTCGGTCGAATTGCTCGCGGAGCCGATCGGCCATGAAATCGGTCTCGCCGCGGGCGAGCGCACTGTCGTGAACCATCAACCCAGCCGGTTTGTCGACGACGGCCAACGACGCGTCGCGGTACAACACCGGTATCTCTATCGGCGCAGAACGCGCATCGGGCGACTCCGAACAGGACTTTTGGGACATCGTGTTGCATGCGCCGTCTGCGAAAATCGGCCGTCATTATCTCCGATACGCCCTTCAAGGAACGTCCGATGCGCCTGTTTCGCACTGTCTCTCCTCGCCCTCTGGCGCTGGCCTGCGCGCTCGCGTTGTCCGCGCACCTCGCACTGGCGCCCGTCGCTTTCGCCGCCGATCCAGTGGCCTTACCCAAAGGCATGGCCGCCGGCCCCTGCGTCGAAGGCATTTGCGAATACACGCTCGAGAACGGTTTACGCGTGCTGCTGTTTCCCGACAACAGCAAACCGACAGTCACCGTCAACATCGCCTACAACGTCGGCTCGGTGCACGAGAACTACGGCGAAACCGGCATGGCGCATTTGCTGGAGCACTTGTTGTTCAAGGGCACGCCCAAGCATCCGCGACATTCCGGCCGAGCTGAAAAAGCGCGGCATCGAGAAGAATGCGACCACATGGTTGGATCGCACCAACTATTTCGGCTCCTTCCCCGCCAACGAGCAGACGCTCGACTGGCTACTCGGTATGGAAGCCGATCGCATGGTCAATTCCTTCGTCGCGAAGAAAGACCTCGACAGCGAAATGACCGTGGTCCGCAACGAAATGGAAGCGGGCGAGAACAACCCCTTCAGCGTGCTGTATCAGCGCGTGCATTCCACGCGCCTATCTGTGGCACAACTACGGCAACAGCACGATCGGCGCGCGCTCGGACGTGGAGAACGTGCCGATCGAACGGCTGCAGGCGTTCTACAAGACCTGGTACCGCCCGGACAACGCCACCCTGATCGTCGCCGGCAAGATCGATCGCAGAAAACGACATTGGGCAAGATCCAAACGCCACTTCGGCGCGATCACACGACCGAAAACCGCGCTACCGAAGTTCTACACCGTCAAGATCCCGATGCAAGACGGCGAGCGCGAGGTCAACGTGCGCCGCAGCGGCGATATGCGCATCGTCAACCTGAGTTATCACATCCCGGGCGCGACCCATCCGGACACCGCCGCGCTGCAGCGTGCTGATGAACGCACTCGGCGATACGCCGAGCGGTCGCCTGCACAAAGCGCTGGTCGAAACCAAGATCGCGGCAGGCACCGGCGCCGGCAACGACGAGTTTCGCGACAGCGGCACTGGCCTTCTCTGCTGCTGATCGCGCCGAAAGACGCCGACATCGCCAAGGCCGAAGCCGAACTGCTGCGTATCGCCGAAGGCGTCGCCACGACGCCGATCACGCCGACGGAAGTGGACAGGACGCCAAGCAACGCATCGCGAACAACTTACGAGCGCGGTTTCAGCGACGTCAACGGCGTCGCGATGAGCCTCACCGAAGCGGTCGCCGGCGGCGACTGGCGTTTGTATTTCCTGCAGCGCGATCGCGTCGCCGCGGTCACCGTCGACGATGTCAATCGCGTCGCGAAAACTTATTTGAAGCCGAGCAATCGCACGATCGGCCGCTTCATTCCGACCGACAACGCCGATCGCGCGCAGATCGCCGCCGCACCGCCCGCTGCCGACGCACTCGAAGGGTTACGTCGGCAAAGCCGCCGTCGCCGCAGGCGAAACCTTCGACGCCGAGCCACGCCAATATCGCTGCGCGCACCGCAGACGTTTCGTCATCGGCGAGACATTGAAAGTCTCGCTGCTGCCGAAGGACACCCGCGGCGACGCGGTGATGGTCAACGCGACATTCCGGTTCGGCGATATCGAGGCGCTCAAGCGTGTGCCCGAAGAGCGCGGCTAACGCAGTCGGGACGCTGTTGATGACCGGCACCGGCGAGATGAGCCGTGATCAGATCGCGCAAGAAGATGGAAGCGCTCAAGGCCGTCGGCGGCGTCGGCGGCGATCGCAGTCGGCGACCATCGGCCTGCAAACCAAACGCGAGACACTGGCCGAGTACTCGCGCTTGTCCGCCCACATTCTGCGCAACGCGAATTTCCCGCAGAACGAATTCGACCAATACAAGCTGCAGATAGTCACGGCATCGAAGCCGCGCGCAAAGAGCCCGGCACCGTCGCCAGTATGGCGATGAGCAAACACTTCGACCCGTGGCCGGCGGATCATCCGTTCGCCTTCAGCTTCGCTCGACGAATGGCTGGCAGCGGATCCGCGCGCTCAAGCGCGACGATCTGGTCGCGTTCCATCGCGACTTCTACGGCACGGCCGAGGGCGAAATCGCGATCGTCGGCGATTTCGACGCGGCGGCGGTGAAGTCGCAATTGCAGACCTGTTCGCCGACTGGCGCAGCAAACAGCCCTACAAGCGCGAGCCAACGCGTTACACCGCTGTCGCCGGCGAAAACCGAGAGCGGCGAAACGCCGGACAAGGCGAACGCGGTGTTGATGGCGCGCACGAATCTGTCGTTCAACCAGGACGACGAGGATTACGCGGCGCTGATCATCGCCAACAAGATCTTCGGCGGCGACCCGCTGAAAGCGCGTCTAGGCGATCGTTTGCGGCAAAAGGACGGCCTGACCTACGGCGCGACCAGCAATATCGATTTCGACGACAGCGTCGGCGGCCGCAACGACGCCGGCCAGTTCGCGATCCAAGCGATCGTCGCGCCGGAAAACATGCCGAAACTCGAAGCCGCCGTACGCGAAGAGTACGCGCGATTCATCAAAGACGGCGTGACCGAAGCCGAAGTGCGCGATGCGGTGAGTTCGCTGTTGACCGAACGCGAGCAAGCCCGTGCGGAAGACCCGCGCCTGTTGGGCTACCTCGCCAATGGGCTGCGCAGTGGGCGCGATATGGCCTGGTGGATCAAAGCGGACGCCAAAGCGAAAGCCTTAACCGCCGCGCAGGTGAACGCTGCGATCCGCAAACATTTCAAGCCCGATGGGTTGAGCGTGTTCAAGGCGGGCGATTTCGCCAAAGCCGCGGCGAAACCGAGCGCCGCGGGCAAGTAAAGAAGCGAGCGCAGGGCGAGCCCAGGCCCGCCATCGCTCCATTCGAGATGGCGATGATCGAAGCGATCTCGACATCGCGTGCGTCGATCATCGACATCGACGCGGTAACGGCGAGCGAGGTTCGCCTTACCGCCTCGGCCACGCCGCGACTAAAGCCCACAGGCCGCCGAGACCGGCGATCCATGCGGCAGCCGGCACATTGAGAATCGGCGGGCCGCCGGCTTCCAAGGCGAACAGCACGCCTGCGACGATCAACAAGCCGGTGCCGAGAATCGCCGACACGATACGACGCTGCATCGCATGCAAAGTGCGCGAGAGTTCGGCCAGATCGTTCGAGCGCATCGACAATTCATGCTTGCCGTGCACTTGCTGCTTCAGCCAAGCGTGCAGCAATTGCGGCATATCGGGCGCACGCGTCACCAATTCGGGCAAGCGTTTGCGGAATTCGCCGGCCAAGCGCTGCGGGCTGTAGCGCTCCAACAGAATTTTCTCCAACACCGGCTTAGCGACCGCCCAAATATCGAGTTTCGGATCGAGCAAGCGACCCACGCCTTCGATGTTCAATAGCGTCTTCTGCAGCAAGATCAACTGCGGCTGCAGCGTCAATTCGTATTTCTGCGCGGTGCGGAAGAGTTTGATCAACACCTCCGCCAGCGAAATTTCAGACAGCGGCCGCGTGAAATACGGTTCGCACACCGCGCGCGCGGCGGCTTCCAGTTCGTCGATGCGGGTATGCGCCGGCATCCACCCGGACTGCACGTGCAGTTCGGCGATGCGTCGATAGTCGCGATTGAAGATCGCCATGAAATTTTCGGCGAGGTAATACTGATCTTCGGTCGACAATTGGCCGACGATGCCGAAATCGATCGCGATGAAACGCGGGTCGTGCTTGCGCGCGGGGTCGGCATCGACCCAGATATTGCCGGCGTGCGCATCGGCGTGGAAAAAATTATCGCGGAACACTTGGGTGTAGAACACGCGCACGCCCTTGGCCGCGAGCGCGCTGCGATCGATGCCCGCCGCGTCCAACGCAGCGACATCGTCGCTGGGAATGCCGTAGACGCGTTCGAGCGTGAGCGCGCGCTCGGCGGTGTGGCTCCAAATCACTTCCGGCACGTATAGATCCGGCGAATCCTTCCAGAACCGGCGAATCACCGAGGCGTTCGCGCCTTCGCGCTGCAGATCGAGTTCGGCGGCCAACGTGGTCTGCACTTCGCGCACGATTTCGCGCGGACGGATTTTATCGGCGTTCGGGTGCGTACGATCGACCAGGGTCGCCACGCTGTTGAGCAACGCGATATCGCCGTCGATTTGTTTTTCGATATCGGGCCGCAGCACTTTGACCACGACTTCGCGACCGTCGTGCAGACGCGCCGCATGCACTTGGGCGATCGACGCGGAGGCCAACGGTTCGGTGTCGAAATGCTCGAATGCCTCGTGGATGTCCTGACCGAGCGCCTGTTCGACGATCTTGCGCGCGGTTTCGCCGTCGAAGGGCTTGACTCGGTCCTGCAGTAACGCCAATTCGATCGCGATATCCATCGGCATCAGATCGCGGCGCGTGGACAGGATCTGACCGAATTTCACGAAGATCGGGCCGAGTTCCTGCAAGGCCAACCGCAAACGCGCGCCGCGCGACTGCGCCGCGACTTCGGCGGACGCGCGCGGCACGAACGGCCGCCCTAATTTCAGCCAACGCTCGGCCGGCGTGCCGTCGAGCAAGTCGTCGAGCCGATAGCGCAATAGCACGCGGCCGATGCGCACCGCACGTAGGACCGCGCTCATGCCCGACGCCTCATGCGGCACAACGCACCGCAAATCATGCGGCGATCCTCGTCTTCAAGCGCGCGACCCGCGCGGCGAGACGCGCGGCGTCGTCGCGCAAGGTATCGACATCGTCGTAGAACGCATCCAACTCAGCGCGCGGCACGACATCGCGCGATTCTTCGGTGAGATATTCCGCGGCGCTCTCGGCCAGCTTCTGCCCACCGACACGCGCCTGTTTCAAAGCGGCGGCGGCGGCATTCGCGATCTGCACGCCGAGCACATCGCCGAACACGGCGCTGAACGGTTGGCGCCAATCGGGGTCGAAGCGTTCGGCCAAACGTTGCAGACGCCGCGCGAGATCGGCGTCGCCTTCGATCCGCATGCGGCCTACGGGTACGCCTTCATCGGCAGCATCGTTGTCGCGCCCGCCGAGCAAACGCGGCAGTAAGGTTTGCATTCCGAACGACAACATCCCCGCGAAACTGCTGCGCACCGCAAGATCGGGTGCTTCTTCGGCATCGACGGGGCCGACGCTCATGCGATCGCCCGCGACGGTGAGTTTCAGCGCGAGGGGCGCACCCTCGCCCGTGGGCGGATCGAGCGACAGCACGACGCTGCGCCCATCCAGCGGACGCAAGCCGTCGCGGGTATCGGGGTCGAGCGCGAGCGCGCGATTGAGTGCGGCTTCCAGCGCGCGGCCGGCCATGGGTTTCCAATCGAAGGGGGACGTGCTCATACGTCGATTCTACGCGCAGGCATCGGCGTAAGGCGCACGCGAAAAACGAGGTACGACAATCTCTGCGCCGCGGCATCGTCCAGCGATATTCCGCCATCGCGCTTTTCAAACCTGTGCATACGAGGCCGACAACCGCTCAAGCCCTTCCGCGACCGTCACCTTCGGCACGTACCCGAAATCGCGCGTTGCGGGCGCCATCGAATACCAATGAGTCGTCGCCAGTTGCTCCGCTAGAAAACGCGTCAACGGCGGCTCATCCTTCAGACGCAACAGCGGCCACAGCATTTCGCAGGTCGCGCCGATGGCGTAAGCGGCCCAGAACGGTAGGTTCTTATCCACTTCCGGGGCGCCGGCCGCGCGCAGCAGCGCATTGACGATCTCGCGCGCAGGTTTCGGCTCGCCGTTGCTGATGAAATAGGCGTTGCCGGCACAAGCGGCGTTCGGCGCCAGCGCGGCGAAGGCATCGAAATGCGCCTGCGCTGCGTTATCGATATACGTGGTGTCGATTTTATTGTGGCCGCCGCCGACGAAGCGCAAACGCCCAGCCTTCGCGCGCGAGACCAGTCGCGGCAGCAATTGTTGATCGCCCGGCCCCCAAATCAGTCGCGGCCGTAGCGCGACAGTGACGAGATTCGCGTCGTTGGCCGCGAGTACCGCTTTTTCGGCGATGGTTTTGGTCGTGGCGTACGGCGCTTTGAAGCCCTCGCCATAAGGCACGGTCTCCGCGGTGCCGCCTTCGACCGGATGGGTCGCGCGATGGGTCACGCTAGGCGTGGAGGTGTAGATCAAGCGGCCGATGCCGTGCGCGCGACAGGCCGCGATCACGTTCTCGGTACCGACGACGTTCGCGAGATGGTAGCTCTCGTAACTGCCCCATGCGCCGGCCTTCGCCGCATTGTGGAACACCGCCTCCATGCCCTCGCACGCGGCGACCATCGCCTCGCGATGCGCCAAGTCGCCCTGGATCTGGCGGACGCCTAAAGGCTCCAGGGACGGGTAATGCCCGCGGTTGTAACTGGTCACTCGGTGGCCGCGCTCGACCAGACCTTTGCATAGCGCATGGCCGAGAAAACCACCGCCGCCTGTCACCAAGATGTTCATCGATCGGTCTCCGGCCGGTTCGGCGTGGGTTCGAGCCGGACATCGGGTCCGGAGCCACCGACGGGCAGCAGGCCGACATGATCCGCGAAAGTCGCCCATACGGGCCAGCGGCACGACCACGGCCCGCCTAAATGAGAATGGCTTGCAACAAGGACGTCCGTTCTTTATTATCAAGAACAATTCTCATTTGCATCAATTAACTCTTATGCCGACCCCACGCCCGCTCTGTTCAGCTCTCGCCCTTTGCCTTTTCGGCGCCTCGATACTGCCGGCGCACGCCGACGCGACGAGCGACGACAACGGCGCGGAAGACACCGGCGACCGCAGCTTGGCGACCATCGAAGTGGTCGGCCGGCTGGGCAAGAAGATCGAGGCCGAAGGCACCGCCGAGGTGCTCGACCAAAGCGTTTTGGTGTCGGGCCGTGCGCTCACCGTGAACGAAGCACTGCGCAAAGTGCCCGGCGTCACCGTCCGCGACGAAGAAGGCTTCGGCCTGCGTCCGAATATCGGCATTCGCGGCAGCAACCCGACGCGCTCGATGAAAGTGCTGCTGCTCGAAGACGGCTTGCCGGCGATGTACGCGCCCTACGGCGACAACGCCAGCTATTACCACGCGCCGATCCAACGCTACGACCGCGTTGAAGTGCTCAAAGGCGCAGGTCTGCTGCGCTTCGGCCCGCAGACGATCCACGGCGCGGTCAACTACATCACGCCGCCACCGCCGGAGGAGTTCGCCGGCCATGTCGAAGTCTCCGCCGGCAGCCGCGATTTCGGCGCCGTACACGCCAGCGTCGGCACCAACGGTTTGTTGGTGGATCTGGGCTACAAACGCGGCGAAGGCGCACGCGATAACACCAAGTTGATGCAAGGCGATCTGTTCGCGAAATACCAACGCCAACTCAACGATCAGCATGCCATCGCACTGCGCGCGAACGTGTTGCGCGAAGACTCGAACGTGGGCTATACCGGCATCACCGACGCCGAGTACGCGAATTTCGGCGCCGACTACAACCCGTTCGAGCACGACACCTTCGAGATCGAACACAGCGCCTTCTCCGCCAGTCACGACTGGACGCCGGGCGAGCGTTTGACTCTGCATACATCGGCGTACTACAGCAGCTTCGAGCGCGATTGGTGGCGGCAAGCCAGTACCACCACCGACACCCAATGCGGCACCGCGTTCCGCAACGCGCGTTTCGCCGGTCTACGCGTGGACCCGAACGCCTGCGCCTCGACCCAAGGCCGCTTGCGCAATTACTACACCTGGGGCGTCGATTCGCGTCTGCGTATCGCTCGCAGCGCCTTCGGCACCGAGGGCAGCAGCGAAGTCGGCGTGCGCTGGCATGAAGAGAAACAAATCCGCTATCAGCGCAACGGCACCTCCGCCACCGCGCGCACCGGCACGTTGGTCGAGAACAATCTGCGCACCGCCGAAGCGCTGTCGGCGTTCGCCACCACCACTTTCGATTTCGGGCGCGTGCAACTCACGCCGAGCGTGCGCTACGAAGATGTGGATTTCGGCCGTGTAAATCGCCTCAACGGCGGCATCGCCGGCAGCGACGGCGTACGCGAAATCGCTTGGGGCCTCGCCGCGAATTGGCGGCTCGGCGACGACACCGCGCTGTACGCATCCGCGCACGAAGGCTTCGCGCCGCCTCGGGTGGAAGACCTGATCGCCGGCAACGGCACCAGCACCGCCGTGGATGCCGAACACAGTCTCAATCTCGAAATCGGTTTCCGCACGCATTGGAACGAGATCGATCTGCAGACCGCGATCTTCCGCACCGATTTCGACAATCAAATCGTCGTCGGTTCGATCGCCGGCGGCAGCACGCCGCTGGCGCAGGGCGAAACCGAGTACACCGGCTTCGAATTCGCGCTCGGCTACAACCGCAATGCGCTGCAGCGTCGCGAAGGCGAGGTCTATGCGAATCTCGCGCTGACGTGGATGCCGACCGCCGATCAAACCACCGTGCTGCGTCGCGTCGATACCGGCGCCGCGGCGAACGGCAGCATCGCCGGCAATCGCTTGCCTTACGCGCCCGAACTCACCAGCACCGTCCGCGTCGGTTACGTCCGAGGCGCTTGGGACGGTTCGTTCGAAGTGCAGCACGTCGGCCGCCAATTCGCCGACTTCGCCAATCATCGCTATCCGGTCGACGGCAGCGGGCAATTCGGCGAACTCGACGGCTACGCGGTATGGAGCGCGACCTTGAACTACGAGCCCGAGCTCGCCGGTTGGAGCGGCTATCTCACGGTGAAGAATCTCAGCAACCGCGAAAACATCGTCGATCGCACTCGCGGCATCGTGCTGAGCAATCCGCGGCAGATCATTCTCGGCGTGCGCTACGCCTGGTAATCGCCACGCCGAACGCGCGCCGCTCATGAAACGAATCCGAAGCAAGGAGCCGAAGCAATCAGCCGAAGCGAGATTCAAAAGTCGTATCGGCCGTGCGGGGCCACCACAGAGGCACAGGCAGGCGTAAGCTACCGGCAAATTCATCCGGGAGTCGTGCCATGCGTCAACGCCACCTCGTTCTCGCCCTCGTCGCCGCCTTGCCGTTACTGGCCATCGGTGATGCCGGCAGCCAGTCGCTCAAAGACAGCCTCCGCGATCAACTCCTCGGCCCGCGCACCAGCAACGGCAGCCTGAACGAAGGCGACGCCGCGAGCGGCATCAAAGAAGCGCTCGCGCAGGGCGTGGATCGTTCGATCCGCCAACTCGGCAAGCCCGACGGTTTCTTCCGCGATCAAGCGGTGAAGATTTTGGTGCCGGAAAAATTACGTCGCGCCGCCGATCTCGCGCGTCAACTCGGTGCCGGCAAGAAAGTCGATGCCTTCGAGCTATCGATGAATCGCGCCGCCGAAAAAGCCGTGCCCGCTGCGGCCGGCATCATGTCCGACGCGGTGCGGCAAATGACCTTGCAAGACGCCATCGGCTTGGTGCGCGGAGGCGAGACCTCAGCCACCGATTTCTTCCGTCGCACCAGCGAAGAGAAACTCTATACCGCGTTCCGCCCCCTGGTCGAAAAGCAAACCGCCGAAGTCGGCGTCACCAAAAAATATAAAGACTTCAGCAAGAAAGCCGGCGGCAACGCCCTCGCCGGTGCCCTGCTCGGCGGCAGCGGCGGCAACACGAATCTCGACCTCGACGACTACGTCACCCGCGAAGCCATCGACGGCTTGTTCCATGTGATCGCGGAGCAGGAGAAGCAGATTCGGCGGAACCCGGCATCGCGCACGACGGATTTGCTACGTCGCGTGTTCGGCCGTAACTGAACAGCGCCGCTGCGACCGCGTTCCACGTGCGCGGTCGCGAATTCGCCTGGGCACTTGCTTCAATCGCCTAGCGCTTACGGGCGGCCCATATCGCGAGTTTCTCCCGCCCGATCTTCGCGTTGTGTCGAATATCGACCGGAAACGGTTTTGGGTAGTGAAAGAAGATGGCGATCTTCGCCGTATGCACGAAGCCTTCACCGAGATGACGCAGTGCTTGTTCGATGCGCGGCCATTCGTTCGCGTTCACGCCCTCGCGCAATTCGACGCATAACACCGGCGTTTGCGCGCCGAACGTGCCAAGGCCGACCAATGCGGTGCGACGTACATCGGGATGGGTATTGAACACCGGTTCGATTTGTTCGGTGCATAGCGTGTCGGTCGCAGTGACGACGCGTTGCGTTTTGCGGCCGCAGAACCACAGCCGGCCTTCGCGATCGAAATAACCGAGGTCGCCCATGCGATGGACGATACGCGTCGTGCCATCGGCCAGTGTTTCGCGAATCTTCGCGGCGCGGGTTTGCGCTTCGCGATTGAAATATGTGTCGGTGGCGCTGGGGCCGGCGACCGTGATTTCGCCGACGATGCCGTTTTGCACGACGAGTGTGCCCGACCATGCTTCGATCGGTTCATCGTCGATCGCGATGATGCGCACGTCGTTCGGCGGCACCGGCCGTCCGACACAGGTGCCGGCGCCGTGTTCGGTGCGTTCGCGCAAGGTGATGAGTTCGCGGCCTTCGATCACCGCCACCGGCAAGCATTCGGTGGCGCCGTAAGGCGTCCAGAACTGCGCATCGGGCGGTAACAGCGTGTGGAGTTTCGCGACCACATCGGCCGGCACCGGCGCGCCTGCCGACGTGACGCGTTTGAGCGTCGGCAGCGGCTGGCCGTAGTCGGTCAGCACGCGCATCAACGCGGGCGAGCCGAACAATTGATCGACACCGAAGCGCGCGATCGCCGCATGCAGTTTGCGTGGGTCGGCGTTCGCTGGACGCGTCGGGTCCATGTCGGGAATGATCGAGGTCAACCCGAGCGCTGGGTCGAACAACGCGAACGGCGGAAATGTCGGTAGATCTATACCGCCCGGCGCGATCCCGAACGCCTCGCGCATCATCGCGATCTGCGCGACGAAATGGCGATGGCGATAGACCACACCTTTGGGAATGCCGGTGGAGCCGCTGGTGAAGAGAATCGCAGCGACATCATCGGGCTGCGTATCGGCGAGCTGCGGGCCCGGGGACTGAGCAAGGACACCCGCGCCGGCCTGTTCGATCTGCGCCAGCGTAGCGTCGGCGAGGATCGCGCGTGAGCCGGTCGTGATGCGCAACCGCGCGCCGCGCGCCCAACCGAGCAGGACGCGCGCGAAGTGCGCCAGCGGAATGCCGATGAACGCTTCGGGACGCGCTTCGTCCAAGCATTGTTTCAATGCGCGCTTATCGATGCCGGGATCGACCAACACCGGTACCGCGCCGGCCTTAAACAGCGCGAACATCAGCAGGAAAAATTCCGGCGTGGGCCGCACCATCAGCACCGTGTGCGTGCCGCGAACGATGCCGCGCGTGGCGAGACCGGCGGCGATCGCGTCGCTGCGCGCATCGAGTTGCGCGTACGTCAGCGCGATCGCATAACCGCCGTCGCGGCCGGGGCATCGCATCGCGATCTGGTCGGGACGCTCGCGGGCCAGTTCGGGCAGACGTGCGGCGATATTGCAGGGCGTGGTCATGGTGAAATTGTAGCGGCCTCTGCATGCAGGCGGGCCTTTTGCCCCGATTCGCATCGCTCCACAGAGATAGAGCACATTGGGCGCGTGTCGGAACTCATGGCATTCGCAAGATGGTCGGGCCTAAAGGCCCTCCCGTACGGCGCTTTGACGGCGCGCTGGCCGCTTCGGACAATTTCGCGTCCGTTGTTGCGTAAAATCGCGTATGCGACATCCCTGCCTCTCCTGCGGCGCGTGCTGCGCCGCGTACCGCGTCAGCCTGCATTGGTCCGAGGCCGATCCTGCGCTGGGCGGACACGTGCCGATCGAACTCACCGAAACGCTCGGCACGCACCAGCGCAGCATGCGCGGCACGTGGGCGAAGCAACCGCACTGCATCGCCTTACGCGGCACGGTCGGCGAATCGGTGAGCTGCTCGATCTACGACGCTCGCCCCAGCGCCTGCCGCGATTTGAAGATGTCGTGGGAAGACGGCAGCCCTAATCCGCAGTGCGATCGCGCACGTGCGCTGTACGGGCTCGCGCCGTTGACGCGCGAAGATATCGAAACGGTGCGGTCGGAGTAAAGCGCCACAGGGTGCGCCGCGCGCACCGCTTTTTCGATGGCTTGGAACGATCGGTGCGCTGAAGCGCACCCTATTCCGGTATCTCGTTCGTCGGCGAAAACGTCGAGATTCTATGGCTTGACGAATAGCCATAAGGTGCGCCGCGCGCACCGTTTTTTTCGATGGCTCGGAACGATCGGTGCGCTGAAGCGCACCCTATGCGCTATCCCGCGATCGGATGCGTGTCGAGAAACTTACGCATCGCCGGTACCAAGACTTCGTACTTGTCTTCGAGCACGTAGTGATGCGCGTCCTCGAAGGCATGCGCTTCGGCGTTCGGTAAGGCCGCGGTGAAGCCGGCGAGAAAATGATGATCGAACACGAAATCGCGCAGACCCCATGCGATGAACGCCGGGCGGTCGCGATACGCATGCAGACGCTTGGCGGCGGCATCGACCAAAGTCCACGCGGGATCCCCTTCGGCCAGCGGAATATCTTGCACGAAGCGCAATGTGGAGATGCGGTTCTTCCAAGAATCGTAAGGCGCGAGATACGCGCGGCGCACATCGGCCGGCATCGCGCGCACCACACCATCGCGCGCCGCACCCGCTGCGAATGCATTGAAACCACGGATCAGAAACGCGCCGAGCTTCGAGTCGCGACCGAGCTTCAATTGCCACGGCAACGGCTTCGCGGGCGGCAACGGAAACGCGGCGGTATTGGTGATGAGCAACCGCTGTACCTGCGCCTCATGCGCGAGCGCCCAACCGAAACCGATCATGCCGCCCCAATCGTGTACCGCGAGCGTGATCGGTCCATCGATACCCAAGGTGTCGAGCAATCGAGTCAGATCGTCGACGCGCGACTGCAAGGTGTATGCGTACTCGGCATCGCTCGGTTTATCCGACAAGCCCATGCCGATGTGATCGGGCACGATGCAGCGGTATCGATCGCGAAGACCTAACACCAAATGCCGCCAGTAATAACTCCACGACGGATTGCCGTGGATCATCACCACCACTTCGCCGTCGCGCGGGCCCTCGTCTAGATACGACATCGAAATGCCGGGACGTACTTCCAGGCGCTTCGGAGTAAAGGGGTAATCGGGGTAGCGGTCAGCGGTCATGGGCAGCATCGTGAAAGGGGCAGCATCGTCAAATGGGCGACTCCGACCGCCGCTCCAGGTGGAGCGCGCCGAAACGCGGCCGCCAAGGATAAGGCTTGCCTCGGAATTTCGCATCGATATCGGTGTTTAGACGAGAACCGAGCCGCACGGTACGAGCATTTTCGCGCTCAGCCCGCCGCGAATTTCCCCCACAGTCGCTCGAACTGCGCACTGAAGCTTCGGACCAGCCGGGCGTCGTCGGTGACGAGGAGGTTCTCCTCGTTGCCGGTGCTGGCGTTGCGGGTCCAGTTGAAACTGCCCGTCGCCAGCCGCGCGCCATCGAAGATCGCGAATTTGTGGTGCATGTGGAAGGCGGTGTCGTCCAGACGCACATCCAGACCTCGATCGCGCAGACGCAGCACATCGCTGCCGGCGTCGTGGACTTTGTGGTCGTCACTGAGGATGCGCACCACGATCCCGCGCCGATCGGCATCGAGCAGCGCGTCGCATAAGCGATCGTCGGAGACGGTGTAGACGCAGACGTCGATCCTGCGCTTCGCGCCGAGGCACAGCTCGCGCAATTTACGCAAGCAGTCGTCGCCGGGCGCGAAATACGCTTGCGCTTCGACCGGCGGCGGGTCGGCACTCGCATCCAAGGTGCGGATCACCTGTTCGAGCCAGCGCAACAAATTCAACGGCACGGCATCCGGCGTACTGCAGCGTTCGCGTACCAATGCGAAGGCGCGATTACGCAAGTAACGAATACGGTCTTGCGCGAGCCCGCTGCCGAGTTGTCGCAGCTCGAATTTCTCGTCGTCGTCGAGCATTGCATCCGCTGCGCTATCGCGCAACAAACGATTCAACTCGGCAAAATCGATGAGCCTGCCTTGTATCGAACCGTCGGAAACTATCATCGCGGTGTTTTGCCGAGCAAGCGGTCGGAGAATTCTTCTAGTGCTTTCTGCAACTGCGCCTCGCGTTCCTCGATACTGAGTTGCGCCGCCGCATCTGCGGATGCGCCCTTGCGTCGCTTGCCCGCGCTCGCACCTTGCGCCGCCTGCAACAAATCGGCTTGCGCAGACACGCGTTCGATCAACAACATCAGCACTTGATTCAAACGCGACTGCTGTTGGGTGTGATCCTCGAACCAAGCGGGCATAGTCGCTTGCGCGGCATCATCGAGATGCGACGGATGCACTGTCTGCGCCTCGTGCGGCGCTTCGCTCGCAGACTGCGTCGGCGATGTGCGCTCGCCGAAACGTTCGATCGCCGACAGAATCTCTTGCCACGGCGCAGCAGGCACCTCGACGTTGTTCTGCGGCGCGCGATCGAACGCACGGACGCTCTCGACCAGCTCGTTGAGCTGCGCGACGACGCGCTGGCCGACATCCGCCTCGCCCGCGCCCATCGCTTTGTTGCGCATGAAGTCGCGCTTGATCTGCGCCCAACGCGCGGACTGCGTCTCGCTCATGGCATCGCGCAGTTCGGCGAGTTTCAGCAAGTTCTCTTCGGCGCCGGTCGTCAACAGCTGCGCTTCGCCGAGGTAGTGATCCGCGATCAACAGTTGTAGCTCGTCGGCATTCATCACCGGCGCGATCTTCTCGGCTAACTTGTTCATGTTGCGATAGCTGCCCTGCAATTTGAACGGCGGCTCGGTGCGGTACTGGTCCGCCTGCGCAGCGCTGGCGATGTACTGCTGATTCACGCGATACACCACATCGCGCACGCGCAGCAGGCGCTCGAGCGTGGCCGTAATCTCGGACACTTCGGCGGCGCTATAGCCATGACTCAACGCATTCGAAGAGAACTCGCCGCCTTCCACTTTATCGACGAATCGATAGACATCCGCCAAGTCGCGCGTCGCCAGCGGCGCGAGAATCGTGTTGGAGGTCAGGCAATTCTCGATGTAGCTGAGTTTGAACGCGTCCTCCATGCCGCCGAGCACATCGCCCAGGTTGTAGACATCGGCGCGATTGGCCAGCATGTCGGGAATTTTGAACACTTCGCCGGACTCGGTGTAAGGATTGCCGGCCATCGCCACGCAGAATTTTTTGCCACGCAGGTCGTAGGTGCGCGTGCGTCCGCGCCAAACGCCTTCGATCCGTCGCGTGGCGTCGCACAACGAAATGAATTTCTGCAGAAACTCAGGATGCGTATGCTGGATGTCGTCGACGTACAGCATCACGTTATTGCCCATCTCGAGCGCGAGATTGAGCTTCTCCAATTCTTGCTTCGACGTCGCGTCCGGCGCTTGTGCGGGATCGAGCGAGCGCACCTCGTGGCCCAAGGCCGGCCCGTTGATTTTCATGAAAATCAAGCCGAGTCGATGCGCCACGTATTCCATCAACGTGGTCTTGCCGTAACCCGGCGGCGAGATCAACATCAGCAGGCCCATGAGATCGCTGCGTTTGTTTTCGCCTGCGGCACCCATCTGTTTAGCGAGGTTATCGCCGATCAGCGGCAAGTAGATGTCGTTAATCAGACGATTACGCACGAACGAGCTGAGCGGTCGCGGCTTGAACTCGCCGAGCCGCAGCGCCTCGCGCTCGCGTGTCACGAGACTTTGCCGCAAGGCTTGATAGCGCTGGAATTCAGGCAAGAAACGCTCGCGATGCGTGTGCAGACGCGCCGAAAAATCATCGACGCCGATGCGCATCGTTCCATTCGCGATGCGTGGATGTTCGCCGATCAGGCCTTGGATTTCTGCACGCAATTCGATGTCTTCGACACGGCCCGCCTGCTCGCCGAGCAGCAGCATCGCCGCGGCCTCAGGCGCATAATCGGCGATCGGCGCATACGTCGGATCGGCGCAGAGCGCATCGAACCACTGCCGCGCGAGACGCAGGCGCGCGACAGGCGTTTCGCGCAAGCCATCGAGCGCTTGCTGTAAGCCGTCCCATAACCGCTCCGCGGTCAAACGTTGCCGCAAGGCATCGATCAACTGTTTCGCGTATTTACTGCAGACGAACTGCGGCCGTTCGGATGCCAGCACATCGACCAGACATTCTGCTGCTGCGGTGTCGGAAGCGCTCAGTGCTATCTCAGCATCGGGCATCGTATCTGCGGCATTCGTCTCTTCACCGTGTCGCAACCCCTTCGCCATCGCCTCTGCGATCTCGCGACGCAACGACTCGATGCCGGATCGGTCGGCGAAGACGCGCTCGATGCCGCGCGCGCTCTGCGCACGATCCTGCCAGCGGCGTAGCGCGGGCGTGTCGAGCAGCATCGACCAAAACAGCATCGCCTGCGCGCGCGCCGCCGGTGGATGCGCGAGCAGACCCGCGCTGTCGCGCAGCGGCAGCAACGCAGCGATCAGCAAAGCGGCGTCGTGATCGTGGATTCCCTTTTCGTAGCCGTCGCGATATCGCGAGGACGCGAAATCGCGTATGGTCTTGATCAACGATTCCGGCTGTTTCGATTGCTGCCGCAGCAGATCCAAAGTCAGACCGTCGTGCCCCGCTTCGGCGGCGGCGAGCGCTTCGCCCGCCAGATACTCGGCGCGATACAACTGCGCGGACTCCGACGCCAAACCGCTGTGCCAGTAGGGGCGCAGCGCCTCGAACGCAGGGTCTTCGACCGGCGCGAAATAATCGGTGCCGGTCAGATGCAGACTCAGGCCCTCGCCCCGCGGCAGCAGGGTCAGATCCAGTTCTTGGGTGTTGACGCTGAAACGATGACGCGGCCCGAGCTTGATGACGTTGCCGCCCTCCTCGAACAGATCGCTGCGATCGCGCAACGCGCGCACCGCTTGATCGCGCGCGCCTTTGAGCCGCGCGTCGAGGTCGTCGGCTTTCACCGAATCTTTCAGCTCGCGCAATCGCGACGACAGATCGCGCAGTTTCAGAATCAGCGGGTCGCCGGCGAAGAATGCGTTGAGTTCATCGGCATTCGCGAAACGCGCGGTGCGTCGCGGCAAGCCTTCGAGGATGCGCGCGGCGGCGTCGGACAGCGATTGCGCCTTGCGCTGACGCTCGTCGAGCAAGCTTTGCTTGTGCGCTTCGAACGCATCGAGCAGTTCTTCGCGTTTGGAGAGAATATCGCCCAGGAAACGCTCGTGCTCGCCGAACTGGCTCTCCAGCTCCTCCAGTTGCACGAGCAAACGCGACAGTTCTTGATCGCAGCGCTCCGGGTCGCGCGCGGACGCGAGCGCATTCGCGACGCTTTGGCCGAAGAGATTGAACTGAGCCCCGAACTGAGCCACCGCCTCGTTCGAGCCCAGCGATTTTCGGCGTTGCTCGGCGCGCGCCCTGGCCTGATTGAGCTTGGCGTAGATTTCGGAGATCGCCTCGACGATACGCGTGCGGCGCGTGGCGTCGTCTACGCGCAAGCCAGCCATCAGTTCCGACAGCAGATCCAGATCGGCCGATAACGCTTGCATCTCCTGCAACGGCGCATGAAGCGCCGCAACACTGGTCGCTTTCTGCGCCTGCGCATCCAAGGCTTGCACGCGCTCGGCGAACGGTAACAGCGCTTTCTCGCCGGCCAAGAATTCACCCGCTGCTTCGGCGGTACGCGTCTGCGCTTCGAGCAGCTGCGCTTCCATCGCATCGATGGCCGCGATATCCATGTAGCGATAATCGCGAATCGTCAGCAGATGTCCACGCTGCGCGGCGATCGCATTGAGCGCATCCACGCACGCTTGCGTGCGCTCCCAATTCTCCGGCACTAGACTGGCGAGCAAGGCCTGCTGCCGCGCTTGCGCATCGCGCATGGCAACGTCCGATTGCGCGCGAATGCTCTCGACTTTCTCGTACTCGTCGAGCACCGCTTCGCTGCTCGCGACGATATCGCGCAGCAGCGGTGCGATGCCGTCGCAGTGCGCATCGTCGATCCAATGGTATTGATCGAACAGCCGGCGCGTGGTCTGTGTCAATAATTGATAGCGTTGCGAGGACACCGCTACGCCGTCGATCTCGCGGGTCAGACTCAACACATCGGAAATGCCGCGCACCAGGTCGGCATTGCCGATCTTGGCGATGAAGCCGGTGCCGACCGGCTGACGGCCGGCGTACTCGTCGGAACTGTAGGGCGTGCGCCAGACTTGCATCGGGTGGATGCGCGTGGGTTCGTCGTTCTGCGCGCTGAACACCACCATGCGGCCGTCGTCCAAGCGCGCATAGCCGTGCCCGATCAACGGCGGCTGCATATCGCGCTGGATCAAATTGTAGGCGAACAGCGCGATGCGCCCGTCTTGCGGCTCGTAGAACAGGTAAAGCACATCTTCGCCATTCGGCGATCGGATGACGCGCTTGAAGCGCATGCCTTGCACCGCTTGATCGAAGCTACGCGTTTCGCCGTTGTGCAGCATGTAGCCGCCGGGAAAGACGATGCCGTGATCTTCCGGCAGTTGCACGCAGGCCTGCCCGATCGCATCGATCCGATGCACTTTTCGCGTCAACAGGTTATAGACGAGATGACGCCATTGGTTTTCGCGATACGGCAACACGCGCAGCAATATCAAACCGCCGAGCCGCGCGTAGTCGATCTGAGCGTCGTCGAGCGACTGGGTTTGATCTTCGACCTGTTCGCGATAAATACCGAGTCCGTCTTCGGTGTTGTTCTCGATCTTGACGGTGAGATCGCCGTTGACCGTTTCCACGAACACGGTGTCGAGCACGTTCACGTGCGGGTGGCGGCCATTGACGGTCATCTCGCGCGTCGCGCGCGTCCATTCGAAGTCGTAGGCCGCCGGCAACGCGATGTCGCGTTCGCCACGATTGTCGATATAACGCATGCCGCCGTCGGTCGCGGTACCGCCGTCCGTTATCTCCCAGCGGAAGACGCGCAAGTCTTCCAAGCGCTCGCCGATTTGAAAACTCGCCAATAGCTTGCCGTTGCGCACTACCAACTGCATCAACCGAGTATTCTTGTAGTACGCATGCAGTTCGGCGAAGTCCTTGACGAAGGCCGGGTCGCCGAGAAAACTCGCATGCGATTCGATCGGTACCACGTCGTAGCCATCCGGCCCTTCGGTCAGCCGATACAGCGCGAACACGTCGTCGACCTGCGTTTCTTTTTTCAGCCCAATGAACACGTTGTAGCCGAACAACAGACAGTCGCCCACCTGCGCGATGTCGCGCGCGACGGCATTGTGCTCGGTGCGAATGCGAAGACGCCCCACGACCTCCATCTTGCTGCTGCCGAAGGCCTCCAAGCGACCGGCATTGAGCCCTTCAGCCTTCGCGCGCAGTTGACGACCTTGCTCGCTCAGGCGTTTGCGCAAGACCTCGTAAGCGCCGCCCTCGGCGACGGCACGATCTAGCTGGTCGCCGCGGTCGGCGCTTGCCGTATTCGCATCGACCGCATGCTCGGTCGTCGATGGTGTGGTGGTGGTCTGCGCCATGGGGTTCGATCGTCGCTGTCTTTAAGGAAAGATCCGAGCAATGCCATCCTGGCGTCGCTCGGACGTCGCGGATGGCGGCATCGGGTCTCGATGCCGCCACGAGAGTCACGCGTCCTCCGCCTCTTCGACCGGCTTCGCGGCAGGCTTGCCGCCGCCGCCCTGCATCGACAGCAGCTTTTGCAGCACGTCTTGCACGATCGGGCTCTTGCCAGCGAAGCCTTCGACCGCTTTGCCGACCGACAACGCCTTGGCGAACGAATCGAAGAACGCGCCTTCGCCGCCGACGATGTCGATATTCGCCTTCGACAATGCGCTCGACAGCACTTCGGCCTGTTCGCGCGCGATGTCTTTGTTCGCGGCGATCGACGCCAGCGCTTGCTCGAAGTTCTTCTCCAACTGCATGCGGAATTCTTCGTGCGCACGCGCCTGATCGCTGAGCGAACCTAGCGCACCGAATTTCTCGGTGAGGCCCTCGGCTTCCGAACGATACTTCTCGCGCAAGACTTCGGCTTCGGACAGACCACGATCCTTGATGACCTTGGCCTGCGCGCTGCCGAGCTGTTCTTCGCCGCGCGCCTTGGCGGCGAGATTCTCTTCGAGCACCTTCGCTTCGGCCAAACCCTTGTCCTGCGCACCGCGCGCTTCGGCGGACAATGTCTCCGCGACCACACGCGCCTTCGCCATGCCTTCTTTTTCCATCGCTGCGGCGGTGATCTCGCGCACCCGCGCATCGGCCAGGCCCGGCGCGGCGCGTTCGGCTTCGATCCCTTCGGCCATGCGCTTCTTGGCTTCCGACTGCTTGGCCGCCGCTTCCAATTCCGCCTGCGCCAGCACGGTCATTTCCACCGCGCGATGCTTCGATGCGGTTTCGTCGGCTTCGGCTTGTTTCACTTGGCGCACCATCTCTTCTTCGGCCTTCGCTTGCGCCGCGAGAATCGCGACCTGCTTCTTGCGGTCGGCTTCGGAGATTTCGCGCACTTCTTTGATGCGCTCTTGCTCCTGCGCCACGGTTTTGTCCACCGCTACGCGCTCGCGGACCACGTTGGCGATGTCTTTGCGCTGGATTTCCAGCGCTTTCTCTTTGTCGATCTTCTGCAATTCGACTTCGCGCTCGCGCGACACGATTTCGAGGTCCTTCGCGCGCGATACTTTTTCGATTTCGATCACGACCGCGCGTTGGCGATTCTGCGACGCGACTTCGACTTCGCGCATGCGGTTCTGCTCGCGGATGTCGAGCTGCTCTTGGGTCGCGATGCGCGCCTGCTCCGACTTCAAGCGCTCTTCTTCTTGCACCTTAGCGGTCTCGGCTTCCTCGCGCGCTTGGATCGTCGCGATCTCGCGCTTCTGTCGCGCTTCGGCATCGGCCTGTTGACGCTCCAACGACAGCATCGCCTCGCGGGTTTCGACGTTCTTCTTGGTGATCGCCAATTCTTCGTTCCGCTCCAGCTCGTTGGTGATGACGTTTTGCGCCGCGGTCAGCTCGGTGATCTTGCGGATACCTTCGGCGTCGAGGATGTTGCTCGGGTCGAGCGAAGATTTCGGCGTCTGCTCCAGATAGTCGATCGCGACGTCTTCCAGCACGTAGCCGTTCAGATCGTTGCCGATCACCTCGATGATACGGTCGCGGAAGTCCTGCCTGTTCTCGAACAGCTTGACGAAGTCGATCTGCTTGCCGACCGTTTTCAGCGCCTCGGAGAACTTCGCGTTGAACAATTCGTTCACCGCAGTTTTGTCGGAGGCCCGATCCACGCCGATCGCTTTCGCGACTTTCAGCACGTCTTGCGCCGTTTCGTTGACGCGCAGATAGAAGGCGACCGTGATGTCGGCGCGCATATTGTCGCGGCAGATCAAGCCGTCCTTGCCGCGCCGATCCACTTCGAGGGTGATCAGCGAGATCCTCATGAATTCCTTCTTGTAGATCACCGGATACACCAATGCGCCGGTGAAATGCACTTTCGGCGTGGCGGACAAATCGTTGACGATCAAGGCGGTGCCCTGCGGCACTTTGATGTAGAACGCTTTGAACATCCCGAGGATGCCCAACAGCATCACGATGACGGCCCCAGCGATCAACAGCATCGGGATCAAATTTTCGGCAGACATGGTTGTTTCTCCAATCGACGCGCAGGACATTCTTCGCTACGGACGGCGCGCGCATCGCGGCCGCAGCACATTCGATTCAATAAAGAGCGGTCACAGCTTCTCGAACTCTTCGCCCGAGGTCACGCGATAGGCGTTGTGGTCTTCGAGATATTCGATCAGCACCACGCGATCGCCGCGCACGAAACGGCCGGGCGTATCGGCGCGCACTTGCAGAATCAGACCGGCGCCGCCGTCTTCGACCCAGGCGGTGCCATGCGTTTGTGTGATTTCGGGGCTGCGCACTTCGGCGTAGCGGCCGAGCAGCGGACGCTGCGTCGCCGGCTCGTAGCGCCGCAATATTCGTCTCACCGGTGCGAGCACGATGCGCGCGACCGGGATCGACAACACCACTCCACCGATCAGCGCGCCGATATCGGCGAGGATGGCGAGCGGACCCAATGGAAGTTTGCTCAAGACGTGCAAATCCAGAAAGTAGCAGAACGTCCAGCCGACGATCGCGATGATGGTGACGATCACCATGATCGGTACGCCGTGCAGACCGAACTTCATCAGCAAGCCGCCGACGCCATGCGGCTCTGCACCGTCCATGCCGTCTCCGCCGAAGTCGTCGGGCATCAAGCCATCGATGGTGTCGATTTCGAGGATGCCCAGCGCCGCGAACAACCAGTGGGCGATGACGACCAGCAGCATGACGCTGTAGATTGCCGTCGGAAACGTTGTCGCGATGTTCAAAAATGTGTCCATCCGATTCTCCCCATGCGCATCGTGAATCGCGACGCGCAGTATGCTTTCGTACTCGTGGCCTATGTCTGCTCGTCGCGCTTCTGTCGCAAACGCGACAACACCGATGCCGCGCGATCGTCGTCGTCGATGATCCCGGCACGGCGAAGCTTCGCTTGCAACAACGCGTCTTCGTCTTCGGTCGCGGCTTCATTCGTCGCTTGCAGGCGCGCGCCGCGTTCGTTTTGACGACGCTTGATGCGCTCCAGTGAATCCAACGCCGTACGCACGCGCGTGTCCGATTCTTCGCGACGGCTCGCCACGGCCGCCTGCGCGCGCTGCACGCTTTCGGTCGCGCGCACGGTGTCGACTTGCTGCTTCAGACGCTTGATCGTCGCCTCGTATTGCGCGACGACTTTGCGCAGATTCGCGACGCCTTCGCCGAAGTCCTGCACGCGCTTGGCTTCCCCGTCGCGTTCGATTTCGAGCAATGCGATCTTCGCGGCCAACTCGCGCGCCAGCGCGTCTTCGTCGGAGGTCAAGGCCTTCATCGCGTAGCCTTCGTACTCCTCTAGCTTGCGCTCGCTCGCCGCGACTTTGTCTTGCGCGACTTTGTAACGCGCGAGGGTTTCGGCCAACGATGCGCGCACGCGGTGCAGTTCGGTGTCGTTATCGCGGATTTCCTGGTCGAGAATACGCAGCGCTTGGCTGTCGGCGATGGCCTCGCCCAATTCGCTGACGCCGCCGCGTACGGCCGCGACGAGCCGGCGCCATAAGGTCGAATCGCCGAACGACGCGGAGTCTTGCGGCGGTTGCGGCGAATCCGGTGCCGCCTCCGTTCGTCCCGCGCTCGCTTTATCGGCTTTCGACGACGTCGTCCCTGCTCGTTTCGCGCGCGATGTCGTTTTGGCATCGGCCTGCGCGCCCGATGGCGCGGCTGTTTCGGGCGAGACCTGCGTCTTGCCGCGTCCAGTGCTGCTCGTGGTACGGCTCACACGACCTCCCGCAGATGCAAGGCGTAGGCTTCGGTGGCGCGAATGACGTTATCGGCCAGCGTTTCGACTTCGAACAGCACGTCGGTCAGCGACGAATGCGAGCTGAGCGCGCCGAACATGATGTAGACCGCTTCGCCGTCGATGGTTTCGATGCCGAGCGTCGAAAGCGGAAAGAGTTTGTGCGTGCGCAGCACTTCGTCGTTGAAGCGCGCGACATCGCGCACCTGCGCGAGCGGCCAGAGCAAGGCCTCGACCACGATCTGCTGGCCCACCACCGCCATGAACAAGGGCAGATCGCCGTACTCGTTCATGGTGAGATACAAGCCGGGCTCGGCGCCGTCGATCAACTCCACTGCGATCGCGCCTTCGCGCACCGAAGCGGCGTTCGCCAGCGCTTCACGCAAGGTGAACGCGGACCACGATTGCGGCCCGGGAGCGGCATCGCCGCGGATCGGAATCGCAGTGCGGGTCGCGGTATCGATCGCCGCCATTGCGCTCATCGCAGTCTCTCCGTCGTCGTCCAGGCCCGCTTCGCGGCGCGGCCGGCGCATCTGTCGTTCGATCGCCGCCAGGTCGTCGGCGTACTCGGGCAGTACCCACAGTTCCTTTTTCAGCAGCCCTTGCTCGCGCAGACGCTCGCGGTGGCGGCGCTGGTAGAAGGCGGAAGAGCGGCGCTCGATCTGGCGGTCCATGAGCGGAACCTTAATCGCTCACATGTAACAGCGTCAATATGTCACATGTAATGGTCGGACGAACGGCGAAGAGCCGCTTGCGCCGGCCCTTGAGGCATCGGTCAGCGCGGGGTGGCCAGAAACGAAAGACCCCGTCCGGGGCCGGGGTGTCGGGGGTGGCGATCGATGGGGAAACCCTCAGACGGCAATGCCGTACTGGCCGCGGACTTCATCGCTCCTCGCCTGGACGTCCACAGCGATGCCGTCGCGTTCGGCGGGTCGAGCGTGCCGCTGCCGCTGCCCATGGGCGCAAGCGACAGCGGCGCAACGTGTCGTCCGCGAGGTGCGGCTTCAAATGATGCGGCTTCAAAAACGATCAAGGCCGGCAATGCCGGCCTTGAAGGGTGTTTTACGACTCGGCTCAGCGGAGCTGCGCTCTACCGGTTGTGAGGCCTAGCGGAGCTGCGCTCCGCTCTACCGCTTTGGGATCACCAGACGACTTCCGCCATCGAGCAGTTCAGGCCCGAGCCGATGCCGAGCAGGGCGATGCGGTCGCCTTTCTTCAGGCGGCCCATTTCGCGCAGTTTGCTGAGCACGATCGGCACGGAGGCCGGACCGATGTTGCCGTGTTCGCCGAAGATGGTGAGCACCTTCTTCGGATCGATGCCGAAGGCGTCGACGAAGGCCTGCGGTGTGGACCTTGCTGACCTGGTGGATGACGAACTCGTCGAGTTCGTCCACGGCCCAGCCCAGCGCGAGCTTGGCGGCGATGAAGGTCTTGGACGCCAGCTTCATGCCTTCGATCAGCAGCATCTTGGTGTCGGTGACCATGCGGTCGAGGTTGCCGCGGCACAAGCCATTCCACTGGGTCGCGGCGCGGGTGACGCCGCCGCGGTAGCGCGGTGCCCCGGGCGCCAGTTCGGCGCGGGCCAGCACCATGCCGGCGGCGCCGCAGCCGAGGGTCAGGGTGGCCATCTCGTTGCGGAACTGTTCCTCGGTGACGTCAACGGGTCGCTCATCCGCTCGAGGGTTTTTTCGTAGACCAGATTGGCGGTTTCGCCGTCGACGATCAGGGCGTAATCGATCTCGCCGCGTTCGATCATGCGGCTGGCGATGTCCATGCCGTTGAGGAAGGCGAGACAGGCGTTGGCCACGTCGAAGTTCTGGCAGATGTCGGACAGGCCGAGGTTGCCGCTGACGATGCTGGCCGTGGACGGCTCGAGGAAATCGCGGCTGACCGAGGTGTTCACCAGCAGGCCGATCCGCGAAGGATCGATGCCGGCATCGGCCAGCGCCTTCACGCCGGCGAGGGTGGCGGCGTCGGAGGCCTGGATGTCGTCGTCCCACAGGCGGCGCGAATAGATGCCGGCGATGTCTTCGAGCACATTCGACTTGATGCCGAGACGGTCGAGGGTCGGCTTCAGCCGGGCGTTGATCTCGGCGCTGGTCAGTTGACGCGGGGCATCGATGTGAGCCAGACCAGCGATAGCGACATGTTGAAACAGCATGGGCAGACAGCCGTATGAACGGAGAGCCGCATAGGGTACCGCGTTTCCTCGGTTTTGGGCCCTGGGCCCCTTTGGCGAAGAGGATGGCGGGCCGGCGATGCGCTAAAACCCTCGATCTAGGCCCCGAAAAATGAGGCCGCGATCACAACTATCCGCTCGTGCGACTCGTGGCTCTCAGCAACCGGACTTTTTTGTGGGAGGACGAAAGGGCTCAACGGCAGGCTTGGATCGAACCATTTACCGCCCGCAGCGCCAGGCGATGAAGCGCTGCGCGCCGTCCGCGGGCGGCGCCGTGGGCTGCACGGTATCGGCGTTCAGCCCGGGCGCTTCGTTGCGGGCGAGGGTTTCGAGCTCGTCGCGCACCTTCAGATGGTTGCGTTCGTAGAAGGCGATGCTGTCTTTGACCGAGACCTCGATTTCGCCGCGTCGCTCGCAACCGGCGGGCGCGGTTTCGACCACTCGCACTTTCGACGCGCCGGGCGCCATGTGGACCCACGTGCAACCCGAGAGCACAGCAGCGAAGGTCGTAACGAAGGTAAGCGAGCGCAAGGTCATCAAGAATCTCCGAAAACACGATGCCCGCCATCATGGCGGGCATCGTCTGAGTGAAGCAACAACGGCGACGCTTACTTCTTCAACGGCCTTGCCGTCGGCATCGACAATGAACACCTCGCCGAATTTCAGCGCGCGCACCGGCTTCTCGATCTGCTTCAGATCGCCGACCACGACCCAGGTCAACGCATCGGGATCGATCGCGCTCGCCGCCGCTTTCACTTGTTCGACGCTGAGGCTGTCGATTTCGGCCTTGCGTTGGAACACGTAGTCGTCGGGACGATTGAAGCGCACGAGACCGGTGAGCGTGCCCAGCACCGCACTCGCGGTTTCGAACGAACCGGGCAGGCCACGGATTTCGGTCGCTTGGATCTTCGCCACTTCCTCGGGCTTCGGTGGTGCTTTGCCGCTGGCGTATTCGCCGATTTCGCGGCGCAGTTCCTTCAGCGAATCGGCGGTCTTGTCGATCTGCACCGCGGCGAACGCGATCCACGGGCGCTGGCCCAGCGCGTTGGTGGTCGAACTGTACGAGCCGTAAGCCCAATGCTTGTCTTCGCGAAGATTCATATTCAAACGCGAGGAGAACTCGCCGCCCAGCACCGAATTGGCGATATCGAACTTGATCGCGCCGGCATCGGTCGTCGGCGGCGCCAACTGCCCGACGTACAGATTGGCTTGGATCGCGCCGGGTTGATCGATCAGATACACGCGCGGCTTCTTCGGCAGCGCGACCTTCGGAACCAGCGCATTCGTGCGCGCATCGCCCTCGCCGTCCCAGTCGCCGAAGTGTTTTTCCAGCAGCGGTACGAGTTCTTTCAACGTGGTGTCGCCGACCACGTTCAGGGTCGCGCCTTCAGGACGCACCCATGCGTTGTGATACGCCAGCAGGTCGTCGCGAGTCAGCGATTTGATCGACGCTTCGTTGCCGGTGCCGCTGAAGGGAATCGCATACGGATGGCCTTCGCCGTAGAGCAGCGGCGGCAGCACGCGCAGGGCCGCGCTGTTCGGGCGCGCTTTTTCCTGCGCGATGCCCGCGATCCAATTCGCCTTGACGCGATCGATTTCGGCTTGATCGAAGCGCGGGCGACGCAGCATGTCCGCGAACAAGGCGATCGACGGGTCGAGATGTCTGCTTCAACGCCGAAAGCCCGGCGCTGCCGCCGTCGAGTCCCGCGTTGGCGCTGAGATTCGCGCCCAAGCGCTTCGGCGCGGTTGCCGAAAGCGATGGCGTCGTACGTCGCCGGCGCCTTCGTCGAGCATCCCCATCGCGAAACTCGACGTGCCGAGCTTACCGCCGCGATCGGCGGTGAAACCGCCGCGCGAACATGTAGTTCATTTGCACGACCGGAACATCGTGGCGTTCGGCGAGGATCACGCGCGTGCCGTTCTTCAGCGTGGCGCGCTGTAGGGCCGGGAATTTCAGCTCAGGGTAGGCATCGGGCACCTGCACGCCCTGGCTGCGGTCGACCGTGCTCGCGGTGGTCGTGTACTTCGGATCGACGGCCGGTAAGGTCAGCGCGGCCGCCGCGACCGCTGCAGTCTTCCGGCAACGGCACGCGCTCGCCCGGCATCACGCGCAAGGTGTGGCTGCCCTTGCCGGCGCCAAGCCACGTGTTGCCCGCCGCTTTGACATGCGCGACGGTTGCGGTATCGAGCGTTTTCAAGCTGTTGCGGAAACAGCCCGGATTACGGGTGTAGACCGCGCATTCGGCCAGCACGTCGGCTTTGCCGCCGAAACCGCCGATGCGCTCGATACCGCGAATGAAGCCGGCTTTGATCGAGGTGCGCGCTTGATCCAATTCGACTTGGGTCGGGCCATCGCGCAGCAAGCGCTTCAATTCTTCGTCGATCGCCGCTTCGACCTTCTCCGGGTCTACGCCTTTCTTCACCGTGGCGCTGACGAAGAAATTCGAGCCCAGTTGCGACGTGAACGTCGAGGCGCTGACGTTATCGACCGTTTGGTCCTTGAACAACAGGCGCTGATCCAGGCGCGAGGAACGGCTGCCGCCGAAGATCTGCGACAAGATCTGCAGACGATCGGCATCGACGGTACCGGATTGGGCCACGTTCCAAACACGATACACGCGCGCCTGCGGCACTTTGTCGGTGATGCTGCTGCGCGAGTCCGCTTTCAACGGCGCGACGTCGATCTTCGGCTGCATCATCGTCGGGCTGGCCGGTATATGGCCGAAATACTTCGCGGCTTTTTCTTTCGCGGTGGCCAGATCGATATCGCCGGCCAACACCAGCACTGCGTTGTTCGGGCCGTACCACGTACGGAACCAATTCTTCACGTCGTCGAGCGTGGCCGCATTGAGGTCGGCCATCGAACCGATGACGCTGTGGTTGTACGGGTGCGATTGCGGATACAACGCCTTGCCGAGCAACTCGAACACTTGCCCATACGGTTGGTTCTCGCCCTGACGTTTTTCGTTCTGCACCACGCCGCGCTGTTCGTCGAGCGTTTTCTGATCGATCGCGCCGAGCAGATGCCCCATGCGGTCGGATTCCATCCACAACGCCATGTCGAGCGCAGTGGTCGGCACGTTCTGGAAATAATTGGTGCGGTCTTGATTGGTGGTGCCGTTCTGATCGGTCGCGCCGACCAGCTCGAAGGGCTCGAAGAATTCGCCCGGATGGTTTTCCGAGCCGTTGAACATCAGATGCTCGAACAGATGCGCGAAACCGCTGCGGCCTTTCGGTTCGTCCTTACTGCCGACGTGATACCAGATGTTGACCGCGACGATCGGCGCCTTGCGATCGGTGTGCACGATCACGCGCAGACCGTTGGGCAGGGTGAATTGTTCGTAGGCGATATCGACCTTCGCGACGCGCGCTGGTTTGCTTTGCGCTTCGGCCGGGGCGATACCGACAGCGCCGCCGAATGCAGCGGTGAGCGCGAGCGCGAGCAGTGCGTGTCGGAAGGGGGCGTGGCGCGGGGCAGCGTATGACATGCGGAACTCCTAGCAGCGGAATGCGGGAACGTTCGATGCCGGCGGGCGAGGTTCGGTCAGGGCGACTCCGGCAGGGCAGCGGCCGGAAGGCGCGCATCTGCGGCGTTGCGCTATCTCGATGGAATCGGGCCGGCGGGGGGTGCATGCTAGCGCTTGGACCGGCGGCCGGCACTAGGCCACAAGTCCCGACACTTCGGGCCTGCATCCCGCCACGGCCGAACATTCCCGTCCCGCCCGCCTCGGAGGCTCTATGCCCCACGCTCCCCGACATGTCCTGGTCACCGGCGCCAATCGCGGCATCGGGCTGGAATTCGTCCGTCAATCGTTGGCCCGCGGCGATCGGGTCGTGGCGACCTGCCGCCACCCGGGCAAGGCCACCGCGCTCAACACGCTGGCCGGCGAGCACCCCGGCCGGCTGCACGTGTTGCCGCTGGACGTCGCCAATGCCAAATCGCGCGCCGGCCTGGTGCGCGAGCTGCCGCTGGTGTGCGAATCCTTGAACGACAGGCCAGTTCGACCTGCTGATCAACAACGCAGGCGTGCTGCATTCGGGCGAACGTTTCGGCCAATTGTCCGAAGCGCATCTCGACGACAGCTTCCGCATCAACGCCTCCGGCCCGCTGCTGTTGACCGAAGCCTTAGCGCCGCATCTGGCCGACGGCGCGACGGTCGTGAACATCTCCTCGATCCTCGGCTCGATCGCGAACACCTCACGCTTCGGCACGCCCAGTTACAACATCAGCAAAGCCGCGCAAAACATGGCGACGCGCTTGCTCGCGCACGCGCTGGCCGAACGCCGCATCGTCGTGGTCGCTTTGCATCCTGGCTGGGTGCAAACCGACATGGGCGGCGACGGCGCGCAAATCGCGCCGCACGATTCGGTCGCCGGCATGCTGCGCACGATCGACGGCACGACGCTCGCCGACAGCGGCGGATTTTTCGATTGGGCGGGCGCGCGCGTGGCGTGGTGAAACGAAAGCGGCGGCGCTCTGAATGAACGCCGCGAAATCAAACGCAAGGCAACGCTGACCTAATCAGCGTTGCCTTAAATGGCGATGCGTCGCTCAGTGATGCCCGTTACCGACCGCACCACCCTGACCGTCCGGCAATAACACGCGTACGTTCTGCATCATGCCTTGGTCCTCGTGATCGAGGATATGGCAATGCAGCACGTACTCGCCGATGTAACGCTGGTAGCGCGTACGCACGTACAGTGTGAAACCGGATTTCACCATCAATGTGTCCTTCCAATTGCCTTTGAGCCCAGCGTATTCGGAATCGCCGCTACCGGGCAGACTCACGTCTTTTCCGGTCGCGTTGTCGATGATGCGTGCGATCTGGAACGGATTGACATGGATGTGGAACGGATGACTACCGGCCGCAGAGGTCAGCGTCCATTCTTCGACGTTATCGAGCGTGAGGTCGCGGGCGGTTGCGGGGTCGTAAGGTTGACCATTGACCATGAACTTGCCGCCCGCGATATTGAACTCGACTTTCTGCCCGGAGTTCGGTGTGAGTTCGCCATCGGTGATGGTGGCGTGCGGGACGAACGCATCCAGATGCAGGGCGTTCTTCAAATCGGCCACCACCCGCGCTTTCACATCGTTCGGCATCCAGCGTTCGGCCGATTGCATCAGCACGCGCTGTAGATACGCGGCAGGATCGTCGCCCACCGGTGCGCCCGGCGCCACCGACACCGTGCCGAGCAAACGCCGACTTTCGGCTTCGCCTGAAATCGAGCCCGACGCCGCGATATTCCCATCGATCACGCAGTACGTGCCTGCGGTGGGAAACACCATCAACAGATCGCTGCGATACCCCGGCTGCAAAATCGTCTGCGTCTTGCTGATCGCCTGACCGTGCGTCAAACCATCGCTCGCGATCTCGAATTGGGTCAGCGGCGTGCCGACGCAGTTCTGCGAGATCCACTGTGCATGCTTGGTCAGACTGCGCAGCTTCGACGGGTCGGCCGAGGGTTTCATCGGTATGAATTGCAGATTGATCGAATCGCGAATGCCGGCGTGAATCGTGCGCCAGCGTTCGACACGGCCCGCCACCGCACCCGGGAAACGCGGCATGATTTGGCCGTTGATACTGGTGTAGCGGCCCGATGGCCCCCAGGTACCGAAACCGAGTTGATCGTAATTCTCGATCGTGCCCACATCGTTCGGGCCGCATAACCAAGTACCGTCGGGATTGGTCTTGATCGGCGATTTCGGATCGTTGGGGTCAGTGCGGCAGGCGTAGGCGACTTGCTGAAACAGCACGAGACGTTCGCGATACGCAGTGCCGGTTTCATCGCGCAGCAGCGTGTCCACATCACCATTGCGATTCGGCGTGGGCGGGCGATCGCCATGGATGATCAGCGCTCCGGCCATACCGCTCGCGACTTGCAGCGCGGTGGAGCCGTGCAGATGCGGGTGGTACCAAAACGTGCCCGCCGGATGCGGCGCCGGGATGTTGTATTCGTACTCGAACGCGACCTTGGGCCGAATGGTGATCAACACGTTATCGCTATTGCCCGACGGGCTGACCCACAACCCGTGCGAATGCAGATTCGTGGAATTGAAACAATGCGGCGTATTGATGTTCGGCGGCTTGCAATCGGGCTGCGCATCGAGCGTGTTGTTCAAACTCACGCGCACGGTGTCGCCGGGTTTGGTGCGGATCGTCGGCGCGACGAAGGGCGTGAATGGATTCGGCGCCGCGCCCTCGGCGACGTAGCTACGCAAACTCACGCGATCGAAGCGCTGCGTCGCGGGGTTGTAGATGCGGCCATCGGTGAGACGGATATTGAGCTGCGGATTCTTATCGGAATCGTTCTTATCAGAATCGGCGCCCTCTTGCCCTCGCTCGACTTGCAGTAAGCGCGGCGATGCCGACGGCACCGAACGCAGCATCGGCACGAGCGTGGGTTCGGCGACGACGCGGTCGGACGGCGGCTCGGCGATCGCGGGCTCAGCCGCGAAGACCGGCGCAGTTGCGCACAGCGCCAAGGCCAGCGCGCTTATCCGTGCAGTGAGCGATGGTGCGAATGAGAAAACAGACGATGACGTTTGATCCATGATGCATCTCCTTGTCATAAGCGAACGAAATCACGCGAGACGCACCGATGGTGCATCTGTCCGGACATCGCATTCAGAGAGCCCGTTCGGGCAGCCCGATTCGGATCGGAAATTCAACGTTTACACGCCCAAGCGACCGGGTACGAAACAGCGAATGCCCCCTGAGACGATATGACGGGGCTCCCACCCCGTGGCGACACGATACGCCGATTCGCGTTCGCTGCGCGTGCGGTTGGACCTGTCGATTCTTGCAGGGCGCCGCGGTGGACTCGATGGCCGTTCGCGGTGGGTCATGACGTTGTGCGCGCATCGAGAAGTGAAACAGAGCAGACGCTTTCCTTCCCCTCGTTATGCAGGGGTCAAGAGGCGCGCTTGCGAGGCATGGCCTCGCGCGCTGATAGACGCCCGAGCGCTGTGCGCAAGGACTGGACACGGGTGGCGCGAAGCGCCGGTTGAGGGGCGATACCAATCAGCTCAGCGAACGACTGCGGCGACGTCTCCGAGCGCACCGCAGAAGAAAGATCAGGGCGCGACTTCCGTCCCTTCGAAGGCGACTTTCGCGTTGCCGATATCCAACACCGGACCGAGTTCGTAGACGTTGTCGTACCCGTATGCGCGCAGCGACGTGTAGGTGGACAAGTTCAAAGACGCGGGCGCCGCCTTAGTGGCGAAGGCGCGCGGGCTACCGACGAAATTGTTGTTGCAATAGATCAGAATCTTGGCGTTCTTGTTCGGCAGTATCTCCGCCAAGGATTGCGCGGTGAAATCCGTGAAAGGGAGATTCTTCGCGCCGTCGATGTGCCGAAGCGCGAACGCCGAACTGCTTCTGGCATCGAGGAGAATCACGCCGGGCTCTTTCAGCATGGCGATGAAATCGTCTTCGCTCAACCGCCTCGATTCGCGATGCTGCTGCGTATCCAACACGATCCGCTTGAAGGCTTCATAATCGATTTGATCGTTCGGAATCGTTTGCGCGCAAACGCTGGCGGTGGCCGCCGACAGCAAACACATCAAGACGGTGGTCAATCGCATAAAACATCTCCTTTCTTCGATCATCGGGCCCGCATCGGTGGGCGACCGCCGGGGCGATCTGACCGGCATCCTAATGGACGCCAACGCCGCCGATGAAGGATGTTCGCCGACGCCGAGGCGGCGTTCAGCGTGCATGCGGTTTCGCCGTCTGCGGGTAAGTCGTTCCGATCGGGCGCAATTGGTCGTGACGTTGCGTTCGCCCGATCAAAACCCATAGCGCAAGAACCCGCCATCCACCGCGATGCATTCGCCGGTGATGTAACTCGATGCCGGTAAGCATAGGAACGCGACGGCGGCGGCGACTTCTTCGGGTTCGCCGATGCGGCCCATCGGCGTGCGCAACAGCACTTCGTCGAGATAATCGGGGTCGGCGAGTTTGCCGGAGGTGCGGCGCGTGCGGATGTACCACGGCGCCACCGCATTCACGCGGACGCCGTCTTCGGCCCATTCGACGGCGAGGTTGCGGGTCATTTGATGCATCGCGGCTTTACTCATGCCGTAGGGCGCGCCGCTACGCACATGGGTGATGGCCGACACGCTGCCGACGTTGACGATGCTGGATGCGGCGTGTTTCGTCAGCAACGGATAGGCGCTGCGGCACAGCTCGAAAGCGCTGAACACATTGACCTCGAAAATGCCGCGCCACTCGTCCTCGCTGTAGTCGTTCGCGGGTTTGGTGAGATTGCCGCCGGCGTTGTTGATCAATAGATTCAAACCGTCGCCGAAGTCTTCCACCCAGTCGAGCAGTTCGCTGCGTTGTTCGTCGTCGGCCACGTCGGCGACGCAGGTATGGACCTCGCCGTCGGGGAATTCTTCTTCCAATTCGCTGCGTACGCTGTCGAGACCATCGGCATGACGCGCCGCGATCAAGACGCGCGCACCGAAGCCTAAAAGCTCGCGCGCGATGGCGCGGCCGATGCCGACGCTGCCGCCGGTGACGAGGGCGAGTTGTCCGTCGAGACGCCAACGATGCGGATCCATGGCTCCACTCACGATGACCGAAAGGCGTAGGATACGCCGACGCCCGTCGATGGGAGAGACGCGATGACGATGTCGATGCACGATTCCGCTGCGACGAAGATTGCGACGTGCGCATTGTTCGCCTGCATCGCACTCGCCGGCTGCTCGAAACCGAAAGTGCCCGATCCCGAGGTGCCGCCCGATCCGAAATCCGCGGCGCCGACGAATCTGACGAAGGCGGTCAATCAGCCGATCGACGATGCGAAAGCGATCCGTCAAGCGACCGAAGACGCGGCGACCTCGCAACGCGCGGCGATCGACGCGGCGACAGGCGAGTAGCGCCCGTCATCTGGCGCTGCGCGCCACCTTCGTCCGGCCCTCGCGATGCGGGGGGAAGGAAAATCTCGTGCGCTTCGCGGTGGTGAAAAAAACGATCGCGACGCCCAAACAAAACGCCCGGTCTAGGCCGGGCGTTCGTGTGTCCTGTCGTTCGATCGCCTCGCGATCAGACCACGCCGTTAGAACCCGCAGAAGCAGTACGCGATAGCTTTGACCGGTGCGCCGCCGCGGGCTTGCATCGCATTTTCGAGCAGCTTCAGATCCTGCTGAACTTGCGGCATGTTCTTCGCGACGAACGCACGCGCCAGATCGGAATCGCGCAACATCAGATGACCCATGCCGCTGCTGGCGAAGGTGCCGATCAGACGCGCGAGCGGCCGCATCTGCTCTTCGATGTAGCGCACGCGGTAGTCGCCGGGCTTACCGAGCTTGGCGCGTTTCGCGGCGTCTTCGATCGCGACTTGCAGGCCGCCGAAGGCATCGACCAAGCCGCGCTCCTTCGCTTGCGCACCGCTCCACACGCGGCCGCGCGCGACCGCATCGATCTCTTCCACCGACTTCTTGCGCGCTTTGGACACGCGGCCGGTGAAGTCGCGATAACCCTTCTCAATCACCGATTGGATCACCACTTTGAAATCTTCAGGTAACGGGCGACCGAGGCTGAAACCGCCCATCGCCGTGGTCGCGACGCCATCGGTGTGCACGCCGATCTTTTCGAGCGCGCGCGGGAAGGTCGGGACTAGGCCGAAGATGCCGATCGAACCGGTGATGGTCGAGGGGTCGGCGTAGATGCGGTCGGCATTCATGCTGACCCAGTAGCCGCCCGACGCCGCGACATCGCCCATCGACACCACGACCGGTTTGCCGGCTTCTTTCAGCGCTTCGACTTCGCGACGGATCTGTTCGGAGGCGAAGACATCGCCGCCCGGCGAGCTGACGCGCAACACCACCGCTTTGACTTGATCGTCTTCGCGCGCATCGCGCAACAGCGCCGATGAGGTTTCGCCGCCGACCACGCCCGGCGGCTGTTCGCCTTGGACGATTTCGCCTTCGAGGATGACCACGGCGACGTCGCCCTTATCGCTGAACACCGGCAACTGCGTGTTCAGGTGCGCGAGATACGCACCGAACCCGACGCTGCGGAAACCGTCTTCGCTGTCGTCGGCTTCGCCGCGCTCGGCCATCATGTCTTCGAGTTCTTCTTCGGTCTTCAAACCATCGACCAGTTTGCGCTGCAGCGCGTACTTGCCGAGGTCGCCTTGCGCTGCGGTGATGTCGGCCGGCAACGTATCGAAGCTGGCGGCGAGATCCTGCACTTTAAGCTTGCGCGCTTTGGCGACGTCGCCGAGATAGCGCTGCCAAATGTCGTTCATCCAGAACAAATCGGCTTCTTTGGCTTCCGGCGACGCGCCATCGAGCACATAGGGTTCGGCGGCGGATTTGTATTCGCCGACCTTGAACAGATGCACGTCGACGCCGAGCTTGTCTTGTAGGCCTTCGCGGTAGTACTGGCGATAACGGCCGAGACCTTCGAGCAGCAGGCCGCCCATCGGGTCCAAGTAGATTTCGTTCGCTTGCGCGGCAAGCAGGTATTGCGCCTGATCGTAACTTTCGCCGAAGGCGACGATCTGTTTGCCGCTGGCGCGGAAACGCGCGAGCGCATCGGCCACTTCGCGCAGCGAGGCATAACCGGACGGCTGCAGACCATCCACGCGCAGCAAAATGCGTTCGATCTTCTTATCGTCTTTCGCGCCATCGATCGCGCGCAGCAAATCGCGCAACTGCACTTGGCGATTCTTCTCGCCCAATGCCTCGGTGAGCGCACGGGTGGTGGGGTCGAGCGTGTATTGCTCGACGAGCACGCCTTCCGGGGCGAGCACCAAGGTGGTGCGCTCATCGAAGCTGATGCCCTGCGCGCCACTGAACATGCCGACGACGAGGGTAATCAGCAGAAAGGCGATGAATCCGAAGAAAAGGAGGTTCAGGATCAAACGACGGGTGAAATTCATCCCATCCCAGATCAGGATGAAAAAGTTGGCGATAGGGCCGTGATTGGCCTGAGTGCTCATTACAGGGCGTCTCCATGGGGTGTAGCAGTGCATTCGATCCACCACGGCCGACGTCGGTCGCGGATTCGGTGAGGCTAAGTCTGGCCGAAGCCGACGCCCCCGTCATCCGCCATCGGTCACTCTGACCTGGGGCATGCGGCGCGCGCAGGACCAGAACCGCAGGCCCAGCAGCACCGCAGCGACGATCAGGCCGGCCGTCAGGCCGACCCACATGCCGCGCGGGCCCTGAGCGGGCACCCAACCGCCGAGCCCCAGACCCAGCACCGCTCCCAACGGCATGCCCACGCCCCAGTACGCCAAAGCCGCGAGCAGCAGCGGCACCCGGGTGTCCTTGAGCCCACGCAAGGCGCCTGCCGAGAGCACTTGCAAGCCATCGGGGAATTGAAACGCCGCCGCATACAGCAGCAGCGTCGCCGCCAGCCCAGCCACGGCGATGTCCGCGGTGTACAAGCCTGCGATGGCTTCATTCCCGAACCACAACACGCTGCCGGTCACGCATTGCGTGGCCGCGACCAGCGCGTAGCCGGCCAGCGCAGCACGACGCAAGCCACGGAGGTCGCCACGGCCCAGCGCATGACCGACGCGCACCGTCGTCGCTTCGGCCAAGGCCATCGGCACCATGAAACACAGGCTGCAAAGATTGATCGCGATCTGATGAGCCGCCGCCGGTACGTCGCCGAGACGACCGATCAACAGTGCGGTCGCGACGAACAGACCGCCCTCCATCAGCCAGGTAAAACCGATCGGCAAACCGACCGCCAGCAGTTCGCGGATCGGCGCCCAGCGCGGCGGTTCGAAGCGCGCGAACAAGCCGAGATGACGAAACCGCGACGTGTAGGCGAGATAGACCGCTGCGGCGATCGCCTGCGCCCACATCATCGCGGCCGAGGCGATGCCCAAGCCGCCGGCGCCCAACTCCGGCAGGCCCCAAGCGCCGAAGGTCAGGGCATAACCCAATGGCACCAGCACGAACAAGCCGCCGAAACCCAGCAGCATGGTCGGCACGGTGTGGTGCAAGCCATCGCACAGATAACGCATGCACAGATACAGCGTGAGCGCAGGCACGCCCCAGCGAATGCCGAGCACGAAAGCGGCGGCGCCGGGACGGATACCCGGAGCGATCCCCATCGCCGACATCGCCTGCGGAATGAGGCTCAAGAACAGCCACATCGCTGCGCCCAGAAACAGCGCTAACCACAACGCTTGGCGGAATCGCGGGCCGATCTCGGTATGCCGGCCGGCGCCATCGTCCTGCGACACAGCAGCGGGCAAGGCGATCAAGGTGCCCATTGGCACCATCAGCGGCATCCAGAACAGGGCGGTACCGATCGACACCGCCGCCAACGTTTGCGTGCCGTGGCGGCCGGCGATGATCGCGTCGACGAAGCCGATCAAACCGGTGGACACATGGCCGACCATCAGCGGCGCCGACAATGCCGCCGTACGCCGCACGTCGGCGACGAACGATGTCGGCGCGTCGTGGGCCGACGGGACGTCGGTGGCGGGATCGGTGAAGGTCATCGCAGGGAGTCGGCTGTGGCGATCGAACGGCAATGCCGGCCTTCGCGCGAAGGGCCACGCCGAGAGCGACGCGGGTGGCCTGCTATCTTACGCGGGCATCCACTCCGCCCGTCCCGGGCCGCCTTCGCAAGCCCCCATGAGCGCACCCGTCGCCACCACTCAATGCGAAAACTGCGGTACGACGCTGCAGGGCCACTATTGCCACGTCTGCGGCCAGCGCGCGCACAACCCGTTGCGCAATTTCGCGCATGCGGTGGAGGAAGTGTTCGAGTCTCTGTGGCATCTCGACGGACGGATATTCCGCACCGTACGCGATCTGTTCGTCCCCGGCCGCGTGGCCGCGAATTACCTCGCCGGTCATCGCGTGCATTACATCGCGCCGCTGCGTCTGTTCTTGATTCTCACCTTGCTCGCGTTCTTCGTCGGCAAGCTCACGCTCAATCTCGACAAAGCCGATTTCGATCCCGGCGCCGGCGGCGCTAACACGGAGATCGTTATCGATGGCAACGACGGCAGCGGCACGACGACACGCGTAATTGACGAAGCGAAAACCTCCGAAGAGGTGTTGGCACTGCACGCCAAGGTGATCGAGGATATCGACCGATCGCGACAAGACGCGGTCGGGCGCTGGATCATGGCCGCGCTGGACGATGTCGCGATCGAACAATTCCGCAACGCGGCACTCAAGCGTCTTCGCGAGCTCAACGCCAGTCCCGAGCAATTCCGCATCATCGAAAACGCCCATACGGCGGCGATGGCGCGAGCGAGCGCGCAAAGCGAAGCCAACGGCGGCTGGATCGATCGATGGCTCACGAAAAAAGCCGAACGCATCGAAGCCAACGCCAAACTCGCTCGGGAAGACCCCAACCGGGTCTTCCACCAATTCCTGAGCGCGGTCCCGGGCGCTTTATTCATGCTGGTACCGTTGTTCGCGCTGTTGTTGAAACTGGTTTATATCCGCTCGGGCCGCAGCTATCTCGAGCATCTGGTGATCGGACTTTACAGCCACGCCTTCATGATGCTCGGGTTGTCGGTCGTGTTCCTGGTCGCCGGTCTGCAGAACGCTCCGGGTAAGCCGTTATGGCTCGGCGTCATAGGCAATAGCGCCGTCGTTTTGGTTTCGCTCGGCATTCCGCTGTATCTGCTGTTGATGCAAAAACGGGTCTACGCGCAGGGGTGGTTCAAAACGCTGGCGAAATTCCTCTTCCTCGGCAACGTGTATTCCGTTTTATCGATGATGGCGCTGACCTACGCCGTGCTCGCTGGCTTCAGTAACTGATCGGCCGTGAGGGACGTCTCGTGATCGACCCGATTTCCGCACCGATAATCTACGAAGTGAACGTCGAGGTCGATCGCGAGATCGCCGAGGACTATCGCGCATGGCTGCACGAGCACATCGCCGAGATTCTCGCCTTACCGGGTTTCGTCGACGCGCGCACGTTCGACGTGCTGGACCCGCCGACGGCCGACGGCCGCATCGGCCTGTGCGTGCAGTATCGATTGACCGATGCCGCCGCGTTGGACGTCTATTTGCGCGACCATGCGCCACGACTGCGCGCCGACGGCATCGCGCGGTTCGGCGAGCGTTTCCGCGCGCAGCGGCGTGTATTGCGCGAATGTCGGGGTTGAAAATCTCGGAAATGAAACGCTGTCGGCTTACGCTTACGCGGCGCCGGTACCGCTACCGCCGCCGCGCAATTTATTGAGCCAGCCGGGCGCACGCAGCGGCAGGCTGATCGGGATGCTCAACGGCAAGGTGCGATTCAACAGACTCGGCTCGCGTTCGGGCACGGCTGTTTGCAGCGTCTCGCTGTCCAGCACGATCGCTTCGCGCATCCGCGCGACCGCAGCGGAACGCTCGGGACTCAGCTCTTCGAGGGCGTAGCGCGCTTCGCTGCGTAACGCCAACCAGGCTTCACCATCGGGCGTGCCGTCGGGCCGCTGCGGCAACGCGCGTTGCAGCGCTTGGCGGTAGCTGTCCTGGCTGACGCCGAAAATCAGCGAGGCTTGTTGATCGTCCAGATCCGCGACCAATCGCGCCAACACCACGGCGCGAGCGGCGAAGTCCAAACGCGCCAGCGGCGCGAAGTCGCCCTCCCAGAACGGCGCGAGCGGTTCGGAGGCCAGCGCGGGCGATTCGAGGAAATTCGTCCAAAACAGGCGCGGCCATTCCACTTGCGGCGTACCGCGCGCGATGGCGACGAAAGCGCTGAAGATCGATTGCAGCGTCTGGTCGCCATGCGCCGCTTCGCCGCACTGCAGTTCCGCGAAGATCGCGGCGCGGCGTTCGATCCCGCGCAAGAAGCCCGTCAACGCAGTGGTCGTTCCGGTGACGGCGTCCAAGGTATTCGGCGTAGGCAAATTCATGACAGTGAGCGACACGGGCAAAACGGTTTCCGAAACGTAAGGTAGCGCGAGAGAAGACAAGGTCGGGTCCGCGCGACGACGGTGCTGCTGCGGGAGGGCAGGATGACCGTCGTTGAGCGAACCCGATGAACGTCGAAGTGCAGGCGGCCATGATGCCCGCAGCGGTGGAACCTGATGCATGACTGCCATCACGAAACCGGCGCTCGCCCGGCGCGAAGCGCGAATCGGACCGCGCCAAGGCCTGTGATCCATGCATTTCGTTATGCACAGCGGACATGAAATTGCAATACCGATGGAGGTTTCGCGAGATAAGGCGCGAATTCGCCAATGTTTCACGGACAAGAAGTTGATTTCATTGAACTAAGTACGGCTGGCGTTTTTTTCGCCATCCTTTGCAGAACATCATGTTTTTGCGGCGAAACGCGACGCCTCGGACGTTCATGCACAAACTTATCCACAGCTTGTGTGGATAATAATGAAATCCTTTTACGATCCGTCACTTGCGGCCGATTCATGGAATGGCAAGCAAGTATGCGTCGCAAATGCTGCGACGAGGACCTGGGTAGACTGGCCGCCTTATGTCCGACGCCAACCTTGTCTTGCGCGTGGCGCTGCCGGTGCCTTTACCGCGTCTATTCGACTATCGCCCGCCCGATGCGGCCGCGATCGGGCCTGACGATGTCGGGCGCCGCGTCCAAGTGCCGTTCGGCTCGCGCAGCTTGGTGGGCGTGGTGGCCGAGATCGGCGCGCCCGACCGCGAACACGACGCCTTGCGCGCCGCCGAGACCTGGCTCGACGCGGAACCCGTGCTGCAAGGCGAGCTGCTGGCATCGTTGCGCTGGCTGGCGCGTTACACCCATGCGCCGCTGGGCGAGGTGCTGGCGACCGCGCTTCCCGCTGTGCTGCGGCGCGGCGAGCCGGCACCGATCACCCACGCCTGGGCTTGGCGGCTGACGGCCGAAGGCGAGGCCGCGCGCGCGAAACTGCGCGGGCTGCCCAGACGCTTCGCCGAGCTGTTGGCGGACGTGAGCGGGGCAGACGATCGTGCCGCCGAGGACATCGCCGTCGCCGCGCTCGGCGAGCAGGCGCTCGAATCGCAGCACGACGCCGAGCTTCAAGCCGGCTGGCGCACGGCGGCACGGGCGTTGGCGAAGCGCGGCTTGGCCGAACGCATCGCGGTGCCGGCCTCGGCCCTCGCCCCACGTCCGCAGCCAGGCCCCACCTTGAACGACGAACAGGCCGAGGTCATCGCCGCTTGGCGCGCGCTGACGACGGCGGCCGACGGCATGCCGATGTTCGCCACCGCCTTGCTCGAAGGCATCACCGGCAGCGGCAAAACCGAAATCTATCTGCATGCGATCGCCGACGCCTTGGCGCGCGGCCGGCAAGCCTTGGTGCTGGTGCCGGAAATCGGACTGACCCCGCAGGCCTTGTCGCGGTTTCGCGCGCGGCTGGGCGTACCGGTGCATGCACTGCATTCGGGGCTCAACGACAACGAACGCGCGCAGGTCTGGACCGCGGCCGCGCGTGGCGAAGCGCGGGTGATCGTCGGCACGCGCTCGGCAGTGTTCGTGCCGCTGCCCAACGCCGGCTTGATCGTGATCGACGAAGAACACGACGGCAGTTACAAACAACAAGACGGGATTCGTTATCACGCCCGCGATTTCGCGCTCGTGCGCGCGAAAGCTCTGAATATTCCCGTGCTATTGGGCAGCGCCACGCCATCGCTGGAAACCCTGCACAACGCGCGCGGCGGCCGTTACGCGCATCTGCGCCTGCGCCATCGCGCGGGCGAAGCCAAACCGCCGGCGGTGCGCGTGCTCGACGTGCGCAAACGCGCGCTCGAAGCAGGCTTGGCGCCGGACGTCTTGCAGGGGATTCGGCTTGCGCTGGATAACGGCGGCCAAGTCTTGGTGTTCAAGAACCGTCGCGGCTATGCGCCGGTACTGCAATGCCACGACTGCGGCTGGAGTGCGCACTGTCGGCGCTGCAGCACACCGGAACGGCAAAGCCCGATGACCGTGCATGGCGGTGGGCGGCGACTGCAATGCCACCATTGCGGCGCGCGACAAACGCCGCCCTCGGCCTGTCCCGACTGCGCCAGCCTCGCCCTGCAGCCGCAGGGCATCGGCACCGAGCGCTTGGAAGAACTGTTGGCCGAACGCTTCGCCGATGTGCCGGTGCTGCGCATCGATAGCGCTAGCACGCGCCGCAAGGATGGCCTGCAAAAACAATTCGAGACCCTCGGCGATCGCCCCGGCATCCTGGTCGGCACGCAGATGCTCGCCAAAGGCCACGATCTGCCGCGACTGACCCTGGTGGCCGTGGTCGGCATCGACGAAGGCCTGTTTTCGGCCGATTTCCGCGCCTCCGAAAAACTCGCGCAGTTGTTGATTCAAGTCGCCGGGCGCGCCGGGCGCGCCGATAAACCCGGCGAGGTGCTGTTGCAAACGCATCATCCCGAACACCCGCTGCTGTTGACTCTGATCCAACGCGGGTATCGCGGTTTCGCCGACGAAGAATTGAGCCTGCGCGAAGCCGCCGGTTTCCCGCCGCATGCGCATCTGGCCTTGCTGCGCGCCGAAGCCCCGCAAGCCGATCTGCCAACGGCGTTTTTGCAGGCGGCGAAAACAGCGCTCCTGCCGTTCGTCCAACGGCCGACCGCACGTCGCGACGACCGCGATGACTCACCGTCGCCGCCGCACGGCCTCGCGCTGAACGGTCCGATCCCCGCGCCGATGCCCAGACGCGCCGGTCTGTATCGCGCACAGCTGTTGCTCGCCTCGCCGCTGCGATCCACGCTGCATGCGGCGCTGGACGCGGCGCTGCCTGCGATCTACGCACTGCCGGAGGCACGCAAAGTGCGCTGGTCCTTGGACGTCGATCCGGTGGACTTGTACTGAGCCGCGGCCTGCCCGCAAATCCAAATGCGGGCGTCATTCATCGCGAGGCCGCGCACACGCCGTATCGGCCGCCCGCGCGTATGCTGCTCGGACCGCCAAGACCTCGATCCAATGGGCGCGACCATCGCCGGGCGGCCGATCAAGTCATCACGCATCTTTGAGGGTTTTCAGCATGTCGCACGTCGCCAAAGGTACGTTCAACGTCAAACTGCTTCCGCTCGCGTTCGACGATCAGCCCGAAGGCTCAACACTCGGCCGCATGTCCATCGACAAAGTGATCGCAGGCGATCTGGTGGCCACCACGAAGGGGCAAATGCTCAGCGCCTTCGGAGACGTGAAAGGCTCCGCCGGTTATGTCGCCATGGAGCGTGTCGAGGGCGCATTGCAGGGCCGCCAAGGCAGCTTCATCCTTCAGCACACGGGCACGATGAATCGAGGCACGCCCCAGCTTTTGGTCACGGTCGTGCCCGACTCGGGCACCGGCGAGTTGGTCGGGTTGGCGGGCGAGTTCAAGATCATCGTGGCCGAGGGCACACACCGTTACGAGTTCAGCTACATCCTCCCGTAGCCCCCTCGCGACTGACTCGAACCTGCGCGTGGCAGAATGCAGTCGAGTCGCCTTGACCGACCTCCCCCGCTCACGACACGCACGCCCATGATCGCTTCCGCCGCATATCGCCGCTCTGACTCGCCACGCCGTGTACTCGGCGTCGTTTCGACGTTGTTGTTGGCGACGGCCCTCGGCGCCTGCGACACCTCCAAACCGGCGACGGCCTCCGAGGGCGCGGCCGCCGCGACCACGGACGCACAGGCGACGGTCGCCTGCCCGTCGAAAGACCTCAAAGGCTTCGTCGCCGCATTCGCCGAAGACCCGGCCCTGCAGAAAGCCTTCACCGCCGACACCGTCGACACCGCCTTCGTCGATATGAATGCGCAACCGGAGCCGGCCGAATCCGTCGAAGCGTTGCCGCGGGCGAAACTGAGCTTCCCGGTGATGCCCAACCGCGCTCAGCAGACGAAAGAAGGCTTGCAGTATCGCGAGGTCTCGGTCGAAGGCGATCGCGCCCTCGTGGCGCTGGAAATTCCCGACACCGACGCGCAATTGCTCTACACCTTCCGCCGCGATGCCTGCTGGACCTTGGTGAAGATCGTCGACCCGGCCTTCGGCAAGGCCTTCCCCGGCGAAGCGCCGGCGGCGTCCTCTCAAAGCACCGGTGGCGAGGACGCGATCGTCCGCGAGGTGATGCGCGCGCAGTACGGCGACGGCTACGACGCGCAACGCGACTGCTGGCCGACCACGTTCGAGGACCGCGGCGAAACCTTCGACTACTGCATGCGCCCGGCGAACGCGACCGTGGTCGAGACGCCGTCCGGGCGTCAGCTGCTGTTCCTGGCGCGCAATATCCAAGATCTCGACAAGACCCCGAGCTTGTACACCTACAGCCGGGTCGATCCCGGTTTGATCGGCCTGTTCGCGCTCGCGCTGGACGGCAAGGGCGGTTGGACCGTTCGCGCCGCCACCAAGGCCGAACCTTTCGGCATGGAAGGCGAATGCGGCTGCGCCGATGCCCGTCCGACCCGCCTGGGCCGCGACCATTACGGCTGGATTCTGAGCTCCGGTGGAGTCTGGCAGGGCACTGTGGTCTCCAGTTTCAGCGTCTACGCGCCCGTCCAGAATCGCTTCGTGGCCGTCGGCACCGTCGCCGATATCGACGAGGACCGCCAAGAGATCAGCCACCGCGTGACGGTCGATACCGGCCGCCCGGATGCCGCGCACTACCCGTTGATCGTCGCGACCCTCCGTGGCGACCGGGAAATCGAGCGTCGCACGGTCGCGTTCGATGCGAAGCAACTGCGCTACCCTACGACCAACGACCGCTGATCCGTCTCCCGCATTTCGCGCACATCCGACCGCTGGCCAGGACCCGACGACGCCATGACCGACCGCAAACAAGAACGTTTCGATGAGGCACGCGAGCGCTTCGTCAGGGCCGCGAACGACGCCGGCATCGATCCGGAATTGATGGTGAAGATCGCCGGTTTCGAGTCGGGCGGTTTCAATCCCAACGCCCGCCCGATCTCGCGCAACCCCGACTTGAACACCGTGCGCCAATTCGACGGCACCATGGCGATGTCCTCGGCGCACGGTTACGGCCAGTTCCTCAACGGCACCTGGCAGGAGATGGTCAACCGCTACGGCGAGAAGTACGGCATCGAAGGCGCCGCGACCATGACGCGCGCCGAGGCCAACGCGCCGGAATTGCGTACGAATCGCGATCTGCAAGCCTCGATGCTCGCCGAATTCACGCGCGAGAACATGGAACGCATCCGCGGCATCGCCGGCCCCAACGCCGACGCCAACGTCTACGCGATGCACAACCTCGGCAGCCAAGGCGGCGAGCGCTTCCTGCGCGCGTTGCAGGACAACCCCAATGCCTTGGTCACCGACAATGGTCTGATGTCGAACGACGTCGTTCGACGCAATCCGTCGCTGTACAAGGACGGCGAGCGCACCTTGACCGTGCAAGAAGCCTACGACCGCATGGGCCAGCAACTCGCGCCCTACCAGCGTTTCGCCGATCAAGTCGCCGGCCGCACGCAAGGCGCACCGACGGAAACCGCACCCGGGCAGACACCGCCCACGCAAACCGCACCGACGCAGACCGGCCCGCAATCGTTCGACGACGCGATGCGCACGATGTTGCCGACGCAGAATGGCACCGCACCGCATATCACCAGTCATTTCGGTCACCGCACGCTCAATGGCCGCGACGACAATCACGGCGGCGTCGATTTCAATTACGTCGGCGGCCAGAACGGCACCAACCTGGAACACCCGACCGTGCGCTCGCCGGTCAGCGGCGTGGTCGTCTACGGCGAAGGCCAAGGCAATTACGGCACGGTCAAGATTCGCGACGACCAAGGCAACATGCACGAGATCCTGCACTTGGATTCGCGATCGGTGCGCGCGACCGATCCGCCGACACGCATCGAAGCGGGCGACCCGATCGGCACCATGGGCGGCCGCGGCCCGAACGGTCCGGGTCAGTACGCGCAGCATGTGCATTACCAAATGCGCGACCCCAGCGGTCGGTCTGATCGACCCGGAAGCGTATTGGAATAACCCGGCACGCCGGCAAGGCCAAGACGCACCGCAGGCGAACGCGCCAGCACCGCTCGCACCTGTTGCGGCGACACCAGACGCGCCTGCTGCACCGGCACCGAGCGCGCCCGCACCTGTAGCGCCTACCGCAGCAGCACCGGACGCACCCGCACCGAATACACCTGCAGCAAATGCGCCCGCACCCAGCGCCCCCACACCCGCAGCACCTACTGCGGCAGCACCGGACGCACCCGCGCCGAATGCATCTGCTCCAAACGCCCCCGCACCGGCGCGCAGCGAAGCGATGGCCGATAACGTCCTACGTCGCGGCGAATCCGGCCCCGAAGTCGGTCACTACCAGCGCATCCTCGCCGACCTCGGTTATCGCGGCGCCGACGGCAAACCGTTACAAGTGGACGAGAAATTCGGCCCGAACACCGAATTCGCCACCAAACAATTCCAGCGCGATCACGGCATCGAACAACTCGGCGTCATCGGGCCGAAAACCCGCACCGCCGCGGAAGAGGCCGGCCGCGAGTTGGTCACGCATCCGGACAATCCGAACAACCCGCTGTACAAAAAGATGCTGGAAAAAGTCCACGAGGCCGAAGACGGCCGCAAGATTCCGCACGGCGAACACAGCCGCAATCTCGCCGCTGCGCTCACCGTCGAAGCGCTTCGCGAGCGCGTGACCGATGTCGATCGCGTCGATTTCAGCCGCGACGGTTCGATGGCGCGCGCGGTGCAATTCAGTCAAATGGGCGACAAATACGAACTCAACCGCAGCACCGACGGCCTCGCCACGCAGCAAGCCGTGCGTCAGCCGATTCACGAAAGCAGCGAGCAAGCCGAGCAAGTCGCGAACAACGTCCGCGCGCAGCAACGCGAAGAGCGTCAGCAGTCGGTGGCGCAGGGGCGCTGATCACACCGGCCCCTCAACGCAGAGATTGCAACTCATTGCAAACGACGAAGGCCCGGATTTCTGGGCCTTCGTCGTTTGAAGCGAACGATGGCGCTCCGAGCGCTCATTACGACGAGCGACCGCACATCCACGCGCTATTAGTCATGCAAGCGCAAGTCCACGCCCGCCGTGGTCTCAGCCCATAAGACCCCGCACGACGACAATATCGACAGCCGGATCGATCGAAGCGGCCGGCCAGCACGCAACCCATCATCGCGACCGCGCATGCTTACGTCCGCGCTTCGCAGCGCATACACAAAGAGACCCTCATGACGACACCCATCAAATACCTACTCGCCACCGCATTGGTTTGCGTCGCGCACACTGCCGCTGCACAAGACATGCGCCGCTGCACCGTGATCGACGCTCTGCCTTACACCATCACCGCACCGGGCAATTATTGTCTCGTAGGCTCGCTTAAGACCGATCGCGCCGATGGCTCCATCCACATCAATGCCAGCAACGTCGTGCTTGACTGCAAAGGTCGCGCGCTGATCCACACCGTCGATGGCACGCGCACGCCCGCGATCAGCGCTGGCGGGACGTCGCCCGTGACCGATGTCACCGTGCACGGCTGCAAAATCGTCAATTACGGGACCGGCATTTCGTTCGGCCCACGTAGCCAGCGCATCACGATCGCCGACAACGACATCGTACATTCGCGTTGGGACGGCATCGTGCTGTGGGGCAGCGATTCGAGCATCGTCGATAATCGCGTCATGCACAGCAAATACGCGGCGCTACAGGATTACACGCGCAGTATCACCGTCACCGCCTTCGATACAGGCATTCCGTCCGTCAATAATTTGATCAGCCGCAATCAGATCTCGGGCGCTTCGGAAAGCTTGCGGATATGGGGGATTCGCGTCGATTTCTCCGACGATGCCATCGTCAGCGACAACACCATCTCCGATTTGCAAGCGCGCGCGGGCGGTTCGGCGATCGCTATCCAGATCGGCGGCTTCAACGCGCAGGTGATCGACAATGTGATCAGCCGTCGTTCTACGCCAGTGACTGGAATCAACGGCACGCCGTCGCTTTGCACGCGCAATATCGCCATCGGCACAGGCAGTAATCCCTTCGCCGCTTGCGTCAGCACAGTCAACGATCTGTGGCTTCCTTGACGACGCGACGGACGTAAGCGAAAAACGACGGCCCGGTTCGCGGGCTGTCGTCATATTTGGCTCATTCGTTGCGCCACTGATCGTTGCTGCTACGGTCGTGCGCAACTCAACCGTCGCGCAGCAGCTTCTGGATCTTGCTGCCCAACTTCATCAGCTTCATCAACGTCGCCGGTTCTAGGCGCAGCATTTCGTCGCCCCAACCGGACAGCGCGCTCATCAGAGCGAGCGTGTCTTGCACGCGTGCGCGCGCCTCGGCGGATTCGGTCGCGAAATCGGGGTCGGCCACCAGACCCTTGAGCATCGCCACCGTCGGGTCGAATTCGCGCGCTTTACGTTCGCGCACCACGGTGCGGAACAACTCCCACACGTCTTTCGATGTTTCGAAATGATCGCGACGCTCGCCGAGCGCATGCACGATCTTCACCAGATTGAGGTTCATCAATTCGCGCAGGCTGGTGCTGACGTTGGAGCGCGCGACCTCCAGCGTCTCGCTGATCTCCTCCGCATGCATCGGTCGCCCGCTGATGAACAGCAGCGCATGGATCTGCGCGACCGTGCGGTTCACGCCCCAGCGCGAGCCCATCTCGCCCCAGTGCAGGACGAAGCGACGGGTGGTGGGCGTCAGTGCGTCGACGGAGCGGGGTTCGGACATGACAGCGGCTCGAAGCGAAGGATGCGGGAGCGTCGCCGGCAGCAGGCCGAGCGAAGCGTCCGCTTGCGGACAGGCTAGTTTCGTCATATATTTCTGTCAAGACAGAAATTACTGACAACGCGACGACATCGTCGCACGAGGTCGATATGCGCGCCGGCAGCGACGATATGCCCGCAGCGACACACGCCATTGCGGACACCCGCCATGGCCGCGTTCCCGTGGTCTTGGTGCTCGGCGGCGCCGGTTTCATCGGCCGCCACGCGGTCGCAGCACTGCAGCGCCGTGGTTGTCGTGTCGTGATCGGCACGCGCCACCCGCATCGTCGGCTCCGCGAAACTTTGCGGCGAGAACGTCGTGGCCCTGCGCATCTCGACATAGCCGGCGCCCAGAACATCGACGCGCCCGCCGATGCCGCGAACACGATCGCGTATCGCGAAGCGCATCTCGAACGCCTGCTCGACGCGAGCACTTGGGGCGATCTGCTCGAAGGTGTCGATCACGTGATCAATTGCGTCGGAATTCTGCGCCAGCGCGGTCGCGAAACCTACGAGCGCGTGCACCATCGCGCCCCTGCCGCGCTCGCCGCCGCATGCGCCGAGCGCAGGCTTCGTCTGATCCACATCTCCGCACTCGGTCTCGAAGGTCCGGCGCGCAGCGGTTTCTTGCGCTCCAAGCGCGATGGCGAAGCGGCACTGCGCGCGAGCGATGCGGATTGGCGGATCGTGCGCCCGTCCTTACTCGATGGCGAAGGCGGCTACGGTGCGCGCTGGTTGCGTCGTGTCGCGGCCTGGCCGATCCATCCGCTGCCGCGCGGCGCCTGCGGCCGCATCGCGACCTTGCACGTCGAGGATCTCGGCGAAGCGCTCGCGACACTCGCGTTGCGCGAGGACTCGGCAGACGAGGACTTCGCGAACGACGACTCGGCAAGCATCAACGATGCGCGCGAATTCGATCTCGGCGGCCTGGTCGATCACACGCTGGCGGAATATCTCGCGAGCTTGCGTGCGCTTCGCGGCGCGCGTCCGGCGTGGCGCATCGCATTGCCGGATCTGCCGACGCGACTGGTCGCGCATCTCTGCGATCTGTTGCATCTCACCCCGTTTTCGTTCGGACACTGGGAGCTGCTTCAGCGCGATAATCGACCGCAACGCAATGCTTTGCCGGCCTTACTCGGCCGTGCGCCGCGCGCGATCGGCATCGATCATGCGCCGCGCGTACCGACTTCGCCGCCGCTGCATCCGGCTTTGCTGGATCTCGGAGAAGGCTGATGTCAACGATGGGTCCGACGATGCGACGCTTTCCTTCTCCGTATATTTCGCCATGCAACAACACCCGCATTTAATCATCGTCGGCGGCGGTTTCGCCGGTCTCTGGGCCGCGCGCGCGCTGCGTAAAGCATCGCTGCGCATCACCTTGATCGATCGCGGCAATCATCATCTGTTCCAACCCTTGCTCTACCAAGTCGCGACCGCCGGTCTGTCCGCACCGAATATCGCCGCACCGTTGCGTCACATTCTGCGTCGACAGAACAACGTCACCGTACTGCTCGGCGAGGTCGCGAAGATCGAGCCCGATGCGAAGCGGTTGCGACTCGCCGATGGCGGCACGATGGATTTCGATTACTTATTGCTCGCCAGCGGCGCGACGCACGCGTATTTCGGCCACGACGATTGGGCACAGCACGCGCCGGGCCTGAAGACGCTGGACGACGCGCTCGAGATCCGCCGCCGCATTCTCACCGCGTTCGAGCGCGCCGAAGCCACCGACGACCCCGACGAACGCGCCGCATGGCTGCGTTTCGCGATCGTCGGCGGCGGGCCGACCGGCGTCGAACTCGCCGGCACGCTCGCGGAAATCGCGCGACACACACTGCACGGCGAATTCCGACGCGCCGATCCGCGCCGAGCGCAGGTCTTGTTGCTCGAAGCCGGGCCACGCGTGCTCTCGAGTTTCCCCGAGTCGCTTTCGGAGAAAGCGCGCGCGCAATTGCAGCGGCTCGGTGTCGACGTGCGCACCGGCACACCGGTCGCTGCGATCGACGACAGCGGCGTGACGCTCGGCGATGAACGCATCGCGACGCGCACCGTGTTGTGGGCGGCCGGCGTCGCCGCATCGCCGCTCGCGCGCAATCTCGGTGCGCCACTGGATCGCGCAGGGCGCGTGCGCGTGAACGCCGATTTGAGCGTGCCCGAGCATCCGGATGTGTTCGTCGCTGGCGATTTAGCGGCGATCGAATACGGTGGAAAACATGTGCCTGGGGTCGCGCCCGCCGCGAAACAAATGGGTCGTCACGTCGCGCACGCGATCCGCGCGCGGCTGCGCGGCGTGGCGGCATCGAGCTTCCGCTATCGCGATTTCGGCAATCTCGCCACCATCGGCCGCATGGCGGCGGTGGTCGATCTGCACGGCTTCAAATTTTCGGGCCTGTTGGCGTGGTGGTTTTGGCTCGCCGCGCATGTGTTCTTTTTGATCGGTTTCCGCAATCGTCTCGTCGTGCTGATCGATTGGGGGCAAGCGTATTGGAGTTATCAGCGCAGCGCGCGGATCATTCTCGGCGGTTGAATGCTGCGCCTCATCCAAAAGCATCCCGGGCATACATCGCGCGTTACGCACGCTCGATGCGACAGGCGTAACAGCCTGGTTTGGCGTAATGCGCATGCAAATAATCGACGCGCTCGTTCGCGAACAACGCCGCGATGCCCGCTTCGATCTCGGTACCCGGCATCACGTCGGCCGATCGCATCATCCCGCGCGAATCGTAAGCGCGTAACGACACCAGGCGCGTGCGCAACAGTTCGGGCACTTCGTCGATCTCGGGATGCGACTGCGCGGCACGCTCACGAACGTAGACAGGCCCTGACGCGCGATACGGCGTGTCCACCTCGTGGTGCGCATACGGTAACAGCAGCAACCCATCGCCTTCGTCAGCGTCCTGCAAGCTGACGCGACAGGGATAGCCCCCGCTGGCGTCGGCGACGATGCGACGAATACCGCGCGCACGTAATTGATCGTCGCTCAATGCGAATAACGGTGCGAAAGATTCGGCAGGCAGTGCGTGGATTCTGAAACTCATGGTGGCGCTCCGATGTCGTGAGCGCATAGGCTGCCGCGCCGCGGACGCACGCGCTATCCGAATCTTGCGTTCTTGCGGTGCTGGCTCAACCCGGCTTGGACTCGCCGCTCGGCTTCGCGGTCTTCTTCGGTTTCGCTTTCACCACGAAATGCAGACCCTCGCGTCTGAGTTCGAACAACTCGGTCGCTTCGATCAAAGCGCTCAGTTTCGCGTAGCCGTAGTTGCGTTGATCGAAGGATGCGCGGTTATTGATGTTGTGCCCGACCGCGGCGAGATTCGACCAACCATCGTCTTCTTTCTCCGCCTCCACCGCATCGCGCAATAAATTCACCAGCTTGGTGTCTTGTCGCAGTTTCGTGGTCGGCATGGGCGCTGCGGGTGTCGAAGCGTCGCCAGCCTCACCCGCTGTTTTGGCGCTCGCAGGTTGTTCGTCGATGTAGAGAAACGTCGAGCAGGCGTTGACGAAAGGTTCTGGCGTTTTCTTTTCGCCGAAACCGAATACGCGCATATTCTGCGCGCGCAAGCGCATCGCCAACGGCGTGAAGTCCGCATCGCTGGACACGATCGCGAAGGCATCGAAGCGGCCGCTATGCAGCAGATCCATGGCATCGACCACCAGCGCCATATCCGACGCGTTCTTGCCGGTGCTTAACGCGAATTGCTGGATCGGTTGGATCGCGTTGGGATGCAACGCCTGCTCCCATCGACTTAAATTCGGGCTTTTCCAGTTGCCATAAGCGCGGCGCACGTTGGCGACGCCGTGGCGCGCCAACTCCGACAGCACGACATCGATCTTCGCGGCAGGCGCGTTATCCGCATCGATCAGCAATGCGATCCGAAGTCTGTCGTCCATGGTCCACTCCTGTGGGGATTCGACAATGCCAGACTATCCGCATGCGCAGTCCTGCGCTAGCGCGAGAAAACGGCCCGGATACTCCGGGCCGTCTCGAAACTCATCGCAAATCGCGAACCGCGTGAGCGATCAATTCCAGCCGTCGTCGAAGTATGCGGTCGCGCTGATCGTCTTGCTGGCGCCGGTCGCATTGTCGATCACAGCGACGCGGAGGGTCTTGCTGCGATTGACGCGAATCGAACGTAGACACGAGATGCTGTTGGTCGCGCAAACGCCGACGGTTCCGGTGGTCACATCGGTCCAGTAGTACGTGTAGCTACCGGCGGGCAAACCGACGACTTGGAATACCGCTTGGCTGGGGTTGCTGGCGGTGGACGGCGTCCATACGCCATAACACTCGCCGATCTCGGGATAGTCGAAGGCGTAGGTATCGACATAGCAGCTCAACTGCGCATTGCTGACATCGCCGGCCTGCGCGGGGGCGCTTTGGCCGAGCAGGGCCGTGCCGAGTACGAGGGCGGACAGGGTGGATAGGACGTTCGATTTCATCGCAATCTCCATGATTGATTTCGGGCCAGTATTGATTTCGGGGGAACAACCGCCTGGATCGACGGGCGATCCGAGCCTATCGAGCCGTCGATTTGACGCGACGGACACCGACAGAACATCGGCACAAGGCACGGAACGAACGGGCGCATCCGATCGCCTTCTCGCGATCCCGCCGCTCCGCATTCCCTCTAGCGCAAACCACGACCGCACAGGATCATCGCGTCGCTGCCCGCGTCCGCGTGAAGGCTTCGTGAAGCGGCAATGCATGCGATCGGTGTCGTGTTCCGCCTATCGTCGAAAGAAAAACGGCCCGGATAAACCGGGCCGTTGCTGCCTAGGCGAGGACTTATTCGCAGTGACTCCCTGTTTCGACCGGCGCTGCGCCGTCTCCCCATACTTGGGATGCCATCCTCGTGATGTCGTGTCCTGCCCGTTCGGCGAGCGGGATCAGTCTGCGCGCACGCCTTCTCCTGGATTGAGACGATGAAGCGCCGTTCGTCGACCGCCGCACTGCGTACGAAACGAAGCGGCCCGGTTTCCCGGGCCGCTTCGCGACGCTTCGTGAACGGTCAGTTCCAGGCGTCCTCGAAATACGCAGTCGCGAACACGGTCTTGCTGGCGCCGGTGGCGTTGTCGATTACGGTCACACGCATGGTCTTGCTACGATTGACGCGGATCGAACGAAAGCACGTGCTGCTCGTGGTGGCGCAGACACCGACCTGCCCGGTGGTCATATCGGTCCAGTAGAAGGTGTAGCTGCCCGCAGTCAAACCAACGACTTCGAAAATGGCCTGGCTCGGATTGGTCGCCGTACTCGGCGTCCATCCGCTCGTACATTCGCCGATGCTGGCATAGTCGAAAGCGAACGTGTCGACCATGCAGCTCAACTCCGCGCCGCTGACATTGCCGGCCTGCGCGGGCGCACTGGGTACGAGCAGCGCCGTGCCGAGCACGATCGCGGACAGGGCAGATAAGAGTTTCGATTTCATCACAACCTCCAATGTTGATGTTCGGGGGAACGTCCGCCTTCACTCGCGGACAGCCCGAGTCTATCGAGTCGGTTGTGCGGTATTTGAGACGCACACCTGGGAGTTCGAGTGCGCGCGAACGGTGACGACGCTTCGTTCATTCTGCGATGTCTTCGGTATCACGCTGCATTCGAGCGGGATCGAGCGCCCGCGGCGCGGACGATGCGCAACGGCGAACGGGCCATCGAAGCGGCCGAACATGCGTCTGCGACGAAGGTCGCGTTGCGCGCTGAATTTCAGGGCTCTAGCTGATTGTCCGGATCCGGCGCCAAGGGCCATTCGCTACCGTCGTTCGTTCGCAGCGTGCCTTCTTCGATGCGTTCGCCATCATCGATGTTCACGAATCGCGCGCGTACCCGGCCTTGTCCACGGTCGCCTTTCAAATCGAAGACGAAGTCGTTGGGATGCACGGCATTCCCGGTGGCCAAGAGATCCAGATCGATGTCTCGGATCGTGCCGATATGTTCTTGTACCGTCGGATTACGCTGCAACGCGATGCGGACGTCCTCTTCGAAGATATCCCAACCTTCGCCGACCAGCCGGCCCACTGCGACCGTACCGAGCACCGTCGCCACCAAACCACCCCCGATGAGTACGAGCGCGCACAACCAAACCCACAACGGAAGACGCCGCCAGCCGCGTTTCGGTGGAAGCGGCGGGCGGGTAGAAACCGAGTGCGGTTTCATCGGCGGCAAAGGTGGCGGTGTGGACATCGGCGTACCAGCGTCGGCGGTCAGGACGCCCCGCACCGCATCGGCAGCGCGGGGCGTCGGCAGAATACCGAATTTCGAGCTTCGCCCGCGGAAGAAACAGGATCATGGGTCGAGCGGAGTGCGCCGCCCGCCGCAGCATCTAGGTACACGGCTACGCTACGAAGCACTCGTGGACTTCGTAGCGGATGCGTAGTGGCTTATTTCCGCCCCACGACTTAGCCGTGGCCGCGTCTTTTCTCTTCGCGGCTTACGCCGCGGCATTACTTTTTCTTCGCAGCTTACCGCTGCGGCGTTTCCTCTTTTTTCTTCGCAGCTTACGCTGCGAAGAGGGCCTTCATTTTCTTCAGCGCGTTGGCTTCGACTTGGCGGATGCGCTCGGCGGACACACCGTATTCGTCGGCGAGTTCCTGCAACGTGATCTTGCTATCGGCATCGAGCCAGCGACGCTTGATGATGTCGCGCGAACGCTGATCCAAACGGGCCAAACCTTCACGCAGCAGATCGAGTTGATCGGCTTCGCTGTCGGCGCTTTCGTAGGCTTGCGCGGGATCCAAGCCTTCGGCGACGAGAAAGGCGACCGGCGCCGGCGGCGCATGGTCGTCGTCGGCATCGTCCGGGGCATCGAAACCGATATCGCGGCCGGAGAGACGCGACTCCATCTCCATCACTTCGCGCTCGGAGACGTTCAAGTCCTGCGCCACCACGCGCACTTCCTCGGCGTTCAACCAACCCAGACGGGTTTTGCTGCGGCGAAGATTGAAGAACAGCTTGCGCTGCGCCTTGGTGGTCGCGACTTTGACGATGCGCCAATTCTTGATGATGAATTCGTGCATCTCGGCGCGAATCCAGTGCACCGCGAACGACACCAAGCGTACGCCCATGTCGGGATCGAAGCGCTTCACCGCCTTCATCAGGCCGATGTTGCCTTCCTGGATCAAGTCGCCGAGCTGCAGGCCATAGCCGTTGTAGCCGCGGGCGACGTGAACCACGAAGCGCAGGTGCGAAAGCACCAGTTCGCGGGCGGCCTGCAGATCGTCGTCCTCGCGGAAACGGCGGGCGAGCGCTTGCTCGTCCTCGGCCGAGAGCACGGGGATCTGATGCACGGCACCGACATAGGCCTCCAGCGAACCGAGGGCACTGGGTACCGGCAGGTTATGGGAAACGAGGGCGGTCGTAGCGGTCATCTGGGTCATAGTGGGGAGATGTTAGCAGTCGAGCTGTTTGAGTGCTAATCGGGAAAAGAGTTCCTGAGCGTTCTGCTTTTGGAACGAACCGGACCCGAGACCCGGTATTAGACCTAATGGTGTCACTGGCACTCAGTTACAACGTCAGAACCCACGTAACGGTGTCACAAACCTGTCGCTCTAACATAAATACTTTAAATATCAATTGTTTAGAAAGATCAAAGCGCTTGCCAGATCGCGTCCATGCGGCTAGATTCGACGCATAAAGCCTATCGCCCGGACTGGGTGAGTTTCATGTGCCAATCGCTGGTGCTCTTTTGGGTTGGCCGGGGCTGAACATGGAATGGCTGGCCGCCATGAGCCGCTCCGATCGATGGGCCTTTCGCGTCGCGCGCCAAGCAAGACAGTGTGGATACGAGAGATCGGTGTCGTTCGGACGCACTCAGACCGCGCCCTAGTTCGCGGCCCAGACCTTATCGCTGCATCGTGACGCCCCGCATACGACGACGCATCCTGGCCCAAGGTCCGCCTGCCTCTAAGGCATTACCGGCGCCGCTGCCGATGCCTGTAAACACATCGACCGAGCGAAGGCACCTCAAATACGTTAAATCGGGCGCATACCCGCGCCGCTGCGTGTATTTCGCCAAGCCGTCGGTGACTGCCCGAGCTGCGCTTTGAACGCACGACTAAAGGCGGGCAGGCTGTCGTAACCGATGCGGTCGGCGATTTCGCTCAATTGCAACTCGGTTTCGCACAGCATTCGGCAAGCGAGATTCGTACGCCATGCCGCGACATAACTCATCACGCTTTGCCCGGTGGTCTCGCGGAAACGCGCAGCGAAACGGGACGGCGACAATGCCGCCTCGGCAGCCAGCGCGGGCACAGTCCATTCGCGTGCGGGCGCCGCATGAATCTGCCGGATCGCTTCGGCGATGCGCGGATCGGCCAAACCTTTGAACCATCCCGGCGATTCGACGCCGCCTGTTTGCCGATATGCGCGAATGGCTTCGGCGCAAAACACTTCGAGCAAGCGCGCGACGGTGTAACCGCCGAACGCACCGCGATCGATCTCGTGCGCAAGCATCGATGCTGTGTTGAATAGCACAGGGCTCGCCGATTCGACATCGGTCGCCACACGCATCGCAGACGGCAACGCCGCCAGTAGCGGATTCAACGGTGCAGAACGCAGAAAGAAAAAGCCGCAGATCAACTCGGTGGAATCAGGCGTACCCGGAGCGACACGCTGCGGACCTTCGCCGCGCAACACGACATCGAGCGATGCCGTTCCCACACCGCCGCCGCGCGACATGACATGCGCATCGCCGCTAGGACAGATCACGACTTCGCCGGCGCGAATCGGCAATGCCGTGCGACCTTCGACTTGCAGTTGGAACATGTCGCGGCGCACGAAATGGAACACCACGACGCGCATGTCATCGCCGACCTTCAACAATTCGCGCAGGCGCGCCTCATCCGGCACACCGATCGCCCATGGGGCGAGATAGGCCTCATGGAACAAGACCGTTCCGGAAATACGCAGATCGTCCAGTGCATCGTCGAAAGGGTCGTGACCGTGAAGAGTCATAGTCGTTTGAGTTAACTATTGAATAGTTTTCATCATAGATTCGATTGATCTTGGCGCATAGCATGCACTTTCACAAGAGCCGACAACCGACCCACACGCCCCGCGCGAGACCCAGGAACTTACGATGACGACGCTTTCGCCAGAACTGACCTACACCGCCCTCGCCGCCGCGCTGACCGGCAGTTTGTGGATCCCGATCATCCTCAACCGCTTGCTCGAAATGGGCGTGTGGAAGGCACTCAAAAACCCCGAGCCCGATGTCCGTCCGCATGCGAATTGGGCGTACCGGCTCGCTAACGCGCATCGCAACGCGATCGAAAACTTGGTCGTGTTCGCCCCGCTCGCGCTCGGCGTGCATATGCTCGGGCTCGGCACGGCGACGACCGCAACGGCGGCCGCCTTATATTTCTGGAGCCGCCTCGCGCATGCGCTGATCTACACCTTCGGCGTGCCGTTACTGCGCACGATCGCATTCCTGATCGGATTCGGCGCACAGGTCACGATGTGTTTGCGTCTGTTCGGCATGCTCTGAGCGGCCGCGCGCATGTCGATCGAACTTCTCACGCTATCGGGGTCGCCGTTCGGCTCGAAGACGCAGCTCGCGCTTGGTCATCGCCTTGACCGCCTTAATCCCTCACGCACTGTGGGAATGGAGCGCACGGATCGAAGCGCTCGATTACTTCGCACAGACCTACCCGCCGCACTGGACGACATGACCTATGAGCTCAACCTCTCACAAACCCGTTTGCGCCATTGTCGGTGTCGGCCCTGGCAACGGCGAAGCGCTCGCGAACGCATTCTCCGAGGCCGGCTATTCGGTGGCCTTGCTCGCGCGAAGCGTAGCGCGGTGCGAAGCGCTCGCTGAGCGATTGCCCGATGCGCGCGCATTCGCTTGCGATGCCACTGACGCCGTTGCGGTCGAGCGCATCTTCGCGCGTATCGCAGACGAAATGGGTGGCGTCGGCACACTGGTTTACAACGCCGGCAAGGGCGTGTGGGGTGCGGTCGATCAGGTGAGCGAGCACGACTTCGAACACGCGTGGCGAATCAACGCACTCGGGTTGTTCCTCACTTCGCGCCAAGTCATTCCCACGATGAAAGCGCGCGGCGCAGGCAATATCGTCGTGATCGGCGCCACCGCATCGCGCCGTGGCGTCGCCAGAACCGCGGCATTCGCACCCGCGAAAATGGCGCAGCGCGCGCTGACGGAATCGATGGCGCGCTATCTCGGCCCATCGGGCATCCATGTCTCGTTGCTCGTGCTCGATGGCATGGTCGGCGGGCCGGAGACGCGTACACAATTTCGGGATCGCCCCGACGATGCGTTCATCGACCCGCGCGCGGTCGCCAGCGCCGCGCTGCATCTGACGTTGCAAGATCGTTCCGCATGGAGTTTCGAAGTCGATCTACGCCCTTTCAACGAGACCTGGTGATATTGGCGGTTCTCAACTTCGATGCGCTAACGAACGGCACGCACAATTTTGCCGCCGATACCCTCTCGCCACGAAACAAACACCTATCGAACCATCGAGAAACAATATGCCATACGTCAACATCAAGATTACTCGCGATGGCGCCACGCGCGAACAGAAAGCCGCGTTGATCGCGGGCGCGACGCGCTTGCTCGTCGAGGTGCTCGCGAAAAACCCGGAGACCACGGTCGTGGTCATCGACGAAATCGACACCGATCACTGGGGTATCGGCGGCGCCTCCGTGACCGAACGTCGAAAGAGCGCGACATCATGATCGACGCTGACATCATCACCGGTGCCGAAGCGCCGATCGGCGACGGCAGCGCGCTCGACGCCCTGATCGCTTTCTATCGCGCATTCAACAGCGGCGATCTCGATGCGTTGTCGCGCAATTGGATATCAGGCGATGCGCCGAGCATGAACAATCCGATCGGCGGCATCCGTCGCGGTTGGTCATCGATCTGCGAGGGCTACGAACGCTTATTCAAGGGCTCCGCCAATGTGCGCGTCGAGTTCTACGATTTTACGCGACATAGCGGCGATGATTGGTGTTTGTTCGCTGGCCGGGAGCGCGGTACTTGCATCACGCCGACGGCGCATTTGCGCTTACGCATCCGCACGACGCGTTGGTTCGTTCGCAGCGAAGGCGCGTGGCGGCAACTGCACCATCATGGCTCGATCGAAGAGCCTGAACTCTTGGCCGACTATCAGCGCGCGATTTTCGGCAAAGCACTCGGAGACGACGCATGATGTGGCTTCGCTATGCCGTCTGGGCCTCGATGGCCGGCATGTTCATCCCCGTGATGGCGGTGTTGAATGCGCGTATGGCACGAACGTTCGGCGAGCCGTTGCATGCGGCGTTCGTTCTCTTCGCCGTCGGACTGCTCGCCACCGGCTTGGCGAGCATCGCATTCATCGGCCGGCTGCCTTCGCTTGCATCGTTGCGGTCGATTCCACCGATCAATTTCGCGGGCGGCATGATCGTCGGCTTCTACATCTTCAGTATCACGTCCTTAGCGCCGCGATTCGGCGTGGGCAATGCGATCCTCTTCGTGATGACGGCGCAAATCTTCACGTCTGCGGCAATCGACCACTTCGGTTTATTCGATGCGGCGATACGACCGATGACGGCCGTGCGTGCTGGCGGCTTGTTGCTGCTGGTCGCGGGCTTGTGGGTTACACAACTTCAGACGCAGGCTTCGGCGCGCTAGTCCACCCTCGACCTGCGATCGGTCTCACTCGCGATCCGCGTCGTCCCAGAACGTCATGTCGCCGTATTCCCACCGCCACGGCGCACCGGTCGCGCCGAGGACGAATTCGACCAGCCGCGGAAACGCGGCTTCGGCGCGGACATCGTTGGCGAGAATCACCACGCAACGTTGACGACGCTGGATGCAGACCATCGTGTTGCCGGTGGAATCGTTGTGGCCGCCTTTCATGAAGCCCGCCCCTTGCGGGCCGTGAAACGCGATCACGCCCAGACCCGCCGCCAAATCCCGATCGCGCCGATCGGCTGGAAGCTCTGGCTGCAACGACGGGAACTGCGAAGCGGTCGTAATCGCAAGTTGCGGGGAGGTCAACGCGGCCCGCCCTTTCGGACTCACGCCATCGCCGCGCACGTAACCCGCTGCGAATTTCGCGATGTCCTCGATGGTCGTGTCCATCGAGCCGGCCGCGCGCACCTTACTGCGTTCGTCGTGCGGTTCGGTCGAGCCGTCGTTTTTCCAGCCATCGGCGAGATTCGCCGCGAAGTCCGGGCGCCAGATCATGCTGGTGTTGCGCATCCCGAAGCGGTCGAACACGCGACGCTGCATTTCGACGCCGACATCCAAACCCAAGCCGCGTTCGATGACGAATTGCAGCAAGATCATCCCTTCGCCCGAATACGCATAGCGCGCGCCGGGATCGAAATGAAAGCGCAGCTTGCCGTCGGGCTCGACGAAGGCGAAGTTGGCGAACCCGACGCTGTGGGTAAGTGCGTGGCGCGCGGTGATGGTGCGCCAACGTTCGTCGCCCGCCAGATCCGCCCAAGGCGCGTATTTGTTTTCGGTCGGGTATTCGGGCAACGGCCGTTCGAGATACTGCGCGAGCGGCCGGTCGAGATCGAGTCGCCCTTCATCGACGAGTTGCATCACCATGTAGGCGAAGGCGGATTTCGTCAGCGATGCGCCGTACATGATGGTGTCCGTCCGCAGCGGTGCGGCGGCGGCGTTGCGATCGCCGTAACTGCGGACGCGCACCACGCGGCCTTTGTCGATGATGGCGATGGCCAAGCCGCGCGACTGCGTCGCGGCCATGGCGCGCGCGACCTCGGCATCCAACGCGGCTTCGGTCGGTACGCGCGCCGAGACCGGCAGGATGCCAATCGCCATCAGCCCTGCGATCCAGAGCGGGCGCATAACCTGGCGGGGTAAGAAGGCATTCGGCATCGTTTTCATCATGGCGGGATCTCCTGGGTTTACGCAGATGACGCACGAGCGGGCACGAACTTACATCCTCCATCTTCGACCTCTCTTCGATCGACGCCATCGCCGGATGTAAGAACCTGCGCCCCGGCGCGTCATCAGGGTCGAGCCTCCGAGCGGAACCCGACGATGTCATGCTTACCCCTTCCTTGCAGGAGCCCCCTGGTGATCGAACTCTCGGTATCCGACGATCCTGAGGCCTTGGCGCGCGAGTACGGCCCGCTGGTGTTCAGGACTGCGTATCGCGTACTAGGCGATGCATCGCTGGCCGAGGACGTGCAGCAAGAGGTCTTCCTTCGGTTGATCGAAACGCGGCCGAGCAAGGTGAACTCATGGCCGGCCTTTCTCAGCGCGTCGGCCGCGCGCGCCGCGATCGATGTGCTGCGACGACAGCGGCGCTGGTGGCGCGTGTTGCCGCTGTGGAGCGCGCAGGAGCCGACGACGGCGCCCTCGGCAGAACACGACACGATGGCCCGCGAACGTGCGCAACAACTGCGCGATGCGCTCGCCGCACTACCGCGCCGCGAGGCGCAGTGTTTCGGCTTGCGTTATCTGCAGGGCCTGGACATCGGCGAGATCGCACAGGCCCTGGATATGAGCGAAAACAACGTCAACGTCACTCTGCATCGCGCGCGCCGTCGACTCGAAGCGCAGCTGGACGATAACGCAGCGGAGATCGCACCATGAATCATCGATACGAAGAAGAACTGTCCGCGTCGCTCAAAGCGCACGTGCGCGACATGGACGCGGCAGCGGACGATCCGGCGGTGGATACCGCGGCCGACGCCGCGCAGGCGCGTTTGCTCGCGCGACTGCAACGCGCACGCCTTCGGTATGAGCGCACACCGGCGCTTGCGCCCTCACGCACTGCATCGCGCGGCTGGTGGGCGGTCGCCGCTAGCGTGATGATCGCGTTAGCGGTGAGCGTCGCCGTACCGATGTTATCGGGTCATAGCGATGCCTTCGCCGCAGTGCAAGCGCGCTTCCGCGATTTCGAGACCTTATCGATGACCATCACTCAGCGCTTCGGCAACCGCGCGACGCAAACCACACGCACCGTGGTCGATGCGCGTGGCGTGCTGCGCACGGATGTGGGCGATCAACTCAGCGTCATCGTCGATGCGCCGCGCGGCCGCGTCATGACCCTGCTGCACGAACCGCGGCAGGCGATGATCGCGCCGATTCCGAAAGCCGCCGCCGCGCGGGAGAATGCACTGTCCTGGCTCGAAGAACTCCGTGTGTTCAAGGGCGAGGCCACACGTTTGAAGGACACCCGCATCATCGACGGCCGCACCGCGTATGGCTGGCGCGTAGCGCTACCGGGCGGCGCCATCACGCTCTGGGTCGACGACAACAGTCTGCCGTTGGCGATGCAACAAACCGGCGGCGGCGAGTTAGAGATCGATTACCGCTTCGTCTTCAACCAACCGATTCCACCTGGGCATTTGAATAGCGACCCACCGGCCGGTTACACGCCCGTTCAACCCGACGAAGATTGATAGAACCTACCCGCAACCTTTGAGCTCAATCCCCGCATGCCCCATAGGGTGCTGCCTTGGCGCACCGTTTGTTTTTGTGGTTTTGTGCGCCTTACGGCTTAAAAGCGCCCCTCATCCGCCCTTCGGGCACCTTCTCCCCATGCATGGGGAGAAGGACCGTGCGGGAAGAATCATGGGGGAAAGGCAGCGACGGTCTGTGCTTGATCCCCTCTCCCCGTTTGCGGGGAGAGGGTGCCCGAAGGGCGGGTGAGGGGCGAACGAAGCGGTTGTCGTAGCGCCGCAGGACGTGCTCAAGAACACCGCCTGGTTAGGTCTCAAGGCCCTGCGCAATCCACTTTGCGGGTTAGCGAGATATGCTTGGGATGTTTTCAACTTGCGCCCTCAACGATGACTTTCACTCTCGCTATCCCGACATCTGATGCTCCATTCAACATTACCCTCGAGAATGGCACCTCGACCGTGTTCGTTGGTGCGAACGGAAGCGGCAAGAGTCGGCTCGCTATCCATATCGAGAATACGATAGGTGAGTCTGCGCATCGAATCTCTGCGCATCGAGCATTGACGCTCAATCCGGACGTCCCAAAAATTAGTGAAGCACAAGCCTTGAAAGGACTAAAGTTCGGGTTCTTTGTCGATGGCGCCACTATCCATCATCGCACTGGACAGCGTTGGAATAGCAAGCCGGCAACCTCACTTTTGAACGACTTTGATTTTCTGGTTCAAGCACTTTTTGCTGAACAATCGCGCACTGCATTACAGACACACAACAATGTCATGGATGGCATACCGCATACAGCCCAAGCAACGAAATTCGAGCGACTTAAAAAAATATGGCGTGCACTGATCCCTCACCGGAGGCTGGTGGTAAACGGGGACGACATCCAAGTCCAAGCTTCCGAAGATAGCCCCCTTTACAGCGCCTCACAGATGAGCGACGGCGAGCGCGCGATTTTTTATCTTATCGGCCAAGTGTTGGTCGCTCAGGAAAATTCGTTACTGGTCATCGACGAGCCCGAATTGCATGTGCATCGCTCGATCATGAACAGTCTATGGGATCAACTGGAGGCGGCGCGACCCGATTGTACTCTTCTGTTCATCACGCACGATCTTGAATTCGCAGCCTCACGTGTCGGCAGCAAATTTGTAATACGCGATTACTCAGCCTCGCCAAACGCGCAATGGACGATCGAAACCGTCTCGGAAGAGACAGGCTTTTCGGAAGAAACCGCCACACTATTGCTCGGGAGCAGACGTCCCATTCTCTTCGTCGAAGGCGATATGAAGAGCCTTGATATGGCGGTTTACCGCTGCATTTACCCTCAGTGGACTGTCGTTCCTCGCGGCTCATGTCAGGATGTCATCCATGCGGTGGTGACACTGCGCGCCAATGCTGCTTTCACACGCATACGTTGCGCCGGTATTGTCGACGCGGATGATTTCGACGCATCAGACGCCGATCACCTGCGCCGATTATCCATTTTCGTCTTACCTGTATCTGAGATCGAAAATCTATTCCTGCTTCCCGAGATCAGTCGTGAAATCGCACGAACGGAGCATTTGAACGACGCAGAAGTCGAAGAAAGGCTCGCTGCGCTCGCCAATGACATTCTCGGCATCGCGAACCAACCCGAGATAATCGAGCCTATCGTGCGCAGATATTGCCTGCGTCGAATCGACCGGTTTCTCAGGAAGACTGATCTGAGCCAGACAGGAAGCATCGCTGAAATTAGCGATGCATATGCTGCAAAAGTTCTGAATTTCGATGTTGCGGCGCTGGCGCAAAACCAGCAGGACAGAATTTCCGAAGCTGTTGCCCGGCGAGATATTCCTGCACTGCTGACGTTGATCGACAACAAAGCGATGATCGCCCGAGCCGCAACTCGCTTGAGAAACACCGGCCGAGATTCATTCGAAGCTTGGCTGATACGAGCACTTCACGCAGACCGCACACCGGACCTCGTTGCAGCACTGCTCAGGGTGCTGCCTGAGATTGATGTCGAATAAAACCACACACACAAAACACCCCGCAATGCGGGGCGTTTTCGTTGTTCCAGCTTCGTTCGATCGCCGAAAACATGCCCCTCACTCGCCATGCGGGCTCGGGATGACAGCGCGGATCGTCGCCGCATCGAAGCGAATAGCCCGTCCTTCGGCATAGTGCTCTTCATCTTGTCCCTCAACAATTCGATAGTGGCCATTACGTCACCGGTGCAATCGTCAACGGTGTGGCCCTTATATTGGTTACACCTACGGCTCTGTCGCCATCTGCACCTGCCCGTTGTTGATGGCGCGGGCGAAGGCGGCGGAGAGTTGGGCTCTGTCGCTGGCGGCGTAGTGCGCGAGCTGTGATTGAAACAGAAACAATTCCTCTTGCGTCATCGGCCCTTTGGGCAGCAATGCGGCGATTTTCCGGTCTGCGGCCAGGGCTTCTGGGCTTCCTAAAATAATGTCCGGCTGCGCTGGTGTTGGCGCGAGGGGCTTGTTGTTTTCGAGCGCGGACAAACGGGCCTCTACGCGGGCCAACTCGCCGGCATCGGCGTGTTGCACGATGGCCGGATGTTGGGGTTCGGAAGCACTGATTGAGACTGGCGCATCGCTTGTTTTATCGGCAGGCTTTTTCGCTTGATATAAAAACCAGCCTTGTACGCCGATCACCCCCAGCAGGGCCGCGATCAATACCGTCGATGTTTTTGGCATGGGAACGAATGTCCGTTGGGCATGGATAGCAGTGCATCATGCCCATGCATGCATGGGCATGATTCGGCTCGCTCAGAACCCGGTGGCCGACGCCGGTTTGTAATAGGAATTATTGGTGACAATGACATAACGGCAAGTGCCGTCTGTATTCCAGGCGAAACCGATATTGGACTCGGCGCTGATACTGCGGATCGACTCGACGATGGCGTAGTTGGTGGTCGAGCACGACCGCGTCAGCCCCGCGGAATTCGCGGCTTGGCAAAAGCCGACATACGGCGTCGCGCCGCCGAGAGTGTCGTACCAGTGATAGCAGCCGATGAATTGTCGGGTGTCGGCCGAAGCGCGCGCATCGGTCATGGTCCCGCCGGCGCTTCTGTACGTGTCGTTGATGAACACTTCGGAGGTGAAACGCAATCCGGCCATGACCATACCCGAAAATGCGCATGAAGCGGCAACGCAGAAAATGACCATCGATTTTTTCATGTTCATCACTCTATCCTTTCGCCGTTTTATGGGAGAGTCGTCGTGCTGATGCGCGCCTTGCCTCTTGAGCGCGCAGGCTCTCTGTAAAACGGGATTCGGTCCGATGAACGGCCAATCAGCAACATTGAGGTGAGACGCGCGCATCGAACGCCGTCCTTGTCCGATCGAAATCGCATAAAGAAAAACGCCCCGCGACGCGGGGCGTTTCGTTGTTGCAGCTTCGTTCGATCGCCGAAAGCAGATTCCTCGCCCTTGCCGGTTCCGGCTGTTGCTGGTGCCTTTGAATTCTTCGTAGATCATCTTGTCCATCGCGCTGCCGGTATCGACCAGGGCGGTGGCGATGATGGTCAGCGAGCCGCCTTCTTCGACGTTGCGCGCGGCGTCGAAGATGTGTTTCGAGTTGTGCAATGCGTTAATGTCAGCCATTGAACAATGGCGAAATCGCTAATCCTCATTGCACTGCGCAGCGCCCTATGCAATCAGCGTCGCTGCATTTCAGCTCCAGGCGCAACAACCGTATCAAGTAATATCTGGTCGACATCTACTTTGCCTTCTTGAATGAATCGATGCATGATCTTTCGCAAACGTGTATCGCCGAACAGATCGAAGCGATGCCCCACATTTTTCAGCACCACCAGATGCGCGCTCGGCATGCCTGCCTGCAATGCGATGCCGATGTCGACAGGCGTCCGCATGTCGACATCGCCCACAAAAACAAGTGCAGGAACGTCGCTGACGATGGGAGCACGAAACGCATCGCCGAGATCTTCCGCACCCCACGCATCGGCTAGTTGTCTATCGGGAAAATTCAGCGCAATGCCCAACAGTGCCGTCATGGCTTCGTTATCGATGCGCTGTGCTCGCTGCGCGGTCGCGCCGGAAGCAATGTCCATCAATGGTTTAATCGCGTTGCCGATGCCCGCGCGGCGGCGCGCCATCACAGCGATACGGGCAATCATGCCGAACTCGCCGTTCGCCATCGCACGATATGCCTCTGGTAAGGTCGCCAAAGTCCGCGGGTCCGCCAAAGCCTGGGCAGTCAACCATTGCAGATCGAACGCACTCAACTCGACCTTGATATTTGCGCTAGTCAGCGGGTCCATCACATCCACCGTCACTGGTTTCGCCGCCAATCCTGAGATAACTCGCCGCATCCGCAAAACAAGATCGGCATCGCCGATGCTGCGGCCATAACGATCAAGTGCAGCATCTACAGCCATTGGCGATTTCCAGGTGTCGTCCGGGCCCTCCGGCGAGACCAGTACGAGTCTGCGCACACTGCCCGGATGGCGACGCAACACCGCCAACGCTAGATGCGTACCGTAACTACGCCCCCAAAGCGTCACAGTCTCGTATCCCAGCGCACGCCTCACCATGTCGACATCGTCCGCACTTTCGCGGCTGTTGTAGGCCTCGAGGCGGATGCCTCGCGCGCGCAGCTGGCGGGTGGCGTCGGCAACGGCTGCGTGCATGCGTGGCAGCCAGGCCTCTGGTGAACCTGATTGGCCGAGTGGTAAGCCGTATGCGACATCGACCTTGAGGCTTGGCGTCGATTGGCCGGCACCGCGTTGTTCGATGCCGATAATGTCGGCATCGAACAGAGCCAAAACTTCAGGGCCGCCACGCTGCGCGAGCTGCAGTACTTGCTCGACCGCCGAATCGCCCGGACCTCCCGCCAAGAGCACGTGCGCTTCTCGCGTCGGTGCCTTCGCGCGCTGCACGCGCACGTAGGCCAGCTCGATGGTAGGCGCATCGCTGCCGGATTCGCCATGCTTCTCAGGCACTCGTATGCGACCTGTCATGATGTTGACGCCTGGCATACCTGACTCGATGGTTTTCTCATGCGCTGTTGGTGCCGCTACGGACGTCTGTGGCAGCGACAGCACAAGCAGGCATAAGAAATACTTGACGGACCACTTCATGAACGCGCTCATGCTCGCCTCTTCAGCATCTGCTCTAAGGAAGTTCGATGCGCACGAAGCTCGGCAGCACGGCGCTTCGCAACCAGCATGACCGCTACCGCAACTGCGCACATCAATGCGCCAGTCGCCGCCGCAAACCAGAAAACAGGCTGGCCACGAAGCAATGCCATCGACAACGCGCCCGCGCTGAATAACGCCGAGAAAAGGACGGCCATTCGTCCGGCCACGACGCGATGATCGGTCAGCATCGGATGACGATGGCGAAGAACCCAGATCGCATATGCGACCCAGCATGATGCGATAGCCAACATCACTTCGAATGTGTGTCGCGTCAATGGCGGTATTGTCGACTCCGTCACCAGCAATGCGCTCAGAAGCGCAGCGATTGCGGATGCCAACAATAATAAGGCGACATGCAGATATCGGGCGCGCGGCGACAATGCGCGATCGGTGAGCGCACGCAGTTCCTGTTCAAGCTTGGCAAAAGAACGAGATTCATTCATGACTTGATTTCCTGTGGGCTCATCAACGCGCGCAAGGCAGCGCGGGCTCGAAACAAACGCGATTTGACCGTGCCTGCCGGAATATCCAATAGGCTCGCCATCTCATCGATCGAGTATTCCTGCAGGTAGAACAGCGTCAACGTGTCGCGATCGAGTTTCGGCAATCGCTCCAGATGCGTGTGTAGGGCACGGCCGAGCACTTCATCGTCAAAACTGTCGTCGACCAAATCTTCTGGGTCGAAATCCATGACCGCCGGCTGCGTATATCGCTCCCGCAGCCGGTCCATGAATGTGCGATGCGCGATACCGAACAACCACGCGCGAAACTGACCGCGATCGCGGAGGCCTCCGATACCACGCAGCACACGCAACCAGATGTCGTGCGTCAGATCGCGGGCCAGCTCCAAGTCACCGGTCCGCCTACATGCATGGCGATAGAGAAGTGGCGACCAACGTCGAATGAGATCGTCGAACGCCGCTCGCTCGCCAAGCTGACAACGCACAAGGATCAGCTCGTCTTCTATGTCGTTAATGCTCGATGTATGCGCCATGAGGCGGCCCTTTCGCGGTACGGTCACGCAGGTAGTCGGAAATTCGCGAAAAAGGTTCGCTTTGCCTGCCCAGCATTGTGTGCCGGACAACCGGCAGACGCCAGAAATGCGAACGCCCCGCGATGCGGGGCGTTTTTTGTTATTCCAATTTAGCTCGATCGTCGGATGCAAGCTTCTCGCCTATTCCGGCTCGGAAAGAGGGACGATCGATCACCGCCGCATCGAAGCGAAAAACTCGTCGTTCGATTTGGTGCTCTTCATCTTGTCGAGCAAGAATTCCATCGCAGCGATTTCGTCCATGCCGTGCAGCAGTTTGCGCAGGATCCAAATCCGCTGCAGCAGGTCGGGTTCGATCAGCAGGTCTTCGCGACGGGTGCCGGACATGTTGACGGCGATCGCGGGATAGACGCGCTTCTCGGTGATGCGGCGGTCGAGGTGGATTTCGCTGTTGCCGGTGCCTTTGAATTCTTCGTAGATCACCTTGTCCATCGCGCTGCCGGTATCGACCAGGGCGGTGGCGATGATGGTGAGCGAGCCGCCTTCTTCGACGTTACGCGCGGCGCCGAAGAAACGCTTCGGACGATGCAGCGCGTTGGCGTCCACGCCGCCGGTCAGTACTTTGCCGGAACTCGGTACGACGTTGTTGTAGGCGCGGGCGAGACGAGTGATGGAATCGAGCAAGATGACCACATCTTTCTTGTGCTCGACCAAACGCTTGGCGCGTTCGATCACCATTTCCGCGACTTGCACGTGGCGCGCGGCGGGTTCGTCGAAGGTCGAACTCACCACTTCGCCGCGCACTGTGCGTTGCATTTCGGTGACTTCTTCCGGGCGCTCGTCCACCAGCAGCACGATCATGTGCACATCGGGATGGTTGTAGGTGATGGCGCTCGCGATCTGCTGCATCATCATCGTTTTACCGGCTTTCGGCGGTGAGACGATCAATGCGCGCTGGCCTTTGCCCTGCGGTGCCATCAAATCGAGGATGCGGCCGGTGATGTCTTCGGTCGAGCCGTCGCCGCGTTCGAGTTTGAAGCGCTTGCGCGGGAACAGTGGCGTCAGGTTCTCGAACAGGATCTTGTTCTTCGACGCTTCCGGCGGTTCGGTGTTGATGGTGTCGACCACGGATAGCGCGAAATAGCGTTCGCCGTCTTTCGGCCAGCGAATCCTGCCGGCGATGAAATCGCCAGTACGCAAGTTGAAGCGGCGAATCTGGCTAGGCGAGATGTAGACGTCGTCCGGGCCGGCGAGATAACTCGCTTCGGCGGCACGTAAGAAACCGTAGCCGTCGGGCAGGATTTCCAGCACGCCATCGGCGGCGACGCCTTCGCCATGGCGGGTCAGCACTTTGAGCAGGGCGAAGATCACATCCTGCTTGCGGGCGCGGGCGACGCCTTCTTGGATATTCAGTTGATCGGCGATCTCGAGCAGCTTCGGCATCGGCATGCGCTTGAGATCGCTCAGCGAATACTGCGGGAAGCCCTCGGGCACGACTTGCATCGGGGGGCGTGGCTGATATTGCGCTTGCTGCGGATAGCCGCCGACATTGCCGCCGCCTTCGGCGTTCTCGCCGCCTTCGTTCTGGCCTTCGCGATTGTTACGGAAGCGGTCGCGGCGATTGTTGTTGCGGAAGCGGTCACGACGGTTGAAACGTTGGGAGTCGCCGCCTTGCCCTTGCTCGCCGCCTTCGCCACCGGCTTGACCGGCATTGGCCTGCCCGGCCTGGGCTTGGCCGATATTCGCTTGACCGCCCTCGTTTTGAGCGGAGTGCGATGGCGCGAACGGGACGTGCGACTGCGGCGGATGCGCGGATGGCTGCACGTTCTGGGTCGGCGTCGACGCGAAGTGCTGCGTCGGTAGCGGCATTTGATGCTGTGGCGGGGCGGGCTGCGACGGGGGCTGCGGGGCGGGCCGTGGCTCGCTCAGCGGCAACTGCGGCGCGGCCGGCAACGGCGCGGGGGCCTCGGGCATCGCACTGACCTGCAGCGGCGTCTGCGCAGCGGCTCCGGCCTTCGCGGCAGCGGACTTTGCGCTGGCCGGCTTGGCTGGTGCGGTCTTGGCGGTGGTTTTGGCGACGCGCGGTTTGCGTGCGCGTTTCTCGGCGTTATCGCCGGATTCTGGGGTCTGGTCGGACAAGCGTATTTCCTCGCGGCGCGAGCGCCCGCGGAACGCGGACGTATGGAGGCCGGGATGAGAAGGGAGTCTGGAGGGTCAACCGGGAAGATGGACCGGGAGGGTGAAGATGCGGCGCGGTCCGCGCCGTAGGTATCGTTCGAGTCTTCGCGGAGAAGCTAGCACCGGCGGGGCGCGACGGCAAGCATTCCTTCGTTGGGCGGTTCAGTCTCGGCGCGCGGTATCGGGCTCGCCGAGCGACGCGCCGCAGGGCGCGCCTCACGCGCCGCCCTGCAGTCTGCCCTGCGGTTTACAGCGATTTGTCGAGCATCTGCGCCAGATGCTGTTTGCCGGTCAGACCGATCTGAGTGTCCTGAACTTGCCCGTTTTTGAACACCAACAACATCGGAATGCTGCGCGCGTTGTAGCGGCGGCCAATGTTCGGATGGTCTTGGATATCGACCTTCACGACCTTGGCGCGACCATCGTATTCCTCGGCCAATTGTTCGAGATACGGCGAAATCGCCTTACACGGCATGCACCAGGGCGCCCAGAAATCGACCAGCACAGGTTGATCGGATTGCAGCACGATGGCGTCGAAATCGGCGTCGGTTGCGTGGAGAATTTTGTCGGTCACGGCGGTCTCTCGGTGGAACGAAGGCGTGCCGGCGTGGCCGGCGCGGGGATGGATGAGGAATAGGAGGCTCGGCGTCGGCGGTCGGTTGCGGCCTGTCTGGGTCTAAGCGGTCTGGTTCGAGCGGTCTGTTACACTGAGGGCTTGCGTCGCCGGCATCAAGGTCGATTGGATCGATCGGTCGAACATTCTCGATCGGATCCTTGCCCCCGAACCGGTCACCACGTCCTGCAGCGGAGTGGGCTCGCCCTTGAGGCAGCTCTTCGACGGCAGTCCAAACTTCGGGTTCCAAGCCGGCAGTCTGCTGCCGCGCGCCGTCTTTCGCAAGCGCACGCCCCTCGCGCACGCCGCCTACGGCAGCCCCGCCAATACGCCAGGTCATGAGCGATAAACCCCTAACCGATATCACTTTTTCGTCTTTCGCCGCCAACAACGGCGAAACCCAAGCGCTGCATCCTGCGTTGTTGGCCGGACTTGAAGCCGCAGGCTTCACCCGCTGCACGCCGATCCAAGCGCTGACCCTGCCGGTCACGTTGCCCGGCCGCGATGTCGCCGGCCAGGCACAAACCGGCACCGGTAAAACTCTGGCGTTCTTGGTCACGGTCATCAACCGATTGCTGTCGCGCCCCGCGCTCGCCGAGCGCAAGCCGGAAGACCCGCGAGCGCTGATCCTGGCCCCGACCCGCGAACTGGCGATCCAAATCCATAAGGACGCGATGAAGTTCGGCGCCGATCTGGGCCTGAAGTTCGCCCTCGTCTATGGCGGCGTGGATTACGACAAGCAGCGTTCGCTGCTGCAGGCCGGCGCCGATGTGATCATCGCCACGCCGGGTCGTTTGATCGATTACGTGAAACAGCACAAGGTCGTGTCGTTGCACGCCTGCGAAATCTGCGTGCTGGACGAAGCCGACCGCATGTTCGATCTGGGCTTCATCAAGGACATCCGCTTCCTGCTGCGCCGCATGCCCGAGCGCAGCACGCGTCAGACCTTGCTGTTCTCGGCCACGCTCAGCCATCGCGTGCTGGAGTTGGCCTACGAGCACATGAACGAGCCGGAAAAGATCGTCGTCGAGAGCGAATACATCACCAACTCGAAAGTGCGGCAGTTGATCTATTACCCGGCCGACGACGAGAAGATTCCGCTGCTGCTGGGCCTGCTGTCGCGCAGCGAAGGCGCGCGGACGATGGTGTTCGTGAACACCAAAGCCTTCGTCGAACGCGTCGCGCGTGCGCTGGATCGCGCCGGCTATCGCGTCGGCGTACTCAGCGGCGATGTGCCGCAGAAAAAACGCGAATCGCTACTGAAGAAATTCCAAGCGGGCCAACTCGAATTGCTGGTCGCCACCGATGTCGCCGCGCGCGGCTTGCACATCGACGGCGTCAGCCACGTCTACAACTACGATCTGCCGTTCGATGCCGAGGACTATGTGCATCGCATCGGCCGCACCGCACGTTTGGGCGCGGAAGGCGATGCGATCAGTTTCGCCTGCGAACGTTATGCGATGTCGTTGCCCGATATCGAAGCTTATATCGAACAAAAGATTCCGTCGGAACCGGTCACGCGCGAGCTGATGACCGCGCTGCCGCGCCCGGAACGCGAACGCCCCGCTGTCGCCGAAGGCGAAGATGGCGACAACGACGACAGCCTCAGCACGATCTTCCGCGAAGCGCGCGAGGCCCGCGCGGCCGATGACGCCAAGCGTGGCGGTGGCCGCAGCGGTGGTCGCGATGGCCGAAGCAGCGGCCCCGGCGGCAGCCGCAGTGGCGAGCGCTCCGGTCCGCGCTCCGGTAGCAGCGGTGAACGACCCGCGCGTGGTCCGCGTCCCGCACGCGATCCTTCGGCGCAAGTCGCGGCGAACGGCAATGCAACGGCGACGCCTCCTGCCGCAGACCCGAATCTCGCGAATATCGCCGTGCAAACGCCCGCAACCACCGAAGGCGAACGCGGACCGCGCAAGCGTCGTCGCCGTCGCGGCGGCAAGCGCATCGATGATGGCAACGCCTCGGTCCAAGCCGTCGGCCAAGCCGTTCGCGCGTTGGAAACCCCGGCCGCTGTGCCGGTGACTGCCGGCTCTGACGCCAAACCCGCGAAGAAAGGTTCGCTGTTTGCGCACATCGGCCGCAAATTGAAATCGCTGGTGACCAAGCCGCCGCGTTCGCAGCATTGATTGATAAAGTTCATTCTTTAAGGAAAAAGTTTTTCATGAAGAAAATCATTCTTCCGGCGCTTGTCGTTGCAGCCGTTGCAGTCGCTGTATGGATCTATTCCCAACGCCAGCATGTTGTTTCGCCGCCGCCAGATGAAATAGCGCCGACGGAAACACTCTCGCCGAACCCGCAGACAAGCGCATCGGCAGGTATTGGCACGCAAGCGCAATCGGCACAGACAAGCTTGGCGGATGCGCAACATCTGAATCGAAAAGTCGAGATCACGTCGACCAACCTCGCTAGAGATTGGGCACAACTTCAAGACACCGCTAAGAAAGACCCTGCGTTCGCTTATGCGCTGGTCTTGAAATTACTCGAATGCAAGGTGGTGGCGAATTCGTTCGGGGGCATCGAAAAACTCAACAGCATGACAGTGGCCGCCAATCAAAATGCGAGCGGCTTGCCCGACGACCTTAAAGCCAAAGCTGCCGTTTGCGCCGATCTCACTCCGGCTCAGTATATGGCGTATGTCCAGATGATCGAGTTCGCCGCGGCGTCTGGTGTCGTTAAGGCGCAGGCTGAATACAGCAATTTTGTCGCCATCACCCTCAACATGACGGATGATGTCATCAAAAACCCAAGAATTATCGACGAATACAAGGCCAAAAGTATGCGCTATTACCATAGCGCCGCTCAGTCTGGGTATGCGCCGGCGCTGCAAGCACTCTCGTTCGCGTACTCCGACGGCATCGTGACTCCAAAAGACGATTACGCTGCATACAAGTACTTGGCTGCATACAGCTTAGCGGAACCCCGTGGAAATCCGTCACGCGATAAATTACTTCTGCGTTTTCAATCCGGGCTGACGCAACAACAGATCACTGCTGCGCAAGAAGAGGCCGTCGCTATCTACAATGCTTGTTGTCGCAAATAATGTCTCCGTACGTTTTTTCGACGCGTTTTCTATCAAAAGGACTTTTTATGATGAAAATTAATGTTATCAAGCCAGTTTTTCTGCTGTTTCTCTTATTCTTTTCGAACTCTGCTTTTTCAACGGAAGCTGGGCCGTCCGCCGGAACATTTACATGCAGTTATTGCCCGCTGACAGGACCAGGCATTGATTCGGATACTGTTGAGTTCATCAAAACAGAGATCAATCAGACGGTTGGCAGTTGGCTCGACTCGAATCTTAAAGCGAAGAGCGTCACCATTTGCAATGCAACTCACTGCGCGGTGTATCAGTATTTGACCAACGGTAACTTCACACAGGTTTCGATCAACCCCATCACCGGTGGTGGCGGCGGCGGTGGCGGCTTTGGTGGTGGTAGTGGCGGTGGTTTCGGCGGCGGGTATTACAATTATGTTCCTATCTACGACTACGTTACCTCTTGTGTCTCCGGTTACTGCGAGACCCATTTGGTGATCGTTGGCTACGAGAAGATTTTTATTCCAGGCAACGAGCCGCAATAGTTTCATCGGGTTCGTTTCGCGAAATCCGTTTCTAGCTCTTGCGATCCCACGAAGTTGGAAGCCGAAGCAGATCATAAAGAGGCCACGAAAGGATTTTCGTGGCCTCTTTTTTATTTACAATCGAAGCGTCAATTTCACCCGCCATCGATCTGCGATACTGCCGCCATGACCCTTCTCCGCTTCGACAACGTCAGCAAGCAATACCCGGGCGGGCAAGCGGCGCTGACCGAGATGAGCTTTTCGGTGGAACGCGGCGAGATGCTGTTCGTCACCGGGCATTCCGGCGCCGGCAAAAGCACGTTGCTCAAACTTATCCATTTGGCCGAACGGCCCAGTCGCGGTGCGGTCCTGCTGAACGAGCGCAATCTGCGTAAGGTGTCGGCCCGTGGCGTGGCGCTGCATCGGCGCGAGGTCGGCGTGGTGTATCAAGATCATCGTCTGCTGACCGACCGCAGTGTGTTCGAAAATGTGGCGTTGCCGCTGATTCTGCGCGGCGTACGCCGCGACGAGATTCGCAAACGCGTACGCAGCATGTTGGACCGGCTGGGCATCGGCACCCGCGGCGATGCGCTGCCCGGGACAATTGTCGGCCGGCGAACAACAACGCGTCGGCATCGCACGGGCGCTGGTCGGCGAGCCGGCGTTGTTGGTGGCGGACGAGCCCACCGGCAATCTCGACCCCACGCTGTCGGCCGAGATCATGGCCTTGTTCGCGTCGCTGCACGAACGCGGCACCAGCGTGCTGGTCGCCAGCCACGATCTGGGTCTGGTCAAACGCATGAAGAAACGGGTGCTGGTCCTGGATCACGGCAAGCTGCTGGACGATATCCGCCCGGAGGAGTTGGCCGATGGCTAAGCCCGCACCCGGCGCGCGCATCGCCAAGCCGCGGTCGCGCATCGCGGCGTGGTGGGATCACCACATGCAAAGCGTGGTCGCGAGCTTGGGCCGCCTCATCCGCAGGCCTTGGGCGACATTGCTGACGATCGGGGTCATGGCGGTCGCGCTGGCGTTGCCGCTGGGGCTGTGGCTGGTGCTCGATAACGCGGCGCGGCTGGGCGGTAATATCGAGCAATCGCGCGAAATCGGCGTGTTTCTGAAGCCCGAGATCGCGGTACCGCAGGCGCGGGCCTTGGCCGAGCGCCTGCGCGCGCGGCCCGATGTCGCGACGGTCGAGTTGCGCACACCCGAGCAAGGGCTCGAGACCCTGCGTCGCAGCGGCGCCTATACCGAAGCGGTCGCCGCGATCGGCGAAAATCCGTTGCCGAGCCTGTTGATCGTTCGTCCGCGCAGCGATGAAGCCGCGCTCGCAGCTGCAGCTCGCCGCACTGCCGGAGACCGATCTCGTGCAGCGCGATGCCGTCTGGCGCGAACGTCTGGACCGCTGGCGTGCGTTCGGCGAGCGCGTGGTCTGGGTGCTGGCCGCCCTGCTCGGTCTGGGCGCGCTGTTGGTCGTCGGCAATACCGTGCGTTTGGATATCCAGAACCGGCGCGAAGAAATCGCGGTACTGCAATTGCTCGGCGCCACCGACGGCTTCGTGCGCCGGCCCTTCCTTTATCTCGGCGCGTGGTACGGCCTTGCCGCGGGCGCATTGGCGCTGGGCTTGCTCACCGCCGCGGAATTCGCGCTACGGCAGCCGCTCAAGGCGCTCGCCGACAGTTACGGCAGCGTGTTCAGTTTCGCTGGAATGCCGCCGCTGCACGCAGTTGCGGTGCTGATCGGTGCCGCGGCCTTGGGTTGGCTCGGCGCCGGCGTGGTCACCGGACACTTTCTGCGGCAGACTAGAGCCGGTTAGCGCGATGTTCGATCGATTATCGTTCGATGGCACGTTCGATACGCCATTGGACCGATACGATGTTCCATCGAACCCGCATGACATTCGCGCACAGCGCGAAGTTCGAACGCATTCACAGGGGGTGCTTCGTCCCGTTCGCGGGAGGATGCATGTCGCCGGTGAACGTTCCGGCGCAGGGTTGCGCCCCATCACGTATTTGCAACCAAGACACGCCGACCGATGCCCGCACGCGATATCCGCCATCTCCACACCGACACCCCCCGGGTGATGATCGTGGACGGCTCGAAGTTAGTCCGCAAACTCATCGCCGATGTGCTCAAACGCGATGTGCCGGGCGTGGAGGTCGTCGCCTGCGCCGACCTCGCCGAAGCCGAAGCCGCGCTCGCCACCGCCCCGGTGGATTTGGTCACGACCGCCTTGATGTTGCCCGACGGCGACGGCTTGACCCTCGCGCGCCGCGTGCGCGCGGCGGCCGGACAGCGTTATGTGCCGATCATCGTCGTCTCCGGCGATGCGCAGAGTCATCTGGAATCGCGCAGCTTCACCGACGACGTCACCGATTATTTCGATAAGGCCAACGGCTATCAGGCACTGGCCGCGTTCATCCTGGGCTATGTGCACCCCGAACCGATCGCGGGCGCGCGCGTGCTCTACGTCGAAGACAGCATTACCGTCGCGGTCGCGACCCGGCGCATGCTGCAAGCGCACGGGCTGACGGTCATTCATGTCACCCGCGCCGACACCGCACTGAAATATCTGCGCGACCATGTGCCGACGAGCGAGGACGATATCGGCGCCGATTTACTGCTCACCGATGTCACTCTCGACGGCGAGATGAGCGGCTTGGATCTGCTGCGCGCGGTGCGCCAGGATATCGGCTACGGCAAACGCCGCCTCCCGGTGCTGGTGATGACCGGCGACGGCAGCATCGATCGTCAATCCAGCCTGTTGCGTGAAGGCGCGAACGACCTGGTGCTCAAACCGATCGAAGAGCGCATGTTGATCACCAAAACGCTGTTCCAACTGCGGCTGTCGAAGTTGCCCGAAACCGCAACGGTAGGCTGAGGCTCTGGTCGCCGCGATGCCCGCCGTTTCGGCATTGTCTTCATCGCGGTATGCTCCCGTTTCGCCCTGGACGGCGACCTTCGTGTTTCTCCGACTTTGAACGTCATGGCCGACGACGACCGCATCAAACTCCATCCCTCTTGGAAATCCCGCATCGGCGACTATTTGCTGCGCGAGGATATGGCCGCGCTCTCGGGTTTTCTGCGCCAACGTCGCGCCCAGGGCGTGCAGATCTATCCGCCGGGGCCGAAAATTTTCGCCGCCTTCGATGCCACGCCCTTCGATGCGCTCAAGGTCGTGATCTTGGGCCAGGATCCGTATCACGGCCCTGGGCAGGCGCACGGCCTGTGTTTTTCGGTGCCCGTCGGTGTCGCGGTGCCGCCATCGCTGGACAACATCTTCAAAGAAATCGCGCGCGATCTCGGCCTGCCGCGACCCGACCACGGCTGCCTGCTGCCCTGGGCGCAGCGCGGCGTGCTGCTGCTCAATGCGGTGTTGACCGTCGAGGACGGCCGCGCTGGCGCGCATCAGGGCAAAGGCTGGGAAGGCTTCACCGATCATGTCGTCGATACGCTCAATCACGAGCGCGAAGGTCTGGTGTTCCTGCTCTGGGGCAGCTATGCCCAAGCCAAGGGCAAGATGATCGACACCCGTCGCCATCGCGTGCTGCGCGCGCCGCATCCCTCGCCGCTATCGGCGCATCGTGGATTCATGGGCTGCGGCCATTTCTCGGCGACGAACGAGTATCTGCAGCGCAATGGACAAGCCGCGATCGACTGGTCGTTGCCTCCGCGGGCGCAGATGGCCGCGAGCGCGGCCGAGGCTTGAATACGTTTACAAGTACAGGCCTGCATCACGCGGCATCTGCCGATGTGCTATTGATGCCGACGCCGTGAGTCGACGATTGAATATCGTCCGCTAACGAATGAAGCAGCGCGGGGGCGCTGGCGTATCTTTCGCTCGATTTCAGGCGCAAGCCGCGCCCAAACAAGCGTCTTCAGGAGGCAACGTGCAAGGTTCGACAACACTCGCGACCCTGGACATCGCCATCGTGCTGGCTTATCTGGTCGGCATCTTCGCGCTCGCGCAGTGGGTCTCGCGCGAGAAAGCCGGGCACAGCAAAGGTGCGGAAGATTACTTCCTCGCCGGCCGCTCGCTGCCGTGGTGGGCGATCGGCGCATCGTTGATCGCCGCGAACATTTCCGCCGAGCAAATCATCGGCATGTCCGGCTCGGGCTACGCGCTGGGCTTGGCGATCGCGTCTTACGAATGGATGGCGGCATTGACGTTGTTGATCGTCGGCAAGTTTTTCTTGCCGGTGTTCTTGCGCAACGGCATCACCACGATGCCGCAGTTTCTGCAAGAACGTTACGGCCCGACCATCCGCACGATCATGGCCGTGTTCTGGCTTGGGCTCTACGTGTTCGTGAATCTCACGTCGATCCTGTGGCTGGGCTCGATCGCCGTCGCCCAAGTGACCGGCATGGAGCAATTCACCGCGCTGGCCTTGCTCGGCGGTTTCGCGCTGCTGTATCAACTTTACGGCGGTCTGAAAGCGGTCGCGCTGACCGACATCGTGCAAGTCGCGTTGCTGGTGCTCGGCGGTTTGTTGATCGCGGGCATCTCGCTCGCTCGTATCGGCGGCGACGCTGGCGTCATCGGCGGGTTTCAGGCCTTGGTCGCCGCCCATCCGGGCCACTTCGAGATGATCCTATCGCCCGACAACCCGTTCTATAAAGATCTGCCGGGCCTGAGCGTATTGATCGGCGGCATGTGGATCATGAACGTCAGCTACTGGGGCTTCAATCAATACATCATTCAGCGTGCGCTCGCGGCCAAAGACATCGCCGAGGCGCAGAAAGGCGTGGTGTTTGCCGCATTCTTGAAATTGCTGATGCCGGTGATCGTGGTGCTGCCGGGCATCGCGGCGTTGATGTTGGTGCCGAATCTGGAGAAACCCGATCAGGCCTATCCCAGCATGATGTCGCTGTTACCGACCGGTATTCTGGGCTTGGTGTTCGCGGCGTTGATCGCCGCGATCGTCGCGTCGCTGGCATCGAAGATCAATTCGGTGTCGACCATCTTCACCCTCGATCTCTACGCCAAGATGGCCCCGGGCCGCACGCAAACGCAGTTGGTGCGGGTCGGCCGTATCGCAGCCACGCTCGCGATCGTGCTCGCGGTGTTCGCCGCGAAACCGCTGCTGGGCAGCTTCGATCAGGCCTTCCAGTACATCCAGGAATACACCGGCTTTTTCACCCCGGGCATCGTGGTGATCTTCTTGCTCGGTCTGTTCTGGAAGCGCGCGAACGAAGCCGGCGCGATCGCCGCGGCGGTCGGTTCATTCGCGCTATCGATCGCGTTGAAACTCGCCTGGCCGGCGCTGCCCTTCATGGACCGCGTGGGTCTGGTGTTTTTGCTGGCACTGGCGCTGGCGGTGATCGTTTCGCTCGCCACGCGCAGCCGCGGCGACGCCAATCGCATCCGCACCGACGATGTGAGCTACACCACAAGCGCATCGTTCAACGCAGGCGCGGTCGGCGTGATCGCGATCCTGATCGCCCTGTACACCTCGTTCTGGTGAGCGCATCGAAGCCGGCGAACGACAACCCGCCCCGATGAATCGAAAACGCACGCCCTGCGGTGCCATCCAGACGCCTGCGCAAGGCGTCACCCACCCGGGATCCTCACCAAACCGCGACATCGGCGCCCGCGCATGTAATCGTATGCATGCGTTCTGAAGCGCTCGACGACGTAGCGACACATTACGCTTACCTAACATTTACCGACGTTTCGCGACTCCGGATCGTACCGTGACCCAAACCGCTTCATTGCTCACCATCTTTGGCGCCACCGGCGACCTCGCCCAGCGCATGCTGCTGCCGTCGCTGTACGGCTTGGAAAGCGACGGCTTGCTCGCGCCGAATTTGAAGATCCTCGGCACTGCGCGCAGCGCGCTCGACGACGCGGGATTCCGCGATTTCGTCGCGGCATCGATCGCTAAATTCGTACCGCCCGCACAACAGAACGATACGGCGCTGCACGCATTATTGGCGCGGGTGCAGTATCAGCCCGCATCGCTGGACGATGCCGACTCGATGCGCGCGCTGGCCGAGCGCGTCAAATCCCTGCGCAACGGCGATGTGCTGTATCACTTGAGCACCGCGCCGAAATTCTACGGGCAAGCCTGCGCCGCGCTCGCCGAACATGGTCTCGCCGGCCCCGGCACGCGAGTGATGTTGGAAAAACCGATCGGCCACGACTTGGCCGGTGCGATCGAGATCAACGACGGCGTGACCCGCAGCTTCGACGAAGACCGCGTGTACCGCGTCGATCACTATCTCGGCAAGGAAGGCGTACAGAATTTACTCGCGCTGCGCTTCGGCAACGTGCTGTTCGAGCCGCTGTGGAATGCGCGGCATATCCAGCAGGTGCAGATCACCGCGGCCGAAACCGTCGGTGTGGAAGGTCGCGGCGATTACTACGACGATTCCGGTGCGATGCGCGATATGGTGCAGAACCATCTGCTGCAACTGCTGTGCTTGACCGCGATGGAGCCGCCCTCGCAATTCGAGCCCACCGCCGTGCGTAACGAAAAGATCAAGGTGCTCCGTTCGCTGCGTCCGATCGGCCGTCATGAGGTCGCGACCGAAACCGTCGCCGGGCAATACGTCTCCGGCGCGATCGGCGGCCAGGCCGTGTCCGGTTACATCGAAGAACTCGGTCGCGGCAGCCGCACCGAAACCTATGTCGCGATGCGCGCGCATATCGATAACTGGCGTTGGTCGGGCGTGCCGTTCTATTTGCGTACCGGCAAACGCATGCCGCGGCGCTGCACCGAGATCTATCTGCAATTCCGCGCGGTGCCGCATTCGATTTTCGCCCGCGGCGGCGCGGCGGCGGAACCGAACGCGCTGATCATTCGCTTGCAGCCGGAAGAGCGCATCGAAATGCAATTGATGCACAAAACGCCAGGGCTCGATCGCAACGGTCTGCGTCTGTCGCAAGTGTCGCTGGATTTGGATCTGGACGAAGAGTTCAAGCACGAACGCCGTCGCCTGGCTTACGAACGTCTGTATCTGGATGCGCTGGAAGGCAACGGCACATTGTTCGTGCGCCGCGACGAAACCGAAGCCGCGTGGCAATGGGTCGATGCGATTCGCGACGGTTGGGACAACGCAGGCGTGATGCCGAAATCCTACGCCGCCGGCACCTGGGGCCCGAACGCGGCGATCGCGATGACCGAACGACACGGGCATAGTTGGCGCGAGTGAGCTACGACATGCCCTGGATCGAACACGATTATCCCGACGCCACGACTCTCGCCCGACGCGCTATGCGAACGGCTGCATACGGCATGCGTCGACGCGCTGCGCGAGCGCGGCGAAGCGCTGCTCTCGCTCGCCGGCGGACGCACGCCCCTGCCGGCGTATCGTGCGCTCGCGGCGAGCGATGCGCTCGATTGGTCGAAGATCGTGCTGATGCCCGGCGACGACCGCTGCGTGCCGCACGATCACGCAGCGAGCAATGTCGCCGCGTTGCGCGATGCGTTTTCCGCTGCGCGTGGCGTACGGATCGAAGCGCTGACCGTCGCCGACGGCGATCCGGTCGCTTCGCTCGCGCATGCGCGTCGCACGCTCGCGCGTTATGCCGCACCGTTCGATGCCGTCGTGCTCGGCATGGGCGAAGACGCGCACACGGCGTCGCTGTTTCCGAACGCCGCTGGCTTGTTGGAGGCGATGGCCGAAGACGCGCACGACGACGCGTTCGCCTTGACGCCCGACCCGCTGCCGCCTGAAGCGCCGTTCGCGCGCATCACCCTCGGCTATGCGCGCTTGCTGCGTGCGCGTAGTCTGCATCTGCTCGTCACCGGCGCGCGCAAACGCGAAGTGCTGCGCGCCGCGCAAGCGACCCGCGATCCGGTCGATATGCCGATCTCAGCGTTTCTGCATGCGCCATCGCTCGATGCGCGCGCGCTGCATCTCCATTGGAGCCCCTGATGCCCTTGCGTCATACCGCGCTACACCCGGTCGTCGAACGCGTCACCGCGCGCATCATCGAACGCAGTCGCAAGACGCGCGGCGACTATCTCGCCAAGATCGAACATGCACGCGTTCAAGGCCCCGCGCGAACGCGCTTGAGCTGCGGCAATCTCGCGCATGGTTTCGCCGCATCCGGGCACGACAAAGGCGCGTTGAAAACCGGCGCGGCCGGCAATCTCGGCATCGTCACCGCCTACAACGACATGCTCTCGGCGCATCAGCCGATGGAACACTACCCGACCTTGATCCGCATGGCTGCGCGCAATGCCGGCGGCAGTGCGCAGGTCGCGGGCGGCGTGCCGGCGATGTGCGACGGCGTGACCCAGGGCCGCATCGGCATGGAGCTGTCGCTGTTTTCGCGCGATACCGTCGCACTCGCGACGGCGGTCTCGCTGTCGCACGAGATGTACGACGCTGCGTTGATGCTCGGCGTCTGCGACAAGATCGTGCCGGGCTTGTTGATCGGCGCGCTGAGCTTCGGCCATCTGCCGACGATGTTTATCCCGGCTGGGCCGATGCCATCGGGTCTGCCGAACAAAGAAAAAGCGGCGGTGCGTCAACGTTACGCCGATGGTAAAGCCACGCGCGAGGAATTGCTCGAAGCGGAATCGGCGTCGTATCACGGCCCCGGTACCTGCACGTTTTACGGCACCGCCAATTCCAATCAGATGCTGATGGAAGTGATGGGTCTGCATATGCCGGGCACCGCGTTCGTCAACCCGAACACGCCGCTGCGCGATGCACTGACCGTCGCCGCAACCGAACAGGCCTTGCGCATCACCGCCTTGACCAACGATTACCGGCCGATCGGCCACACAGTGAACGAGAAAGCGATCGTCAATGCGATGGTCGGCCTCGCCGCGACCGGCGGCTCGACGAATCATGCGATCCATCTGGTCGCGATCGCGCGCGCGGCGGGCGTGTTGATCGATTGGAACGATCTCGACGAGATTTCGCAGGCGACGCCTTTGCTGGCGCGCGTGTATCCGAACGGTAGCGCCGACGTGAACGATTTCCACAACGCTGGCGGACTCGGCTTCGTGTTGCGCGAATTGATCGATGCGGGCCTGATGCATGCCGACATCCTGTGCGTACATGGCGGCGATCTGCGCCAGCAAACGCAGGTACCCGCACTCGACGGTACGCGATTGATCTGGCGCGAAGCGCCGATGCAATCGCACGACACCGACATCGTGCGCCCGGTCGCCGCGCCGTTCGATCGCGAAGGCGGTCTGCGCTGTGTGCAAGGCAATCTCGGTCGCGCGGTGGTGAAGGTCTCGGCGGTCGCGCCAGCGCATCGCGCGATCTCGGCGCCGGCACGCGTGTTCGATTCGCAAGAAAGTCTGCTCGCCGCGTTCAAAGCCGGCGAACTCGATCCGCGAGACGATTTCGCTGGCGCGGCCTTCGACGGTCATTTCGTCGCGGTGATCATCGGCCAAGGTCCGCGCGCCAACGGCATGCCGGAGCTGCATAAACTCACGCCGACGCTCGGTCTGCTGCAAGATCGCGGCCAGCGCGTCGCGCTGCTGACCGATGGCCGCATGTCCGGCGCGTCGGGCAAAGTCTTAGCGGCGATCCACGTCACGCCCGAAGCCGCGTGCGGCGGTGCGATCGCGAAACTGCGCGATGGCGACCCGATCCGCATCGATGCCGAATCCGGTACGCTGCACGTCGATGTGACCGAAGCGCAATGGGCATCGCGCACGCCACGCGCGCTCGATCTCGCCGGCAATCGCATCGGCGTCGGTCGCGAACTGTTCGGCCTGATGCGCGCGAACGTCGGCTCGGCCGAAGAAGGCGCTTGCAGCTTGTTCGTCAGCGAAATGTCCGTCAACGAAGATGCCGGAGCCTGATCGATGCCCGCCTCGTCCACATCGCTGGCCATGATTGCCGACATCGGCGGCACCAATGCGCGCTTCGCACTGACCGATCTGTCCGCGCCGACGCCGCAGGTCCTGCACGCGAAAACCCTCAACGCCGCCGAGTTCGCCAGTCTGCAGCATGCGGCGGAGCATTATCTTGCCGGCGTCGGCGTCAAGCCACGTCATGCCGCTTTCGCGCTCGCTTGTCCGGTCAACGGCGAAGAAATCCGTCTCACCAATCGCGCATGGTCGTTCACGCGCACCGAACTCAAACGCGCGCTCGATGTGGAACGTCTGCATTTGCTTAACGACTTCGGCGCCGTCGCGTGGTCGGTGCCGGGTTTGGGCGCGAACGAACACGTCGCATTGCACGGCGACGAGAGCGGTTTGCACGGCCCGGTGACGGTGATCGGTCCGGGCACGGGACTCGGCGTGGCGATGCTAGTCGGCGACGAAAAGAACGGTTGGCAAGTGGTCGAAACCGAAGGCGGCCACATCAGCTTCGCTGCGTTGGGCGATGAAGAAATCGCGATCGCGCGCTGGTTCACCGCGCGCTTCGGCCGCGTCTCCAACGAACGCTTACTGTGCGGCAGCGGTTTGTCGCATATCGATGCCGTGCTGCGCGGTGCGGTGGATCACGCCACCGGCCAGCATCACGCGCTACGCGAACCGGGCGACATCGTGACCGCCGCACTGGAAGGTCACGATCTCGCCGCACGTCGCACGCTCGCGCGGTTTTGCGCGGTGCTCGGCAGTGTGGCCGGCGATGCCGCCTTGATCCACGGTGCGCGCACGGTGATGATCGCCGGCGGCATCGTTCCGCGTTTCGTTCCGTTTCTGCGCAGCAGCGCGTTCCGCGAACGCTTCCTCGCTAAAGGCCGCTTCGCGCAATATCTGGAATCGGTAAACATCCGCGTCATTACCCATCACGGCCCCGGTTTGCTGGGTGCGGCCGTGGCGCTGCGCGCGCAGCAGTGAAGCGCAGTGAGAACCATCGCGCCGCGATACCTTCCACCTGTCATTCCGAGCGTAGCGAGGAACCTGCTGTTTGGTGCATGGCGCGTAGATCGAGAACAGGCCCCTCGCTGCGCCCGGCATGACATTCGAATCTCGACGCCACTCATTTCATTTCTCACTCACGGTCCAGGCATGAACGACGCCATCGCCCAACGCATCGACATCGTTTTACATCAAGCGCCGGTGGTGCCCGTGCTGGCCGTCGCCGATCTCGATGACGCCATCCCGCTCGCCGAAACACTCGTCGCCGCAGGATTACCCGTGCTCGAAATCACGCTGCGCACGCCCGTTGCGCTCGAGGTCATTCGCCGCATGCGCGACGTCCCTGGCGCGATCGTCGGTGCGGGCACGGTGCTCACGCGCGAAGACTTGTTTGCGGTACAAGATGCAGGCGCCGCCTTCGCGATTTCGCCGGGCGCCACCGACGCGCTGTACGCCGCTGCGCGCGATGCCGCGGCTCTTGGGCATGCGATCCCTCTGTTGCCCGGCATCGCCACCGCCAGCGAGCTCATGCGCGGCCTCGAGCACGGCTACAAACGCTTCAAATTCTTTCCCGCCGAGTCCAGCGGCGGCATCGCGGCACTCAAAGGCTTCGGTGGCCCGTTCGCACAGGTCAAGTTTTGCCCCACCGGCGGCATCGATGCGGCGAAAGCGCCTGCGTATCTCGCGCTCTCGAACGTCATTACCGTGGGCGGGTCGTGGATGGTGCCCAACGACCTGTTGAAGGCGAAAGATTGGCGCGCGATCGGCGCTCTCGCAAAAGAAGCAGCGGCATTGTTGGGTCACGCATAAGCCTTCGGCGAATCGCGCGTCGATTTTTCGACCTCGATAATCGTCGCTCACACGCGCTGCGAGGCGCGCACTTGCTCCCAATCCAAACCGAATCGGGCGAGATATTTCCGCAACCGATCCGCATCGTTCGTGCTGCTGCGCTGGGTGCGCGAGACCGCGTAGAGCGTGCGGCCGGCCTGCGACAACGAACTCGCGTTAGCGCATACGCGCACGACATCCTCGAGCTGCACGCGATCGAAGCGATCGAGTTCCGCCACGCCTTCGCCCAACAGCGCATTCAGCGGCGATGCGGTCTCGCTCGGACGCCACTGTCGTCGTAACCGCGCTATTTCTTCCTCGACCGCTTCGACCTGGATGCGCCCTGCATTCGCCAGCGTCGCCATCCGCATCACCGACGCGCCGAGATCGCGAAAATTGCCTGGCCATGCGGCCTCGGCGCTGGTGGCGAAACGCAAATAGCGGTCGCGCGCCTCGCGATTGAAGGCGACGCGCTGATGCTGGTCGCGCGACCAGCGTTCCAGCTCGAATTCAAGATTCGGTTCGATGTCTTCGATGCGCTCGGCCAATCCCGGCAAGCGATACGTCCACAGATTCAAGCGCGCCAACAGATCGTCGCGGAAGCGTCCCGCATGCACCGCCTCTTGCAGATCGCGATTGGTGCCGGCGATCAACTGGAAATCGCTCTCCACATCCTTATCGCTGCCGACCGGCGGAAAGCGTTTCTCTTCCAGCGCGCGCAGCAGTAACGCTTGTTCGTCCAGTCCCAGCTCGCCGATCTCGTCGAGAAACAACAGACCTTGATGCGCCGAACGCAGCAAGCCTGCGCGATCGCCGCTCGCGCCGGTGTACGCGCCTTTGATGTGACCGAACAACGCGCTCATCGCACCGTCGCCGCGCAGCGTGGCGCAATTGACTTCGACGAAGCGCCCAGGCAACTGATGCTTGAGCTTCTTCAATTCGAATACGCGCTTGGCGAGCTGGCTCTTGCCCGCACCGGTCGGCCCCATCAGCAGCATCGGCGCTTTCGATCGCGTCGCCACGATTTCGATCTGCTCGATCATGCGATTGAACGCCGAATTACGCGTGGCGATGCCGCTCTTGAGCAGATCGCGATCTTCGATCCGCTGCTGTTCGAAACGCTGCGCGATCAAATCGTAGCGCGAGAGATCGAGATCGATCACCGCATAACTACCAGGATCGTTACCGGCTTGCTTGCGCGGTGGCGAGGTCTGCAGCAAACGTCCGGGGAAGTGACGGCTTTCGGCGAGCAAGAACCAACAGATTTGCGCGACGTGCGTACCGGTGGTGATGTGGATGTAGTAATCCTCATCCTCCGGCGCGAAGGCATAGCCGCGCAGAAAATCGTGCAGCGAAGAATAGACGCCCTCGAAATCCCAGGGGTCGGCCATATAGGTGTCGTGCCCGCGCACCTCGGTATCTGGCGAGATCTGCGCCAAATCGTCGATCACCGTGTTCAGGACTTTGCCGTATCGGCGCTGATCCGACAGGAGCTCCAACCGGTCCAACTGGAAGTCTTCGTGCATGCCCAGGGACACGGTGGGCCGCCATTTTTCCCAACGCCCCGGCCCGGTACCGGCATCGAGCGTGGTACCGAGCATGCCGAACACGACCTGGCGCTTTTGCATGATCTATTCCGATAATGTCTTATCTATGTATATACGTTTTTTATAATCAGAAGATAGACCAATTCCAGTAATTTATAAAATAACCCAATAAAAACAAACAATTAGTTGAATTCAAAAAACTTGGCACGGCCATTGCAATACCCAGTGCAAACCCAACGGGCATTCCCGATAGGAGCACACCATGGCTAACACCTCTTTGTTTTCATCCATTCGCGGCGCGTTTCTGCCGAAGGCCGACAGCGCTAACGCGGCCGGCGGCATCGCTTATGCCCGCAGCCCGGAAGCGGCTCTCGCCCTGTACGCGGCGACCGGTTGCCTCAACGGCACGTTCTACGCCAATGCCGAGGAGCAACTGGAAACGGCGCTGGCGTTATGCGCCAAGGTCGATCCGCAGTTCGTCGCGAAGACCGCGATCTACGCGCGCCGCACCGCTCACATGAAGGACATGCCGGCGCTGTTGCTGGCCAGCGTGTCGCTGCGCGACCGCGTGGCGTTCGCTTCCGCGTTTCCGCGCGTGATCGACAACGGTCGCATGCTGCGCAACCTTGTGCAGATCCTCCGCAGCGGTCGCGTCGGTCGTAAGTCGCTCGGTTCTCTGCCGAAGCGTCTGGTGCGTCAATGGTTGGAACGCGCATCGGTCGATCAGATCGTGCATGCCGCGATCGGTAACGCACCGTCGTTGGCGGACGTGATCAAAATGGTCCACCCGAAGCCGGCCGATGCAGAGCGCGAAGCGCTGTATGCGTGGGTGATCGGTAAGCCGTACGACGAAGCCAAACTGCCGGAGACGTTACGCGCCTACGAGGCGTTCAAGCGCAACCCACAGTCGGCGGCCTTGCCGGACCTGCCGTTCCAGTACTACACCTCGATGCCGTTGACGATCAAACACTGGCGCGCCTTGGCTCGTCGTGCGTCGTGGCAGACGCTGCGTCAGAACCTCAACGCGTTCGCGCGTCACGATGTGTTCAAGGATCAAGCGGTGGTGTACGACGTGACGAAGACGTTGACCGATGTCGAGTCGATCCGTCGTGCGCGCGCGTTCCCGTACCAGTTGTTGACCGCGTACAACGCGACTGCAAGCCAGTCGGAGCAAGATGTACCGACCTCGATCCGCGAAGCGTTACAGGATGCGATGGAAATCGCGACCCGCAATGTGCCGACGATCGAAGGCGATGTGGTGGTGGCAGTGGACGTGTCGGGTTCGATGGCCTCGCCGATCACCGGCTATCGCCAGGGTTCGACCAGCAAGGTGCGTTGCGTCGATGTGGCGGCATTGATCGCCGCCTGCGTGTTGCGCGCCAACCCGGAAGCCCGCGTCATGCCGTTCGACACGGCGGTGCGCGATGTGCGCCCGAACCCGCGCGATAGCGTGATGACGCAAGCGCGCGAACTGGCGAAATTGTGCGGCGGCGGTACCGCGGTGAGCGCTCCGCTGCAGCAGTTGAACCGCGAGCGGGCCAAGGTCGATCTGTTAGTGCTGGTATCCGACAACGAAAGTTGGGCCGATACCCGCAACGGCACCGCGACCGCGACGATGCAGGAATGGGCGCAGATCAAAGCGCGCTGCCCGCAGGCGAAGTTGGTGTGCATCGATTTGCAGCCGATCGCGACGAGCCAAGCGATCGAGCGTGAGGATGTTCTCCACGTCGGTGGTTTCAGCGACGCCGTGTTCGATCTGTTGGCGAACTTCGCCGCAGACGGCGCGGGCTCCAAGCGCTGGGTCGACAAGATCGCGTCGATCGATTTGTGAGCGTTTTATTGTAGGAAAAGTAAGTCCCGGCCGGAATTGGCCGGCCGGGCACACAGAAAGAATTCACAAGTTTGCGGTTGTTGCGAATGCTGATGCGACTACACCCAAAGACGTCGCACCGATACTTGTCGCAGAAACCACGATCACTCCATTGATGATCGCGAATGCTTTGGGAACTACAGACGATGACTCTCCAGGTCGCGGGTTCGAGTCCCGCTCGTCGCAAGACGGTAGCTCAGTCGGATAGAGCAGGAAGTTTCCATACTCTTTGTCGCGATTGTCGGTGGTTTCTAACGCAAAGCAATGTTTTCAACCTCGTCGGCGACGAATGCCGGTGGAACTACACCCTACGACGGTCCAGGTCGCCGGTTCGAGTCCGGCCAGTCGCGAATCTATGCGGCTGTAGCTCAGAAGGTAGAGCAGGAAAAAACGTTCCGCCACCCTTGTCATCGCCGATGCGGTTTTTATTCGAACGCAGCCGCGGCGCCGAATGCATCGCTCACGGGAGACATCATCATGAAATGCAACGGAGAGACCAATATGTCGATCGTCTGGGTCATGATTGTCGCAGCGATTTTTCTTTGGGTCGTTTACGCCATCGCTTCGGCGAAGCGTCAAGCGCGCAAACAGCGCGAAGCACGCGAGTCCCGTTTGCCTTATCTCGAAGACGCGCCCCGCACCGGGCCGCGTTACGACTTGCAACTCTCCGACGGCCGCGTGTTCGCAGGTGTGGAGTTGCTCGGCACGACCGAAGCTGGTGCTGGTGCCTCGGCTTTGGGCGATTGGGGGCCGATGCTGATCTTCGTTCAAGCCTCGGGCAAGAAAACGTATGTTCGGCCGTCGGCGGTACGTTGCATCCAAGAAGCCTAAGCCTCGTTGCTCGTTTAAACATCGTCGGCCGCGAATGCCGGCGGGACTCCACCCGGTGTTCGTTGTCGCGAGTTCGAATCTCGCCCGCCGCAAAGCGGTAGCTCAGCCTGGTAGAGCCCGAAAATTGTCCCACTTCCCTCGTCGCGGCTGGCGATGACCAATTTTTAAGAACGCCGATTAGATGTGCGGCGAATGCCGGCGGGAAGGCTACATGATATTCATCTTTCGCGCGGGTTGGGTTCAAGTCCCACTGCAGGGCTCGTAAGGGTCTCGCAGAGTCCCGCCATCCTCGTCGCCGCACCTTATCTCCATGCGAGAATTCATCATGACCACTTATGCCTACGATGTGATCCAAGACCCCGGCGCTGTGCCGATCAAGTTGTGGACCCGCGGCGTGCCTCTGGAAGACGAGGCGCGCCAGCAATTGCAGAACATCGCCAAGCTGCCCTTCATTCATCGCTGGATCGCGGTGATGCCCGACGTGCATTTGGGTAAGGGCGCGACCGTGGGTTCGGTGGTGCCGACCATCGGCGCGATCGTGCCTGCAGCGGTCGGTGTGGATATCGGCTGCGGCATGATCGCCACGCGCACCACGCTGACCGCGAGCGATCTTCCGGATAACCTCGCCGAGGTGCGCAGCGCGATCGAGCGAGCGGTACCGCATGGTCGCACCACCGGCCGCGGAATGCGCGATAAGGGCGCGTGGGAAAACGCACCGACGCTCGCGATCGATGGTTGGTCGCAGCTCGTCGCCGATTTCGACAAAATATGCGAGCGTCATCCGCGTTTGAAGAACACCAACAACCTCAAGCATCTCGGCACGCTGGGTACGGGCAATCACTTCATCGAAATTTGTCTCGACGAGTCGCAGCGCGTGTGGTTCATGCTGCACTCCGGTTCGCGTGGCGTGGGTAATGCGATCGGCTCGCACTTCATCGAACTGGCGAAGCAAGACATGCGTCGCTGGATGATCAATCTTCCGGATCAGGATCTCGCGTATTTGCCCGAAGGCAGCGAGCACTACGCCGACTACGTGTTCGCGGTGGACTGGGCGCAGCGCTACGCGCGCATGAACCGCGAGATCATGATGCGACATGTGGTCGAAGCGGTGCGTCAGGCGATCCCAAAACCATTCGAGGTGCAGGCTGAGGCGGTGAACTGTCATCACAACTACGTGCAGCGCGAGCATCACTACGGCAAGAATGTGTTAGTGACTCGCAAGGGTGCGGTGAGCGCGCGCAAGGGTGAGCTCGGCATCATTCCGGGTAGCATGGGCGCGAAGAGCTTTATCGTACGCGGCCTCGGCAACGAGGAGAGTTTCTGCAGTTGCAGCCATGGCGCCGGCCGGGTGATGAGCCGCACCCAGGCGAAGAAGTTGATCAGCGTTGACGACCACATCAAAGCAACCGCGCACGTGGAATGCCGAAAGGACGCGGATGTGGTGGACGAGTCGCCGGCGGCGTACAAGTCCATCGATGCGGTGATGGAGGCGCAGAAGGATCTGGTCGAAATCGTGCATACCTTACGACAGGTCGTGTGCGTGAAAGGTTGATCGCCGCTGCGGCAAAAACGACATTCGGGCGGACAGCGATGTCCGCCCTCTTCTATGAAAATTGACACGATGGATATGATCGAAATCGACGGCTCGGCCGGTGGCGGACAACTGCTCCGCACCGCATTGAGTCTCAGCCTCTGCACCGGCACGGCCTTCGCCATGACGCGCATTCGCGCGAAACGTGCGAAGCCCGGTCTGATGCGGCAACACCTGACCGCAGTCAACGCGGCGACGAAGATCGGCAACGCTTACGTCGAAGGCGCCGAGCTCGGCGCGACGACGTTGCGTTTCGAGCCCGGCGTTGTGATACCTGGCGATTACCGCTTCGCCACCGGCAGCGCCGGCTCGGCGATGCTCGTGTTGCAAACGATCCTACCGCCGCTGTGGCGTTGCGAGCGTCCATCGCGCTTGCGCTTGGAGGGCGGTACGCATAACCCTCTGGCGCCGAGCGCGGACTTCATCGCCGACTGCTATGTGCCGGCGTTGGCGAACATCGGTATCGATGCGACGATCGAACTCGAACGCCCGGGCTTCTTTCCCGCAGGCGGCGGTATCGTGCATGCCACGGTCTCGCCTGCGCCGCAATTACGACATGCCGAATTCGTCGAACGCGGCGAATTGCAAGGCATCGATGCGATCGCCTTGCTCTCCGGGCTATCGTCGAGCATCGGCGAACGCGAACTGCAAACCTTAGCGAAGGCGATGAGCTTGCCGCCGAATGCGCTGCATCTGCGCCAAGTGCGCCCGAGTCTCGGCCCGGGCAATGCGCTGTTGCTGCGCGTACGTCATGCCCTGCATACCGAAACCTTCACCGGCCACGGCGAGCGCGGCCTGTCCGCAGAAAATGTCGCAGAAAAGCTTGCCGTGGACGCGCGCGTGTACCTCGACAGCGCCGCCTGCGTCGGCGAGCACCTCGCGGATCAATTGCTACTGCCGATGGCGTTGGCCGGCAGCGGCACGTTCACCACCCATGTGGTCAGCGACCATCTGCACAGCAACGCGCGTTTGATCGAGAAATTCCTCCCGGTCGAGATCGATTGGACGCAAGCGGCCACCGATACCTGGCGAGTGACGGTGAAAAGCTGATGTGGCGATACCGAGACACCGCGCCCGACAACGGGCCGCGCGACTTAGGTGCCGACGTCGCGCCGTTCGTCGGCAGGAGGATGCATGCGCGCATCAGTCTGTCGAACTTGGCCTGCGACCAGCGGTACAGTGATTCACGATCGATGCGGCCGCCGCAGTGCAACGGTGCCGGCGGCGCTGCATAATCCAGCTTTACGCACCAACTCGGCTTCGACGATCTCGACGGGCACCAGTGAGCGGTGTTCCGGATGGACGAATCTGCGATCGCCGTGAACTCAACGCAACGCCGAACATCACGCAGAGGAGACATCCCATGCCTTACGTCGACGGTTTCGTTCTGCCCGTTCCGAAGAAAAATCTCGATGCCTACCGCAAACTCGCGCGCAAAGCCGGCAAAATCTGGAAAGAATACGGGGCCTTGGAATACATCGAATGCATCGAGGACGACGTCCAGCCCGGCAAGCTCACCTCGTTTCCGCAAGCGGTGAAGCTCAAACCGGGTGAGGTCGTCGTGTTCTCCTGGATCGTCTACAAATCGCGCGCGCAGCGCGACAAGATCAACAAGCAAGTGATGGCCGACCCCCGACTGATGTCGATGGATCCCAAAAGCATGCCGTTCGACGGGAAACGCATGTTCTGGGGCGGCTTCAAGCCCTTCGTTCGATTGTGACGATCGAGTGCCGCCGCTGGCGTCATCGTTGGGATCCCATGCCATGCCGTCGCGGTCTGCACACGCCAAGCGCCATGTAGCGACTGGGCCGCAGCCGACGAACCCTGTGCGAGTTCGGGCGCGCGACGGCGCTCGCCGGTAACGCGCAGGCGCAGGCGCACGCCCTGCTATTGCGGTGGGTCGCCGCCTGCCGCGGCTGAGTCCTGAACCGCTCGGTCGTCGGGTGCCGGCGGCCGACGACGGTGGGCTCCGACGGCCGCGCCGCAAGCCACGCAAGGGAATTGAAAAACGATTCACATCGGATGGGGAAACTTGACGTCCCCATCAACGAATGGGCGTTGCGGAACACGCGTCGCGGACGAGCATCGATCGCGATCGATGCGGGCGAGAACCGCTAAGCTGTCGCGCAGTCGCTCTGTCCACGCATATATGACGCAAGAATCGCTCCGTATCCTCATCGTCGAAGACAGCCATGCTTTGCGCGAGAACATCGCCTCGTTGCTCGAATCGCACGGGCATCGCGTGGATTTCGCCGCCGACGGCCCTACCGGCCTGCATCTGGCCCTTAACGACCCGCCGGATGTGCTGTTGCTCGATTTGAATCTGCCCGGCATGGACGGCCTGCGGGTGTGCGAAGCGCTGCGCGAACGCGCCGATCGGCATATCCCTGTCTTGATGCTGACCGCGCGCGACACGCTGCACGACAAATTGCGCGGCTTCGATGTCGGGGCCGACGACTATTTGGTCAAGCCCTTCGCCAGCGAAGAACTGCTCGCCCGCTGCCTGGCCCTCTCGCGTCGTCATCGCGGCGGCGAACATCACCATCTGCACGTCGGCTCGCTCACGATCGACCGTCGCAACGGCAAGGTCTCGCGGCACGGTCAACGATTGGAACTGCAGCAGATGTCCTATCGTATTTTGCTGGTCCTCGCAGAATCCTGGCCGCGCACATTGACGCGAACGGAGCTGATCCACCGCCTCTGGGGCGATGAAGCGCCGCCATCGGACCCTTTGCGCTCGCATTTGTATCTGCTTCGCCAAACGCTGGACCGCCCTTTCCCGAAACCGATGTTGATGACGGTGCATGGCGTCGGTTTCAAATTGGACGGCGACGCATGATATCCGTGCGTCGCGGTCTTCAACGACAGATCATGCTGGTGTTCGCCGGCTTCACATTAGCCGTTACCACGTTATTCGCGCTGTACGCGATCGGCTTCGTCTACACCGTCGAAGACCACTTCTTGATGTCGCAAATGAACGAGGAAGCGGCCTACGTCAAACGTATTCATGCAGACACCGGGACATGGGTATCGCCGCGTAACCCGCAGATGCGCATCTACGGCGATACGATCAATATGCCGAAGCCCGTGCGCGATGGCCTCCGTGCCGAACCCAAGCGCACCGAGTTTTCTAGTGCCGATGGGCGCCATTTCCATTTGTTGCGACTGAACGACAACGACGCCAGTCCGCGATCGTGGCTGCTATACGACGTCAGTCAGCGCCTCGTCGTGCGTCCGATTCGCACCCAAATTTTCATCTTTCTCGCTTGGACGAGTTTGGTCGCGTTGATCGTCTCGCTCGCGCTCGGCGGTTGGCTGGCGCAGCGCATCAGCGCTCCGCTGTCGCGATTGGCCGATGCCGTGGAAAACATGCAGCCGAACGATCTGCCGGAGCGCCTACCGACACGATTGCCGAACGACGAAGTCGGCGTACTCGCACGCGGCCTCGAGCAATTGATCCGACGCATCCGCGCCTTCATCGCGCGCGAGCAAGAGTTCACCCGCGATGCGAGCCACGAACTGCGCACCCCTTTAAGCGTGATCCGCATGGCCGGCGAACGCCTCGCCAACGAGCCCGGTCTCAGCGACAGTGCGCGCGTGCATCTGGATCACATTCGACAATCCTCCACCCAACTCGAACAAACGGTGACGACGCTGCTCGCGCTCGCACGCGAACAGACTCTCGGGAAGGACGGCGAGCACACCAAATTACTGCCGCTCATCGAGCGCGTGATCATCGAGCAGTCCCCTTTGATCGGCGATCGACCGATCACGGTCGAAGTCGAGGTCCCCGCTGCGTTCGCGTTCGACAAACCCAGCGGCGTGCTGCATATCCTGCTCTCGAACCTCATCGGCAATGCCTTCGCCCACACCGAGCGCGGCGAGGTTCGGATCGATATCGACGGCGATCGCCTGCGCGTTTCCAACGATGGGTTGGCGATCGCTCCGGAGCTGCACGGGAATCTGCATCAACCCTTCCGCAAACGCGAAGGCAGCGCGGGCTTCGGGCTCGGTCTGGCGATCGTGAAACGCTTATGCGACCGTTACGCGATCGACATGGGTATCGACCAAAACGAGTACGGCACCGTCGCCAGCATTCGCTGCCGAACCAAAGTGTGAGCGTACACCGATTCGAATGCGACGCATCGAGCGCAACGAGTTAATAGCGCCGGCTCATGCGCGTCGGTAGGACGCGAGCACACGGCCGGCTTCGTCGATCACGCGCTGGCGCAATTCCGGCGAATCCAACACACGCGCTTCGGCGCCGAACGACAAGATTTGTCGCGCGCCGTGCTCGATGGACTCGATCGACCATAGATATTCGCGCCATCCTGTCGCTGTGTCCGCTTCGGACACTCGCACGGCTTTCAGTCGTAGATTCTGCATCCAGCTTTCTCCGCGCGGTGTGAGCGCGACACGCACCTGCTCACGCGCGAGATCCGCCTCGAAACGCGCGAGCGACTCGCGCCAATATCGCGGCAGATCGAAATTCTTCGGGCGCTTGAACGATTTTCCCGTCGTCTCGAACGCCGATATATTCGCGATGCGATACGTCGCGGCCCGCGACGAGTCCGTCGATTGCGCGATCAAATACCACGCGCCGCCTTTGAGCACGACGCCGAAGGGATGCACATCGCGCGTACGCTGACGTTCCCAGCTGCGGTAGCTCATCGTAGCGCGATGCCCATTCCATACCGCATCCACTACCGGTCGCAGAAACATCGGCGTCTCTTGTTGGCGATACCAGTCGTTCACGTCGATCAGCAGCCGTTCCAGTACGCGCGACGCTTGATCGCGCCACTCGGCGGGCAATCCTGCGACCACTTTCGCGCGCGACGACAAGGCCGCGGCGCCGAGCCCCAGTTCGGCCGCAGGCCCGGGTAATCCTGCGAGGAAAAGCGCCTGCGTTTCCTCTGCGGTCAAGCCGGTCAACTGCGTGCTCCAACCTTCGCGCAATCGGAACCCGCCATTGCGGCCGCGTTCGCCCCACACCGGAACGCCTGCCGCAGATAGGCGATCGATATCGCGCAGAATCGTGCGCTCGGACACTTCCAACGTCTGCGCGAGCGCGACCGACGTCATGCCGCCGCGCGCTTGCAGCATCATCAGGATCGACAACAATCGACTCGAATTCACGCGCCCGCCCGATACACGACATCGATGTCGTGTTTATGCGCACCCTAGGCCGCGATGCGCGCGACGTCAATACGGTTCAGCCGCGTCGCGCGCGTCGGCAAGGCGATTCGACCGCGAGCGTTAGGATCAGACGCGCGTCCAATCCATGAACCAGTTGTCTACCCAGCTCTTGCCGTCGTCGCGAGACACCGATTGATGCCAACGGCAACTGTGCGGCGTGATGCGATCCCATATGCCACGCACGATGATCGGTTCATCGCCATCACGATCTTCGGCCGTGAAGGTACCGACGGCATCGTGGAAGGCGCCTGTCATACCTGGCGTCGACAAGACACCGCTGCGGGCATTGACCCAAAAGTCGTTCCATATCTTTTTCTCGGCATCGAGCAAGCGCAAACCCATTCCGGCGAAATCGCGCGACGGTATGCGCAGCTCTTCTACGCTGCCGACGCCGCCGAGAATCGTCCAACACGTCGCCTCGCCCTCGAACTCATCCCACATCGCATCGGTCGGCGATTTCAATCGACGATGCGCGATCCGCCACTCGCCAGCGAGAAAATCGAAATCGCCTGGTTTTCCAGGATCTGTTTCGTCCTCGATCGAAGGCGCCGAAGGCTCCGCCGCCCCTAAACCACCGGTCACGATACCTGCCGCGATCGCAGCCCCGGACTTCATCACATTGCGGCGTACACGATCGATCGAATTCGGACACATGACGGCGACTCCAAGTGGAACGAACATCCGCAGGAAGATACGCCCCAATACGCGACAATATCTGTCGTGTATTGAGTCGGAAGATGGATGTGCCGCACGCAACTCGAATGCACGCCGCTCGTCACGATGCCGAAGCGCACTTCGCCGCGCGGAATGGCGCCGATACGCTGATGTCGTCGCAATGCGCGCGCGTCGTTTCGACGATAACGGCAGCGAACGATTCGTTCGAAGCTACCGCGAGAAGGACCGGCGTCTGCGTGCAGTGCGGCGAATCTTCCCACTGAGGAGAACATGTCATGCAACATCGTTTCGTACGTCGCGCGGCCACCGCCGCGCTAGTCCTGAGCGCAGGCGCGTTCGCCGCCCCTGCGATGGCACTCGAGTGCCAGTACAACCCGTCCGGGTCGATGGACCAATACCAGTGCAGTACAAGCTACACGCCAACGCCCGACGATATTCTGTATTGGGTCGATAGCGCCGGCGGTACGCAATGGGGCGGTACGCAGTTCACCGCGCACTGCGACGGCAGCGGCATGCTGAACGTCAGTCTGTATCGTTGGAACGGACGTCGCATGGAGATCGTGTCGGGCGCGCGCGGCATGTGTTTAAGTGCGCTCTGAATGCGATCGTTAGACTGCGGGCGCGCGACACGCGCGTCCGCATCGCTCAACGCACGCAGGTGCTGTCGCGGTAGATTTTCGAGTAGCGTTCGTATTCCGCTTTACGCTCGTCGTTGCGACTGCCAGCGAACTTCCAGCGAAATTCGGCCTCGTCCACGCGCCTTTTCCAAGCGCGACACAATTGTTCGGCCGTGATCGCCGTGCAGGTATCGCGACGCATTTCGCAAGCGGTGCCGGCAGAGAGCGCCGGGCTACCGCCGATACCGACGGTTTGCAGCGGCGCGCATGTGCTGGGCGGTTCGGCGATGTCGCCGAGGTAATCGCGATCGTCCCAGGTGCGGCATTGAAATAGCGCGGGAGGCGGTTGCGGCATCGATGCGACGACCGGCGCCGCAGGCGGTGGCGACGGTTTGTTCGCCGCAACCGTCGCTGGCGTGCGTACCGGCGGCGCGGCGCGTGGCGTGGTTTGCGTCGGCGATGCGGTGATGTCGCGGACTTGCTGCGCGTGGCCTGCGGGGCACGGGTGGCCGTTTTGCAGCGTGATGTTGCCCGCAGGGTCGGTGCAGCGATAGATGGTCATCTTCGATTGCGCTGCGACCGGCGCGACGATCGTTGCCGTCATGACGCTAAGCGAAAGGACGAAGCTGAGGCCGACGGTCAGTGCGTGCGATGACATTCTGTTGGCGATCACGGGCAATCTTGTGCGAGGCGCGCTTGGACGCTGCGTTCTTCGCGATCGATTTGCGCACGTTCGCTTTGTTGCGCGTTGAAACGGCGGCGACCGAGATGCCCACGTTCTTCGCGCAGGCGTTCGCAAGCATCGACGGGCGGCAGCGCAAGACAATTGTCGCGGATCCAAGCACCGTTGTCGTAGACGAACGGATGCCCTCGCCTAGCATCGCTGATCTGCACCGCGCCATTGTTTAAACCGAAGACGGGGCGATGATGGTGATGGGACACCAGTACCGGACCATCGGGTCGCGGCACCCAACGCAGTTGGCCTTCAGGGCTATCGCTGAGATAACGCAGCTTGCCGGAAGCATCGTCGGGTCGTGTGCATTCGTACAACGGCCGCGGCGTGTGGACGATCACGACCTGGGGCGCGGCACCGGCGATAGGTGGCGTTGCGCGTGCGGCATGCGTCGCTGCGAGCTTCGGGGGATCTTTGGGACGCGCCATGCTGCGAATATCCTGGCGTTCGCCGCGTCGGCAAGGCGAATCGCGTAGGGTCAGCCGGCCTTGCGCATCGGTGCAGCGATAGATAACGACTCGATCCTCGTCCGGCAGCGGCGCCTTTGCGGCATCCGCAGCGCGCACGAAGGGAACGAATGCGACGATCAGCACGATGAGAGAGATTGCCCGAGCGTTCATCGCGCGATCATGCGGCCGATTCGACGCCAGCGGAAGTGCTGGCAGGGACGAGCGAGCTCTCGTTCAGCGCACATTGCTGCAACCGACCTGCGCAGCGAAACGGCAGACGCTGCTGCGCCTGCCGCTGGTATCGCGATCAGAACGGCGCGTCGTCCTTCACCGCTTTCTTGATCACCCGCTTCATCCCGGCGTTTTCCAGTGGCTTGGAGGTCAGCAATGATTTCGCCGGCTCCGCATACGTGTACGGCGATGCTTTCTTAGCGGCGGGTTTCTTGCTTGCGGGTTTTTTCACGGTGGTCTTGCCCTCGGTTTTTTTCGTTGCGGTTTTCTTCGCGGCTTTCTTGCGTGTTGCGGCTTTCGGCCTTGCGGCCGGTTTAACGGCGGATTTCGCGGATTTCTTCGCGACCGCTTTCTTCGCGGCGGCCTTGGCGCCGAAGCCTTTGCGCGCCGGTTTGCCGGTGGTTTCCAGCAAATGCGTCACGTCCTCCAGCGTCAACGACGCCGGCTCGCGGTCTTTCGGGATCTTGCCGTTGAGCTTGCCGTCGCTGATGTACGGGCCGAAGCGGCCGTTCAACACTTCGATATCGCTGCCGGGAAAGGATTTGATGATGCGGTTGCGCGCGATTTCTTCTTTTTCTTCGATCAGGAACTCCGCGCGCGCCAGATCGATCGTGTACGGGTCGTCTTCTTTCTTCAGCGACGCATAGATCGCGCCGCGTTTGGCGAACGGCCCGAAACGGCCGATACCGACGCTGACTTCTTCGCCATTGCTCTCGCCGAGTTTGCGCGGCAGACGGAACAGCTCCAGCGCATCGTCCAGCGAGATCGTGTGCATGCTCTGGCCGGGACGCAGCGACGCGAACGTCGGCTTGTCTTCGTCGTCGGCGGTGCCGATCTGCGCGTACGGCCCGTAGCGACCCAGGCGAACGCTGACCGGCTTGCCGGATTTCGGATCGGTGCCCAGTTCGCGCGCACCGGTGGCTTCGGTGCGATCGACCGATTCGGTCTTCTCGTCGACCAGTTCCTTGAACGGGCCCCAGAAGCGCTCCATCAACGGAATCCAGTCCTCCTCGCCGCGACTCACCGCATCGAGTTCGTCTTCGAGTTTGGCGGTGAAGTCGTAATCGACGTACCGGGTGAAATGCCCGCTGAGGAAATTGCTGACCGCGCGGCCGACGTCGCTGGGACGGAAGCTGCGGCCCTCCATTTCCACGTACTTGCGGAACAGCAGGGTCTGGATGATCGAGGAATAGGTCGACGGCCGGCCGATGCCGTATTCCTCCAGCGCCTTCACCAGCGCCGCTTCGGTGAAGCGCGGCGGCGGCTGGGTGAAATGCTGGTCGGTGTGGATGCGGTCGAGCGGAACGCGATCGCCGGTCTTCATCGCCGGCAGCTTGCGGCCTTCGTCGTCGTCGTCGTTCTTCTGGTCCTTGCCTTCTTCGTAGACCGCCAGGAAACCCGGATCGATCACCGTGGTGCCGCTGGCGCGGAAGCTGTGTTCGCTGCCGGCGGCCAGATCGACCGACACGGTGTTCAGCGTGGCCGGCACCATCTGCGAGGCGACGGCGCGCTTCCAGATCAATTCGTACAAACGGCGCTCGTCGTCGCTGAGGAAACGGCTGACCTGCGACGGCGTACGCAGCGCGGACGTCGGGCGCATCGCTTCGTGCGCTTCCTGCGCGTTCTTGGATTTGGTCTTGTAGAAATTCGGCTTGTCGGGCAACGCCTCGGTGCCGAAATCGCGCGCGATCACGTCGCGCATTTCGCTCAGGGCTTCGACCGACAGGCTCACCGAGTCGGTACGCATGTAGCTGAATCAGACCGACCGTGCCTTCTTCGCCGATGGCCACGCCTTCGTACAGTTTCTGCGCCACCTGCATCGTGCGCTTGGTGGTGAAACCGAGCTTGCGCGAGGCTTCCTGCTGCAGCGTGGAGGTGGTGAACGGCGGCGACGGCCGGCGCTTGCGTTCCTTGCTGACCACGTCGGTGACGTGCAGCACGCCACTGGCCGCGGTCACGATGCGCTTGCGCGCGGCTTCGGCGGTCGTCGCCGTCGGTGACGGTGAACTGTTCGAACTTCTTGCCGTCGAGTTTATTGAGCTTGGCGGTGAACGCCTGCGTGGGATGCGCGCACTCGGCTTCGATCGACCAGTATTCGCGGGCGACGAAGGCTTCGATCTCTTCTTCGCGCTCCACGATCATGCGCAGCGCCGGCGACTGCACGCGGCCGGCGGACAGGCCGCGCTGCACTTTGCGCCACAGCACCGGCGACAGGTTGAAGCCGACCAGATAATCCAGCGCGCGGCGCGCCTGCTGGGCATCGACCAGGTCGGCGGCGATCGCGCGCGGCTTGGCCATCGCTTCCTTGATCGCGCGCGGGGTGATTTCGGTGAAGACCACGCGCTCGCAGCGTGCGGTCCTTGAGCAGGCCGCGTTCTTTCAGGATCTCGGCGATGTGCCAGCTGATCGCCTCGCCTTCGCGGTCCGGGTCGGTCGCCAGGATAGAGGTGGTCGGCGGCCTTGGCGGCCTTGGCGATGGCCTCGACGTGCTTCTCGTTCTTCTCGATCAGCTCGTAGCGCATGGCGAAGCCGTGCTCGGGATCGACCGCGCCTTCCTTGGGCACCAGATCGCGGACATGGCCGTAGGAGGCGAGGACGATGGAAGTCCTTGCCGAGGTATTTGTTGATCGTCTTGGCCTTGGCGGGCGACTCGACGATGAGGAGGTTCTTGGCCATCTCGGGGGGTGTATTTCCGGAAGTGCCGCTCCAAACGGGGGCGGCGGGACGTGCTGAACGACAGGCAATGGAAGGGGAACTGGGGGCGTGCGACCGGAAGACAACGCCCGGGAGGGCTCCGGGCGTCGTGGCGGTTCCTTTATTAGTGGTGTCACGTCCGGCCTAGTGCTGTCAAGCCGCAAGAACCGACAGGTCGGCGGCCCGCCGCCTGGAAGGAGGGGCGTCGGGCGGATCGGAGCCGGCACAGAGCCTGCGGATCAACACGCCGCGAAGGGCCCCAACTGCGCTCGGCAAGTCTGGAGTGGAATCGGTGTGCGCCCTCAGCGCAGACCGGAGAACAGCGCGAAACCCGCAACTGCGAACAGCGCGATGACGCCTAGGAACAGCAGGCCGCCCAAGCAAAGCACCACGATGGTCACCACGCCCAATTCATCGCGCTGCAAGTCGGCTTGCGGCGTGAAGGCGTATTTGTCCACGACCAGAGTGTCGCAAATCATGTCGTGCAGCGCGCGCTTGCGATCGGTAAAGCCCGCCATGATCAATCCGATGCACAGGGTCAAACTACTGAGTAGATAGGCGAAATAACGCCCGAAACCGCGCATGAAACTGATCCGCGTGCCGTCGCCGCGGGTGACTTTGATACCAACCGCCAACTTACCGACGCTCGCTTGCATGCTGGACGAGTGCATCCAACCGTAATAGGTCGCGCCGAGCGCCAAACCGACGAGTTGATTCAGGATTTGCAGCACGAGCATGAGGCCTTCGTCGGGGGCGCCGCCGCCCGCCAACCCAAGCATCAAAACACCGAAAACCATGCCGATCATGCCAGCGACGATACCGACGACGAAGCTATCGATGATCAAAGCGGCGGCGCGCTTCCAAAACCCGGCATAGACCACGCGGCCACCGGCGATGTAATCGCTGTCGTCGCGCAACTGCGCTTTCGGCGGTGCGTAAGGCGAGAGCGGCTCGGCCACGCGCAGGGCATCGGTTTGGGCGGCGGCCGACGCCCCCATGCCGGCGGCCGCGTAGCCGTCTGCCGTCTGCGTCGTCGCGACAGGGGCGTCGAAGACCGATGCGCGCGTGCTGGCCGTTGCCGTCTCGACCGGCAACACCTCGGCGATCGCTTCGCGCCAGGGCTTCCAGTCGGCATAGCCTTCGCGCCAGACCAGGGTCTCGGGGCCGATCTGGCCGTTACCGTGGAGTTGCGTCAAATCGTCGGCGCTCACCGGGCCGAGGCGCTCGCGTTGGGCGTTGCTGTAATACCACTGGGTCATGGCGGAAGATCCGTGGAGAAGTCGAAATCGAAATGAAGACCGTGCGGTATCCGGCGCTCTGCGGCGCACGGTCGACCCGGTGGCGGAACGGGCGTGAGCGTATGGCGAAGCATCTTAGCGTTTCGTCGGCCACTCGCGGAAGACGATGCAGACCGTGGTTTTATCGAGCATAGCGAACTCGCGCGCGCCCCAAGGCTTCAGACAGACGGTCTTGGCGTTGGGGTGCAACAGCTGCGGCGATCGCGTCGACATCTCATGGAAGATCGCGTCGACGTCGTCCGTGTCCACGCCGAGTTCGGGGCGATCGAGCGCCGCGCATTCTGGGCTTTGGACGATATAAGCCTTAGCGCCATCGCGCGCGACGACCGCCATGCCGGCGTCTTGGTACTGCATTTCGAAGCCCAAACCGTCCACGAAGAATTCCACACCGTCTTGCAGTCGTTCGTAAAAGATCTTCGGGATGAGATTGTTGAACACGCGGAGCTCCAAGGAGGACAACGAAAGTGCCGGACATCGGCGTCTCGTCAGAATCTTCGATGTCGTCGTGCAAAGACGAAAAATTGCTTGTTTGATACGGTTTTCAGCGCGGTGTCGCCCGGCACTCGTTCGGGCGGTAGCGCTCAAGCAAGGTGCCGCCGGTGCAGTCCCAGCCGTCGGTGCTTTGTCGGTAAATCAGGGTCGAAGCCGCTTCGTTCGCGGGCCCGAGCGCATCGAACCGCAATTCGATTTGACAGGCGCCTTCGGGTGCTTCGGCGCTCGTTCCGAGCGTCACCGCGGTGACGTATCGCCCGAAGCGACCGTCGCGACCGTCGCCGACCCCGATGGCAGTGTTATCGGGACATGCGCCGGCTTGGTCTTTGTGCTGTTCGATCGACGGCAAGACCGCGCGCGCGCCGTGGATGCCTTCCATCACTTTGGTGCGCACCACGTATTCCTGGTATTGCGGAATCGCGATGGCGGCGAGGATACCCACGACCGGGATCATCACGACGCACGCGCCGACGCCGATGATCGCGGCGATGGCGCAACCGGAAAGGCCGCGTTTGGGCGGTATGGCGGCAGACGGAACGGGCGGCGGTGAAGACATCGAAACGGTTCCTGGTGCGGGTTGGCGACGCGGCGTCAGTTGCAGTTCGGCGGTTTCAGTTGCAGGTTCGTCGTATTCGCACGACAAGACACCGAGATATCGCCGCGCTCGCCCTGGGCGACGTACATCGCGGTGGCGTTCGCCCATTCGCTGCCGGCAGGTCCGAAACGCACGGCGTAGGCGCAGCGATACGGATCTGCCGAAAACAGCGACAACTCGTAGCGCCCGCTCAACTCGGGCGAGCGAACTTGCGTCATTTCGAATTCGAAATCCTGCGGACATTGCCCGGCTTGCATGCCGCCCATCGCTTCGGCCAACAAACGGCGCACGCGGGCGTCGTCGTTGGCGAGCTGTTGCGCGTCGTAGACGTTCTCCACCGCCGGCGGGCCGATCGTCGGTGGGCGCGTCGCCGCGGCGTCCGCGGCGGCTTGCTGCGCCTGTTTCGTGCGTTTGACGTAATCGTTGTAAGCCGGCAACGCGATCGCCGCCAGAATGCCGATGAGCACCACGCCGACCACACCGACCGCGATCGCGGCGATCAAGCAACCCGATAATCCCGCCTTGGTGGGCGGTAACGCTTGAGGTGTGGCATTCGGCCACGGTTCCCCGGTTTTCGGGTCGATCTGCGCAAAACGATCGTCTTCGATCTCGACGATGCCCAACTGCATGGTTTGCGGCGGCACCGGTGGCGGTTGCGCCGGATCGGGTTTGAGGCCGATCAATTCCAGCTCGTCGATCAAGCGCTCGGCGGGCTGCCATTCGCGCATGCCCTCGCGCCAGACCAGCGTATCGAGCGCCATCCGCCGTTCGCGGTAGTGCTGTTGTATCTCGGCCACGCTCAGCGGGCCGATACGGCCTTGACCCGGGCTGTGGTAATACCAAACTTGCATGTCGTCCCCATCGGCATCGCATCGCAACGGTATTCCGAAGCGTCGCGGAATTCGCGGAGTTTCGTCCCCGCCCGTACTCGGCGTTTCGCCGAACCTACGGGCAGGCTAACAAACTCGCGAAGCGATGCGTGTGAAATCCAAATTTTTCGGGTGCGAAAGGCACTATCGACCGACAAGCGTACCCGTCACCGGCACCGCCGAATCGGCATCGGCCAGCCGGTGATCAGCCCTATCGCGTCATCCTCGAGCACGCTAGACCGACCACCGCCTCGGCATTCAGTGTACGAAGTCGCCGTCGTCCTCGAACATCTGCGTCTCCATCCAGGCGTAGGCCGCTTCCGAGCCCGGCTGATTGAACAGCACCATCAGCACGACCCATTTCAAATCGTCGAGATCCAGCTCGTCCTGGTCCAGCGCCATCGCCCGATCCAGCACCAGCTCGCGCTGATCGTGATCGAGAATGCCGCGTTGTTCGAGGAACAACAGAAAGCCTCGGCATTCGACACCGAGCTTGTCCAGTTCCGGGCCGAAATAGATGCGGGTCGGGCCGTTCGCGCGCGGCGCGGTCGCGCTCGGACGACGGTCGGCGAGCCCGTCCAGCCAATCGAAGGCTTTACTGATTTCCGACGGGCTGAAACCGGCCTGCAGCAGGCTGTTCTGCAAGGAGTCGCGATCGCGCGCCAGGTCCGAGTCGTCGGCGATGTAGTGCTCGAACAGGTAGAGCAGAACGTCGAGGATGCTTTCTTTCATGTCCCCTGACTTGCGCGGGCAGCGCGTTGAAATGAGGCGGTGGCGTGAAGGATCGTTGATTGCCGACAACGGTACCGATGACGTCTCGCGATTCACGCTGTCCGACGGCAGTAGCGGCCGTGGTCGGCAGTCACGCGTCCCTGCAGCTCCATCACCAGCAGCATGGAGGACAGCGTTGCGGGCGTCAATCCAGTGCGTTCCGCGAGCCGATCCATATCGGGTAGGGTCGTGACCCAGTGCCTGCCACAACAGGTGGTAGGCCGAGTCGTTATCGGTGGCGATGCGAAATGCCCGTATCGGCGATCTCTCGCTCCAGGCTCGACGTCATCGGCATCGACTGCGATGACGGCGAGATGGGGCCGGCCGGATGCCGTCGCAAGTGCTCGGCTCGTCGCGGCCCAAGGCGCGAGGGCGGCGATGACCTCGTCCGCGGATTCAATCAATGCGGCGCCATCGCGGATCAGGCGGTGACAGCCGCGGGCCATGGGGTTGTGGATCGAACCGGGAATCGCGAACACCTCACGTCCGGCTTCGGCGGCCAGCCGCGCGGTGATCAACGCGCCAGAACGGCTGGCGGCTTCGACCACCGGAGTGCCGAGCGCGAGACCGGCGATGATTCGGTTGCGGCTGGGGAAATGTTCGCGCAGGGCTTCGGTGCCCGGTGGATGCTCACTGACGACCGCGCCCTGAGCGGCGATCCGCGCCAGCAGCGCGGCGTGGGTCTTGGGGTACGGCACATCCGGCCCGGTGCCGAGCACGGCCACCGTGAGGCCGTTCGCGTCGAGCGCCGCCTCGTGTTGGCGCGATCCACGCCTGCGGCAAGGCCGCTGATCACCGATAGCCCTGAGCGCGCCAAGTCGCCAGCGAAATGTCGGGCGTTATCGCGGCCCCCGGCACTGGGGTTGCGGCTGCCGACGACCGCGACGCCTGGGTGCCAGAGCAACCCGGGTTCGCCGGCCACAAACAGGGCCAGTGGCGGGCTGGCGATTCGGCGCAACAGCGCGGGGTAGTCGGGGTCGTGCCAGCCGATCAAGCGATGTCCGGGTTGACGCAGCCATTCGCGGCTACGCGCCAACGCCGGCAACGCATCGTCGTGGCGCAACGCGTGGATCTGCAGCGGAT
>CAWAMC010000008.1:0-34057 GCA_963783035.1 uncultured Gammaproteobacteria bacterium
ATGGCCCACTAGAGTGGAGCTTAGCCAGTACCTCGCCGATCGAAATATTCCGATCTTGTCTGCGCCAGATACGGAACAACGCCTCCGCGCTGGCACGCTCTCGCCCCAAAGCGCTGGCGAAGTCTCCATGCTGGAAGTCGCCACCAGAGAACAAGAGGCCGGTCGCATCACCCGCATCTGGTCGGACGACGAGTACTTCGACTCCCCGCAGATCATGCGCGATCATCCCGATGTCCATCGGTCGATGAGTGCGAACATGCTCGATGAAGCTTACGAGCAGAGGTTCATCGGCAATAGCGAGTACAAAGCCTTCCGCGATGGCTACGAAGCACAGGCCGAGTTCCGCCCCGGCGAAAGCCCGCGCCTGAATACATTTCAATATGACCTGCCGTCGACGGCGATCACGTCGCTCGTGTTCGGCCGGCACACATCCATGCGGGGCTGCGCTCGGCATCGCCGGGCTTGCGCTGGATGCCTACGATGCGGCCGACAGTGTGCGTGCGGCCCATCGATTGAGTGGCGAAGGCAATGCGACGGCTGCCGAGTCCGAGCTGATCCACTTCGGCAGCCGCACCGTCGGTGGGTTCGCGGGCGCTGGACTTGGCGCGACCGTCGGCGCAGCGGCCGGCGTCGAAACCGGGCCGGGTCTGTTCGTGACCGGTGCGATCGGCGGCGTCGCCGGTGTCTTCGCAGGCGACAAGATCGCCGAATGGACCGACAACCGTCGCATCTACAACCAGGACGACTCGTCAGGGCAACACCTGGACGCTACGATCCGGAGAATCCCGCGCTCGGCTGGCAGCGCAAGGCGCCGATCGACGCCAGCAACGACGATATCGACAACCCCATGCGCGGCACGCTGCGCGCATCGCCTGCGCTGGCCAACGAACTGAACTACAAGTCCAGCAGCGCGTCCGGTCGAATTGGTGCTCGGCGGCCCGCCTGCACAGCGCGATCCCTTCGTGCAACCCGCGAACGCCAGCGATTCGCCGAGCAGTCGCGCCTGCGAACTGGACGCGCGATGCCGATAGCGGCGAGTGGCGAACGCGAGGTCGTGCTGGCCATTCGGCGGAGCGCGGTCCCCGTATCGACGGCGTCGACGGCCAGCCCGGAACGCGCTGCAGAACTCGATCGTGCCGCCGCGCAGACCGTTCTGCAGAACGCGACGAACAGCCCGGCCGTCGATCGCCGCACGCTACGAAGACACCTACATCCGCAACGGCTGGGCCGCGTATGGGCCGATGCCGCGAAGCGGTTCGCAATGCACGCACCGATGTGGACACCTTGGTCGCATCGGACGAAAACCGTTACCAGCGCCGCGCGGATGGCGAGTGGATCAGCACGGGCATGATCTACAACTCCACCGCGACCGGTAATCTGCGCGATGAATTGAACGCCACGCGCGAAGTGCTGCTGGCGCGACTTCCGCCGCCACAACCGATCCCAGCGCCGCCGCCGATGACCGACGAGGCACGTCTGCGCGATACCGTGATGGGTGCGTACGCGAACGCTGGCGTCACACCCAGCCCGGAACGCATCGACGCCAGTACGATCGCCGTGCGCGCAACGATGACCGCGAACGGGCTCGACCCGAATACCACGGCGCTGTCATTGCAGCCCGAATGCTAATGGCCGCTACGACCAAGACAGCCCCATCGCCAGCATGCGTTTGGAACCCGACGGCAGAACCTACGCCATCGCCGCAATCACGACGACGGAAGACATCCAGCGCGCACACGCGGGTTCACCGACAACGACGACCCGACACCAGCGCCCGAACGCCCGTCGAGCCCGCGCGCGATGGCGCCGCACCATCGTCGCGCGACGACGCAGCGCTGCGCTTAGACGACACCGCGCATCCCACACCATGCGATGTTCGCGACGTTGTTGGACACCGTGCATGCGCGCGATCGCGCGTTGGGCCGCACACCGGACGATGCCAGCGTGCAACTCGCCGGCGGCCTCACCGCAGAGGCGCGTGCGCGCGGACTCGATACGATCGGCTTCGCCGCATTCACGCCCGACGGCACGAAAGTGGCGATGACCAACACCACCGACCCCATCACACCGTGGGCGCGCACCGCCGTCGGAAACGTCGGCGACCTCGTCAATCAACCGCTCGCGCAAAGCAGCGCGCAGATCGCGAAGCTCGAGCAGCCGTTGACGTTAACGCCGCCGGTGCAGGGGCAGGTGGTGCAGCAGGAGGAGATGGCGGGGCGTAGTGCGAGGATGGGGTGAGACAGCGCGCGGCGACTGCTCGATGAAGTGGCCGCACCCGAAAAGACTGCAAGCGTTGACTGTCTTGTGTGATGTTTGATTTCGGCCAGAGGCAGACTTTCGACAATTGAATATGCCCTTTTTTCTTGAGTGTCTCCTTCTAGTTGATGCAATGGAAGAAGTGCGCTAACGTGCCCCGAACATGGACCGGAGGCGGCATACCTCCGCGGAGCACGGGAGGAGGGCCTGTGGCCGATATCAGGAACGTCTTTATCAGCCACGTCCACGAGGACGATGCTGGCCTGCAGAAGCTGAAGGATCTGCTCGCGACGAAAGGCATGGCCATCCGCGATGCGTCGATCCATACCGGCAAGTTCAATAATGCCAAAGACCCGGACTACATCAAGTCGGGCATCCTCGCGCCGCTGATCAAGTGGGCCGGGACGTTTATCTGCTATGTCTCGCCGTTAACCAAGAACAGCGAATGGGTCAACTGGGAGATCGAGTACGCCGCGAAGCAAGGCATGCGCATCATTGGCGTCTGGCAGCAGGGCGACAAGGGCTGCGAACTCCCGGATGCGTTGAAGGAATACGCTGATGCCGTCGTGGGTTGGAATGGCGATGCCATCATTGACGCCATCAATGGCAAGGATGGCTGGGAGATGCCCGACGGAAGGCCATGCCCGCCTGTCCCGCTCAAGAGACATCCCTGCTGATGAGACTGTACTCATACGTCGTTCGATACGACAGCGGGTTCGCCCCAAACCCATTTTATGGGTGGTGTAGCTTGGCAACGTGCAAAGGGCCGATTCGCAAGGTCGCCCAGGTCGGCGACTTGGTCATTGGCACTGGGAGTGGCGACAAGCAGGTGAGGCGCGGGAAGCATCTTGTCTACGCCATGCGCGTCACAGAAGTCATGACTTTCGAAGAATACGACGCAGATCCACGCTTTGAATTGAAGAAGCCGTATAGGACGGGCAGCCGCAAGCAAAGTAGCGGCGACAACGTCTATTTCAGGGAATCTGCGCGCGGGCATTGGTGTCAAAGAGACTCCTTTCACACAAATGATGACGGCTCTCGGAACGCCAATCATGTCAAGCGAGATACGAAGATCAACCGTGTTCTGCTAAGCAATGACTTCGTCTATCTCGGCGGTACTGGCCCAAGGATCCCATCCACCCTCGTTGCGTCAGATGGCAGCTCGCTATGCAAGAAAGGGCCGGGCTACCGTGCGTTTGATGACCCCGCATTTGTCGCGAGAGTGCAGCAGTGGATCGCCTCACTAGGCGACCCCGGTTACCAGGGGCCACCCTTCGAATGGATGTCGCTACGTGAATAAGCCATCGATCACAAATGGCTCGATCCTGTTGTCCGTCTACGCATCGCAGATCGTGCCGACCGATGTGTTGGATGCGGTCGATCTGCGACCGGTGCAACACGGTCTTTTTGGCGAGGTGGGTGGCATCATGTCCACGGCCAAAAAGCATGTCCGGGACAAGAAGGGTTTTCCGGAGTACCGACGAGCGGCTGAGGAAGAGTTTGGCGACACGCTCTGGTATCTGGCGGCCCTGTGCCGTCGCTGCGACATTGCCTTGGAGGCCGTCTTCGAACAAGCGGTGGGTGACGGGGAATACGCGACGGTGCTGGCCGCGAGTGACCTAACAACAGGGTCGATCGCTACAGTCGTGGTACCGGCGGTTACGCCCGAATTGGATGCGGCGCTTGCATCACTGGGGTGGTCAACCGCAGAATTACTGCATAACCAGCCATCGATGTCTGCGTTAGTCGGATTCGCAAAACACTACCTCGATGCGCTTCATGCGACGGGACTCACGTTTTCCAATGTCGTCCAAGCGAATCTGCGTAAGGTACGCAGCGCATTCCTGGAACCGAACTTCGCTGACCTGATCAACTTCGATGCCGAGTTCAGCATCGAAGAGCAACTCCCTCAAACGTTTAAGATTCGGATCGATCAGCGGTCGAGCGGCAAGAGCTATCTACAGTGTAACGGCATCTTCATCGGCGACCCGTTGACTGATAACATCGCTGACCCCGATGGCTACCGCTTTCACGACGTGTTTCATCTCGCAAACGCCGCTATTCTTCACTGGTCGCCTGTGTTCAGGGCGCTGATCAAGCACAAGCGAAAAAGTAACCAGAAGTACGACGAAGAGCAGGATAGTGGTCGCGCAATTGTAGTCGAAGAAGGGTTGACCGCTTGGTTGTTCTCTCGTGCGAAGGCTTTGGACTATTTTGATGGCCATGATCGCGTATCGTTGGGCATCCTCAAGACGATCCAGGAATTTGTTGCTGGTTACGAGGTTGAGCAGTGCCCAATGAAGTTGTGGGAACAATCCATTATTCAAGGGTATGACGTCTTTCGTCAGGTGCGTGAAGCGAAGGGCGGATTGGTGATCGGTGATCGAAAAGCCAGAACGCTGAAATATGAACCATTGGAGGGCTAAGCATGAGTGTCCATCCTTTCGTTAGGGCAGTTGCGTCTCTGAGCTTTGATCACACGTTCAATCCTTACTGTGATCGCTGCGAGGTCCATGATCGAAAAGACGCACCACAGAAGCGTGCAAAAGCACTGTCTGCGGTCGTTTCGAAGGCGACGGAGACAGTCGTTGATGCGGTCTGGGTCGGCCGTGACCTTGGGTACCGCGGCGGGCGGCGTACTGGCCTCGCATTGACAGACGACATACACGTCTCTCGGCATGCAGAGCGCTGGAGTGTGCGCGCAGAACGACAGACTGTGGGAGAAGCCGTCTCCGAGCGAACTGCTGCGGTGATATGGGGCATGCTTGATCAGATCGAACAGCCCATATTTCTCTGGAATGTGTTTCCGCTGCACCCTCACGAGCCGGGTTCACCATTCACGAATCGTCAACACAATGCGCGCGAGCGCCAAGCCGGAGAAGAAATTCTGAGTTTGTTGCTGGACTTGTTGAGACCACGCCGTGTACTGGCGGTCGGCAACGATGCGTTTTCCGCTGCGACGCGGGTTTCTGGTCGGTGCCCCGTGACTCTGGTTCGGCATCCGAGTTATGGCGGGCAGCGTCAGTTCGAGCGCCAGGTGGCGGAAATGTATGATTTGCGAGTTCGCAATGGCTCGTTCAAACTTCCATTTCAGGAAGAAATGGCACTCGCCTGATTTCGGTTCGATAGGGGGTGACTCATCAATGTCTTGCTAGGTTCGAAGCATAGATTGTGCGATAGCGTGTTGCTCCCGTGACTCAGGTGTCGATGGCAGGCGCTTTAGACGCCATGACGGACAAGCAGGTATCGTGCAAAGACATCTGCAGGTGGCGAAAATGGCTTTATATGAAGTGGCGACACTGGGTGATCCTACGCCTGAACAGCTTCGTGATCTGGAGCAAGGACTTCGTGCCGCTGCGACCGCCTATCAACTGGATTTCGACACAGACTTGGTTCTGCGTATTGGACCTGCACGCTTTGCGCCGCCACAGCGCACGACTGCGGTGGCGGTCTATTTCGGTGCACTAGGCGGTGGCCACAAGACAGTTAGTGGCGTGCTCGATCCATCCAGCGTCACTATCATTCCGGTAGCGAGTACGGAAACCAGCGTTAGTGCAGAGATCCCCGTTGAACTGCGCTTCCTCAATTGCCACATGACCGATGTAGGTGGTTCGGATCGATTATTGTCGACCGTACTAGAGTGTCTTGGGCTACTTCGCCGCCAACGCCGGGTGTTTCTCAGCTACCGCCGGTGTGAGGCCAGAGAGGCTGCGTTGCAGCTTTTCGATGCTTTATCAGCGCGTGGCTATGAAGTCTTTCTTGATACCCATGGCGTCGCGCGTGCTGTCGACTTCCAGGAAGCTCTGTGGCACAAGCTCTGCGATGTCGACGTCATGGTGATGCTGGAAACGCCAACTTATTTCAAGAGCCGATGGACACGCGAAGAGTTCGGCCGAGCGCTCTCCAAGAACATCGGCGTATTGCGCGTTCAATGGCCTGATACGACGCCGTCCAAAGACACGCAGACTTGCAGCCGGGTCGAGATCGTGCCCCAGGAGTTGAACGTAACTACGGGCGCCCTCGCATCCGAAGCTCTGGACCGTATCGCCGATCAACTGGAACGCTTTAGGAGCCTGAGTTTTGCTGCGAGGCGGATCAGTGCCATGACGCAACTGACCCTGGCGATCGAGAGCATTCAGGGTCAAGTGCTGGGTGTAGGCCCACACTTCACGATGCGAGTGAAATTGCCGGGCGGCAGCGATCTTGACGTTAGTCCTGTGATAGGCGTTCCAGATTCCACCGCGTTGCATGAGGCGATGAGACGTGCGAACGGCCAGCCTTCTGCGGTTCTGTACGATCATGTGGGTGTGTTGCCGAGTTGGAACGAGCACCTCGAATGGCTGGCAAAAAATATTCCAAAAGCCTACTGGATACGTTCCAGCCAAGCGGCTTGGGACCTTGCAGGGTGGACGCCATGAAAGAAATCTTCCTGAGCGCCAGTGTGCCGGAACAAGAGCGTGGCAATTTCTATGAGTCAGCTGATCCCTTCTTGATTCAATTCGCGGTACGCGAATTGATTACGGTGTGCCTCGGGCGTCGGCGTATCGTTTGGGGCGGACACCCTTCCATCACGCCGATGGTGCATGCCGTCTGCAAAGACTTTGGAATGGAGTTCGCGCCACCAGTGTTGCTATACCAATCAAGATTTTTTGAGAATCGGTTTCCGGAAGACAACAAGTACTTCGAAACAATACTCGTCGATGAGGTGCGAGAAGATTTGCCGAGCAGCCTTGTTGAGCTTCGGAGGGCAATGCTCTCGCGCCCTATTGAGACTGCCGTCTTCATCGGTGGAATGGAAGGAACCTTCCATGAATTCGAGATTTTTCGTGCGTTGCACGGTCCTGACGCAAACGTTCTTGCCCTGGGCGCCCCAGGTGGAGCAGCGCGTCAGTTAGCGGAAAGCAGGATGCTGGAAGGAAGGTTTGATCGTGATTTAGAACGAATTGATTTTGCACGCCTGTTCTATGAGCGGTTAGGTATCTCGCCGGATGAGGATCGCCAGTTGAAGGCTTTAGACGACGAAGGCGAAGGCAGACAGCAGCTTTGCTAATGTCCTAATGACCGCTTCGGGTCGTAAGCGCACACCGATGCCCGACTTGCGCGACGATGATTCGCGCCTATGTTGGTGGGCCCACCAGGACTCGAACCTGGAACCGAGGGATTATGAGTCCCGCGCTCTAACCATTGAGCTATAGGCCCGTGTGCGGAATCTTAGCAAAGCGCGGCGAGAAACTGGGTTTCGGCGTCGCGTCTTTCGCTTGTCGATAAGCGCTGCGCAACGGGACGCAGTCTGTCGGCGATCGCGCCTGAAGGCGCTCCTGCGAGGACGATGTCCAGGGCACGTTGCGATGGAAACGAAAAACCCGCCATGCGGCGGGCTTGTCGTGGGATCGAATCGGTCGCTCTTGGCGCCGATCGATCGGGGGCCAATCGATCGACCGTCAATCGATATCGAGGAAGCTACGCAGTTGTTCGCTGCGGCTGGGGTGACGCAGTTTGCGCAAGGCCTTGGCTTCGATCTGACGGATGCGTTCGCGGGTGACGTCGAATTGTTTGCCGACTTCTTCCAGCGTGTGATCGGTGTTCATGTCGATGCCGAAGCGCATGCGCAGCACCTTGGCTTCCCGCGGGGTGAGGCCGGCGAGCACGTCGCGCACGGTTTCCTGCAGGTTGATGTTGGTGGTGTTCTCGATCGGGGATTCGACGTTGGTGTCTTCGATGAAGTCGCCGAGGTGGGTGTCTTCGTCGTCGCCGATCGGCGTTTCCATCGAAATGGGTTCTTTGGCGATCTTCAGGACTTTGCGGATTTTGTCTTCCGGCATGTCCATTTCTTTCGCCAATTCTTCCGGCGTGGCTTCGCGGCCGTACTGCTGCAGCATCTGGCGCGAAATACGGTTGAGCTTGTTGATCGTTTCGATCATGTGCACCGGGATGCGGATGGTGCGGGCCTGATCGGCGATCGAGCGGGTGATGGCCTGACGGATCCACCACGTGGCGTAGGTCGAGAACTTGTAGCCGCGGCGGTATTCGAACTTGTCCACCGCTTTCATCAGACCGATGTTGCCTTCCTGGATGAGGTCGAGGAACTGCAGGCCGCGGTTGGTGTATTTCTTCGCGATCGAAATCACGAGGCGCAGGTTGGCCTCGACCATTTCTTTCTTCGCCTTGCGCGCCTTGGCTTCGCCATAGGCCATCGCGCGGCTGATGTCCTTGATGTCGGCCAGCGTGAGGTACAGCGCTTGTTCGATCGCCATCGTCGCTTCTTGCTCGGCGATGATCGTTCTTTCACGTCGCGCAGGCCCGAGGACCATTTCTGCTTGCGCTTGAGCATTTCGTCGACCCAGCCGGTATTGGTCTGGTTGCCTTCCCAGGCGCGGATGAAATCCTTGCGCGGCATTTTCGCGACGCGGGTGGAGAGGTCGAGGATGCGGCGTTCGTGATCCTTGACCTGACCGAGCACTTCGCGCAGCTTGCGCACCAAGGTGTCGGTCAGCGCGAGCGGCAGCTTCAGGGTCATGAACTGATCGGCCATTTCCTCGCGCAGCGCGGCGACGGCTTTCTTGTCGGCGCCTTGCTTGGCGTTGGCCTTCTGGAACTTCACGTAGGCGGCCGCGAGGGCTTCCATGCGGCGCGCGACTTCGAGCGGATCCGGACCGACCGGGCCGGTTTCTTCGGCCGCGGCGGCTTCTTCCTCTTCGGCGGCTTCGAGCGCGTCTTCGACGATCTCGACTTCGGGAATGACTTCGGCCGGTTCTTCGATGTCGTTGAAGCCGACGACGATATCGGCCAGGCGCTTCTTGCCGGCCTTATGCAATTCGTATTCTTCGAGCAGCAATTGCACCGACCAGGGGAAGCTGGCCAGCGCCGACATCATCTGGACGAGGCCTTCTTCGATGCGCTTGGCGATGGCGATTTCGCCTTCGCGGGTCAGCAGCTCGACCGTGCCCATCTCGCGCATGTACATGCGCACCGGGTCGGTGGTGCGGCCGCCTTCGCCATCGAGCGCGGTCAGCGTGGCGGCGGCTTCTTCGGCGGCGGTGTCGTCGACTTCGCGGCCGCCGGTGGCGCCGTCGGCGAGCAGCAAGGTATCGACATCGGGCGCGACTTCGTGCACCTCGATGCCCATGCCGTTGATCATGCCGATGATGTCTTCGATCTGTTCGGGATCGACGAGATCGTCGGGCAGGTGATCGTTGACCTCGGCATAGGTCAGATAACCCTGCTCCAGGCCCTTGCTGATCAGTTGCTTGATGTCGGACTGCGGGGCCTGACGTTCGTTGGCCATATGGCGCCACCGTGGGAAAGTGAACCCGTAATTATAACAGCCCGAGAGGGGCGACTGGATGCCGGGACGGGAAACGGCGTCGGTTATGTGGTCCGATTCGCGGATCGGACCATGAAAACAGCAGAGCGGATCAAGCTTAAAGAGCGAGACTGGATCCGATGTGGTGCGTGGATGCGCCAATTCAAGCGAGTAGGGTCGAGCGGGTTAGGTCAAATCGACGCGAATCGTGTCGATATGTTCAAACCAGTACGGGCGAGGGCGCCGCGAAGATTCAGACGTATTGGAGGGCCTGAGCGCCATGAAGTTCCGGCCCGAGCGAGCCCGCAACGACGATGGCCCTTGCCTCGCTGCGGGCTCAGCTACGAAGTAAAAACGTGACCGGGCCGTCGTTCGTCAGACTGATCTGCATGTTCGCACCGAAACGGCCGGTTTCGACCCCGAATGGGTGCTGTTGCCGGCAGTAGGCGACAAGTTCGTCGAAGATGCGAACGGCATCCTCTGGCGCGGCGGCGGTGCTGAAGCTCGGCCGCAGCCCGGACGCGGTGTCGGCGGCGAGGGTGAATTGGCTGACCAGCAGCAGGCCGCCCTGGACGTCGGTGAGGGAGCGATTCATTCGCCCGGCCTCGTCCGAGAACACCCGGTAGCGCAGCAGCCGGTCGCCGAGTTTGGCGATATCGGCCGGGCCGTCGTTGGGCTGCACGCCGATCAGGGCCAGCAGTCCGGGGCCGATGGCGCCGACGGTCTCGCCAGCGACGACGACGTGGGCATGGGTGACGCGTTGGATGAGGGCGAGCATGGATGCGCCGAGGTGGGTGATAGTGCGGGGGAATTGGGAATCGTACGAGAAGCGTGGTGCTTTATTGCGCTTGTCATCCCGAGCCGCAGGCGAGGGACCTGCTTTCGCCTATCGATCGATGAGAAAAACAGGCCCCTCGCCTGCGGCTCGGGATGATAGCCTAAGCAAAACGAGTGGTGAGGCAGCGGTCAGCGGTCAGCGGTTAGCGGTTAGCGGAGTTGCGCTCCGCTCTACCGGTTTTGCGACTGGCTTGGAAGCGGTTGGTTAGACTGCGCGGCTGATGATCGATCTTTTCGCGCGCCTCTTGTTCGCCATCGCCGGCCTGGCCGGCCGCTTGCCGTGGCCGTGGCTGCGTGGCTGCGGCGATGTCGTGGCGTGGTTATGGCGTCGCCATCATCGGCGCGAGAGCAAGGTGGCGCTGCGAAATGTCGAACTGGCCTATCCCGAGCTCAGCACTGCCGAGCGCGAGGCGCTGCACGCAGACATCCTGCGCACCACGGCCCGGCAGGCGTTCGAGACCCTACGACTGTGGACCCGGCCGCACGCGCGCAATCTGCAGACGATGTTGGTGCGACGCGAGGGCGTGGACCTGTTCGACGAGGCGATCGCGCGCGGCAAGGGCGTGATCGTGGCGGCACCGCATTACGGCAATTGGGAACTGTTGAATCAATGGCTGGCCGACTACACACCGCTGGCGATTCTGTACCGGCCGCCGGACTCGCGTTTGGGCGAAGCCTTTCTGCGCCTAGCGCGTGCCGACAACGCGGGCCGCGTGACTCAGATTCGCGCCGAAGCGGCGGGGATCCGCCAATTGTTCAAACGCCTGCGCGACGGCGGCGTGGTCGGCATCTTGCCGGATCAGCAGCCGAAGGCCGGCGACGGCGAATTCGCGCCGTTCTTCGGCCGGCCGGCCTACACCATGACCTTACTGCACGCGACTGGCGGAGCGCAGCGGTGCCACTGTGCTGTTCGCCTATTGCGAGCGCGTCGGCCCGTTGGCGTTCGCGCTGCGCATCGAACCTGCGCCGATGGCGATCGCCGACGCGGACAGCATGGTCGCGACCACGGCGATGAATGCCGCCGTCGAGCGGATCGCGCGTCGCGACCCGGCGCAGTATCAATGGACGTACAAGCGCTACACGCTCGACCCGTCTTGGAACCCGTATTTCAATCCGTATCGCGATTTGTGAACGCAACGAAGGCGATAGGTCGTCGTATTCACGACACGAGCGCATTCATCTATGCCGGCGCGCGCGTGGCCGGGCATACTCGCATCGACGCATGAGGACATCGCACTTACCGTGACCCAGACCTTTCCACCCAATCCCCCCACTGACGACACGCACACCATCGCGCCGTCGGCTTCGATCGAGGCCATGGTTGCGCCCAACGATACGGACGTCGTGGAGGCCGTCATCGACGATGCCGCTGCGCTCGGTGAGGCCGATCGCAGCGCGGCGCAGGATCGCGTGATCGAAGACGAACCCTTGCAGCCGGATTGGCAAGCCTTGCCGCCGCGCGCGCATACCGTCTTCCGTTATGTCTCATTGATGAGCACGAGCATTCCGGCGGCGATCGTTTCGTTGATACTGTACGGCCGTTTCAACACGCATCCGATCATCTGGATCGCGATCGGCGGCGTGTTCGCCGCCGCGATCGCTTTCGGTTTGTGGTTGGCGTATCGCCGCTATCGCTACACGTTCTGGAAACTCGATCGCGACGGCTTCGCGGTGAAACGCGGCCGGCTGTGGCAATGGGAGACCCGTATCCCGACGACGCGCGTGCAACATATGGATCTCAAACGCGGGCCATTGGAGCGTACGCATCAGTTGGCTTCGGTGATTTTGCATACCGCAGGTACGCGTCTGAGCGCCGTCAGCGTTTCGGGTATGGATCATCACGATGCGGAGCGGTTGCGCGATTACCTGACGCGCCAGATCGAGCGGCAGGACGGCGATGATTCCGAACACGCCTGAGGCGCTCGCGCTCGACATGGGCGGCGAAGAGCGACGGCTGCATCCGCTGTCGTGGTTCTTCGTCCTGATCCAACATCTCAAACAGTTCATCGTGCCGTTGGTGGTGCTGTTGTTCCTCGGCCGCGGCGATCGCAACGACCTGTGGTCGGCGGTGGCGGTGTGTTTGCTCGCGGCGTATTCGATTTGGCAGTACTACACCTACAGCTTCCGCATCGATCGCGACAGCCTGGCGATCCGCAGCGGCCTGCTGGAACGCAGCGTGCGCCAAATTCCGTTCGCCCGTATTCATAACGTCGCTTTGCATCAATCGTTGCTGCACCGGATCTTTCGCGTCGCCGAGGTGCGTCTGGAATCGGCCGGCGGCATCAAGCCGGAAGCGGAAATGCGCGTGCTGACGATCAAAGACGCGTTGGCGCTGGAAGCGTTGATCCGGCGCCGGCGCTCGCAAGAGTCGGGTGCAGCCCCGAACGCATCGGCGAATGCCCAGGCCGAAACCGGCGATCATTTAGTGACGCTTTCGACCGCCGAAGTGGTGCGCCTGGGTTTGATTTCCAATCGCGGCATGTTGGTGATCGCGGGCGTGTTCGCGATTTTGGCGCAGCTCAACCCCGGCATGCTGACCCGCGTGCTGCGGAGCTGGTTGCAGGTGATTTCGGGCTTCGTATTGGATTTCGGCCGCGGCCATGAAATCACCGCGATACTGTCGTTGGTGATCCTGTTCGTGGTCGCGCTGCGCCTGTTTTCGGTGTCGCTCGCGTTGTTGCATTACTCCGGGTTCCGGCTCGAACAACACGGCCAGCGGCTGACGCTCGAACGCGGTTTGCTCGCTCGGCTCCGCACCAGCGCACCGCACCGGCGTATTCAGACGTGGACTTTGCACGAGGGCGTGCTGCATCGTTTGTTCAAACGCCGCACGCTGGAAGTGAGTACCGCGGTACTCGATAACGGTTCTCACGGCCAGCCGCGCTCGCTGCGCGAACTGGCGCCGATCGGAACGCCAGCATTGTGCGATGGCTTGATCCATCGTCTATTGCCGCAAGTGCAATGGCCGATCCAACGCTGGCAGCGGTTGCACCGTCATGCCGGATGGCGTTTGTTCGTTCCGCATGTGCTATGGGTGTCGGTGCTGTCGTTCGCCGCTTATTGGAATCTCGGCATTCTCGGCGCCAGCTTCGTCGCCTGCTGGTTGCCGTGGGGCGGTTATCTCGCTTGGCGGCATGCGCGCATGGCCGGTTACGCCATGGACGATACGATCGTCGCAGTGCGCGACGGTTGGTGGACGCGGCGTTGGCGTTTCGCGGAAATCGGCAAGCTGCAGGCGGTGCTGCTCAGTCAATCGCCTGTCGATCGAACGCTCGGCATGGCGACGTTATTGCTGGATACCGCAGGCGGTACCGGCATGGGCGCGCCGTTGGTGCTGCGCTATCTGCCCGAAGCCGATGCGCGCGCGTTGCAAGCGCGATTGGTGCATAAGATTTCGCGGCAGCGGTTGCGGTGGTGATGATGTTCAGTGCCTCCGCATCGTGGGCATAGAATTGACTTCCGACGAACAGTTTTTTTTCGATTTCAATTTGCGGCGCGTGATCAGGATCAAAGGCTTGACCAGCCTTCGGCTGTTGAACACCGCGCTGATGCGCGAACTACTTTTCTTTTTTAGCGAACTGCGCCGCGCCGCGGCGCGAACGGCGCAGCCGGCCCGAAGGGCGAGCACCCAGCGGGTGCGAGTCAAGAAAAGTAGGCAAAAGAAAGCGCTTTCCCGACAAGTCAAACCGAATGCTTCATTGTTAACGGGATTTTTCGATTCGCCGTCCATGGCGAATCGAAAAACGGCGGGCGTCCTGCCCGCCGCCCGATGGGTCTGGAAAGATCTAATGTGGCTCACCTGTATGAACGTCAAACGCAGGCGACGTATCCATCTTTGAGTCTGTTCAAAATCTCCGATCACCGCCGATCGATCTATTCGCTGTCATCCCGAACGCTCGCGTAGCGGGCGGAGGGGCCTGCTGCTGTTGCTGTAACAGAAGCCGAAAGCCGAAAGCAGGTCCCTCCTCGGGCTTCGCCCTCGTTCGGGATGACATTTCATTTCCGAATGCGAGATTTTTGAAGAAGCTCTCTAAGGTGCTCTAAAACCGCCAATAACCCAACTTCGATCGAATCTGCAACGCACGCATGCGGCCCGCGAGCGGTTTGCCGCGTAGGCGGCCGAGTTTGCCCGCGATCAACGCTTCGGTCGCGGCGATCACGCGTTCGGACGAACGGCCATCGCGATACGGGTGGATCGCATCGGCGTAGGACACGATCGCTTCGCGCAAAGCAGGCGTCGGCGCGAACGCGCGTTCCAGCATCGCCGGCAGTTGCGCGGCCTCGTCGAAATCCAACATGTGCGGCTTCGGTGCGCGGTTGCGGAAGGTGACGACGGGCTTGTGCTGAATGAGAAATTCCGAGACCACCGACGTGGTATCGGCCAGCAATACGTCCGCCGCGCGTTGCGCGGGCATGAGCTGTTCGGTTTCGACGAACGCCGCGTTCGGGCCGGCGAGCGCGCGGTAGCGGTCGAACAACGCGGGCGCGCATTTCGGATGCAAGGTCAACAGCCAGTAACGATCGCCGCGCGCGACTTCGGCGGCGATCGCCTCCAACAGATGCGGTGCAGCGCTGAGGCGCTCGGTGAAGGTGGAGGCGAACAGCACTGTCGGCCGCCCTTGCGCCGGTGCGCGCAGGGCCGCGGATGCGCCGCCGTCGTCGCGGAACAGCGGATCGAGTTTGGGCCAACCGGTTTCGACCACCGCGAAATGCGGGTGCTCCGCCGCGAGCGCGCGGAACGGCGCGGTGGTGGCCGGGCCTTGCGTGCAATACAGATCGAACAAGCCGCGCACCCGGAAATGGCCGCGCGCATCGTCGCGCTTTTCGACGTTGAAGCCATGGAACACCTGCACTTTCGGGCCCGTCAGAAAGGTCGGTACCCAATTCGCGGCCGAGAACACCGCCCGCGGCTTCAGCGCCACGGCCTCGCGCAGGCCGATCGTTCGCACCGGTGCCGACAGGCTGGCACCGGCCGCGCCGCCCTCGAACCATGCGTACACGCCATGGCCCGCCGCTTGCAGGGCATCGGCCAACGGCTGCAGGATGGGCAGCGCGTAGCGCTCGGTCGCGAACAACAGGTAATCCGCCATCAGTACATCTCCGCCTTCTGCCGTTTCGGCGCTCGCTTCGGCGCCCATCCGCCTGTCGGCGGTCATTATCGCGTTCAACGAAGCCGACCGCATCGGCGATTGTCTCGCCTCGCTCGCGTTCTGCGACGAGATCCTGGTCGTCGATTCGGGTTCGACCGACGCCACCCGCACGATCTGCGAGCACGCGGGCGCGCGCGTGCTGCAGCGGCCGTTCGATGGTTTTCGCAGCCAGAAGCAGTTCGCGATCGAGCAGGCGACGCACGATTGGGTGCTGTGCTTGGATGCCGACGAGCGCGTGAGCCCCGAACTCGAAGCCTCGATCCAAGCCGCGCGCGCGCGCGGCTTCGCCGATGCGGCGGGCTACCGTTTCGCACGGCTGAGCGAGTATTTCGGCAAGTTCCTGCGTCGCGGCAACGCCTATCCCGACCGTGTGCTGCGTCTGTTCGATCGTCGTCGCGGCGGTTGGCGCGGTACCCGCGAAATCCACGAAGCGGCGAGCGTCGATGGTGCGGTGGTCACGCTCGCCGGCGATTTGATCCACTACCCGTATCGCGACTTCGGCCAGCAGCTGTCCAAGACCCAGCGTTACGCGCGGATGATGGCCGAGCATGAGTTTTCGCGCGGCAAGCGCGCATCGTTAGCGAAATTGATCCTCTCGCCTGCGTGGCGGTTCTGGCGCGGTTACGTGTTCCGTCTGGGCTTCCTCGACGGTTGGCATGGCTTGGTCTATGCCTACGTCCGCGCCAATTACGTGCGCCAGAAGACCATCATGCTGTGGCTGCTGCAGAACGGGCGGAAGGTGGATTGAGGCAGCTCCGTGCTCGTAGGCGCGGCTTTGCAGGCGCGGCTCGCCATCCCCGGCGCGATGGACCAGAATACCGACCGGCCTCGCGCATCGTTCTTCGGGCGTCGCGGCCGCATCCCCCGTTCCTTATCGCCCGCATCACGCGTTCGCCCGGAGTAATCAGCGATGGCTCGAATCCTCGTCACCGGCGGCGCCGGCTTTCTCGGCTCGCATCTGTGCGACCGCCTGCTCGACGATGGCCACGATGTGCTGTGCGTCGATAATTTTTTCACCGGCAGCAAACGCAATATCGCGCATCGGCTCGACCATCCGTATTTCGAGTTGATGCGGCACGACGTGACGTTTCCGTTGTTCGTGGAAGTCGACCAGATCTACAACCTCGCCTGTCCCGCATCGCCGGTGCATTACCAGCACGACCCGGTGCAGACCACGAAAACCAGCGTGCACGGTGCGATCAATATGCTCGGTCTCGCCAAGCGCTTGAAAGCCCGTATCTTCCAGGCCTCCACCAGCGAGGTCTACGGCGACCCGGAAGTGCATCCGCAGCCCGAAGGCTATTGGGGGCGGGTCAATCCGATCGGCATCCGCAGTTGCTACGACGAAGGCAAGCGCTGCGCCGAAACGCTGTTCTTCGATTACCACCGCCAGCACAACCTCGATATCAAAGTCGTACGCATCTTCAACACCTACGGCCCGCGGATGCATCCCAACGACGGCCGCGTGGTCAGCAACTTCATCGTGCAAGCGCTACGCGGCGAAGACATCACGATTTACGGCGACGGCCAGCAAACGCGCAGCTTTTGCTATGTCGACGATCTGATCGAAGGCTTCGTGCGTTTCATGGGCACCGAAGCGGACTTCACCGGCCCGATGAATCTCGGCAATCCCGGCGAGTTCACCATGATCGAACTGGCGGAACTGGTGCTGAAGCTCGTCGGCGGACGTTCGCAATTGACCTTCCGCCCGCTGCCTTCGGACGATCCGAAACAGCGTCAGCCGGATATTTCGCTGGCGAAATCGAAACTCGATTGGCAGCCCAAGGTGGCACTGGAAGACGGCTTGAAAGAAACCATCGCGTATTTCCGCCGCACGTTGAACGAAGGCGCGCCTGCATGAGTGCCGCCGCATCGACGACGGCGGCTTCGACGACAGCAGCTTCGACCACATTCGCCGTCGTCGTCACCTGCTACAACTACAAAGACTATGTGGTCGAAGCGGTGGACAGCGCGCTGGCGCAAACGCGGCCGCCGAAACAGATCATCGTGGTGGACGATGGCTCCAAAGACGGTTCGCAAGATGTGTTGACGCAGCGCTATGGCGACGATGCGCGCGTGCGCCTGATGTTTTGCGAGAACGGCGGTCAACTGGTTGCCTTCCAGCGCGGCTTGGCCGCCGCCGATGCCGATGTGGTGTGTTTCCTCGATGCCGACGACCGGTGGGAGCCGGCGCATTTGGAGAAGATCGGTGCGGTCTACGACGCGCGCAAAGAGGTGGATTTCGTATTCAACGACATCGTGCTGTTCGGTCACGAAACGCGCACGATCGCCTACGCCAAGCGCGCGATCGATTTGGGCTACACCGCGGTGGCGACCTGGGCGTTGACGTACTGGTACGGTGCGCCGACCTCGGCGTTGTCGCTGCGTAAAGCGCTCGCCGAACGCTGCTTGGATCTCTCGCCGCAGGCGATGAAGACATGGCGACTGTCGGCGGACAATTGTTTGGTCTACGGCGCGAGCATTCTCGGTGGGCGCAAGTATTTTCTGCCGACCGCGACCGTCGGCTATCGCATCCACGGCAAGAACGGTTGGTGGTCGAATCGCGGCCCGAACGAGACTTATCACAACCGTCTGCGTTCGCGCGGATTGATCGGCGAGTACGCGCGCACCGCGGGTATCGACGAGACTTGCCTGGAATTGGCGAAGCTCGAATACAAGACCAAACCGAACCCCGATTGGGCCGAGACCAAACGCTACGCCAAACTGTGCATGCGCGGCGATGCGCCGCTGTGGAAGCGCATCGAACGCGCACTCAGCGTGCTCAGTAGCCGCAAGCGTGCGCGCTGACCGCAGCGCGCGCTGAACGACGCGACCATGAAGCTGCTGTACACCAATTTTCACGATGGCGACGGCGGCGGCCATACCACGTACCTGATCGCACTCGCGCGCGGTCTGCGCGCGCAACACGAGGTGCACCTCGCGTTGCCGCCGAGCAGTCGCGCCTATCGCCAAGCGCAGGCGATCGAGGGTGTGCGCGTGCATGCGCAGCCGTTTCCGAACGGGCTGAAGCATTGGGTCGCGCAACGCGAAGCGCGAAAGCGGCTGCGGACATTGTTGCGAACCGAAGGTTTCGACATCGTCCACGTCAACGGCTCGGCCGATCATCGTCTCGTGCTGTCGGCGCTGCGTGGGCTGACGCCACGGCCGAAACTGGTGTGGACCAAACACAATTCCAAAGCGGTCGGCGGGATCGGGCATTGGTGGCGCGCGCGCCGCACCGATCTGGCGATCGCGGTCAGCGACGCGACGCGACGCGAATTATTGGCGACGCCTTACGCACGTTGCGCGCCGGTCACGGTGCGCAACGGCATCGACACCGCGCATTTCGTGCCCGCATCGGCCGAAACGCAGAATGCCGAACGCGCGCGCTGGCTGGGCGACGCCGATCATGCATCGCCGCGCCCGCTGCTGTTGGGTAGCAATGCCGGCACCGCCGATTACAAAGGCTGGATGGACGTGATCGAAGCGCTGGCGACGCTGCCGGCTGCCGAACGCGCAAAGATGCACATTCTGCTGTGCGGTAAACCGTCGAGTGAGGCGCAGCGCGCACGCATCGATGCGCTCGGCCTGAGCGCGCAGGTGCATTTCGCCGGCATGCTCAGCGACGTGCGTCCTGCCATCGCTGCGATCGACGTGGGTTTCGTGCTGTCGTATGCGGTCGAAACCATTTCCTTCGCTTGTCGCGAAATGATGGCGATGGGCAAGCCGGTGTTGGTCAGCGACTACGCGGGGCTGCCGGAAAACATCGAGCCTGGCGTCGACGGCTGGGTGGTGAAGACCCGAGATATCGCTGCGATCGCGCGATCGCTGCAACGCATTCTCGAACATCGCGATGCGCTGCAGGCGATGGGCGAAGCCGCACGCGCGAAAGCCGTGAGCGCATTCGATTTGGCGCGGTTCGTTCAAGACACGGACACCGCGTATCGGGCGTTGCTCGCGACATCGACGAAGACGCTCGCTTCTTCGGGGTAATCGACGCGTTGCGCGTGCCGCTTCAAGCGGCGCGACGGTGCAACGAATGCTTGTCGTCCCGAGTACACGAGGGACTGGACGCATCGTCCAGGTAAGCGAAGCGCATCAAGGACGTTCGACGATCGCGCGGAACCACCCCGGGCGCGCCTCGCGTGCCCGGGAACGTCATGCCGTGTTCAACGCTGAGTGACGCAAAGCGTCGGACTCACTTGCCCTTCTTTTCCTTCTTTTCCGCGCGCTTCTCTTTCAGCGTTTTTTCCGGTTTCTTCTTATCTTGTTTCTTCTGATCCATGCCTTTGGACATGATGGACTCCGTGGTCGTGTGTGGCTGGGCGCTCAGCCTACTGCGGTCGGGGGCTGCCGGTAAACCACCGGCATGCCGATCCTCATCCCCGCGAGCGAGAAGCGCTCAGTCCTGCCCATCCGCCTCGTTCTGCGTCCGGGTACTGTTGGGTATGCAGTTCGCATCGGGCACCGCGGCGGCCGGCACCAGCCACCAACGGCGGCGATTCGCGATGCCGGCGAATTCGGCGCGTTCGCGGTCCACGCATTGCGACAGTGCCGGTTCCTGGACCAGCAGCCAACGTTTCGTGGGCGCCTGCGCTTGCCAGCGCAGACCGGACTTCATTTGCTCCGGCCACAAGACTTTGAAACCGAAGTCGGTCGCCGGGCGATCGGCCATCAGCAGGTTTTGTTCTTTCCAGGCGACCAAGCCGAGTTCGGCATCGGGACCGATGCGCGCGCCGACATGCATCATCAGCCCGCGCGCGGACGTGGAGTCGTTGAGCAGGGGATAACCGATCAGACCAAACAGCACCCAGGTGCCGCCGAGCACCCACATCAAGCCATGCACGCCACGCTGCACGCGATGCCAGAACAATGCGCCCAGGCCCCAGGCGCCGATCGCCAACAACAAACCCATCGCGGTGCGGCCACCATCGGTGAATCCGCGTTCGGCGATGAGTTTGGCTTCGAACTTCGGCGTGCCGAACCACATCGCCGCGCCCGCGACGAAAAATACGGTGGCAAGGACCAGACCGAACGCGAACGCGATGCGTCGCGGCCACACTTTGCGCACGATGCCCGGCAACAACGGCGCCAGCGCCAAGCACGCCATCGGCAGCGCCGGCAGGATGTAGACATCGCGCTTACCGCTAGGAATCGAGAAGAACACGACGATCAGCGCCCACCACGCCAACGGCAGCAGATAGCGCGAATCGCGGCGACGCAGGCGACGACGCCATGCGGGAACCGCCCACGGCAAGGCGAACATCGCCGGCAACCACATCGTCGCCATCACCCCGAAGTGGTACCACCACGGCTGCGCATGATCCCAGGATTTCGCATAGCGCCCTGCGGTTTGTCGGAACAAGATGTCGTTGAGATACGCGCGATATTCCGGCTCGTTCTGCGAGAGCGCCATCGTCACCATCGGCACCAGCCATAACGATACGGCGACGGCGAACATCAGCGGCCCGCACCAAAAGCGCCAGCTTTTCGCGTGCAACTTCACGCCGGGCCAGCCGCGTAACGAGGCGAACAACGCCGGCAGGATCATCACCAAGGCCAACACGCCTACACCCTTGGTGATCGTGCCCAGCCCCGCGGCGAACCAACCGAGCCACCACATTTTCCAATCGGGGCCTTTGAGCAGATGCCGTAGCAGGCCGTAGTTGGCCAGCGTGATCCAGAAGATCACTAAGGGATCGATTTGTGCGCGCTTCATTTGATACGCGAAGTGCACGACGAACAACAGCGTCCACGCGGCGTACAGCCCGACCTGTCGCGTCCACAGCCGGCGGCCGAGGTCGTACACGCACCACAACGTACCCAATGCCGCGATCAGCGACGGCAGCAGAAACGCGATGCGCCATTCGCGGAACACGGTGTAGAACGCCGCCTGCCACCACATCAGCATCGGCGGCTTATCCGAATACAGCTCGATCCCGCGATGCGGGAAGAGCCAGTCGCCGCTTTCGATCATCTGCCTGGCGACCAGCGCGAAGCGCGGTTCGTCCGAGGGCCACGGGTCGCGCAGGCCGAAACCGGCGCCGAGGATGAGCAGCGCGGCGAAAGCCAGCAGCCAGAATTCTTTGGATTCGCGCGTCTTCAGCATGTGCGCATGATACGTAGGTGCGGCTTCGGCCGCGACTGAAGCGGGCCCAGGAATACGATTACGACCGCGATTTGCGCAAGCGCGCGTAAAAGAAGCCGTCCATGCCATCGTCGCCGGGCAGGCGCTGACGCCCCGGCCCTTCCGTGCGGCCGAAAGTTTCAGGCAAGGCATCGATCGCGGCATCCGGCGTGCGCGCCAAAAAAGCCTCGACTTGCGCGGCGTTTTCGCGGCGCAGGATCGAACATGTGGCGTAGACCAGAACGCCGCCCGGAGCGAGCGTCTGCCACAACGCATCGAGCAAGCGCGCCTGCGTCGCGACTAGCGCCTCGAGATCCTGCTCGCGACGATGCAACAAAATATCCGGTTGCCGGCGCACGATGCCGGTGGCCGAGCACGGCGCATCGATCAGCACCGCATCGAACTGTTCGGGCGTCGAATCGACGCGCCACCACGCATCGAGATCGGCGGCATCGGCGGCATGCAGTGCGACATCGGCCTCGACACCGACCCGCGCCAAGGTCTCGCGGGTGCGACGCAAACGGCGTGCGTCGATATCCAAAGCGGTCATACGCAAGCGCGGTTCGCGTTCGAGCAGATGCGCGGTCTTCCCGCCCGGCGCGGCGCAGGCATCGAGAACGCGCAGACCGGGCGCGAGCGCGAACGCATCGGCCACCGCCTGCGCGGAGGCATCCTGCACCGAAGCGAGGCCTTCGTCGAAGCCCGGCAAGGCGCTTACCGCATGCGAAGTGTCCAAGCGCAGCGCATCGGCCAAGGTCGGATGCGTCGTCGCCTCGAGACTGGCTTCGCGCAAACGCTGCAGATAATCGTCGCGGCCGATGCGCTGGCGATTGACGCGCAGCCATAGCGGCGCGGGCGCGGCGCTCGCAGCGAGAATCGCATCGGCGTCTTCGGGCCAATCCTGACGCAGCGCCTCCAACAACCACGCCGGCCATGCTTGCGCGGGGTCGGCTGCCGGCAAGCCTTCCCGTTGCGCACGGCGCAGCACCGCATTGACCATACCCGCTTGATGCGAGCGACCCAGCGCGCGCGCTGCGTCCACGGTGGCATCGAGCGCGGCATGCGCCGGCAGACCTAAGGCGTCGAGTTGCGCGAAGCCGGCGTAGATCAGGGCACGCAGCGGCTCGTCGCGCCTGCCCAGCGGCTTCGCGACCCAGTGCTCCAACGCGCTCGCGTAGCGCACGCGCTCGCGCAGCACCGCGAAACAGATCGCTTCGACCAAGGCGCGGTCGCGCGGGTCGGCGAGCGCCGGCAACGCGTTGGCGAATTCGGCTTTGAGCGAACGGCCGTGATGCAACACCGCATCGATCACGCGCGCAGCGACGACGCGGGACTGGGTTCCGATCCTCGGGGCATCGCTCGTCGCCGTCATCGCGCCATCTCGTCGATGCGGCTGACCACTTCGAGCGACCGCAGCGGAAACGAGGCGATCCATGCGGCGGTCGCGTCGGTCTGCACGCATTCCACCAGATAGGCATCCTCATGGCCGTCGGCGCTCAAGATCGACACCACCGCGCCCAGTTCGCCGATCGCAGGCGAACGGCAGCCCAAACCGAAGCCGTCCGCACGCATGCCATCGAGCGATCGGATGCGGACGACGTCGTATTCGCGGATCGCCGCGTTCATCGGCGTGTTCATTCGACGCGCAAATCCCGGCGGGCGTTCAAATAATCCGCCGCGGTGATCGCTTTGCCGCCTTCGCGTTGCAGCGAACGGATGCGCAACGCACCTTCGCCGCAGGCGATATCGATGCCATCGCGGCTGGCGGCGAGCACGGTGCCCGGTGTTTTGTCATGTGCGGTGTCCAGTACGACAGCGCCGTGGATACGCACGCGTTCGCCCGCGAGTTCGGCTTCCGCGACCGGCCATGGATTGAACGCGCGCACTTTGTTCGCCAACACGAGCGCGGGCTGCGACCAATCGAGTTTCGCTTCGTGTTTTTCGAGTTTGTGCGCGTAGGTCACGCCCTCGTCGGGCTGCGGCCGCGCTTGCGGGCGCATACCGATGCGCAGCAAGCCCAGGCCATCGGACAATATCTGCGCGCCCAATTCGGCGAGACGATCGTGCAGCTGCCCGCCCGTCTCCTGCGCACCGATCGGCGTGGATTGCGAAAGCAAGACCGGCCCGGTATCGAGCCCTTTCTCCATCTGCATCAAACACACACCGGTGTCGGTATCGCCCGCTTCGATCGCGCGCTGAATCGGCGCCGCACCGCGCCAACGCGGCAACATCGACGCATGCACGTTCCAACAACCGTACGTCGGGATGTCGAGAATGCGCTGCGGCAGAATCAAACCGTACGCGACCACGATCATCAAATCGGGCTTGAGCGCACGCAAGGCATCGCGCGAAAGTTGTTTCTTCAACGTCTCCGGCTGCAGCACCTCGATCCCGCGCTTGAGCGCTTCGAGCTTCACCGGCGACGACGCCATCGCCCGCCCGCGCCCCGCAGGGCGATCGGGCTGCGTATAGACCGCGACCACCTCATCGTATTTCGCGGCGACGCGAAGCGATGGAACGGCGAAGGCGGGGGTGCCGGCGAAGATGATGCGAAGAGGCATTACGAGAAATTCTCAGAAATGAATGCAGTAGGATTGCAGTGTTTTACTCGGATGAGACAACTGCACCTGTGAATACTCCATTTTCACCGGCGAGGGGCTGGAATTTCTGCTTACCATGAAATCCCAGTGTGTCGACATACTCGATCAGTATCCAGCTTTCAGACGCAGCATCCTTGCCAACAGATTGCCATTGAAGTTGATGTCGAGACTTTGCTTCAAATGACATGAAATTACGAGGGCTAATGTTGTTGATGTCTTTGCTGCAACTGATTTCGACATCGGTAACCATATTTCCAATGTTCTCAACGCTGGAAGTGTAGATTGCGCCCGAGTAGCCAGCTCCAGACGTCACACTCGTACTGCCAAAAATGAACCCTGGCATCGCAGCCCTTCGTTGAGCCTCTTGCTGGCGCAGTAATGCCGCATCTTCATTTTCGATTTGTTTCTTCCCAATTGCCACTAGATCATGTTGGTGCTCGACAGATTTTCTGAGTTCTTCAGCTTGTGCCCGCAACGCTTTTTCCTGCAAATGTAGTGCGCGCGTGTTTTGACTCAACTCTGCCGCCTGTTGTCTTATCGCAATGCCTTGTAAAAAATAACCGTAAACAAGCCATATAAACGCGAGCGGCCCTGCGATTCCAGCGAGTAAGTCGCCAACTTCGTTCGGGCTCATTTCGCGGAAAGAGTCGAACCCATTCTCTCCAGCAGCGACGAATGCGGCCAAGATAAGCAACACGCCTGCGTAAGCGATGGTCACGCGCCACGCTCTCTGCGTCAGCCGTTGGCGTTCTTGCTCGAAATCGCTGACCTTCTCCATCACCGCCCCCGCTGATAACTGCAATGTTTGCTGTTGATCCTACATGTTGGCGAACCACATCAGCCTAACTAGACCCAACGGGCGGCGGGCAGGAGGCCCGCCGTTTTTCGATTCGCCATGGACGGCGAATCGAAAAATCCCGATAGCAACTCAGCAATAGGAGTGCAGTGTCGGGGAAAGTGTTTTCTTTTGCCTACTTTTCTTTGCACTAGCAAAGAAAAGTAGGTCGCGCGCGAGCGCGAAAGCCCTTGATCTTCAGTTTCCCAAAAAACGCAGCACCGGGTCGAAAAGCGATCGGTGCGCCTAGGCGCACCCTATGATCCCGCATGCGGACGCGGCAGCGCGTTACCGCGGCTCATGCGACATTGCTACGCCGAGCCTTCTCCAACTTCTTCCGCACCATCTCACGCTTGAGCGCGGACAAATAATCCACGAACAACTTGCCTTCCAGATGATCCATCTCATGCTGAATGCAAATCGCCAACAGCCCATCGGTTTCCAGCTCGAAAGCTTGACCGTCCCGGCCGTAGGCCTTCACGGTGATGGTGTTGGCGCGCGTGACGTCGGCGAAGATGCCGGGGACCGAGAGACAGCCTTCTTGGTACACCTGATGACCGTCTTCTTTTACGATCTCGGGATTGATGAACACCAGCGGCTGATTCTTCTCTTCGCTGATGTCGATGACCATGAATCGGCGGTGGTCGTCGACTTGGCTGGCGGCCAAGCCGATGCCTGGGGCCTCGTACATGGTGTGGAACATATCGTCGAGCCGGGCCTGGAACTCGGGGTCGGCGATCCGGGCGGGATCGACCGTCTGGGCCTTGGTCCGGAGGCGGGGATCGGGGAATTCGAGAATCGTGAGCAACGTCATGTTTGCGGAGATGAGAGCGGGCCTGGGGCACGGACCGGAGCATTGTAGCGCCTCCGGACTTGCCAAGAGCCCGGTTTTGTGGGCTATAGTGCGGACGTTGTGTTGGGGAAATTCCCAAGGGGAGCAAGTAGATGGCCAGCATCCTTAAGCGCGTTTCTCAGGGCCTGCGTACCGTATCGGTCGCAGCTCTGTTGACGGCGGGTACCTATGTGGTCGCTCAGGAGTATCGAGGCGACCACCCGGACACCTATACCGTTAAACGCGGAGATACCCTGTGGGACATCGCCGGGACGTTCCTGAAACGGCCGTGGCTGTGGCCGGAAATCTGGCAGGCGAACCCGCAAATCAAGAACCCGCATTTGATCTATCCGGGCGATGTGATCAGCCTCGCGTATTTGGATCGCATCGGCGTAACGCCCGGTCCGCGCACCGATGCGCCGATCAATGCGGTGTCGCTGTCGCAGATCGAGCCGTATCTCAAAGACATGCGCATCGTCGACAGCTTCAAGGAGCTGCCCTACATCGTCGCCGTCGAAGAGGATTACATCCGCGGCACCGCCGGCCAGAAGGTCTATGTGGTGGGTTTGGACGGCGCGCAGGTCGGTCAGCGTTTCGCGATCGTGCGCCCGACCACGCGCTATGTACGGATGGGCGAGCGCGAACCGCATCCGGAAGATATCCCGCTGCGCAATAACTACGATTACCGTGGTGACAATATCCGCCTGTTCGGCCAGTCCTGGAGCAATACCGCGGCGACCGAGAAGAACGGCGAAGTGCTCGGCCACGAGTTGTTACGCGTGAACGCCGGCAACCTCACGAAGCTGCCGGAAGGCGACGTGGAAGCGGCGACGATCATGCTGGACGATCCGAATACCGAAGCCCGGGCCGGCGATCGCATCATCCCGGTCGATGTGCAGCCCTACGACCTGCAGTTCTTCCCGCATCCGCCGAAACAGACGTTGGATGCCGATAAAGCGCGCGTGCTGGCGGTCGCCAGTTCGGTGACGAGCGGCGGCACGAACGAAGTAGTCGCGATCTCCGCCGGCAGCGCCGACGGTATCGATAACGGCACGGTGGTATCGCTGTGGCGCCAGGGCACCAACGAGGTCGATCGCGTCGCTTACGGCGCGCATCGCGGCGAAGAAACCGTGCGTGGCGGTGCGCGCACGCGTCTGCCGGACGAGTACGCCTCGCACGCCATGGTGTTCCGCACCTTCGACAAAGTGAGCTATGCGCTGGTGATGGAGAGCGCCAAGCCGACGGCGATCGGTTATCGCGCCAAGCACCCGGATACCAAGTAATCTAGGTTCAATGTAGGTTTCGATTCGAGCGGGATTGGCACAACGTTCGCAGGATCGGAATTTTCCTACAGCACAACGCGGCGGCGCCTGAGGGCGCCGTCGTCGTGTCCAGCCTATGGTCATGGCATGGACACGACACCTGCCTCGCCGCTTTCGAACGCGCCAAGCGCGAACCCATCCGTACCCGCCGCCAGCGATGCCGAGGCCAACACCGACGCCTTGCTGCGCCTGACGCTGTGCGGCGGCAGCGCTGCTGCCCGTCGACGGCTGTTGAACGCCTACGACGGCCCCGTGGCGGCGCTCGCGGCGGGGCCGGCACGTTGGCGCGAGCACGGTTTGGATCCGCTGCAGATCCACGCGTTGCGCCACGACGATGCGTTGCCGGCGTTGGCGCGTAGCCGCGAATGGCTGCGTCAACCCGGACATCGCTTGATCGGCTGGCACGACCCCGACTACCCCGCGCTGTTGCGCCGAATCGCCAGCCCGCCACTGGCCCTGTTCGTGGCCGGCGAACCCGGGTTGCTCTGGCACCCAGGCGTCGCGGTCGTCGGCAGCCGCAACCCCAGTGCCGGGGGCCGCGATAACGCCCGACATTTCGCTCGCGACTTGGCGCGCTCAGGGCTATCGGTGATCAGCGGCCTTGCCGCAGGCGTGGATCGCGCCGCACACGAGGCGGCGCTCGACGCGAACGGCCTCACGGTGGCCGTGCTCGGCACCGGGCCGGATGTGCCGTACCCCAAGACCCACGCCGCGCTGCTGGCGCGGATCGCCGCTCAGGGCGCGGTCGTCAGTGAGCATCCACCGGGCACCGAAGCCCTGCGCGAACATTTCCCCAGCCGCAACCGAATCATCGCCGGTCTCGCGCTCGGCACTTTGGTGGTCGAAGCCGCCAGCCGTTCTGGCGCGTTGATCACCGCACGGCTGGCCGCCGAAGCCGGACGTGAGGTGTTCGCGATTCCCGGTTCGATCCACAACCCCATGGCCCGCGGCTGTCACCGCCTGATCCGCGATGGCGCCGCATTGATCGAATCCGCGGACGAGGTCATCGCCGCCCTCGCGCCTTGGGCCGCGACGTTAGCCGAGCACTTGCGACGGCATCCGGCCGGCCCCATCTCGCCGTCATCGCAGTCGATGCCGATGACGTCGAGCCTGCAGCGAGAGATCGCCGATACGGGCATTTGCATCGCCACCGATAACGACTCGGCCTACCACCTGTTGTGGCAGGCACTGGGTCACGACCCTACCGATATGGATCGGCTCGCGGAACGCACCGGATTGACGCCCGCAACGCTGTCCTCCATGCTGCTGGTGATGGAGCTGCAGGGACGCGTGACAGCCGACCACGGCCGCTACTGCCGTCGGACAGCGTGAATCGCGAGACGTCATCGGTACCGTTGTCGGCAATCAACGATCCTTCACGCCACCGCCTCATTTCAACGCGCTGCCCGCGCAAGTCAGGGGACATGAAAGAAAGCATCCTCGACGTTCTGCTCTACCTGTTCGAGCACTACATCGCCGACGACTCGGACCTGGCGCGCGATCGCGACTCCTTGCAGAACAGCCTGCTGCAGGCCGGTTTCAGCCCGTCGGAAATCAGTAAAGCCTTCGATTGGCTGGACGGGCTCGCCGACCGTCGTCCGAGCGCGACCGCGCCGCGCGCGAACGGCCCGACCCGCATCTATTTCGGCCCGGAACTGGACAAGCTCGATGTCGAATGCCGAGGCTTTCTGTTGTTCCTCGAACAACGCGGCATTCTCGATCACGATCAGCGCGAGCTGGTGCTGGATCGGGCGATGGCGCTGGACCAGGACGAGCTGGATCTCGACGATTTGAAATGGGTCGTGCTGATGGTGCTGTTCAATCAGCCGGGCTCGGAAGCGGCCTACGCCTGGATGGAGACGCAGATGTTCGAGGACGACGGCGACTTCGTACACTGAATGCCGAGGCGGTGGTCGGTCTAGCGTGCTCGAGGATGACGCGATAGGGCCGATGACCGGCCGGTCGATGCCGATTCGGCGGTGCCGGTGACGCGTACGCTTGTCGGTCGATAGTGCCTTTCGCACCCGAAAAATTTGGATTTCACACGCATCGCTTCGCGAGTTTGTTAGCCTGCCCGTAGGTTCGGCGAAACGCCGAGTACGGGCGGGGACGAAACTCCGCGAATTCCGCGACGCTTCGGAATACCGTTGCGATGCGATGCCGATGGGGACGACATGCAAGTTTGGTATTACCACAGCCCGGGTCAAGGCCGTATCGGCCCGCTGAGCGTGGCCGAGATACAACAGCACTACCGCGAACGGCGGATGGCGCTCGATACGCTGGTCTGGCGCGAGGGCATGCGCGAATGGCAGCCCGCCGAGCGCTTGATCGACGAACTTGAATTGATCGGCCTCAAACCCGATCCGGCGCAACCGCCACCGGTGCCGCCGCAAACCATGCAGTTGGGCATCGTCGAGATCGAAGACGACCGTTTCGCGCAGATCGACCCGAAAACCGGGGAACCGTGGCCGAATGCCACACCGCAAGCGCTACCGCCCACCAAGGCGGGATTATCGGGTTGCTTGATCGCCGCGATCGCGGTCGGTGTGGTCGGCGTGGTGCTCATCGGCATTCTGGCGGCGATCGCGTTGCCGGCTTACAACGATTACGTCAAACGCACGAAACAGGCGCAGCAAGCCGCCGCGGACGCCGCGGCGACGCGCCCACCGACGATCGGCCCGCCGGCGGTGGAGAACGTCTACGACGCGCAACAGCTCGCCAACGACGACGCCCGCGTGCGCCGTTTGTTGGCCGAAGCGATGGGCGGCATGCAAGCCGGGCAATGTCCGCAGGATTTCGAATTCGAAATGACGCAAGTTCGCTCGCCCGAGTTGAGCGGGCGCTACGAGTTGTCGCTGTTTTCGGCAGATCCGTATCGCTGCGCCTACGCCGTGCGTTTCGGACCTGCCGGCAGCGAATGGGCGAACGCCACCGCGATGTACGTCGCCCAGGGCGAGCGCGGCGATATCTCGGTGTCTTGTCGCGCGAATACGACGAACCTGCAATTGAAGCCGCCGAACTGCAATTGATTCAAGGCGACGCCCTGTCATCGATTCCCTACCTAAAGGAATATATGGATGCACCACCGTCGGTGCCAAAGAGCGAGAAAAGCGTGTCGCTGACCCGTGGCCAGCGGGCGGCGCTTCTTTTGGTATCTGTAATCGCTGCGGCGCTCGTGCTCTTCGGTCTGTTCTGGCTTGTTTTTTACATTTTTGGTTTGATGTTGATCGGCGGGGGTGGGGCTGGTGGGAATTAACACCGCGTTCGGCTTGGTCGCGGCCGCGTAGCTGTCGTCGTGACTAGATGCCGCGACATACGCGACATCGCTTGCGGCGCGTTGATCGCCATACCGCATTGAATATCTATCGGGCGAACGAGGCTATCTTCGAACAACTGTCGACACCAAGACATCAACGAACAAACCCTGAGAGCGTCGAAACATCATGTCCTCGCCACCTGCTCTACCGCCACCACCGCTCCACCCAAACGCGGCCTTTCCGGTTGCGCCATCGCCGCGATCATCGGTGTCGGTGCGTGCGTCGTGATGATCCCGGTCGTGGGTATCCTCGCCGCCATCGCGATTCCGCAATACCAGGAATACGTGGTGCGCACCAAAGTGATGGAAGGCATCCACGGCGCGCGCGCGGTCTTGCCGTCGATCGAACAGCACAAAGACCAAACCGGCGCATGTCCCGATAACACTGCCATCGGGGTCGGCGACGGTCGCGACGGTCGCTTCGGGCGATACGTCACCGCGGTGACGCTCGGAACGAGCGCCGAAGCACCCGAAGGCGCCTGTCAAATCGAATTGCGATTCGATGCGCTCGGGCCCGCGAACGAAGCGGCTTCGACCCTGATTTACCGACAAAGCACCGACGGTTGGGACTGCACCGGCGGCACCTTGCTTGAGCGCTACCGCCCGAACGAGTGCCGGGCGACACCGCGCTGAAAACCCTATCAAACAAGCGATTTTTCGTCTTTTCACGACGACATCGAAGATTCTGACGAGACGCCGATGTCCGGCACTTTCGTTGTCCTCCTTGGAGCTCCGCGTGTTCAACAATCTCATCCCGAAGATCTTTTACGAACGACTGCAAGACGGCGTGGAATTCTTCGTGGACGGTTTGGGCTTCGAAATGCAGTACCAAGACGCCGGCATGGCGGTCGTCGCGCGCGATGGCGCTAAGGCTTATATCGTCCAAAGCCCGGAATGCGCAGCGCTCGATCGCCCCGAACTCGGCGTGGACACGGACGACGTCGACGCGATCTTCCGTGAGATGTCGACGCGATCGCCGCAGCTGTTGCACCCCAACGCCAAGACCGTCTGTCTGAAGCCTTGGGGCGCGCGCGAGTTCGCTATGCTCGATAAAACCACGGTCTGCATCGTCTTCCGCGAGTGGCCGACGAAACGCTAAGATGCTTCGCCATACGCTCACGCCCGTTCCGCCACCGGGTCGACCGTGCGCCGCAGAGCGCCGGATACCGCACGGTCTTCATTTCGATTTCGACTTCTCCACGGATCTTCCGCCATGACCCAGTGGTATTACAGCAACGCCCAACGCGAGCGCCTCGGCCCGGTGAGCGCCGACGATTTGACGCAACTCCACGGTAACGGCCAGATCGGCCCCGAGACCCTGGTCTGGCGCGAAGGCTATGCCGACTGGAAGCCCTGGCGCGAAGCGATCGCCGAGGTGTTGCCGGTCGAGACGGCAACGGCCAGCACGCGCGCATCGGTCTTCGACGCCCCTGTCGCGACGACGCAGACGGCAGACGGCTACGCGGCCGCCGGCATTGGGGCGTCGGCCGCCGCCCAAACCGATGCCCTGCGCGTGGCCGAGCCGCTCTCGCCTTACGCACCGCCGAAAGCGCAGTTGCGCGACGACAGCGATTACATCGCCGGTGGCCGCGTGGTCTATGCCGGGTTTTGGAAGCGCGCCGCCGCTTTGATCATCGATAGCTTCGTCGTCGGTATCGTCGCTGGCATGATCGGCATGGTTTTCGGTGTTTTGATGCTTGGGTTGGCGGGCGGCGGCGCCCCCGACGAAGGCCTCATGCTCGTGCTGCAAATCCTGAATCAACTCGTCGGTTTGGCGCTCGGCGCGACCTATTACGGTTGGATGCACTCGTCCAGCATGCAAGCGAGCGTCGGTAAGTTGGCGGTTGGTATCAAAGTCACCCGCGGCGACGGCACGCGGATCAGTTTCATGCGCGGTTTCGGGCGTTATTTCGCCTATCTACTCAGTAGTTTGACCCTGTGCATCGGATTGATCATGGCGGGCTTTACCGATCGCAAGCGCGCGCTGCACGACATGATTTGCGACACTCTGGTCGTGGACAAATACGCCTTCACGCCGCAAGCCGACTTGCAGCGCGATGAATTGGGCGTGGTGACCATCGTGGTGCTTTGCTTGGGCGGCCTGCTGTTCCTAGGCGTCATCGCGCTGTTCGCAGTTGCGGGTTTCGCGCTGTTCTCCGGTCTGCGCTGAGGGCGCACACCGATTCCACTCCAGACTTGCCGAGCGCAGTTGGGGCCCTTCGCGGCGTGTTGATCCGCAGGCTCTGTGCCGGCTCCGATCCGCCCGACGCCCCTCCTTCCAGGCGGCGGGCCGCCGACCTGTCGGTTCTTGCGGCTTGACAGCACTAGGCCGGACGTGACACCACTAATAAAGGAACCGCCACGACGCCCGGAGCCCTCCCGGGCGTTGTCTTCCGGTCGCACGCCCCCAGTTCCCCTTCCATTGCCTGTCGTTCAGCACGTCCCGCCGCCCCCGTTTGGAGCGGCACTTCCGGAAATACACCCCCCGAGATGGCCAAGAACCTCCTCATCGTCGAGTCGCCCGCCAAGGCTAAGACGATCAATAAATATCTCGGCAAGGATTTCCATGTCCTCGCCTCCTACGGCCATGTTCGCGATCTGGTGCCCAAAGAAGGCGCGGTCGATCCCGAGAACGGCTTCGCCATGCGCTACGAGCTGATCGAGAAAAACGAAAAACACGTCGAGGCCATCGCCAAAGCCGCGAAAGCCGCCGATCACCTCTATCTGGCGACCGACCCGGACCGCGAAGGCGAGGCGATCAGCTGGCACATCGCGGAGATCCTGAAAGAACGCGGCCTGCTTAAAGACCGCACGCTTGAGCGCGTGGTCTTTACCGAAATCACCCCGCGCGCGATCAAAGAAGCGATGGCCAAGCCGCGCGCGATCGCCGCCGACCTGGTCGATGCCCAACAAGCGCGCAGAGCGCTCGATTATTTGGTCGGTTTCAACCTCTCGCCGGTGCTGTGGCGCAAAGTGCAACGCGGCCTATCCGCCGGCCGCGTGCAATCGCCGGCGCTGCGCATGATCGTGGAGCGCGAAGAAGAGATCGAAGCCTTCGTCGCCCGCGAGTATTGGACGGTGGAAGCCGAGTGCGCGCATCCCACGCAAGCGTTCACCGCCAAGCTCAATAAACTCGACGGCAAGAAATTCGAACAGTTCACCGTCACCGACGGCGAGACCGCCGAAGCCGCGCGCAAACGTATCGTGACTGCGGCCAATGGCGTGCTGCAAGTCACCGATGTGGTGAGCAAAGAACGCAAGCGCCGGCCGTCGCCGCCGTTCACGACGTCCACGCTGCAGCAGGAAGCGTCGCGCAAACTCGGTTTCACGACCAAGCGCACGATGCAGGTGGCGCAGAAACTCTACGAAGGCGTGACCATCGGCGAAGAAGGCACGGTCGGTCTGATTTCGTATATGCGTACCGACTCGGTGAGCCTGTCGGCCGAAGCCCTGAGCGAATTGCGCGACGTGATCGCGGA